>NZ_JAMSHM010000001.1:0-2039154 GCF_040147045.1 Halomonas sp. EF61 | reverse complement strand
GCCTAGCCCCCAGCCGAGCCGCCCCCCCCACGGGCGGGTTCGACTTTATTCAGACGTGATAGCAGCAGAGAATCCATCGGCTCCCAGCACGCTTGGCTACCCGAAGAAACAGGCCATCTCGTCGCGACCCACCAGTTCGAGAAAGGCTTCCACCGTCCCCACCTGGGGACAGGGCGTATAACCGTGCCACTTCAGGTCCGCTCGCTGCCAGTAGACCTTCCAGACATCCTGACTACGCACGTACTTCGCCTTGGCGACGGGTATCTCCAGTTTCTCGTCAGGTTTGTCATAGCGAGGACTGACTTCGAAGATCTCCAGACTCTGCCCATCGATACGAAAGGCGAGATCAAGTTTTGATCTCAGGTGAGGCGGTGGACGGCGCTTCTCGACGAAAGCCTCTGCCGCCTTCTCCACTCGCTTTCTCTCCAGATCATTGAATGCCATAAGACGGCCCCCTATTCCTGTAGACCTTGCCTGGCACGCACGATGGCCGCCTCCACCGCCGCTAGGGCGCGTGGCGAATTCTTCCAGCAGCTGGTGTTGAGCATCGATGCCACCTGCTCGGCGATCTCCCGGGCCTCGAACGTCGCCAGACGCTCGAAGGAGTCGATGCCAAGCAGCTCAAAGCGGCTGACGACAGTCGGCCCTACCCCGTGAAGCGCAAGCAGCGCCACCCTTTCTTCGTTGCTGAAAGCCATCATCACTTCCTCTTAGCTGGCGTCGCGAAAACCGCCCAGCACCAGCGAGTTGGGGCCGAAGAACACCAGTCGATCGTGGTCGATCAGGTAGCGATAGGCGTTGTCGAGCATCTCGCGGACCTGCTGGGCCCCCTGGGGATTGGCACAGGCCATGCGAGTCGCGGTCAGTTCACCGAAGTCGATACGCTGGCTGTCACCGAAGCTCACCGTGCCGGTGAAGCGATTGCAGCCGTCGCTACCGCTGACACTGCCATCGGAAGCCACCTCGAAGTACGGCTTCTGCGGCATCGACAGGCGATCGCTGGTGCCCACCAGCAACAGGTTCCAGCGCTTGCCGACCAGCGGGCTCGAGACGCTGCCTGGGGCCGCCGTGTCGCCACCACCCGCCGTGGGCGCGGGCTGGCTGGAACAGGCACTGAGCGCCAGGGTGAAAAGAGCGAAAGCGGCGGTGCGGCGAAGTCGTGACGGAACCATGCTATCTTCCTTGCAGCTGAGTCATCTGGATGATGCCTAATATGCCAGAATTGCCTGCGTGGTCCGACCGTTTCGGTGATTCTGGTGTTGCGACCGAAGGCACCATGCCGAAGTCATCGCGATCATGCTGCGAAGCCACGGATAACTCGGTGCGTCTGTTTTCCGACCAATACCTGAAGTGAAAGGCTCTCGAGTCAAAAAAGCCCCTAGTGAAAAGGAAGTCACCATGCTCAACGCCCTCGACAACGACGACCTGGGAAAGCTGATACTCCGCCTGGCCCTTGGCGTGATGATCCTGCTGCACGGCGTCAGCAAGCTGATCAATCCCGGCAGCCTGTCCTGGATCGGTGAAACCCTGGCCTCCCATGGCCTGCCCACGGTGCTCGCCTATGGCGTCCTGCTGGGCGAAGTCGTCGCACCTGTCATGGCAATCCTCGGCTGGAACACTCGCATCGCCGGTCTGCTGATCGCCGGCAACATGGTGGTGGCCATCTATCTGGCGCATATGGGTGAGCTGTTCAGCCTGACCAGCAGCGGCGGCTGGGCGCTGGAGCTGCAGGGCATGTTCCTGTTCGGTGCCCTGGCGATGATGTTCCTGGGCAGCGGCCGCACCGCGATCAAGCCCGACTAGGGACCGTTCACCTCCTCTCGCGCCATGCCGGGCAGTTCCCGGCATGGCGTCGGCTGCAGCCCTCACCCAACTCCTGCACCGTTATCTCCTGCCTTGGCGCTGCGACCTCCTCAGCGCAAGTTGCACTCGACATGACCATTTCGACGAAAGTCGTACTTCTGCTTGATGTCCGTCATTCGGACGTCGTCTCGTCTATGCGTAAATGAGCACAACACCTTCGGATTCTCTCTGTGGAGAGGTGATCACTCGATCTTCCCCAAAGGAGCTCGCTTATGCTCGCATTCAAACCGCTCCCCTCCCTGGTCTCGGTGACCCTGGGGCTGGCGCTCTGGTTCGTAATCCCCGTACCTGACGGCGTCAATCCCGAGGCCTGGCACGTGCTGGCGATCTTCGTCGCCACCATCGCCGCCATCATCGGCAAGACCATGCGCATCGGCGCCCTGGCAATCATTGCCATCACCGTGGTCGCGCTGACCGGCGTCACCAACCCTGAAAGCTCCAAGGGCGCGGTCTCCGACGCCCTCTCTGGCTTTTCCAACCCGCTGATCTGGCTGATCGGCCTGGCCATCATGATCTCCCGCGGGCTGTCGAAGACGGGTCTGGGCAACCGCATCGGCTACGCCTTTATCGCCGCCTTCGGCAAACGCACCCTCGGCATCGGCTACGCCCTGTCCCTGGCGGAGCTGACCATCGCCCCGATCACCCCCAGCAACACCGCCCGGGGTGGCGGCATCATGCACCCGATCATGCGCTCCATCGCCGACAGTTTCGGCTCCTCCCCCGAGTCCGGCACCAGCAAGAAGATCGGCGAGTACCTGGCGCTGGTGAACTATCACGCCAACCCCATCACCTCGGCCATGTTCATCACCGCAACGGCCCCCAACCCCTTGATCGTCGACCTGATCGCCAAGGCCACCGACTCCGCCATCTCGATCACCTGGACCCAGTGGGCGCTGGCCGCGCTGTTGCCCGGCCTGGTCGCCATCGCCTTGATGCCGGCGGTGCTGTACGTGCTGTATCCGCCGGAGCTCAAGCGCACCCCGGACGCCACCTCCTTCGCCCGCGAGCAGCTCACCGCCATGGGCCCGCTCGACCGCGGCGAGAAGATCATGATCGGCGTGTTCGGCCTGCTGTTGATCCTGTGGGCCGGTATCCCGGCGATGCTGTTCGGCCCCGAGTTCAAGGTAAACTCCACCGCGGTGGCGCTGCTGGGACTGTCCATCCTGCTGGTCACCAATGTGCTGACCTGGGATGACATTCTCGGCGAGAAGTCCGCCTGGGACACCATCGTGTGGTTCGCCGCTCTGGTAATGATGGCAAGCTTCCTGGGCAAGCTCGGACTGATCGGCTGGTTCTCCGGGGTCATCGAGGAGGGCATCAGCAGCTTCAATATGGGCTGGTTCGGCATGGCCCTGGCGCTGACCGGCGTCTACTTCTACGCGCACTACTTCTTCGCCAGCACCACCGCCCATATCACCGCCATGTACGCCGCCTTCCTGGCCGCCGGTATCGCCCTCGGCATCCCTACCCTGTACATCGCCCTGCTGCTGGCCGGCGCCTCCTCGCTGATGATGTCGCTGACCCACTACGCCACCGGCACCGCCCCGATCATCTTCGGCTCCGGCTATGTGGAACTCGGCACCTGGTGGAAGGCCGGACTGGTGATGAGCCTGGTCAACCTGACCGTCTGGGTCGGTGTCGGCAGCCTATGGTGGAAGGTGCTGGGGTACTGGTAAGACGCCCGGAAGGCGGGTCCGCTCTTGATCAGAGCAGGAGCCTGGTCAACCTGACCGTCTGGGTCGGTGTCGCAGACTCTCTACGGTGGAAGGTGCTGGGGTACTGGCAAGACGCCCGGAAGGCGGGTCCGCTCTTGATCATGGCAGGAGTCTGGTCAACCTGACCGTCTGGGTCGGTGTCGCAGACTCTCTACGGTGGAAGGTGCTGGGGTACTGGTAAGACGCCCGGAAGGCGGGTCCGCTCTTGATCAGAGCAGGAGCCTGGTCAACCTGACCGTCTGGGTCGGTGTCGCAGACTCTCTACGGTGGAAGGTGCTGGGGTACTGGTAAGACGCCCGGAAGGCGGGTCCGCTCTTGATCAGAGCAGGAGCCTGGTCAACCTGACCGTCTGGGTCGGTGTCGCAGACTCTCTACGGTGGAAGGTGCTGGGGTACTGGTAAGACGCCCGGAAGGCGGGTCCGCTCTTGATCAGAGCAGGAGCCTGGTCAACCTGACCGTCTGGGTCGGTGTCGCAGACTCTCTACGGTGGAAGGTGCTGGGGTACTGGTAAGACGCCCGGAAGGCGGGTCCGCTCTTGATCAGAGCAGGAGCCTGGTCAACCTGACCGTCTGGGTCGGTGTCGGCAGCCTGTGGTGGAAGGTGCTGGGGTACTGGTAAGACGCCCGGAAGGCGGGTCCGCTCTTGATCAGGGCAGGAGCCTGGTCAATCTGACCGTCTGGGTCGGTGTCGCAGACTCTCTACGGTGGAAGGTGCTGGGGTACTGGTAAGCCCCGTAACACGACAGCCTTTCGGGCCTCCTCACATTCAGCCAAGCGCCACCGCAATCGCGGTGGCGCTGTCGTCTGCGGGCCTCACCGGCTTGCCGGGCCACGGCAGGCGGCGCAGAATCGGACAGGACAGGACGTCATTTCGCTGCTTCCAAGAGGCCCCTCATGGATTTTCTATCTCCCGCGCTGTGGTGGCTGCTGGCCGGACTCGCGGCTCTGCTGGTCGAGCTGCTGACCGGCTCCTACGTGCTGCTGGCCCTGGCGGCGGCGCTCGCCCTCACCGCCCTGGCCGCCTGGCTGGGCGCCACTTTCACCCTGCAACTGATCGTCCTGGCGATCGCCTGCGCCGTGCTGGTGCCGCTGGCGATTCGACAGTTAAGACGACGCGGCCGAGGCGCGAAAAAAGGCTTCGGCGTGGCTGGTAGCGGTGGAGGCCGCGGTCAACGCTTCGTGCTGGTCAGCCGCGACTTCGATGACGCACCCTGCATCAAGCTCGACGGTGATCTCTACCGTGCCAGCCTGGCGGACGAAGCAGGGAGTGGTCCTGCCCTTCGTCCGGGTGACGAGGTAACGCTGGTCCGCTTCGAGGGCACCCAGGCGGTGGTCCGTCCCGCCGGCGAAGGTTCTTGATCCCGGTCATGCGCTCGTTCGGGCAGCGGCCGCCAGACGCTATCGCCACTCGCCCGCCCATTGCCTAAGCTGGCTTTCGGCGGCGGGATGCCGTCGGTCGCCCTGGGCGACACTCTCGATACCAAGGAGGTACTTGCATGTTGCCGTATGCCATAAATCCGGGGCTATTGATTGCCCTGGTGGTGGTCGTCATCGCCGTGATCATGGTGATCAAGGGACTGGTGATCGTTCAGGAGTCCGAGGTGATGGTGATCGAGCGCCTCGGCGCCTACCACCGCACGCTGCAGAAGGGCATCAACTTCATCGTTCCGTTCTTCGACAAGCCAAGACCGATCAAGATGGTGCGCTACCTGCGCAAGGGCCAGGAATTCACCCCGGTGCTGAGTCAGGAGACCCGCATCGACCTGCGCGAGTCGGTCATGGACTTCCCGTCCCAGCCGGTGGTCACCACCGACAACGTGACGGTGCGCATCGACGGCGCCATCTACTTTCAGATCATCGACCCGGCCAACGCCGTCTACAAGATCGAAAACATGAGTCAGGCGGTGGAGGTACTGGCCAAGACGACCCTGCGCTCGGTGGTCGGCCAGATGGAGCTGGACAAGATCTTCGAGTCCCGCGCCGAGGTCAACGCCAAGATCAAGGAACAGATGGAGGAACCTGCCTCCAAGTGGGGGGTGGCGATCAATCGCATCGAGGTGCAGGACATCGAGATGCCGACGGAGGTCAAGGAGGCCATGCACCTGCAGATGTCCGCCGAACGTCGCCGTCGAGCCACCGTCACCGAGGCCGAGGGCGAAAAGGCCGCCGCCATCGCCAAGGCCCAGGGCCAGAAGGAGTCAGCGATCCTCAACGCCCAGGGCGACAAGGAATCCGCCATTCTGCGTGCCCAGGGCGAAAGTCGCTCCATCGAGCTGGTACTGGGTGCCATGGGCGAAGGCGAGAAGAGCACCAGGGCGGTCATCGGCTACCTGCTCGGCCAGTCCTATATCTCGATGCTGCCGGAGATGGCCAAGCAGGGAGAGCGTGTGTTCGTGCCCTACGAGAGTTCGGCCCTGCTCGGCGCCATGGGCGCCTTTCGCGATCTCAGCGCCGGTGACGAGGCGCTGGGCGACATTGCCCGCCGCGCAGCCGCCGCTGGCGGCCTGACGGGTGCTGCCAGCGCCCAGGGCTAGGCGCTGGTACCAGGGCGTGTAGCGACTGGTATAGCGGCTGGTATAGCGGCTGGTATAGCGGCTCAGGCAACCACCCTACAGCCCCTATGGCAGTCGCCCTGGTACAAGCTCAGCCACAACTGAAAACGCCCGAACCGTGAGGTTCGGGCGTTTTCGTCCTGCCAGCGGCTGGCGCAATCGATGGCGCTCAGGCCGCCATGCTGTCGCCCAGACGTTCGCGGATCTTCTTCATGGCGTTCTTCTCGAGCTGACGAATGCGCTCGGCGGACACGCCATAGACGTCGGCCAGTTCATGCAGGGTCGCCTTGTTTTCGGCGAGCCAGCGCTGGCTCAGGATATCCCGCGAGCGCTCGTCGAGCTCGGCCAGCGCGCCCTGGAGGCGGCGGGTGGCGTCCTGCTCCCAGTCGCTGTCCTCGAGCTGGGTCGCCGGGTCCTGGCTGGCGTCGTCCAGATAGTGAACCGGAGCCTGATAGGCCGAATCCTCGTCCTCGGACGGTGAGGCATCGAAGCCGGCATCATGGGAGGCCAGACGACCTTCCATCTCGCGCACCACCTCGGGCTTGACGTCCAGGTCCTTGGCGATGGCGTCGACCTCGTCGCTGTTCAACCAGGCCAGGCGCTTCTTGGCGCCGCGCAGGTTGAAGAACAGCTTGCGCTGGGCCTTGGTGGTGGCGATCTTGACGATGCGCCAGTTGCGCAGCACGAACTCGTGGATCTCGGCCTTGATCCAGTGCACCGCGAAAGACACCAGGCGTACGCCCTGGGTCGGGTCGAAACGCTTGACGGCCTTCATCAGGCCAACGTTGCCTTCCTGAATCAGGTCAGCCTGGGGAAGTCCATAGCCGGAATAGCTGCGTGCGATGTGCACGACAAAACGCAGATGGGACATGACCAGACGGCGGGCGGCTTCCAGATCGCCTTCCTGCTGAAGGCGATGGGCCAGGTCCTGCTCTTCATCCACCGTCAGCAGCGGAATGCGATTGACGGCCTGAATATAGCCGTTTAGGTCGTGCCCCGGTGAAAGATGACCCACCGGCAGAAGACTGTTGCTCATGTGCAGGTTGTCTCCTCGAAGACCAACAAGATTTCGGATGCACCTTGGAGGATAAAAATAGGAAGAAGTTCCCCTTTGGTCGTAGACATCCGACGAAACCGTACAAGAAACGGGTGATTACCTGTTGCCGCTAGCGTGGCTTGATGCCCGCCAGATGGCGGCTGACGGCGATCCAGGCTCCCAACCAGCCCAATAGTGTACTACAAGTCAGCAATGTTGTAGAGCCGACGAGGCCCAGGGTCGGTAGCTGATAGTGCGCGCCGTAGCTGGCCGCCAGCGATGCCACCGGCGCCGCCAGCCAGTCGCTGCCCAGGGTCAGAAGACCCCACGCCAGCAGTCCGCCGCCCAGACCATACCAGGCGCCGCTGTACAGAAAGGGTCGGCGTACAAAGGCATGGGTGGCGCCGATCAGGGTCACCACCTCGATCTCCTTGCGCCGGTTCTCCACCGCCAGGCGGATGGTGTTGCCCACCACCAGCAGCACGCCCAGACCAAACAGCACCCCCAGCGCCAGGGTCAGGCGACGCCCAAGCTCAGCCAGTTGCCGCAGACGCTCGATCCAGGCCAGGTCGAGGCGCACCTCGGCCACCCCGGACATCGCCGACAGCCGCTCGGACAACGCCGCCATGGCCTCCGGTGACGGCGTCGTCGGCGAGATCACCACCGCGGCGGGCAGCGGATTCTCGTCGAGCCGCGCCAGGGCATCGTCAAGCCCCAGGGATTGCTGGAATTCCGCCATGCCCTGCTCGGCGGTGATCAATTCGGTGGCGGCGACCTCCGACTGAGCCTCCAGCGCTTCCAGGATGCGCCCGGTCTCGGACTCGCTCACCCCCTTGTCGAGGTAGGCCGTCAGGGTGGCGCTGGCGTCCAGCTCGGCGTCCACCAGCTTGGCGCTGTCCAGTGAAAGCCACAGGGCGCTGGGCAGCACCAGGGCGATGGCGATGGCGAGCATGGTCAAGAGGCTACCCACCGGCTGGCGCACCAGCCGGCGCAGGCTGTCCACACACATGGCGCGATGGTGGCGCAGCCAGGCTTGCCACTGCCCCTGTGCACGCACCGTCTGCTGACGCGCACCGCGAGGTGACGTCGAGGCCTCCTGGCGGCCGCCCGTACGTGCGGCGGCCGAGGCGCCCCTGGGCGTCGCCGCGCCCTTGCGCGAATGGCGAGCGCTCATGCGGCCTCCTCGTCGGCCACCAGGCGCCCCTCGCTCAGGCGCAGGGTGCGGTGACGCAGCCTGGCGATCAACGCCAGATCGTGACTGGCGATCATCACCGTGGTGCCGATGCGATGAAAGTCCTCGAACAGCCCCATGATATCGGCGGACAACTGAGGGTCGAGGTTACCGGTAGGCTCATCGGCCAGCAGCAGGGCGGGCTTGTTGACCACCGCCCGGGCGATACCCACGCGCTGCTGCTCGCCGCCGGAAAGCTCGATGGGAAGCGCCTTTTCGCGGTGCAACAGGCCGACCTTGTCGAGTGCCGCGCGGACCCGCCGCGCGATATCCCGCGGCGCCAGGCCGCGGATCTCCAGCGGCAACGCCACGTTGTGATAGATCGAGCGGTCGAACAGCAGCTGGTGGTCCTGGAAGACCACCCCGATCTGACGCCGGTAGAACGGCAACTGGCTGGGATGCAGCTTGTCGATATCGTGACCGGCGACCATCACCCGTCCGCGACTGGGTCGCTCCAGGCGCATGATCAGCCGCAGCAGCGAACTCTTGCCGGCACCGGAATGGCCGGTGAGAAACACCATCTCGCCCCGCGAGACGCGAAAATCGATATTGGAGAGCGCCTCGAAGCGCCCTCCATAGCGCTTGCCGACGTGCTCGAAGGCGATCATTCGTCGGCGTCACTCGGGCGACGATCGAACAGGGCGTCGACGAAGTCCTCGGCCTTGAACGGCCGCAGGTCATCCAGACTCTCACCCACCCCGATAAAGCGGATCGGCGTCTTCAGCTGCTTGGCCAGGGCGAAGATCACGCCCCCCTTGGCGGTACCGTCGAGCTTGGTCAGGGTGATCCCGCTGACCGGAACCGCCTCGTTGAAGGTGGCCGCCTGGGACAAGGCGTTCTGGCCGGTACCGGCGTCGAGCACCAGCATCACCTCGTGAGGCGCCTGCGCATCGAGCTTGCCCATCACCCGATGGACCTTCTTGAGCTCTTCCATCAGGTGACTCTTGTTGTGCAGGCGACCAGCAGTATCGGCGATCAAGACGTCGACGCCACGGGCACGGGCCGCCGCCACGGCGTCATAGATCACCGAGGCGCTGTCGGCGCCGGTATGCTGAGCCACCACCGGCACGCTGTTGCGCTCGCCCCACACCTTGAGCTGCTCTACCGCAGCCGCGCGGAAGGTATCCCCCGCCGCCAGCATCACGCTCTTGCCCTCGCGCTGGAAGCGCTGGGTCAGCTTGCCGATGGTGGTGGTCTTGCCGACGCCGTTGACGCCCACCACCAGGATGACGAAGGGCCCACCATCGGCGGTCTCGAGGCTCAGGGGCTGGCTGACCTCGCCGAGCATGGCGGCCAGCTCCTGCTGCAGCGCACGATACAGCGCCTCCGGGTCCTTCAGCTCCTTGCGCGAGACGCGATCGGTCAGCGCCTCGATGATTTCGCTGGTGGCCTCGATACCGACGTCGGCCATCAGCAGCTGGGTCTCGATGTCCTCGATCAGCTCGTCATCGATCTGCTTGGCACCCATGAACAGGTCGGCCAGGCCGTCGCTCAGGTTGGCCCGAGTCTTGCCAAGGCCCTCGCGCATGCGCGCAAACCAGCCCTTCTTCTCGCCACCCTTGCCACCCTGCACCGGCGCTCTGGGCTTTTCCTGCAGGGCCGGGCCGGTAGGACGGCTGGGCTCGATCACCTCGGCGTGCTCGCGCTGGCCGGTGCCAGCGTCGGGAGCTAGCGGACTTGCAGGCTCGGGCACCTCTGCCTCAGCCAACTTGTGCGCCGAGGCAGGCGATTCATCTTCGGCTGGCTCACCAGCCGGCTGGGGGGCGTCAGACGGCGCCTGGTCGGCTTGCGACTCGCCGGACTTCTGCTCGACAGGCTCTTGCTTGACGGGCTCTTGCTTGTCGGGCTCAGGTTCAACGGGCGCCTGCTCGGCAGGGGTGGACGGCTCGGCAGGCGCTGGCGCTGCCGGCTCGACAGGCTCCGGCACCACCGCCTCGGCGGTCTCGGTCGGCTCGGGGCCAGATTCCCGGCCCTGCTGGGGCGGCTCGGCATCCGACGGTGAGCCTTGCGACAGCTCGCCGCCGAGGGGCTGTTCAGCCTCCCTGTCAGCCGCGCCTTCCGCCTCATCTGCAGACGACTGATCGACGACTTCCTGGTCCTTGGCGGGTTCTTCGCCCGTGTGCTTCTTCTTGCGCTTGAAAATACCGAACATGGATGACCTGACGCCTCAGCCGGTGAACGAACCGCCACATCCTACCACCCTGCCCGCTCGCTGTGGACACAGGACAGCCCCGAGGCGGCGACGCGACGCTGCCCACAGCCTGCCACAGAAGCGATGGCGAAGGCATGACGACACCCGGCCATGGGGGTAGAATCGCCGCCCATGAGTCGACAACGTCCTTCAAGAAACCGTCCGCGCGGCGGCGCCGGAAAACCCCGCTCGGGCAAGAGTCCCGCGAGCGGTCGGCCGCCTGGCAAGCTGCGTATCATCGGTGGCGAACACCGCCGCCGCCAGCTTCCGGTGCTCGACAAGCCCGGCCTGCGCCCGACCCCGGACCGGGTGCGCGAAACCCTGTTCAACTGGCTCGGGGGCGAGCTGTACCGCATTCGCGTGCTCGATCTGTTCGCCGGCACCGGTGCCCTGGGCCTGGAGGCGCTATCGCGTGGCGCCAGCGAGGCCCTGTTCGTCGAGCGCGATGCCCAGGTGGCCCAGGCGATCAGCGATAACCTGGCGACGCTGGCGATCGATCGCGCCAAGGTGCGACGCGCCGACGCCGCAGCGCTGCTGAAAGACGATACCGCCAGCCCCTTCGACCTGGTGTTTCTCGACCCGCCCTTTCGCCAGGGCCTCGCCGAGCCATGCTGCCAGGCCCTGGAAGCCGGCTGGCTGGCGGATGAGGCCTGGATCTACGTGGAGGTCGAAAGTGGCCTGGTTCCCGCCGTGCCCCCCACCTGGCAGCTACACCGAGAGGTCCGCGCCGGAGACAGCATGGGGCGTCTGTATCGACGCAGCGAAAGCGACGCCGACTCGCTCAAGGACGCTGCGTCTGAGAGCTGAGCCGGCAGTACCCCAAGCACGCGACCGTCGTAATTCCTGAGCCGAATCAGCAAAGCAGCCCCGTCGCCGCCCGGCGACGCTTGTTCGCCGGCGGCGGCGGCGTTACGCTCGTTCCATCGGGGCGCGCGTCGCGCCTTCACCCCACGTCATGTCAGGAGACGAGGATGAGCACGGAACTCTTCAACCAACTCGAAAAGAAGGTCTCCAGCGCCCTTGAGGCCCTGGAATTGCTGAAACTGGAAGCCGAGGAGTTGCGCGAGGAAAACGCTCGCCTGAAGCAGGATCGCGAAGAGTGGGAACGTCGCCTGACCGCCATCCTGGGCCAGCTCGATGAGGTGGAAGGCGAAACGGGCAATACCGAACAGGCGCCCGCCCATAGCCTCTGACCTGCCTTGTGTGCCGGCAGTGTCGACTCGAACGGCTGATACGAACGATCGACACGAATGAAAAGGGCTCCCCATGGGGAGCCCTTTTGCATTGCGCGTACGATGGATGCACGGAAGCCGTGCGCTTCAGGCTGTTTCAGTCAAGCGCCAGCGACATCAGCAAGGCATCGACACGCTCGCCGCCATCGGCCAGCGGCGGATAGTAGCCGCGACGCACACCATCCTCGGCGAAGCCGGCGGCTCGGTAGCAGGCGATCGCCGCGCCGTTGTCGGCACGCACCTCCAGCAGCAGTCGCTCCGAGCCCCACTGGCGCGCTACCGCAATAAGGCTTGTCAGCAGCCGTGCGGCAAGCCCTTGGCGGCGAGCTTGCGGGGCCACCAGGATCGCTTCCAGCTCGGCCTCGAAGGGCTGGCGTGCCAGCAAGGCGTAGGCGTGAATAGCCCTCTGCCCCGTCATGCCCGCATCAAGGCCGCCTTCAACGCCGACATCACCTGCCGGTCCCAGCCGATCGATCCCCAGCAACAGGCGCTGGTCATCTTCCAGCGCCTGGGCCAACGCCTGAGGGCTGGACAACGGCGCTGACGGCATCGCTTCCAGTCGCAGGAGAGCATCAAGATCGGCGGCGCCAAGGACACGGACAGGACCGTAGCCGCCGCTATGGGGACAGCTCTGCTGGCCCGCTGTCGCCTCAAGCGCCATCGCTGTCGTCTCTGGCACCATCGCCTCCAGCACCATCACCTCGAGTGCCGTCGCTCCACTGTGCCTGCCACTCGCCGATCTGCGACCACAGCCGGCGCTTGGCCTCGGCACCGACGCCGTCACCGGCGAGCAGTTCGTCGAGCCCCGGGCCCTGCCACAACGGCAGCGCCAGGGTCTGGCTGCGCGGAGGCTGCGCGCTGTTGTCGGTGGTGTCAGACGGGGCCAGTGCTTGCATCAGCGCCTCCTGGCGGCCGAATACCAGCACCCGCTCCGGAGCCCAGCCACGACGAGCGCGCCCGGCCACAAAGGCCTTGAGCCCCTGACGCGCCTCGTCCAACGGCCGCCTGACCGGCAAGCCCTCTTCCAGCGGCCAGGCAAGGGAGTCGAACACCGGTCGCTGCGACGGCCTGACCCCGGCGCCGGTCAGGATATTGAGCAGAAGCCGCTGGTGCAGGGGCCCCAGCGGTTCGTCACGGGCGACCAGCAAAAGCCAGCGACCGTCGAGACAGGCCACCTGACAGCCGAAGCGCAGCGGCTCGGCGCCTTCCTCCGCCTCATCCTCTGCCGGCATGGCCGTGGGGGCCGTCGCTGCACCGTCGTCTGCATCGGGCACGATATCACCGAGCAGCGCCCTGGCCTTGCGCGGACCAGCCGGCGCCTGGGGGGCAGGAGCCTGGACGGCAGAGGACGAATCAGCGACAGCGGCCTGCTCGGTCGCCCCGGCGGACGTGTCGCCACCGCCGGCCGAGGCGGGCATGTCATCGAGCAGCGCATGCAGGCCCTTGGCACCGGGCTGGGGCCGCTCTTCGGGTACCGGCTCGGGCCAGTCGCAGGCTTCGGTCTCGCGGGCGTTGGGTAGCTGATAGCGGGCCACCCAGGCGGTCAGCCCCATGGCATCCAGATAGGCGAGCCGTGTCGGCTCCGGCGTCACGAGCGTGAGCCGCCCATGCAGTTGGGCGAGTCCGGACGCGGTGCACTGCGGCTATCCCACTCACCGGGGGTGTAAAGGTGCAGCGCCAGGGCGTGGACCGGGCCGGACAGTTCATCGGCCAGCAGCGAGTAGATCTGCTGGTGGCGCTTGACCGGCATCAGCCCGGAAAAGCGCTCGGAGACCAGGGTCACCTTGAAGTGGGTTTCCGAGTTCGGCGGCACGCTGTGCATGTGGCTCTCGTTCTCGACCACCAGTTCGGTGGGCTCCAGGGCCTTTAGCTTGTGTTCGATGGTCGCCTGAATACTCATGATGGGTACTCGCGTCTGTGACGGTTAATTTTGTACATACTGTGCCATTGTACGCCCTCGCCCAGCCGCTGACTAAGCCCGATCCGCGACCCGGTTCGGGGAGTCCTCGCCCACTCGTTCGGAGTAGCCGGCCCGCGCGGCCTTCTTCTGCTCCCGCGCCGCACGATACGCACGATGGGCCCGGGGGATACGCACCAGGCTGATCACCAGCGCCAGCAAGGTGGTGACAGCGCCGACCCACAACGCCTGCTGAACGCCAGCGCCGGCGGCCAGGCACAGCCCGACCAGGGCCACCCCCAGCGACTGCCCCACCGTGCGGGTGGTACTCATCACCCCCGAGGCGTTGGCGCTGCGGGCCTTGGGTACGCTGGTCATCAGTTCACGGTTGTTGGGCGGCTGGAACAGGCCGAAGCCTGCGCCACACAGGGCGGTACGCCACAGGCTGTCGATCGCGCTGGCGTCCTGCGGCAGCGCCGCCAGGCTGACCAGCCCCAGCAACAGCATGACCAGGCCGACGCTTGCCACCACGCTCGGGTTGAAGCGATCGGCCAGACGACCAGACAGCGGCCCGACCACCATGATGGTCAGCGGCCAGGGGGTAAACAACCAGGCGGTATGCAGCGCCGAGTAGCCCATCTGCTGCTGGTAGAGAAACGACAGCGCAACGAAGGTCAGCCCCTGTCCGATGAAGGCGGTGCCCTGGGCGGACACTGCCAGGCTGAAACGCGGTTCACGAAACAGCCCCAGCGGCAGCAGCGGATGGGGAGCCCGCCCCTGGCGACGGATAAAGGCCACCGCCGACACCACCGTCACCGCCAGCCAGGCCAGGATCTCGGCCAGCGGCGCGCGATGACCGACGGCGTCCATGCACATGAACAGTCCCGCCAGCATGGCCATGGAGGCCAGGGCGCCGAAGGCGTCGAAGTTGCCCTCGCGGCGTTCCTCCCTGGGCAGGGCTCGCCAGGCCATGACCGCGGCGGCGGCGCCCAGCGGCACGTTCAGGGCGAACAGCCACGGCCAGTTGGCCACCGACAGCACCAGACCACCGATCGACGGGCCGGCGGCGTAGCCCCCCGCCACCACCAGCGACGACAGGCCCAGGGCGCTGCCGAGCAGGCGCGAGGGAAAGATCGAGCGATAGAGGCTCGGCCCGATCGACAGGGTGGCGGCGGCGCCGACGCCCTGCAGGGCACGAAACACCAGCAGGGTCTCGAAGTTGGGCGACAGCGCGCTGCCCAGCGCCGCCACTACGAACAGGGTGAGCCCTGCCACGTAGACCTTGCGCCGACTGAGCAACTCACTGGCGGCGGCGAACACCAGCAGCATGGCCGCGCAGACCACCTGGAACAGGTTGGTGATCCACACCGCGCGGGCATCGGACACGCCCAGATCCCGCGCCATGGAGGGCAGCGCGATATTGATCATGGTGGTGTCCACCACCGCCATCAGGGTCCCCAGCACCAAGGCGATGACCGCCAGCCGTCGCTCCGGCCCGGGCAGGCCGTCGTCGCCGTCACGGGTGGAGAACAGTCGACTCATCGGGGCAATTCCTGGTGTTGTCTAGGCGGGTGTTGTCTTGCATCGGGGTGGTCAGGCACAGGAGGTCATGCCGGCACGCAACGAGACCGGCCGTGGCCGGTCTCGTCGACACCTGCGGGGTACATCCGGCAGACACTGATCAGCGGCGGCAGGCCGCGCTGTTTCAGTCCTGCTCGAGGTCGGCCAGCAGTTCGTCGTCCACCTCGGAGATCTCAAGCGCAGCCTCGCCATCCAGATCGATCGCCAGATAGCTGTGCTCGACCTGCAAGAAGCGCTGGAACAGCTCCCAGTTCAGGGCCTCGGGCCACTGCCGTTCGTCCTCTTCCCAGGCGCGCAGTTCGTTCTCGAGCACCTCGAGATAGCGCTCGCGAACGAAGGCTTCCAGCGCCTCGGGGGTGTCCATCTCCGGGATCAGGTAGACCGTGCTTTCCCGGTCGACGTCGGCGAGCGTGAGGTCGTCATCGCCCATGGTCGGTTCCAGGGCATTGATCCAGTCAACAAAGTGCTGGGTGGGTCTGACGCTCAGTGCGGAGCGGTTGAGCAGTTTCATCGCGGTCTCCTCGACGTCGAATCGCAGCCATTATGGGTGCTAAGGGCCTCGCTTGCCAGCAAAAGCCCGGCCCCGCCGACAATCCATCGGCCCGACCCCGCCGACAATCCATCGACCCGACCACTGGGGACATTGTCCTCGGTGGCCAGGCCGAACGGCTCAGGCCTCGCCGGCTTCCGGGCGCATCGCCGGGAACAGCAGCACGTCGCGGATCGAGGGGCTGTCGGTGAACAGCATCACCAGGCGGTCGATACCGATGCCCTCGCCGGCGGTGGGCGGCAGGCCTACCTCGAGCGCGCGCACGTAGTCGGCGTCGTAGTACATCGCCTCCAGGTCACCGGCGTCCTTCTCGGCCGCCTGGGCGCGGAAGCGCTCGGCCTGGTCCTCGGCGTCATTGAGCTCGGAGAAGCCGTTGGCGATCTCACGGCCGCCGACGAAGAACTCGAAGCGGTCGGTGACGAAGGGATTGGCGTCGTTGCGCCGCGCCAGCGGGCTGACCTCGGCCGGATACTCGGTGATGAAGGTCGGCTGGTCCAGGCGCGCCTCGGCCACCTCCTCGAAGATCTCGGTCTGCAGCTTGCCGAGTCCCCAACCATCCTTGACCTTGATGCCGAGGCGCTCGGCCAGGGCACGGGCGGCGTCGAGGTCGTCGATGTCCGCGGCCTCGATGCCTTCGCCGTGAGCCAGGATCGCCTCGCGCAGGGTCATCCGCACGAACGGCTGGCCCAGGTCGTAGGTCGCTCCCTGGTAGTTCAGGGTGGTGGTGCCGAGCACCTTCTGGGCGATCTCGCGCAGCATCGCCTCGGTCAGATCCATCAGCGCCTGGTAGTCCACGTAGGCCCAGTAGAACTCGACCATGGTGAACTCGGGGTTGTGGCGGGTGGAGAGCCCTTCGTTACGGAAGTTGCGGTTGATCTCGAAGACCCGCTCGAAGCCCCCCACCACCAGGCGCTTCAGGTAAAGCTCTGGCGCGATACGCAGGTACATGTCGATGTCCAGCGCATTGTGGTGGGTGATGAAGGGACGCGCCGTGGCGCCGCCGGGGATCGGCTGCAGCATCGGCGTTTCCACCTCCATGAAGCCGCGATCCTCGAAGAAGCGGCGCATGGCGCTGATGATGCCGGCACGGGTCTCGAACACCCGGCGCGAGTCCGGGTTCATGATCAGGTCGACATAGCGCTGGCGGTAACGCGCTTCCATGTCGGTGAGGCCGTGGAACTTGTCGGGCAGCGGGCGCAGGCTCTTGGTCAGGAGCTTGGCCTCGCGCATCATCACGTACAGGTCGCCCTTGCCGGACTTGTGCACCGGGCCCTGGCCGGCCACGATGTCGCCGATGTCCCAGCCCTTGATGTCCTCGAGCAGGGCAGGATCCAGCCCCTTCTTGTCGACGTAGAGCTGGATCTGGCCGCTGACATCCTGGATCACGATAAAGGGGCCGCGCTTGCGCATGATGCGCCCGGCGACCGCGGCCTCGCGGCCCAGCGACTCCAGCGCTTCCTTGTCATGCTCGCCAAGTTCCGCCTCGAGCTCGGCGGCCAGGCTGTCACGGCGAAAGTCGTTGGGGAAGGCGCTGCCGCCCTCGGCCTCGGCGCGCTCGCGACGAGCCGCCAGCTTGGCGCGGCGCTCCGCGATCAGGCGGTTCTCTTCGGCAACGGCGTCATTGGTGGAAGGCGTATCCTGGTTGGCCATGGCTACTCGTCTCTGTCACGGCAGGGAAGCCGCCACGGCGGTTCCCCGAACGGCCCCGGCACGGGACCCATGAATGGTGGTGGCGAAACGCCCCGAGGCCACTTGGCTCCCGGGGCGAAGTCGCGACGCGGTGGGCTTGGCGACGGTCGCTTAAAGCCCCTGCTTGAGGCTCGCGACGATGTACTGGTCAAGATCGCCGTCGAGCACCTTGTCGCAGTTGCTCGACTGCACGCCGGTGCGCAGGTCCTTGATGCGCTGGTCGTCCAGCACATAGGAACGGATCTGGCTGCCCCAGCCGATGTCGGCCTTGGAGTCCTCGGCCTCCTGCTTGGCGGCGTTGCGCTTCTGCATTTCCAGCTCCCACAGCTTCGCCTTCAACTGCTTCATGGCGAAGTCGCGGTTGGCGTGCTGGCTGCGCTGGCTCTGGCACGACACCACCACGCCGGACGGCTCGTGGGTGATCCGCACCGCCGAGTCGGTGGTGTTGACGTGCTGACCACCGGCGCCGCTGGAGCGGTAGGTGTCGACGCGCAGATCCGCCGGATTGATCTCGACCTCGAAGCTGTCGTCGATCTCCGGCGACAGGAACACCGAGGCAAAGGAGGTGTGGCGGCGGCCGCCGGAGTCGAACGGACTCTTGCGCACCAGACGATGCACCCCGGTCTCGGTGCGCAGCCAGCCGAAGGCGTACTCGCCCTGGACGTGCACCGTGGCCGACTTGATCCCGGCCACTTCACCGGCCGACAGCTCGATGATCTCGGCCTTGAAACCGTGGGACTCGGCCCAGCGCAGATACATGCGCAGCAGCATGTTGGCCCAGTCCTGGGCCTCGGTGCCGCCGGAGCCCGCCTGGATGTCGAGATAGGCGCTGTTCTCGTCCATCTCGCCGGAGAACATGCGCCGGAACTCGAGCTTCTCGAGGTTGGCCTGCATCGAGGCCAGTTCCTTCTCGACCTCGGCCACGGTGGCCTCATCGTCTTCCATCTCGGCCAGCTCCAGCAGGTCCCGGCTGTCGCCGAGGCCCTGGTCCAGCTCGTCGATGGTGGCGACCACCAGTTCCAGCGAGGCACGTTCCTTGCCGAGCTTCTGGGCGTAGTCCGGGTCGTTCCAGACCGCCGGGTCCTCAAGCTCGCGGGTGACTTCCTCTAGCCGATCTTTCTTTTCGGCATAGTCAAAGATACCCCCTCAGGACGTCTGTCCGCTCAGACAGGTCCTTGATGAGGTTGTGAATCGGGTTGGTTTCCAACATGAAGTTCGCCTTTTGTCGTCCCTCGCCGGGTGCCGGCGTGCGCTCGCGATGCGCCGGTGGCGATGGGCCAGTTGCGATGATCGTCGGCCAGGCCGCGATAAAGGGGATGCATTGTAGCCAAAACGTCTAACCCCGTCATCCTGCTCCTGCCATCGAGCCCCCTTGCCACAAGGGCTCCCACGGGGCTATCGACGAAACGCAAGACGTCATGAAAATTTTCGTCTGGACAGCACCGGAGCCACGGCGCGATGGTCGATATCGACTAAGCGGGCTTAGCCGGTGTCGCACGCCTTGTGCGGCCTTCCCACAATGGCCGTGGTCGCAGCGAACCGCGCTGCCAACGGCCCGGCCCGCGACAACAATGCCAACACGAACAAGGAACTGACATGATCGCGAACCGTGCTCGCTGGGCCCGCCGCCTGGCGCTGGCCTCCGGCCTGACCCTGTCCTCGCTGGCGGCCGCCATCAGCGCACCGGCCATGGCCGAGACCCTCGATCTTGGCGTCACCGGCGAACTCGCCTCCTTCGACACCTCCCAGATCTCTGGCGGCGTGTGGGAGTCCCAGATCCTGATGGACGTTTACGAGGGCCTGGTCAAGAACGCCCCGGACGGCGAGATCCTGCCCGGCATGGCCACCGACTGGGAGGTCTCCGAGGACGGCAAGACCTACACCTTCAGCCTGCGCGAGGATGCCCGCTGGTCCGACGGCGAGCCTGTCACCGCCGAGGACTTCGTGTTCGGCTGGCGCCACCTGCTGGACCCGGCCAACGCCTCCAAGTACGCCTATATGCTCTATCCGGTGGTCAACGCCAGGGAGGTCAACACCGGCGAGCTGCCCCTGGAGGAGCTTGGCGTGGAAAGCCGCGACGAAGGCCGCACCTTCGTGGTCCAGCTGACTCAACCGACGCCCTACTTCCTGCAGCTGCTGACCCACTACACCGGCTACCCCCAGCCACAGCACACCTTCGAGGAGTACGGCCGGGACTACGTGGATCTCGACAATATCGTTACCAACGGTGCCTTCACCCCCACCGAGTGGATCTCCCAGTCGCGCATCACCGTGGTCAAGAATCCCGAGTACTACGAGGCCGACCAGGTGGCGCTGGACGGCGTGCGCTACCACACCATCGAGGATCGCAACGCCGGCGTCTCGCGCTTTCGCGCGGGCGAGCTGGACATCATGACCGAGTACTCCTCGAGCATGTACCCGCTGTTGAAGGAAGAGATCCCCGAGGCCACCCACATGGCCACCTACCTCGGCAGCTACTACTACGTGTTCAACCACCGCGACGGTCATCCCACCGCCGACCCCAGGGTGCGCGAGGCGCTCAACATGGCGGTGCGCCGCGACGTCATCGCTCAGCAGATCATGGGCGGCACCTTCCAGAAATCGCTGTCCTTCGTGCCTGACGGCATCGATCACTACCAGGTGCAGAACACCAGCTTCGAAGACGCCGACGGCAATGACATCACCGATGACATGAACGCCCGCATGGCCCGCGCCAAGCAATTGCTGGAAGAGGCCGGCTACAGCCAGGAGTCACCGCTCGAACTGCGCCTGCGCTACAACACCACCGACGAGCACAAGAAGATCGCGGTGGCGGTGTCGTCCATGTGGCGCCCGCTGGGTGTCGAGGTGGAGCTAGTCAATGCCGAGGCCACGGTGCACTACCAGACCATCGCCGAGGGAGACTTCGATGTGGCCCGGGCCGGCTGGATCGCCGACTACAACGACGCCGAGAACTTTCTGGCGCTGCTGCGTTCCGGCGTCGGCAACAACTACGGGGCCTACGCCAACGAGGAGTTCGACGCCCTCTACGACCAGGCCGCCGCCACCCTGGACCTGGATGAACGCAAGGCCGTCATGGAAAGCGCCGAGGCCCTGGCCATGGACGACGACGCCCTGATCCCGATGCTCTACTACGTCTCACGCAACCTGGTGAACCCGAAGATCAGCGGCTGGGAAGACAACATCGAGGACGATCACCCGTCTCGCTGGATCTCCTTCGACGAGTAGCAGCGCTGGGTTGGTAAATAGCAGTGCTGGGTTCGTAAATAGCAGCGCTGGGCTATCTTCAAGGACTCGCTTCAAGGACTCACTTCAACGACTCGCTGCGAGAACTCGCCTCCACCAGGAGGCGAGTCCCCTACCGACGCTCTGCCTACCCCACAAGGACTTCGCTATGGTCTCCATGGACGCCTTTCGTCCGCTGGCACTTGCCGGCCTGATGGCAACGACAAGCCTCGGACTCTGTCTGCCCGCTGCCGACGCCCAGGCCGCCACCCTGCAGGTCGGCAACGGCGCCGAGCCCAGCACCCTGGATCCGCAGAAGGTCAGCGGCAACTGGGAGAGCCGGATCACCCGCCAACTGTTCGATCGTCTGGTCAACTATGGCCCCGACGGCGCGCTGGTGCCGGGCCTGGCCGAATCCTGGGAGCTGTCCGACGACGGCCGGGTCATCACCTTCCGGCTGCGCGAGGCGCAGTGGTCCGACGGCGAGCCGATCACCGCCGACGACGCCGTCTTCGCCCTGCAACGTCTGGTGACGCCGGCCACCGCCAACCACAACGCCAACCTCTACTACCCCATCATCAACGCCCGGGCGATCAACACCGGGGAGGCCGAACCCGAGAGCCTCGGCGTCACCGCGCTGGATTCCCACACCCTGGAAATCCGGCTGTCCGAGCCCACCGCCTATTTTCTTCAGGCCATGGCGATGACCGAGGCCGCACCTCTGCCCCGCCACCTGCTCACCAGCGGCGTCGAGGACTGGACCCGGCCAGGCACCCTGGTGGCCAGCGGCCCCTTCGTGCTCGCCGACTGGAAGCCCCAGGACAAGGTCGAGGTGGAGCGCAACCCTCGCTACTACGCCGCCGACGAGGTGGCGCTGGAGGGTGTCGACTTCCACGCCATCGAGGATACCTCGGCGCTGATGAACCGTTTTCGCTCAGGCGAGCTCGACATCGCCTACGGCGCGGTGCCTTCCGCGCGCTTCGAGTGGGCCCAGGAAAACCTGAGCGAGTCGCTGCGCATCGGGCCGCTGATCGGCAGCTACTTCTATATGCTCAACCTGCGCGAAGGCACGCCGCTCAGCGATGAGCGGGTGCGTGAGGCGCTGAATCTGGCGCTCGACCGCGAGGTGATCACCGAGCGCCTGCTGGGCATGGGCCAGACGCCGTCCTACTGGTTCGTGCCGCGCACCATCGCCTCGCCCACCTCGGCAAGCCTCGACTTCCATGACCAGGGCATGGACAGCCGCCGGGCCAGGGCCCGTGAGCTGCTGGATCAGGCCGGCTACGGGCCGGATCGACCGCTTGAACTTGAGCTGTCCTACAACACCCTGGAAGACCACAAGAAGATCGCCGTGGCCATCGCCGCCATGTGGCGCCCGCTGGGGGTGGAAATAGATCTGGTCAATCGCGAGGCGGCGGTGCACTTCGCCGGCCTGCGCCAGGGCGACTTCGAGATCGCCCGCTACGGCTTCGTGGCCACGGTCAACGACCCCTACGACTTCCTCAACGCCTACGCGGCGGGAGGCTCGGCGGCGGCCAGCACCGGCTACGCGGACCCCGAGTACGACGCCCTGGTCGAGGCCAGCACCCATGAGCTCGACGTGGACCGACGCGCCGCGCTGATGACCGAGGCCGAGCAGCGCCTGCTGGAAGCCGACGTGATGCTGCCGATCTACGACTACGTGGTCGTCAATCTGGTCTCTCCGGACGTCAAGGGCTGGCAGCCCACGACGCTCGACGTGCATCCGCTGCGCTACGTGTCCGTGGACGGCGACGCGCCCTGACGACCACTCGCCCCAACCCAATCGTGGGCGCGGCCAGGGACGGCCCGCCCTTCATGTCAACCGAGGAACGGCGCCATGCTGAGCTACACCTTGAAACGCCTGGCCCAGGCCATACCGACGATGCTGATCGTCATCACCATCGCCTTCTTTCTGATGCGCATCGCCCCCGGCGGGCCCTTCGACGGCGAGCGCGCCCTGCCGCCGGAGATCGAGGCCAACCTGATGGCCGCCTATCACCTGGACGAACCGCTGTGGCAGCAGTACTTCCGCTACCTGGGCAACCTGGTCCAGGGCGACTTCGGGCCTTCGTTCAAGTACAAGGACTTCACCGTCACCGAGCTGATCATGCAGGGCTTCCCGGTAAGCCTGCAGATCGGCGGCCTGGCGATCCTGCTGGCGCTGGCGATCGGCCTGCCGCTGGGCATCATCGCCGCGCTAAAGCGCAATACCGCCGTGGACTACACGGTGATGGGCACGGCGCTGGCCGGCATCGCGGTGCCCAACTTCGTGGTGGCGCCGGTGCTGGCGCTGGTGTTCGGGGTGCTGCTCGGCTGGCTGCCGGCGGGGGGCTGGAACGACGGCGCCCTGCCCAACCTGATCCTGCCGGTGATCGCGCTATCGATCCAGCAGATCGCCTACATCGCGCGGATGATGCGCGCCAGCATGATCGAGGTGATGGGCAGCCACTATATTCGCACCGCCCGAGCCAAGGGACTGACCGAGGCCGAGGTGGTCTGGCGCCACGCCCTGCGCCCCGCCCTGCTGCCGGTGACCTCCTACCTGGGCCCGGCCATCGCCGGCATCATCACCGGCTCCGTGGTGATCGAGCAGATCTTCGGCATCCCCGGCATCGGCCGCTACTTCGTCCAGGGCGCGCTCAACCGCGACTACACCCTGGTGATGGGCACGGTGGTGTTCTACGGCGCCCTGATCGTGTTGATGAACCTGATCGTGGACCTGATCTACTCGGCCCTTGATCCCCAAATTCGCTATGACGACTGAGGCGACGCCATGAGTACCGATTCCCTCGCCCCGACCGCCGCCCCCGTCGGCGACAGCCTCGGCCGCGACGCCTGGCGCCGGCTGAGCCAGAACCGCGCGGCCATGGCCAGCCTGTGGCTGCTCGGCCTGATGACCCTGGCCTGCTTTATCGGTCCCTGGCTGACCCCCTGGGGGCTGGCCGACGTCGACTGGAACGCCTTCGACGTGGGCCCGACCCTGGAAGGCGGCCACTGGCTCGGCACCGACGCCAACGGCCGCGACCTGCTGACCCGCACCCTCTATGGGGGCCAGGTGTCGCTGTCGGTGGCGCTGGTGGCGACCTTCGTCAGCCTGATCATCGGGGTGCTCTACGGCGCCGTGTCCGGCTATGTCGGCGGGCGCGTCGACAACCTGATGATGCGCTTCGTCGACATCATGTACTCGCTGCCGTTCATGTTCCTGGTGATCCTGCTGATGGTGGTGTTCGGCCGCAACATCTTCCTGATCTACGCCGCCATCGGCGCGGTGGAGTGGCTCGACATGGCGCGTATCGTGCGCGGCCAGACCCTGGCGCTCAAGCAGCGGGAGTTCGTCGAGGCGGCCCACGCCCTCGGCGTCAAGGACGGCAAGATCGTCACCCGCCACCTGATCCCCAACGCCATCGGCCCGGTGATCGTCTACGTCACCCTGACGGTGCCCAAGGTCATCCTGCTCGAGAGCTTCCTGTCGTTCCTCGGCCTCGGCGTGCAGGAGCCGCTGACCAGCTGGGGCGTGCTGATCTCCGAGGGTGCCGACATGATGCAGACCTCGCCCTGGATGCTGCTGGTGCCCTCGGTGTTCCTGGCGCTGACGCTGTTCTGCCTGAACTTCCTCGGCGACGGCCTCAGAGACGCCCTGGACCCCAAGACCCGCTGATCGACGACGGAGACGCGACCATGACCGACACACAACCCAAGAACCCCCGTCGTCCCGCCCGCGAGGCGCTGCTCGAGATCGAGGGGCTCAGCGTCAGCTTCGAGCTGCCCCACGGCACCGTCCAGGCGGTCAGGGACGTCAGCTTTGCCATCAATCCCGGCGAGACCCTGGCGCTGGTGGGCGAATCCGGCTCCGGCAAGTCGGTGACCTCCACCGCCGCCATGCGCCTGCTGCCGGAGCTCGCCCGGGCCGAGGGCGTCATCCGCTTCAAGGGCGAGGAACTGCTGGGTGCCACCGCCAAGCGCATGCGCCGGATTCGCGGTGGCAATATCGCCATGATCTTCCAGGAGCCGATGACCTCGCTCAATCCGCTGCACCGCATCGGCGACCAGATCAAGGAGGTGCTCGACCGCCACCAGAGCCTCAAGGGGCGCGCCGCCACCGCCAAGGCCATCGACCTGCTCGAGCAGGTCGGCATCCCCGAACCGGCAAGGCGGGTGTCGAGCTACCCCCACGAGCTGTCCGGCGGCCAGCGCCAGCGGGTGATGATCGCGATGGCCCTGGCCGGCGAGCCGGAGATGCTGATCGCCGACGAGCCCACCACCGCGCTGGACGTCACCGTCCAGGCCCAGATCCTCGAGCTGCTCAAGGACCTGCAACGCCGCTACGGCATGGCGATCCTGTTCATTACTCACGACCTGACCATCGTCAAGCACTTCGCCGACCGGGTCTGCGTGATGCGCCACGGCGAGCTGGTCGAGCAGGGTGAGACCCGGGAGGTCTTCGCCAACCCGCGCCACGAGTACACCCGCATGCTGATCGACGCCGAGCCACGCGGGCGCAAGGCGCCGGTGGCCGACAGCGAGCCCATGGTGCTCGAGGCCAAGGACATGCGCGTACGCTTCGCCCTCAAGAAGCGCCTGTTCGGTCCCAGCGAGTACTTCGAGGCGGTGCGTGGCATCGACGTCAGCATCCGTCGCGGCCAGACGGTGGGCATCGTCGGCGAATCGGGCTCCGGCAAGTCGACCCTGGGCCGCGCCCTGCTGAGGCTGCTCAAGAGCCAGGGCGAGATCCGCTTCCACGACACCCGCCTCGACGTGCTGGACAAGACCGCCATGCGGCCGATCCGCTCGAAGCTGCAGGTGGTGTTCCAGGACCCCTACGGCTCGCTGTCGCCGCGGCTGACCGTTGGCGACATCATCGGCGAAGGGCTCAAGGTCCACGCCCCGCACCTGTCCCGCGCCGAGCGCGAGGCCCAGGTGATGGCGGCGCTCAAGGAGGTGTCGCTGGATCCTTCGATGCGCAATCGCTACCCCCACGAGTTCTCCGGCGGCCAGCGCCAGCGGATCGCCATCGCCCGGGCGCTGGTGCTCAAGCCGGAGTTCCTGCTGCTCGACGAACCCACCTCAGCGTTGGACCGCTCGGTGCAGGTCACCGTCATCGACCTGCTGCGTGACCTGCAACAGAAACACGGCCTGACCTACCTGTTCATCAGCCACGACCTGGCGGTGGTGCGAGCGCTGGCCGACACCGTGCTGGTGATGAAGGACGGAGAGATAGTGGAACAGGGCAGCGCCGAGGCGCTGTTCGCCGCGCCGAAGACCGAATACACCCGCAAGCTGCTGGCCGCCGCCATGCTCGATCAGGTGGCCTAGGCCAAGCGATCTACGAGCTCTACCTACGTAACGTAACAGGCGCTGCTTGAGCAGCGCCTGTTGTGCGAAGGCAGCGGCCGCTGCTTTGGCTCGTATGAACGTCTCTACTCTGTCGGATGCTCGCCTGCGTAGACACGCTCGGCCTGGGCCAGCGAACAGCTCATCAAGAGGTCCAGGGCACCCAGCGCCTGGTCGCTGACGAAGGGATGGGGATCGCCGGCTTGCCGCTGCTCCAACGCCTCGATCCGCGCCAGGGTGTTGTCGCGGGTGGGATGGTTGGACAGGAAGACGTCCACGCCCTGCTGTTCAGAGATCGTCTTCATTCGTGAGGCGGAGGCCGAGTACTCCCGCAAGCGGGCCTCGTCCGGCCCGAAGTTGAAACCGGTACCGCCCCACAGCACCGCCCGATGGGTACTGTCGCCATCCTTCAGCGGAATCACCAGCGACAGCGTGCCGAGGGTATGGCCGGGGGTCACGTAGGCCTCGAGGGCGGTATCGCCAAGAGTCAGGGTGTCGCCGTCGGCGATGGTGATATCGCGCACTGGAGGCTCGCCCCAGCGGGGATTGTCGATGGCCAGCTCCGGCTGTTCGAGGGCGGTCCAGTCCGCATCGCTCATGACCACCTGGGCTCCGTAGTTGTCGACCAGGTACTGCTGACCACCGTAGTGATCACCGTGGGCGTGGGTCACCACCAGATAGGTGATGTCCTCGGGATCCAGGCCCAGATCCACCAGCCCCTGCTCGATAAACTTCTGCGCTTCCTCGTTGTTGTTGAGGGCATCGATCAGAATGATCCCCTCGTTGGTGGTCAGCGCCCAGCTGGCGACGCCGGGCGTGCCGACGTAGTAGAGATTGTCGAATACCTGGGTCGGCATCGGCTCGGCCGGGCCGCGCTGGCGCCGGTCATCGCGACTGGACTCACGACGCTCCCGCTCTGCCGCCTCGCCTTTCGGACGCTGGCCCGCCACCTTGAGCCTGGCCGACAGGTCACACAGGCTGGACAGCCCGGGGAAGGCCTGTCCGGCCGCCAGGCCCCGCTCAGCCAGCTGCTCGGCCAGCTGCTCGGGCAGCTGCTGGGGAGGTTCATCCACCGCCAGGGCGGTCTGACTCAGGGTGAGGCTTACCACGGCCCCTGCGATCATCGCTTTCATGGTCCTTCCTGTTCGCTGCTGTTCGTTTAGGTGGGTCGCTGCGCGCTTTAGAACTCCAGGTCGAGCCCGACCCAGTAGCGCCGTCCATCGTCCACATGACCGAAGTTATCGAACTCGATGTCCTTGTCGGTCAGATTGTAGATGCCGGAAAGCACACGGATCTGTCGTGTCGCCTGCCAGCTGAGCCCCGCGTCCCAGGTAGCGTAGGACGGGGCCCGGATGGAGGTGCTGCTGTTGCTTGAGAGATTCACCGGCTGGCTTTCCTCGCCGCGGAAGGTAAAGCGCAGCCAGGGAGCGAGGGCCTCGGTGGCCTGCCAGTTGACGGTGGTATTGAACAGGTGGCGAGGCACCTGGGTCAGCGGCTGACCCTCGTTGTCACCGCTCTTCTGTTCGGAATCGGTGTAGGTGTAGGAGGCCTGGGCCTGCCAGCGTTCGCCGATCGGCATCTGGACACCAGCCTCGATGCCCTTGGTGATGGCGTCATCGATATTGACGTTGGTACGGGCGTCCGGGTCGCCGGCCGCCGCATCACCGCAGTCGCGATCGCCACAGGCGATGGTGGAGATCTTGTCATCGAAGTCGTTGTAGAACATCGTCAGGCTGGCCTGAAGGCCGTTGGCGCCATCATGCACCAGCCCCATCTCGTAGCTACGGGACTCTTCCGCGTCCAGATCAGGGTTGCCGTAGATATCGCCGCCCCGGCTCTCCTGGACCCAGTCGCCGGACAGCTCGCGCAGGTTGGGCGCGCGGAACCCGGTGGACATACCGCCCTTCAGGGTCCAGTCGGGCAGCAGGCTCCAGACACCGTAGAGTCGCGGGCTGTAGTGCTCACCGAAGAACTCGTGATCGTCCATGCGCAGCCCGGCGGTCAACGAGAAGCTATCGGTCAGATACCATTCGTCTTCGAGAAAAAGCGCGTACTGGTAGACGGTGATCTCGTCGGTGCCTGCCAGGGCGTTGGTGGTGGTGTCCTCGAGTTTCTCGTCCTCCCAGGTGCCCCCGAAGGTCACGAAGTGGTCGCCCAGCGGCAGTACCCAGCGTGAATCCGCCACCGTATTGCGAATCTCGATATCGCGACCGACGTTGTCGGTTTCCTCCAGCTGCACGTAGGAATCCGAGGTCAGCAGCCCCCAGTTGCCCTGGTGGGACAGCGCAACGGTCTTGTGTCGATTTTCGGTCTCGGCGTCGCTCGAACGCTCGGGCAGCGAGAATCCGGCACGACTGGTGCGATCCTGCTCCCGTCGGCTGACATCAAGCGAAAGTGAGTGATCGGGCGTGGCCTCCAGCGACAGCCGCGCGGCCAGGTTGGAAAACTCGCGCTTGGCATAGCCGCGCTCGATCTTGTCCTCCTGGCGATGCTGGTACTGACCGGTCAGCTGCAACCCGAGGACGTCGTCGGCCAGCGGACCGGACACATACAGCTGATTGTTGAATTCGTTGCCGGAGTCACTGTCTTCCTGAATCGTCGCATCGGTACGCAGTTGGGTGACCCAATCCTCCGCGACCTTGCGGGTGATGATGTTGATGACTCCACCGATGGCATCGGACCCGTACAGGGTCGACATGGGGCCGCGGATGACCTCGATACGCTCGATGGCGCTCAACGGTGGCAGCCAGTCCTTCTGGAAGCCGCCCCCGCCGCTCGGCTGGGATTCCCGCGAAGTCTGCCGGCGACCGTCTACCAGCCACAGGGTGTACTGCGCCGGCATGCCACGCAGGCTGACGTCTTCGCCATCGCCACCGCCGGTCACCACGACGCCGGGCACATCCTGTAGCGCATCGGTGATGTCCCGGTAGGCACGTTTTTCAAGCGATTCCCGGGTCACCACGCTGATCGAAGCCGGTGCCTCGGTCTGCGTCTGCTCATAGCCCGCAGCGGTAACGACGATATTGTCCAGGGCGAGATCCTGTTGCGCCTGAACAGACAGGGAAGCCGCCCCCAGGGGCAGAACAGACCAGCGAATCATCAAGCGAAGGGACATCCGGAGCACCAGGTTGTTGTATTGACCAAATACGATTGATTCGCAATGTTAACCAACCGGGATACGTCCAGACAGCGTTTAGCGATCAGAAAACCGGCAAACCGATGCAACGGGATGTTCGACAATAGTGGACTTCGCCGATTCGCGTGCTATCACCCTGACGGTGAAGCATCGCTGTTGTTACCCCCTGCCCTTCCAGAAAGGCCTCCACTTGCAACGCTGATATCTTCTCTTGGCATGGCTGGCTTCCACGAACGACAGCGCCCCCTCCTGGGAGGGGGCGCTGCGCAGGGTCTGACTATGTTCTAGCGGAAGCCAATATCGGTCGCCTGGACCGAGGTGGTGGCCGGTCAGAAGCGATAGGTCAGAAGCGATAGGTCAGCTGGGCACCGAAGGCCTGGGCGGTGTTTTCGAAGTCCGCCTCGTAGGTGCCGCGATTTTCCTCTTCCTGGGACAGCTCGGCGTCGGATTCGTGGATATAGGAGTAGGCCACGTCCACGGTCAGATCCGGGGTCGGGGTCCAGCCGGCACCCAGCGAGAAGATGATGCGATCATCAGACGGCACACGCACGCTGCGGTACTCGTCCTTGATCGGGGTCTCGTCGTAGGCGAGGCCAGTACGCAGCACCCACTGGGGGTTGAGCTGATAGGCGGTACCGATGGAGTACTGCCAGCTGTCCTCATAGTTCTGGGCCTCGACGATCTCGCGAACATCGTTCTCGACACGCAGCTCATCGAACTCGCTCCAGTTGGTCATGGCGGCGCCGGCCATCACCGTCCAGCGATCATTGAGCTCGTGGGTTACCGAGAAGTCCCACACCTCGGGCAGGGTGATCGACAGATCGGCGTCGACTTGCTGGCTCGCAGTGCCTACAGGGACTACGGGGCCGATACCAGCAACGACCGTCGGGTCACCCTGTCCACGTACATTGGTAAAGCGCGCCTTGCCTTCGAGGTCATACTCCACCTCAGAGTGGTAGGCGAAACCGAAGGTGGTGTGCTCCCAGGGCTTGTACATGGCGCCGAAGGTAAAGCCCCAGGCGTTATCGTCACCCTCGATGTCCACATCCCCTTCGCCTGCGACTCCGGTAGGAGTGAAGGCACCGGTTTGGTCAAAGAAGCCCACCGGGCCTCCCTGAGTATTGGCAGTCAGCTCACCATCGATCTGGTTGTAGGTCAGGCCAAAGCCGGCCGAGAACTGCTCGCTGAACTTCACCGAGATGGTCGGCTGAACGGTGACCACCTCGACCTTGCTGCGATCGCCGAAGAAACGGCCCTGGAACTGGCCTTCGTAGTCGGTGATCAGACCGAAGGGCGCGTAGACACCGAGGCCAAAGTGCAGGTTGTCGTTGATCGGCTGGACGTAGAAGCCGAAGGGAATAAAGGTGTCCGGCACCATATCGCCTTCGTTGGAGCCCGTGGCGCTGCCGTCGGCATTCTTGATGTCGGTGTCCACGGTCAGGAAGGCGGTACCGGCGGTGACCTGGGCACGATCGAGAAACGACATGCCGGCCGGGTTGCCGAACACGATGGTGGCGTCGGTCACGGTGGAGGCACGGCCCGCGTTGGAGGTGCCCTGGCCACTTACGCCCTGCTCGTTGAGCTGAAAGGCGCCGGCCATCGCCTGGCCGGAAAGAGCAGCGGTGGCCACGGCAACCGCCAGGGTCAAAGGCTTGAAGTTGTTGTGCATCATGTCGGCGTCCTTATTATCAGCAAGCGTGTCGGCGTACTTGTTATGGCGCAGTGGTTATTGTGCAGTTGCGTCCGCACACTTGTCCGGGCGCAGTTCCTTTCGAGCACTCTTTGTAATCTGTTTGACCTGAATTGCTTGGCCCTGTCGACGGGCCTGCTCGCAGTGTTTGCGAAGGCGCCAAAGAGTTCAAGGCCAAACGTTCGTTTTAATGGCCAAATTACTCATACTTTGGTCAAAGAACATTTGCCAATTCATTCATTTCAAAGACTTAGACAAGCTAAACAAAACGCTTCCTGCATACTTCAGGCGCCCTTGACCTTTGTGCAACACACAGGTTTTACACTATCCCCATCGTTCTCCCATGCGCAGCGCCGATGGGCGCCCAGGAGTGCACATGAAGGTCAGTGAACTGGCAAGAATCACCGGCGTGACCGCCGAGACGGTGCGCCACTACACCCGCGAGGGCCTGCTGGCGCCCGATCGAGACCCTGACAACGGCTATCACCTCTATGGCGACCGCGATCGCGAGCGTCTGGACTTTATCCAGCGCGCCCGAACCCTGGGATTCAGCCTGGCCGAGATTCGCGACATCCTGTCCCACGCCGATCAGGGGGATTCACCCTGCCCCATGGTGCGCGACCTGCTGGCCGAACGGCTGCCGAAGATCCGCAGGCGCATCGCCGAGCTCGAGGCCCTGGCAGCGCGCATGGAAGACGCCATGCAGAGCTGGCAACACCTGCCCGACGGCGTCCCGGACGGACACAGCCTGTGCCGCCTGATCGAAAGCGTGCCGACGGCGTCCGTACCGGAAACCGCCACGGCCAGACAGCGGGAGTCGTCATGAATCGCCTCGAGGAGCACCAGTTTCAGGTAACCGGAATGTCCTGCCAGGGCTGCGTCGGGCGCATGCGCCGGGCCATCCAGGAGCACGACGCCGAAGCCCAGATCGAAGGCGACCCCGGGAGCGGCACGCTGTCGGTTGCCTCATGCCTCGGCGCCGACGAATTAGCCGCCCTGCTGTCGCAAGCCGGCTACCCCGCCGAGGCAAGCGGCAGCGACGAGCAGATAACCGCCGACAGCGCGCCCACACCGCTAGCGCCCGCCGAGGCAAGCGGCACCGACGAGCAGATAGCCAGCGACAGCACGACCACGCCACAAGCACCCGCCGAGGCGCCGTCGCTTCAGGAAGAGCCCTCAGCGTCACTGCAAGAAGAGCCCTCAGCCGCGCTCGATAAAGAGCCCTCAGCGTCACTTCACGAAGAGCCCTCAGCGCCTTCCCAGCGTCTGGCGATCCAGGGCATGACCTGCGCCGGCTGCGTGGCCAGTGTGCAGAAGGCGCTGGCCGCCACCTCAGGGGTCGAGCGCGCCGAGGTCAACTTCGCCTCCCATACCGCGCGGATCCACGGCGACGTTGACGCCGAGGCGCTGGTTCAAGCGGTGGAATCCGTGGGCTACGGCGCCGAACCCATCGTCGACCTGCGCCAGGCCGAACGCCAGCGTGCCGAACGCAACCAGCGCGAATACCGGCGCAAGCTCAAGGGCAGCCTGGCCTCGCTGGCGCTGGCGGTTCCGCTGATGGTGATGATGCTGATCCATCACCCTGAGCCGACGGGTCTTGCCCGCCTTGGCTGGGGGCTGGTGGGCCTGGCGACGCTGGCCGTGCTGGCGTTCCCGGGACGCGCCTTCTTCGTCGGCGCCTGGAAAGCGCTGCGTCACCACCAGGCCAACATGGATACCCTGATCGCACTGGGCACCGGCACCGCCTGGCTCTACTCCATGGCGGTGGTGGTGGCTGCCCCTTGGTTGCCACAGGCCGCCCGAGGGCTCTACTTCGAGGCCTCGAGCATGATCATCGGCCTGGTGTTGCTGGGCAAGGCGCTGGAACTGCGTGCCCAGGGCAGGACCTCGGACGCCCTGCATCGCCTGCTCGACCTGCAGAGCCAGAGCGCCCGAGTGGTGCGTGAAGAGGGCGAGCTGGACCTGCCCATCGACGAGGTTCGCCAGGGCGATCTGATCCGGGTGCGGCCCGGCGAGCGCCTGCCCGTGGATGGTGAGGTGGTCGAAGGCGACAGCCATATCGACGAATCGATGCTCTCGGGTGAGCCCGCGCCGTTGGCCCGAGGCCCGGGCGACGAGGTCAGCGCCGGCACGGTCAACGGCCGGGGGTCGTTGGTGTTCCGCGCGACCCGCGTCGGTGCCGATACTCGACTGGGGCGCATCACCGAACAGGTGGCCAACGCCCAGGGCTCCAAGCCACCCATCGGCAACCTGGCCGATCGCGTCTCGGCGGTGTTCGTGCCCAGCGTGATGATCATCGCCGTGCTCACCGCCCTGGCCTGGTACCACTTCGGCCCCGAGCCGCGGGTCATCCATATGCTGGTCACCGCCACCACGGTACTGATCATCGCCTGCCCCTGCGCACTGGGCCTGGCCACCCCGTTGTCGACCATGATCGGTGTGGGCAAGGCCGCCGAGCACGGCGTGCTGATACGCTCCGGCGAAGCGCTCCAGACCGCCAGTCGACTGACCACCCTGGTGGTGGACAAGACCGGCACCCTGACCGAAGGTCGCCCCAGGGTCACCGACTGCCGCTGGTTCGCTGGCGAAGCCAGCGACGACCGCACCCGGCTGCTGGGTCTGGTCGCGGCCATCGAGGCCCGTTCCGAACACCCCCTGGCCGAGGCCCTGGGCCGCTATGCACACGACCATGGCCATGACCATGCCGCCGCCGACACCAACCCCAGCGACGAATCTGGCGGCAGCACCGCTAGTGCCTCTTCTTTCGCCAACAGCACCATCGAGGCCTTCGAAAGCCTGACCGGACGCGGCGTGCGTGCCCGGGACGCCGAGGGACGACGCCTGGCCATCGGCAATGCGGCGATGATGCAGGAGGAAGGCGTCACACTCGCTGACCATGAGCTCGACGACTGGCAGGCCCAGGCCCGCACCCTGGTCTATCTGTCGCTGGACGGCGTCCTGACGGCGGGCTTCGCCATCGAGGATCCGTTGCGCGAGGACAGCCTCGACGCGGTGGCGCGACTGCGGGCCGATGGCCTCAAGGTGGTGATGCTGACCGGTGACAACAGCGCCACCGCCCGTGCGATCGGGGAAGAGGTCGGCATCGATGAGGTCCACGCCGAGCTGTCGCCGGAGGACAAGCACGCCGAGATCGAGCGCCTTCAGGCCGAGGGCGAAGTCGTCGGCATGGTGGGCGACGGCATCAACGACGCCCCCGCCCTGGCCCGGGCCGACGTCGGCTTCGCCATCGGCCAGGGCACCGACGTGGCCATCGAAAGCGCCGGGGTGACGCTGATGCGCTCATCGCTTCACGGCGTCGCCGCCGCCATCGAGATCAGCCAGGCGACCCTGGCCAATATCCGCCAGAATCTGTGGGGCGCACTGGGCTACAACGCCCTGTGCATCCCCATCGCGGCCGGCCTTTTCTACCCGCTCACCGGCACCCTGCTGTCACCGATGATCGCTGGCGCCGCCATGTCGGCCTCGTCGATCACCGTGGTGGCCAACGCCAACCGGCTGCGACTCAAGCGCCTGCGCCCCCAGAACGCGCGAGCGCCACGCCCCGCCACCCCGCCATCGCAGGAGGTGCTGTCATGAGCATCGTGGTGACCCTGACGGGACTGGGATTGATCGGCCTGATTGTGTGGTGGTTCTGGCTATCCTGAAGAGACCGCCACGCCTAGGAGCGCCCCATGAGCAAGCCTTCCGTGAGTGACCTGGATTCGCCCCCCTGCCCCCGCCTCAGGTCGGTGCTGGAAACCGCCCTGTACGTGGCCGACATGGCGCGGGCGCGCGCCTTCTTCGAGGAGGTGATGGGGCTTGAGCCCTTCAACGCCGACCATCGCTTCACCGCCTACCAGGTCGGCCCTTCGGTGCTACTGCTGTTTCTCGAGGGCGAGACCCTGGAGACGGTGGTGCTGCCGGATGACATGGGCACCATCCCGCCCCACGACGGCCGCGGCTGGGTGCATATGGCGCTGGCCATCGACCGCGAGGAGCTTGGTGCCTGGGAGACGCGCCTCGACGCCCACGGGGTCGAGATCGAGGGTCGTACCCACTGGCCCAAGGGCGGCGAGAGCCTGTACTTCCGCGACCCCGACGGGCATCTGCTGGAACTCGCCACCCCGGGCATCTGGCCAAATTATTGACGTACCCGGAACCACTCCGGTGGAAAATACGCGGCGGCTGACCATAGGAAGCCTGCTTGCGAGGTCAATCAACTCCACAAGGGCAAGTTGATGAACCCCACGGCTCGAACACTGCTTTGCAACTGCATCAAACGCCTGGCCATGGCACCGATGGTGCTCATGGTCATGCTGGTAGTGCTGACGATCCTTGCTGGACCGACTGCCGTGGCCATGGAGGACTGCGCAGGCCCCTGTATCGCACTCCACAGCGACACACCAGACCACACACACCCGGAGTGCAGCGTCTGTGCCGCCGTCTCGCCGTTGCCGACCATCCACGACACACCGCCAGCCGGCTTGATCGACATCGTCGTCCCGGCTGGCACCAGTCACATCATTGCGCCGCCGAGGCGCCCTCCTCGTTCCTGACAGCAAAAAGCGTCATGTCACCACCGCACATCACAAGGCACCTACCCCGGTGCCACGCTTCTTCTGTCAGGAGTTACACCAATGAGCACGACATGTTTCGCCTTTATGGGTTCGATGGGCTGGATCGGTTGGCTAATGCCGATCGCCTGGCTGATCCTGCTGGGTCTCGGCATCTCCGCCCTCGGCAAGTACCTTCTCACCACTCACCGCTCTCGGGAGAAACAGTCATGAGCCACCGTCACGCCTCCCTGCTTTTCCTCGCCACCAGCCTGCTGGCTGCGGCGCCCGCGATGGCGGATCTGCCCGACACTGCCACCTTGTACAAGAATCCACAGTGCGGCTGCTGTGACGAGTACGCGCGCCTGCTGGAACAACGTGGTGTCGACGTGACCATCGTCGAGACTCGAGACATCGGTAGCATCAAGCAACGCCTCGGCATTCCGTTTGGCCTCGGCGCCTGTCATACCATCGAAATGGGGGGCTACGCGGTCGAGGGGCACGTGCCCTTCGCGGCGCTGGATCGACTCTTCGAACAGCACCCCGATACAGCCGGCATCGGTCTGGCCGGCATGCCTGCCGGCACCCCAGGCATGCCAGGCCCTCGCCAGCAGGAGTGGAACGTCTACGAGTTCCGCGATGGTGAGGCCAGGCCATTCATGACGCTCTGAACGCCCTCACGGGCAAGGCCCCGGCAGCTGCCGGGGCATCACCACCAGCGCCACAGCGATCCAGGGCCAAGCAACCCGGTCTTGTCGCCTTGACCTATCTGCTCTCACCTGACGAGTCAAAAGACTCGCTTGTTCGGCCACAGTCTGTCGATGTGAGCGCAACAAGATGGTTACCGTGAAGGAGAAAAGCATGTTCATGACACGCCGCTCGTTCCTGATGGGCTCCTTGCTATCGGGTGGTGCCGTGCTGGCAGCCAACGCCACAGGTCGCTTGTACTCACTGCCGCAACTCAACGAGCTTTACATCCCGGAACTGATCGATGCCCGCAGCCGTCACCAGTCGATTGCGCTGGAAGTTCAGGAGGGCTCGCGCCATTTCTTCCCTGGCCGAGAAAGCATCACCTTGGGCTACAACGGGAGCTACCTAGGTCCCACGCTTCGGGTCCACCAGGGCGACGATTCCGAGGTCACCATCACCAACACCCTGGGTGAAGACACCACCGTGCACTGGCATGGGCTGCTGGTCTCCGGCAACCTGGACGGCGGCCCTCACCAGACGATCCCCGCCGGAGCCACCTGGCGACCGGTACTACCGATACGTCAGCGGGCATGCACTCTCTGGTACCACTCACACGCTCATGGGCGCACCGCCAGACAGGTCTACGCAGGCCTGGCAGGAATGTTGATCGTCAGTGACGACCATGAAAAATCGCTGGGCCTGCCCTCGGATTACGGTGTCGATGACATTCCCCTGATACTTCAGGATAAGCAGTTCGAGCAGGGAACCCTGGTATTACCACAGGGCATGATGACGACGATGCATGGACGACGTGGCGACACTCTCTTGGTCAACGGCACTGTCAACCCAGTAGCAAAGGTTCCTCCCCGGCTGGTGCGTCTGAGGATGGTCAATGGTGCCAACGCCAGGTTTTTCGATCTGGCGTTCTCCGACGCCAGAATCTTTCACTGGATTGCCTCGGAGGGAGGTCTGCTCGAGAAGCCTGTTGCGCTGCGCTCGCTACGCCTCATTCCAGGAGAGCGAGCCGAAATTCTCGTCGATTTCTCCAATGGTCGCCCTGCGACCCTGACTACCGGACCAGACAGTAGTCTGTCGATGATGCGCATGATGACGCCCATGTCAGGGGCTAGCGAAACGACCGTCATCGAGTTCATTCCCCAAGGCACCGGCAGCAGTTCCCTTCAGGTACCACAGCGGCTTCACGCCCCTGAACCCCGGATCCCCTCAACGGCACTGCGCAGACGTCGCTTCGAGTTGACCATGGGCATGGAGATGGGCATGGGCATGGGAAACATGAGGAGGGACGAAACACGAATGAGCAGGGCCAGCTTCGGCATCAATGACCGTGCCTTCTCCATGGACAGAGTCGATGAGCGAGTCAACCTGGGTGATAGCGAAATTTGGGAGGTGACCGGCACAATGATGGCCCACCCCTTCCATGTACACGGCGTGCATTTCCAGGTCATCAGCCGCAACGGTTCTGCGCCGCAGACCCGTGACAAAGGCATGAAAGACACTGTGCTGGTGCGCGAGCCCGTCGAACTGCTGGTCCATTTCAACCAGCCTTCGCTGGGTGCGCCCTTCATGTATCACTGCCATATCCTCGAACACGAAGATAACGGCATGATGGGACAATTCACGGTAACCTGAAGCCAGCAGCGCCAGGACCTCCGCAGGCAACGAAGACCGAGGCTTGCCGGGATCACGGACCCTCGTTCGACCGCTTCAGTCGACCGGCTTATTCGACGGGTTCTGCGTGCTCCACCATCAGCTGCAGCGACTCACGCCCGCGGAAGCGGTTGCGATTGAGCTTGTAGGCGCAGTGCAGGGTGGCGCCCACGTCGAAGTCCGGCAACTGGCCGGGGGTCAGGCAGCGAAACCAGATGGCCTTCAGGGTCAGTCCGCGACAGGACAGCTCCAGGGTCAGGTGACTGCCGTCACCCACCGGCTTGAGCCGCTCCACCAGAAAGCGCCCCTCGAACAGCGGCGCCTCGAACTCGCGGCCGAAGGGGCCAAGGCCCTCGATCTCGACCAGGGTCTCGAGGCTTAGCTGATGCTCGCCGAGTTCACCGTCGGTGTAGAGTCTGGGCACCAGTTCCAGATCGCCGAGCTGTTCGCTGACCGCGGTGATCAGCGCCTGGCGGAAGTCGTCGAGACGTTCCTGTACCACGCCGACGCCAGCGGCGCCCCGGTGGCCGCCGAAACGCGTAAGCGCCTCGGGGGCCAGGTCGTGGGCGCGCTGCAGAGCATCGCGCAGGTGCAGCGCCTCCACCGAGCGTCCGGAGCCGGTCAGCATGCCGGCCTCGGCGGCGGGGGTCAGCACCAGGGTCGGCCGCCCGTAGGCCTGCACCAGGCGCGAGGCGACGATGCCCTGGACCCCCGGATGGCCGTTCTCCAGATAGACGATGACCACCGGCTCGTCGGCGTCCAGCGCCCGGCGGGCCAGCAGCCTGGCCTCGGCGACCATGTCGGCTTCGATGGCCTTGCGCGACTGGTTGTCGGCGTCCAGGGTCTCCAGGTGACGCCGCGCCACCCCGTCATCCCCGGCCAACATGAAGTGAAGCGCCGCGTAGGGATCATCGAGGCGCGAACGGGCATTGATTCTCGGCCCCATCTGGAAGCCCAGGGTCTCGGCGTTGAAGGGCACGCTGTCGGCGCCCAGGCGCTCCGCCATTACCCGCCAGCAGGGCTCGCCCATGCGATTGATCAGCGCCAGACCGTGGCGCACCACCGCCCGGTTGATGGCGCTGCCACCCAGCGACACACAGTCGGCCACGGTGCCCAGCGCCACGTAGGATAGCCAGGGCGAGAGCTTGGGCGTGGACGGCGACAGTACCGCCTGTTCGATCAATACCTGGCGGGTCAGCGACATCAACAGCCAGGCCACCATGCAGCCGGCGATGGTGGCGTCCGGGTAGTCGCAGTCGGCTCGGGTCGGATTGACCGTGGCATAGGCCGAGGGCGGCGGCCCTTCCTGGGGCAAAGCGTGGTGATCGCTGACCACCACGTCGATTCCCGCCGCCTTGAGCCTGGCGATACGCGCCTCGTCGCTGCTGCCGCAGTCGGCGGTAATCACCAGGCTGGGCCGCGGCGTCAGCTTCAGGGTGCGCTCCACCAACGGCAGGCTGATGCCATAGCCGTCATGAATACGGTGACCGATCAGACTGTGCAGACGTGACTCCGGCACCCCGAACAGTTCGTTCAGGGTGCGCCGGATCACCACGTGGGAGGTGATGCCGTCCACGTCGTAATCGGTGAGGATGCCGATGTGCTCGCCCTCGGCCACCGCCTGGGCGATGCGCTCGGCCGCTCTCGGCGCATCGGCCAGACGCTCGGGATGGACCAGATGACGCAGACTCGGATCGACCAGCGGGCCGAGTTCGCCCTGGTAGTCGGGCAGGCGTCCGGCCAGCAGCCGGGCCTGAAGCTCCGACAGCCCGGCCTCGAGTCCCTGCCGATATAGCCTTTCGTTGCGAGGACGCGGTTCGATACGCGGACGCGGCTCGGCATGCTCGCTCGAGCCGGCATTTGCCGGAGAAGAGTGGGACATCGGATTCTCTGGAAGGTTGAAGCGAGGGTGGCGCAGGAGGGTGTCGGGAACCGAGAAGGTCGGCGCAGATGGCGTGCTGACCGCCACCTGCGCCGACGCGATACCGGCGCGTCCAACGCTGCTGGATCGACTTAACTGATCGGCAGCATCACGTGTTCGCGATAGGCGCTGCGCTGGGTCAGCTTCTCGTACCAGGCCTCGAGGTTCGGCAGGCTCGGGCGCTCGATATCCAGGGCGAACCACAGGTAGACGTAGGCCCCCAGCGGAATATCACCGATGCCGAATTCCTCGCCGGACAGCCAGGGCTGGCGAGCCAGCGCACCGTCGGCGATACGCAGGCTCTTCTCGAACCCGGCCAGGCCACGCTCGATGGCCGCATCGTCGCGGGTCTCGGGGGTGCCGCGCACCAGGTTCATGATCAGATCCCGATAGGGGCCCGCCAGACTGCCAAGCGCCCAGTCCATCCACATGCTGCAGCGCGCCCTGGCGCCGGCAGAGTCGGTCGCGAGCCGACCGTCACCGTGCACATCGGCCAGATAGCGGACGATGGTGTGGGATTCCCACAGCACCAGGTCGCCGTCCTCGAGACAGGGAATCAGGCCGTTGGGATTCTTGGCCAGGAATTCCGGCGTATCGAGCCCACCGAAGGGCCCTCCCAGGTCGACCCTTTCGAGGTCGATCCCCAGCTCGATGGCACACCAGACGGGCTTCTTGACGTTGACCGAGTTGTTGCGTCCCCACAGCTTCATGGAAGTCTCCCTGTCGGGATGCCCGGCAGCGGGCACCCTTGGCAAAAACCGATGGATAAGAACCGATTGGCACAGAATCGAGCCGCACGGCGCTCGGTCCCGTCCCGAAGGCCTCAGCGACGACGATGCTCGGCGACGAAGGCCTGTACCGCTTCGAGTCTAGCCGGCAGCACCTCGTAGCGTTCCTCGCGCTCGAGCAGATCGTCCATATGTGGCGGCAGCGGCACACCCGGGAAGCCGGCCTTGACCACCGCCTCGGCAAACTTGGCCGGGTGGGCGGTGGCCAGGGTGATCATCGGCGTAGAGGCGTCCCTGCGCTCGCGCTCGGCGGCACGATAGCCGGTAGCGGTGTGGGGATCGAGGATCTCCTGGGTGCGGTGGTGGGCCTCGCGGATCACCTCGAGGATGGTGTCGTCATCCACGCTGTGGCTCGAGAACACCTCGCGCAGCCGGCCCAGCGGGGCCTCGGCCAGCACCGTCGGCTCGTTCTGGAAGCGCCCGAGCAGCTCGTCCACGGCGCCGCCGTCGCGGTCGTAGGCTTCGAACAGCAGACGTTCGAAGTTGGACGACACCACGATGTCCATGGACGGCGCCAGGGTGGCCAGCAGCTCCTGCTTGGAGAAGTCGTTGTCGGCCAGGGTACGGTGAAGGATGTCGTTGGCGTTGGTGGCGACGATGAACTGCTTCACCGGCAGCCCCATGCGGTAGGCCACGTAGCCGGCGAAGACGTTGCCAAAGTTGGCCGAGGGCACGCAGAAGCTGACCTGACGCTGGGGCGCGCCCACCGCCACGGCAGAGGCTACGTAGTAGACCACCTGGGCCATGATCCGCGCCCAGTTGATCGAATTCACCGCCACCAGCCGAGCCCCGTCGAGGAAGCTCTGGTCGGCGAAGCTGGCCTTGACCATGGCCTGGGCGTCGTCGAAGTTGCCTTCGATGGCGACGTTGAAGACGTTGTCGGCCAGCACCGTGGTCATCTGCCGGCGCTGCACCTCGGACACCCGGTTGTGGGGGTGCAGGATAAAGATGTCGAGGTTGTCACAGTGACGACAGCCCTCGATCGCCGCCGAGCCGGTGTCGCCGGACGTGGCGCCCATGATCACCGCGCGCTCGCCACGCTTCTTGAGGAAGTGATCGAGGATACGTCCGAGCAGCTGCAGGGCCACGTCCTTGAACGCCAGGGTCGGACCGTGGAACAGCTCGAGCAGGAAGTGGTTGGCGTCGAGCTGATTGAGCGGCACCACGGCGTCGTGGCTGAAGGTCGCGTAGGCGTCCTTGACCAGGCCACGGAAGGTGTCGTCGTCGATCTCGCCGCCGACGAAGGGCTTCATCACCCGAAAGGCGATCTCGGCGTAGGACAGCCCGGCCATGTCGGCCAGGTCGTCGGCGCTCAGGTGAGGGAAGTCCTCGGGAACGTAGAGGCCACCGTCGGCGGCCATGCCGGTAAGGACGACTTCTTCGAAGGACAGCGCGGGCGCCTGCCCGCGGGTGCTGATATAGCGCATCTTGTGATTCCTTGCCGCCGCCCGGGGCGCGGCCTGAGATTCCAGCGAAGCGCCCGCGAAAGCGAGCCTGGGCCCGCTCCCGCAGGCATCATCAGTCCTGCTCGTCGAGGCTCTCGACGCGAATGCGGGTCACCGAGCCGGCGATGTCGGCCAGGGACTCGATGCGGCGAATGGCCTCGTTCATGTGCTTCTCGAGGGTACGGTGGGTCAGCAGGATGATCGGCACCAGTTCGCCCTCGGTGGCCTCCTTCTGGATCAGCGCCTCGATGGAGATACCCTCCTCGGACAGGATGGTCGCCACCCGCGCCAGCACGCCGGGGCGGTCCACCGCCAGCAGGCGCAGGTAGTAGGCCGTGGTGATGTCTTCCATGGGCATGATCGGCAGCTCGTCACAGTCATCGGTGACGCCGCAGAAGGCCAGATAAGGCGTGCGATAGCGATGCTCGGTGGAGATGTCGCGGGCCACGTCGAGCAGGTCGGCGACTACCGCCGAGGCGGTGGGCTCGTCACCGGCGCCGGCACCGTAGTAGAGGGTCGGACCGACGGCGTCACCCATCACGGCGATGGCGTTCTTGACCCCGTGGACGCTGGCCAGGAGCCGCTCCTTGGGAATCAGCGTCGGATGGACGCGCAGTTCGAGGCCGTCACCGGTGCGCTTGGAGATACCCAGGTGCTTGATGATGTAGCCCAGGTTATCCGCCTGCTCGACGTCCTCGGCGGTGACCCGAGAGATACCCTCGGTGTAGGCCTTGTCGAACTGCAGCGGCACACCGTAGGCGATGGACGCCAGGATGGTCAGCTTGTGGGCGGCGTCGATGCCTTCCACGTCGAAGGTCGGATCGGCCTCGGCGTAGCCCAGCGCCTGGGCCTCGGCGAGCACGTCCTCGAACGCCCGGCCCTCGTCGCGCATATGGGTCAGGATGTAGTTGCCGGTACCGTTGATGATACCCGCCACCCAGCTGATGCGGTTGGCACCCAGGCCCTCGCGCAGCGACTTGATTACCGGGATACCGCCGGCCACGGCGGCCTCGAAGGCCACGATCACGCCCTTTTCATGGGCCGCCTTGAAGATCTCGTTGCCGTGCACCGCGATCAGCGCCTTGTTGGCGGTGACCACGTGCTTGCCATTCTCGATGGCCATCATCACCAGCTCGCGAGCCACGTCGTAGCCGCCGATCAGCTCCACCACCACGTCGATATCGGGGTTGGTCGCCACCTCGAAGACGTCCTTGGTGGTACGAATACCGGTAAGGTCACAGGCGGGATTGATGCTGCGATGGGCGACCTGCTCGATCACCAGCGGGCGACCGGCACGCCGAGCGATCTCGTCGGCGTTGCGCGTCAGTACATTGAAGGTGCCGCCACCGACGGTACCCAGCCCACAGATTCCCACTCTCACCGGTTTCAATGTCATTCTCCCTTCTCGACCGTCGCCGCAAGCGACGGCTGTGTCAGCGATTTGGCGAGGCCCGAGTCTGGCTCGAGCCTTCTCGATTGTGTTGTCGGACGGGCTCAGCCGTCGATGCCGAGGCGCTCGGCCAGCCGTTCGGCGGGCACATAGCCCGGGACCATGGTGCCGTCGGGCAGGATGATCGCCGGCGTGCCCTGCACGCCCAGCTCCAGCCCCAGATGATACTGCCGCTCCACCGGATTGTCGCAGCTTGTGGCGCCGCTCGGAACCTCTCCACTCTTGGCGGCGGTCATCGCCTCGCTGGTATTGTCGGCGCACCACACCTGTTCGAGCTGGCGGGCGCCTTCGCTCTGCATGCCGCCACGCGGGAAGGCCAGGTAGTTGACCTGGATGCCCAGCTCGTTGAGGCGCGGCACTTCCTCGTGCAGCTTGCGGCAGTAAGGACAGGTGGTATCGGTGAAGACGTGGATGGTGGCCTTGGGCTCATCTACCCCGCGATAGACGATCTGCTCGGACTCGTCGATGGCCGCCACGCGGCTGGCGCGGCTGGCGTTGCGGCTCTGCTCGGACAGGTTGACCAGGCCGTCCTCGGCGTTCTGGTACAGATCCCCCACCAGGAAGTGGCTGCCGCTCTCGTTGGTGTAAAAGGACTCCCCGGTCTCCAGACGCACCTCGTAGATGCCGTCCATGGGGGTATCCAGCACCTGACTCACCGGCATCTTCTGGCCGTTCACCTCAAGCTCGTTGAGCGCGGCGGGGGGGGCCGCCAGCGCACCGCTGGTCCACAGGGCAGCGGTGAGCAGAGCGGGCAGGGAAAGCACGAACAGAGGGCGTTTCATGGGTCAGCCTCGAGGATGATGGTCGGCGTGCAGGGCTTCCAGTCGCGCCTGCGCCACATGGGTGTAGATCTGGGTCGTCGACAGGTCCGAGTGCCCCAGCAGCATCTGTACGACACGCAGATTGGCCCCATGATTCAACAGATGGGTGGCAAAGGCGTGCCTCAGGGTGTGTGGCGACAGCGGACGATCGATGCCTGCCACACTGGCGTAGTGCTTGATTCGGTGCCAGAAGGTCTGGCGGGTCATGGCGCCGTCGCCCCGTCCGGGGAACAGCGCCGGACGCTGGATATCGCTCATCAGCTCGCTACGCCCCTGGCGCAGGTAGCGCTCGAGCCAGTGGCCGGCTTCCTCGCCCAGCGGCACCAGACGGTCCTTCTGCCCCTTGCCGCGCACCCGCACCACGCCCTGGCGCAGATTGACCGCATCGGTGGTCAGACCGACCAGTTCGCTGACGCGAAGCCCTGCGCCATACAGCACCTCGAGCATGGCGCGATCGCGCAGTCCCAGGGCGGTGGACAGGTCCGGCGCATTCAGCAGGCGCTCGACCTCGTCCTCGTCCAGGGTGTCCGGCAACGATGGCCGTACCCGCGGCAGGCGCACCCGGGCCAGCGGGTCTGCTTCGATCATCCCTTCGGCCAGGGCCCAGCGGTAGAAGCGCCTGAGACTCGACAGCAGCCGGGCATTGCTGGTGAGCTTGTAGCCCTGCTCGCGACGCGAGTCCAGCCAGTCCGGCAAGGTCCGCTCACCCGGCGTGAGCAACGCGCAAGACTGACCTGAAAGCCAGTTGGCCCAGGCCTCCAGATCGTGGCGATAGGCGCTCAGGGTATGGTCGCTGACGCCCTGCTCGAGCCATAGCTGGTCGAGGAAGCGGTCGATTGTCTGACGATCGCCGGCGCTCAAGCAACACCTCCTGGGCTGTGGGGCTGGCCATCGAGGGCACTGGTGAAGCACGAGAGGGCCCCCAATGCACCGACACCCCGCCCCACGAAGGTGGTGACGGGGTGTCGGGCGAGGGAGGCGGGGCCTCCCTCGGACTGGCTGACAGCGCTGGCTGTTTTAAGCCAGCTTTTCCTTGATACGAGCAGACTTGCCGCTACGCTCACGGAGGTAGTACAGCTTGGCCTGGCGCACGTCACCGCGACGCTTGACGCTGATGGAGTCGACCAGCGGGCTGTAGGTCTGGAAGGTACGCTCGACGCCGACGCCGTGGGAGATCTTGCGCACGGTGAAAGCGGAGTTCAGACCGCGGTTACGCTTGCCGATGACCACGCCTTCGAAGGCCTGGAGACGCTCGCGGTTGCCTTCCTTGACCTTGACCTGAACGACGATGGTGTCGCCCGGTGCAAAGTCCGGCACCTGCTTGCTCATCTGCTCGGCTTCGAGCGCCTGGATCACCTTGTTCTTGCTGCTCATTTGACTCACTCCTGAAATCGTTGTGATCCATCGATCGGTCGTGGGTGCCGATGGATCGTGATCCCGGCCCTCGAAGCTCGAGCGCGCGGGTCGTTGATGACGCAGGTCCGTCAGCGGCGACTGGCCGCCTCGTCGGAATCCCGACGATCGTCCTGCACCTCCGCCTTGTCGGCGTGTTCGTCGATGAACTCGTTCAACAGCCGCTTCTGCTCCTTCGACAGCTGCCTGCCCTCGAGCAGGTCGGGCCGCCGTTGCCAGGTACGCCCCAGGGACTGTTTCATCCGCCACTGACGGATCTGTCCGTGGTGACCGCTGAGCAGTACGTCCGGCACCTTGCGACCGTCGATTTCCTCCGGGCGCGTATAGTGCGGACAGTCCAGCAGACCGTCGTTGAAGGAGTCCTCGACCGCGGAATCCTGATGGCCCAGTACACCGGGCACCAGCCTTGCCGCCGTATCGATCAGCACCATGGCGGGCAGCTCTCCCCCGCTCAGGACATAGTCGCCGATCGACCACTCCTCATCGATGTCCGCTTCGACCACGCGTTCATCGATGCCTTCGTAACGCCCCGCCACCACCACCAGGGGCGGTCCGGACGCCAGTTCCCGCGCGCCCTGCTGATCCAGTCTGCGCCCCTGGGGCGACAGGTAGATCACCTTGGGACGCTCGCCGGTGGCCGCCTGGGCTCGGCTGCGGGCGTCGTGGATGGCACTTCTCAGGGTGTCGACCTTCATCAGCATGCCGGGACCACCGCCATAGGGGCGATCATCCACGGTGCGATGGCGGTCGGTGGCGTAGTCCCGGGGGTTCCAGAACTCCAGCGTCACCTGGCCCTTGTCGACGGCCCTGCCGGTCACGCCGTGGCGAGTAATCGCCTCGAACATTTCCGGAAACAGTGACACCACCCCTATCCACACGTTATCGATCTCCTGTCGACGCGGTTTTCGAACGCACTGCGCTCAAAACTCCGGGTCCCAGTCGACCAGCATCTCCCCTGCCTCGAGATCGACGCGCTTGACCACGTCATCGGGCAGGTAGGGAAGCAGACGTTCGCGATCGTCCGGGGCGTCACCGCCCTTCACGACCATGACGTCGTTGGCACCGGTCTCGAACAGGTAGGCCAGGCGTCCCAGAGACACCCCTTCCAGCGTAACGACCCTGAGGCCTTCCAGCTGGTGCCAGTAGTACTCTTCACTGTCGAGTTCGGGCAGGTCTTGCTTGGCCAGCAGGATGTCCGCTCCGGCCAGACTCTCGGCGCGGTCACGGTCATCGACACCGTCCAGTTGGGCGACCAGGCCCTGTCCCTGCTTGCGCCCCTGCTTGAGGCGATGGCGCGAAATCTGTCCGTCGTGACGGACCACCCATTCGGCATAGTCGAGAATGCCTTCCATGGGTGAGGTGTAGGAATACACCTTCAGCCAGCCCTTGATGCCGTAAGGACTGGTCAGCTTGCCCAGCACGACGTAATCGTCGCTGTGGCGATCGTCTTGCGCTTGGCGCTGCGCGCTAGGGCGTTGTGGCGATGCCATCTGGGTCAAACCTCTTTCACACCGGGACATTCACAGGCAAGGCTTGCGCCTCAGGCCTGCTTACGAGCTTCCTTGACCAGCTCGGCGACGCGGTCAGACAGCTGCGCGCCGTGGGACTGCCAGTGGGCGATGCGGTCGAGGTCGATGCGCAGACGCTCTTCCTGGCCACGGGCCACCGGGTTGAAGAAGCCCAGACGCTCGATGAAGCGGCCGTCGCGGGCGTTGCGGGAATCGGTCACGGCGAGGTGGTAGAAGGGACGCTTCTTGGCGCCACCACGTGCCAGACGAATGGTAACCATACGTTGACTGTCCTTCGGTTGGGATTTCAGATAACGGCGACGGCCAGGCCAGCCACCGGTGTTTCGCTCACGACGAGGGCCGCGCCAGGCGCGGTCCTCGAGTGAAGAGGCAGTATTCTACGGAAAACCACCCCCCAAGGGAACCTTTTTTGCCGCTCATCCCTTGACGAGCGGCGCACCAGCGGTGCCAGGGCCGGGAGTGGCGGGCCCAGCGTATTGCATCTTCATCACGCTTGGGCGCTTGGCATTAAAAACAGCACCAGCGCAAGAAAACAGACTCAGCGCCAGGGCATGCCGCCGGGGCCACCCATGCCGCCCATGCCTCCGGGACCGCCAGGACCACCTCCGCCCATCATGCCGGACATGCCCCTCATCATCTTCTGCATGCCGCCTTTCTTGCCGGCCTTCTTCATCATCTTCTGCATCTGCTTGTGCTGCTTGAGCAGACGATTGAGGTCCGGCACCTGCAGGCCGGCACCGGCGGCGATACGGCGCTTGCGCGAGCCGTTGATGATGTCCGGATTACGGCGTTCCTTCGGCGTCATCGAGTTGATCAGCGCCTCGAGCTTGCCAAGCTCCTTTTCGGGCCCAGGCCCCTGGGCCATCTCGGCCATCTGCCCCATGCCCGGCAGCTTGCCCATCAGACCGCTCATGCCGCCCATCTTCTTGAGCTGCTGGAGCTGTTCGCGGAAGTCCTCGAGATCGAAGCCCTGGCCTTTCTTGACCTTCTTGGCGAGCTGTTCGGCCTTGCCCTTGTCGACGGTACGCTCGGCTTCCTCGATCAGCGACAGCACGTCGCCCATGCCGAGGATGCGCGAGGCCACACGATCCGGATGGAAGGGCTCGAGGGCATCGACCTTCTCGCCGACACCCATGAACTTGATCGGACGACCGGTGACGTGACGCACCGACAGGGCGGCACCGCCACGGGCATCACCGTCGGCCTTGGTCAGCACTACCCCGGTCAGCGGCAGGGCATCGGCGAAGGCGCGGGCGGTGTTGGCCGCATCCTGGCCGGTCATGGAGTCGACCACAAACAGCGTTTCGGAGGGCTCGATGGCCTGATGCAGCCCCTGGATCTCCTGCATCATCGCTTCGTCGATGGCCAGGCGACCCGCGGTATCGACCAGCACCACGTCATGGAACTGGATCTTGGCGTGTTTCAGTGCCGCCGTGGCGATGTCCACCGGGGCCTGATCCGAGCGCGACGGGAAGAAGTCGACCTCGACCTCCTTGGCCAGGGTCTCGAGCTGGTCGATGGCGGCGGGGCGGTAGACGTCGGTGGAAACCACCAGCACCTTCTTCTTTTCGCGCTCGCGCAGATACTTGCCCAGCTTGGCCACCGAGGTGGTCTTGCCCGCACCCTGCAGGCCGGCCATCAGCACCACGGAGGGCGTGCCCTTGAGCGACAGCCCTTCGTTGGCCTCGCCCATGGTGACTTCCAGCTCCTGCTGGACAATCTTGATGAACTGCTGGCCCGGCGACAGGCTGCGGGAGACCTCCTGGCCCACGGCACGTTCGCGCACTCGCTCGATGAACGCCTTGACCACCGGCAGGGCAACGTCCGCCTCGAGCAGCGCCTTGCGCACCTCGCGCAGGGTGTCCTTGATGTTGTCGTCGGTCAGGCGTGCCTGACCCTTGATCGACTTCAGCGTCTGGGACAGACGCTCGCTCAGGTTCTGAAACATGGGCCTCTCCAAATGCGATGGCCTCAAGGCGCCCTTGTCGAGACGCCCCTTGAGACGGCCGCCGGTGCGCGGCCTTGACGATGGCGCAAATTATACGCCTTGTGGCGCGGACTCTCCATGCAGTTGCCGGCAAGACAGCCGAAGAAGGCCGCCCGCTGGCTGTCAGCCGAGGCGCTATCCGGTATAGTCGGTGTCGAGGGGAAGGCATTCCCCGGACCCAGGATCCCTATCTTCAAAGGCGCCGGCAAGGCGCACGGACAGCACAGCATGCAGGCGTTACCTCTGGCTCTACTGGCCTTTGTCTTCTATCTGGCGGCTGCCTCCTGGCAAGGGCTGACCCTGATTCGCCGGGTTCCTCCGCGCGATCTACTGGTGCGTGGCTTCGGCACCCTGGCGGCGGCTCTCCACCTGGTCGTCGCCGGCGGCCTGCTTGCCCTCGAGGGCTCGATGCTGCCAGGACTGTCCACCAGCGCGGTGCTGGTCACCGCCCTGGCGGTGGTGGTGCTGCTGGGCGCCAGCCTGTTCAAACCGGTGCTCAATATCGCCGCCGTGCTGTTCCCCTTTGCCGGCGTGGTGCTGCTGCTCGGTACCGAACTACCGACCCCCACCAGCGCCAACGGCATGACCCCCGGCATCGCCTTCCACGCCGTCAGCTCCGCCCTGGCCTTCGCGGTGCTGGCCATCGCCTCGCTGCAGGCGATACTGGTAGGCGTCCAGAACAAGGCCCTCAAGCATCACCGGATTCGCGGCGTGGTACAGGCACTACCGCCGCTGACCACCATGGAGCGGGTACTGTTCGAGATGATCTGGGTGGGCATGGCCCTGCTTACGCTGGCCATCGCCAGCGGGTTCGTGTTCCTCGACAACATGTTCGCCCAGCACCTGGTCCACAAGACGGTGCTGTCGCTGCTGGCCTGGCTGGTGTTCGCGGTACTGCTGCTGTGCCACTACCGCCTTGGCTGGCGAGGCATGCGGGCGGTGCGCTGGACCCTGGGAGGCTATATCGCACTGCTTTTGGCCTACTTTGGTAGCAAGTTTGTCCTTGAGGTGCTGTTAGCGCACAGCTAGACAGGAGGTCTCCTTGACACTCCCGGCCCGACCCCCTACAACTCGACCCCTACCCGCGACCAAGGATTTCACGTCTTGAACGACGACTTTCCGGTGGGCCTGCTGTTCGGCCTGCTCTTTCTGCTGATTGCCCTATCGGGCTTCTTCTCCAGTTCCGAGACCGGCATGATGTCGATCAACCGCTATCGGTTGAGCCACCAGGCCAACAGCGGACAGCGCAACGCCAAGCGCGTGATGCGCCTGCTCGCGCGTCCCGACCGGCTGATCGGCGTCATCCTGATCGGCAACAACTTCGTCAACAACCTGGCCGCCTCCATCGCCACCATCATCGCCATCCACTTCTTTGGCGATGTCAGCGGCCCCGCCATCTCCACGGCGATCCTGACCATCGTGGTGCTGATCTTTGCCGAGGTCACCCCCAAGACCTTCGCGGCGGTGAAGCCGGAGCGCATCGCCTACCCGGCCTCGATGATCCTGGAGCCGCTGCTCAAGCTGCTGTATCCGCTGGTGTGGGTGGTCAACGTGATCTCCAACGGCCTGCTCAGACTGCTTGGCGTCAAGAATATCGACGGCAATGGTGACAACCTCACCCGCGACGAGTTGCGCACCGTGGTCCACGAGGCCGGCACCCTGATTCCCCATCGCCACCAGGCCATGCTGCTGTCGATTCTGGATCTCGAGAATGTCACCGTGAACGACATCATGGTGCCGCGCCATGAGGTGGTCGGCATCGACCTCGACGACAGTCTCGAGGATATCCTGACCCAGATCCGCACCAGCCAGCACACTCGGCTGCCGGTGTTCAAGGGCGACATCAACAGCATCATCGGCATGCTGCACCTGCGCAATGCCGCCCGCTTCCTGTCCAGAGGAGAGGTGACCAAGGCGGCCATCGTGCAGGAAGCGCGGGAGCCCTACTTCATCCCCGAATCGACGCCGCTGCACACCCAGCTGTTGAACTTTCAGAAGCAGAAGCGCCGCATTGGCATCGTAGTGGACGAGTACGGCGACGTGGAAGGCCTGGTGACCCTGGAGGACATCCTCGAGGAGATCGTCGGTGAATTCACCACCGACGTGGCCGGCCAGGAACAGGACATGCTGCCCCAGAGCGATGGCAGCCACGTGATCGACGGCACCGCCAATATCCGTGATATCAACAAGTCGCTGGGCTGGCACTTGCCCACCGACGGCCCCAAGACGCTGAACGGGGTGATACTGGAACACCTCGAGTCCTTCCCCGACGGCCCGGCCTGCCTGCAGATCGGCAACATCCGCATGGAAATCCTCGAGATGCGCGACAACCTGATCACCTCGGTCAGCTGCTGGCCCGGCACTCGCCGCGTCCTGGCAGAGTCCGACGCGAACGACTGATCACCGCAAGGACCGGAGGTACGTCTGTCGCGACGCGACATGCAGGGAAGGAACCGGCGAGCAAGCCACCAAGGCAGAGTACTTGCCAGCAAAGCACTGACAAGCAAAGTACTGACAAGCAAAGTACTGACAAGCTAAGTACTGACAAGCTAAGTACTGACAAGCAAAGCACTAACGAGAAAGGGACGGCCGAGGCCGTCCCTTTCTGCGTTATCCCTTCCCTAACCCGACCTTCCCTCTGCCGGAGCCTGCGCACCCCGGCGGCGGTTGCCTCAGGGCTTACCGGTCTCGACCCAGCGATCGGCTTCGGCCTTGAGCTCGCGCACCCGGGCCTCCAGCGACTGACGGGTGGCTTGCCCCGGCGGCACCGGCTCGTCGAAGTAGAGCGCCACCCGGGCGCGGCAGCGCCTGGGGAAATGGGCCAGAGCCTTGCCGTGGCAATTGGAGGTCCACGAGCCCCACAGGCCTGACAGCGCGGCGGGAATCACCGGCACCGGGTCCCTCGACAGGATCAGGTCGAGGCCCCGGCGGAAGGTCTTGACCTCACCATCCGACGTCAGCCGCCCTTCCGGGAACAGCATCACCACGTCGCCGTTTCTCAAGGCGCGGCTGACTTCTTCCAGGGCGCGACGCACATTGCCCGGGTCACGACGATCCGACTCCACGGGTATCGCCCCGACCATGCGGAACAGCCAGTTGAGGCGCTTCGACTCGTAGATCGGACGATCCATCAAGAAGCGCAGCGGCCTGGGGCTGCCGCCGCCCATCACCAGTGCATCCATGAAGCTGACATGATTGCACACCACCAGCGCCGGCCCGCGCGGGGGCACGAAGCGACGCCCCTGGAAGCGAAGTCGGTACAACACATGGATAAAGGCAAACACGAAACGTCGGATATACACCGCCGGGGCGCGATAGAAGCGCCAGGCAGCGATGCAGGCAAGCAGGCCGACGAGGCCCCAGACGAGTGCGTCGATCACGGCGTGTCGTTCACCTGTCTATCGCCCCTCTGGTCACGGCCTATCTGCTTGAGTCCGGCGAGGGTGGTCGACAGCAGTTGATCGAGCAGCTCCTCGACCTCGAAGGCGCCGCCCTGGGAATAGCCAAGACGATCATTGAGCCCCAGCTGCACCAGGCCATGAACGCTGCCCCACAGGGTTCGCGCCAGGCGCTGCGCCTCGAGTGATTCGAGCTCCGGCTGATACTCGGTCAGGGTCCCCTCGACCCGGGCAAACAGTGCGCCGATCATATCGGTCTGGCGCTGATCGAGCTCGCCTTCTTGGGCCAGCGGATAGTCGAACATCAGCTGCCAGCGATGGGCGTCTTCGCGGGCGAACTTCCAGTACCCCTGGGCCAGGGCACGCAGCCGGGCCTCAGGCTCGGTGGTGTCCACCAGCAGGGGCTCCATCACCGTGCGCAGCCGACCGAGGCTTTCCAGGTTGACGTGCTGAAGCAGGTTGTTGAAGCTGCCGTAGAGTTTCAGCAGGGTGCTCGGCGCACAGCCCACCTCCCGGGCCAACGAGCGCAGCGACAGGGCATGCACCGGCTGCTCAGCCAGCCAGGCATCGCAGGCGGCCATCACCTGGGCGTGAAGCTCCTCGGGGGCATGCTGTCTTGGACGCGCCATCGCTCTTCTCTCTCGCGGCCGGACATCGGCGGCTTCAGGTTCAGCGGTATCGTTCAGCATACATTAATCGAACACTGTTTTCGACCGCTCATTATGCCCCCTTCGCCGCGACAACGGGCTCAAGGCTTTCCTGACACCGGGAGCTTGGGTACGCTGGCCCTCCAGATCGCAGGAGCCCCCATGACCGGCCGTCTCTATATTCCCGCCCGCGCCATCGAGACCGCCCTCGACGACCTCGATGCTCCGGCCCAGGCCATCAGCGGCGTCAACATGGCCCCGCGCCGTCCACTGTCGATCATCCGCCTGGAAGCTGGACGCCCTACCCTGGGGATCGGTTTCTGGGGCCTGACACCGCCCTGGTTGCAGGTGCTCGATCACGCTCCCCACTGCGCCCGCGCCGAAAGCCTCGACTCGCGCCCGATGTTCCGTGACGCCTTCCGCGCGCGGCGCTGCCTGGTGCCGGTAGCCGGCGCCTACGCCTGGCAGCCGCGTCCGAACTACAAGCAGCCCTTCCTGATCACCAGAGCAGACCGCGGGCCGATGCTGCTGGCCGGACTATGGTGTAGGTTTCACACCACCCTTACCGACTATAACGACTCCTTCGCCTTGATCACGGTACCTAGCCCTGGCTTTCTAGCCCCCCTGACCGACCGTCTGCCGGCGGTCGTGCCCCCCGGTCAAGCGAGGGCCTGGCTGGACCCGCAGAGTGATCCCGAGGACCTCAAGCCACTGTTGAGCCCCCCTCCCGGGGAACTGTTGGGCGCTTTTCCGGTATCAAGACGAGTGAACAATCCTCAAGAGCAAGACCCATCCTGTGCCCACCCCATCGGCAAGATGTGGCGCCAGACTTCCAAGGAGACGTGATGGCTTCGACCCTCACACGACGCGGCGCCAGCGCCCTCGTCGCCACCCTGATCGGCCTGTGGCTACCGCTGGCTCAGGCTTCCGCGGCCCCGGCCGCTACCAGCGAGCAACCGCCCACGGCTCAGGCCGACGCCGACGTGGCCACCGCCACGACGCCGATCGTCAGCCCCCACGATGATCGCGACTATCGCGTACTGACCTTGGACAACGGCCTCGACGTCCTGCTGGTCAGCGATCCCGAGGCCGACAAGGCGGCGGCGTCACTCAATGTATCGGTGGGCAGCGCCCAGGATCCCGATGACCTGCAGGGGCTCGCCCACCTGCTCGAACATATGCTGTTTCTGGGCACCGAGGCCTACCCCGAGCCCGACGCCTACCAGGGCTACATCAGCCGCCACGGCGGGCGCCACAACGCCTTCACCGCCTCGCTGGACACCAACTACTTCTTCGATGTGGAGCCCGAGGCCTTCGAAGGCGCTCTGGATCGCTTCAGTCGGTTCTTCATCGACCCGCTGTTCAACGCCGACCGCCTGGGCAGCGAGCGCAACGTGGTGCACTCCGAATATCAGGCGCGCCTGCGCGATGACGCACGCCGCGAGAACGAGGTCCTCGACGCCCTGCTCAATCCGGCCAACCCCACCGTGGGTTTCTCAGTGGGCAGCAAGGAGACCCTGGCCGAGCGGCCCGAAGGGGAGCCCAGCCTGCGCAAGCGGGTCATGAACTTCTACGACAACCACTACGGTGCCAACGTCATGCATCTGGCGGTGGTGGCGCCGATGCCGTTGGATCAACTGCAGACACTGGTGGTCGAACGCTTCGCCGAGGTGCCCGATCGCGGCCTCGAGGCACCCGTCATCGACACCCCACTGGTGGATCGCTCACGCCTGCCGCTGGCCGCCGAGGCCCAGTCGCTGCGCGACGCTCGCCGCGTCAGCTTCCTGTTCCCGGTGCCCGACCCCGTGCTCAGCTATCGCCACAAGCCGGCCAGCTACATCGCCAACCTGATCGGTCATGAGGGGCCCGGCAGCCTGTTGAGCCGCCTGCGCGAGGCCGGCTGGGCCGACGGCCTGTCCGCTGGCGTCACCCGAGGTGACGGCCGCCATGCACTGCTGGCCGTGGATGTCAGCCTGACCCCTGAGGGTCGCGAGCATCTCGATCGCATCCAGGCCAGTCTGTTTGCCACCATCGAGCAGATTCGCCAACAGGGCATCAGCGAGGAACGCTACGACGAGCAGGCCAGCCTGTCCGAGCAGGCGTTCCAGTTCCAGCAGCACGGTAACGCCCTGGACGAGGCCATGCGCCTGTCCATGAGCCTGACCCACTACCCGCTCGAGGACGTCAACCGCGCCGGCTACCGCATGGACGGCCTCGACGCAGAGGAAGTGCGTCGCTGGCTCGATGCGCTGCGCCCCGACAACATGATCCGCCTGTACACCGGCCCCGAGGTCGAAGGCGACCAACGTAGCCGCTACTACGACACCGCCTGGCAAGAGACGCCATTGGCCGACACCACAGCCGCCCCCCTGGCGGGGCTGGCGCTGCCCGAGCCCAATCCCTTTATCGCCGAGGACCTGGCGCTGCTTGAGGCCCACGACGAGCGTCCCTCGCTGCTGATCGACACCCCCGAGGCCGACGCCTGGTACAAGGCCGATGCCGAGTACGATACGCCCAAGGCCTCCTGGCGCTTCAGCCTGCAGCACCCTGGCGCCAGCCAGTCCCCGCGCCAGGCCGTGCTGACACAACTGCTGGCCGGCTGGCTCAACGACAGCCTCAACGAGAAGCTCTACGCCGCGCGCCTGGCGGGACAGAAGTATGAAGCCTATGCCCACTCGCGTGGCATGACGCTGTCCTTCACCGGCTGGCGTGACCGCCAGGACAGGGTGATACGGGAGGTGATCGACCAGCTCAAGCAGGGTGAGATCCTCGACGCAAGCGTCGCCCGAGTACGCTACGGCCTGGAAAAGCAATGGGGGAATGCACCACGCAATCCGCTCTATCACCAGGGTCAACGCACCCTGTCCGAGGCGCTGATTCGGCCCCAGTGGTCCCCCCAGGTACTGCTGGAGGCGCTGTCCGACCTCGAGCCCCAGGACCTGCGCGACTTCCGCGAGCGCTTCCTCGACGAGCTGCACCTGCAGGCGCTGGTGGTCGGCAACCTGGAAGAGTCGCTGGCACGCGACGAGGCCGAGCAGGCCATCGCGGCGCTTGAGCCCAGCCTTGGCGCGGACGCCATCACCGACCTGCAGGTACTCAAGGCGGTCGATCTGCCGAGCCTGACGCCGGACTCCAGCCGAGACGAGTCGCTGCTGATTCGCTACCTGCAGGGGCCGGACCAGGGTATCGCCACCCAGGCCCGCATCGCGGTGCTCGGCAAGCTGCTCGAGACCCCCTTCTACCAGCAGTTGCGCACCGAACAGCAGCTCGGGTACATCGTCAGCGCAGGCTACTCACCGCTGCTGCACGCTCCGGGCATCAGCCTGCTGGTGCAGTCTCCCTCCACCCAGAGCGACGAGCTCAAGGCCAGGGTCAGCGACTTCCTCGACCGTGTGCCCGAGCGTCTGGACAGCCTGGATGACGACACCCTGGCCACCTATCGCCAGGCGGTCCACGACGAGATTACCCAGCGTGATTCGGGCCTCGAGGAGCGCACCACCCGCCTGTGGCAGGCGCTGTCCTACGGCGACACCGACTTCGATAGGCGTGAGCGGCTGGCCGCCGCGGTGCTCGAGGTCGACGCCGCCAGCCTGAAGGACAGCTGGCAGCGTCTGGGTGGCGCCGCCGTGGTGGACGTGACCTTCGATCCGGGCGCCGCACCCAGCGACGTCATGGCGTTGAAAGGCGACCTGGAAGCCCTGCCCGGTGACGAGGAAGAAGCGCTGTCACCGACGCCGGCGGACACCAGCGCCCAGGCGGCCAAACCCTGACAGGGCTCTGCCAAAAGGCCCTGGCCCCCCCATCGCCCCCTGCTTGGGGGCGATCCCGCCCGGCTGGCGACGCCGACAGCAGTGACGACAAGGCCCGACCGGCAGCGCCGGTCGGGCCTTGTGGTTTCACCCGCGTCGTTTCACCCGCTTCATCACACCTGATACATGGCACCTGATTCATGGAGCCATATTGATGATGCCCGACACGGCCAGTGCGACGCCGTACGTCTGCGCCAGGCTGCCCCCCCTAGCCGAACGCCTGGGCGGGCATGATCGACTCCACAAACATCACCATCTCCTCGAGGATCTGGCGTTCGCGATCGCTCAGCGAGGTCTGGTTCAGACGTTCGATTTCACGCGCGAAGTCCTTTAGCGTCAGGCTCGCCAGCGCCGAGTCGTTCATCCGCTCCCACCGGAAGGTCTCCCAGCGCGCCTGCTCCTCGCCGGTCAGGGTGTCCGGATAGCTGCGGGCGCGGTAGCGAAACAGCATCTCCTCGAGGCGCGGGTCCTGGAAGGCAAAGCTGGCGTCGACAAGATCCCAGGGATCCATGGCACGCACGCGCTCCATCTGCTGGCGGTCGGCAGGAGAGAAGAACCCGCCGGAGTAGAGCATCAGGTCCGGATCCCTCGGCGGCTCCGGCGGTGGCTCGGCGAACACCTCCTGCACCTTGGCGACGATATCGGGGTCCTTGGCCAGCCGCTGGTAGTGACCGCGACAGGCGTCCATCTCGAGCCCCATGCGCGCCACGATCTCGCCATACTCGCCCTGATGGGGCCCCGACACATCCTTGAGCGCACTGGGCGGAAAGATCACCGGACACTTGTTGATGTGCACGACCTTCAGCGGAATCCGGCTTTCGCCCTCGGCCAGGTCGTCATTGCTGACGAATACCCGAGCACGAATCTCCTGGGCCGAGAGACTGAGCATGTCGGCAGGGTCCAGCGACAGGTCGTAGACGATGACGCCGTTGGGATTGGTCGGGTGTTCGGCCAGGGGCATCACCAGAGACCCGCAGGCACGGCTGGCAGGATAGCGCCGGGAGATATGCACCACCGGCTTGCGCTGGGTCGTATCCAGGCGTTTGCGCACCTCACGCTTGGCCCTGAGCGACAGCAGGTAGTCGAACAGGTTGGCATTGGCGCCCCGCAACAGTCGCGCCAGGGCGATGGTGGCGCGTACATCGGCCAGGGCGTCGTGGGCGCCGGCATGCTCGATACCGTTGGCCGCGGTCAGGTCTTCCAGGCGAAAGCTGGGACTGCCGTCCTCGCGCCTTGGCCACTCGATGCCCTCTGGCCTCAAGGCGTGGAAGGCGCGCACCACGTCGATCAGATCCCAGCGCGAATTGCCGTTCTGCCACTCCCGTGCATAGGGGTCGATCAGGTTGCGGTAAAACAGGTGACGACTGACCTCATCGTCGAAGCGCAGGCTGTTGTAGCCCACCGCACAGGTCCCGGCGACGCTCATCTCGTCGACGATGGCGCCGGCGAACTCGGCTTCGGGCACACCGTTGCGCCTCGCCTGCTGGGGCGTAATACCGGTGATCAGGCAGGCCATCGGGTGCGGCAAGGCATCATCGGCGGGCTTGCAGAACAGCTCCACCGGCTCGCCAATCTCGTTGAACTCGGCGTCGGTACGGATGGCCGCGAACTGCGAGGGACGATCGCGCCGAGGATCGGCACCAAAGGTCTCGTAGTCGTGCCACAGAAAGGTCAGCGGAGCGGCTTTCGGCTGCGCCATGGGATTGCGGTCTCCACGCGTACGTCAAAGGCCCGTCAGCCTAGCACAGGCCAACGCCGGGCTCAGCCTGCACGATCACAGGTCGAGTCCGGCGCGGGAAGGAAATACACGAAAGACGCCCAAGGGGCGTCATCTTGATGGCTGGCATTGTCGATATCGCATCGGCGATGTGGCATCGACGATATCACGACGTTCAAGCAACACCAGACGCTGCATCAACTGCTGCGCGGCAGGGTCACGTTGAGCTCGAGCACCGAGCAGTTGTCCTCGCTGTCCAGCGACATATTGATGGCATCGTCGTCCACCTCGACATAGCGGCGGATGACCTCAAGCAACTCCTTCTCCAGCATCGGCAGGAAGTCAGGCTGTCCCCGCTGGCTACGCTGGTGCGCCACGATGATCTGCAGCCGCTCCTTGGCGACAGACGCGGACTTCTTGCGTTCGCGCTTCAGGAAATCGAGTAGTTTCACCGGCGACCTCCTCCTCCGAACATGCGGCTCAGCAGGCTTTTCTTCTGATACTCGTGGAAGCGCAAGGGCACCTCCTCTCCGATCAGGCGGCTGACCGTATCCATATAGGCCTGGCCAGCGTCACTGCTGTCGTCGTGGGTGACCGGGACCCCCTGGTTGGAGGCTCTCAGCACGGCCTCGGACTCGGGAATCAAACCTACCAGGTTGATGGCCAGGATCTCGCGAATGTCCTCGAGATTCAGCATATCTCCCTGGTCGACCCGTCCGGGGTTGTAGCGGGTGATCAGCAGGTGCTCCTTGATCGGGTCCTTGCCCTGCTCGGCCCGCCGGGTCTTCGATGACAACAGCCCAAGGATACGGTCGGAGTCACGCACCGAAGACACCTCGGGGTTGGTCACCACGATGGCCTCGTCGGCGAAGTACATGGCCAGCTGGGCACCACGTTCGATACCGGCGGGTGAATCGCACAGTATGTAGTCGAAGTCCTTGGTCAGGGTGTCCAGCACCTTCTCGACGCCCTCCTGGGTCAAGGCATCCTTGTCCCGAGTCTGGGAGGCAGGAAGGATATGCAGGTTGTCCACGCGCTTGTCACGGATTAGCGCCTGGTTCAGCCCGGCCTCGCCCTGGATAACGTTGACCAGGTCGTAGACCACACGGCGCTCGCAGCCCATGATCAAGTCGAGGTTCCGTAGACCGACATCGAAGTCGATCACTACCGTCTTGTTGCCTCTGAGTGCCAGCCCGGTGGCAATGGCTGCCGCACTGGTTGTCTTGCCGACCCCGCCTTTACCGGAGGTCACAACGATGATCTTGGCCAAGTGTCGCATCCTGTCGTCGTAAAGTTGTTGGTCCTGTGTGGTCACCGCAGTGACCAGGCACGGCCTTATAAAAATCGCTGTCCCGCGCTAAAGCGCCCGCTGATGCGGCAATGCCCCGCTGAAGGCGCTTCACAAGCCCGGCTAAAGGCTCCTTACAAGCCCAGCTGAAGGCTCACTTCAGCGCGGTGATCCCCAACTGATCGTCCGTCAGCACGACCTGGACGGAGGAGCCGAGCAGCTGGGGGTCGATATCTTCGAGACGCTTGTAGTTGCCCGCCACCGACAACAGCTCCGCATGCAGCTCACGGCAGAAGATGCCTGCCTGGTGGTCGCCGTGAATGCCAGCGAGGGCACGCCCCCTGAGGGCACCGTAGACGTGGACATTGCCCGCCGCCAGTACCTCGGCCCCGGCATTGACCGCACCGATCACGGTCAGGTCGCCGTCGGGAGCGGTGATCTGCTGGCCGGAACGCACGGTGCCACGAAAGATACGTCCGCCATGAGGCGCGTCAGCCTCCACTTCCTCGACCACGGTGACGTCTTCGTCTTCCTGCACCGGAACGCTTTCCAGGGTACGCGCACGGGCGGCATCCTGGGGGGGGAACCAGCCAAGTCCGAGCGCCCAGGCGGACTGCTTGACCGGATCGGCACCACCGCGCACCGCTACCGGCAGCAGCTTGTGCGCCCGGCACACCGCACAGATACGTTCCAGGGCCAGGTGAGGTTCGTCGAGCTTCTCGACGCTGAGCACCACCGGGGTGTGCTGAAAGAAGGCTGGCGACTGCGAGAGCTTGCCCGCGAGCTGATCGCGAATTTCCTCGGGATCCGCACTGGAAAGCTCCATCACCGTCATGGGCAGCATCCCACCCTTGAACGTAAACGCCATGCTGTCCCTGTCCACTTTGAGGCTCATTGCCGAACTCCACGTCGGGTGTTGGTCGGGGGATGATCTCAAGCTAAGTCAGAGCCCCCGGTCCTGCAACCGATCATAAGCCTCAATTGTCCTCCTGTCAGTGTCTCCAATCAGCCACAGCCCTGCGCTGAGGCCTTTTCTGATGGTGGCGCGCATGCTTAGATAAACTTTCTATCTCGACGCCCGGCTTAGCCTGGCGCAATAACAAGATGGTGAAGCCGTTTCGCCACCTTTCTTTATTTCTTTGCAGGAAGCCCCATGCCCGGACTCCTCCGCCGCCTTTTCTCGCCACGCTGGCGACATCCCGATCCACAGGTCCGACGCGACGCCGCCGAACGGCTCGACCCCCAGAGCCAACGCGAGGCCCTCGAGACCCTGGTCCAGGATACCGAGCCCGACGTCCGTCTCGCCGCGGCGAGACGCCTGGACGACCCACAGCGACTGCTGCAGCTGCGCGTCGAGGGTAAAGGATCACGCGAGCTGGATCGTCAGCTCATCGCGCTGCTGATCGGTCGCCAGGGCGGCATCGAACTTGGCCGCCGCCAGCAGATCGTCGAGTCCCTGGACGACGCGGCGATGCTCGAGGAGATCGCCCTCCAGGGCGATAACCAGCAGCTGCGACTCGCCGCCCTGGCCAGGCTCGATGACGAGGCCGCCCTGATTCGCCAGGCCTGCGACAACGGCATCGCCGCCGTACGTCACGCCGCCGCCGAGCGGGTCACCTCCGAGGAAGGTCTCAAGCAGCTGGCCCAGGCGGCCCGCCGGGATCGCCACGTGGTGCGCGACGCCAAGGAACGCCTGGGTCGACTGCGCGCCGACGCCGACGCCGTGGAACAGGCTCGGGAACGACGCGAGCAACTGCTGGCCAGTCTCGAGCAGCACGCCCGTGCCACCTGGGAGCCTCTCTACGCTGGGCGCTTCCGCCATCTGGAGCGCGAGTGGTCTCGACTGGCGGATCTGCCCGACGCCGGGCAGGAGCAGCGCTACCAGGAGGCCAGCCTGCGCTGTCGCAAGGTGATTCACGATCACGAGGCCCAGGAACACGCCCTGCGTGCCGACCGACAGCGCCGCGAGCAGGCCGACCAGGACCGAGAGGCACTGGTCATGGCGCTGGAAGAAAGCCTGGCCGCGCTCTATCAGGGCGAATATGTCGGTGAACAGGACCTTGCCAGCCTGCGCGCTCAGAAGCAGTTGATGGCCAACCGCTGGCAGGCACTGTCCGAGATCCACCTGGCCGACGACGGCCTGCGCCAGCGCTACGACAAGGCCTTGAAGAACTACGACGCCATCAACCAGGCCCACCAGCGCCTGGTCGAGCGCGCCCTGCCGCTGGAGGAAGCCATCAGGGCCGGCGACGAGGCTGCGCTCAAGCAGCTGGTGAGCGACTGCAAGTGGCCCGAAGGTCTGCCGCCAGACCCGCGGCTCGAACGTGCGCGACACCATCTCCGCCTGGAGAAGGATCTTTCCGGGGACGAACCATCGGAGTCCCAGCTCACACGCTTCGATGAGGAACTGGATCGTCTCGAGGCGCTGCTCGACGAGGGTACCTTCAAGGGAGCGAGCCGCTTGCACCAGCGGCTTCGCCACCTCGCCGATCAGCTGCCGTCCTCGGCCGGTGCCCAGCAGTCTCGACTCAAGCGCCTCGGCGCACGACTCGCCGAACTGCGCGACTGGCGCGGCTTCGTCGCCGGTCCCAAGCGCGAGCAACTGTGCCAGGCCATCGAGGCCCTGGAGCAGGACGCCACCCTCACCGACCGTGACCGTGACCGCCGCCATCGCCAGCTGGTCAAGGAGTGGAAGGCATTGGGCGACGCCGCGGCCAACCGCGAGCAGTCCGAGCGCTTTCGGGCAACCTCCGAACGTATTCGCGAGTCGCTCAAGGCCTGGCGTGAACAACAACAGCGCCTGCGCGAGGCCAACCTGGCAGAACGCGAAGCGCTGTGCGAGCAGATCGAGGCCCTTCTGGAGCAGCCCGCCGCCCAGGCCGACCCCGACGCGCTGCGCGAGATCCGCGACCAGGCCAGGGAACAGTGGCGCCGCACCGCCCCTGTCCCGCGCGATCACGCAGAGGCCATCGGACGACGCTTCGGCCGCATCCGGCACCAGTTGCAGGCGCTGATCGATCGCCGCGCCAACGAGATCGCCGACGCCAAGCGTGAGGTGATCGACCAGGCCCGAGCGCTGGTCGATGCACGACTGCCGGCACGCCAGCGAGCCGACCAGGCCAAGGCACTGCAACAGCGCTGGCGCGAACTGGGGCGCGCGCCCAAGGGCGAGGAGCAGACCCTGTGGCGAGAATTCCGCCAACTATGCGACCAGATCTTCGCCCAGCGTGACGCCGAGCGCGATGATCGTGCCCAGCGTGCTCGCGAGCGCCTGGAACAGATGCAGGCCCTGATCGACCGCATCGATGCCTGGCAACCCGCGGCAAGCAGCGAGGCCGACTGGCTGGACAAGGCGGTGGATGAGGCCAGCGCTCTGGAACCGCTACCATCGGGCCGGCGCACCGAAGGCATGCGCAAGCGCTGGGCCGGCATCGTACGGGCTCGGCGCGAGCGCCTGGAACGGCTCTCCGTGGCAGAGGTCGTCGGACGTTGGCGCGAGGTCAAACCCCTGATTCTCGAGCACCTTGAGGCCGACGATGACTGCCTCGCCGGTCGCCTCTGCAGTGATGTGGAGATTCCTGCCGCGTTATCGTTGCCGCCGGCGCTGAAACAGGCCCACGCACAGCGCAACGCCGCACGACGCGATCCTGCTCCAGCGGAGGAAGTCGCCGAGCGTCTGGCACGACTGCGGGTGCACCTGGCGCTCCTGGCGGGCCATCCGATCGGCCACCAGGACGAGCCACTGCGCCTGGCGATCCAGGTCGACCGCCTCAACGATAGCCTTGGCCAGGCGCCGAGCCGGGAAGACGAGCTGATCTCGGTACTGTGCGGGCTGCTGGCCACCGGTCCAGTGTCGCGCCAGCAGTGGGAGCGCGAGGTACAGGAGCTCGACGCCCTGCTGGATGGGCTGAGTCAACTGCCACCACCCTGAGCGATGCACGGCTTGCCGTGCCTTCCGCCCTCTTTCAACCCCTGAACTCTTTCGACCCCTGAAAACCACGATGCGAGGCCTTTTGGCCTCGCATCGTGGTTTCTGGCGAAATGTACATCGCCGAGCCTCGTGAGCCCGGCGCGACGTCTGTCAGCCCATGAACTGACCGCCATTGATGTCGATATTAGCACCGGTGATAAAACCGTTGTCCTTGCTGGCCAGGAAATTGACCAGGCGGCCGATCTCTTCCGGCGTGCCGTACCGCTTCATCGGGATGGTCTCGCGAATGGCCTCGCGCACCTTCTCCGGAATCTTCATGATCATGTCGGTGGCGATATAGCCAGGCGAGATGGTATTGACGGTGATGCCCTTGGTCGCAGTTTCCTGCGCCAGCGCCATGGTCAGACCGTGCATGCCGGCCTTGGCGGCGGAATAGTTCACCTGGCCGAACTGACCCTTGCGGCCGTTGATGGACGAAATGTTGATGATCCGTCCGTAGCCCTGCTCCAGCATGCTCTCGATCACGCTGCGGCAGGTATTGAAGACGCTGTTGAGGTTGGTGTCGATGACCACGTTCCACTGGTCCGCCGACATCTTCTTCAAGGTGCCATCCTTGGTGATACCGGCACAGTTGACCAGCACTGCGATCGGCCCATGCTGGTCCTCGATCGCCTTGACGCCATTCTGGCAGGCCTCGAAATCGGTCAGATCGATGCCGGCGATGTCGATATTGTCATAGCCATCCGACTTCTGGGTCTCCAGCCAGGTCTTGGCCTTGTCAGGATTGTTGTAACCGGCCACTACCTGATAGCCGGCATCCGCCAGTTCGCGACAGATTGAGCTTCCGATACCACCAGTACCACCGGTGACCCACGCGACGGGCTTTTGCTGAGTCATAGACGACCTCCCTGATTGTCCTTCACGCCGCCGCTTGGCGACGGCACTTGTTGTTGCAAGCATGTATAGCAGTGGATGCTCTGGTGCTGCGCATTCGCGCAACCAGGAACCTCGGGCCCAGAGCGATCGCGGGTGGCCTCCTGCCACTGCGACGCCCAGCCCCACCTGCCTACCTCGGCAGGCCTTCGTCGTGGTACTGCGTCGAATCAACGTCCACAACGACTATCCACCAGGCTAGCGTCTAGCACTGACATTTGCATGACAGCCACTCCAGTATGGACCACAGCGCCCGAACGGCACGACCCATCACACCCGAAATCGCACAGGGTTGACGCAGCCAGAATTATCCGTATACTACGTCCTCGTTGATGCGGGGTGGAGCAGTCTGGTAGCTCGTCGGGCTCATAACCCGAAGGTCATCGGTTCAAATCCGGTCCCCGCTACCAAATACGAAAACGAGGCAGTCCTTCGGGACTGCCTCGTTTTTTTGTTGGCTGTCCGGTGCTGGCCGAGGCCAGCGCTTCGCCACCAGACGCCGTTGCGGCATCGCTGTACTACGAAGCCCGCCCCCTGATTAAATCTTAATTTTTCTGTGCCAATTCGATATTTTTTGGCGCTTCCGTGTCCCCGGATTAGCCATCCACCCCTCCTTCTTTCGTCGAAGAGCTGACCTCGATCAACCCGAGTCGGTCAAGAATCGACCGTCGCCGCAGCCCTTTACCGCGTCTTGGGCACACCGCTGGCCAGTCATCGATTCCAGGCATGCTCCGGCGTATCGGCAGGCGCCTTGAAGTCGGTGGCCGTCGCCCGCATCTTTAGGGCAATTCACTTTTGACAAGGTTGTGTCCCATGCCCATCGTCGACCCTCGTACAGGCGAACCTCTGAGCAGCGATCCGAGCAGCGAACCCGCCCAGGGTGCCGCCGCGGCGTCCCAGGGGCCGGCCGACAGCGACCTGATCTTCGACGTCGACCGCAGCAACATTCAGCAGGTGCTGGAGCTGTCCATGCGCATCCCGGTGCTGCTGGACTGCTGGGCCCCCTGGTGCGAGCCCTGCAAGAACCTGATGCCGGTGCTGGAAAAGCTGACCCGCGAGTACGCCGGCACCTTCCTGCTGGCCAAGCTCAACATCGACGACAACCAGGACATCGCCGGCCAGCTCGGCGTACGCTCGGTACCCGACGTCAAGTTGATCAGCCAGGGCGGTCTGGTGGACCACTTCCAGGGCGCCTTGCCGGAAAAGGAAATTCGCGAGTGGCTGGGCCGCTACTTCCCGGCCCCGGAAGATGCTCCGGCAAGCCCCGAAGAACAGGCCGAGCAGGCCCTGGCGGCGGGCGACACCGCCACCGCGCTGGAGATCCTGCAGCAGCTGACACAGCAGTACCCCGACCACTTGGCCTACCAGATCCAGATGGCCCGAGTGCTGGTGGCGGAAGGTCGCAATGATGAAGCGCGCGCCCTGCTTGACGCGCTACCTCCGGAAGACCGCGACGGTCCCGAGGCCCGCGGCGTTCGTGCCAGCATCGAGTTCGGCGAAGAAGCGCCCGACGCCGAGACCCTGGCCGCCCTGGAGGGGCGTGACGACAGCGAGGCCAACTATCTGAGGGCGCTGCGCCAGGTGGCCGACGGTGACTATGAACCCGGCCTGGAAGGATTGCTGGCAGTGATGAAGCGCGACCGTGCCTACGGTGACGACCTGGCGCGCAAGACCCTGCTGCGGGTGTTCGACGCACTCGGCGCCGATCATCCGCTGACGGTGAGCTACCGCCGCAAGCTGTTCGCCCTGCTCTACTGAGTGGATCGAGACGTCGAGCGCCTTGCCGCTCATCGCCTAAAAAAGATGAAAACGGGGCCCTTCGAAGGCCCCGTTTTCGTTGTTGAGGTTATTACGCCAGCGCCACTCAGCCGCCCAGCACCTGGTCCAGGCGCGCCAGCGCCTCGTCAAGCTGGGTGGCCGTGGTGCCGAAATTGAGCCGCGCAAAGCCCGGCCAGCCGAAGTCGGCGCCATCCGACAGCGCGACCCCGGCTCGCTCGAGCAATGCCGAGGCAGGCGATTTTTCGGCCCCCAGGGTCAACTGGCGCAGATCGAGCCAGGCCAGATAGGTCGACTCGGGGGCGCTGAAGCCCACGCCGGGCCAGCCAGCGACACGCTCGACCAGCGTCTGGCGGTGGCCACGCAGTACCGTCAACAACTCCTGGCGCCAGGGCTCGCCGTGGCGATAGGCGGCCTCAGCCGCCACCAGCCCGAGCACATTGGCGTCCGGCATCAATCCCTTGGCGGTATCGCGAAAGCGTTTTCTCAGGCCGCCGTCAGGGCAAATCGCGCAGGCGGCGGTCAGCCCAGCCAGATTGAAGGTCTTGGAGGGCGCCCACAGGGTGATGATGCGATCGGCAAGCGCCGGGAAGGCGGCGGCCAGGGGCTGGTGGCGCGCTCCTTCGTCGAGCAGCAGGTCGCAGTGCAGCTCGTCTGAGACCACAATCAACCGATGACGCTCGACCAGTTCGGCGAGTCCTTCGAGCTCATCGCGGCGCCAGGCTCGTCCGGTAGGGTTGTGGGGCTGGCACCACAGAAGCAGCCGGGTCCGCTCGGTGATCGCCGCCTCCAGCGCCTCGAGGTCCAGCGTCCAGGGCTCGCCCGGCGCCTGGGGCGGGCGCATGGCTGCCTGCTGGGGCAGGCGCCCGGTGCGCCTGGCCACCTGCAAGAACGGCGGATAGATAGGCGTCACCGTCAGCACCCCATCGCCAGGCTCGGTAAAGGCCAGGCTCGCCAGGTGCAACGCCGGTACCACCCCCGGCAGCCAGTGCTGCCAGCGGGCCTCGATGTCCCAGCCATAGTGGCTGGCACTCCAGTCGATCAGTGTCTGTTCCAGACTTTCCGCCACCAGACCGTAGCCAAAGACGCCGTGATCGATGCGCGCCGACAGCGCCTCGACCACCGCCTCGGGCGAGCGGAAGTCCATGTCCGCGACCCACAGCGGCAGGACGTCATCACCGTGGCGGTGCCACTTCTGTGACGGCCAATGTGGCGAACGATCATCACCGCGGGGCTGTCGTCGATCGATCGGCGTGGCAAAATCGGGTTTCATGGTCATCTCCCTGACGATGGCTGGTCGGTTGCCAGGATACCCTGGCCAAGCACTTGAAGGACGCTTCCCCCATGACAAGCACCATGCCGCATCACGGATTCTTCGCCAAGGTATGCCGAGGAATGCCTGCCCTGATCGGCCAGTGGCTGGCGCTTGGACGCGGCGACCCCGATCGCCTGGCGCTGATCCTGGCAGAAACCGCCCGGGTCGCCGGCCTCGGCGACCCGGGAGAGACCCCGGACGGCGCCACACTGGAGCGCTGGGCCGCCGCCGACAACGACGAGATCCCACCCCACTGGGCGGTGCGTACCGCGCTGTTCCTGCTGGTCCAGATGCCCGCCCGGCCGACACCCGGCGATGAGCCCGAGGCCTGCGCCTGGGCCTACTGCTGGCTGCGCAATCGCGCCTTCGACAGCCGCGACGCCGCCGTCGACGCCCTGCCGGAACACCTTCGCCAACCGCTGGCGGCCGCGGTGACCGCCGCCTGGGTCGATCGCCAGGGGCTCAGGCTGGTCTAGGCACCGCACTGAAGCCCTAGCCTCTTCGCCGGGTCGGCCTCTTGGGCCGAAAGCCGTCGGGCTTGGTCGACAGCCATTCGACGAAGGAACGAATCTCCGGATGTGCCAGCAGCGCCTCGCGGCTGCGATAATGGTCGGCCAGCTCACGCTCGCTCAGCAGCGCGTGAAGATGGCGGTGGCAACCGTGGCACACCCACAGGATCGCCGTCAGGCGCTCGACGCGATCGTGGCGCTTGCGATAGCGCGCCTTGCCGTGCAGCGAACGCGGTATCAGATGATGCTTGGTCAGGGGCGCCCCTCGCGCGCACAGCTCGCAGCGCTCCGGCCTCGGGGGCGGCGACAGCTCGGTCATGGTCATCTCGCTTGAACCTGGTCACCAGATACCTACGATAACCCAAGGAACCCCCTCCCCTCATGGACGTCCCCCTTCATTGGCAACTGGCCAAACTGCTTATCTCCGTCGGCGTCGTGCTCGGCCTGTCGGTCATCGCCGAGCGGGTCAGCACCCGGGTCGCCGGCCTGCTCTCCGGCTACCCGTTGGGCACCGCCATCGCACTGTTCTTCATTGGCCTGGAGCTGTCGCCCCAGTTCGCCAGCGACAGCGCCGTACACACCCTGGCCGGCTTCACCGCGACCCTGGCGCTGGGCGGCGGCTACCTACTGGCCGCACGCGGTGACGGGCTCAAGGGCGTGGCCCAGGGAACCGCGGGTGGCCTTGCCGCCTGGCTCGCCGCCAGCAGCCTGCTGACCCAGGTCGATTTCAGCCGCCTCGGAGGCACCCTCACCACCCTGGCCGCCATCATCGTCTTCACCTGGCTGTATCGCCGGGTCCCCGACGTCAAGGCCACCCCCAAGGGCGGTTTCTCCTGGCCCGCGCTGGCGCTTCGGGCAGGGCTCGCCGCGGGCATCATCTTCCTGATCACCGGCCTCGCCCATGTGGTGCCGAGCGCCTGGGCCGGGGTCATGGCGGCGTTCCCGGTGACCATGTACCCGTTCCTGGTGATCCTCCACCTGACCCAGGGGGCAGCGCCAGTGGCCACGGTCATCAAGCACTATCCTGCGGGCCTGGGCTCGCTTCTGTGCTACGCCCTGGTGGTGTCACTGACCTACGCAAGCCTCGGCCTGTGGCCAGGCACCCTGCTGGGCTTCGCCGCCGCCACCCTGTGGCTGTTGTCGTGGATGCGCGTGCAGCAGTGGTGGGCAGGCCGCCGAAGTTGAGAGATAAGGGCTGAGCTAAAGGCTGAGCCAAGCGTTGAGCCAAGACGGGCGCGCCGACGCCCGCATCTTGACCTAGCGCTTGCTTGGGACAATCCTGAAACCCTGACATCACCACATCGCCACCACAACAAACGAGAACGCCCTATGCTGACCCGCACCATCGAGCCCGCCTTCTACGACACCGACGCCCTCGGTCACGTCAACAATACCCGCCTGCCGGCCTGGTTCGAGCTGGCACGCAACGACCTCTTCCGACTGTTCACCCCGGACCTGGACCCGGCCAAGTGGCGGTTGATCATGGCACGCATGGAGATCGACTATCGCGCCGAACTCCACTATGGCCATGACATCGAGGTTCGCACTTACCTGTCACGCCTGGGCAACAGCTCCTTCACCGTGACCCAGGAAGCCCACCAGAAGGGCGAGCTGACCAATCTCGGCCACACCGTGCTGGTGCACTTCGACCACCAGACCAAGAAGGCGGTGCCGATCGAAGGCGAGCTGCGCGAAGCCCTGATGGAGCACCTTCACGAACCGGAGATCGCCTGACCATGACCCCTGCCGTCAAGACGCTGGAAAAGGCCGGCAGACCGTTTTCCACACTCAGCTACGAGCATGACCCGCGCTCGCCGGCCTACGGCGAGGAGGCGGCCGAGGCGCTGGGACTGGACCCCGCGGCGGTGTTCAAGACCCTGCTGGCCAGCATCGATGGCCAGCGCCTGGTGGTGGCTATCGTGCCGGTATCGCGCAAGCTCGACCTCAAGACCCTGGCCAAGGCGGCCAAGGGTCGCAAGGCCGCCATGGCCGAGGCCGAAGCGGCCGAACGAGCCACCGGCTATGTGGTCGGCGGCATCAGCCCGCTGGGTCAGAAGAAGCGTCTGGCCACCTTTATCGATGACAGCTGTCACGACCACAGCCAGATCCACGTCAGCGGCGGACGCCGCGGCCTGGAAATCACCCTGGCCCCGGACGACCTGATCGCGCTGACCGATGCCCAGGTGGTGGCGCTGGCGAGATAGCCCTTCGAGATAGCGTTTCAAGATAGCGCTTCGAGACAGCCTTTCGAGCTAGCCCTTCGAGACTGCCCCGTTCGCGGTAAAAAGACCGGCCGAACAAGCGTCAAAATGGCAAAAATGCTAGGGTGGAGCCATATCGACACCAGAGGTGCCCATGGCGATCCGCTACACCCTGTGGCTGGACCCGGACGACAAGGTCCGCCATCGCGCCGCCGAGGCCAGCCTGGAAGCCTTCTTCCTCGAGCGCTTCGCCGACTATCCGCACATTCGCTTGTTCGGCGCCGATCCCTACGATTATGATGCCCCGTTCAATCGCCTCTACGACGTGCTGATCGCACGCGGCGCCGAGTTCATCGAGCGCGAGCAGGCCTACGTCCCCACCCCGGAACAGCTCAATCGTGCCTTCTTTCGCGCGGTGGGGCGCTCCACCAAATTCGTAAGAGACAACCCCGATGGTGATCCGTCCTGACACGCCCCCCGATGCCGCCCAGACGGCGATCATCGCCGAGCAGCTCGGTCGCGAGCCCCGCGGCATCGAGGCCCTTGCCGCCACCGACGGCGAAGGCACTCCGCTGGTGCTGCGCATGGCCCCGATCGTCGACGGCAAGCCGTTTCCCACCCTGTTCTGGCTGAGTTCAGAGCTGCTCAAGGTGGAGCTGTCACGGATCGAGGCCGCCGGCGTGATCAAGTCGCTGGAAGCCCGGCTGAAGGAGGATGACGACTTCCGTGCGGCCTACCATGCAAGCCACCAGGACTACATCGCGACCCGCTGGGCGCACATGAGCGCCGAGCAGCGTGCCGAGGTCGAGCGTCTGGGCTATGACAAGGTGCTGCGTGAACGCGGCATCGGCGGCATCGCCAACCACGATCAGGTGCGCTGCCTGCACACCCAGTACGCCCATCACCTGTGCGGCAACAATGTGATCGGCCAGTGGGTCGACGAGCACTACGGCATCATCGATCTATTGCCCTGAGCTGCTCGCAGACAAGCGCTCTCCCCCTTCACGCCGCGACAGGAAGAACGTTCCATGGCCCAGATCTGTGTCTATCTTGGTTCACGCCAGGGCGAAGATCCCCGCTTTCTCGAAGATACCCGCGCCTTCGGCCGGCGCCTGGCCGAACGCGGCCATGGCCTGGTCTACGGTGGCGCCAGTGTCGGCCTGATGGGCGCGCTGGCCGATGCCACCCTGGAGGCCGGAGGCCAGGTCATCGGCGTCATGCCCCACCACCTGGTGGACCGGGAGCTGGCCCACGATGGCCTGACCGAACTGGTTCGTGTCGGCGACATGCACGAGCGCAAGGCCCAGATGGCGGCCAACGCCGACGCCTTCGTGATGCTGCCGGGCGGGATCGGCACCCTGGAGGAATTCTTCGAGACCTGGACCTGGCGCTACCTCGGCCTGCACGCCAAGCCCATCGGCATTCTCGACACCTGCGCCTTCTATCGCCCCTTGCTTAGGTTCCTCCACGCCGGGGTGGAGCAGGGCTTTCTCGACACCGCCACCCTCGATACGCTGATCAGTGCAGACACCCCTGACGCCCTGCTGGAGGCGCTCGAGGCCCGCCTGGACAAGCGCTAGGCTCCTGCGTCCAAGCGGCTTCTCAACCACCTCGTAGACCTCTCATTTCATCATGGAGGATGTCCGATGTACGCCATGCAGCAAGACGGCGACCGCCTGATCTGGCGGTCCACCGACGATCTCCCCGCCCCCCGGGCCAGAGAAGTGCATATCGAGGTGGCCTGGGCCGGCGTCAATCGCGCCGACCTGATGCAGCGCGCCGGTCAGTACCCACCGCCCCCAGGCGCCTCCGAGGTGCTGGGACTGGAAGTCAGCGGTAGCGTGGTGGCGCTCGGCCCCGAGGTCGAAAAGCTCCAGGTTGGGCAGCAAGTGTGCGCGCTGCTGGCCGGTGGCGGCTACGCCGAGAAGGTCTGCGTGGACGAACGCCAGGTGCTGCCGGTGCCCGATGGCCTTGGCCTGCGCGAGGCCGCCGCCCTGCCGGAGGTCTACGCCACCGCCTGGCTGAACCTGTTCATCGAAGGCCAACTCGCCGAAGGCGAACAGGTGCTGCTGCACGCCGCCGCCAGCGGCGTCGGTACCGCCGCGATCCAGCTGTGCCGCGAGTTCGGTCACCCCTGCTTTGTCACCGTGGGCAGCGATGAAAAGCTCAAGCGCTGCCTGTCGCTGGGTGCCAGGGCGGGCTGGAACCGCCACCAGGGCAGTTTCGTCGAGGCGGTCAAGGCATTCGGCGAGGTCAACCTGATCCTCGACCCGGTGGGGGCCAGCTATCTGGCCGACAATCAACGGGTGCTGGCCGCCGATGGACGAATGGTGGTGCTCGGGCTGATGGGCGGACGCCACGCCGAGCTCGATATCGGCCGCCTGCTGATGAAGCGCCAGCGCCTGATCGGCTCGACCCTGCGGGCCAGGTCACCGGAAGACAAGGGCAGGATTCTGGGTGAACTCGCTCGCCACGTGTGGCCAAGGCTCGAGCGCGGCGAGCTCGCTCCGCTGATCGACGCCGACTGGCCCATCGCGGAGGTCGAGGCCGCCCACCAGCACCTCGCCGACAATGCCAACACCGGCAAGCTGCTGCTGCGTGTCGCCGCCGATTGATCTCGCTCCCTGAAGGTTCACACCAGCGCACGTTATCCACAGACGGTCAGTCGGACCGGCTGTGGGTAACTGTTCAGGTAGGCAGGCTCCCAACAGCTCCATAGAGAGCGGCGCCATGGCGAAGCAAAGAGTGCGAGAAAGAACGCGAGAAAGAGTGAGCGTCAGCGAGAGCGATAGACAGTGAGCGTCAGCGGCGCGCGCTGAGCTCCTGGGTGCGGGCGAAGGTCAACTGCAGCAGCCGGGCGTCCTCGCCGGCGCGATGGCGCTGGATGCCCCGCTCCTCGATCACCGACTCCTTGATGTCGCTCCACATCGCCATCTGGGTCTCGTCGAGCAACCGCCGCAGCGCTTCCAGGCGGAAGGCGGGGATCATGCCGGCGTGGTGAAACAGCAGCGACATCCAGGTGTTGTCGTACCCCCAGCTATCGCTGTAGGCGATGCCGATATCGTGCAGCTCATCGTTAAGCCAACGGGCGACGTGACGTACCGGATAGCCCTCGCGCTCGAGCCGGGCCCGGGATATCCCGTGCAGCAGCTCGGCCTTGGGATCCCAGTGGGTCCATTCCTCGAGGGGCTGAATCAGAAAGGCGCAGCAGCTGCCGTCCGGCCGCGCCAGGCCGATTTCGATCGGGTAGCTGCCGCGCCCGAATCCAGAGGCTTCGATATCCAGCAGAGTCGGTAACACCACAGGCAGCAAACCTCGTCGTGACAGTCGGCCAAAACGCCTCCCCGACGTCACCCGACAACGAAAACCGTACCCGAGGCCCAAACTACCAGCGGCGGCCAGGGAATCCTGAACCGCCGCTCGTCTCGGCCTCACCGGGACCCGTGCGCGACCCAACCGCCGCGCCTGATACCTCTAGTGTCGCTGTTGGGCTTCCGCTTTGTCCAGCGTGACACCGTCTTGCCTGGCGGACTGACCCGGGACAGGCTGCCCATTGGCCAGGGCGCTATTGGCCGAACCTGGCGAGGCCTGCCGTGCCAAGGTTTGCTCTGACGAGGGCTGTCCTGACGAGGCCTGCCCTGCAGAAGCCAGCACCGCCCAGTAGGCGGCACGCTCTGGATCCACCGGTAGCGACAGCTCACCATCCCGGTAGGCGCGCTCCAGGCGCGCCGCCGCCAACGCATGACCCGCTTCCCCGGCCCGGGCGTACCAGGTCACGGCGTGGTCGTGGCGCGCCGGGTACAGCGCGCAGCCATGTTCGTGGATCTGGCCTGCCTGGTACTGCGCCCTGACGTCCCCGCCATGGGCGGCCTGCAGCACGTAGCGAGCGCCGCGTGCCTTGTCCTGGGGTGCCCGTGACCGGTGAAACAGCATGTGCCCGTACAACGACAGTGCTGCCGGGTGCCCGGCGTCCGCACAGCGTTGAAACAGACGCATGGTCAGCCTCTGGGTTCGCGGCGAGCGGGGCAACCAGCGAGTGTGAAACAACTGCTGGGCCAGACGGTACTCGAGCCGCGTCTTCAGTGACGATGCCTGCTGCATGGCAACAACCTTGAGTCCAAAGGATGGAAGTCGGACCGGACACCTCCTGTGTCGCGGGCGATCTCCTGTTGAATCGACGGTGCCACGGACTCCTCCGCGGCAACGGGGTGGCAAGCATACGCCTGGCCCGATACGGACTCAACCCCCGGGATTTGGCGACCCCTATCGGCCAAAGGTACCATCTCGATGCTTTGCAGCAAAAACGGTCCGGCGGCGGCGCTGCGCCCCCCTGACAAAGGCCTACCACAAGGAGTCCCCATGCAGATCCGTCCCCTTGGCAACACCGGCATCGACGTCAGTCGCCTGTGCCTTGGAACCATGACCTTCGGCGAGCAGAACACCGAGGCCGAGGCCCATGCCCAGCTCGACCGCGCGGTGGCCTTCGGCGTCAACTTCATCGACGCCGCCGAGATGTACCCGGTGCCACCCAAGGCCGAAACCCAGGGACTGACCGAGAGCTATGTAGGCTCCTGGCTCAAGGGCCGCCAAAGCCGCGACGACGTGGTCATCGCCACCAAGGCTGCCGGCCCCGGTATCAAGCACATCCGCGGCGGACCTCGCCTGACTCGCGCCCATCTTCATGAGGCCATCGACGCAAGCCTTGCACGCCTGAACACCGACTACGTCGATCTCTACCAGCTGCACTGGCCGGACCGTTCGACCAACTTCTTCGGTCGCCTGGGCTATACCCACGACGAGGACGAGCAGGCCACCGATCTGGAAGAGACACTGTCGGCCCTCAAGGAACTGGTCGATGCCGGCAAGGTACGCGCCGTGGGTCTGTCCAACGAGACACCCTGGGGCGTGATGCGCTGCCTGCAACTGGCCGAGTCCCTGGGCCTGCCGCGGGTCGCCTCGATACAGAACCCCTACAACCTGCTCAACCGGACCTTCGAGGTGGGGCTGGCAGAGATCGCTCACCGCGAACAGGTGGGACTGCTGGCCTACTCGCCGCTGGCCTTCGGTGTGCTGTCGGGCAAGTATCTGGACGGCGCCCGTCCGCCTGGCGCCCGCCTGACCCTGTGGGACCGCTTCAGCCGCTACAGCTCCGATCAAGCGATCGATGCTACCCGGGCCTACGTCGAACTGGCCCGCGAGCACGCCCTGGACCCGGCCCAGATGGCGCTGGCCTACGTCAACTCGCGCTCCTTCCTGACCAGCAACATCATCGGCGCGACCACCATGGAGCAGCTCGAGAGCAACCTCGCCTCGGAGGCCCTGGTGCTGGCCGACGACGTCATCGAAGGCATCGAGGCCATCCATCACAGGCTGCCCAACCCCAGCCCCTGAAGCGGCCTCGCCCCCCCCCAGCCCCGGCCTCAAGTAGAGAACAACGCCTGCCCTTGCCGGCAGGCATGCCCTCTTTACTATGGTGTCCATAGCCTCGCCCTCGTCCCGAGCGGCGGCGGGGCTTGGTACAATGACTGCCACTTGCCAATTTTCCCTACCTGACATCAGGAGCACGCCCATGCTCAGCGTGATCTCTCCGGCCAAGACGCTGGACTTCGAGACCCCGGCCACCACCGATATCCACAGCGAGCCCGACTACCTCGACCGCTCCCGCGAGCTGATCGACATCCTGCGCGACTACAGCCCGGCCCGCATCTCGGAGCTGATGGGCGTCAGCGACAAGATCGCCGGACTCAACGCGGCGCGCTTCGGTCAGTGGCAGACCCCGTTCACTCCGGACAACGCCAAGGTCGCCGCCCAGGCCTTCCAGGGCGACGTCTACGTCGGCCTGCAGGCCGACGCCTTCGATGAAGCTGACAACCGCTTCGCCCAGGATCATCTGCGCATCCTGTCGGGCCTCTATGGCCTGCTGCGCCCGCTGGATCTGATCCAGCCCTATCGCCTGGAAATGGGCACCCGTCTGGAAAACGCCAAGGGCAAGGACCTCTACGCCTTCTGGAAGCCGCTGCTGACCGAGGAGCTCGACCGGGCGGTGGCACAGAGCGGAACACCTGTGCTGGTCAACCTGGCCTCCAACGAGTACTTCAAGGCCATCGATGCCAGAAAGCTCAAGGCCGAAGTGGTCACCCCGGTGTTCAAGGACTGGAAGAACGATCGCTACAAGATCATCAGCTTCTACGCCAAGAAGGCCCGGGGACTGATGGCCGCCTGGATGATCCAGCAACGCCTGGACGACAAGGAAGGGCTCAAGGACTTCGACGTGGCCGGGTACCGCTTCAACGCCGCCGAGTCCGAGGGTGGCACCCTGGTGTTCACCCGCGACAACCCCGCCTGAGTCGCGCCGCCGCTACGCCGGTAGCGCTCGTCCGTGCGCCGCAGACGGTGCACGGTGCCACCTTTCAGCGATCATGAAGGCGTGGCTTTATTGTCTGGCTTGGCTGGCGCGCCAGCTGTGATCCTCAGGGCGCCAGCCGCAGCGGCCGGGACGCCCTGGGGCGCAGCAGTTCACGATGCACCTCGCGAAAGGTCGCGTCGTCACAGCGTTCCAGCCATTCGTAGGCCACCATGTCGGCGCTGACTTGCCAGGCGCCGGCCTGTCTTGCGCGCTCGCCGGCAAGTCTCGCTTCATCGCTGCGGCGACTGACGCAGCCTTCGACCAGCCAGAACAGCTCGACACCCCGTTCCAGCAGGCCAAGTGCCGTCTGCAGCACACAGATATGGGCTTCGGCCCCGGCAATCACGACCTGACGCGGCGCAGCCGCCTCGAAGGCCTGTGCAATATCGCGCTCCCGGCAGGCGTTGAAGTGACTCTTGGTGAACCAGCGGGTGCTCTGTGGCAGGGCACATTTCAGTCGCGGCTCGGTCGCCCCGAGCCCCTGAGGATACTGCTCGGTCACCCACACAGGCACCTCCAGGCGCTCTGCCACGGCCGCCAGCCAGCCGATCTCGGTGATCGCCTGATCCCCTCTTTCCACCACCGGCATCAATGCCGTCTGCACGTCGACCACCAGCAGCAGACTGTCACTACGTTCGATCAGCATGGGGTCTCCTCGACTTTTCGTTGTACACGGCTTCCCGCGGCGCCCGTTATCGCTAGAATGGACGAGCGACGTGCCTCTGACCACCAGGGTCAAAGGCCCAGACTGGCCAATGCAGGCCGAACTACGGAGATGTCTTCGATGCGTCACCTTCTCGTGATGATCCTTGTCGGCGTGATGGGCTTCGGCCTTGCCGTCGACAGCGCCGACGCCCGCCGCCTGGGTGGCGGCAAGAGTGTTGGTTCCTACTCGCGCCAGGCCAGCCCCAGTGCGACCCAGTCACAGAACACCGCTCGTCCCAACGCCGCCCCGACCGCCGGCAAGAAGAGCGGCCTGATGGGCGGTATGCTCGGCGGTCTGCTGGCCGGCAGCCTCCTCGGCGCGCTGTTCTTCGGCGGCGCCTTCGATGGCCTCGGCATGGTCGACCTGCTGCTGATGGCAGGCGCGGCCTTCCTGCTGTTCAAGCTGCTGGCACGGCGGCGCACGGCCACCGCATCGGCGGGAGGCGGTTCATCCGGCATGCACCGTGAACAGCACCAGAGCTCACCGTTCAACATGCCAGGCTCCGCCGGAGGTCTCGGTGCCCACAGCGCAGGCACTCAGACCGGAGGGCCTCAGGGAGACCCCGCCTGGTTCGACCGTGAACGCTTCCTCGGCGGTGCCAAGGAGCACTTCATGACCCTGCAGCGGGCCTGGGACAACAACGACCTGCCGCGCATCCAGGAGTACGTGACGCCGGAACTCTACAACCTGCTGCGCGAACAGCGGGCCCAGGAGCCGGCCAACAACCAGACCGAAATCGTGCGCCTGTTTGCGGAGCTCGGCGGCGTTCAGGAGTTCGCCAACCAGGCCGAGGCGCGGGTGCTGTTCCACGGCGTGCTCAAGGAAAACGGCAGCGAAACCGAGTTCAACGAGACCTGGCACCTGATCCGCGAAATGCGTGACGATGCCCCCTGGTACATCCAGGGCATCGAGCAGAACGGCTGATCATCGTCGCTGCCTGCCGCCCTCAGCGGCGGGCAGTGATGGCCACCCAGCCCACAAATAGGCAACGCAAAAAGGCCGAGATCCAGGATCTCGGCCTTTTTGTGTTTCTGACGGGCTCAAGGGCCGGTGGGTGCGTCTGAAGGCGCCATGAAGGCGCCATGAAGGCGCCAAGCCTGAAGAAACCGAGCCTGTAGAACCGACGCCCGGCGCAAAAGCCCCGACCAGAAGGTTCGACTTACTGGGCCGCCTCGTCGGTCGCCTGCTCGACCTCGTCACCGGCTTCCTCGACCGCCTGACCCGCGCTCTCGGCAGCCGCATCGGCCCCCTGTTCGGCGTCACCGGCCATATCGCTCAGGGCATTCTGGGCGTCCTCTGCCAGATTGCTCATGCCCTCCATGGCCTCGTTGGCCTGCTCTTGCACGGCATCGGCAGCATCACCCAGCGCTTCCTGAGCATCGTCGACCAGGTTGGAGGCTCCTGCGGCAGCCTCGTCGGCCTGCTGTTCGGCATCGGCAGCGGTTTCGTCCATCGCCTGCTCGGCGTCCTCGGCCTGCTGCTCGGCATCGGCGGCGGCTTCATCCATCGCCTGTTCAGCGTCGGCAGCAGTTTCATCCATTGCCTGCTCCGCCTCTTCGGCCTGCTGTTCGGCATCGGCAGCGGCTTCATCCATCGCCTGCTCAGCGTCGTCGGCGGTCTCGCTCATCGCCTCTCCGGCGTCCTCGGCCTGCTGCTCCGCTTCGGCGGCGGCTTCATCCATCGCCTGCTCGGCATCGTCGGCGGTCTCGCTCATCGCCTCTCCGGCGTCCTCGGCCAACTGCTCCGCTTCGGCGGCGGTCTCCTGCGCCTGCTCTTCCACCGCTTCGCGTGCATCGTCCACCTGAGCGCCAGCGTCTTCGGCCGCGTCGTCCTCGCAACCCGCCAGTACCAGCATCATGGACGCCACAGCGCTGGCCAGGGCCAGACGACGAAACATTCCTTGCTTCATGAAGCACCTCCCGGAGAAAAATTTGTAACTTCCCCGTTTACATTAGAGTGACAATCGCGACTTGGCTAGTACCGACGGCATCAATGATGCCATGCAAGTGCCGGCCCGGACCCAGCGCAGCAGCGCCGACGACGTCCGGGAGCGATGCTTATCACCATGTGACAAGGTGTTGTCGAGAGACGGAACTACTTGAGTGGCACTCTGGCATTCAGAGGCTGCAGCGGCCGGTTATTGGCGTCCCCGATCGCAGCAGAGAACGACTCGACCTGATCAGATGAAATATCCTGCGTGCTCTGCATGATCACCCAGCGGACGCCTTCGGAGCAGGGTGGAGTGGTCAAGGAACCGTTCAGGCGATAGTAGTCATGCTGGGCCGGCAACATCTGCGTGAAGTTCACGGTATCGGTTACGTCGGCACGTTCACCGGCGGTATCTGGCAGGCTATCGGCAAGCGAGCGCAATGCTGCATTTTCCTCGCCTTCCTCGAACAGCACCGTGACTACCGCCAGGTTGCCGTCCTTGTCGCTGTGCACCAGATGCGCTTCCAGCGGGAACCGGCGTCCGTCTACCGTGTGCTCGGAAGGCGCGTGAAAGTGCATCTGCTGCAGGATGAAGAGATCCCCATCAAGCGTCAGCGTGTTGCCCTCGGGGGAGGCTACCTGCACCGTGTGGCCATTGTTGAAGACCCTGGTCCCGGTGGTCGCGTAGTCAAGTTGTAGCGGTGGAAGTTCGGCATCGATAGCGCCATCGATATCGACGGGCGACTGGTTGCGACCTAGGCCACACATACTGAAGTCGTCGTCGATGTCAGCCCAGTAGGCAGGTCCCGTGTCTCCCGTGTAGGACCAGTGTGACGTTTCGGGCGCGGCGGCCATCACTGCCTGGGACATCATCAGGCCGCTCAGTGCCGCCGCGATCTTGATCCGCTTGATCATGAAACAACTCCGTTGCACACAGAAAAGGCCTGCCCCTGGGGACAGACCTCTTATCCTGATACTCCTCAGCGGCGAAGACAGGCGACATCACCGACCCACAAGGTCAGTGTGAGCAGACCCGTCCTTCACGCTGCCTCTCTCGGCATAGCGCCGCTGACGGTGACGCCTGTCACATCAGTTGGTGGCTTCCTCGGCCGACTCTTCCATCTCTTCGCCCATGTCTTCCATGGACTCACCGGCATCCTCGACCGCCTGATCCATTTCCTCGCCGGCCTGCTCGGCAGGGCCTTCCTCTTCGCAGGCGGCCAGACCACCCGCCATCATCGCGATCACGAAAGCCATTCCGAAACGACGCATCATGCTGTTTTTCATAACATCTCCTTGTCTAAGACGTTGGTCGTGATTCCCTTTCACCCTAGCGCTGTCGGTTGACCCTGGCCAGGGTCCAGGGACGCTCACAGAGGGTTCAATCCACAACCCTAAGTCTACTTGACTCTAGCAGGCGGCACGCGCTTCGCACCGTATCCGAGGGAAACCATCAGAAGGGATAGTCGCGAGGCTCGTGCTGGACGCTGACCCATTGCACGGTTGTCATCTCGTTTAGCACCCAGTCACCGTTGAAGCGGCCGATCCCGGAATTCTTCTCACCACCGAACGGCATGTGTGGTTCGTCGTTCACCGGCATGTCATTGACGTGCACCATTCCCGACTCTATCTGGCGTGCCACCCGTTCGCCGCGCGCCGAACAACCGCTGAAGACCGCTGCGGAGAGGCCATACTCGGTGGCATTGGCGATGCGTATCGCCTCGGCCTCACCGTCGGCCTTGATGATGCCGGCGATCGGACCAAAGATCTCGTTGCAGGCCAGGTCCATCTCTTCGCTGACGTGGCTGAACACCCAGGGATGCAGGCAAGGGCCTTCAAGAGAGCCCTCGAGCGCCACCCGGGCACCAGACTCACGGGCCCTGTCGATGGTGTCCTTCAGCCCGTCTAGCTGTTGATCGTTGATGATCGGTCCGATGACGGTATGTGCGTCGGAGGGGTCCCCGACCTTGAGCCCCTTGACCCGCTCGACGAAGCGCTCGACAAAGGCGTCGTGGATCGACGCATCGACGATGATACGGTTGATGGCGATGCAGATCTGGCCCTGATGCATGAACTTGCCGACCACCGCCGCCCGTACGGCCCGATCGATGTCAGCGTCATCGAGCACCACAAAGGGACTGTTGCCGCCGAGTTCCAGTGCCACTGGCTTGATATGTTCTCCGCCGACCGCCCCCTTGGCGATCTGTCGGCCCACCTCGGTGGAACCGGTGAAGGAGATAAGCTTGGCGAGCCGATGTCCGACCAGCGGGTCGCCGAGCTCGCTGCCAGCACCAACCAGAACACTGAGGAGCCCCTTCGGCAGCCCCGCTTCCTCGTAAAGCCGTGCCAGCAGCAATCCACCGGTCAAGGGGGTATCGCTGGCAGGCTTGAGCACCACGGCGTTACCCAGCGCAAGGGCGGGGCCGATGGTGCGCTGGGTCAGGTGGAAGGGAAAGTTCCAGGGACTGATCACGCCAATCACGCCCAGCGGCTTGCGATAGACCCTATGGTCCTTGCCCGGGACGCTCGAAGCGGCAGTGGTACCTTGCACGCGAGTGGCCATGGCGGCGGCTTCGAGCGACATCTCCCAGGCATTGTTCCACTCGAGTTCGGCCTTGATGCGAGTGCTGCCCGACTCGCGGATGATCCACTCGACCAGTTCATCCTTGCGCTCTTCCATCAGTTCGGCGACACGGAGCAGTACAGCCGCTCTGTGGGTAGCGCTGGTATCCGCCCACTGCCGTTGCGCTCGGTCGGCCGCATCAAAGGCACGCTCGACGTCGGAGCAATCTGCCTGGGTGATCTCCACCAGTTGTTTCTGGTGGTAGGGGTCCATCACCTTGAGCGACTCGCCGGAACTTCCAGCCCTCCATTCACCGGCGATCGGCTGCAGATGAAGATCCTTGAGGCTCCACATAACGACTCCTTTCGTTCTGTATAGCTTTCGTCCAACTATCGTCACACAAGGCTAGTCAACCATCACTCGGGTCGCAAGACCCGTCGGAGTGACGATTTGTGTCCTGACATTATTGCCAATGGCCTCTCCTGACCGAGGTGGAGCCTACCTCTCCTCCTCCACAGGGGGCTCGGCTGAAGCGCCCTCCCTACCCCAGCCCACGGATAGGCCGGGCTGATGCTTGCGATCATCATGATGTTCGAATCAGCGGAATACCGGCGACAAAACTGACCCCTGTCAGCAGAGCTGAATCGAGACAGCCATAGACTGAATCTCGACGGGAAGACATCAAGCCACTTTTCAAGCCGCTTTGCTTCTTATGCTCGCCGACGCCCGAGCCTTATGCTCGCCGCCACACGAGCCTTATGCCCGCCGACGCCCGAGCCACCAGCTTGCCAAGGCCCGAGCAGCAGGCACCGTATACACCGAGGAGGTTTCGCAGGTCGCTTTTCTTTCCTTTGTCACGCTATTGGAGGCCAATAATGGCTGTTACCAACCTCGCTGAACTCGACGCCCTCGTCGCCAGGGTCAAGGCCGCGCAACGGGTCTTTGCCAGCTTCTCTCAAGAGAAGGTCGATGCGATCTTTCGCGCTGCCTCGCTTGCCGCCAACCAGGCCCGCATACCGCTGGCCCGCCAGGCGGTGGAAGAGACCGCCATGGGCGTGCTCGAGGACAAGGTGATCAAGAACCACTTTGCCTCGGAGTTCATCTACAACAAGTACAAGGACGACAGGACCTGCGGCGTCATCGCTACCCACGATGAAGCCGGCACCATGACCATCGCCGAGCCGGTGGGCCTGATCTGCGGCATCATCCCCACCACCAACCCCACCTCCACCGCCATCTTCAAGGCGCTGATCTCGCTGAAGACCCGTAACGGCATCATCTTCTCGCCCCACCCACGCGCACGTCACTGCACCAACGCTGCCGCGAAGCTGGTGCTGGAGGCGGCGGTGGCCGCCGGCGCACCACAGGACATCATCGGCTGGATCGACCAGCCCTCGGTGGCGCTGTCCGAGGCCCTGATGAAGCACGAGGGCATCAACCTGATCCTGGCCACCGGCGGGCCCGGCATGGTCAAGGCGGCCTACTCCTCGGGCAAGCCGGCCATCGGTGTGGGCGCCGGCAACGTGCCGGTGGTGATCGACGAAAGCGCTGACATCAAGCGGGCGGTGGCCTCGATCCTGATGTCGAAGACCTTCGACAACGGCGTGGTATGCGCCTCGGAGCAGGCGGTGATCGTACTCGATGAGGTCTACGACGAGGTGCGTGAACGCTTCGCCTCCCACGCGGCCTACCTGCTGTCCGCCGACGAGGCCGACCAGGTCCGTCAGGTGCTGTTGAAAGATGGCGCACTGAATGCCGCCATCGTCGGCCAGTCGGCGGCGACCATCGCCGGACTCGCCGGCATCGAGGTACCGGCCGACACCAAGATCCTGATCGGCGAGGGCGAGCGGGTCAGCATCGACGACGCCTTTGCCCACGAAAAACTGTCACCGACGCTCGGCATGTTCCGCGCCAGTTCCTTCGAGGACGCGGTGGACCAGGCCTGCACCATGGTCGAGTTTGGCGGTATCGGCCACACCTCGGGGCTCTACACCGACCAGGACACCCAGCAGTCACGTATCCGCTACTTCGGCGACCGCCTCAAGACCGCGCGCATCCTGGTCAATATCCCCACCTCCCACGGCGGCATCGGCGACATGTACAACTTCGACATGGCGCCCTCGCTGACCCTCGGCTGCGGTTCCTGGGGCGGCAACTCGATCTCCGAAAATGTCGGTCCCAAGCACCTGATCAACACCAAGACCGTGGCCAACCGGGCGGAAAACATGCTGTGGCACAAGCTCCCCGAATCGATCTACTTCCGTCGCGGCAGCCTGTCGGTGGCGCTGACCGACCTCAAGGACAAGAAGCGCGCCTTTATCGTCACCGACCGCTTCCTGTTCAACAACGGCTACGCCGATGAGCTGATGGCCCTGCTCAAGGGCCTCGGCATGGAGGTCCACACCTTCTACGACGTCGAGGCCGACCCCACCATGTCGATCGTCGACAAGGGCGCCGAGGCCATGGCCAGCTTCCAGCCCGACGTGATCCTGGCGCTCGGTGGCGGCTCGCCGATGGACGCCGCCAAGATCATGTGGGTCAAGTACGAACACCCTGACGTGCACTTCCAGGACCTGGCGATGCGCTTCATGGACATCCGCAAGCGGATCTACCAGTTCCCCACCATGGGCGAAAAGGCCAGCCTGGTGTGCATCCCCACCACCTCCGGAACCGGCTCCGAGGTCACGCCTTTCGCGGTGGTCACCGATGACGCCACCGGCATCAAGTACCCGTTGGCGGACTATCAGCTGACCCCGGACATGGCCATCGTCGATGCCAACCTGGTGATGAAGATGCCCCGCTCGCTGACCGCCTTCGGGGGTTATGACGCCGTGACCCACGCGCTGGAGGCCTACGTCTCGGTGCTGGCCAACGAGTTCTCGGACGGTCACGCGCTGCAGGCGCTGAAGCTGCTGAAACAGTACCTGCCTGCCAGCTACCGTGAGGGCGAGCGCAACGCCGTGGCCCGCGAAAAGGTCCACAGCGGCGCCAGCATCGCCGGCATGGCCTTTGCCAATGCCTTCCTCGGCGTGTGCCACTCCATGGCCCACAAGCTCGGCGCCGAGTTCCACCTGCCCCATGGTCTGGCCAATGCGCTGCTGATTACCAACGTGGTGCGCTTCAACGCCAACGACAACCCGACCAAGCAGACCGCCTTCTCCCAGTACGACCGGCCCAAGGCGCGCAGCCGCTACGCCGAGGTCGCCGATCACCTGGGGCTGTCCCAGGCCGGCGACCGCACCGCCCAGAAGGTCGAGCGACTGATCAACTGGCTCGATGAGCTCAAGCGCGAGCTGGACATCCCCGCCTCGATCAGGGACGCCGGCGTCCCCGAGGCCGACTTCCTGGCCAAGCTCGATGAAGTGGCCGCAGAGGCCTTCGATGACCAGTGCACCGGCGCCAACCCGCGCTATCCCTTGATCAGCGAGCTCAAGGAAGTGCTGCGAGCGTCCTACTACGGAGAGGTCTACGTGGAGGGCGAGACCTTCGCCGGCACCACCGTGATCAAGAAGAGCGAAGCGCGCGCGCCGGCCCGGGCGCTTGCCGATGACCCTGCCAAGGCCCCAGAAAGGGCCCGACAGAACACCAAGGACGAAGCGAGCACACCCACCGGCAAGCCGGCTGGCCGCAAGAAGAAAAAGGAGAAGGCCGACGCCTGAGTCCAAGCTAGCGCCAGAGCCCTTGGCAGGGCTTGATCGAAAGGGGTCCGCCTGACGGTCTTGATCGACCGTCAAGCGCAAGCGACCCATTACCAAAGCCCCCGCGTGAGCGATCTCGCGGGGGTTTCTCTTGTTGTTTGAATTCAGGGCGTCATCCGCGTGCTGGACCAGCGGATCTCACTGCCGGTCCAGCTGCACGGTGCGGCCCCGTCGTCTAGCCGGTGTGCGGCGAGGCGGTCGTTGCCGTGGACGGGCGTCCGATCAGCGACACCGCCACCAGTGCGATCAGTCCCGGCACCGCAAAGGCGGCGAAATTGACCGCGTGGGGCAACGACAGCGACAGCAGCATGCCGGTGACCAACGGCCCCGCCAGGGCTCCGACGCGGCCCACCGCCAGCGCCGATCCCACCGCGGTGGAGCGAATGGCCGGCGGGTAGTACTGAGCGACGTAGGCGTTGATCAGGATCTGGGCGCCGATGGTCGCCGCGCCGGCAACGGCAACCAGGGCATAGAGCACCAGCGTCGAGCTCTTCAGCCCAAGCAGCGCCAGGGCGCAGGAGCCGGCAACAAAGAACACGATCAGCACCAGCCGTGGCGACAGTCGGTCGGACGCCAGTCCTCCACCGATGGCGCCGGCGATGGCGCCAAGGTTCATCACCAGCAAAAAGCCGAGGCTCTTGCCGATGGGATAGCCGGCCATGGTCATCAGTGTCGGCAGCCAGGAACCGAGGGCGTAGATCATCAGCAGGCACATGAAGGAGGCCAACCAGAACATCAGCGTGCTGACGCGGCGCTGGGGCTGCATCAGCGCGGCGACAGGCGCCTTGGCGTCGGCCTCCTCGCTGGCCGCGAGGCGCGGGATGGCATCGAGGCCCTCCTGCCGTGTCAGCTGCTGAGCGATACGCTCGGCCTCCTCATGGCGTCCCTTGCGCACCAGATAGTCGAGGGACTCCGGCAGGTGGCGCCACATGAACGGCAGGCACAGCAGCGGCACCCCCGCCAGGAAGAACATCATCTCCCAGCCCAGGCGAGGCACGATCAGGATGCCGAGGCCCGCTGACAGCATGCCGCCGATGGAGTAGCCGCTGAACATGATCGCCACCAGCGTGGTGCGCAGCCGCCTCGGTGAATACTCGGTGACCAGCGCGACCACGTTGGGCATCACCCCGCCAAGCCCCAATCCGGCGATAAAGCGACACACCGCGAACTGGGTCGGGGTGGTGGCCAGGCCATTGATCACCGTGACCACGCTGAACAGCGCCAGACACGACAGGATGATAACCCTGCGCCCGAGGCGATCGGCGAGGGTGCCGAAGGTGATCGCGCCGACCATCATGCCAAGCAGTGCAGAGCTTCCCAGAAGGCCCGCCTGGATGCTGGTCAGCTGCCATTGCTCCATCACCAATGGCAGCACCACACCATAGATGATCAGGTCGTAGCCATCGAACACGATGATCAGGGAGCACCAGATCAGCAGGTGGCGTTGAAAGCGACCGAAGCGTCGCTCGGCCAGAAACTCGTCAGCGGTGGTGGTCATGGAGACCTCCTGTATTGTTGTCGTTGTGAAGGCGTTGCGATCCGAAGGTTGGGCCCATGGCCGCAAGGACGCTCAGCGTTCGGCTTTCGCCTCGGCCCAGCCCAACTGCCGGCGAGAGGCGATCACGTCGTCCTCGGGGTCGTGCTGCCACAGCCAGTCGAAGCGCTGCTCCAGCTCTCTGGCGATACGCGCCTCGTCATCACCGATTCCCGGCGCAGCGTACTCGTAGAGCTCTCCAGCCTCGAAGGAAGTGGTCTGCACTCGGCTGGCACGAGGCCGTCGCACCGTCTCGAAGGCCGCCAAGACGTCCTCGACACTGGAACGATCACAGCGCGGGTCGGCAAGCAGCTCAGACAGCACATAGGCGTCTTCCAGCGCCTGTCCGGCACCCGCCCCCTGGTGGGGCAGCATGGCGTGGGCGCTGTCTCCCACCAGCAGGACCCGATCGCGCCGGTAGTGCGGCAGCGGCGCGATATCGTGCAGCGCCCAGCGGGTAGGCGCCTCGATCAGCCCGAGAATCGTCCGGGTCGCCGGTCCCCAGTCGGGGAAGTCATCGAACATCTGTTGCTGGCTGGTCTCGACCACCCAGGGCGCGTCCCCCGCCGGCGTGAAGCGCGTGGCGCGGCGATCGGTGACGAAGGCCACCACATTGACGAGTTCGGCCCCCTTGACCGGAAAGGTCAGCAGGTGGCGATCCGGGCCCAGGTACATCTGCGGCACCCGCGCCAGGCGCGGCTCGACGCCGGCCGCCTCGAAGGCCTGGGCCAGGGCGCTGGTCTCGATCATCCCGCGATAGGCCTCGGTGCCGCTGTAGCGAGGCCCCAGATAGCCGTACTGCTGCGGAGGCAACACGTGCTCGCGCACCACCGACTTGATGCCATCGAAGCCGATCACGATATCGGCCTCGGCGTGGCTGCCGTCGGTGAACTCGAGTCGGCACCCGTGATCGTCCTGATCGACGGACGCCAGGCGCTTGCCAAACTGGGCGATACCTTCCGGTAGATGGGCCACGATGGCATCGAGAAAGTCGGCACGATGCACCGATGACTGCCCGCAGCCAGGGGCCAGGGAGGCCGTCAGGTAGTTGTCGTCATGCCAGCGCCGCCACTCGAACCAGACATCCTCGAAGGGCGCCGGGGAGCCATCGGCAATATCGGAATATGGCGCCTTGAGCTCGAGGCGCTCGATGGCACGCACCGCGTTGGGCCCGAAGGAAACGCCGGCGCCGATCTCGGAGAAGGCGTTGGCCGCTTCATACAGGCGAACATTCAGGTCCGCGGCGCGGCCAAGGCCGATGGCCAGGGCGACGCCGCCGATGCCACCGCCGACGACCGCCACCCTCAGTCGAGCGTGCGAGAAGGCGTGTGTTTGCTGGGAGGCTTGATCTGGCTGGGTCATGGTGAAGCTCCTCTGCAGGTCGTCTCGACATGGGGCGAGCCATCTAGAGCCCCCACCTTAGAAAGACGCCCCCCTTGGCTCCACAAAGCCACGATCATGTCTCCCATCAACCGTATGAATATGGCGCCACGTCAGCTGGTTGCGCCGGATTTCGGCCTGCGGGGGGACTTAGGTCTAACCGTGGATCGCCACATTCTCACGGCATACTGAGGCAAACTCACCGAACTATTCTGGCCAATGTCGCCCCCCGGGAGTCCCATCCATGCTCCGTCTGAGCGATATCGATACCAACCTGCTGGTGGTCTTCGACCTGATCCACCGCAAGCGCAACCTCAACCGGGTGGCCGAGCGACTGGGCATCACCCAACCTGCCGTCAGCCACGCGCTGAAACGCCTGCGTACCTTGCTGGACGACGAACTGTTCGAGCGAACCTCGAGCGGGCTGGCACCGACCCCCTACGCCAATCGCCTGCACCCCCTGGTCGAGGACGCCCTGTTACAGCTGGAGCGCGGGCTCAATCTGGCGCGCGACTTTCATCCCACCGCCAGCGACCGGCGCTTCACCGTGTCGATGACCGACATCGGCGAGATCGTCTTTCTGCCACGCCTGCTCGAAGCATTGGAGAAGGCCGCGCCCGGCGTCAGCCTCGAGACAGTGCGAGGCCACAACTTGAAGCGACGCATGGAGGACGGCGAAATCGACCTTGCCGTCGGATTGATTCCCCAGCTGGGTGCCGGCTTCTACCAGCGTCGATTATTCACCCAGCGCTATGTCTGCCTGATGCGCCAGGGCCATCCCTTGGCCAAAGGTGAGCTGACCCGCGAGGCCTTCCTGTGCGCCCGCCACGTCCTGATCGATGCCCAGGGGACAGGCCACGAGTCGATCGCCAACGTGCTGGCCGAGGCCGGTGTACCGAGCCCGGTGTGCCTGCGTATGCCCCACTTCGTCACGGTACCCTTCGTGATCGCCAGCACCGATCTGGTGGTGACGGTGACCGACAAGCTGGCCGAGGCCACCGCCGAGCGCTTTGGCCTGGTGACCCGCGCCCACCCACTGGACTTTCCGCCCTTGCCGATCAACCTGTTCTGGCACCGCCGATTTCATCAGGACCCCGCCAACCAGTGGCTGAGAAGCCTTGTTCATGAACTCTTTGCCGAGTTCGATGGTGAAACATGAGGCAAGATGCGCCTATGCCAAACCATCACAGTCCCTCGCCGATTGGCCTCTCCCAGGAACATGCCCCCTGGCTGCCACTGCCATGGAGTGCTTGCTGGCCCGCCTGCGCTATAGTGTCGAGACAAAGGCGGGTTCCGAGCCCCCGTGCCCGCCCCACAGGACACCCGCATGACGGCCGCCTTTACCACCCGACAGATCGACTCCCGAGAGCGCTTCGCCTTCTGGCACGACGTCGTCTGCAGCCACTGCATTCCAGCCGACAGCCAATGCCTCGACGAACGGCCCTTCCATGGCAGTCTCAACGTCAGGCAATACGGCGACGTCGCCATCAGTACCATGGCCGCCTCTTCCCACCGCTGGCGCCGGCAGTCACACCACCTGTCCCGCGACAGCGACGATGACCTGTGGCTCGGCTTTCTCGAGAACGCCACGGCCAGACTCGACCAGGATCAGCGGCGTATCGCCATCGGGCCCGGCGACCTGGTGCTGTACGATGCCTGCCGCCCGTTCGAATGGTGCCTGAGCGCCAGCGCGCTTCATCTTGTGCGCCTTCCTCGGGCGCCCTTGATGCGTCGCCTGACCTCCACCGAGCCGCTGACCGCGCGACCTATCCCGGCGACCTTGCCCGGCGCCACCTCTTTGAAGGCGTTGATCCGAGACGGCGCCCGGCTGGACGCCGAAGCCTCGTCGATCGGGCTCGGCGAGGCGATGGTCGATCTGGCGGCTCTGGTGCTCGAGGGGCTGGGCGGCGCTGGCGACAGTCGCAATGACGTGCTCTACCGACGCCTTTGTCACTACCTGCAACAACAGCACCGGGACCCGTCCCTGAGCCTCGATCGCATCGCCCGGGACAACCATGTCTCTCGGCGCACCCTCACCCGGCTGTTCGCTCAGCACGGTCACACACCCATGGCAGCACTGTGGGCGATTCGCCTGGAGCAGAGTCGCGCCACCCTGCGGGCAGGTGGTATCCGCAGCGTCACCGAGGTCGCCCTGGAGCATGGCTTCACCAGTGTCTCCCACTTCAGCCGAAGCTTCCGTCAGGCCTACGGTCATCCGCCCTCTACCTTGCTGCAAGCAGGTCGCCACGCACCCGGGACGATGTGACCCCACCAGCTCGCTCTGGCCCTCTCGGGCCAACGCTTGGCCCGTTCAGGCAAACCTGAGTCCCACGCCCTGCCTACCCTGAAGGTGAGCGTCTTCTCTCACCATCAGGATGACAACAATGACAGACCATCCGCTGCACTTTGACGGCCTTATCGAGGTCGGCCGTCGAATCCAGTCCAGGGAACTGAGCGCCGTCGAGGTCACTCGAACCATGCTCGAGCGAATCGACAGCGTCGATACCACCCTGAACAGCTTTGTCACCGTCATGGCCGACAGTGCACTTGAACAGGCCGCCCAGGCGGACCGCGATCTGGCCGCTGGCATCCACAAGGGGCCCCTTCAGGGCGTTCCGCTGGCCGTCAAGGATCTGCTGTGGACAGCGGGGACCCGGACGACCCACGGCATGCCCCTGCACCGTGACCACGTGCCCCGGGAAACGGCCAGCGTGGTCACACGCCTCGACCAGGCCGGAGCCGTGCTGCTGGGCAAGCTGCAGCAGACCGAAGGCGCCTTCGCCGATCACCACCCCGACATCACGCCGCCCACCAACCCCTGGGGCGAGGCTTTGTGGTCAGGCGCCTCGTCCAGCGGTTCCGGCGTGGCCACCGCCGCCGGGCTGTGCTTTGGCTCGCTGGGCACCGACACCGGTGGCTCGATTCGCTTCCCCTCGGCCGCCAACGGCGTCACCGGCCTCAAGCCGAGCTGGGGCCGAGTCAGCCGACACGGCGCCTTCGAGCTGGCGGCCTCGATGGACCACATCGGGCCGATCGCCCGCAGCGCCGCCGATGTAGGGGCGCTGCTTGGCGTTATTGCCGGTGCCGACGAACGTGACCCCACCGCCGTTCCCCTCGCCGTGCCGGATTACCTGGCCGGCATGACGCGAGGCCTGAAGGGCGTGCGTATCGGGCTCGACCCTCGCTGGGCCATCGAAGCGGTGGATACCGAAACCCGCGGCGTCCTCGAACAGGTCGTGTCCACGCTGGGACAGCTCGATGCCGTGATCGAGGAAATCGACTTCCCCGACACCCAGCAGGCGGTATTCGACTGGGCGCCACTGTGCGGCGTGGAGACCGCCGTCGCCCATGCCGAGACCTTCCCCAGCCAGCGCGAAGCGTACGGCCCTGGTCTTGCAGGTCTGATCGACCTGGGCCGCGCCCAGAGCGCCATGGACCACCAGCAACGACTGCTGCGCCGGGCCGAGTTCAAGGGCCGGGTCGATCGCCTCTTGGCCAGTGTCGACCTGCTGATCGCCCCGGTCACCGCCTACGCCGCCCCGTCGATGGCCTTCATGGAGAAGTTCGGTGAGGATGAAGCGCTGTTTTCCGGCATGCTGCGCTATACCTGTCCTTTCGATCTGAGCGGGCACCCGACCATTACCCTGCCGGCGGGCTTCAGCCAGCAGGGCGGGCCCATCGCCTTCCAGTTCATCGCACCGATGTTCGACGAAGCAATGCTGGTACGCGCCGGCTGGGCCTTCCAGCAGGTCACCGACTGGCATCGTCGACATCCAGAGCTGTAGCCCTCGAGCCTTCCTTCTCTTGAAGGTTCCCGGTGGCGGGTGATGGGAGCGCGCCGATGGCCTAAAGTCGGGTCAACAGGACCGCTTTACGCCACGAGGTGCTCCCATGTCCCTGCTCGACCAACTGGCCGAGGCACGTATCCAGAAGGCGCAGCAGGAAGGCGCCTTCGACGACCTGCCGGATCACGGCAAGCCCATCGAACTCGACGACGACAGCATGATTCCCGAGGCGCTGCGGGCAGGCTACCGACTGCTGAAGAACTCAGGCTATCTGCCCCCGGAGCTTCAGCTTCAGCGCGAGATTCGTGAGGTGGAAGACCTGCTGGCGCAGACACAGGAAGCCGCCGAGCGAAGCGCTTGCGAGAAGCGCCTGCGTCTTCTGCGCGCACGGCTTGGCGAAAGCGGGCGGGGTGCCAGTCGGCTTCTTGAGCTGGGGCGCTATCATGACCGGCTGCTGGAGAAGTGGGAGGGAGACTGACCCTGCGGTTACCGTCAGTACGGTGCGCTAGCGTGAGTCCGACCGGGTGCTCGACGGGACGGCACGCCTGCACCAGCGCCGTGACCGCCACAGCCCCAGCGCCAGCAAGACACCGGCGGCGATGACCGGCAGCATGGGAGGCGACGCCGGCGTCCTGAGGGCGACCCCGACCTGAGCGTAGAGCGAGGTCGCACACAGCACAAAGCCGGCCAGCGGCACCGTCCAGGTCGCCCAGTCGGCCCCCCTCCGAAACGGTCCCCACAGCAGAACCCCGACCAGCATCGCCACGCTGAGACAGGCGCCCCCCAGGGCGTGCATCAGCGCCAGCAGGACCTGTCGGGTGCCTGGAGCGACCGACGCCCAGTCGAGCCCCATGGCGGCGGCATGGTAGGGCATGAATTCGCTGCGGCCGAGATAGACCAGACCAAAGGCGATCAGAATCAGGGTCGCCAGCGCATGGCAGGCGAGAGCACTTCTTGAATACGGGGTCACGGCGGTTTCCTGGTGATTCGAGCGAGTACAGCGGACATCTTTGCCTAGGGCTTGTCTGAAAAGTGCCTGCACTCGGTAATACGGCGTTAAAAATCGGATCAAAATGCTCATTTACACTCCGTAAACTGCGCTTTCTCACCGATTTTTGCCTTGTCTAACCTTCGCTCGTCGACTTTTCGGACAGCGCCCAAATAGGGCTCCGCCGATGATAGCCGGCAACTTTGTCACCCCGCGCTCCCACCCTGACGCAGCGATCGTTTCAGCACACTAATCCAGCGGTATCAGACGGCTGCAGGTCAGGCTCACCGACGGTGCTGACATCGATGAATTCGCGACGCTCGAGCGCCATTCGGCCTGGGACCATGCATCACCGCCAGCGTCAGGCCGCGGCGCGTCCAGCGTGCAGCAATCTGACCGCCAGCATGCCGATCACCACCCCCCAGAAGGCCGCGCCCAGACCGAACAGGCTCATGCCCGAGGCCGTCACCATAAAGGCGATCACCGAGGCCTCGCGGTGCCCCTCGGCGGCGATCATGGCGGCCAGATTGCTGGTGATCGCACCGATCAAGGCAAGCCCCGCCAGTACCGCCACAAAGGCGCCGGGCAAGGAAGTGAAGAGCGCCACGATAGTGCCGGCGAACAGCCCACCGACCAGGTAGAAGACGCCGTTGGCGACCCCGGCGACGTAGCGACGGCCCGGGTCCTGGTGGGCATCCTTGCCGGTGCACAGCGCAGCGGTGATGGCCGCGATCACCGTGGTGATGCCGCCAAAGCAGGCAGTGGCGAAGGAGGTCAGGCTGGCCACCGTCAGAATCGGCCGGGCCCTGGTGTGATAGCCCGCTGCGTGCAGGATCGCCATTCCCGGCAGGAACTGGCCGGTCAGGCTCACCACCACCAGCGGCAACGCCAGGCTCAGGGTGCTGGTGATGGTCCACTCGGGAGCGATAAAGCGGGGAATCGCCAGGTGCACACCGACGCCGGCGAGACTCGCGCCTTCCAGCACCACGGCGAGCACCACACCGGTGATCAGCAACAGGATCAGGCAATAGCGCGGCGCCAGCCGCTTGAACACCAGATAGGCCAGCAACATGCCGACGGCGAGCCAGGGCGAGGTCTCGATGGCCGCAAAGGCACCGAGGCCGAACTGGAACAGGATGCCCGCCATCATGCCGGCGGCCACGCCCGACGGAATCAGCGCCATCAACCGGTCGAAGCTGCCGGTGACACCGATGATCAGCATCAGCACCGCCGCTGTCAGGTAGGCGCCTACCGCCTCGCCCAGCGACAGCTCCGGGAACAGGGTGATCAGCAGCGCCGTCCCCGGCGCCGACCAGGCCGTCACCACCGGCACCCTGAGCCACAGGCTCAGGACGATGCCCGACACCGCCGCCCCCAGCGAGATGGCCCACACCCAGGAGGTCATCATCTCGGGTGAGATATCCGCCGCCGCCCCGGCCTGGAAGAAGATCGCCAGCGGCCCCGAGTAGGAAATCAGCACCGCGACAAAGCCTGCCGTCACCGCCGACAGTGACAGGTCACGAAAAAGGGACGACCCTGCAGCCGATCCCTGGGGTGCGGTTACGGTATCGGAGTCGGTTCGGCGCATGGGCTGGCTCCTTGATGATGGCGTCGATGTACGGCCAGGAATGTCACCTGGTGGGTCCCCTGGCGACGTCGACGGAAGACAAAAAAGGCCCGGCACGCGGCCAGGCCAAGGAGGATACAAGATTCACCACGCCGTCCCGGTGCCCCCGCAGGTACAGCGGGATGCAAGGTGGGTCCACGTCACGCGGCATCAACCGGCTAGCCCAGGTCGCCGCCGGCCACCGGCACCACCGTGCCGGTGATATAGCTGGCGTCGCGGGAGGCCAGAAACAGGATCGGCCCGACCTGCTCGTCAAGGGTGCCGTAGCGGTGCATCAGGCTCGACGCCAGGGTCTGGTCGATCAACTGCTGGTACCACAGCTTGTCCTGTTCGCTCTGGGGCTCGGCGTTGCGCGGCGTCAGCCGGGGCGGCGCCTCGGTGCCGCCGGGGGCGGTGGCGTTGACCCTTACGCCGTGCTCGGCCATCTCGATGGCCAGCGCCACGGTCATGGCGTTCACCCCGCCCTTGGCCGAAGCGTAGGGCACCCGATTGACCCCGCGGGTGGCCACCGAGGAGACGTTGACGATATTGCCGCCGCTATCGATCAGGTGGGGCAGCGCCGCGCGACAGCACCACAGCGTCGGAAACAGCGAGCGACGCACCTCGGCCTCGACCTGCTCCGGTGAATACTGGGTGTAGGGCTTGGCCCAGATGGTCCCGCCGACGTTGTTGACCAGTACGTCCAGTCGCCCGAAGCGCTCGATGGCGCTCTTGATGGCGCCCTCGGCGCCCTCCCAGGTTTCCAGATCGGCGTTCAGGGCAAGGACCTCGACTCCCTGCTCGCCAAGCTCGCGGGCCACCTGGTGGACATGTTCGGCGCGATCGACCAGCACCAGGGCAGCGCCCTCCTCGCCGGCCCGCTCGGCCAGACGCCGACCGATCCCCTGGGCGGCGCCGGTGATCAGCATCACCTGTCCTTCGAATCGCTTCATGTTGCTGTCCTTCTGCTGTCGGATGCGGTGGGTGAAGTGGCCACGGCGTGGCCTCAGCCCACACCGAGGTGGGTATCGAGGATCGAGGGATCGGCCCTCAACGCCTGGCTGTCACCGTCGAACACCACCTTGCCCTTGACGATCAACAGGTGGCGGTCGCCCACCTCGAGCAGGTTGTCGATGTTCTTGTCGACGATGATGCTGGCGATGCCCGAGGCCTTGATGGTGCGCAGGATCGACCAGATCTCGTCGCGGATCAGCGGCGCCAGCCCTTCGGTAGCCTCGTCGAGAATCAACAGGCGCGGGTTGAGCATCAGCGCGCGACCGATCGACAGCATCTGCTGCTCGCCCCCGGACAGCAGCGAACCATCGTGGCCGATGCGCTCCTTGAGCCGGGGAAAGGTGTCCAGCACCCGCTCGATATCCCAGTCGGTACGACCGTCAGCCCCCGGGCGTGCGGCCATCACCAGATGCTCGCGCACGCTGATACCGGGAAAGATGCCCCGCCCTTCCGGCACGTAGCCGATGCCCTGACGAATGATCTGCCAGGGACGGCGCTTGCGGGTGTCCACCCCCATGATCCGCACCTCGCCATGGCGCGGCGGCACGAAGCCGAGGATCGACTTCAAGGTGGTGGTCTTGCCCATCCCGTTGCGACCGAGCAGGCTCAGCGTCTCGCCGGCCTGGAGGGTCAGGTCCACCCCGTGCAGCACATGGCTTTCGCCGTAGAAGGTGTGCAGGCCTGTAGCCTCGATCAACGGCGACTCGACATCCTCGGCAGCGTCCACCCGTTGAGTTCCTGCCTCCTTGATCGCCACATTCATGACGTCACCTCGCTATTGCTGGAGCCGTTGCCGATATCGACGCTATCGCTGGGGCGCCTGTCCTCGCTGCTGTCGTGACGTCCCAGATAGACGTCACGCACCGTTTCGCTTGCACGAATGCTCTCGGTGTCGCCGCTTTCCAGCACGCAACCGTCGACCATCACGGTGATGCGATCGGCCAGGCGGAACACCGAGTCCATGTCGTGTTCGATCAGCACGATGGTGTAGTCGCGAGACAGCCGCTTGAGCAGGTCGGCGACCTGGTCGGTCTCCTCGCGGCCCATGCCGGCCATCGGCTCGTCCAGCAGCATCAGCTGTGGCTGGGTGGCCAGCACCATGGCGATCTGCAGCTGGCGCTGCTCGCCGTAGCTCATGCCGGAGGACACCGTGTGGGCCCGGGTCACCAGACCACAGGTGTCCAGCGCGGCCAGCGCCCGCTCATCGACTTCGCGGGCCCGCCGGCGCGAGCGCCAGCTGCCGATGACGCCACCGTGGTGGATACGCGCGGCCAGCTGGCAATTCTGCAGACAGCTCAGGCGCGGAAAGATGTTGGTCTTCTGGTGGCTGCGACCGATACCGAGTCGGGCGACCTGGTGGGCCTTCTTGCCCTGGATCGCGCTGCCGCGATACTCGATCTCGCCGCGGGTCGGCGGAATCTCGCCGGACAGCAGGTTGATCAGGGTGCTCTTGCCGGCACCGTTGGGACCGAGGATGGCGTGGATCTCGCCCTGCTCGACCTCGAAGTCGACGTCATTGACCGCCAGCAGGCCACCGAAGCTGCGGGTCAGCCCGCGGGTCTTGAGCATGCTGCTCATGAGGACACCTCCCCGGCGCTTTTGCCGACGCTTTTACCGTCGCTGTCGGAGGCGGAAGTCTGTCTGCCCTTCGCCAAGTTGTCCTTGCCACCGCCAAGCCGCCCCAGCAGCGAGGCCTGGCGCCCCGGCGGGTCGAGCAGCAGCCCAGCGATGCCCTTGGGCAGCACCAGCACCGCGATAATGATGGTCAGGCCCATCAGGATCGGCCAGTGGTTGGTCAGGTGCTCGTAGAAGTACAGCAGCAGTTCGTAGGCGAAGGCGCCGAGGATCGGCCCGAAGATGGTTCCCATGCCGCCGAGGATGACCATCATCAGCACCTCGCCGGAGTGGTGCCAGCCAAGCTGGGCCGGGTTGGCGAAGCCGTACTGCATGGCCGCCAGCATGCCGGCGACGCCGGCGATCATCGCCGAGACCACGAAGGCGATCAGCTTGTAGCCGGTGGTGGCGTAGCCCAGCGCCTGCATGCGGTGCTCGTTGTCGTGGATGCCATCGAGCACCTGGCCGAAGTGGGAACGGGTCAGGGCGCGCAGGATAAGGTAGACCGCCACCAGCAGAGCCAGGCAGAAGTAGAAGAACGTCAGCGGGTTGTCGAGGTCGATCAGCGGTGTCTCGCCCATGGCAAGGCTCGGGCGGAACATGATGAAGACGCCGTCGGTACCGCCGGTCATGCTGGAGGTGCTGACGGTGTAGAACAGCATCTGGCCGAAGGCCAGGGTGGTCATGATGAAGAAGATGCCCTTGGTGCGCAGCACCAGCAGGCCGACGATGGCGGCGACCAGGCCGGAGACCAGCATCACCAGCGGCAGCATCCACCACAGCGAGGCGGCGCTGAAGTCGGGGCTGGCCATCGCCAGGGTGTAGGCCCCCAGGCCGAAGAACAGCGCATGGCCCAGGCTGACCAGGCCAAGGATACCGACCAGCAGGTCGAGACTGACGGCGAACAGGGCGAAGATCAGCATCAGGGTCAGCTTCTCCATGAAGAAGGCGCTGGACTCCCCGAATACCGCCGGCCCCCAGGCCGGATAGGCGATCAGCAGCGCCAGGCCCGCCAGCAGCAGGACCGTCACGCGCTTGGGATATCGATGCAACATGGTGTTTCTCCTCCAGACGGGTGTCCCGTCTGCAAAGGGGTCCGATCAGGCGGCAAGGGATGCCCGAGCGGAGGGTGATTGTCGTCGGGTCTCAGGCGAACAGGCCGCGCGGCTTGATCAGCAACACCAGCGCCATGATCAGGTAGATCAGCATGCTGGCGAGACTCGGGATCAGCACCGGACCGAAGGTCTCGGCCATGCCGATCAACAGCGCGCCGAAGAAGGCCCCCTTGATCGAGCCGATGCCGCCGATGACCACCACCACAAAGCAGGTGATCAAGATCGAGTCGCCCATGCCCGGCGTGATCGACGACAGCGGCGCCGCCATCATCCCGGCGAAGGCCGCCAGGGCCACGCCGACGCTGAAGATCAGGGTGAACAGGGTGCGGATATTGATGCCGAGCCCTTCGACCATCTCGCGATTGACGGCGCCGGCGCGGATCACGATACCGAGCCGGGTGTGGCGGATGATCCAGTAGATGGCCCCCGCCAGCACCAGGCATACCGCCGCCACGAACAGCCGATAGACCGGGTACTGCAGGTTGTCGGTCAGGGCGATGGCGCCGGTAAAGGGCTCCGGCAGCGCCACCGAGTGGACGTCGCCGCCCCAGATGATGCGCTGGGCCTCGTTGAGCACCAGGATCAGGCCGAAGGTCAACAGCACCTGGTAGAGGTGGTCACGCTTGTACAGGGTGTCGAGAAACAGCCGCTCGATGACCAGCCCCAGCAGTACCGCGATGGGCACCGCAATCAGGATCGCCAACCAGAAGTTGCCGAGGCGCTGGGTCAGGTCGAAGGCCAGATAGGCGCCGATCATGTACATGGCGCCGTGGGCCAGGTTGATGATGCCCATGATGCCGAAGATCAGCGTCAGGCCGCTGGCGATAAGGAACAGCAACAGCCCGTACTGAAAGCCGTTGAGCAGCTGCACCCCGAAGAAGGCAAGGTCCATGAAGAACTCCTTTGGCGTTGGCCCGCCCGAGAGCGCCCGGTATTCGCGGGCGCCTCGGCCAGGTCATTGACGCGGTGAACGAAGGTCGCCTCAGCTCTTCATCGGGCAGGCGCTGTCGGGAACTTCCAGCTGCTCGCTGGCGATCGAGGTGACGTGGTGCTCGCCGTCCCTTACCTCGCGCAGGTAGACGTTCTGGATCGGGTGGTGGGAGGCCGAGAAGCTCACCGGGCCGCGCGGGCTGTCGAGTTCCACCGCTTCCAGCGCCGCGATCAGCGCCTCGCGGTCGGGCTCGCCGTCAATCGAGGCGTAGGCCTGAGCCAGCAGCTTGCCCGCGTCGTAGCCCTGCACCGCATAGGTGTCCGGGGCCTCGCCATAGGCTTCCTGGTAGGCCGAGACGAAGGCCTGGTTCTGGGGTGTGTCCAGGGTCTCGGCGTAGTGCATGGTGGTCTGCACGCCGTTGGCGGCCTCACCCAAAGCCCCCAGGTTGCCGTCGGTCAAGAAGCCCGAGCCATACAGCGGAATGCTGTCGTTGAGTCCGGCGGCGGCGTAGTCCCGCACGAAGCCGACCCCGCCACCACCGGCGAAGAAGGTGTAGACGGCGTCCGGGGCGATGCTGGCGATCTGCGCCAGGTAGGTCTGGAACTCGGTGCTCGGAAACGGCACCAGGATCTGCTCGACGATCTCGCCGCCGGCATCGGTGAAGGCCTGCTCGAAGCCGGCCAGGTCTTCCTTGCCGCCGGCGTAGTCCCAGGTGATGGTGACGATCTTGCGATGGCCCTGATCGTAGGCCACCTGCCCCATGGGATAGCTGTTCTGCCACATGCTGAACGAGGTGCGAAAGACGTTGGGCATGCACAGCTGGTTGGTGGCCGCCTCGAGTCCGGCGTTAGGGATGATGGTGATGGCGCCGGTCTGCTTGGCCACCCGCAGCATGCCCATGGCGACGCCGGAGTGGACCGGACCGATGACCACGTCGACGCCATCACCCTTGACCAGGCGGCTCATGTTCTGGGGCGCCTTGGAGGGGTTGGCCTCGGAGTCCAGGGTCACGTACTCGACACCATGACCACCGAGGCTGCCGCCCTCCTGCTCGATGGCGAGCTTCAGCCCATTGGTGATGGACTCGCCTAGTGCGGCGTAGGTGCCGGAGTACGGCAGCATCAGCCCGAGCTTGACGTCGTGCTCGGCCAGGGCCTGGGTGGACAGGGCGGCACCGGCCAGCGCCAGGGTCGCGGCCTGCAGCGAACGTGCAAGCGGGCCAAGGCGCCGGGATGACAGGGAAGCTTGGCGGCGGCTGTACGTGTTATCGGTGCTGGGCGTGTTATCGGTGTTGAGGTTTTTATCGATAGTGAGCTTGGCCATGATCATGTCTCGTCAGGTTGTGATTATCGTTATGAGATTGCGGGGCTCTCGCTGGACAGGGAGCCCCGGCCTGCGGCTGTCTGTTGTCGGCAAGGGCGAAAGGTCTCCCTTGCCGGATCTGCTTCGGGGCAGGACGCGTCAGTTGGGCGTGAACTTTTCGTAGTGAAAGCTCGCCGGTTTGATGCCCTGCTGGTCGAAGTGCTTGAGCACCGCATCCACCATCGGCGGCGGGCCGCACAGGTAGACGTCGACGTCGCCGTCATGCAGCTTCTGCGGGTCCATGTGATGGGTGACGTAGCCCTTGCGTTCGTGGCTGCTGTCCTCGTCGGCGACCACCGTCAGGTAGTCGAAGTCGGGCAGCGCTTCGACCGCCGCGTCGAGCTCTTCGCACTTGACCAGATGATCGTCCTTGGTCACGCCATAGATCATGTGGATCGGCTGGCCTGCGCCCTCGCCCTGGGCCTCGAGCGCGGCAAGCTGCTTGAGCATCGACAGGAAGGGAGCAAGCCCGGTGCCGCCGGCCAGCATCAGGATCGGGCGCTGGATGGCGCGCAGGTAGAAGCTGCCCATGGGACCGGTCACGGCCATGGCGTCACCGGCCTTGGCCTTGTCCGCCAGATAGCCGCTCATCAGCCCGTCCGGCACATTGCGGATCAGGAAGCTGGCGCGGGACTCCCCCGGCAGCGAGCTGAACGAATAGCTTCTGTGCTCACCACAGCCCGGTACCTCCAGGTGCACGTACTGCCCCGGCAGGAAGTTCAGCGGCTCGCCTTCGATATCGATGGCAAGCTCGATGGAGTCCTCGGACAAGGGCTCGACGTGGACCACCGTGGAGGCACGGCTGTCGACCTCGGTCTTGCATACGGTCGAGGCCACCGGCACCGACAGCACGCAGTCCGAGGACGGCACCATCTGGCAGGTCAGCACCTGCCCCTCGTGCAGCTCCTCGTCGGACAGCGCCTCGTCGATGTACTCGTCACCCAGCTCGAACTCGCCCTGGTCGCAGTGGCACTTGCAGGTGCCGCAGACGCCGTCGGAGCAGTCCATCGGCAGATTGACCTTGTTGCGGTAGGCCGCATCAAGGACGGTCTCGCCCTCGTTGCAGTCGATAAAGCGCGACACCCCGTCTTCGAAGTTGAGCGCGATGGTGAAGCTCATGGTCGTTCTCCTTCACCGACTTAAATGTGATAAACGTCGATGACCTGGTGGATATAATCGTTATTGAGCTGCACCTTCTTGCGCGTGATAAGCGGGCTGTCACCGGACACGTCCAGGGTGTAGAAAGACACCCCGAAGTAGCTGTCGGTCTGCTTGTAGCGGTGGCTCAGGGTGTGCCAGTTGAAGCGCACCTCCAGGCTGTCGCCCTCCTCCTTCATCACCTCGATATTGGTGATCTGGTGGGTGGTGCGCGGCTCCGGCGTGCTGGCGCCACTGCGCTCGGTCTTGATCCGATAGACGCGATCCTCGAGCCCTTCCCGATTGGGGTAGTAGATCAGCGATATCTCGCTGTTCGGGTCACCGGTCAGGGTGTCGTCGTCGTCCCAGCAGGGCATCCAGAACTCGGCCTTCTTGTGGTACAGGGTCAGCCACTCGTCCCACTCGCGCTCGTCCAGAAGGCGCGCTTCGCGATAAAGAAAGGCCTGGATGTCGTGATAGCTGATGCTCATGATTCGTCTCCTTTCCGCAGGATTCAGGCTGAGGCCGTGGCGATGAACTGGCTGCGTTCCTTGTCGATGGCGCGCAGCATTTCCTCGACCCAGTGCTGGTGGTGCAGCACGTAGAGGCCTTCGTCCTCCGGCGAGGCACCGCTCTTCAGCGGCTTCATGTCGATGGCGCTGGCGTCTTCGTCGGGACCATCGATCCATTGCTTGGCGCCACGCGACAGGTCATTCCATTCGGCCAGGGCACCGTTGTAGCCGTTCTGGCAGCCGCGGAATTCCTCCAGGTCATCCGGCGTGCCCATGCCGCTGACGTTGAAGAAGTCCTCGTACTGGCGGATGCGCACGCGACGGTTCTCCGCCGATTCACCCTTGGGCGCGAAGCAGTAGATGGTGACCTCGGTACGGTCCACCGCCAGCGGACGCAGCACCCGAATCTGGGTCGAGAACTGGTCCATCAGATAGACGTTGGGGTACAGACACAGGTTGCGGGTCTGGTTGACGATGTTGTCGGCGCGGGCCTCGCCCAGCTCCTTCTCGATGCGCTCCTTGTGCTCGTAGACCGGACGCACCTCGGGATTGAGCAGCCGGGTCCACAGCATCATGTGGCCGTTCTCGTAGGAGTAGAAACCGCCCTTGGACTTGGACCAGCCATCGGCGTCCACCGCCTTGGTGCCGCCTTCGTCGTAGTTTCGACGGTCCATGGTGGAGGCGTAGTTCCAGTGCACGGTGCTGACGTGGTAGCCGTCGGCGCCGTTCTCGGCCTGCAGTTTCCAGTTGCCGGTGTAGGTGTAGGACGAGGTGCCACGCAGGATCTCGAGACCTTCCGGGGCCTGGTCGACGATGTTGTCGATGACCTTCATGGTCTCGCCCAGGTACTCCTCGATGGGCATGACGTCGTCGCTCAGGCTGCCGAACAGGAAGCCCTTGTAATTGGCGAATTTCGGCAGGCGTTTGAGGTCGTGGGAGCCGTCCTGCTTGAAGGCGTCCGGGTAGGCGCCGGCCTTCTCGTTCTTGGCCTTGAGCAGACGCCCGTCGTTCTTGAAGGTCCAGCCGTGGAACGGGCAGGTGAAGGTGCCCTTGTTGCCCTGCTTGCGACGGCAGATGGTGGCACCACGGTGGGCGCAGGCGTTGATCAGGGCGTGAAGCTCGCCCTCCTTGTCGCGGGTGATGACCACCGGCTGGCGCCCCATGTTCAGGGTGAAGTAGTCACCGGGCTCGGCGATCTGGCTCTCGTGGGCCATGAACAGCCAGTTGCCCTCGAAGATGTGCTTCATCTCGAGCTCGAAGAACTCGGGGTCGGTGAACATGCTGCGGTGGCAGCGAAAGACGCCCTGTTCGGGGTCATCCTCGACGGCACCACGCACGCGGGCTTCGATCTGATCGAGTTTGTTGCTCATCGTTGTTCTCCTCTCTATCACGGTCCGCTCACACGGGCGGCTCACACAGACAGCTCATTCGAGTCGCTCGTCCCGCCGGCCCCTTGGGGCGGCCTGCCCGCAGGGCAGGCCTGGTCTGGCTTGGCGCGATTTACCTCGGGGCTATCCATCACAGGGCTGTCCATCACAGCGATTCCCGTGACACTCGGTGGTCGGTTCAGGGTTGTCGCGAGTCCAGGCGGCTCAGCCGTCCTCGAGGGCGCGGGGGCGCTTGTGGCGCTGCTGCAGCTCGGTCTCGCTGGTGGCGGCAAGCTCGATGTCGAACACCACCTCGGTGAAGGGCCCCTCGAGGCCACGATCGCTGGCCTCGCTGGCGTCCTCGATGCGCCTGGCGTCCACCACCAGCTCCTCGCGGGTGGCGAAGGCGAAGTCGTCGTAGGTGTAGGGGTCGCCGGCGAGGTTGATCTGGGTGGTCAGGTGCTTGTACCCGGGCGCCGAGATAAAGAAGTGGATATGCGCCGGTCGCTGGCCATGACGACCGAGCAGGTCCAGCACCTGCTGGGTCGGGCTGTCCGGGGGGCAACCGTAGCCGGAGGGGATGATGCTGCGCGCGCGATAGCGGCCATCGGCGTCGGTGTAGATGGTACGACGCAGGTGGAAGTCGGCCTGGGACGGGTCGAAGAAGCTGTAGTTGCCCTTGCTGTCGGCGTGCCAGATCTCGACCTTGGCCCGTGAGATCGGCTGGCCCTGGGTATCGCGTACCTGACCGGTCAGCCACATTGCCTCGGCGTCGGTGTCCGAGCCGTCGTCCAGGCGCGCCTCGCCCTCGGACTCCGGGGCACCGGCGACGTACAGGGGCCCCTCGATGGTGCGCGGGGTACCCCCGGCAAGGCCGCGGGCGGCGTCCTCGGCGTCCATGCGCATGTCGAGGTAATGATCGAAGCCCAGACCCGGGGCCAGCAGGCCGTACTGGGTCTCGGCGCCGAGCGCGTTGAGCACGCTGACGCCCTGCCAGAATTCTTCCGGGGTGACGTCGAAGTCATCGATCAGCTTGTACAGGTCCGACAGCAGACGATGCAGGATTTCCTTGGCCCGCTCGTTGCCTTCGGTCTTGTCGAAGCCGGCGACGGTATTGAGGAAGTCCTGTACCTCCGGGGTGTCGAAGATGCGCACTGACTTGGTGGTGGGATTGAGACTGTTCATCTGGCGGTCCTCAGGTGTGGCGTACTTGTCGTTATCGTTGTTGGCGGTACTGGCCGGGGCCTGGCGATTCGCTCTGCCCCGACGTCTGGCTGGCCAGGGGCAGACCCTAGCTGTCGTCATCGCGGATCGAGGACGGGTGGCGGCACAGCGGCTTGACGCGGATCTCCATGTAGGGAAACAGCGGCAGGTTCGATACCAGCTCCTGCAGCTCGGCGTTGTCGGCCACGTCGAACACGCTGACGTTGGAATAGCTGCCGGCCACCCGCCACAGATGGCGCCACTTGCCGGAGCGCTGCAGCTCCTGGGCGTAGTCCTTCTCGCGGGCCTTGATCTCGGCGGCGCGCTCCGGCGCCATATCCGGCGGCAGCTTGACGGTCATTTCCACCTGAAACAGCATCTTCGTTCTCCTCTCGATCGGGGGCCGTCGATGCAGCCCTGGAGGCTCGCGCGGCCGGTCTGATGGCGATGTCGCTCAGCTGCGTGCGTACTCGCGCAGCTTGTCGTGATCCAGTTCGAGCCCGAGTCCCGGGCCTTGCGGCAGCGCCACGCCAAAGTCGTCGTAGCGCAGGGGGGTGGTGACGATGTCATCGGTCAACAGCAAGGGGCCGAACATCTCGGTGCCCCAGGCCATCTCGGGCAGGGTCGCCCAGGCGTGCAGCGAAGCGGCGGTACCGATGGTGCCCTCGAGCATGGTGCCGCCGTAGAGGCCAATGCCCCCGGCGTCGGCCAGGTGGGCCAGGCGCAGCGCGCCGCGCGGCCCGGCGCTCTTGGCGATCTTCAGGGCGAAGGCGCCGCTGAAGCCGGACTCGATCAGTGCCAGCCCGCAGCGCAGGTCCTGGACACCTTCGTCGGCCAGCATGGTGACCTCGAAGCGATTGGCCAGTCGTGCAAGCCCAGCCCGCTCGTGGGCCGGAATGGGTTGCTCGATCAGGTCGACCCCGGCCTCCTCGAGGGCGGCGATGGCGCGCACCGCGGTGGCCTCGTCCCAGGCCTGGTTGACGTCGACCCTGACGCTGGCGCGATCCCCCAGTGCGGCCTTGATGGCGGCAACGTGGCGCACGTCGTGATCCACCTCGTTGGCGCCGATCTTGAGCTTGAAGTCACGATGGCGACGCTGCTCCAGCCGCTTTCTGGCCTCCTCGATATCCTTGTCGGTATCGCCACTGGCCAGCGTCCACAGCACCGGCAGGTGATCGTGGCGGGCGCCGCCCAGCAGTGTCGCCAGGGGCACCCCGAGACGCTTGCCCTGGGCATCCAGCAGCGCGGTCTCGAGCGCCGACTTGGCGATGACGTTGCCCTTGGCCAGCTTGTCGAGCCGGGCCATGGCGAGGTTGACGTTGTCCGCCGCCAGGCCGACCAGCGCCGGCGCCAGGTAGGTATCGATGTTGACCTTCATGCTCTCCGGACTTTCCGGGCCATAGGCCAGGCCGCCGATGGTGGTGGCCTCGCCGATGCCTTCGATACCGTCGGAGCACTTGAGGCGTACGATCACCAGCGTCTGGGTGGCCATGGTGGCCATCGACAGCTTGTGCGGTCGGATGGTGGGCAGGTCGACCAGCAGGGTCTCGACGCTTTCGATCAGGGCGGTCATGGCGGCTCCGGCAATTACCATCAGCTCGTTGTCATCCACGGGCTGGCGATCTGGGTGATGAGGAAAGCCGCAAGCGCTGTAAGCCTCGGCGACTCGTAAGCGATCAAGCCATACCTTGGTAAGATTTCTCTTACGATGCGAAGCACCACTGCCATCGACATCGGCAGAGACCTACGGCGGAAAGACGCTTGATCCGGCGATTGAGTGCAGTGTGATTGTCTTTGAGGGGCACAACCAATATGGTCTGGGTAGACCGCAATACCCTGGAGGTATCATGGAGCTTCGACACCTGCGCTATTTCTGTGCCGCAGCAGAAGAGCTGAACATCACCCGGGCGGCCGCCAGGCTGCATATGGCGCAGCCCCCTTTGACCCGGCAGATCAATCAGTTGGAGGAAGAACTGGGGGCCCAGTTATTCATTCGCGGTCCCCGAGGGCTGACCCTGACGCCCACTGGCAAGTTCTTCCATGAGCATGCCCTGCAGATGCTCGAGAAGCTCGATACCACGGTGGCGGCGGTGCGCCGTATGTCTCGAAGCCACAAGGAAATGTTCGGTATCGGCTTTGTGCCCTCGCTGTTTTACGGCCAGCTGCCGCTGCTGGTGCGCGAGTTGCGACAAAAGGACGAGGTGGAGCTGACCCTGGCCGAATTGACCACGGTGGAGCAGGTGCAGGCGCTGAAGGCAGGACGTATCGATATCGGCTTCGGACGCCTGAGGATCGACGATCCCGACGTGGAACAGGAGGTGCTGTTCGAGGAACCGATGATGGCGGCGGTGCCGGAGGGCCACCCGCTGGTGGGCACCACCCCAACCATGGAGGAGCTCGCCCGCTACCCGCTGGTGCTGTACCCGGCGAGCCCGCGCCCGAGCCTTGCCGACCTGGTGCTGGGGCTGTTTCGCCGCCGAGGGCTCAAGGTCACGGTGGTGCAGGAGGCCAACGAGATGCAGACGGCGCTGGGCCTGGTGGTGTCGGACTTCGGCATCACCCTGGTGCCGGAGCAGGTCAAGCGACAGAACCGCGATGGCATTCGCTACCTGTACCTGGCGGAGAAGCACATTACCTCACCGATCGTCTGCAGCCGGCGCCGGGGAGAGACGCCCAGCGCGACCATGCAGGCGGCCAACGCCATCCTCGAGGTGCTGGTGGAGAATCGTCGGACGGGCAAGTACCCGTGAAACATATCGAGTGGTGGCAGGGCCAGGACCCTGCCTGCGGCGCGTTGATAGCGCTGCGGTGTTAGCGAAACTCTTCCCCCGCCGCTGCCACGAAGGCCATCTCGACCAGCAGTTCGGGGTTGGCAAGCTCGGCCTTGACGCAGGCGCGACTGGGGGCGGTGCCGGGCTCGAACCAGGCCTCCCAGGCGATGTTCAGGGCATCGAAGTGGGCAAAGTCGGTCAGGTAGATGGTCACCGAGATGATGCGTGTCTTGTCGCTGTCCACCTTGGCCAGCGACTCCTCGGCCTGTTCGAAGATCTGCTCCACCTGGCCGGTGATATCGGCGCGGGTGTCCGCCTCGGCGACTTCGACGAAGTGGGCCATGCCATTGAACACGGTGATGTCGGACCAGCGGGGGGTGGGATTGATGCGGTGGATATCCATGGGGGGCCTCGAAGCCAGGGCGGGAAAGACCGCTAGCATAGGCCATGGAAGCGTCGGTGCAAACGCGGGCAAATAGCGACACGGACGTCGCGGTTCACGCCGCGACGTCCGTGTGGTCAGGCGAACGCGATCAGAAGTCGAAGAACACCGTCTCTCCCTCACCCTGCAGCACGATATCCAGACGATAGCGTGGCAGGCCGCCTTCCCCGCCCTCTTCACGCCGGGCGATCAGCGTCTGGCGCCGGGCCGGCGACTCGATCGCACCCAGCACCGGACAGCCGGCATTGGCTTTGTGCTCGTCATCGAAGTAGAGCCGGGTCTGCAGATGCAGGTTCACGCCCCGGGCAAAGATCGTCAGGTTGATGTGCGGGGCCATGGTGCGACCGTCGGGCCGAGCGATGGCGCCGGGCTTGACGGTGACAAAGCGCCACTCGCTGTTGCCCTCGGCGGTGGTCGCGGTACGCCCGAAGCTGTTGAACGGCGCCTTGAGGTCGAACGCCGTCTGATAGTCACCATTGGCGTCGGCCTGCCAGGCCTCCAGCAGGGCGTCGCGGACCAGGTCGCCGTTACCGTCGATGACCCGTCCCGCCACCTCGATACGCTCGCCTTCGGCGTTATCCTTGGCCAGTTCGTTCCAGATCTCCTCGTCGCGCTCGGGCAGGCCGGCGACGGCCAGCGCCAGGCCGATGTGCACGTAGGGGCCGGCGGTCTGGGACGCGGTCTCGCGCAGCATCAGGTTCGCGGTGGGGGTAAGGTTTGGCTGTTGCATGAGGTCTCCTCGCTGCCGTGGGCCGACTCGGGCACCACGGCACCTGTTGTTCCTGGTCTTGTTCACTGATTCTCGAAATAGGTCTGCAGTTCGCCACGCACCACCAGGTCGAAGCGGTAGGCCAGGGCGTCCATGGGACGCGAGCGGGCCATGTCGAGTCGACCGATCATGGTGCCCACGGCCTCCTCGTCCTTCAGGGTCTGGACGATGGGGCAGATCGGAATCAGCGGGTCCCCCTCGAAGTACATCTGGGTGATCAGCCGGGTGGAGATGGCCGGGCCCATGACGCTCACATGAATGTGCGCCGGGCGCCAGGTGTTGATGCCATTGGGCCAGGGATAGGGACCGGGTTTGATGGTGCGGAAGTGGTACCAGCCATCGTCGTCGGTGAGACAGCGCCCGACGCCGCCGAAGTTGGGGTCCAGCGGGGCCAGATAGCTGTCCTTCTTGTGGCGATAGCGGCCACCGGCATTGGCCTGCCACATCTCCACCAGAGTCTGCGGCACCGGCTTGCCGAACTGGTCGACGACCCGGCCGAACATGATCACCCGCTCCCCCACCGGCAGACCGGGGCTATCGGCATCGCGGAAGTTCAACAGCAGGTCGTTGTCATGGGGTCCCATGCGCAGGCGGCTAAACTCGGGGCCGGTGAGTTCCGACACGCTGGGGGTCTGCAGGCTGACCAGCGCCTGGGAGGGAGAGCGCGGCACCGAGGTCTTGTAGCCGGGGGTGTAGGCGGCGGGGTGCCACTGGCGATCCCGCTCGACGAAGCGACGATTGAGGTTCCGATTGAGGGTCATGGGGGAAGAGGTCCTGGCGTGATTGTTGGTTGTTCACACGCGCCTCGAGACACGAGGCGATGATTGCAGTGTGACCAGCCACACCCGGGCTGCCAATTGAGACCTTGGCCGGTCGTCATAACCCAGGGGTTATGATGACCGGATGGCGGGGCGTCGGACCGCAGGAACGAGTACGTCCTGGCCTGCTGCTTCGCCCCCGGATATTTCAGCGCCGCTACTGGGGTCTTGCCGCGGCGGCCTGGCGCAGCGACTCGGCGAAGCCTTCCAGCGCCAGGCTGGGGCTCAAAGAGGTGTTGGTACACAGCCCTACCGAGCCACCCTGGTGCTCGAAGGACAGTGCCAGCTCGACCAGCTGGCCGCTTTCCAGATCCTCGGCCACCGCCTCGAAGGGCGCCACCCAGATGGCATCGGTGTCCAGTGTGAAGCGCCGGCTGACCGGCAGCGACAGGGTCTCCAGACAGGGCGCGGGCAAACTGATGGCGTGACGCACACAGAAGCTGTCGACCCGCTGACGCAAGGTGGTCTGAGGGGGAGGCACGGCCCAGGGGTAGTCGCTCAGGACCTCGGGAGGACAGGGCGAGACGGTGGCCAGCGGATGCCCCCGGCGCACCACCAGCCGCAGCGACTCGTAGTAGAGATGTTCGAAGGCCAGGTCACGAATCTCGCGGGCTTCGGTCATACGCCCCACCACCACGTCGAGCTCACCCAGCGCCAGCCGCGACAGCAGAAAGGCGCTGGCGCCGGTGGTCACGGTCACGCTGGTCTCCTGGCCCAGCGGCGAGGCCTGGAAGTGCTGAATCGCCGCCGGCAGCAGCCGCGATTCCACCGTCGACAGCGCCCCGACCCTGAGCCAACGCTGCCCACCATGGCCGTCGGCCAGCGCCACCACGCCCTCTTCCAGGGCGCGCAGCGCAGGCCCCGCGTGGCGCAACAGGGTGAGTCCCGCCTGGGTCAGACTGACGCCCTGGGCGCTACGCTCGAACAGGCTGGCGCCAACGATCTCCTCGAGTTCACGGATGGCCTTGGAGATGCCCGGCTGGGTGATCGCCAGGGCATCGGCGGCACGGGCGAAGCTGCGGCTGCGCGACACCTCGAGGAAGGCGTTGAGATGGCGCAGCTTGATACGATGATTGAGCATGGTGGCCTGCGATCTGGCGACGTGACGGGTGTCCAGCGTGGCGCCGTGGCGTGGCACCTCGTCAGCCTCCACCACGCCGACAGCGCTAGCGACAGGCCGCCAGCACGCGCTCGATGGGCTCGTCGGCGCCACTCAGCGGGAAGCGTGAGGGACGGGTATCCTGGGGTGTGACCACCGCCACGTTGCCGCCTTGCAGGGTCTTGGTCAAACCGAGGGGAGACGGGGCGAACCACACGCCGTCGTGGGGGGAGTGGCGTGACTCCAGGCGATACCCGATGCCGTCCACCAGCACCTCCAGCGGCTTGCGCCGATCGGCGCCCATCTGGGAGGCATAACCGGCCACCGATACCATGGGCACACCGTTCCAGCACACCAGTGCCAGAGAATGACCGCTGCCATCATCGACTCGCGCCGCCGGGGCGTCGCCGAACATCTGGTGGGCCTGGGTGTAGCGCCACTCTGCCGACGCCGTATTCGCCATCAAGGTGCCGAGCAGTATCGCCACAAACGTCTTGAACCACATCAATAGTTGACCTCTTGCTGCCGAAACGGGCATGCATCGGGCACTCCCTGCCTGACGGAATCCTCTCTTTCTCCTTTTGCCAAGTCTAGCAACTGACCGAGGATCCACGAATGGAGCAGCAGGGTTGCCCTGCCACCTATGGCATGGCAAGTCACCAACGGGCAGGAAGCCTTGCTGCCTGCCTGGAGGATTCTGTGCTCCGTGAGTCAGCTATTTACCACTCTTTTACCCCAAGCGGCAAACCATGTCCCTTATGCCGATGATTCGCCGCTTCCCCAGCCCAGTTCCTTAGCCAGGCCCGGCGCATGCCCTTCAGGGAGCCTGAGCCCCGATACAGGCGCTTCTCGATCAGCAACAGACGAACCGATGGGGAAGCAGCCCAGACGGTCATCGCCAACTATGGCGGATGTTCCAGTCCGAGAGCGCCAGCCTTCCAAAGGCTGAAGATGCCTCCCGATCATTCAGTCAGGTCGAGCATCCGGCGGGCCTGCTGCCAGGTGGCCACCGGCCGCTCGTACTTCTCGCACAGGGTCACGACGCGCTCGACCAGGGCCGCATTGGAGGGAGCCAGGGTATGACGATCGAGGCGCACGTTATCCTCGAGCCCGGTGCGGGTATGCCCGCCCGCAGCGATCGACCACTCGTTGAGCAGGGCCTGGTTGGGCCCGATCCCGGCGCCGCACCACTGGGCGTCCGGTGCGAGCCGATTCAGCGTTTCGACGTAGAAGTCGAGGGTGGGCTTGTCCACCGGCATGGCGTTCTTGACGCCCATGACGAACTGGACGTAAAGCGGCCCCTTGAGCTTGCCTTGTTTCGACAGAGCCACCGCCTGATGGATATGCGACAGATCGAACGCTTCGATCTCGGGCTTGACGTCGTACTTGAGCATTTCGTCGGCGAGCCACTCCACCAGCTGGGGCGGATTCTCGTAGACGCGGTTGGGGAAGTTATTGGAGCCCACCGAGAGGCTTGCCATGTCGGGCTTGAGGCGTAGCATGCCGCCGCGTGCCTCTCCGGCCCCGGAGCGACCGCCGGTGGAAAGCTGGATGATCATGCCCGGGCAATGGGTCCTCAGGCCTTCCATCAGCCTGGCAAACTTCTCCGGATCCGACGTGGGCGACTGATCGTCGTTACGCACATGACAATGGGCGATGGCGGCTCCTGCCTCGAAGGCCGCCTGGGTGCTTTCGACTTGCTCTTCGATGGTCACGGGAATGGCCGGATTATGTTCCTTGCGGCCCACGCTGCCAGTGATGGCGACACAGATGATGCAGGGAGTAGACATGTGTCCTCTCTTGTTATCGAAACGCTAAGATAGGGAAAACCAAGACGAGCGGCCCCACGACGGGCAGGCGACATTGGTCCCGAGCTCATCCTTGAAGTAACGGTGGGCCTGCAAGTGGAGCGAGATGCCGCAGGCAAACAGAGGCAGGCTCGAAGGCGATGCCAGGTACCGGGGTCCTACTGACGATAGGTCTGCCGATGCGGGCCGGCGAACTGACGTCCGCACCGTTTCACGACGGCATCAGGCACGCTCGCGCCGGGATGCTGACGCAGGAACAAGGAGCCGCCAGACACAGGCCGACATCACCAGACATGGGGCTCCCCGCCACCTTCATTCAGTGGCTTCCATCAAACGCATGACGACGAACCTTCAGGGCTCGACCGTCCCCCAGCCCAGTTCCTTGGCCAGGGCAAAGGCATGATTGGCCGCCGGCACGCCGGCATAGATGGCCACGTGCATCAGCACCTGACGCAGCTCCGCCTCGCTGAGGCCGATACGTTGGGCGGTCTTCAGGTGCAGGGTCAGCTCCTCGCGCCCCAGGGCGGCGAGAATGCCGGTGGTGATCATGCTGCGCTCGCGTCTCGTCAGGTCGTCGTTGGACCACAGCTCGCCCCAGGCCAGCCGTGTGATCATCTGCTGAAACGGAGTGTCCAGGCTGTTGGCATTGTGGGTGGAGCGGGCCACGTGTTCCTCGCCCAGCACCTGCTTGCGGGTCGCAAGGCCAGTGGAATAATCGACGCCCTCCGCGCCCACATCGCCCAGGTCCACCGCCATCACCGCCAGCAGCTTCTCGGCGAATCGGCTTGGCGCCTCTACCGAAGGCACGTGACCGACGCCCTCGAGCACCTCGAGCGGGGCGCCGTCGCACTCGGCCGCCAGGGCCTCCAGGGTGGCCGGTGGCGTCGCCAGGTCCTCGCTGCCACCGAACAGCTGCACCTTGACGCCCTTGCCGGAGAGCTTGCCGGTGAAGGTATCTCGCCCCAGCATTTCGCAGAGCAGCGCGTAGGACTCGTCGTCACCGCGCCCCATCTGGGTGCACCAGCCCGCCTTTAGGGCCGGCTCGGCGTCGAAGCAGGCGGCAGCGAACCAGCGCGGCACGATCTCGCCGGACATCGCCGCCAGGCCCACGCGCCGCACACGCTCGGCCCTGGTGGTCCATAGCTCGCTGGTGCCGATCACCGCCCCGGTGTTGGTCAGGGCGGCGGAGAGCAGGCGCTCGCCGTGCTCGCTGATCAGCTGCTGCCCCACCACGCCACCGATGGAGGTACCGACGAAGTGGAAGCGGCCTGCGCCGGCGTGGTCGGCCAGGGCGATGGCTTCCTTCGCCAGTTCGGCCGGAGTGATCGGCCCGTCGCCCCAGGCCTGGCTGGCGCCGTGACCGGGCAGGTCCCAGGTCAACACCCGGTAGCGTGGCAGCAGCACCGGCAGGACGTCGTCCCACACCGCCTGGCTCATGCCCAGCGGATGCGCCAGCACCACCAGAGGATTGGCCTCGGCGCCGAGCAGGCGATACGCGACACTGCGTCCTTCGATATTCAGAAATGCCATGACCTCTCTCCTGTTCCTCTATACCCGTTCGATCAGGGTGGCGATGCCCTGGCCCACGCCCACACACATGGTGCACAAGGCGTAGCGCTTGCCGCTCCTGTTGAGCTCGTGGGCGGCGGTCATCAACAGGCGCGCCCCGGACATGCCGAGCGGATGGCCCAGGGCGATGGCCCCGCCGTTGGGGTTGACCCGGGGATCATCGTCGGCGACGCCGAGGTCGCGCAGACAGGCCAGGGCCTGGGCGGCGAAGGCTTCGTTGAGCTCGATCACGTCGATCTCATCGATCGTAACGCCGCTGCGCTCGAGCAGCCTGCGCACCGCCGGGACCGGGCCATAGCCCATGATGCGCGGTTCCACCCCGCCGGTGGCCATGCCGACGATACGCGCCATCGGCACCAGGCCATGGCGCTCCACCGCCGCCTGGCTCGCGACCAGCATGGCACAGGCGCCGTCGTTGACCCCGGAGGCGTTGCCGGCAGTGACACTGCCATTGTCCTTGAAGGGGGTCGGCAGGGCGGCCAGCTTCTCCAGGGTGGTACCGGCGCGAGGATGCTCGTCGATGTCGAACACCAGCGGCTGCTGCTTGCGCCGGGGGATCTCGATGGGGGTGATTTCCTCGGCGAAGCGACCCTCCTGCTGGGCCCGCGCGACCTTTTGCTGGGAGCGTACGGCAAAGGCGTCCTGATCGGCGCGGGAGATGTCGAACTGTTCGGCTACATTCTCGGCGGTCTCGGGCATCGAGTGGGTATCGTGAAGCTTCTTCATCAGCGGGTTGACGAAGCGCCAGCCGATGGTCGTGTCCTCGATCTGCTGCCCCCGGGAGAAGGCGCCTTCCGCCTTGCCCATGACGTAAGGCGCCCGGGACATCGACTCCACCCCGCCGGCCAGGGCCAGATCCATCTCGCCGGCCTTGATCGCGCGCATGGCGGTGCCTACCGCATCCATGCCGGAGCCGCACAGACGATTCATGGTGGTACCGGGCACCGAGGTCGGCAGACCCGCCAGCAGCGCCGACATGCGCGCCACGTTGCGGTTGTCCTCGCCGGCCTGGTTGGCACAGCCCATGAAGACCTCTTCGATGGCGCCGGGATCAAGCTCTGGCGCCTGGGCCAGCACCGCCTTGAAGATGTCGGCGGCCAGGTCGTCGGGACGCACGCTTGCCAGGGTGCCACCGAAGCGCCCGATGGCGCTGCGACGGGGATGACAGAGAAAGACGTCGGTCATGTCGGACTCCTTGGTCACCCCGCGCACTGGCGCGGGGTGTGTCGGGGAAGGGGCGAAATGGAGGTCTGGTTGGGGCTGACGGGCCGGTTACTGGCCGCTGTGGGCACGATCGGTGCGCGCCTTCAGCTCACGCAGCACCTCGAGCTCATGGGCACTGGGGACCGGCGTGGTCTCGAGTTCGGCGGCGAAACGAATGTCCCAGCCGGTGGCCTCCTGGACCTGCTCGCGCGTCACGCCGGGATGCAGCGAGACCACCGTCAGTTCACGATCCTCGGGGTCCGGCTTCATCACGCACAGGTCACTGATCACGCGAGTCGGCCCCTTGCCGATATTGGGTACACCGTCGCGTCCCTTGCCGTCGCGGCCGAAGCCCAGGGTGGTGATGAAATCGACGTCACGCACGAAGGCCCGCGGCGAGTGCTTCAGGGTGATGAACACTTCACCTGCGTTGGTAGCGATCTCCGGCGCCCCGCCGCCACCGGGCAAGCGTACCTTGGGTGCGGTGTAGTCGCCGATCAGGGTGGTGTTGAGGTTGGCGTAGCGATCGATCTGGGCGGTTCCCAGAAAGCCCACACTGACCTTTCCGCCCTGCAGCCAGTAGCGAAACATCTCCGGCACCGACACCGTGGTCAGCGCCGACTCGCACAGCTCGCCATCGCCGATCGACAGCGGCAGCACGTCCGGCCTGGTCTGCAGGGTGCCGGATTCGTAGATCAGCACCACCTCGGGGGCATGGGTCAGCCGCGCCAGGTTGGCGGCCTCGGACGGCAGGCCGATACCGACGAAACAGGTCATGCCGTTTTCCAGCGCCCGGGCGGCGGTGACCGTCATCATCTCGCTGGCGCTGTAGTCGATTGCGGTGCTCATCGGGCGTCCTCCGCGGTGTTCATGATGTTGTCGTCGATCCAGCGGGTGAAGGCGTCACGGTCGCGGGCGATGGCGTCCCACTCCTTGTAGAAGCGGTTGTCACGCGGGTAGTAGCCGTGGGCGTAGGACGGCAGCGAGCCCTTTTCGGCCACGGCGATGGCGTCGATGGCCCAGCCTGGGATCACACAGGCGTTGGGGTGGGTGTCCAGGTCATCGACGATCTCCTCGACGGTGACGATGGCGCGGCTGGCTGCCAGCACCGCTTCCTTCTGCACCCCGATGATGCCCTCGACCAGCACATTGCCGGCACGGTCGGCCTTCTGGGCGTGAACGATAGAGACGTCCGGGCGCACCGAGGGCACCGCCGCCAGGCGCTCGCCGGTGAAGGGGCACTCGATGAACTTGATCTGGTCATTGACGTTGGGCAGCTCGCTGCCGACGTAGCCGCGCAGCACCGCCAGCGGCAATCCGGCGGCGCCAGCCTCGAAGGCGCAGGCCATGGCGGCGTGGCTGTGCTCGAGAATCTCGACCTTGTGGGGCCAGCCCTTTTCCACCGCATCACGCAGGCGATGGAGCGAGCCGACGCCAGGGTTGCCCCCCCAGGAAAAGATCACCTTCTTCACGCAGCCGGCACCGATCAACTGGTCGTAGATCAGGTCCGGGGTCATCCGGATCAGGGTGAGGTCGCGCCTACGCTGGCGAATGACCTCATGCCCGGCGGCGAAAGGAATCAGGTGGGTAAAGCCTTCCATGGCGACGGTGGCGCCGTCATGGACGTAGCGCCTTACCGCTTCGTCAAGACTCAGGATCTCGGCCATGTGGGTTGCCTCTGTTAACGATGAACCAATGCGGTGGACAGAACAGCCTTGTTCGCTATGTGAACGTAGGTTTGTTATACGAACAAGTTACTGCCGATCGTCAGGGCCGTCAAACGCAAAAAGGGCGGGAACGGCATACGCCGCTCCCGCCCCTTCTCGTTCTTCTACCTATCAATCAACGTGTTAGCGTTGCTCCAGCCACTCCCTGGCCTTGCTGACCTGTTGTCGACTGCTACCAATGTATAACGCCGGATCGGTGGCGGCCTTGAGCTGCTCGACACTGATATCGAGGGGCTGCCGGGGAGCCTCACTGCTCTGCTCTGCGGTGGATGGCTCGCCCGCCTCCGCCTTCAGCACCTCGTGCAAGACCTCGTGATAAGGACGCCCCTGGCGGCGCGCGGTCTCGGCAGCCTCGGCCGCCAGCGCCTTGACCCTGTCGCTGCCGAGGTGGGGTGTCAGCAGGCGCGCCACCGGCTCGGCCATGATCGCGCCGCCGGTCAACGCCAGGTTGGCGGCCATGCGCTCAGGATGTACTTCGAGTCCTTCCAGCAGGGTTGCCGCCTGCTCCAGCGCCCCTTCCACCAGTAGCACCGACTCGCTGAGCGGCGCCCACTCGGCGTGCCACTCGCCGAGGCCTCGTTCCAGCGGCTGGGCCACGGCACCGATGATCACCGTGGTGTGGCCGTGCACCCGACGCGACGCGCCGCGAATCAGGGCGCAGCGTACCGGATTGCGCTTGTGCGGCATCGACGACGATTCGCCCATGCCAGGGGCGCTCGGCTCGCTGACTTCGCCAACCTCGGTCTGGGTCAGCAGGGCGACGTCCAGCGCCAGGCTTTCCAACGCCCCGGCGACGGCGTCCAGGGCGGTCTGCAAGGCATGGATCGGCTGGCGGTCGGTATGCCAGGGCAGTACCGGGCAGGACAGGCCAAGCTCCTCGGCCAAGGCCTGCATCAGCTCGAGCCCCTGTTCCCCCCAGCCCGAGTGCACCCCCACTGCACCGCCGAACTGCACCGGCAGTCCTTCGGCGGCGATATCCCCAAGCCGGCGTCGCGCGCGCTCGAGCCCAATGCCCCACTGGGCCGCCTTGACCCCAAAGGTCATCGGCAGCGCTTGCTGCATCAGGGTACGGCCGACCATGGGCGTCTGCTCGTGGTCACGCATCAGCGCGAGAACCGCGTTGCGACAGCGCTCGAGCAGGCCATCCAGGCTCGCCAGGCGTGGCGTCAGCAGGTGCATCAGCGCCGAATCCACCACATCCTGGCTGGTCGCCCCCTGGTGCCAGCACGCCTTGAGCTCGTCCGGCAACGCCGCTCGCCCGGCCTTGACGAAGGGGATCGCCGCGTTGCCGCCGCTGGCGATACCCCGGGCGATGGCCGCGGTGTCAAAGTCGTGATGCTCAAGCGCCGCCGCCATGCGCCCGGCGCTGCCCGCTGGCAGTGCGCCGACACCTTCCTGGACGCGCGCCAGGGCGAGTTCGAAGGCCAGCATCGAGGCCACCAGGTCATCGTCGCGACAGGCTTCCAGGGCACTCTGGCTCATGAATGGATGGCTCAGCAGGGCGTCGGACATGGCAAGGTTCCTCTTCTTCTGGGGAGCGAATGGGGCGTATCGACCGGGGCGAGTTCAAGGGGATAGCAGCAAGGAGGCAACGACAAGGACACGCGATGGCGACAGCATGGCCGCCCCACCAATAGTCGCACAGGTGTTCGCACCTCGAACAAGCATGCTAGATTATCGACAACACGGGAGCAAACCGTCGCCCACAGAAGACGAATGTCTTCTTGCTGCCATGACATCGGGGGCCGTATCCGGACGCTGCCCTGCTATCATCGTCGCTCGGGCTGTACAACGCTCTCACGTCGTGGCGCTCGATCACTGCAACACTAGATCTTAGTGACACTCGAATCTGAAAAAAGGACACCTCGATGGATACGGCACCGGCCGACGCCGCCCTGAGCCCGGATGACCGCGACTTCGTCACTGCCCTCGCCAGCGGCCTCGACGTCATTCTGGCCTTCGACGAGGCCCACCCTCGGATGACCTTGAGTGAGGTGGCGACGCGCACCGGCATGAACCGTGCCCGCGCCAGACGCTTTCTGCTGACGCTGCATGCCTTGGGCTATGTGCGCAAGGACCATCGCCACTTCGAGCTGGCGCCGCGGGTGCTCAAGCTCGGCTACGCCTTCCTGTCCGCCAACAATTATCAGCACCTGATCCAGCAGGTGCTCGAGGACATCACTACCGAAAGCGGCGAATCCTCTTCTCTTGGGGTACTCGACGGAGATGAGGTCACCTATGTGGCGCGCTCGGCGTCGCGCCAGCGGCTGATGGCCATCACCCTGTCGGTGGGCACACGGCTGCCCGCCGCCTACACCTCGATGGGGCGCATGCTGCTGGCACAGAAGACCGACGACGAACTGGATGCCTTTATCGAGCGCACCACCCTCGAGCGCTTCACCGACAAGACGATCACTGACAAGGCTGAGCTCAAGCGCGCCATCCTCCAGGCTCGCCAGCAGGGCTATGCCATCGTCGATCAGGAGCTGGATTCTGGGCTGCGTTCGTTGGCAGTACCCGCCTTCGACGCCAACGGCGAGCTGATCGGTGCGATCAATATCAGCACCAATGCCGCCAGAATCGACCACGACACCTTGCTTGAGCGCTACCTGCCGCTGCTCCAGGGCAAGGCTCGCCAGATTCGTGCCAACGTGAGCTGATCGTCCTTGTCTGAGCGCACCGGGGACAGGCGCATATGGGGAAGTATGACAATGGCAGGGAGGCCTGAATGCTAGCGATACTCTCCATCACCACACCGATCTTTCTGCTGATCGGCGTCGGCTTTCTGGCCCGGCGCTGGAACCTGGTATCGCCGGTGCAGCTCTCCGGTGTCGCCAACTTCGTGCTGTACGCCGCGCTGCCGGCACTGATCCTCGGCGCCCTGACCCGCAACTCGCTTGGCGAAGTGATCAGCCTGCCGCTGCTGGCAGCCTACGCCCTGGGTTCCGTGGCCACCTTCGTCGCCTGCCTTTGGCTGCCGCGCAATCGCCAAAAGAAGTCCCCCACCGAGCGGGCCATCCAGGCCCTTGGCATGTCCGCCTCCAACAGCGGCTTTGTCGCCTACCCGATCGCTGCCCTGGCGCTGGGTCAGGCGGCGGCGGGTATCATCATGGTCCACACCATGATGGTCGAAATCCTGCTGGTGATTCCCGGCGCCCTGGTACTGGCCGAGGTCGGTCAGCAGCGCGACACCCGCGCCGGTGATGCCCTGCGCCAGACCCTGACCAGGCTTGTCCGCAACCCGATCCTGATCTCGCTGAGCCTGGGGCTGGCACTGGCGGCACTGGGAATACGCCTGCCGGCGACGCTGGATCGCACCATCGAGCTGCTGGCCGGCGCCGCCGGGCCCGCTGCGCTGTTCGTCATCGGCGGCACCCTGTACGGCCTCAAGATCCGCGGCATGGTCAAGGACATGGGCCAGATCATGCTCGGCAAGCTGGTACTCCACCCGCTGCTGGTGCTGGGCATGCTGCTGGCCTTCCAGACCGTCCTGGCGCCCTTGCCCCCCCTGATCTTCGCCGGCGCCATGATCTTCGCCGCCTGCCCGATGATCAGCATCTACCCGCTGATCGCCCAGCGCTTCGGCATGGAGGGCGTGGGTGCCGCCGCCCTGATGGCAAGCACGCTATCAAGCTTTGTGACTCTTAGCGTTGTCCTGTGGGCGCTATCACACACCGGTCTGATGCCGCTGCTTGGCTGACACCATTGCGCTGCCGACGAGTGACTGAGGCCTGATGCCCAACCCTGGCTGACTCGCTGGCGACGGGCCCCTGGCTCACGTACCATGAAAGGCATCATTTAGCTTGCTACTTTTTTGTCGGCGCAGAATGTCGCCGTCCCGCTTCGACCGCCAACGGCCCGCCATGTCCACACCTTCATCGACACCAGACACTACGCCCCTGACGTCGCCACAGGCCCTCAACCGCGACCGGCCGATGAAGGGCATCGCCTTCATGCTGGCGGCGGGGCTCTTGTTCTGCATGCTCGACACCGGGGTCAAGACCCTGGCCCAGGACTATTCGCCGGTGCAGGTGGTTTGGGCGCGCTACGTTGGCCATATGCTGGTGCTGACCGGCTACCTGGTCTATCTGGGACGTGGGCCGGGCATGGCCATGCTCAAGACGTCATCCCTGGGCGGACAGTTCGTTCGTGGCCTGCTGCTGCTGGGGGCCAGCACCTTCGCCTACCTGGCCTTTCGCACCCTGCCGATCCTGCAGGTCTACGTCATCAACTTCAGCTCGCCGCTGCTGGTGACCCTGCTGGCGATTCCGCTGCTCAAGGAGCGGGTCGGCTGGCGCCAGTGGCTGGCGATCCTGGTGGGCTTCGGTGGGGTGGTGATCTGCGTGGGCCCGGTGGACTGGCGCGCCAACCCGGCGATTCTGCTGCCCTTCGGCCTGACCGCCTGTTTCGCGCTCTACCAGCTGTCTACCCGACGTTTCGGGCGCGAGGACCATCCCCTCACTTCGCTGTTCTACGCGGGCCTTGCCGGCGCCCTGGTCAGCTCGGCGGTGGTTCCGGCCTTCTGGACCCCGGTGGCATTGGGTGATCTGCCGCTGTTCGTCTTTGTCGGCCTGATGGGCGCGGCCAGTCAGCTCACGCTGATCCTGGCCATGCGCTATGCGCCGGCCTCGCTGGTCTCGCCCTTTCTGTACCTGCAGATCGTCTGGGCGGCGCTGTTCGGCTTCATCTTTTTCGGCGACGTGCCACGCCCGGAGACCTGGATCGGCGCGGCGCTGATCAGCGCCGCCGGCATCACCCTGGCGCTGACTCGGGGGCGCGATCGCTGATCCGGCGTCAGCCCTTTCTGATCACTGCATCCAGGGCGGCGTGGTAGCCCTGACTGCCGAGCCCGGCGATGACGCCATCGGCACGCAGCGAGACGTAGGAGTGGTGGCGGAAGCTCTCGCGCTTGTGCACGTTGGACAGGTGCACCTCGATCACCGTGCCGTCGAAGGCGTTCAGGGCATCGAGGATCGCCACCGAGGTGTGGGTATAGGCCGCAGGGTTGATGATGATGGCGACGGTGCCATCGAGACGTGCGGCATGGATGGCGTCGATCAGCTCACCTTCGTGATTGCTCTGGCGACTGGCGAGCTCCCAGCCTTCAAGCACGGCGTGCTCGCGCAGCGCGTTGTCGATTTCGGCCAGGGTCTCGTGGCCGTAGATCTCGGGCTCTCGGGTACCCAGCAGATTGAGGTTAGGGCCGTGCAGGACCAGTACCTTGCCACTCATCAAGGATTCTCCTTCAACAGTTCACGCCGTGGGGGGCAAAAAGAGAGACGGCCTGCTCGTTGGCGGCACGCTTTCGCTCATCCTCACAGAACTGCTTGAAGGCGTCCACGCCCAGGACCACGAACCGGCTGGCGCGAACAGGCAGCGAGGTGCGACGCTTGAATCCACGGTCATGTCGCTTCACCAGCTGTTTGCCCTGTTGCCCTGGCGTGCCTCGCCCTCTTGCAGTGTGCCACTCGAGCGGGGCTGGACCCCGCCGTCATTCACCCCTGTTCAGGCTCCAGCCAGGCTTTCCAGGCGTCGATGATGGCTCGGCGGTGGTCCTTGAACGCCTCGACGTCGCCCCGGGCGCTTTCCCGCGTCAGCGCAGCGCGGTGGTTGGCGCTGCGCGCGGCCAGGTAGGCGTCGCGCAGCGCCTGGGCCTCGTCGGCCTCGAGATGGTCGGTCTCCTCCAGGGTCTCGAGGATGCGCATGTTGTCGCTGAAGCGCATCAGCTCGGGTGTCTGGTGAGACAGTGCCAGCACCGCGTACTGGCACAGGAACTCGATGTCGACCATGCCGCCGGGGTCGTGCTTGAGGTCGAAGGTATCGTCGGAGCCCTTCGAGCCCAGGTGATCGCGCATCTTGTGGCGCATCTTGACCACCTCCTCGCGCAGCGCCTCGCGATCGCGCTCGCGGCCGAGGATCTCCCGGCGCACCTCTTCGAAGCCTTCGGCCAGGGTCGCGTCGCCGGCCACCACCCGGGAGCGCACCAGCGCCTGGTGCTCCCAGGTCCAGGCCTGCTCGCGCTGGTACTCGGCGAAGGCCTTGAGCGGGCTGACCAGCAGACCGGAGTTGCCCGAGGGGCGCAGCCGCATGTCGACCTCGTAGAGCGAACCGGCCGGCGTCACCGCCGACAACAGGTGGATGATGCGCTGGCCCAGCCGGGTGAAGAACACGGTGTTGTCGATGACCCGCTTGCCATCGGTCTCTCCCTGGGAGGCGCAATCGTGCAGGAACACCAGGTCGAGATCCGAGCCGTAGCCGAGCTCGATGCCGCCAAGCTTGCCGTAACCGACGATCAGAAACTCCGGTGCTTTACCGGCACGCTCGCCGTCCTTGCCCAGCGGATAGCCGTGCTTGCGGGTCAGGGTCTTCCAGGCCATGGCCAGCACGGCGTCGAGGATCACTTCGGCGATGTAGGTGAGGTAGTCGCTGACCTTCATCAGATGGCGGGTGCCGGCGATGTCCGAGGCCGCCACGTGCAGCACCTGGGCGTGCTTGAACACCCGCAGTGCCTCGAGCTGGGCTTCCTCGTCGTCCTCGGGAATCCGTGCCAGGGTCTGGCGCAGCTCGTCGGCCAGGCGTTCCTTGTCCGCCGGGGTGTAGAGGGTATCCGGGGTCAGCAGCTCGTCGAGCAGGATCGGGTAGCGGGCGATCTGTTCGGCGATCCAGGGACTTGCGCCGCACAGCTTCATCAGGTGGCCCAGGGCGTCGGGGTTCTCGCGCAACAGCGCCAGGTAGGCGGTACGCCTGAGCACCGCCTCGATCAGCGGCAGCACCCGCTCAAGCGCCGCATCCGGGGCCTCGCTCTCGGCCACCGCGTCCAACAGCAGCGGCATCAGTGCATCGAGGCGCTCGTAGCCTACACGCTGCATGGCCTGAACCTGGCGTGACCCGGCCAGTCCCTTGATTCGCTTGAGTGCGGTGGCGGCATCGTCGAAGCCGGCGTCCTGCAGTGTCGCCTGGGCCTCGTCATCGTCCGGCTCGCCGCGCCATAGCTGGCGCCAGGTATCGAGACTGGCGCCTTCGTCGACGCCATCTTCCTCGACCTCGTCCTCGGGGTCGCTGATGACCGCGTCGAAGTGCTTGCGCACCCGCCCACGCACCTCATCCAGACGCGCCATCAGCGCCGGCCAGCCCTGGGCGCCCATCGCCAGCGCCACCCGCTCGCGGTCGAGGTCGTCGTCGGGCAGCGCCTGGGTCTGGCGGTCCTCGAGGGCCTGGATGGCGTGCTCCAGGTCGCGCAGAAAGGCGTAGTCCGGCAGCAGTTCGTCGATCACCTCCTGGGGCAGCAGGCCCAACTCCGGCAGCCGCTGCATGGCGGTCTTCAGCGAGGTCACCTGCAATTCCGTATCGCGCCCGCCGCGAATCAACTGAAACGCCTGGACGATGAACTCCACCTCGCGGATGCCGCCGGGCCCCAGCTTGATATTGCCCTGCATACCCTTGCGCCGGACCTCGCGATTGATCATCGCCTTGAGCTCGCGCAGCGACTCGATGGCGCCGAAGTCCAGGTACTTGCGGTAGACGAAGGGGCGGATGCTCGACAACAGCTCATAGCCGGCGTCGATATCGCCGGCCACCGGGCGCGCCTTGAGCATGGCGTAGCGCTCCCACTCGCGGCCCTGATCCTGGTAGTAGCCGGCCAGCGACGAGAAGCTGCCGACCAGGGGCCCACCGTCACCCAGCGGGCGCAGGCGCATGTCGACGCGAAAGACGAAGCCGTCGGCGGTCACCGGGTCCAGCGCCGAGATCAGCTTCTGCCCGAGTTTGGTGAAGTACTCGACGTGGTCCAGCGACTTGCGCCCACCCTGGGTCTCGCCCTTCTCCGGGTAGGCGAAGATCAGATCGATGTCGGACGACAGGTTCAGCTCGCCGGCGCCCAGCTTGCCCATGCCGAGCACCACCAGGCGCTGTTCGCTGCCGTCCTCGCGCGGGGCAGGACGCCCCCAGCGGGCCTCGACAAAGCGCTCGAGCCAGCCAAGCGCCCCTTCCAGGCAGACCTCGGCCAGGCGCGACACCGCGGCACCGGTGGCCCAGGCGTCGACGCCCTCGGGGCGGTTGATGTCGCGCCACACGATGGCCAGCATGCGCGCGGCACGAAAGCGCCGAATCGCCGCCTGCACGGCGGCTTCATCCTCGGCGGCCTCGAGGCCCTCGTCGAGCAGCTGCCTGAGCGCCTCGGGCGTCAAGGCACGATCCAGCTCACCGCTGGAGTCCAGGCAACCCAGCCACTGGGGATGGCGACACAGGGTCTCGCAGGCGAACTCGGAGATCGCCAGCACCCGGGCGAGCTCGACCCGACGATGGGGCTCCAATGCCTGATAAAGTTCGCCGGGGGGCTCATTGCCGCTCATTTCGGCGACGTTGTCTGCCTGTTCGAGCCGCGAGGCAAGGCGCTCCCAGGCGGCATCCAGGGCACCGACAAGGGCGGTGGGGATGTCGTCTCGGGGCAAGAAATCCTGGCTCAGCTGCATGGCGGCTCTCCTTGTTCACTCGTCGCCCCCGTGCGCAGATCACGGCGGGCCTGGGCCTGTGCTCCTCCCCTGAGCATACTCAAGCCCGGGCCTGTGAGCACGGTCCCTTGGGCCATCAGGCAAGCCCGGTCGTGTGAGCACGGCCGCCTATGCCATCAGGAACTTCTCCACGGCCAGCAGCCCCCAGGTCAGCCCCGCCATCGCCAGCGACAGCATCACCGCCGCCGAGCCGATGTCCTTGGCCCGACCGGACAGCACATGGCGCTCGGGGCCGATGCGATCGACCACGCTCTCGATGGCACTGTTGAGCAGTTCCACGATCAGCACCATGAAGCAGCTACCGACCAGCAGGATCCACTCCACCGGGGTGTCACCGATCCACCAGGCCAGCGGTACCAGCACCAGGCACAGCGCGAGCTCCTGACGGAAGGCAGATTCGTGACGAAAGGCGGCCCGCAGGCCCTTGAGCGAGTAACGCGTCGAGTGAATCAGGTGGCGCCAGCCGGTGTGTCCGGGCTTCATGAGGGTTCCTCGTGGCGAAAGGGGCGCTCCCGGCCCCTCAGTGGTTGGCAATCATGCGGTCGAGATCCAGGGATACCAGGTCAAGCACCCTGGCCCAGCTGATGTAAGGGGTGTTGGCGGTGCCGTTGACCAGCACGGTGAAAACGCCGAAGCGGTGGCTGGCGGTACGGAAGTAGCCGGTTACCGCGCGTACCGCCACCGGCTGATTGAGGGTGCCGGTCTTGAGCGTCACGTGGCTCTGGAAGGTCGGCGAACCGCGCCGGATAAAGCGCATGGGGCCGTTGGTCGGGGCCTGCAGGCCGGCGTTGAACACCGGGAACAGGTCCGCCCGCCCGAACATGTACTCGAGCAGGGCGTTGCCGCCCTGGGCCGAGATCTTGTTGCCGGTGGTCAGGCCGCTGCCGCTTTCCAGGGTCACCTCGCCGTGGCCGGGCACCCGGGCGACGAAGGCCTCCAGCGCCGCACCGGCCTGATCGAGTTCGACCCGCGGCCCCTCCACCAGATCCAGCGCCAGCACATCGGCCATGTAGTTGTTGGAGTAGTTGAGCATGCGCAGCAGGATCTCCTGCAGCGGCTTGCCGTCCACCGCTGCCAGGCGACGGGCGCCGCCGGGGGGCGCCTCGCTGCTGGTGGCCACGCCGCCTTCGACGAGGATGCCGGAGCGCGCCAGCATGGCGTTGAGGGTCGCCGCCGTCTGGGCCGCCGGATCGGCGCTGGCACGGTAGACCTCTCGCGGCAGGGCGTTGGACGAGATCTGGCCGCTGACCGTCAGGGTCTCGCCTTCGGCGCCATTGACCCGGGTCGCCTGCAGGCTGGTGCCGGCGTTGGCGCCCTGGGTGGTGACCCTGTTGTTGACCGCGAACAGCGGCGCCTGGCTGTTGCAGCCGGTGATACGCGCCGGGCCGCCGACGGCGCCAGGCGCCACCTGCACGCACCAGCTACCGTAGTTGACCCCGGCCGACGTCAGCAGCGCGCTGTAGGCGTTGTCGGAGCGCTCGCGGGCGGTGCAGCGATCGATGGTCCGGCAGGTCACCGGACCGAAGCGCCATTGACTGACCACCAGCCGTCCGGTCACCCGGCGCACCCCGGCCTGGTGCAGACGCTGGGCCAGGCGCCACAGGTCCTCGCTGGTCAGGCTGGGATCGCCTCCCCCCACCATCACCAGATCGCCGGCCAGGGTACCGTCGCTTCCCGGGCGCGCGGTGCTGACGAGCTCGGTGGTGAAACGATGCTGCGGGCCCCAGGCATCCAGCGCCGCTGCCGCGGTGTAGACCTTGGTCACCGAGGCCGGGGTGAGCTGGCGCTCCGGGGTCAGGCTGCCGAGGGTCTCGCCGGGCGCATCACCGGTGCCGAGCAGACGTGCCTCGGCACTGATCAGAAAGCCCTGCTTGGATAATTCGGCCAGATTGCCGAAGCCGGCGGCCTGCGCCGAGGCGGCGGACAACAGCGTGAGGCACAACGCCACCAGGGCGGAAACGAGGAGAACGGGCCAGGCGAATGGCGAGCGAGGCGACATGAAGACTTCCCTGCGATGAACGGGCGTTGCGCCCATGCGGCGCAACGAGGGCCGAGTCTACCGCCTGGCGTCCAAGGATTCGACTATAGCTTGATGACATGACCACGCCGCGCTCTACGCCACCGGGCCGGCGGCGGATCGGTGACGATTCTCACAATCCTCGGAGAACCACCCGCCTAATTCGACCGACGTCACCCGACGCACGACCGCGCGTATCGACGAGCAGAAACAGCGCCAGCCAAGCACAGCCTGCAGTGGCTAAGCCAGGAAAATACCAGCATGCTGAGAAGCGACTTGCATTCGTGGAGAAAGGCCATGCGCGGGATCCTGTACGTACTGATCCTTGGCACCATGCTTGGCAACGTCGTACTCGACAGCAGCGCACGTGCCCAGGAGGCGCCGAGCGTCGAGGGCACCCAGACGATCGCGGTCTCAGAGCGCACCGAGGATGCCGATATCGAACGTCGATTGACCGGCATTCTGGCCTCGGCCGGCTGGTATCGTAGTCTCGCCGTCGAGGTCAAGGAAGGCATCGTCTACCTGGACGGTGCGACGGCCTCGGGGAACCACCGCGACTGGGCCGGTTCCCTGGCCGCCAAGACCGAGGGCGTTGTCGCCGTCGTCAATCGCATCGAGGTGCAGCCCGAATTCACGCTGTCGCTGACGCCGGTCATCGACGAACTTGGGCGCTTTGGCCGCGAGGCGTTGACCTATGTACCGCTGGCCTTGCTGGCGCTGCTGGTGCTGCCGCTGGCCTGGCTGCTTGCACGCCTGGTCTCGGCGCTGGCCAGGCGCCTGTTGCGCAAGCGTGTCGCCTCGCCCTTTCTACGCCAGGTGCTGGCCCGTGCCATCGCCCTTCCTGTGTTGCTGCTCGGCATCTATCTCATCCTGCAGGTCGCCGGGTTGACCGGCCTGGCGTTTTCCGTGGTCGGCGGCGCCGGCATGATCGGCATTGTCGTATCCTTTGCCTTTCGCGACATCGCCGAGAACTTCCTGGCCACGCTTATCATGTCGATACGCCAGCCCTTTCGTCGCGGCGACTGGATCACCGTCGCAGAGCACAGCGGAATCGTGCAAAGCATGAACGCCCGCTCGACGGTGCTGCTGTCTGCCGAGGGCAATCATATTCAGATTCCCAATGCCACGATCTTCAAGACGATCGTCATCAACTACTCCACCTCACCAGGCCTCAGGACCAGCGTCGATATCGGCATCGGCTACGATGACTCTGTCACCCATGCCCAGACGCTGATCCATCAGGTTCTGACCGCGCACGAAGCGATCATCGCGCACCCCGAACCCATGGTACTGGTCGATGCCCTTGGCGCATCCACGGTCAATCTCAAGGCCTACTTCTGGTTTGACGGCCAGACCATCGCCGGCGTCAAGCTGCGCTCGGCAGTACTGCGCCAGATCAAGAACACCTTGACCGAAGCCGGTATCTCGATGCCGGACGAGGCCCGGGAAATCATCTTTCCCCAGGGTGTACCCGTCGTTTCCCCATCGGAAGTCTCCGCCGTCGAGCCGCCTCAGGGAGTCGCGACACCGGCCACGCCAGCACCGAGCAACGTCGTCCCGGCCAGCGACAATGCCGACGTCACCAGTGCCGAAGGCGGCCTCGAGACCGAACGCCGGGCCATCGAGCAGTCCATCGGCACTACGACGCCGCCGGAAGGCCGCACCGACCTGCTGGGCGGCAACGACTCAACCCGGTCACACGACGAACCACCCCATCAGTGAGAGGACACCGAGGAAAACAGCTGAATGACAGCGACACCTCCCACGATCATGGCCAATCCGATCACCGCGGGAAGGTCTGGCTTCTCGCCGTAGACCACGATACCCACCAGGGTCACCAGCACGATGCCAAGCCCCGCCCAGAAGGCGTAGGCGATGCCTACCGGCACGCTGCGCAGCACCAGTGACAACAGATAGAAGGCCGCCAGGTAGCCGACCACCACCACCACGCTTGGCCACAGCCGGGTGAACTCGTTGGAGGCCTTGAGCGCTGAGGTGGCGATGACCTCGGCCACGATGGCGAGCGCCAGGTACAAGTAGCTCATCCGTTTGCTCCGTGGAGTCGACGTTCGACGATGCGGTCGAACAGGGAATTGAAGACCATGGCATAGACCAGAAAGAACAGCATGAAGCCGGCGTCGAGCCAGAATGCCTCGACCAGGCCGATCTCCATCCACCAGGCCACCGCCGGCAGGGTCATGATCAGAAGCCCGGTCTCGAAGCCCATGGCCTGGGCAAAACGCTGGGACAGGGTGCGCCGACGGGTCGGTAGCCAGCGATCGAACAGCCAGTTCCAGACCAGGTTCCAGAGCATGGCGGCGGTGGCCAGCCCCGCCGCCAGCACGCCCATCTCGCCCAGACCGTGGCCTGTCAGCACGCTGGCCAACGGGGTCACGATCACCAGCCCGCCGAGTTCAAACGACACCATATGGATCAGGCGTTCCTTGAGCGACCGCATTTGACTACCCCCGCCGACGGCGTGATGACTATCGATGGATCGCTATTCTAGTGACTTGGACGATGGTTGCCAGGTAGCTACTATCAGGTTTTACGATAGGTGAGACCCACCCCATGCACTGGACCCTGGATCAGCTGCGCCTGTTCATCGCCTGCGCCGAGCGCGGCTCCTTCTCCGCCGCGGCGCGCCACCTTGGCCGCGCCCAGTCGGCAGTGAGCACCGCCATCGCCCATCTCGAGCTCGATCTGGCCTGTGAGTTGTTCGACCGCAGTTCGCGCTCGCCAACCCTGACCCCGGCGGGTCAGGCGCTACTGCCGGAAGCCAGGGCGGTGCTGGCCCAGTGCGAGCGCCTGAATGCGCGAGCCGCGACCCTGTCCCAGGGCGAGGAGGCCCAGCTGGTGGTGGCGATCCACGAGGCGCTGGTCGAGATGCCACCGGTGGATGCCACCCTGGAGGCACTGGCGCAACACTACCCGGCGCTGTCGCTGACCCTGCTCTACGGCGCCCAGGGCGACGTCGCCGACTGGGTCGAACAGGGCACCGCCCATCTCGGCATCCTGTTGAGCCAGGCCCACACCGCCGGCCCGCTGGAGGGTCAGCGTATCGCCCACCTGCGCCAGCGCTGGGTGGCGGGTAGCGACCACCCCCTGGCCAGCGTCCACTCGGTGACCCGTAGCGAACTGGCCCATCATCGCCAGCTGATGATCGCCTCGCGCCAGCCAGACCGTCAGGCCGAACAACCGTTGAGCCCCCAGCACTGGCGACTCAACAGCTTCTACTCCATGGCCGAGTTGACCGCCCGCGGGCTTGGCTGGTCGCTGGTACCGGAGCACATCGCGCACTATCCACCCTTCCGGCGCCAACTGGTCGAGCTGACCGGACCGGGCCTCGGCGAGCCCCCCACCATCGAGGTGGAGACGGTGGCCCGCCGCGACGCCGCCCGTGGCCCCATCGCCAGCTGGCTCGCCCGTACCCTTGGCGAAAGCTTCCGCGCGCTGGAGCACAGTTCGTCCCGATGAGCCATGTGCCGTGATCACCCCCTGGTAGAGTGGCGGCCTGGGAGTCGGCGAGTGGCCGCTTACATGCCGGGCATCAGCCCCGGGCGATGGTCAAGGTTGACGACCAGATGCCACAGCGGCTGGTGGTGCTCATGGTACTTGCGCTCGAAGTGGGTGAGCGGGTCATCGCCGGGGTCGAAGGGCCCCAGCGGTGTGGTGACGCCGGTGGCCCGGGACACGGCGATGGCGAACTCCTCGATGTACAGACGCCAGTTGGAGCGCACCTCGAGACGTCCGCCCAGGCCGACGATGGCGGGAAATACCGGATGCCCGTGCCAGCGCAGCTTGAGCTGCACCGACTTGGGATAGGGGTTGGGGTACAGCAGGTAGTGGCGCTCCGGTCGCCAGCCTTCGGCCAGCGCCAGCCGCCAGAAGTCGACCAGGTCGGCGCGCACCAGCAGGGCGTTGTCCGGCAGCCGGCCGTGGTCCCGCGACAGTCGATCGGCGCTGCGATCGACGCCGATCACGCAGTGCTCGGGAAACCGCTCGGCCAGCTTGCGGGTCGACAGCCCGACCCCGCAGCAGGCGTCGAGAATAAGCCCTCGCTCACCCTGAGCCCTGCGCCAGGTCTCGGCCTCGGCGAAGGCTTCACGGGTGTGCTCGGCCAGCGGCTTGCGCCAGACATGGGACAGACCGCGACTGACCCGACGCGGCAGGTCCTCGTGGGGACCGGTCTGGTTCGAGGTGACGATGCGGGGGGCGTCGGACATGGGCGATCTCGGGCAGTGGAAACGGCGAGGCGAAGACCTGGTCTTGCCCTGGCATGCAGTGTATCAAGTGCCTCACGCGTAAGCAGGGGCTTACACCGCAGGACTCGTCCCGCCTTCACCATTCACGTTGTCGAGCGAGACCGGGCGCGAGCCCCGGCGCCAAGCCTTTCTCCCCCTTGGCTTCACCGAAACGCGCATGACTGAGGCAAGACCAAGTGCTAACATCGCTGGCCTGAATCCCTCTCCCATGGCAATATCGAACGGCGTTTTGCTTGGGGCGCACGCGGCATCGCGCGAGGCACGACTCCTCGCCGCCAGAATGGTGAGGTTCAGGCTCCTCTCGACCGACGCTTGCAGGCGATCGTCACGCTATCGCTGCAAGGCAACACGAGAGTCGAGCCGTCTTTACCTCGTTCACGGACAGCCAGGCTGTCCGGGTCTGTCGCAGCGCCCTTCAATGTCGTTTCTCCGCTCCGAGAGCGAGCCTTTCACCCGCTTCAATACGAGGACTCCGGCTTGTCACACTTACCGGTGATCGTGGGCATGGGCGGCGTCAACCCGGCCGGCCGTACCTCGGGCCACCAGGCCTTCCGTCGCACCGTGCTCGACGCCCTTCCCGAGGCCGAGCAGACCTCCACCCTGCTCGGCCTGGCGGCGATGATGCGCCTGGCGCACTGCGACGCCGACCAGCGCTGGCACAACGCCCAGGGGCAGGTGCTCGATGCCGCCCAGCTGGCGCAGGAGACCCGCGACCAGGTGCTCAGCCACACCCTGATTCGTCGCATCGAGGATCCCCGTTTCAATGACGAGGGGCTGCCCGCCAATCGCCGCGCCAACCTGGCGCTGGAATCGCCGCTGACCTTTCGCCTGCGCCGCAGGCAGCTACCGGACAACCTGCCGCCCACCTGGCAGGTGCGTGAGGTCGATCGCCATCATCTGGAAGTCACGGTACCCGCCGGCCAGATGGACGTGATGCTGCCGGAGACCCGCCAGGCCCAGGTCCGTGCCGCAGGCCAGTTGCCCAGCGGCTTCGACCCGAGTCAGCTCTACCGTAGCGTGCATCACCCGCGCGGGCTGTCCATGGCGGTATTCGCCGCCAGCGACTGCCTCGGTGACAGTGGACTCGACTGGGACTCGCTGCGCGACCGCCTGGACCCGGACGCCATCGCCGTCTATGCCGGCAACTCCATCGGTCAGCTCGACGACGAGGGCTGGGGAGGCCTGCTCAAGAGCTTCGTCTCGGGCAAGCGCGCCACCTCCAAGCAGATGCCGCTGGGCTACGGCCAGATGCCCGCTGACTTCCTCAATGCCTATGTGCTGGGTAGCGTCGGTGCCACCGGCGCCGCTCTGGGCGCCTGCGCCAGCTTCCTCTACAACCTGCGCCTGGGCATCGACGACATCAGAAGCGGCCGCCGCCGCATCGTCATGGTCGGCACCTCGGACGCCCCGATCACCCCCGAGATCATCGAGGGCTTTCGCACCATGGGGGCGCTGGCCGACGACGACAGCCTCAAGGCGCTGGACGCCCTGGAGCTTCTGACCGACGCCGACTACCAGCGCGCCAGCCGCCCCTTCGCCCGCAACTGCGGCTTTACCATGGGTGAGTCCAGCCAGTTCGTGATGCTGATGGACGACAGCCTGGCGCTGGAAGTGGGTGCCGATATCCTGGCCGCCGCACCGGAGGTGTTCGTCAACGCCGACGGCTGGAAGCGTTCGATCTCGGCCCCCGGCATCGGCAACTACGTGACCCTCGGCAAGGCCTGCTCGCTGATTCGCGACATGCTCGGCGAGACCAGCCTGCGAGAACGCAGCTATATCCACGCCCACGGCACCTCGACGCCGAAGAACCGCACCACCGAGTCCCATGTGTTCGACGCCGTGGCCAAGGCCCACGGCATCACCGACTGGCCGGTGGTGGCGATCAAGGCCTACCTTGGCCACTCCCAGGGCAGCGCCGCCGGCGACCAGCTCACCAACGCCCTGGGCAGCTTCGCCTACGGCCTGCTGCCGGGCATCTGTACCCTCGACCGGGTCGCCGACGACGTCCACGCCGAGCGCCTGCGACTGTTCAAGGACACCCAGGCGTTCAAGGCCGACGCCAGCCTGATCAACGCCAAGGGCTTTGGCGGCAACAACGCCACCGGGGTGCTGATCTCCCCCGAGGCCACCGAACGGCTGCTGGCCAAGCGCCACGGCGCCGATGCCATGGCCGCCTGGCGCGAGCGTCGCGAGGCCACGCGGGCCCAGGCCGCCGTCTACCACCAACAGGCCGATGCGGGACACTTCGCCGTGCGCTATCGTTTCGGTGAAGGCGTGCTGGAAGGCCCTGAGCTTGAGGTCGGTGCCGACAGCATCCACATCCCCGGCTACCAGCAGCCGGTGTCGCTGAGCGTGGACAATCCCTTTGGCCGGCTCGACGAAGCCGGCGACGAGCTGGACACGCCGTTCGCTGACGAGAGACAGGAGAAGAGGTGATGACCACCGCCATCTATCCTGGCACCTTCGATCCCATCACCAATGGCCACTATGACCTGATCGAGCGCGCCTCGCGGCTGTTCGGCAAGGTGGTGGTGGCCATCGCCTCGAGTCCTGGCAAGGGCCCGACGCTGGACCTGGACACCCGTCTGGCGCTGACCCGAGAGGTGGTTGCCTCCCTTGGCAACGTCGAGGTGGTGGGCTTTTCCGGCCTGATGACGGAGTTCATGAAAGAGCAGAACGCCCGGGTGCTGCTGAGAGGACTGCGCGCCGTCTCCGACTTCGAGTACGAGCTGCAATTGGCCAACATGAACCGCGCCCAGATGCCGGACCTGGAGACCGTGTTCCTGACCCCCGAGGTGGAGAACTCCTACATTTCCTCCACTCTGGTGCGGGAGATCTCTCGGCTGGGCGGCGACATCTCGAAGCATGTGCACCCCAAGGTCGCACAAACCCTGCGTAGCCATTACAATACTTGACCATCACACTGGGAATTGACCTCGGCGCGCTGCGATCAGGCCGTGGTCTTCCCGTTGATCCCGAACTCCAGGGTGGCTATCGGCCTTGCCGAGCCCCCCTGCAGCCTGCCCGGCCCCCTCGCGACGGCGAGATTCCGGCGGCACGCTGCCTTGGCCCTGTGGCCACGACTCTGCGCGAGGACCCCTAATGTCACTGATGATCACCGACGAGTGCATCAACTGCGACGTCTGCGAACCGGAATGCCCCAATGGCGCCATTTCTCCCGGCGAGGAGATCTACGTCATCGACCCCAACCTGTGCACCGAATGCGTGGGCCACTATGACGAGCCCCAGTGCCAACAGGTGTGTCCGGTGGACTGCATTCCGCTGGACCCGGAGCGGGTCGAGAGCCATGATCAGCTGATGGAGAAGTACCACATCATCACCGCTGCCTGAGTCCGGCAACGGGCCAAGTCTGCTCGACGACGCAAGCCACGACCCGCACACCACCTCTCGCAAGCCACGACCCGAAAATCTCAACGAGCCGCCCAAGGGCGGCTCGTGTCGTTTCAAGGCCAGGGGCGGCACCCCGGCTAGAGCTTGATCACCGCCCGCCCACTCAAGGCCTCGGGCAGATCGGGGACGCTGATGCCCGCCACGCTCAAGGTCTTTATCGAAAGCGAGCGCTCAAGACACACCGTCAGGGTGTCGTCCTCGATCGCCACCCTGGCACCTTCGATGCAGCCAGGGGTATCGTCGGCGAGCCAGCCCATGGCCTCGATGCTGTCCAGCACTCGCTGGGTGGCCTCGGCCAGCATATCCTCGTCGGCGAGCCAGGGGGCGCTCGCCACCACCGCGGCAGACCTGGCCGCCTCGCTGGTCACCTGGGTCAACTGGTGCTGCTGCACCATGGCCACCGAATAGCTGACCAGGGCGTACAGCAACAGCAGGAAGATCGGCAGCACGATGGCAAACTCGATGGCCACTGCTCCGCCCTGGCGGCACGCTCGCGTGCCCTTGCCTCTATGCATGGTCTAGGTTCCTCCTCGACAGCCGGCCTGGGTTGCCTCGCAGGCAGTCAACGACTCGACGCCTCCGGCGTCCACCGCCAGCACCCGCACCTCCAGGGTGTTGATACCGATGCCCAACCCCTCGAGCAGCGGCTCGAGCAGTATCGTATTGACGTCCGTAAGGGTCCCGGACAACAGCGCCGAGAGCCCCAGGTCTGATAGCAGGCCGCTGAGCACGCCGGTCAGTTGAGCCCCCCCCTGGTCATCGAACTCCGCCCCCTTCTGCGCTGGCCAGCGGATGAGCTGCGTGGCATCACCAGTCCCGCCGGAGCGCACGGTCTGCGAAACCGAGCCGATGCCGAGCAATCCAGTACCCTCCACCGACTGGGTGACCTCGAGCAGTTCGCGCCTGGCGGCGAGCGTCAGCGCGAGGCTATCGTCCGCTGGGGCCAGTGAACCGATCGCCGCCTTGCCACTGGCCCCGGTCACTCGCGTGCTCGCCTTCACACCGATCAGCCCAAGAACATTCAGCTCGACATCCAGCGCCACCCCGAGCTGGGCATTGCGTGCCACGCTGCGATAGCAACTGGAAGGTGCACAATCGCTCGCGAGGCTTGCCGCTGAGGGCCCCGGAGGGCCCACGGCGATGCTCGGCGGCGAGATGACGTCGAGTTCAAGCGAGATATCGGCAAGGTCTAGCCCCAGGCCGACAACAAGCGGCGAGAGATCGGCCAAGCCGAGGCTGACGCTATCCTGCTGCTTGCTGGTCGTCAGCAGCAGCGCCCCTTCGAGCAGATCCCGGACCGGAACGCGTGCTTCGAGCAAGGATGTCATCGACACTTCGCCGCTGGTATCGATCGCCAGCAGCTCGCCCAGGGTGAAGCTCTCGCCTGGCGCGTCGCCAAGCACCGGGTTGCCACCCGCCAGATCCAACACCGATGCCAGTCGACTGCCCAGCGTGTGCAGATCCAGAGGTTCGTTCAAGGTCTGGGCCAAGTTCTGAGTCAGGCCCTCATCGAGGTCGACGTCCAGCGCTTCCACGTCCAGCACCTCGCCCAGGCTGACGTCCAGGCCCACGCCGTCATCTGCACCCAGCACGGTGAGATCGAGACTCCCCCCGATCAGCTTTCCGAGCAGCGCATCGAGCAGCGTCGACTCGCTGGTATCGAGCGCAAGCAGGCGGGTGCCGGCGCTCAGGGTCACCACCGCGGTTCGCCGCGCCACACCGCTGGCCTGGAGCATGACCAGATCTTCCACCTCGTTCCCGAGCAGCTCTCCCAGGTTGGCCAGCAGGCTGCTGGGCACCTGGCGGTTCAGGACCACGCTGACGGCGCTGGCCAGTCCCTCCTCGTCATCAAAAACACCTTCATCGTCCAGCGCCCCCTGGGTCACCGCCAGAGTGGCCTCGCCCTGTTCGCTATCGGCGCCCACGACGACGCCGTTGGCCGCGGCGGCGGCGATGGCGGCCTGGCGCAGCTCTCCCGAGCGGCACGCCTCGCCCTGAAACAGCGCGTCGCAGCTTGCTGCCGTCGAGACCGCCGCCAGGTCGGCAGCCTGCTGAAGTCGGCGCTGCTCGAGATACAGGCGACCGGCGTCCAGTGCCAGCGTCACCACCACCACCAGCCCCACCAGCAAGAAGGCGGTCATCACGCCGATGGCGCCACGCTGGGAGGCTGGGCCACACCTGCGCTCCTTCGCTCGCCCAATCGCCTGAGCACGATCGCCCACCGGCCAGCCGGTTCTGGCCTTTCCGGTTACGTGATTCGGCCAGGGCTCAACCCGCGGCGATGGCGCCATGGCACGTCTAGTCCTCGCCAAAGCCCGTCTCGATATAGCGCTCAGGAATCGGGTGGCCGAAGCTGTCCACATAGCGCTGGTAGATCTGACCTTGCACCTTGCCCGAAAGCGCCTGGGGCGAGGGTGACGCCAGGCGCCCGTCGCGCTGGACGGCCAGTAGCGTGCGGGTACGCTCGCCGAAGGGATCCCGGGTGGCCGGCAGGCGCACGACCTGCGACGAGGCAACGGCCTGGGAGCTGGTCTGCGCGGTTCCTGTCTGCTGCGCGCTGGCGCTGTCGGGCCAGAACACCAGCGCCAGGCTGACCAGCAGGCAGATAAGGGCGACGGTGACCAGCGTTCGCGGCTCGAGCAAGGTCTTTTTCGACAACAGGTTCGACAGCATGGACAGGCGCTCCTTGCACGGATGGATGGATCGACGAGGCTTCATGACTCTTCACTCTCGGCCTGCGCCGCCGGACGTGATACCGACCGCGATGCCGAGCCCGATGCAGAGAGCTCTGTGGCTGCAGCGCTATCGCGCACGCCCACCAGCCGTGCATCCACACCGAAGTGCCGGGCGGCGTCGGCGGCACGCTGCCGCTGCCCGCTGCGGCTCAGCGCCAGCACCAGATTGGCGGCGGCCTGCTCGTGCCCCGGGTCCAGCTCGAGCGCGGTGCGGAACTCCTCGGCGGCGGCCCGATTGTCCCCCGCCAGCATTAGCAGGTAGCCCAGGTCGTTGCGAATGCGTGGATCAATCGGCCGTGTCTGGCGGGCTTCGCGCATCAGCGCCAGCGCCTGCTCACGCCGTCCCTCGCTGAAGGCATTGCGGGCCAACCCGCGATAGCCGTCCGCGGCCAGGCAGGTGCCCAGCAGGGCCTCGTAGGCCCGGTCGCTGGCGACAGTGTCGCCGACGGCGCGTAGCGCCTCGCCCTCAAGCCGCCAGGCCAGCGGTAGACCATAGTCGCCGGCCTCTAGATGGGCCGCGGCCGAGCGCGGCTTGTCGTCGTCCAGCATGCGCTGGATCAGCGACAGCTCGACGCCGATCTCGGCGTCGTAGCGTCGGCCACAGGGGCCGACGCTCTGCTCCGGGGCGGCCCGCGAGATGTCCGGCGACAGCGCGCCCAGCGCCGCCATCGACGTTGGGCCATCCGGTGTACTCGAGCATCCGGTCATCAGCACCACACCGGTGGCCAGCCACAGGGGACGCATCTTCGGTGATGGCGAGCGCTTGTTCAGCGTTGTTGTCGTGCGCATGGGCGCCTCCAGCGATCCGTTGTCATGGTCCACCGAGCGACCCCATCAGGCCGCCCAGGTTGACCAGCGCAGGCCCTGCCATGACGATCAGCAGGGCGGGAAACAGGCACAGCATCATGACCAGCGACATGGTGCCGGAGAGCTGGCTGACCTTCTGTTGCAGCCGGGTACGTCGCTGCGCCCCGAGGCGATCGACCAGGGTCGCCAGACTGTCCCTGGCTCGCCCGCCGGTACGGGCGATCTGGGCGAACAGCAGAAAGAACTGCTCGACCCCTTCGCTGGCCTGCACCGCGGCCGCCTCTTCCAGCACCCGTTCCCGGTCCTGGCCGCTGTCGATACGATTGGCCACGACACGAAGCTCCAGCACCATGTCCGGGGTGGTCGCACCAAGCTGCTGGATCAGCCGGTTGAGCAGGCTCTCCAGGGTCATGCCGGTGTCCCACAGCATCCGCGTCACCTGCAGCACCAGCTCGATATCCTCATCGAGTCGTCGAATGCGCCGCCGCCGCTTGCGCTCCATGGCGAGCCAGCCGAGCCCGAGCGCGAAGCCTCCCCAGGCGGCTCCCATGGCGACCACCGCCAACGGTGGCCTGCCACCGGCCAGCGCCAGAAGCCCCCCGAGCATCACCGCACCGACAGCGAGCACGCCCCAGGCCAGCAACACCGCAAGCTGCGCCTTGGCACCGACATGCCCGCACTGGCGCAGGCGCAACGACAGTCGCGCCGCCATACCCTGCTGACGGGACCGACTACGCCACAGGCCGCGCCCCTCGCGCAGCAGCCGGGATTCGTCGTGGCGTCGCTCGCCCTCGGCGCCCAGCGGCCGGCGGGCGCTGATCAACAGCAGTGACGCCGCCAGCGCCAACGCCATCACCGCCCCGCTCCACCATAGGTTCCACATCCGCGCCTCCTGTTCGTTATCGTCATGTCGCGACGCGCCCGGGTTTACACCGACTTGAGCATTCGCCACAGCAGCCAGCCGCCGCCAAGCTGAAGCGCCACCGCCAGCATCAATGCCTGGCGTCCGCCGGCGCTTTCGAGCATCGGTGCCAGAAATTCCGGCTGGGTGAAGTGGATAAACAGCGTCAACGCCAGCGGCGACAGTCCCAGCACCCAGGCGCTGACGCGGGTCTCGCCGGTCATGGCGGCGAGTTCTCGGCCGCTTTGCTCGCGTTGATGCAGGGCCGAGGCGAAGGCGTCGAGCATCTCGGAAAGGCTGCCGCCGTGACGCTGATTGATGCGTATCGCGGTGGCCAGCAGCCGCAGTTCGTCGAGCCTGAGTATCTGGCCCTCCCGGGCCAGGCCCTCGTCCAGCTCCTGGCCCAGCTGGCGACGCAGCTTTACTCGGGAAAGGGCATCCGACAACGGCGGCCGAGAGCGCTTGATGGCCAGTTCGAAGGCGGTTTCCAGGCCCTGACCGGCGCTGAGCCCTCGCGTGATATGCCCAAGAAAGGGCCCAAGCTGGCGCCTCGCCCGGCGTCGCAGCCTCGCCGCTCTGAAGCGAATCAGGGCGTTGGCTGCCAGCACCATGACCAGCACCATGGCGGGGCCCCACACCGCCCCCAGCCGCGACAGCAGCAGCATCGCCAGCACCAGCAGGCTGCCTCCCGACAGCGCCACGACGGCCGGCGAGGCCGGCAGCCCCGCCGCGGTGAGTCGCTCCACCAGCCACTCCATCAACGAATCCTGGGACATCAGCCGCCGCCGGGCGGTGCGTGTACCACCTGCGGCGCGTTCTGTAAGCGCACTGGCGCTCTTCAGCAGCAGCCAGGCGGCGCCCCCCAGGCACAGGGCTACCAGCGAAAACATTCCCCAGACCGTCATGGCGAAGGCTCCTGCAGGGAGCTCAGCAGCCGGCGCCAGCCGATCGGTGAGTCATCGTCGCCCGGTGGCTGCAGCGAGGGCACCGCGCCACCGTCGGCTCGGTACAAGGGCTCCAGCTGGACTTCGCCGCGCTGGAGACCACCGACTCGCAGTACCTCGGCCACCCGACGCTTGCCGTCGCTGCCCCGCTCCACATGGACGATCAGATCGAGGGCGGTGGTGATGATCTGGCGTACCAGGGCGTCGGTGCCCTGAAAGCGTGACATCCGTACCATCATTTCCAGGCGCACCACGGCGTCGCCGGCGGAGTTGGCGTGCACCGTGCTCATGGAGCCCTGGTGGCCGGTATTCATGGCCTGCAGCATGTCGAGCACCTCATCGCCCCGGCTCTCCCCCAGCAGCACCCGGTCAGGACGCATGCGCAGGGCGTTCTTGACCAGGGCGCTGGCGCCGACTTCGCCCTCGCCTTCGATGTTTGGCGCCCGGGTCTCGAGGCGTACCACGTGATGGCTGGCGAGCTGCAGCTCGGCGCTGTCCTCGATGGTCACCACCCGCTGGCTGGCCGGTATCGCCCCACTCAAGACGTTGAGCAGGGTGGTCTTGCCGGCACCGGTGCCACCGCTGATCAGCACATTGCAGCGCTCTTCCACCGCCCGGCGCAGAAAGGTCATGAGGTTGGGCGGCACACTGCCCATGGCCACCAGGTCATCGGCACCCAGCGCCTCGCGGCGAAACTTGCGAATCGACACGCTGGGGCCATTGAGCGACAGCGGCGCGATGATGACGTTGACCCGGGAGCCGTCGGCCAGTCGCGCGTCGACCATGGGGCTCGACTCGTCCAGCCGTTTACCCAGGGGGGCCAGCATGCGTCGCACCACCCTCAGCACATGGTCGTCGTCGAGGAAGTTGACCGCGCAGGGTTCGAGCCGACCACCGCGCTCGATAAACACCTGGGAATGGCCGTTGATCAGGATGTCCGAGATACCGTCATCGGCGAGCAGCGGCTCCAGCGGCCCAAAGCCGTTGAGCTCGCGGCAGACACCTTCGACCAGCCGCTCGAGACACTCGTCGGAGCGGGCGTAGCCCCTGAGTCTGAGGGTCTCCTCGATCAGCTCCCGTACCCGCTGGCGTAGCTGCAGCGGATCATCCAGTAGTCCCCTTGAATCATCCTCGAGGCGCTCGATGACCAGCTGGTGCAACTCGCTGACCAGCCCAGGCCCCACCACCGGGGCGGACTGGGGCTCAGTTTCCTGGACTCGCTTTTGACGAAAGTGCATGCATCCTCCTGATCGCCGAACACCAGCCGTCGAACGCCAACCTTCAGGGACTGAAGCCGACCTCGGAGACACGCTGGATCTCCTGGGCATCACGGGGATCGAACATCAGCTCGAGAAAATTGGGGTCATAGTCCTCGAAAGCCTCCCCAGGCATCGGCCCCAGATCGACGCCGGCAGCCAGTGGCCGCACCAGATGGGGGGTCACGATCATCACCAGCTCCTTCTCGTCGCGATCCAGTCGGGTGGAGCGAAAGAAGCTGCCGATCACCGGGATATCGCCAAGCCCCGGAATCTTGTCCACGCTCTGGATGATGTTGCGACTGACCAGGCCACTGATGATGAAGCTCTCGCCGTTGCCGAGCTGCACGGTGGTGTCGGTCCTGCGCACGTTGAGTGCCGGCACCGCCACTCCTGCGGTCTGCACGCCCCGGGAGAAGTCGAGTTCGGACACCTCGGGCGCCACCTTGAGCATGATCCGACGCTCATCGAGCACCGTCGGCGTCAGCTGCAGGCGGATACCGAACTCCTTGAAGTCGACGCTGATCTCGTCATCGCCGCTTTGCACCGGGAAGGGAAACTCGCCACCGGCCAGGAAGCTGGCGGTCTGGCCCGACAGGCTGACCAGGCTGGGTTCGGCCAGGGTGTAGGCGAAGCCGTTGGCGCTCAGCGCACTGATCGCCGACAGCACCCCGCTGGTGTTGACCTGGATGATCGAGAAGCCCCCGTCTCCGGCGTTGGGTGCCACCGCACCGCCAGAAAGGAAGTCGAGGGTCTCGTCGCTGCGCCCCAGCGCGAAGCGGGTGGAGCCGGCCTGGTTGCGACCGATGAAGAAGCCGGCCGAAGCCATGCGACTGCGGTTGACCTCGACGACGCGGATATCCGTCTGCACCTGAACAGGGCCTAGCTGCTGGCTGGCATCGATGGGAGGGGTAGCGAAGCGTGACACCGCCTGATCGTGGCGTTCCAACGACCTCGTAACGCCACGGATCTCGGCGCTGGAAGAATGGGGGGCCAGCGAGTACTCGCCTTCGAGCCCCTCGCCGCCGGCGGGACGTACCTGAATGAACGTCTCGCGGGGCTGACTGGCCCCCGCCGTCCACACCTTGAGGGTGGTGCTGCCCGGCCCCACCGCGGTGACCAGCAGCGAACGCGGGTCCAGAACCTGGGCCTCGACCACGTCGCCCCGCCCCACCGCCGTGCGGGTGATACGGCCGGGCTGGCCCAGCCACTCCTGATCGCCGACCGCCAGGGTCAGCGGCGGCTGTTGCGCCAGCGCCTGGCCGTTGCTTGTCGTGACGCCGGCCAGCATAAGTGCCAGACCGACTACAAGGCCAAGCACCAGGCTACGCCCAAGGCCGAACATCAGGCACGGTGCCGAAGGGGCCGCGTTCGCCAGACGGCTAACCGGTGTTCCGGCGCACGTACCCCCGCGCCCCGATCTGCGTGGGACGATCTCATTGTCTCGCGTCATGGTCCTTCCTGTTCCCTGCGCGGGCGCGGTATCTCGCCTTTCCCTCGGCGACTACCGGCCTCTCGTTATGGTTGTCTGCCTGCTTCCTCCACCGCCGTCACGGCAGGGTGACCACGCTGCGACTGGCGCCGACGTGCTGCACCACCCGATAGCCGGTCTGTGGCGGCGCGGGAGCACTTTTCGCTGCCGGTCGCTCGACACCGGTCAACTCCTCGAAGCTGACGGTCTGGCCCGGCTCACTGAGGCTCTGGCCCAGGGATACCGGCAGGAAGCTGGCGCCGCCTGCCATCATGCGCAGATCATCGATCCCCTCGCCAAAGCCGGCGGCCTCCTCGCTGCCCACCACCGCCAGGCGCAGCCGCCCGGTGGTCTCGGCCAGCAGCAGCCGGGCGGTCTCGGTCTCGGGCATCGCCAGCACCGCGGTGCGCTCTCCCCCCTTTTCGTCGTCACCGTCCACGCCCACCAGTCGCTCGCCGACCCCCAGCACCGACACGTCGGCAAACAGTCGTCGCGCCAGGCGGTGTCGCTCGCCACCTTCCCCCTGAGCCTCGGCAAAATAGAGCACGTCGACGCGATCCCCCGGGGCGACGAAACCACCGCCACCGATCACCGCATCGATGCCGACCCCCACCGCGCGAAAGCCCGGAGGCACCACCTCGGCCAGAGCGCTGCCACCGACAAAGCCGCTTTCACGCAGCACGTCGCCTTCCGCCAGAGGACGTGCCAGGCGCGTGTCGGGCAACTGATCGAGAGCAGAGAAGGTGCTTGCAGGCGGCTCGGGGAAGTAGGCCAGGCGCAACGCGTCTTCGAGATCGGCAGGACGCTCCCCCGCTGCCAGGTCTCTGGCCGCCACCAGAACCGGATGGCCCAGAGGTTCGGGGGTGGGCTCGGGGCCTGACACCGAATCGACGCTCGTCGTCATCGCGGTACGACTTAGCGACCAGCCGATAAAGGCCATGGCCAGAGCGCAGAGCACAAGACACCCCGCAAGAACTCTTAATAATGATGGGGACATTGGCAAGCCTTAACGACTATTTGTTTTTTCAATCATCAGAAGAGAAAAGAGACCCAATATCGGTAGCCAGGCCAGAAATTCCCGAGGTAAAAGAATCTGTTTGAAGCACGCCAATGATCACCACAGTTATCACCGCAAGAATGATCGCATACTCGATCGCGCTGGCTCCGCGCTGCCCACGGTAGCGGGGGTGATTCAGGGAGGAAGACTTGCGCACAGGGGCGCGCTCGCCCCGGGAAAAGCGCTGGAATACTTTCATTTTGACACTCCTGCGTAAAATCGTTTTTTTCTTTGTATATCGTCAGCTTTTCGCGAGTGATTCCTGTTTTCTTCTTATACCTCCTGCCTTTTATTAATCCTTTTTTATTAATATCGACCTCTCTTTATTAGTAGTCATCCTGACTATTTTTGTCATCCTCTAGAATGAAACCAAACGTATCTATTGATTAACAGGAGATACAGATTGTTTCATCACACGAGATGACACTTGAATGATATATCGGACATTTCAACTCCAGACATGGCCCTGCCCTGAGCAACCACTTCCCGCAACGCGACCGCCATGCCTGGCGACGGCATTACCTTGAGGCCGTCGCCTTGGGGTCATGGCCTTGACCCCCTTCCCCCATCACCGGACACTTGCCCACCTCGCCGCCGTCCCGTTGCGCCCTTGCCTTCAGCCGAACAGGCCTTTCATCGTGTCGACCTCCACCAGCACCTTCTCGTCCACCCTCGAACGCCTGCCGCGCATCGCCGGCCTGGCCTGGCCGATCATCCTGTCCAATATCACGGTGCCGCTGCTGGGCCTCGTCGACACCGCCGTGGTCGGCCACCTGCCCGACTCACGCTACCTGGCCGGAGTGACGCTGGGCGCGACCCTGTTCGGTTTCCTCTACTGGGGGTTTGGCTTTCTGCGCATGGGGACTACCGGCCTGACCTCCCAGGCGCTGGGACGCGAGCGCGACGATCAGGTGCGCCATCTGCTGGGGCAGTCGCTGCTGTTGGCAGGAGGGATCGGACTTGCGCTGATCCTGCTGGGTGACCCGCTGATCGCGCTGGGGCTGTGGCTACTGGATGGAAGCCCCGAGGCTACCGGGCTCGCCGAGAGCTACGCCGCCATTCGTCTGCTGTCGGCGCCGGCGGTGCTGGCCAATTACGCCATCCTCGGCTGGTTCCTCGGCCAGCAGAACAGTCGGGTGACGCTGTTGCTGCTGCTGACCAACAACGGCGTCAATATCGTGCTCGATGTGCTGTTCGTAGTGGGACTCGACATGACCAGCGACGGCGTGGCCTGGGCAACGGTAATCGCCGACTACACCACCGCCGCCCTGGGGCTGTGGCTGTGCCGTCGACGCCTGGGCCGACTGGGCGGACATTTCGAGCGGGCGCGGCTGTTGACCATTGGCGCCTACCGGGAGCTGTTCTCGGTCAACGCCAACCTGTTCGTGCGCACCCTTGGCCTGCTGTTCGCCCAGGCCTTCTTTACCGCCCAGGGGGCGTCCCAGGGCGACACCGTGCTGGCCGCCAACGCGGTGCTGCTGCAGTTCATCATGCTGACCTCCTACGGCCTGGACGGCTTCGCCAACGCCGCCGAGGCCCTTACCGGTCACGCCATCGGTCGCCGTCGTTTCGATGACTTCGCTCTCTCGGTGCGCGCGGCGGCGCTGTGCTCGCTGGCCACTGCGGCCCTGGCAAGCCTCGCCTTCGCGCTGGGCGGCAATGCCCTGATCGCGCTGCTTACCGGCCTGCCGGAGGTACGCGCCACGGCGGCCCAGTTTCTGCCCTGGATGGTCGCCATGCCGCTGATCGCGGTGTGGAGCTACCTGCTCGATGGGGTCTTCATCGGCGCCACCGCGATTGCCGAAATGCGCAACTCCATCTTCATCGGCCTGGCGGTCTATCTGCCGCTGTGGTGGCTGACCCAGGGGCTCGGCAACCACGGCCTGTGGCTGGCCTTTACGACCTTTACCGCAGTGCGCTCGGCGGTACTTGTGACCTACTATCTTCGCTATCGCAGCACGCGCTGGCGTGACACCGCCTGAGGAGCGACGGCCGAAGATCACCGATGGTGAATGTGCCGAGACGTTATCTGCCTTACAGGTGGTTTTGACTCACGGGCGCCTGCTGCGGCACCGTTGACTCCCAGTGGCCCGGGAAGGCCCTCTTTCACAACCAGAAGAAGCGATACACGCCATGCTGAGAGCATTGTCACGACCCGCCGTGAAACTGGTGGAACGCTATCTGCCAGATCCCTACATCTTCGTCCTGTTGCTGACGATCATCGCCGCCGCAGCAGCCATCGCCATCGAACGCCAGTCCCCCATGGCCGTGCTCACCTACTGGGGTGACGGCTTCTGGAACCTGCTGAGCTTCTCCATGCAGATGCTGCTGGTGCTGGTCACTGGCTTCATGCTGGCAAGCTCACCGCCGGTCAAGCGACTGCTGCAGAGCCTGGCAGGCCTTGCCAACAATGCCGGCGCCGCCATCCTGCTGGTGACCCTGGTGTCGCTGGCGGCCAGCTGGATCAACTGGGGCTTCGGCCTGGTGGTCGGCGCCCTGTTCGCCAAGGAGCTGGCCCGGGTCATTCGGGTGGACTATCGCCTGCTGGTGGCCAGCGCCTACTCCGGCTTCGTGGTCTGGCACGGTGGTCTTGCCGGCTCGGTGCCGCTGACCATCGCCACCGATGGCCACTTCTCGGTGGAGCAGATCGGCGTGATCGGCACCAGCGAGACGATCTTCTCCTACTTCAACCTGTTGATCGTGCTAGCTCTTTTCATCGCGGTGCCGCTGGTCAACCGGCTGATGCTGCCCGGCGAAAAGGAAAGCGTCTACGTCGATCCGGCGCTGCTGGGAGATGACGAGGACCGTCGGGTACGCATCACCCGCCCGGCCGAGCGCCTCGAGAACAGCATGACTCTGGCGCTGCTGGTAGGCGTACCGGGTCTGATCTATCTAATCAGCTACTTCGTCGGCGGCGGCGGTCTGAACCTGAACGTGGTCAACTTCATGTTCCTGTTCCTGGCCATCATCCTCCACCGCACCCCCCAGAGCCTGCTCAACAGCCTGCACGAGGGCATCAAGGGTGGCGCCGGCATCGTCATCCAGTTCCCCTTCTACGCCGGCATCATGGCCATCATGATCCAGTCGGGACTGGCCGAGACCATGTCCGAGGCGATGATCTCCTTTGCCACCGAGACCAGCCTGCCGTTCTGGACCTTCCTCAGCGCAGGCATCGTCAACATGTTTGTGCCCTCCGGCGGCGGCCAGTGGGCGGTTCAGGCCCCGGTGGTCATTCCTGCCGCCCAGGCGCTTGGCGTGGATATTCCCCGCGCGGCCATGGCCGTGGCCTGGGGTGACGCCTGGACCAACCTGCTGCAGCCCTTCTGGGCGCTGCCGGTACTCGGCATCGCCGGGCTAAAGGCCAAGGACATCATGGGCTTCTGCCTGATCCAGCTGTTCGTCACCGGCATCATCATCTCGGTCTGCCTGACCTGGCTGTAGAGGCCTCCCGGAGCGTCAGCCGGGCGCTTGGCGGCCTGTACAGCCGAGGCGACAACTGACTTTCAACGAGCGCCTTGTCCCCTTGCCGGGGGGCAAGGCGTTATGCTGTGGTGGAGCGCCAGACAGACGCCTACAGCCCCCCGCGCACCGTATTCCGAGGAAACTTCGATGGCAGAGCAGAGCCTACCGGGTCAGCACGAATTGAGCATGACCGTACTGATGACCCCCGACATGGCCAATTTCAGTGGCAAGGTACACGGTGGCGCCATCCTCAAGAAGCTCGACGAGGTCGCCTACGCCTGCGCCAGCCGCTATTCGGGCCATTATGTGGTGACCCTGTCGGTGGACCAGGTGCGCTTCAAGCAACCGATCCACGTGGGCGAGCTGGTGACTTTTCTGGCCAGCGTCAACCATGTGGGCCGCTCTTCCATGGAGATCGGCATCAAGGTGGTGGCGGAGGACATCCGCCAGAAGGTCATTCGCCACACCAATAGCTGCTACCTGACCATGGTGGCGGTGGACCCCGACGGCCGCCCGGCCTCGGTGCCTCCGCTGACCCTGGACACGCCGATCCGCAAGCTGCGCTACGAAAAAGCCGCGTTGCGCAAGAAGTTGCGCAAGCAGGCCGAAGAGGAAGAGATGCGAACGAACCAGGAACTGGGCGAGCGCTGAAGGTGTGTCATCGCCCGACAGCTCGATAGGTCTTCACACAACTAGTCCACACAACCAGTCCACACAACAAGGCCGCCCCGAAGGGCGGCCTTGTCGATTGCCGGGCGGGCAGCGTGACGCTCAGCCGCAGGCCAGCTCACGGATGACATCGGCATCATCCAGGCGCACGTTGAGGCGATCCAGCCGCAGGTCCATGGTGGCAACCCCGCCGGGACGCAGCACCCGCACCGTCTTGGCCCCGCTCTCGGCCTTGAGCCGTTCATCGAAGCTGGCGTCGTAGCTCTGGCCGACCAGGCCCTGCACCGCCTCGGCGTCGCAGGCCTCGGCCATGGGAGCGCGCTCCGGCGGCAGCGGTGCCGGTTCGCCGGATCCGCCGGACGACGACGAGCAGCCGGCCAGAGCCGCGACCAGCAGCAGGGGAAGAAGTGGTTTCATCGATGGCCTCCAGTGCCAGAAATCCTTGTGCAAGCGCCCGCCAGCCTCGTATCGCTGCAGCGCGCCTCAAAACCTATCACGGCGCTGCGCCTGACGGACAGGCCGTGGTCAACTCGTTGCCAACTGACAGACCTGGCGGTCGGGACGACGAACATGGAACCTGTTGGAGACAGCAATGGCGGGAAAGTTCCGACGGAGAAACGGATAGCGCGAGTCAGCAGAGGCACGGCGATAAAGAGCACCCATGGGGAGAACAGCGACGACGAGGCGACTCACCGCCGTGGTTCTTCTCGCAGCCCCTGTGTTTCCTGGCTCGGTCTAGCGGGAAGGTTTCCGGCTAGACCGAGCCTTTCTGGCTAGCTGGAGCTTTTCTGGATCGCCTCTCCACCCTTCTCGATATCCTCGCCCACTCCACGAACGGTGTTGCAGCCGTTCAACAGCGCCAGGGTGAATACTGATACCAGAATCAACGACAGCATCCTTTTCATGGTTCCTATCTCCTTGCAGCCAGGCAGGTAAGCGAAATACATCATCCTCTGACAATCTAGCACGATCACCGCCCATCGCTAGCCTCCCAGCCAACGCTCGGACGAGGTAATCCGCCACACGGCACAACGCCAGACGCCGTCCGGCAACTGCGAAGCCCCTTCACGTCAGTGCCAAGCCACTCACGACAGCGCCACCTGGGACATGACCATCGCGTGGCCGCTTATGATAGCGCCAGCTTGAGGATGATCACGGCGAAGACCCTCACGATAGCGCCACCTTGAGCATGACCGCCGCGTGGCCGCTTATGACAGCGCCAACTTGAGGATGATCACGGCAATCACCGCCACCGTCAGCCACTTGACCACCATGGCGCCACGGGAACTCATGTTGACCTTCACCGCCAGCCAGGCCCCGGTCATGCTGCCGGCAGCCAGCACCAGGCCGTAGCTCCAGCGCACCTGGTCGTGCCACAGGAAGATGGCCAGCGCCGGCAGGGTGTAGACCAGGATGATCAGTACCTTGAAGGCGTTGACCTGGCCAAGATCGATCTTGAGCATGCGATAGAGCACGATCATGAACAGGATGCCGACACCCACCTGCAGAAAGCCGCCATAGAGCCCGATGACAAACATCGCCAGATAGACCCCAGGGGTCAGTCGCTCGACGGTCAGCGGGCGGGTGTCGAGCTTCGGCTGGGGCAACAGCATGATGATCGCCGCAGCCACCATCACCACCATCAAAATGGTTTCGAACAGGGCGTCGCTGACCCTGAGCGCCAGCCACACCCCCAGCATCGAGCCCAGTACCGCGGGCACCGACAGGCGCAGGCTGAGACGGATATGACGGGCGCCGGCGCGGAAAAAGTTGGCCACCGCCGACACGCTTTGCAGGGTGATCGACACCCGGTTGGTACCGTTGGCCACCTGCGGCGGCAGGCCCAGAAACATCAACAGCGGCAGGGTCAGCATCGAGCCCCCGGCCGCCAGCACATTGATAAAACCTGCCACGATACCCGCAAGCAGCAGGGCCACTCCCTCGACTGGCGTCATCTGTCGTCCTCTGTTCGAATCATCTACCTTGTCACCCTGCCCACCCGCTCTGATGTACCCTAGGCGCTGGACACCATCCTGGAGGCCTTGCATGAGCGACTTCGTCGTCGATCCGCGCCTCGTCGCGGACAGCTACCCCATCACCGAACTGCCACTGTGTCAGCTGCGGCTGATGGACGACGCCCGCTATCCCTGGCTGGTGCTGATCCCGCGCCGCGCCGAGGTGAGCGAGGTGTACGATCTGTCCGAACAGGACCAGCAGCAGCTATGGCGAGAGGCCACCCGCATCGGCAAGGCGTTGAAGGCCTATGCCAGCGGCGACAAGCTCAATATCGCCAGCCTCGGCAATATGGTCGCGCAACTGCACATCCACGTCATCGTTCGCCACCAGGGCGACCCCGCCTGGCCGGGCCCGGTGTGGGGTCAGGGCCAGGCGACGCCCTACGACAAGGACAGCCTTGCCGCCACCAAGGACCGTATCCTGGCGCTGGCAGGCGGGCTGTCCTTCAAGGGTTGAACGAGACGGTGTGATGCTCGGGGCAGTGCCCCGGGCATGGCCCCGGGCCGCCAGATAGCGGACTACAGCCCAGGTCCCATCGCGAAAGCCAGGTCGAAGCGGCCTGGCTCAGGCTCCCAGTCCCCCTGGTCGCCCTCCGGGGGACATCAGTGGCAGGCTGGGGTCGCTGGCGCCGACCTGAGACATCAGCAGGATCCCGAGCCCGGCGATCAACAGCCCCCCGGTCAGCGCCACCAGCGCACCCAGCCGCGCCATCACTCGACCACGAGCGGCGGAGGTCCGTGCGGCACGGGCGGCGACCCAGTCCCGCGCCAACACGCTGGCAAGCCCCAGCGTCGATACCGTCAAGGCAGTACCCAGCGACATCGCCAGTACAGCGGCCACCCCCATCCAGGGCTGGCCGAGCAGGCTGGTCACCCCCATCAGCAGCACCGCCCCGGAGCAGGGTCTTGCGCCGATCGCCAGCACCGCAAGCCAGGCCTCCCGACGCGGCCCGTGGGGCGAGACATGATGATGGCCGGAGCAGCAATCGTGGTGTTCGTGGTGACCGTGGTATTGGTGGTGGCGGTGCGGTTCATGAGGGCCATGGTGGCCATCATGAGAAGGCGCCGGGTCCGCCGAGGAGGATCGCGCGATCTTGAGCAGTCGTCCAAGCGCCCGTGCACTCAGCCACAGGCCCAGCAGCGCGACCAGCGCAAAGCTCAGTCGCTCAACCCAGACCACGCTGCCCAGAGCCTCCCGGGTCAGCCAGCCAAGCCCCTGCACCAGCGCCAGGATCAGCACGATGGCCACCGCACCCTGCAGCAGGGCGGCCGCCACCGACAGCGCCAGGGCCCGCCGCCAGGCTCCGCCCTGGGAGACCAGGTAGGCGCTGATCACGGCCTTGCCGTGGCCTGGCCCGGCGGCATGGAAGACACCGTAGAACAGGCTCAGGCCGATCAAGGTCAGCCAGGCGTCGGAGGAAGGCGTCCGGTCGAGCAGCGTTACCGCCTGGGTCAAGCGGCGGTGCAGGTCGGCCTGCATGGCGATGACCCAGTGTCCGAGGGCGTCCAGCGCTCCGCTGGCCTCGAGCGCCAGGATGAGCACCGCCACCACGCCCAGCGCCAGAGCCAGCTGCAGCCAGGGTCGTTGCCTGCTCAGCATGACACCCGCCCCGTCTCGGCAAAGAAGCGACCGAGCCCCTGGGGGGCGCTATCGTCGACATCGAGCTGGGCCGCCGCCATGACCTTCTCGGGATCGGGGTCGGCGACGATGATCGACGCCTGACAGGCATCCGGCACGCTCAACGCCTGGGCCAGAGGCCCCTCGTCGTCGGCTTCGTGCACCACCTCGACGTAGTAGGAGGGATCGAAGACGCGATATTCCAGGGTACTGCCGGCAAGGTCCTGAGGCTCGGCCAGCGGCAGCCGAAAGTGCAGCACCACGCGCTCGTCACGGGCCATCACCGTGGCTTCGCTGACCGCTGCGAAGGCCAGCGCCTTGCCGTCGACCTCGGCCTCGGTAAAGAAGTCCCGAGGCGCAAGATTGACCAGCATGTCGCCCCCCAGGCGATCCAGCGCGGCGTCCTGGCCATCCTCGGCGGCGCGAGCCTCCTCGAGCAGCACCAGGCTGTAGAAGGGATCCAGGCGCCAGCCACAGGCCGGCGCCCAGCGCGAGAGACAGAAGAAATGCCGCCACGGCGCGGCGATGCAAGTCCAAAGCGGCCTGAAATCCGGCCACAGCACGCGAGAGATAGATCAACGGGCGAGTCTTCCTTGTAGTTCGACAAACAGGGGTTCCACCACCGCAGGCGGCAGGCGCCGCCCGCCACGGTAGCCTTGCAGCGAGACGCTGGCACCGGAGGCGCCGGCAGGCTCGACCCGCGCCTCGAGGCGATAGCCCGGCGGACGTGCCAGGGAGGCGTCGATGCGCCCCAGTTCGCCGTCGGCCTGGGTGATGACATAGCCCTGCTCAAGCAGCATCGCCAGGGTTTCGTTCAGGGCCGGCCCGGGCGCTACCGCGACCAGCATCTGGCGCGGCGGCTCGGCTACCGACGATGAGCTGGCGCACCCCGACAGCCAGACGGCCATCAGCACCACCGCCAGCAGTCTCTTTCCGGGGGCCTTTCGCTCCACTGATGTCCACCTTCGCGTCATTGCACACCCCCGCTGCTGGATGCCACCGATGCCAGTTGCTGACGCACCGATGCACAGAAGTCGGCGTCACTGGCGGTGCGCGACTCACGTAGCTGGCCGGTCCAGTCAAACAGGCGAATATCCCGCGTCAGACGGACGTCCTGGCCATCCAGCGCCACCGAGACCCGCTCGACCCGGGTCGCATCGTCGTTGGTACCCCAGCCCCAGGAGCCAAAGCCGACCCCTACGCCGGCGCCGACGTGGCCACCGCTGCCACCCAGCACGAAGCCGCCCAGGCGTGGGCGCACGGCGTCGGCGTTATGGTAGGTGGTGCGCTCGGTCTTCTCGGCGCTGACCACCCCGAGTGCGGTATCGGTATCACGCACCAGGAAGTCGCGGCCTTCCAGCACCGTGACCACATCGGCCAGGGATACCGAGCCGGCTACCACCGGCCATTGACACCCGGACGAGGGAGCGGGTTCCGCCACCGGCATCTGCTGAGGCGTGCTCTGACAGGCGCTTAGCCAGGGCAACAGGCCCAGCACCGCCACTGATGAGCATTTCGCCCAAATGTTGCGGCCTCTATCGGGCAAATTTTTGTACATTTGCATCAGGACCTCCCAGCCAGGGGCGTGAAATACTGTCAAGAGTCTACGCTGTCCCGAGCCACGGGCAAACGCTCGCCCAGCCGAACCTCGGGTCCAGCGGCGATCCGCCTGTCGCCCCTCAGGCGTGCGCCCACCTTTTCACCAGAGGACCGACCATGAACCTGTTGATCTGCCCCGACAGCTACAAGGATGCCCTGGCCGCCAGCGACGCCGCCCGCGCCATGGCCGAGGGGGCCCGCCGCGCCGACCCGGACATCACCATCGACGAGTGCCCCATGGCCGATGGTGGCGAGGGCAGCCTCGACGCCCTGCTCGGCGCCACCGGGGCCGAAAAACGCAGCGTCAGGGTACAGGACGCCTTGGGGCGCCCCGCCGAGGCCGCCTGGGGTTGGCACCCAGAGTCCCGCACCGGCTATATCGAGCTGGCCGAGGCCAGCGGCCTGCAGGCGCTGGGCCCGTCAGAGCGCACCGCGCTGGACAGCACCACCCACGGTGTCGGCGAGCTGATCCTGGCCGCCCTGGACGCTGGCGCCGAACGCCTGTTGATTACCCTGGGCGGCAGCGCCACCAACGACGGGGGCGCCGGCATGCTGGTGGCCCTGGGTGCACGCCTGCTCGACGCCGACGACCAGCCGATTCCCCCCACCGGGGCGGGACTCGAGGGACTGGCACGGGTGGATCTGTCGGGGCTCGATTCGCGCCTGGCCGATGTCAGGGTGGAGGCGGCGGTGGACGTGGACAATCCGCTGCTGGGCGAGCGCGGCGCCAGCGCGGTCTTCGGTCCCCAGAAGGGTGCCAGCGAAGCCGATGTAGCGCGCCTGGACGCCGCCCTGGCGCACTGGGCCGACAAGGCTGCCGAGTGCCTCGGCGAGGACCTGCGCGACGCCCCCGGCACTGGCGCGGCCGGGGGCATGGGCTTTGCCGTCGCTGCCTTCCTTGGCGGCGAGCTTCGCCCAGGTATCGAGATGATCATGGAACAGGCCGGCATGGACGAACGCCTGGCACGAGCGGATCTGGTGATCACCGGCGAGGGTCAGCTCGATGGCCAGAGCCTGTCGGGCAAGACCCCGATCGGCATTTCGCGGGCGGCCCGCGCAAAGGGGGTGCCAGTGATCGTGCTGGCCGGTCGTATGGCGCCAGGCTGGCAGGCGGCGCTGGACGAGGGCGTCAGCGCCGCCTTCGCCCTGGCCGACGGCCCGATGGCACTGGACGAGGCGCTGGAACGCTGCGCCGAGCTGCTCGCCGATCGCAGCGAGAACCTGATTCGCACGCTCCAGGCCATCGGCCGTTGAAGGGAGGCTCGGCCTACCAAGGTGACAGGGCTGCCCTTGAAAGCGGCCTTCGTCGTCCCTATGTCATCCCTACGTCATAGGCAGGCGTCATCAATGGACGCTATCGTGGCGATGGAAGAGATTCACTCTCCAACGCCCTCCCTTAGGGATAGACTGGAACACAGCGATCAAGGAGGTATTGCATGAGCGACACTAACGCCATCGGCCTGCATTCAGGCAGCGCCAGCGATCTGGCCGAAAAGCTCAACGAGCTCCTGGCCAACTACCAGATCTTCTACATGAACGTTCGTGGCTATCACTGGAACGTGAAGGGCTCGAACTTCTTCGAACTCCACGAAAAATTCGAGGAATTCTACACCGACCTGCTGGCCAAGGTGGACGAGGTCGCCGAGCGCATCCTGACCCTCGGACACAAGCCGGTTCACGCCTACAGCGACTATATCTCGCTGTCGCGCATCACCGAGGCCAAGGACGTGCATGACGGCGAAGCCTGCGTGCGCGGCGTGCTGGAAGGCTACCAGCGGCTGATCGAACTGCAGCGCGAGATCCTGTCCGTTGCCTCCGACGCCGACGATGAAGGCACCGCCTCCCAGGTCGGAGACTACATCCGCGAGCAGGAAAAGACCGTGTGGATGCTGGGCGCCTACCTGGGCTGACCCCCTGGCGACCCACGCAGTGCAAAGGAAGACGCCCCGCTCGGCTTGAGCGGGGCGTCGTCGTTTACGGCGGTCCCTTCAGGCGTCGTCGACGGCCTGACCATCGTTGCCCAGCGTCGCCGGCGACTGAGCCGCCCTTTTGAGCTCCTCCGGCAGCGGCTTTTTCATACGCGCGCCGAGGCGTTCGAGCTCGAGCGCCTGAGCGACCAGGCTGCCCTGGCCCTGGGACAGCCGGTTCATCGCCTGGTGATGACTGGCGCTGGCGCGCTCCAGGTGCTTGCCGACGTCGTCGAGGCTGTCGACGAACCCCGAGAACTTGGCCAGCAGGCGCTCTGCCCGTGACACGATGACCCGGGCGTTCTCGTTCTGGCGCTCCATGCTCCAGAGCCCCGCCACGGTACGCAGACTGGCCAGCAGGGTGGTCGGGGTGACCACCACCACCTGGCGGTCGAAGGCTTCCTGGAACAGCGAGGGATCACGCTCGAAGGCCGCGGCGAAGGCCGGTTCCACCGGTACAAACAGGAACACGAAGTCCGGCGAATGCAGCCCCGGCAGGGCCGGGTAGTCCTTGGCGGCGAGTCCGCGGATATGGCTGCGCAGCGAGGTCAGGTGGGCGCTCATGGCGCTTTCGCGCTCGGTCTCGTCGTCGGCGTTGACCACCCGGGTCCAGGCGGTCAGGGAGACCTTGGCGTCGACGATCAGGTGGCGATCCTCGGGCAGGTAGATGATGGCGTCGGGACGCTGGCGTCCCTGCTCGCCGTTCATCGACACCTCGCGACGGTACTCGATGTCGCGCCGCAGGCCGCTGCGTTCCAGCACGGTCTCCAGCATCAACTCGCCCCAGCCGCCCTGGGCCTTCTGGTCGCCCTTGAGCGCCCGGGCAAGCCCCGCCGCCTCCTCGCCGAGGCGGGCGTTGAGACCCGCCAGCTGCTCGATCTGGGCCTTGAGCGATACCGCCTCGCGGCTGTGCTGTCCGGTCAGGTCCTCGACCCGTTGGCGGAACTGGTCCACCTGCTCGCGAAACGGCTTGAGCAGCGACTCGAGTCCCTCGCGGCTCTGGGTCTGGTAGGCCTGCTGGCGCTCGTCGAAGACCTGGCCTGCGAGCCGATGAAATTCCTGCTTGAGCTGCTCCCGGGAGGATTCCACCAGCGCCATCTGCTCGCGATGACGCGCCGCCATCTGCTCGCGCTCGGTCTCCAGGCGGGCATTGTGCTCACGCACATCGGCGAGCTGCTGACGGGCGGCGCCGAGCTCGCCCCGCTGGGTCTCGAGCTGCTCTCGGCTGGCGTCGAGCTGGGCATCGCTGATGGCCAGCTCCTGCTCGAGCTGGCGTGCGGCCTCGCGCCGCTGCTCGAGCTGAGCCTTGGTCGTCTCGAGCTCTGCTGCCAGGGCCTGTTCACGCCGCTGCCCCTGTCGATGCCCTCGCCAGGCCAGCGCCAGCAACGCAATCGCCAGCAGCGAGACGCCGGCAAGAGCCGGCGCCAGGGGCTGGGCGAACAGTGACTCGAGAGCCGGACTCATCTCAGCCTCATATCAGCGGGTGCCCTCGGCCAGGTCGCCGATCAGCGCCTTGAGCAGGCCGTAGAATTCCTCCACCGAAGCGATCTCGACGCGCTCGTCCGGCGAGTGGGCGCCGCGAATCAGGGGGCCGAAGGAAATCATCTGAAGCTCGGGGTACTTGCCGCCGAGAATCCCGCACTCGAGCCCGGCGTGGATGACCTTGATCTCCGGGTCCACCGCCAGGCGCTGACGATGCAGCTCACAGAAGCGCTTGAGCAGGTCGCTGTCGGGCTGAGGCGTCCAGCCGGGGTAGCCGTTCTCGACCCGGGTACGGGCACCGATCAGCTCGAACAGCGCGGTGAAGCGCTCGGCCAGATCCATGGTGGCGCTGTCGCGCAGTGAACGCACCAGGGCGCACAGGTGAAAGCGGCCGTTCTCGAGGCTGACCACGCCCAGGTTGTTGGAGGTCTCGACTACGCCTGGCACCTCGACGCTCATGCGCTCGACACCGCAGGGCGCGGCATGCAGCGCCGCCACCAGCAGGCGGCTGGCGTGGCGGGTCAGCGCTTCCTCTCGCGGCGTGGCGCAGGGCTCCAGGGTCAGCCGCAGGCCCTCGTCGACGCCGGACAGCTCTCGGCGCATATCGGCCTCGAGGCGCTCGATGCGCGAGCGCAGCGCGTCGATCTCGTCCCGAGGCACCATCACCACCGCCTCGGCCTCGCGGGGGATGGCGTTTCTCAGGGTGCCGCCACGGTAGTCGACCAGGCGCACCTCGCAGCTGTCGAGGGCGCGCAGCACCCGCACCAGCAGGCGATTGGCGTTGCCCAGCCCCTTGTCGATATCGATCCCGGAGTGGCCACCACGCAGTCCCTTGAGGCTCAGCGTCAGCGCTTCTTCATCCTCGCCCACCGACTCCACCGGCAACTGGGCCTCGACCACCACGTCGGCGCCACCGGCACAACCGATGTAGACCTGGCCACGGTCCTCGGAGTCCAGGTTGAGCAACAGGCTGCCCTCCAGCCAGCCTTCGGCCAGATTCAGCGCACCGCCCATGGAGGTCTCTTCCTCCAGGGTGAAGATCGCCTCCAGCGGACCATGGACGAGCTCATCATCGCCGAGGATCGCCAGCGCCGCCGCCACCCCCAGGCCATTGTCGGCGCCCAGGGTGGTCTGGTCGGCCTTGAGCCAGCCATCCTCGACCCGCGTGACGATGGGATCCCGGGTGAAGTCGTGGGGCTTGTCGGCGTTGGCCTGGGCCACCATGTCCAGATGGCCCTGGAGGATCACCCCCGGTGCCCCTTCGCGCCCGGGGCTCGCTGGCTTGGACAGACGCAGGTTGCCGTAGGCGTCACGGTCGTGGGCGATGCCGTGCTCGTCTGCCCAGGCTTCAAGGATCTCGACCAGAGCCGCCTCGTGGCCCGAGGGGCGCGGCGTGTTGCACAGGGTACGGAAGTGACGCCATACGGCGGTCGGAGCGAGGCTATCGAGATGTTCGTTCATGATGTCTATGTCTGCCTTTGCGAATGTTGGCACTCTACCCTCGCCCCGGGGCCTTGGAAAGGGCCTCCAGCAGTGCCAGGGCTCGGCCCACGGCGTCCCGCAACCATTGCTTGACCTGTGCCTTGCCGCGCAGCGATAGCCCCTGCGCCAGGGAACTTTCCGAACGTCCCTGAAACGCCCACGCTGCGAGCCAGGCCAGACTGTCGTGGTCATCGTCAGCCTTGGACATGGACGACGACATGGGCGGCGACAGTGACAGCGACGCCAGCCGGCGAACCAGGGCCTGGATGGCCGGACGCGCCAGCGCCGGCTCGCGCTGGCCCCTGGCCAGGTCCTGGAGCTCACGACGGTCATCGGCGTCGAGCGAAAAGCGGTCTTCGGCGTCGAGCGAGAAGCAGTCCTCGACGCTCGCCAGCAACGCCAGCACCAAAGGTGGCGACAGGCGTGTCAGTTCGAAGGCCAGCAGCCCCGGCAACTGCCGCTCAAAGCGCCGCGACAGCCGCTCGATCAGGTCCCGGTTGTGCTCCCCCAGGGCCAGCGCCACCATCACCGCATGCTCGCCGGTGGCGGCCTCCCGGGTCAGTCCCAGGCGCACCGGACGAAAGCCCTGCGCCTGCCAGAACGCCAGCAGCTCCGGATCGGCGCCGAAGCTCGCCCCCAGCAGCGCCTTGCCGGCCTGTTCGGCCTGGCATGCCGCCTCCTGGATTAGCCTCGCCCCGCACCCCAGGCGGCGCCAGTCGGGGTGTACGGCAATCCGGGTGATGCGGGCGCTGGGTGCCTTCAGCGCCGCTGCTTCACCAGCGTGGGCCGCCAGCGACTGGGCCATCAGGTGACCACGCGGGCGTCGCCGTCCCAGCAGCACTCGCTCGGCCAGATCGGCATCGAAGCCGCCCTCATCGACGTACACGCACACCGCCAGCGGCGCACGTGGTGTACCAAGGATCGAGATGCGGGTCGCCGGTGCGTCAAGCAGCACCCGCAGGTCCGCCGGGGTGGTGCGGTAGTGAGCCTGGACCAGCAGGCCGAAGATGGCTCTCAGGGAGGCTTCGTCCCGGGCCAGGACCTCGCGATCGAGCGTGGTACAGGGCAGCTCGGCCAACTTTTGACCAGGACAAGGCGCACTCACCCTCGCCCCCTTCGGCACTGTGGGAAGTTCTGCATCCAGGCACAGCAGCGCGTCGATGGCCCGCTCAAGGGGGTCTCCATCGGCCCAGCGTATCGGCGTCCTGAGCGCGATGTCCTGCCACTGGGGCGTCTGCGCCTCCAGATGACGACGAAAGCGCAACGCAAAGCCTCGCCCCGAGCCCTCGTAGCCGTGCACCGTGGTGGCGAAGGCAAGCCGCGGAAATGCCGCCAGCCACTCGCCCAGCAGCGCCGCCGGAATCGCCGCCGCCTCGTCCACCAGCAGCAGCGAGCCGGGGCCGCCGGCTTCCCCCCGGGCGACGGCGTCCGTCAGAGCGTCAGGGGCGATAAAACGCACCCGCCCCCCGGGCGCCTCGAAGCCCCTTTCGTCGCCCTGTCCCTCGGGCAGCAGCGCCGCCAGGCGCTCGAATACCGGCGCCACCGAGGACGCCCGTGGCGCGGTCACCAGGATATCCAGCGGCGCCTGGCGCTGCTGCTCGGCCTTGACCAGCAAGCGGGCGCAGGCGATGCCCAGCGCCGCCGACTTGCCGCGACCACGGTCGGCGGTGATCACCAACGGGCGGCGACGCCTGAGCCGCGTCAGCCGACGTACCACCTCGGCCTGGTCGGGGCTCAGGCAATCCGGGTCGGCGCTGTCTAGACACGGGCTGTCTGGACAAGGGTTGTCTGAACATGAGCCATCGGCAAAAGGGCTTTCCTGGCCATCATCGGGCGTTGCCGTCAGGCCCTCCCCCTGCCGCCAGCGCAGCATCCCGGGAAAACCCGCCAGCAGCCGATGGCAGCGCTCTAGATAACGGCTCGTGAGCTGTTCCGGCCGCCAAGGGTGAGCCGCCAGGCGGCGGTAGTCGTCGTCGGGTCGGCGGCCACCGTCGTCGGCGGTCAACAGCACCAGCAGGCCTCCCGCCACCAGGGTGCCGGCCACCGCCCCCAGGGCGTCAGGATCGAGGCCAGTGCCTGGCGAGGCGGCGTCGAACACCACCAGGTCGTGCTCGCCGCCGAGCCGGGTACGCGCCTTGGCGGCGGGAAGGCGCTCAAGCGACGGCGGGGGGTTGCCGGCCCTGTCATGGGCCCCGTTGCCGGCCCTGGCACGGGCCCCGGTGCCGGCCCTGTCAGGGGCCCCGTTGCCGGCACTGTCATGGGCCCCGGTGCCGGCACTGTCAGCAGACTTGTCGATCGACGTTTCCCCGACCCACAGCGGCGCCGACCATCCGCCTTGGGCCAGGCACTCGTGGGCAACGCCCCGCGCCCGGTCAGGAGCCTCGCTCACCCACAGCAAGCCGCGAAAGCGCCGCCCTCGCAGTTGCTGTCGAAAGGCAGCGAGCCGCGCGAGGTCCTGTCGGGTCAAAAAGTGGGACATTAAGGCTCCCTGATAAATCAACTTTGGTCTAAAGGCTGCGCCGATTAAACGATCGAGCCGACTACGGCAGCGCAGCATAGATGTCGCTCTAACTTATTCATTTTGCTGAATTGTCGAAACTTTTTCTCACGCTATCGACTGTGCAGTCGCCAAAAAAGTGTGCCGTTTCATCGACATGGGTCGCATCGATCATCTCTTGAAGACCGTGCTAGCTTGATGAAGCCGAGGCGCCATCGTGGGCCAACCCCACGCTGGAACGCCACTACCCCCAGGCACCGAACCCAAGACAATGGCCCAGGGTGCCAGACGCAATTTCGGTGAGGCAGCGATCGCCTCCTTTGCACAGAACACAACAACCCACGGGGAGCACCTGCATGAAGCAAATGACCAAGTTTACCCTGACCAGCATGGCTGCCGGCATCGCCCTGGCCGCCCTGTCGAGTGGCGCCATGGCCCAGGAAAAGTGGACCATGACCACCACCTGGCCGGAAAACCTCGACCTGATCCAGATCGACAAGCACTGGGCCGAACTGGTCAACCAGCTGGCCGGGGACGAGATCCAGATCGAGTTCTACGCCGGCGGCACCCTGATGCCCGGCACCGAGGTCTTCGACGCCACCGAGACCGGCAGCATCCAGGCCGCCGGCGACTGGCCGGGCTACTGGGCCGGCCGCAGCCCGGCGTTCTCGCCGCTGGCAGCCACCCCCAGCCTGTTCAACGGCATGGACTACCTGAACTGGATCACCCAGTGGGGCGGCTTCGAGCTCTACCAGGAGATCTACGGCCAGTACAACCTGGTCTACCTGCCCTACGGTATCACCAACAACGAGTCCGGCTTCCGCGGCGGCACTCCGATCGCGTCTCTCGCCGACATCGAAGGCAAGCGTCTGCGTCTGTCCGGGCGTGACCAGGGCCGGGTGCTCGAGCAGCTTGGTGGTTCCCAGGTCACCCTGGCCGGCGGCGAGATCTACCAGGCCATCGAGCGTGGTGTGGTCGACGGCGCCGAGTTCTCGACCCCCGGTGTCGACTACAAGGCCGGCTTCTCCGAGGTCGCCGACTACTGGATGACGCCGGGCTGGCACCAGTCTGCCAGCGTGTTCGGCGTGATGATCAACAAGGACGCCTGGGACGCTCTGTCCGAGGAGACCCAGGAGAAGCTGAAGATCGCCTCCGAGGCCACCATGGCCTGGTCGCTGGCCTGGTCCGAGAAGCAGTCCACCGAGGGTACCGCCAAGTTCCTCGAGGACGGCACCACCATCAACCAGCTGTCCGAGGAAGACCTGGCCCAGATCCAGGAGGTCACCAACCAGGTGATCGTGCAGGGTTCCTGCGAGGACCCGATGCTCGGCAAGGTCTACCAGTCGATGATCAGCTACATGCAGGACTACGCCCAGTGGCGTGACGTCTCGGTGCCCTACAACATGAGCCGCGTCACCGACAACCTGCCGTCGCTTGACGAGATCGAAGCCTGCCTCGAGTAACAACCAGGCACGTTTCTGTCACTACCGGCCGGCGGCTCTCTGCGCGAGGCCGCCGGTCATCGTTGGACTTCGACGAGAACCCCACCATGAACGCCATTGCCAAGGCCATCGACTGCTTGAACGAGTGGTTCGGCCGTTTGATCGCTCCGCTGATCGCGATCATCACCCTCGTGGTGGTCTACGACATCGCGATGCGCTTCTTTATCGGACGCCCCAGCGACTGGGCCTTCGACGTCACCACCATGCTGTTCGGTACCCATTTCATGCTGATGGCCGCCTACGGGCTGCGCCATCACGCCCATGTGGAGGTGGACATCGTGAAGCAGCTGCTGTCCCGGCGCGGTCGCGCACTGATCGACCTGCTCGGCTACCTGCTGTTCTTCACCCCCTTCATCATCATGTTCATTACCTATAGCTGGCGCTTCTTCGAGCGCTCCTGGAGCCGCGCCGAGTCCACCTACGGCATCGTCTCGATCCCGGTCTATCCGGTGAAGGCCGTGCTGGTCATCGCCAGCGTGCTGATCCTCTTGCAGGCCATCGCCATCGTCATTCGCGCCATCAATGAGCTGACAGGCCAGGGCGTGGAGGAAGCCAAATGAGCGCTGAACTTCTGACCATCTTCATGTTTGCAGGCCTGATGCTGGGGCTGTTCATGGGCCACCCGCTGGCCTTCGTGCTGGGCGGTGTCGCGGTACTCGGCGCCTGGTTCGGCCCCGGTCCCCAGGTGCTCGGCATCATCATCAACAACATCTATGGGCGCGCCATGGACAATTATGTCCTGGTGGCGATCCCGCTGTTTATTCTGATGGCGCGCTTTCTCAACGACTCGGGCGTCACCGAGAAGATGTTCGAGAGCATGCGCCTGTTGCTCGGACGCGTGCGCGGCGGCCTGGCGCTGACCGTGGTCATCGTCTCGGTGCTGCTGGCGGCCACCACCGGCATCGTCGGCGCCTCCATCGCGGTGATGGGCCTGATCGCCCTGGCACCGATGCTCAAGTACGGCTACAACAAGGGCCTGTCCGCCGGCGTCATCATGGCCAGCGGCTGTCTCGGCATCCTGATTCCGCCAAGCATCATGCTGATCCTGATGGCCAGCTACTCGCCGGTGTCGGTGGGCGCGCTGTTCGCCGGCGCCCTGGTGCCGGGTCTGCTGCTGGGCTCGATGTACGCGCTCTACGTGCTGGTGATCTGCCTGATCAAGCCCGACTTCGGCCCTCCTGTAGGCGCCGAGGAGCGTGCCGAGACCAGCACCGGGGAGCTGGTGATCCGCTTGTGCAAGTACGTACTGCCACCGATGAGCCTGATCCTCGGGGTGCTGGGCGCCCTGTTCACCGGTATCGCCACGGCCACCGAGGCCTCGGCCATCGGCGTGACCCTGGCCTTCCTGCTGTTCCTGATCTTCGGTGATCGCAAGCTGTCGACCTGCTACAACACCTTCATCGAGGCCGGCAAGACCACCACCATGGTGATGTTCGTGCTGGTGGGGGCGACCGCCTTCACCGGGGTGTTCTCCATCGGCGGCGGCATGGACGTGATCAGCGAACTGGTGCTGGCGATGCCCGGTGGCACCACCGGCGCACTGATCCTGATGTTCCTGCTGGTATTCGTGCTGGGCATGTTCCTCGACTGGACCGGCATCGTGCTGCTGAGCTTCCCGATCATGCTGCCGATCATCGAGACCATGGGCGTCGACATGCTGTGGTTCGTGGTGATGGTGGCGGTGGTATTGCAGACCTCCTTCCTGACCCCGCCCTTCGGCTATGCGCTGTTCTACCTGAAGGGCGTGGCGCCACCGGAGGTCGAGACCCTCGACCTGTACAAGGCGGTGATCCCGTTCTGCGCGCTGATATTGATTGCCTGCGTGCTGATGTCCTACTTCCCCGCCCTGGTCACAGGCCTGCCCTCGATGCTGCTGGGCTACTGACCCTCAGGGTAGCCTCCAGCACAACCACACAGCCCCCGCTTCGCGGGGGCTACTCGTTTAGAACGACGATTTTGACAGTGCGTTTCCGGCATATTCTTCGACTTTTCACCCCCTCGCGCTCCTGATTGGGTAAAGCCTCGACGCCGTTCCTGCATCGTATTAAGAGTTCTTAGACACTCTGTGCAAGGGCAGCATCATGGCCAACGTGACCCGCTTCACCCTCTCCGCCTCCGATGCCTATCCGCTCGGCGCCAGCCACTTCGAGGCCACACAGCCGCTACGTGGGGTGGTGATCATTCACTCCGCTTCGGCGGTGTCACAACGCCTTTATCAGGCCTTCGCACTATTCCTGGCCGAGCAAGGCTTCCACGTGCTGAGCTACGACTACCGCGGCATCGGGCGGTCGCGACCGGAGCATCTCGAGAAACTGGGGGTGCGCATGCAGGACTGGGCCGAGCTAGACGCCGACAGCGTGACCCAGTGGGCTCGCCAGCACTGGCCGGACTTGCCGCTGCTTGCCATCGGTCACAGCTTCGGTGGCCATGCCATCGGCCTGGGCGACGCCAGTCGACACTTGAGCGGCGCGGTGCTGATCGCCTGCAATGCCAGCTGTCTGCGCTTCATCTCATCACCCTGGCTGCGGCTGCGCGCCTGGATGCTGTTCAAGCTGGTGTTTCCCATGCTGTCCCGGATCAATGGCTATGTGCCCTGCCGACGGCTTGGTATCAGTGAGGACGTGCCGGAGGGGGTGGCCCGCCAGTGCAGCCGCTGGACCAGCCTGCCGCGCTACTTCTTCGACGACCCGGAACTCAACGCCGAAGTGCGATTCGCCCGCGTGACGTTACCTCTGCTGGTGGTGGGGCTCGACGACGACCCCTACGCCAGCAGCGACAGCATCGATCTGCTGGCCGGTTACTTCACCGGCGCTTCGATCAAGCGCCTGCAGCTGTCTCCCAGGGTCATGGGCAGTGGTGTACTAGGGCACCTGGAAGGATTTCGCCGCCGCCACCGTGACACCCTGTGGCCGCTGATCTCCTCCTGGCTGGTGGAACAGGCCCCGTCGACGAAGATGGATAGCGCGTCAGTCGAGCCCTGGACCACCATCGCCGACGAGGCTGGCCCCCATGGGGCCAGCGTTCAGGGAGCCGGCGGCTAGACAGCGGCGGTAGGATCAGTCGGCGCGAATTCGCATCAGGGTGCAATACGCCACCGGCAGGATCACCAGGGTCAACAGGGTGGCGACTCCCAGACCGAACACGATGACCACCGCCATAGAGGCGAAGAAGGCATCGGTGAACAGCGGCAGCATCCCCAGCATGGTGGTCACGGCGGCCATGGTCACCGGCCGCACACGACTGACCGCGGCCTGGATCACGGCGTCGTGGGCATTGTCCTGCTGGCCACGCTGCACGTTGATCTCTTCCATCAGCACGATGGCGTTCTTCAGCACCATGCCGATCAGGCTCAAGGTGCCGAGCAGCGCCATGAAGGTGAAGGGCGCCCCGAGCAACGCCAGGCCACCGATGATACCGATCAGCATCAGCGGCACGATCGACCAGATCGCCAGCGCCTGGCGCAGCCGACCAAACAGCAGCACGGTGATGATGAACATGCCGAGCAGGCCCATGGGCAGCGATGACAGCAGCGCCTTCTGGGCGTCGCTGGCGGTTTCGTACTCACCGCCCCATTCGATGGCGTAGCCCGGCGGCAGCTCGATGGCCTCGACCTGGGGACGCAGCCGCGCCAGCACACTGGCGGCGGTCTCACCGGACAGCGGCATCGGCTCGGCGTACACCGCCAGCATGCGACGCCGGTCACGACGCTTGATCAGCGGATCACGCAGCTCGGTGTGCAGCTCGCCGAGCACGTTGCCGGCGCTGAGATAACGTCCCTGCTCTTCACTCCAGACGTTGACCGCGCTGAGGTTGTCGATGTCGTGGCGCTGGTCCTCTCGGGAGCGCATCACGATCGGAATCAGCTCGCTGCCTTCGCGGTAGACGCCGACCTGCTCGCCGTCATTATTGAGCCTGAGCGCCTGGTGCAGGGCGTCCCGGGTGACCCCGACGCGACGTGCCTGTTGCTCGAGGAACTCGGGCACGATGACGCTCTCGCGATTGCTCCAGGACAGTCGGATGCTGTCGGTCATCGGCTCGTCCTGGAAGATGCCACGCACCTTGGCGCCCAGGCGGTGCAGGGTCTCGGGGTCGTCACCGTAGATGCGCGCCTCGATGCTGGCCTTGGCCGAGGGGCCGACCTGCAACGCCTGGACCTTGTACTGGACCCGGGGGAAGTCCTCGCGCAGGGTCTCGATCACCTCTTTCATGCGGGCTTCCCGGGACGCGCGGTCCTCGGTCTCGACGATCAGCTGACCAAAACTCGCATAGCGGTCCTCGGGGGCATAGGTCAGGGTGAAGCGCTGTGCGCCGCCACCGATCACGCTGGTCACCCGGGTCACGTCCTGCATCTCCAGCACCTGCGTCTCGAGGCGCGCGATGGTGCGCTCGGTCTCCAGCACGTCGGTGCCCTCCGGCAACCACACATCGGCAAAGAACAGCGGTGTGGTGGCGTCGGGAAAGAAGGCGTTCTTGACCTGCCCCGACAGCGACAAGGCACCGGCCAGCAGCGCCACCGCCAGCACCAATGTCAGGTAGCGGAATCGAACCCCCAGCACCAGCAGGCGGCGAAACACCCGGAACAGCAGGCCACGATAGGGATCGCTATCCCCCTCCTCGCCCGCTTCGATGCGTTCCTTGAAGAACAGATCGAAGAAGAAGGGGGTCAGGGTCAGGGCGGTGATCCAGCTCAGGAACAGCGAATAGCACAATACCCAGAACAGTGACCCGACGAACTCGCCGGTAGCGTCCGGCGACAGCCCGATGGGAGCAAAGGCGGTGATCGCGATGACCGTGGCACCCAGCAGCGGCAGGCGATTCTGACCGACCACCTCCAGCGCCGCCTGGCGCTTGGTCTTGCCCCGGGCAAGGCCGATCATCATGCCCTCGGTGACCACGATGGCGTTGTCCACCAGCATGCCGAGGGCAATGATCAAGGCGCCCAGCGAGATCTTCTGCAGCTGGATGCCGTGAATCGACATCATGATGAAGGTGCCGAGGATGGTCAGCAGCAGGATCAGGCCCATCAGCAGCCCGCTACGCACCCCCATGAACAGCAACAGCACCAGTATGACGATGCCGACCGCCTCGGCCAGGTTGATCAGAAAGCCGTTGACCGCGTCCTCCACCACCTCGGGCTGGTGGTAGACGGTGGCCAGTTCCATGCCCAGCGGCATGCGCTGTTCGAGCTCGGAAAGCCGCTTCTCGACCCGTTCGCCGACCTCCACCACGTTGACGCCGGAACCAAACGAGATGCCGATGGACAGCGCGGACTGCCCCCCTGCGTGGTAGAGCAACTGGGGCGTATCGGTGGTCTGGCGAGTGACCTCGGCGATATCGCCAAGGCGGATCAGGCCGTCACCGGGGCGGCCCACCACCAGCCGCTCGAGCGACTCGACGCTGTCGAACTCGCCGGTGGGCTGCACCGACAGCGACAGGCCATCGAGCTTGATATGGCCCGCGTCGCCCACCACGTTCTGGGCGTTGAGCAGGTCACTCAACTGCTGTGGCGAGATCCCCAGCGCGCGCATCCGGTCACGGTCCAGCGACACCACCACCTGGTCCTGCACGGTGCCGGCGATGGCGACCTTCTTGACCCCGTCGACCAGGCGCAGCTCCCGCTGCAGCAGGTCGGCGTGGTCTTCCAGGTCCTGCTGGCTGTAGTCCTCGCCGGTCAGGGTCAACAGCAGGCCGAAGACGTCACCGAAGTCATCGTTGACGATGGAGGTCCCGGCGCCGGGGGGCAGCTCGGCCTGGACGTCGCTGATCTTGCGCCGCAGCAGGTCCCAGTACTGGGCAAGTTCGTGCTCGCGCACCGTGTTCTCGAGCTCCACGGTGATCTGCGACAGGCCGTCGGCGTTGACCGAGCTGACCCGCTTCAGGTCGGGCATCTGCTGGATCGCCTTCTCCAGGCGCAGGGTGACCTCCTCTTCTACCTGTTCCGGCGTGGCGCCGGGGTACTGGGTCGAAATGATGGCGTTGCGGATGGTGAACTCGGGAAACTCCAGCTGCCCGAGCCCGAAGAAAGACACCACCCCGCCGACGGCCAGCAGCAGGGTGATCATCCAGCTGATGACCTTCTGGCGCAGAAAGTAGTCGACCATCGATCAGAGCCCCTCTTCCTTGATCCAGGGTCGTACCCTGCGTCCTTCCTGCATGCGTTCGGCACCGGCGGCGACCAGCCGGTCGCCGGCCTCGAGCTCGCCCTCGATCAGCATCCCCTGGGTGGTGATGCGCCCCGGCACGACCGGCACCGCCTCGACACGTCCAGGGCCGTCGGCGCGGGACTCGTCGTCGGGCACGAAGCGCCACACCACCGCCTGGTCAGGCTGCGATTCCCGCGTGGCCACCGCCGCCACCGGCACCCGCCAGGGATCCTGGCTATCACCGGTCAGGGCGCTCATGTCCAGCAGCACCGTGGCGCTCATGCCCGACAGCACCGTGATGTCGTCGGGTTCAGGCAGGGTCAGGGTGACCTCATAGCTCAGCGACCCCTGGCTGACGCTGCTGTCGTGCTCCTTGTAGCGGGCCGGGTAGCGCTGCTGCTGGTTCTCGGCGAAGGTCACCCAGACCACCGCATCCTCGCCGTCCTGCACCGCCTGGGCGCGCTCGTCATTGATCCGGCGGACCTGCTGCTCCGGCAGCTGGAAGGTCACGTCGATGGATCCCGGCTGCTGCAGCTCGGCGATGGTCTGCTGGGCACCGACCACCTGATAGTTGTCCACCGGGACCGACGCAATCACGCCGCTGAAGGGCGCGCTGAGCTCGGTGTAGCTGAGCTGGTCCTGGGCCTGCTTGAGCTGGGCCTGGGCCGACAGAAACTCGGCACGCGCCTCGTCGAAGCGGGACCGACTGATGGCACCACGCTCCAGCGAGATACGCATACGCTCGTAGGTCGCCTCGGCCAGGTTGTAGCTCGAACGGGCGTTGGCCAGCTGGCTCTTGGCATCACGATCATCGAGGCGGGCGATAAGGTCCCCCGCTTCCACCTCATCCCCCGGCTGCACGGCCAGCTCGCGCAGTTCCCCACCGACCCGGAACGACAGCTCCGAACGCTCCGAGGCCTGCACCTGGCCGGGATAACGCATCAACATGCCCTGGCGCCCGGCGTCCAGCGACACCAGCTTCACCGGGTGTACCTGCTGCTGGGACAAGGGCGGCTGGTCGGATTCACAGCCGGCGACAAGCGCCACGACGGCAAGCAGACTGAACCTGGCCAGCAGGCGCTCAAGGCGCGACGTCGGAGGAAACGTAGAGAAGGTCATGGGGGCTCCTGAGGCGTCAGGGACGCGAGTTGTCGTGGCGAACGGCAATGGCGTCCCAGGCCATCGCAAAGGCCTGGTCGATATTGGTGTGGGTGGGCTCGAACGGGTGGCTCCCCTGGCTCTGCACCAGGTGGTAGATCGGGCGGAACATGAAGCTTTCCAGCAGCGCAAGCCCAACCGGCTTGAGCACGCCATCCCGATGCCCCTGGGCGATGGCATCGAGCAAGGGCGCCAGGCGCAGATCGTTGCGCTCGCGGACCCGATCATTCATCCATACCGAATGGCTGAAGGCGTCGTGGAAGCGAAACAGGCGCGGCTGGTCGAGGGCCAGATGAAACAGCGCATGCCACATCTCGCGCAGCGCCTGGCGCAGCTCAAGTGCCGCATCGAAGGCCTCCAGGGCGGTATCGATCAGCTGGTCACAGACGTGCACAAAGGTCGCCTCCAGCAGGGCGTCCTTGTCGGCAAAGTGGATATAGAGGGTGGCGGGCGACACCCTGGCGCGACGCGCGATACGGGCCACCGAGGCCACGCCGAAGCCGTGCTCGGTGACCTCGACCAGGGTCGCCTCGAGCAGTGCCACCCGCTTGGTGTCGTCGCGTGGGCGCATGACATTTACCCTCTTTTGAGATGCCTCTTAAAATAAATGAATAGTTATTCACTTTCAAAGCCCGCCGAGCCAAGGTCTCACTTCCGTTTGGTGCGCGCCTCCATGCCTCCCCTTGATGGCCAACTGCAGCCGCCGGCACGGACTGGTATGATCTGGCCTCCCGTCCGTCAGCGGTGCCCGCAGCAGGAGTCCGTCCGTGTCCAGCAGTACTCATTCCGTGGCCAAGGTTCGTTCCCGGCGGCTTTCGCGCTGGGGCTGGTTGACGCTGGCTGTCGCCGCGGTGGTGGCACTGCCGGTGCTGGTGATCCTGGCCCATATTCTGGTGCCCGCCGGCGATATCTGGCGTCACCTGGCCGACACTGTGCTGACGCGTTATCTGCTCAACACCCTGTTCCTGGTACTCAGCGTCGGCCTTGGCACCCTGGCCATAGGTACCGGCTGCGCCTGGCTGGTAGTAATGTGCCGTTTTCCCGGCAAGCGCCTGTTCGAATGGGCCATGCTGCTGCCGTTGGCGGTACCCACCTACGTCATCGCCTACGCCTACACTGACTTCCTGCAGTACGCAGGGCCGGTGCAGGAGGCCCTGCGCGAAGCCTTCGGCTGGTCCCGCGGGGACTACTGGTTCCCCGACATCCGCTCGTTACCGGGTGCCGCCACCCTGATCACCCTGGTGCTCTACCCCTACGTGTACATGCTGGCCAGGGCGGCCTTCCTCGAGCAGTCGGTGTGCATGCTCGACGTGGGACGCACCCTGGGCCGCGGCCCCTGGCAGATGTTTACCCAGGTGGCGGTACCGCTGGCGCGACCGGCGCTGGTGGGGGGCGTGTCGCTGGCCTTGATGGAAACCCTCAACGAGTTCGGCGCGGTGCAGTACTTCGGCGTGGATACCTTCACCACCGGCATCTATCGCACCTGGTTCGGACTTGGCGAACAGGTCGCCGCCGCCCAGTTGGCGGCGTGCCTGCTGGCCTTCGTGATCCTGTTCGTGCTGCTGGAGCGCTGGTCCCGGGGCAAGCGCCGCTTCCACCACACCTCTCACCGCTACCAGCAACTACCGGAGTACCGTCTAAGCGGTGCACGCGCCTGGGCGGCCACCCTGGCCTGCGCGCTGCCGGTGACGGTGGGCTTCCTGTTGCCCTGCCTGCTGCTGGGGTACATGGCGCTGAAGGCCGGAGACAGCGTGCTGGGCAGCGCCTTTTTCGAGTACGCAGGCAACAGCCTGCTGCTGGCAGCCGTCGCCGCCCTGATCGCGGTGGGGCTGGCGGTGGTGCTGAGCTATGGCGCCCGACTCGAACAGGGCCCGCTGACCCGCACGGCCACGCGGGTGGCCTCGCTGGGCTACGCGATTCCGGGGTCGGTGGTGGCGGTAGGCATCCTGATCCCCTTCGCCTGGGTCGACGTCCAGCTCAACCAGCTGTACAAGGCCGCCACCGGGGAGGTGATCGGCCTGATCCTCAGCGGTACCGCCTTTATCCTGATCTATGCCTATGTGGTGCGTTTTCTCGCGGTGTCGTTCAACGCCGTGGAAGCGAGCCTGGGCAAGGTCACCCCGTCGATGGACGCGGCGGCCCGAACCCTCGGCGAAACCGCCACCGGCACCCTCCGCAAGGTGCACACGCCGATCATGCGCGGCAGCCTGCTGGCCGCCGGGATCCTGGTCTTCGTCGACGTGATGAAGGAGCTGCCGGCCACCATCATCCTGCGCCCGTTCAACTTCGACACCCTGGCGGTGCGAGCCCACAACCTGGCCGCTGACGAACGCCTGGCCGAGGCCTCGACAGCGTCCCTGGCCATCGTTGCCGTGGGGATCATTCCGGTGGTGCTGCTGAGCCTGGCGATGCGCCGCTCGCGCCCGGGCCAGGCCAGCGACTGACGCTGGCCCCTGCTGTATACGACTGGATACGAATAGTCCTCCCCTGGTGCGCCGGGGCCAGGGGCCCTAGACGGCCTCGAGGCCGGACGCCTCGGCGGGGAACACGAATACCTGGGCCGGGTCGAGACTGACCTGCACGGCCTGGCCTTCCCTCGGCAGAAAGACCCCGGGTACCCGGGCGTGCATGTGGGCCTCCTGGCCATCGATACCGTGCACGCAGAGGTGCAGCAGACTGCAACGCCCCAGCAGTCGTGCCATCAGCACGTGGCTGTGGTGGGCGTGCTGGCCGTCGCTCTCGATTTCCACCACCCTGAGCGCCTCCGGGCGCATCAGCACCTGGGCGCGGGCGCCGTCAGGCAGGTCGGTGGCGACGGGCCCCACCGCGGTATGCACATAGCCACGCTGGGCGACGCCTTCCAGGCGATTGACGTCCCCGAAGAAGGTCACCACGAAGGGGTCGGCCGGCGCGCAGTAGAGCTCTTCCGGCGTGCCTACCTGCACCACCCGACCATCGCGCATCAGCACGATGCGATCGGCCATGAACATCGCCTCTTCGGGGTCATGGGTCACCAGTAGGGTGCCGGCGCCCACCTGCTTGAGCACGTGCAGGGTGTCATCGCGGATACGGTCCCTGAGACGCGCGTCGAGGCTCGAGAAAGGCTCGTCCAGCAGCATCAATTGCGGCGAGGGCGCCAGGGCCCTGGCCAGGGCCACCCGCTGCTGCTGGCCACCGGACAGGGTGTGCGGGAAGGCCTCGGAGTAGCCGTCCATACCCAGCTGAGCGAGCAGTTCCAGGGCTCGTTCACGGCGCGCCCGCGCCGGCATCCCCTTGAGCCCGAAGGTCACGTTGTCGAGCACGCTCAAGTGGGGAAACAGTGCCGATTCCTGGAAGGCCAGCCCCACGCTGCGCTTCTCCGGCGGCACGTGGGGACGCCCCGGTGCGGCCAGGGTCTGGCCGTCGAACTTGAGCTCCCCCTGCTGCAACGCCTCGAGTCCGGCGACGATGCGCAGCAGCGTCGTCTTGCCACAGCCCGACGGCCCGAGCAGGCACACCACCTCGCCCGGCGCGATGTCGAAGGAGGCGTCGCTGACGGCAAGCTTGCTGTCGTATCGATGCTGGATATTGCGCACAGCCAGCAGAGGATCGGCGACAACGCCTTCCTCGAAGGTCTGCTCGGAAACGGTGGCGGAGCTGGCAAGGTGTGAGGTCATGGAAGGGATCGCGTGTCGAAGGTCGGATGGACGACGGCGAAAGCCGATGGGTTGGCCATGGTAACGCGAATCCTTTCGACACGCCTTCTCCTTTGCCTGTGCGATATCTCCCGCGCTAGTGGGTCAGCCTCGCCGCCCTGCCGGCTCCCGAAGCAGCGGGTGCCAGGGGGCGCAGCGCCAGGCTGGAGCGCCCGATGGTCGGAGGTATCCGCCCCCGACGTAGCCCCCATCAGTACATCGATCGTGCCCCCTCCACTATGCCGAGAGAAGCACCCTACATCAGCCCAAGGAGGCACAGTGATTGACGCCGTGCCCGGGAGGTCGTTCAATACGGACACCGAATGACACGTATTATCATTCCATCCGCCACTCGAGGTCTCCGATGTCCAACGTCTCTCGTCTTGCCATCGCCATCGCCCTGGCCGGCGCTTCCGGTCTCGCCTACGCCGACGGCAGCGTCAATGTGTACTCGGCACGTCACTACGACTCCGACCAGGCCATGTACGACGCCTTCACCGAACAGACCGGCATTGAGGTCAACGTGCTGCAGGGCGATTCCGACCAGCTCATCCAGCGCATCAAGCGCGAGGGCGAGGCCAGCCCCGCCGACATCATGATGACCGTGGACGCCGGCCGCCTGTGGCGCGCCGAGGAGGAAGGCATCTTCGCGCCGGTGGACTCCGAGGTGCTCAACGAGCGCCTGCCCGAGAGCATGCGCCACCCCGAAGGCGACTGGTTCGGCTTCAGCCAGCGCGTGCGGGCGATCTTCTACAACCCCGAGACCATCGAGCCCGAGCAGGTCGACAGCTACGAGAAGCTGGCCGATCCCAGCCTCAAGGGCAAGATCTGCATCCGTTCCTCCAACAACATCTACAACCAGTCACTGCTGGCCTCGATGGTCGAGCACCACGGTGAGGAAGGTGCCGAAGAGTGGGCCCAGGGCGTGGTCGACAACATGGCTCGCGACCCCGAGGGTGGCGACCGCGACCAGATCAAGGGCGTAGCCAGCGGCGAGTGCGACGTGGCGGTGGCCAACCACTACTACTACGTGCGTCTGCTGACCTCCGACGACGCCGACGAGCGCGAGGCCGCCGAAAGCGTGCAGATCCTGTTCCCCAACCAGGATGACCGTGGTGCCCACGTCAACGTCGGCGGTGCCGGCCTGGTCAAGGGTGCACCTAACCACGACAACGCCGTCGCCTTCCTCGAGTTCCTGGCCTCCGACGAAGCTCAGGAACTGTTCGCCGTGGGCAACCACGAATTCCCGGTGGTCGAGGGCGTCGCCGTGGACGAGGTACTCGGCTCCTGGGGCGAGTTCAAGAAGGACGAAGTCAACGTCAGCGTGCTGGGCGAGAACAACCCGGAAGCGGTCAAGATCTTCGATCGCGTCGGCTGGCGTTAAGCCCGTCCACGCCAGGCCCTCGCCGCTGATGAGGGCCTGCGCAAGCAGCACAAACGCCAAGGCCACAACGACAGGGCCCGTGCCGATCGGCACGGGCCCTGTCATTGGTGCAGTCAATGGACCCGTCATGGGTCCAACAGCGGCAGTCAGCCGTCGGTGGACTCCAGACGCAGATCATCCGGATGCTGCCACACATCCAGGCTGCCCATACGGCGGCCGCGGTCGTTGAGGAAGGTTTCCAGCGTCACGGTGGTGTCGCTGCCGGCCCTGGAGAAGACCAGACGATCGGACGTCTCGCGGGTGGAGGTCCAGTCACTGCCCAGGCACTGGCCAAGGGCCTCACCACCGGCCACCAGGGCACCACGTGGGTCGTCACTGTCCATCCGTCCGAAACAGGAGTAGTGATCCGGGCGCTGCGCCGAGGTGATCAGACAGGAGTCGTGGAAGGCCTGGACATCGGTTTCCCAGCTGCGGGTCAGCCGAGTGTCGTCGAAGCGTCCCTTGATGTCGGTGAAATCATTGTCGGCACTGGCCACGGCCTGATTGAGGGCGTCGCAGTCGAACATCTCGGCCGCCGTCTGCGGTTGTGAGGTCGACGCACAGCCAGCCAGTGTCAGCATGGCCACAGCGGCCCATCCCATCTTTCCCCGTGTCATATCCTTGTCTCCGGCAGTGAGGCCGTGGCAACCACGACCAGATAAGCAATCCATGACCGACACCATAGCACCCGCAGTGCCATCTCGGCAGTCTGAAGACCTACTTCGCGTGACGCGAGTGACTAGACGGTGGTGGCGACATCCAGTTCCTTCAGCGCCTCATCCAGCATTTCGGCGAATACGGCGATGGCCAGAGGCAGCGGACGATCCTTGGCCACACACATTTCCAACTGTGCCGCAGCGATACCGCGATCCCGCAAAGGCACAAAGACAAGCTCCCCCTCGGCCAGTTCACGTGTCACATCCAGCGGATTGAGAAACGCCACCCCCACGCCCTCTCTGGCGAGCGACTTCATGCTCAGGATGCGGCCACACGCGGCAACGGCGGAGAGCCGCACGTCCTGAGTGGACAGCGCGCGTTCCAGAGTAGAGCCACGAAACATTGCCTGGTCCGGCAAGATCACCGGGACGTTCTCGAAATCCTTGAGGCGCAGCTCGCTCGCCCTGGCCAGAGCGTGCCACGGCGCCATGACCGCCCCGAAACGCAATTCGAGCCGTCGCAGGGTACGCAGGCGCGGATTGGACGGCGGATTGATGCAAAGCCCGATGTCAGCCTCTCCCGACAGGATAGCGTCGATGATGGGGTCGGTAAGATCGGTGGTCAGGTCGAAACGCACACGAGGATAGCGCTCCATGAAGCGCCGAATGGTCACCGGCAGCAGGCGGTCGGTCACTGACTCCACCGACGCGACCCGCACCTCACTGGTACCGGTGCCACGGATATCGTCCAGCACCCCCAGCAGCTGACGTTCGTCCCGCTGCCACTGTCGCACCTGATAGACCAGCAGCTCGCCCGCCGAGGACAGGCGCAGGCCGCGGGGAAGCCGCTCAAACAGCGGTACGCCAAGCTCGTCCTCCAGCTTGAGGATCTGGCGATTGACCGCCGATGCTGCCACATGGAGGTGGTCTGCGGCCCTGCGGATCGACCCTTGTCGGGCAACCTCATCGAAATAGCGTAGCGCGGTGGTCATCAAGGGCACGCGGTGTCTCCTGATTCGTCAGACCATGGCTGGCTCACTAATCGTTGCCATTTCGGCAACACATCTAACGAAAAACGATGATAGACGCGCACACTGACTCAGCGCTAGCTTTCACCTGAAACCCGCTGAAGAAACGCGGTTCGGCAAACACCTGGACGCACACTCTTGAACGACAACAACAATGAGGCCACCCATGTCTTCTCCTCTTCACACCGATTCCGTCGATCCGGTGGACGAACGGCTGCCACTGAAGGCTGCCATCCTCTACGGCTTGCAGCACGTACTGGTGATGGCAGCCGCACCGATCACGGCGGTCTTCCTGGTCGGCCAGGCGCTGGGCTTCGGGCCTGACGTCACGGTACCGCTGATGAGCGCCACCTTCCTCGCCTGTGGCCTCGGCACCCTGCTGCAATCCATCGGGGTACTGGGCTTCGGCGCGAGACTCCCGTTCGTGCAGGTACCTGGCGGTGCCCCCATCGTCATCTTTCTGGCGATCGCCCAGGCCACCGATATCCAGACCGCCACCGGTGCGGTGAATCTGACCGCCTTGTTCTACTTCCTGGCACTGCCCTTCTTCACCCGAGTTCTCCGCTTCTTTCCGCCCATCGTGATCGGCACCATGCTGCTGCTGGTGGCCATCAACCTGGTCAAGATCTTCGGTGGTCTCATCGCCGGGCGCCCTGACAGCCCCGACTTCGCCGCCCCTTCGACCATTCTGCTGGCGCTGGCTACCATCGCCTGCATCGTCGTGAGTGCCAGAGTGTTTACCGGCGCCCTGCGTCGCATCTCGGTGATGATCGGGCTTGTCATGGGTGCGCTGATCGCGGCAGCCTTCGGACACCTCAGCGTGGCGGGCATCCTCGATGGCCCCTTGATCGCCCTGCCCCAACTCTTTCCTTTCGGCATGCCCAAGTTCGACCTGCTGGCGTCGCTGCCGCTGATCATCTTCAGCGTGGTGTCGATGACCGAGGCCACCGGCCAGACCATGGCCACCGCCGAAATCGTCGGCAAGCGTGGCGACGCCAAGGCCCTGGTCCCCAGGAACATTCGCGCCGACGCCCTGGGCTCGCTGTTTGGCGGCTGCCTCGGCACCTCGCTGATCATCACCAGCGGCGAGAATATCGGCATCATCCGGGCCACTGGCGTGCGCTCGCGCTATGTCACCATCGCCGCCGGCTGTCTGCTGATCCTGCTGGCCATGCTGGCACCTCTGGGCCGACTGGCCGCCACCCTGCCGACACCGGTGGTGGCCGGCACCGCCGTCATCGTCTTCGCCATCATCGGGGTCATGGGCATCAATATCCTGCGCCGCGTCGACTTCAATGAGCACGGCAACCTCTTCACGCTGGCCTCGGCGCTGGCCATGGGTCTGCTGCCGATCGTTGTACCGGGCTTCTACTCTGCCTTCCCGACCCACCTGCAGATCATCCTGGGTAATGGACTGGCCATGGGCACTCTCACCGCGGTGATCGTCAACCTGGCCTTCTACCACCTGGGCAGCGGCAACAGCGCCCGAGAGACTCATCCCATCCACACCGAAGCTCCGGAGACAGATTCATGACGCTCGATCAGCAACTGCGCCAGCGACTCTCGGCCAGCGAGCTGCTGCTGTGCCCTGGCGAACTGCTTGCGAATGGAAGCATTCAGCGTGACATGGGAGTCGTGACGAGCGCCGGGCGCTTCATCGATATCGGACCCAAGGAAGCCCTGGTCGCCCGTCATCCGACGTTGTCCCCGATCGACCTGCCGGGACACCTGATGATGCCGGGGTTCGTCGACAGCCACCATCATCTGACCCAGTCACTGGGCAAGTCGCTGGTGTTCGGAGAACCCTCCGAAATCTTTCGACGCATCTGGGTGCCGCTGGAATCCAGCCTGGACGAGCGACTGCTTCACTTGTCGTCCAAACTGGCGGCGCTCGAGGCCTTGCGCGGAGGCTTTACCACTGCGGTGGACGCGGGCACCCGCAGTGCGGGGGAAATCGGCGCACTCGCCAAGGCGGCCGAAGAGAGCGGGCTTCGCTGCGTGCTCGGCATGATCTGCAATGATCGCGGCGGTAGCGGTTCGCCCCAGCAACGCAACGCCATTCTCGACCGTGCCGTGGCCCACCTGGCGGACTACCGCGACCACGCGTTGATCCATCCATCCCTGGCAATTTCCATTCCCGAAGCGGCCAGCGACGATATGCTCAATGACGTCGCCACGCTATGCCGCGACAAGGGAGCGATCTTCCAGAGCCACGTCAACGAGCACCTCCAGGCGGTCGAACGTTCTCTGGTAACGCGCTCACAGCGGCCGCTGGAGCATCTGCACGCGGTGGGCGCACTCGGCCCACAGACCCTGATCGCCCACGCCACCCTGGTCACGCCAGACGAACTCAATCTGCTGCGAGATACCGATACCGCGGTGGCCTTCAATCCGGTCGCCAGCAGCTGGAAAGGCAACGCGGTCGCACCCGCCCTGCAGATGGCGGCGCTTGGCATCCGTTTCGGGCTCGGTACAGACGGTACCCGCAGTGATGGCTTTCGCCTGATGGATGCGGCCGAGACCAGCCAGCGAATGGCCTTCGGTCTGGCTACCGGCGACAGCTCCTGCGGCGGTGGCTGGCGCTGGCTGGAACACGCTACCCTGGGCAGCGCCGAGTGCTGCGGGCTTGGCAGCATCGCCGGCGACATCACTGTGGATAAAGCCGCCGACTTCCTGCTGGTGGATCTCGAGGTGCCTGAGATGACGCCTTCCTGGGACCGGCCCTGGGAACTTGTGCGCTACGGCAATCGGGATCAGATCGAAGCCGTGTTCACCGCTGGCCGACTGAGACTCTGGCAAGGCTGGCCAGTGGACTGGGACGCACGGGCACTGCTTGCTGAAGTCCGCGAGGTGGCTCCCGCCGCCATCAACAAGGCACCGATCCAGCGGGTCCATCCGACCTCCGAGGTGCATCGCGAGCGCCATGGAAAAGCTGGTGAAGCGACGCCCTTCAGGCAGCGAGGCAATGGGGAGCCCCGATGCTGACGACCACTACCTATGCGATCGCCGCCGTAGCCACCCTGCTGGCGTCCTTCGTCCAGGGTGCCATCGGTATCGGTTTCGCGCTGATTGTGGCCCCGGTGCTGGGAATACTGGCACCGACTCTGCTGCCGGTGGCATTGCTGGTCCTGATGCTTCCGCTGAATCTGCTGGTGGCGCTGCGCGAGCGCGAGGCCATCGACTGGCGCGGCAGCGCCTGGATCAGCGCTGGACGATTGCCAGGCACCCTGGCCGGGCTCGCGGTGTTGATGGTGCTGAGCACCCAAGGGCTCAACCAGTTGATCGGAGCGTCCACCGTGCTCGCGGTGCTGGTCGCCCTCTTTGCTCCGGTGTTTCGACCGGGCACCGGCGCCTGCCTCACGGTGGGTGCCATCACCGGTGTCACCGAAACCGCCACCGGGGTCGGTGGCCCTCCCCTGGCCCTGCTCTACCAGCATCGACCGGGTCCCGAGCTGCGTTCCACCATTGCCTGCTGCTTCGTGGTCGGCGAAGTGCTGTCACTGTTGATTCTCGCCATGGCAGGTGCCGTGCAACAGACACAGCTGTGGTGGGCGCTAGCTCTACTTCCCCCCCTGCTGATCGGTACCGTCTTGAGCCGAATCATGCACCAGCGTCTGGATGCCAAGCGCCTGCGTCAGGGGGTCCTGTTGTTTGCGCTACTCTCCGGGCTGTTCCTGATGGTGCCGCGATAGCCAGCGTCTGTCTTTTGCGCGAGCGATCAAGACGGCTAAGCTGACAGGGCCACCTCTCGCTCAAGGATAGGGAATGTCCGCCATCTTGCTCTGGACGCTGGTCGCCATCATCGCCACCGCCATCATCTGGAAGGGCAGCGGTCTGCTCGAACGCTCGAGCCAGCGCCTGTCGGCCTACTACCGGCTGCCGGAAATCGTTCAGGGTGCCATCGTGGTGGCGGTGGGGTCGAGCTTCCCGGAGCTGTCCACCACCGTCATCTCGACCCTGGTCCACGGCGAGTTCGAGCTCGGTGTGGCGGCCATCGTCGGCTCGGCGCTGTTCAATATCCTGGTGATTCCCGGGCTCAGCGGGTTGGCCTCGAAGTCACCGCTTCAGGCCAATCGCGACCTGGTCTACAAGGAAGCCCAGTTCTACATGATCGCGGTGGCGGTGCTGACCCTGACCTTCGCCTTCGCCGCCATCTACCACCCGGTGGAGACCTCGCCCCAGGGCGGCAGCATCCAGGGCGAGATGACCCGCTGGCTGGCCTTGATGCCGGTAGCCCTGTACGGGCTCTACCTATTTGTGCAGTACCAGGACACTCTGGATCATGAATCCGACGAGGACGTCAGCGACATCCGCCCGGGACGAGAGTGGGGACGACTGGTGCTGTCGCTGGTGGTCATCGTGGTCGGCGTCGAGGGGCTGGTGCGCGCGGCGATCAACTTCGGCGAGATCTTCGGCACCCCGAGCTTCCTGTGGGGCATCACCGTGGTTGCGGCCGGCACCTCGATTCCCGATGCCTTCGTCTCCATCCGCGCGGCACGCCAGGGACGCGGCGTCACCAGCATCGCCAATGTGCTCGGCAGCAACACCTTCGACCTGCTGGTGTGCATCCCGGCAGGCGTGCTGATCGCCGGTACCGCGGTGATCGACTTCTCGCTGGCGGCGCCGATGATGGCCGCGCTGACCTTCGCCACGGTGCTGCTGTTTCTGATGATGCGCACCCACATGATCCTGTCGCGGCGCGAGTCGATCTGTCTGCTGGTGGTCTACGCGGCCTTAGTGGTGTGGGTCTCGCTCGAGTCCTTCGGCACCATCGACCTGGTGCCACACCTGCCGCCATCGGGCGCTGTCAGCGCCCACGCCACGACTGGATAGCGATGACACTAGGCGCCCAGACGATCGGCCAGATCGATCAACGAGGTGCAGTGGAGATCGTTGTCGGGTGAGCCATCCACCGCCTTGGGGACGTCTTCGCCGAACTCATGGGGACGCTCGATGTAGGCGGTCTTGAGGCCGCAGCGGCGGGCGGCGTCGAGGTCGTCCTGATGGGCGGCCACCAGCATCACCTCCTCGGGGGCCACCTCGAAGACCTCGGCCACTCCCAGGTAGGTGTCGGGATGCGGCTTGTAGGCGCGAAAGACCTCGGCGGACAGGATCAGGTCCCAGGGCAGGCCGGCGTGCTTGGCCATATTGGCGAGCAGCCCCAGGTTGCCATTGGACAGGGTGCACAGGGTATAGCCGCGCTTGAGCCGTGACAGCCCCTCGACGCTGTCGGGCCAGGGCGCCAGACGATGCCAGGCGCGGTTGAGATGGGCCCTGCCCGCCTCGTCCAGTGCCAGCCCGTGGCGATCGAGCAGCTCATCGAGAATCATCCGATGCAAGTCGTCGATACGTGTCCAGCCAAGCTCGCCGGACATCACCCTGTCCATGGCCGGCCGATAGCCCGCGCGCCAGGCTCTGGCGAAGTCCGCGGGCGTCATCGATGCCGATGCAGCAGGCGACGTGAGCAAACCCAACGCCTCGACCTCCCGGGCGATGCTCCCGTGCCAGTCGACCACAGTGCCGAAGATATCGAAGGCGAGTATCTGCGGGCGTACCGGTGCTGTCGTCATGGTCGCTCTCCTTGTTTCGCGGCCGGTGGGTCTTGTCCAAAGTCGTAGCGGTACCCTACGGCGGGTACCAAGGCTTGGCCTAGCGCTTTGGGTCTGCCGCCCCGGGCGCCAACCTCGCCCTGAGCGACTCGGCAAGAAAGTCGAGAAACAGGCGTATACGCACGACCTGACGCATGTCCTGGTGGGCCAACAGCCACAGGTCCACCGCCAATGCCTCCAACTCATCTCCTACCTGTTTCAAGCCGACATCAGCATCGCCCAGATAACGAGGAAGCACCACCGCCCCCAAGCCACGCCTGGCGGCCTGCTGCCGCCCCAGCAGGCTATCGCAACGGAAGCGGACCATCGCTTGCTCGACCTTGTCTTCCATCCAAGCCGCCAGCGCCGCATCGTCGGGGCGCTGTCCCTGATCGATCCAGGCGGTAATATCTCCCGGCTCGGAGATCTCGCCATCGCGAGCCACGTAGATCGCCTGGCGGATCGAACCGACTCGCCGACCGACCAACGTCTCGGGTGGCTGGTTGGAGGGCCGAATCGCCACCTCGGCGTCGCGAGCGGCCAGATCATAGAGGGCATTGGAGACCGAGACATCAAGCACGATGGCGGGATGGCGTTGCTGGAACGCCTCGAATACCGGCATCAACAGCCCCTGCAGCAAGGAGTCTGTCAGGGTGACGCGAATGACGCCCTCCAGCCGTTGATCCCGCCCCTGGATGCGGCGCGTCACCCCTTCTACCTCCTGGTGCACGCGTGCTGCCGCCTGCGCCATCTCTTCCCCTGCCAAGGTGGGCTGGTAACCACCGGGTGAGCGCTCGAACAACAGCACCCCCAGGCGCCGCTCGATGTTTCGCAGGCGCCGAAACACGGTGGCGTGGCTGACGCCAAGCTGGCGTGCCGCCCCTGAGAGAGAGCCCGAGCGCGAAATCTCGAGCACCGTCCTCAAGTCGTCCCAACTGTTCATTTTTGCAAAGCCTGCTGACAAGAATAGGGAATTTCGTTGCACAAGTGTAAGGCATAGCCTGAACCACACCCACCGCAACGGAGTCGACCATGAATGTCCTGATCGTTCACTGTCACCCTGAACCCCACTCCTTGAACGGCGCCTTGACCGCCATGACCGCCGACACTCTTACCTCCCAGGGCCATCGGGTGGTCATCAGCGACCTGTACGCTGAAGGCTTCGATGCCATTGAACACCCTCGCCACTACCGCAATCGCCAGGACTCGCAGGTGTTTAGTGCACTAACGGAACAACGCCATGCCTTCGAAGAAGGACAGCTTCCCGAGGATGTCGCAAGAGAAATCCAACGGCTGGAACAGGCAGAGCTGGTGATTTTTCAGTTTCCACTGTGGTGGCATGGACCACCGGCCATGCTCAAGGGCTGGTTCGATCGCGTGATGGTGTACGGAGGGATGTACTCCGGAAGTCGCCGCTATGATCGCGGGCGACTCAAGGGCAAACGCGCCATCTGCGCGGTGTCGACAGGATCGCCGGCGGAGGCCTTCGAGCCCACCGGCAGAGCGGGAGACATTGTTCGGCTGATGTACCCCTTCCACTGTTCCCTGTATTACCTGGGCCTCGAAGTGCTGCCACCACAGCTCGCCTTCGGCATCCAGGGCGGCGGCCTCGCCTATCAGGAGGAGACCGCATTCCGCCGGCACCTCGAAAGCACCAAGGCCGACTGGCGGGCCAGGCTCAAGGGCCTGGAAGGGGAGTCGACGATCCCCTTCTCAGGGTGGGATGACTGGGACGAGCAAGGTCGGCTGGGGCTGCGTCATCCTCTGCGATGGCGATAGAAGCTCCGACTCGGCACTCCAGTATCCGCGGCAACGCCTCAGTGCGCCTCGTCCCAGTTGTCACCGCACTCGGCCTCGACGATCAGCGGTACGTCGAGGCTGGCGGCGTTCTGCATGCGCGTCTTGACCTCTTCCATGAAGGTCTCGGCCTGGTCATCTCTGACCTCGAACACCAGTTCGTCATGGACCTGCATCACCATCCAGGCGTCGAAGCCGTCGCTGCCGGCCTGGTCTGCGAGCCAGGCGTCCATATCGATCATCGCGCGCTTGATGATGTCCGCCGCGGTGCCCTGCATCGGTGCGTTGATGGCGGTACGCTCGGCGCCCTGGCGCCGGGCACGGTTCTGGGAGTGGATCTCCGGCAGGTAGAGCCGGCGTCCGAACACCGTCTCGACGTAGCCGTCTTCGGCGGCCTGGGCGCGGATGCGCTCCATGTAGCGTGCGACCCCGGGATAACGATCGAAGTAGCGGTCGATGTAGGTCTTGGCCTGGCTCTGCTCGATATGCAGCTGGCGGCCCAGGCCCCAGGCACTCATGCCGTAGATCAGGCCGAAGTTGATCGCCTTGGCGCTGCGCCGCTGCTCGCCGTTGACCTTGTCCAGGGCCACCCCGAACACCTCGGCGGCGGTGGCGGCGTGGATGTCCTTGTCCTCGGCGAAGGCTGACAACAGGCCCTTGTCGCCGGACAGGTGGGCCATGATGCGCAGCTCGATCTGGGAGTAGTCCGCCGCCACGATGCGATAGCCCGGGCGTGCCACGAAGGCCTGGCGGATGCGCCGTCCCTCGTCGGTGCGAATCGGAATATTCTGCAGGTTGGGGTCGGAAGACGACAGCCGCCCGGTGGCGGTCACCGCCTGGTGGTAGCTGGTGTGGACCCGGCCGGTGGCCTTGTTGACCAGCTTCGGCAGCTTGTCGGTGTAGGTCGAGCGCAGCTTGGACAGGCCGCGATGCTCGATGATCACCTTGGGCAGCGGGTAGTCCAGCGCCAGCTCCTCGAGCACCGCCTCGGCGGTGGAGGGCGCGCCCTTGGGGGTCTTCTTGATCACCGGGATGCCCTGCTCCTCGAACAGGATCTGGCCGAGCTGCTTGGGCGAGCCCAGGTTGAACTCGCGCCCGGCAAGCTCATAGGCGCGGGCCTCGAGCTCGCGAATGCGCTCCCCCAGCTCCCGGCTCTGGGTGTGCAGTAGCTCCGCGTCCAGCGCCACGCCGTTGCGCTCCATGCGCGACAGCACCCGCACCAGCGGGCGTTCGAGCTCGTCGAGGACCTCGGCCAGGCGGCCAGTCTCGTCCACTCGCGGGCGCAGCGTCTGGTGCAGCCGCAGGGTGATGTCGACGTCCTCGCAGGCGTAGGGCGCGGCCTGTTCCAGTGCGATCTGGTTGAAGGTCAGCTGCTTGGCGCCCTTGCCGGCGATGTCCTCGAACTTGACGGTGCCCTCGCCCAGGTACTTGAGCGCCAGCGAGTCCATGTCGTGGCGGGTGGCGGTGGAGTCGAGCACATAGGACTCGAGCATGGTATCCACCAAGGGCCCCTTGACCGGGATGTCGTAGCGCGCCAGCACCGAGATATCGTACTTGAGATTCTGGCCGATCTTGGCGATCGCCTCGTCGGCCAGGATCGGCGCCAGCGCCTCGAGCACCGCCTTGCGATCGAGCTGGGCCGGGGCATCGAGATAGTCGTGGCCCAGCGGAATGTAGGCCGCCTCGCCGGGCGTCAGGCACAGCCCGACACCGACGATGTCGGCCTCCATGTAGTTGAGGCTGGTGGTCTCCAGATCGAAGCAGAAGGCCTCGGCAGCGGCCAGTCGCTCAAGCCAGGCGTCCAGCTCGGCCTGTTCGAGGATCACCGTATCCTGGCGCTCGCTGGAAGGCGTCGCCTGGGCCTTGTTCTTGTTATCGCCTTCGCCTCCGTTGTCCCCCTCGGGGGTGTCGGAACCACCGGCGACATCATCGACGCCTTCATCCTGGCCTGCCAGCAGCTCCGACAGCCAGTTCTTGAACTCCAGGCGTTGATACAGCGTCTTCAGCGCCTCGCGATCCGGCGCGGCGATGGCCAGATCATCGAGGCCGAGCTCCAGCTCGCAGTCGGTCTTGATGGTCGCCAGTTCGTAGGACAGGTAGGCCTTGTCGCGGTGCTCCTCGAGCTTCTTCGGCAGCGTCTTGGCGCCACGAAACGACAGCGTCTTGACCTTGTCGAGATCGCCGTAGATGACGTCGAGCCCGCCTTCCATGCCCTGCAGCAGGCCGATGGCGGTCTTCTCGCCCACTCCGGGGACTCCGGGGATGTTGTCGACCTTGTCACCCATCAGCGCCAGGTAGTCGATGATCAGCTCCGGCGGCAGGCCGAACTTGTCCTTGACCCCGTCCACGTCGAGGGTCTCGCCCTTCATGGTGTTGACCAGGGTGATATGGCCATTGACCAGCTGGGCCATGTCCTTGTCACCGGTGGAAATCACCGCGTCGCGACCGGCGTCGGTGGCCATCTTCGCCAGGGTGCCGATGACGTCGTCGGCCTCGACCCCCTCGATGCACAACAGTGGCAGGCCGAGCGCACGCACGCACTCGTGCAGTGGCTTCACCTGGGCGCGCAGGTCGTCGGGCATCGGTGGCCGCTGGGCCTTGTACTGGTCGTAGAGCTCGTCGCGGAAGGTCTTGCCCGGGGCGTCGAAGATCACCGCCATGGGACTGTCCGGGTAGTCCTTGATCAGCCGCTTGAGCATGTTGATCACGCCCTTGATGGCGCCGGTGGGCTGACCCTCGGAGGTGGTCAGCGGCGGCAGAGCGTGGAAGGCACGGTACAGATAGGAGGAACCGTCGACGAGAACGATGGGGCTTGAGGCCATGGATCGGCGTCCCTGTAAGGATAAATGACTACGATGCCACCCATGATACGCATCCCTTTCGTCTTTTGCCGGACGCTTTTGCGACCTCGACGCGGTCACGGCCATCGCCCTGTCCCTGCGTCAGCCCCTGGCCCGCCCCACGCCCGCCCCCTGTGCCGGCCATCAGGCGTCGACCTGGGGCATCGGCCCTGTTCCTTTACTTTGCGAGGGGAACCTGTGCCGACGTATCATGGTCTGATCGAACAGTGTTCCCTTTGTTTTGCCAACCGTTCATTCTCCCATCCTGGAGACCCACCATGACGATCACCCGCATTGCGAGCGCCCTCCTGCTGTCGCTGGCCCTGCTGGCCGCCGCTTCGCCGGTGCTCGCCCAGGCGCAACCCGACATCAGCGTCCGCCAGGAAGCCAACCAGACGCTGCGCGAGTACCGCGTCAACGGCAAGCTGTACGCCATCAAGGTCGAGCCCAAGGATGGCAGCGCCTACTTCCTGGTCGACCGCAACGGCGACGGCAACTTCGAGCGCCAGGGCGGCGACAACGTCGAGATCCCCGGCTGGGTTCGCTGACCCAAGGCCGTTGCCTGGGCGGCGCGCCCGCCGCTGCGTCCCCTAGCTGTTGATGCCCGTCTGGCAAGCGGCGCGAAAGCCCGCTGAGACCACTCCCGTAGATCACGTGCAACTCGGTGCCAAGTCGCTACAATAGGCGCCTTGGCAACCCCGGGCGAGACGATTCATGGCCGTATTCACTCCGCTTGACGACGCACAGGTCGCAGGCTTTCTAAGCCGTTTTGACGTCGGCGAACTGACGAAGCTGCAGGGCGTGCCCGCGGGCACCGAGAACAGCACCTTCTTTGTCACCACCGACCGTCGCGAACTGGTGCTGACGCTGTTCGAGCAGGGAGAGCACGAAGAGCTGCCGTTCTTCGTCGAGCTGCTCGACTTCCTCGACGAGCACCGAATCCCGGTGGCCGGGCCGATTCACGACCGTGACGGTATCGCCCTGCACGAGCTGGCGGGTCGGCCGGCGCTGCTGTTTCCGCGCCTGCCGGGCGCCCATCCCAGCGCGCCCGACGTGACCCAGTGCCGAGCGCTGGGGCAGGCGCTCGGCGAGATGCATCGTGTCTCCCGCCACTTCGGTGGACACCGTCCCAATCCTCGCGATATTCACTGGCTGTCGGCCATGCACCACAAGGTGCTGGTCTACCTCTCGCCCGAGGACCAGGCGCTGATGCAGGACGAGGTCGACGCCTATCAGGCCGCGCTGGAAAGCGCCGAGCCGCTGCCCCAGGGCGCCCTGCACGGCGACCTGTTTCGCGACAACACGCTGTTCGACGGCGAGCGCCTGGGTGGCATCATCGACTTCTACAACGGCTGCACCGGCGACCTGCTGTTCGACCTGGCCATCGTCATCAATGACTGGGCCACCGACGCCGACGGTCGCCTGGTAGCCGAGCGCCACGACGCTCTGCTCGAGGCCTACCTGGCCGAACGCCCGCTGACCGCCACCGAGCGCGAACTGTGGCCGCTGATGCTGCGCCTGACCGCCCTGCGCTACTGGCTGTCTCGCCTGCTGGTAGTCTACGTGGACCCACCGGCCCACGACCTGACCCCCCACGATCCCGAACAGTTCCGACGCATCCTGCTTGCGCGCCTGGAACATGGAGCCCTGCCCTTGCCAGACATCGAGGCCCGCCCGTGAGCCACAAGCCCGACGCCGACTCCGCCGTGCAACGCGCCCGCCGCACCTGGAACATCGACCAGTGGGGTAGCGGCTACTTTGACGTGGACGAGGACGGACAGGCACTGGTCCGCCCGCTAGGCGAGGTCGAACCCGGCCCCAGCCTGTCGCTGCGTGGCCTGGTCGACCAGATCCGCCAGGCCGGCCTGCGCCTGCCGGTGCTGATCCGCTTCACCGATATCCTGCACGACCGGGTCGAGCAGCTGTGCGCGGCCTTCGACCAGGCCATGGGCGAGGAAAACTTCGAGAGCGGGTACACCGCGGTGTACCCGATCAAGGTCAACCAGCAGCGCCGAGTGGTGGAAGAGATCCTCGCCACCAACGAGCGCGGGCGCGACCGGGTCGGCCTGGAGGCCGGCAGCAAGCCGGAACTGCTGGCGGTGCTGGCCCTGTCCGGCGACGGCCCCTCGCTGATCGTGTGCAACGGCTACAAGGATCGCGAGTACATTCGCCTGGCGCTGATGGGCGAGAAGCTCGGTCATCGGGTCTATCTGGTGGTGGAGAAGCTCTCCGAGCTGCCGATGATCCTCGAGGAGGCCGAACGCCTGGGGGTGACCCCGCGCATCGGTCTGCGTGCCCGACTGTCCTCGGTGGGCCGCGGCAAGTGGCAGGACACCGGCGGAGAGAAGTCCAAGTTCGGCCTGACCGCCGGCCAGATCCTGACCGTGGTCGAGCGCCTGACCGAAGCCGGGCGACTCGACAGCCTGCAGCTGGTGCACTTCCACCTGGGCTCCCAGATCGCCAACATCGGTGATATCCAGCGTGGCCTGCGCGAGTGCGCGCGCTTCTACCAGTACCTGCGCCAACTGGGCGCGCCTGTGGACACCGTGGACGTGGGCGGTGGACTTGGGGTCGACTACGAGGGCACCCACTCGCGCAACTTCTGCTCGATCAACTACTCGATGCTCGAGTACGCCCGTAACGTGGTCTACGCCTTCAATCAGGTGTGTGCCGCCGAAGGGCTACCGCAGCCGCATCTGATCAGTGAATCCGGCCGTGCCCTGACCGCCCACCACGCGGTGCTGATCACCAACGTGATCGGCGAGGAAAGCGTGGACACCGCGCCGCCGAGCGAACGCAAGAGCGATGACCCCGAGGTCGAGGCGCTGTGGCGCACCCTGGACTTTCTCAAGCGCGAGCCGGAACCGCGTGGGCTGGTGGAGGCCTGGCACGACCTGATCCAGGACATGGGCGACCTGCACGACCGCTTCGTGCTGGGAGCCGCCGATCTGGCCGCCCGCGCCGAGGGCGAGAGCGTCTACTTCGCCGCCTGCGCCGCCCTGAGGTCACAGCTCGACCCACGCAACCGCGCCCACCGCGAGATCCTCGACGAGCTGGCCGAGAAACTCGCCGACAAGCTGTTCGTCAACTTCTCGCTGTTTCAGTCGATGCCCGACGTCTGGGGCATCAAGCAGATCTTCCCGGTGCTGCCGCTGTCCGGGCTCGACCGTCGCCCAAGCCGCCGTGGAGTGATTCAGGACATCACCTGCGATAGCGATGGGCGCATCGACAGCTACGTCGACGGCCAGGGCGTCGAAACCACCCTGCCGCTGCCGGAGTGGCGCGAAGACGACGAGCGCCTGCTCGGGTTCTTCATGGTCGGCGCCTACCAGGAGATCCTCGGCGACCTGCACAACCTGTTCGGCGACACCGACGCCGTCGATGCCTCGCTGGATCGCGATGGCGGCTGGCGCCTGACCAACCTGCAGTGGGGTGACCGGGTCTCCGACGTGCTCGGCTACGTCAACTTCAACGCCGACGTGCTGCGCGAACGGCTCCGGGTCCAGCTCACCCGCAGCAACCTCGACCCACGCGAACAGCGCCACTTCCTCGATGATCTGTCAGAAGGGCTCGACGGCTACACCTACCTGGAGTGAGCCGATCCGCACGCCCCACTCCGTGTGAGCCTTCGCCCGGCGATGCCTACAGGTATCGCCGGGCGCCTGCTATTGGGGACTTCAGCTCTTGCGCCTGGCCCACGCTCGTGGCGAGATATGCATCAAGCCAGACACATCTTGACCACAGGAGGACAGCGCCATCGCATCCCCGGCCCCCTACCCCCAAGACTCACAGCCCCGAGACTCACAGCCCAGCATTCCCCCCACCATGATGGCGGTAGTCACCACCGGCAACGGTGGCTACGACAAGCTCAGCTATCAACAAGTCCCGACCCCGACGCCGGGTCCCGGAGAGGTGCTGCTGCGGGTGCTCGCCGCCGGCGTCAACAACACCGAGATCAATACCCGGCTCGGCTGGTACTCCGCCAGCGTCAAGAGCGACACCCGGGCATCGGCGGACGCCTTCGATAACAGCGCCGAGAACGCCGCCGACGCCGAGGATGGTGGCTGGAATGGCGCCACTCCCTTTCCGCTGATCCAGGGCACCGACTGCTGTGGCGAGGTAGTGGCCCTGGGTGCGCCGGGAGAGGAAGGTGCCAACGCCTCGGCCACGGCTGACCTGCTGGGTAGGCGGGTACTGGTACGCGCCTGCATGCGCACCAGGGGCTTCGATCACTGGGACTCGGTGTGGATGGCCTCTGACTTCGACGGAGCCTTCGCCCAGTTCGTCAAGGTGCCCGCAAGCGAGATATTCCCGGTGGACTGCGACTGGAGCGATGAGGAACTCGCCACCATCCCCTGCGCCTACGGCACCGCAGAGAACATGCTGCACCGCGCTGGTGTCAGCGCCGGTGATCGGGTGCTGGTCACCGGTGCCTCGGGAGGTGTCGGCTCGGCGGTGGTGCAGTTGGCCAAGCGCCGGGGCGCCCACGTCACGGCGGTGGCGGGCAGCGCCAAGCACGAGGCGATCCGCGCCCTCGGCGCCGACCGCCTGCTCGACCGCGACGATGACCTGCTGGCCAGCCTCGGCGAGTCGAGCATCGACGTCGCGGTGGACAACGTCGCCGGCAAGGGCTTTGGCGGGGTGCTGGAGGTGCTCGACCGCGGCGGCCGCTACGTCTCCTCCGGCGCCATCGCAGGGCCGGTGGTGGAACTCGACATGCGCAAGCTGTACCTCAAGGACGTGCGCCTGATCGGCTCCACCGCCTGGGACGAGCCGATCTTTCCGGACCTGATCGGCTACATCGAGCGCGGCGAGATTCGTCCCCTGCTGGCCAGGACCTTCCCGCTTGCGCAGATCGTCGAGGCCCAGCAGGCCTTTCTCGAGAAGCAGCACGTGGGCAACTTCGTGCTGCTGCCGCCGCCGCTGGACTGACGCCGAAGGCGTCGGGACTGCGGGTTAGCCAAGCGTTAACCGAGCACGCGGGTCTCGAGGGCGTGGCGCTGGCCGCTGGGCAGTGTCAGTTCGAAAGCCAGGCTCGCGCCCTTCTCCAGCTTGCCGACACCGGCCGGGGTGCCGGTCAGCACCACGTCACCCGGGGCCAGGGTGAAGTGCTGGCTCATCTCGGACAGCAGCGCCGGGATCGCGAACAGCATGTCTCGGGCCACGCCGTGCTGGCGACGTTCACCGTTCATGTCGAGGCTGAACTCGATGGCCGACCAGTCGAGCGGCGCCTCGATGGGCACGAAACGCGACAGCGGGCAGGCGCCATCGAAGGCCTTGGCGATCTCCCACGGATGCCCCTTCTTCTTCAGCGCCGACTGGACATCACGCAACGTCAGGTCCAGCGCAAGCCCGACCCCGACCACTGCCGCCTCGGCCTGCTCGGGCGTGGCCTCACGCAGGGTCTCGCCGATCAACAGCGCAAGCTCGGTCTCGAAGTGTACGTCGGAGCGCTCGAAGGGACCGCCGATCGGCTCTTCCAGGGGCACCACACTGGTCGCCGGCTTGATGAACAGCAAGGGTGCGTCGGGTACCGGGTTGTCGAGCTCCTTGGCGTGCTCGGCGTAGTTGCGTCCAACACAGACCACCTTGCCAAGTGGTTGGGAGAAGGCGTCACCGTCGACAAAGCTCGGGACGAGAGACATGGCAGGCTCCTGAAGGCATGAAGAAGGATAGGAAACGACACGGCCCAGCGAACGGGGTCGCGTGGCATGCAAAAAAGGCGCGCCCAAGGCGCGCCTTTCGAGTCTATCCCAGCCATCGCGCTCATCGCGAGCGGTGGCGACCGTCGCTTCAGGGATTGAAATCGCTGCCAGGCTCGTGGGCCAGGAAATCCGGGCGACGGCGGTTGGCCGCAAACGGCTCGACGCAGCGGTTGTCGACGCGGTTGTAGACGAAGAAGGCATTGCTGCGCGGATCCGGCGACATGTTGGCGTTGGAGCCATGCAACGTGTTGCAGTCGAACAGCAACAGCCCACCAGCGCTGCCCTTGGGCGCCTCGATACCGTTGCGATCGATCAGCTGGCGCAGGGCTTCCTGACTCGGCACCCCGATCTCCTGCTTCTGCAGCGACTTCTCGTGGTTGTTGTCCGGCGTCTCGCCAATGCAAGGCACGAACACCCGATGGGAGCCGGGAATCAGCATCAGCGGACCGTTGAACTCGTGGTTGTCGGTCAGCACGATGGAGGCACTCACCGCGTGCATGTCGGGCATGCCGTCCTCGGCGTGCCAGGTCTCGAAGTCCGAGTGCCAGTTGAAGCCCTTGCCCTCGAAGCCCGGCTTGTAGTTGATGCGCGACTGGTGGACGTAGCTCTCGCCGCCGAGAATCTGGCGAGCGCGGCCGACCAGACGTTCATCATTGGCCAGGTGGGCGAACACCCGGGACAGATAGTGCACGGCGAACAGCGAGCGGATCTCCTTGCCGCTCGGCTCGACGATGCTGTAGTCCTTGCCCCGATAGGCGTCGTTGTCGAGCAATGCCTTGAGCTCTTCGCGCAGGCGTGCGAGCTCTTCGCCACCGAGGAAGTCGGGCTCAAACAGAAAGCCCTTCTGCTCGAACTCGTCGAGCTGCTGCTGGCTCAGCGGCCCCTGGTCGGCGCTGCCCTTGACCACCGGGCCCTGGCGGTCGACCCACAGGCTGTCCATCGGTTCAGGCAATCGCGTCGGGTAGCGGGTGGCGCGAGCCTGGCCGCTGTCGAGCCCGGCGAAACGTTGCCAGTCGAAACGCTGCTGGTCTTGTGGGTCCAGGTTGCTGCGATGCTTGGTTTGCGGATTGGACGATGTCTGCACTTCCATCCGATCACCCTCCCTTGGTATTGATCAGCTTTCAGATTCGAACACGTACCCGCGGCGCTACATACCTGTACACCAGCGACTTACCTTTACACCAGCGACGGCCCAGAAATGCTGCGCCACACAGGCGTCACTGACCGTCAAAGGCCATATCACCGACTGCATCAAGGGCAGCATTCAAGGCCACATCACAGGGTGCATCTAAGGCTGCATCCCAAGGTGCATCTAAGGCTGACCTCAAGGCTGCATTCAAGGCTGAATTCAAGGTATAGCGCCGCCCTGAAGGAGAAGGCTATCTCCCCGAGCCCAAGCTACAAAAGCCGCCTCTTGAATTCAACCCTTGCACAACTTGCGTCCAACTTTCAGCGATGCGTCACTCCTGCTACCTCGCCGGGGACAGGCTGTGTCTCGGTGAAGTAGCGCCAGGCGCCGGAGCCTGGCAGCGATGTTGGTGCCAGGTAGAGCGGTGCAGCGTCGCGATCCTGGGGGCAACCGGCGAAGGCGCTACCCGGCAGCAGCAGCCAGTCGTGGCGATTCTGATGGCCGAGGTCGGACCCTTGGCCAAGCTCGCCGCAGTCGATGTCTTCCAGATCCTTGTCCACCACCAGCATCCAGCGCCGCGATGGTGCCTCGGCGAGCCAGGCCATGGCGGCAGGAAGCTCTTGCTCGATGGGCGTCATGTCGCCGAAGTGAACGCTTGGCGTGCGCGAATGCAGCAGGATCTCCTCATCGAAGTTCAACAGCGCGATCTCACCGGCCGGCCCCACCAGCTCCGCCACCCTGGCCATCATGTCCCGGGGCGAGCGCTCCGGGTCCATCCAGACGTAGCCTTGGGTACTCCACCACCCCCACAGGCACCACAGGAACAGGGTCACGGCGACCAGGCCTCGGCGCGGCCTCAACACAAGCGCCAGGCACAGAGCCAGGCCCCCCAGCGCCAGCCACTCCCACCAGGGAGTGATCCCGTAGCGATGGGCCAGACGCTCCAACGGCGCGACATCGCAGAGCCCTAGAAGGCCCGCCAATCCCAGCAGCCCGCCAAGCAGGATGACGGCTCCAAAGCCCGCGCGATTGAGGCCGATCCGCCTGGCAAGCGCCGGCAGCAGTGGCGCCAGCGCCAGCACCATCAGCGGCAGGGTCGGCAGCATATAGACGCCGCGTTTACCCGGTGACAGCGAGAAGAAGACCACGATCAACACCACGGCGCTTACAGGCAGCAGCGTACGCGCATCACCGCGGCGAATGCGTCGCCACCAGTTGGGAAAGGCCCAGGGGAAGGTCAGCACCAGCGGCATCCAGGCCCAGGGCAGCACCTGGGCGATGTAGTAGTACCAGGGGCGCAGGTGAGCCCAGGCGTCGGCGTAGCGCTCACCGGTCTGCTTGAACAGAATATTGTCACGATAGGCCGCCAGGCTCGGGTCGTCGCTCAGGCTGGTGATCAGGATCATCGGCAACCCCCAGGCCAGCACCACCGCGAGCAGGCACCCCAGTCCCTCGAGAAGGTCGCGAAGGCGGAGCGACGTCAGCCGGCCAGCCCCCCTGTTACCGCTGACACCGCCGCGCCCCAACCACCACCAGGCGGGCAGCAGCGCCAGCGGCAGAAAGCCCACCCCCTTGGTCAGGATGCCGGCCCCCATGGCCGCAAAGCCCGCCCGCCACCACCAGCGAGAGGGCCCCAGCAGGGCATGGCGTAACAGTCCGTAGGCGCCCAGGGTGGTAAAGAAGGTCAACAGCATGTCGATCTGGGCGGTCTTGGCCTGCAACACAAACTGCAGGGTCGCCAGGGTGGCAATGCCCGCCAGCAGACCAATGCGCGGGCCGTATAAACGCCGACTCAGATCCACGATCAGCGCCAGGGTGCCGAGCCCGGCCAGCAGCGACGGCAGCAGAAAGCCGATTCGCATCGAGCCGGTCAGCCAGATGCCCAGGGCGCTTGCCCACATGAAGATCGGCGGCTTGTCAGCGTAGAGTTCACCGCCGCGATGGGGGATCCAGAAATCTCCGGTCACCAGCATCTCGATGGCATTCAAGGCGAAACGGGGCTCATCGGCGGGCCAAGGATCGCGCCAGCCGAGACCGAGTGCCAGCAGCAGGACGGCGAAGGCGCAGAAGGCCAGCCAACCGGCCCAGGACAGGCGAAGAGGCATTCTCAAGGGGGGCATGACGCTATCCTCCGGCACGTGACGACGTCGATTCGATGGAAGACGGCGCCGGTTCGCCCGGCCGCTGCGAGGATCTGCCGATGGTATTGTTGCGCAGCAACATCACATTGCGCAGATAGATAAAGAGCCCGGCCCCCTGCCCAAGAATAAACACCGGGTCTCGGCGATGGATGGCATAGACCAGCAGGGTCACACCCCCGGCCAGGCTGAGAAACCAGAAGGCCACCGGCACCACGCTGCGTTTCGCCCTCTCACTGGCGATCCACTGCACGACAAAGCGCGCCGAAAACAGCGCCTGACCGAGAAAACCTACCACCAGCCACCAGGACAGCGTCATTGCGACGACCCTGCGGCGGCCTGGTTCAGGGTAACGCTGCTGCTTGAGGCCGTACTGCCAAAGACGACACGGGGCAGGACAACATCGAGACCGTCAGGCATCGGCTGCTGCCTACCAGTTTTGTTGACGGTGGTGTCCGTCGCAAAGGCCAGCTCCCCATGCCCCAGCGTCGTCCCGACCCGAGGCGGGTCGAGCGCATCATCGATACCACGACAGTCCACCGGCAGTCGCGAGCGACGTTGCAGCCAGCGCACTCCGATCAGGTCGGTGATGCCGACCCACAGGCGGTTGCTCAGGCCGTAGTGAGAGCGCCCGGCCCTGCGAGGCCGGTGTTTGACGGGGTGGGACAGACAACGCCCGCCCTGAGCGGCGACAAGGGCAGGTAAAAAACGATGCATATGATCGAAGTACGGTAGCGAAAGAAACGCCTGCCGGCGGATCACCTTGAGACCACAGCCGCTATCCGGCGAGCCATCGCCGAGCAGTCGTGCTCGAACCGCGTTGGCGACCCTAGAAGACAGCCGCTTGAGCGCGGAGTCCTGGCGTGTGACGCGATGACCGCCCACTAGGTCCACCCGCGCCGCCTTCGCGGCTTCCAGCAACGCAGGAATATCGGCGGGGTCGTTCTGGCCATCGCCGTCCAGGGTCGCCAGCCACTCGCCTCGGGCATGCCTCGCTGCCTGCCACAGGGCGGTGCTCTGACCCGCGCTATCGCGATGGCGAAGTGGCCTCAGCGTGTCCTGACGGTGGGCCCGCGTCACCAGCAGGGGCCAGGTATCATCGTCAGAGCCATCGTCTACCACGATGACCTCGTAGGCCTGTTGCGACAACGCTTGCTCGATCTCATCGAGCAGCGTGGGCAGGTTGGCGGCTTCGTTATGGGCAGGGATCACTACCGACAGGGTTACAGCGTGCATGGGATTCGCCTCGGACTGGGGAATACCGTCACCTTGCCCGGCGATACTTAAGCCACCCTTAATTCATAAATGCCGCCCTTGGTCACGACGTCACCGAGACGTCACCACGCTCACAGCGTCGCAGGAGCCTCCAGGCGAGACACCTTCATCGACCTCCTGTGCGAGACGACGTGCCACCGCATACCCGATGTCCGAAAACCGTGCCACCTGAGGTACCCTGAAGGCACCACTGCATCGAGGTAGCCATGTTGCGTTTCCAGCAAGAGGACCCTGCCGCCCCCGCCATGGCGGCGATGATCCGCGCCCACCGCCGCGGACTGAAGAAACTGGCGCCCACCTCGCCGCCAGAAAGCCGGCATGCCCTGACCCTGGATGAACTGAAGGCGCCGGAGGTGACCCTGTGGGGGCTGTGGGATGATGACGATCTGGTCGGCTGCGTCGCCCTGAAGGAAGTCAGCCACGACCACGGCGAGATCAAGTCCATGCGCACGGCACCAAGCCACCTTCGCCGGGGTCTGGCCTCCTTGATGCTCGACAAGGTCATCGAGGAGGCCAGAATGCGGAGCTATCGCCGGCTGAGCCTGGAGACCGGCTCACAGCCGGGCTTCGCTCCGGCTCGCCAGTTCTACACGCGTCATGGCTTTACCCCCTGTGCGCCCTTCGCCGGCTATGTCGAGGATCCCAACAGCGTCTACATGACCTTGGCCGTCTTCGATGACGACCGGGATGACGACCGGGATGACGGCCTGGATGGCGACCTGAAGGAGGCCAGCCGATGAGCGCAAGTGATGACGCCAGCCCCGACAACAGCGCCACACAGTTGCCCCTCGACAGTGCCGACACCCGCGACCTGTCCTGCGCCGAAGCGGTAACCTTCGACAGCGGCGATACTCGCTGTCGCGGCTGGTGGTTCGAAGGTGCCGACGATGGTGCGGTGGTGGTCATGGCCCACGGTCTTGGCGGAACGGTGGCAGGCGGCCTTGTCGGCTACGCCCAGGCCCTGCATCACGCCGGCCACAGCGTGCTGGTCTTCGACTATCGTCACTTCGGCCGCTCCGACGGCGAGCCTCGCCAGCTACTCGGTATCAAGCGCCAGCAACAGGACTACACGGCCGCCATCGACTACGCCCGGGACCGGGCACCGGCCCTCCCGCTGGTGCTTTGGGGTACGTCATTCTCGTCGGCCCATGTCATCACTCTGGCGGCTCGTCGCGACGATGTCGCTGCGGTCATCGCCATGAATCCGATGCTCGACGGTCGGGCCTCGTCGCTGCTCAAGCTCAAGGACGCAGGACCTGGTACTTTCCTGCGCATGACCGGGGTAGGACTCGCCGACCTAGCCAGGGGCTGCCTCGGCCGAGGGCCCCGGTACCTGCCACTGGCCGGCGAGCCGGGAACCCTGGCCGCGCTCTCCGCCCCGGACGCCCTGACGGGGATCCTGTCGTTTGTCGATGACGACTTCGACAATCGTATTGCGCCACGCGCCCTGCTGGCGCTCGGGCTCTACCGTCCGGTCACCCGGGCCCGCCAGGTTCACTGTCCGGTGCTGCTGCAACTTTGCCTGCGTGACAGCGTCGCGCCGATCGCCCCCGGCTACCGGCTGGCGGAAGCACTGGGATCACAGGCCACACTCAAGACCTACGACACCGGCCACTTCGAGATCTACGAGGGCGACTGGCGGGCGGCCTTCGCCGACGACCAGCGGAAATTTCTCGCCCAGGCGCTGGCGCCGGCGCCAGCGCCCACGGCCCACGCCACCGAGTCGCCTCAGCACACTCCAGACGAGACCGACCCGCCGCCCGCCCGGTAGCCTGGCTATACTGGCGACGACACCTGACTGGCCACGCCCGAGGGCATGCGAATGCGCCACTACCCCTGCCAACGCTGTGACAACCGCCTGTTCTTCGACAATACCCTCTGCCTGGTATGCCACTCCGAACTTGGCTGGTGCCCGGGTTGCCATGCCCTGGTGACGGTCGATCTTCAGCCCGATGGTCGCTACCGCTGCGTCGACGACACCTGCGCTACGCTGCTGGTCAAGTGCCACAACTATTCCGTGGAAGGGGTCTGCAACCGCATGATCACCAGCGAGGAGGCCGACCGTGGCATGACGCTGTGTGACTGCTGTCGCCACAACCAGGCCATCCCCGACCTGTCGGTGCCCGGCCATCGTGAACGCTGGGCCAAGCTCGAGAGTGCCAAGCGCCGGCTTTTCTACACCCTCGACCTGCTGGGGCTGCCCCACGAGGTAGATGGCCGCCGCGCCAACCCGCCGCTGGCCTTCGCCTTCCTCGCCGACGAAGTGGCGGCGGAAGGCGACTGGCACTCCAGCGACGAGGGCATGCCGGTGTTCACCGGTCACGCCGGCGGACTGATCACCATCAACGTCAAGGAAGCCGACGACGTCGAGCGCGAGCGCCTGCGCAACGACTTCAACGAGGCCCACCGCACCCTGATCGGCCACTTCCGCCACGAGATCGGACACTATTACTGGGAGTTGTTGATCAAGGGGCGCGACGAGTCGGCCTACATCGAGGTATTCGGTGACCACAACAACCCCAGCTACAGCGAAGCCCTCGATCGCCACTATCAGCAGGGACCACCGAATGACTGGCGCGGCCGCTTCGTGTCGGCCTACGCCACCATGCACCCCTGGGAGGACTTCGCCGAAACCTTCGGCTTCTACCTGGACATGGTCGCCATCCTCGATACCGCCGGACACTTCGGCATCACCCCCACCGGCTTCGACGAGGACCTCGAAGCGATGTTGACCACCTTTCGCCGCCTGAGCCTCGGCTTCAACGAGATGAATCGCGAGATGGGACTGCTCGACCTGGTGCCGGAGGTGATCACCCCGACCATCGCCTGCAAGCTTTGCTATATCCACGACATGGTGCTGGCGGCGCGACGACAGCAGTGAACCGCCCGTCGCCCCACCTAGGCGCTGTCCGAAAAGTCGACGAGCGAAGGTTAGACAAGGCAAAAATCGGTGAGAAAGCGTAGTTTACGGGGTGTAAATGAGCATTTTGATCCGATTTTTAACGCCGTATTACCGAGCGCAGGCACTTTTCAGACAAGCCCTAGCACCACCATGCGGCCCTCTTTCCAGGAGGGGCCGCAATGCTTGGCAATATCCGGCTTGTCGATATCCGGTTTGGCAAGATCCGCCTTGGCTAGATTCGGCTTGGCTGGATTCAGCAGTGGCTCAGGGCAGGCGGGCCATGGGATACCTGGCCCGCCTGGCTTCACGCCTGGTCGCTGGCCGCCAGTAGCTCGCCATCGCCCAGGTCATCGAGGGTCGGGAAGTAGGTGCGGGCGATCGCCGTATGCAGCTCGGCAAAGCCCTGTTGCAGCACGTCGATAAAGTCGTGCAGGGCCTCGGGGGAGCGCACCAGGGCACGGACGTCGGCCTCGGCCACATCGGCCAGCACCAGCGTCGCCGAGGCCAGGGCGCGCTCATGTCGCGGCAGCGAGCGCAGCGCCCGGATGCTGTCCTTGAGACTGCGCGACACCGAACGCGGGAACAGGGAGTCCTGCACCAGGAAACGCAGCACGTCGGTGGCCCTGACCCGACAGCGCACGTGCTGTCGATACATCTGGTAGGCCGTCAACGACTTGAGCACACTCATCCACTGCAGGTGCTCGAACGGACGAATCTCGTCGCTGTCACGCTGCAGCAGGTTGGCCGAGCGCACATCGATGATGCGGGTGATCATGTCGGCCCGTTCGAGCTGGCGCCCGAGCATCATGAAGGTCCGTGACCCACCGTAGCTGAGGGTGCCCTCGATCAACCCGATCAACGTCTGACAGCCACGAATCACCAGCTTCAGGAAGCGCTCGCGACGACCCGGGCCGAGGCCCGCATCGGCGTGGGCACCGGCAGTCATGTAAAGCTGATTGATCTCTTCCCATACCTCCCGCGGTACCACGTCCCGAGTAGTACGCAGGTTCTCGCGGGCCTGGGCAAGGGCGGACAGGATCGAGCCGGAGTAGCGTCGGTCGGCACACAGGAACTGCACCACGTTGCGATCGTTGGGCTCGTCGTAGAGGGTCTCGAACACCTCGGCGCCCCCGGTGATATCGACCATCGCCGCCCATCCCAGCGGTTGGCGGTAGGGCATGTCGAGCATCAGGTGACTGGAAACGTTGATCAGCCGGGCGGTATCTTCGGCACGCTCGATGTAGCGGGCCATCCAGTACAGGTTTTCGGCGACTCTGGAAAGCATCAGCATGGTCTCAGTCCTCCCCCGTCTCGACGATCCAGGTGTCCTTGCTGCCGCCCCCTTGGGACGAGTTGACCACCAGCGAGCCCTTGACCAGGGCCACACGGGTCAAGCCACCGGTGGTGACGTAGGCGCCGTCCTGGCCCGACAGGATGAACGGGCGCAGGTCGACGTGGCGCGGCTCGGGCCTGCCATCGAACAGCGTGGGGGTGGTGGACAGGTTCAGCATGGGCTGGGCCATGTAGTTGCGCGGGTCCTCCTGGATCAGCCTGGCGAAGGCATCACGCTCGGCCTGGGAGGCCTGAGGCCCCATCAGCATGCCGTAGCCGCCGGACTCGTTGGCGGGCTTTACCACCAGTTCATGCAGGTGCTCCAGCACATAGCGGCGGTCTTCCTCGAGCATGCACAGGTAGCTCGGCACATTGGGCAGCAGCGCCTCCTGATCCAGGTAGTACTTGATCAGTTTCGGCACGAAGGCGTAGACCACCTTGTCATCGGCGACACCGGCCCCCGGGGCGTTGGCCAGCGCCACCTTGCCGCTGCGCCAGGCCCGCATCAATCCGGGTACGCCCAGTACCGAGTCCTTGCGAAACGCCTCCGGGTCGAGGAAGGCGTCGTCGACGCGGCGGTAGATCACGTCCACACGGGTCAGCCCCTGGACGGTGCGCATGTAGACCACGTCGTCGTCATCGACCAGCAGATCCGGCCCCTCGACCAGCTGCACGCCCATCTGCTGGGCCAGGTAGGCGTGCTCGTAGTAGGCCGAGTTGTAGATACCCGGGGTCAGCACCACCACCTGGGGATCGTCCCAATGGCGTGGCGACATGCCCGCCAGCATGTCGTAAAGCTGGGGCACATAGTCGTCGACCGGATGAATCTTGCCCGAGGCGAACAGCTCCGGCAGCACGCGCTTGGTCACGTTGCGATTCTCGAGCATGTAGGACACCCCGGACGGTATCCGCAGGTTGTCCTCCAGCACGTAGACGGTGCCGTCGCCACCACGCACCAGATCGGAGCCGCAGATATGCGCCCAGACCCCGTGGGGTGGATCGATCCCTACACACTGGGGGCGAAAGTTGACGGATTGCTCGAGTACCGCCGCCGGCAGCACGCCATCCTTGACGACCTTCTGGTCGTGGTACAGGTCGTCGATGAACAGGTTGAGCGCCTCGACCCGCTGCTTGAGGCCTGCCTCGGTGCGTCGCCACTCGTCGGCGGGGATGATGCGAGGCACGATGTCGAAAGGCCAGGCGCGGTCGATCATGCTGCCCTCGGAATACACCGTGAAGGTGATCCCCATGGTGCGAATGGCGATCTCTGCTGCGTTCTTGCGCTCTTCCAGCTCGTCAGGGGCAAAGCCCGCGAGCACGTTACACAGCATCTTGGCCGCCTCCCGCGGCATCCCGGGCGTCGCCACCAGTTCGTCATAGAACCCTGCGCAGTCGTACTGCTGCCAATCCACATGGCTCATCGGCACACCCTCGATTGTTTTCGGCATCCGGCGACCCGACAACGACGATGGCACCCCCGCCTTCGACCGTACCGGGTCCCTCCTTGCTGTATAGCAAGCTCTGTACCAGGCCGCCGAGAATAGGACACAGCGCCGCACCTTCTCGCCGGACCGACGGGCGCAATTGAGCAGTTTGGACAAAAAGCGACCACTTGCTCCTGCCGAAAGTGCGCCACGAGCCAGCAAGAAGGGGCAGCGAGCACCGATCTGGTGCAATCCGGGCGGCACCTGGCGAGCGTGAGCGGCAGCTATCATCAGCCCTTGCGACGCCGGTCGAAAACCCCTGTTGCTGACAACGTCCACCTTTCGAGCTTGAGAGACAGGCAGGAGTCGGGTACATCTTGTCGCCACGGTTCGGGGGGGATATCGTCACCTTCTGCAACATTCGCCTACACCCAGGAGCCTCCTCGCTTCCCATGCCTGCCTCTTCTCGTTCCGCCCTCCCTGGCTCGTGCGCACCGCTGTCCTGCCCTGCTCAAGACAGCGGCGCCAGGCGGTGCCGTGTGGCCAGCCTTGGCAGGGGTGTCACGGCGGGATCCGGCAGATGATCTATCGACTTCGCCACACCACGCGCTACCACTACAGCGAGATCGTGACATTGAGCGAGAACGAGGCCTGCCTGATGCCCCGTGAAATGGCCTACCAGCAGGTTGCCTGGGCGCAATTGTCGATCTCGCCGGGCGAGTCGCTACGCCAGAGCCGACAGGACGCCTTCGGCAACCATATCGCGCTGTTCGCGGTCGACACCCCCCATACCCAGCTCGAGGTCACGCTGGAGGCGCAGGTCATGACCTCGCCTCGCGCCACACCGCCGCAGGCCCTCATGGGCTGGGAGCGGTGTCGAGAGCTGTTGGCAGACCGCCACCAGCCAGGTTTCCGCGAAGCACAGCCGTTTCTTGAAAACTCCGCCTATATCGAGCGCCGCCCGCTGCTCGCCGCCTGGGCAGAAGACTGTTTTCCCGCTGGTGGCGATCTGGTGGACTGCGTGGAACGCTTGAACCGTCGCATCTATGAGGAATTCCGCTACGACAGCGAGTTCAGCGACCTGGAGACGACACCGTCCCAGGTGCTCCAGCATCGCCGTGGGGTGTGTCAGGACTTCGCTCACCTGGCCATCGCCACCCTGCGCTCGGTGGGTCTGGCCGCGCGCTACGTCAGCGGCTACCTCGAGACGCTACCGCCTCCAGGACAGCCTCGACTGATGGGCGCCGACGCCTCCCACGCCTGGTTCTCCGTGCTGATACCCGGCTGGGGTTGGCTCGACTTCGACCCCACCAACGGTGTGCGCGCCGGCGAACGACACCTGTTGCTTGGCTGGGGCCGCGACTACGAGGACGTGGCGCCGCTCAAGGGCGTGGTGACCGGTGGTGGGCGCCAGCGCCTCGAGGTGGAAGTGGACGTTGTTCCCGCCGGGGAATTCGCGGCCACCGGACCGACCTCCGCCATCCCTGGCGATCACCCGGCAGCGCCGATAGCCGGCTGATTCGCTGTCCTTTATATTGCGCAGGCTCTGCCCGGCCTTGCCCTGCCCTGCCCACCGTCTTCTCAGGAGAGATTCCATGCAGGACCTGTTGATCTGGATTGCCACCGGCTTCGGCCTGGGCTATTCCCCCTGGGCGCCGGGGACGGTCGGCTCCCTGATCGGACTACCGGTCGCCTGGTGGCTGTTCCGGCTGCCGCTCGGCACGCGCCTGGCCGTTACCCTGACGCTCCTCGTGCTGGCCGTTCCCGTCTGCCACTTCGCTTCGATGTGGCTGGGCGGCGGCGACCTGCCCCAGATCGTGCTCGACGAATGGGTGGCCCTGCCCATCGCGGTGCTGGCCTTCTCGCGCTACCGACGACGCATCATCCTGCCGCTGGGCTATCTACTGTTTCGCCTGTTCGATATCTCCAAGCTGTCTCCGGTACGCGAGATCGAAGGTATTGGCGGGGGACTCGGCATCGTCGCCGACGACGCAATGGCGGCATTGTATGCAGCCCTCACCCTGATACTGCTGGTGCGCCTGACCCGCCGCTACTGGCAGCGAGATCCCGAGCAGTCCTCTTAAGCCAATAGCGGCCTGCCAATGCCGAGCGCTGCTTCCTAAATCCACAGCCCTGACACAAAAAAAACCGCCCTCGACGGGCGGCCAAACGGGACAGGGGTCTATCGAAACAGTGACCGGGGGAACTCGTGCCCGGCCTCTGGCGACCAGTGCAGCAGATGCTGCACTGGCGTCAGTCAATCAGCATCGGTTATTCAGGGATCAGCACGCTGTCCACCACGTGGATCACCCCATTGCTGGCCTTGATGTCGGACTCCACCACGGCGGCATTGCCTACGCTTGCCGAGCCTTCCTGGGCGTCGATGGCCATGTCGGTTCCCTGCAGGGTGGTCACCTCAGATGACTCCTCCAGTGACACTTCTCCTTCCACCATGTGGTAGGAAACGACCTCGACCAGACGTCGGTGGGAGGCCTTGTCGTCGCTCATCCACTCGTCGAGCTGTCCTGGCTGCAGGGTACCGAAGGCTTCGTTCGTTGGAGCAAAGAGCGTATAGGTTTCATCTCCCTGTAGCGGCTCGTCGAGGCCAGCCTTCTCGACAGCATCAAGCAATGTCGAGAAACGTCCGTCGGCCTGGGCGACTTCGAGCAGATTGCGTGAGGGATCCTGCTGTTGCTGCTGATCCGCTTCGGCCACCCCGCCAGCGAGCAGCGCTACGCCGAGCACGCAGCTCGGCAGGAACGACGTTGCGGCAGACATTGCTTTTTTCATGCTCTCGCCTCCTTGCGGTGATTGCTCCGAGATGTCGCGTCGCCACTGCGCGCCTCCCGGGAACCTCTCTGTCGGGGCTGCTCAACCAGGACGACGCAGTTCATGTACAAAAATTAGATCAAGAACAAGTAATGTACAAGAAAAAGTTTTACGACAGCTTTCGCCACTCTGATCATCAAAGCGTCATCTTTTGACGTCATGATATGGGCGCTGCTCGGAAAGACGGTAATGACGGCGAGATGCCGATACGCTTCCGGCGACAGAAAACCTATACAATACTTGCATATCAAGCCTGGCGATGAGAACCTTTCGTACCGTTGAGGCTCGGCCAGGAGGGCCATGCGCAGCCTCGCTTCCACAACGGAACGAACGACGGCACGTCATGCGCCAAGGAGGGCGACCCGTGTACTACCCGATTTCCTGTACCCGCTGTGGCCACGACCTGGCCAGCACACCGGGACCTGTAACGGCTCAGCCCAATGACTGGGAAGAGCTGAACTGCACCGAGTGCGGTGAGTTTCATGCCACCCTAGGCGCCTGGGAAGAACAGCAGACGCCCGACCGCCTACGCTTTCTCAACAAGTCTCGCAGCCTGATGATGGCCATGCGACGTGAGCACGATGCCTTGATCGAGCAGCAGCACACCAAGGGAGAGCGAGTCGCATGATCACCGTCGCCCTGGACCTGAGCTGCACCATCTGTGGCCACTCCCGCTTCACGCTGCCTGTTGGTCAAGACGACGGCGACAGCGTTCACTGCGCCAACTGCACCGCCTACAAGTGCAAGGCCATGGACCTGGAGCGCGCGCTGATGGCGACCCTGCCACCGTCCATGCCTGCAGTACCGGCTTCCTCTGGCGCCGCCCAGGCGGTACCCGCCTGAGCGATGGCTTGAGAGACAGCGTTTCTGCGCCCCGCTTTTCGCCGACGCGTCCTGGCGATTCACGCCGCCCCTTTCGGGGCGGCGTTTTTGATGGAAGGCAGCGCAGCCGCTTCTTTGCTTTCTTCCTTTCCTCCTTCCCCCCCTTGCCACCATGGCGGCGACCATCGAGACCGCTATCGAGGCAACTATCGAGGCCAGTGCGGGCCACGGCCCAGGTTTGGGGTATCATTCGCCCGCTAGCGAACGGCCGTCAGGCTTCAACCTCCCCTAGAAGAGGACCAGCCCTCCGCGGTTACGCCACGCTCGCCGGCACTCTCACGCCCCCTGGACACGTGGCTCATGACGAGCCGGAGACCCCATGCAAGAGACCGCCCTTACCGACCCTTCTCCCAAGGCAAACCGTTTTGCCCGCACCCGCGCACTGCCGACCATTGCTCTGTGCGCCCTGATCTACGCCTCGACCCTGGCCGTCGGCTACCACATCAACGCGGCGGTGTTGACGATCCTCAGCATGATCGTGCTGTGCCTGCTGCGGATCCCCGTGGCCATCGCCCTGATCAGCGCCGCCATGCTAGGCGCGCTGCACGCCGGGCTGTCGATGAACGACGCCATCGGCGCCTTCAATGACAACCTGCTGGTCGGCGCCCAGGTCGGCCTGACCTACGTGATGATCGGCGCCTTCGCCGTGGCGCTGTCACGCTCGGGCCTGCTCGAACTGCTGGCCGATGCTATCTCGGCGCGCCTTGGCAGCGACGAGCAAAGTACCCGCAAGAGCGTCAAGTGGACGCTGTTCGGCCTGTTCATCGTCGCCTCACTGATGTCGCAGAATCTGGTGCCGGTGCACATCGCCTTCATTCCGATCCTGCTGCCTCCGCTGCTTGTTGTGCTCGATCGCCTGCGAGTCGACCGCCGCGCCGTGGCCTGCATCCTGGCCTGCTCGATCAGCGCCAGCTACCTGCTGCTGCCCACCGGCTTCGGTGCCATCTTTCTCAACGAGATCCTGCTGGCCAACGTCAACAGCGTCGGCGCGGACTACGGGCTGACCGCCACCGCCGACATGGCCCCCAAGGCCATGGCACTACCGGTGCTGGGCCTGGTCGCGGGGCTGCTGGTGGCCGTTTTTATCAGCTATCGCCGCCCGCGCGACTACGTCACACCAAGCACCACTGCCACCGTCGCCACCAGGCCCGCCTCGCCGGCTCGCCTGAAGCCGCTGCAGCTGGTCATCACCTTGGGCGCCCTGGCGGTGGCCCTGGTCTTTCAGCTCAAGTTCGACTCGCTGTTGCTCGGAGCCATGGTCGGTTTTCTGATCCTGGGGGTGTCCGGTATCTTCCGCTGGCAGGAGCAGGATGACGTCTTCACCGACGGGCTGCGGATGATGGCGCAGATCGCGGTCATCATCACCGTCGCCTCCGGCTTCGCCGGCGTGCTGACCGCCACCGGAGAAATCGAGCCTCTGGTAGCGGCGTCGGCCGAACTGATCGGCGGCAACATGGCGCTGGGCGCAGCGGTGATGCTGGTGGTGGGACTGTTCATCACCATCGGCTTCGGTGACTCCTTCGCCAGCGTGCCGATCCTGGCACCCATCTACCTGCCACTGGCGCTGACCCTGGGCTTCGACCCGCTGGCGGCGATGGCCTTGCTGGGCGCCTCGGCGGCCCTGGGCGACGCTGGCTCCCCGGCCTCGACCATCACCCTGGGCGCCACCGCCGGGCTTAACGCCGATGGCCAACACGACCATATTCGCGACAGCGTCATCCCCACCTTCCTGCACTGCAACATCGGCATGCTGGTGTTCGCCTGGATCGCCGCCATGGTGCTGTAATGCGCAGCACCTGACACCAAGCCTCGCAGCAATGGCAAAGGCCACCCCTCGGGTGGCCTTTTGCACGGCACCAGGCCAAGCGCAGATAACAGGGCGCGGCCATTCAGGCCAGCGATTGCGACTCTGCCACCTCGATCAAGCGTCGGACCGCCGGCAGGCTGGCATCCCTGCGCCAGACCAGCATCAGTGGCAGCACTATATCCAGATCCTCCAGAGGAAAGCTGACCACGCCTTCCGGCGCCCCGGCCATGGTCATTTCCGGCAATATCGTGCAGCCCATGCCCGCCGCCACCAGGCACAGCATGGTGGCGTTGTCGGTGCCTTCCTGCACCACGTGGGGGGTGAAGCCACGTCGCTGAAAGGCATGGATCAGCTTGTCGTGATAGACCGGTGTCGCGCTACGCTCGAACCAGATGAAGTCTTCACCGGCCAGGTCCGCCAGTCGAGAGGGGGGATGCTGCGCCAGGCGTGATCCTTCGCTGGCTACCAGCACAAGACGGTCTTCATAGAGGCAGTGGCTGTCGAGCTGATCATCATCGTCAGGGGGAAAGAACAGCATCCCCGCATCCAGCTGATGATGGCGCAGCGCCTCCACCTGGGGCGCGGACAGCAGCGACTGTACCTTGAGGCTGACGTCCGGGTAACGCTGGCGATACCCGTTGAGCAGCTTGACGATCTGGGGCACCCACAGGTGCATGACGGTGACGCCCAGACGCAGCTGTCCGAGCTGTCCATCGGCAATCCGACGAGCATCGAGCTTGGCGGTCTCGAACTCTCGCAACAGTCGTCGCGCTTCGCCGTGAAAGGCAACCCCCGCAGCGGTCAAGCTTACGCCCTGACGTGATCGCTCCAGCAGGGTGGCTCCCACCGACTCCTCCAGCAGCCTGAGCTGGCGGGTCAAGGCCGGCTGGGCCAACGGGATCTTTCTTGCCGCGCTGGAAATCGCGCCCTCCTCGACCACCGTCAGAAAGTAGCGCAGCTGCTTGAAGTCCATGTTCGATCCTTGTTGAGCGGGGCCACCACGCCAGTACCAGGGTTCACCCAAGTCGACGGCTCATACGGCAAATCCATACAATAAAAGCATGGAAATATAAAAATAATAATATTTTATCTATGACACACCGCCAACCATGATGAAGGACACAATCAACAAGCGTCCGGAATCTCATGACTCAGCCTATCGACCCCACCTTCTTCGACGACCAGCACAGCAGCTTGACCGAACTGCGCCAGCACTTTCATCGGCATCCGGAACTCGGCTTCAAGGAACACGCCACCTCCGCGCGTGTCTGCGATGAGCTGGAGCGGCTCGACATTCCCTTCGACCACGGCCTGGGCGGCACCGGTGTCGTGGCCACCATCAGAGGGCTTGGCCCCGACAACGGTCGCCGTATTGGCCTGCGCGCCGACATGGACGCGCTGCCGATTCAGGAGGCAAGCGACCACGGCCATGTCTCCGAAGTGCCTGGTGTCATGCATGCCTGCGGCCACGATGGCCACACCACCATGCTGATCGGCGCCGCTCGCTACCTCGCCCGCCACCGCGATTTTTCCGGCACCATCCAGCTGGTGTTCCAACCGGCGGAAGAAGGCCTGGGTGGTGGAAGAGCGATGGTCGAGGAGGGGCTGTTCGAGCGCTTCCCCATGGATGCGATCTACGGCCTGCACAACTGGCCGGCTCTGCCCCGGGGGCAGGTGGCGATTCGCCCGGGCCCGATCATGGCCGCCACCGATCGCCTGGATATCTGCATCCGCGGCAAGGGCGGCCACGGCGGGGTGAACCCTCACCTTTCTACCGACCCGGTCAGGATGGCCGGCGCTCTGATCCAGGCCCTGCACAGCGTGGTCTCGCGCGATGCCGACCCACTGTCTCCAGCGGCACTGAGCCTGTGCGGCATCAAGGGAGGTGAACTCGAAGGCTTCGCCATCATTCCCGACGAGGTCCGACTGAGCGGCACGGTGCGAACCCTCGACAGCGCTACCCAGGATCGCATCGCCGAGGCCATCCAGCGCACCTGCGATGGTGTGGCGGCGACCTACGGCGGCGAGATCGAGGTCGATCACCAGCGCATCTTTCCGGCCACGGTCAATCACCCGGCGGCGACCGACCACGTCATCGCCACCGCGAAGGAACTGCTGGGCGAGACCGCACTGGAGCGCGACGTGAATCCCAGCCTTGGCGGTGAAGACTTCGCCTTTATGCTCGAAAAGTGCCCGGGAGCCTACTTCTTCCTCGGCAGCGCCGAATCGGACACCACCCCGCCGCTTCATAACGCTCGCTACGACTTCAACGACGCCATCATTCCCGTAGGCAGCCGACTGCTGGTTGCCATCGCTCTTGGCGCCTTGAACGACCATCGCTGAGGCGATGCCGACAACGACCACACTCAACAACAAGAGGTCTTCCCATGAACCACCAAAAAGGCATGCCTTCCAAGGGCCTGCTGATCTACTTCGTGCTGTGCACCCTGGCCATGGTGTGGCCGGGTGCGCTGATCGCCAATCGCATCGATCCGATGATGCTCGGCATGCCGTTCTTCATGTTCTGGTACGTGGCCTGGGTCTTCGCCCTGTTCGTGGGCCTGTTGATCGCCTATCGCAAGGATACCGGCGAGGAGGCAGACCATGAGTGATTCTCTGCTGATCACCGCCATGACGGTGGGCTATCTGGTCATCGTGCTGCTGGTGGGCCTGCGCGCAAGGCGTGGCCAGGGCTCCTCGCTGGAAGGCTACGTGGCGGGCGGTCGCCATATGGGCCTGCTGGTGCTGTTCTTCATCCTCGGTGCCGAAATCTTCTCCGCCTTTGCCTTCCTCGGTGCACCTGGCTGGGCCTACAGCAAGGGCGCCCCGGCGTTCTATATCATCGCCTACCTGACGCTGGCGGTGATCGTGTGGTGGCTGATCGCGCCGCATATCTCGCGACTGGGTCGCCGCCACGGCTTTCTAACCCAGGCCGAGTTTCTGTCGGCCTGCTACCCCACTCCAAAGAATGTGCTGGGCCTGGTCATCGGTGTCGTCAGCGTGCTGGCGATGATTCCCTACCTGACGATCCAGATCGCTGGCGCCGGCATGCTGTTCGAAGCGGCGACCTCCGGCACCATCCCGTTCTGGCTGGGCAGTCTGCTGGCCTGCGGCGTGGTGGCCGCCTACGTCTACGCCAGCGGCCTTCAGGGCATCGGCTGGACCAACCTGATGCAGGGCCTGATGATGGTCGTCATCGCCTGGGCACTGGGGCTGACCACGGCCGAGCAGTTCTTCGGTGGCGTCGGTGAAATGTTCCAGCAGATCAAGGACCAGGCGCCGGAATACCTGACCATGCCCGGCGCCACCGGGATGGGCTGGGGCGCCTTCTCCACTGCGGTGCTGGTCAGCGCGCTGGGCTGCGTGATGTGGCCTCACATCTTCATGAAGTTCTACAGCGCCAAGGACGTCAGGACGCTCAAGCGTGTCTTTGTGCTCTACCCTCTCTACAGCTACCTGCTGGTACCGCTGCTGATCATCGGCTTCGCCGGCATCGTGCTGCTCGCCGACACGCCACTGGATTCGCCTGACCGGGTGCTGCTGACCATCGTGGTGGAACTCGCCGACCTGCCCGCCTGGGTGATCGGACTGGCACTGTCCGGCGCCTTGGCGGCAGCCATGTCGACCGCCGCCAACCTGGCTCACACCTCGGCCACCATCCTGGTACGTGACGTGGTCCAGTTCACGCCCAGGATGCGCGCCCTGCCCGAGCACAAGGCGCTGTCACTGACGCGCTACGGGGTCATCGCGATATCGCTGATGGCGTACCTGCTGGCACTGGCCAACCCCGGCTCGCTGGTCAGCCTGCTGCTCGGAGCCTACGGCATTATTGTGCAACTGCTGCCGATGCTGCTGGGTGCCCTGTTCTGGCGTCGCGCGTCCCAGACCGCGGCCTTTATCGGGCTGAGTGTCGGCGCCGTCATCACCCTGCTGCTGCAATTCGGCATCGATGCGCCTTTCGGCTGGCACCCGGGCTTCTGCGGGTTGGTGGTCAACTCGGCGATCTTTGTCGTCATCAGCCTGATGCGCAAGTCGCGCGAGTCTCGCTCGCCGGTCGAGTGCCTGTCACCCCAGGTCTGATAGACCCTCGTCGATGACCTGCTCCAATCGCCAGCGGCCCGATACCGGGCCGCTGGTGTCGTGTCAGGTGACGCTGTCGCCCCCCGTGGCCACCCTCGCGTGTCTTCTCGTTTGCCCTCGTGGTCAGCCCCATCATTGATTTTATAGACACCTGGTCTAAAATCATTGCATGACCAATCCGACGATAGCCAGGCGCCGGGGGCGACCGCCGAAGACCGACTACAGCGTCGGCGCCACCCAGGGCGACGCCAGAGCGGCGCTGATCGCCAGCGGCCTCGAGACCCTGACCGAACACGGCTTTCTGAGCGCGGGGCTCGATGGCATGCTCAAGCGTGCCGGGGTGCCCAAGGGTTCCTTCTATCACTACTTTGCCAGCAAGGAAGCCTTCGGCCAGGCGGTGCTCGAGCGCTACGGGCGCTATTTTGCCGACAAGCTCGACCGCCATCTGCAAGACGATTCCCGGCCACCGCTCGAGCGCGTGCAGGCCTTTGTCGACGATGCCAAGGCCGGCATGGCACGCCACGACTATCGCCGTGGCTGTCTGGTAGGCAATCTCGGTCAGGAGGCGGCTGGCTTGCCGCCGGACTACCGCGAGCGGCTGATCGCCACGCTCGCCGACTGGCAACGACGTCTCGCCGCTTGCCTGGAAGAAGCCCGCCACCACGGCGATATCGCCTCCGACAGGGACCCTGACCGGCTGGCCGAGGCCTTCTGGATCGGCTGGGAGGGCGCCATCATGCGCGCCAGACTGGAACGCAGCCCGCGCCCGATCGATGTGTTCACCGACAGCTTCTTTTCGGGCCTGACACCCAACGCCAGGGTCGTCCGTCGCCATGAACTGAACTAAGCCTACCTGACTTGACAATAGTCCGACACTGAACCGAGAGCCCGCTCCTGCGGGGTCGTATACGGCGCCCTGATACTGCTTGCGCCAATTTATAGACAAACCGTCTAAAAAGGAGACCGCCATGTTCGACGCCATCGTGATCCGCAAGGAAGGCGACACTCAGAAGGCCGCCATCGAGGCACTTGATGACCAGGCCCTGCCCGAGGGCGACGTGACCGTGAACGTCGACTACAGCACCCTGAACTACAAGGACGGGCTGGCCATCACCGGCAAGGGCCCGGTGGTCAAGTCCTTCCCCATGGTCCCGGGCATCGACCTTGCCGGCGTGGTGGAAGCCTCGCAGCACCAGGACTTCCAGCCGGGTGACCGGGTGGTCCTGAACGGCTGGGGCGTCGGCGAGAAGCACTGGGGCGGGCTGGCCCAGAAGGCTAGGCTGAACGGCGACTGGCTGATCCCGCTGCCCGAAGCCTTCAGCACCAGAAACGCCATGGCCATCGGCACCGCCGGCTACACCGCCATGCTCTCGGTGCTGGCGCTGGAGCGCCACGGGGTGACCCCGGACCAGGGCGAGGTGCTGGTCACCGGCGCCAGCGGTGGCGTCGGCAGCTTTGCCATCACCCTGCTGGCCAAGCTGGGCTACGAAGTCGTTGCCTCCACCGGCAAGGTCGAGGAGGCGGACTATCTGAAGGCACTGGGCGCCACCTCGATCATCGACCGCAGCGAGCTCGAACAGCCCGGAAAGCCCCTGGCCAGGGAACGCTGGGCGGGTGCCGTCGACAGCGTCGGCAGCCACACCCTGGTCAATGTGCTGGCCTCGACCCGCTACGGCGGCACGGTGACCTCCTGCGGCCTGGCCCAGGGCATGGACCTTCCCGCCACGGTGATGCCCTTCATCCTGCGCGGCGTGACCCTGGCCGGCATCGACAGCGTGATGCAGCCCAGAGAAGTTCGCCTGGAAGCCTGGCAGCGCCTGGCCGAGCTGATGCCTGAAGAGCGTCTCGACGACATCGCCAGCGAGATCCCGCTGAGCGAGGCCATCACCACCGCAGAGCGCCTGATGGAAGGTAAGGTCAGAGGCCGCGTGGTGGTCGCCACCCGCTAGGCCCGATGACACGTGCCCTGCTGGCCGTCGCCGGCAGGGCGCCTGATGTTGCTTTCCTCGGCGCTTTCTCGGGCCTTACCTGGCGCTGTCATGGCTTCCTGCCGGCTCGCATACAGGCACCAGCACACCGCCACATATTCCATATGCGGAATTTTATTTCTACATAGGGAATTTTCTTGACGCCCTCAGGGTCGCTTCCTAGGCTGGTTTGAACTTGACGAGGAATCAGCCATGAGCACCGATGGGAACTTCATCAACAACGACTTTGTCAGCGCTCCCCAGGCCAGCATGATCCCGGTCTACTGCCCCGCCACGGGAGCGATGGTGGGCGAGGTACAGGCCGCCACCAACGCCCAGGCGATGGAAGCTGTCGAGGTCGCGGCCAGGGCCCAGAAGCACTGGCGCAGGCTGACCAGTGCCGAGCGGGCGGTACATATGCAGCGCCTGGCCGACGCCCTGATGGAGCGTCGCGAGGCCATTGGGCGGGCGCTGGCCGAAGAGTCGGGCAAGAGCCTCGAGGACGCCACCAACGAGGCGGTATACGCGGCCGATATCACCCGCTACCACGCCGAATGGGCGCGACGGATCGAGGGCGATATCGTGCCCAGCGACACCCCAGACGAGAGCCTGCTGCTCACTCGGGAGCCGATCGGCGTGGTGGCCTGCCTGATTCCCTTCAACTACCCCGTCTTCACCCTGCTGCGCAAGATTGCACCGGCGATGATCACCGGCAACAGCGTGATCGTGCGCCCGAGCAACAACACTCCGCGTTCGGCCTTCGAAATTGCCCGGGCCGTCCAGGCGGCCGAGATCCCGCCGGGGGTGATCAACATCCTGAGCATGGACCACGCCACCGCCGAGGCCGTGTGTACCCATCCAAGGGTCGGCATGATCACCCTCACCGGCAGCGTCGGCGCTGGCCGCAAGGTGCTGGAGTACTCCCAGGTCAATATCGCCAAGTCGTCGCTGGAACTGGGTGGCAAGTCACCGGCCATCGTCGAGCCCGACGCCGACCTCGAGCAGGCCGCCCGTCAGATCGTGGCCTCCAAGACCACCAACTGCGGCCAGCTGTGTACCGCCATCGAGCGGGTCTACGTGCATCGGTCCATCGCCGAGCCCTTCATCGCCCTGCTCAAGGCCAACATGGAGGCCTGCACCTTCGGCAATCGTGCCGAGGCCCCTAGCCACATGGGCCCCCTGATCAACGAGAACACCCGCCTCAATGTCCACCAGATGGTCGAACGTGCCATCGACGACGGCGCCACCCTGGCCACCGGCGGCGCGATTCCCCCTGGCCCCGGACACTTCTACCCGCCGACCCTGCTGACCGACTGCCGCCAGGACATGGAGATCGTCCAGGAAGAGATCTTCGGACCGGTACTGCCGGTGCTGACCTACGCCGATGTGGATGAAGCCCTGGCGCTGGCCAACGACCACCAGTTCGGCCTTGCCTCGGTGGTGTTCACCGAGAACTACCGCACCGCCATGAAGGTGGCACACAACATCGAGGCAGGCGAGGTCTACATCAATCGCACCCCATCGGACCCCTACCAGGGCTACCACGCCGGCTGGAAGCGTTCGGGCCTCGGTGGCGACGACGGCAAGCACGGCATGCTGGACTACACCCAGACCCGGCTGGTGGTATTGAACTACTGACGCCATCCCGCGCCACCCCACACCCAAGCCCATCACCGCCGCGTCTGCGCCTGGCGGCCGGCTAGCTTGCTGCCCTTTTCAGAGGACTCGCTGTTCATGAAAGTCGTCAGTTGTGAAAGCCATGTGGTCGCCACACCTCCGCCCCACATCGGCGGCATGTACTGGATCTTCGTCAAACTGGGAACCGCCTGTAGCATCGAGGGCGTCGGCGAGGTCTATGCGGCGACCTTCCACCCGCAAGTGGTGGTCGCCGCCATCGAGGACGTGTTCGAGCGCTACCTGAAGGGACGGGATCCCCACCATCTGGAACGGCTGTATCGCGAGACCTACTCGAGCGGCTTCACCCAGCGCCCGGACCTGACCATGATGGGGGTGCTCAGCGGCCTCGAGATGGCCTGCTGGGACATCGTCGGCAAGGCGGCCGGCCAGCCGGTACATGCACTGATCGGCGGCAAGCTCCACGACCGGCTGCGCTCCTACACCTATCTCTACCCCCGGGCCCCCGGCGGCGACTATGACTACGACAATGTCGAGCTGGCGGTGGAGTGCGCCCTGGAGCAGAAGGCCCTCGGCTTTACCGCGCTCAAGTTCGATCCGGCGGGCCCCTACACCGCCTACTGCGGGCATATGCTGTCACTGGAGGCGCTGGAAAAGAGCGCAACCTTCTGCCAGCGCATCCGTGAGGCGGTCGGCAACGGCTGCGACCTGCTGTTCGGTACCCACGGCCAGATGACGCCGGCCTCGGCGATCCGCCTGGCCAAGCGCCTCGAACCCTTTGACCCGCTGTGGTTCGAGGAGCCGGTGCCACCCGGCCAGAGCGAGGCCATGGCCAGAGTCGCTGACCATACCTCCATCCCGGTGGCCACCGGTGAGCGGCTGACCACCAAGTACGAGTTCCATGACCTGCTGCGCCACCAGGCCGCCTCGATCCTGCAGATGAACCTTGGCCGGGTCGGCGGCATCCTCGAAGGCAAGAAGATCGCCGCCCTGGCCGAGGTCCACTACGCCCAGATAGCGCCCCACCTGTACAACGGCCCGGTGGGTGCGGCGGCCAGCATTCAGCTCGCCGCCACCACACCCAACTTCCTGATCCAGGAGAGCATCGGCACCTGGGACGGCTTCCACGCCGAGGTGCTCGAAGCCAAGATCGAGTGGAGTGACGGCTTTATCATTCCCTCCGATCGACCGGGGCTCGGGGTGGAACTGGACATGGCGGTGGTCAGGGCCCACTCACCCTACACCGGCAAGCGCCTGCACCTGAGCATGGACGCCACGCCCTACGACGTCGTCCAGCAGTCCTGCACCCGCTGGAAGACCCGACCGGAGGCCTGAGGCGATGGACTACGACTTCATCATCGTCGGTGCAGGTTCCGCAGGCTGCGTGCTGGCCCACCGGCTGAGTGCCAGCGGACGCCACAAGGTACTGATCGTCGAGGCCGGCGGCCGTGACAGTTCCCCCTGGCTTCGGGTGCCGGTGGGCTTTGCCAAGACCTACTATCACCCCGGCTACAACTACATGTACTACAGCGCCGAGGAGCCGGCGTTGGCCAACCGGCGGATCTACACACCCCGGGGCAAGGTCCAGGGAGGATCGGGCTCGATCAACGCCATGATCTATGTGCGAGGCCAGCCATCGGACTTCGATGACTGGGAGCGCGCGGGTAACCCGGGGTGGGGCTACCAGGCGCTGTTGCCCTATTTCAGGAAACTCGAGCAGCACCCTGCAGGCGATACCGAATTCCACTCGAGCCAGGGACTGATCGGCATCACCCCGCTGAAGGAAATCGCCCATCCGATCTGCCAGTCCTACCTCAGGGCTGCCGATGAACTCGGCTACCCGCTCAATGACGACTTCAATGGCCCCTCCATCGAAGGTGCCGGTCTCTATGAGACGAACATCCGCCGAGGCCGTCGCGATTCCAGCAACACCGCCTACCTGAAGCCGGCGCTCGAGCGCTCCAATCTCACCCTCAAGCACGTCAGCCAGGTTCAACGGGTACTGTTCGACGATCAGCGTCGCGCCAGCGGCATTGAATACCGAGAGCAGGGCCAGTTGAAGACCCTGCGCGCACGCCGCGAGGTGATCGTCTGCGCCGGTGCGGTGGACTCGCCAAAGCTGCTGATGCTATCGGGGCTCGGGGACAGCGAGAAGCTGCGACAACACGGGATCGCAGCGCTCCAGCAGCTACCCGGCGTGGGCCGAAACCTGCAGGATCACCTGGCCGTCAGCTACTTCTATCGCGCCAACTGCCGGACCCTGAACGACGACTTCAACTCTCTGCCCGGCCTGACCAGGGCAACGATGAGGTACCTGATCAATCGCAGCGGCCCGCTGGCGATGAGCGTCAACCAGGCCGGAGGCTTCTTTCGCGGCCATGCCGACGAATCCGCGCCCAATATCCAGCTCTACTTCAACCCGCTGTCCTATCGCATCCCGGCACCGCCGGACACGACACTGACCGCGGATGCCTACTCCGGCTTCCTGCTGGCCTTCAATTCCTGCCGTCCCGACAGTCGTGGCACCATCGAGCTGGCCAGCGCCGATGCCAATGAGCCGGCGGTGATCCGGCCGAACTATCTGGGAACCCGACGAGATCAGGACGAGGCCATTCAGGGCAGCCGGCTCATTCGCGCGCTGGCAGAAACGGCGGCCCTGGGTGCCGTCATCGACGCCGAGGTCACCCCGGCGGATACCGTCCACGATGACCAAAGCATGTTAGAGTACTTTCGCGCCAACGCAGGCTCCATCTATCATCTGTGCGGTACCTGCGCCATGGGGCCCGACACTCGCGAGGCGGTGGTCGATGGCAGTCTCAGGGTGCATGGCGTGTCGGGGCTCAGGGTCATCGACGCCTCGATCTTTCCCAACATCACCTCGGCTAACCTCAATGCACCGGTGATGATGGTGGCGGAAAAGGGGGCCGACCTGATCCTTCAGGACCACCCGATCTGAACGACGCCCAGGAGCCACATCGCCCCTGAGTCTGACCGGACGAGTCATCTGCATTCGTCCTCGCATTCGCGTTTTGGAGACCGCGGCTGATCATGAATTCGGAAAGGACCTCGGAAAAGACCAAGGCTCCGGCGGTCGATCATAGCGTCATGATCCTGGACCTGCTGGCGGCCACCAGCTATCCCATGACGCTTTCGGAAATCTGTGACGCTACCGGTATCTCGCCGGCCACCGGTCACCGTGTCATCAACGCCCTGCTTCACCACCATCTGGTGGCCCAGGATCCAAGCCGCAAGAAGTCCTACTGCATCGGCTCACGCATCTTCCAGATATCCTCCACCATCTATAACAAGCAGAGCCTGATACCCTACTTCTATCCGATCGCGGAAATCCTGAAAAACGAAATCCACAAGACCATCTTTCTGTGCGTGCCCATCGGCAACAAGGTGGTGGTGGTGTCCAAGATCGACGGTGCCAGCGGCGCAAGCTTCAACCTTTACGTCGGCAAGACCATGGCGCTGCACGAAGCCGCCAGTGGCAAGATCATCCTGGCGATGCGCGACGAGGACTCCTGGCAGGGCTATCTCGCCGACGAGCTTGGTCTTGCTCCAGAGAACAAGGGAGTGAAAGGCGTCATGGCGGAACTGGGGCGGGCCCATCGGCTCGGTTACGCCACCTCCAACGGCGCGCCCGAGCAGGGCGTCAGCTGCATCGCCGCCCCGGTGCTCAACCTGCGCAACGAGCCCATCGCAGCGATCAGCGCCGCCATCAGCAGCGACACCCTGAGCCCCCAGGAGGCGCGCCGCTACTCCAAGAACCTGGTGCAGGCCGCGCGCCAGCTGTCGTCCCGCGTTGTCTGACGTCCCGCGTCATCGGACATCCACGGCACCGCTGCCGCTGGATCGCCTGCCGCCCTTGAGTGCGCTGAAGGGATTCGAGGCCGCGGCGCGACTATCAAGCCTGCGCGCCGCAGCCGAGGAGCTGCACCTCTCCCACCCCGCCATCGCCAACCAGATACAGCGTCTGGAGCAGAGCCTGGGGACGAAACTGTTCGCCCGCCGGGGTCGGCATATCGAGCTCACCGCATCCGGGCGACGTTTCTACCCTATTGTGCGCGACGCCCTGGAAGCGCTGATCCTGGGCGCCGAAACACTGCGTCGCCAGCCCTGCCTTGAGCCTCTGCGCGTGCAGGTCTACGTAACCACCTCGATCCGCTGGCTGGCCCCACGACTGGCACAATTTCACCAGCGCTATCCCGAGACCGAACTGAGGATAAAGACCTACAGCCTGGACTGGACCTTCGACAGCGCCCACGCCGATATCGCCATCCTCTTCCGTGATGGCCCACTACCCTCTCGACTTGACTGGACACCGCTGTTTCCCTCGACGCTGCCCCCTGTGTGCAGCCCCTCGCTGGTGATGGGGCATTCGTTGCCGCTATCCCCCGAGGCGCTGCAGGCCTTCCCGCTGATCAGCGTCTACACCGAGAGCTGGAGCTGGCAGGGCTGGTTCGACACCCAGTCGCCTCCTGCCATACGGCCCGCGCCGCCACGCGCCCTTCAGGTCGACACCCTGGCGGCGGCGCTCGAGATGGCCGCCCGAGGTGAAGGCGTCGCCCTGGTCAATGGCCCCTTCGCCGAGGATGACCTGGCCACGGGCCGGCTGATCAACCCGATGGGCAAGGTACAGCCCGCCAGCGGCGAATGGGGCATCGCCTCCCCCTCCCATCTGGCCGACGATCCGCGAGTGGAGGCCTTCAGCACCTGGCTGCTGAGTCAGCGGGACTGAGTCGCCTTCACTCAACAAAAGTGACCAATCACCAAGAAAAGATGAATTGTCGTCTGCCCCCGCCGTGCCTAGCGTGAAGCCTACCTGCAGCACTTCATCCGCCCCCGCGCAAGGATGTCACTGCAAGGTGATCGGCTCACCGGCATGAGATGACCTCCCATGAACATCGGCTTTATCGGACTTGGCAACGTCGGCGGCAAGCTCGCCGGCAGCCTGCTGCGCAACGGCTATCACGTCACGATCCGCGACCTCGACCCCGAGATCACTCGACGCTTCATCGACCAGGGCGCTGCCGCCGCCAGCAGCCCCAGAGCAGTGGCCGAGGCCAGCGACATGATCATCACCTGCCTGCCATCTCCTCGCGCCTGCAGCGCGGTAATGGAAGCCGAGGATGGGGTCATCGCCGGGCTCTCTGCCGGCAAGGTGTGGCTGGAGATGAGCACCACCGATGCACAGGAACTGGTACGCATTGCCGCCAGGGTCGCCGCCACCGGCGCCCTCGCCATGGAGACACCGGTCTCCGGCGGCTGCCACCGCGCCGCCACCGGCAACATTTCGATCTTCGCCGGCGGTGATCGCGACACCTTTGAACGGGTGTTGCCGGTGCTGACCACCCTGGGGCGTCGGGTCCTGCACACCGGACCTCTGGGCACGGCCTCGATGCTCAAGGTACTGACCAACTACCTCGCCACCGCCAACCTGTGTTCGGTGGCCGAGGCCTTGACCGTGGCTCGCAAGGCCGGCCTGGACATGAACACCGCCTTCGAGGCCATCCGTATCTCCTCGGGCAATTCCTTTGTCCACGAGACCGAATCCCAGGTCATTCTCAACGGTAGCCGCGATATCAGCTTCACCATGGATCTGGTGCTCAAGGACGTGGGCCTGTTCGACGCCCTGGCCAGAAGCCTCGAGGTGCCCCTCGAGATATCGCCGCTGCTGCTCGACATCTTTCAGGATGGCCAAGAGCGCTATGGCTCCCGTGAGTGGTCATCCAACATCATCCGGCGCCTCGAGGACGCCTGCGGCGTCGAGGTGCTCGGCGACGGCTTCCCCGCCGAACTGACCGACACCGAGCCGGAAGAGGTCGGCCATGAAGTGGTCGTGCGCGGCAGGTCCGGATAAAGGGCTGCCAGGCTGACCGCGACGGCATACGCCGGTCTTGATCATCATCCGAGCCAACGAGGACCTCGCCATGCACTACAGAGAACACTTCTTTATCGATGGCCGCTGGCACACGCCCAGCGACAGCGAGCGCTTTGGCATCCTCGACCCTGCCACCGAGAATCTGTGCGCCTCGGTGCCAAGAGCGCACCGAGCGGACATCGACGCCGCCGTCGAGGCGGCGCGGCGCGCTCTGCCCGACTGGTCGGCGACCCCCGCCGGGCAACGGCGCGAGATACTTCTCGCCGTCGCCGACGAGATGCAAAGGCGCCACGCAGACCTGGTCGAGGCGCACGTCATCACCCTGGGCTGCCCGGTCCAGATCACACCCGCCATGCACGTGGATGGCCCCATCGAAGGCATGCGCTACTACGCCGAGCGGGCCTTGCGTTCCGAAGAGATCGAACGCCGCAATGGCGTCGCCATCGTCCGCGAGCCGGTCGGCGTGTGCGCGCTGATCAACCCCTGGAACTACCCACTGCATCAGCTGATCGGCAAGCTGGCCCCGGCCCTGGCGGCAGGCTGTACCGTGGTCACCAAGCCAGCCGAACAGACACCGCTGCAGGACTTCATCATGGCCGAGATCTTTCAGAGCGTCGGCCTCCCCGCCGGGGTCTTCAACCAGGTGACGGGCTCCGGCAACGAGATCGGCCCTCTGCTGGCGAGCCACCCTGGGGTCGACATGGTGTCTTTCACCGGTTCCACCCGCGCCGGTATCGAGGTGGCCATCAACGCCGCCGCCGGGGTCAAGCGAGTGTGCCAGGAGCTGGGGGGTAAGTCGCCGCTGATCATCACCGCGGACGCGGACCTGCCCCGGGCGGTGCGCTTCGGGGTGGAAAACGTGATGGCCAACAGTGGTCAGACCTGCGACGCCTTCACCCGCATGCTGATACCACGTTCTCGTCTGGCCGACGCCGAACGCATCGCCCTGACGGTCGCCCGGGAGCAGGTGGTGGGCGACCCGGCGGACACCGCCACCACCATGGGGCCGCTGGTGTCCCGGCGCCAGCGCGACAGCGTACGCCAATACATTCAGCAGGGTATCGCCGAGGGAGCGCGCTTGATGCTGGGTGGTACCGAGGCCCCTGAGGGGCTGGAGCAGGGCTACTATGTTCGCCCCACCCTCTTCAGCGACGTCAGCAACCACATGGCGATCGCACGCTCAGAAATCTTCGGCCCGGTGCTGTGCCTGATTCCCTACGACGACCTGGAACAGGCCATCGAGATCGCCAACGACACGCCCTATGGGCTGTCTTCCGCCGTCTACGCCGCCAGCGCCGAAGCCGCCCTGCCCATCGCCCGCCGGCTCAAGGCCGGCCAGTGCTACCTGCAAGGGGCGGACTTTTCCTTCGATGCCCCCTTCGGCGGCTACGGCCAATCCGGCCACGGTCGCGAATGGGGCGAAGAGGGCCTGGAGGAATATCTGGAAACCAAGGCCATCCTGGGGGGCTGAGGGCTTGTCACTACGCCTCTCTCTAAAAAGATCTGAACAAGACTTTGCTCAAACTTCTGACATTTGGTCAGGTTTCCACCCAATCGACTCCGTAGCCGTACATGCCAGCCATTAGCCGCCAGGATGATTGCCATCTCCTTCCATTACTGGCTCTCGCCAGTCGGCGGCTGATATCCCATGAACCACCAGCACGACCACAGCTACAAACTGCTGTTCAGCGAACCTAGAGTCATTCGAGACCTCCTGACAGGCTTCATCAAGGAGGACTGGATAGCGCATCTCGACCTCGACTCACTGGAGAAGGTCAGCAGCAGCTTTGTCAGCGACGACCTGCGCGATCGGGAGTCCGACGTCATCTGGCGCGCACGCTTCGGCGATGACTGGATCTACGTCTATCTGTTGATCGAATTCCAGAGCACCATCGATCCCTTCATGGCGCTGCGCATCATGACCTACGTGGGCCTCCTGTATCAGGACCTGATCAAGCAGCAGAAGCTCTCGCCCCACGCCAGGTTGCCCCCGGTGCTGCCCGTCGTGCTCTACAATGGAGAGAAGCGTTGGAACGCCGCCGTCGACGTATCGGACCTCGTTCAGAGCGTGCCCAGGGAGCTGGAGCGATACCGCCCACGAATGCCCTATCTTCTGCTGGACGAAGGCGCCATCGTGGACTCGGAGCATTGGTCGCCGGAGGCACGCAACGTGGTAGCCGCCATATTTCGACTGGAACACCACCGTGGCACCAGGGAGGCGGTCGAACTGATCGGACTGCTGGCAAGATGGCTCGAAGCGCCGGACCAGACTCGTCTGCGCCGTCACTTCGCCATCTGGATCAAACGCGTGCTGCTGCCCAACTGGATACCCGAGAGCGAAGGAACCGAGTGGTAGAATCTCAACGAACTCAATGAGGTACACAACATGCTGGCCGAGCGTGCAAAACGATGGCCCGAGCAGTGGAAGCAACAGGGTCTTGAAGAAGGCCGCCAGGAAGGCCGCAAGCAAGGGCGTCAGGAAGGACGCGAGGAAGGCCGTGAGGAAGGACGTGAGGAAGGCCGCAAGCAAGGACTGCAGGAGGGCGAACAAAAGGGCGAACAGAAGGGTGAACAGAAGGCTCGCCTGGAGGTCGCCCGCAACATGATCGAGCGGACTCAGCTGGACGACCAGACGGTGGCGGATCTGTCGGGGCTGGACATCGCGCAGGTCAGCACGCTGAGAGACGAACTCAAACGCTAGGTGTGAAAACCCGCCAGGTTGTTCACGGAACGGGCCAGCCGGCCAACGCGAGACTGATCATTCAGGAAGGCATGTGGTCGGTGCCAGTTGTCCTGATGAAGCCAGGCGCGCAGCTGCTGGCCTCACTCCTCCGAGCTCCGTAAAACCAGGGATAGGCCCACTCGCGCTTGAGAATACGTGCCACCGTGCTTTAGGCGCTGTCCGAAAAGTCGACGAGCGAAGGTTAGACAAGGCAAAAATCGGTGAGAAAGCGCAGTTTACGGGGTGTAAATGAGCATTTTGACCGGGCTGGCGCACCAGCCGATTTTTAACGCCGTATTACCGAGCGCAGGCACTTTTCAGACAAGCCCTAGCCAATCCCCAGCGCCTGGGCAATCTGCCAATAGGTCTAGCGTTGCCGGCAGCGCTCGGCGATCTGTTCCACCGTCGTTGCGTCTGATGCCAAAGCACTTCGAGCAGGGCGTGCGCGGACGCTGTTTCCGAGTACACTGCCTTCAATGCGGTTTTTCCTAGAACCGAGGTTGATCCGCGACCCGACACCTAGCGCCTGTGGCGGCCCTTCCATGTATCCAGCCATCGGCGCAGACGGTGCCAACGATGATTTACAGCTTCACCAGCACTATCGAGGCCACCTTCGACTTCCTCCATCACCGGGTCGAGATGACGCCGCCTGAAGCGCACCCAGGCTCGCCACAAGAAAGCGACAGCGCTTCCCATCAGCACCAGAAAACCGTATGTAAACCAATTGAATGGCTTGTCATTCGGGCCCTCGACCGACTCAATCGAGACAGCATTAGGAAAGATGGAAAAGAATTGGTTGCGCCAACCGTAATGCATGATAGAAACCCATTGAGGATCCGCCCGTGTCGAAATCCGGTCACTGGCCTCCGTATAAAGATTTGCGGTATCGAACTTGAAGTAAGGTGGCCAGCTCCAGCCGGTATCCTCATTGCGATAGACGATCGCTTTACCACTGGGGAAAACTGCTTGTATGAACTGAACATCACGATTTTCCAGCGTATTGGTCAAATCATCCGGATCAGACCAAAAGATGCGCGTCCAATCATTGATATCCTGTCGCTTCTCGTAGGTATCGACGATACGAACGACGTCATACTGGGGAAGGCTATAATGCATGACCGCTCCGACCATCAGCCAGAAAACACCCCAGAAACTCCACTTCACGATTGCCATTGACTGCCCCCTAGAAAAAATTGATAACAAACACCAAAACAGTCATCAACGTGACGGGAAAGATATAAATCAAGGATATCAATATAGGCCGCCAGCGGCGACGATACCGACGCATCGATCTGCGCACAAAGACTCTCTCGTCACCCGCTGAAGAACGCCTTTTCCATTCATCTTCAAGCCCCTTGCGCCAACGAAAAAAAAGGTAAACATTGACAATGATATAGCAGATCGTCATAAGCACCATGACGACCAAGATCAGGCGAGCAAAAGCAATCACGCATTATTCCTTGTTACTGCCAAATAGCATGGCGCGAGCGGAGTCTTTATCGGAGATATACTCACGAACAATAGCATCGACGGAAAAATCTCTGACCTCACGCGGCCAGCTGCGGTAGCGGCGATAGAACTCATCCTTGTGACAGATGTAGAGCTGTAGAACGTCATTCGGAACCAGTTCCGCCAGCAGCATATTGACCAGATCCTTCACCGGCGTATCAGCAGCACGAAGGGTGGCAAAGTAGGCGGGATGACTTATGCCAACCTTTGGCCTTGTTCCACCGGCCTCTGCCCACCGGACAATGGACGCCAGCCCTTCATACTCCATGGGTAGTGAGACGCCATTGCGGGCCGCAAGACGACGTAGTCGAGACCCGGCATGTCCAGTTGAATCAACAGACTTTTTCGCCAACTCCAGACCAAGCATAAGGTCCAGCTTTCGGCGCAGGACAGCAACACCCTCATCGCCTGGAAACTTGACGACAGTCTCGACAAGCTCGTTGTCACTCAAAAAACGGGCCACATCACGTCGATCATCGAGCAGCATTACAAGCGCCGACGGCAGCTGGCGCCGGTACTTCTCTTCGCGCACGACAACACTCGGCTTCTCCATATCTTGAAAGATATACAGACCGCCAAACAAAGACGTCCAGAAATTCCTCTGCTCGAAGACAGCATGCTGGAGCTGGATCGGGTTCCGCGTGACATCACCAGTACAACGAGCAACATCGATCATTTCGTTGATCAGTAGTTCATTGAACCAGCCATCCTTCTCATCGTGGAAACGATCCACCAGCCTGGCAAGGTGGCCTGCCTTGGCAATGGTGCCATTCGTCGTGTCCGCAACCACCTTGATTTGACGAATATCGAAAAGGTCCCGGGGGCTCTCGACACTGAAAACAGAATTCTCCAATTCACCGGCTATGGCGTCGGTCGCTGTCAAGGCAAATAGTTGTCGTTCGTTCTCTCTGATAAATCGGTTCAAGATTTGTCGACTGGTGGAAAAATGGGCGTTGAGCAAGGGGCATCGGCCTTGTTCGTTACTCAATAGAATGAATTGACGATTGACTCCGCCATGATTCAAGTACTGATGATCACCCAACTCTGAACCAACCTCCGGAGAATACCCGGAAACATCAACATGAAACTCGGAAAGCTGGGTGGTCGCACCAGTCAGGTGCTCGAGTGCTCTGTTGTAGCGATCCACCAACACAGGCGAGTCGACGTGGAAAAGATTGGAATACATCAGACCACTTTCGATCAGCCGCTGCATAGGATCACCCTCTGCCATCCTGGAAGCGACGCTGAGCTTCGTGACGACGTTCCATATCACGTACCAAGGCATCAATCGCTGCTTCATCGGAGCTTCCTGCATAGCGAAACTCGCTGTCGGCGTAGCGATTGATTTCCTGAAGGACCATATTTGAAGTGATCGGGACACGAAGCTCTGAAATCATCGCCTTCTTCGTTTCATAGTCCTTGGCCAGAAAGACATCCGGAACCTCCATCCACTCATCAGGTATATCGAAATCCATCGAGCGAACTTTAACCGCGTCGCTTATGTTTTTTATTGCGCGGCCGGTAAATCTCTCATCAACCTGTTGAATCTCCTTAAGATATGTCCCCAAAGCAGCAATTGAATCAATATCGCCGAACTTCTCGAAAACTCGTTCAAGAACCTCTTTCAGGCGTGGCTCAGCAGGCCTATTGTAGGAAGAAAAGGATTGAGCGATTGCTTGCTTTATGCTTTGAGAAGAATAGAGTTCGTGCTTTCCGAGTGGGATACCATGGTGGCTGCCCAGCAAAAGATGCAGAATATCGATATAGTCCTCTCTGGTTTTTGGTCCATCAACCAAAAATCTGGCACCCGCCCGCTGGCGAAGAGCGTCGTCGACATTTTCCGGATAGTTCGAAAACATTCCGAAAGTACAATTCCCTCTTACCACGGTATTGGCGCCGGCAAATGCCTCCATCAACACGGCAGTCACCTCCTGCTGCCCGGCGGAGGACTGACGGTCACCGCGTTTTCCAGCAATCTGGTCGATATCATCAATAGTTCCAAATCCTATCACCGAAGGATCCATGACATGGTGAATGAAGGCCTTGGCGTTCTGTCCCGACTTGCCTTGATAACTGTCAATATTGTCAACACCGAAGTTCTGGTAGCGGAAGGAGTAACCCGCCACTTGACAGTAGTCATGAATCAATCCCGCCATCATCTGGATCAGAGTGGTCTTGCCGGTGCCTGGTTTACCGTCCCCCATGAAGGTGAAGATAAACCCCCCCAGCTCGGCGAAGGGGTTCATGCGACGTTCAAAGTCGTACGCCATCACCATACGGGCAAGCCTCTGCGCCTGGTGCTTGGCGATATGATTACCGATGACCTCTTCAGGTCGCTTGAACACCATGTTCAAATTACTGGATCCACCTCGACGCGCCGGCTCGAAACCTCTCAATGTGAGCCTATCTGTCTCTACTCTCCATACGCTGGCGGTGAAGGTTCCCAGTCGCGGAGCGTTCTCTGCTCTTAGAACCACCTTCTCCAACAACTGTTCGGTCCAGGCAAGCAGGGCGGCAACAAGGTGAACGTCATCGCTGGCATGCAAAGCGACAATCTGATCCAGTTCCCACAAGACACCATGAAGAGCCAGTTGAGCGTTGTCAGTAACCAGTTCTTGTAACTCGCCCACCTCAACCTGTGTCTCGCTGCCATGATCGAGCAATAGCCATGCCAAGGCGTTGGCAAGAACATGGGTGGAGATCAGCGCCTCGGCGGCAAGCAGCTCCGTGAACTCGGTACGCCGCGATGAAGCCAGTGAGCCAGAGAGATTGGCCTGTTTAAGCTCCAGCAACCCATTGCGCTCGGCCCAGCATTCGCCAATCGCCAGAGCAATCGCGATGGATCGCCGGAGGCCATGCTGGACGGTCGCCTGGAGCGGAGACATCAATGGGTCTCCTCCATTGCTTGTCGCTATCCGTTCCCCCAAGTGCACTCCATCCGGGCGCCCCGTGGAGCGTGTGGCGAGCCCCGGCGTGGTCGATCGAAGCCTGCGAGCACGACCTATACCTGGAGATATTTCTTTCTCGTCAAGCGTAAGCTGCTGCCGTGGGCGGGCGATACGAGGACTGTGATCAAAGCCCTCCAGCATCCTTTCAGCCGCAGCGTAGTGCCTCTGGATATCATCTTCGCGCAGTTCCATCTGATCGCTGTCAAGACTCATCTATCCCTCGCTACCGGGCCTTCCTGCCACGGTTATCTATTGTTGCTTCGCACCTCAGGACGGCGCCGTCATCGTGTTATAAGTGCAGCACCTGTCCCGATGGGCTGACCACAAACTTCTGCACATCGGCAAACCCGGAGGGGGCCAGCTCAGCCAGAACCTGATACGGACGCTGAGGCAAAATGATGGAGCGTAACGTACGAGTAGCTCCGGAATGACCTGCACCATCAGAGAAAGGGTCCAGGGCAAAGATTTCGCGCTCGACCTTACTGAACCATCCACTACGTTCTTCTTGCGTCCCATCACTATCGAGCTCCTCCTGGGTCCAGGCCAAGGCCCAATCGTCCTCTCCCCCTGGACAGGCCTGCTCGAGAATCTGCCGCAACGGTCCGGCCTGCTCGGTATAGGAGGACGAGTACATGGGCCCAATGTGATAGCGGTGGAGCCGTTTTGGATGAACGTCATCGAAGTCCGCATCCAACCCACGGGCAATGGTCAGCAATGTCAGTCCAGCAAGGGACTGGGCCATCAGGTGAGCCTGGACAGCTGGCCAACGGTATTCGTCTTTTGGCAGAGGAACAGAACCACTGTCATCGACCTCCATCAAGTAGATGACAGGCAGATTGACCTGGCTGTCATAGACAGCCCAATGGATGAAAAAACGCCTTCGCCCACCGTCACTGTCCAGCATCTCGCACTGAGGGTCATTTTGAATCCAGAAAAGAACGCCTCGAGAGATTTCCTCGTAATAGAGTCGCTGGGACATGGCATACTGAAGTCGGGTAGGCGAACGGCACTCACCAAGGATGGTGCGAATCATCTGAGCCTTGAGTTCGCGTGTACTTGGCATATTTGTCAGATGGCGTGAAGCTTGCTGAGCGTCATTAGCCATACGCATCAACTCGCTGGCGACCGGAAAGCCACTCTCGCGCCGGTCCACGGTGAGGCTACCGAGACTCCGGGAGGGGGTTTGCCCCACCATCAAATACTTGGTGCTCAAGGCGTCAAAGGTAAAATCAAGACGCTTCAGATAATCCGTCAGTGCTCTTGCATCTATGCGGTTCAGTTGATCGCCGGCATGCATGGCTGCCGCCACTCGCTCGAGCCGCTGGAGGATCTCGCTGAATCTCCGAAAGTAATGACGCGAAGCATACACGTCAACTAACTCAAGATGATCACAATCTGACGAATCCATCGCACCCTCTTTTCGGTGAGTACCGGCTAGCACATCATTTTCATTCAACGATGACATCATTCACCGAATGATCGCCTCCAGAAGGAAGCTGGTATAAAACCTCTACCTATCACGTCTCGAGTAATGGGGAACATACCCCTCAACGCCCATACAGATTCTTGTCATGTTTCTCGACGATCTTTGAAAATCTTCGAGCAAAGCGCTCGTCAGCGCGGGCCTTTTTCTCCAGGACGTCTCTTGCATACACCATCTGGCCTTCATGTGCTTCGAGCATATCGGCCATGCGCTGGTTGGTTGCACTGCCGATGCCCGCCATCGCAGTCTGAGCTTCCTGGTCTGTCTGCGAGCCAATTTCGTTGATCCTGTGCGCTACGTCCTGCTGCTGAGCCGTCTTCAACGACTTACTCAGGGCGTCATATAGCACAACTCTTTGCTGAGTATCTGTCTGGAGCTTGTTGATCAGCACCTTTTGAGTCGCTGCCTGATTCTGAAGACTGTCCAACCAGGTTTTCCCCTTCTCGATGTAGCGCTCGAGCGTTTGCGAGCGGGAGATGCTGACCTGTTCATCCTGGACCAGCGCGTTGTAGCGTGTATTCGTGTCTGCAAGCTCGGTTTCCAGGCGAGTACGCTGCGCTGCATCCTGCTCCACGGATATCTTGCTCTCCAGATCGATGAGCTGTGGGTCAAGTGCCTCTATTTCGGCTCTCAGCGACTCAAGCTCTGCTACCGCTGCCTCTCTATCACCCAGCGATCGTTCCAGATTCTTCTGGACCTTTTCCTGCTGGCTCTCGAGCTCCTGTAATTGGCCATCCAGAAGTTTTACGATGATGTCGGATTTGGCGATGAGGTCCTGCAGCTTTTCGTCTATGCTTGCGCTCCTCATTCGCTCCTGACGCATGGACTCAGCCTTCCCCTTGCTAAAGATTCCGACGAACTTCTCCATACTGGACTTGTTGCGCATTTCGTCAAAATCTTTGGAAAAACCGGCAGTAGTGTCATCAAGCCCCATGATCAACTCTGCGATATTGGCGTTCATGGTCTCGGTGTGGGCATGAACGTCATCCAAGGTAGCAACTTCGATGTTGAAGCCTACTGAGTCTCCTGCATCTGCGCGGGCACGAGCGGCTTCAACACTGGCAGTGACCTCGGCGATTTTTCGCTGCGACTCTTTTACCTTGTTGCTCGATTCTTCAATCATGGTATCGAAATGGGATTTCTTCATTTTTTCGATATTTCCCTGTGATCTGTCCGGATAAAAGGCATCTAGCGCGACCCAAATCCTAACCTTGACTGCGCCTATACCGCTTTTGAGATATACAGCAACCAAAACGCCACATTTTTTCGAGAAAACCATGTGTCCTGTGATATACCTGTACACCTTCAGTCAGGACGACTTTCTCTCCCATCCTATTCCTACGTCTTGAATAAAAGTACACGTAAACTTTGCAATATCAGCGATATCTTCTTCAAAGCATCGCCTAATCCCGGATGTGGCAAACCTGTAAGATTTCACAAATAAACATACAAAAAACACATGATTTACCATCATGACTGGCCATTGCCAGCTGCCACACACAACAACAATGATTCGTGAATGGTGAGCGGTAACCAGAAGAGACAAACAAACATCAGGTCAATCTCGCCACCAAGAATAATGCGCCATCGAGAAAGCCATACAACTTCATGATGTGGATCAAGAAGTAAAACCATCTCCTACAGCCTAACCCGGGCACTCAATGCTCAATATCGAGTCCTCCTGACAGGCTTCATCTACAATGGAGAGAAGCGTTGGAACGCCGCGTCGACGTATCGGACCTCGTGCAAAGCGTGCCCAGGGAGCTGGAGCGATACCGTCCACGAATGCCCTATCTTCTGCTGGACGAAGGCGCCATCGTGGACTCGGAGCATTGGTCGCCGGAGGCACGCAACGTGGTAGACGCCATATTTCGACTGGAACACCACCGTGGCACCAGGGAGGCGGTCGAACTGATCGGGCTGCTGGCAAGATGGCTCGAAGCGCCGGACCAGACTCGTCTGCGCCGTCACTTCGCCATCTGGATCAAGCGCGTGCTGCTGCCCAACTGGATACCCGAGAGCGAAGGAACCGAGTGGCAGAATCTCAACAAACTCAATGAGGTACACAACATGCTGGCCGAGCGTGCAAAACGATGGCCCGAGCAGTGGAAGCAACAGGGTCTTGAAGAAGGCCGCCAGGAAGGCCGCAAGCAAGGACGTCAGGAAGGACTGCAGGAGGGCGAACAAAAGGGCGAACAGAAGGGCGAACAGAAGGCTCGTCTGGAGGTCGCCCGCAACATGATCGAGCGGACTCAGCTAGATGACCAGACGGTGGCGGATCTGTCGGGGCTGGACATCGCGCAGGTCAGGACGCTGAGAGACGAACTCAAGCGCTAGGCCGGGCCGGCGTAGGTGACGAACACCAGCAGCACGCCTGAAGTGCCCCGCCCCGTCGGGCACAACACCATGATTCACCCACGCACAAAAAAACCGCCTCGATGGGCGGTTTTGATGTTGCAGCAAGTCGTTGATCCATAACCATCTTTTGATGGTGCCGGCACCAGGAGTCGAACCCGGGACCTACTGATTACAAGTCACACCACCAAAAACCGTTAAAAATCAGTGCATTACGCCTGGCGTAAGGCTTCGTGAAATGCGTATAGGGACAGCCTGGGAGATCAGGAGTTATCACCAGCATCACACGGCATCATCGAGTAGCTATTGAAGAGGACGAGGCCCCAGCTGTCAACCTGCATCAGGGCGGACTAATTCAGACGATCGTATAATGCAGGTGAGTTGACGGGTTGTGCGGCCACCCCTGATGTCTCTACCTGATGCCAAAAGCCCTTCGCCACTCCCTGGGACTCACGCGGAAACGTTGCTGGAAGTGCTGTCTGAGCGAGGTCGCCGTGTTAAAGCCACTGCACTCTGCCACCTGGTCGATCGGCAAGGTCGTAGTTTCCAGCAGCTCACAGCTTCGCCTCAGGCGCTCGTTGATCAACCACTCCCCCACCGTCATGCCAGTGGCGCGGTGAAAGTGGCGGGTGAAGGAGCGACGACTCATGTTGGTGCGAGCGGCCAGTGCATCGATGCTGTGCGATTCCGCCAAGTGTGTGCGCAGGTAGTCGAGCAGTAGGTTGATCTGGGAGTCTTGGGTGGAGGCGGCCATCGGCTGCTCGATAAACTGCGCCTGCCCTCCCTCCCGGTGGGGCGGCACCACCAGCAGCCGGGCCAGTTGGTTAGCGACCCGAGCCCCATGGTACTCGCGCACCAGGAACAGGCAGCAGTCCAGCCCGGCGGCCGTCCCAGCAGAGGTCACCAGGCGATCGTCTTCCACATAGAGGGCATTGGTATCCAGCGCGATGGCGGGGAATCGGTGGCTGAAATCTTCCTCGGCCAGCCAGTGGGTCGAGGCCCGCCGACCATCCAGCAGCCCCGCATAGGCCAGGGCATAGGCCCCATAGCAGAGCCCTACCACATGGGCGCCCCTCTCATGGCAGCGTACCAGGGCCTCGAGCAACTCCGGCGCCGGTGGCTCACCCAGGTCGTGCCAGCCGGGAACCACAGCGATATCCACCTTCTCCAGCAGCTCAAGACCACCATCGGGACGCACCGTCATGGCTCGCTCGGCTTCTAGCTGTTGTCCCGTCGGTGCCACGATGCACAGATCGAACAGGGGTCCCTCGGGGGACGGCGTGCCAAATACCATATAGGGTACCGAGAAATGGAAGGGGCTGAAGTGCGGATAGAGAATCAGCCCCACGCGGGGAAGCGACATAATGCCTCTCTTGGCCCAATTCTTTCGATTATTGTCTCCTGGGCCGATTATCTGGCCAAGCAGATTCTCCTACAGTGTGCTCCATCCAACACCATACGCGGAGAACCTCGATGTCATTCAAGACGCTTGTCAGCCCCCTGCTTCTGGCCGCCGCCCTCGCCAGCGGCGCGTCCTACGCCGCACCGCTAGCAGAGGACACAACCCTGCAGGTGCAACATATCCGCAATGCCACGGTGAAGATCACCTATGGTGAGACCACCTTCCTGATCGATCCCATGCTGGCCGAAAAGGGTGCCTATCCCGGCTTCGATGGCACCTATCGCAGTGAGCTACGCAACCCCCTGGTGGAGTTGCCGATGTCAGTGCAGGAGGTGATCGATGGCGTAGACGCGGTCATCGTCACTCACACCCACCTGGATCACTGGGATGATGCTGCCCAGGCCCTGCTGCCCAAGGATATCCCGCTGTTCGCCCAACACCAGTCCGATGCCGAACTGATTCGCTCACAAGGCTTCGAGGACGTGCGAGTCCTGGATGGCACTGCCGAGTTCGGCGGGGTCGATCTACACCGCACTGGCGGCCAGCACGGCTCCGACGCCATCTATTCCGTCCCCGAGCTTGCGGAGGCACTCGGCGAAATAATGGGCGTGGTCTTCGAGGCACCAGACAGCCAGACCACCTATGTGGTCGGGGATACGGTCTGGCGTGACGAGGTCGACCAGGCGCTAGAGCGCTACCTGCCCGAGGTAATCGTGCTGAATGCTGGTGCAGCCGAATTCACCGGCTTCGAGAACGACCCGATCATCATGGGCAAGGAAGACACTCTGCGCGCCTATCAAGCGGCTCCAAATGCCACCATCATCGCGGTGCATATGGACGCGGTGAATCACATGACCCTGACCCGTGAGGAACTGGGTGAGTACGTGGAAGATAATGACATTGCAGATCGCGTGCTTATTCCTGCCGACGGCGAAGTTGTGTCGTTCTAGCCAGCCATCGGAACAAGAGAAGCTCTCGTCCAACATATCGGTAGGTTTCCACCCAGCCCCTGGCAGCACCAGGGGCTGGGTTAAAGTACAAGGCAGGCCTTGACATCAAGTGCCCTAGACACGCCCCTCGATGGCGCTGCGCAGGCTGCCGATATCGACCTCGACATACTCCAGCGTCGTGCTGATGTTGCTGTGGCCAAGCAGCGCCTTGACGATGTGTAGGTTGCGGTCCGGTTCCTTCATCAACTCAGTGCCCAGGGTATGCCGGAATCGGTGTGGACTCATCTGGTAGCCGCAAATCTGTGAGAGCTTCTGATAGAAGCTCTCCACCTGCCAGGAGTCCATCGTCTCCATTCGGTGCCGAACGCTGAATCGGTTCACATTGAAGAGCTGCTCGCCACGCTGGATACCCACCATCTTGGCCGAGTTCATCAAGTTCTCTAGGTGCGGGTAGAGAGCATTGGAGATAGGGACAAAGTGTTCGCGGTTGTTCTTGGCCCCCTGCCAGGTAGCGGTGAGCACGCGACTTTTAAGGTTGATATCCTCAGGCTTCATCAGCAACAGCTGAGTCAGACGGATGCCCGTATGGTAGAACGTCTCGAACACGATCTCCCAAAACCAGACAGGGTGAAGTACTGAGGGCTTTTTTCGGTACCACTCCATCTTTTTATACAGGCCAATAGCTTCACGTGCCATTTCGACCTGCCGCTTGCTAAGGGTCTTCTTTCTCTTTTTGGGAGAGCTGACCTCCATCTTGGCAAAAGGATTGAACGAGATGTCGATCAAGGCGTGATCGATCGCATGCTTGAAGAGGATTCGGTTGTGCCGGCAGTAGTTATTCCAACTTGAGTGTGCGAGGTTTCTACCCTCCTCCGAGAAGCAGAACTCCCTCCACTCCCTGACATCATCACGGGTCACCTCCGCAGGCAGCTTATCCTGGCCCACGAACCTCCGGAATAGCTTCACCGGAACGCTATAGGAAATGCGACTTCTTTCGGTCAGCCAGCGCTCAGAAAAATAGGATTGCAGCAAGTCATCAAAGGTAAATGTTTTCATTCTTCAGGCTTCCCATCAATCAGGTCAATAAAGGGGTTATCAAAAACCTCCTTACCCTCCTCCATCAGGTCATCCTTACCCACAAGATACCCAGAAAGCGTGCTCGACTTCTTGTTTGGACCGACCACCCTTACCTTGTGAAAACTTCCGCCATCCTTGTTTTTCTTGTGCAGCTTCAGCTTCTGGAATGAATCCTGAACTTCTTTCCAGCCTTTCTCTTCTCCGCTCACCTCCTGACAATAGCGCTTGAACACCTTGGGGCTGACCACCATCAACATCCCATCCACGGCATGCACCAGAGCCTTGGAGTCGTTCATCAAAATCTTGTGGGTTTTCAACCCGCCTCGCAGCCAGGCGAGAAACTCTTCCCCGGATGACGACTGTCCAGGCGATGCCTGACCCGTAAGGTTCTCGACATCCTCATCAGGATTACGACTTGGCTGCGGCTCCAAATCTGGCGCTTCTTTCTCATCGCCGCCTGTTGCAATATCAAGAATGGAGGCTTCCAGATCATCCTGGATTTCCTCAGTGCGACTCGACTCAGCCATCTCACTTGAAGTTTCTGGAGTTGCAGGCTTGTCACCTGGCTCCTGATCTTTACGATGTTGCCTAGCTGGCTGACTACCTTCACCACTCTCACCGACGTCAATGATCTCGACACTCCCCGAGAAAATCTCAGGCTCCTCATCACCGCTCCAAACGAGCGATTTATGAACCTTGAGCATGGAAAGATTGGTCTGCCACTCTCCCACCTCGACCCTGCACTTCCAGACCGAACGCCCCTCCGGGTTCTCTATAATCAGGCCATGGGACTGCATTTCGTCATAGAGGCGAGACTCATTGGATGGCACGCCATCGATGCCATGGGAAAGGAGGTAGCTCTTGATTTCTCGTGGCACCAGCGGCGTCACTAGCCACAGCGCCTCGGGAGTGACAAACCCCTGAGCGCCTTTTTCATTCAGGCGGATCTTTTCTGTCACGATGTGGCGAATAGCACCTTTGAGCTTGCTCTGCAGGGATTCCCGGGGTGCCTTGTCGATATTGGAAACCTTGCCACCCAACGACTTGGCCACGCTAGCCCTGTCAGCCTGACTGACAATCTCACCGACAACCCCGGAGCGCTCCGAGTGGCCACTGATCGCGTACATCACCAGGCCAAACAGCTCCGGCTGGCTTTTCAACCACTCAAGCCCGGCATTGCCCATCACCTCCTTGCACAAGAGGGGGTTGGCCGCAGCGTGAAGGAAGTAGTCTCGCCCCTTGATATAGCGAACGCGATACTGGTCGGGAATGATGCCCTCCCACAGGCACCACCTTCGGCCGGATTTCAGGTGTATATCGACGTCGACGATGACCTTGGCGATATCGTGTAGCAAGCAAGCATAGATGACCGCCACGCTCCACAGCTCACCGGTAGAGGACTGCTTTTCGGGCGACTTTTTCGGAGGGAGTAGGTGCTGTCGTCGGATCCTGAGGCCAAACACACAGGTCTCGAGGCCGTGATCCAGCATTCCACCCGGGTAGCTATGGTGGTGTGATTCCGAGGCTGGCAGCAGCTGGACACGCTCTGCGTATCGTTGCAGAGGCTCTTTGACGTAGGCCTCAAACACCGGTGCAGTCAGCGATGTGCTTTCCTGAATCGCTCTGATCAGCTGCTGTCGATAGGGCGTGGCTAGAAGCTCAGCGCCGGTACGCGGGCTTTCCCATCCGGCGTCATCCTGGACGCTGTCGCTGTCGGTCGCGCTGCGGCGGCCGCGTAGAATGTTGAGAATCCGCAATGCTCGCTCCTCTGGATGCAGTCCGTGCATCACAACGCTGGGCCTTGACGGGCACCAGCAGAAACGTTAAATGCGATGAGAGAGGTTTACTCCGGGGCACTCCTTGCCCTGGTGCAATAGCTATGGGATGCAAACCAAGCGCAGATGATTGTATTGATCAGGAAATTTATTTCATTGAGAACATCCGCATATACTTTCTGAGAAGATTCTTAATTTATCTGTATCACCTAACTTACAACCAAAGTCGCATCAGTGAGTTACTCCCTACTGCAGCCACAAAAAGCCCCCTCCGAAGAGGGGGCATAGGTTGGGTATCGATCAGCTGACCAGCTGTCTGGCCAGGGCCATCTCCACGGAGTCTCCGTCCGTATTGAGGGCATCCAGGCCCGACTCGGGCACGTCTCCCGACGTGCTCTGGGCCACGGCGATCTTCTTGGCCATCAGCGACAGGCAGGCGATCTGCGACGATCCGGCATAGCCGAGGTAGAGCACCTTCACCGGCTGCCGCTGGCCGATCCGCCAGGAGCGGCGGGCGGCTTGCTGCAGGGTGTAGACGTTCCAGCCCGTCTGCATGAAGACGATGGTGGGGAAGTCCAGCAGGTCGAGCCCGGTCTTCACCAGGTCCGGATTGGTGATCAGCACGTCGACACCGCGGTCGACCTGATCGGCAATCCAGTCCTCGCGTCTCTGGGTCTCCACGCTGGAGCGCAGCACCGCGACCTTGAAGCCGGCCTGGGTGAGCACCGCCTTGAGTCGGCTGCTGGTATCGCGCTTGCCGGTGTAGGTCGTGTAGACCAGCACCTTGCGACCCTCCGCCTTCTCTCGCCGGCAGATCTCCACCAGCTCGCGCTCCTTGGGCATCGGCTGCTGCTCGCCGTAGAGGCTCTTCACGAACGCCAGCAGGCTGCCCGAGCGCGGATGCTTGGCCGTCTCCGGTCGGAAGCAGCAGTCCGGCCAGGCCAGCAGCGCATTGAGCACCACGCCCAGCAGGGTGGTGTCCTTGCGTGCCAACGCCTGTCTGAGCTCAGCGGTCAGTTGACCCTCGAGCCGCCGGTAGGCAAAGGCCTGCTCGTCGTCCATCGGCACTTCGATGAACTCTTCATCGTAGGGCGGCAACACGTTGCCACCGATGTCCTTGAGCTTGAGGAAGACGGTGAAGGGCAGCACGTAGCGCATGATCCCCTTGGGGCCGAAGCCCGGGGCCTTGACGGTGCGCACCGACAGCTTCTTGCCTCGCGCTGTCTTGTGCGACTCGCCATCGCGCTCGGTGTAGATGTCCTTCAACACCCCGTGGTCACGCAGGAACGACATGGCCGCAGGCCCCATCGATCCGCGCCCGTTGGGGCGATAGCCGTCTTCGAGCATCTTCGGCGTGAGGATGCGGAACAGCAGGTGGAACAGGTCGTCGGCATAGCCGCCCATCAGGGTGCCGGTCAGCAGCAGCGACTTGCGCGCCTTGGCTGCCAGCACGCCCATGGCCTGGCCCTGGGCCGACCCGGCGTTCTTGTATTCATGGCCCTCGTCCACGATCAGCAGATCGAAGGTGTGATCCGGCAGCTGCCGCTTGATGAACTCGGTCGGCTGATAGCCGCCTTCACCGAAACCGAACTCCATAGCGGCCATGGCCCGCTCCATACGGGCCGCCTGTCGGTCGGAGAACACCAGCTCCCCGTTCTCATCCATGAGGTTGATGAACTCGTGGATGTTGTCACCCAGCAGCGTGGCCAGGAATTCCTCGCCAAACTGCTGCACCAGGCGCTCCGAGGAGACCTTGCCGATGGTAGGCAGCTTGCGCAGCGCCTTGAGCACCAGGTCGCGCTGCAGGCTGCCCGTCGCCCGCTGCGGCCGCATCAGCGTCCAGAGAGGGCTGTGACAGTGCCGGCACTTGTGGCGCCGCTCCTCACGGAGAAACTGCGACAGCGATACCGCTTCGTTGTCGCAGTCGACCACCGTGTCGCCACACTGAGGACAGGCCGCCAGCTCGCCGCCCGGCACGCGCTTGCGAGCGGCAACGGGTCGCCAGTGGAAGCCCATGCGCATGCGCACACGCCCCAGGATGAAGAACTCCGGCCGCCCATCGGACGGCTGGCCCAGGGCCTCACGGAGCTTGAGCAGCTTGACCAGGGTATCCGGGCCGTTCAGCACCCAGACCCTGGCCTGATTGACTGTCTCCAGGATCTCCCGCCGCCACTTGTAGACCAGGTGGGGCGGTGCGATCACCAAGAAACGCCGATAGCCTTCGCCGTGACAGACCGCCGCGGTGGCGATGGCCATCATGGTCTTGCCGGTGCCCATCTCGGCGTTGATGATGCCCGCCGGCTCGTGCCGATCGAGCAGCAGCGCCGAGATGGCCTGGACCACCTCGGCCTGCTCGGGGAAAGGCGCCCGCTTGAGGGCATCCATGATGGCCTGACGACGAGGGTTGGCCTCGCCGTCATAGACCGGGGGATGGGAGCGGTTGAGCGAGGCCAGCAGGCCATCGCCAAATTCCTCCACGAAGGCGTTGAGGTCCACCTGAGGCCCGAAGACCTCGCCAGACTGCGCCATGCCGGCCGGCGCCGGCAGCTGAGTGATGTCGTTCATGTCCGTCTCCTTGTTCACAAGAAAACGGCGGACACTCCCCTCCCCTGGCGGGTTGGAAAGGCCCGCCGTGGGGAATGGCGCCCGGGGCGCCGGTCAGTAGTCGTCTGGCAGCAACAGCGTGGTGGCGCTGCGGTCCGCCTCGGTGATGATCCAGACCGTGAGCGACTCACCGATCCGGTAGGACGAGAGCAGCCTGTCACCGTGAACCAGGGCCTGCTCGTTGCTCTGGCGGTCCTCCTCAGGCACGTCACCCCAGTCGCCGGTGACGTGTCGTCGGAGCAGCGCCATGGGCGAGACCTCGCCCTGCTCCACCAACTCGTTGACGGCCCGGGTCATCACCACTCGCCCCACCTCGAAGCGGCGTGGATCCGGCCTCGCGGCACGTTCGGCGACCCGGTTGAGCGGCTCAGGGGCATCGCCTGCCTCGGCGTCTGCCATCTGATCACCCTCTTCCGGCTCGCCATCATTGGCCGCCGGCGTCGAGGTAATGGTCAGCAGCTGCCCACAGCGAGGCGAGTCAGGCGTCATCTCCCAGGCGCGGATCACCGGCACGAAGCGGTCGGTGAGCACGCGGGTCTCGGTGATGGAGCCATCCTCCCGCTCGGTGAACTCGGTCTTGGCGACCTTATCCTTGTGGGTGTTGCCCTTGACCACCAGGCAGCGGCCGCTGGGCGCGGTCACCACGCCGGAGATGGCCCCGGCCGCCAGCGACAGGGCCAGATGCCAAGAGGAGAGCCGGCGCACTGGGGGACGCGGCGACAGGCCGGTCTTCCCGAACACGCTGCCCACCTCGTGCCAGAGCCCCTGCAGCTTCCCGACCTCATCGGCCAGCTGCTCGGCATCGAGCGAGACGCGGTAGAAGTGGCGCAGCTCGCCCTGAGCCGCCGGTATCACGTAGGGCTCGAAGGGCCACACCGCCGGGATCACCTCGGGTATGACCTCCTTGCTTCCCACGCGCAGCAGCTGGGCGCGTATCGCCTTGGCCTCCTGGCTGCGCTGCGCCTCACGGCGTCGCACCCGGCGGCCCAGGATCACCACCTGCTGGAAGTCATCCACGGCGGCGCGGAAGACCCTCAGCTCGGTGAAGTGGTTGACCAGCCAGCCGGTCAGCTCCTTGTCCAGGGCGTAGTCGGGAACGATAAGCACCATCACACCCCCGTACTGCAGGGTGCCAACGGTGCGCTGGTAGAACAGCTTCTCGAGGCGCCTGCGCCCCTTGCCCTGATAGCTCTCGTAGCCGGCGTGGTCGGCCAGCAGGTCGCCATAGGGCGGGTTGAGCCACAGGCAGCCCACGCTGCGCGGTGAGATCACCGTGTCCATCAGGTCGCCCTGTAGGCCTCTATCCACCAGGCCATGCATCGAGGCGGCCCGCTCGGCGTGATACTCCACGGCGCAGGCCTGAACGCGTTCGCGCCCCAGGTGGTGGGCAAGCTCGGCGATGGCAGCGCCCTCCCCCGCACAGGGGTCGAGCACCCGCATCCGGCCGGTGCTGGCAGGGCGGAGCGCCTGAAGCACCCGCTCAAGCGACGCCTTATCCGTGGGGAAGTAGCCATTCCTGGCGAAGTTGCGCGCGATGCGCTGAAACATCAGTGCCATGCGACACCTCCTGTCGGTTGGGTGTGGTAGGCGCGGCCAGAACGGCCGCACCAGGGTGGAGCGAGAGCTCAGGGCTCGGGTGTGAGTACGCCGGCGCGGATCATGCCGCTGAGGCGTGGGGCCAGGTCGTTCTCATCGAGGGAGATCTCCCAGGCCTGGATCGGCCCCTGTGAGAACGAGGCCGGCAGTACCGCCTGCTGGGCATGCAGCAGCGTCATCACCGGCCCCTGCCAGTGATCCAGCAGAGGCAGCGGGCAGAGCTCCCGCACGCGGGGCCACAGCTGGTCATCCACCGGGCAGGCGCCCTCCTCGCCGTCGAGCAGGACGATGCTGTGAAGGTTGGCGCGATCCGGCGTGATGCAGCGCTGGTCGAAGAGCCACACGTGCACCAGGGTGCCGAAGCGCGTCTGGCGCAACCGGGCAGAGCGCCGGGAGTAGCGGTCCATGTCGCCAAAGACCATGGGGTGGCGAGTGTCGCCCTGGCAGAGATGCAGGGTACCCAGGCCATTGTCTGCCGCGGGTAGCGTCAGCCTGGCAAGCAGCTCCTGCAGCGCCGTATCCCGCCCCCACAGGGAGAGAAACAGGCACTCACGCTGCCGGCCAAGGCAGAACGCATCGGCGTACAGGTCCAGGCACTCGTCGAGGGTGTAGAGCTCGGGCATGAGGGTCTCCATCGGTTAGCGAAGAGCGATGGGGACATCCCGAGCCCAGGGCATCGAGATGCCCCGGTGGGGAGTGGCTGCCTCAGGCAGCGGCTTGCCAGGTCTGGGTCGGCGCCTGGAATCGGTAGCCCAGCTCCTTCAGTCGACTCACCTGACGGCGGAACAGAGCCCGGTCCACGGTGGGATCGAGCTTGACGCTCTGCCCCAGGGGCCAGAGCAGGCCGAAGAGCTCGGCGTCGGGATTGGCCTCCTGGCCAGCGGCGTGGGTATCCGGGGCTTGCGGCCCTGGCCCCTCGCCAGCATCAACCTGAGACGGCAGCGCAGGCGGAGCCATCGGCTCACCCGATCCAGGCGCAGGAGTGGCTGGCGGCACGGGTGGCGCAGGAGCGGCCTCCTCCTCCAGCGGGTCCATCTCCGCGGAGTCGAAGCGCGGGCCGTGCTGATTCACCAGCATGCCGTCCTCGGTCAGCAGCATCTCGCCGACCTTGGCGCGGACCTCCACCACCAGCCGGCCACTGGCGAAGTAGCTCGCCGGGCGAATCTCGAGCAGCAGAAACTCGCCCTCAAATACCCCTTCGCTGAACTGATCCAGCTGAGGGTCCTTGATGACGAACTCGCCGATCGAGGCCGCCAGCCGGCCAACGTTGAAGGGGCCGTTGCGCCCATGAATGGTGCGGACGGTGAGCCGCCCGGGGATCTTGATCATCACCAGACTCCTGTTTGTCAGGATGCAAAAAGAGCGGACGGGGCCGGCAGCTCCGGCACCCGTCCAAGAAGTCACGGGCAAGCGCCCGAGGTGTCAGAGATAACCCCGCTCCGCGAAGGAGACCGAGTCCGAACCGCCCACCACGATGTGGTCGAGCACGCGAACTTCGATCAGACCCAGTGCCTCTTTAAGGCGCTGGGTGATGCGTCGGTCCGCATCGCTCGGATCGGGCTCCCCGCTGGGGTGGTTATGGGTGAAGATCACCGCACCGGCGTTGTGGTGCAGCGCCGCCTTCACCACCTCCCGCGGATAGACCGAGGCGGAATCAAGGGTGCCGTGGAATAGCTCGCTGAACTCGATCACGCGGTGCTGGGTGTCCAGGAAGATGGCACCAAACACCTCATGGTCGTAGCCAGCCAGCTTGAGCCACAGGAACTCACGCACCCGGTTGGGCGTGTTGAGCTTCATGCCTTTTGAGACGGAACGCTCAACCACCTGTCGCGCCGCATCGATGACGCGGTCATCGGGGGCCGCCAGGTAGTTGCCGTCGCTGTCGCGCACGAACAGCTGAGGCGCGTTGGATGGGGAGTAGCGAGACTCTGCCGGGAAGGCAGCTGCTGAAGTGTGTGTCATGACCAGAACCTCCGGACATGACCGAGACCGCCCCCTCCGGGAGCGATGTCCCGGTCGGGGTGGGTAGTGAGGAAGGGTTACGCGGCGAAAAGCTGCGCGTGGTTCAGCTCGTCGTGGCGTGCCACCAGCAGGTAGTCACCATGCTGGCGGTCACCTTGCACGACCAACGCCTCGAGCTCGAGAGCCAGAGGCTGGTGGGGATTCCCGCTGGGCGGGATGCGATGGTGAGTCAGCCGCACCGCCTGGGTCCCTGCTGGGTACCCGGACAGCTGGCGGGCCACGCTCTGCAGCAGCATCTGGAATCGTTCGATGGGCGTAACCCCATGCTCCGAGACCACGTGCTCTGCGACGTACATGCAGTCGTCCATGACCCGCTCGCTGACGCGGACCTTGCCCGCAAAGCCGTGGTCACGAGCCAGAAACGACATATCGTAGGATTTCATGGTGGATCTCCTGCGGTAGTGCACACAGGGGAAACACCTTCCCCACCGGGGAATGTGGATCCCCTGGTGGGTGATGGCACACAAGTGCCGAGGAAGAGGTGCAGCATCCAGCCCGGATGGGCAGCCTCGTCTCGGGATGCGCGAGGCCTTGGGAGGTGGCGTACCGCTAAGCGGCGCACCCTCGAAACGCCTGGGTGCTGGGGTGCCTCGGTTGGTGCCGGTCGAGACCACCGGACCGCCATGGACGGTGCTTGCAAGAACTAGCTTACGTCACCGCCGACCACAGTCAAGCCACAGAGCCACGTGCTTGGCGGCTTGCTTGAATTCAGGGAATAGAATCATGGTACTCATTTACATATCCCCGCCAGCGTTTGCAAACGACTAAGCGCTCGGCAACGGGAATCTACGGACTACTAACAATTGCGTTTGGTGTATAGCAACTCTGACACCAGCAGTGCATAACAAGTCGGGAAGATACCGCCGACAGAATACCTCAGTCGCATCACTGCTGGCCTCTGTGCGAACCATCCGTAATGACCGCTGACTCCGACGATCCCAGTGCTTCAATCAGTTCCCCCAGGCTGGGATTATCGGGAGCATCATCGTGGTCGATGCTCTCCAGCCATTGCGCTATCGCCTGGAGTTCTTGAATCCGCAAGCGGATGTGGCGCCCTTGATCAGCCAGCGGCGCGCACCTATCGACAACTGTAGGTCTGTCTTCATCCGCCCAACTCAATATATTCTTGATTGCTGGTAGACCAACGCCCAACGAACGAAGGCAATCGATAAAGCGAAGGCGCCCCAGCGCCTCCTCATCGTAAAGTTGATAGCCGTTGCACAGATCCCGCTGCGGCTGCAACAGGCCCTCACGTGTATAGTGACGCACCGTTTCCGCAGTTACGCCACCAGCCCGAGCCAATTCTGTGACTCGCATTGCCCTTTCCCTACATATCCATTCTACGTCAGCTTACAACCTTGAGGCTGCCCAAAGGTCAAGATCGAGCTGGGTCGACCCATGGCGGTCTCCATCGTAGTGCTGCACCTCCAAAATGTGGCCTTGAATCAAGGGTAAAAAAACAGATACGCATGAGCGGTACAAAGGATTCAAGAAGTTAATACTGCGCTGGTGTCATGCCGAATAACCAACCAAGACCAAAGTTTTGAACATACATCCATGCCGAAACGGTATAACCTATGGTAAAAGTCATCCCAGCCATTCGCCCAGGTCACCACTTCAATGAGGCCACTGCAGCTTACGGCAAGCTCCATCTTGATCCATGTCAATGGACAGGATTCGATTCTGCGCTAGGGTAAGATGTACATCACTCTGCAGGAGCCCTGCCGCATGGCCAGGCACGCGTCATTTCCCAAGCAATCCTCGCGGTCTGCCACCGCGTGGCATCGCTTTGGTCTGGTCATCCTGCTGGGCATGGTGCTACTGCTCTCTAGCGCCGCCACAATGGCAGATGTCCCTTCCTCGGCAGATGCTCCCTCCTCTACTGTGTCTGGCCAGGTTGGCGTTGAGCCTCACGCAGATGCGCACTCGAACATCGAGTTCATCAACGCAGACTATCCTCAACCGCGATGCCACCATGGCCATGGCACTCGTAATGTCGGCAGCGCCCTGTTGCGCCTGGAGCGCCAGGACTTGGACTTCGAGCCTCTTCCTTTGAGCATGACGGCCCCAGCCATAGCGCCCCGGGTTGTCACCGCCAGCGGCAGGCCAAGCGCTCTCCTCTCCCCCTCTTCGGTTCCAGTCTACCTTTTGACCCAACGCTACAGAGTCTAAGTCGACTCGCTCCCTGATCCCGCGCTTCCAGACATGGCTGTGCGGGAGAAACCCGTGCCCGCCCCACATTGATCCAGGCAACTGCCGGAGTGGCCGCTGTGCGTGGAGAGTCTCTTTCGCATGCACATTCGTAAGCACGCCAGCGGGCTCGGTATCGGGTACAGCTTAGCGGAAGTCACGAGGAGGCATTTATGAACGCACTGTTTTACTTCCTGATCTGGGCAGCGATCCTCTTTCTGATGATGCGCTTTGGCTGTGGTGCCCACGTCATGGGGCACCGCCATGGCAGGAGCAAGCATGGCGACGATAGTCGAGAGGATCCACACGCCACCGAGGGGCTGAAGTGGATTCCGCCAGCCGAGGACGTCGATCCCGTCTGCGGCAAGACCGTCAGAACCGAAAGGGCCAAGCCGAGCGTCCACGATGGCCACGTCTTTTACTTCTGCTCTCGTGACTGCCGGGAGCGCTTCGAGGCCGCGCCCGAACAATATCTCGCACCTGCAGCAAAGGACTTTACTACCCAACCGGAGAACGAAGATGCCTGATGCCGATGTTCCGTCGACAGCCAAGCCTCGCTCCGGAACCCGCTTGCCGGTCCAGGCTACGCCACGGATTCCCGTGATCACGCTCGGGATGAGCCTGGGGCTGTTTCTGGCCGTGACCTTCACCCTATGCGTCGGCTTCGACCTGCTGTTTCCCGACCAGGCGATGTATGAGAGCTGGCTTCGCCTGCTGCCTGGCTTCACCTGGTTGAGCTGGTCAAGCTTCTTCCTGGGCCTGGCTGAAAGCTTCGGCTACGGCTGGTACGTCGCCCTGGTCTTCGGCCCGCTCTACAACTTCTTTGCCACACGCTTTGGACGGTGAGAATCGGCGGGAGGCAGGCCCCATGGACAACACATGTAACGCTCCAAGCAGCCATTCAAGCTTGTTTCAGCTTTTTCGGCCATATTCGATGTTGCCAAGGAATTGGCAGCGACATCTCGCGCCTATCAGCGGCGAGTACCGATGTTTATTCCTCGCTGGGGACAGTGGCGGAAGCTAGCCGATACCTCACGCAATACTCACGATGAGCGGGGGGCACTAACATGGATTCACACATCAACGCATGCCTGCGGTGGTGATTCCATTCCAACGAGGATGACGAAAGCTGACCGGGATCAAGAGCCGCATGCTTTCACCTCTATTTTTCTTGATCCTTGGGTTACCCACAGGTTTTAGCCTGACATCAGGGCAGGGTAATTCAACATGAAAGGAGATCCGACCATGTGGGGCGACATGATGGCGTATATGGGGAATTACGGCTGGGGGCATATGCTCTTCGGCGGGCTCATGATGGTGTTGTTCTGGGGCGCCGTCATTGCCTTGGCCGTTCTCCTCGTGCGTGGCATGACCCGAGGCCGGGGCGAGGCCATGTCTCAACAGCGGCCAACGGCACTGGACCTTCTGCAAGAACGCTATGCCCGCGGCGAGATCGACCGCGAGGAATACGAGCAACGCAGGCGCGATCTTCTGCTTTGATCGCACCTCCTGATTATTGGATACGGCACTATTAGTTTCGACCCTATCGAGATAGGGCCACGAGGTTGAATCAAGACGCGGAAGCGACGGAGACGATTCCATGACGCAACACCAACACGACCATTGTCACGGGCATGCCTCGCACGAGGCACCGACACGAGGCAGCGGCGATACGGACCAACACACCGCCGGCAGCCAGGGTGGCGCCCAATACACCTGCCCGATGCACCCGGAGGTCGTCTCCGACCAGCCGGGTGACTGCCCCAAGTGCGGCATGCACCTCGTCCCCATGGGAAGTGACGACGCTCAGGCGCCTTCCGATCATGGTAAGCATGCCCCGTGCCACGGACATGGCACCGACCATGCAGTCAGCGAACCGGTGCGCGGCGGCAAGTACGACAAGGTGCCGGCTGGACATGCCGGCGCCGTCTACACCTGCCCGATGCACCCCGAGGTGCGCCAGACCACCCCCGGGGCCTGCCCGCTGTGCGGCATGGGGCTAGAGCTAGAATCGGCGGCCGTCGGCGATGAAGGGCCGAATCCCGAGCTGGTCGATTTTACCCGACGCTTCTGGGTCGCGGCCGTGCTCACGCTTCCGGTCCTGATTCTGACGATGAGCCCCTACCTGGGCCTCGGGGCCATTCGCGACTTCTTCGGTGAACGCAACGCGATGTGGATCGAGCTGGTGCTCAGCACGCCGGTCATCCTGTGGTCCGGCTGGCCGTTCTTCGTGCGCGGCTGGAATTCGTTCCGGACGATGAACCTCAACATGTTCAGCCTGATCGGCATGGGGGTCGGCGCTGCCTACCTGTTCTCGATCGTCGCGGTGCTGGCGCCCGGCATCTTTCCCGACGGGTTCCGCCGGGAAGACGGCTCCGTCGGAGTCTACTTCGAGGCCGCAGCGGTAATCGTAACCCTGGTCCTGCTAGGCCAGGTGATGGAGCTGCGCGCTCGCGAGGGCACCGGCAAGGCGATCCGGGCACTGCTCGACATGGCCGCCAAGACCGCGAGGGTGATCCGGCCCGACGGCAGCGAAGAGGAGATACCGCTGGAAGACGTGCAGGTCGGCGATCACCTGCGGGTGCGCCCCGGCGACAAGGTACCGGTGGACGGCATGGTGGTCGAGGGCCGCTCCTCGATCGACGAGTCGATGATCTCCGGCGAGCCGGTACCGGTGGAGAAGGTCCAAGGCGACCAGGTCACGGGGGCCACGATCAACGGCACCGGCAGCCTGGTCATGGAAGCCACCCGCGTCGGCGCCGACACCATGCTCAGCCAGATCGTCGAGATGGTGGCCGCTGCCCAGCGCTCGCGCGCACCGATTCAGAAATTCGCCGACAAGGTGGCGGGCAAGTTCGTGCCCGCGGTGATCGGCGTCGCCATTCTCTCCTTCATTAGCTGGGCGATCTGGGGTCCGGCGCCGGCGCTGTCCTATGCGCTGGTCTCGGCGGTGGCGGTGCTGATCATCGCCTGCCCCTGTGCGCTGGGCCTGGCCACGCCGATGTCGATCATGACGGCCACCGGGCGCGGCGCGCAGGCCGGCGTACTGATCAAGAATGCCGAGGCGCTGGAACGTTTCGCCAAGGTCGATACGCTGATGGTCGACAAGACCGGCACCCTGACCGAAGGCAAGCCGAAGCTGGTGGCGGTGCTGCCCGAGGAAGGGCATGACGAGGCCGAGGTGTTGCGCCTGGCGGCCAGCCTCGAGAAAGGCTCCGAGCACCCACTGGCCGAGGCCATCGTCGCCGGCGCCGAGGAGCGCGGCGTGTCCCTCGCCGATGCCACCGATTTCGAAGCCGTGACTGGCATGGGCGTCAAGGGGGTCGTGGACGGCAAGTCGGTGGCCCTCGGCAACGCCAAGCTGATGGCCGAACTGGGCCTCGATGGCGGCCGGATCTCCGAGACCGCGAACGCCCGCCGCGATGAAGGCGAAACGGTGATGTTCGTCGTGCTCGATGGCCAGATCGCCGGCCTGGTCAGCGTCGCCGACCCGGTGAAGGAGACCACCCCCGAGGCCCTGAAGGCGCTGCACAAACTTGGCTTTCGCATCATCATGGCCACCGGCGACAACGAGCGGACGGCCAAGGCGGTGGCCGGGCGACTGGGTATCGATGAGATCCGCGCCGACGTGCTGCCCGAGGACAAGGCCCGCATCATCCGCGAATTGCAGGAACAAGGCCGCAAGGTGGCCATGGCGGGCGACGGGGTGAACGACGCTCCCGCCCTGGCCCAGGCCGATGTGGGCATCGCCATGGGCACCGGCGCCGACGTGGCGATCGAAAGCGCCGGCTTCACGCTGGTCAAGGGCAACCTCGACGGCATCGTTCGGGCCCGCAAGTTGTCGCTGGCCACCATGCGCAACATCAAGCAGAACCTGTTCTTCGCCCTGGTCTACAACGGGGCCGGCGTACCGATCGCCGCCGGGATCCTCTATCCGTTCCTCGGCATCCTGATCGGGCCGATGTTCGCCGCCTTCGCGATGAGCGCGTCTTCGCTGTCGGTGGTGATGAATTCGCTGCGCCTGCGCCGGGTGAGGATTTGATCATGCATGACGAAAAGGGGTGGCTGGAGCGAGGACCCAGCAAAGGCAGCTTCTGGCTCATGGTGGCGATCGCCCTGGCGGTGATGGGCTTCCTGCTCTGGGAGGAGCACAAGGTGCACCTGCTCGGTGCCCTGCCCTGGGTGATCCTGCTCGCCTGCCCGCTGATGCATGTGTTCATGCACGGCGGGCATGGAGGCCATGGTGGGCATGGAGGCCATGGCGAGCATGACAATCACAAGGGAGGACGCGATGAGTGATGACGTACCCGCCTACGGGCTGTGGGGCCTGGTCATTCTCAACTCGGCGATCTTCATCTTCTTCGCCTTCAGTTTCTTCAAGCCGCAGACGCGCCGGGACTGGCGCTCGCTCGGGGCCTTCAGCGCCTTCCTGGTGGCGTTGTTCACGGAGATGTACGGCTTCCCGCTGACCCTCTACTTCCTCTCCGGCTGGCTGCAGTCGCGCTACCCGGAGGTGGACTGGTTCAGCCACGATGCGGGCCACCTGCTGGAGATGCTGTTCGGCTGGCAGGCCAACCCGCATTTCGGGCCGTTCCATCTGCTGAGCATGGTGTTCATCGCCGCGGGTTTCTGGCTCATCGCCGCCGGCTGGCGGTCACTCTATACCGCCCAGCGGCGGGGAGAACTGGCCACCACCGGGCTCTATGCCCATGTCCGGCATCCCCAGTACGCCGGCTTCGTGCTGGTGATGACCGGCTTCCTGCTGCAGTGGCCCACCCTGCTGACCCTGGTCATGTTCCCGGTATTGGTGTGGATGTACTCACGACTGGCGATCCACGAAGAGCGCGAGGTAGCGCGCCAGTTTGGCGACAAATGGCAGACCTACGCGGCCCGCACGCCACGCTTCATTCCGCACCTGCGGATGGCGAGTACGAGTGGCTGGCGCCTGTAAGGACAAAATCCCAGAGGTGCAGTCATGAAAAGCAGACGTTTTTCTCGTCGGCACGATCGTGGTCGTCAGCGACGACTCGCCCGGGGCTTCTTCTGCCCCTGCCACGGCTCCCAGTTCGACTTCGCCGGACGCGTGTTCAAGGCGGTGCCGGCGCCGATCAACCTGAAGGTTCCGCCGTACCGCTTCCTGTCCGAGTCCCGGATCGAGATCGGCGCCCACGACATCCTGACACTGAGAGGTATCCACTATGACCGCCAAAACATCCACCACCAAGCCACCCACGGCTCATAAAACCCCGCGCAAGCGCCAACCCACCGCCCCACCAGAGATGGACGCCCCGATGACCGCACCCGAGCCCGAAGAAGGCACCCTCCCGAGCCACCCGGCCACGGAGCTACTCGCCTATCAGACCGACCTGTGGCGACGCGGCGTACGCTACCTGGACACGCTGCGTGAGCGCGCGGACAACATGCTCGAGCATGAGCAGGCGGGCAAGCCGCCACTGCTCGACTTCGATTACGAGATGCTCGTGGATGGCCGTCGACTGGCGCGCCCCGCCAACTATGCCCTGCTGCGCATCACCCGGGTCGGCGAGGACTGCCTGGAGGACTGCCTCGACGAGACTAGGCCGCCGGTGATGATCGTCGACCCGCGTGCCGGCCACGGCCCAGGCATCGGCGGCTTCAAGCGCGACTCCGAGGTGGGCATGGCGCTCCACGAGGGACACCCGGTCTACTTCGTGATCTTCTTCCCCGAGCCCGTCCCCGGCCAGACACTGGAGGACGTGCTGCACGTCCTGCGCCGCTTCGTCGAGACGCTGGCCGAGCGCCACCCCGGCCAGCCGCCGGTGCTCTACGGTAACTGCCAGGCGGGCTGGGCCATCGCGCTGCTCTCCGCCGACTGCGAGGGTCTGGTCGGGCCGGCGGTGCTGAACGGCTCGCCGCTCTCCTACTGGTCCGGCGAATCCGGCGTCAATCCCATGCGCCTCGCCGGCGGCCTGCTGGGCGGTGCCTGGCTGACGCACCTGATGGCCGACCTGGGAGACGGGCGCTTCGACGGTGCGAACCTCGCCACCAACTTCGAAGCCCTCAAGCCGGCGAATACCCTGTGGCAGAAGGACTATCAGCTGTTCGCCGACATCGACGGCCAGCGCGAACGCTTCCTCGAGTTCGAGCGCTGGTGGACGGGGTTCTATAGCCTGAGCAAGGAAGAGATCGTTGCCATCGTCGAGAACTTCTTCGTTGGCAACAAGCTGGAGCGTGGCGAGCTCGAGCTCTGCCCCGGCTGTAGCGTCGACCTCAAGCGCATCCGCAACCCCCTGGTGATCTTCGCCTCCGGCGGCGACAACATCACCCCGCCCCATCAGGCGCTCAACTGGATCCCCGCGGTCTATCCCGATACCGCGGCACTCAAGGCCGCCGACCAGCGTATCGTCTACCTGCTCAATCCCCACGTCGGGCATCTGGGCATCTTCGTCTCCTCCAAGGTGGCGCGCCTCGAGCACCGAGCGATCCTCGAGAGCGTCGGCAATCTGAATGACCTGGCCCCTGGCCTCTACGAGATGCGCATCGACAACCCCACCGGCGACCCCGACTGTCACAAGCCCCAGTTCCAGGTGCGCTTCGAGGAGCGCCGCGTGGAAGACCTGGACTTTCCCGACCAGGCCCCGGCGTTCGAAGGGGTGCGAGCGCTCTCCGAGCACAATGTGGCCCTCTACGAGACCTTCGTCGGGCCCTGGGTGCGGTTTTACACCACCCCCTGGTCCGCCGAAGCGCTGCGACAACTACATCCGGCGCGGACCAGCCGGCTGATGTTCTCGGAACGCTTCTCCCCCTGGATGACCGGAGTGAAGTGGCTGGCCGAGATGGTGGAGACCGCGCCGGCGCCGGTCGATAGTGACACCCCCTATCGGCAATGGGAGACGCTGGTGAGCGACTCTATCGCCTCGACGCTGGAGCTGGCCGGCACGACCCGCGACAGCGTGTACGAGATGGGGTTTCACAGCCTCTACGGCGGGGGATGGTGGAGCGAGAACGAGTGACCCAGTCGAAGCCAACCCGGTTTACAGCCAATACCTATAGAGCAACCCACTAATGGAGAGCAATAAATGAAGATCGAGACCTTTCATGACCTGATCGACTGGACTCGCCAGCTGCATGCCCAGTTGGCCGAATGCTTCAGGCACTGTGCCACCCAGCAGGAGGAGGCACGGGCCAAATCGCTGCTGGAGTACCTCGCCGATCACGAGGCGGTCCTGGAGCACACCGTGGCCAGCTTCGAGAAGCAGGCCGACCCCAAGGCCCTGCACACGTGGGTTTACGACTATCTATCGCATGCGCCTATCAAACCCCATCAGGCGTGCAATTTGCCCTATGCCGAGATGGGCTTCGAAGACATCAGCCGGGAAGTCTTCTCGCTGCACGATCAGGTCATCGCGCTATACCGCTACCTGGAAGGACGCGCCGACATCCCCGAGGCTCGGGATCTCGTTCGCGAGCTCTTGAAGCTGGAGGAACACGAGGCGATGCGTCTGTCCCAACAGATCAACCGAGCCCGAGACCTGTAGCCAGGCGCTGAACAGGGATCACCTTTCGCCCCCGGAGAAGGAGGACTCGACGATGCCAAGCCGCCGATCGGCCATTCTGGTGGTCAACTGCGGGTCATCCAGCCTGAAGTTTGCCGTATTCGGTCTGACGGAAGGGCTCGCACGGCTGGTTTGGGGATCGGCCAGTGGGATCGGCACGTCACAAGGCCGGCTCCAGATGTCGAGTGCACAGGGAACGGTTGACGACCACCCCGCGCGACTGGCTGATCATGCCACCGCCATCGAGAAGGTCGACACCCTTCTTCAACAGCAGACAAGCCGACTGGACCTCGTCGGCATCGGGCACAGGGTGGTCCATGGTGGCCCCGATTGCGACTGCCCCCAAAGGATCGATGCCTCCCTGCTGGACCGGCTTCACGCTCTGGTGCCACTGGCTCCGCTGCACCTGCCACACAACCTGGCCGGCATCACCGCCATGCGCACGCAGTTCCCCGACGTGCCCCAACTCGCCTGCTTTGACACGGCGTTTCATCACGGCCTGCCCGCGGTCGCCCGGCACACCGGCCTGCCCCGGGAATACGCGGCCCAAGGGGTGCGTCGCTACGGTTTCCACGGCCTCTCCTACGAGTTCATCGTCGACGACCTGAGACGGCGCCACGGCCCCGCAGCGCTCGACGAACGACTGATCGTCGCACACCTGGGCAACGGGGCGTCGATGGCGGCGATCCGCCACGGGCGCAGCGTCGAGACCACGATGGGCTTCAGCGCCTTGGGCGGCATGCCCATGGGTACCCGCAGCGGCGATCTGGACCCCGGTATCCTGCTCTATTTGGCCGGTCATGACGGGCTCGATGCCGCAGAGATCGAGGAACTTCTCTATCGACGCTCGGGGCTGCTGGGGCTTTCCGGGGTGAGTGCCGACATGCGGGAACTCCTGACGCACCGCGAGGACACGCCGGAGGCCACGCAAGCCGTCGACTTCTTCTGCCATCGTGCCCGCCACTTCATCGGTGCCCTGAGCGCCGCGCTCGGCGGGCTGGACCGGCTGATCTTCACCGGCGGCATCGGCGCGAACTCACCGGCGATCCGGGCACAGATCTGCGCAGGAATGGGGTATCTCGGCATCACACTGGAGGAAGGACGCAACCGCACGCCCGGGCCGGTGATTTCCGCCGACGAGGGCCCGGTCCGGGTAGAGGCCGTGGCCACCGATGAAGAACGGATGATCGCCCGGCACGTGCAGCGCACATTAACCAACACCCAGGAGGTGACATGACCCAGATGGCAACGCCAGTGGCCCTTGCGACGCTCGATGACCTGATTCAGCAGGCCGGTGGCGGTGACCCGATCCGCGTCGCCGTGGTCAATGCGGCCCAGGCGGCGGTGCTGGAGACGCTTCGCGAGGCGGCGAGGCGACGCATCGCCGAGCCGGTGCTCATCGGCCGCCCCGCCGAGGTCGTCGAGGCCGCCGCGGCGATCGGGTGGGACCTCGATCCACAAGCGATGATCGAGGCCGATTCGGATGTGGAGGCCGCCCGCATCGGGGTGGAGCTCGTGCAGGCCGGACGCGCGGATGCGCTGATGAAAGGGCACCTCCACACCGATACCTTCATGCATGCCCTGCTGGGCAATGGCCTGCGACAGCCCGGCCGGCGAGTGAGCCACGTCTTTTTGGTGGACGTGCCCGACTGCCCACGCCTGCTGGCCGTGACCGATGCGGCCGTGAACATTACCCCCGACCTCAATGCCAAGGCGCAGATTCTCCAGAACGCCATCGAGCTGATGCACATGATCGGGCTCGAGCGGCCACATGCCGCGGTCATTTCCGCCGTGGAAACGGTCAATCCGGCCATCGTCTCTACCCTGGATGCGGCCTGCCTGACCCTGATGGCCCGCCGCGGCCAGATTGCCGGCGCCGAGGTCGACGGGCCACTGGCCTTCGACAACGCCATCTCGGAACGGGCCGCGCGCGAAAAGGGCATCGACTCCCCGGTGGCGGGGAAGGCCGACATCCTGCTCATGCCGGATCTGGTGTCAGGCAACGTGTTGGCCAAGAACCTCGAGTACCATGCCGGCGCCACGGCGGCCGGGGTGGTCATGGGGCTGACGGTGCCGGCGGTACTGAGTTCCCGGGCCGACCCGCCCGAGGCGCGCCTGGCCGGACTGGCCGTGGCGGCGCTGATGTACCGCGCGGGGATCCGCCTGCCCGTGCCCTCCCCTGACGAAGCGGAATCCACCTTCTGCTGTTCCCCGCAACCCGAGTCGGCCTGCTGCCCCAGGGAGGTGCGCTGATGGACACCACGACCCGAACCACCACCCGAGCCACCATCGACGGGACGACAGCGAGCCCACCGGCGACGACCACCGACGCGCGCCTGCACGCCATGATGAGCCTCTTCACAGGGGGGCTGTCACCGACCGCCGTCCAGCAGGCCTGGTGGGACTGGGCGCAACACCTGCTGCTGTCACCGGACAAGCAGACGGAACTCGTCGGCAAGGCCCTGCGCAAGTGGCAACGTTTCGGCAGCTACTGCGAGCGCGCCGGCCAGGCGCCGTGTGAGCCCTGCATCGAGCCGCTGCCCCAGGACAAACGCTTTCGCGACGAGGCCTGGCAGCGCTGGCCCTTCAACATGCTCTATCAGGGCTTCCTGCTGCAGCAGCAGTGGTGGCATGTGGCCACCACCGGCGTACCGGGCGTCTCGCGCCACCATGAGGCGATGGTGAATTTCGGCGCGCGGCAGATGCTCGACATCTGGTCGCCGTCAAACTTCCTCGCCACCAACCCCGAACTGCAGGAGCAGACGCGGCGCGAGGGTGGCGCCAACCTGGCCCGTGGTGCCTCCAATCTGCTGGAGGACTGGCAGCGACGCCAGGCCGGCGAAGGGCCGGTGGGGGTCGAAGCGTATCGGGTCGGCCGAGACGTGGCGGTGACGCCTGGCAAGGTGGTCTACCGCAACCGGCTCATCGAGCTGATCCAGTACGCGCCCACCACCCAGGAGGTCCATGCCGAACCGGTGCTGATCGTGCCGGCCTGGATCATGAAGTACTACATCCTCGACCTCTCCCCGGAGAACTCCCTGATCCGCTACCTGGTGGCCCAGGGCCATACGGTGTTCGTCGTCTCCTGGAAGAACCCGGGCAGCGAGGAGCGGGACCTGGGCATGGCCGACTACCGGCGGCTGGGGGTCATGGCGGCCCTCGACGCGGTCACGGCCATCTGCCCGCAGCAGCGTGTCCACGGCGTGGGCTATTGCCTGGGCGGGACGCTGCTGTCGATTGCCGCGGCCGCCATGGGCCGGGACGGTGACAATCGCCTGGCCAGCCTGACGCTGCTCGCCGCGCAGACCGACTTCAGCGAGGCCGGTGAGCTGATGCTGTTCATCGACGAGGATCAGGTGCGTTTCCTCGAGGACCTCATGGCCGTCAGGGGCTATCTGGACACCCGGCAGATGGCCGGCGCCTTCCAGCTGCTGCGTTCCCAGGACCTGATCTGGTCGAGGATGGTGCGCAGTTATCTCGCCGGCGAACGTCCGCCCATGTTCGACCTGATGGCCTGGAACGCCGACGGCACCCGCATGCCGGCGCGCATGCACAGCGAGTACCTCCGGTGGCTGTTCCTCGACAACGACCTCGCCGGTGGGCGCTACCGGGTGGACGGACGGCCCGTATCGCTGACCGACATCGAGATTCCCGTGTTCGCCGTCAGCACGCTCAAGGATCATGTCGCCCCCTGGCGCTCCGTCTACAAGGTCCAGTGGCTGACGCCGGCGGACGTCACCTTCGTGCTCTCCAGCGGCGGGCACAACGCCGGCATCGTCAACCCGCCCGGTGATTCCCGCCGCTTCCACCAGATCTCGACCATCCAGGCTGAGGACCCCTTCATGGATCCGGATGGCTGGCAGGCCACTGCCGCGCATCATGACGGCTCCTGGTGGCCCTGCTGGCAGGGCTGGCTGGAAGGTCACAGTACCCAGCGCATACCCGCTCGGGAGCCGGGGGTGACCAGAGGCTATCCAGCGCTGGACGAAGCGCCAGGGCGTTATGTACTGGAGTAATGAGCCCGTCCTGCGGGCCTGCTAGAGGAAGCGGTGCAACTGTAACCGCGAATTGACCCGAATGCGTAGCTCTCCATGAGCTGCCGAGCTGTGCCACTCAATGAGGTAACATCATGAAAGCACTCGTCTATCACGGACCGGGCCAGCGACGCTGGGAGGAAAAGCCGCGCCCGAGCATGACCAAGCCCACGGACGCGGTAGTGCGCATCACCCATACCACTATCTGCGGCACCGACTTGCACATCCTCAAGGGCGACGTGCCCGCCGTGGAGGATGGTCGTACCCTCGGCCACGAGGGCGTCGGCGTCGTCGAGGAAGTCGGCGACGGCGTCAGCCATATTCAGGTCGGCGATGAGGTGCTGATTTCCTGCATCACCTCCTGTGGCCGCTGCGACTATTGCAAGCGGGGTCTCTATGCCCACTGCCGCGACGGCGGCTGGATCCTCGGTCATCTGATCGACGGCACCCAAGCCGAGTACGTGCGTATCCCGCACGCGGACAACAGCCTGCACCGCTTGCCTAAGGACATGGACCGCGCCGCGGCGGTGATGCTCAGTGACATTCTGCCTACCGGCCATGAGATCGGCGCCTTGAACGGCGAGGTAGGGCTCGGCGACACGGTGGCCATTGTCGGCGCGGGGCCCATCGGCCTGGCGGCCCTGATGACCTCGCGCTTCTATTCTCCCGCACGGATTATCATGATCGACCCCGACGAGAACCGTCTGGCCATGGCCAAGCAGCTCGGCGCCACCGACACCATCGCCCGGGATCCACTCGACGCTATCGACGAGCTGACCGGTGGCGAAGGCGTGGACGTCGCCATGGAAGCAGTGGGAATCCCCGAGACCTTCGATATCTGCCAGCGCATCGTGCGCCCGGGGGGGCATATCGCCAATATCGGCGTGCACGGCAAGAGCGTCGAGTTCCGCCTGCAGGATCTCTGGATCAAGAATGTCACGGTGCGTACTGGCCTAGTGAACACCAACACGACCCCGGTGCTAATGCGCATCGTCGAGGCCGGTGGCGTCGAGCCCGCAGGTTTGGTGACCCACCGCTTCAAGCTCGACGACATCGAGAAGGCCTACGACGTGTTTTCCCGGGCATCGAAGGAGCAGGCCATCAAGATGCTATTGACGGCCGAGTAACCGATCCGGGGGGATGCGATGGGCGCCACCTGGGCCAAGGACTTCGCCCGCCACAATACCTGCGTCGCGGCCATCGCCCGGGGGTTTTACCGGGCCATGGTGGAGGCGATGCCCGACAAGGTCCTCGACAAGCTGCGGGCCCAGATCCCGGAGAGACGGCTGGCCCCAAAGGGGTCGCACACTCGGTACAGTTCATCTTCGATAACGACTACATCAATGGCCGCATCCTGGAGCTAGATGACGGGCTGCATGTGTAGACGGGGGACGCAGCCCGTATGCACCGTTCTGAATAATGACAAGGGGCGAACCGCGATGAACCATGAACGAGTGGAACAGAAGTCTTTCGTGGATCCGGTATGTGGCATGGCAATCAGCTTCAAGACCGCCGCCACGGGGAGTGAATACCAGGGCAAGCGCTATTACTTCTGTTCGCCGGCCTGCCGCGACCAATTCGAAGCGAACCCCGAGCGCTACGTTAGGGGACACCGCCAGCATGGGTTGAGACGTGAGTGAGCGTAGAGGGCCTTCATCCTGACCCAGACCTCGGTCGTCCCGGCCCCGCGCATCGGCCACGGGCGCATCCCCCTGCACGACCCCCCGACTGCTGCAACTGCACCTGCCTACACTGCCTGTGCAAGCGGCATATCATCTTGGAGACTCTCGCAGCGCGGCAGAAGACCTTGGGCACTGGACACCGGAAGTGACGGAGAATGCACATGGAATACCTCAACTTGAATGACCGCAAGGGCCTGGTGGTGGGCGTGGCCAACGATCAGAGTCTGGCCTGGTCGGCTGCCCAGCACTTCCGCAATGCCGGTGCGGAGTTGGCGCTCACCTATCTCAACGACAAGGCTCGCCCCCATGTCGAGCCACTGGCCCGGGAAGTGGACGCCGGGCTGTTTCTCCCCTGTGACGTGACGGTACCAGGACAGCTGGAGGCAGTGTTCGACGCCATCCGCCAGCGGTGGGGGCGGCTGGACTTCCTCCTGCATGCCATCGCCTGGGCACGCAAGGAGGAGCTGCACGGACGCCTCACGGACTGCTCGGCCGAAGGCTTCACCGAGTCGATGCTCATTTCCTGTCACTCGCTGATCCGCATGGCCCAGCTGTCCGAGCCGTTGATGGACCGGGGCGGCAGCCTCATGACCCTGAGCTACGTCGGCGCCGAGAAGGTCGTCGACCACTACAACGTCATGGGTCCGGTCAAGGCCGCGCTGGAGGCCTCGGTACGCTACCTGGCTCACGAGCTGGGCCCGCGGAATATCCGTGTCAACGCGATCTCTGCGGGGGCGGTGGCGACCCGGGCCGCCTCCGGCATCGAGCATTTCGATGAGCTACTCCATGAGTCCGTCAAGCGGTCACCGCTGCGCCGCACCGTAGAAGCCGATGAGGTCGGTCGCGCCGCCCTGGTGCTGGCCAGCGACTACACCAGCGGCATTACCGGCGAAGTGCTCCACGTCGATGCCGGCTTTCATATCGCCGGTATGGTCTTTCACTAGTGGTGGGGGTCCTCACCAAATCAGGCGCGGGCTTCACTGCCCTGCTCGCCGCCACCTTCGTCGTCTTCCTCGGCTACGGCACGGTGCTGCCGATCCTGCCGCTGTTCCTCGACCGGGTGCTGGCGGTGACCACCCCTGGGGACGTATCGCGGCACACCGGGCTGCTAACGGGGATGTATACCCTGGCTTTGTTCGGCTTCGCCCCACTGTGGGGTAGTCTCTCCGACCGCCTGGGCCGTCGCCCCGTCCTGTTATGGGGGCTGGCAGGGTTTGCGCTGGCCATGCTGGGATTCAGCCTGACGCGCAACCTGCCACTCGCCTATGGAGTACGGGCCCTTGCCGGCGCCTTTGCGGCAGCAGTGATCCCGGTGGCACTGGCGCAGGCGGCCGAGTGTGACGATGCCACGCTCCGTGCTCGGCGATTTGCCTGGCTCAGTGCCACCGCCACCCTGGGCTTCTTGTCCGGCCCCATGCTCAGCGGCTGGCTCGCCAGCATTCCCATGGTGATGCCTCAATCCGACATGGTGCTCGGCGGGCCGGTGGCTTGGCCCTTCGTGGCCACGGCAGGATTCGCCGCAGGGGTGTGGTTGTTGACCTACCACCACGTTCGTGAACAGCCGGTACAGCGCTCTTCTTCCGACGCACCCGCTTCGGAGCCAGCGTCACCTCGGGCCGTCGGTGGCTTCCTGGCGCTTACGCTGCTGGCGATGCTCGGCCTGGGGGCCTTTGAGGTGGGCCTCAGCCTGCAGGGGCGGCAATCGATCGGCCTCAATCCTTTCAAGGTCGGTTTGCTGTTCACGGAGTGCAGCCTGGTGATGCTGGCGGTGCAGCTGCTGTGGTCGGCACACCCGCCGAAAGGACTCACCCCCGGCCACTTGATCGGCGGAGCCTTCCTGTTGATGGCCATGGGCATTCTTGGCCTCCCCTACGCCTCGGGCTTCTGGCAGGCAGTCGTCGTGGTTGCGCTGCTGGGGGCTGGATCGGGGCTGTTGATTCCGTTGCTCGCCTATCAGGTCTCCCTGGCCAGCGGACCGGCACAGGGTGCGGCGCTGGGCAAGCAGACCGCTTTGTCCAGCCTCGGGCAGGCCGTTGGGTCTGCCGGTGCCGGATTGCTGTTCGTGGGTAGTGCGCTCGGCACGTACTGGGGTCTTGCGATCGTGCTTTTCGTTACCGCTATCCTCACTTTCGTTATTCACTATCATCCTCGCGTGATAGCAATGGTTAGCCACACACCGCGTCAGGATTAAAGGCAGTATTTCATGGTGAAGACTGAATCTGACAACCTGGGCCCTGCACATACGTTTCCTGCTTTCTTCGATCTTGATGCATATCAATGGACGGTTAGCATCACTGGTCTAAGGTGAGAGAGCCACTTCTCAACAATTTGTCTGCCATTATGGCCAAGAGCCCACCGACACGCCGCCTCAGCCTTGCCCACGCCTTGCCGTGGCTGCGTATCGGTATGGCCGTACTGATGCTACTGGGTCTATTCCTGGTTGCGATTCAGTCTAACGCTCACCATGAGACCGGCTTCCTTCAGGGGAGCACACAGACCGGGCAACACCTCGACGCCCCCCGTGATACCCCCAACTGCCATCACGGTCATGGTACGCGCTACCTCGTCGGTGCCATGACGCATGTGCCGCAGCAGGACATCAAATTCGCGACTGTTCACCCCTCCTGGGGCGGTATGGATCCGACTCTTCGACTAATCGCCAGCACTGGTGTCCCACAAGCCCTGCCCGATCCTTCTCCGCTTCCCGTCTATCTGCTGACACAACGATTCAGATCCTGAGTCCTGGGTAACTTTCCACACCCCCAGTCGTTGTTGCATGAGATTGACCTGTGTGCAGCACACAGCCGAAATAATGCAAGCAAAGGGCCTGAATGGGCCCAAAAGCTCGCCAGGAGAACGATCATGAAGATTCGCAAGCACACTCTCGCCCTCGGACTCGCCCTAATACTCGGTGCCAGTGGTAGCGGCGTCGCCCTCGCCCAGAGCATGCCGACCAATCAGCCCGATCAAGGAAGCGGCATGATGAGCGGCAGCGGCGGTCAAGGTGACATGGGACCAGGCATGATGAGTGGAACGATGGGCGGCGGCCAGGGCGGCATGGGGCCCGGCAAGATGAGTGGCATGATGGGCGGCGGCCAGGGCGGCATGGGGCCCGGCATGATGGATGGAATGATGGGCGGCGGCCAGGAAGGCATGGGGCCCGGCATGATGGGTGGAATGATGGGTGGCGGGATGATGCCCTGCTCGATGATGGGCGGCGCTGGCATGGGCATGATGCAGGAAATGCTCGAGCCGGAGCAGCGCGACGAGATGCGTGAACTGATGCAGGAACACCGCCCCACCCAGTTCGAGCGCATGGGACGCCTGATGAACCTGCGCGACGACCTGATGGCCGAGATGCACGGCGAACGCCCCGACGCCGAGGAGGTGAAGGCGCTGCACGGCCAGATGGCCGAGCTGCACGGCGAGATGATGGCCGAGATGGTGCGCATGCGAAATGCCATGCATGACCTCATGACCGATGAGCAGCTTCAGCAGCTGCAACAGGCGAAACCCGAGGGTGGTGTCGATCCCGACGACCACGACGAGCATCACTGACTCGCTTCGGTTGAAGCGCCAGAACGTCCGGGCGGCCACAGAAGAGCCGCCCCTTCGGCTTCGCCAGTAGGAGATACGGGATGAGAGACACCGTGACAAGAACGACCACCCTGACGGTACCCGGCATGGGCAGCGACCATTGTGCCGGTATCGTGCGCAAGACACTGGAACGCCTCGATGGGGTGGGCGATATCCAGACCAATATCGCCAGCCACCATGTCAGCGTGACCATCGAGGCAGGTGGGCCCGACGGCGACACCTTGAAGGAAGCCGTCGAGGGCGCCGGCTATGACGTGGCCGCCGTCAGTGGTGGTAGCGGCAAGCAAGAGGTCCGCCTGACCGTTCCCGGCATGGGATCGGATCACTGCGCCGGCATCATCCGTAGCACCCTGGAACGGCTCGAGGGGGTCGAATCGATCGACACCAATATCGCCAGCCATCGCGTCTTGGTCGCGGTTGCCGCCGATGGCCCCGATGGCGATACGCTCAAGAGCGCGGTGGAAGGGGCCGGCTACGACGTGGCCGCCGTGCAGACCGACGAGGCGGAGGACGCCGACAGCGACGCCGAGATCGAGGAAGCCTATCTGAGCCAGGCCCGCAAGCGGCTGATCATCGCCGCCGTGCCCACCACCTTGATCATGCTGCTGATGATGCCGCACATGTTCTGGCAGCCGATCCCGGGGTATCTGGCGCTCATCGCCGTGCTGGGCTTTCCGGTGGTGTTCCTCTACGGCGGGATCGCCACCCACAAGTCGACCTGGCGCTCGCTGAAGAACGGCACCTTCAACATGGATGTGCTGATCTCCATGGGCAGCCTGCCGCCCTACCTGATCGGTCTGGCTGGCTTCGTCTACCCCATGACCTCATTCATCGAGATGGCCGCCACCATCATGACCTTCCACCTGCTGGGGCGTTACCTAGAGGCACTGGCCAAGGGCCGCGCCTCCCAGGCCATCCGCCGCCTGATGACCCTGGGCGCCAAGACCGCACGGGTGGAGCGCGATGGCGAGGAGATCGAGGTATCGGTGAAGGAGCTTGCCCCGGGCGACATCATGATCGTGCGCCCCGGGGACAAGATTCCCACCGACGGCGAGGTGGTCGAGGGAGAGAGCCATCTCGACGAGTCCATCGCCACCGGCGAGTCGATACCGGTCTACAAGAGCACCGGGGACAGCGTGATCGGTGCCACCATCAACAAGGAGGGGCGACTTCGGGTCAAGGCGACCCGCGTTGGCGGCGATACCTTCCTCTCCCAGGTGGTGCGCCTGATCGATCAGGCGCAAGGCTCGCGGGTGCCCATCCAGGAATTCGCCGATCGCATGACCGGCCGCTTCGTGCCGGCGGTGCTGGCCATTGCCCTGGTGAGCCTCGCGGCCTGGGCACTGTTCCCGGATGCGTTGCGGCCGATCCTCGACTGGGGCGCGACCTTCCTGCCCTGGGTGAACCCCGAGGCCGCTACGCCGGTATTGGCGATTCTCGCTGCCATCGCTGTACTGGTCATTGCCTGCCCCTGCGCCCTGGGGCTGGCCACCCCCACGGCGCTAATGGTCGGCTCGGGCATCGGTGCCGAGCGTGGCATTCTGATCCGTTCCGGCGAGGCGATCCAGACCTTCAAGGACGTGAAGGTGATGGTACTCGACAAGACCGGGACCATTACCCGCGGCGAGCCGAAACTCACCGAGGCCGTCGCCGCCGAGGGCGTCGACGAAAACCGCCTGCTCACCCTGGCGGCAAGCGTGGAGAACGCCTCGGAGCACCCCATCGCCCGGGCCATCGTCGACGGTGCCCGGGAGCGCGACGTGAAACCCGGCGAGGTCAGCGAGTTCCGTTCCACTGGTGCGCGCGGTGTCTCGGGCAAGGTCGGCGAGGAGAGCGTGCTGATCGGCAACCGACGCCTGCTCGAAGAGGAAGGCGTGACCGGCCTCGAGGCCCTGGATGACGCCATGGGCGAGCTCGAGGGCAAGGGCCGCACCGTGGTGATAGTCGCCGCCGACGGCCAGGCACTCGGCCTGGTGGCCGTGGCCGATACCCTCAAGCAGGAGTCGGTGGAAGCCATCCGCGGCATGCACGACCTCGGCCTGCATGTGGTGATGATCACCGGCGACAATGAACGCGCAGCCCGCGCCGTGGCTGAAGAGGTGGGCATCGACGAAGTCCAGGCCAGCGTGCTGCCGGAAGGCAAGGTCGATGCCATCCGCGCCCTTCAAGAAAAACACGGCAACCACGTGGCCATGGTCGGCGATGGCATCAACGACGCCGCGGCGCTGAAGCAGGCCAACGTGGGTATCGCCATCGGCGCCGGCGCCGACGTGGCCATCGAGGCGGCGGACGTGACGCTGGTACGCGGCGAGCTCACTGCCGTGGTGGACGCCATGCACCTCTCCCGTGCCACCTTCGGCAAGATCGTCCAAAACCTGATCTGGGCCAGCGCCTATAACGTGGCCGCCATTCCCATCGCCGCCATCGGGCTGCTGCACCCCATGATCGGCGTCATCGCCATGACCACCAGCTCGCTCTCGGTGATCGGCAACTCGCTGCTGCTCAAACGGCGCTATGCCCGGGAGCAACCCCGCCGTGAGCCATCAACTGCAGCCCAATCGGACCAGTCCCCTGCCAAGGGAGACCTCTCATGACACAGCCACATCCCACCAAACGCCCCACAAGAGAGGCCGAGCCGCAGAAGGCACCATCACCACATGGCGGGGCGCTTCATAAATGGATGATGACCGCCTGCCTGGTGCTGATGGGAGGCGCTGTGCTGCTCTTCATGTGGCACGGCCAATCGCTTGCCAGCGGAGCCTGGCTGGTACTGCCGCTGGCACTCTGTCTCGGCATGCATTTCCTGATGCACCGTCATCTCGGGCATCATCACGGTGACCGGGATGAGTAACGTAACGCCAGCTGCCCTGCGGTGCCGATCAATATCGTGACAGAACGGCCCGTGTCATGTGCTCCAGAAGCTGTTAACGCCAGGAAAACGACCCACACCAACCGACAGGAGGCAAGCTGAAAAAGAGCCCATTGGCATCGGTGCCAGACATACGACACCGATGCCCTACTGGCCCTTTCTCATCCGGTCAATCGTCTCTGGCAGTGGCCATGCTCTTCCTTCCACCCACCTTCTTTCTGTTCTGATCAGGTCGGAGATCATATCAACATCGAGTGCATACCCCGCTGAGGTAACGTCCTCTACTTAGACGGATGGCTCTACCCGACGAAGGTAGGCGAGACGACAATGGCCAATCGGCAGGCCGCCGCCCAGTTCAGCAAGACCTCCCACAACAGCAGTTAGCCCAGAGCGTGTAGAGATCAAGAGTTCTCCTCCATCCCCAGCGTGGAAATGGTGATCCTCGAGGCGAGCTTTGTCCTGCCGCAAGCGGGTGCCGCCAACGCTATGGCGTTACCCTGCGAGACCCTGGGCGATCCTATGGCTGCCGGTCTTTCCCACTGTGTGCCAACTCGGCATAGATTCCGTAGCGCAGATCCTCCTCTTGGCTCTCCGGCTCGTCCGGCGGCGCTGGGGACAGCGCCATGATGCGACCGCTCGAAGCATCGAGCAGCCTCGCGAGCTGCCCATAGTCCAAGGCTATGCCTTCGCTGCCGAGTTGATCGAGGCGTGCGAGAGTGTCGACCAGTGTCGACATATCATGCTTTTCCTCTCCCAGAGGAGGAAACACCTGCACGAGGGGCCGGCCGCTACCCAAGCCGATCTTGATGGGCTGATCGACAATCTGAACCTGGGTGCCGGCGGGTACGCGGTCGAAGATCGACTCGATATCTTCGGGAAACATGCGAATGCAACCTCGGCTTGCCCGCATGCCGATGCCATCCGGCTGATTGGTGCCGTGGATCAAGTAGCCATCGAACCCCAGGATAATGGCATGGTCCCCCAGCGGATTATCCGGGCCAGGAGGGACCACGCTTGGCGCCTCCTCTCCGCGCTCTCTGGCTTCTCGCTGTACCGACTCGGGTGGATACCAGGCGGGATTCTTGATGTTCATGGTGGTCTCGGTGACGCCGAGTGGCGTATCGAACCCCTCGCGACCGATACCGATGGGGTAAGTCTCGACGCGTGACGTCTCACCATCGCCCACCTCCGGGTAGTAGTAGAGGCGCAGCTCGGCGATGTTGATGACGATACCGGTGCGCTCGGCTTCGGGCAGGATGAAGCGTCCGGGAATGGTCACCTCGGTACCCTCGCCGGGAATCCAGAGACTCACGTCTGGATTGGCGCGCACGATCTCCCTATACCCCAGGTTGTGTTGCCTGGCGATGTCGATCAGGGTCTGTTCCTGATCTGCCACCGATACGCGGTAGGTGTCACCTATCACGTTTCCCGTCTCGGGCAGCGGAAAATGGCCGAGGGTCCTCTTGTCCTCCTCCTGGGCCAGAACGAGGCCGGAAAATGCCAGCCAGCCGGCCAGCATCCCCACCAGTGTGCGCATTCGGAGCTGCCACAGTGAGGCCTGTCTCGCTGACCCGGAGTGAACTTTCGACAAAGGCATCATCCCCTCTCCTTTCGCCAGCTGGATTGTCATCCAGACCGACGTTTGTTGAATGACCAGCCAAGCAGCCTCAGCAGCCCGGTCAGCTATAATGTAACCTGGACGTTCGGTGTGAACTGAAGGGGGCTCGAACATCGGCAAGCGGAACACCCCGGTCGTGAACAGGCCCAGCAGGCTGGACACGATGCTGAAACCGAAAACGAAGAAGGCGCTTAGGATCAATGCCTCGAGCCACCTGTCAGCCTTTCCGGCACCCCGCCCGTGACTACCGACAGGTAGGCAGGCAGCAACGACAGTGTGCAAGGCAAAAAGATCAGACCACCGGCGAAAGCGCCAAGCAAACCGACAGACGAGAGAGATTCCAAGGCGTTACCACCTCCTAGGACAGGATGTCTGTCGCACTTTTGCCCCTGGCCCGTGGCCTGCTGCGACATTCAGTTGGACGTAAGGCATTCAGGATTTCGCAGAATGACGGATTTGGAAAGATCCAGTTCCGTGACAGAGAATTCGTGCGATACTCTCGCACTCCGCACCAGCGGAACGGGACTACCGGCCTCCTGTAGCCGGCTGATCGCTCGGCGCACGCTCAAGATGACTAAGTCGCCAACCTGCCCTCGCAGCCTCTGGATGAGCCTTACAGGATGTCGTTTCATCTCTCTTTCTCCCGATGGTCAGTATTACGGGATAAGCAACCGCGTGAATAGCTTGTCCCAACAGCCCCACCTCATTCAACTCATCTCCCCAGCTCGCCATGACATCCTTTGCCGTGCCCCCTTCGGCGGGCAGGTTCTAGTCTGACGCCACCTACGCACAAGCCTGCCGGCAGATGGTGACTTATTCACGTTTTGCCAATCGAGCGCATTCCCGGCAAAGCCGATGCAGGAAAACTTGAAACTTCAATGAGAATGAGTCTTCTCGTTTGAAGCAGAATCTCCTTTACGAGACAGAAAGAGCCGCTCGGAAAGCAAGATAGCCCCCATCACCACGAGAGCAACAATTAATACCAAATAATCTGTCGTAGCCTTTACCCAAAGGAAGCCTGCCAATACGACCATATCCAGGAATATTGCAATCACTAGCACAGTTGGGCTTGCATCAACCTCCTTGCGCAGATGACGCAACACTCCCCAATGGATACCTATATCCATAATCAAATAGAAAATGATGCCAAGCGCAGCGATACGACTAAGGTCAAAGAATGCCGTCAGAACTAAGCCAAGCACGACCGTATAGACCAGGGTATGCTTCTGGATACTTCCTGGCATATGAAAGTGACGATGCGGCACCAGCTTCATTTCCGTCAGCATCGCCAACATGCGTGAGACCGCAAATATACTGGCAATGATACCCCCCGCGGTGGCCAACATGGCGAGAATGACGGTGAACCAGACAGCGGCCTCTCCAAGAGCCGGCCGCGCAGCAGCTGCCAAAGAGTAATCCTTTGTTTCGATGATCTCGCTCAGCGACAGATTACTGGCGACAGCGAAGCCCACCAGCGCGTAGATCACCACACATAGGGCGATCGAGATCATGATCGCCCTGCCAACGTTGCGATGGGGATCTTCTATCTCTGAACCACTGTTGGTGATCGTCGTGAACCCTTTGAAGGCCAGGATCCCCAACGCGGTTGCTCCCAGGAAGCCTGCAAGAGACCCCTCGGGCGCCGACGCCGAGGTTTCCATGCCGACCGAGTCGGCGATGATGACACCGATGACCCCAAACAAGATGATCCCACCAATTTTTATGAACCCGAGTACCGAGGCAACACCCTGGATCATCTTGTTGGCGGAGAGGTTAAGTAAAAATGCAGATATCAGCAGCGCAACACCCAGCAAGGGGACAAGCAGTGACCTATCCCCCACATCGAAAAGCTCTAGCGTGTAGGACCCAAAGGTTCTCGCTAAGAAGCTTTGCGCTATCACCATGGAAAAATACATTAAAAGCGCATGAAAAGCGGTGGTCAGGGTCGGTCCATACGCTTTTTGGAGGTACATGCCAATACCACCAGCTGACGGGTAGGCATTGGACATTTTCACATAGGAATAAGCACTGAAGGAGACGATTAGTGCCGCCGACAAGAAGGCTAATGGGAAAAGCTCTCCCGTCATCTCGGCCATCTGTCCCGTCAAGGCAAAAATACCAGCGCCAATCATGACCCCGGTACCTAAGGCAATCGCACCAATTAGAGAAAGGCTATTCTGCTCATACTGTGGGGTTCTATCCATTGACTCCATCATCTCTCTCCTTGGGTCATGAAACAGGATCCTACTGAAAGGCCTCTTGACATTCCGACATTCGCCCGATAACGAAGAGTAGAGCATGCATTGACAAAATTGGGTCAAAGCGTAGAACCTATGTGCTACCCAATAGTCAAATATTTTCTTTGGTTACAACCTCAGATCCTAGCAGCTGACGGTACGACATCCACAGCATCAGCGGCGGCAAGATCAACCATTGGAGTAACGGCGAGAGGCCCGTGCCCAACCACGGAACGCGGGGCATTAGCGGTGCATACTCCCAGCGTTGACTGACTAGCGTCGCGTACCACTCCATCGCCACCGTGATACTGACACCCACCAGCACGAAGCCCAAGCACTCCTTGGTCCCATAGACCCGAAGCCAGTCACGACGTCGACGCCATACAGCCACCGACCAATACGCCATCAACGCGATTACCACATCGCCAAGGGCCGCCTGGGTACAAGCCTGCACAGCTTCCCAATGTGGCATCGCAGGCATGCCCGCATACAATGGAACCTGTAGAAACTCCCAAGGCAGATTCAGCAGAAAGGCAAAAAGCGCGACATGAAGCTCCGGGGCCGAGCGGAATACGCGTAGCTTCATGCAGCGTTCACCCCAAGGCTAGCCCGTGCGTGGTTATGCCTAGCACTCAATGGCAGCTCCAAGGCTCTTGCTTGGCATTGTCCTTCACATTCTGATCGACAAACCGATAATGCTCTTCCTTGAAGCGGTTCCACCAGTCATGACTGATTTCGACCGCATGTTTTTCGAGGATATCTTCAACACAGTCGAGGCAGAGACGTGAAGCATCATAGGCCAGGTGAAGCTTTCGTTTCTTTTCATCGAACGAAACACTGTCTAGCCCGTAGAGCTCATCTATATCCGAAACAGCCGCTTTCACCGCATCCAGATCGCGAGAGTCAAGTTTTAAGTGCCGTTTCACCAAGGTCGTTTCAGAGACTCCCAACCGATGCTTTTTGTGCGTCATGAGACTTCTCCTCGTACTGTAATATCGTTAACATCCTTCAATTGCTATCGCCATGTCTCCCATGGCACTTACCTAGCTCACAGACCCGTTTCAGCAACCAAGGTTTGCTGGCTACGACGCGCAGTGATGACCAGGAGCGCACCGGCTGCCAACATTGGTACCGTCAACAGCTGCCCCATGGTGAGCCAATCAAAGGCGATGAAGCCCAACTGAGGATCGGGCAGGCGTGCAAACTCCACGATGAAGCGGAAGGTACCGTATAGGAGCAGGAATAGCCCCGAGATAAGACCTTGCGATTGCGGTTTCCGTGACAGCCACCACAGCACGGCAAACAGCACCACACCCTCCAGGGCAAACTCGTAGAGTGCTGATGGGTGGCGCGGCTCGGAACCCAATCCCAACATGGGCGGGAAGACCATTGCCCAGGGCACGTCGCTGACCCTCCCCGGCAACTCGTGATTGATGAAGTTGCCCAGGCGCCCGGCACCCAGACCGATCGGCACCAGCGGTGCGATGAAATCGGTCAGCTTAAGGTAGGCCAGACGGCGACGTCTAGCGAACAGCCATGCAGCTATCAGGACGCCGGCAAGGCCCCCATGGAAACTCATGCCCCCTTCCCACACCTTGAACAACCACAAGGGGTTGGTCAGCACCTGATCGAGACCATAGAACAGCACAAAACCCAGGCGGCCTCCGATGATGACGCCCAGAGCGCCATAGAAGATCAGGTCACCGATATCATCGTGGGTCAGGCCGAGGCGGTGTGCTCGCCGCCGCCCCAGCCACCATGCGGCCGTCAGCCCCACCACGTACATCAGCCCATACCAGTGAAGCTGTACCGGTCCGAGCGATAATGCCACTGGATCGATTTGTGGGTACGCAATCATGGCGATTTCCTCACGACGTTCAAGCTTCTACGAACCGTTCGACGTTACGCCAGCGGGGTCGCGCATCGTCAAGCGTGATCCCTTATGACTCAGCATAGCCCCGAGGCCTGAATACAAGCTGAATCTGGGCTCACAACGCGCCAATCAATCTGGCGAGAGGCACCATCGCTGGCAATCCTCACATCAATAATACAAATAATCGTTCGCGTTAGGCTGGGTACCTTCAAGATACTGCATTCGCAACGTCTATAATGTGCCACCCAGCCTCGCCGAGCCTGTTAGCTAGGAATGGCTCACTCGACGGCATTTCCACAGATAGTAGACACAAGGCAATACCAGAAGCGTCAATATCACAGCACTCAACATACCCCCTACCATCGGAGCCGCAATGCGACTGACGACCTCGGAACCTGTGCCGGAGCTGTACATCAGCGGCAGAAGACCGGCAATCGTCGAGACCGACGTCATCATTACCGGTCTCACCCTCAGCGCAGCACCGTGCAGCACGGCGTGACGTAGTGTCTCCCGGCGGGGTTGTACTCCCTTGTATTGGCAGCGCTCGATCATCTGCTGATACGCCTGGTTGAGATACACGAGCATGATCACCCCGATCTCGACTGCCACTCCTGCCAGAGCGATAAACCCCACGCCCACGGCCACGGAGAAGTTATACCCCAGCAGGTACATCAGCCAGATCGCTCCTACCATGGCCAGCGGCAGCGTGCCCATGATGATGGCTACCTCACTGAAGCGCTTGAAGCTCATGTAGAGCAGGATCACGATGATGGCCAACGTGAAAGGCACCACATAGCTCAACTTCTCTTTGGCGCGCAACATGTATTCATACTGCCCGGACCACGTCACAGAATAGCCGGCGGGCAGCTCGAGCTCCTCGGCCACAACGTCCATGGCGCGCTGCACATAGGTGCCGACATCCACGCCTTCGATATCCACGAAGGTCCAGCCATTGGGACGCGCATTCTCGCTCTTGATCGCCGGTGGGCCGTCTTCCACGTAGATGTCCGCCACATCGGCTAGAGCGATGCGCTGCCCATTGGCGGTGACGATCGGTAGCTCGGCCAGTCGCTCGGGAGAGTCTCGGTAATCCTGTGGATAGCGCAGGTTGACCGGGTAGCGCTCCAGTCCCTCGATGGTCTGCGTGATGTTCCGACCACCGATGGCGGTCGCCACCACTTGTTGCACATCGGCAATGTTCAGGCCATAGCGCGCCGCCTGAGCGCGGTTGATATCGACCTTGATATAGCGCCCTCCGGCCACCCGCTCGGAGTAGATCGAAGCGGTACCAGGAACATCAGCAAGGATCGTCTCCAGCTGCTGCCCGATGGACTGAATCTGCTTGAGATCTTCTCCCCCCACCTTGATGCCCACCGGCGTCTTGATCCCGGTCGCCAGCATATCGATGCGCGTCGAGATGGGCATCACCCAGGCATTGGATACCCCCGGTATTCGCACCAGGCTGTCGAGTTCTTTCTTGAGCCTGTCGGTGGTCATTCCCTCTCGCCACTCTTCCCGTGGCTTGAGCTGAATGAAGGTCTCGATCATGGTCAGCGGCGCCGGGTCGGTCGCGGTATCGGCCCGTCCGATCTTGCCGAACACGGTATCCACCTCGGGCACACTGGCAATCAGTTTATCGGTCTGCTGAAGGAGCTCCCTTGCCTTGCCGATGGACAGCCCTGGATAGGTGGTGGGCATGTACATCAAGTCGCCTTCATCCAGGGGTGGTATAAACTCGCTGCCGATCTTGCTGACCGGCCAGAAGCCCACCAGGGTTATCGCCAGCACCAAGGCGATTGTCGTCTTCGGGAATCTCAATACTGCCTTGAGCACTGGCATATAGGCCCCAACCAGCAGCCGATTGACCGGATTCTTGTGCTCAGGCAGTACACGGCCGCGGATGAAGTAGCCCATCAGCACCGGAACCAGGGTGACCGCCAGCCCGGCACTGGCGGCCATGGCATAGGTCTTGGTGAAGGCGAGCGGTGAGAACATCCGCCCTTCTTGGGCCTCGAGGGTAAACACAGGCACGAAGCTGACCGTGATGATCAGCAAGCTGAAGAAGAGGGCCGGTCCCACTTCCACCGCCGAGTCGGCCACCACCTTCCTGCGGTTTTCAGTCGTCAGCGGTGTACGCTCCATGTGCTTGTGCAAATTCTCGATCTGTGGCGCGGCTCCTCGCGCAACTTCGTGCCCGACTATTTGATCCGACTCACCAATGGCAGGACCCTGGTGCTCGAGGTGAAGGGCCAGGACAGCCAGCAGAACGCCCAGAAGCGTGCCGCCATGGAGACCTGGGTCAAGGCCGTCAACGACCAGGGCGGCTTCGGCCAGTGGGCCTTCGACACCGTGTTCGAGCCAGCGCAGACGCGGGACGTCATCGAGAGGTACCTGTGAGAAGGAGCCGTTCAGGTTGGCCTATACCAGCTTGAACGGCTCGATATCGCGGAAGATGCCGGTCTTGGTCATGTCGCGGCGCAGGGTGAAGGCCCACGGCGACCTCCTTGTCGGTAGATGCAGACAGTCTTTCATTCTGCACTGCTGCGAGCCGTTGCTGAAGGCGGGGCACCGAAAGCGGCGTAAGAAACTGCAGATTCAGCAGGTTAGCAGCAGCTCTTTCTGCAGCGGTGGAGTTTTCTTTCTGCACGGCAGCCGTGTGCTCAAAGCGGCAGTGGTCCTGTCGAGCAGCACCGGTTCCCGGCAGCAACCCTTTGCCCTTTCCCCTTTGGGGGGTTCGCAATATGCTAACTTTTCGGGGCAAGCCCCTTCCCCTTGAGCCCCCTTCCCTTACTTCCCTTACTTCCCTTACTCCCCTTTCCGCCCTTTTGGAATTTTCACCATTTGCTGATGTAATACCACTAGGCCGAGCATCGAGGCGCTTGACAGAGTTAGGTGCAGCGGCAAAAATATACGCAGACTACGTACACCTCTATGAAAGCCACCTTTGTCGAGCTGCCAGCCTTCGAGCGGCATCGCTCCAGCCACTTTGACGACGCTGCGTTTCGTGCCTTCCAGAGCTTCTTGCTCAGGAACCCAGCTGCGGGAGACGTCATCCAGGGCACAGGAGGGCTGCGCAAGGTACGGTTCAGCGACCCCAAGCGGCAGAAGGGCAAACGGGGCGGTGTTCGCATCATCTACTACTGGTGGCTGGGTGGATCCCAGTTCTGGCTGTTCACCCTGTACGACAAGGATTCACAGGATGACCTGACGCCAGCCCAGCGTAAGACCCTGAAACAGCTGCTGGATGCGGAGCTCAACGCGAGGACATGACCATGGGCCGTAATATCTTTGACGAGCTCGTCGAGGGCTTTGATGCTCTGGCGGATGAGCGCCAAGGCAAGCGCACGCTGCGCTCTCACTCCGTAGCACTGGAGGAAGTCCCCGATATCACGGCCGGTGAGCTCATCGCGCTACGCGAGAAGCTGCATATGTCTCGCCCGGTGTTCGCCATGTACCTGCGTACCAACCCCAGGACACTGGAGAACTGGGAGCAAGGGCGCGCCAAGCCCAATGCTCAGGCCAAGACCTTGATTCGGCTCGTACAGAGGTACCCCGAGACCATCGAACACTTGGCATCGCTCAATTGACCCAGGTAGAGGGGTTCCATCATAGGGTCTATGCTTAAGATCTGATATTCCCAGGGAGGGAGGCCCATGGTGCTGAAATCACTCCTGACCCGAGCCGTCGCAGCTGGCAAGCAGGCACATCGCCAAGATCAGCAGGACGGCTGGTCCGATGGCTGGCACACTCGAGCAAGTACCACGGAGGTGCTGCGCGTACTGCGCGACTCCACCGCCGATGCGGCCAAGTCTACTGCCCAAACTGCCACCACCCAGGAGGGGTGGCGACGACTTGCTCGTGGAGCGGGGAAGGTGGTCGGTGGTGCGGCCGTGGTGGCCGGTGGCGTGGCTCAGGGAATGCTCCAGTCGGCGTCTGTGGATTCTGAAGAGGCAGAAGAAGTGAAAGACGGCTGGAGAAGCGGCCATGCAGGCTATGGCTATTATATCGGCGAGTGGCGGATGGATGAGGACGAAGACGATTATCATGGAGGCAGGTCATAACCCCAATCCATGCCGACATACCTTAGGCTGGAGTTAGGCAAGCCTGTCACAGCTTCCCGCCCGATGAAGTGGCCTGAGCCTTCTGACCGCCGGACTTGCCAGCACTCTGTGCATCACCACTACCTTGGCGTAAGCCACTGCCAACGGCACTCCCAACCCGCATTCCAGCCCAACTCAGTACTCCTACCCATAGCGTCGGTAGCGCCAGAAACATCATCCCCTCCACGAACTGCAGCACCATGCGGTCGTAGAGGTTGTTGGCGGCGGAGAGCCAGCTCAGCTTGGCGGCGTCGCTGCGGTAGAGCAGGTCCACCAGGTTCGAATTGATCCAGCGGGCGAGCTCCCACCAGAAGGTCAGAAACCACATGGCGAAGAGCCCGAAGGTGGCCATGCCAGCGACCTTGAAGCTGTAGCTGGAGATGACCATCACGAAGGGTAGGCAGATGATGATGGCCATCACCAGGATGCCCTGCACCATCGGCAGCGCCTGCTTGAGCATGTCCATGCCGGCCTGGAACGGGAGGATCGACAGGGCGCCGCCTATGGCCGAACCGGCGGTGACGGTGGCATCCCAGAAGCTGCTACCACCATCCAGCCCCCGAAAGCCCACCACCGCCTGATCCAGGTTGCCGCTAGCCGCGCCGGAGCGAGGGCTCACCAAGCGCCGAATCACATAGTCCTCGGCGTCGCTGCCGGTGAAGACGCTGCGGAAGCCATCCCAGAACCCCGCGCCCACCTCATCATGCAGCCGGGCCCTCAGGCCTACGCTCTCGGCTGACCACCACTCCTGGCAGGAGGGATAGCCGGGCAGGCCGGGGCCGGTGTTGGGACGGGAGACATCCCGGTCGGCATCGTAGGGGAAGCCAGCGATGGGCCGCCCGGCGTAGAAGCTGTCGTAGTAGCCGGGCGTGGCCTGGAAGTAGTTCGAGCCGATCCAGTCCACGTCCATGGCGCGGGTAGACTCGATGGTCCCGCCCTCCTGCAGCAGCCGGTTGCGCGCCGGGCCAAAGCACTGGCGCTGGAACTCGCCAACCTCCTGTTGCAGCCCCGGATCTTCGACGCTGTGCAGGTCCAGCTCCATGCGGATGGACTCGAAGTCCGTCGAGCAGGGAATGGCGTGAATCGCCGCGGCGGTGAGCCCGTGGGACACCGCATGCACGCCCGCCCACCACAGCGGAATCCTCGCCTGCTGGCCACCGATCGAGCTCTCGGTCGCGCCGAACGCCCCCTCGGACCAGCCGCCAGCGGCGAACTGGCGTGTGCCGCACTCCAGCGAGCGGCTCTCATCGATATCGGCGGTGGCCAGCTGGACCTGCAGCAGCGGCAGGCAGGTGAAGGCGTAGGCCAGGATCATGGCATAGAGCCGGGTCTCGATGCGGTTGACCGTGAGGATGCCCTTGGTCCCCGCCTCGTCGCCCTCCTGGCGGGCCTTAAACCACTCGGAGAGCACCAGGGTGATGAACGGCACCGCGGCGATGCCGGTGCCGACCATGACGTGCCAGATGGCGTTGTTGATGATCCAGCCCAGCAGCGTCATGGCGTTGGCGAAGTAGTCGAACACCACCAGCGGCGCGGTCAGCAAGCCCCCCATCAGGCACCTCCCAGCTGGTTGATCAGGTTGGTGACTTCCAGCAGGACCAGGATGCCCAGTGCCATCAGCTCGAGCCGGCGGAGCTTGGCAAGCGCCTGTCGCCCGTCGTCGCGATCTCGGCGCAGTCGCACCACCGCCCGGGGGCGCACCTTGCGCCACCAGACCAGAGCCAGCGCGGCGTAGAGGCTCAGCCGCCAGGCCAGCAGCCACGGCCAGGCGGTCTGCCAGGCACTATGGTGGGCCTCGAGCCCTCCCAGCAGCCTCACGCTGACGGCGAGAATGGCGCCGCTCAGCAGGAACATGACGACCAGCACGGCCATGGCGAGCAGCAGCGACGGCCAGCGGGCCGGGTTCATCCAGGAGAAAGCGCGTCGCGTCATTCGTCGCTGCCCTCCTCGCCGGCAGGGCGGCCGCGGCCGTCCAGGGCCGCATCCGGCCTGAAGGTTTCGCCCTGCGAGGCCCCATGGCTGCGCCGGGCAGCCCGCTCCAGGGCGATGCCGGCAGCGCTGTTGCCCAGCGCCTGGCGGATCTCCATCTCGGAGCGCAGCGACTCGATATCCCGATCCAGGGCCACCAGCTTGCGATCCAGCGCCGACATGCCCTGCTCGTTGTCGGCGATGCCCGGATCACTGCTGCCGGCCAGCAGCAGCCGGCGCGCCCACAGCGCCTTGGTCAGGGTTCTGGCCAGGGCCATCTCACCGCTCAGGCGGTGGATCAGCAGCGAGGCCTCGGGGTCGCTGCGCAGCGACTCGATCACCCCGCGGGAGACGGTCAGGCCATCGCCGGCGGAGACCTGGCGCAGGTTGTCCGGCGTCAAGGGATCGCTACCGTCGATCAGCCTCAGCAGCTTACCGTAGACCTCCTGCTGCTCACGTTCCAGTTCACGCACCAGGCCACTACCGGCCTGGGTCTCGCTGCGCTCGCAGCCGTCGCAGGTACGAATCGACTGTTCGCCGATCACGGTCTGGGTCCACTCGGCGGCCTCTTCCGGGCTCTGCCACACCGTGCACATGCCACCCAGGCAAGACCCCGAACCACCGCCGGTACCTGAGCCGCCCGCACCGGAAGAGGCCGACAGCCCACCGCCGCCGATCCAGGTACCCTCGTTGGTGGCCACCGATCCCCAGCCGCCTCCGCCACCGGCGATGGGGGCCGTGCTGGTGGTATCGGTACGGCCATGCAGCAGGTTGTAGCCGGCGCGTGCGGTGTCCTCTACCACACGAATTGGCGCCTGACCCTGGCCACCGCGGTGCTGGCCACCCACCCAGGTCACGCCCTGGTTGCCGCCCGACTGGTCGACCTGCTCCTGCGCCGCGACGACATCGGCGTTGGACTGGGCCGCGCTCTGCCAGCTCTCAGCCATGGCCACCTGCTGCCATCCCTGGCCAGTGACCATATCGGCCATGCGCTCGGACATCTTGCGGCAGGACATCGACGCCCGGTCGAAGTCCACCCGCCCCTGCAGCACCCCGTTACTCAGCAGGTCGTAGAGCCCGGGGTTGGCTCGCTGAATGATCATGGCGGGCAGCGAGGCCACGGCGCCCTGAGCGTTCTGGACCACCGTCCCCATCAGGTTCTGGAAGCCATTGGTGATGCCGTTGAGCTGGTTGGAGACCGTGGCGCCGATATCGAAGTTGCCGCAGGAGGCGTTCATGTTCCAGCTGATGCCGATGCCGCGGCTGTTGGGGTTGTAGCCCCGGCCAGCGGAAACGCTGAAGGGAGAGGCACCACCAACCTGGTAATAGAGCGCATCGGCAGACTGCGCCTGGGCTTGGGTCGACAGCAGCCCCACCACCAAGGCGCCTGCCAACGGCATGAGGATGACGCACCGCATACGAGATCCTTTCATCGTCCTCTCTCCTTCAGGGGACTGCGTAGAGCAGGGTCTGCCCACGACGCTTGCAGCAGCGATAAGGGCGCCACAGTGACCAGGCGTAGTCACCGCCCGTGTCCAGGCGGTCGCTATAGGTGTCGGCCACGCTGCGGTCCGGCCACACCCGGCAGGATTTGCTCATGCTGGGCGTCAGGCGCTGCCAGCGATGGGTGGTGGCATCGCCCTCCTTGACCGGCCCGGGCGGCCAGTAGCCGTCACGGGCAGTAGCCACCAGTGGTGTGTAGACGTGGGGCTGCCCGGTGCGGGTGACGATGTCGGCGGAGCGCTGGGCGATGGTCGCCGCGGTTTTGTAGTCATGCACCTGGGTCAGAAAGCCGCTGCGCGGATAGACGTTGCCCCACAGGTCGCCGGGCTGGCCCAGCTCACGCATGCCGGGCGTCAGGGCTTCGGGGTAGAGCGACTCGGGGATCCCGCTGCGCCACGCCAACGCATCCAGGGTCGAAAGGTGGTAGGGCTGGAAAGGCGTCGCTGCCCCAGCGCACGACATGCCGAAGGCGCTGGCGAAGCTGCTGAAGGCACCGCCGGCGGGGTGGCCGATGGCGTTCACGTTCTTGAAGCGCAGGTGCTCATGTCGCTCTTGGTTGCCATCCGAGGTGCTTTGCCCGCCTGCCAAGGCATCGCCCAAGGGTGGCGAGAGGGTGGCCACCTCCCGCCAGGGGTTGTCGCCGGTGTTCTCGTAGCTGGAGACCACTAGCTCGGGGACGTAGTGGCGCACCTGGACCGAGGTGCGTATCGAGCAGCCCGACCAGGAGCAGTTGAGCCAGACGCAGATGCCGATGACCTGATAGTCCAGGCACTGAGTAGAAATCGACGACGCGACGATCTCTGGCGTCGTCAGGGCATGGGCGGGCCTGTCCGCCACACCAAGACTCAGCAACGCACCGCCCAACAAGGGCCCGAGGATCTTGAAGCGCATCATTGGCGCCCCTCCTGCCGCAGTAGACGCTCGGCTTCTCTCAGCGCCGCGGCCACATCCGGCTGGCCGTAAATCACATGGCGGCCATCGATCACCACGGCGGGGACTTTCTCCACACCCAGCTGCCAGGCCCTGGCTAGCCCGAGATAGCTATCGGCATAGCGGTCGGCAGTCTCCTGCCACTCAGGCGCCGCCATGCCCTCGCGCATCAAGGCCTCCGCGAGTTCAGGATCAGCAGGAAGGTCTTGCGACAACTCTGCATCCAATCGGCCGGGCGCATCGAGTTCGATGACCGCTACACCAGATGGCACATTGATGACCGGCTGTCCGGAGATGGTAAAGACTTCGGTGGTCTGCTCTGCGAGTGCGGGGCCTGCCAGGCAGGCAGACAGCCCAAAGGCAATCAGCCAGCGCCGTGGGTGGTGTCTCTCCATGCGTGCCACTCCAGTAGTACAAGGAATGAGCACAGCATTGCCGAGTACATCAAGAGAGACAGCAAGAAATGTTAATTCCGTTTAGAGATATTTTCTGGAGCCGTCATCAAAGGCCAACGGATCGGGTTATCGCTATCGCAGCCAAACTCATCATGTTTAAATGACGAGGAACATTGAATCATTCCCGAACCACCACCATAATATTCCCCAACACTCACCCACCGCGAGGAAGTCCATGTCCATTCTCAACACCTACATGCAGAAAGAACAGCAGCTTAAGCAACTCCAGGAAGAGCTCGACAAGCTGAAGAACGATGATCGCCTCAAGGCCGAGCTGGAGTTCAAGGACAAGCTCGAGGCCCTGATGCGCGAGTTCGACAAGTCAGCCGCCGATGTCATCAAGCTGCTGAACCCACAGCCGGCTGCTGCCAAGGCCTCCGGCACCACGAGCACCGGCCGCGCCAAGCGCAAGCTAAAGACCTACAAGAACCCCAACACCGGCGAAGTCGTCGAAACCCGCGGCGGCAACCAAAAGACGCTGAAGTCGTGGAAAGACGAGTACGGTGCCGAGACGGTTGAGGGTTGGCTGGTGAGGACTGAGGATTAATCAGCCCCACCCTACTTGTTTCCCCAACAGGCAGGGCAGATGTCGGCCAGAATCGAAACTTGGAATTTTTCTTATGCACTATTTTTATGCATGCGCAAGGACCTACAGTGACCCGGTTGTAAGAAATCCCAATGCTTTACCTATTGGGCCAGAAAGCACTTTGTGAAGTCGCAAAGCTCTCGCGGTAAACGCATCCAGCTTCTCTACGAGAGAACCCAGCTTCCTTAGCATAGCTGGGTTCTTTTCCCCTGCTTCGGAAAGGGCATCTTTGTTAACGACAACTGCACCAAGTAGAGACTGTAACGCCTCCTTTACACCCCGACCTCCTTTTATTCGATAAATCGCCAAAGATCTTCGTATCTTTTCGAGCTCTTCTAGAAGCGCCATCCTCAAGGGGATCTCAATATCACCTTGTGATATGGTGGTGAAAAGCTCAGAGATTAGACTATCTACCTCCGCTAAATCCTCATCACTTAACGTCTCCTCCGAGTAATGCCGACCAAGCTCTTCAGCACAAAATTGCAAGCGCGCGAGAAGGTCATCGGAAAGAGCTTGCTGCTGCCCCTGCCAACTTGAGTTCAAGTTCAACGGAAACTAGCTTTATCAACTCTCTCGTAAGATTTTAGATAAAGTTCATGATTCAGGTCTGGCAACAACTCGATGAGACCCTTCACCTCCTTAGACAAACTGTAAACCTCCACTACACGGCGAGATATCTCAGCGTCATCATTCTCATCACAATCAAGAGCTTTCGCCCACACCTGCCGGACTTTTTGATTTTGTGGTTGAGATTTTGCTTCACCCAGAATACGATATAGTCGCCCGGCCGGATTAGTTTCATCGATCATAATTCATACCCCCGTTTCGATTGCATAATAACAGCTGAACGAACACGCTGCTTTTCCGCCGTGCCCGCTTTTGCCCGACAGAGGCCAGCATAAAAAACTCAATATACACTAACTATTGATTAGCATGCTGTCCAGTGAAAAAACCTACTCATCTCTTAAATCAAACAGCGACTGTCCCAGAGCCTCTAACGATATTTTATTTTTCTCTTCCTCCATCTTCCTGATATTGGCAAGCTTCCACATTACAGCGGGCAGCTGGTCTACATCCGCGATGGGAAATAGCGACCAGTCAGGCTTTCCCTGTTTAAACGAAAGTAGAAAGCGAACATCATCATCGGTGATCAATTGACCCAGCTGTTCCAGCAGCTTATGGCGCACATCCTCCAGCTGCGATAGCGGAATGTCGGTTATGGCCATGCCGACAAACTCCTTGCGGTAAATGGCCTCGAGCAACTTCATCCTCGGGTTGATGACTTCGTTCATGGGCCTTGGGTGCCCGAGCAGGTAGACCAGAAAGCCCTCGAAGACGCTGCGATCCAGGCCGCCTTGATCCAGCAACAGTTTCACATCGAAAAGATCCCGGGGATGCTGACGATCCAGCGCAGCACAGAGCTTGCCGCCATAGAGGTCCGGCAGCGACACAACCTGCACCGAGGCGAAGCCATACTCATCCTCCACCGCCTCGACCACGTCGAGCTGCTGAGGCGGATGCACAGTGCCGCGCAGTACCGGTGATACCTCCACCTTCACTTGGGTGCGGCCGCGACACACCAGGATCCTCAGCTCATCGCGGCGGTTATCCTGGAGCTCGGCCTTAACCCCAGGCAATTGGGTGCCGATGGCCTGTGATAGCCGCTGCAGCGCCTGGCGACAGTGGTGCAGGGCCTCGTCACGTGGCTCCAGCGGCAGGTAGGCGAGGTCGATATCGACAGACAGCCGCGGGAAGGGCTGGACGAAGAGGTTGATGGCCGTGCCGCCCTTGAGGGCAAAGCAGGGCTCGTCGTTCAGAAAGGGCAACAGCGCGACCAGCAGGCGCACCTGTTCGTGATAGCGGGCATCAATGCTCATCCGTGAACGCCTCCGGGACCGTGACCTGATATTCCTTGTCCAACCGCCCTCCCTTGCAGAGCTGCCGCTTGCCCTTCCCCAGGTCGAGGGCATGGGTCTCCAGTCGATGGTACCAGGCGTGGCCGGCATGGCGGGCCAACACCAGGAAAGCGCGCTTGGTCTTCACCGAGTGGCATCCTGCCAGCAATGCCTGTAGCCGGCGCGGGCGCAGCGTATTGAGCCCGGTGAAGGTATCCACCAGCTCGCTGCTGAACAGAAGCTCGTTGGGCGTAATGGCGATCCACTCAAGGATGGCGCGCTCCGGCGTCGAGACCCGAAGGGAAAAACCCACCCTAGGCGGGTTGTAGTCCGTGAAGCTGCCAGGCAGATCCATCGGCAGCCCTTTATCTTGGTGCAGATCGATAGCCCCGGCCCACTCGGCTTTCTCCAGCCATAGTGGCAGCTGGGAGCGGCGCTCCGCCCCATGCAGGTGGATGGTGTCGTGCCCCATCGGCAGGTAGTGGGCAAAGCCCTGCAGGGCCAGGGCGGTCTGGCCACCCGGCCAGAACGGCGGTACCGCGGGGTCGCTGAGCGCCTGCAGCGCGAAGAGTCCGCTCTCCCAGGTCAGCGGGTCGCCCGCCCGGCAGTAGGCACCTCGCCCGAGACGCTTCAACCAGCGGGCCTCTGCGAGCTTGGCAGCATGGTTGGCGCTGATGCCGTGGGACTCCAGCCACGCCGTGGTGACCACGGCGCCGTGGGGGATCTGCTGCCACAGCTGGTTTACTTTCGTCGCCATAGATTGCCCAATCTGCCAACTATGACACTCATCTTAAACCAAATCGGTTTAATTTTAACGTCTGAAATGGAAGATTAGGCCAATTTTAGCAACTTTTCTAAACCGATATCTACGTCTCGTGCCCGATCCCCCGAGCCTCGTCTAGCCGCTGGGCGATTTCCAACGTGGCCTCGAGCTCCGAACAGCCCTGCTCGCGCATTACCCGCATGCGCTCTGCCTTCTCCTCGCCCTCCGTGCCGGCCAGGGCCAGATAGAGGCTGGGAGGCACCACCCGGAACAGCGCTTCCAGCCGGCCTGACAGCACTACCCCTTCGGTGTACTTCTTCGAGACCTTGGTGGCGGAGGCCATCAGCTTGCGCTGGGTGGCAGTGAGCTCCTTGAAGCGGCTGACCTGCTCGATCTCGTCCGGCGGCATGTAGAGGCACAGCCAGAACTCGATCATGTTGAGCAGCTTGCGGGCTGCGTCCGGGAAGTCCTCGAGGTTCTGGGTGGCCATCCAGATCCAGTGGGAGAGCTTGCGTCCCATCTTGCCCACCTTGACCAGGTAGGGACTGAGCAGCGGGTTGACGGTGAGCAGGTGGCACTCGTCAATGACCTGGACGATGGGCCGCCCGCTGTACTGGTCGCGCTCGGCCAAGTTGGTGATCATGTTGGTCACGCTGATCACCGCCAGGGCGAGCTGGGCCTCGTAGCCCTCCCGGGCGAAGTGGGCCAGGTCGATGATGGTCACGTCGCACTCGGGCCATGCGGTGCCGGGGCGGTTGAACACCTCACCGTCGAAGCCGTCGCAGAACAGCCCCATCGCCTCGCCCATGTCGTAGGCGCGGCGCTGCCGTTCCTCGGGGATCTCCGTGTCGTGTGAGATCCCATAGAGCGCTTCGCGCACGTCCTGGGTCATGCAGTCGCGGCCTTCATCCCTGCAGCGCTCCGCCGCCCGGTAGATGGCGTCGCGCACCATGCGCCGGTCGGCGCGGCGAAACTCCCGCTCCTCCTTGGGGTCGCCGCCGGTGATCATCAGCCGGGCGGTGATCTCCATCTCACCCAGCAGATCACGCTCCTCGTCGGGCTGCTCCTCTTCCTCCTCCAGGGGGGCCTCCTCGAAGGGGTTGGCGTCCTCGACGTCTCGGGCCAGGCGTCGCTCCTCCACCTCGTTCTCCAGCAGCCGCGTGGCCGCTGCGAACGGCGGCAGCCTGGCCCCGCAGCCCGGCGACAGCTTGACCTGGTTGACGCTCATCCCCTTGCGCTCGAAATACTGGCCCAGCAGTCCGAAGCTGTTGCCCACCTCGATGATGAAGAGCCGAGGGCGATGCATGGCCATGACCTGGCTCAGCACACCATTCAGGGTGGCCGACTTGCCGGCACCGGTGGGGCCGAACACCAGCATGTGGGCGTTGGCCGAGCGGTCCTCGAGGCTCAGCGGATCGAAGCTGAAGGACTCGCCACCGCGGTTGAAGAAGGTCATCCCGGGGCGCCCGGTCCCGCGGCCGCGCCCGAACACCGGCGCCAGGTTGGCCAGGTGGTGGACGTAGTTGAACTGGGTGTACCAGCGGTTCTTGCGGTCCTGCTCCGGATCGAAGTTCATCGGCAACCAGCGCAGATAGGTGTTCAGGCCCGCCACCTCGTCTTCGGGGTCCACCGGCGAGAGGTTGACCTGTAGCAGCTGAGTGGCCAGCGCCATACTGCGCTGCTGGAGATCCTGCTCGTCCTTGCCCATCAGGGTGAAGGCCAGGGTGCTCTGGTAGAGCTTGTGGTTCTGTCCCAGATAGCGGCGGGCGGTCTCGCAGTCTTCGCGAACCTGCCGAGCCAGCACGCTGTCGCCTACTGCCTTGCTGTGCAAGCTGTTGATGTGGTCCTCCAGGGGCTCCTGGGGCGTGGCCACGATGGTCAGCACCGCCTCGGTACCCTCGGGCAGCTTGTCCATCAGGGCGTTGCTGGCCTGGCCGTCCGAACGTCGCACCTCACCGGTGAGGTGGCCCACCACCGGCGCCCGGCGCATCTCCTCCACCACCACACAGCACTGGGGCAGACCATCGAACCACCAATACCCGGTCTCGACATCCCCCCGGGGCGAGTTGAAGAGCATTCCCTCGGCCAGGTCATAGTTCCAGGCCACTTCCTCTGCATTCTCGGGGTAGTCGCACAGGGCGTAGAAGCGCGCCGGGTCATCGGGGGCCAGCCGTGGGCGGGGGTTGAAGCGAGGTAGCAGCCAGCGGTGAAAGGCGCGTCCGTCATAACGTTCCAGGCGCAGGCCCGCACCGCTCAGGGCCGCGGCCAGCCGTTCATAGACCTGGTTCGCGGCCTGCTCGGGGGAGAGCCCTCGCTGGCGTTCCCCGGCCTTGCGTTTCTTGCCGAGCCAACGGTAGAGCACCAGGCGCGTGCGGCGGGTCTGGCCCCGCCAGCGGGTCTGGGTCACGCCGTCATCCTGGAATAGCCCGCCGGGCTTGGAGATGGCCTTGAGGTGGGCGGCCATGCTCGCAAGCCAGTCCTGGGTGAACTCGGTTTCCCGGGCTCGCGGCCGCACGTAGTCGCGCATGCGCTCCAGGTCGGGGCGAGGGTCGACCTCATCCTTGACGAAGAGCTGCACCACCCAGGGGTGCTGCTCATACTCGGGCAGGCTGTCCTGAAAGGCGGCCTCGACCTGGTCGCGAATCGCTTCCAGGGACTCCGGTGCGCGCCCCTCGGTGGCGATGGGAAAGACCTCGGCTACCACCCCCACCGAGACCCCATCCTCGAGCAGGAAGCAGCCCGACTCGGGCAGGTACTCCACCCAGGGCAGGTAGTTGCTGAACGACGGTGCCCGACGGAAGTGGGAGCGAAGCTCGGCAACGGAGGGCGCCTTGCCCCGGGGCAGAGCCAACGGCCGCCCCTGGATATCATGGCTCAGGGCAGCGAGGGCATCGGGCTCGATCGACGGGGCCTCATGGTCTCGTGCCTGGGGCGGCGCCGATAGCAGTTCATCCAGCCCCCTCGCCTGGTTGCTGTCATCGGCCTTGGCGCTGCCGAATAGGCGATTCATCAGCGCATCGAACTGGGACATCAGAGGGTCCTCCCGTCGACCCAGTCCGCGGTGGCTCGTGCACTCTCACCGGGCATGGCGTACTGGATGCGTTGGTAGAGGGGAAACACCGTCGAGTAGCCGGGTACCGGCACTTGCTCCGTGCCTGCCAGGTGGGGAAAGACGTACATCACCAGGTCCGGGTTGGGCAGACGGCGGAACTGGCTGTAGATCTCGTTGCCCACATCGCGGCTGTAGCGCAGCTGCTCCGTGACCATATCGTCACTCTTCAGCGGACGGCGCAGCTCGCTGCGCACATCCAGCAGGCGGCGCTCACCGGTGCTGTGGCCGGCCTGGTGCTGCCAGATCTCCATCATGGTGGTGTCGCCCACCGGCATCAGCTCCTCCTGGGAGGTCGCACACCCGGTCATCGTCAGGCTGGTGAACAAGGCCGCCATCGACATGGTGGCGCTACGGCAGATCGAGATTGGCCGCACTCGAGCGGTCATATCGCACCCTCCTTCCTTGGGTTTCATAGTCGATGGGCAGCTCACGCTCGATATGAATGGCGACCGGCTGCCCCGGCGGGACGTAAACGGCGTCGAAGGTCTGGCCGAAACGCTCCTGAACCCACTGGCGCACGTCCGACACACCGCCGGCCAGGGCCTGGCTGGCGGCATAGCGGCCCGAGTCGCCGGTCAGGCCACTCACCACTCCGCCACTGTCCACACTGGTGGTGACCTCGTTCATTGCCATGGCATCGGCCCCGGCCTCGGCAGCGCCCAGGATGAAGCTGGTCAGCAGGAACTGCTGGGCATTGGTCTTGCGATCCCCAGGAATGCAAGGCAGTCCCCGAGGGTCGGAGAGCCAGCCGAGGGTGGTGCGGTTTGAGCCCTCATCCGAGTTGACGTCTTCAGGGGCCGGCAGGGTACGCACGGTGCCGTCCTCGAAGACGAAGGTCATCGAGTTGACCTGGCCGCGCACGCAGGAGAGGGTCCAGTCACCGGTGGCCGTGCCGCTGACAATGGCGCTCTCCACCTCCGGCAAGGTGACACCGTTGGCGGTGAGATTCTCGCGGCCGATCACCACCTTGAACGGATAGGGGTCGTTGACCGTGCCATCGATCGGCACCCGGCCCAGCAGCGCCGTCATGGCCACCGAGCCCATCAAGGTGGAGTTCTCCGGCAGGGTGTAGACGGGCTCCACGGTGGATTCATCGGGACGCCCCGTCACCCGGCTCTCCACCGCGCTGGTGGCACGCTGTGCCGACTCGCTCAGCTCGCCAGCAGCTTCGCCGAAGCGGGTTGGAAAGGTCATCTCGCCCCGCCCACGTTCGTCCTCTTGAGCATCCAGGGGCTCGACCCAGGTCAGCGCATGCTCCGAGCCAGGGCCCGAGTAGGATGTCCCATCAGGGCCACTACCTCCCTCAAGACCCAGGCCGATGGGCAGGTCATCATCACGCTGCCCATCCACCTGGCGGCGCAGTTGGTCCAACTGACGCTGCAAGGTGCCCAGCATGGAACTGTCCGGCTTGGACCGGGCGATCTCCTGACGCAGCCGTTCGCGTTCACGGCGCAGTGCCTCGTCGATGGCACCGTCCACGTCCTTGTGGCGGCTCATCAGCTGCTCGTTCTGATCACGCAGCGCCTGAGTTTCCGCTTGAGCCTGCTCCAGGTCACGGCGCATGGCCTGGACGTGCCCCACCAGGGTGGCCACGGTATCCCTCGGAGTATCGCCCTCGATGCCGAGCGCCTTCAGCTCGTCGTCATTCAAGGTCAGCGTCGGGTCTGCCTCGGCCATCTCGGCATCCGTGCCGGCATTGTCGCCGCTAAGGCCGCGTACCAGGATCAGCAGCACGATCACCAGCAGCGCCGGGACCAGCACCTTCAGTAGGGTATTGCTGCGCAGCGTCATGAGGTGCCCTCCTCGGTCTCCTCCGGCGCCTCCAGCGGGATCAGCGCCCTGTCCAGACCGCCACGCCGAGTGACCAGGAAGACCGTAGTGGTGTCCTCCGTGGAGCCCCGCGGTGCCAGATAGGGGTGCATGAAGGTTGCCGAGTAGAAGTCTCCCTGTAGCCAGCGCGGATCCAGCTCGAAGGCTCGGCGCCGATCGTTGTTCTCCAGCTTGACCGCGGTGACCGTCCAACCATCGAGCCGCCAGGCGCCCAGGGGCGTAGCAGTCACCGGCAGTGACGGCAGCAGGGTGCTCAGCGACTCGGGCAGCCGCATGGGCACGCGAGTCGCTCCGCGCAGGGGCTCGATGGTCCGCTGCGGTGCGTAGAGGGACTGGGCCGCATGCCGGGTCAGCAGCACCGGCACCGGCGTGGAGGAGGCCTGTTGGGCGTCACCTCCAGGCGATTGCGCCGACGATGGCGGGGTCGACACCGTCTTCGCCCCGCCGCTGCCCGAGGAAGCGCTGGTCGGGGATGCCTTTCGGCTATCCACCACCAGGATCTCCTCGCTACTCACTCCCTCCCCGGCCGACAGGTCCAGCAGCAGCACATCCCCGCTCTCCACGTCCTGCACCCGCACACGCTGCGTCTCGAAGGCGTCAAAGGCCTTCAGGTAGAGCACGCCACCGGCGCTCTGGACGCGCAGCACGTCGGGGTTGGCCAGCGCTGGCGGCAGCCCCACGCGCACGTTGCGGTCCAGGGTGACGATGCGCTCTTCATTAACCGGCAGCGGTATCTCCAGGGGGCGTCGCTCCCAGTGCATGACCTCCACTGCCATGGCCTGACTGATGAGTAACACACTCGCCAAGCCCGCCAGTATCACCCGCTTCATGAGGAGCCTCCTTGCGTCACGGTTTCTGGGACCGATAGGCGCTGGGGAATGCCATCGAAGCAGTCCACCTGAAGTCCCCAGGGGTTGCGCTGTGGATCCACGTCGGCCCTCACCACCCGCAGTGGGTAGCGAATGAACAGATCGCGAACCGGCGTGCCGGCGTACTGCTCGTCGATGGCCATATCCAGGGTGACTACCCAGGCGTCGCGACTGAGGATCTCCACGGCTTCGGGACGGTAGCCCCTGCCGGGAATCTCATAGATGCCGCGCACCCTGCCGGAAAGCTCCTGACGACGGTCGCGATCCTCGTAATCCTTGGCCAGATAGCGTTGACAGGAGGGGGTGAGAAAGGCGGAGTAGGCCCGCAGGTTGCGGCGGTAATCGGCCTGGCCATCGGCGGGCCAACGATTGATCTGCTGCCAGACATAGAACCCGAAGGCGTAGACGCTCGACGGGTCGACCTCCCACCAGGCGCGAGTACTGCCCGAGCGCAGATCAGGCGGGTTGTGGATGGTCAGATTCTCCGGGGCGGACTTCCAGCCCCACCATAGGCCGGCGCAGAGCAGGGCCAGCACCGCGATGACCAGGCGCAGAGTGGTGATATGGGCATCTCGGGCGCTCAGGGCGTGACGAAAGCGACTCATGGCCGACCTCCTGGCTGATGCCGCATCCGGCGCCGCGAGTAGGGACCGGAGTGGGTGATCAGGGTCTCGCCGCCCCATAGCCGTATGCCCTGCCGGGCCAGACGGAACTGCAGGCTGCGATAGAGCCAGGCGGCGGGACGGCCACGTCGCAGCCGCCGCATCACGGCACCACCGACGTAGAGCGCCATCCCGGCGCTGGCGAAGGCCACGGTCGGCACCATGGCGATGGCCCCCAGCAGCCAGGCGCCGATCACACCCGGCAGCAGGCCGACGACCAGACCGCCCAGGACCATCATCCCAACCTCGTGCCCGGTCATGCCCCGAAACACCACCGGCGCGGCGTTCAGGCGGGTCGGCAGAAAGTCGAGACGGCTTGCCATCAGAGGATCTCCGCGGCCTTGGTCGCCAGCCAGATGATGGCCACGATCAGCACCACCCCCACGACGACCACCACGCCGAACTTCGACCACTCGCCGCGAACCCGTGCCTCGTTGAAGGTGGCGATGGATGCAATGGCGACGATGATGAACGCCACCGTGGCCAGGATGAGACCGCCAAGGGCGCCGAAGTCGTAGAGGTAGTTCTGCAGCGTCTCGATCAGGCCACTCCCTTCACCACGTGAGGGTGCCTCCATGGTGGGCAGACCCTGCGCCATGACCTGCGGCACGAGCCCCGCCGTCGCCGAGGCGGCGAGTCCCCGGATACGGGCACGAGAGAAGAGTGAACGCACGGTAGTCATAACAAGCTCCTTCTTGAGTGACGAATTGCTGAATGACGCAGAGTGCGAGGCCGGTGACCTCAGAGGAAAATCCAGAACATCACCACGACCAGGAAGACGGCGCGCAACGCGGCAAAGCCGAAGTCATCGCCGCTGACGCGCCCCTTGGCGTAGCCTCGATATGCGGATATGGCGCTCCAGCACGCCCACAGCAGCACCACGGTGCAGCCCACCCCGGCGACCAGGACACCCAGGGGTGGCGCCTCGAAGCCGGCACCGGCGGCGAAGGCCTCCATCAGCGCAGCTCCTGCAGGTAGTCCCCGGCGAGGGGCACCGGCTGGCGGGGTGGCAAACGAGGAGGCGCGAGCACGTCATCGATGCCCTTGTCCACGGCCTGGATATCGCGGCGCAGGCGCGGCACATCCACGAAGACACGGGTGGTCTCAGGGTCGAACTCCCCCACGCGGCTCTCGAGCCGATCCACGATGCGCTGTATCTGAGCCAGCTGATCCTGGATCAGGGCCAGGTCCTGGCGGGCGATCTCATCGCGAACGCCGTCGCGCTCGGCGGCATGGGCAGCACCGACCTGAGTCGTCAGCAGCGTCAGGAGCAGGGGCGACAGGGCCCGGGGGAAGCGGCAAAACGACATGGCGAGACAGTCCCTCCATTGGCTGGGATTGCCGTCATCCTGTCGCCCACCAAGCTGCAGCGCAGCAGGAAACCATAAGCGCCGCACACCACGTTTATCTGTGCCGGCTCAACCGGATAGGGACACAAGTGCCGGAGCCGTACAGGCTCCGGCCAGCGGCGACACCTCCGCTTCGAGGCTTCAGAGATACTTCTTGAAGCTACCCGTGGCGATGCTGACCAGCAGACCAAAGAGGGCCGCGCAGGGCAGCAGGAAGGCGTTGGGGTGAATGGCGAAGGGCACGCTCAGGTAGAGCAACCAGCCCACCACGAAGACCGGAGTGATGGCCCGCTTGGCATGGTGGTAGATGAAGGCGGACTCGCGTCCGGCGCCGAAGCGGCGCAGGTCACGACGCACCAGACCGTCGACGAAGCCGACCAGGGCCGCCAGGGCGAAGAGCGGCGACGTCAGCAGCAGGATGACCACCCGGGTCAGGGTCATCAGCGTGACGTAGAGCGCCGCCTGTACGTAGACATGCAGGGTGCCGAGCCAGCCACCCTGATGGGCGCTGGTCGCGAGCCAAGCCGACACCCCGCTCTTCACGAACAGCCATTCGTGGGCGCTGGTGACGGCTCGGGTCGCCAGGGCGACCGGATCCGAGACCAGCAACGAGCGTGTGAAGGTGGTATCCAGCCGGGAGACCTCGGCTTCCAGGGTCTCCAGGGCATGCTGGGCCCCGGGCTGGCTCCACCACTGCCAGTGGATCCCCGCCCACTCGACCAACACCGACATCAGCAGGGACACCACCAGCACCGCCATGATCTGAAACGGCAGGCCAAACAGCGTAGTGAGCCAACCTCGCCGAGTCTCCTGGGCGCGTTCCGCCGTGGCCATCTCAGTGCACCCTTACCGGGGTCAGCGAGCAAAGCAGCGACCAGCGGCGATCGTGGTAATGCAGGATCAGCCGCCCCTCATGGGGGTGTTCGCCCTGCTCCCACACTGGCGAGAGCCCCTTGCGATAGGCGCGCTGGGTCAACTCGACGCGATCGATACCGATGACCACGTAGTCGAGCAATCCGAACAGGGCCTGAGGCAGCTCACTCAGGGAACCACTCTCCAGGGCGACGCTGGAAACGATGGCAGTTGCCGCCGCGTCACCCGTCACGGGCGCTGTCTCGAGGTTCATCACGATTCTCCATTGCTTGATCCGGCGACCCTGCTGCCTCCAGCGGTGATGCCGCCATGGCACCTGGCTGCCGCGCCGAGACGTCATTACCCATGACGGCGAACTCGGCCCCCAGATCGCTCAGCTCCAGGTTCACCGGCGGCGGCATGACCGCCGTCCACCACTGCTCGCCGGTGGTGTAATCGCGCTTCATACGTTCGGCGAGCTCGGCGATGCTGCCGGGAATGTCCTCATCCTTATCGGGTAGCGGTAGCGGCATGCGGACCTTCCAGAGCTGGCCCCCTTCGAGCAGGGCGAAGGCCTGCCCCTTCGGCAGCGAGACCACGTCGGCCGGCTCGATCATCGGCACCTGCACGGTACTGATGCGGTCGCCACCACTGCTGGTGAAGTCGATGTCGTTGGCGATATCGCTGGAGTCGGAGGCCATGCTGACCAGCATGCGGGTGGCCACGTTGACCTGGCGCAGCTGCCGAGTCAGCAGCTCGGCGGTCCTCTCCTCGCGAACTCGCAGCATCACCAAGTTGTTGAAGTTGCCCACCACCTGACCAGCCTTAGCCGCATTGCCGATGCGCGCCTCGATGTCGGAGAGGGTCTGGGTGTAGGCGGTGACCTGGATGCCGGCGCCGCCCCCCTTGTTGATGAGCGGGATGAACTCGTCACCCATCAGCTCGTTGAACTCGTCGCAGTGCAGGTTGATCGGCACCTTGCCCATGCGCTTGCCGTTTACCGCCGGCAGACCGTCATCGATGCCGTGCTTGTAGATATGGCCGGCCACCGAGACCAGGTCAGCGAACATGGAGTTGCCCACTGCCTGGGCCACCTCGAAATCAGACATGGCATCCAGGCCCACGTAGACGATGCCGCGTTTGCGGATGATCTGCTGCCAGTCGATGATCGGCCGGGGGTCTTCGATGTCGTCGTAGTCCGGCGAGAGCAGCTCGGCGATGCGCCCGGTGGTCAGCTTCTCCAGCAGCGGCAGCAGGCTCGCCACGATCTTGTCAAAGTAGGTCTTGTCGTAGCGCACGGCGCTGCGTAGCCCCTCGAGCACGGCGTCCACCACCTTGACCTGCTGCAGGTACTGCTCGATGGCCACCACCCGCTTGTCGCGGCCCTGAAACTGGCGAGGGATGTTCTTGTCGTTGAGCTTGCCCTCGATGGTGGTAATGCGCTCCCAGGCGTGCTGGTCGTGGCGGGTCAGGGTCTGCTGGGCGTACTCGATCATCAGGCCGTCGATGTTCACCACGTCCGAGAGGATCTGCTCGTAAGTGGGGCGCTGCCCCAGGGCATGACGGGCCCGGGCCACGATGTTGACGAAGCGCCAGGCGAACTCGCGGAAGGCGGCACTGTTGCCCTCTCCTGAGAGCTGGCCGGCGAGCCGGGTCGCCACCTCGGAGATGCGCCCGAAGCGCCCCACGGCGTTATAGCGCGCCGAGATATCCGGCCAGCCCAGGTGGAAGACGTAGAACTCGTCGCCGCGACCTGCGCGCTGTGCCTCGGCATACATGCGGATCATCAGGTCGGCGTCGCCCTTGGGGTCGAAGGCGATCACCACGTCGCCGCGATGGATGTCCTGGGTGATCAGGATCTCGGCGAGCCGGGTCTTGCCGACCCGGGTGGTGCCCTCCACCAGGGTGTGACCCACCCGCTCCCCCAAGGGCAGGTAGACATCGCGCTCCCTCCACTCCACGGCATGCAGTGCCGCCATGCCGCCTACCGGCGGCAGCGGGCGCAGCGGGTTCCAGGGCACGTCCGCGGCGAGCAGCTTCACCAGCGGCCGGCCGACAGCATGGCGCTCCAGCAGGTTCTCCAGCCCTCGGGCCACGCGGTAGGCAGGCCCCGGGCGCAGATAGCGCTGCACATGAGGCTGCTGGCTCTCATGCAACCGCTGGGTGTGGCGCGCCTCCCACTTGAAGCCCTTGCCCATCCACAGCAGCCGCTGACTGACCGGAATCTGCCGGCTGCGCAACGCAAAGCGCGGCAGGCGCTTCATGTTGCGGCGGTAGCGCAGCACCACCCAGGCCTGTCGGGCACGCCACACCCCGAAGGCAGCAAAACCCGCCGCCATGCCGTAGCCCACGCTGGGTGACAAGGCCAGTGACCAGGGCGCCATAATGCAGAGCACCGCACAGGCTACACAGACCAAGGCAGTGTTGAGCTCTACCGCAGGGCGCAGCAGCGCTTCCAGAGGGTGTGACTGGCTCATCGCTCGCTCCTACTGCTCCAGCCCCTGAGCCGTCACCAGCACCGGGTAGTGGGCAAGGCCCAGCCGACCGGCCAGGTCGTCCCCCGGTGTGGGGCGCAGCTCGAGCCCCGGCACCGCCTCGCGCAGGCGCTCAAGCCCCTCGGGTGTGGCCACCTCGACGACCAGCCCCACGGCGTTAAGCTCGCGCAGGATCTCTCCGCGGGCCTCCAGCCAGCGCAGCGATAGCGGGTCGTCCCCGACCAGGAAGAAGGGCGTCATGCGGCCCGGGAGCTCGAGCGGGCGAAAGTGCACCTCGCCGGGCGACAGCCGCTCACTGGTCACCGGCAGCATATCCGCCTCGCTGAATGCCACCGGTGCGCGCGAATCAGGCGCATAGCCCTGCTCCTCCGCCACGCCGGCCATCCCGATGGCGACGAAGTAGGGGCGTGCCGGCTCTCCACCATGATCGGCGAGCACTTCCAGAGCAGGCCGATCGGTGAGTGGCATTCGGGGCAGCGTCTCGGCCTGGACACTCCCGGCAAGCCCCCCGACGAGCCCAACCAGGGCGGCTAACGCCCTGCGGCAGTGATCACACGTCACCATCAGCGTCCCCTCCAAACGCATCCTCATAGCACTCCTCTAGGTACTCCTCCCGGGAGCCATGGGCATCACCATGGCAGTAGTCCATCGGGGGCTCGATCTCGCGGGGCTCTCTCCATGCCGGTGCCCCGCAGTAAGGGCAGCGATAGGGGGCAGAGTGAATCATCGGTGGAACCTCCCTTAGTTGGCCGCCAGCTGCCGCTGGCGAGACGCCTTCAACCGCTCGAGCTCGGCGGCCACGAGGCGGCGATAGCGGGCCGCCGGCTCACCCCCGGCGGGACGGTGATAGCGTCCGGCCGCCTGCACCCAGTCGCCGGCGGCATCAAAGTGGCCACGCAGCAGGCGTGCCGCCTCCTCCAGGTTGGCGTAGGGATTCAAGGCATCGCAGGGTTGCGCGAAGCGTTTACCAGCACCGAACAGCTGCGGCTGCCAGCGAACATTGAGCTGGGCGATGCCCACGTCCACGAGGCGGGTCTCCTCAAGAGCCAGCAGCAAGGCGTCGCAGGCCGCCTGGCGGGTCGCGAAGTGGAAGCCCTCCCCTGCCACGTTCAGGGTCCAGGGCCAAGGCCGGTGCCCCACCTTCAGGCTGACCGCCGACTCGGCCGTGGCTACCGCATAGAGCACTTCTGGTGGGACCTGGTGCAGGCTTGCGGCGTCGAAGTAGGCCGGCGGTACCGCGGTGGCATTCGCCAGCGATGACAACGCCGCCAGGCTGCAGCCGACGGCACAGCCCATCACCAGGCGCCGATACGCTTTCAGCCCCATATCGTCGCCCTCATCTCGGGTAGACCTGAGGCAGCGACCCCACGGCGATGCCACGCTCGGGGTCCGACTGGCCGTGATTCAGGGTAATGTCTCGTGCGCGCACGCGGTCGGCCGGCACCCCCACACGTCGCGCCCAGTCACGTATCACCGAATCGTCTCCGTCACTGTCGAGCACGAAGATGTCCATCTGGGTGCCCTGGGCCAACAGCTCGCGGACGGTGCTGTCACAACGCTCGCAGCCGTTCACTGCCACGTGCACCGTCAAGCGCGCCTGCAGCGCGCCCTCGTCGGTGAAATTGAAGGCATTGCGTGGCCTAAGCGTGAACTCATCCACCGGCATCTCGTTGGGGTAGAGGCGCTGCCAGGCCGCGTCATAGGCCCGCTGGAACGCCAGCTCACGCTCGGTGCGGGCGCGCTCCACCTCCACCAGCAATTCAGCATAGCGGCGACGCTCCTCGGCGGTGCGCGCCTCGACGCCAAGGGCGGTGATCGGGTCGAGGTTGGGCGACCAGATCCCTCGTGGCCCCTCCATCAGGGACTCATAGCGCTCCCAGTCGCGCTCGGTCAGTTGCCAGGCCTCGGCCTGCTCGGTGCGCGTGCGGGTGCGCTCGCTCTCGAGCCGCTGCAGGGCCTCATGCATTACGTCAGAGGCGTCAGAGCGGCTCTCCGGGGTGGGCTGGGCATTGGCCAGGGTTCCCAGCAGCGTCATGGCAAGGGCCATTGTCACAACCGGCAGGACAGCAGGTTTCGAGGTGATCATCGCGAGATCTCCGGTGGCATCAGGGAATCTGGACGTCGACCGAACGGCCGTTGCGACTGAAGACGGCATGGGTGCCACGAATCGCCGTCAGTTCCCAGCCATCCTGGCGATCCCCGACACCCAGCAGATGGACGTCACGCAGGCTCGACAGGCCGTTGGGAGAAACACCCACGTAGGGACGACCACCACGAGACTCGGCGCCGGTGACCTGAAACCGGGGAGACGGCGGGGCCACCGGCCGCCGCGTCTGGCGGGCAGGAGCCGGACGTGGCGCCGTCTGCCGGCTCTGCTCGAGGCGCTCCTCCAGCGCCAGGATCTGCTCGTTCTGAGCGGTGACGCGCAGGTTGAGCCCGCTATCCAGGCGGTTAAGGTCCTCCGCCAGCCCGGCCATGCGTGGCTCAAGCTGCTCCAGCTGCGCTTGCGTGGCCGTGATGCCGGAAGCACTTTCCTGCACGCGCTGCTCGGCCCGTTCGAGACGCTGATCCAGCTTCGTCAGGCGCTGCTCCAGCGCCGCCTGCTGTGATTCCACTCGGGCAAGCGTCTCCTCCAGGGGCATCACGGCCTGCTGCACCTGGGACTGCACCAGGGACTCCATCGGCACCTCCTCGGGCACCGGCCTCAACAGCAGCGCCCCTGACACCACGGCGCCGGCCAGGCTGACCGCCAGCAGGCCGTAGAGGGCCTTCCTGCCGCCCTTCCCTGCCCCGCGCTTGCGGCGATGCTGCGGCTCTGCCTGCTTCTGGTCGGGCGACAGCTCGGTGGGCTCACGCATCGCTCACCTCCGCCACCGCTGCAGCGCTCTCGTCACGGCTGTTGTCGTGGTCAGGCACATAGCGAATATCTCGCACCTGGTAGCAGACCTCTCTTGCCACCGGGTCGACCTCCAGCTCCCAGGCATCTCCGCCCAGCACCTGCAGGGCTTCGCGGAGCGGCATGGGCCCCAGCCGGTAGTGGGCTGCCGGCAGCGGCTTGCGGTATAGGGTGCGCTGGGCGGGACCGGGTGCGGGGCAGAGCGAATAGCCGGTATGGCGCAGGGTGTGATGCAGCGCGTCCTCCACTGTGGTGATCATGGATGCCGGAATGCGCACATCGATGGTCTGCTCCAGGAGGTAGCGCTGACCCAGCGAGGCCTGAGTGGCCACCAACTGGTAACGCCCAGTGCGAATCACCTCGACGGAGGGCAACTCGTCGCTGTAGATGTCCGGGGTCACGGCCTCGGTCGTCGGCGGATTGGGGCCGGTGACCACGGCCCGATGCCGCTCGCCGTCTACGTCGAAGTACGGCAGCGAGAGCACCAGAGGGTCGGCATTCGAGGGCTCGGGAGTCTGTTGAGACTGATGAGCACAACCCGCCAGCAGCGTGGTGGCGATCAGCGCAGCGGTCGAGAGGGTGGGAAGGTTGAGCATGAGTTGCCTCAAGGGAGTCCATTCAATGGTGTTGAGGCAGGAGGTTCTCGGGTTTGCGGGGGCGGGTCGATTGGAAAGCGTAATCAGGCGGGGAAAGGAAAAACGCCCCGGGGTGGGGCGTTCTTCGCGGGTTGGGCATCGTCAGTGCCTTGGCATGACGCTGAGCGCCTCGAGCTCTCGGCGCACATAGGGTCGATAGTAGTGGTCCAAAGCCAGCTGCAGCCGCAGGCCTGCTGCCTGCTCGCGAAGCCAGCGCGCTGCGCTGACGTTGTCTGCCAAGGTAATCTCCTCCCTGGCCCGCTGCTCCAGTGCCTGCTCGCGCTCGCGTAGCGCAGACGCTTCCTGAACGGTGGGCGGCATGAGCCACGCGAAGGCACCCGCCGTAAAGCGTGCTGCTGCCACAAGGCGCCCATACCGGTCTCGCACCTCGGCATGAGACAGCATGACCTCCGGGCCGATATGCGCCAGAAGGTCGGGCTCTGCATGAACGATCTCGGTGACCGTCGCAAAGCTGCCAGCGTCGATAACCGTCGTCACCTCGAACCAGGGATCCGAGGGCTCGGTGTCGTCATACTCCCAGCGCGTGCCGTGTACCGTGAGACGAAACTGCTCGCGCAGCACCGCCTCCCGAATCAGCGCACCTTCGACCGCATAGGGGTTGGGGACAAAGTGTTCCATCATGGTTCTCCCGTTCATGGCAACGCCGGGGAGAACCTTCCCAGCTGGGAGGCGTTTCCCCGGCTGGGTGGTTGAATGGAAACGCTGTGGATCAGTGCATGGCCGGCGAATCGAAGGAGCCGGCCGCTTCTCCCGCGTGGGCAGCGGCGTAGCCATTGCCGGCTTCAGACGGCTCCGCTGAGGCAGCGGATCTGTCGTTGCCGGCACCCTGCTCGTCGCGGCGGTGCGCCTGGTAAACCATCTCGCCGTTTACCTTGATCCAGCTGATGAACAGCAGGCGCGCCTTGAGACTGACGCCGGTCTGGCCGGCCTTGTCCCCCTTGGAGTAGACGAAGGTGTCTGTCCAGAGGTCGCCCAGCTTGAAGCCCACCAGCACCTTGCGGCCCTGGTACACCGCCTGACGGCAGCGTTTGACGAGCGCTTCGGCATCGCGGCCGCTGATCCGGCAGTCGAAGCGGGTGTAGCCCACATCGTCTGCGGGGCCATTCAGGGCCGCGATATCGCAGGCCCAGAACGCGTCTCCGCGCTTCGGCTTCACCTCACGGATTCGATTGAGGTAGCCAAGGCCGGTGATATGCAGGTCGAAGAAGCCAGTATTGGCACTCGGGTGAGTGGTGACCGTCATAGCGTGTCTCCTCGGTGGGTTGCAGTTTGCACCCGGGAGACACTCGCCCCCTGCGGGAAGTCGAGTGGTTTCCCGGGTGGGCAAAGGGTGGATTCAGACGCTGGCTCAGCCCATCAGCACGCAGTGGTGCCGAGCGCCCGCCAGGTGGGTGTGGCAGCAGTCGCAGGATGATGTCGAGAATGCTTCGTCGTGCTCGCTATCGCCGACGACGAGGGTGTTCCCGTCACGCTGCACTGCGTAGATGGACTCACGCACCTCCCTTTCGCGGGCGGCAGCGCTCTCCTCATCCAGGAAGTGATCCAGCCCGGTAGCATCGTCATTGGCGATGATCATCAGGCAGTCCTCACAGACCATGACATGGTCGTCGACAATCGTGGCCATGGGGCATTCCTCCAGGTTCCAGGGGGTCCGCCCCCTGGGGAGGCATCTCCCCGAATGGGTGGTAACAGTGGCATCCAGCCCTGATGGGCGGCCTCGTCTCGGGATGCGCGAGGCCTTGGGAGGCGGCATACCGCCAAGCGGCGCACCCTTGAAACGCCTGGGTGCCTGGGGTGTCTCGGTTGGAGCCGGTCGAGACCACCGGGCCGCCAGCGGCGGCACTTGCCCACTGGGAGGCTGCTCACTCCTTCGGCAGCGTCTCCTCGATATCCCCACTCGCAAGACGCGGCACGCCACGTCTTGGGATTGAAGACCATAGAGGGCATCAACAGGGTCGTCGCCGTATCGACAAGTACCAGGATGTCCGCCATGCAATTGGAGCCAAGGCATGTCCCCGTTGCCATGCTTCGCTCACGGTGGCACCCGAATCTCTTCGCGGACGCATTCGGTCGATCAAGCACAGATCCCTGTACAAAGGGCTCCCGTTGGTGATGCGGCGGGCTCCGCAGAAGGGCAGGCGTTTCCAGTCCGGAAACGTCAACCGGCCTGCCGGCTACCCTGGGTCAAGGTAGCCGGCAGGCCGGTCGTCGTATGAGACAGGTGGCCAACCAACCAAGCTGGCCTGGGACTAATGAACCTCGAACCCCGACTGTTGATGATGCAGTGTGAGCCGTATAGGCGGGATGGGGCGTATTCGTCTCGCGAGGTGCGAATACTTTGGGGGATTGAGCGTTGGCGCTCAAAGGGCGTTGCGTGATGACCGTCAGCAACCAACGGGGTACGGCTCTCATTATTGAGCCTACCCCTCCTAGGGTCAAGATGATGGCGCCTTGCGCCGGCTGCCGGCATCTTTTCCTGGCGTCTTGCTCTTCGACTGAGGCATCGTCACCGTGGACTCCCGCGCATGCTGCACCAGCTTCTCCACCATGCCGGCCTGACGTGCCATAAAGTCATGCAGTTCCAGCCGCCCTGCCGCAACATCATCCAACGCCTGCTCCCAGAGCGCTGTCATGCCGGGATTGGTGATGACAGAAGGAAGCACATCGATTAGCTGCTGGCCGGTCGGCGTCGAGACCAGGGCGCGCTTCTGCCGCTTGATGAAGCCCCGCTTCAGCAGCGTCTCGATGATGCCGGCCCGGGTTGCTTCGGTACCGATCCTGGCCGTCTCCTTGAGGCGAGCCTTCAGGCGCTCGTCTGTCACGAACCGGGCGGCATGCTTCATGGCGGCGATCAGGGTGCCCTCGGTGAAGGGCTTGGGGGGTGTCGTTTGTTTGGCCAGCACTTCAAGCTGCTTAGCCTGGCAGGATTCGCCCTCGCTTAGCGGCGGTAGCGGAGTCGCTTCCCACTCCTCCTCGTCGCCCTCTCCAGCCGCCGCCCGGGGAAAGAGTGCGCGCCACCCTTCCTCACGCACCTGCCGCCCTGAGGCCACGAACGCTTCGCCCTCCAGGTCTACCCGCACTTCGGTCTGGTCATACTCGTGGGCTGGCAGAAACTGGGCCAGGTAGTGGCGACGAATCAGGTCGTAGACGTTGCGCTCGTCATCGCTCAACTTGGCCAGGTCGCAGGTCGCGGTCGGGATGATGCCGTGGTGTGCGGTAATCTTGCTGTCGTTCCAGACACGGCTCTTGCGGCTCGTGTCCAGGCGCTGGCGAAGCGGTGACAGCGCCTCATCCGAGTGCAGCAGCATCGTCACGATGCGCTCGGCATCATCGCACTGCGACTCCGGCAGATACCGGCAGTCAGTGCGGGGGTAGCTGGTCGCCTTGTGGACTTCGTAGAGCGCCTGGGCGATGTCCAGTACCTGCTGGGCACCATAACCAAAGCGGCGCGATGCCTCCTGCTGCAGCGATGAGAGATCCATCACCAGTGGCGCCGCCTCTTTCTTACGGCTCGTCTCGAGGTGGCTGACACGCCCCTGCTGCCCGGTGATTCGCTGAGCCAGCGACCGAGCGGCTTCCTCGCTGATACAGCGCCCAGCGGCATCCTGGATCGAGGCATCACCCGGCCGCCACTTCGCCTGGAAGGTACCACTCGACGCCTGCAGATGCGCCACGACTTCCCAGAAGGGCTGGGGGACGAAGTTGGCAATCTCCCTGTCGCGATCCACGACCAGCCGCAGCGCGGGGGTCTGCACACGTCCCACTGAGAGCACCCCCTGATGCCCCTGTCGCTGGGCCAGCACCGTGTAGGCCCGGGTCAGATTCATCCCGACCAGCCAATCGGCCCGGCTACGCCCAAGCCCAGCCAGGTATAGCGGGTAGGTCGCCTCGCCGGGCCTGATGCCGGCCAGCGCCTTGCGGATCGAGGCGTCGTCCAGGGCCGAGAGCCACAGGCGGGTGACCCTCCCCCGATAGCCGCAGTAATCCAGCAGCTCACGGGCGATGGCTTCCCCTTCCCGGTCGGCGTCGGTAGCCACCACCACCTCGGTCGCCTGACCCAGCAGTTTCTTCACCACCCCGAACTGCTTGCGGCCGCTCTTCTTGATCTCCATCTTCCAGGTCGAAGGCAGAATCGGCAGCATCTCCAGCGACCAGCGCTTGAGCGCCGGGTCGTACTGCTCCGGCGGGGCCTGTTCGAGCAGGTGGCCGAACCCCCAGGTCACCACACACCCCTCGCCCTTCAGGAAGCCCTCACTGCGCTGGCCGGCACCGATCACGCGGGCAATATCTCGGGCCTGCGAAGGCTTCTCGCACAGGAATAGACGCATTGACACACCTCCCTCATAAGCGTGGAGGGCAGCATGGCAAGGCAGTGGGAGGGAGCGAAGCAAGAATGGGAACGACAGCGAAACGGCTTTGCACCGTCGTCTTTATGGGTTGGCCATCAGCTCGGCAACGTCCATCACGTCGCCCAGGAGAAACAGCATCTGGGTGCCGGACGAGCCGGCGCCTCTGGCAATGGGCTGGGGTGGCGCATGGCCGCGAAGATCGCGGCCATACCGAAGGGCATCCTTGAGCTCGGTCACACGAACGCCCAGCAGCTGCGCCGCGTGGCCAATGCCGATCCGCTCTTTTCTCAGCGCTGGCGATGTCACCGAGAGCCCTCCTGTCTGCGCTAACGGAGCGCCATGCGGAAACGCTACTAGGCGTAGCCTTCCTGGCTGGCTCCCGGGCCGCTGGCATACTGCTCAGCCGGCTGCTGATGGCTATGGGGTGTATCCATGATTACCTGACCCACCCGGTGAGGTAAGATAGCGACCCGGTCCGCCTGCACCTTGAACGCCGTTCGCGTCTCGCCGTTCTGCTCCCAGCTGTCCTGGACCATCTTTCCTACCACCACTACCCGCATGCCCCGCTGGTACAGTCGCGACCAGCGCTCGGCGTCCCGGTGCCACCACTCCACATCGGCCCAGAAGCCTCCCCGGTCCACGACCTCTCCATCCTTGGGGACCAGGTTATCGAACCGCACATTGAGCCTGAGCAGCGTGCGGGGCGGCTGGTTGTCACGCACGGGGAAGGTCCGCACCTCCGGATCGCTGCCGATATTTCCCTCACCGTAGAAGCGTGTGCCCATGGGTCTCCTCCTTGGTCGTTATCGCTGAAATGAGACGGCATGCTCGATATCGGCCAGCGCCTTGCCGATTCGCTTGATCGACCAGTTGATCGTGGCCGCCTTGGCATTGAACACGCAGCGCTGCACCTCGAGATCGATGACGGGCTGCCGCATCGCCTCGGATATGTCGTCGCGAGACAGGAACGTTTCCAGCAGCCACAGCCCCATGCTCCTCTGCCTGTTATCGCGCCACTGCAGCGTTCTGGCAGGAACGCCTGATTTACCCCATGGGGTCAGCCAGAGGTCGGTCGACTTCAGCAACCCCCCATTCGCCTGCGAGGCTATATCGATCGCCTCTTGCCGCGCCGCCCTTGCCGACTCCTCCAACTCATCGCGGAGCCGAATCAGCTCCCCCTTACCCTTAAAGGGTTTTAAAAAACCCTTTGCGTAGCTGTTGAATGCGTCGTTGCCATAGCTATTCGATGCGGTATCCAAGCTGCCCCCTCATGCACTTGCCGTGATTCCACTGGAATCACCTCGAAGACCTCCTCGGCACCGCCGATCAAGTGATTCCACTGGAATCACCTCGAAGACCTCTTCAGCACCGCCGCCCAGGTGATTCCACTGGAATCACCCCCGGAGCCCCCTCCGGCACCGCCGTCCAAGTGATGCCACTGGCATCACACCAGAGGCCTCCTCGGCACCACAGCCCAGGTGATTCCACTGGAATCACCCTCGGAGCTCTCTCCGGCACCGCCGATCAAGTGATTCCAGTGGAATCACGTCGAGGGAGCGTCTCCTGGCTCCCCAGCGGAAGGCGGTGAGTCTCCTTTCGACTCGCCGTCGCTGCCGGCCCTTCCGGCCTCGGCCGGCTTGGCAATTGGCGGAGCAAACTCGCTGCGCCGCTTGCCGGAGAGCACATCGTCAGGGAGTGCGCCGAACTTCTCGATGGCGTCTCGAGCCTTGGCATTGTTGGCGGCAAAGTCGTCCCGGGTGGCACCGCTGAAGCCGGGGTACTTCTGGGTGCTCGCGCACAGGCTGCGCAGGAGGTGACCACCCACCCGGACGTATTCCTCCATCTGACGCCGGCCAATCAGGGCGATATGGTGAGCAAGCATGACGCGCCTGACGAAGCGGTCGAAGTCGATCAGCAGGCGCAGAGCGAGCCAGCCGTGTTGGCCGCCCGTATAGACGGGAATCTTGAGGGGCTGCTGGTTGAGATTCTCTTCCACGTCCAGCTCTGGCGGCAGCTGAGCCAGCAGGTTATCCAGCTCATGGAGACGCTGGTCCAGCTGAGTTCGCGTTTCGGCGAGCTTGGCATCCAGCTGAAGCAGCCAGTGATCCGCGTAGGGGTCATCCTTGGCGGCGTTCTGTTTGATCGCGCCGCAGATCAGCAGAAACTGCCGCATGCCGATAATCTGCGGACGCCCTGTCTCGACGCCTCGCCCCTTCCAGACCCGTGCTGCGTGATGGGTGTGTAGCGTCAGCTCGATCTTGCTGCGCAGTGCTCCCAGGCGATCAACGGCCATATCGCGTTGCCCTCATGCTGATGTGTGTCCGCGGTACGGCAGGCACTGTCAATCAGTTGATGCGGGGAAGACAGGGGAATCGTTAATGGCCGCTGAGTGGGTTTTTCCCGGCCGATGGCCACAACCCCAGCGAGCGCAGACACTGCTCTCGGGCGGCTTGGGCTTCCTCGGGCGAGGTGGTGCTCGGCTCGGCAATCGACGGCTCCGCTGTACGGGTGGGGGACGGCGGCACGCTTCGAGCTGCCGGCTGCTCGGCGGCAGCGGAAGACCCCTGTGGCGCCCTCCCCACCCGGCGCTTCGCCTGAGCCTGGGCATAGCCGGTCGCCACGAACTCGCCGCCGATGGCTCGCTTGATCAGCCCTCGCAGGAAGCCCTTGGGGTTTCGCACCGAGCCACCGCTCACGCGCCCTGCCGCCTCGTCGAGAATCGCCTGCTGGGTGTCGCCGGCCAGCTCAGCCATCAGCAGCTGAGTCGCCTGGCGTTCGCTCTCATCCATCGAGAGACATGCCGGCCAGTGCAGGTTCACGGCTGAAGTACCTGTAGGTTTTACACAGTGTGAAGTACGTACTGTACGGGAAGAACTGCCCGAGTTTTCATCGAAAACTGCCTCGACAGCCCGGTAAGCCTTTGACTCCAGACTTGGTTCTCTCTGAAAACCAGGGGAGTTCTCTCGGCACACTCGGCCGGGTTCTCGCTGAGAACTCGGCTGCCTGCCCTGGTTCTTCTGGTCAGTCACGGTAGAGAACTGGGCAGCGTCATGCCTGTCAGGCGACCGGCGCTGGGCCTGCCTGGGCCGAGAGGCCATGGTATCGAGACGCGTCGGCAGCTCATGCAGGGCTCCCGCCTCCTGGAGCTCCTCGAGCACCATGGCAGCAACGGCCTTGACCACCTTGTTCTGGTGATCCAGGCAGCGACACACATACTCCACGTAGTCGGCATCCAGCACCGAAGCTTCCGCGGGCGAGAGCGGCTCGTCGTGCAGGATATAGACGTTGCCGATAATGCGGCCGTTCTGCTCGTTGCGCGCCCGGTGCCCGAGGCTGACCCAGCGGGTCAGGCGAAGCACAGCGATAACGCGGGCGACCGTGGCCCTCGATGCCTTCTGGCCCGGCGCCCCCCGCAGCAAGGGCTGCAGCTCGTCATAGGTCGGCACCGCCGTGGTTCGGTCCGGATTGACCAGCATCCGCATCATCTGCCAGCCAAGCTTGTCGACGTGCCCGAGGCGAGGATCCAGCAGCAGAGACCGCGGCACGGTCTCATGGGGGTTCCCGAAGAACAGCAGTCCATCGAGGCCCGAGGATGCGGCTTCTCCAGACTGCGCAACCTCACCGTTCACAACGGAGGACGCCGGGGACTCGCCCCGGCGCTGGGTCATCTCGGAAGCCGCCTGGCCAATCAGGCGATCCAGCCTCTTCCGAGTGGCATCGCGAAGCTGCACCATCACCGCTCTCCTTCAGGTGACGCCCACTCTTCGGCCGGCGGCGCCGTGCGCGGCTGGCCGGGGTCGACCCACTGCTTGACCAGGTGCCACACCACCGCCAGCGGGATATCGGTCTCCTCGGCGAGGGTCACCATACCCTGCAGGTCATCGGTCGCCTTGGGGTCCAGGGCGATATGCTGCCAGCGCTCCCAGGCATCGTGCTCAGCCTGCTCCGACGGCATCGCCAGCCGCCCCTGGCGCGGCGCGATGCCCAACAGCTGACGGCGCGTCGAGCAGTCGTTGCCGGTCAGGCCGAAGAACGCTCCCATCATGCTGACGCTGGCCCCCAGCCTCAGGCAGCGGTCGATCAGAGTCTCACGGTCCTGGTCACGATCGATGCGCGCCAGGACGCCGCGCAGTGCGGCGTGATCCACCGAGAAGCGCGCTACCACCGGCCCTGCGCAGGCCAGCGAGTCGATATCGCTCGCTCTCAGCCGCCGCAGGGTCCGCAGCTCATCCTCACTGAAGCCGAGGGCCAGCGCACGGCGCATATTGCCCTCACGAAGAAACCCCATGACCTGGCTGAGCAGCGCCTGATTCAGGTTGGCGGATGAAGAGCTCATGACTGGGCCTCCTGTTGTCCCTGCAGGTGTTCACGAAGGCGGCGAATCAGCCGCACCAGACGGAAGAAACGAAGCAGTACCGCATCGTCCCAGGCGCTCTCAGCGCCCTCTTCCCGATGGGTGCCCAGCAGCGCTCCCCACAGGGTGGCATCGGCGGGGTACTCGGGATTGAGCTCGCCGCGCAGGCTGGCCAGCGCCTGCCAGGCGAAGCGTGCACGGCGGTCGGCCGACTCGGGCAGCGGGTTTAGGTCGAAACCGATGCCGTCGTCATCGGCGATCACCACATCGCTGCCGCCGAAGCCGCCCCAGCGGGCGATGACCTGCACCAGTTCCCGGATACGAATATGCAGTGAGCGAGGCTCATCCTCGACGCCTTCGATAAACCAGACGTCGGCAATGGGCGGGGTGGTCTCGCCGGAGAGCACCGGTACCGCCAGGGGGGCCAGCTGCTCGAAGTCGAAGCTGGGCACGCCGAGCTCGCTGGCCAGATGGTGACGGTAGCCGCGCTTCCCCGGAGTCTCTTCCCAGCGGGACTGGGTCAGCCCCTCGAGGCGGGCAGCCCGCTCGGCCTCCGTCCGCGCAGCACCCTCTGGCCAGTCACACGCCTCCTCTGCGGGTGCCACCATGGGCCCTGAGTCAGCCTCCGATGCCGGCTCGCTGAGTACCGGCGCCATGGGAGACGGTGACTCGCTCTGCTGCTGCTTTTCGCGCTCCAGCGCGGCAACCTGCTCACGCAGCCGGATCAGCTCGGCGCTCTCTGCTCTCTCATCGTCGGTAGGCGCATCTCTGCTGAGGGTGCGAGGCGATGGCAGCTGCTCGGCCTGGGAGTCGGATTGAGGCTGAGATTGAGGCTCACGGCCAGGATCAGAAACGGGCCCCTTCGCCACCGGCGCGCCGCCCGTGGCGGGCTCGGGCAGCGGCGGATAGAGCGAGGGCGGCTGGGCGTTGGGGTCGCGCATCTGCTGCAGCTCTACATCCAGGGCTTCAAAAGCCTGATGCTCTTCCAGGTCCCAGCGGCGCTTGCGGTAGGTGACGATGTTATCGAGGGTCAGCTCGCAGACGTTGAAGTGCACCCCTGTGTGGTCCGCCAGCATGCCGCACAGCCGGTCCACCACCATGCTCCAGTTCATCTCGGTCTGGCCCTCGTCATCGAACCAGGCCATGGTCTGGTGCCACGCCTCGCCAAAGCCCTCGAGCGTGACCTCCTCGGTACAGCGCTCCCAGAGCAGTCGGCAGGCTTCCCGGTAGCTGATCAGCTTCTCGACCTGTGGCCGCCCCAGGCCGCTGTAAAGGCTGTTGGGCAGGGTGGGCAGCAGATGCTCGACGGTATAGAGCATCTTGCTGATATGGCTCTGGGCGACCTGGTAGCCGTCCTCGGCCAGACGCTTGACCAGCTCGCGCTGCGAGAGCGTGTTGCCGCTCTCCTCTTCATACATCGCCTTGGCGTCCACCACGCCCTTGGCACGCTCGATCCAGAGCAGCTGGCCGCGGTTGTCGTTCTCGCTGAGGTGCCCGGTCAGCATCTTCACTTCCGACTGCCAGGGTCGGTACAGGGCATAGAAGGCGTGGAAGCGCGACTCGCCGGTCTCTTCATAGAGCTCGCGCAGGATTTGCAGGCGGGTATTGCCACCGTCGCAGATGGTGTAGTGCTGCTCCCCCGGCCGCTGGGTGACAGGGGGCTTGTGCTTGAGGCCCGCGGCACGGATCGACGCCTTGATCTCCTCGTACTTGGGGTTCTGAACCTGCCGGGGGTTGTGCTCGTAGGGCTTGAGCATGTCCAGGGTGACCCAGACGGCCATCTCCTGATCGGGCGGGGTCACGGCATCCACGGGCTGCCCCTGACGCTTGGGGCCGGGCTGCATCAGGCGCTCGCGAAGCTGCTGGTCGGTCGGGCGTTTCATCGGCGGTATTCCTCGGTGACGAAGCGGGCAGAGAGGGCGCCGGCTAACGGCGCCTGGGTGCTGATGACAGTGGCATCACTCGTCATGGCGGCCCCTCTGCTGCCCCTCCGCCCGGCGCAGCTGCGAGCGTGCATTGAGCTCGGCACGGCGGTCCTTGGTGGTGAAGGAGGTGAAAACCGGCGCACAGCCGGGCTTGCTGAACCTCAGGTGCCCACCGCTCGTACGCTGCACCTCCCACCCCCGGGTGGCGGCATAGCGCAGCAGGCGCTGCATCCCCTTGCACCCTCGTGCTGCCGACAGCGACTTACTCATCGTTGCCCTCCTCGATCTCCCAGAAGCGTTTCAGCAAGGCATCACCGCCCTCGATGAAGGTGTGGATCTCGTGGCCGCTATAGGTGGCCATCTGGATCACCGCGAGGGCGCCCTCCTGCAAGTCAGGGTCGAGCCCGCGAAGCCGCTGCATCTCAAAGGGCCAGCGGTAACCGTTGTAGAGCCCGAGCAGGAGGCGGCGCAGGTGGTGGGACTGGCCGCTGTGGCCCTCGGCCACGCGGATCAGATGCTCAAGGGCTGGGAGCCCTTCCTTCTCAGCCTCAAGCTGACGCTGGCGGGTTTCGTTCATGACCTGAGCCAGAGCCTGTGAAAGTCGGGAACGGGGTTCGGGTGTGTGCACGCGATACTGGCTCATGGGGTCACCTCCTGATGCTGCCAGGCCAACGGCTTGAAGCGCGCCGACTCCCCCTGAAACGCCAGGTGCACGGTGCCGGTGGGCCCGTTGCGCTGCTTGCCCAGGATCAGCTCGGCCAGGCCGTGGCTCTCTTCGTTGTCGGGGTGATAGACCTCGTCGCGGTAGATGAAGGCAATGACGTCGGCATCCTGTTCCAGCGCGCCGCTGTCGCGCAGATCGGCCATGCAGGGGCGCTTGTTGGGGCGGGTCTCCAGGGAGCGGTTGAGCTGCGACAGCGCAATCACCGGAGTGCGCAGCTCCTTGGCGGTTTCCTTGAGGATGCGGCTGACCTTGCCCACCTCGAGGGTACGATTCTCGCTGCCCGGCTCCTGAAGCAGCTGCAGATAGTCCACCAGGATCATGGAGGGGCGCCCGAAGCGCCGCGTCATGCGACGAGCGCGGGCCTTCAGGCTGGAAGCGGTGATGCCCGAGGCATCATCGATCAAGAGCTTCCCGTCCAGCTGGGTGAGCCGATTAACCGCGGCGGTTACCTTGGGCCAGTCCTCATCTTCCATCTTTCCGGTGCGCAGCTTCTGCAGGGAGACATTGCCCAGGCTGGCGATCAGCCGCAGCATCAGCTGCGACTCGGGCATCTCCAGGGAGAAGATGAACACCGGACCGGCAGCCTCCTCTGCCATCAGGGCATGCTCCGCAAAGCCGAGCCCCATGGCGGTCTTGCCCATGGAGGGGCGGCCGGCCAGGATGATGAGATCCCCCGGCTGCCAGCCCGCGGTCATGGCGTCCAGCTCGCTCAGGCCGCTCGGGATCCCCGTCACCCCACCCTGCGCATTGAAGGCCTGATCGATGACGTTGATGGCCTCCCCCAGCATCTCCTTCATGGAGCTCAGCCGCTCATGGCGTTCCTCCGTCAGGGCGAAGAGCTTCTGCTCGGCCTCCTCGATCAGCTCGGCGGCTGTGCGGCCCTGAGCATTCAGTGCCTGCTGGTTCAGCGTGAAGCAGGTGTGGATCAGCTGACGCAGCGCATGGCGGTCCTTCACGATCTCGGCATAGGCCGCCACATTGGCCGCGCTGGGCGTATTACGGGCCAGCTCTGCCAGAAAGGCGAGCCCCCCCACCTGATCCAGCTGGTGGGCTTCCTCCAGTGCTTCGGAGACCGTCACCACGTCCATCGGCTGGTCGCGCTCGGCCAGCCCCTGGATCGCCTGGAACACCAGACGATGAGCCTGCTGATAGAACATGGCAGGGGCCAGGCGGTCGGCGACCTCGTCCCACATGGCGTTATCCAGCAAAAGACCGCCCAGCACCGACTGCTCCGCCTCCAGGCTGTGCGGAGGCAGATAGCCGGCTTCCGGGCGCTCTTCTGCCACCCGGAGTTCGACCAGATTCTCAATGGCACTCATCGTGGCAGCCTCCCTGCATAGCGGTGGTGCTAACCATGGCGTCGATCAGCGGCTGCCAGTCGGGGTTGAGCTCACGGGCCATCGCCTTGACCTGGTCGGCAGCAGAAAGTGACTTGCGGCCGGCGGGCTTGCGCGGCTCGAACTGGTGAGCCGGCAGGCCGGCGCTGGCCGCCTGTCGGAAGGCGACACCAGCGCGGATGGTGCTCTGCATGACGGTGACGCCTTGCTCACCGGCGGCGAACATTTCTGCCAGGGTCTGGTGGATACCCCGCGCATCGGCGGTTTCATCCAGGCGATTCACGAGTACGGAAACGGGGGGAACGGAGAGGTGGGTGAACTGGCTGAGCGCTTCAAGATCGCGCAGCAGGCCAACGGTGCCGCGCACGAACTCGCGGGCGGAGAGCAACTCGGGGGTGATGGGAGAGAGAGCGTGATCGGAGGCGAGAACCGCCATCTCCAGGGTGATGGAGCGTGCGCCCTGGGTGTCGATCAGGATGAGGTCATAACCCGACAGGTTGGAGAGCAGCTGAGCTAGCCGGAAGCGGCCATCCGGGGCGTTGAGCAGCAGCTGAGGGAGCTGGCCGGCGTGATCGTTGGAGATCACCACATCCAGGTTGGGATGGGCCGTCTGCGATATGACGCGATCGGGCGCCGTGTCGCTGAGCGCGATCAGCTCGTAGGTGCCGCCGGGGGCTTCGGTACGAAGGGGGTAGTAGCTGGAGAGCGTCGGCTGGCTGTCCAGGTCGATGAACAGGACCTTGAGGCCCGCATCGGCCAGGAGGCCGCCCAGATTGGCAGTGACGGTGGTCTTGCCGACCCCGCCCTTGGTCGAAATAACAGATACAACGCGCATAACCTCACCTCGGTTCCAGATGGAAACAAGTGTGAGGCTGATGATCTGTCTCTATTTCACGAAGCTGTCAGGTCTACTGACACGCCAGGTGGGGATTCCACTCTTGCTCGTAAGTAGCTGATTTTGCACTGCTTTAGATGGTGCCGGCACCAGGAGTCGAACCCGGGACCTACTGATTACAAGTCAGTTGCTCTACCAACTGAGCTATGCCGGCTCGGGCCGACCGGAAGGTCGCTTGCTACTCTGGTGTTACGCCTTGGGCGTCTCACCCGAAACGGGGTTGGCGTGGCTGGGGTAGCAGGATTCGAACCTGCGCATGCCGATACCAAAAACCGGTGCCTTACCACTTGGCGATACCCCAGCAGAGTTGGTGGCCAGAGACGGAATCGAACCGCCGACACGGGGATTTTCAATCCCCTGCTCTACCAACTGAGCTATCTGGCCCCTTGCCAACGCGACGTATTAAACCAATTCCTCCGTTTTCCGTCAACCCCTTTTCTTTCAAAATGATGGCGAGCGCTTTTCAAGGCGTCGCAAGGCTAGGCGTCACGCGGAACATAGCCCTCGGCGCGGTCGGTCTCTTCATTGTCGAAGAAGCGTTCCATCTGCTCCATCAGGTACTCGCGGTTAGCCGGGTCCATCATGTTCAGATGCTTCTCGTTGATCAGACGGGTCTGCAGCGCCTGCCATTCTTCCCAGGCCTGGCGTGACACGCTCGCCTGGATTTCCTGCCCCTTCTTGCCCGGCAGCGGGGGGAAGGGCAAGGCGTCGAGCTCCTTCTGGTACTTGCGGCAAAACACGGTCTGACTCATGGCGGTCTCCTTTCTATGGTACGGCCTGCTGGCTACGGTGTGGCCTGCTGGCACGAGGATAGCAGTGTGCCCCGCCCAGACTTAAGCGTTCTGTTGCTGCAGAGCCGTGGCGCTCGTCCCAGGCTCCCTGTGCGCCAAGATCAGCGCGGGGGGCAGCACCGACGTCAACGCGACGGTGGCTGGCTCAAGGCAAAGGGAGCAAGTGAGGCGAGCAGCTTCTTTACCGGTGCGGCAAGCCCCACCGACTCCGGCGCCTGGGGGTCGTACCACAGCCGTCCCTCGGCAACGCCATCGACTCGCCCGCCACGTGCCGGCACCGGCGTGATTTCCAGGCGAAAGTGACTGAACACATGAACGAAGCTCGACCAAGGCTCGTCTCGCTCGGCTCCTGGCGCGTGGGTATCGAGCCAGGCATCGATCTCGGCGTCGCTGTCGAACTGGGGAAGCCCCCACAGCCCGCCCCACAGCCCCTGGGAAGGCCGCTGCTCCAGCAGGATGCGCCCGGCCTCGTCGCTCAGCACCAGCATGCGGGTATGGCGCAAGGGGATCGCTTTCTTCGGCTTGGACTCCGGGAAGCGCTTTTGCTCCCCTCGGGCGCGGGCCACACAAACATCGGCGAACGGGCAGCGCTCGCAGTCCGGCTGGCCACGGCGGCACAGTGTCGCCCCAAGGTCCATCATGCCCTGGGTGAAATCCACCACTCGCTGTTCCGGCGTGTAGTGCTCGGCCAGGTGCCAGAGCTCGCGTTCCACCGCTGGCCGACCGGGCCAGCCTTTCAGCGCGTGCAGGCGCGTCAGTACGCGCTTGACGTTGCCATCCAGAATGACGGCTCGCCTGCCGGTGCTCTGGGCGATGATCGCCCCGGCGGTCGAGCGGCCAATGCCGGGCAGCGCGGCCATGGCATCGAGGCTGTCCGTGGGAAACTCGCCTGCATGCTGTTCCACCACGACTCGGGCCGCCTTGTGCAGATTCCGGCCTCTGGCGTAGTAGCCCAACCCGGTCCACAGATGAAGGACCTCATCCTGGCTGGCCTCGGCGAGGGCCTTTACATCATGAAAGCGCTGCATGAACCGCTCAAAATAGGGAATTACAGTAGTAACCTGGGTCTGCTGCAGCATGATTTCCGAGACCCACACCCGATAGGCAGTACGATCATGCTGCCAGGGAAGATCGTGGCGACCGTGCACATCGAACCAGTCGAGCAGGCGCCGGGAAAACTCCTCTGTACTGAGCAGCGGCGACACTCGACCGCTATCCTTGTCGCCTTTCGTCCGACTGTCAGGGCCAGAGACTTCTGATAAATATTTCATAAAACCAATTAGTTATCATCACTCAAAAGTCAGACACGAAAAAAAGCGCCGACACGGAGGTCGGCGCAGTGACTGGCTTGCTTGATGCTCAATTAAATAGACCACGGACGGCGTCACGAAGTTCCTTGCCAGCCTCTTCTCCGATGCGTTCGTCGAGACGCTCGAGCTCCTTGCCCAGCCGCTCCTCGACTTCCTCGTTGACGCGGGAGCGGGCCTCTTCGGCGACCAGCTCGCCCAGATTGGCCTTGAAGGCGTCGGCGTCAAAGCCGCACCACTGGCTGCTGTCACCCTCCAGGCTGCCTTCGCAGCGCACCGGGAAGGGCACCTTTTCGAGACGCCGATTGACGCTGCAGGCGGCATCGGCGGTGTCGACAAAGCGGGCCGCCCCGTTGGCATCAAAACGCTGGCTGCCCAGATCGAGCTGGCCACCACCACTGACCTCGATACCCGGCAGGGTGATCAACAGGTCGTCGTTATGGGCGACGCCGTCACGGATGGTGAAGCGCGCGCTGATGTTCTCGAAGCGGGTGTTCTCGCTCCACTCGCGGGTGGTCTGCTCGCCTTCGAGGCGCGCCACGGCGGTACACAACTGACGCGAAATATTGGCGCGGGGAATGCTGCCCTCGTTGATCCGCGTGTCCAGGGTGCCGTTGAGGTTACGGGTCAGCTCATGGCGAGCATTGCCGCGGGTGGTCAGTTCACCACTAGCATGCAGCGAGCCGCTGAGCGGGGCGGGCTCCTGCCCAAGCGATGTCAGCAACGACTCCAGACGCACGCCCTCGACCTCCGGCGCCAGCTGCCAGGCGAGGTCATCGCCGCTGGCGTCTATCACCCCGGTGGCCTTAAGCCGACCTTCATGGAAGCCCGCTTCGAAGCCGGTCAGACGATGCCTTCCACCCTCGCCCTGCATGCTCAAGGACACATCCTGGTAGCGCTGGCCGCCCAGGATCAGCTGACCCAGCGCCAGCGATACGCTCTCGTCCAGCCCGGCCAGAAAGCTTTTCGGCAGGATCGCCGGTGCGCCGTCCTGGTCCTGGGCCAGCGCCGACGCGATGCCGGGAATGCCGTTGGCGGCGGTGTCCTGCTCGGGCGGCGGCAGATAGCTGTCGGCGTCGAGGCGGTCGCCTTCCAGATCGAGATCGACCCGGGTGCCATCGAAGCGTGCACCGAGGGAACCGGAGAAGGTGTTGTCATCGAGCACCAGCGTCAGACCATTGAGCGAGAGCTGCTCGAGGGTGCCTTCCACCGGACTGGTCAGCGCCACTTCCGACAGCGCCTCGTCGCTGGACATGCTGGGCATGGCGTCCATGCGCGCAAGCCAGGCACGCAGCGACAAGGGTGCCAGACGCACCTGGCCGTCATAGCGTGGCGCCGAATTCAGCTCCTTCAGGTTGAGATTGCCCTTGATCGACAGACCATCGGGGCCGCTCAAGGCGATATCGCGCAGCTGGGCGGTACCGGCGTCGAAGTCCGACTCCAGCTGGAACGAAAGCGTCATGGCCACACGCTTCTCGCCTAACTGGGGTGCCAGCAGGCTGGCGTCCAGTTGACTCGGCGCCATGTGCAGACGCTGCTCGCCAAGGTTCAGCACCACCTCGTCGCTGGTCAGGGTCGCCTCCTGGGGTTCCGAGGCACCGGCCAGGAGAGTACTGGTCTCCAGCATCACGTCGCTGAGCACGTGGCGGCTGTCGGCGAGCCCCAGATTGACGTCGCTCTCCAGGGTGACATCGCTTTGCAGGCCAGGGGTGCGCTCTTCCGTTGTTTCGCCCTCACCGCCGCCATCGAGCTGGTCGAACACCTTCAGCTGGAAGGTGGAGCTAAGCGGAAAGGCGGTATCCGGATTGACGTTGCTGCCGTTGATGGTGAGCTTCTCGGCCTGCCACTCGCGGCCGGCCTGATGATCGACCAGGCTCAGATGGCCCTTGGTCACCTCGACGCTGGCGATGTTCAGGGCCACCGACAGACCGCCTTCATCATCCGGGTTGGGGCCTGCGCTAGCCGGCGCCAGCGCCTTTTCGGCGTCATCGGCCCTGTTTTCGAGGCGTTCGAGCAGCGCCTCCCAATTGCCGGTGCCATCACTGTCGCGCTCGAGATTCAGCGACAGCCCATCCAAGGTCAGGCCGTCGATGGCGATTTCGCCGCGCAACAGCGGTGTGAACGCCAGGCTGACCGAGGCCTCGGAGAAGGCAGCAAAGGCCTGAGCGTCATCCGCCTGATCCGGCAGGCGCGCTTCGGCCTCGGCCACGCTGACACCAATGCGCGGATAGAAGGACCACTCCAATGGGCCTTCCAGCGACAGTTCGAGCCCGGTGTGCTCCTTCACCACGGACACCAGCCTCGGCTTCATGTCCTCGGGGTTGAAGAAGGTGGTGACGTAGACCACCGCGCCCACCGTGACCAGGGCGAGGACGCCGACGACCGCCAGCAGGGTTCTTACGAGTCGTTTCATTTGCCGCTTTCTCCGGTGGGCAGATCGAGTTGGAAATCATCGCCGCTTCGCGTCAGTTGATAGCCCAGACGCTTTAGCAGCATCTGGTCGGCCAGGGTCAGCTGCGAACCGGCCACGCTCAGCGCCACGCCGTCACGGTTGGCGGCAGCGCTGATCAGCGCCAGCAGGCGCGAGCCCACGCCACGCCGACGAGTGGTCTTGCGAACACAGAGGTCGAACATGCGCCAGCGCCCGTCACCAGGACTGACGGCGACGGCACCGAGCAGGCGATCATTGAAGCGCGCCGCCCAGAAGAAACCATGTTCGAGCTGGCGGGTCACGTAGGCTCCCGGCGGGAGCTTGATGCGCTCCTCCGGCGCATCGGCATAAATGCGGGTCAGATCGATCCGCACCTGTTCATCGGCGTCCCAGACATCCTGGTCGACGCGAAAGAGGGTCACCGGCATACGCTGTCTCCCTTGGCCGGAGGGCGGCGACGGCCGCCACTGGAATGGCTGCATTGTAGCGGATGGGGGTGCCGATTCACTATAATGGCTGTCTTGTGCGCCTCGCACCGCGACCGGCCCACCTTAGAAACAAGGCCCCCAATTCCGACATGCGCGTGAGCGCAGGAGACGACATGTCCGAGCGTATTGCCACGGTCAGCCGTGACACCAAGGAAACCCAGATCAGCGTCACCCTCAACCTCGACGGCGAGGGCAACCTCAAGGGTGAAAGCGGGGTTCCCTTCCTCGACCATATGCTCGACCAGGTGGCCCGCCACGGCATGGTCGACCTGGACATCAGCGTCAACGGCGATTTGCACATCGACGACCACCACACCGTCGAGGACCTCGGCATCACCCTGGGACAGGCGTTTAACCAGGCCATCGGCGACAAGCGCGGCATCTATCGCTACGGCCACGCCTATGTGCCGCTGGACGAGGCACTGTCCCGGGTGGTCATAGACTTCTCCGGCCGTGCCGGCCTGTCCATGAACGTCGAGTTCACCCGCGCCACCATCGGGCGTTTCGACACCCAGCTTTTCTGGGAGTTCTTTCAGGGCTTCGTCAATCACGCCCAGGTCACGCTGCATATCGACAACCTGAAGGGCTTCAATGCCCACCATCAGGCGGAAACCATCTTCAAGGCCTTCGGCCGCGCCCTGCGCATGGCCGCCGCCGAGGACCCCCGCATGGCCGGCAAGCTGCCCTCCACCAAGGGTAGCCTCTAACGCCGCCGGCTGCGGTCCAACAGCAACAAGACGACAAGACACCAAGCGAGGCGGTCGCCGGCAGCGGCGCCCCTCCGGGCCAACCACCAAGGAGCGCTTCATGACCATTGCCGTCATCGACTACGGAATGGGCAACCTCCATTCCGTCGCCAAGGCACTGGAACACGTCACCCACGAGAACGTGCTGGTGACCCGCGACGCTCGTTCGATCCAGGGCGCGACCCGTGTCGTGCTACCGGGACAGGGCGCCATCCGCGACTGCATGGGCGAACTGGAGCGTACCGAGCTCAGCGGCCTGGTTCGCGAGCTTCTGGCCAGCCAGTCCAAGCCGCTGCTGGGCATCTGTGTGGGTCAGCAGATGCTGATGGACCACAGCGACGAGAACGGCGGCATCGACTGCCTGGGCCACCTCGCCGGTCAGGTGAAGCGGTTTCCGCTGGACATGAAGGACAGTGACGGCGCTCGCCTGAAGGTCCCGCACATGGGCTGGAATCTGGTGGCGCAGCCCAACGCCCACCCGCTGTGGGAGGGTATCGAGCCCGGCTCGCACTTCTACTTTGTGCATAGCTACTATGTGGCCGCCGAGCATGACGCCGAGGTCTTCGGCACCACCGACTACGGCAGCGTCAGCGCCCATGTGGCGGTGGGTCGTGACGCCACCTTTGCGGTGCAGTTCCACCCGGAAAAGAGCGCTCGTGCCGGCCTCAGGCTGCTCGAGAACTTTGTCCAGTGGAACCCCTGACCCAGACCTGAGCGCCGGACGGGCAGGCGCTCGCTTGCCCTGGCCGCCGCCCGACATCTGCACCGGCACGGCCCACGCCCTGCCTGCATCGATCACACTGGCACGCCCCTGAAAAGGCACCCCGAGGACACAACATGCTGGTAATTCCCGCCATCGATCTCAAGGACGGACAGTGCGTTCGTCTCAAGCAAGGCCGCATGGACGAGGCCACCACCTATGGCGACGACCCCGTCGCCATGGCCGCTCGCTGGGTCGAGGCCGGCGCACGGCGCCTGCATCTGGTCGACCTCAACGGCGCCTTCGAGGGGCGTCCGGTCAACGGCGAGGCGGTGACCGCCATTGCCCGCCAGTACCCCGACCTGCCGATCCAGATCGGTGGCGGCATTCGCAGCGCCGAGACCATCGAGCACTACCTCAAGGCCGGCGTCTCCCAGGTGATCATCGGCACCAAGGCGGTCAAGGAGCCTGACTTCGTGACCGAAATGTGTCGCGCCTTCCCCGGCCATATCATCGTCGGCCTCGACGCCCATGATGGCCGTGTGGCCACCGACGGCTGGGCCGAGGTGTCCGAGGTGATGGCGGTGGATCTGGCCAAGCGCTTTGCCGACGACGGCGTCTCCAGCATCGTCTACACCGATATCGCTCGCGACGGCATGATGAACGGCGTCAACGTCGAGGCCACGGCAGCCCTGGCCCGGGACGGTGGCATTCCGGTCATCGCCTCCGGCGGCGTGACCAACCTCGATGACCTGCGCGCCCTGGTGGCGGCTGGCGAGCCGGGCATTCTCGGCGCCATCACCGGACGCGCCATCTACGAAGGCAGCCTGGACGTCGCCGAAGGGCAGCGCCTGTGCGACGAACTGACCCAAGGCTGAGGAGGCTCCATGGCTCTTTCCAAACGCATCATCCCGTGTCTCGACGTCGACGCCGGCCGAGTGGTCAAGGGTGTCAACTTCGTCGGCATCCGTGACGCCGGCGACCCGGTGGAGGTGGCGCAGCGCTACAACCAGCAGGGCGCCGACGAGATCACCTTTCTCGACATCACCGCCAGCCACGAGGACCGCGACACCACGGTGGAGATGGTCGAGCGCATCGCCGGCGAAGTGTTCATCCCGCTGACGGTAGGCGGCGGCATCCGCACCTGTGACGATATCCGCACCATGCTCAACGCCGGCGCCGACAAGGTCTCGATCAATACCGCAGCGGTAACCAACCCTGAGTTCGTGCGTGAAGCCGCCGAGCGCTTCGGTAGCCAGTGCATCGTGGTGGCGATCGACGCCAAGCGCGTCAGCGAGGAAGGCGAAGCCCCTCGCTGGGAGATATTCACCCACGGCGGCCGTCGCCCCACCGGGCTCGACGCGGTGGAATGGGCCAAGAAGATGGTCGAGTACGGGGCCGGCGAACTGCTGTTGACCAGCATGGACCGCGACGGCACCAAGGCCGGCTTCGACCTGGGCGTCACCCGCGCCATCAGCGATGCGGTGGCGGTGCCGGTCATCGCCTCCGGCGGTGTCGGCAACCTCGACCACCTGGTCGAGGGCGTGACCGAAGGCCACGCCGATGCGGTGCTGGCGGCCAGCATCTTCCACTTCGCCGAGTACACCATCCCCGAGGCCAAGCGCTATATGGCCGACAAGGGCATCACCATGCGCCTCTGACCGACGCCTTTGGCTGGCTCTTCAGCCAGGGCTTGCAGAGCCAGCAACCAACCACCCCCGCCGGGTAGCCCGGTGGGGGTGGTCGTTTGTACGGACTGAAACCGACCTCAGTCCAGGGTCAGCCCCAGATTGCTGACACCACCGTTGCGTCCAAGCTTTCTCAACGCCTTGACGTGCTTCTTGCTCGGCTCTTCCTCGGCCGCCTCCAGCGCCGCATCCTGAAAGTCGTTCTCGTCTTCCATCAACGGGTGCTGCTTGACCAGTTGCGCGAGCTTTTCGGCGTCGTCCTCTCCCTCAGTCAGCTCGATAAAGGAGCGCACCGCTGCCTTCGAGACCTTGCTGACCTCAAGCACCGCGTCCGGCGCATCGCCTCTCAGGGTATCGAGGATCGCCGATAGCGCGACCACCCCATCGAGGGCACGACGGGCGCCGAAGCTGTCGTCCTGTTGAGGAGGCTCCAGCTCGCCGAGCTTTTCGGCCTGGAGATCGAAGTCGATCTTGGCGTCCTTGACCGTCAACTGCTCCCACACCAGGTCGAGGATCGCCCTCATGCCCGCCAGATCCCCGTGACCGCTGGTATCGGCGTAGAGCGCATAGTTGGGCAGCATGCGCTCGGTCAACGCGGCCATGAAGGCCTGTTGCTGACGTAGAGTCAGCGCCTGCAGGCGCTGGTGAAATCCTGGCTTTGCCATGATGGCTCCTGTGCTGGCAATAAACGGGCTGCCGGTCCCTTTATTCAAGGTTCAAGGGGCGAGAGTCGAGGGTCGCGTGTCGAATGTCGGGAAAACGGCGATGGCCGAAAGCGGACTGGGCGACTCAAGGCCAGAAGCGCTCCTGGGCGATCCGTCCACGCTCATCGAAGGCCACACCTTCATCGATCAAACGCTTGCGCTGCTCGTCGGCCCCGCCGTGGTCGGCGAGCTTGCGCGAGGCCGTCACCACCCTGAACCAGGGAAGCTCATGCCCCGACGGCAGATCGCGCAGCGCCCGCGCGACCATGCGTGCGCTGGCCCCATCGGTCATGGCGGCGATGCGTCCGTAGCTGGTCACCCGCCCCGAAGGAATCTCGCTGATGATGGTAAGAATCTGTTCTCGGACGTCCGGATTCATGTAACCTTTCGTTCTGGTTGCATTTTCATCGAGGGATGGCGCCGCCCACCCTCAATCTGAGCGAGGCCCCCATGCACCTTCATCTGCTCAAGCACCATCCTGACCTGGGCCCCGCACGCATCGGCGACTGGCTTGCCAGCATGGGCCACAGCTTCACCGTCTTCCACCTCTACGACGGTGAGCTGGTGCCGCGCCCCGGGGACTGCGACGCCCTGATCATCCTCGACGATCTCGAGGACCGCGACCAGGCGCCCTGGCTCAAGGCCGAACGCAAGCTGATCGACCAGATGCTCGACGGCCACAAGCCGCTGCTCGGGCTCGGCGCCGGCGCCCGGCGCATCGCCGAAGCGCTGGACGCTCCGGTGGGCCGTGGAACCCAGGCCGAAGCCGGCTGGCAGACCGTCAGCCTGGCCGACGACAGCCCCTTCGACCTGCCCGACGACTTCCCCGCCCTGCTGTGGCATCGCCAGGTGTTCGGACTACCCGATGACGCCCTGCCGCTGGGCGGCACGCCGACAAGCCCGGTGCTCGGCTTCGCCTGGGACGCCGGCCGGGTGGTTGGCCTGGCCTGCCACCTGCATCATCACCAGGAGAGCCTGACGGCCTTTCTCGAGACGATGCCGTTGCCGCAAGGCGCCGACGCAAGCCCCAGGACCCAGTCGCCGGAAACGATCCTTGCCGAGGCACGGCGCCTGGATACCCTGGCGCCGCTGCTGGATCGCCTGCTGAGCCAGTGGCTGCGCACGGCACCGGACGTCTAATTGTCTAACTCGCCACCGCGTCCCACTGCTGCTGACTCCAGGTCTTGGCGAACTCGAGGCAGCTGTCCCAGTCACCGACATGCAGGAAGCGACGCTCGGTGTGCTTCTCCAACTGATAGCGGTACATGGGGTCATAGTACTCGGTAAGCAAAGGCGCCAGCCAGGCCTCGTGGGCCTGGCGGTTTCCGGCCTCGTGCTCGCGGAAGGCCAGCGTCTGCAGCCGCTGCAGGCGGGCCAGTCGCGCGCTCCCCAGGCGCTTCTTCAGTCGCCCCAGCGCCGTCGACAACTGCTTGCGCATCAGTGACCAACCGAGGCGCTCGCCGAACTGATTGCGATAGATCGTCCACAGGTCGTCGATGTAGTCCTTGTGGATCTGGTTGAGGCGCCAGTCCAGCGGCATCTCGACGCGGATCCTCGGCGCCGGCTCCATTCCCCGCCAGAACTCGAGCGGTATATTGGCCGCGCCGATGTGGCGCGACTCGTCTTCCAGCACCAGCGGCCCGTGCAATGACAGCAGTCGCAGGCCCATGGCGTGCTCGAAGTCGATCTGGCTGGGGGCGATCAGTGGATGGCGGCCGAAGGCCGAGCCCTTGTGACGGGCGCAGCCCTCCAGATCCAGACCGTTGTCCAGGGCCTGCACGATGGACGTCTTGGCGCAGCCGGTCAGGCCACCCACCACCAGCATGGGCTGGGCGGCGGCGTCATCGATGCGTGCGCACAACGTCTGGCGCATTGCCTTCCAGCCACCCTCGATGCGCGGTCGTTCGACGCCGGCCTCAAGCAGCCAGCGCTGGGCGATCTGCGAGCGCAGGCCACCCCGAAAACAGTAGATGATGGCGTCCGGGGCCGCCTCGAGCTGGCGCTTCCAGGCTTCGATGCGCGCGGCCTTGATCTCGCCGGACACCAGCCGCTCGCCCAGGGCGATGGCGGCCTGCTGGCCGGACTGCTTGTAGGCGATCCCGACCTGATGGCGTTCCTCGTTGTTCATCAGCGGCAGGTTGACCGCCCCGGGCAGGCTGCCCTGGGCGAACTCCACCGGCGCCCGCACGTCGATCAAGGTGCGCCCCTCGACCAGCAGGGCGGGATCCGCCGGGACCAGCGGCAACTTCATCCGCGCACCTCGATCAGCGCCTCACCGCTGGCCTCGACGACCTCGCCGAAGGGTGCAAGCTCGATACCGAACTCGCGGCCGACCCGCTCGACATCGTCCTCCCAGGACGGGTGTACCGAGATCAACAGACCGCCCGAGGTCTGCGGATCACACAGCCACTGCCAGTGGGCCTCATCCATCTGCGGCAGGCTGGCCCCCAGGGCGTCACGGTTACGACGGGTGCCGCCGGGTACCGCGCCCTGGCGCCGGTAAGCCTCGGCCTCGGCCAGGCGCGGCAGGCGGCGAAAGTCGATGCGAGCCGCCACGCCACTGGCCGCGCACACCTCGGACAGGTGGCCAGCCAGGCCAAAGCCGGTGACGTCGGTCATCGCACGCACCCCTTCGATGCGCGCAAGGGCGGCACCGATACGGTTGCTGATCAGCATGGTTTCCCGCGCCAGGCCATGGTGACCGCTTTCCAGAAGCCCCTGCTTCTCCGCCGTGGTCAGCATGCCCACCCCCAGCGGCTTGGTCAGAAACAGCAGATCGCCGGGCTTGGCGCCCTTGTTGAGCTTCAGGTGCTTGAGTTCCACCAGACCGTTGACCGCGAGACCGAAGATCGGCTCCGGGGCATCGATGGAGTGGCCGCCCGCCAGCGCCAGGCCCAGCTCACGACATACCGCCTGAGCCCCGGCCACCACATCACCGGCGATGTCCGCGCCCAGCTTGTCCAGCGGCCAGCCCAGAATGCCCAACGCCATCACCGGGTCACCGCCCATGGCGTAGACGTCGCTGATGGCGTTGGTGGCGGCGATGCGGCCGAAGTCGAAGGGGTCATCGACGATCGGCATGAAGAAGTCGGTGGTGCTGATCATGCCGCGCCCGTCGCCCAGGTCGAAGACGGCGGCGTCCTCTCGTCCCTGGTTGCCGACGATCATCTTCGAGTGGCTCGCTCCCGGACCGGCCTTGGCCAGGATGCTGTCGAGCACATCGGGGGCGATCTTGCAGCCACAGCCGGCACCGTGACTGTATTGGGTCAAGCGGATGGCGCTCATGGAAGTCTCCTTGGCAATGATGGGCCCATTCTACACCAGCAGGACCGGCGGAATCGGCACGGCGCAGTCACCATCGTCCTGATCACAACCCGGGTAACCGGCTGTGATCAGGGTATGGTCTGGCGCCCTGGTGATCAGTTCATGGATGGGGTTACAGCACTTCGAGGGCGTCGGCGAGCTTGTCCACCGCCACCACCTCCATCCCCGCCGGGGAGTTCTTGGGAGCGTTACCCCGGGGCACGATGGCACGGGTAAAACCGTGCTTGGCGGCCTCGACGATACGCTCCTGGCCGCTCGGCACGGGGCGAATCTCCCCGGACAGGCCAACCTCGCCGAATACCACCAGCTCGCGCGGCAGTGCCCTGCCCTGCAGGCTCGACACCACCGCCAGCAATACCGCCAGGTCGGCACTGGTCTCCAGCACCTTGACCCCGCCGACGACGTTGAGAAAGACGTCCTGGTCGCCAGTAAACAGGCCACCGTGACGGTGCAGCACCGCCAGCAGCATCGACAGGCGATTGGCGTCCAGCCCCACCGCGACGCGGCGCGGGTTGCCCAGCGCCGACTCGTCGAGCAGTGCCTGCACCTCCACCAGGATCGGCCGGGTGCCTTCCCACACCACCATCACCAGGCTGCCGGGGGCCTGCTCCTGCTGACGCGAAAGGAAGATCGCGCTGGGGTTCTTCACCTCCTTCATGCCGTGTTCCAGCATGGCGAAGACGCCCAGCTCGTTGACCGCGCCGAAGCGGTTCTTCTGGCCGCGCAGGGTACGGAAGCGGGAATCGGCGCCCCCTTCCAGCAGCAGGGAGGCGTCGATCATGTGCTCGAGCACCTTGGGCCCGGCCAGGCTGCCGTCCTTGGTGACGTGGCCGACCAGCAGCAGCACCGTGCTGGACTGCTTGGCGAAACGGGTTAGTGCCGCCGCGGATTCGCGTACCTGGGCCACACCACCCGGCGCCGACGAGATGTCCTCCAGATGCATGGTCTGGATCGAGTCGATCACCAGCACCTCGGGGCGCTCGCGCTCGGCCACCGCCAGGATGGTCTCGACGCTGGTCTCCGCCAGCATCTTGAGTCCCTGGGTCGGCAACTGCAGGCGGTGGGCGCGCATCGCCACCTGGGACAGCGACTCCTCGCCGGTGACGTAGAGTACGCTGCGCTCCTGAGCCAGCTTGCAGGCGGTCTGCAGCAGCAAGGTGGACTTGCCGGCCCCGGGGTGGCCGCCCAGCAGCACCGCGGAGCCCGGCACCAGACCGCCACCGAGTACGCGGTCGAACTCGGCAAAGGTCGACGACAACCGCGGTACCTCCGACAGATCCACGTTGGCCAGATCCACCACCTCACGCGACAGGCTGCCGGCGTAGCCACCGCGCGCCGTCGCGCCGGCGCTCGACCCGCTTCTGGCAGGCGAGGACAGACGCACCTCGGTCAAGGTGTTCCACTCCTGGCAGCTGGAACACTGCCCCTGCCATTTGCGGTACTCGGCACCGCACTCGGTGCACACGAAGGCGCTCTTGGCCTTGGCCATGAATCCTCTCTCTATCGGTTCAATCGGGTTCGTTCGTCAGCGATGGTCAACACTGCGGCTTGCCGCCGTGTCCCGGGTAGCACTTGTCGTCCTCAACACGGCGGTAGCGGCGAAACACCTCCATCTCCCAGGGGCGCATGGCGATCATCAGGCTGACACCAAAGCGCTGCTCGAGCGGCAGCGACAGATCTTCCTGATGACAGTGGCGAAGGTCCAGCGCCAGCCGCCGAAGCTTCTGCTGCATCACCTCATTGGAGCGCACCGACAGCATGCCATTGACGAACAGTCTTATCTCGCCCGGGCGATCGAAGCGACACGCCAGGAAATCCTCCTGGACCCGGGACTCGAAGAAGCGCTGGATAGGCCCTTGCGGCTGCCACTGGAAGTCATAGCTGATCAGCAGCTTGATGCGATTGCCCGGCAGCAGCTCGATCAATCCCATGCGATCGAGCCGCACCAGGTGCGTTATCACCTGAGGCTCGCCGAGCGAATAGGTCGCACAGATATCTTCAAAGCGCCAGCGATTAAGCGCACAGAAGGCCACCAGCAGCAGCGACATGTCAGAGACCAGCTCCTGCTCAAGCTCTGGGGCGATCGCGTCGACCAGCGCCTGGGGCTCCAGCTGGCGGACAAGGTCTGTGATCTCGAGACCGACCAGGGCACACACCTGATCCAGGCGCTGCAGCGAAAACTGGCGCTCGGCGAACAGCCGCTTGACGCTGGCCTCGGACAGGCCAAGCGCCGCCGCCACCTGCTGATAGGTGACGCCATTGGCCCGCAGTGCCGCCTTGAGCGCATCCACAATCGCCACCGTCTGCGCCATGACTCACATCCCTCATCGCCGAAAGCCCCGGCCAAGGTAGCAGAATACGCGACTCACGGCTCAACAACACGCTACCTTCCGGATCCTGCTGGCGTACCGCGCCCCGACCTCGCCATAGTGCCATCGACGCCGCGCTCGCCACACCCTGTAGGCGATGTCGGCTCCACCACCCAGCAAGCAGGAGATCTCCATGGAAAATGAAGCGAGCAACAATTCGTCAGGCTGGCTGTTCTTCGTCAAGGTCACCTTTGCCATCGCGCTGGCCGCCATGGCGGTCGGTATCGTGATGGCGCCCATCGACCTGCTGGTCAAAGGTTATCTCGGCGTGTGTTCACTGTTTCTGGTCTCCACCACCATCACCCTGTCCAAGACGCTACGCGATGACCACGAGAGCCGGCGCTTCCACAACCGCATCTCCGAGGCCCGCACCCAGCAACTTCTCAAGGAATACACGGAGTAGCCACCATGTCACTTTGGACGAAACTGCACACCCTGGTTCGGGCGACAGCTCACGAACCGGTAGAGAAGCTGGTGGATGCCAACGCATTGCGGATCATGGCCCAGGAGATCCGTGAGGCCGAGCAGGCCTTGCACCAGGCACGCCTCGATCTCGCCGGCCTGATCGCCGAACGCAGACAGCTCGAGCGCCACAACCAGCAACTGGCCGAGCAGCTCGAAGCCAGAGAGCACCAGGCTCGCGCGGCCCTCGAACAGGACGATGAAGCGCTGGCCTTGGCCGTGGCCAGCCGCATCGCCGAGGTCGAAAGCCAATTGACCTCACAGCGACAGCACGCCGAGGCCTTGTCGCGACAGGAACAGACCCTGCGCGAGGAGCTCGGGCAAGCGGCTCAGTCACTGCGCCACTACCAGCGCGAAATGAAACTGGCCAAGGCGCGAAGCGGCAATGCTGGCCTTGGGCGGAAGCTGGGCGCTTGCAGTACCGGGCTCCAGCGACACATGGACGAAATTGCAACCAGCTACGAACGCATCCGCACGTTCCAGCAACACCAGGCAGAGGTCACGACGGCCCTCAAGGAGCTGGATGAAGAGGCCAGCGGCCAGGATCTGGATCGACGCCTCAGGACGTCGGGTATCCTAGAGGGATCGATGGACGCCAGGAGTGTGCTTGCCCGGCTGAAGGCCCAAGGGAGCGCGGCTGCCGTTCCAGGCGAATCGCCCAGTGGGGCATGAGCCCTGCGATCAGCGTTAGCACCGCCAGCGCTTCGAAACAGCCTCCAGGCGGTGCCGAGCGAGCCTGTCGGCACAATACCATCACGTCAAGACGCCAAAGGGCGGCCCACCTGGGGCCGCCCTTTGTGTTCGACACTTGCATGTCGTGCGACTTACTGCTGGCGGGTCAGCTGCAGCATGTCGTTGTTCTGGAAGCGACGACGCTGGGGGTCGATCAGCTCCAGAGTCTGCGGATTGACGCGCATGAAGTAGTAGGTCTGGCCTTCACCGTTGGGGACCAGCTCGTAGACGGTGGCCTCCGGATTGTCGGCGGTACCGGTCAGCACATCCCAGTTGCCGGAGTAGTTCTCGTTCGGCGGATTCTGGGGATGGTTCTGGTAGGCCGCGGTCAGATCGAAGGTGCGCTGCGCCGGGGCGCTCTGGTCTTCACCTTCCATGGTAACCGTCAGGGCGATGCCGTCGCAGTTACGGCACGGCAGGGTCCCCTGGTAGGTCGCCGAGGTCGCCTGGATGGCTTCACCACCGGATCCCTCGTCGCTGGGGCCACTCGCACAGCCGGCCAAAAGGGCGAGCATGGCGGATCCCGCCAGCAAAGTCCTGAGTTGCATATTAGTCCTCCTAACCATTGAGCATGGAACCGACGAATCGGCAGCCTGCCGACAGCATAACCTCCCAGCTTCGTTGCGCACAGCCCTGTATCGCTGCCGGCTCACGACACCGGAGGCATCACGTGGGCGAACACCAGGCCAAGCACGATCGGCATCACGATCAGACTACCGAGGTTGCCGATCAGCACCAGCGACGCCACCGAATGCGGCTGCTGGCGATACTGCTCGGCCACCAGGTAGTTGAGCACCGCCGGCGGCAGGGCAGCGAACACCCACAGCGACGCGGCCTTGAGTCCCTCTAGTTCAAGCAGCATGATCAACGGCCAGGCCAGCAATAACCCGGAAAGCGGGCACAGCACCGCCCCGAGCAGCCCGGTCTTCCAGTCACCGAAGTCGATATCGAGCATCCGCACGCCCAGGGCGAACAGCAACAGCGGGATGCACACACCACCGAGCATATGCATCGCCTCCAGCAGCCAGCCCGGCAGCGAAAGCCCGGACAGATTGACCGCCAGGCCAGCGAGGCTCGCCAGCACGATGGGCATGCGCAAAAGGCGCCAAAGCGGCGTATGGGGACTGAGCATCTTCAGTCCCAGCGAGAAGTGCAGCAGCATTTCGACGATGAACAGCACCACTGCCGCCGGCAGCGCCTGCTCGCCGAAGGCCAGGATCAGCAGCGGGATGCCCATGTTGCCGGAATTGTTGAACATCATTGGCGGCACAAAGGTCTTCGGCTCGAGCCTGAGCCACTTCACCACCGGCCATACCAGCAGCCCCGACCCCACTACCACCACGGCGCCGGCCAACGCCAGCCAGGCGTAGTCCTCAAGCGGCGCCTGGCGGTCGGCCAGCACCACAAATACCAGCATGGGCACGAACAGCTCCATGTTGAGGGTGTTGAGGCTACGGATGTCGGGAGAGCGCAACTTGCCATAGAGGGTACCGGCCCCCGAAATCAGAAATACCGGTAGCAGAGTGGCGAGGATCTGAGCGGTCATGGAGTCTCTTAGGCGGCAAACGGTCAGCGCTCGCAGCCTAGCACGTCAGCGACTTGCGCAGGGCCCTGGCAGCGGTCACCATGACCAAAGTGGTAATCAAGCCTTCGATTCTGCCAAGCCTGCCAAGCGAGAGACCATGAGCCAGTTGTGGAGTCCCAACGTTCGGGAACTGACCCCCTACGTGCCGGGCGAACAGCCCCGCGAGAAGCTGATCAAGCTCAACACCAACGAGAACCCCTACCCGCCCGCGCCTGGCGTGGAACGGGTCCTGCGCGAGTTCTCGGCGGATCATCTGCGGCGCTACCCGGACCCCACCTCGAGCGCCCTGCGTAAGGCCCTGGCACAGGCCCTCGGCACGACCTCCGCCAACGTCTTCGCCGGCAATGGCTCCGACGAGGTGCTGGCGCTGGCCTTCCAGGCATTCTTCCGCCAGGACAAGCCGCTGGCGATGCCGGATATCTCCTACAGCTTCTATCCGGTCTACTGCCGCATGTACGACATCGACAGCCAGCGTTTCGCGCTGGACGATCAGTGGCGTGTCGACCTGGACGCCCTGGCCAGCGACAGCGGCGGCGTGATCTTTGCCAACCCCAATGCCCCCACCGGTCACGGCCATGGCCGCGAGGCCATCGCGGCCTTGCTCGACAAGGTCACCGACCGCGTGGTGCTGGTGGACGAAGCCTACGTGGACTTTGGTGGCGAGAGCGCTGTCCCCCTGGTCGAGCGCTACCCCAACCTGCTGGTGACCGGCACCTTCTCCAAGTCGCGCAGCCTGGCAGGGCTTCGCCTTGGGTATGCGGTGGGCTCACCGGAGTTGATCGAGGGACTGACCCGGGTGAAGGACTCCTTCAACTCCTACCCGGTGGACGCCCTGGCCAGCGCCATCGGCATCGCCGCACTGGAAGACGGCGACTACTTCGAGGCCACGCGTCAGGCGGTGATCACCACCCGCGAACGTACTCGCCAGCGTCTCGATGACCTGGGCTTCGAGGTGCTGCCGTCACAGACCAACTTTGTGCTGGCGTCGCACCCCAAGCACGACGCAGCCCAGCTTTTCGTCGGTCTGCGCGAGCGCGGCATCCTGGTACGCCACTTCAATACCGAGACGCTGCGCGATCATCTGCGTATCTCCATCGGCACCGATGACGAGATGGACTCGCTGATCGAGGTGCTCAGCGAGCTCTGTCGCTAGGCCACAACATCGGGCGCCGCGCGGCGCCCCTTCTTTGCAAGAGGCCCCCATGAGTGAGCGTCTGCCGTTGACCGGAGTGCACCACGTCGCCCTGATCACCGCCGACTACGAACGCGCCCGGCGCTTCTATCTTGAGGTGCTCGACGCCCGCATCCTCAACGAGGCCTACCGCCACGAGCGTGACAGCTACAAACTGGACCTGGCCCTGCCTGGAGGCATCCAGCTCGAGCTGTTCTCCTTTCCCTCTCCGCCGCCTCGGCCAAGCTATCCCGAGGCCTGCGGTCTTCGTCACCTTGCCCTGGCAACATCAGACCTGGACGCCAGCGTCGCGTTGCTGAAGCGGCGTGGCGCGCGACCCGAACCTATCCGAGTCGACGAGTTCACCGGTGCCCGCTTCACCTTCTTCGCAGACCCTGACGGAACACCTATCGAACTCTACGAGACGCAAGCCTGACGTCACCGCAACCACACAGCGCTTCAGCCGATTCCGCCACTGTCCCTGACCCGCGAGGCAAGCACCATGCTCAAGGTAGGCTTCTTCAGCTCTCAGCCCTACGAACGCCCCTTCTTTTCCGATGAGCATCACCCGCAGCTGAGTATCGTGCACTTCGAGCAACGCCTCAGCACCCGCACCGTGACCCTCTGCCAGGGACTCGATGCAGTGTGCGTATTCGTCAACGATGAGCTCGATCGCACCGTGCTCGAGCGTTTGGCCGTGGTAGGGGTACGCCTGGTCGCGCTCAGGTGCGCAGGATTCAATAACGTTGACCTCGACGCCGCTCGCCGGCTTAACATCCAGGTGTGTCGCGTACCGTCCTACAGCCCCGACGCCGTTGCCGAGCACTGTGTCGCTTTGATGCTCACGCTCAGCCGCAAGATCCACAAGGCCTACAACCGGGTGCGTGAGGATAACTTCGACCTCAATGGCCTGCTCGGCTTCAACCTCGCCGGCAAGACCGTCGGGATCGTCGGCTTCGGCCAGATCGGCCGCTCCCTGGCGGGTATCCTGAGCGGCTTTGGCTGCCGCGTGCTGGTCACCGACCCAGCCCCCATCCGCATCCCTAACCAAGCCGACATCGCGCAGGTCGAGTTCGATGAATTGCTGGCACACAGCGACATCATCTCGCTGCACTGTCCGCTCACCCCAGACACCCACCACCTGATCGACGAGTCGGCCTTTTCCCGAATGAAGGACGGGGTGATGCTGATCAACACAAGCCGCGGCGCCCTGGTCGACACACGCGCCTGTATCGAAGCCCTGAAACGTCGCAAGCTCGGCTACCTGGGTCTCGACGTCTACGAGCAGGAAGCCGGCATGTTCTTCGAGGACCGCAGCGACGACATCCCGCTGGACGACGTCTTTGCCCGCCTTATCAGCTTCCCCAATGTCGTCGTCACCGGCCACCAGGGCTTCTTCACCCGGGAAGCCCTGAGTGAGATCGCATCGACCACGCTGGAAAGCCTCACCGCCTTCGAGGAAGGGCGTTCTCTCGATCAGCACTGTCAGCTCTAGAGAGTCGACGCTGCCCTGAACAAAAGAAGCCCGACTCCTCTCGGAAGCGGGCTTCTTTTCGGTACATGCCTACCCTGTTCCCTGAGGGGCCGCATGGGATGAAGCGCGAGCTGAACGTAGAGAGCCCATGCATGCGTTCTTTACAAAAAAGAAGGCCCGATTATCTTCCGATAATCGGGCCTCTTCTGATTCTGAATAAATGCCTGATAGACGGGCCGACCTTCTGATCTACAGCGCACGCCCAAGGCGCCACTCTGTCCCTGAAGACTGCCGGATGACGCAACCAAGGTAACAATGTTTCTACTCGTCTCATCCCTGAGACTCGCCCTGCGTTCCTCAAGGCCCGCCTGCGGCGGTTCTCCCCTGTTCCCGACAGGGTAGTCGCATGGGGGTGAGTCACCCCGAGCTTTTGCGGCAACGCCGCAAGGGGTGACGAACGACGCGAGCTTGCGAGCGGCCGGACCGCACGCAGTGCGGCCCCACATATAAAGAGAGGGGTCTTCCCATGCATGCGAAGAAGCCCGGTTATCTCTCGATAACCGGGCTTCTTCTGAATAAATGCCTGACGATGACCTACTCTCGCATGGGGAGACCCCACACTACCATCGGCGCTGAGCGGTTTCACTTCTGAGTTCGGCAAGGGATCAGGTGGTTCCCACTCGCTATGGTCGTCAGGCGGAAAAAAGACAATATATATCATGCCGACGATACGCTTCATCGTATCCGTCAATTGATTCGGGACATCATCGACCAAAACCCTTTGGGTGTTATATGGTCAAGCCTCACGGACCATTAGTACCGGTTAGCTCAACGCCTTGCAGCGCTTCCACACCCGGCCTATCAACCAGCTGGTCTTGCTGGGTCCTTTAGGAGGCTCAAGGCCTCAGGGAGATCTCATCTTGAAGGGGGCTTCCCGCTTAGATGCTTTCAGCGGTTATCCCGTCCGTACATAGCTACCCGGCAATGCCACTGGCGTGACAACCGGAACACCAGAGGTACGTCCACTCCGGTCCTCTCGTACTAGGAGCAGCGCTTCTCAAATCTCCAACGCCCACGGCAGATAGGGACCGAACTGTCTCACGACGTTCTAAACCCAGCTCGCGTACCACTTTAAATGGCGAACAGCCATACCCTTGGGACCGACTTCAGCCCCAGGATGTGATGAGCCGACATCGAGGTGCCAAACACCGCCGTCGATGTGAACTCTTGGGCGGTATCAGCCTGTTATCCCCGGAGTACCTTTTATCCGTTGAGCGATGGCCCTTCCATACAGAACCACCGGATCACTAGAACCTACTTTCGTATCTGCTCGACGTGTCTGTCTCGCAGTTAAGCACCCTTATGCTCTTGCACTCACTGCACGATTTCCAACCGTGCTGAGGGTACCTTCGTGCTCCTCCGTTACTCTTTGGGAGGAGACCGCCCCAGTCAAACTACCCACCACACACGGTCCTCGAACCGGATTACGGTCCTGAGTTAGAACGCCAATGATGCCAGGCTGGTATTTCAAGGTTGGCTCCACCCCATCTGGCGACAGGGTTTCAAAGCCTCCCAGCTATCCTACACAAGCAACATCAGCGTCCAGTGTGAAGCTGTAGTAAAGGTTCACGGGGTCTTTCCGTCTAGCCGCGGGTACACAGCATCTTCACTGCGATTTCAATTTCACTGAGTCTCGGGTGGAGACAGCGTGGCCATCATTACGCCATTCGTGCAGGTCGGAACTTACCCGACAAGGAATTTCGCTACCTTAGGACCGTTATAGTTACGGCCGCCGTTTACCGGGGCTTCGATCAGGAGCTTCGCGTGAGCTAACACCATCACTTAACCTTCCGGCACCGGGCAGGCGTCACACCCTATACGTCCGCTTGCGCGTTTGCAGAGTGCTGTGTTTTTAATAAACAGTTGCAGCCACCTGGTATCTTCGACCGCGTCAGGCTCCGGTCGCGAGGACCTTCACCCTAATGCGGCGTGCCTTCTCCCGAAGTTACGGCACCATTTTGCCTAGTTCCTTCACCCGAGTTCTCTCAAGCGCCTTGGTATTCTCTACCTGACCACCTGTGTCGGTTTGGGGTACGGTCTCACAGTATCTGAAGCTTAGAGGCTTTTCCTGGAAGCGTGGCATCGATGACTTCCTGACCGTAGTCAGTTCGTCTCGCCTCTCGGCCTTGAGGATCCGGATTTACCTGAATCCTCAGCCTACCGGCTTTCACCAGGACAACCAACGCCTGGCTCACCTAGCCTTCTTCGTCCCCCCATCGCAATACTGTGAGGTACGGGAATATTGACCCGTTTCCCATCGACTACGCCTTTCGGCCTCGCCTTAGGGGCCGACTCACTCTGCTCCGATTAGCGTCGAACAGAAACCCTTGGTCTTCCGGCGGGGGAGTTTTTCACTCCCCTTGTCGTTACTCATGTCAGCATTCGCACTCGTGATACCTCCAGCATGCTTCTCAACACACCTTCATCGGCTTACACGACGCTCCTCTACCGCTCGTCATTCGACGAACCCGTAGCTTCGGTACCTGGTTTGAGCCCCGTTACATCTTCCGCGCAGGCCGACTCGACTAGTGAGCTATTACGCTTTCTTTAAAGGATGGCTGCTTCTAAGCCAACCTCCTAGCTGTCTAAGCCTTCCCACATCGTTTCCCACTTAACCAGGATTTCGGGACCTTAGCTGACGGTCTGGGTTGTTTCCCTTTTCACAACGGACGTTAGCACCCGCTGTGTGTCTCCCACGCTTGCACTCACCGGTATTCGGAGTTTGCCTCGGGTTGGTAAGTCGGGATGACCCCCTAGCCGAAACAGTGCTCTACCCCCGGCGGTGATACGTGAGGCGCTACCTAAATAGCTTTCGAGGAGAACCAGCTATCTCCGGGCTTGATTAGCCTTTCACTCCGATCCACAAGTCATCCAAATCTTTTTCAACAGATCCTGGTTCGGTCCTCCAGTTGATGTTACTCAACCTTCAACCTGCTCATGGATAGATCGCCCGGTTTCGGGTCTATTTCCAGCGACTGGTCGCCCAGTTAAGACTCGATTTCTCTACGCCTCCCCTATACGGTTAAGCTCGCCACTGAAAATAAGTCGCTGACCCATTATACAAAAGGTACGCGGTCACCAAACAAGTTGGCTCCCACTGCTTGTACGCATACGGTTTCAGGATCTATTTCACTCCCCTCTCCGGGGTTCTTTTCGCCTTTCCCTCACGGTACTGGTTCACTATCGGTCAGTCAGGAGTATTTAGCCTTGGAGGATGGTCCCCCCGTCTTCAGTCAAGGTTTCACGTGCCTCGACCTACTCGATTTCACAACACTCAGGTTTCGGTTACGGGGCTATCACCCACTATGGCCAGACTTCCCAGTCTGTTCACCTACCAGTTGTGTTGCTTAAGGGCTGGTCCCCGTTCGCTCGCCGCTACTAGGGGAATCTCGGTTGATTTCTTTTCCTCGGGGTACTTAGATGTTTCAGTTCCCCCGGTTCGCCTCTCATGTCTATATATTCAACATGAGATACCCAAGTTACCTTGGGTGGGTTTCCCCATTCAGAGATGTCCGGGTCGCAGGTCGTTTGCCACCTCGCCGAACCTTATCGCAGGCTTCCACGTCTTTCATCGCCTCTGACTGCCTAGGCATCCACCGTATGCGCTTCATCGCTTGACCATATAACCCCAAAGGGTCTGTCAATCGATGATGTCACGACAATTGCCGGATACGCTTGAAACGTATCTTACTTTGTCAGCATGATATACATTGTTAAAGAGCGTTAGAGCAAAAGCTCTAAGCGAGAGACTTGATACCGCCTGATGGCGAACAAGTATCTTGCTTAGAACTTGACGACTGTTTACTTGAGACCGAAGAAATGGTGGAGCCTAGCGGGATCGAACCGCTGACCTCAACACTGCCAGTGTTGCGCTCTCCCAGCTGAGCTAAGGCCCCATATCGATTTGGGTTGTTGACTAGAACCAGCTGAGAAATGGTGGGTCTGGGCAGATTTGAACTGCCGACCTCACCCTTATCAGGGGTGCGCTCTAACCAACTGAGCTACAGACCCATTTGTCACGCTGGGTCTTAGCATTTAACCCAAACAGTCACTGCTCTTGCTTGATCAGGTAATTCATTGTGAGCACTTACCGACAGTCAGATGACGTGTCGTTTAAGGAGGTGATCCAGCCGCAGGTTCCCCTACGGCTACCTTGTTACGACTTCACCCCAGTCATGAACCACACCGTGGTGATCGCCCTCCGAAGTTAGGCTAACCACTTCTGGTGCAGTCCACTCCCATGGTGTGACGGGCGGTGTGTACAAGGCCCGGGAACGTATTCACCGTGACATTCTGATTCACGATTACTAGCGATTCCGACTTCACGGAGTCGAGTTGCAGACTCCGATCCGGACTGAGACCGGCTTTATGGGATTAGCTCCACCTCGCGGATTCGCAACCCATTGTACCGGCCATTGTAGCACGTGTGTAGCCCTACCCGTAAGGGCCATGATGACTTGACGTCGTCCCCACCTTCCTCCGGTTTGTCACCGGCAGTCTCCCTAGAGTTCCCGACCGAATCGCTGGCAAATAGGGACAAGGGTTGCGCTCGTTACGGGACTTAACCCAACATTTCACAACACGAGCTGACGACAGCCATGCAGCACCTGTCTGAGAGTTCCCGAAGGCACCAATCCATCTCTGGAAAGTTCTCTCGATGTCAAGGGTAGGTAAGGTTCTTCGCGTTGCATCGAATTAAACCACATGCTCCACCGCTTGTGCGGGCCCCCGTCAATTCATTTGAGTTTTAACCTTGCGGCCGTACTCCCCAGGCGGTCGACTTATCGCGTTAACTGCGCCACAAAGCTCTCAAGGAGCCCAACGGCTAGTCGACATCGTTTACGGCGTGGACTACCAGGGTATCTAATCCTGTTTGCTACCCACGCTTTCGCACCTCAGCGTCAGTGTCAGTCCAGAAGGCCGCCTTCGCCACTGGTATTCCTCCCGATCTCTACGCATTTCACCGCTACACCGGGAATTCTACCTTCCTCTCCTGCACTCTAGCCTGACAGTTCCGGATGCCGTTCCCAGGTTGAGCCCGGGGCTTTCACAACCGGCTTATCAAGCCGCCTACGCGCGCTTTACGCCCAGTAATTCCGATTAACGCTCGCACCCTCCGTATTACCGCGGCTGCTGGCACGGAGTTAGCCGGTGCTTCTTCTGTGAGTGATGTCCTCCCTCGAGGGTATTAACCTCAAGGCTTTCTTCCTCACTGAAAGTGCTTTACAACCCGAAGGCCTTCTTCACACACGCGGCATGGCTGGATCAGGCTTTCGCCCATTGTCCAATATTCCCCACTGCTGCCTCCCGTAGGAGTTCGGGCCGTGTCTCAGTCCCGATGTGGCTGATCATCCTCTCAGACCAGCTACGGATCGCAGCCTTGGTGAGCCGTTACCTCACCAACTAGCTAATCCGACATAGGCTCATCCGATAGCGCAAGGTCCGAAGATCCCCTGCTTTCCCCCGTAGGGCGTATGCGGTATTAGCCTGGGTTTCCCCAGGTTATCCCCCACTACCGGGCAGATTCCTATGCATTACTCACCCGTCCGCCGCTCGACGCCTCCTAGCAAGCTAGGATCGTTTCCGCTCGACTTGCATGTGTTAGGCCTGCCGCCAGCGTTCAATCTGAGCCATGATCAAACTCTTCAGTTTAAAGTCTGATAGTCCGTTAAGCGGACCAAACTTGGCTCAAGGTTCAAACGTCTCGTTTGACGAGTCGCTTGCCTTGATATTTCAGTGACAGTGTCACTGACTCATCGGCAAGCGCCCACATGAATTACCTGATCAAATTATTAAAGAGCGTGCTCTGGGCTCTATAGAGAGCTTAAAGAGCTGCTCTTGCGGCACCCGGCCGGAAGAGCGTCTCGCTTTGCAGCGCCTGCTGGCGCAGCGCCCTGCGAGGAAGGCGTATTCTACAGAATCGAAGCGTTTCGTCAAGGCTTTCTTTTTTTCGCCGTGCAAGCGACGCCTGCAGGACCCAAGAGAAAGCGAAGCGAGCCTGACGCGCATCCTGCGATACCGTCTTGACAACTCCGATCGAGTGGCGAGCATTTTACCGATTTCTCGCTGCCCGTCAAGTGGAGAATTTTTCGAAGACTTGAAAAAGCCTTTTCAAAACAATCACTTTACCACCCTTCACCGCCTGTGACGTTTGCTCGTCGCCGGCAGCGGATGCGTACTTTACGCATCCCCTCCGCCCTTGGCAATACCCTTATGCAAAAAAGTTCATCGAGCTGTCTTCGGGGCGTCATCGACAGCGGTTCAGGCTTCAGTCACGATCTGGAGCAGGGCCTTACAGCGAGACGGTGCGCTCTTCCGATACGCCCCCTTGAGCAGTCGGCTGACTCGCGCGGTCCAGCAACTCCAGTATGGAGTGATAGGTAAGGCCGGAGTGCTGGGTCATTCCCATCTCGCAGGTTCTCGAATTGGAGACACCAAAGTCACAGCCCGCCACCTGCCCCGACAGATCGCGCAGCGATGAAGCCGTCAGTTCCGGTACGCGCAAGCCCTTGTCGCCGGCAAATCCGCAGCAACTGATACCATCCGGCACCACCACCTCCCTGGCACACGCACGCGCCAGCTCCACGAAGGAGTCGGTCAGCCCCTTGCGATGGCTGGAGCAGGTCACGTGCACCGCCACCTTGCAGTCCAGCGGCGTCACCTCCAGGCGCGGCAACAGGTGGTCATGGGCGAAGGCCACCGGCTCCTGCACCTTCAAGCGCTCATCCAGATGCCCCTCGACCTGCAAGCTGCAAGGACTGGTATCGAACAGCACCGGGAAACGACCGTTCTGGCTCGCGACCAGCAACTCCCGGTTGAGTTCGCGCGCCTTGTGCGTCGCCTCGTTATCCATCCCCTTGGAGGAAAACGCCATCCCGCAACACAGGTGGCCTGGCATTTCGGGAATGATGACGTCATACCCGGCTCTGTCGAGCAGACTCAGTACGATCTCCATCACCGCACGCGCCGAGTCGTCCCGCTTGTCGGCGCCAAACACCCGAGTGGCGCAGGAAGGGAAGTACACCACCGAATCGCGCGGCCCCTCGGTGGACGATGCGCCCGCCGATGGCCGCGACGACTTGAGCACCCGAATCGGGGCGGCGGCGGGTATCGCCGGTATCCACTGTGGGACACGCTTGCCGCTGGCCTTGTGAACACCCTGACTGGCTCGGGCCATCAAAGCGTCGCCGATGATCCCACGCCCCAGGCTGGCCGCACGCAGGCCGCCCCGGGCAATCTTGGTAGCCCCGGAGAAGTGACGCCCGATTCGCCTTGCCAATTCCTGCTTGCCGACATGACGTTCCTGGCGCATGGCGAGCACCATCTCGCCGGTATTGATACCGACCGGGCAGCGCGTCCCGCACATGCCATCGGCGGCGCAGGTGACATCGATATCGTAAAGCGCACTCTGCTCGAAGGCATCGCGACGCTCTCGCTCTTCATCGCTCAACTCATCCAGGGCTGCCAGGCGAGCTCGCTCGCGGGTCAGCACGATGCGCTGGCGAGGCGTCAGCGTCAGCTCGCGTGAAGGACACACGGCTTCGCAGAAGCCACACTCGATGCAGCGATCGACGATGGGGTCGGCCTCGGGCAATGGCTTCAGATTTTCGAGGTGCAGCGTCGGGTTGCGCGTCAGCATCACATCGGGGTTGAGCAGATGGCCCGGATCGAACAACGCCTTGATCTGCCACATCAGAGCATAGGCCTCTTCGCCCCACTCCAGCTCCACAAAGGGTGCCATGTTGCGGCCGGTGCCGTGCTCGGCCTTGAGCGAGCCACCGAAGTCCACGGCTACCAACTGGGCCACGTCGGCCATCAGCGCCTGGTAGCGCTCCTTCTCCCCCGGACGCTCAAAGCCCTGAGGGAAGACGAAGTGCAGATTGCCTTCCAGGGCGTGACCAAACAGCAGGGCGTCGTCGTAGCCATGGCGCTTGAACGCCTCGGTCAGGGCGGCGACACCCTCCTCCAGCCGTTCGATGGGAAAGGCCACGTCCTCGATCACCACGGTAGTTCCGAGATCACGCACAGCACCGACGGCGGGGAACAGTCCCTTGCGTACCTTCCAGTAGAGCGCGTAGCTGACCGGGTCTTCGGTGAAGGCGATGGGCTCGAGGGTGGTGATGCCTTCCAGCGCCTGGCCGACCTCCTCGATACGCGCCTCCAGCCGAGGCCCATCCTCCTCGCGGACATCCACCAGCAATGCCGTGGCGCCGTCCGGTAGCTCACGCAGCTGCTCCGGCATGCCCGGCTGCCGCTCCACCGAACGCAGCCCCGCACGATCCATCAGCTCCACCGCCGCCACGCCGGTGCCACGCAAGGCGATGGTGGCACGGCAGGCGCTGCCGAGATCCGGGAAGAAGATCAGGGCGGCGGCCTTGCGTGGCGGCTCCGGCACCGACTGATAGGTAATCCGCGTGATACAGCCCAGGGTACCCTCGGAGCCGATCATCAGGTGGGCCAGGATGTCCACACCGTCACGGAAATCCACCAGGCTGTTGAGAGCGTAGCCGGTGGTGTTTTTCAGGCGATACTTGTGGCGAATGCGCTTGGCCAGCTCGAGATCGGTGCGCACATTGGTCGACAGTCGCTCCAGCCCATCGAGCAGGGCCGCATGGCTTTGACGAAAGGCTGCCACGCTGTCGGCATCGGCGGTATCCAGTACCGTGCCATCGAGCAGCACCATGCGCAGGCTGTCCAGGGTCCGATAAGTATTCTGGGCGGTGCCACAGCACATGCCCGATGCATTGTTGGCGGCGATGCCGCCGATCATGCAACTGGCGATGGACGCCGGGTCCGGCCCGATCTTGCGCCCAAAGGGCGCCAGCAGCTCGTTGGCCCTGGCGCCGATAACACCGGGCTGCAGGTCAATTCTGGCACCGTCATCGAGCACCCTGGCATCGCGCCAGCCACGTCCCAGCTGAATCAGCACCCCATCGGTGATGGCTTGACCGGACAGCGAGGTACCTGCGGCGCGGAAGGTCATCGGCCAGTTGCCCTCGCGGCAGGCGCCAATGACTTCGACAAGCTCCTGTTCGGTCTCCGGCCTCACCACCAGGCTCGGCACCAGCCGATAGAAGCTGGCATCGGTACCGTAGGCCAGCCGGCGCAGCGGATCCTGGACCAATCGCTCGATGGGCAGGCGTTCGGTCAGCATCGCCGTCAACTCATCGATGGAAATGGTGGGCTTGGTGGTGGTGATGGCCGTCATGGTGCGCTCCCTGTCTGATTATTCGCTATTGCAGCCGTTCAGATACTAAAACGCCACTCCGAAGAGTGGCGTTTGGCGCTAGGGGTTAGCCCCTGACGTCGATCTGGACGATGCCGCCGCCCCCGCCATAGCCGCTGACGGTAACGTCATAGACACCTGGCTCCAGACGGGTTTCGATCAGCGAGCCGAGTTGGGTACTGCCACCGTCGTCGTCCTGGAAGAAGACGCCCTCACCCTCGAGCTCCAACAGCGTATCCACGGCGTCAGACTGAGTCTCGATGCTGATGACGCCAGCCTCTTCAACCACCAGCTGGTAGTTGAGCCTGCCGCTGGCATCGAGCTGACCGTAGAGGGTCTCGCCGGTGTGAATTTCACCCTCGGAGCGCAGTTCGCCGCTGAAGGGCGTCTGCGACAGGCTCAGCGAGTAGGTGCCGGAGCCACTGAAGCTTCGCGCATCGACACTGTAGGTACCAGCCTCGAGGATCGCGCTGATACGCGAATTGGTACCCGAGCCACCATCGTCATCGCTGGTGTCGATTCCTTCGCCGCGCAGGCCAAGCATGGCGTCGAAGGCGCTGGAGTTCATCTCCAGGGTCACCTCTGCGGCGTCTTCCAGGGTGAAACTGTATTGATTGACACCGCTGGCCCCCACCATGCCGCGCACCGTCTCTCCCTGCTGCAGCTCACCGCTGTTGCGCATTTCGCCATCGAAGGCAGTGACGTCGGTCTCCAGCCGGAACATGCCGGAAGCGACCCCCGAGTAGCTTGCCACCTCGATGCGATAGCTGCCGGGCTCGAGCACCTCGCTCAGCCGCGAATTGGTACCACCGCCGCCGTCATCGTCGCTGAGCGACACACCGTTGCCCTCGAGATAGAGCTGGGTGTCGAAGGCAGAGGACGACAGTGCAATCGTCACCTCGGAGGGCTGCTCGATGTCCAGGGTGTAGGCATTGGGTTGAAACCCGCCGGCCATGCCCTGCACAGACTCACCTGGCTCGATGGCCCCTTCGTTCTTCAATTCGCCGTCGAAGGGCGAGGTCGAAAGCTCCAGCGAATAGCCGCCGGACTCGCCCCCGTAGCCGCTGACCACCACCCGGTAGTCGCCCGGCATCAGTACGCTGTCGAGATGAGAGTCGGTACCGCTGCCCGAATCATCGACCTCGATATTGGTCTGGCCGCCGCGTACCCGCAGCACGGTGTCGAAATCGCTGGAGGCGAGCGCCAGATTGACGCTGGTGGGCTCGTCGATCTTGAGGCTGTAGGTGTTGCTGGAGGAGGCGTCGGCCAGGGTACCGGTGATGCTGTCACCGGCGCGCAGCGGTCCGGCATTACGCTCGCCGCTGGAAAGATCGGCTTGCTGCATCGACAGACGATAGCCGTCACCGACGCTGACGAAGTCATCCTGGCATTCCACGTCCACGCGTTCCTTGACCGGCTGACCAGGCGTCACACGCACCTCATAGTCACCAGGATCGAGGAACGCCTTCAGGGTCTGCTGGTCATCACCGCAGCGCGCGGCCTTATGCTCGACACCATTGCCACTGAGCACCAGCGATGCGTCAGACGCCCCGGCAAGCACCAGAGAGACCTGGCGAGCCTGCTCCAGCGAGAAGCTGTAGCTCGCCGCCTCGCCTCCCAGCGCCCCGACGACGTCCTGATCGTCGCCCAGCGTCTCGGACGCCTGGGCCTCAGTCGGCTTCAGCGAGTAGGGGCCAAAGCCTGCCATGTCGTCGCTGCTGACGACCACCAGCGAGCACCCCTCGGCGGAAGACAGCAACAGCGATGCCGGCGCCTCCTGGGTGCTGCTCGCACCTCCCTGCCACTTGCCGTCTTCGGAATACACCGAGAGGCTGGCGGCAAAGGGTGAATCGAGCCGGTACAGCACACCAGATTCGGCCTCGCCGCAGACCCAGCGACGGTCGTGGCGCGAGCCATCCTTGAGGTTGATCCCGCTTTGCGAGGTCAATTCGCCCTCAATCGCTTCGCCCAGCGCAACATCCGGCGCCTCGACAAACCGCCCGCCCTGGCTACCGCCGTCGTCCTGGCATCCGCTCAGCAAGACCGCCATGGACACCCCGCTGATCACCAGCAACGGGGAAATGGCCTTGCAAAGTGGGCGTTTCGACCCCGGACACTGCTGCTTGGACATGCCTGCCTCCATCAGTTGAATTTCGCTTCCTGCGCCGACAACAGAACATCGTCGGGAACGCACACTATAGCCAACTTGCATGACGCGCGTCAGGACGCCAATCACTCCGATGTCGCAGGCGTCGCACGCAAGCCCCGTGATTCAGGCGTCGCGCAGGATGACCACCAGCTCCCTGGGGCCATGTACGCCGTAGGCCAGCGTCTGCTCGATATCCGAGGTCTTGCTCGGCCCCGAGATCAGCAGCGCATTGGTCGGCATGGCGCTCGCCCAGCCTTGCCCGGTGACGACATCGAAGAAGGTGTCTTCGACGCTGTCGGCATCGAGCACGGCGATATGCAAAGGCGGCACCAGGCTCAGCAGACGCGGTTCATCCGGGGTCGGCCACAGCCATAGACTGCCGGTCTCGGCGATGGCGCCACGGGTGGACGTAAGACCAGCCTCGACGCCGTCGAACAGCTCACGCTTCCAGCCTTCGATGTCACGGTCGGCGTCGACCAGCTCGACCTCATGATCCGCCAGGGCCTCACGGGCCTGCTGCGCTACCGGATGCTCCCGGCCCAGCGCCAGGCGCTTGACGCCTTTGTCCGCCAGCACGCTGGCGAGGGTCTCGGTCCAGCCGGCAGAGTCACAGTGAATCACCTCGCCATGCACCGAGGAGATCCAATGCTCGAAGCGCTCGAGTCGTTCGTGGCGCGACCACTGGCGCCCGGTGACCACGCCGAAGTCACTGTCGGGGGCCGACAGCGGCCCGCCCTGGCGATCACGCAGACGACCCAGGATATTGTCTCTCGCACTCATTCGCCCTTCTCCTTGCGAAGACGCTTGATCAGCGTGTGAAGCGACGTCTTGGCCGGCTTCGGGGCGCTGCGGTACTCCGTCCAGGGCCCCAGGTGGGATGGCGCCAGCGCACGGAAGTTGCCGGCGATCAGGGTGGCGCCTCGCCAGGCCCCCGGATGGGTCGCCAGCCACTGCCAACTCTTCCACGCGGCGACCTCCTTGCGCGAGCGCTTGACGCCGGCACCGGGCACGTTGCCGACGCCGTCGCCCACGGCCTCGCGACGCAACCGCACCAGCAGGTCCGGAATCGGGATCTTGACCGGGCACACCTCACCGCAGGCGCCGCACAGGCTCGACGCCGACGGTAGATCCTTGGTCGCTTCAAGCCCCATCAGGTGCGGCATCAGGATGGCGCCGATCGGCCCCGGGTAGGTGGTGCCGTAGGTGTGACCGCCGACCCGGGTGTACACCGGGCAGTGGTTCATGCAGGCACCGCAGCGGATGCAGCGCAGGGTGTCAAGCAGTTCATCGTCCTGGTAGACCCGCGAGCGACCGCTGTCGACCAGCACCAGATGCACCTCTTCGGGACCGTCGTGTTCGTCGGCCTTGCGTGGCGAGCTGATCATGTTGAAGTAGGTGGTCACGTGCTGGCCGGTGGCGGAGCGCGTCAGCAGGGCGTAGAGCGGCGGCACGTCGGCCAGGTGCTCGACCACCTTCTCGATGCCGGTCACGGCGATGTGCACCGGCGGCGCGGTGGTGGTCAGGCGCCCGTTGCCTTCGTTCTCCACCAGGCACAGGGTACCGGTCTCGGCCACCGCGAAATTGACCCCGGACACCCCGACATCCGCCGTCATGAAACGCTCGCGCAGCTGGGCCCTGGCCGCTGCGGTCATCGCGTCCACGTCGGTGGTGCGCTCGGTGCCGGTGCGCTCATGCATGATGTCGGAGATTTCACCGGTGTTGAGGTGAATCGCCGGCATGATGATATGAGACGGCGTCTGCTCGTTGAGCTGCACCAGATACTCGCCCAGATCCGACTCCAGGGCATCGATGCCCGCCTTCTCCAGGTGGGCGTTCAGGTGCATTTCCTCGGACACCATGGACTTGCCCTTGATCACCGAGGACGCGCCATGACGCTGACAGATCTCGGTGATCAGCTCGCAGGCCTGCTCGCCGTTCTCCGCCCAGTGAACGCGGATGCCATTGGCCTCGCAGTTGGCCTCGAGCTGCTCCAGCAGGTCGGGCAGCTTCGACAGTGCACGTAGCCGGATATTGGCCCCCAGCTCACGCAGGGTCTCCAGGTCCCAGTCGTCGAAGGCCTTGCGCCGCTTGCCCATCAGGCCGTCCATCGCCTTGCGGAAGTTGGCACGGATCTGCGGATTCTCCAGCGCCTCGTGGGCCTGACGATGGAACGCCTGGGGAGTAAAGGTCTGTACAGGCTGGCTCATGAGGTCCTCCGCCACAGATAGGATGCGATGTGCTCGCCTTCGAGCGTGCTGTCGCGGTGGGCCAGACGCCCGGCGATGTTCATCAGACAGCCACAGTCGGAGGTCACGAAACGCTCTGCGCCGGCGGCTTCGATGGCACGGCTCTTGTCTTCGACCATGGCCCCGGACACCTCCGGATGGCGCACCGCAAAGGTCCCGCCGAATCCACAGCATTCGCTGGCCCGCTCCTGCTCCACCAGCTCGACCTGGCCGAGCTTGGCCAGCAGCGCGGGGCCGGTCTCGGCGAGGCCCATTTCGCGACGGGCGCTACACGAGGTATGCATGGCGACCTTCTCCGGCGCGCCTCGATCCTCAAGCGTCAGGTGGCAGACGTGCACCAGGAATTCGGTCAACTCGAACACCCGACCGGCGACCTCCCTGGCCCTTGCCTCCTCGGGGGTGCCGGCAAACAGCGAGGGATAGTGGGTACGCATCATGCCGCCACAGGAGCCGGACGGCACGATGATCGGCCAGGGCTCGGGGAACAGATCGAGCTGGGCCCTGGCCACCGCCCTGGCCTCGGTGTGATAGCCCGAGGTGTAGGCAGGCTGGCCGCAGCAGGTCTGGTCGTCGGGGAAGATCACCTCGATCCCTTCCCGCTCGAGCAGCCGAACGGCATCGAGGCCAGCCTCGGGATAGAGCATGTCGATCAGACAGGTTCCGAACAGGTAGACCTTGTCGGGGCGAGGGGGATAAAGCTTGACGGCGGTCATCGCGGGGTCCTCAGGGTCAGGCACGGCAGGACGTTGTCGTTGTTCCCGGTATCAATAGCGGCACAACAGAGGCGAGCAGGCTACCGCTGCACGCCTCGTCTGCACCGCCGGAACCGAGGCCCCCGGAGCATCATCGGTCTTGCCAACGACCGCCAGGGATAGAGTTGGAGTAAATTGGTAAAACCAATTGACAACGCCGAATCTAGGCACAGTAGGTTCGCTCTTCCAGAGTGTCAAACCAGACGCCGATTTTTGCTCGGACTTTGCGCTATACTTTGGTCTATGTCGCAACGACCGTGAACGTAACAGGTTGATAATCTGGGAAGAACGAGGATCAGGATAGGCAACAGGACAACCTCGCTTATTGGTAATACCAATTAGTTGTCGTTACACTGGCGGCCTCGTTCCCACGTCGATGATAAACCGCCATGGCCTACCAGCCCGTGCGCCAGCCTCGCCTGGCCGATGTGATCACCGAGCGCCTCGAGGCGCTGATTCTGGAAGGCAGCCTGACCCCCGGCCAGCGCCTGCCCCCCGAACGCGAACTGGCCGAGCGCTTCGGCGTCTCGCGCCCGTCGTTGCGCGAAGCGATCCAGAAACTGGCCGCCCGCGGCCTGCTGGTCAGCCGCCAGGGCGGTGGTACCTATATCACCGAGGCCCTCAACAGCGGCTACAGCGATCCGCTGCTGGAGATGCTGTCTCGCCACGGCGAGTTCCACCTGGACCTGCTTGAATTCCGAGACGCCATGGAAGGCCTGTCGGCCTACTATGCGGCGCTGCGCTCGACCCCCACCGACAGGGCGCTGTTGATCCAGCGCTTCGAAGAGCTTGAGTCCTCCTTTCTCGGCGAAGACCCCCAGGGCGAAGCCAAGGCCGACGCCGCCTTCCACCTGGCGATCGCCGAGTCCGCCCACAATGTCCTTCTGTTGCACACCATCCGGGGCATCTTCCACCTACTGGAGCGCAGCATCGTCGACAATCTCGCCCACCTGTTCGAGAAGCCGGAAGCACGCCCCCGCCTGATGCAACAGCACCGGGCACTGCTCGATGCCATCCTCGAGGGACGCGCCGAAGACGCCCAGGCCCTCTCCCACGAACATCTGGTCTACGTCGAAGAGGGCCTGCTCGAGATGGAGCGCGCCGAGACCCGCTCGCAGCGAGCGCTACGGCGCGCCCAGGTCATGCCACCGCGCCGGTCGCGCTAGTCGATGCGACGCTGGTCACGCTGGCTGAATCGCCGCTCCCTGGCGCTGGCGCTGGCGCTGGGCCTCACCCTGGTGCTGTGGCAGAGCGCCAGCCTGGCCCGCGAGCAGGCGCTGGCCTCGCTAAAGCGTGATGCTGATACCGAACTCAGGCTTTCCGCCACCGGCCTGACCGGCTACCTGTCCCGTCACGAATACTTGCCAGAGCTGCTCGCCACCCGCGAAACCGTCAAGCGATACCTGAGCGCCCCGCACGGCCAGGACGTGATGCCGCTCAACCGACTACTTAACCGTTTTCGCAGCACCACCGGTGTCTCCGACATCTATCTGCTCGACGCCGAGGGCACCACCCTGGCGGCCAGCAACTGGCACCGTCCCGACAACTTCATCGGTGAAAACTATCGTTTTCGCCCCTACTACCAGGACGCCATCGCCGGGCACTACGGCCGCTTCCACGGCCTCGGCGTGGTATCGATGGATCGCGGCTACTACTTCTCGGCACCGGTCTGGCTCGACGAGGTCAATCCCGACGCCACCCCGGCCGGGGTGATGGTGGTCAAGGTCCGCGTCGATACGCTGGAGGCGAGCTGGCAGAGTCCGGGGACCAGCCTGCTGGTGGTGGATCAGAACGGTATCGTGTTCATGGCCAGCCAACCCGAGCTGCGCCTGACCTCTCTCACCCCGCTGGCGCCACCGCGCCTGGCCGAGCTGCGCGACTCGCGGCGTTACGCCGATGAAGCGCTGAAACCGAGCGGCCTCGAGGTCCTCGATCACCTCGCCAACGACGCCAGACTGGTGGGCTTCGACAGCGGCCCGTTGGCGTCCGGGCACTACCTTGGCGTCACTCGGGACTTTCCCACCCTGGGCTGGCAGATGCATATCCTCAAGCCCATGGCCCCGGTGATCGAGGCCCAGTGGCAGGCGATGCTGATGGGGGGTGGTCTATACGGCCTGCTGGCACTGGCAGGAGGCATCGGCTGGCAGCGCCACCGACTGCGCCGGGAGCGCGAAGCCTTCGCCGAGCGTGAGCGCACCACCCTGGCGCAAGCCCGCGACGAACTCGAGCGCAACGTGGCCAGCCGGACCCGCGACCTGCTCGCCACCAATCGCCGGCTATCCGACGAAATCGAGGAGCGCCGGCGCACCGAGGCGACTCTGCGCCAGACCCGTGACGAGCTGACCCAGGCCGCCAAGCTGGCGGTGCTCGGCCAGCTCGCCGCCGGCATCAACCACGAGCTCAATCAGCCACTGGCGGCCATCCGCGCCTACGCCGAGAACGCCCGGGGCTTTCTCGCCCGACAGCGCCACGACACCGTCGACGCCAACCTCGGCGAGATCATCGAACTCACCGGCCGCATGGCCGAGATCAGCGCCCAGCTACGCCAGTTCTCGCGCAAGAGCGGTGAGCCGCCAAGCCCGGTGTCGACCCGCGCCTGCCTCGACTACGCCCTGCGCCTGTTCAAGGCACGCCTCGGCGAGCAACAGGTCGAGGTGGTGTTCGACACCCCGGAGGAAGCGCCCTGGGTACTGGCCGACCTGGTCAGACTCGAGCAGGTGCTGGTCAACCTGATCGGCAATGCGCTCCAGGCCATGGCACAGACGCCGTCGCCACGCCTGATACTGGGCGTGGCCGCCGCCGATGGCCGCGTCAGGCTGTGGGTCGACGACAACGGCCCCGGCGTCCCCGAGGACCAGCGCCGCCAGGTGTTCGAGCCCTTCTACACCACCAAGGCCCCCGGCGCCGGACTGGGGCTCGGGCTTTCCATCTCCGCACGGATCATCGATGATCTCGGCGGCCGCCTGCAGGCCGGTGTCTCGCCTCTGGGCGGAGCACGCTTTACCATCGAGCTGCCCCAGGCCGAGCACGTCCTCCCGCCCCACGATGAGAGCCACGCCACATGACCGACGAAGCCCCCGTGATGATCATCGACGACGAAGAGCACCTGAGGGTCACCCTGGGCCAGACGCTGGAACTGGCAGGCTATCGACCGCTGCCCTTTCCCAGCGCCGAACAGGCCTTGGCCACCCTGGACCGGGACTTCAGCGGGGTGGTGATCAGCGATATCCGCATGCCCGGCATGGACGGCATGAGCCTGCTCAGAGAGATTCGTCAGCGCGACCCGGACCTGCCGGTGGTACTGATTACCGGTCATGGCGACGTTTCCACAGCGGTGGAGGCCATGCGGGAAGGCGCCTGGGACTTTCTCGAGAAGCCGTTTCCCGGTGAACGCCTGGGCGAGGTCGTGCGGCGAGGCGTGGAGAAGCGTCGACTGAGCCTGGAAAACCGCTTCCTCAAGGCCGAGCTCGAGGCCCAGCAGACCGCGCCAGGCCCACGTCTGGTAGGGCGCACCCCGGCGATCAAGCGGCTGTCGTCGATGGTCCAGCGCATCAGCCAGGTCGAGGCCGACGTGCTGCTGTTCGGCGAGACCGGCGCCGGCAAGGACCTGGTGGCCCGCGCGATCCACGAGCGCAGCGCCCGCGGCGGCAAGCCCTTCGTCGCCATCAACTGCGGCGCGGTGCCCGAGAGCACCATCGAATCCGAGCTGTTCGGCCACGAGAAAGGCGCCTTTACCGGCGCGGTGGAGCGGCGCATCGGCAAGTTCGAGCATGCCGCCGGCGGCACCGTCTTCCTCGACGAGATCGAGTCCATGCCGCTGGCGCTGCAGGTCAAGCTGCTGCGGGTACTGCAGGAGCGCCAGGTCGAGCGCCTGGGCAGCAATACCCCGGTGACACTCGACATTCGGGTGATCGCCGCCACCAAGATCGACCTCAAAGCGGCCGCCGAGGCCGGCGAGTTCCGCGAGGACCTGTACTACCGCCTCAACGTGGTGACCCTGATGATTCCGCCGCTGCGCGAGCGCCGCGAGGACATCCCGCTGCTGTTTCACCACTTCGCCGCGGTGGCCGCCAGCCGCAGCGGCATGGAAGCGCCGCCGCTGGACGCGGCCGGCGTCACCGCGCTGCTGGCCCACGACTGGCCCGGCAACGCCCGTGAACTACGCAACCTGGCAGAGCGCTACGTGCTGCTCGGCAGCACCTGCGACTACCGCCTCGACGCCTTGATGGAAGGCGTCGGCAGCGACGGTGGCGAGCTGCCGCTGCCCCAGCAGGTGGAGCTGTTCGAGAAACAGCTGGTCAGCCAGTCGCTGGCCCGCCACCACGGCCGTATCAACGAGGTCTGCGAGCACCTGGGACTCCCGCGCAAGACCCTCTACGACAAGCTCAAGAAGCACGCCCTCAAGCCCGACGACTATCGCCAGCGCCCCGACACCAGCGCCACGCCCTGATCGACCAGCCCCTGCAGCGCGTCCCAGGACGGTAGCCAGGGCGCCAGACTCAGGGTCACGCACAGCATCGCCAGAGAGTTGCCGGGATCGCCCCAGTCAAACGGTTTGAAGGCGGTACCGAAAGAACGTTTCAGTCGCGCCCCGTTCAGATCCACGCTGTAGAGCTCATCGAGCAACAGATGGATGGCGAAGCCAAAGGTCAGGGCGCCGCCGTGGGCCCAGGCCATGGCGTCCGGTGGTGCGAACAGATGGTGGCTGAGCGCCGCGGTCGCCAGGCCGCACATGGCCGCCGCCAGAAGCGAGTGCCAAAGCCCCCGGTGGACGGTGAAGCGGGCAAAGATCGCGCCGGCCACATAGCGCACCGCCAGATAGATGGCGCCGCACACCAACAGCAAGGTGCCGTCGGAGAACCGCTCCTGCAGCATCACCGCGCCAGCCACCACCGCCGGCACCGCCATCAGATTGAAGATCAGCCGGATCGCCTTGGAGCTGTCGGAGTCGATATCGGGGAGGATGCCGCCCAGGGTCGTCAGCGCCAGCATCGGCAGGCTGTCGAGCGCCGACCACAGCCCCGCCTGCCAGCCGCCATGGGCCAGCACCGCGCCGCCGGCGGCGGCCACGCTGAGGTGGGTGCGGAAGTTGGCCATGCCGGGCGGACTCCTCGAAAAGGCATATACTGGATAAATGACCAGATTATCGCCCGGCAGTTCAATAGAAACAATTGGTTGGAAACATACTGGATAAAAAAACACGGACCTGCGCGGGCAGATCCGTGTTCTTCACCACTGCGGCTCTGTCGTCAGCCCTGGGCCGAGACCAGGTACTGATCCTTGAGCTTGACGTAGTTGCCTGCGGTGTAGGGGAAGAAGGCGCGCTCAGAATCCTTCAGCGGGCGCAGCGCCTTGGCCGGGTTGCCGGCGTAGACGTGGCCGCTTTCCAGGCGCTTGCCGGGGGGCACCACCGCACCGGCGGCGATGATCACCTCGTCCTCGACCACTGCCCCGTCCATGACGATGGCGCCCATGCCGACCAGGATCCGGTTGCCCAGGGTGCAGCCATGCAGCACCGCCTTGTGGCCGATGGTGACTTCATCGCCGATGGTCAGCGGCCAGCCGCCTTGATTGAAGTCGCTGGCGTGGGTGATGTGCAGCACGCTGCCGTCCTGCACGCTGGTGCGCGAGCCGATGCGAATCCGGTGCATGTCTCCGCGAATCACCGCCATCGGCCACACCGAACAGTCGTCGCCCAGCTCCACGTCACCCAATACCATGCACTGGGGGTCGATATAGACCCGCGCTCCCAGCCTGGGACTCACCCCCTGCCAGGAACGGATCACCGGATACCCCGGCGTACCATCGTGCGCTTCCGTTGCCACCCTGTCTGCCATCGCGGTCTCTCCTGAAGGTTGTGCGCCGGTCGGTCGCGGCACTACAGCAGACCGCTGAACAGCACCACCAGTACCAGCGGAATCGACACCCAGCGTACCACGGCGCGCCACACGCGAAAGCCATTGGGCCCCGCATCCAGCGCCCGCAGCGCTTCCTGCTCAGGCATCACCCAGGCGGCAAAGATGGCGATCAACAGACCGCCTAGCGGCAGGAAGATCTCCGGCGGAATGGTGCTGACCACGCCGAAGAAGTTCATCTCCCCGATCAGCTGGACGTCGCTCAGACTCGAGAACGACAGCACGCACAACAGCCCCACCAGCCATACGCACAGGCCCACCGCCAGGGCGGCCATGCGCCGCGACAGCCCCCAGCCCACCAGGGTCGAGACCATCGGTTCGGCCAGGTTGATCGATGAAGTCCAAGTCGCCAGCAGCAGCAGCAGGAAGAAAAGTCCCAGCCAGAAGGGACCACCGGGCAGCTCGGCGAAGGCCACCGGCAGGGTCACGAATACCAGTCCTGGACCCTCCCCCGGATCCATGCCCTGGGTGAACACCACCGAGAAGATCGCAATACCGGCCAGCAGCGCCACCAGCACATCAAGCACCGCCACCGCGCCGGCGGCGCCAGGCAGGCTCTGGTGGTCGGGCATATAGGCGCCGTAGGCCATCAGCGCGCAGGCCCCCACCGCCAGGGTGAAGAAGGCATGTCCCATGGCGTGCACCAGCACCATCGGCGTCAGCGCCGAGAAATCCGGGGTGAACAGCCAGGCCATGGCCGGACCGAAGCCGTCCATGGTCACGGCGTGGCCGGCCAGCACGATCAGCAGCAGGTAGAGCGCCGGCATCAGCAGGTTATTGAGGCGCTCCAAGCCCTTGGCCACGCCGGCGGCGACCACCACCATGGTCATCACCAGAAACAGCGTATGGTTGAGCGTCATCCGCAGCGGGTCAGCCAGGAAGGCGTCGAAGCCTGCGCCGATTTGCGGCGCGCTCTGGCCAGCGAAGCCTCCGCTGAAGGCCTTGACCATAAAGTCGATGGACCAGCCGGACACCACCGAGTAAAACGACAGGATACAGAACACCGTAAAGGCGCCGAACAGCCCCAGCCACTTCCAGTGGCTCGAGGTGCCGCGCTGACGCGCAAGCTCAGCGAGCGACTGCATCGGGCTGCGCCGACCGGCCCGGCCGATCATGATCTCTGCCATCATCACCGGCAGGCCCAGCACCACCACGAAGCCTACATAGAGCAGCAGGAAGGCGGCGCCCCCGTTCTCCCCGGTGATGTAGGGGAAGCGCCAGATATTGCCAAGACCGACGGCGGCCCCGGTCACGGCCAGGATAAAGGCGCGGCGCGAACTCCAGCGTTCCAGCGTTTGGTTCATGGTCTTTCGGTGTCCAGATCGAGAAAAACGAAGGCCGCAAGACTAGCACATTGAAACCGCCGGCAGTCGCCCGCATTTACTGAACCATTGTCGAATTCCCGAGAGGTGCCCATGTCCTGCAATCCGCTGCTAGAACGCCACACCCTGCCGCCCTTCGGCGAGATTCGCCCGGAGCACGTCGCCCCTGCGGTGGACACGCTGCTCGAGGAGCTGCGCGAAGGCGTCGAGAAGCTGGTGGCCGAAGCCGAGCGCGACACCCCCAGCTGGGACAGCCTGGCGGCGCCGCTGGAAGAGATGAGCGATCGCCTGGCCCAGGCCTGGTCGCCGGTATCGCACCTCAACTCGACCATGAGCACACCGGAGCTGCGCGAGGCCCACGACGGCTGCCTCGAGAAGCTCTCCGCCTACAGCACCTGGATCGGCCAGCACGAAGGCCTGTTCCGCGCCTGGCAGGCGCTCAAGGACAGCCCGGCCTTCGCCGAGCTCGACGAGGCTCGCCAGCGCTCGGTGGACAACGCCCTGCGTGACTTCCGCCTGGCCGGCGTCGACCTGCCGGCAGACAAGAAACAGCGCTCGGCGGAAATCCGCACGCGCCTGTCGAGTCTGTCGAGCACCTTCTCCAACCAACTGCTGGACGCGACCCAGGCCTGGGCGCTGGAACTCGACGATGACAGTCGTCTGGCCGGCCTGCCCCAGAGCGCCCTGGACACCCTGGCGGCCAACGCCGAGGCCAAGGGCAACAAGGGCTATCGCATCACCCTGGACTTCCCCAGCTTCTTCCCGGTGCTGAGCTACGCCGAAGACCGCGAGCTGCGCCGTGAGGTCTACACCGCCTTCGTCACCCGGGCCTCCGAGAAGGGCCCCAACGCAGGCGAGTACGACAACGCCCCGATCATGGAAGAGACCCTGGCGCTGCGCCGCGAGATGGCCGAGCTGCTGGGCTTCTCCAGCTACGCCGACTACTCGCTGGCGACCAAGATGGCCGACAGCCCCAGCGAGGTCATCGGCTTCCTCGACGACCTGGCCAGACGGGCCCTGCCCCAGGGCCAACAGGAATTCAGCGAGCTCGAGGCCTTTGCCCGTGACGAGCTGGGGCTCGAGGAACTCGCCCCCTGGGATGTGGGCTACGCCAGCGAGAAACTGCGCGAGGCCCGCTACGCCATCTCCCAGGAGCAGCTGCGCCCCTACTTCCCTGCGCCCAAGGCGGTCGCCGGGCTGTTCAGCGTGGTCGAGCGCCTCTACGGCGTGCAGGTCGAGCAGGATCCCGACGCCCCCAGCTACCACGAGGACGTCAGCTTCTACCGGGTGCTCGAGAACGGCCAGCCCATCGCCGGCTTCTATCTCGATCTCTACGCCCGGGAAGGCAAGCGCGGCGGCGCCTGGATGGACGAGTGCCGGGTGCGTCGTCGTCATGGCGTCGAGCTGCAGCTGCCGGTGGCCTACCTGACCTGCAACTTCACCCGCCCGGTGGGCGACAAGCCGGCGCTGTTGACCCACGACGAGGTCACCACCCTGTTCCACGAGTTTGGCCACGGCCTGCACCATATGCTCACCCGCCAGGAGGTGGCCGACGTCTCGGGCATCAACGGGGTGGCCTGGGACGCGGTGGAGCTGCCGAGCCAGTTCATGGAGAACTTCTGCTGGGAGCGTGAAGGGCTGGATCTGATCTCCGGCCACGTCGACACCGGCGAGCCACTGCCCGACGAGCTGTTCGACAAGCTCACTGCGGCCAAGAACTTCCAGTCCGCCATGGGCATGCTGCGCCAGGTCGAGCTGTCGCTGTTCGACTTCCGCCTGCACCTGGAGCCGGCCGCGCCGTCTGCCGCCGACATCCAGGCGCTGCTGGACGATGTCCGCGCCAAGGTCTCGGTGGTACCGCGAGTCGAATTCAACCGCTTCCAGAACAGCTTCGGCCACATCTTCGCCGGCGGCTATGCGGCGGGCTACTACAGCTACAAGTGGGCCGAGGTGCTGTCCGCCGACGCCTGGAGTGCCTTCGAGGAGGCCGGCACCTTCGACGCCGAGACCGGCACTCGCTTCCGCCGCGAGATCCTCGAGCAAGGCGGTGCCAGGGATGCCGCCGAACTGTTCAAGGCCTTCCGCGGCCGCGAGCCGAGCATCGAACCGCTGCTGCGCCACAGCGGCATCCGCGCCGCCTGACCATCCGTCTCGTCGACGCCCCCGCCACCAGCGGGGGCGTTGCCATTTATGGAGACCGACATGACCGTCAAGAAACGCTTTATCGCCGGCGTCGTCTGCCCCCGCTGCGCCGCCATGGACCGTATCCGCGCCTGGGAGCAGAACGGCGTGCGCTACCGTGAGTGCGTCAGCTGCGACTTCTTCGAACAGCTACCGATCGAGGACGACGTGGTCGAGGAGCTCGCCACCCGGGTCAACCAGGACTCCGAAGCCCCCGCCACTGAAGAGATCCAGCCGGTTCGCATTCTCGACCCCGGCAAACGCCACTGATCCAGCACGCGACGCTTTTACGCCCAAGGGTGTGCGGATATCCGCACACTCTAATTCGGCAAACGTGCGAAACTTCGGACAAAGGCCTTGTCAGCATTTTCGACCAATGTCTAAAGCGCCTTTTATAACCAACTGATTTACAGATAAATCCTTGGGTCGGGCACATCCCTTGCGATACCTCTTGCGTTGACCGACGTCCGGTCAGGCTCGGTCTTGGCGTCTAGGCTTGAGACCGCAGCACGATAACCACAACGTCCATCGCATTGGGAGACATTGCATGAGCACCTCTACCCGGCTCCTCACCGGCGTCCTCGCCACCACCTTCGCCGGCACCCTGCTGGTGTCCGCTGCCGCCCAGGCAGACCGTGAAGACTGGCCTGAAAGCTTCACCGTGGGCACCGCGAGCCAGGGCGGCACCTACTTCGTCTACGGCTCCGGCTGGGCCAACCTGGTCGCCGACCAGCTCGGTCTGTCCGGCGGCGGCGAAGTCACCGGTGGCCCGACCCAGAACCTGGCGCTGGTGCACGGCGGCGACGTGGCCTTCGGCCTGACCACCATGGGTCCCGCCTCCGACGCGGTGAACGGCAAGAGCCCGCTGGCCCCCGGCGTGAAGATGGACAACGTCTGCGCCATGTTCCCGATGTACGAGACGCCGTTCTCCATCACCGCCCTGTCCGACAGCGGCATCACCTCGATCTCCGAGATTCCCGACGGCGCTCGTATCGGCTTCGGCCCGGCAGCCTCCACCTCCGACACCTACTTCCCGGCCATCCTCGAAGAGCTGGGCGTCAACTTCGATCGCCGCAACGGCGGCTGGTCTGACCTGGGCGGGCAGCTGCAGGACGGCCTGCTCGACGTGATCGCCTTCGCCGCCGGCATCCCGATCCCCGCGGTCAGCCAGCTCGAGGTGCAGACCGACGTCAACATCGTCGAATTCACCGAGGAAGAGCAGCAGCAGGTCCTCGACAAGTTCCCGGTCTCGGCCTTCCAGATCCCGGCCAGCACCTACACCACCCTCGAGGAAGACGCCCGTGCGGTGTCCATGTGGAACTTCGCCATCGCCGGCTGCGATCTGCCCGAGGACTTCGTCTACGAGGTCACCAAGCTGACCATGGAAAACAACGACAAGATGCTCGACGTGCACCGCAGTGCCGCGACCACCATTCCCGAGAACATTCAGTACAACACCGTGCTGCCGTTCCACCCCGGCGCCGCGCGCTGGTACGAGGAAAACGGCTACGAGATCGATCCGTCCATGATCAAGCAGTAATCAGGATCACCCGCCCGCGGCCAGTCCGCGGGCGGGCACCAGGCCGGTCGTCCGTTTCTCAAGGTATCGCTCCATGACCCACACCCCAGATTCTCCCCGCGACGAGGATGCGGCCGACGCTTCGGTCGAACCCATCGTCGCCTCGGGCGTCGACGACGAAGCCGTCGAACCCAATCGCCGTGTCTTCCAGGGCGGCAAGTGGTGGCTGTTCGGCGTACTCGCCGTGGCCTACACCGTCTTTCACCTGGTCTCGCTCAATATCTACCCCATCGAGACCTGGTCGTTCCGCATCATCCATATCGCCGGCGCGCTGATCCTCGGTTTCGGCCTCTACACCGGCTCGCGCTTCGTCGAGGACGGCCAGGACGGTGCGCCGCGCTGGGCCAGCGTGATCGCCCTGGCGTTGCTGCTGCCCGCAGGCTACGCCCTGATCCAGGTGGTGCTGATGCAGCAGACCATGGCCGGCGGCGCCATGCGCATCGAGCCGGCCATCGAAAACTGGCACTACGGCGCGCCGCTGATCCTGGCCACCGTCGGTGCCATTGCGCTTTCCTGGTTTCCCCGTCAGGCCCGCCACCAGTTGCTGTTGGCCGACGTCGTGTTGATGGTCTGCGCCGCCGCCGTGGCCGGCTACCTGCTGGTGGTCTTCAACAGTCCGCTGCGCGCCTCCACCGGCACCTCCTTCGCGCCCATGGGCATCAGCTGGGCCGCCATCTCCGGCTCGCTGCTGATCCTCGAGCTGACCCGCCGCGTCGCTGGTCTGGCGCTGGTGGTGATCTCCGCCATCTTCCTGGCCTACGTCTTCATGGGCCCCTGGCTGCCGGGCTTCCTCGGCTATCCGGGGCTGTCGCTGGGGCGCTTCTTCAGCCAGGTCTACACCGACGCCGGCATCCTCGGCCCGACCACGGCGGTGTCCTCCACCTATATCATCCTGTTCATCATCTTCGCGGCCTTCCTGCAGGCCTCCAAGGTCGGTGACTACTTCGTCAACTTCGCCTTCGCCGGCGCCGGTCGCGCCCGTGGCGGCCCCGCCAAGGTCTCGATCTTCGCCTCCGGCCTTATGGGCATGATCAACGGCACCAGCGCCGGCAACGTGGTATCCACCGGCTCGCTCACCATCCCGCTGATGAAGAAGGTCGGCTATCCGGCCAGAAGCGCAGGCGCCATCGAAGCGGCCGCCTCCACCGGTGGCCAGATCATGCCGCCGATCATGGGTGCCGGCGCCTTCATCATGGCCGAGATCACCGGTATCCCTTATACCGAGATCGCGGTGGCCGCGCTGATCCCGGCGATCCTGTACTTCGCCTCCGTCTACTTCATGGTCGACTTCGAGGCGGCCCGCAAGGGCATGCGCGGCATGCGCAAGGAAGAGATTCCGCAGTTCTCCAAGCTGATCAAGCAGGTCTACCTGTTCGCCCCGATCATCATCCTGATCGCAGCGCTGTTCATGGGCTACTCGGTGATCCGCGCCGGCACGCTGGCGACCGCCTCCGCCGCGGTGGTGAGCTGGCTGTCACCCCACAAGATGGGCATTCGCTCCATCCTGCGGGCCCTCAGCCTGGCTGGCACCATGTCGATCCAGATCATCGCGGTATGTGCCTGTGCCGGCCTGATCGTCGGCGTCATCGCCCTGACCGGCGTCGGCGCGCGCTTCTCGTCGCTGCTGCTGGGCCTGGCCGGTGTCAGCCAGCTGCTGGCGCTGTTCTTCGCCATGTGCATCTCGATCCTCTTGGGCATGGGCATGCCCACCACCGCCGCCTACGCGGTGGCAGCCTCGGTGGTCGCCCCGGGCCTGATCGACATCGGCATCCAGCCGCTGGTTGCTCACTTCTTCGTGTTCTACTTCGCGGTGGTCTCGGCGATCACCCCGCCGGTGGCGCTGGCCTCCTACGCGGCGGCGGGTATCTCCGGCGACAACGCCATGGGCACCTCGGTGGCCTCGTTCAAGATCGGTCTGGCAGCCTTCATCGTGCCGTTCATGTTCTTCTACAGCCCGGCCATGCTGATGGAAGGCGACTGGCCCCAGATCCTGCGGGTCGGCACCACCGCCACCATCGGCATCGTGCTGCTGGCGGCCACCGTCCAGGCCTGGTTCTTCGGACCGGTGAAGGCCTGGCAGCGGCTGGTGATGCTGATCGGCGCCCTGTGCCTGATCTACGGCGGCATCGTCACCGACCTGGCGGGGCTGGCCATCGCCATCGGCCTGTTCGTGATGCAGCGCGCCAGCGGCGGCGGCACCCGCAGCGCCACCGCAGGCTGAACCCTGCCCCCCTTTATAACCCCGCACCTTGAGCCCCGCCCTCTGGCCCCGCCCCATGGCGGGGCTTTTTCGTGCCTGGGACTCCCCTCATGACGACGGCCGCCCGCCGTTAGCCTGCGCCCAACCGCCAGGCTTCTTCGTTTCTCTACCCTCCCCCAGAACGACGTCGGCCCCGCACAGGGCGGGGCCGACGTTCTTGTTGTTGTGGTCGCGACTGGCTAGCGCGACCCGTCCAGCGTTGTTGTTGGTGTCATGAGCGGCCGGTGATGTTGTCGACGATCTTCAGCGTCGGCTCGGCCTGGTTGAGGGTGTAGAAGTGCAGTCCCGGGGCGCCGCCGTCGAGCAGGCGCTGGGCCAGGCGCGAGATCACCTCTTCGCCGAAGTCGGCGATGGCGGCGCTGTCATCACCGTACGCCTCGAGCTGCTTGCGAATCCAGCGCGGGATCTCAGCACCGCAGGCGTCGGAGAAGCGCGCCAGCTTGGAGTAGTTGGTGATCGGCATGATGCCGGGGATGATCGGTGCTTCCACGCCAAGCTGGCGAGCCCGCTCGACGAAGTGGAAGTAGGCGTCGGCGGTGAAGAAGTACTGGGTGATCGCCAGATTGGCACCGGCATTCATCTTGCGGGCAAAGTTCTGCAGATCCGACTCGAAGCTCGCCGCCTGGGGGTGAGACTCCGGGTAGGCCGCCACCGCAATCTCGAAGTGATCACCGGTCTCCTCGCGGATGAACTCCACCAGCTCGTTGGCGTAGCGCAGCTCGCCGATGCCGCCCATGCCGGAAGGCAGGTCGCCGCGCAGGGCCACCAGGCTGTTGATGCCCTGGGCCTTGTAGTCGGTCAGCAGCTCGCGCAGCTGGGCCTTCTCGCTGCCGACGCAGGACAGGTGCGGCGCGGTGGTGATGCCGCACTCGCGCACCGCGTTGACGGTGGTGATGGTGCGATTCTGGGTGGAACCGCCGGCACCGTAGGTGACGGAAAAGAACCGCGGATTGCGCTCGGCCAAGAGGTCCCGGTTGCGCATCAGCTTCTCCCGCCCGGCGTCGGTATTCGGGGGGAAGAATTCGAAGCTGATGCCCAGCGGGTGCTCTTGTGCGCTCATCTCGGGGTCCTCGTGAAGCGTGTCGGGCTACCGCAAATCGGCGGCCGTAAAGGTGATGGGTGCCATTGTGACGACTCGACCTCACCCCGACCAATGAAAGTTTCGCGGGTAAACTTCAATTCTCTTCATATAAGAAAAGGGAAGCTCATAACCATCTGTTCTAAAAAATGACCTCGGCAGCCGGCCCGGGCTGACACCGGCGCGCCCAGACGGCATGATACGGGGCCTGGCACCCAAGGATGATAAACATGGCCGTCGACCCGACCTCGCTGATGGGCCCCCTGTGGACCCTGCTCGCCTTTGTCGCCCTCGGCGTCCTGTCCGCCAGGCGCCTCAAGGTCGACCCTCGTCCCATCGCCACCCTGCTAATCTACCTGATCGCTCCGCTGACCTTCTTCCGCGCGCTGGTACTGGGCGGTCCGACGCCGGTCTACCTCGCCCTGACCGCCGCCCTGTTCGTGATCGCAAGCCTGGTGGCCGTGCTCATCAATCGGCTGGGCAAGCGCTGGCTGGGGGATGAGGAAGGCTCGGTGCTGGCGTTTTCTGCCGGTACCGGCAACACCGGCTACTTTGGTTTGCCGGTGGCGCTGGTGTTGCTGCCCCCCTCCGGTGTCACCCTGTACCTGTTCTGCGCACTCGGCGTCACCCTTTACGAGTTCACCGTCGGCTTCTATCTAAGCGCCCGCGGCCGCTTTACGGTGCGCGACAGCCTGCTCAAGATCGCCAGGCTGCCGCTGATCTACGCCTTTCTGGCGGCGCTGCTGGTGGAAGGGGTCGGCATGACGGTGCCAGCGGCGGTGACCGATGCCATGTCGGTGTTTCCGGCAACCTACACCCTGCTCGGCATGATGATCATCGGCATGACCCTGGGTCGTGTTTCCGTGCGCTCGCTGGATGGGCGCTTTATCGGCGCCTGCGTGGCGGTGCGTTATACCCTGTGGCCACTGCTGATGCTGGGCGCCGTCCTGTTGCTCAAGGCCACCACCGGGCTGTCACAGGACATGGCGTTGGCGCTGCTGTTGATCGGGGTGGTGCCCATGGCCGCCAACGTGGTGGTAGTGGCCATGGAACTCGGCATCGCGCCCGGGAAGGGCGCCCTGGCGGTGTTGATCACCACCCTGGCCGCGCCGCTGGTGATTCCGCTGTACCTGAGCGGGATGCTTGGACTGGTGCAGTGAAGCTGAAAGGCGAAAGTCGCTAGCGCCGAGAGTGACTAGCGGGGAAACACGGGCGCTACCAATACCGCCTTGCCGGAAGGCCGCGATCTCAGACGCTCCACGTAGGCTCGGACATTTGGCGCCGCCTCCATCAGCGAGGAGGCGGGCGGCGTGGCCTCCAGATAGTCGAGCATCGGCGCCGCCAGGGCATCGGCCAGGGTGAAGCCATCACCGACGAGAAAGTCTCTCCCCGCCAACTGGTGTTCCAGGATGGTCAGTATCCGTGCCACCTCCGGGGCCGCCTCGCGTACCCGGTCTTCCCTCACCTCGCCATTGGGCCCCTTGGGAAAGACCAGTTCCAGCAGGTAGCGCCGCACGATGGCCTGGTCGGCCTGGGTGGCGAGCGCAGCACACCACTGGTCCACCTGAGCCCGCGTCCAGTCATCCCTGGGTAGCAGGTCGGGCCCATCGAAGGCGCCCTCCAGGTAGCGGCAGATGGCAACGCTCTCGTACAGACGGTGTTCGCCGTGAATCAGCACGGGGATCTTGTCGAAGGGGTTGAGCGCCTTGAACTCCGGTGAATGCAGCTCGACCCGACGTCCTTCGACCTCCATCCCGACACTGTGCTCGATACCCTTCTCGTGACACACCAGCATCACGCTGCGCACGAAGTTCGAGAACGCGGGACCCACGATATGTACGCTTGCCATGCCAACCTCCTGGTTACCAGACGATAAACCGCCGGCCCTTGCCGATATATACGCCGACGTGTGCGCGAGTCGTGCTCGCTCGTCTTGCAGCATGGCCGCTGACACCATATGTTCAATAACATATTCTGCCATCGGAGACGGCCCATGCCCTGGAGCCGCGAACGCAAGCACGAGACCCGCACCCGTATCCTCGACGCAGCTGCCCGCTGCTTTACCCGAAAAGGCTACGATGCCGTCAGTATCGACGAGGTGATGGCCGCCGCCGGCCTGACCCGGGGCGCCTTCTACGCCCACTTCGACAGCAAGTCGACGCTCTACGCCAATGCCATCCGTCATGCTGCCAGGCGCGGGGCCATCGCGCTCGATCACCTCGAAAGTCGAGAAGCCCGCATCGAGGCCTACTTGAGCCAATCTCTCGCCAAGGACGAGGCAACCTGCCCACTGGCCTGCCTGGTCAGCGATGTGGCACAGCGCGACGAGCAGGTGCGCACCACCTATACCGCCCTGCTGGAAGGCTTCCTGACGCGCTTTGTCGACACCTCTGACATGGACACCGACACGCGAAAGCGCGCGCTCGGCCAGACGATTGCAATGATCGGCAGTCTGGCCATGGCGCGTACGGTCAATGACCCGCAGCTGGCGGAAGAATTACTGGAGGCTGGCAGAACACTGGCAAAGGCCAATGCGCTACCCGTCAGTCGGAGCGGCGTTGTCGGCCAGGAAGCCTGAAGAAAACGACTGAGCAAGGCCGGTAAAGCGAACGGATACAACACGAGCGATGGGGGAGGCCTCTCAGGCCCCCGCCAGGGCGCCCTCGGGGCAGGCGCGGGGCATCGAAGGCTCGGCCTCGATCACCTGCCCTTCCCAGTCGATCAGCGCCAGGCTGCCGTCGGGGCGCTCGATCAGCGCCGTGCAATGCTCCACCCAGTCACCGTCGTTGCAGTAGAGCACGCCATCCTGGGCACGAAATCCTGCCTTGTGAATATGCCCGCCGACGTAGCCATCGAGTCCTTCCCGGGCCGCCTGGTGGATGGCCGCCTGCTCGAACTGTTCGACATAGCGCTGGGCCGCGCCGATGCGCCCCTTGACCGCCGCCGCCAGCGACCAGTAAGGCAGGCCCAGCAGGCTGCGCGCCTTGTTGCACCAGCGATTGAGCGACAGCACGAACTGATGCATGCCATCACCCAGCGCCATCAGCCAGGGGGCCAGGCGCACATGGGTATCGAACTCGTCGCCGTGGCTCACCAGCAGGCGACGACCATCGGCGGTCTCGTGAATCGCCCGGCGCTCGATGCGCACCCGGTGCATACGGATGCCACACAGCTGACGCAAGGCCGCGTCGTGGTTGCCGGGGATGTAGATGATCTCGCATCCGCCCTTGGCCAGGCGCAACAGTCGCCCCACCAGACGCTGCTGCTCCGCCGGCAGTGACGCCCGACGGTGCATGGCGATAAGGTCGATCACATCCCCTACCAGATACAGGCGCTCCGGGCGCACGCGGCGCAGCAGCCGCGACAGCAAGGCGGCCTGGCAATCCCGGGTGCCGAGGTGAAGATCGGAAATGAACAGGGTACGAGCGGTCAGTGATGTGGCCATGGGCAGTCTCCTGTGACGCCCTCCCAGCCTGTCCTGTCCCGGTGACACTGCCGTGGCGCGACCATGACGAAACGATGACCGGTGCCGCCCCCTGCCCCGCTATTCCCCAGGCTCGCCCCAGGCTGACTACCTAGCCCTGGTTCCCTGCCCCGATCAAGGCTGGCGGGGCGCACAGCCCCCTATCCGGCAAGCCTCAGTAACGATAGTGGTCTGGCTTGTATGGCCCCTCCACCGGCACTCCGACGTACTCCGACTGAGCCTCGGTCAGCTGAGTGATCACGCCGCCAAAGCCCTCCACCATGTAGCGTGCCACCTCCTCGTCGAGATGGCGTGGCAGCACCGTGACATCGATCATGCCGTCGCGCTCGTCGGGGCCCAGCTCGGCAAAACGCCGGGCGTACAGGTGCATCTGCGCCAGCACCTGATTGGCGAAGGAGCCGTCCATCACCCGCGAGGGGTGGCCGGTGGCGTTGCCCAGGTTGACCAGACGCCCCTCGGCCAGCAGGTAGATAACATTGCGGCTGTCGGGATCGTACGTCTGCCCCGGCCCGGCGTCACGGTAGATCTTGTGCACCTGGGGCTTGACCTCCTCCCAGAGCCATTGCTTTCGCATGTAGGCGGTATCGATCTCGCTGTCGAAGTGGCCGATATTGCAGACCACCGCGCCATTCTTGAGAGCGCCCAGCATGGCGGCGTCACAGGCGCCGATATTACCGGTGCAGGTCACCACCAGGTCGGTCTTGCCGAGCAGTTCGAGATCGAGACTGTCGACGCCACGATTGACACCGCCGCGATAGGGAGAAACCACCTCGAAGCCATCCATGCAGGCCTGCATGGCACAGATCGGGTCGATCTCGGCGACACGCACGATCATGCCCTCCTGGCGCAGCGAGGCCGCCGACCCCTTGCCCACGTCCCCATAGCCCATCACCAATGCCTGCTTCCCCGCCAGCAGGTGATCGAGCCCGCGCTTGATGGCGTCATTCAAACTGTGACGGCAGCCATACTTGTTGTCATTCTTCGACTTGGTGACGGCGTCGTTGACGTTGATGGCCGGCACTTTCAAGGTGCCTGCCCTGAGCATCTCGAGCAGTCGATGGACACCGGTGGTGGTCTCTTCACTGATGCCGTGGATGGCGTCAAGCTTGTCCGGATGTCGCTCGTGCAACAGCAGCGTCAGGTCTCCGCCATCATCCAGCACCAGATTGGGGGTCCAGCCGTCGGCGCCATCCACCGTCTGCTCGATACACCACCAGAACTCGTCCTCGCTCTCGCCCTTCCAGGCAAATACCGGGATGCCTGCTGCGGCGATGGCCGCGGCGGCGTGGTCCTGGGTGGAAAAGATATTGCAGGACGACCAGCGTACGCTCGCACCAAGGTCGACCAGGGTCTCGATCAGCACCGCGGTCTGAATCGTCATATGGATACAGCCAGCGATACGTGCGCCCTTCAGCGGCTGGACCTCACGGTACCGGGCCCTGAGGGACATCAAGGCCGGCATCTCGCTTTCGGCGATGCGAATCTCGCGGCGCCCCCAGTCGGCCAGGCCGATATCGGCGACCCGGTAGTCACCCTGACGCTGAGCCCACTGCGCCCTTTGCGAAGCCTCGGTCGGAGTCATGCTCGCCTCCTGCTGGTTATCCAGCCTTCACTATAGGAGTCACCATGGCGGACTCGCCAACCACCAGGGCGCTGCGCCGATCTCTAGCCGGGCGCCAGCATCACTTTTCAGTCGAGTCGCTGAGGGGGAAGCTGGTGCGCGGTGTGAGAGACTAGCTGGAGAGCGGTTCGAAGGGCTATGCGAAGGGCCATGCGAAGGGCTAGCTGAGCCCGGCGTGGCAATCGAACGTGTCGCGTCATCGTCGAAGGCCCCGACGAAGCCAGCAATACCGGCGTCGGCCAGTTGCCGCGCCAGGGCGTCGACCTCGGGATGCGATAGAAACGCGCGCCAGCGCCTGGCGCCGACATCACCGACGCCGGGGCGGTGGCGCCAGCCGGCAGCGTCCAACGCCGACAGCGTGCGCCAGGAGTCGTGCTCGGAGATACCCCCGGCCGAGGGCGCTCCCAGGGCGCTTAGCCACTGCGGGAAGCCGCGATGGCTGGTCTCGGAGAAGGCAACACCAAGACGCTCTGCGGTGACCTTGCCGATGCCGCCTGCCTGGGCCAGTCGCTCTGGCGTCAGTTCCCGCCAGTCCAGCAACCCCTCCACCAGGCCAGCGTCCACCAGCGCCTTCCAGGTGCCTTCCCCGACGCCGTCGAGATCCAGCGCCGATGAATTACTGAGCCAGGCCAGGCGAGCCAGAAACTGCTGCCGGCAGCCCGGGGTCGGGTGCCAGCAGCTCAGCAGGTGAAAGTCCGATTCCGCGGGAACCTCGAGGTCAGGCCTCTCGGCTGCGCGCCAGGCCACCCCCTTTAGCTGAGGGATGATCAGCCCGGCCAACTCGATGATCACCTGATCGCCGGGCCGCAGATCCCACTCACGCCAGCGTGACAGGCTCCCCAGGCTGACCTGGCTCAGCCTGCGTCCATCCACCTCCACCGGCACAAGCCGGGCCACCGGGGTGATGCGACCGCTGCGACCAATGCGGAACGCTATGTCGGCTACCTCCGCCAGGGCCTCTCGCGGAGGATACTTCCAGGCCAGTGCCCAGTGCGGCGGCTCGGCCTGCCAGGTCACACCGTCGGGCCTGCGCCCACGCCGTAGTACCACGCCATCGGTGGCGAAGGGCAGCGGCGAGCGATACCAGCGCTCGCGCCAGGCGGCGGCGTCCTCCTGGGATTCAACAGGGTGGGTGTATCGCGATATTTGACCCAGGCCCAGGCGCTCGAGCCCTGACAGTCGCTCCTCGAGCGCCCGCGGCCCCATCGGCCAGGACCAGACGAACAGACCGATACGCTGGCCCAGCGCAGGGGACAACTCATCGCGGGCAAGCCAGCCGGCCACATGGGAGCGTGCCCCTGCCCCGCCATCCCGCTGCTGGACATGATCTTCAAGGTGCTCATACAGCTCACCCTGAAACACCAGACCATCGCCGTCGGCAAGCGACTGCCAATCACCTGCCAGGCGCTGGGGAATCGACGGGATGACCGCGGCATGGCGTGTCCAGTCCTGGCCGGTCCGCCCGTCCCCACGACTGTACACGCCCGCCAGGCGGCCTTCGTGATAGACAAGGCTGACCGCCACGCCATCTACCTTGGGCTGAATCCAGACATCGGTAGCGCGGTCGGCCGGTGCCGCAGGCGGCGAGCCTGGACCTTCAGTCACCAGCCAACGCTGCACCTCGGCAGCGTCCTGCGCCTTGCGCAGCCCAGTATGCGCCACAGGATGGCGCTGCCAGGGGATGGCACTATCCGCTGTCGGCGCGGAAGCCCTATCCTTGAAGTCCGCCACCTCGAGCTCGGGAAAACAGCGCTGGAGTTCGCGCCACCGACGTTCGGTCTGGTCGAACACATCATCGCTGACCGGCGAGCTGCCGTCCTTTCGGTAGGCCTGCTCCCACTGCCGCAGGTGGCTGGTCAACTCGGTGATGCGACTGGACGCCGTGCTCGCCGTCCAGTCAGGACAGCTGGCGTTGGCCCACGACGGCAGGACCAGCGACACCACGAACAGCAGGCATCGCCAGCTGGCTGAGGAATGGAGAGACGAGAGGGTGGTGCTTTTCTGACGAGATACGAAACTCTGACAAGAGACGAGACGCCCGGCCATCTGGCCCTCCTTGGTCACGACCGAAGGTCACCATCGCAGACCACGACCTGACATGACGGCCGAACGCCTCGGCCGAACGCCTCGACCGATCGGCACGTTCGAACGGCGTGATCAGACGGCATACCTGAACGGCGCGGCTGTACGGAGAGCCCGTATGCTGAGGTGCTACTGGCGACGCTTTCTCAGATGGCGATCGGTACGTCGTACCGACCACCATGTCAGCACCAGCAACGGCGAGGTGATGGCGACGCCGAGCAGCACCTGTTGACCGATGCTCATAATCGAATATCTCCCAAGGGTTCGCTCTCGAACATCGTTGCATCATGCCCCAGGCACGAAAGGCGCTGCGTCGACAGCACAAAGGCGGGCACGCTCAGTGCAATGACGATGACGGCGGTCAAGAGTCCCTGGTGCTGAAGCAGAATCATCATGATGGCGGCGGCAGTCACCAGGAACGTTGCCAGTGCGGCGGTAGCCTCCAGCGCCAGCTTGGTCATGAATAGCTCACGATACTGGAGATAATCATCGTCACCTTCCGGCGATACCACGTCATGGGAGTATCGCCCTCCAGCCTCGGTGGTCCCGTCATCGCCAGCCCCCTTGCGCGACGGCGACTCCTTGCGCCAGAGTTCCTGCTGTGACGCCAGCCTGGTTCGCGAGCAGGTCGGGTCCGCGTGAAGACGCTGAAAGTGCCCCTGATGATGGCGCTGATAGAAGTGATAGTGGTGCCTTGCTTCGCCCATCTTCTGATCCCCCTGTCGTTGCTACCGTCTTGGCGCAGCGCTCATGTCCCTGATCCTGTCTCACCCGCACATCGGCTCTTCTTCGTGCCGCCCGGGGCACCAGCCAGTATTCCTGTCACGGGCGCTATGGCCTCTTTCCATCGTGCCGACCACACCATCGTGCCGGCCACACTTCAATCGCGGCCAAGACATGTGCTTCCACGAACCGCCTTCTGTCCAGCGCCCCAAATGCCAAGGACATGGATATATACCGACGTCCAACTCACACAGGCCATATATGCCTGTCGCCGAAAGCGCCTCTTTCCTGACATCTTTCAGGCGGCTCGCCGGCGTTTTTTATCGCTAATCATTCTCACGTTCTGGCCGCCTTCCAACCGCTTTCTAACCGTTTTTCCGGCGACGTGGGCGTCACTTTCCCGTGCAGGCCACTTGGCCGCCGATGGTTTCTCGAACAGCGGTTTCTCGACAGTGGTTTCTCGACAACGATCTGGCGATGGACAACGACACATCGAACCTTTGACTACCGAGAACCAACGACCATCACTGGCTGCCTGACAGATGATGACGCGCTGATGCGATACCGCGCTGCCGACTAAGCGGCATCTGCATCCTGTCTCCATCTAATATTAGCCGTGAGCCAAAGGCTTCTCCGCCCGCATGCGCGGATATGAAAAGGAATGAGATGATGTCGCCGTTTGACGCATAACCCGGCGACAAAGAGGTAGGCAAAGACGCACAATCACCACCAGGTCACCAGAAGACTTGCGACCGCTCTGCCAACGTCTCTTCGCACATTCGCGGCCCCCCCGCCGCCACAATGCGACAAGGCCCGCCTGGCGAACCAGGCGGGCCTTGTCATGTCGGCAGGCGCGGACACCGTGCCGATACTGTCGGATGAGGGCTCAGATACCGGCGGCGGCGCGCAGAGCGTCGGCCCGGTCGACCTTCTCCCACGGGAAGGCGGTAAAAGTCTCGGTGTGGATCTCGCCTTCGGTATCGGTCCAGCTATAGCTGGTCTCGAAGGGCTCACGGCCAAAGTGACCGTAGGCTGCGGTCAGCTGATACATGGGATGCAGCAGATCCAGCATGCGAGTAATGGCATTGGGGCGCAGGTCGAAGTGATCGCGCACCAGCTCGACGATACGTTCGTCATCGATACGACCGGTGCCGAAGGTGTTGATCGACACCGAGGTCGGCTCGGCGACACCGATGGCGTAGGACACCTGGATCTCGCAACGCTCGGCCAGTCCCGCCGCTACCACGTTCTTGGCCACGTAGCGGCCGGCGTAGGCGGCGCTGCGGTCGACCTTGGACGGGTCCTTGCCGGAGAAGGCGCCACCACCATGTCGCGCCATGCCGCCGTAGGTGTCGACGATGATCTTGCGCCCGGTCAGGCCACAGTCACCCACCGGGCCGCCGATGACGAACTTGCCGGTCGGGTTGATGTGATAACGCGTGCTGTCGGACAGCCACTCCGCCGGCAGTACCTGCTCGATGATCTCGCGCTGGACCATCTGGCGCAGCTGCTCCTGGTCGATGTCCGGATCATGCTGGGTGGACAGCACCACGGCATCGACCGCGCAGGGCTTGCCGGCATCGTCGTAACGGAAGGTCAGCTGGCTCTTGGCATCGGGACGCAGCCAGGGCAGCAGGCCACGCTTACGCAGCTCGGCCTGGCGCTCCACCAGCCGATGGCTGTAGTGGATCGGCGCCGGCATGTAAGAGTCGGTTTCGTTGGTGGCATAGCCGAACATCAGGCCCTGATCACCGGCGCCCTGATCCTCGGGCTTTTCGCGATCGACGCCCTGGGCGATTTCGACGCTTTGCTTGCCGATCAGGTTGAGCACCCCGCAGGTCTCGCCGTCGAAACCGACGTCGGAGGAGGTATAGCCGATATCCATGATCACCTTGCGCACCAGCTCCTCGAGATCCACCCAGGCGGAGGTGGTGATCTCGCCGGCCACGATGGCGACACCGGTCTTGACCAGGGTCTCGCAGGCCACACGGGCATTCTTGTCCCGCGCGATCAGGGCATCGAGCACGGCATCGGAAATCTGATCGGCAATCTTGTCCGGGTGTCCTTCGGACACGGACTCGGAGGTAAACAGGGAGTATTCGCTCATGGCGTCCTCGACCCTCTGTAGGATAATCGGCAGGCGGGCCTGGCAAGATGGAAACGGGAGCGACCGTGATCGACGATCGCACTATGCAGATTCCGCGTGGACCTGGCGGGACGAAATTCTACACGCTCGACCGTCCGGTTCCTAGCGACAGGCCGGGCCATGGCAGACCCTGCCAGGCATGGATCAAGTCCCCGGCATTTGATGGATCTGTCATTTCCGGCGACAATATGTCCCCGATCGATCCGCGCCGCCCCTCCCGCCCTCGTTGTCCACAGGCACGACAGGCGGCGCCTATCCTTGACGCCGCTGCGCCGCCCCCACCGGGCAGGCCAACGTCAGATTGCCACTTTGCCCCAGGCGAGGAGCCCTCAATGCCGTCCCGTTTCGAACTGGCCAACGCCATTCGCGCCCTTTCCATGGATGCCGTCCAGAAGGCCAACTCCGGCCACCCCGGAGCCCCGATGGGTATGGCCGATATCGCCGAGGTGCTGTGGAACGACTACCTCGTTCACAACCCTGACGATCCCAAGTGGGCCGATCGCGACCGTTTCGTGCTGTCCAACGGCCACGGCTCCATGCTGCTGTACTCCCTGCTGCACCTGTCAGGCTACGACCTGGGTCTGGAAGAACTGCAGAACTTCCGCCAGCTCCACGCCAAGACCGCAGGTCACCCCGAGTACGGCTACGCTCCCGGCGTCGAGACCACCACCGGCCCCCTCGGCCAGGGCCTGGCCAACGCCGTCGGCATGGCCATGGCAGAGCGCACCCTGGCGGGTCAGTTCAACCGCCCGGGCCACGAGATCGTCGACCACTACACCTACTGCTTCCTCGGCGACGGCTGCCTGATGGAAGGCATCTCCCATGAGGTCGCCTCGCTTGCCGGCACCCACCAGCTCGGCAAGCTGATCGCCTTCTACGATGACAACGGCATCTCCATCGACGGCGAGGTCGAAGGCTGGTTCACCGACGATACCGCCAAGCGCTTCGAAGCCTACGGCTGGCACGTGGTACCGGCGGTGGACGGGCACAAGCCCGAGGAGATCAAGGCCGCCATCGAGATGGCCCGCACCCAGCAGGATCGCCCGACCCTGATCATCTGCAAGACCGTCATCGGCTTCGGCGCCCCCAACAAGCAGGGCAAGGAAGAATGCCACGGCGCGGCACTCGGCGAAGAGGAAGTCGCAGCGGCGCGCAAGCAACTCGACTGGCCCCACGCGCCCTTCCATATCCCCGAGGATATCTACCAGGGCTGGGACGCCTGCGAGCGTGGCCAGAAGCACCAGGCCGACTGGCAGGCTCGCTTCGAGCGCTACCAGCAGGAGCACCCGGAGCTGGCCCGCGAATTCCTGCGTCGCCAGAAGGGTGAATTGCCGAGCGAGCTCAACAGCGAAGCGCTGGTCGAGGCCGCCCAGGAGAAGGGCGAGTCCGTGGCCTCACGCAAGGCCTCGCTGAACTGCCTCAACGAGCTCGGCCCGCAACTGCCGGAGCTGCTGGGTGGCAGCGCCGACCTGGCGCCTTCCAACCTGACCTTCTGGAAGGGTGCCGAGGCCATCAGCGCCGAAGCAGCAGGCGGCAACTACCTGCACTACGGGGTACGCGAGTTCGGTATGGGCGCCATCATGAATGGTATCGCCCTGCACGGCGGCTTCGTGCCCTACGGCGCCACCTTCCTGATCTTCATGGAATACATGCGCAACGCCGTGCGCATGGCGGCGCTGATGAACCAGCGCGCCATCTTCGTCTACACCCACGACTCCATCGGTCTGGGCGAGGACGGCCCGACCCACCAGCCGATCGAGCAGCTGACCAGTCTGCGTACCACCCCGAACCTGTGCACCTGGCGTCCCTGCGATGCGGTCGAGACCGCAGCCGCCTGGGCCCACGCGGTCAAGCGCAGCGCCGGCCCCACCGCGCTGGTACTGTCCCGTCAGGGCCTGCCTCACCAAGAGCGCAACAAGAGCCAGCTGGCCAACATCCAGCGCGGTGGCTACGTACTCAAGGACAGCGAAGGCACCCCTGAGCTGATCCTGATCGCCACCGGCTCCGAGGTGACACTGGCCATGCAGGCCGCCGAAACCCTGGAAGCCGAAGGCAAGCAGGTGCGCGTGGTATCGATGCCGGCCACCGACGTCTTCGACAGCCAGGACGCCGACTACCGTGAGTCCGTCCTGCCGCGCAGTGTTCGCGCCCGTCTGGCCATCGAGGCAGGCCATCGCGACTACTGGAGCAAGTACGTGGGCCTCGACGGTGACACCATCGGCATGTCCAGCTTTGGCGAGTCGGCCCCGGCGGGCGACCTGTTCAAGCACTTCGGTTTCACCGTGGACAACCTGGTGGAACGCGCCAAGGCGCTGCTGGGTTAAGTCCAGCGCGGGCCGGCACGCCCGGCCTGTTGCGACCGAAAGCGTGACCAGCAGAAACGAGCAGGGGCACGGCTTAGGCCGTGCCCCTGCTGTATCTAGCGACCTTGATGGTCGGCCTAGGCGGCCTGATCCTCTATCCTGCGCGGTTGTTGAGGCAGGCTTGGATCAGGCGATGGTGACATCCGGCGCCAGATAGACGTCCTGAATGGCGTTGAGCAGGCTTACCCCGTCGCGCATCGGCTTCTGGAAGGCCTTGCGCCCGGAGATCAGGCCCATGCCACCGGCCCGCTTGTTGATCACCGCGGTACGCACCGCCTGGGTCAGATCGCCTTCTCCGGTGGAGGCACCGCCGGAGTTGATCAGCCCGGCACGCCCCATGTAGGCGTTGGCCACCTGATAGCGGGCCAGATCGATCGGGTGATCGCTGGTCAACTCGCTGTAGACCTTCTCGTGGGTGTTGCCGAAGCCGATGGTACGATAGCCATCGTTGTTCTCGGGCAGCTTCTGCTTGACGATGTCCGCCTTGAGCGTCGCCGCCAGGTGGACCGCCTGACTGGTGAGGTCGGAGGCCACATGATAGTCGGTGCCCTCATGCTTGAAGGCCGGGTTACGCAGATAGGCCCACAGCACCGTCACCATGCCCAACTCGTGGGCGCGCTCGAAGGCCGCGCTGATCTCTTCGATCTGGCGACGGCTCTCGGGGGAACCGAAGTAGATGGTCGCACCCACGGCGACGCACCCCATGTCGAAGGCCTGGTCGACCTCGGCGAACAGGGTCTGATCGTAGATCGCCGGATAGGTCAGCGTCTCGTTGTGGTTCAACTTGAGCATCATCGGGATGCGGTGGGCATAGCGGCGCGCCACCGACGACAGGCCACCCAGGGTAGAAGCCACGGCGTTGCAGCCGCCCTCGATCGCCAGCTCCACAATGTTGGCCGGATCGAAGTAGATCGGGTTGGGTGCGAAGGAGGCGCCAGCGGAGTGTTCGATCCCCTGATCCACCGGCAGGATGCTGAGGTAACCGGTGCCCCCCAGACGGCCATGGTTGAACATCGTCTGCATGCTGCGCAGCACCGCCGGCGAGCGGTCGGAGTCCATCATCACCCTGTCGACGAAGTCCGATCCCGGCAGGTGGAGTTGCTCCTTGGCGATACCGCGACATTCATGAGTCAAAAGGTCCTCTGCCTCGGCACCCAGCCAGCTGGCAATATCACTCATCATCAATCTCCCTGTCATGCCCGACCCCGTCGGGCGGTAGGCGAATAGTCAGTCTACACAGGGTAGCGGATGACGCGCTGCAACGAGAGCCCCTGCTGACCAAGGCACCATGAGTCGGCACAATGGCTCAATTCCCCTGGCCCCGGCCAGTGACAATGACCCAAGAGGATTGCAATGTCCGTGTTACGAGGCTTTTTATGGCTTTCGCTGTTGTGGCTGGTCGGCGACCTGGTGGTCAGCCTGGGTGAACTGCCGCTGTCCCCCGGCGTCGTCGGACTGATGCTATTGACTGGTGTCTTCGTACTACGAGGCCGCATGCACGAAGACGTGGCAGCGGCGGCACAGCCGCTGATCATGCTGCTGGCGATGCTGATCATGCCCGGCGTGGTCGGGGTGTTCTGGGTGCTCGACCAGATCTCGGGGCACTGGCTCGCCGTGGGGCTGGCGCTGACCCTGGGCACCCTGCTGAGCGTTGCCAGCACCCTGTGGCTGATGCGCCGCCTGCTGCCGGCGACGCCCTCCGAGGCGACCACCACCGCCCAAGGAAAGACCTCATGAACCTCGCCGTGGTCGATCACCTCGATACCCCAATGCTGGCCATCGCCCTGTCCATCGGCGCCTACTTGGCCGGCATGGCGCTGTTTCGGCGGCTCGGCTCTCCCGGCTGGTGCCCGCCGGTACTGCTGGCCTCGTTGCTGCTCGCCGCGACGCTCAAGGCGGCCGGCATCGCCTACGTCGACTATCGCCAGGGCGCCCAGTGGCTGATGCTGTTGCTGGGCCCGGCCACGGTGGCCCTGGCGGTACCGCTCTACCAGCAGATGCACCACATACGCGCGTTGTGGCGGCCGCTGCTGGTCTGCCTGCCGGTGTCGACGGTGCTGGCCGCCTGCTATGCGTTGCTGATCGCCTGGGCACTGGGGGCGCCGCCGGAACTGCTGGCCTCGCTGGCACCCAAATCGGTGACCGCTCCCATCGCCATGGGCATCACCGAGCGCCTGGGCGGCTCCGTGCCGATCCTGATGGGGGGATTGTTGATCACCGGCGTCGCGGCCACCGCCTGCGTCAGCCTGTTCGGCCGGCTCTTGAAAATCACCGATCAGCGCCTGCTGGGGCTGGCACTGGGCATCAACGGCCACGCCATCGGTACTGTGCGCGCCTTCGAGCTGGGCCCCACCGCCGGTGCCTTCGCTTCTCTCGGCATGACGCTGACCGGGGTGTTGACGGCGCTGATGATGCCGCTGGCCTGGCGCCTGGCCGGCATGCTCGGCTGAACCGATTCAGCTTTATTTTTATGCTACCTGCGCGGTTTTATGCCCAGTGTGACGCCGCTGGAGCCGCGACGCGCGGGGCGATTTGAGATAGACTTTCGCGCCTGTGTCCATCCCTCCGTGGAGAGTATCGAGCCCCATGGCCCAGCGTATTGCCATCAATGGCTACGGCCGCATCGGCCAGTGCGTCCTGCGAGCCCTCATCGAACGCAACGACCCCAGCTTCGAGGTGGTGGCGATCAATGAGCTCTCGGGACTCGATACCATTACCTACCTGACTCGCTACGACACCACCCACGGACGCTTCCCCGGCCGGGTGGAAAGCCGCGACGGCCATCTGATCATCAACGGGCATGCGATCCGGGTGCTGTCCGAAGAGGACCCTGACCGCCTGCCCTGGCGGTCACTCGGCATCGACCTGGTGCTGGAGTGCTCCGGCAGCTTCAAGGATCGCGCCACCGCCGAGCGCCATCTCGCGGCAGGAGCCGGCCGGCTGTTGTTCTCCCAGCCGGCAGAAAGCGACGTCGACGCCACCATCGTCAGCGGCATCAATGACGACGACCTGACGCCCGACGCCCGGGTGGTCTCGGCAGCGTCCTGCACCACCAACTGCCTGGTGCCGATCCTGACCGTGCTCGACGAGGCGCTGGGCATCGAGCACGGTGTGACCACGACCATTCACTCGGCCATGAACGACCAGCCGGTGATCGATGCCTACCACCAGACCGATCTGCGCCTGACCCGCTCGGCGATGCAATCCATCGTGCCGGTGGACACCGGCCTGGCCCGAGGCATCAATCGCCTGATGCCGCACCTGGCGGAGCGCTTCGAGTGCCTCCATGTACGGGTGCCGACGATCAACGTCTCGGCCATGGACATGTCCATCTGCGTCAAGCGCGATACCTCGGCCAGCGAGGTCAATCGACTGCTGCGCGAGGCCAGCGAGTCACGGCTTCCTGACCTGCTGGGGTATACCGAGGAGCCCATGGCGTCCATCGACTTCAACCACGATCCCCGCTCCGGTATCGTAGACGCCACTCAGACGCGGGTGGCCGGTGGCCGCCTGCTCAAGCTGCTTTGCTGGTTCGACAACGAATGGGGCTTCGCCAACCGCATGCTGGACGTGGCCGGGCGCCTCGCCAGCCTTCCCCGGGTTCCCGAGCGATGACACCGCCACTGACCAGCCGTTGCCATTCGCTGTCTCCCTCAGACTTTCCAGACGAGGATCTGCCGACATGAACGTGCGCAAGATGACCGATCTCGACCTCAAGGGTCAGCGGGTACTGATTCGCGAAGACCTCAACGTACCTGTCAAACACGGCCAGGTGACCAGCGATGCCCGTCTGCGCGCCAGCTTGCCGACCATCAAGGCAGCTCGCGACGCAGGTGCCAAGGTGCTGCTGATGAGCCACCTAGGCCGCCCCACCGAAGGCGAGCCGGCCGACGAGTTCACCCTGGCACCGGTGGCGGCCTACCTCGGTGACCTGCTGGACTGCCCCGTGCGCCTGGTGACCGACTATCTCGAGCAGGAACCGAGCCTGGAAGACGGCGACGTGGTACTGCTCGAGAACGTGCGCTTCAACCAGGGCGAGAAGAAGGACGACGAAGCCCTGGCCAAGCGCTACGCCGAGCTGTGTGACGTCTTTGTGATGGACGCCTTCGGTACCGCCCACCGTGCCCAGGCCTCGACCCACGGGGTGGCCCGCTTCGCACCGACCGCCTGCGCGGGCCCCTTGCTGGCCGCCGAACTCGATGCCCTGGAAAAGGCGCTGGCGACTCCCAGGCGCCCGATGACCGCCATCGTCGGCGGCTCCAAGGTCTCGACCAAGCTCGAGGTGCTCAACGCCCTGTCCGAGAAGTGCGACCAGCTGATCGTCGGCGGCGGTATCGCCAACACCTTCATCGCCGCGGCGGGTCACAACGTCGGCAAGTCTCTTTACGAGGCCGACCTGGTGGACAAGGCCAAGGCGCTGATGGCCAGGGTCGAGATTCCGCTGCCCACCGATGTGGTCGTGGCCACCGAGTTCTCCGACTCCGCCGAAGCCGTCACCAAGCCGGTGGACCAGGTCGCCGACAACGAAATGATCCTCGACATCGGCCCGGATACCGCCGCCCGCCTGGGCGACATGCTCAAGAGCGCCGGCACCATCCTGTGGAACGGCCCTGTCGGGGTGTTCGAGATCGACCAGTTCGGTGGCGGCACCGAGGCCCTGTCCAAGGCCATCGCCGAAAGCGACGGCTTCTCCATCGCCGGCGGCGGTGACACCCTGGCAGCCATCGACAAGTACGGCATCGCCGAGCAGGTGTCCTACATCTCCACCGGAGGCGGCGCCTTCCTCGAGTACGTCGAGGGCAAGGAACTGCCGGCGGTCAGCGCCCTCGAGGCGGCCGCTCGCTGAGGTTTGCCGAAAAAGCAGCGGCGCTCGCCGGTGCTTTCTACCAAGCCTAAGCCCCGGGGCCGGCCATCGCCGGCCCTTTGACAACCCAAGCGACATGGGCGCGACAGCATCGCGCTCTCGACCTCTTCAAGAATCAGGTACCTCCATGGCACTCGTCAGTATGCGCCAATTGCTGGACCACGCCGCCGAACATGGCTACGGCGTGCCGGCCTTCAACGTCAATAACCTCGAGCAGGTTCGCGCCATCATGGAAGCCGCGGACGCCACCGATTCCCCGGTGATTCTGCAGGCCTCCGCCGGCGCCCGTAAATACGCCGGCGCCCCCTTCCTGCGCCACCTGATCCTGGCCGCCGTGGAAGAGTTTCCGCATATTCCGGTGGTCATGCACCAGGACCACGGCACCAGCCCCGCTGTGTGCCAGCGCTCGATCCAGCTCGGCTTCTCCTCGGTGATGATGGACGGCTCCCTGGGCGAGGACGGCAAGACTCCGGCAGACTACGACTACAACGTCGACGTCACCCGCCGCACCGTCGAGATGGCCCACGCCTGTGGCGTCTCGGTAGAAGGTGAGCTCGGCTGCCTGGGCAGCCTGGAAACCGGCATGGCCGGAGAGGAAGACGGCATCGGCGCCGAGGGCAAGCTGAGCCACGACCAGCTGCTGACCGACCCGGAAGAGGCCGCCGACTTCGTCAAGGCCACCGGCGTCGACGCCCTGGCCATCGCCATCGGCACCAGCCACGGCGCCTACAAGTTCACCCGTCCGCCCACCGGCGACACCCTGTCGATCCAGCGTATCAAGGAAATCCACGAGCGCATCCCGGATACCCATCTGGTCATGCACGGCTCCTCCAGCGTGCCCCAGGAGTGGCTCGAGGTGATCAACGCCAACGGTGGCGCCATCCCCGAGACCTACGGCGTCCCGGTGGAAGAAATCGTCGAGGGCATCAAGCACGGCGTGCGCAAGGTCAACATCGACACCGACCTGCGTCTGGCCTCGACCGGTGCGGTACGTCGCTTCCTGGCCGAGAACCCGGCAGAGTTCGACCCGCGCAAGTTCCTCAAGCTTACCGTCAGCGCCATGAAGGACATCTGCATCGCCCGCTACGAAGCCTTCGGCACCGCCGGCAACGCCAGCAGGATCAAGCCGATCAGCCTGGAAGGCATGTTCGAGCGCTACGCCCGAGGTGAACTTGATCCAAAGGTGAAGTAAGCGTCGATCAGGTTCCCGCAGCGGTAACGCAAAACGCCCCATGCCGGCAAGGCTTGGGGCGTTTCGTTGTGCGCCGCTGGTACAACACCAAACCGCTCGTCAGGTGTCAGCAGGTAGACTCTTCCAGCCGTCGCCGCAACGGAATATTGGCCTCCGTGCGGGCCGAGGACACCGGTAGCTCGGCGCGAATGTCCTCGATGGCATTGAGCAGCGGCTCCAGCGCGGTGAGATGGCGCGGAGCACGCAGTCGCCTTTCAAGCGCCCGATAAACCTCATCGGGGTCTTCTCCCGGCGCCTGGCTCGAGGTAAAGGGAGCGCGCAGTGCGGGAGTCGCCACCGAGACCGGCTCGAATAACCGCGCGTAGGGGTCTTCGCCGGACCAGGTCAGACACAGCAGATGATCCCGGGTGACCTGAACGTTCAGTTCCGGATAACTGCGGGCAAGACGCACGAGACAGTCAACGACATCATCGGTAAGAAACGCCGCCAGGGCGTCATGTTCCGCCGTGCAGGCGACGAAGTAGCGAGAAAAGGCGCCCTCTCCCCAGCGTTCGCCGGTGGAACCGTGGTGCAACAGTCGCCACTTGCCCTCTCGCGGGTTGCAAAGATCCACCGCCGCCACCTCGAAGAGATCGCAGATCAGGCCGTTGCGATGATAGGTCCGACGGTCCTTGTCCATGCCCTCGTCATAGGCGAAGCGATAGACCCAGTATTCGCCACCGACGCGCTCATCAGCAGCCCTGCGGCAGTACTCAAGCTCGCCATTGTCCGCATAGGTACGCTGAAAGTCGGTGATCTTTCGCCGGAGCGTCGTCAGCATCGCATCAAGATCGACATCGGGCTCGGCCAGTCGAAAGTCGAGCTCCGCCGCACGCCGCACCAACAGTCGCAGGAAGGCGGCCACCCGCTCGGTGGCGTGCCAGTCGAAACCCAGCAAGGCTGCCCCGACCAGCGCCAGCGGAATCAGCCACGGCCAGGAGAGCCCTCCCGCCAGGGTGATGATAAAGCCGAGCGTGCCCAGCAACAGGCAGAGAAGCCCCAGCGCCAGAATCGTGGAGGAAGGACGCGGATTGAGCGACACGTCCTCGTCCCGGGCGCGATCCAGGATCTGGATCAGCGACTCCCGTGATCTGGCCGCTTCCGCGGCATGCTGCTCGCGGCGCGTAAACCGATATGCCTTCCATAGCGGCGTCATCGTCGCGCCTCTCCTTCGCTCATGGTGATAGCTCTCTTGATGGCAACCTTGATGACAGTGATGTCAGCAGCAACAAGTCTAGTGTCCACCAAGACCTGGGCGCCCCTTGGCATGGCCACATCAGGGGTACACGGGCCGTCCCCATGGAGAGTGAAACACATCCTTCGGACCACACCCGGCTGCAGCTGTGCTGAAGCGATAACCTAAGCGCACTTCAGCGCAATCGCCTCGCGCCCACCACCCGGGCTGCCGACTCGAAGACCAGCGCCTAACCTGCGCCGTTCGATCTCCGCCGCTGGTGCTGGCGCCAGCGACTCGGCGCAACCCCAAACCAGCGGCGACAACCTCGCGTCAGCGCGCTCAACTCGGAGTAGCCCAGCAGATTCGCGATATCGGTCAACGGCAGCGACGTTTCCCGAAGATAATGAATCGCCAACTGCCTGCGGACCTCATCGACCAGATCCTGGAAACATCGCCCCCTGGTGGCCAGACGTCGCTGCAGCGTTCTCGGGTTCAGCGCCAGTCGCCTGGCGATGTCATCGAGTCCAGCGCCCCCCTGCCCCAGCTGCTGACGGATTTGCCACGACACTTCATCGACCAGATCTTGAGGGAGTTGTTCCGGCCGATAGGTCAGATACTGCTCCATCAAGCGATGCAGACGTCCGTCGGCGGTCACCAGAGGACGCTCGAGGTCGGAACATTCCAGCAGCCAGCCATCGGAAGGGCTGTTGAAGGTCGGCACCACCCCCAGCAAACGTTGATACAGGAGCGCAGGCACGCTGGGGGACGTCGCCAGATAGATGGCCCTGGGACGCCACTGCGGCCCCAGCAGCAACGACAGCAGGCGCTGGCCGACGCCTACCGGCAACTCGCTGATCTGGCGACCGGGAGCCGCCCCGCCCCCCACCATGGTGTAGCTGAGAAAGGCTTGGCGGGGGCCACGTTCGATGTCGATGACCGCACTGCTCGAGTGGGCGGAAAAGTGATCTGCCAGCGCCTCCAGCGCCAGGCCGACCGTGGCGGCATTCTGAATCAGGTAGAGCAAGGGTCCGAAGATATCGACTCCCTGGTACTGGCCGAACTTCAGGCCGAACAGCGAATCTCCGGATGCTTCGGCACAGTTTTCGAGCAGCATCGCCAGACTCGAGAACTCGATGATGCTTTCCGGCGACTCCAGCAACGAGAGCGATAGTCCCACCCTGGCAAGCTGGGCCTCGGGGTCGATGCCCTGCTGGCGCGCGAAGTTGGCGAAACCGTGCAGTGACGACGCTCGCGAATAGTCGGCCATGCTCTCTCCCTCAGCCTGACTTCCTTACCACCTACGTTGCTCGGATGCTGATTCTCTCTTCAATTTTCGAAGCGGTTCATCGTTTTCGAGGCGGTTGATCCTGGGGCTCTTGCCTCCAGCGCGCTTGGCCTGGCCCTCTCCATCTAAGGTCTAGCCCTGAGTGTCGTGCAAGGTCAAATCCTTGTCATCAAATGTCAAATCGGAGGATGTCTTGCAGACGAGGATGATGCTTCGAAGACGTTTCTTTGATCCATCCACGACAAGAGCGACAACAAGATGCCATTTCCTTTCCAGATTTCGACCCATGATGCCCTGTTGACCCTGGATACCCAGGAACTCCCCATCTATGAAGACGCGCTGCCAGGCATCCCCGGCGTCGACGTCCAGCCGCTGTTTCTCGACCCGCACAACGGCGTCTGGGTGCTGCGGGTGAAGTTCAAACCCGGTGTGGTGCTGCCCAAGCACTACCACACCGGTACGGTGCACTTCTTCACCCTGTCGGGACGCTGGCACTATCTCGAGTATCCCGATCAACCCCAGACCGCCGGCTGCTACCTGTACGAGCCCGGCGGCTCCATCCATACCTTCGCCACTCCCGCCGACAATGACGGGATCACCGACACCTTCATGGTCGTCGAGGGCGCCAACGTCAACTTCGATCAGCAAGGCAACTATCTGGGGCTGATGGACGCCAGCAGCATCATGGGGCTCATCGATGCGCTGATCACCGAGCGCGGCCTCGACCCGGCGCGCTATGTCACGCCTCCCCAACCGCACTACACCGACGCGCCGCGCTAGCCCGCCAAGATCACGCCTCCACGCGGCGTCAATCGACAAGACTCCCTACAACAATTGCGCTCGGTATGTGTCCCGCCAGGCAGGTGCCGCGGGGCCCGTCATCGACGCCAAGGAGATTCCCCATGCGCGCGATCGTCCTGCGCAACGAGCGACTCGGCCTCGAGTCACTGCCCGACCCGACGCCGGAAGCGGGAGAAGTGCTGGTCAAGACCCTGGCCTGCGGTATCTGCGGCAGCGATCTGCACATGGCAGATCACTGTCACGATGCGCTGGCGGGGCTTCGCAAGGGCCGCGTTCCAGTAGCCTTCGAACCGGACCAGGGCGTGGTCTTCGGCCACGAATTCTGTGCCGAGATCCTCGACCACGGCACCGGCAGCGACAAGCGATACAAGGCCGGAACCCGCGTCTGCTCGGTGCCCTACGCGGTCAACGCCCAAGGCTTTCATCACATCGGCTATGCCAACGCCTACCCCGGCGGCTTCGGCGAGCTGATGCGCCTTCAGGAACACAGTCTGCTGGAGGTGCCCGGCGATTTGCCCAGCGAACTGGCGGCACTGACCGAGCCACTGGCCATCGGCCGCCACGCCGTCGCCAGAGCCCGGCTCGCCGGAGGCGAAGTGCCGATCGTGATCGGCTGCGGTCCGGTCGGCCTGTCGGTGGTGATGGCGCTGAAGGCGGCCGGCTTTGGCCCGGTGGTGGCCACCGACTTCTCCCCCCATCGGCGCCAACTGGCCGAGTGCCTGGGTGCCGATATCGTTGTCGATCCGGCCGAACGTGCCCCCTTTGATTGCTGGCTCGAGGCCGCAGAAGCGCCACAGGGCTTCGACATGTACGGCCCCACGGCAATGCTGTCGATCGGCGCTCAGCCCAGGCCTTGCGTGGCCTTCGAGTGTGTCGGCGTGCCCGGTCTGATCGCCCGAACCATGCTCGACCTGCCACCAAGAAGTCGGCTGGTGGTGGTCGGCGTCTGCATGCAGACCGACCAGATCGAGCCGATCGTCGGTATTGGCAAGGAGCTGGACCTCAGCTTCTCGTTCGGCTACCGCCCCGAGGAGTTCGCTGCCACCCTCACCGACCTCGCCGACGGCCGCCTCGACGCCGCCCCCTTGATCACCGACCGCGTCACCCTCGACGGGGTCCCTGCGGCCTTCGAGACGCTTCGCCATCCCGGAGATCACGCCAAGATTCTGATCCAACACGGAGACAGAACATGACCCCGAGCCTTTCCTCTTCTCTCGAAAATGGACCACACAGGCTGTGCGTGCTGGGTGGCGGCGTCCTGGGTGGCCAGATCGCCTGGCACAGCGCCTTCAAGGGCAAGAGTGTCATCGTCTATGACATCGACGACACGGCGCTGGAGCGCTGCCGCGCAAGCCATGACCACTACGCCGGCATCTATCAGGCCGACGTGGGCGCCAAGCCCGAAGCCATCGCCGCCACCCGCGCGCGGCTCGCCTACACCAGCGACCTGGCCGAAGCGGTGGCCGACGCCGAACTGGTGATCGAAGCCGTACCCGAAGATCCCGAGATCAAGCGCCAGCTGTACCGGACCTTGTCACCGCTGCTCGGCCCCGAGACCCTGATGGCAACCAATTCCTCGACCCTGCTGCCCGCCGACTTCGCCGATGACAGCGGACGCCCGGAGCGCTACTGCGCGCTGCACTTCGCCAACCTGCTGTGGATCATGAATGTGGCCGAGGTGATGGCTCACCCACGCACATCACTCACTACCCTGGAGTCGGTTACGCGCTTCGCCATCGACATCGGCATGATCCCCATCCCGGTCGAAAAGCCGCGCAACGGCTATCTGATCAACAGCTGGCTGGTGCCACTGCTGACAGCTTCCCTGACCCTGCTGCGTGAGGGCGTCGGCAGCGCCGAGATGATCGACCGCACCTTCATGAAGATGTGGAGCTCTGCAGCGGGGCCCTGCGGCATGATGGACATCATCGGCATGAAGACGTGCTTCGACGTCAGCCACCACTGGGGAGAGGTCAACGACAACGACGAAATGCGGGCCAACGCCGACTTCCTCCATCAGCATTTTCTTGCCAGCGGAAAGCTCGGTCTGCCCAGTGGCGAAGGCTTCTACCGCTATCCCGCCCCCGCCTACTCCCAGAGCACCTTCATGGCGGTCCCCGACCACAGCGAAGCAGGTCACATCGCGGCCCAGGTGCTCAAGGGCATGGCGGGTTGACCCAGGAAGGGGCGGTGGGCGACGCCCCTTGCTGTAGTGTGATCAACGCTTGCCGGGCAGCAGCCTGGTAGAGCGCCCGCCCTTGCGGGTCTTGTCCAGCGCCTTGCGCCCGGCGCTACGGCCCACTACGCGGGCCACGCCGACCATCACGCCGGTGGCGGCTCCCCACAGGATCGCCTCGCGCCACTCGACGTCGTCGCGATCCGGATTTTCCGGCGGTTCCTTGTCCGATACCTTTTGATAGGCACGCTTGGCGGCCTTGCGTGACATCACGCTGGCCCCCACCGCGGCCGCGGACCCCACGATGGACCACAGTGTCTCTTCTTTCATGAGTACCTCCTTGAACCATGGCCGGGGCCATCCCGCCCCGAGAATGTGGTGTTTCGAACACCGCTGTGTTTCAGCATAGCGAAGAGGTCCTCGCCGCCTCAAATCCCCCATTTCCGCACCGCAATAGTGCGGACTGCGCAGCGTGAAAAAACAGTGTTCAAAAATTGTGGTTTTCGACTTCGAACACAGGCAGACTCCGCAGAAATCTGCAACACTGTTCGATAACGCAACGAATCGCGAGGTCGCCTCCATGGCTCGCCCCCTCTGCCTGCTGTTCGACTGTGACGGTACCCTGGTGGACAGTGAACCCCTGCTGGCCGCCGAGATGGCCGTCAGCCTCTCCGCCGCCGGACTGCCGTTCCGGGCCGAGGACTATATGGGCGACTTTCGCGGCGCGCGCTTTCGCAATATCGTCGCCACCCTCGAGGCACAACATGGTCAGGTCGATCCGGACCACCTCGAGGTGCTGGAAGCGAGCATGCGCGCCAACCTCAACCGCCGCCTGGCCACCGACCTGACCCCCATCGCCGGTGCCACCGAGGCCCTCGCCGCGCTGTCACACTACCCCATGGGCGTGGTTTCCAACGGCCCCGAGAACAAGGTGCGCACCTCACTTGCCACCGTGGGCCTGACCGAGGTGTTCGGCAATCGCCTGTTCAGCGGCTACACCGCCAACTGCTGGAAGCCGGACCCCTGCCTGTACCTGCATGCCGCCAGCATCATGGGCTTCGCCGCTGAGGACTGCATCGCCATCGATGACGCCATCGTCGGAGTCAACGCGGCCCTGGCCGCAGGCATGACCGTGGTCCACCTCAATCGCTTCGCCGATGCCGAAGAAACACCCGAAGGCGCCCACATGATCACCAGCATGTTCCAGCTGCCGACGGTCATCTCACGGCTGCAGAAGGATCGCGACAGACACGCCATGCTCTCCAGCGGTTAGCGGCCGCCACCGTTTCCCCGAATGCCCGACAACAGTCGGGCCTTTTCATTGATGTGCATCACCTCAAGACCTTTGTCTAAGGCACGCCCGGTTGCCGGCTCGGGCTCGAAGCACCTAAGCTTGCTAGCCAATGGGAACGTTCCCATGACGTATTTCACCGTTCTGTCGCTCTCGCATCGCCCTGCCTGCTCTGCTGAACTCGTCAGGGCATGCTGGCGACACTAGTCAACGGGCGTTGCCAATCCATCCAAGAGCCCATCCATGAACGACCGCCCTCGACCCGCCACCATCCTCGAAGTCGCCCGCCAGGCTGGCGTCTCCAAGACCAGCGTCTCGCGCTACTACAGCGGTGAGCGAGAACGGCTGTCCGGGGCCATGCGCGAGCGTATCGTCGCTGCCGCCACAGCGCTGGGCTACCAGCCCAACCCCATGGCCCGGGGCCTCAAGGGAGGCCCCTCCGGCCTGGTCGGCATGCTGGTGGCCGATATCCGCAATCCTTTTTCGGTGGCGATCATGCATGGCGTCGAACAGGCCTGTCGTCAGGCGGGACTGTCGTTGATGGTGTGCAACAGCGATAACGACCTCGAGCAGGAGCGCCAGCAGCTGGCGCTGCTGTCGTCCTACCGTATCGAGGGCCTGGTGGTAAACGCGACCGGCCGCCACAGCGACGCCCTCGCCCAGCTGGCCGACAGCGGCACGCCGCTGGTACTGCTCGATCGCAGCCTCGCCGACGTCCATGCCAACGAGGTAGGGCTCGACAACGACGCCGCCATCGACATGGCCATTGCGCACTTGCGCGAACAGGGCTACGGGCGCCTGTTGTTCATTACCGAACCGCCGGCCCAGGCCAGCTCTCGTCAGGCTCGTCTGGAGCGCTTCAACCAGCGCTGCCGTGACGGCTCGCTATCCGGCGACACCTTGGTCATCGAGCTTGGCGATCGCCAACGCCTGGACCAGGCATTGGCTCGATTTGTCGATAGCGCAGGCGATTCCCGCCCGGCGATCCTCTGCGCCAATGGCCAGGTAACCCTGGCACTGACCCGACGCATGAAGGCCCTCGGCTACCTCCTGGGAGAGATCGGGCTGATGGGTATCGACGAGCTAGAGTGGTGTGACCTGACCGAACCGGGCATCACCACCCTGGCCCAGCCCACCGGTGCCATCGGTCAGGCCGCCGTCGACTGCCTGCGCGCCCGTGCCGTCGGGCCTCGGCAGGCGCCGCAGCGTGCGACCTTCGCCCCGACGCTGATACCAAGGGGCTCTACTCAGCCTCCTGCCAACGCTTCCGTCACTGTGGAGCCTTCCTCAGTGTCTTCCTCGTCTTCCACCTCAGAGAGAACCTCATGAACCACCCAACCCCCGACATCCTTACCTTCGGCGAGGCCATGACCCTGTTCGCCGCCGACGCACCTGGCGACCTGGCCGAGGTCGAGCGCTTTTCGCGCAGCTGCGCCGGCGCCGACACCAACGTGGCCATCGGCCTGTCACGGCTGGGCTTCAAGGTGGGCTGGCTCAGCCGGGTCGGCGACGACTGTTTTGGCCGCTACCTGCGAGCGAGCCTGGAGCGCGAAGGCCTCGACTGTCGCCACCTGATCACCGACGCCGAGCACGCCACCGGTCTGGTGTTCAAGGAGCGCGCGGTGGGTGGCGCGGACCCCAGAGTCGAGTACCGTCGCCACAACAGCGCCGCCAGCAAGCTGTCGCCGGCCGACGCCCAGGACGTCGACTTCAGCACCCTGCGCCATCTGCACGCTACCGGCATTCCGCCGGCGTTGTCCGCCAGCTGCCGTGAACTCTCGCAGTTTCTGCTCGAAAAGGCCCGCCAGCATGGCACCAGCGTGTCCTTCGATCCCAACCTGCGTCCGACCCTGTGGGCCAGCGAAAGCGAGATGCGCGACACCCTCAACGGCCTGGCCGCCCAGGCCAACTGGGTACTGCCCGGTCTGTCCGAGGGCCAGTTGCTGACCGGCCAGACCAGCGCCCACGATATCGCCGGCTTCTACCTGGATCAGGGTGCAGACGCCGTGGTGATCAAGCTAGGCCCGGAGGGCAGCTACTACCGCGGCACCCTGACAGGGCAAGACGAAGCCTTCACCGTGGCCGGTGTCCCGGTGGAGACGGTGGTCGATACCGTCGGCGCCGGGGATGGCTTCGCCGTGGGCTTCGTCAGCGCCATGCTCGATGGTCTCGATCCACGCCAGGCGCTCAAGCGCGCCAACCTGATCGGCGCCGAGCAGGTCCAGGTACCGGGCGACATGGAAGGGCTACCCGACCGCAGCCGCCTGAGCCAGCTCGAGGACGCCTGACCCGTAGACGCAACGATGGCCCACCGAAGGAAAGCCTGCGGTGGGCTCCGATCCTGGCCAGCCTCCTGCGTTGGCACTCCCACCTCCCTGGGCAGGTCGACAAGACAGACTCCCCCCTGTTGTGCGACAAAGGTCCATTCTCGTTGCAACAATAGCGACAACGACAGATACAACGACAGCTACACCAACAAGAGCACCCCATGACCAAACGCATCCTGGTATTTCGCGAGATCAACCAAGAGCAGCTCGACGCCCTGCGCGAGGAGTTCCACGTGGACTACCTGCCGGGCGTCTCGCATACCGAGGACCCTGCCTTTGTCGACGCCCTGTCACGGGCTCATGGCCTGGTTGGTTCAAGCCTCAAGATCACCTCCTCGCTGCTCGACAGGGCGCCGAACCTCGAGGCTATCGCCAGCATCTCGGTGGGCTACGACAACTATCCCGTCGACGAGCTGACCCGCCGCGGCATCCTGTTGTGCAACACCCCTGACGTCTTGACCGAGACCACCGCCGATACGGGCTTTCTGCTGATCATGAGCACCGCACGGCGAGCCGTCGAACTGGCCGAGCTGGTCAAGCAGGGCAACTGGAAGGAAAGCATCGGCAAGCCGCTCTATGGCAGCGACGTCCACGGCAAGACTCTGGGCATGGTCGGCATGGGCCGTATCGGCGCCGCCATCGCCCGCCGCGGCGCCCTGGGCTTCGGCATGAAGATCCTCTATACCAAGGCCTCACCCAAGCCCGAGCTCGAGCGAGAACTTGGCGCCCAGCGCCGCGAGCTGGAAGAGCTGCTCGAGCAGGCCGATTTCGTCTGCGTCACCGTGCCGCTCTCCCGCGAGACCGAAAAGCTCTTTGGCGCCGCCGAGTTCCTGCGCATGAAGCCCGGTGCCATCTTCGTCAACCTGGCCCGTGGCAAGGTGGTAGACGAAGCCGCCATGATCGCGGCGCTGCAAGACGGCACCCTGCACGCCGCCGGCCTCGACGTCTACGAGCAGGAGCCGCTGCCCGCAGACTCACCGCTGCCGCACTTGGCCAATGTGGTCGCCCTGCCCCATATCGGCTCGGCCACCCACGAGACGCGTACCGCCATGGCCCAGCGCGCGGTGGACAATATCCGCCTGGCGCTCCAGGGTGAACGCCCGCTGAGCCCGGTCAATGACGAAGTGCTGACGCGCTGAATCCCCCTCTTCCCGCGAGGTATCCATGTCCGACACCACCGCCCCCCTCTGCCTGCTGTTCGACTCCGACGGCACCCTGGTCGACAGCGAGCCGCTGCTCGCCCGGGCCATGGCCGAGACCTTCCCCGACTTCGGCCTGCCGTTCACGCCCGAGCAGTACATGGAGGAGTTTCGCGGCGTGCGCTTTCTCGACATCGTGCTCGAACTCGAGCAACGCTTCGGCGCCCTCGATGACGCCCGGCGCGACGTCATGGAGGCTCGCCTGCGGGGCAACATGGCCGCGCGCATGAAGGCCGAGCTGACCCCGGTCCCGGGCATCCCGGAAGCCCTTGCAGCGCTTTCCGGCTACCCCAAGGCGGTGGCCTCCAACGGACCGCTGGCCAAGATCCGCCTGGCCATGGCAACCAGTGGACTGGCGCCGCACTTCGGCGACAACCTCTACAGCGCCTACGAGTTGCAGGTATGGAAGCCGGACCCCGGGTTGTACCTCGCCGCCGCCGAAGGCATGGGCGCCGAACCGGAGAACTGCGTGGTGATCGACGACGCTGCGGTGGGGGTGGAAGCCGGACTCAAGGCCGGCATGCAGGTCATCCACATCAACCACTTTCCCGACGAGGAGCACACCCCGGAGGGCGCCATCGCCATCACCCACGCCAGCGAGCTGGTGACGGCCATCGAGCGCTTGAGCCTGGAGCGGCGAGGTCACCAGCGGGGCGTCGCCGCCACCGAGTGACCGGGCCAGGGCGCTGCGAGACACTCGTCCAGGCCCCCCAGACCAACCGGAGGTATTTTCGCCACTCTTTGCTACTTTAGCGATCGTCGGTGCTCTATGCGCGATTGACCACAACGGCTCGCGAATTGATCTTGATCGCTATACTAAAGTCCCCCGTCGAAACCGGGCACACAGGGATTGCCGCGTTGCACAAGGCTCCCTATGCTGACGGGACAGCCCCTTAAAGTCAGGAGACACTCCATGCAAGAAGTGGTGATCGTTGCTGCACGCCGTACCGCCGTTGGCGCCTTCGGTGGCTCCCTCGCCGGCATTCCCGCCAGCGACCTTGGCGCCGCCGTGATCAAGGACGTGCTGGCACAGACCGGCGTCAAGCCGGAACAGGTCGACGAGGTCCTGCTGGGGCAGGTGCTGACCGCAGGTGTCGGCCAGAACCCCGCCCGTCAGGCGTCCATCAAGGCAGGCCTGCCCGACGCCGTGCCCGCCATGACCATCAACAAGGTCTGCGGCTCCGGCCTCAAGGCCCTGCATCTGGGCGCCCAGGCGATCATGCTCGGCGACGCCGAGGTGATCATCGCCGGCGGTCAGGAAAACATGTCGGCTTCCCCGCACGTGCTGCCCAATTCACGCAACGGCCAGCGCATGGGTGACTGGAAGGCCATCGATACCATGGTCCATGACGGCCTGTGGGACGCCTTCAACAACTACCATATGGGCATCACCGCCGAGAACCTCGGCGAGAAGTACGGTGTCACCCGCGAGGAGATGGACGCCTTCGCCGCCGCCTCCCAGCAGAAGGCCGCCGCCGCGATCAAGGAAGGCCGCTTCAAGGGCCAGATCGTGCCGATCGAGATTCCCCAGCGCAAGGGCGACCCGGTGGTCTTCGACACCGACGAGAACCCGCGCGAAGTGTCCGCAGAAAAACTCGGCACCATGCGTCCGGCGTTCAAGAAAGACGGCAGCGTGACCGCCGGCAACGCCTCCTCGCTCAACGATGGCGCCGCCGTGGTCATGCTGTGCTCCGCCGAAAAGGCCAAGGAGCTCGGCCTGGAGCCGCTGGCACGCATCAAGGCCTACTCCAACGCCGGCGTCGACCCGGCGATCATGGGCATCGGCCCGGCCCCGGCCACCCGCCGCTGCCTCGAGAAGGCTGGCTGGAGCATCGATGAGCTGGATCTGGTCGAGGCCAACGAGGCCTTCGCCGCCCAGGCCATCTCGGTCAACAAGGAACTCGGCTGGGATACCGACAAGATCAACGTCAACGGCGGTGCCATCGCCCTTGGCCACCCGATCGGCGCCTCCGGCTGCCGCGTGCTGGTGACCCTGGTCCACGAGATGATCGCCCGCGACGCCAAGAAGGGCCTTGCTACCCTGTGTATCGGTGGCGGTCAGGGCGTGGCGCTCGCCATCGAGCGCTGATCGGCGTCTCGACGCAAGAGGGCGCTGACCGACAGGCCCTCGCCAATCAAGCACTTGCGAAGTAAGCACTGCCCAGATAGGCCCCTGCCCAGCAGGGGCCTTTTTCATGCCACTTTGAGCGCCCCCCAGGACGCGCTCGCTGTCGCCTCGGGCGCCAGGGCTCATACCCCGTTGTCTACCGCCCTACCTCTTGTCCCTCGACCCTGACGCTCTTCCCGGTGGGCTCCCCACCGCTTCTGGGACCAGGCCGGCGCCGCCAGACGGAAGAAGCGCTCGACCACTGATTCATCGGTGGGGGCGCTTGCAAGGCTCGTCACGACGAACACCGGCAGGTTGACCAACAGCCCCCAGAAGCCGGCATGGATGCCCAGCGGATGCGGCCACAGGGTGATGCAGGCCACCGTCACCACAAAGCCCGCCAGGATGCCGGCGGTCACGCCGCGAGCGTTGGCCCGGGGCCAGAAGAACATGCCGATGAAGGCTGGCAGCACCTGGGAGGCGAAGCCGAGACCGATCAGCAGGATCATCACCAGGCTCCCCGGCTCGGCGATCGCCAGCGGCGCAATCACCAGCGCCATCAAGGGCACGATCAAGCGCTTGGCCCAGCGCCCGGCACGCTCATCGCTGAAGCCGGCCCAGGGTCCGATCACGTCGCGGCTGAGGCTCAGCGCCACCGAGTGGATAAAGGGCTCGGACGAGGACATCGAGGCGGCCAGGGTACCGGCGCCGAGCAGGCCTACCAGCAGCACTGGCAAGTTGGCCATGGCGTACTCGAGCACCACGGTATCGGCACGCTCGAGCCCCGGCAGGGCGAAGACGCCGATAAAGCCCACCGTGACCAGCGGCAGGATCACCAGATAGTAGCTGGGCAGCCAGGTGGCAGAGAGGCGCAGGGTGCGCGCCGAGGTGGCGCTCATCCACTGGGTCCACACCGGCGGCATGAACGACAGCATCGAGACGATGATCGAGGTGGTCCAGAAGGCAAAGCTCATGTCGCCACCGGCGCCGGGAAGGGTCAGAAACGCCGGGCGCTCGGCGAGGGCCTGACGGTACACCTCGTCAAATCCCCACTGACCGGTGGCGCTGTGGGTGGCCCACAGACCGACGGACCAGGCCACCGCGAACATCAATATGCCCTGGAAGACGTTGGTACGACCGATGGCACGCTGTCCGCGCAGGGTGAGATAGACCGCAATGGCGCCGAGCACGATCACCACACCCAGCCAGATCGGGATGCGCCCACCACTCATCACGTTGAGGATGTAGGCCGAGCCGATGGTCTGCAGCACCGCGTAGGCCAAGGAGCCGATCGCCATCACCAGCGCCGCCAGCGCACCGAGCCCCGGGCTCTGGTAACGATCGGCGATGGCACTGGCCTGGGTAACATGGCCGAAGTGGGCACCGAAGGCCCACACCCGGGGGCCGAAGTACCAGGCCACCAGTGCCAGATAGCCCAGGTAGACCACCACGTAGAACACCGGCACGCCCTTGGCGTAGGCCCAGCCCGGCGCCCCCATGAAGGTGTAGGCACTGACGCTGCCGGCGGCGATCAACAGATACAGTGTGACCGGGCCCATGCTGCGCCCGGCCACGCCCCACTCCTCCAGCGCGTTCGACGAGCGCCCGGCGCGACCGCCCAGGCCGATGACCAGGGCCAGCAGGACGTAGCCCAGGGTCAGACTCAGCGGCAACCACTCACTCATCGTCGACCTCGCCCTCTCCCACCTTTCCGATCCTTGTGCGCGTATCGCCATTGCCAGCGTGCTCACCGGCTTCGTCCTGACCTCGATGGAGCAGACGGTTGCCCAGCAGCATCGTCAGCGTACAGCCAACCAGGATCAGGTAGCTCCAGGCCACCAGCGCCGGCAGGCCCAGCACCAGCCGCGCTTGATTGACCAGCGCGATCACGGGCCAGATACCCGCAGCAAAGACGGCGACGGCCGCCACCAGCACCAGCCAGCCACGCAGGCTCGCTGGCACAACAAGGGAAGAAGACATCGAGGCTCCTCGACTCACGGTAAGTCCATCATCAAACAACAAGAACGAAAGCGAGCCGAGGTTACCCTCTGCCACGACTCGCCATAAGGGCTGACGCCCTGCGCCATGCCCGGGATCAAGTCCGCGACGTCGTCCCGGGCGGCCTGGTTTCCTGCCGGCTGACCACCCGCGCAGGGGTCACCGCGATCAGCAGCGCCGCCGCCACGAACAGCCCTCCCGCCGCCAGCAGCACCGCCGATAGTCCGAGCGCATCCACCACCTGGCCGCCGGACAGGGCGCCGAGGCCGATCGACAGGTTGAACACGAAGGCCATCATGGCGGTGGCCGCCTCGGGATTGGTGGCCGAGCGCAGGATCCAGGTCTGCAGGCTGACCGAGATACCGCCGAACACCAGCCCCCACAGCATCAGCAACACCGTGGCGCTGAACGGGCGGATACCCAGCCAGGGAAAGGCCAGAGTCGTGGCCGCCAGCACCAAGGGTATCAGCAGCACCGTGAGGTAGGGCCGGCGACCGGCGAGGCTACCGGCAATGAAGTTGCCGGCGAGCCCCGCCGCGCCGAACAGCAGCAACAGGCGAGAGACATCGCCCAGCGCTACCCCGCCAAGACGCTGCAGGATCGGGCTGACAAAGGTATAGGCGCCAAAGTGGCCGACCACGATAAGCGCGGTCGCCAGGGCGCCGATGCACACGCCGGGCACCCTGAGCTGGCCACCAAGGCTCGCCAGTCGTACCGGCTTGCGGGCGGGCAGGCTCGGCAACAGGCGCCACAGCCCGATGCACACCACCACACTCAGCCCGCCAAGAGCGGCGAAGGCGGTGCGCCAGTCGCTGACATCACCCAGCCAGGTCCCCGCCGGCACCCCCAGCACCGTGGCCGCGGCGACACCGCTGAAGATCAGCGACATCGCCCGCGGCACCTGCTCGAGCGCCACCAGCCTGCCGGCGAGTCCGCCGGCGATGGCCCAGAAGCCGCCGATGCAGCAGCCGATCAGCACCCGGGTGGCCAGCAGCCAGCCAAAGCTGTCCATCAACGCACCGAGGACACTGGCCAGGGCCATCAAGGCCATCAGCCCGGTCAGCAGGTAGCGGCGATCGAGGCGCCCCACCGCCACCGGCAACAGCGGCGCGGCGAACGCCGCCACGACGCCGGGCACGGTGATCATCAAACCCGCCTTGCCCTCGCTGACGTCCAGCGAGGAAGCGAGCTGGGACAACAGCCCGATGGGGAGCTGCTCGGCGGTCACCAGCAGAAAGATGCCGGCCATCACACTGACCACGGCCCACCAGTCGCGGCGACGGGTGGTGGCCTTGGCGGGCGCGGCCGAAGAGGAATCGAGTTGCGTCATGTCCATCTCATTACCGCCCGGTGATCGCGCCGACAGGCCGAGATCAGCGGGACACACACAAAAACGCCCCCGTGGCGTCAGCGACGGGGGCGTCAGACACCGAGTGCGATCAGATCTCGGTTTCGGCTTCCTCGGCTTCGAAGGCAGCCTTCTCTTCTTCGGTCATTTCCTTGATCGTCAGCTTGACGCGATTGCGGTTGTCGATGTCGAGCACCTTGACCACGATCTCGTCACCCTCATTGAGGTAGTCACGCACGTCATTGACGCGCTCGGGCACGATCTGGGAGATGTGCACCAGGCCGTCGGTACCCGGCATGATGTTGACGAAGGCGCCGAAGTCGGCGATACGCACCACCTTGCCACGGTACAGCTTGCCGATTTCCGCCTCGGCGGTGATCGCCAGCACGGTATCGATGGCCTTCTTGGCGGCCTTCTTGTCCTCGGCGTAGATGCGCACGGTGCCGTCGTCGTCCAGGTCGATGGAGGCGCCGGTGTCGTCGCAGATCTTGCGGATGGTGGCGCCACCCTTGCCGATGACGTCGCGGATCTTGTCCGGGTCGATCTTGATGGTGGCCATGGAGGGCGCGTTGTCGGAGACCTCGGCACGGCTCTCGGCGATCACGGTGTTCATCTGCTCGAGGATGCTGATGCGCGCCTCATGGGCCTGGTTCAGGGCCGTTTCCATGATCTGCTCGTCGATACCCTCGATCTTGATGTCCATCTGCAGGGCGGTGACACCCTCGGCGCTGCCGGCCACCTTGAAATCCATGTCGCCGAGGTGATCCTCGTCGCCGAGGATGTCGGTCAGCACGGCGTAGCCATCAGCGTCCTTGACCAGGCCCATGGCGATACCCGCCACCGGTGCCTTGATCGGCACGCCGGCGTCCATCAGTGCCAGCGAGGTGCCGCAGACAGAGGCCATGGAGCTGGAGCCGTTGGACTCGGTGATCTCGGAGACCACGCGAATGGTGTAGGGAAAGTCCTCTTCCGCCGGCAGCATGGCCTGGACACCACGACGGGCCAGACGACCGTGGCCGATCTCGCGACGCTTGGGACCGCCCATGAAACCGGCCTCGCCCACCGAGTACGGAGGGAAGTTGTAGTGCAGCAGGAAGCGGTCCTTGCGCTCGCCTTCCAGCGACTCGATCAGCTGGGAGTCACGCAGGGTGCCCAGGGTCGCGACCACCACCGCCTGGGTCTCGCCACGGGTGAAGATGGCGCTGCCGTGGGTCTTGGGCAGAGTACCGGCCTCGATGGCCAGCGGACGCACGGTCTTGTGGTCACGGCCGTCGATACGCGGCTCGCCCTTGATCACGCGGGCACGTACCACCCGCTTCTCTAGACCGGCGAAGGCGCCTTCGACCTCGGAGGCCTCGAACTTGCCGTCTTCGTCACCGGCCAGCTTCTCGACGGCCTCGGCCTTGAGTGCGGACAGGGCATCCTGGCGCTGCATCTTGTCGGTGATGCGGTAGGCTTCGCCGACCTTGGCTTCGAAGCCCTGGGCCAGGGCTTCCTTGAGCGCGGTATTCTCGGCGGCGGGCTGCCACTCCCACTTGGCCTTGCCGGCCTCGGCGGTCAGCTCGTTGATCGCCTGGATGACGGTCTGCATCTCCTGGTGGCCGAACAGCACGGCGCCCAGCATCTCGTCCTCGAGCAGCTCTTCGGCCTCGGACTCGACCATCAGCACGGCCTTCTCGGTACCGGCCACGACCATGTTCAGCTCGGAGCCGCCGAGCTCCTCGACGGTCGGGTTGAGGAAGTAGCCACGCTCTTCATTGAAGCCCACGCGAGCGGCGCCGATGGGACCATTGAAGGGTACGCCGGAAATCGCCAGCGCCGCCGAGGTGCCGATCATCGCGGCGATGTCCGGATCGTGGTTACGATCGGTGGACAGCACGGTACAGATGACCTGGACTTCGTTCATGAAGCCCTTGGGGAACAGCGGACGGATCGGACGGTCGATCAGTCGCGAGGTGAGGGTTTCCTTCTCGGTGGGACGCCCTTCACGCTTGAAGAAGCCGCCGGGAATCTTGCCGACCGCGTAGGTCTTTTCCTGGTAGTGGACAGACAACGGGAAGAAAGGCTGGCTCGGGTTGGCTTCCTTTCTGGCCACCACGGTGCACAGCACCACGGTGTCGTCCATGGTGACCATCACGGCACCGGTGGCCTGGCGGGCGATGCGCCCGGTTTCCAGGGTGACGGTGCTGCGACCGTACTGAAACGTCTTCTTGACCGGATTCACGGCGACTTCCTTTACTTTTCGATGTTTGGGTCGTTTTTGACTCGGCGACTATTTTAGGGGGTCAAGCCCGTGAGGGCCACCACAAAGGTCAAGGGAGTTTCAAGTGGCCGCCGCTGCCTGCCGCGACCGCGCACAACGCTGTACCACCAACGACAACGGGCAGCCCCGTGGGGCTGCCCGTTGTCTGACGCCGCTTCCCGAAGGAAGCCTTGTCGCGCTTGCTGCAAATACGTCTTAGCGACGCAGACCCAGACGCCGGATCAGGGACGATGAAGAGCCTCGAAGTCCTGACGCCCAGGTCTTTGCAAGCACCTTGCGTCTTAGCGACGCAGACCCAGACGCTGGATCAGGGACTGATAGCGCTCGAAGTCCTTGCGCTTGAGGTAGTCAAGCAGCTTGCGGCGCTGGTTGACCATGCGGATCAGGCCACGACGGGAGTGGTGATCCTGCTTGTTGGTCTTGAAGTGATCCTGCAGGCCGTTGATGTTGGCGCTGAGCAGGGCCACCTGAACCTCGGGGGAACCGGTGTCGCTGTCACCACGGCCGTATTCGTTGACGATTTCGGCCTTCTGTTCGGCGGTAAGTGCCATCTGTCTCTCCAGTAAGCAATATGCCTGAATGATGAATGTCGGAGACCACGCATATTTGCAGTCTCCAGCTGCCGCAACCCCTTGAGGGGGTCAGTCTTGCCCTGAGCCCGCGACGAACGTGCTCAGAAGGCGCCGGGGCACGATATCCCCGGTAGGCTCGACCAGACCGAGACCGATAAAGGACTCACCCTGATAGAGGCGATACAACGACTCCTCGGCCATGGCCGAATCGCCGCCCTCGAGCTCACCGCGTGCCGGGCGTCCAAAGCGCAGGGCCTGGACACCTGCCTCACTGAGGCGATGAGCCGGGAGGTGTTGAAGCAGACTGTCGATCGGTGCCAGGCGCGCTTGGCGCTGGCCGTCGTCCTGGGCCTCGAGCGTGTCGAAATCGACCATGCCGTCGGCATCGAAGGGGCCGGTCTTCAGCCGTCTGAGCTGCGAGATATGCCCTTCGCAACCCAGCGCCTTGGCCATGTCCTCGGCCAGCGTACGCACATAGGTGCCTTTGCTGACCCGGACCTCCAGGTCGAATCCTGGGGACTCGCCCTCGAGGCTGGCGGAAAGTAGCCGAGCATCATACACCCTTATCCGCCGGGTTGCACGATCTACGCTTTTGCCCTCTCGCGCCAGTTCGTAGAGCTTGCGCCCCTGGTGCTTGAGCGCGGAATACATCGGCGGCAGTTGATCCTGCTCGCCGATGAAATTCGCCACTACCGACGCGACGCCGCTGTGCTCCAGCGCCGGCACCGGCGCCTCGGCGATGACCTCGCCTTCGGCGTCACCGGTATCGGTGCTCTGCCCGAGCTCGACCCGGGTGCGGTACACCTTGTCGGCCTCGAGCAGCTGGTTGGAAAACTTGGTAGCCTCGCCGAACAGCACCGGCAGAAGTCCTGTCGCCATGGGATCCAGGGTACCGGTATGACCGGCCTTCTGGGCCTGGTACAGGCGCCTCGCACGCTGCAGTGCAAAGTTGCTGGACATGCCCTTGGGCTTGTCCAGCAGCAGTACACCATCGATCGGCAGTCCTCGACGACGACGGGCCATCAGTCCTTGGCCCCGTCCTCGCCGCTGTCGTTCTCGTCATCCCCCTCGGGTTGGCGAGAGCGATCGCTGGCCACCGCCTCTTCGATCAGCGATGACAGGTGCTGACCACGCACCACGCTTTCGTCATAATGAAAGCGCAGTTCCGGCACGTGACGCAGCTTGATGCGACGCGCCACCTGGCTACGCAGGAAACCGCCGGCGCGCTTGAGCACCTTGAGGTTTTCCTTGATCCGTTCCGGGTCCTGCTCACCCAGCAGGGTGATGTGGACATCGGCGTAGCCGAGGTCACGACTGACCTCGACCCCGCTCACGGTGACCATCCCCAGGCGCGGGTCCTTGACCTCGCGCTGGATCAGGACCGCCAGCTCCTTCTGGAGCTGGTCGGCCACTCGGTCGGTACGCTTGAATTCGCGCATGGATGACGACTCCTCGAACGCTTACAGCGTGCGCTCGACCTTGACCTGGTCAAAGACCTCGATCTTGTCGTTGACCTGGACATCGTTGTAGTTCTTCACCCCGATGCCACACTCCATGCCGTTGCGCACTTCCTGGACGTCGTCCTTGAAGCGGCGCAGCGACTCGAGCTCGCCTTCGTAGATGACCACGTTGTCGCGCAGCACGCGGATCTTCTTGTTACGGAAGACCGTACCCTCGACCACCATGCAGCCGGCCACGGCGCCGATCTTGGGCGCGCGGAAGACGTCACGGACCTCGGCGATACCGACGATCTCTTCCTTCCACTCGGGCTCGAGCATGCCGCTCATGGCTTGCTTGACCTCGTCGATCAGGTGGTAGATGACGCTGTAGTAGCGCAGCTCCAGACCTTCACGCTCGATGATCTCGCGGGCGGCCGCATCGGCACGCACGTTGAAGCCGACCACGATGGCCTCACTGGCCAGCGCCAGGTTGGCATCGGTACCGGTGATACCGCCAACGCCGGAGGACACCACGGACACCTGCACCTCGTCGGTGGACAGCTCCTCGAGGGCGCCCTTGATCGCTTCCAGGGAACCCTGGACGTCGGCCTTGAGCACGATGTTGACCTTGGCGGCCTCGCTCTGGCCCATCTGGGAGAACATGTTCTCCAGCTTGGCCTTCTGCTGGCGTGCCAGGCGAATCTCGCGGTACTTGCCCTGGCGGAAGTTGGCGACTTCACGCGCCTTCTTCTCGTCGGCCACGACCATGAAGTCGTCACCGGCTTCCGGGGTGCCATCGAGACCCTGGATCTCCACCGGCATGGCGGGACCCACGGCGTCGACCTGCTTGCCGAGTTCGTTGGTCAGGGCACGCACACGGCCGTAGTGCAGACCGGCCAGTACGATGTCGCCCTTCTTCAGGGTACCGTTCTGGACCAGCACGGTGGCTACCGGGCCACGGCCCTTGTCGAGGCGAGACTCGACCACCACACCTTTGCCGGGTGCGCTCGGTACCGCCTTGAGCTCGAGCACCTCGGAGACCAGGTGAACGGCTTCCAGCAGCTCCTCGATGCCTTCGCCAGACTTGGCGGAGACGTGGACGAACTGGGTGTCGCCACCCCACTCCTCGGAGATCACGCCGTGCTGGGACAGCTCATTCTTGACCCGGTCGGGATCGGCTTCCGGCTTGTCGATCTTGTTGACCGCGACCACCATCGGCACTTCGGCAGCCTTGGAGTGCTCCACCGCCTCGATGGTCTGGGGCATGACACCGTCGTCGGCCGCCACCACCAGGATGACCACGTCGGTGGCCTTGGCACCACGGGCACGCATGGCGGTAAACGCCGCGTGACCAGGGGTGTCGAGGAAGGTCACACCGTCGCTGTCGTCCTCGACGTGGTAGGCACCGATGTGCTGGGTGATACCGCCGGCTTCACCGGTGGCCACCTTGGCACGACGAATATAGTCGAGCAGCGAGGTCTTGCCGTGGTCGACGTGACCCATGACCGTGACCACCGGAGAGCGGGTGATTTCCTCGCCCTCGTAGGAGATGGCTTCGAGCACTTCGGTCTCGAGGGCATCGTCCTTGACCAGCTTGGGCGTGTGGCCCATTTCTTCCACCACGATAGCCGCAGTGTCCTGGTCGATGGTCTGGTTGATGGTCACCGCAGCGCCCATGGTGAACATGGCCTTGATGACCTCGTTGGCCTTGATCGACATCTTGTCGGCCAGTTCGGCCACCGAGATGGACTCGGGGATCGAGACTTCACGCACGATCGGCTGGGTCGGCTTCTGGAAGCCATGCTTGCCGTTGCCCTGGCTGCCGCCACGACGGCTGCCACGGCGCTCGGCGCGCTTGGCCTTCTTGCCACCGCCACGACGACGCTCTTCGCGGTCGCTGCGATCGTCGTCGTCACGCTCGCCACGGCCTTTCTTGCCGGTCTTGGCGGCGGCCTTCTTGACGGCGGCACGACGCACGTCGCCACGACCTTCCTTGGGCGGCGCCGGCGGCTCGTCGCCAGCCGGGGCAGAGGTGTCGAGCTCGGGCACCGGAATGTCGGGCACGACGGCGGCCTCTTCGGCCTCGCGCTTGGCCTTGGCGGCCTGCTCGGCGTCCTGGCTCGCCTTCTGCTCGGCGCGCTGCTTGGCTTCTTCGGCCTCCTGGGCCTCGCGACGTGCACGGGAATCGGCCATGTCGCCGACCAGCTGACGCGGACCGTGGTCCTCGACCGGCGCCGGGGCTTCTTCCTGGGCCTCGTCACGCTTGACGTAGGTGCGCTTCTTGCGGACCTGGACCTCGATGGTCTTGCCGCGCTCGCTGGTCTTGATCTTGCTGCGCGTCTTGCGGGTCAGGGTGATGCGATTGCGCGCAGCCGCGCCCACACCGCTGCCACCGCCATGGCTCTTGGTCAGAAAGTCCAACAGCTTGCGCTTGTCTTCCTCGGACACGGCGTCGGCTTCCGACTTGTGCTCGAGTCCGGCTTCTTTCATCTGTTCCAGCAGACGGGGCACTTCACGCCCCACCTTCGCTGCAAAATCCTTAACGGTCATCTCTGACATTACGACCCTCCTCAGCCCGTGACCCTGTTACTGTTCGCTCTCGAACCAAGGCGCACGGGCGGTCATGATCAATGCCGCGGCGCGCTCTTCGTCCACCTCTTCGATGTCCACCAGATCATCGACAGACTGTTCAGCCAGATCTTCCATGGTCTTGATGCCACGGCTGGCCAGGATGAAGGCCAGATGGCGCTCCATTCCGTCCATCTCCAGCAGATCATCCGCCGGCTGGGCTCCGTCCAGTTCCTCCTCGGAGGCAATGGCCAGGTTCAAGAGCTCGTCCTTGGCGCGAGCTCGAAGCTCCTCGATGAGGTCTTCGTCGAACTCTTCGATTTCCAGCATTTCCTCGACCGGTACGTAGGCCACCTCTTCAAGCGAGGTGAAACCTTCCTCGACCAGCAGCCGAGCGACATCATCATCGATGTCCAGGTGCTGAACGAAGTGCTCGACCAGACTGTCGATTTCCTGGTCGCGCTTGGCCTCGGCGTCGGCTTCGGTCATGACGTTGATACGCCAGCCGGTCAGCTCGGACGCGAGACGCACGTTCTGGCCACTACGGCCGATGGCCTGGGCCAGGTTGTCCTCGGCGACGGCCACGTCCATGGCGTGGGCATCCTCATCCACCAGGATGGAGGCGACGTCGGCCGGGGCCATGGCGTTGATCACCAGCTGTGCGGGATTGTCGTCCCACAGCACGATGTCGACGCGTTCGTTCTGCAGCTCCGAGGACACCGCCTGCACGCGCGAACCGCGCATGCCGACGCAGGCGCCCACCGGGTCGATGCGACGGTCGTTGGTCTTGACCGCGATCTTGGCCCGGGAGCCCGGATCACGCGCCGCACCCTTGATCTCGATAAGCTGCTCGGCGATCTCGGGAACCTCGATCTTGAACAGCTCAATGATCATCTGCGGGTTGGTGCGCGACAGGATCAACTGGGCGCCACGCGCCTCGGCGTCGACCTTGACCAGCAGTGCGCGCACCCGCTCGTTCATGCGGTAGCGCTCACCGGGGATCATCTCACTGCGCGGCAGGAAGGCCTCGGCGTTGTCGCCCAGGTCAATGATCAGGCCGTCACGTGTCGTCTTCTTGACGATACCCGCGACCAGTTCACCTTCACGCTCGGCATAGATGCGCACGACCTCGGCACGCTCGGCCTCGCGCACCTTCTGCACGATGACCTGCTTGGCGGTCTGGGCGGCGATACGACCGAAGGCCGCATTCTCGATGCGCTCCTCGACCACGTCACCCAGGCCCAGCGGCGGATCCCGCTTTTCGGCGAAGGTCAGCTTGATCTCGGCGTCGGGTCCGTCGAAGTCATCGTCCTCGACCACCACCCAGCGGCGGAAGGTCTCGTACTCGCCGGTCATCCGGTCGATGTGTACGCGAACGCTGGCTTCCTCATCCTCGAAGCGCTTGCGCGAGGCACTGGCCAGCGCCGCCTCGACGGCTTCGAAGATGACCTCGCGGGGGACACCCTTCTCGTTGGAGATCGCGTCAACGACCGCCAGAATTTCTTTACTCATGCCTTAAAGCCTCGCCAAAAAACCGATCCTTGTTCTCTCTTGTCGCGCATCAGTCGTCGCGCATCAGTGAGCGTCACTCGTCAAACTGAGGAACCACCCGCGCCTGATCGATGCCGTCGATCGGAAAGCAGTATTCCTCACCGTCGATCTGCACCAGCACCTCGTCACCCTCGGTTCCGGCGAGCACGCCCTGGAACTTGCGCCGACCCTCGAAGGGAGCGCGCAGCTTCAGAGCCACGTGATGGCCAGCGTAACGGGAGAACTGATCGAGACGGAACAGCGGACGATCCATCCCGGGCGAAGATACCTCGAGACGGTACTCCCCGGCGATGGGATCCTCGACATCCATGATGGCGCTGACCTGTCGACTGATATCGGCACAGTTGTCGACACTGACGCCATCGGCGTGATCGATGTAAATCACCAGACGGGAATGTTTTCCCTGGGACAGATAGTCGATACCCCAGAGCTCGAACCCCATGGCCGTTACCACCGGTTCGATCAACGCATTGAGCGCAGCATCTTTGGTCGCCACGAATGAAAGCTCCTACAGCCGTTGCATCAGCACCTGGCCGGGAGTGAACAGGAAAGTCAGGTGGCTGATTGGCGTTCGCGCCGCCGGGCGAGCCCCGGCAAGCTGCTAACAAAAAGCCCCTTCACAGGAAGGGGCTTTTTCCAAGAAACCTGTCACCATCTGGCAGAAGTTCGCATGCCCCTTGAGAATACCTGCATGCCTGCCAAGAAGATGGTAGCGGGGACCGGATTTGAACCGATGACCTTCGGGTTATGAGCCCGACGAGCTACCAGACTGCTCCACCCCGCATCAATCTAGGCCGGTGAGTATACTGCGCCTTGACCAGGGCGTCAAGGCATTTCACCGAACCGCCAACCCTGAGAGAAGATCACCGGTCATCACCGGGAGAGCTTGTCATCCACGCCGTCATTGCAGAAGACGAGGATGGTGCCGAAGGCGGGACTTGAACCCGCACGACCGTAAGGTCACTACCCCCTCAAGATAGCGTGTCTACCAATTCCACCACTTCGGCTAGGGGAGTTCCGGAGATCAGCCTTGGCTGTCCTCCAGCACTGGCGCTGCATTATCCACGTCGCTTGAACCTTCGTCAAGCGTAGGCGCAGAATTTTCCTGACTTTCTTCCTCAAGCGCAGGCGCACTGTTCTGGGTGCTTTCGTCATCCAGGGTCGGCGCGCTGTTCTGCTGCTCGATCACCTCGGCGTCGGGAATACCCGCCTCTGGCGCGGAATTGCCCGCTTCGGAGGCGAAGTAGGCCAGGGTCAGGGAAGTGGCGAAGAAACACGCCGCCAGCGCCCCGGTCGCCTTGGACAGGAAACTGCCGCTGCCACGGGAACCGAAGACGGTCTGGGAGGCACCGCCACCGAAGGAGGCGCCGGCATCGGCGCCCTTGCCCTGCTGCAGCAGGATAAGAACGACCAGGGCGATGGCGATCGCCACATGGATCATGAGAATGGCAACTTGCATGGATTCAACCTGCTGACTGACAAATGGCTAGAAAATCGTCGACCTTCAGCGATGCTCCGCCGATCAGGCCGCCGTCGATGTCCGGTTGGGCCAGCAATTCCGCCGCGTTGTCGGGCTTCATGCTGCCGCCGTAGAGAACCTGCATGGACGCCGCCAGGGCGCCATCGTAACGTTCGAGTCGTGCACGAATCGCCGCATGCACCTGCTGCGCCTGCTCAGGCGTTGCGGTACGACCGGTGCCGATCGCCCAGACCGGCTCGTAGGCCAATACCAGGCGCGCGCGCTCGTCACTGTCGAGGGCTTCCATCACCGCCTCGAGCTGACCGAGCACCACCGCCTCGGTACGCTCGGCGTCGCGCTCTTCCAGGGTTTCCCCCAGGCACAGCACCGGCGTCAGCCCCTGACCCAGCGCGGCCTGCACCCGTGCCAGCACCGCCGCGTCGTCTTCTCCGAACAGGGTACGCCGCTCGGAGTGTCCGACCAGCACCATGTCGGCGCCGACGTCTGCAAGCATGGCGCCGCTCACCTCGCCGGTGAAGGCTCCGCTCGGCTGGTCGCTCAGGGTCTGGCCGGCCAGCCTGACGCTCTGCGGCAACCGCTCCCTGGCCACCCCGACATAGGGAAAGGGAACCGCCAGGGCCAGCGTCACCGCCTGCGGCAATTCGGCGCCGGACAGCGCCTCGGCGAAGGTATCGATCAGGCTCAGCGAGCCATTCATCTTCCAGTTGCCGGCGATCAGCGGTGCACGCATGGAACATCCTCTTTCAAGGTGGGCCGAAATGGTATAGGAGCGGCCCTGTCAAGACAAGATTTGCCGCGGGATCGAAGCCTTCGGTCCCGCGCTGGAGCAAGCCGACAAGACGCTCTCGCCGGCATCTGGGTCCACCAGGCCTCGCGTCATGGCACCGCGAAACCGGGCGGTGAGATCAGGGTTCAGCCGACCAGCTCACGCACGTCATCGGCCAGACGCCTGGCCAGCCCTTCGACATCCAGATGAGGGCGTCCCTCGACCATGACGCGAATCAGCGGCTCGGTCCCCGAGGGGCGCAGCAGCACGCGGCCCTCATCGCCAAGCTCGGCCTCGACCGCACGGGTGGCCTGTTCGAGACTCGGGTCGGCCATCACCGCCTTGGCGTCGACGCCCGCCGACAGGCGCACGTTGACCAGCGACTGAGGCGCCTTCTCGAAGCCGTGCAGCAGGCGTGACAGCGGCTTTTCCTCACGCACCATGTAGGACAGCACCTGCAGCGCCGAGACGATACCGTCGCCGGTGGTCTGCACGTGGCGACAGACGATATGCCCCGAGGACTCGCCACCCAGCTGCCAGTCGTTGGCGGCCAGGCGCTCCATCACGTAGCGATCGCCGACCTTGGCACGTTCGAAGGGCACGCCCATGGACTCCAGCGCTGCGGCCAGCCCGAAGTTGCTCATCAGGGTACCGACCACACCACCACCCAGCTCGCCACGCTCGTGACGGTCCTTGGCGATCAGGTAGAGCATGTCGTCACCGTCGATCTCGTGACCGTCGGCGTCCACCATCAGCACGCGATCGCCGTCACCATCGAAGGCGATACCCAGATCGGCGCCTTGCTGGATCACCGCCGCGCGCAGCGCCGCCGGATGGGTCGAGCCCACCTCCTGGTTGATATTGAGGCCGTCGGGCTCGGCCCCGACCAGGCTGACCTTGGCCCCGAGCTCCTTGAACACCGCCGGCGCGATGTGATAAGTCGCGCCATGGGCGCAGTCCAGCACGATACGCAGGCCGTGCAGGTTGACCCGGTCGGGGATCGTCGACTTGCAGAACTCGATATAGCGCCCGGCGGCGTCGTCGACCCGGCTGGCCTTGCCCAGCTCCCTCGGTGACACCGTGGTCAGGGTCTCATCCAGTGCGCGCTCGATGCGCTCCTCGATCTCATCGCCCAGCTTGGCGCCCTCGGCCGAGAAGAACTTGATGCCGTTGTCCTGGTAGGCGTTGTGGGAAGCGGAGATGACGATCCCCGCATCGGCGCGAAAGGTCCGCGTCAGGTAGGCGATACCCGGTGTCGGCATCGGACCGAGCAGCATCACGTCAACGCCCGCCGCCGACAGTCCCGCCTCGAGGGCCGACTCGAACATGTAGCCGGAGATACGGGTGTCCTTGCCGATCAGTACCCGCGCCCGCTGACGGCGAGGCTCGAGCACGCGGCCGGTAGCCCAGCCCAGCTTGAGCATGAAGTCCGGCGTGATCGGCGCCTGACCGACGGTACCGCGAATGCCGTCCGTGCCAAAATAGCGTCTAGCCATGGTGTTCTCCTTCCTCGAGAACGGCCCAGGTCATGTTCACCGCGTCCACATGGGGCCCCACATCGTGAACGCGTAGTATCCGTGCGCCTCGCTCCACCGCCAGTGCCGACAAGGCCAGACCGCCCGACAGGCGCTCCTCGACCGCACGGTCGAGCACCTTGCCGATCATGCTCTTTCGCGACATCCCGACCAGCAGCGGGAGCCCCAGGGCTTCCAGGCGCTCCAGGCGATGCAACAGGCGAAGATTATGCTCCACGGTCTTGGCGAAACCAAAACCTGGATCAAGCAACAGCCGTTCTCGCTTGAGACCGGCGGCCTCGCACTCGGCGATGCGCCTTTCGAGAAAGTCTGCGACCTCTTCCTCCACCGGCCTGTCATAGCGGGGCGCATCCTGCATATCGCCCGGCTCGCCGAGCATGTGCATCAGCACCACCGGCAGCCCGGTACCGGTCGCCGCCGCGACGGCGCCCTCACGGCGCAGGTTGCGTACATCATTGATCATGCCTGCCCCGGCCTGGGCGCTTTCGCGCATGACCTCCGGCGTCGAGGTATCCACCGACACCAGGGCATCCAGCTCCCGTACCAGCGCCTCGACCACCGGGATCACCCGGTCGAGTTCCTGCTGCGCGGTGACCGGCGTCGCACCAGGTCGCGTGGACTCGCCGCCCACGTCGATGATGGCGGCACCCTCGGCGAGCATCTGTTCGGCATGGCGCAGGGCGTCGTCGATGACCACGTGATGGCCACCATCGGAAAAGGAGTCGGGAGTGACGTTGAGGATCCCCATGATGCGGGGAAAGGTCAGATCGAGGCGGTGTCGACCACAGGGCAGTACAGCGGGGTAACGAGCGTCCATCGAAGAGGATGTCCTGGGAAATCTGGGTATTCACCAAAGAATACTAATGCGAGAGGCGGGTCATGCAACGCCAGAGGCGCCCCGCGGGGCGCCTCTGTGAGCGGGCGGGCCGTCAGCTACCGGCGGGGCCGCCAAGGGGGTCGGAGGGGCGACGGCCGGAGCCTTTGTCATCCTCTTCCTCGTCCCCGTCGCTGGTGTCGGCGCTGGACTCCGGCTCCTTCGACGGCTCGGGATCACCGGTGACCGGAGAGCCGCCGCCGGAACCGGGCTCATCCCAGTCCTTGGGCGGACGTGGATCACGCCCCTCCATGATGTCCTTGAGCTGATCCGCGTCGATGGTCTCGTACTGCATCAGCGCTTCGGCCATGGCGTCGAGCTTGTCGCGATTGTCCTCGAGGATCTGACGCGCCTGCTCGTAGCAGCCGTCGATGATCTTGCGCACTTCCTTGTCCAGACGCGAGGTGGTTTCGCCCGACTTCAGCTTGCCACCACTCTGACCAGGGCCGCCGAGGAACTGGTGAGACTCGTCCTCGTCGTACATGATCGGCCCCATCTCCTCGGACAGGCCCCACTTCGCCACCATGTTGTGGGCAAGTTCGGTGGCACGCTTGATGTCGTTGGAGGCGCCGGTGGTGACACCGTTCGGCCCCAGCGTCATCTCCTCGGCGATGCGACCGCCGAACAGCGAACAGATCTGACTGATGATCTGCTGGCGCGACAGGCTGTAACGATCCTGCTCCGGCAGGAACATGGTCACACCCAGGGCGCGGCCACGCGGAATGATGGTCACCTTGTAGACCGGGTCATGCTCCGGCATCACCAGACCGATGATGGCGTGGCCCGACTCGTGGTAGGCGGTGTTGAGCTTTTCCTTCTCGGTCATGACCATGGAGCGGCGCTCGGCCCCCATCATGATCTTGTCCTTGGCCAGCTCAAGCTCTTCCATGCCCACCAGACGCTTGTTGCGACGAGCGGCGAACAGCGCGGCCTCGTTGACCAGGTTGGCCAGGTCGGCACCAGAGAAGCCAGGGGTACCACGGGCGATAAAGGTCGGCTTGACGTCATCGGCCAGCGGCACCTTGCGCAGGTGCACGTTGAGGATATGCTCGCGACCCCGGATATCGGGAAGCGGCACCACCACCTGACGGTCGAAGCGGCCCGGGCGCAGCAGCGCAGGGTCGAGCACGTCGGGACGGTTGGTGGCGGCGATGACGATGATGCCTTCATTGGCCTCGAAGCCATCCATCTCGACCAGCAGCTGGTTCAGCGTCTGCTCGCGCTCGTCGTTACCGCCGCCCATGCCGGCGCCGCGCGAACGACCCACGGCGTCGATCTCGTCGATGAAGATGATGCAGGGTGCCTGCTTCTTGGCCTGCTCGAACATGTCGCGCACACGGGAAGCACCCACACCGACGAACATCTCGACGAAGTCAGAGCCTGAGATCGAGAAGAACGGCACCTTGGCCTCGCCGGCGATGGACTTCGCCAGCAGGGTCTTGCCGGTACCGGGAGGCCCGACCATCAAGACACCGCGGGGGATGGTGCCACCCAGCCGCTGGAACTTGGTCGGATCACGCAGGAAGTCGACCAGCTCCTCGACTTCCTCCTTGGCCTCGTCACACCCCGCCACGTCGGCAAAGGTGGTCTTGATCTGATCCTGGGACAGCAGTTTGGCCTTGGACTTGCCGAAGCTCATGGGGCCGCCCTTGCCGGCACCACCGCCCTGCATCTGGCGCATGAAGAACATGAAGATGGCCAGGATCAGCAGAATCGGGAAACTCGCGATCAATAGTCGCGTCCACAGACTCTGCTGTTCCGGCTTCTTGCCCACCACGGTGACATTGTTGGACAACAAATCGTCCATCAGCTTCGGGTCCTCCGCCGAGGGGCGGATGGTCTGGAAGCTGGAGCCATCGTTGCGCTCACCGCTGATCGTGTAACCGTCGATGGTTACACTGCGTACCTGCTCATTTTGCACCTGTTCGACGAACTGGGAGTAGTTCATCTGGTTGGGTGCGTTCTCGACGCTGAAGTTGTTGAACACCGTCAGCAGCACCGCCGCGATGACCAACCACAGAATCAGGTTCTTCGCCATGTCGTTCAAGGGACCACCCTCAATTGCAAGAATCTGTCGGCCTAGGTGCCTAAGGGTTCGACACTACATGACCCGGCCTGGTTCAGCCAGCCTGATCGGATCCAACGAAGCGGCGCAAGCGCCCCTTCCGCCGGGACTCACCCTCGGAAAATGCCGAAAAAATGTCGATGCGATGACTGCCTGGCAGGCCATCGCACGCCATCATGTGTCCTTTCCTGCCTGTACCATGCCTCAAGACTGGCACAGCCAGGCCACTTTTGCCGGTATCGCTCCGGTAGGCGCGGTCTATCAGACGTCGACCGGCGCCGATGCTCAGCCCTTGAATCCCTGGGCCAGCAGGTAGACCTCGCGGGAGCGTGCCCGCGATGCCCCCGGCTTGCGCGTCACCACCTTTTGAAAGGCGCCGCGCAGCTCCTTGAGATATTCGTCGAAGCCTTCGCCCTGGAACACCTTGGCCAGGAAGGTACCCCCGGGACGCAGCGTCTGGCGAGCCAGGTCGAGCGCCAGCTCCACCAGGTACATTGCCTGGGGCTGATCGATAGCCGCCATACCACTCATATTGGGGGCCATGTCCGACATCACAAGGTCCACCGGGCGATCACCGAGCCTTGCCAGCACCTCTTCCAGCACGCTTTCCTCGGTAAAGTCACCCTGTACGAAGTCGACCCCGGCCAGGGCGTCCATCTCGAGGATGTCCGAGGCGATGACCACACCGGCGTCACCGACACGCTCTGCGGCGATCTGGCTCCAGCCGCCTGGCGCCGCACCCAGATCGATGACGGTCATGCCCGGCTTGAACAGCTTGTCCTTGTCGTCCAGCTCCACCAGCTTATAGCTGGCCCGGGAACGGTAGCCGTCCTGCCAGCTCTGCTGAACGTAGCGATCATCGAAGTGTTCCTTCAACCAGCTGGCGCTGGTCTTGCTCGCGCTGCTCTTGCCGGATGAGGATTTTTTACCGGAGGGGGGACGGGATGCTGCCACTGAGCCACCTGAAAGAAGATTTCCTGAACAATTGCCGGAAGGGCGTTGCTCGAAGTGCATTTGCTGCGGACACCCGGCATGGCCGCCGGAGCCGAACCGCGTGGCGGGGAGGCTCGCCGCAGGAACCGAGGGGCGGGCTGCACGACGCATCGAGCGGCTTTGCCACCGCCGGCGAACGGCTGCCTGGAGATTGTCATGCACAAGCGCTTTCACCGCACGGGGAATCCCCGTACCATGTGCTGTCACGCGCCCTACGGCCAAAACGGAATGAAGCAAGATACCATGAGCTTGTCACAGGCACAAAAGAAAGCAATGCGCAGCATCGGCCACCACCTTGACCCGGTGGTGACGGCCTCGGAGAACGGTATTTCCGAAGGCATGCTGGCCGAGCTCGAACGAGCCCTGAACGACCACGAACTGGTCAAGGTGAAGCTCGCGATCCCCGACCGCGACGACCGCACCGCAGTGCTCGACGAACTCGTCGCCCAGAGCCGCTCCGAGCTGATCCAGAAGATCGGCAAGGTGGCCCTGCTGTACCGCAAGAACCCCAAGGCCAATCCGAAGCTGTCCAACATCACCCGCTTCGAGAACCACCACGGCCGCCACTGACGCACCGGCGTCGCTGCGCCACCACCGGGCGCCGACGATCCTGTCGCCAGAAAAGACACCGCCCCGCCAGGATTCCTGGCGGGGCGGTGTCGTCTGGATCGAAGGATCCGGGTCTAGATGTGCTCGACGCCGGTGATCTCGTACTCGACCTCACCACCGGGGGTGCGGACCAGCACGACCTCACCCTCTTCCTTGCCGATCAAGGCACGGGCGATGGGCGAGGTGACCGAGATGCGACGCTGCTTGATGTCGGCCTCGTCCTCACCGACGATGCGGTAGGTCACCTCTTCGTCGGTATCCAGATTCAGAAGCTCGACGGTCACGCCGAAGATCACCTTGCCGGTCTTGGGCAGTTTGGTGACGTCGATGACCTGGGCGTTGGACAGCTTGCCCTCGATCTCCTGGATACGCCCCTCGATGAAGCCCTGCTGCTCGCGCGCGGCGTGGTACTCGGCGTTCTCCTTGAGGTCGCCGTGCTCACGCGCTTCGGCGATGGCAGCGATCACTGTCGGGCGAGCCTCGCTCTTGAGCTGTTCGAGCTCTTCACGCAGGCGTTGCTCACCGGCGACGGTCATCGGGACCTTGTTCATGTATTCGCTCCTGCATGCAGTTCCTGTAGCCGCCGCACGGTCACGGCATTGCCGTACTCGAGCGCCAAACAAACGGCACTGGCCCCTGCCAGCGTCGTGGCATAGGGAACCTTGCGGGCGAGTGCGGTGCGGCGGATCACCGAGGAGTCATTGATGGCCTGGCGGCCCTCGGTGGTATTGACGATATAGGCGATCTCGTCGTTCTTGATGGAATCGACGATGTGTGGCCGGCCTTCGTAAACCTTGTTGACGACCTCGACGGGCAGACCAGCCTGTTCAAGGGCTGCCGCCGTTCCTCGGGTCGCACAGAGTGTGAAGCCCAATGTTACCAGAGAACGCGCCACTTCGATAACACCCGCCTTGTCCGGTTCGCGAACCGACAGGAACGCCTTGCGATCGCCGGTCAGCGCCGGAATCGCCTCACCTGCACCGAGCTGGGCCTTGTAGAAGGCCTCGGCGAAGGTGTCGCCGGACCCCATCACCTCGCCGGTGGACTTCATCTCCGGCGACAGGATCGGGTCGACGCCAGGGAACTTGTTGAACGGGAACACCGCCTCCTTGACGCTGTAGAAGTGCGGCACGATCTCGCGCTCGAAGCCCTGCTCCTTGAGGCTGACGCCAGCCATGCAACGGGCGGCCACCTGGGCCAGCGAGGTACCGATGCACTTGGACACGAAGGGCACGGTGCGCGAGGCGCGCGGGTTGACCTCGATGACGTAGATCTCGCCGTCCTGCCAGGCCAGCTGGACGTTCATCAAGCCCTTCACGCCAAGCTCCACGGCCATGCGCTTGACCTGCTCGCGCATCTCGTCCTGAACCTCGGCCGGCAGCGAGTACGGCGGCAGCGCACAGGCAGAGTCGCCTGAGTGCACACCAGCCTGTTCGACGTGCTGCATGATACCGCCGATCACCACCTGCTCACCGTCGGACACCGCGTCGATGTCGATCTCGATGGCGGCGCTCAGGAAGTGATCGAGCAGCACCGGCGAGTCGTTGGAGACCTTGACCGCGTGGGTCATGTAGTTCTCCAGCTCGCTGGCGTCATAGACGATTTCCATGGCGCGCCCACCGAGCACGTAGCTCGGGCGCACCACCAGCGGGTAGCCGATCGCCTCGGCCTTGCTGAAGGCCTCGTCAAAGCTTCTGGCGGTGGCGTTGGGCGGCTGCTTGAGGCCCAGCTTGTCGATCATCTGCTGGAAGCGCTCGCGATCCTCGGCGCGATCGATGGCGTCCGGGGTGGTACCGATGATCGGCACTCCGGCGGCCTCGAGCGCACGCGCAAGCTTCAGCGGCGTCTGACCGCCGAACTGCACGATCACCCCGACCGGCTTCTCCTTGTCGGCGATCTCGAGCACGTCCTCCAGGGTCACCGGCTCGAAGTACAGACGATCGGAGGTGTCGTAGTCGGTGGACACGGTCTCCGGGTTGCAGTTGACCATGATGGTCTCGTAGCCGTCATCGCGCATGGCGAAGGCGGCGTGGACGCAGCAGTAGTCGAACTCGATACCCTGACCGATACGGTTGGGGCCACCGCCCAGCACCATGATCTTCTTACGATCGCTGACCTCGGCCTCGCACTCCTCCTCGTAGGTGGAGTACATGTAGGCGGTGTCGGAGGCGAACTCGGCGGCGCAGGTGTCGACGCGCTTGTAGACCGGACGGATACCGGCGTCATGGCGCGCCCTGCGCACATCGTCCTCGGACACGCCCAGCACCTTGGCCAGGCGAGCATCGCCAAAGCCCTTGCGCTTGAGACGATAGAGTTCGCGCGCGTCCAGCGACGACAGCGGACGGCTGGACAGATCCTGCTCGATCTTGACCAGATCCTCGAGCTGCACCAGGAACCAGGGGTCGATGTTGGTCAGCTCGAACACTTCCTCCACCGACATGCCGGAGCGCATGGCATCGGCGATGAAGAAGATACGCTCGGCGCCGGCGGCCTGCAGCTCGCCCTTGATCAGCGCCATGTTCTCGTCGCTGAACTCGGTGACGATGGGATCGAGACCGTCGTTGCCGGTCTCCATGCCACGCAGCGCCTTCTGCAGCGACTCCTGGAAGGTGCGGCCGATGGCCATGACCTCGCCCACCGACTTCATCTGGGTGGTCAGACGGTCGTTGGCCTGGGGGAATTTCTCGAAGGTGAAGCGCGGAATCTTGGTGACGACGTAGTCGATGGACGGCTCGAAGGACGCCGGGGTGCGACCGCCGGTGATGTCGTTCTGCAGCTCGTCCAGGGTGTAGCCCACCGCCAGCTTGGCGGCGATCTTGGCGATCGGGAAGCCGGTGGCCTTGGAGGCCAGGGCAGAGGAACGCGACACCCGCGGGTTCATCTCGATGACCACCATGCGGCCGGTCTCGGGGTCCACGCCGAACTGGACGTTGGAGCCACCGGTCTCGACGCCGATCTCGCGCAGCACCGCAAGGGATGCGTCGCGCATGATCTGGTATTCCTTGTCGGTCAGCGTCTGGGCCGGCGCCACGGTGATGGAGTCACCGGTGTGCACGCCCATGGGGTCGAAGTTCTCGATGGCACAGACGATGATGCAGTTGTCGTTCTTGTCACGAACGACCTCCATCTCGTATTCCTTCCAGCCCAGCAACGACTCGTCGATCAGCAGCTCGTGGGTCGGCGAAAGCTCGAAGCCGCGCCCACAGATCTCCTTGAACTCTTCCTTGTTGTAGGCCACGCCGCCACCGGAGCCACCCATGGTGAAGGACGGCCGGATGATCACCGGGAAGCCCAGCTCGCCCTGGATCTCCCAGGCCTCATCCATGCTGTGGGCGACCTTGGCCTTGGGGCACTCGAGACCGATATTCTTCATCGCCTTATCGAAGCGATCGCGGTCCTCGGCCTTGTCGATGGTGTCGGCGTTGGCACCGATCATCTCCACGCCGTACTTTTCCAGTACGCCGTGGCGATCGAGATCCAGCGCGCAGTTCAGCGCGGTCTGGCCGCCCATGGTCGGCAGCACGGCGTCGGGACGCTCGGCCTCGATGATCTTCTCCACCGCCTGCCAGGTGATCGGCTCGATGTAGGTGGCATCCGCCATGGCCGGATCGGTCATGATGGTGGCCGGGTTGGAGTTAACCAGGATGACGCGAAAACCCTCTTCGCGCAGCGCCTTGCAGGCCTGGGCGCCGGAATAGTCGAACTCGCAGGCCTGGCCGATGACGATGGGGCCAGCGCCGATGATAAGGATGCTTTTCAGGTCTGTACGCTTGGGCATGGTGCTTCCCGCAAGAAAATTGGACGATGAACCGGAGTCTGTGTCGGCGCCTTAGCGACGGCTGCGCATCATGTCGATGAAGCGGTCGAACAGCGGCGCCACATCGCGGGGGCCGGGGCTCGCTTCGGGGTGGCCCTGGAAGCTGAACGCCGGAAGGTCGGTACGCTCGATCCCCTGCAGGGTGCCGTCGAACAGCGAGCGGTGGGTGGCGCGCAGGTTATCCGGCAGCGTGGTCTCGTCGGCGGCAAAGCCGTGGTTCTGGCTGGTGATCATCACGTGGCCGCTGTCCAGATCCTGCACCGGATGGTTGGCGCCGTGGTGGCCGTGATTCATCTTGACCGTAGTGGCACCGCTGGCCAGCGCCAGCAACTGGTGGCCCAGGCAGATGCCAAACACCGGCACTTCGGTCTCGAGGATCTCGCGGATGGCGTCGATGGCGTAGTCACACGGCTCGGGGTCGCCGGGTCCGTTGGACAGAAAGACGCCGTCGGGGTCGAGCGCCAGCACCTCGGACGCCGGGGTCTGGGCCGGCACCACGGTCAGCTTGCAGCCGCGACTCGCCAGCATGCGCAGGATGTTGAACTTGACGCCGTAGTCGTAGGCCACCACATGGAAGGGCCGCTCGGCCCCTTCGGTATCGGCGTAGCCCTTGCCCAGCGTCCACTCGCCCTCGTTCCAGACGTAGCGCTCGCTGCAGGACACCACCTTGGCCAGGTCCATGCCCTTGAGCCCGGGGAAGGCGCGGGCGGCTTCCAGGGCGCGCGCTTCGGCGTCGTCACCCAGGGCCTCGTCGCCGGCCACGATGGCACCGTTCTGGGCACCCTTGTCGCGCAGGATTCGAGTCAGCCGGCGGGTATCGATGTCGGCGATGCCCACCACGTTCTGGCTGGCGAGATAGTCCGAGAGGCTCTGGGTAGATCGGAAGTTGCTGGCGACGAGCGGCAGATCGCGGATGACGAGGCCCGCGGCGGCGATGCTGGCGGACTCGACGTCCTCGGGATTGATGCCGGTATTGCCGATATGGGGATAGGTGAGGGTGACGATCTGTCGGGAATAGGAGGGGTCGGTCAAAATTTCCTGATAGCCGGTCATGGCCGTATTGAACACCACCTCACCACTGGTCTGCCCATCAGCGCCAATGGCCGTGCCGTGGAATACGCTGCCATCTTCCAGGGCCAAGATTGCGGGTTTGTTCAACGCTACGTCCTCCCAAAGCTCGTCAAGGTATCTACGACCGCCGCCATACGCTCGCCGGCGTCGGCGACCTGTCGCCAGGCCATTCGGCACCGACCCGGCCCATCGTGCGTCAAGCACACAAGGAGCCGGGCCGTAAAAAAGCGGGACGAAACCCGGTGTTTGACCGGTTTCATCCCGCTTGTTGTCATTCGCTCGGAATGCAGAGCCGGCACCTATGCTGCGAGAGACGTACTAAACGCTCTCGACGCGACACTTTCATGCCCGGCCCGGCCAAAATTTTTGGAATGTTACAGCATCTGGGCCGGGCTGACTACCCCGGAACAAGCACTTTGCCATGGGCAACACCACCCGCGACGTCGCCAGAGGCTCACAAAACTCAGTCCAGGCCCAGCACGTCGGACATGCCGTAGCGTCCCGCCTCACGCTCGGCGACCCAGCGTGCTGCGCGCACCGCGCCCCGGGCGAAGGTCATGCGGCTGGACGCCTTGTGGGTGATCTCGATGCGCTCGCCTTCGGTAGCGAACATCACGGTGTGCTCCCCGACGATATCGCCGGCACGCACCGTGGCGAAGCCGATTTCCTTGGGATCGCGAGGACCGCACTGGCCTACCCGCTCGAACACCCCGTGCTCCTTGAGGTTGCGATCCAGCGCCCCGGCGACCACCTCGCCCATGCGCAGGGCGGTACCGGACGGCGCATCGACCTTGTGACGATGGTGGGACTCGATGACCTCGATATCATAGCCCTCGTCGCCCAGCGCCTTCGCTGCAGTCTCCAGAAGCTTCAGGGTCAGATTGACGCCGACGCTCATGTTGGGCGCAAACACCGTGGGCACTCGCTCGGCATAATCGTCGAGCTCGGCCTGCTCGTCATCGGACAGGCCGGTGGTGCCGATGACGATGGCCTTGCCATGCTCGGCACAGAAGGCCAGGTTGGCCAGGGTCACCTTGGGCGCGGTGAAATCGATCAGCACGTCGAAGTCATCGACGATGGCCTCGAGGGAGTCCACCGCCGCCACGCCCTGGCGGCCGACGCCGGCCAGCTCGCCCAGATCGGCGCCAGCCAGCGAACTGCCCGGCTCGACGATGCCGCCGGCGAGGACGGCGTCGTCGTCCTGCATCACGGCGTTGACCAGGGTGCGGCCCATGCGGCCGGCGACGCCGACGATGGCGATACGGGGGGCGGTACGGCTCATGCAATCTCCTGGAGAAACGAGAGTTCGAACAGACAGGCGGATCAACGTAGATACGCCAAAATGTAAAGGGATTCGGCGCAGTATACCAACGTCGCTCCCTCTTGCCTCGCCCTGGCCTTCACGCTGACATTCCCGCCCGACAGGACCGCCCCATGCCGTTCAGAAAAATGCTCCGATTGCCCCTTATCAGCACGCTGGCAGCGTCCCTGTGGCTTGGCGGCTGCACCGCCCAGGTCAAGCCGACCAGCTTGCAGGGCGAGGCCCCCGCCCAGCCGGGGCTGAGCATGTGCGGCACCCTGGCACTGCCGAGCCAGTGGCGTCCCACCGAAAACAACACCAGCGTTCCCCTGGGTGGTCTCTCGGCCATGGCCTGGGACCAAGACGACAACCTGCTGCACCTGGTATCCGATCGCGGACGCGTACACCAGGCAAGGCCAGTACTTGAAGATGGCCGGCTGGTGGACCTGCGCCCACTCGCCAGCCACCGATTGAAGGCGCAGGACGGTACGCCGCTGGAAGGCAAGGCCGCAGACGCCGAGTCGCTGGTGCTGGCGGGCGCCGATGATGGCGTCACCGGCAACACCGAACTACTGATCGGCTTCGAGCAGGATCATCGCGTGCAGCGTTTCGCTCTCGACGGGATGCCGAAAGGCGAACCACTGCGCTCCACGGCCAGCCACAACGCCGGTGATAACGAAAGCCTGGAAGCGCTGGCCCGAGTGCCGGGCATCGGACTGGTGGCGGGTCTGGAGTCACCGCCCGATGGCATGAGCGCGCAAAACGGCGTCGGGCACACCCTTCTGTTCAGCCTGGCGGAGAACGCTACCGACACGCGCCGGTGGCGCTACCCACTGGCCTCACCGGCCGACAGCGCCCTGACCGAGCTGCTGGCGCTGGAGGACACCGTCACCAATTCACCACCGCGGCTGCTGGCGCTGGAACGCGCCTTTTCCCCGCCACGTCCGCTGACCATCAGCTTAAGCCTGGTGGAGCTGCTGCCACCGCCGCAGGTACGGGTGACACGCCTGGCCAGCCTGTCCGCCGGAGAAGGCTGGCGCGTCGACAATATGGAGGGGCTAGCGCAATTGCCCGGTGGCGAATTTCTGATGGTCAGCGACGACAACTTCAGCGCCCTGCAGCGCAACCTGCTCGGCTGCTTTCGACTGACCGATAAGGCGCTCTCTCTCGACGCTGGATCTACCCGTGCCAACGGCCGGTAATGCCACTGCCCGCTGATCAGCGGCGGGCCACCAACAGGTGGTGATTGAAGCCGTCGGGGCCCCACAGCCAGGCCGACTCAGCATCGGTGAAGCGCAGCGGCTCGCGCCTGACCTGGGAGAAGCCGACCGACTGCAGTGTCTTGACCACGGTACGCCCGGGGATCGCCACGTGGTCCACCGGCAAGACTTCATCTCCGGCGCGCACCTGACCAGGCACCAGACTCCAGGGCCGGGGCCGCTCACCCGGCGCCACACCCGGGTCGTAGCGATAGCTGGTCAACGCCTCGAGGCGATCCATGCGCGCCGGGTCAAGCACATAGTCGTGGGTGATATCGAGCCACACCAGCAGACCGCCGGGCTTGAGCGCTTCGAACAGGTTACGGCAGGCACGGGTGAGCATGGCCTGATGCTGGATGAAGTGGAAGGCGAAGACACTGACCAGGGTATCGAAGGGCGCCTCCGGCAGAACAAGCTTGCGATAGGCGTCCTCGACCCGAAAGCCGAGGCCCGGAGCCTGGTGGCGCCGGCTGGCCAGCGCGACCTGGGAGGGGCTGATGTCGATACCCAGCACCTCTTGCGCACCCTTGCTTTTGAGTTCTGCCGCCAGCGCTCCGTTGCCACAGCCCACATCAAGAAGACGCTTGCCGACCAGATCTTCTTCCAGATTGAGATAGTGAAGAACGGAACCGGTGAAGGTGCCGTAGCGCTCGTCGCGGGCCAGCTGGTCGTAGCGCTCGCTCAGCGCCTCGGAGAAGACGTCGTTGGCAAGGCCGCGGTCGCCAGGCTGCTGACAAGGGGAAACGGCTTGTGCGCCGAGAAGGGGGCTGGCTGACGGCATGGGGGCTCCTTGGCATGGATGCGCCTTTGCCCCACCTTTACAGCTTCATATAACCACCACCACACCGCACTAAGCCAAATCCGTACACCGCCCACCTCTTTGCCCAATGATGCAAAGATGTCTGAGTAAAACTCGCCTGCTCACGCTTGGCTGCGCAGCTTGACGTCCCGCCGCAGCAGCAGCGCGATGGCCAGCACGACCAGCAGACTGCCCGGCAGCCATTCGAGTGCAAGGCGTTCAGGCGCCTGGGCAAACAGCAACAGCATCGACACAAAGGGCACCAGATAGCCGTAGGCGGTAACCGCCGCCGGGGTCAGGATGGCGGTCGCCCGCTGCTGCAGCCAGAAGGTCATTCCGCTGGAGAAGAGCCCGAGATAGGCCACCACCGCCAGATCGAACAGCGTCATTCGGCCCAGCGCGGCCGGATCCCCGAAGACCAGACCCGAAAACCCGATCAGCAGTGCCCCCATCACCAGGCTCCACAGGGTACGCACCCCCGCGTGTTCAGACAGCCAGCCCTTCGCCAACCCCAATTTGGACAACACCGGATACATCGCCGAGGCGATGCAACCAGCGAAGAAGGCGGCTTCGCCCACGCCGAATTGCATGCAGGCAAAGGAGCCACCGGCCTCGGCCCAGGCCAGCCCCACGGCGCCGACGGCGCCGAGCACCAGCAGGGCAAGCAGCGCCAGGGCTCGATGCTCGACCCCCACCAGCCGGCCCAGGCCGTAGGCCAGCAGCGGCACGCTGACGAACAGCGTAGCCATGGACAGCGCCGTGGTCAGGTGCGCCGCCCAGAACATGGTGCCGAAGAAGCTCGCCAGACAGAGACCCATCAACCCATAGAGCCCGAGCCCGGCCAGACTCGGCCGGAGACCAGGCGCACCCCACACCAGCGGCAACACCGCCAGAGCGGCAATCACGAAGCGCAGTGCGGTCAGCGACAGTGGCGGAAGCCCTTCACTCAACATCCCCACCGCCGGAAAGGACAGCCCCACCAGCGTCGCCCACACCAGCATCCCGGCGTGGGCCCACCACACACTGCTATCGCTGGACACCCGGCATTCAGTCGTCATCACGGCTGACCTCCCCTTCCAGCGCCAACAGCAACTGGCGTAGACCAGCCGCCAGGCCTGCCGCTTCATCATCTGCCAGGGTGGCGCGCATCGAAGCGAGTTCAGCCAGGTAGGCGTCCAGCAGCGCCGGCATCATGGCTTTTCCCGACTCACTGAGGCGAATCAGGACACTGCGACGATCTTCAGGGTTGGCAACACGCTCCACCAGGCCACGACTGGCGAGCCGATCGAGGCGGTGGGTCATAGCCCCTGAACTCAGCACCACCGCCTCGCACAGGGCGTTCGGTGTCAGACCCTCGGGCACATCGCGCCGGTAGAGGGTCGCCAGCAGGTCAAACTCGCCTTCCTTCAAGCCGTGCTGCCGGAATACCGCCTGGACCCGACGGTCGACATGCTTCAGCACGCGATACAGCCGGGTAAAGATGCCCATGTCGCCAGGGTCGCGATCCGGGAGGACCCTGCACCACTCCGCCATCAGTCGATCGATGGCATCGCTCGGCCCGGGGGACGGAACCTGCATATCACTTACCTCCAAACAAAGTATCTTCACTTGAAGATAGTTGTTCCGACCCCAAATGCCAAGACCCTCATGCCACCACCACCGAACAGCGATGGTCGCCTGGGCGCAACATGCAGTCGGCAACCGCGACGTAGCGTCTACCTTTTCCTCAGAACCACGATAACAACCGCAAGGGGACAACGATGATCGTCAACTGCGTGGCGTATGAAGAAGGACGGCGTCTTTGCAACATCGACAGAGGCGAGATCGGTGATTACCGCTCGCGCTCGAACTGCTTCGTCTGGGTAGCACTACACGACCCGGACGCCGAGGAGCTCTCTACCTTTCAGGACATCTTCGAGCTGCATGAACTGGCCGTGGAGGATGCCCTGGTCGGCGAACAGCGTCCCAAGGTGGAGGAATACGGCGACGCTCTGTTCGTCGTCACCCAGGTGATCAGCGTCAGCCAGGGCGAGGTGCAGCATGGCCAGCTAGCCATCTTTGCCGGTCCCGGCTATGTGTTGTCGGTACGTCAGCACTCCGGGCGTGGTTTCGCCGATGTACGCGCCCGCTGCGAGCGCGAGCCCGAGCTGCTCAAGCAAGGGCCGGCCTTCGTGCTCTATGCGCTGATGGATGTCGTAGTGGACCGCTACTTTCCGGTACTCGAAGAACTCGAGGCCGAACTGGAAAGCATCGAGGACCAGATCTTCGTGCGCGGCAGCGCCCGCGCCAGCCTGGAGCGGCTGTATCAGCTCAAGCGCCGCACCATGTGCGTCAAGCACGCGGTGACCCCACTGGCCGAAGCCAGCTCCCATCTGTTCGGCGGACGCGTCCCGGCGCTGTGCTACGAGACCCAGGACTACTTCCGCGACGTCTACGACCACCTGCATCGTATCGAGGCGGCCATCGACACCATTCGCGAAACCATCATTACCGCCATCCAGGTCAACCTGTCGATGGTGGCCATCGACGAGAGCGAGGTGCACAAGCGCCTGGCCTCCTGGGCGGCGATCTTCGCGGTGGCGACCATCCTCGCCGGCATCTGGGGGATGAACTTCACCCATATGCCGGAACTGGACTGGCGGCTGGGCTATCCGCTGGCGCTGGGAATGATGGTCCTGTGCTGCGGCGCGCTCTACCGACGCTTCAGTCGCACCGGCTGGCTGTAGCGCCGATCGCGTCCAGCCAAACTCACTGCCAGACGACGCTGAGCGGCTCCTTGCCCGCCATCCGCTCCAGGTGGCTGGCCACCACGTCCTTGAGCCGCTCCAGCCGCTCGGCGTCCTCGGCCTGGAGGTCGACGCTGAGCTGCGAGTCGGACGCCTTCATCCAGCACTCGCCGCCTGGGAACACCACGTGACCGCTCTCGGCATCCACCTCGAGCTTGTGGGCCCAGTGCTTGCACAGGCGATTGATCAAGCGTTGCCCTGATGCGGTCTCGACGAAGGCTCGGGATTCCACCATACTTTTCACCGTTTTTTGCGAATGCGAATGTATCGCAGAATAATATCGCCTAAGTATCCTCAGCATCAGGCAACGGCGTGTTGCTGTTCATCGTACCCACGCATGCCTAGCCGTTCCCGGGCGGCGAGCGCCGGCGCGGCCACCCCAGGCGACGACCTTCCATGGCGGCCAGGGCGGCACCGCCGAGCAGCAGAGGTAGCGCCAGCAGAAAGCCGCTCGACAACGGCTGGCCAAACAGCCAGAGATCGGCCAGTAGCGGCCACACCAGGGCGATGTACTCGAAGGGGGCAAGCCTCGACACCTCGGCAAAGCGCAGCGCCAACGTCATGCAGATATGCGCCGCGCCTCCCAGCAGACCGGCCAGGATCAGCAGCGTAAGCGTCTGGGTCGGCAGCGCCACCCAGCCCAGCGGCAGGGTCGCAAGCCCCGCCAGGGTGCAAGCCAGCACGAAGTAGAAGGCAATGGCACCGGCCCCCTCTGTTCGCGAGATGCGCCGCACCGTGACCAGCGCTGCGGCGGTCAACGACGCCCCCAGCACACCGAGCGCGTAGCCCGACAATTGGCCGGCCTTGTCGGCGTTACCGATATCCGGCACCACCAGCACCGCCACCCCGCCCAAGGCGAGCACAAGTGCCAGCGCCCGCGACGGGGTAAGGCGCTCGCCCAGCAACACCACGCCGCCGATCGCCATCAGTACCGGTGCCAGCTGCGCCAGCAGGGTGGCTTCGGCTACGGGCAGACGCGCCAGGGCCGCAAAGGTGGCAAACATCGAAGCGGCGCCGAGGCTCGAGCGCAACAGATGGCCCAAGGGGCGACGGGTCGCCAGCCCCGCCGGAAACTCTCGACGCCAGGCCAGAAACAGCACGATCGGCAACAGCGCAAAGGCGGAGCGATAGAATACTACCTGGCCCAGCGGCACCTCGTCGCTCACCCACTTCACGCACACCAGCATGGCGGCGAACAGCACCCCGGAGGCGATGCGCAGCACGATGCCCGCCAGGGGCCTATCCCTATCACTCATGATCATCGTCCCTGTTCAGAAGAGCCGCGCCGTCCACAAGCCCTGCCCCACCCAATCAAGCCGCCCAGCAGAAGCGCCCACGAGAACCGCCCGAGCGCGACGCCCCGCTGACGGCCCTTGTGCAGCCGACACAAAAACCGACCCCCGGCGTCGGGGGTCGGGGGTCGGGGGTCGGGGGTCGGGGGTCGATCATCGTCACTAAGCCCTGGTCGGCGCAGGATCACGCCTGGCCCGAGGGTACGCGACTTACAGCTTCATATCTTCGAAGAACTTCTTCACCCCGTCGAAGAAGCTCGACTTCTTCGGCGAGTGCTGGGCGTTGCTGCCACCCAGGCTGTCCTGGAACTTGCGCAGCAGATCCTTCTGTTCCTCGCTGAGCTTGACCGGGGTTTCCACCACCACCCGGCACAACAGATCGCCGGCGGGGCCGCCGCGTACCGGCTTGACACCCTTGCCGCGCAGTCGGAACAGCTTGCCGGTCTGGGTTTCCGCCGGAATCTTCAGCTTCACCCGACCATCCAGCGTCGGCACTTCGAGCTCACCGCCAAGGGCTGCGTCGACGAAGTTGATCGGTACCTCACACTGCAGGTGACGCCCTTCGCGCTCGAAGATATGGTGCGGCTTGATCGCGACCTGCACGTACAGATCCCCGGGCGGACCGCCGTTGATACCGGCTTCGCCCTCGCCATTGAGGCGAATGCGATCGCCGGAATCGACGCCGGCCGGAATCTTCACCGACAGGGTGCGGGTCTCGCGCACGCGACCTTCGCCATGACAGGCGTGGCACGGCACCTTGATGTGCTGGCCGCTGCCGTGACAGGTCGGGCAGGTCTGCTGCACGGCAAAGAAGCCCTGCTGCATGCGAACCTGACCGTGTCCGTGACAGGTCGGGCAGGTTTCCTTGGTGGAACCCGGCTCGGCACCTTCGCCGTCGCAGCGCTCACATTCGATGTGACGCGGCACACGGATGTCGACACTGGTGCCGGCCACCGCGCTCTCGAGGTCAAGCTCGAGGTTGTAGCGCAGGTCGCTGCCCCGCTGGGGCGCATTGGGGTTACGACGTCCGCCGCCACCGCCGAAGATGTCACCGAAGACATCACCGAAGATGTCACTGAAGCCGCCAGCCCCGGCGCCGCCAAAGCCACCACCGCCCTGGCCGTCGACGCCGGCATGGCCAAACTGGTCGTAGGCCGCACGCTTCTCGCTGTCGGTCAGGACCTCGTAGGCCTCGGACACTTCACGGAATTTTTCCGCTGAGGTGTCATCGTCCGGGTTACGGTCCGGGTGGTACTTCTGTGCCAGGCGCCGATAGGCCTTCTTGATGTCCTTCTGATCGGCACCGCGCTCGACACCTAGTACCTCGTAGTAGTCTCTCTTGGACATGGGTCTGTCCGCCTCCGTCGCGACGCTCAGCAACACCAACGCGGGAGTCCTGCTCCCGCGTTGGCGTCATCCGAGGTTCAGATGTCGTGGTTACTGCTTTTTCTGGTCGTCGTTGACTTCTTCGTACTCGGCGTCGACCACGTCATCTTCCTTCTTGGCGCCAGCGTCGGCGTCACCCGCCTGCTGGCCAGCGTCCGCCTGCTCGGCGTACATCTTCTGCGCCAGGTTGCCGGAGGCCTCGGTCAGGGCGTCGAGCTTGGCCTGGATGGCGTCCTTGTCGTCGCCCTGCAGCGCTTCCTCGAGCTCCTTGATGGCGCTCTCGATGGCCTGCTTCTCTTCCTCGGAGGCCTTGTCGCCGGCTTCCTCGAGGGTCTTGCGAGAGGCGTGGATCATGCCATCGGCCTGGTTGCGCAGCGCCACCAGTTCCTCGAACTTCTTGTCCTCGTCGGCGTGGGCCTCGGCGTCGCGGACCATCTGCTCGATCTCGTCGTCGGACAGGCCGCTGGAAGCCTTGATGACGATGGACTGTTCCTTGCCGGTGGCCTTGTCCTTGGCGGACACGTTGAGGATACCGTTGGCGTCCAGGTCGAAGGCGACCTCGATCTGCGGCACACCGCGCGGCGCCGGCGGAATGTCCGACAGGTCGAAGCGACCGAGCGACTTGTTGCCGCTGGACTGCTTGCGCTCACCCTGCAGCACGTGAATGGTCACGGCGGTCTGGTTGTCGTCCGCGGTGGAGAACACCTGGGTCTTCTTGGTCGGGATGGTGGTGTTCTTCTCGATCAGCGGCGTCATCACGCCACCCAGGGTCTCGATACCCAGTGTCAGCGGGGTCACGTCCAGCAGCAGCACGTCCTTGACGTCACCGCCGAGCACGCCGCCCTGGATCGCAGCACCCACGGCCACGGCTTCGTCCGGGTTGACGTCCTTGCGGGCGTCCTTGCCGAAGAACTCGGCGACCTTGGCCTGAACCATTGGCATACGGGTCTGGCCACCGACCAGGATGACGTCGTCGATCTCGGAGGCGGACAGGCCGGCGTCGGACAGTGCGGTCTTGCACGGCGCCAGCGAACGGCTCACCAGCTCTTCCACCAGCGACTCCAGCTTGGCCCGGGTCACCTTGACGTTGAGGTGCTTGGGACCGGTGTTGTCGGCGGTGATGTAAGGCAGGTTGACGTCGGTCTGCTGGGCGCTGGACAGCTCGATCTTGGCCTTCTCGGCGGCTTCCTTCAGGCGCTGCATGGCCAGGTTGTCGCCAGACAGGTCGATACCGCTGTCGGCCTTGAACTGGTCGACCAGGTAGTTGATCAGCTTGAGGTCGAAGTCCTCACCACCCAGGAAGGTGTCGCCGTTGGTGGCCAGCACCTCGAACTGCGTCTCGCCGTCGACGTCGGCCACTTCGATGATGGAGATATCGAAGGTACCGCCACCCAGGTCATAGACCGCGATGGTCTTGTCGCCGCGTGACTTGTCCATGCCATAGGCAAGGGCAGCCGCGGTCGGCTCGTTGATGATGCGCTTGACCTCGAGCCCGGCGATGCGACCCGCGTCCTTGGTGGCCTGACGCTGGCTGTCGTTGAAGTAGGCCGGCACGGTGATAACCGCCTCGGTCACTTCTTCGCCCAGGTAGTCCTCGGCGGTCTTCTTCATCTTCTTCAGCACTTCCGCGCTGACCTGGGGCGGTGCCAGCTTCTTGCCCTTGACCTCGACCCAGGCGTCGCCGTTGTCGGCTTCGGTGATGGTGTAGGGCACCATCTTGATGTCCTTCTGGACGACGTCATCCTTGAAGCGACGGCCGATCAGGCGCTTGATCGCGTACAGGGTGTTTTCCGGGTTGGTCACCGCCTGACGCTTGGCCGCCTGACCCACCAGGGTCTCGCCATCATCGGTGTAGGCGATGATGGACGGGGTGGTACGTGCGCCTTCTGCGTTCTCGATTACCTTGGCGCTGTCGCCGTCGAGCACGGCCAGACAGGAGTTGGTGGTACCAAGGTCAATGCCGATGATGCGTCCCATAGGAAATCCTCGAATTCGTGTCTTGCGTAACTGAAGTTTGGCTTGCGGCGTTCGCCGCGGGGTTGCCGACTATCTGGGGGGCGTCTCCGCCGATTTCAAGGCCCCATGTTCAACTCCTATCGACAACCCGTATCGGTCAGGCCCCGTGGGCCGGATGTTTCAGCCGGCCGCCTGGCTCACTACCACCATCGCCGGGCGCACCAGGCGTCCGTTGAGCACGTAGCCCTTCTGCATCACGTCGATGACGGTGTTGGGGTCGACCTCGGGGTTCGGCACCATGGCCATGGCCTCGTGGTACTGCGGGTCGAACGGCTCGCCCTGGGGCTCGACGATCTCGACGCCGAACTTGGCCAGTACGTCGAGCTGCATCTTCAGGGTCATGGAGACACCCTCGCGATGCACCTCGGAGGCGTCCTCACCCATGGCCTCAAGCGCCTTTTCCAGGCTGTCGACCACCGGAAGCAGGTCCTTGATGAACTTCTCCAGCGCAAACTTGCGCGCCTTCTCGGCCTCGGCTTCCGCCCGCCTGCGCACGTTCTGCGCCTCGGCGGCGGCACGCAGGGCCTGGTCCTTGGCCTCGGTCACGCTCTGCTCGAGCTCCTCGACGCGGGCCGCCAGCACCTCGGCCTCGGGGTTGTCACCGCCTTCCACGGCCTCGGCCTGTGCCTCATCCTCAGCCTGATCGACGATGTCCTCGAGTTCGCCCTCGACGGCCTCGGCAGCATCGACCGCCTGCTCCGGCTCGCCTTCCTGCTCCTGGCGAGCGAGTTCGTCATCCAACGGGGTCTGGGGATCTTTGGCCATGTGCAGCCTCCTGAAGAAGTCCAACAATTGCGGTAGCACCGCCTGTACAGTGGCTGGTCCGGGGACCAGAGGTTGCAGAGGTATATGGGGTTGGCCACAACAATCTCAAGGGGAAAGACGCAGATCCTGATCAGACTTTCCCCGGCAGGCCCAGGATTTGCCGCAGCGCTGACCCGCAACCACTGAAGTTGCTGCGCAAGGATGCATTGAGGGCGCGCCTGGACTACTGTATAAACAGACACCACATGGATGGATAAACAGTAATGCCAACCCCCATCCATTGCGCCATATCGATGCTCTAGCGATTGCGCGAGCGATTGCCGCACCCATCGCCCTGTACGACCGCCACCCTTGCACTGACCGTCGCACCGCTCGGTGACGCCACCAGGAGGCACGCATGCTGACCGAACTCTCGATCCAGGACTTCGCCATCGTCGACCACCTCGAACTCGAGCTCGAGGGCGGCATGACTGCCATCACCGGCGAGACCGGCGCCGGCAAGTCGATCCTGCTTGGCGCCCTGGGCCTGTGTCTCGGCGAACGCGCCGACGCCGGCAGCGTGCGCCACGGCCAGTCCAGAGCCGACCTGAGCGCGCGCTTCGACATTGCCAACCTGCCCAACGCCCGGGCCTGGCTTGCCAACCGAGAACTGCCCGATGACGACTGCCTGCTGCGTCGCGTGGTCACTAAAAGCGGTCGCTCCAAGGCCTGGATCAACGGCCAGCCGGCCACCATCGCCGACCTCAAGTCGCTGGGCGAGACCCTGATCGAGATCCACGGCCAGCACGCCCACCAGGCCCTGCTGGCCGAGGACACCCACCTGCGCCTGCTCGACGACCTGGCCGGCCACCGTGAATCGGTGAGCCGACTGGCCGAGCTCTATCGGGAGTGGCAGTCCACCCGGCGACAACTGAAACGGCTGGCCGACGACGGCGATGAAATCCGCGCCCGTCGCCAGCTGTTGCGCTATCAGGTGGAAGAACTCGACCAACTCGGCCTGGGCGAAGACGAGCTCGAACAGCTCGAACGTGAACAGGAGCTGCTGGCCCACGCCGAATCGCGCCTGGCGGAGACCCAGTTCGCGCTCGACTGCTGCGATGGCGAGGAAGGCGGCGCCCTGCCCCTGCTCCACCAGGCCAGCCAGCGCCTGGCCGCCCTGCCCGGCAGCGACAAGGGAGCCCTGGCCAACGCCATCGCCTTGCTCGGTGACGCCAGCATTCAGCTCGAGGAAGCCGGCCGCGAACTGCATCAGGTGGTCGCCGACGTGGAACTGGACCCGGAGCGCCTGGCCTGGGTAGAGCAGCGCCTGGGCGAGGCTCACCGCATCGCTCGCAAGCACCATGTACTGCCCGACGAGCTTGTCGCCCTGCACCAGCGCCTGACGGCAGAACTTCAGGGACTGGAGGGCGGTGACGAGGACCTCGAGGCGCTGACCGAGAAGGCCGACACCCTCAAGACAGAATGGCGTGCCCTGGCAGAGACCGTCAGCGCCGCTCGCCAAAAGGCCGCCAAGCGTTTCGGCAAGGAAGTCCAGCAGCAACTGGCGTTTCTGGCCATGGGCAAGGCCCGCTTCGAGGTCGACGTCAGTCGGCGCGATGCCGCCGCTCCAGAGGGCATGGACCGGGTGCGCTTTCTGATCGCCGCCAACCCCGGCCAGCCGCCACGCCCGCTGGCCAAGGTAGCCTCCGGTGGCGAGCTGTCGCGTATCAGCCTGGCCATTCAGGTGATCGCCGCCCAGCACTCCACCATCCCCAGCCTGGTGTTCGATGAGGTCGACGTCGGGGTGTCCGGTGCCACCGCCGAGATCGTCGGCCAGCTGCTCAAGCGACTGGGCCAGGGTGGCCAGGTACTAACGGTGACCCACTTGCCCCAGGTCGCCGCCCAGGCCCACCACCATCTGCACATCGAGAAGAAGGCGCGCAAGGATTCCACCCGCACCCGCATGGCACACCTCGACGAAGCCGGGCGGGTCGGCGAGCTGGCACGCATGCTCGGCGGCGTCAAACTCTCGGACCAGACCCTGGCCCATGCCCGCGAGATGCTCGACGCAAGCCAGCGGGCGCACCACTAGGCCCGGCGAACCCAGACAGCACAGAAAAGCGATACTGAAGAGCAGTACGCAAGAAAAAGCAGCATTTTACAGTGAGCCCACAACGCAAGCGCCACGCCCCCAATTGACGGGGACGTGGCGCTTTTGTGTATCCACTGGCCGAACAGCGCTGATCACATCTTCCAGACACGAGAAAGCCTCCGCCCGGGGGCAGAGGCTCTTGCTCAGCGCTACGCGCAGAGGGATCCGTTACTTCTTGGCGATGCCTTCCTGACGCGTCGCCTTGGAACCCTTGGGTCTGACGTAGAGGACCAGCGCGTGATCGACGAGTTCGAAGCCGTGCTCCTCGGCGATCTCCTGCTGCCGACGCTCGATGGTCTCGTCGAAGAACTCGATGATCTCACCGCTTTCCAGGCACACCATATGGTCGTGATGCTCTTCCTGGGAGAGCTCGAAGACCGCATGGCCACCGTCGAAATTGTGTCGGATCACCAGGCCCGCCGACTCGAACTGAGTCAGCACGCGATACACCGTCGCCAGGCCCACATCTTCACCGGCTTCGAGAAGCGTCTTGTACACGTCCTCGGCGCTGAGGTGGTGCTGATCGGTGGCAGATTCGAGGATCTGCAGGATCTTTACGCGCGGCAGAGTGACTTTCAGTCCAGCCTTGCGCAATTCATGGTTCTTGTCGGCCATGGTTGCTCTTCGCAGTATCAGGTAGGGTCGGGTATGATCGACCGACCCCACGATAGTGAAGAACAGGCGCAAATGCAAAAGTTGACCGGAATTGTCACCCTTTCACTGGCCCTGGCGCTGACCAGCGGCTGCACCTACTTCAGCGTGTACAAGCGCGACCTGGCACAGGGCAACCTGGTGACCAACAGCATGGTCGAACAGCTGCGCCCCGGCATGTCCCGACAGGAGGTCATCAACCTCATGGGCTCGCCGCTGCTGGAGGCCCCGTTCAGCGCCGACCAGTGGGACTACGTCTACCGTCTCGACGAAGCTTACGGCGACGTGATGCAAAGACGCGTCACCCTGACCTTCGCCGGCAACAACCTGGTCAATATCGACCGGGAAGGCGACTTCAGCATGAACCCGGACGTGGCAGGCAAGCATAGCTACGGCGTAGGCCCCACCAGCGGCGGCGGCGACGATAACCCCGAGGGCGAAGCCAATATCGAGCCGATCTACAACCGCACCGTGGATCCCGAGCGCGAGTAAGCCGTTGGCGCCAGCGAGAACACGCATCAGGGTGGCCACAACGGCCACCCTGGTTGGTTCTACGCCTGGCTGGTTCTACGCCTGGTGGGCTCTACACCTAGGCGCTTCCATGCGCAGCGCCTTCGCTCAGACGGCGACGCACCTGCCCCGGCCGCCCAGGGTCGCTAGGAGGAAGAGCGGCTACGAGCCGCCCTCTCTGCCCTCGCCGCCTTGGGATCGATCTTCAACGGTCGATAGACCTCTACGCGATCACCGTCACGCAGTATCTGCCGTGAGGGTTCTTTCAACGCCTTGCCGAAGATACCGAGACTGGCCTCGCTGAAGGTTTCCACAGGCAGTTCGGGAAACAGCGACGGCAGGTCGGCCAACGCCAGCGCTTCGCTGGCGGTCGTGCCCTTGGCGACGCGCAGCGCGACAAGACGTTGCTTATGCGGCAAGGCAAAGGCCACTTCCACGCGAAGCACCTCGTCGCTTGCGTCTTCCTTTATATCTGGCCCCGCCGAGTGATCGACAGGTGCCGGCTCGACACGAGGAGCCGAGGGTCTCGCGCTGTCAGCGGCCATAGAGCTCATCGGCACGCCGCGTGAAGGCATCCACCTGCTGGCCCGCGATCTGCTGGAAGACCTTGCCAAAGGCCATGCCGAGCAGCCGGCTGGAGAACTCGAAGTCCATCTCCAGGCTGACCTTGCACACGTTCTCGCCCATGGTGATGAATTTCCAGCGCCCGTCCAGTCGCTTGAACGGCCCCTTTACCAGCGACAGCTCGATACGGTCAGGCTCATGCAGGTCATTTCGGGTGACGATGGTCTGCTCGATGCCGGCCCGCCCCAGGGTCATTTCGCCGATCAGGTGCGATTCGTCCTTCTCCAGCAGCCGCGCGCGACGGCAGCCCGGCAGAAACTCCGGATAGCGCTCGAAATCGTTGACCAGATCGAACATCTGCTTGGGGGTGTGCCGCACCATGGCGGACCGATTGACGGTTGGCATTGACCTCTCCGCTGACTTCCAGAAGCCCAGGGCGTATCATGAGCGGTTATTTCGGCCTCAAATGGTAGCACGCTTCCCCGGCAGAACTGGAGACAGCCGAAAGGGGGACCGACGGGCAGCGCCGCCGTGGCAACCGCCTGGCGTCGACCCGGAAGGCTACACATCGGGCCGCATCGGTTACGAAACCGCTTCCACGACCGATTCAGACATCAAGAGGTTCCATGGCCAGCAAGAAGGGAAAGGACAAGGGTCCCGGCAACAACACCATCGCCCAGAACAAGAAGGCGCGCTTCGAATACCATATCGACGAGTCCTTCGAGGCCGGGCTGGTGCTGGCGGGATGGGAGGTCAAGAGCCTGCGTGCCGGCAAGGCCCAGCTCACCGACACCTACATTCTGGTGAAGAACGGCGAGGCCTGGTTGCTCGGCAGCCATATCATGCCGCTCAACACCACCAGCACCCACGAGGTGGCGGACCCCACGCGCACGCGCAAGCTGCTGCTTCACCGCAAGGAGATCGCCAAGATCTTCTCGCGCACCCAGGACAAGGGGCACACCTGTGTGCCGCTGAAGCTGTACTGGAAAGGCAGCCGGGTGAAGTGTGAGCTGGCGCTGGTGACGGGCAAGAAGCTCCACGACAAGCGCGCCACCGAGAAGGATCGCGACTGGCAGCGTCAGAAGGGCCGCGTCATGCGGGAACAAAACCGCGCCTGAGCCGTCAGATGTAGTACAGACCGCCGGATCTTTGGTACACTGGCGGGGCGTTACGGGGGCGACATGGTTTCGACGCTGATGACAACCCCTGAGGTGCATGCCGAGAGCGTGATGTATCTCGTAAATCCAACATCACGATTAAATAGTCGCAAACGACGAAAACTACGCTCAGGGCGCGCTGGCAGCGTAAAAACTGCTAGCTTCTAGTCCTACCCGGCGGCGACGTGCTCATCCGTTGCCAATGGGCTACGAGCCAAGATAGGTGAGATCGCGGTTGGCGCTGTCCTCTCGTCAATCGCTAAACTTTGGAGGAATCGCGTTTCGGGATCCTGCCCGTCGGAGCCCGAGGCGTTAAATCAAATGACGGAACTAAGCATGTAGAGCCAATGGGCGAGTGTCGGCGGACGCGGGTTCGATTCCCGCCGCCTCCACCAAATCAAGGTTTCAGGACTTCCCAGCAAGCACCAGAAACCGCATGAATAGGGGCCTTCGGGCCCCTTTCTTGTGTCTGGACGTTCCACAACGTTTCTTGACATGCCCCCACCAAAGGGGGCATTTATGGGGGCACATAGCCTAAGCCGCTACCCTGATGCCCCCAAATCTGCCAGAAACCGCGCCAGCAGGCGCTTGGCGGGCCAATGACCTGCCCCCACATTTGGGGGCATATGGCACAACAGGATGGGGGCATATGGCGATTACCACCCGAGGTGCCCCCAATGAGCCGCCAGACCAACAAGCTGTCCGCCACCGCCGTGAGGATGGCCAAGCCGAGAGCAAAGGCATTCAAGATGGCCGATGGTGGTGGCCTGTATCTGGAGGTCTCCACCAGCGGGAGCAAATACTGGCGGATGAAGTACCGCCACGCTGGCAAGGAGAAGCGGCTGGCCATTGGCGTCTATCCTGATATCTCCCTAGTGGCCGCACGCGAGGCACGAGACGCAGCCAAGCGCCAGCTTGCACAGGGCATTGACCCCAGCACCGCCAAGCGCATCGCTCGCCAGCAGGGTGAGCAAGACGCGGCCAATACGTTCATGGCCGTGGCCGCCGAATGGCTGGAAAAGGTTCACCAGCATGACGTGGTGCCCGCCCACTACCAGCGGAACAAGCGCCGGCTGGAGCGCGACGCCTTCCCCGTCATCGGCAAGCGCCCTCTCTCTGAGATCACGCCGCCTGAGCTTCTGGCCTGTCTGCGCCGCATCGAGGAGCGCGGCCATATCGAGACGGCTCATCGAGTGAAGACGCTATGCGGCCAAGTGTTCCGCTACGGCATTTCCACAGGGCGCGTGGAGCGTGACCCTACGCCTGACCTACGTGGAGCGCTGCGCCCCCACAAGGCCAAGCACTACGCTGCCGTGACTGACCCCAAAGAGGTGGTGGGCCTGCTGCGAGCGATTGAGGGCTACGGGGGCCAGCCAGTCACCATTGCCGCCTTGAAGCTGGCACCTCTGGTCTTTACTCGCCCTGGTGAGCTTCGACAAGCGCTGTGGAGCGACATTGACCTGGAGGAAGCTACGTGGACATTCAATGCCAGCAAGACAGGACAAGCCCATGTGGTGCCCCTACCGTCCCAAGCCGTGGGCATCCTGCGCGACCTGTATGGACTGACCGGACGTGCTGAGTACGTTTTCCCAGGCATCCGTAGCAGCAAGCGACCGATGAGCAACAACACCATCAAGGCCGCGCTGGACCGTATGGGCTTCAAAGGTGAGATGACGGCGCACGGCTTCAGGGCGATGGCGCGAACCATCCTGGCCGAGCGCCTGAACTACCCCGAGCACTATATAGAGCAGCAACTGGCGCATGCCGTGAAGGATAGCAACGGTCGCGCCTACAACCGCACCTCTCACCTGGAACAACGTCGCGAGATGCTGCAAAGCTGGGCCGATTACCTGGATGCCCTGCGCACTGGTGCCGACAACGTGGTGCCGATCCGCGAGAACAAGGCTGCTATCGAGTAGCAACACCCCTCCTGACAATATTTCGCAACACTTACAATGCGGCGTTGAGGTAAAGATGCATCCGAAAACTGAAGAGCTCACTGCTAAAGTCGGGGCTGACATGGAATCCCTTCGTGAGCGGAGGGACTGGCTGAAGAGCATGATTGATGAAGCGGAACCGCGAAGCGTAACGGTTGACGCCGGAGAGCTATATGGTGCCCTCCTGAAGCCCCTGGAGGAAAAGATCGAGGCATATGAAGTGCTGCTTGAATATGCTGACGAGCTTTTCGAGCTTCGCGATTATTACCGGGCGGTATCACAGAAGATACCCAGCATTCTGGAGCTCGCTGGGCAGGTTAGGGAAGAGGCTGCCGGTGCAATCTCCAGGGATGCTTCTGAGGAGCCAGAAGGCTTGCTTAAGCTCGCCATGGAGATCCAAGAAGAGTTCTGGAATGGAGCTAAAAAACCTCCAAAACAAGACTTTTTGGTGGCCGAGATTATGCGTCGCTACGGTGTTTCGGAAATCAAGGCTAAGGCTATCGAGGCGGTGGCATGCCCAATCGACAGGGCAAAGCGTTCATCATAACCCTCAACCATTAAGAATCTGTAATTAAAGGCTTTTTGACTCTAAAGGCAGCCAAATAGCTATTGCCCTCAGGGTCTTTCTCTTTGCCCTGAGGGTTAGCCAGTAACTCACGATGCTCATGCAATCCATCGCATAGGGCACCGTGACATGCCAGACACTACCAATAAGTCCGCACTACTCCGCCGCCCCGAAGTGCTGCAACGCTGCGGAATCTCGAACTCCACCCTTCACCGCCTGATCAATGCTGGCGACTTCCCGCCACCGATCCAGCTTAGCCCCCGCGCTGTGGCCTGGATTGAGGAGGAAGTCTCCACCTGGATCGACCAACGCATTGAGGCCAGCCGTTCCCAAGGGGGTGCAGCATGATGCTTGCGCCCGCTACCTCCTGCCACTATGCTGGCCCGGCTGCTGCAAATTCAGCAGCCGACCTTGGCCGGTCGCAACATCCAAGGCGCACAAGCGCCCCTTCCATAGCTGGCGCTTTTTCTGTGCCCGCTATGCGTTATGGCGGCTGTGCGTGGGACGCCTTCGGGCGTGCCGGTTCCCTTGGATGCCGGTCGGCCAACCCGCGTACAGTCGCCCCCATCCGCTGTTTGGCCGCAGCCGGGGACGACTCCACAATCCAAGGAGCGTCACCCATGGCATCACGCCTATTCCCTACCCTCAGTCCGTCTAAATCACGCGCCGCCGCGCATCGAGCGATGGCAAAGGCTGCGCTCTTCTCTGATTCAAGCGCCGCCGTCCGGCTCAAGCGCTACAACTCCCATATGCAGAAAGCCCGCCACCTGGAAGCCCAGGAGGTGGCCCAATGAGCTGTCCTGCCCACTACCTCACCGTTTCCGCAAGCCTCGACCGTGAAGACGCTTTCGACGCGCTGACCCTTTCTGTCCAGCACGCAATGAGCGCGACTCAGATGGTAGAGCTTGCGCTATCCGATGCAGCAGATGGGGGCGAGCTTCAAGTCTCACCAGCGCTGATGGCCACGTCTCTGCACGGTGTCGAAACACACCTTGCCGCCGTCCTGGCCTTTGCTGATCGCCTCATGAAGCAAGCCCAGGAGGTGAGCCAATGACGCATGAACAAGCCGCCGAATTGGTGAGCGCTGCCAATGACCTGCTGGCGCTGGGGGATAGGCTCGATGCTGTCGCCCACGCGCTGGCTGACGAGGGGCAGCCCCAGTCCAGCTATCAGCCTCTTGTTGATGCCACTGGGCATATTGCTGGCGCGATCTGTTCGACGCTCGATGCCCTGACCACCCAGAGCGTGGAAGGGAGGGCTCTGTGATGATCACCAATACGCGAAGGGCCCGACACCCCGAAGGAAGCCAGGCCCATAGTGAAGCGCCACGCGAAGCGCTCTCCAAGCATAGCAGCATTGAGGCAGCGCTTGCCGAGGCGTTGGTCAGGCATGGCGTCAGTCTGACACCCAAAGCATCTGGACGCTTTGAGCGCTTCGATACGTCGGACAAGCCCAAGGGCAATGCCAACGGCTGGTATCGCATCCACTCGCCCCAGGCGGCCAGCTTCGGTATTTGGCACATGGACCTGGTGGAAACAGTGACGCTCGATGGCCCCAGCGATCCAGAGGCGGCAGCAGCGGCCCGACAGGAGGCCATGCGGGCCCGTGAGCAACGAGACAAACAGCGACGCCAGCGGGAAGCCGAAGCCAAGGGAAAAGCGGCCCGATGGTGGGCACAGTCTCGCCCCGCCGATCCTGGCCATCCCTACCTGACCGGCAAGGGCCTGCCGCCCTACAACCTGCGCCAGCAGGGCAACATGCTGCTGATGCCGCTGTTCCTCGATGGGGAGCTGGTCAACCTGGAGCGCGTCTTTCCGGATGGTGCCAAGCGCCCATTGCCTGGCGGTCGTGTTCGTGGCGCTGCGAGCCTGATAGGCCAATTGGCTGGTGCTGAGCATGTGCTGGTAGCCGAGGGCTGGTCAACGGCTGCTGCCCTGCATGAAGCCATGGGCTGCCCGGTCGTGGTCGCCCGCAATGCCGACAACCTGGCCCCAGTCGCCCGTCGCCTGCGTCAGCAACTGCCCGAGGAAGTGGCCATCACCATCGGCGGCGACGATGACCGACACCTACCGGCACAGGGCCTGCCCAACAAGGGGCGTGTGTCGGCACGTCATGCAGCCCTGGCCATTGATGCTCGATTGCTCATGCCAACGTTCTGTGAGGGCTGTGAGGGCTGCACCGACTTTGCGGACGTGCGCCAGTGCAGGAAGGGAGGGCATCACCATGGCGAGTAACTGCCCAGACACCTTTGACCTGTTCGGTGATCCCTTTGGATCGGAGACTGATCCCGGACACATGCAAAAAGAGGTGTCCCACGTGTCCCACGTGTCCCATCCCAGTAATGACGGGGCTTCCAGCCGGGACACGTCCGAAAAAAGTGGTGTCCCGAGGTGTCCCATCGGCCACGAGGAGAGCGCCGTAAACGATGACAACGCGCCCGAACCAGTAGGCGAACCCAAGCGCCCCAGCTTCATCACCCATCTGACGCGCACGCAGTATGGCCCGCCTGGCCTGCACTACCACGGCCAGCGCCAGCCCAGGGGTGAAGGCGATCCAGAGCCATTCGACGTATGGGTGTGCAGCCCTATCGAATGCCTGGCAGCCACCCACGATGAGCGAGGCGACAACCACGGGCTATTACTTCGCTTCAAGCCGCCCTATGGCGCTTGGCGAGAGTGGGCGATGCCCCAGCGACTGCTGAAGGGTAGTGGCGAAGAGATGCGCGGTGAACTGCTGGACATGGGAGTAAGGATCAATCCAGACGCCCATCGCTGGCTGACCAAGTGGCTAGCCCAAGCTGCGCCCAAGTCCGAAGTCATCGCCGCCACGCGGGTAGGCTGGCACCAGTTGGAAGGTGGTCGAGTGTTCGTCATGCCGCGACGGAGCATTGCTGCCGGGACGCTGGGCAGCCAGATCACCTTCCAGAGCGAGCACGCGGGGCAAGGTGACTACGCCACCGCTGGCACCCTGGACGGCTGGCGCAGCCGCATAGGTGCCCTGTGCAGCGGCAACCCACTGCTGGTCCTCGCAGTCTCCGCCGCCCTGGCTGGCCCGCTGCTGTACCTCACCCACCGCCAAACCGCTGGCATTCACCTAGTGGGGGATTCGTCCAACGGCAAGACCACCGCCCTGGAAGTGGCTGCAAGCGTCTGGGGCAGTCCTGAGTTCAAGCGCACCTGGCGTGCCACAGGCAACGGCCTGGAAGGCATTGCAGCCGCCTTGAGCGACACCGCCCTGGTGCTGGACGAGATCGGGGAGGCTGACGGCAGGGAGGTAGGCGCTACCGTCTACGCCTTGGGCAACGGCACCGGCAAGGCTCGCGCCAGCCGCACGGGAAATGCCCGGCGACCTCACCGCTGGCGTATTGCGGTGTTGAGCAGCGGCGAGCACACCCTGGCCGCCCACATGAGCGAGGCAGGCAAGCGCCCCAAGGCCGGGCAAATGGTGCGCCTGCTGGATATTCCTGCCAAGCGCCAGCACGGGGCCTTTGATGACCTGCACAACCTGCCTGATGGCCGGGCCTTCGCCGATCACCTGAAAACAGAGGTGACACGCCAGTACGGCCATCTTGGTCCCGCCTTCATCGAGCACCTGGTGATCGAGAGCCGCGACCTGGCTGGAGAGGTGGACAGGTTCGCTCAATTGGACGGGTTTACCACCACCAACCCGCTACAGGGACGTGCCGCCAAGGTGCTCGCGCTGATCGGGCTGGCGGGAGAACTGGCCATCGAGTATGGGCTGGTGGGCTGGCAGGAGGGAGAGGCCATGGGGGCTGCTATTGACGCCTTCCAAGCCTGGTCTGCTGGCCAAGGTGGGGTGCGCACAGAGCACGAGCAAATTCTTGCCAGCGTGCGAGGGTTTATCGAGCGTCATGGCGATGCACGTTTCAGTAGCGCGTTCGCTGATCCCCTCCAGTCGCCCACAGTTTACAACCGGGCTGGCTGGTGGCGTGACGATGCTGAGGGGAGGACGTACCTCTTCAGCGGCGATGGGCTGGGCGAAGCGCTTCGAGGCTTCGACCTGAAGCGAGGCACCGAAGCCCTGGAAGCCGCTGGCTGGCTGGTCGAGCGAGAGAGTGACAAGCGCTCCATTCGAATTTGGATCAGCGGGAGTCGTCGTCGCGTCTATGCCATCCGCCCAGTTGAAGGCGAGGAGGAGGCCGCAGCATGAGCCTAAGTAACGTTTATCAGACCCTGTCTGGGACACCTGGACACCATACGGGTCCCAGACGTGTCCCGCCGCAAACCCGCATGGTTGAGCCTTTGGGACACATGGGACACGTGGGACACCACAAAATGCAGGATGGCGGAAAGGATGACCCTGGCAGGAGTGTCGAGGTGCTGCTGGCTGCCCTCGCTGATGCTGGTAGACACCTTGGCCACGACCTGGTGGGCCAAGTTCGGGCAAGGCTGATGATGATGGATCGTCAGTCCCGCGCCGAACTAGCTGCCGCCATTGATGACGCCTTCGAGGTGGCCCCGGACCTGACCAGCGCCCGCCAGCAGGCTCGCCGAATACTAACCAATACGAGCGCCCGGCAGGCAGCTATGGCTGTGTGGCCCGCCTACCCTGAGCCGGAGGAGTCGGTATCCAACGTCGAGTATATGGCCCCCTGGCTGGCGCTTATCGCCCAACACTGCTCCCTGGTGCCCGACGATCACCGCTACCTGGCTCACCACCTGTCAGGGCTGCCGGATGCCCAGGCCATGCAGAAGGCGCGGCGATACGCTCAAGCATGGCTGAGGGCTGCTGATGGCGAGCCCCGCAACCACCGCAAAGAGAATGCCGGGAGGCGTGCCGCCAATGCCTCCCTGGTGCCTCAAAGGGCTGTGTCTATGGCCACGACAGCCCACCGCCCACACCAGCAGCACCACGGCGCACCTGAGCCACTACCGGCAGGCGTGCGCATGAGCTGGACACTATTGGTGGATGAAAAGCGATTAGCGATTGCTGGTCGTCCTATGACAGAGGATGAAGCGCTGGCTTCTGCTCGATCACGCTGGCCTCTATCTGACGTGGAGGTGTTAACCAATGCGTGACGACGCCATCCGTGAGGCAACCCGCCTGCTGGCCAGTCTGCGCAGCATGAGAGCCGACACAGTGCCCGAAGCCGAGGGGGTGCTGGCCACCCTGAAGGACAGCCCCGACCATAACGCCCTGATGGGGTGCGCGGCAGTGCTGGAAGAGATCGACGCCCGGATGCCTGGCGGCACGCTGGCCGGATTGGTCCGCATTCGGCTGAAGTCTCTCACCGGCATGGTCAACGCCATGCTGGATGACGCCCCACCGCCTGCCGCCTGATATTGAGGACACGACCATGAGCAACGCTATCACCCGTAACGCACTCGCCAACGCAGCCGCCCAGGGCATCGGTATTGGTCACCTGACCCCCGGCCAGACATGGGCGGCCCACCACCTAGCCATGCCGCCTGAGCGCCTGACAAGGCCGCTGGCATCGCATATCGCCGCCCTACTGGAGAACGTCGAGCGCTTGGCACGTCGCCGTTTCTTTGATGGCGTGGCCAAGGACGATGCTGATGAGATGATCAAGCGGGCCTATGACGAGGATAACCCCATGTTCCTGCGCGGCCCGATCATGGAGACCTTGAACGATGGCATGCAGGAATTCTTCCCTGGCCTGAAGCCGTCAGGCGTGGACGATGAGGGGCGAGAGGTGTTCAACCTGGCTGATCTGGCCCAAGCGCTGGGAGCTAGCGAGGAGGACTTGCTAGCCCATGCCGAGAAGATGGGTATAACCGACCAGCTACGCACGACGCCGCCCAACCCGTTGCACTGACCACCTGCACGGCCCCGGCAAACGCTGGGGCCTCGCTTTTCCAGACTGACAAAAGGGCCGAACCATGAGCCGTAACCCGAGACGCCTGGCCGATCCCATACGCCTGATCGTCAGCGTAGAGCGTGAAGTGGCGGAAGCCGTCGACGCCCTGATGGAGCAAGGCCGCTACCACCGGCACCGCAACCGTACCGAGTTCGTCCGCCTGGCCATCGAGAGGGAGCTGGTGCGATGCCAGTCTGATGATTTTGATGGTCCCTAAAAGGGCAGTGAAGATTTTTCCGAAGTCGTCACGCGCGTGAGGCCGGGAAGGTTTTTTCGCAGTCACTACGCGCGCGAGGCGCAGCCATGATAGCCGCGTGACTTTCGCTGCCACCAAGCCCCTAATAGGCCAAAGGAAACGCCCTACGGCAACGGGCAACGCCGCCGAACCAGTTGGCTGGCGGGCAACCCATCTGCCATATTGAGATACGCCAAAGCCCAAAGCCCGAGGGGGCCATGAACAGGAGCAAAAAGGCAGACTGGTATCTGGACACCCAGAGCCAGGCGGGGCTCTACCACTGGTTCGCTATGCAAGACGGTCATAGGTGTCGCCCCCGGTCTCTGTGCAGCATGTACCTCTATGGACCTTGGAGCCACCAACAGACAGGAGGCCTAAGCCAAGACGAGCAATGCCCGGCGTGCAGAAACCGCCTTAGCGGTTACCCTTCGCCAAAGGACCCATAGCCACATAGCCCAGCCATCGCGCTAATCTTTTTCGTCGTCACTGCAAAGATTTTGTAGTGATGATCGCAGGGGTGGTCGGACCGGCCACCCCTGATCACCACGTTCAGAACAGGTTCTCACCCTGGCTCGAGGGTAAGTTCACAGATGTTGTGCCCTGGGGCGGATAAGTGGGCAAGGTCCATGTGGCCATTGCAATAGCCAATCATCAGCTTGCGGCTGTCACCCCATGAGGCTTTCATTGCCCACTATTTTCAGTAAGGAGCTTGCATCACAGAGCTTTGTACGGCTTCTCGTCTAGCATTCTGAAAGAAGTACTCAAAGCAACCTGATAGACAAGGTTTCAAAATATTGTAATAGTCTGACGTCTTGCCTTCGTAGTGAAGCTGTATGGCTCCAGCTAGCATATCGGCAAACTGAATGCCCATCTCTGCACTGCTATCTATCTGCTTGATACCAAGCTGAGTACCTCCCCCACTATGAAACTGGCGTTCAAAAATAGCTTGACGGAGGTAAATATCCAAAGGATTTCCTGAATTAGGAGCAATACCTCTAGGGTCGGGTATAAGCGTCACCCTGCTACATGCAGTTATTGGATTAAGCAGAGAGCACTTGATAAAATAGTTGTATAGCATGGAGTCATCGCTGCGTAGCCATGGAAACACCCCTTGCTTCGCTACGACAATTGCATGGTATTCAATCGTTGGGTGGTCAACGCACAGCTGCACTGCTTTCTGGCAAAATTTTATGCGAAGCCTGTGAGGCATATCCACCCACTTCATTTCTCCTCTTGGAGGCCATCCGGCTTCTTTTTTTAACTTCTTAACTGTTCTGGCAAGGTGTTTTTTTGCATCTATGCAGGTGAATGCGCTAGCAATAGTGATGTGCCTAGAAGAGCCACCTTGCCCAAAGGGAGCATCGAACTTCCATCCTAGGTCACCACTTTCATCCAAGAAAATTAACCGCTGCATAGGCAAGTATAGACTTCTTCGGAAAATAAAAAGGCCAATGCAAGCGCATTGGCCTAATAAAGGGTGTGACCCCTAGGGCCGGCGCACAAAGCAGTACGCTTACGATGCAAATGCTGTCGCGGTGACCTAGGCCTTACTCACACAACCTGATGATGAGGAAGATATCGCCTAGCGTCAAGCCAAACCGTCACATCAATTATCATGCTTCATGCAAAGAAAAAACGAAGATATCTACTTAAGCAGTTGATATTGAATGACTTTTATCGAACTCGAGAATTGAAATGAGAACGCGGCCCTATCCTCCTTTAGGCGTATGCTACCAAGCAAATTTCTCGCTGCGGTAGCGACTAACTGCCGGCTGAGCCGGATGCCCGCCCTTTTCCCGAACGCCCATCCTAAGCAGACGGCCGAACTAACCGCCTCCGCCTCTTGACCCTAGTGAGCTGGACCGGACCAGCATGGCGCAACCATGCGCCTTCGGTAAACAGCCGGCAGAATGTTAAGGAATGTTAAGGTTGGGCCGCCGGTCCCATGCTAAGGAATGCAAAGGTCATCCGGCTATGACCAGCACCAGGATGTTGACGAATGTTGACATCAAGCCACGGGAAAAGCCGGGTCCTTACTAGGGCCGGATTTGGCGTTCACGGGGGCGGGCAGCCGTGGATTCCGGCATTTTTTGCACGCCCCTGCACCACCACCAGCTCCCACAGCCCGCATGGTTGCTGCGTTTCGCCTCTTCAGGGTGGGGCATGGGCTGGCGGAGTGAAGAGCCCCGAGCCTGTAGAAATTTGTGCTGAGAACCTGAAAAAACCTGAAACGCTGGACGCCTGTCCTGGATGCACGAAGCTCGCTGCTGGCGAAATGATGAAGACGCACCTCTTTCCTCAGGAATCCCATACCGTCGCGCCTAGAGGGAGGGGGTAGGTGAAGAGTTCGCGACCTTGGCAGCGTAGACCGGCGAGGACCCTTCGATGAATCGCTAACCCAGTTTTTCCCGTTGGCCAGGATCACCAGCAACCGATGCTTGAGCGACCGCAGCCCCACCCCGAGATGAACGGTAACTGCCGAGAATCGACTGGCGAGTACTCAAGGGGGCAGAAAGGCACGAAAGGGGGCACATATGGGGGCACAAGAGAAACAAAAAAACTCAACATCGCAACATTTTCAAATACTTGTGAAGACTTTTAGTTGGACGCCGCCTCCACCAACACCGACGAAAAAGCCACCTCATCTGAAGGTGGCTTTTTTGTACCCGGAAGATACAAAGGTCAAAGGTGAGCCAAGGGCGAGGTCGGCGCTCTCTACAGACCCAGGGGTTCGATTCCCGCCGCCTCCACCAACACCGACGAAAAGGGCTTGCCAAGACGCCGATCCCATCGAGCAACGCGATTTCCATGGTGTCGAAAGAGCCGGCTAGTGCTAAAGTCATATTGTTATGTTTTTAAGCACGCAGGAAACTCTGATAGAAGCACGAACCTCGTCAGGTACCGCAGGTGGACTCCGGCCCAGCGCTGCTTGAAAGCCTCGTCGTCGACAACACGATACTTCGGTCATCCAGATGGCTCCTGGTGGCGATCAGGCACACTTGAAAATGGATCTGAAAACATGAACAAACCGCTCGTCATCCGCGAAGCAAGTGCCTTCGTCTATCGCTGCCCTCTGGAAACCCCGGTCGAGACCTCCTTCGGCACCATGTCGGACCGCCCTATGGTCGTGGTTCGTGTTACCGACGAGGATGGTCACCACGGCTGGGGGGAAATCTGGTGCAACTTCCCGATGGTGGGGGCTGAGCACCGCGCACGACTGGTCAGCAGTGTATTTCGGCCCCTTCTACTGCAGGAACGCTACGAATCTCCCCAGCATGCGTTCGATCATCTTCAGGCGAGCACCCGTGTACTGATGCTGCAGTGCGCGGAACCGGGCCCCTTTGCCCAGTGCCTCGCTGGTATCGACCTGGCTCTATGGGACCTCTGTGCACGTCGTGAGCGACAGCCATTGTGGCGCTATCTGGGCGGCGCCTCCGACCGCATCTCGGTGTACGCCAGCGGCCTCAACCCTACCGAGCCCGAGCGCCTGGCCCGCAAGATGGCAGACCAGGGCTTTACCCGCTTCAAGCTCAAGATCGGTTTCGGCTCTCAGCGCGACCGAACCAACCTGCTGGCGTTACGCGACACCCTGGGGGACGACGCCAGCCTGATGGTAGACGTGAACCAGGGCTGGGATTTGCAGCAGGCCCGCGAACAACTACCGGCCCTTGAAGACCTGAATCTGAAGTGGATCGAGGAGCCCTTGTTGTCCACGGCACCCTGGCAGGAGTGGAAGGCTCTGGCGGAGCTAACCGACATTCCGCTGGCAGCTGGAGAGAACCTGATGGGCGAAGAACGCTTTCAGCAAGGAATCGATAGTGGTGCACTCGCCATCGTTCAGCCCGACGCGGCCAAGTGGGGGGGTATCAGTCGAGGGCTGCCTCTGGCCAAGATGATCATGCAGGCAGGCCTTGGCTACTTCCCCCACTACCTGGGTGGCGGCGTTGGCTTGCTGGCCTCCGGTCACTTGCTCGCAGCCGCGGGAGGCGAAGGCGCACTGGAGATCGATTCCAACCCCAACCCGCTTCGTGGTGATCTGGCCGGGCCTCTTGGTCAGATTGAGCGTGGCACGGCTCATCTGGGAGAATCACCAGGCATCGGCAGCCTTGATGGCCTGGAGAGTCTGACAAGCTACCTGGTCAAGGAGTTCTGACGGCTCGGAGGTGAATGACGCGACTTCTGACGCTATTGTCCGGCGCTGGTCCCGATGATGTTCATGCTTGAGCAAGACCGTTCGTCGTATGTACCAGCGTCCCTCGCCAAGGTGAAGCATCACATCGCAAGCTTGTCGACATCCTGGCGCTCAGTGGCCAGGCTATCCGGGACCTCGGCCCGCTCCTCCGCTCTCCCGGCTTGGAGAACGTAGACGGCTGATCTGAGCCCATCGCTACAAGAAACAACTAACACACCATCACAAGACGGTAGACGGTCGCTACCAAGCGACCGTCTACCGTCCTCTGTGGACACGTTGCCACGCTCGCCCCTCTTGCGATCAAGGGCCGAGCCTCCTGCCTTGCTATCAACACCCATCCCACTGCTACGAAGAAATGAGAGCCGGCGTCAGCGATTTTCGCCGGACAGGCACCCGCCCCGCGGGTGCTCTGTCCATGGCAAACCGTTGGAAGGGTGCCAGCGACACACTCTCGTCGACCGACGCGCCTCTGCTATACCTTGGCTCTTTGATAGATTGAGTGCTCAGTCGTATAAAAATGAATGACAGATTGTCCGTTCGAGCCACCAACCCCCAAGGCGCTGTCCTTCACTCCGACGAAGGGCAGGTGGTTCTCGGGGAAGCTACCGCAGTTGACATGCAGCATCCCCGCATCGCAACGGGACAGGAACTTATCGACAGTTGCACAGTTCTCGGAATACAGGCACGCACTCAATCCATATGCAACGTCATTGGCAACCTCAAGACCTTCCTCGATGTTGCTATAAGAAATCACAGCAATCACCGGACCAAACACTTCCTCACGTGCGACTTCCATCTCGCGGGTAACACCGCCAAGTACCGTCGGCGCGTAGTAGAAACCACCACCCTTACTGGCGACATGCTCACCGCCAGCAACGACCTTCGCCCCTTCTCCCTGCGCTCGCTCCACGAAGGTAGCAACGCTGTCCAATTGTGCTTTGCTAATAAGAGGACCAATACCTCCGCCATCCTTGCTGTCAGGCTCAGGTCTCTTCTGTACAGCCTGCGACGCCAACAGCTCGACCATAGACTCCACCAGGGACTCGTGCACCAGAACGCGACTGATGGCGGTGCAACGCTGACCGGATACGGCAAATGCTGCCGTTGCGACTTGCTCGGCGACAAGAGCGAGATCATGTGAATCGTGGACAATGACCGGATTCTTCCCTCCCAACTCGAGACTTACCTCTGCAAGGTGCGAGACGGCCATTTGCGCAACTTTCTTTCCCACAGATGTTGACCCGGTAAAGCTGACAGCAGCAACACCATCGTGCCCCACCAGGGTACTGGCTAAAGCGCCGTTACCGACTACCGTCCTGACCAGCCCCTTGGGAAAGAAGGCATCAGCGATCTCCTGAAACTTGACCAAGGCTCCAGGCGCCAGGGACGCAGGCTTGAGAATGATGGCATTGCCATAAAGCAATGCCGGTATCGCCTTTCTCATGGGTGTACTAAAAGGAAAGTTCCAGGGGTTGATACCTACCACAACGCCCCTTGGGCGTCGAACCGTGTATGTCAGCGTGCCAGGAACCTGTGAGGGCAGCACCTCCCCCGATGGGTTGGAGGCACGCGCTATCATGGCCCGGCCTTCTCCAAGAGCCTTGGCAACCTCACCATGGCTCTCTGCCAACACCTTGCCGGTCTCCATCGTCATGACACTGGCTATCTGGTCCTTCTCTCCCTCCAGGGCATCGAGGAACTCTCCAATAATAGCGCCCCGCCTAGGTTGAGGAATTTCGGCCCATTCGGACTGGGCGGATTGTGCAGACTGAATGATGACATCCAACTCGCTTTCTTCAGTGATCACGTAGCTTGCCACCAGCTCATCAGGAGCTGCAGGGTTGTAAGTATCTAATTTGTTTACATTGTTCATCAGAGCCACCTCATGCATCAGTATTGAAGAATTATTTGAAACACCATTGCCACTTGAATGTGGCTATTCAGTCAGATTCCCTACACCGCGCCACCGGCAAGATGGCAGACATGCTCATCTCTGTCCCCCACCAAGTTCTTGAAAAGGAAATAAAAAGCCTCTATCTTGTAGAGACGACTACAAAGGTTGACACCATGACCGCGAAGCTCTCGATCAATCACCAGATCTCCAGAAAGAAGGGGCAACCCCTCTACATGCAGGTAGTGGATGTTATTCGAAGCCACTTGACAGAAGGCGTGTGGAAGCCTGGCGACGAGCTCCCTTCTTTTGACAAGCTTGCGAGTGAACTTGGTGTTTCCCGCATCACGATTCGAGACGCCATCAGCATTCTTTCCGATGAAGGCCTTCTTGTCTCGACGCGTGGACGTGGAACCATCGTCACGGAAAAAAGTCGTGGGCACCGCCGCTTTCGTCTTGAGACGACCTTCGAGGAACTGGTCAGCACATTGCGTACGGACCATCCCGACCTGACCACACTCGAATTGAGCCGTGGCCCGCTTCCTTCGGGGTTTCGTGGATCCCCTGTCGGCGAATATCAGTCCATCAAGCGCATACATGTTCGCGATGATCTGCGCTACTGCGTTATCAAGATTCATATCGCGACGTCGCTCTATGACCAGGAGAAGGATCTTTTTCTGTCATCTCTCGCTCTTCCGATTTTTGCAGAAAAATTCGCAGATCACGTTCATCGTATGACGCAAAAAATGAAATTCGGAAAGTGTGACGTCACTACCAGCCAACTACTTGGCTACCCTGCAGGGGACCCGGTGGCGTTTGCATGGCGATCACTGACTAATGACAAGGACGAAATCATCTACGCAGCAGAAATCACCTACAGGGCGGATATTGTCGAAATCGATCTCGACCTCTTCTCTAGATAGAGAACTTCTAGACAAAGAAATTCTGGATAGAGTTCTTATAGATAGAGGCTTTATAGATCAAGCCATTTCCACAAGGCTATCCGCCCCTGCAACTACAACCGTATTCGACAGTCGCTACGTTCCAGAACCTCCTGGTTGACCAACCTCTCTGGTACCTTTCCACTTTCGATTGTCTCGATATCCTCGCAGATCATCAGCCCAGCCTTCTCAATAGCTTGAACCGTATCAGCTCCACTATGCGGCGTAAAAACAGCCCCTGGGGATGAGAATATCGGATGCTCGGTATCAGGCGGCTCAACGATGTAGGTGTCTATTGCTACCCCACCGATGCTTCCTGACGCCAGTGCTTCCGCGGCTGCATCTAGATCAATCACGTCACCCCTGGCCAGGTTGATCAAACAAGCACCTTGGCGCATCATGGCGATTCTCTCTGCATTGACGAGCGCCGTGTTGCCTTCCCCGCCAAACACGTGCAGCGAAATGACATCCGATGACGCCATTACCTCCTCAAGTGTCCCAAGTTGTATCCCGTGACGCTCGATAAACGGGTGGTCTGGATACTTGTCGGTTGCCATCACCTTCATCCCCAGCGCCAAAGCCTTGCCAGCAACAAGCTTTCCAATGTGGCCAAGACCTACGATGCCCAGCGTTTTTCCGGCGACCTCATTGCCTACCTGACGATTCCACCGCCCCCCAACGACGTCCTGATGCGCCTGAGGAATGTGGCGCAACATCGAAAACATCAAGCCTATCGCCAGCTCGGCCACTGCATTACCGTTGGAACGTGGGGTATTCAAAACGGCGATACCGTTTCGTGTGCAGGCATCGACATCGACATTTTCATATCCGACACCAAACCGAAGGATTGCTTTCAACTCCGGCATTGATGACAACAAGCTTTCGTCTACTCTGTGAAGCCCTGCAACGAGATATTGTGCGCTTGCCACCTGTGTGGGATCCGTTTCGCACTGCGACACGAAATCGCCAAACGACTGGAAGCTCCAGCCAGCGTTGGAAATCGCCTCCATCACAGGAGGCGACGTGGAAAACTTTGGAGAGCTTGAAACAATGCGTGCCATATATTTCTCCTCGCTGTAGTGCTCGGCTCTCAGCTGACGTAGGACGAGGCAACTTGGCGTGAATTCCGGATCAACACATTCACATCACTGGCGACAGAAACGAAGTCGAAATCGGCTTCGATAAATGCCTTCGCCTGTTCCGGAGTCGTGGCTAACGTCCCGGCAAACTTCTCTGTCCTGCGTACAACGCTCAAGGCGTCAATAATCTTGTCGGTTACTTCCTTGCTCCCTGCTTGCCCAGGCATTCCCATACTGGCCGACAGGTCGCCTGGACCAAAGAACACTGCGTCGACACCATCGACAGCAAGGATTTCGGGAAGGTTGTCCAATGCCTCCAGCGTCTCCACCTGCACGATAAGAAACAGGCTACCGGAAGCATTGGCGACGTAGTCACCGATAGCACCGTAGCGGCTGGCACGGTGAATTGCGGCCATACCCCGCACTCCACGCGGCGGATAATGCATCTGCTCGACTGCCTGCTTTGCTTCCTCTGCGTTCTGCACAAAGGGCAGCATCAGCGTCGAAGCGCCAGCATCGAGGTATCGCTTGATCAGCAGCGGGTCGTTCCAGACGAGGCGGACCATAGGTACCGTCGGTGTGCCATCCAGTATCCGGAGATGGTGGATGACATCCTGAAGTTCGACAGGCGCGTGCTCGGTATCAATATTCATCCAGTCAAACCCACACCAGGCGAGACCTTCCGTCGCATCAAAGCTATTGAGTACACTCCACATGCCAACGGCGGGTCTATCACGAGTCACCAGCAATTGCCTGAAAGCATTGATCATGGTCATTTTATATTCTCCTAATTTTTTCACTTTCCGTAACATTAAACAGAATCTTCAGTCGTTATTTCTGTTTCTTGTAATCCAGTGCCTTTCTTGTCTCACGAAACGCCGATACCAGAACGATGGATGCGGCAAGAAGGAGCAAGATCATTGCCAAGGGGTACTCGAGAGACATAAAGGACAAGAAATTATTATCTGTAATAATCAACCCTTGCCTGAGGCTCTCTTCAAATATGGGGCCCAGTACGAGACCAATTACGATTGGTGCGATAGGCACCTTGAGGAAGCGAAGAGCAACACCGACAATCCCGAAGAAGATCCCGACGCCAACATCAAACATTCGTCCCGAAGCACCATAGGAACCCACCACCGAAAGCACCAGTACAGCCGTCATCAACAAGGGTTCGGGTACGCGAAGCGTCCGAGTAAGAATGGGAGCCATCACCAGGGCGGCGACAAACATCAAGATGTTGCAAACTATCAGTGCGACAAAGGTAGAGTTCATCAGTCCTGGGTTTTCCGAGAACAACCTTACTCCTGGTTGAATACCTTGGATAATCAGGGCAGACATCATGAGTGCAGTGACCGGATCTCCCGGTATCCCAAGCGCCAAGGTAGGCACGAGCGCCCCCCCGGTCACCCCATTGTTGGATGCTTCGGCCGCAATAATGCCTTCGGGTTCTCCTGTCCCCAACTTGTCCCGATAACGTCCGCTGCGCTTTGCCTCCGCGTAGGAGATAAAACTTGCTGTAGCGGCTCCCGTACCCGGCAGAATACCGACGAAGGTACCAATAAGACAGCTTCTCAATACTGTCTTCCAGCGCAGCAGGATCTCTTTGAGTTTCGGAATTTTCATCCCGACACGAACACCGCTTTCGCCGGCTGACACCGCCTTTGTTCCCAAGCGATAAAACACTTCACCAAAGGCAAAGAGCCCTACAATGACGGGCAGCAGAGGAAAACCATTCGACATGGCGAAAACATCGAAGGTAAAGCGTGCCTGACCTGTCATCTGGTCGATCCCAACCGTCGACAGAAAAAGACCAAACACTCCAGCCAATAACCCCTTTATCAGACTACCTTGCGCTACTCCAATAATACATGTCAGAGCTACAGTGATCAGGGCGAAGGTTTCTATCGCACCGAATCCAAGCGCAAACTGAGCCAATCTTGGTGCAGCAAAGATCAGCACCACAGTGGAGAAGAGCCCACCAATCAAGGACGCAGTAGCGGCCCATCCAAGTGCTGCGTCTGCGTGACCCGCCCGGGTCATCGGATAGCCATCGAGGCAAGTCGCTGCAGACTGGGGCGTCCCAGGAGTATTGATCAATATTGCAGAAATTGACCCTCCGAACACGGAGGAGCAATAGACCGCGATGACCAGCGAGATGGCTGCCACCTGACCCATGGCGAAGGTAAAAGGCAGTGCAATGGTAATAGCGAGGATAGAGCCCAACCCCGGCAGTGCACCGACAATGATGCCGAAGATAGTCCCCAACGCCATTGCCAGGATAACGTCAGGCTGCAGTACTGCCCATATGGATGACACTAACATTTCCATTAGACCATTCCTCCTAAAACCCAACGCTTAACATTGAGGACGGCAGGAAAATATCCAACCAGTGAGTAAAGGCGTACCAGACAACCAACGGAAAAATCGCCCCTACAGCAGCAACTACTTTCAGATTTCTATATCCCACGACACAGGGAAGTAAAAGACTAAAAATGATGGCTGAGACAAGAAATCCCAGCACAGGAATCACTGCTACGAATATCGACACACCGGCCACCACACTCCACAGCCGTTTGTGATTTACCTGCTCTGCCTCCTCATTCACGAGGAACCATGCTCTCACCAAAATCAGAAGAGAGAGCGACAGCCAGATAACAAGCAATGCCTTTGGAAATAGAACAGGACCGACGCCATAGTCAAACAGTGGATTTTTGTTGGCTTCCATTGCGCCAACTTCGTTGAGAAGTATTGCTCCTGTTAATAGACCTGTTGCGCCCAGCAGCATGTCTCTCGAGCCAGCATTCATTAGATCACCTCGTTCCAGGTAACGACCTTGTCCGCTATCTAAAATCACCGGAATAGGTGCTGGTCATGCAAGGGCTGTAAGATTCCTATTGCCCTACCGACATGCCAGCACTACTGAGCAGCTCAAGATTTGCTGCGGCATCGTTCTCATAGACTTCCTGAAATGCTTCGCCAGCCAGGAAGGCGGGGGTGATCTTTTGATTCTCGAGCGCAGTCATCACTGACTCATCCTGAAGAGCCACACCTACACTCTCAGCGAACTTGGTGACGTATTCTTCCGGTACACCTTGAGGCGCCACGAAACCCAACCAGTTCTCCAGCACGACGTCATAGCCCAGCTCTTTCATGGTCGGAACGTCGGGGTAGCCGTCGCAGCGCTCTTGGCCCCAGCAGGACAGTACCTTGAGGTCAAACTGTTCGGCGACGTAGCTCATTTCCGTGGTGCCATCCAGCTCCCCGCCCATGATCGCCTTGGTGACCTCTCCAGACGCCTTGTAGGGGATATGCTTGATGTCCAGTCCCACCATGTGGCTCAGGGCAACGACGGCCAGGTGAGGCATGGTCCCGATCCCTGTCGATGCCAGACGCAGGTTGCCCGGATTCTCCTGGGCGTAGGTCACCAGCTCCTCAAAGGAATTGAACTCGGAATCTTGACCCACGACGGTTGCATAGGTCGTCACGCTAACCTCGGCAACGGGGAGGAAGTCATCGGACTGATACGGTAGCGGACGAAGCAGAGGCTGAATGGTGACGGGCCCCTTGGGAGTGAAGAACATGGTGTAGCCATCGGCATCCGCCTGCATTGACTCGGCTGCGGCTATGGTGCCTGCGGCGCCAGTGACATTGCGGATCACGATTTCGGCACCCAATTCGCGCTCTAGCGCGGGCTCCAGTGTCCTCACCACCAGGTCCGTGGTTCCTCCAGCGTTGAACGGGACCAGTACAGTGATGGGTCGATCAGGATAGTCGGCGAGCGCCAGACCACTGGTCGCTGCCATGGTTAGACCCGCGATGACGCTGACTACTCGGTGTGCTGTTGTCATTGTCTCACCCTCATTTGAGCGTTGGCCGGTATCCGGCGTTGTCGATGGAAGAACTCTGGTAGGTGCATGGCGCCCGGGGCCAGAGGAACATCCGGTAGACCGCCCCTGTTCATGCGACGGCCATGGGCCGCCCGACCGAACCGTGGCCAGAACAACCTCCGAGGGCTCCTTGCCATCGTCGATGCGGCGGACAAAACAACTATAGTCATATTTTTATGTTTTTAGGCGTAGACCTTCGTCTTAAGCGGGTCATCCCCATGGTCGGCTCGTGACCACAGCGACTTCGCCAGCACACGCAAAGGCACCGTCCAGCGCGTCCGAGACCCTCAAGGCCTTTGCTGGCGGCCGCTTTGGTAGAACCCTGCGAAGACCGCTGCCCCAGCGAAACAGGCGGCGAACGCGATCTCGTGCCTGGATTCCCGCCCCCGCCCCCAGCCAAAAAAATGCCACCTTGTGTATCAAGGTGGCGTTTGCTGCTGGAGGTTCTCGAGTCCCAGCGACGATGGCCAGGTAAGCGAGTGACAGTGCCGGTCATGGCGGAGAGGTAGGTGACGTCGGCGCTCCCAGCCAGCGGGTGAGCATCCTCGGTGCCCTACTTTAGTCTCCCAAGGTCTCTATCTCGTCAGCCGCTCTGTTCAACCTTGCTGCACTCACCCTCTCCGGCTCTTATTCTTCCTGACGCTTTCCTTCGACAGGTGTGAGCGGGCTGTAGTCCTTGCGCGTGGCCAGGAACTCGGGGCGAGGCTTGTTGCCGCAGTAGGGGTCGTGGAGGGTATTCTCGACACTGTTATAGACGAAGAACAGATTGCTCCTCGGCCAGCAGGACATATTGATATTGGAGCCGTGCAGCGTATTGCACTCGAACATCACCAATGAGCCAGAATCGCCTTTCGGCGCCTCTATATCGTTCTCCAGCATCAGTTTCTTCAGGCTGGCGGCATCAGGAACACCGATGTCCTGGCTCTTCAATGACTCCTTGTAGTTGTCCTCCGGGGTGCGCCCGACACAAGGAACGAACTGCTTGTGGGACCCTGGTATCAGCATCAAGGGGCCATTGAATTCACCGTTATCCGTCAGGATGATCGAGCAGCTCAGTGACCGCATCCGAGGCATGCCGTCTTCGCTATGCCAGGTCTCGAAGTCCGAGTGCCAGTCAAAGCCCTTTCCCTTGAAACCGGGCTTGTAGTTGATACGCGACTGATGGATGTAGACGTCGCTACCGAGTATCTGCTGCACCATGGCCAATAGCCTCGGGTCCCGTGTCAGACGGCTGAAACGATCCGAGACCTGATGTATACCAAAGATTGACCGGATCTCCTGTTTTCCGGGCTCCAGCACCGTCCCTTCGGACAATTTGAGGTCTTCGTCCTCTTCGTACTCCCGCAATTCCTGGATAAAGGCATCCATCTCCTCCTTGTCGAAGAAGTTCTCGAAAGAGAGAAAGCCTTTTCTATCAAACTCATCAAGCTCTTCTTCGCTGAGGGGGCCGTTCGCTCGCTGCTGTTTGTCGCAATGAACGACCGGGTCGATGCGCTCGAACATGCCCAGCTTGCGCTCCAGGCGTGTCGGAAAAAGATCCTGTGTATCTCGCATGGTGGCTTGCTCCCTTGTCATGGCAGAATCGCTGAACGAAAGACGAAGACGCCATGCCTGCCCGAGTCACTAATGAACCGTCGTGGGCAAGACTCGATGGGCGCTTTATGTCAAAGCTGTTGCAATAGCGTCTGAACAACGTCAATTCGAAAGTCATCAAGGTAATCCTTTACGTCGCCGTCAGACGCTGCCAGAGCAGGACGCTGTTTCGTACTTATTATTGAAAAGAGTTGTAACGCCGTGTGACTTCACTTCTTCACGTTACTTCGAATCTCGATGGTCATATTCAGCGGCGGCCAAGGTAGCACCGCTGTGCCCAGGCAAAAGCGCAAAAACCTCCAGCGAAAGGCCACCTCCACGAAAGAACACAGGCCGACACACTCCCTGGCGAATGTCGCTCTTCCTTTCATAAGATTTCGCCCACTCGCCTCTGGATACGTTTCGGTATCGCGGCAACTGGCGTTGAAGACGTTCATGGCAAGTGATTATGCTGGGACTAATCCGGGTCGAACCTGGCGGAGTCTGGCTTTCCGTCGTTGGGTCTGTTGAGCCTGCCAGGCAGCAAATTATTAACGCCGGTACGACAATCTTCTTTCCCTTCAAGGAGGTAACCATGCCAGCGAAGTCGAAAGCCCAGCAGATGGCGGCAGGAGCGGCCCTCGCTGCCAAGCGCGGAGAACAGAAGGTGAGCGAACTCGACGGTGCCGCCCGGTCGATGTACGACTCGATGAGCGAAGACGAACTGGAAAAGATGGCGTCGGCCGAGCGTACCGGCAAGCCCAGGCACGATTCGCAGTCCTAGGGCTTGTCTGAAAAGTGCCTGCGCTCGGTAATACGGCGTTAAAAATCGGATCAAAATGCTCATTTACACCCCGTAAACTGCGCTTTCTCACCGATTTTTGCCTTGTCTAACCTTCGCTCGTCGACTTTTCGGACAGCGCCTAGCCAGAGAACAGCGTCGGATCAAGGCTCCCGTCGATCCTTAAGCGTAGATTAAGGTTTTGCGCCCCATACTGCCTGAGAGACAGTTGGGTAGATCGACGGAGAAGACGCCATGCGGGCACTACTGGTGGAGGATGACCCTCTGTTGGGGGACGGTATCAAGGTCGCACTTGAACGAGAGGGCTATGCAGTCGACTGGTTCACCTGCGGCAAGCCGGCTCTCGAGGCGCTGGCCCTGGAGGCGTTCTCGGTGGTGATCCTCGACCTTGGCCTGCCCGACTGCGATGGACTGGAGATCCTGAGACGCCTGCGCCAGCAAACTGCCCTGCCTGTCTTGATCCTGACCGCCCGTGACGCCGTGGAAGAACGTATCCAGGGCTTGGACGCCGGGGCAGACGACTATGTACTGAAGCCCTTCGACCTCCAGGAACTGCTGGCGCGCCTGCGCGTGGTGATTCGACGAGCGGCCGGTCGCGCCAGTTCCACCATCGACGTCGGCACGCTGTGCATCGATGAGGCTCGCCATTGTGTCGACTGGAAGGGACGCGGTATCGCCCTGAGTCGTCGCGAGTTCGCCCTACTGATCGAGCTCGCCCGTCATCCCGGCCAGGTACTGTCGCGTCCCCGCCTGGAGAGCCTGCTCTACGGCTGGGGCGAAGAACTCGAGTCCAACGCGCTGGAAGTTCACGTGCATCATCTTCGCAAGAAGCTGCACAAGGAGATGATCACCACGGTGCGCGGCATCGGCTATCGCCTCAATACCGACTTCCTGGCCATCACCCCGTGATGTCGATCCATCGCTATCTTTTCCGCACCCTGGCCCTTTCCCTTGCCATGGTGGCGCTATTGTCGGTGGTGGCCGCCTGGCTGATCTCGCAAAACGAGCTGGAGGAGATCCTCGATGCCCAGCTCGCCTTCACCGGCAGGGGGCTGATGAGCATGCTCCCCGAGGCACCCGAGGCAGACGACTATCAACGTCTGGCCCGATGGATGGACCAGCGCAAGGCCAGCGCCCACCTGTACACCGACAGCGGCACGTCCGATGACCTGCCGGTGGCCCCCGGCCAGACCTATCACCACGAAGAGCGCAAGATGGGCTTCGGACTGTGGACCGAGACCGGCCAGCCGGTGGTGATTGGCCCTGGATGGCAAGACGTCGATCGACAGCCCCAGATGCCGCCACCTGGTGAGCAGGGTTTCGAGTGGCGATCGCTGGGAGAGTCTCGCTGGCGAGTCTTTGCCCTGCATGACCCGAGTCGTGGTCTGTGGCTACAGATCGGTATCGAGCGGGACTTCTTTCTCGACATCATCGAGCGCATCGCGCTCAATCACCTCTGGCCCATGCTACTGCTGATGCCGCTGAGCCTGTTGCTGGTGCTGCGTCATATTCGGCGCGGCCTGCGCCCCATCGAGCGACTATCGCAGCAGGTGGAGCATCGCGACTCCGCCGACCTCAGCCGCATAGAACTGGACGTACCGACGGAACTGGCTGGCCTCAGAGGGTCGCTCAATGACTTTATCGGGCGACTCAAGGCGACCCTGGAAAAGGAGAGACGTTTTACCGCCGATGCCGCCCACGAGCTGCGCACTCCGCTGGCGGCCCTCAAGATCCACCTGGACAACGCCCTGGCGGGCGAAGGCGACGCCCTGCCCAAGGCTCGTCAGGGTGTCGAACGACTCCAGCGCGTGGTAGAGCAGCTACTGGTACTCGCACGGGTCGATCGCCACACCGCCGCTGCACCGGAAAGCGTAGACCTGCGCTCCCTGCTGCTGGACCTCGCGGCCGAGCTCTGGCCGCTGGCCGACGCCCGTGGCCAGCAACTCCGCCTGGAAGACGTCGACCCGACCACGGTCAAGGGCAATGCCACGGAGCTCGGCATCATGATCCGCAATCTGCTGGACAACGCGCTGCGCTACACACCCGACGGTGGCACCATCGAAGCCATCCTCCAGGCAGAGCCCCAGGGTGTTCGCCTAAGCATCCTCGATAGCGGCCCCGGCATTCCCGATACGCACATGGAGCGTGTCGCCGAGCGCTTCCACCGCGCCAGCGACGCCACCATCACCGGTAGCGGTCTGGGCCTTTCCATCGTGCTTGCACTGGCTCATCAGCAAGAGGTCGAAGTCAGCCTGGACAACCGTGAGTCTGGAGGGTTGAACGCCACGCTCCGCTGGCGTCAGCACGCCAGCGCCGCGAGGTGAAACGCTGTCACTGACCGTCGCCGGCCCCCCCGGAGGAAAACGTCACAGCTGTCCGCCCATTTGCTCCAAAGCTCATTGTGAAGGGGCACGGAAATACCAGAATGCTTGCCTGATGTAACAGGGGGTCACGTAAAGCTTTGCCCGAATCGGCAACCAAGGTCGACTCGACTAAAGACAACGGCACTTTATCAGCGCTGTCTCAGCGCCTGACAACGCCTGCCTACTATGATTTTCTTCTCTGAGGCGGGCGCCGGTATTTACACTTTTTTCACCGCCAGGACAACAATATAGCGCCCCGTATCACGCAAGCATTGACCGACAATTCTATACTCAAACGCGGATCCGTCACGTTCGCATGAAGACTATCCCGCCCGGCAGGTGCCTTTGCTCTACGCGCCAGGTCATGCTAATCAATGAAGAGGTTGTCTTAAGGCCTTACTACAAGGGACCCACCCCGACCCATGCCGCCCATCTTTATTACCTACCCGCAGGTCGCCCAGGCCATACAGGGAGTACACACGCCCTGGCTCGTCGTCCTGTCGTGTCTGGTGGCACTGGTATCGGTGTATTCGGCCATGGCCGTCGGCGAACGCGTTCACTCTGCGCGATGGCAACATCGACGCAGGGCCTGGTGGCTGGCCGGTGGCACCATGATGGGGCTAGGCATCTGGAGCATGCACTTCACCGGCATGCTCGCCTATCGTCTGCCCTTTCCCGCCCATCATGGTCTGTGGCTGACCCTGGCTTCTTTGCTGCCGGCGGTGGTCGCCGGCCTGATCGCCGTGGCGGCGATGGCTCGCAGGGGACTGTCCACCACGCGCAAGATCATCGCGGGATGCCTGCTGGGGCTGGGTATCGCCACCATGCACTACACCGGCATGGCAGCCATGGAAGCGCCTGCCAGCATGCGCTTCGCTCCCATTCCCTTGCTGCTGTCACTGGTGATCTCGCTGCCCTTTGGTATCGCCAGCATCTACAGCTTCCATGCGTCCAGAGATTTGCCCCGCGTGCAGGGCATTCGCCTGGGCAGCCTTCTGGCCGCGGTGTTTGCCGCCCTGGCCATCTGCAGCATGCACTATTCGGCCATGATGGCGGTGTACTTTCTGCCGGACCCAGGCTGGCAGGCGACAACACCAATGGCCCATCACGGCTCGCTACTGGCCACCGCCGTCGCCGTGCTGTCATTTCTGTTTGCAGTGGCCACCCTGGTCACGGTGCTTGTCGACAGGCGGCTACAGGACAGTGCCATGCGCATGCAGGTCTCGCGCCGCCAGTTGGTGGATGTCATCGAATCGATGCACGATGGCGTCGTACTGCTGGATCAGCGTGCCCGCATGATCATGTGCAACCACGCCTTCGAGACCCTGACAGGTGTGCCCCACACCGACCTCCAGGGCCACTCGATGCTCAAGCTCAACACCCTGCTGCGGCTCGATCAGCATCGCAGCCAGGTACTGCGCTCGCTGCGAGAAAATGGCGCCTGGATCGGCGATGTCGAGGTCCGACACCGCCAAGGTCGCCGCTTCCCTGCGCGCCTGAGCATCAATCGTGTACGCGCCGATGAAGACGGTAGCGGGCATTTTGTCGCCACCCTCAGCGATACCTCCGCCCACCATGACGCCCAGCAGCATATCCGTTACCAGGCCTATCACGACGGTCTGACCACCTTGCCCAATCGCAGTTCGCTGCAGGAACGCATCCACGCCCTGCAACTGGCCAGCGACATCAGTGGCCGGCACATCATGTTGCTGCTGGTGGATATCGACAACTTCAAGGGCATCAATGATGCCCTCGGTCAGGCCACCGGAGATCGCCTGCTCAAGGCGCTGGCGGCCCGTCTCAGGCCCTGGGCCAGGCAAGCCAACGATCTGGCCCGGCTGAGCAGCAATGAATTTGCGCTGCTCTACGACGGTCTCTCGGTCTCCCCTGAGAATGCCATGGGGCAGGCCAGGGAAAAGGCACGCAGCGTACTGGAATCCTTGAACGGCGACTATTCGCTGGCCGGCGAGCGCCACAGCTGCCGCGTCAGCGGCGGCTACCTGTTGTTTCGTGGCGGTGACCTCGGCGTCAGCGAACTGCTCAAGCGCGCTGGCCTGGCCCTGCTCGAGAGCAAGAGCGAGGCCGCCCAGCGTCCTTGCGCCTTTGAAGCCAGCATGGTCGAGCGCCTGAATGCTCGACTCAGGCTCGAGCGACAGCTCAAGGACGCGGTGGTCGGCGAGCAATTGCGCCAGTACCTGCAGCCTCAGGTCGATCACCAGGGCTCGATTACCGGCGCAGAAGTACTGCTGCGCTGGGAGCATCCGGAGCTGGGGCTGGTCTCGCCGAGTGCCTTCATCAGCCTGGCCGAGGACACCGGCCAGATCGTCGAACTGGGCAACTGGGTGCTGCGCAAGACCTGTGAGCTGCTGGCAGACTGGCAGCACGATCCCCACAGAAGCGCCTGGACCCTGTCGGTCAACGTCAGCGCCCGGGAATTCCAGCGCGCCGACTTCGTCACCGGCGTGGAGAGGGCCCTGACGGATACCGGGGCGCCTGCGAGCCAGCTGACCCTGGAGCTCACCGAGTCCTTGATGCTGGGTGAGGCCTATCCGGTCATCGATACCCTGACCCACCTGCGCACCCTCGGGGTGCGCTTCGCCATCGATGACTTCGGTACCGGCTACTCCTCTCTGGCCTACCTCAAGCGCCTCCCGCTGGACAGCCTGAAGATCGATGTGGCCTTCGTCCGCGATCTGACCGATGACCCCACTGCGGCCCCCATCGCCCAGACCATCATCGCCCTCGCCCAGACCCTGCAACTCGGTGTCATCGCCGAGGGTGTCGAAACCGTGGAGCAGCAAAAGCGGCTGCTGGAGCTGGGCTGTCGTTCATTCCAGGGTTATCTGTACTCGAAGCCCCTTCCCCTCCATCAATTCCTGGCCCTGTCGTCGCGCCGCCGACTGCCGGTAGGTGGATCGGCGATGCCACTGCTTCAGGGCTGACGATTTCCCTGACATGGGCATATACGAGAATGTCTCGACACGGGTACGCCTCTTCCCGCGGAACGCCTCTACGTGAGGTATCACCTTTGCTGAACTTGCATTACCGCCACCGATTGGCAAGATGGACACCCTGACCCGAGGCGACTCCATCCCCCATGAACGACCCCCTCAACCACGACGAACGCGCATCGCTGATTTCCCCGGAAAGTCACGTCGAGGGGTTTCGCAAGGCACGAGACGCCCGCCGCACCGAACTGATCGAAGACTACGTCGAGCTGATCTCGGATCTGATCACCGACGGCGGTGAAGCGCGCCAGACCGATATCGCCCGCCGCCTGGGCGTCGCCCAGCCCACCGTCGCCAAGATGCTCAAGCGTCTCGATGACGAGGGTCTGATCATCAAGCGCCCCTATCGCGGCATCTTCCTGACCGACAAGGGCAAGGCCCTGGCCGATGCCAGCCGCGAACGACACCAGATCGTCGAAGCCTTCCTGATCAAGCTGGGCATCAATCCCGAAACCGCGCGGGTCGACGCCGAAGGCATCGAGCACCATGTCAGCGCCGAGACCCTGGCCGCCTTCGAGCGCTTTCTGAAAGGCTGACGCCATCGCCGGAGCCCATCCCATCTGGCTTCGTGCCACGCTCTGCCAACCCTATGCCAGCCCTCTGCCAGCCCCGGGCCGCCTCCAGGCGACAGGGCCTGTAGGTGCGCTCCATCGCGCGAATAGCCTGACTCGATCACCTCGATTAGCGCTCTACGCTTGACGCGAGGGGCCTTAGGCGCCAAAACTTAGCCACGTCTATAAATGATAGCCAAATAGCACTTCGGTGCTGCTTGCGCGTCGTTCTTGCCCCGAGGAGCCCTGTTCATGCGTCGTTCAGCCCCGGCTTCGGCCCTGCTGACCCTGGCCTCGCTGGCCGCTCTGACCACCCCCCAGGTTCACGCCCAATCCGACGCTGCGAAGACGCAGGCGCCGCTGGATGTGGTCGTCACCGTCGGCATGCTCGGCGATCTGGTCGAGCAGGTGGGCGGCGACTGCGTCGCGGTCAACACCATGATGGGGCCGGGGATCGATCCCCACCTGTACCAGGCCAGCGCCCGTGACGTGCACGATCTCGATCAGGCCGAGCTGATCCTTTACAGCGGCTTTTCACTGGAGGGCCAGCTCGGCAAGGTGTTCGATCGATTTTCCCGGATCAAGCCCACCGCTGCGGTAAGTGAGCAGGCCGTCGGCGACGACCAACTTATCCACACCCAGGACGCCTATGGCGTCGACCCCCACCTGTGGATGGATGCAGGACTCTGGGCCCGGAACGTTCCGGTCATCGCGGAACTGCTGGGAGAGCAGCGTCCGCACTGTGCCGAGGCCATGCAGCAGCGCGCCGAGGCCTACCAGGCGTCACTGGCCGAACTCGATGACTGGATTCAGGCCAGCATCGACAGCGTCCCCGCCGAGCAGCGCATCCTGGTGACCGCCCACGACGCCTTCGGCTACTACGGACGCGCCTACGGCATCGAGGTGGCCGGCATCCAGGGGCTATCCACCGCCACCGAGACCGGCGTGGCCGATATTCGCCGCATGGCCGAGCTGGTGGTCGAGCGTGGCGTTCCCGCCATGTTCGTCGAGAGCACCATCAATCCGCGCACCGTCCAGGCGGTGATCGACGCCGCCGCCGATCAGGACCACCGGGTCGAGATCGGCGGTCAGCTCTATTCCGACGCCATGGGCGCCAAGGGCACCCTGGAGGGCACCTACATCGGCATGCTCAAGAGCAACACCGAGCATATCGTCAGCGCCCTGGGCGGTCAGCCCGCCCCCTTGCCCGAGGCCCTCGCGGCGCAGATCGCCTCCGCCAGCCAGGACGCCGACCAGTGAACACCACCACCCCGCAGCGCTTGAACGCCACCGCGAGGTCGACAGGAGCCACACCATGAGCGAGCAGCTCCACGAACCCGACCTGGCCCTCCACGTGGAGGACCTGACGGTCAGCTACCATGGCAAGCCGGTGCTGTGGGACATCGATTTCGACGTACCGCCCGGTGTCATGGCCGCCATCGTCGGCCCCAACGGCGCCGGCAAGAGCACCTTGATCAAGAGCATCCTCGGCCTGGTGCCCAGCGTCGCCGGCCACGTCACCCTGCATGGACGCCCCTACCGCCAGGCGCGGCGGCGGGTCGGCTACGTGCCCCAGCGCTCCACGGTGGACTGGGATTTCCCCACCACCGCACAGGACGTGGTCGGCATGGGCCTCTACGGCCGGCTGGGCTGGCTCAGGCGGCCCGGCCGCCGCGAGCGACACGAGGCCATGCAGGCGCTGGAGATGGTCGGCATGGACGGCTTTGCCGATCGCCAGATCAGCCAGCTGTCCGGCGGCCAGCAGCAGCGGGTGTTCCTGGCCCGGGCGCTGGTTCAGAAGGCCGACGTCTACTTCCTCGATGAGCCCATGGCCGGTGTCGACGCCACCACCGAACGCGCCATCGTCGACATCCTGCGCAGGCTGCGGGACCAGGGCAAGACGGTGATCGTGGTCCACCACGACCTGCAGACGGTGCGCAGCTACTTCGACTGGATGCTGATGCTCAACGTGCGAGTGATCGCCCAGGGGCCGGTCAACGACGTCTATACCGCCGACAACCTGCGCCGCGCCTACGGCGGCCAGATCGCCCTGCTCGACGATGTCACCGGCGCCATTCCCGCCGAGCGCGAGCTCGCCGGCCAGCGCCCCGAGGCGCGCCCGCAGGAAAGTCGTGAAGAGGTGCCGAGATGAGCCTGAACGCCCTGCTCGGCGACTACACCCTGCAGAACGTGGTGATGGGCGCGGCGATGCTGGGTCTGGTCAGCGGCGTGCTCGGCTGTTTCGCGGTGCTGCGCAAGCAGAGCCTGCTCGGCGATACCCTGTCCCACGCGGCGCTACCCGGTGTCTGCCTGGGCTTCATCATCGCCGGGGGCCGCGAGATGGGCAGCATCCTTGCCGGCGCGCTGTTCACAGGCTCCTTGGCGGCGCTGGTGATGCTGCTGCTGACCCGCATGAGCCGGCTCAAGACCGACGCCGCCCTTGGCATCTCGCTCAGCGTGTTCTTCGCCATAGGGGTGGTGCTGTTGACCTATATCCAGGGCACCGGCAACGCATCCCAGGGGGGGCTCGACGCCTTCCTGTTCGGCCAGGCCGCCGCCACCCTGCGCAGCGACCTGTGGATCATGGCCGGCGTCAGCGGCGTGGCGCTGGTGCTGGTCGGCGGGCTGTGGAAGGAATTCAAGCTGGTGTCCTTCGACGCCGAATTCGCTGCCACCCAGGGCCTGCCGGTCACACTGCTCGAGGCCTTGATGACGGTGATGATCGCCCTGGCCGTGGTGGTCGGCCTGCAGATGGTCGGCGTGGTGCTGATGGCTGCCATGGTCATCGCCCCGGCGGTGGCAGCGCGTCAGTGGGCCAACAAACTGGAGTCCATGGTCATGCTGTCGGCGCTGTTCGGTATCGTCGGTGGTGTCACCGGCGCCTTGATCAGTGCCCTCGGCCCGGGGCTCGCCACCGGGCCGCTGATCATCCTGAGCCTGTCCAGCGTGGTGCTGGTATCGCTGCTGTTTGCGCCTCACCGGGGCTTTGTCTGGGAAATCCTCAAGCTTCAGCGTGATCGACGCCAGCTACGTCACCAGCGGGTGCTCACCACCCTCTACCAGCTCGCCAGCCACCACGCCGATCGCCACTATCGCTCCGAGAAACGCATGGTGGACGCCTACCTGGGCACCGACAGCCGGCGCGCGCTGGAGCGCTTGACCGCCCGTGGCCTGATCACCCAGCAGACGCCGCCGTCCCACGAACCCGGTGACCACAAGCGCTGGGTACTGACGCCGGAAGGCTGTCGCGAGGCCGAGCGCATTCTCGATGACCTGGGCCGGGGAGGCCGCGCATGATGGCATCGCTGTTCAACAATATTCCGCTGATGATCATGCTGGTCGGCGCCCTCGTCGGCATCGCCTCCAGCCTGGTCGGGACCTTTCTGGTACTGCGCGGCACCAGCATGCTGTCCGACGCCATCGGCCATTCCATCGTCTTCGGCATCGTGGTGGTGTGGTTGCTGACCCACCAGGCCAGCGGCCCGTTGCAGATCATCGGTGCGGCGCTCACCGGCATCTTCACGGTGTTTCTTACCGAGCTGCTGGTGTCGACCCAGAAGGTCAAGAAGGACGCCGCCATCGGTCTGGTGTTCCCGGTGCTGTTTTCCCTCGGGGTCCTGCTGATCAACCTCTACGCCAGCGACGTGCACATCGATGCCCACACCGTGCTGCTCGGCGAGATCGGCTTCGTGTGGCTCGACACCCTGCCTATCGGCGGTGCCGAGGTGCCCCGGGCGCTGGTCTCCATGGGCGCCATGACGGCGCTGAACCTGGCCTTCGTGGCGGCCTTCTACAAGGAGCTGAAGCTCGCCACCTTCGACAGCGCCCTGGCCAAGGCGCTGGGCTTCGCGCCGACCGCGCTGTTCTATGTGCTGCTGCTGTTGACCAGCGGCACCGCGGTGGCCGCCTTCGACGCTGTGGGCGCGGTGCTGTTCGTGGCCTTTGTCATCGTGCCGCCCTCGGCGGCCTACCTGCTCACCGACCGGCTGTGGAAGATCTTCGTCTACGCCTCGCTGATCGCCGCCGCCTCCAGCGTCTCGGGCTACTACCTGGCGGTGGCCTGGGACGTCTCCATCGGCGGCATGATGGCGGTGATGACCGGCGTCTTCCTCGCCCTGGCCTTCCTCCTCGGCCCGCGCTACGGCGTCTTCGCTCAATGGCTCGAACGTCGCCGCCAGCGCGAGCTGAACGAGAGCCGTACCCTGATGGTGCACCTCTATCACCACGAGGACGGCCCGGAGAAGGCGGTAGAAAACGTCACCATGGCGCTGCGTGATCACCTGATGTGGGACCCCGCCCGTGCCGAGCGGGTGGTGGAGCGCTCGCGCCAGCGCCATCTGGTCGTCCAGGAGGGCGAGCGCCTGCACCTGACCCAGGCCGGACGCAACCTGGCCCGGGAGATACTCGAGCCCGGCGCCAAGGCCGAGACCGGGGCCTGAGCACCGCGCGGACCCGGATACGCCTCTGGCAACGACATAAGCCCAGCTAGCGCAACAAAAAGGGCGGCCAATGGCCGCCCTTTTGGTGTTCCAACTACCGGTATCAAAGTCGCTTACTGGGCCTGGCGAGGGTCCGGCCAGGCCAGACCATCTTCAGATCTTGATGTCGTAGTCCACGTACTTGTGCATCAGCTCGTCGTAGGTGCCGTCTTCCTTGATCTCGGCCAGGGCCTGGTTGAACTGCTCGGCGAGCTCCTTGTCGCGGGGACGGAAGGCCACCGCCACACCATGGCCGAAGTACGACTTGGGCTCACGGATCAACTCGGAGCTGACCACCACCTCGCTGTCGGCCTCGTCCACCTGCAGATTGGCCAGGGCCAGCGGGTAGTACATGAAGGCGCTGTCCAGGCGTCCGGTCTTGACGTCCAGCGCCAGGTCCTCGGCGGTGGCGTAGCGACGAACCTCCATGATGTCGCCATAGGTGTCGGTGATGAAGCGATCGCGGATGGTGCCGCGCTGTACGCCCACCGTCAGGCCTTCGAGGCTGTCGCGATCATCGGGGTCGATCTGCTGATCACGCAGGGTCACCCACACGCTGGGGTTGGAGTAGTAGGGTTCGGAGAACAGCACCTGCTGTCTGCGCTCCTCGGTGATCGCCATCGATGACATGATGGCGTCGTACTTGCGCGCCATCAGCCCCGGGATGATGCCATCCCAGCTCTGCTCGACCCACTCGCACTGGCGCTGGATGCGCCGGCACACCTCTTCCCCGAGCTCCACCTCGAAACCGGCAAGGGTGCCATCGGGAAGACGATACTCGAAGGGCTCGAACGGGATATCCACCCCCAGCTTGAGTGGCTCATCCGCCTGAACGGTGGTGGTGGCAAGGGCGGAGAGCCCGATCAGGGCGCCAAGCAGCAGGGGGCGGGAAAACGATCGCATCCGTGAGATTCCTTTTTTGCGTTATGGTTATTGATCTATGCCTTTTGGGCCTGATGAGTCTGCCACTCTCCGCCTGCGCCGCCAAGCCACTTGCAGGACAATGACAGACACCGCCCCACCACGACCAAGGAATCCCGATGCTCAACGGCCGTGCCCTGGCCTATCTGTGTGAAGTGCAGCGCCGTGGCTCGCTGCGCGCCGCCGCCGTCCACCTCAATGTGGACGTTTCGGCCATCAGCCGACTGATCCGCCGACAGGAAGAAGAACTGGCAACGCCCCTGCTGACCCGCCACCCCGACGGCGTCTCGCTGACCGAAGCCGGGCGCCTGCTGGTCGACCACCATCGCGCCCAGTGCGACGCCGAAAGCGCCACCCTGTCACGGCTCAACGCCCTGCAGAGCCTGAACAGCGGGGAGGTTCGTCTGGCGGTGGGCGAAGGCTTCATCGCCGATCTGATCAACGCCCCGCTGCAGACCTTCATGACCGCCCACCCGGGCATCGACATCGTGGTGGTGATGGCCGGCGTCAACGAGGCCATGGCCCTGATCCGCGATCGCGAGGTGGACCTGGCGCTGCTGTATGCCCCACCGGTGGACCCGACGCTGCACTGCCATGTCGAGCGCCGCCACCCGCTGGACCTGATCGTACCCGCCGACCACCCGCTGACGCGGCGCCAGACGCCGCTGACCCTCTACGAGATCAGCGACTGGCCGCTGGCGCTGATGGACAACCCCTTCGGGATGCGCCAGATGGTCGACCAGGTGGCCCACCAGGAGCGCCTGCATCTGACCTCACGGCTGCACACCAATTCGGTGGCGGTGCTGAAGAACTTCGTGCGCTCCGGGATCGGTGTCACCTTTATGCCGGAACTGACCGTTGCCGACGATATCGAGCAGGGGCTGATCCGGGTGTTGCCGTTGGCCCATCCGGTGCTCAATGGTGCCCGCGCCCAGATCGTCAGCCGCCAGGATCGACCGCTCTCGGTGGCCGCCGAGGCGTGCCTGTCCCATCTCAGACGAGGCATGCGCTTCTTTCAGGATGACGCCCCTCGCGTCAAGGCAGCTTGCCGCTACTGAGGCGTTGCCTGAAGATCAACGCCACAGGGTTTGATTAGTCAACGCGACAACGCCTAGTCTCGATATCGACTTGCAACGATGCCGTTTTACAACAACACGACAACACCGGAGAGTCCCATGAGCCTGTTTCGCCCCCTTCCCCTGGTCGCCGCCCTGTCCACCGCCGCGGCGCTGAGCCTGTCGGCCGCTTCGGCGCTGGCCGCCACCACCGTCAACCTGAGCTACAACGGCGCCCCCGATCCGGACAAGAACGCCGTCCACGTCTTCGCCACCAACCTCAAGGAACTGGTGGAAGAAAAGACCGACGGTGAGCTCGAGCTCAAACTCTACCCCAACAGCATGCTGGGTGAAGAGCAGGAGCGCATGGAGCAGACCATGGCCTCGCCGAGCCTGAACATCGCCTCCTTCGCCGGCATGTCGCCGATCGTTCCCGAGGTATTCGTCAGCGCCATCCCCTTCCTGTTCAAGGATTTCGATGACGCCCGCACCTTCTTCGACGAAGGCGCCTACTGGCAGGCGGTGAAGGACGATCTCGAGGGCCGCGCCGGGCTTGAGCTGCTGGCGGTGGTCGAGGAAGGCGGCTTCCTGGCCTTCACCAACGACAAGACACCGATCGCCGAGCCGGCCGACTTCGAGGGCCTGCGCTTCCGCGCCATGGACCCGAGTCAGGTGGCCCTGTACGAAGCCTTTGGCGCCTCCGGCACCCCAATCCCCTGGACCGAGGTCTACATGGCGCTGAAGACCGGTGTCGCCGACGGCCAGATGAACCCGCCGATGTACATCATCCTGGGCAGCCTGTACGAGGTGCAGGACTACCTGACGCTGGCCAACATTCAGTACTCCGATCAGTTCCTGGTGGGCAACGCCAGCATGATCAATGGCTGGGATGAAGAGACCCAGGCGGCCTTCCGCGAGGCGGTGGCCGAGGCCAACCAGCTGGCCCGTGAGCACAACCAAGCCAAGGTCGACGAGCGTATCGCCTACCTCGAGGAGCAGGGCATGGAGGTCATCCGTCCCAGCGCCGAGCAGCTCGAGGCCTTCCGCCAGCAGGGCCAGCCGGCCTATCTGGAGTGGCTCAAGGACCAGAACATCGAGCAGCGCTACATCGACATGGCCCTGGATGACGCTGGCGTCGAGCTCAGCGGCGAATAACCGCTAGACCGTGCTCAGGCCCTGACGGGCCTGAGCCAGACAGCCCAAGCAAGCGCCTGGTGGCCATACCCGTCGACCAGGCGCTGCCCAGAGCGCGGCTGCCTTGAGCCCCTCTACACTGGGACTTTTCACTAAAGCCCAGTCGCTGGAAAGCCTCAATCTCCGGATAATCCTCGATTGGATGCTGCCCGAGGGCGCTCCGCCGATCTTCACCCCTGCCGTGGAAGCCTTTGCCCATGTCCTGGTCACTTGCCCACTCTCCGCCGCTGATGGCCCTGCGGCGACTATCGCTATGGGTCGCCAGCGCTCTGCTGGTGATCGACCTGCTCGCCATGCTCTACGGCGTGCTCGCGCGCTACCTGGCCGGCGGCGCGCCGATCTGGACCGATGAGCTGGCCCGCTACCTGATCATCGGCGCGGTGATGCTGGCGCTTGGCAGCGTCTGGATCGAGGGCGGCCATATGCGTGTCGCTCTGATCGAGCGGCTGATTCCGCGCCTGGCCAGCAGGCTACTGTCCTGGTACCAGTGGCTGTTGACCCTGGTGCTGGCCATCGGCGGTGCCTGGTTCAGCTTCCAGTACGCCCAGTCGGTGGCCATCTTCCAGAGCCAGGGGCTTGGCATCAGCCGCGCGGTACCGGTGATGTCCGTGCCTATCGGCTTCGCCCTGCTGGCGCTGATGGCGCTGTGCCACGGGCCTCACCCGCTGCCCACCCTGGACACCGAGGAGCCGCACTCATGACCCTCGCCATGCTGGCGGTGTTTATCGTCCATGTGCTGCTCGGCCTGCCGCTGTTCATCTCGCTGCTGGCCACCGCGGTGGTCGGTTTTGCCTTCGTCGACCTGTCGATGATCCCGCGAATGATGCCCCAGCAGTTCTTCGGCGGCATCGACGCCTTCTCGCTGATGGCCATCCCGCTGTTTATCCTCGCCGGCAACCTGATGAACGCCTCGAAACTGACCGACCGGCTGATGGCGCTGGCGCGTCTGCTGGTGGGCCACCTGCGCGGCGGCATGGGCCACGTCAATGTGGTCTCCAGCGTGTTCTTCGCTGGCGTCAACGGCTCGGCGGTGGCCGACACCTCGGCGCTGGGCTCGCTGCTGGTACCGGCCATGCGCAAGGAAGGCTACTCCACCGCCTTTGCCGCCGGCCTCACCGCCGGCAGCTCGCTGATCGGGCCGATCATTCCGCCCAGCATCTTCATGATTCTGTACGCCTCGCTGACCAATACCTCGGTGGGTGACCTGTTTCTGGCAGGTGTCATCCCCGGGCTGCTGCTGGGCGCCGCCTTCATGGGCATGAACGCCGTCTACGCCAGGCGCAAGGGCCTGCCCAAAGGCGACGGCTGGCCCGGGGCACGCCAGCTAGGCATCGCCGCCCTGGGGGCGCTGCCTGCGCTGATGGCTCCTTTCCTGATCGTCGCCGGCATCGTCATGGGCCTGGTCACGCCGACCGAGTCGGGCGCGCTGACCGTCGCCTATGTGGCGCTCTACGGCGTGCTTGCCGGTAACCTGTGCCTGGCCGGGCTATGGCGGGCCTGCGTGGACACCACCCGCCTGACGGCGGCGATCTTCGTGATCATGGCCGCTTCCAGCACGGTGAGCTGGCTGTTGTCCTACGCCCAGGTGCCGAATCAGTTCGTCGAACTGCTGACTCCCTACGTCGACAACCCGGTGGTCATCCTGCTGCTGCTGAGCCTGATCACCTTCATCACCGGGATGTTCATGGAGGAAGTCTCGGCACTGATGCTGCTGACGCCGATCTTTGCCCCGGTGGCGATGATGGCGGGTATCGACCCGGTCCACCTGGGCATCATCATCACCCTCAATATCACCATCGCGCTGATCACGCCGCCCATGGGCGCCTGCGTCTTTGTCGCCGCCGCCGTCAGCCGGCTCGAGATCACCGCGCTGTTTCGCACCATCTGGCCCTTCGTGGTCATCGCCCTGCTGGTCCTGGTGGCACTGATCCTGGTGCCGTCACTGACCCTGTGGCTCCCGACCACCCTGGGATGAGGCAACCATGACCCAAGATCGCTCTTCTCGTGATGCCTGCCGCGATCCGCGCCACACACCGATCCCCCTCGCGTCGGAACCGGCCTGGTCGCAGCTACGCCAGATTGCCATCCAGGGGCTCGACGAGCCGCTGGTGCCGATGAGCCTGGCACCGGCGCCGGTAAAGGTATTTCCGGCCTACGCCCGCCTCGGCATCCCCGGGGCGATCAACGAGTGCTACGTGCGCGAAGGCGTCTATCGCCGGGTGCTCGCCGCGGCCCGCTCGCTGCCCCAGGGCGTCGGTTTGATCGTGCTCGACGGCTGGCGTCCCTGGCGGGTCCAGCAGTACCTGTTCGAGACCTTGATGGAGGCGATTAGCGGCAATCACCCCGACATCGCCGAAGATGAACTGCTCGAGCGCACCCGGGAGTTCGTCGCCGAGCCGAGCACCAGCCCGACCGGCCCCAGTCCGCACTTGAGCGGTGGCGCGGTCGACGTCACCCTGTGCGATGAAGACGGCCTGCCGCTGCCCATGGGCACCCTGTTCGACGAGGCGATACCGGCCTCCCACACGGCCTTCTACGAAGCCAAGGAGGCCCCCAGCGCGACCGAACGCGAGGTCCGCGACAATCGTCGCCTGCTCTACCACACCATGGCCGCCCAGGGCTTCACCAACCTTCCCAGCGAATGGTGGCACTTCGACTTCGGCGACCAGCTATGGGCCCACTACGGCGGCCACCCCCAGGCGCTGTACGGCCCGGCGGAACTCGACACCATCGAGAATCGCTGGCGGCGCCAGCTCTAGGGAAATGACTCAGCGCAGCGCCACGGCCTCAAGGGGGCCAGCAAACCACTGCTGGCGCAGGCCGCGCTGCTGATCGAGGATCAGCGCGAGGTAGTCGCGCAAGGGGTGGGCGGCGCTCAGGCGCTCGCGATGGTGCCTGAGCGCCGCCTGGTGTGGCATCTGCTCGGCGGGCTGGTGCAACCCGCTGGCCTTGTCGGCAAGGGTCGCGAGCGACGGCAGCAGAAGGTGGCTGGCGCCGCTCGCCAGGGCGATGGCGATACCGGCGGCGTCGAAGTCGCCGAGATACAGATGCGGGCGCTGATCACGAAAGCGCTCGCCCCAGGCCGCCGCCAGGGCATCAAACCCCTGGCGGTAGAGGGTGTCGCCACGATAGACCACCAGCGGGGCGACGACCTCGCCCAGCGCTCCCAGGGTGCCGTCCAGCTCATAGAAGCTGTCCAGGTTTTCTACCTGCACCAGGGCGTCGAAGGCGTCCAGGCTGAGGTCGCGCCAGTCCAGGTCGCGAATCTCTCGCGGGGTGGTGGCAAGCCAGGCCGGCGTTGCCGAGGCCGGGGCGCTGATCAGCACCCTGGCCTGGCGGGGTGCTGCGCGGTTGGCCTTGTCCTCGTCGAAGCCGTGCACGGCCTGCTCTCGGGTGGTGCGCCCACGGGTAGTGGCGTCGATGGGCCGGTGGCCCAGCTCCTGAAGCGTGGAGCCGATGGCTTCAAGCAGGCGCCGGTCAAAGCGCAGCGTCTTCCCCCGGCGATAGTCATCGAGCCTGATGTCCTGCGCGTCGCAGAACGCCTCGATCGCCACAATCGCCTTCAGCGAGCGCTTGCGCTCCACCATCCGGGCAGCTTTTAGCTCCCGGGCGATACGCGAAAGCACCGCGTAGTCGGTCGGCTTCAATGCCCCTTCCGCCACGCCTAGACCACCAGCGCCAGGCTGACGTCGTGAATCAACTGAACGTCGTTGAAGGGCCCGGCCGGGCTCTCGTCGGGGATCAGCCGAAAGGCGCGCTGCTCCTCGCGGGGCAGGCCCTGGTACTCGGCGATGACCTGAAACAGCCAGATCTCCGGGTCCCACTCGAGCTCGCTCTCACTCAGGTACGCCAGAGCGCTGGTGCCCGACGAGGCGCCAGCGGCGGGCGCCTGCTGGTCGACCACGTCCAGGTAGAAGCGCTCGACGTCCTGCTTGAGCGCCTGCTGGCGGGCCTCCACCATGCTCTGCGCCTCGACCATCGCAGGGCCTGCCACCTCGGCCTGCTCCGGCCGGTGGACCGCCACCGGCAACTGGTGCAGCAGCCCCGTGAGCACCTCGGCGTCGCGATGGTGATCCAGCGCCGGGGCGGCGGCGGCGTGCAGCGGGCTTGCGTGGTTGAACAGCTCCGGCACCTCGCTGCGGCGGGTGTAGTTGCCCGGCACAAAGTCCGGATGCTCACGCAGGAAGGCGGCCATGCCAGCCACCAGCCGGCTCTGCTTCTGCTGCTGACGAAAGCGCGCCATCAGCTCGATCAGTCTTCCCTGGACCTCGCGCAGGTTGGTGTAGTGCTGGCTCAACTGCTGCTGCAGCTGGCTGATCAGCAGCTTGCGCAGGGAGCCGTCGCTGCCGACCAGATCGATCAGCTCGTCGAAGTCGATCAGCGCCATGCCGTCGAGCAGGCGCACGATCTGCTTCTGGGCGCGGTCGTTCTCGCGGATCTTGTCGTTGAGTCGGCTGACGAAGCCGAAGTCACTGTTGAGCCGCTGCCACAGGCTGTCGATGGCGTCGGCAAAACGGCCGTTGAGGTCGTCCACCTCCTGGCGCAGGCGCAACATCAGCGGCCCCTGCTGCCAGTGCTCGCCCAGGCTGACCGCCTCGCGGTAGCTCTGCACCAGGTTGCGGATCTGCTCCAGGGTCTCGCCGACGTCGGCGTTGACGTGACGGCGGGTCTCGTCGGCCAGCATCTCGGCGATCAGCTCGCGCACCTTGGGGGTCAGCTTGACCGCGCCGTGCTCGTCGGGCCGCCACACAATCCGCGCCGCCAACAGCTTGCGAAGGGCGCCTTCAGTGAGGGTCTCCAGCGGCACCTCGTCGCGGGTATAGCCCTGCATCAGCACGTCGGCGTAGCGCCCCAGCAGCGACAACCGCTCGGTGCCGGTGGCAACCAGCCGGCTCTCGAGCGAGTGTTCCTCGCTCATAGCAGCGTCTCCTGGCGGGCCGGTGCCTCGTCATCCACCGGCAGGTTCTCCTCGTCGCGGATAAAGCGCACCAGCTCCACCAGATAGTCGATCTTGGCGGTCACCAGAAAGACCTGGCGGTCGGCGTGGGGCTGCAGCAGGTAGCCGTGCTCCTTCAGACGCTTGAACACCTGCTTCATCTGGGCGTCGAGCTGCTCGCTCTGGGAGCCGAAGAAGGGGTCGGTGGCCAGCCGCTCCAGGCGCTCGCGCAGGCTCTGGTTGTCCTCGCACTTGGCGCTGAACTCGGCGGGCTTGAGCACGTCACCGGGGGCTGCCAGGGAGTCCTGGCCCAGCGCCTCCTGCACCAGCTGCAGCCATTCGAGCAGCGGCAGCAGGCTGTTGACGGTCTCGCCGAGCTGGCGCGAAAGCTGCTCACGGGCGTCTTCGTTGAGCTGACGCCAGGCCAGAAAGTGGACGCTGCGATCCTCGTTGGTGGCCAGGCGGCGGTTAAGCGGGCGCAGGTAGATGTCGATCTGCTCGCGCACCTCCTCGTCCTGGAGCTTGCGAAAGGCGCTCTCGTCGCTGACGGCGCAGATGAACTCGCCGGCTAGCAGCCGTTCGAGCAGGGGACCATGTTCGATCATTGGGTGACCTCCTCGGCGCTGCGCTGCTTGAGACGCTGAGCCAGCTTGCTCAGGCGGGGTTCGATGCGCTTGAGCCGGCGCCGGCCCGGCTGGGCGGCGTCACGGTCGATCAGGTAGCGGTTGTGGAACAGCAGCAGCACGTCGGACTCCGGGTTGGGGAAGGCGCCGACGATGTGGATATGGTTGCTGTCGCAGGCCTCGAACAGCTTCTCGACGTTGTGGTAGGCCAGGGTGCCGATCTCGTCGATGGGCCAGTGCACGCTGATCTCGGCCTGACCGCGCAGCAGTCGGGTAAAGGCCAGCAGGAACTTGCACAGGATCAGGTAGGCCATGCCGTGGCTCGAGGATTCGAGCAGCTGGCGATCGTTCTTGATCACCAGGTCAGTGCCGCCCTCGTTGAGGTGCAATTCCAGGCGCAGCAGGCTCTCGAAGCTGTACTGCTGGTCGCTGCGCAGCAGGTCGACCACGTCGGCCAGGGCGTTGAGGTAGTCGTCCCCCGGCAGTCCGCCGGTCTCCTGCCAGTCGCGATAGTCCTGGGCGAAGCGCTTGAGCGGCTCCCAGAAGCCCAGCTCGTCGATGGTCGACTGAATGCGCACTTCGGCCTTGGTGATGCCCTCCAGGCGCAGGTCGTCGGCGACCTCTTCAGACAGTCGCCGACTCTGGGCACTGATGCGCCGGTTGAGGTCACGAAAGACGGTAAAGAACTTGTCCAGATCGGCGCCGAGATTGCGCCCCTGCTGGACCAGCTGCTGCTGCTGGTCCTCGAGCAGCTTGAGCATCCCGCGCAGCAGCGGCAGCAGCCGGCGCGGGCTGGGCTCTTCACCCTCGGCGGCGTCATCCTCGCGCAGCTTGGCGCGCTCGGCGCTCATGGTATCGACAAAGCCGGTGCTGGCGCCCTTGATCAGCTCGCTTTCGACCTGCTCGCAGCCCTTGCGCAGGGCGTCCATCTCGCGCCCACGCTCCGACAGCGCCTGGCGGGTGCGCTCGATGCGCTCGTGGACGTCGCCGGGTGCATCGTGCCGGGGCGCCGGCGAGGGGTCCAGCGGCAGCTGCTCGACCTGCACCAGCAGTGGCTTCAAGGCATCGATCACCTCAGCCTCGGCGCTGCGTCGGGCCTTCAGTTCGCCCAGCGCCTGCTGGTGGGCGGCGCGGTCGGACTGGAATTCGGCCTTGCGCTGCTCGCGTTCGCGCTCGGCACCCTCCTTGTCACGTACCAGCCGGGTTTCCTTGTCGACCAGCTCGGGCTTGCGCTGGCCCCAGTCCAGGCGCATGAAGCGGCGATAGTCTTCCAGCTGCTCCTGGCGTGAAGCGGTCAGCCGGATACGCTCATCCAGCGAGGCCAGCCGCGCCTTGGTGTCCTTCAACGAGGCCAGGTCCACGCCCTGCTCCTGCAGCTCGCGGTCGAAGGCCGCCTCGAGCTCCTGGCGCTGGCGCTGATGCTCACTCTTCTGGTCGCTCTGGTACTGCTTCAACTGGCGGATCTGGTCATCGACGCCGTCGAGGCGGCTCTGGCCGTCGGCCTTCACCTCCAGCATCTGCGCCTGGTGGGTCTTGGCCAGGGTATCCAGGGCGGCGCGCTTCTCCTCCTTTAGCCCATCGTGGCTGGCGCGCTGGGCGGCCAGCGCCTCCTCCAGGCCCTGACGCCGCGCCTTCTGCTGGCGGGCGTGACGCTCCTGCAGCTGGCTGCGCGCGTCGCGGGCGTAGTCGACCTCGGACTCGGCGCGCTTGAGCTCCATGCGTGCGCGACGTAGCGCTTCCTCGGCGGACTGTACCCGCTCATTGGCCGCCTTCATCTGGCGCTCGGCGGCCTGCACCGCGCTCTCGGCACGCACCTCGGCGGCTTCGGCCTGCTCGATGGCGGCCAGCAGGCTGGCCTCCTCCTGGGCGTACTCGGGCACCTCGACCGCGGCCAGATCCAGGCTCACCCCGAACAGCTCGTCGTGGTCCTGCTCGCCGACACGGGGCGACAGGTCGCGGCGCTCCAGCAGCTCCGGCGCGATCACCTTGCCCAGACGCTGCTCCCAGCCGGGACGATGGAAGCGCAGGAAGTGGCGCAGGGTGCCCTGGGCCGGGTCACGTTGCTGGTGCAGGCCATAGGTGTGAGCCTCGGCCCTGGAAAGCTGATGGCGGGCATCATTGAGTTCCTTTTCGGCCTGATCGCGGGCGCGCTTGAGGGTGTCGAGCTCCTCACGCAGCGCCCCCAGCGTCTCGCTCGCCGCCTCGCGGTCGGTCTGGGCCTGGTCGAGGCGAGCCTGGGCCAGCTCCGCCTCCTGGATTTCCTCGGCGCTGGCAGCGCTGGCGGCCAACTGGGCCTTAAGCTCGGCCAGCCGCTCGACGCCGCTTTCCAGGCGCTCACGGTAGCTCTCGTCGAGCTCCTGGCGCTGCTGCTGGTAGCGCTGTTCGAGCTCGCTTTCCTGACGCCACTGCTGGTCACGCAGCTCTTCGCGGGTCTCGCCCAGCTCGTCGATGCGCGCCTGGGTCTCCTCGGTCTGGCGGGCCAGCTCATCGCCCAACTCACGCAGGCGTCCTTGAAGGCGTGACTGGCTTTCCTGGAAGGCGTTCTGCATCACCGCCAGGTGCTCGCGCAGCTGCTGGCTCTGGTCGCGCCACTGGGGCAGCGCCTGGACGTCACGCTCCAGCGCCGGCATGTCGGCCTCCTCGTAGGCCTCGAAGGTCGCCTGCAGGTCAGAAAGCTCGCGCTGGGTCTGCTCCAGCTCGCTGGTCATCTCGCTCAAGCGGTCGTTGAGGGCATCGCGGGCCTCTTGGTAGGCGGCTTCACGCTCCTGGAACTCACGCTGGCGGTTGCCGATCTCGGCCTCGGCGTCGGCCAGGGTGCGCTCGGCGCGGTGGCGGTCGGCCTCGAGCTGGGGCTTCAACTGCCACAGGGTCGTCTCGCGCTCGGCGATCTCCTGATCGAGCTCATCGAGCTTGCCAAGCGATCGCTCCAGCGGTTCCAGTCGCTTGGACTGGCGCATCTGGGCGATCCACTCCCGCGCCTTGGTATTGCGGATGCGGGTCACCGGCAGTTCGACGCCGTCCTCCTCGAAGATCGCCGCCAGCATGGTCTTGAGGGTATCCATCTTGCCCTCCTTGGCGTGCACCGCGCTGATCAGCTTCTCCATATGACGGATGCGATGCTCCGGCTTGACCAGGCTGAACTGGGCAGCCATCTGGCGAAGACGCAGGCTTTCCTTGCGGTTACCCTGCTGGTGGGTGAAGTCGTTCTGGATCACCGAACGAAACTCCGAGGTGGCACCCAGCTTGGGCGACACCGGAATTCCCTCACGACGCAGCTGGCTGGCCCAGTCGCTGTAGTCCAGCGCCGCCACCCCGGCCTCGCTCTCCACCAGATAGTGCCCGGGCTGGTAGGGCGCACCGACAAAGCGATACTCGACGCCACCGTCGCTCTTGCGGGTCAGCACCGCCTGGCAGACGTTGCCCGCCTCGCGGCGGTACTCGTAGATCAGGTAGCTGTTGCGGTTGGGCAGGTAGAAGGCGTCGAACTTCTTGCGGGTCTTGGGCACCACCTTGTTGGGCAGCTCACCGTAGAACACCGGGACCAGCCGCTGCAGCGTGGTCTTGCCCGAGGCGTTGGTGCCGCAGATGTTGGTATGGCCGTCGACGTCCAGCTCGACCACCCCCTCGAGGTGGCCGTGGATCATCACGATGCGCAACAGGTGAGCCATTGGGATTCCTTGATCGCTTGCCCGGTAGGAGGGCTATTCTGCCAGAGACGAAGCGCCCTGACAGTGCGACCAGAGTTGCCCGACAGCAAGCTTTCGCCTACAAGGTTCCTGCGACAGGGAGAGCCCGACGCGCCCCGTCACCCCGAACGACTCCTTGCTCCGCATCCATCAATCGCTATCCACGCACCACACCACAGGGGAAGACCGCCATGCACTTCGCCACCCTCGGCCCCGAGGACAGCAACCACGCCCTGGTGCTCGCCCGCTATCTCGACGATCGCAGGCTCAAGGAGCCTGACCTCACCGACATCGAGCCCCGGATCAGCCTGGTGGATGACTTCATCGGCGCCTTCGAGGAACTGGTCGCCGGGGGCTACGACTATGTGCTGCAGGTCAGCGCCCACCCCAGCCACGCCGACTGCGTCGGGCGCTTCATGCATCGCGCCTTTCCGGTGGACGCCTTCATCGCCCCCAGCCGCCCGCTGGCGCTGGTAACCCGCGCTGACGTGGCCCAGTCGAAAAGCGTGCTGCGACAGCCCGCCACCCGCCACTACACCGACCTTTCGGCCTTCGCGGAACACGACGCCCCCACCATCGTCGCCGCCCTCGAGCAACTGCTGGACGGCCAGGCCGACGCCGCCATCGTCGCCGAGGACGCCATCGAGCGTCATCCCGACCGGCTGCGGGTGATCCAGCCACTGGGCCCCGCCCTGGATACCTGGATCCTTTACGCCAATCGGCCCCTGTTCCCGGACAGGGAGCAGGGGCCGATGCTTGGCGCTAGCGACGCCATGGCAGAGCACTTCGCCGAAACAAGAGCACGCAATGCCGGCAAAGGGTGATATCGCTTGAGTCAACTTTCAGCGAAGCGAAAACGCCAAGGCGTTGGTTGCGGGGATTACCCATGGCCCTTCAGGCGTTCCTCGTGGGGCGTTGTGTCGTAGTCAGGGTCTTGTCGCTTCCTGAGCGCCACGTAGGCCTTTGCCAGATTCAAAAAAATGAGGATCGAGATGGCTATCGAACCAAAGAGATGAACGAGGCCAAGTGGTACAAAGACCAGCATGCTACGATCAATATATAAATCTATGTAAAAATCAAAGAGCAACGGAAATCCACAGACTACTGCCAGGACGACAACAAAGAACAAGGCTTCGCAGAGATTCTTCGCACGATACTGAAGGAAATAGTGCTTACCATATTTCTCCAGCACGCCATCGACATCGATCAAGCCATGCCACTCAAGAGCGAGAAGCTGAATTGCCGGGACCCTGGCAGCCGCCTCGGGCATGAATTTTCTGGTGTAGCGGGAAAATTCAACATCCCCCAAGTTATGCCACAACACCCCTGACAGGGTCACCTCTCTACCGTGCATGCCAAGAAAAGCAGGGCGAGCACCGGGCGGAAAAATCAATTCAACGTCACCAATAAAATGTCGATATTTAGTTTCACTCCCGCCATTTCCGGTAGATACCGTAAAGCTCAACTCTTCGAACCTCCCTGATACCTCACTTATGCTATCATCTACCTTATGCTTGGACCCTCTGACCTTGAATTTCCTGAGCAGAAGATTAACTCCTCCAAAGCATACAAACTGGGTAACAAAAAATACCCAAGCCAGACTGCCAAACCTATCAATATCGAAAATCAATGCAATAATACACACCAAAAAAGAAGACAGGCACACTAAAATCACTCCACCCAAAATTCTTTGCAACCAAGTCCTCCTGGTGACATAAGCGTTTACATATCGCCTCTCCATATCTGTAAACTCTCTGACATTTTTCGTGATATTATCGCTCATAGCTCACTCTCCTTGTAAAACCGGCTTCTCCATCCTGGAGAAACAGTTCCGAAACAACTCTTCGAAAACTTTATCAACACCACTTAAAAAACGACTAGGCACTCAGGACAACAAACAACACTCATCTCCCAACCTTCCACTATTGCCAACCCCATAGGCAGGGCCTTGCTCAACCCCGGCCAAATGGTGTATTTCGCTATCAAGGAACATGAAGGCTAACGGCCCCCACACTATGAAAGCGGATAACAGTAGTGCCAGACCCTTTAGCATCCGCGCCCCGTCATCACGCCCACGGCCGGCACAAAGGCAACCCCCAAATGCGCTTGAACCAGCTCTCCAGGGCGTCATCCGAGATAAACCAGAGGCAAAAAAATAGCTCAGGCCCGTTGCTCCCTCTCTTGCGCAAACTCGGCCGCTGTCATCGTACTTTCCCGGCGCAGCGTCTTCGGCCAGTACACCGGCCAACAGGTCAGCAGTGAACACCAGTGGGCCACGGCGTGGACCAGCATGGCGGGTGACACCAGCACCACCAGCGCGATCATCTTCGGGCTCCAGGGGGCCTGGTGCCATTGGAGCTCGATAAACGACCAGGGCGCCAGAAAGGACCGCCACGGCCAGGGAAAGGTGGGGATGCAGCGAGGTTCGGGGACGCTGTCACGCCCTTCTTCCATAAAGCGGCGGATATACTCCCACAGGTCGTACATCTCCCGGTCGCTGCGCAGCGGCGCGCCGGCCAGCACGATGTCGTGATGATCCTCTCCGGTCTGCTGCTTGAGAAACATCAGCATCAGGATGGAACGTTTCGGCTCACAGTAGAGGTCACCTGTCATCACCGGGTCGCTGGGCTCGACCGAGGACGTGATCACCTCCCAGTCATACACCTTGTTGCCACCGGCAAAGTTGGGGCGATTGATATAGACCTTGCGGGTATTGCGATTGAAGCGAATCACGATATGTCGCTGGACCAGGCACTCCATACGAAGCAGCCAGAACAGGTATCGGAACATAAAGTAAAGAGCTCCGCCAAATAATACGAAAAGAAATATACTTACGATATACTCGACCGGTTCGGCTGGCGTGCCTGTCCAGTAATGCTCCCCCGTAAACCATACAAAAGACAGTGGAATAACTAGAAAAAAGAACATGAAAAGGACGCCCAAAAATGGACAGAAAAGACCAACGACCCCACCCCCACGCCATTCATCAAAGAAAGTTCTTACGTCGATATAGTCGTCAGTTATCCTGTAGATGGAGCGGGCATCGGAGGGCGTCTCGCTAACCATCTTCTTCACATCGTGACCATTCGATTCCAGCACTTTTTTTACTTCTTCCTCGAAGACTGCCGTCGCCTGCTTGAAGTCTTCAGGTTCCTCACCCGTTTCGTGGTGGGAGCGGTAGAAAAGCCAGTCGATGAAATACATCATGTCACCTCTTGCAAGGCAGTGTAGAAACCGTCAACTTCCTCTTCAAAGTCATCGAAGTAGTCGATATCATCCTGTGCAGCGAACGAACAGCGCTTGCACCAGCTCTCCAGGGCGTCATCCGAGATAAACCAGAGCCCAATGGAGATGACAACGGTGGCCCATATAAACACAGAATACACTGCGGCCAGTGCATAACGTGCCGATAGCCTTGCTAGATACTTCGCAAGAGGAAGAAGCCTAGCGGCAACGTTCCTTAATAGCACGCTCTTGGCTTCAGTGGATACCAAGGTGAGAAATCCGACGGAAGAGGCTAGTGTCAGGGTGAGTCCCAGCACCGCCACGCCAAAATTTGCCAGGGCTCGGGCTGCGTAAGCCGCAAACAAAATGGTGCTATTTTTCTTCTTAGAAAATGAAACCGCCATTAAGACATCATCAACCGCACAAAATAGGGCCCCTACCGACGCCAGGGTTCCACCCCAGAAGGAAAACCCTCCCAGACGATAGCTCGAGATATCTGGTACGGCGGAACTCAGATAGTGGCGGATCGAAATTACCGCGCACTGATAGGCCGCAGCAGTGTCAGCGATGGCGGCCAGCAGCAGGGTTGCCGAGGTTGCCGCCTGGAAGTAGTCTCGACTCCCCTTGTCCTCTCTGGACAAGATATTGTAGAGAAGTATCAGCTCCGATATCCCCAAGATGGCAGCCATCCTCGCATTCAAGAAGTTGTTGGAATTTCTTCCGATGGCGTCATCGATCTCTTGAGTGGTATAGAAGCTGTTATTATAAAGTTTATTTGCATCCCGCTGAGTTCTGTTAAAAATCAGATTTTTGATATTTAGGCGACCCGCTCCTTCTCCCATTGATGCAACTTTCAACCCAAGAACGATACGGATCAAGGATCTCTCTATCCTCTCGAGCCCGCCTTTCTCGAAAAACATTCTGACAAACTGCGTATACCATGTCATGGTGATCCCGAGCCGGCTGTTCTTGAACCACTCGGGGGTAGCCCCACCGATGACGCTATTAGCCGCGATGAATGCCAGCGAAAGTTGCTTGAAGCTATCGGCAACAAGCATGCTGTTTTGCCCCAACCAACTTTGATCATCCGGGCCTGCATCTGCTTGATCGCGGGAGCGAAAACTTTCAATATCCTGACGAGCCTTGCTTCTCATTTCTTCCTGATTGAGACAGTAGACGCTCCAGGCCAGGTTGCCACGATCCGTCATATTCACGTCTAGCCACCAGCGCGAAAGCAGCGCGGCGCCATCGGTGGAGCCGTCCATGCCGACCATGGCCATGGTCACCTGTATCGCGTAGGCCCAACCCCAGATCAAATCGCGCGAGTCATAGAAATCAAGGGCGTCGAGAAAGGCTGTACTCTGCACCCACCACAGATGATCGGAACTTCTGGCTTCGAACTTCCTCTCGTAGGCCTGAGACATTTCGTCCATCTCGGCATCGAATCTTCGCCGGGCCTGCTGATCGAGCAACGGTGCATATTTTTTATTGTACTCACGTCTATACTCATCGGCTCTCTGCGCTTTTATTCTAACCCTGGCTGAGTCAAATATTTCCTGCTGTCGACTTTCGTATTCCTCGGCCATCTCGTAGTCAATCGGCAGTGCCTGAGCCCCACCACTCGACTTGGCTCGTTCGACCGCCTGGACAAAAGGTAGATAGCGCATTCCACTCGAAAGTCGATAGCGCTTCACCTCGACTTCAGCCAGTCCATTTACCTTCCCATCAACGTAGGCTTCATCAAGATTACGGATCATCTCCGCGCAGTAGAACTTTTGCTCGTTGGTGGGTTTTCCCTCTTCTTTCGCCTCCATCCAGGCTCGTAATGGCTCAAGGGCATTGTTACGAAAGTTGTTCAACTCCTGGGTAATGCCGATGGCGTCATTGAGGACGACAGCGACTCCTTTTCCATCCGACAAGGATCGCAGAGTATTCTCGAACCTCATCCGATACTGCGCGAAATCAATAGGCTCAGCATTTTCGTCAAAGGGGTCCGTCAGTGAAGGGAAGGTTTGCTCCTGTAACAGCCGTGCCACATCAGCATCTTTGTAGCCTATGTACTCTGCCACCTGGCTGCTGAGTTGACCGGGCTCGATGACATCTGTACCCACGCAGCTGTAGGCCATGCTGGCGAGATCAAATCGCTGTAGCTTTTCTCGCCAATGCGAAAGCTGATGGATGTAGCGGAGCACCCTTGGACTCAGGGGGTCGGGGTGAAAGAGCATGAATGCTTCGGACACGTCCTCTACGTCTTGCACGGTAAAATAGGGAATACCACCGCTAGCCGGCTTAGGGTCATTGATATCCAGGGGTGACAACAGAGCTTCCGGACCCACATGGTAGCAGTGCTCCCAGCGATACCGGCCAAGGCGCTTGACTAACACATAGAGGTAGCCTTCCCGCAAAAAGCGAGCGGCGTATTTAGCCGACGCCAACCCGGGGCTAGATGCCAGCCCTCCTTCGAATTCCGGCACTGCAGCAAGGGCAGCGGCGTCCTCGGCTTCGGCATAGATGGCACTAAAGCGAAGGGGCAGAATATGAAGAGAACGTTTACAGGTGGCGTACAGCGAGTCCAGGGTCTGCTGGCTTATCTCCATTTGTCGGGAGATGCGTTCCATATCATCGGGGGTAATCAATACATTGCTCATGGACGCCGCTCCCTGGATTCCATCATCGTTGTTCGAATCACCTCGGCAAGCGGTGTGGAGGAACCCTGAGCCAGTTGAATGGCTTGTTGAAACGCCACCGTGTCCGTGGCCTCCTTGCCGTTGGCAATACTGTAAGAGACGAAGTAACCCAGATCGGCGGCGCTGCTTAGACCCGCTCGACGCCCTAGGCTCAGGGCCTGATCCACCATAGAAAATCGAATGCCAGGACACGCCACAGGAAAGATGGTGGGCGTATCACGCTCAAGGACGGCAAGTAGCTCAAGCGCGAGAGGATCACTGCTCAGTTCGGCCAGAAGGTGTGGTGACAACTCGATTCCGGAAAATGGCACAGCGTCACTGGCCGGCGATTCCCAGCGCCCCAGATAATCCACCCAGCCGTCGGCGCCTGGTATCCACCAGTGACTGAGTCCGGCAAACAGGCCCTGATGCCAGTCCTGATCTGACTGCCGATGGATAACCGGAAAGACCGAGGGTGCGTAGTAGCGAAGTATCTGAGTTTCCTGTTCGCTATCGGTGACGACGCAGGCACGCCCCACGAGGCTGGCTTCCAACTTCAATGGTCGGTGTAGCAGTATCAAGGCGTGAAAACCGGCTTCTGCCATGGGCAGGAGGTCGTTGATAAGCCTTTCCGTGCGACAGGACTCGAACATCCAAGGCCCCAGCTCACGCAAGTTCTTCAACTCCGACTGCTGAAAGCAGGGCTCACCACTGAATGCCTGGCAGACTTCGTCGCGCTGGCGCTCACTCAATGCACCAAGCTCCACCAACGCGCAAATCTTCGCCTCACGCCTCTGGGATGGCGTCAATTCAACCTTGCAGCTTTCGATATACCCGAGCAGCCCATCCTTGGCGATTATCATTTGCGTACCCTCACCAGTGCCCTCTGTTCCTTGACGGCCTTCATCCAGCAGCTCACACAGACGGGCTCAGGCGACCAGGGAAGTACCGGCAGACGCGGCGTCATCTCCTTCGGCCCACCAAACAGATGCTGCCCGCCCTTGACGTCGATCATTCCGGGTCCATGGATCTCGATGTTGCCGCCCTTGAGCCGGATGTAGCCGCCGCCGCTGGTCAGCAGGATTTCCTCGGCGGCGGCGATCTGTACGGTGTCCTCGGTGGAGGTGATGGTCAGGGTCTTTTCTGCGGTCAGCGCCATCTCGTCGCTCTGGGCCTGCACCTCGACCTTGCCCTGGCCGGCAAACAGCTTGATGCCCCGGCGCTGCACGAACAGCGAAAGCTTGTCCGACAGGGCGCCGATCAGGCTGCGGCCAGCAGCCAGGTTGATGTCCTCGCCACTGTTCACGCTCAGCGACTTGCCCTGGGACAGATGGGTGGATTGGGAGGTACTGGCGGCGATGCCCGCCGGTGAAGCCAGATGCAGCCAGGGCTGCTTGAGCATTCCTGCCTCACCGCGACCGGCCCGGCTGGCGCCCCTGGCGGTGGACTGATCGCTGTCTTCAGGGGGCGCCGCGACGGCCTGCCCGTAGCGGCCCTGGGCGTCTTCGCCGGCCTGTTTAAGATTGTCGCGACTATCGAGCGCCTCGGCATCGTGTTCGACGGCGCTGGTGCTGAGGCCGTCGGCCAGTTGCCAGGCGCTGGCAAGCTCCCGATAGGCCGGGGCCAGCGCCAACTGTTCGCCGTTGGCGCCGAGCTGTCCCCAGCTGGTCAGCAGCAGGCCCTGGTGGGCGCGGACGGCACCGTAGGCGTCGGTTCGCAGCTCAAAACCGGTGCCGCGAAAGTTCCCCCGGGTATTGCCGTGCTGGTGGATCAGGTAGCCCAGGTTGAGCTGGCTCTTGGCGTGCTCGGAGTTGAGCCGTACCCGCTCCTGGTCGGTGGCGTCGTCGAATACCAGTTCGTTGTACTTGCCGCCTCGGTAGGTCTTCGACTTGAGGCCCGACAGCAGGCCGTTGGAGTGCCACTCCGGGCGCTCATCACCGTTGTAGACGCGCCCGGTGATCAGCGGACGATCCGGGTCACCTTCGAGAAAGTCGACAATCACTTCCTGGCCGATACGCGGGACGAAGACACCGCCCCAGCCGGCACCGGCATTGGGCTCGGACACTCGCAGCCAGCAGCTGGAGAGGACATCACGCTGACCGGATGGCTGGCCGCGATCCCAGTGAAACTGCACCTTGACCCGGTTGAGCCGGTCGGTGTGGATCTCTTCGCCCTCGGGGCCGACCACGATGGCAGTGTGGGGGCCACCCATCACCGGGCTAGGATGATCGAGCGACGAGCGATAGGGCTGGCTCAGGCGCTGGGCTTCAAAATCGACCAGGTAGTGGCCGGTGCCGGCGCGCTGGTAGTCGTCGCGGTGTTGACTGTCGTCTTCAAGGCCATGGGCTCGACGCGCGCAATCCAGCTCATCTTGCAGGCTGCCTGGCAGGGTAGAGAGGTGGGCCGATACCGGCAGGGCGTTTTCGGCGTGCAGGGTGAGGCCCAGCACCAGAAACTCGAGCTCGGGTAGATCGCCTCGCTCATGCTGGCGGTGCTGGGTCAGCTCGAAATGCTGCCCCACCTGCAGCTGACGCGCGCCACCGGCGCCAAAAAAGCGCTTGGCACGGGACTCAAGCGCCTGCAGGCGATGCTCGGTCAGCCGCTCGCCGCGTGGATGATCGCGATAGTAGTACTCGCCGGGAGTGTCATAGACCTCCTGGTCGCTCAGCTTGCCCTGGTCGGGATGGGTTTCGAGCGCGGTGCGCTTGATCAAGCGGGGCTGTTTGTAGTCGTAGGTGGCGAGACTGACCCGCGAGGGCTGCTGCTGGCGACGACCACCCCACTGGGTGATGGCGTCCTCGCTTTCGGTGGCGCCCTGGCGATGAAAGCGGATCTGGCGCGGTGACACCGGCGAGCAGGTCGCCACGTCGTCGGTGATGATCAGTCGGTGGCACGTTTCTCCGTGGCCCGTTTCTCTGTGACTGAGCCCGCTATGACTGCGCCCGCTGTGACTGAGCCCGCTGTGACTGAGCCCGCTGTGGACGGATGGAGTGGGGCCGGCTGCGTCTCCCCTTTCCACTTCGTCGGCCTGTCGGTGCTCGACGTAATAGAACAGGCCTTCCTGCTCCATCAGGCGGTTGACGAAGTGGTAGTCGCTCTCGCGGTACTGCACGCAGTAGCTGCGCGCGGGATACTCGCGGCGCAGGTCGAAGCGCCAGCCACCCCGGGCGATAGGGTGCTGGGCGAAGACCGCCTCGATCACCTCGATGACACTCAGGTCCTGGAAGATGCGGCTGTCGCGCCCGAGGCTGAGCATCGTCAGCCAGGGCACCAGCGTCAGCTGGTAGTAAAAGACGCCACCGTCCTCGCCGAGCAGGGCCGCCGACTCCACCAGCCCAGAGCGCTTGCGATACTGGCCATCGGCCTGGCGAATGGACAGGGTGGCGGGCTGGGCCATCAGCGTCTTGAGTTCGATGTCGCCACGCTGGGAGATGACGTCGAGGCGGTAGCGGAAGGGCCGGGACATCGATTCCTCGCCCACCAGGCGGTGGGGGATCAGCGATTGGTTGGCCATTTCGAGCTTTAGCAGCCGCTGATTCTGCGACAGCGCGACGTCGAAGGTCTCGCGTAGTGATTGCCACCAGGAAGGCTCGTTCATTGCGCCCCACCCTCCCGCACGCGCGGCGAGCCGGCAGGCAAGACTCGGGGGGAACGGCTACCGCAGGTTGCCGCTGACGGGCGGTAACCCGAAAATGCGCACCTTGACGACATGAGAGGTCCTCCTTGACCAATACAAGAAGATCCTACTCAAGCGTTCTACGTTAGCCATTGCATCTCCCGTATTTTCCGAGAAGGACACAAAACTTTCCGGAAAATTCCTACAAATTCACTCGATACACCCACCATCATCGCGCCTCGGAAAAAGGCACCTGAACCGCCTTTGCCCGCCGCCCCGACAAGGGGCGGCGCAAGCCCCACTGCCGTGCCGGCAGGGAGCGTCACACCGGCCAGGGCACGAAGATGACGCCGAGCCCTAGCGCCACCAGGGCAGCCCTTAGCCACCAGGCGAAACGTCCGATCAGCCCGTAGGACACCAGGCCGAGGCCGATCAGCACGCCCAGGGTGGTGGCCAGGGCAGCGAAGACGCCGGAGCCAAGGTCGAGCAGCGCCGGGTGCGCGACCATCGCCAGCGGAATGACGTAGAGCCCGACCCCCAGCGCCATGGCCTTGCCCGCCACCTTCAGCCAGTTCTCGTCGGCCATTCCGGCGGCGATGAATACCGCACCACATACCGGTGGGGTGATGGTGGACAGCAGCGCGAACCAGAACACGAACAGGTGGGCGGTCAACAGCGGCAGGCCCAGTTCGGTCAGCGCCGGCCCCGCCACCGAGACGCAGATGACGTAGGCGGCGGTAGTCGGCACCTCCATGCCCAGCACCAGGCAGGCCAGAGCGGAAAGCAGCAGCGCCGGCCACAGCTGCCCACCGGACAGCGACAGGATCGCCGAGGTAACCTTGACCCCGAGCCCGGTCAGCGACAGCACCCCGATGACCAGGGAGGCGCACAGGATGATCGCGCCGATGACCGCGATCTGGCACCCGGCGGTCAGCGCTGCCTGGGCCAGGCGGGCGCGGAACTCCGTCCCCGACACCTTCAGCTCGGCGTTCATGGCCAACAGCGCAAGGCCTGCGAAGATCGCCACGCTGGCGGCGTACTGGGGGGTGTTGCCGGCGTGGAAGATGCGCTCGAGCAGGATCGCAAAGGGCACCGCGAAGAACAGTGCGGTGGTGATCACCTCGCGCGCTGCCGGGCGGTCCTCGGCGGCCACTGGCTTGAGATCGAAACGGGTGGCGAAGGCGTTGATGCCGAGCCACACCGTGGCGAAGTAGAGAAAGGCCGGCAGCAGCGCCGCGGCCATGATCTCGGTGTAGGGGGTGCCGGTCAGCTCGACCATGACGAAAGCCCCTGCGCCCATCAACGGCGGCATGATCTGGCCCCCGGACGAGGCCACCGCTTCCACCGCCGCCGCCAGCGAGCGTGGATAGCCGAGTCGCGCCATGGACGGGATGGTGATGGCTCCGGTGGAAGCTACGTTGGCCGACGCCGAGCCCGAGATCGAGCCCATCAGCGCACTGGAAATCACCGATACCTTGGCGCCGCCACCGGTCAGGCGGCCCGCCGCGGCGCCGGCCAGGTTCATGAAGCCACGCCCCGCCTCGCCCGCGTTGAGCACCGCACCGAAGATCACGAAGATCGCCACCACCGAGACACTGACCCCGGTCAGCTTGCCCCACAGCCCGCCCTCGGCGATGGTCAGCGAACCGACCAGGCTGGCCATAGGCAGGCCAGGATGACCAAACTCGCCGGGCACGTACTGGCCCAGGGCCGCATAGCCCAGCGCGATCGCGGTCACCAGCGGCAGCGGCCAGCCGATGGCACGCCGGGCGGCCTCCAGCGCCACCACAATCAGCAGCAAGCCCACCGCCATCTGCAGGGGGGTGTCGATAAAGCCGTACTGGCCGCTCAGGGCGTCCTCGTTCAAGGCGATATAACCGCAGGCGGCGATGCCGAGGGCGGTCAGCCCCAGGCCGCTGATGCGCTGCCAGTGCGTACGGGCGGAAAACACCAGCACCCAGGGCAACACCAGCGCCATGTGCAGTGGCCGACTGATCAGCGCCGGCGTCAGGCCGTGGAAGATCAACCCCAGGTGAAACACCACCGACAGGGCACCGAGCGCGATCCAAAACGGGCCACCCGGCCACGGCGAACGAACAGGGTCACGCGCGTCGGCCGGTGCGGCCGACGAAGAAGCGTCGCTTGAGTTCATGAAATCAGCACATCATCGATGAAACGGAGCGGGCCCACAGGGGCCCGCCGGGTCGAGTCCTGGGCAGGATCGTCTCAGCGCAGGGCCTCGGGCACCTGCACGTCGACCTCGTCGTAGTAGTGCAGGGCGCCGGGGTGCAGCGGACCCTCGAGGTTGGTCAGCATCTGCGGCGAGATCGCCTGCCACCAGGGCGAGGTCTCGGCCATGGCCTCGCGGCGCTCCCAGAAGGTCTTGGTCAGGGTGTAGGCGGTGTCCTCGTCCATCGCGCTGGTGGTGTAGGCCACCACCGGCAGCGAGGTGGTCAGCACGTCCTCGTCGATGCCCGCGTAGGTGCCGGCGGGGATGGTCTGGGGCGCGGCGCCGGTGGCCTCGACCTGCGCTTCGGTGAACGACACCAGGCCGACATCATGGCTCGCGGCGGTCTCGATCACGTTGGGTGCGGGAAAGGAGCTGGCGGTGGCGAAGGCGTCGATCTGGCCGTTCTTGAGCGCGTCGGGAGCGCTGCCCACGTCGGCGTCGTCGACCTCGACCTGATCGGCGAGTTCGAACAGCTCGAGATAGCGTGCGGCCTCGCGGGCGCCAAAGGAACCCTGGCCGATCAGCAGGTGCTTGCCGGCCAGTTCATCGATGCTCAGGGTGTCCTGCTCGCCCGCCACCACGAAGTGCATGGTCAGCGAGGGAATCGGGAAGAGTGCACGAATGTCCTTAAGGCGCGGATGGTTGCGACTCTCGAAGGGGCCGGTACCCTCGCGGGCGCGGGTCACCAGGCCGGGCGGCGAGGTGAAGACGTAGTTGCCGGGACGCGCCATCACCTCCATGACGTTCTGCACCGAGCCCTGGCTCTCTTCCAGGGTCAGGGTCATGTCACCCTCGGTGCCGGCCTTGATCGCCTCGGACAGCTCCACTCCCATCTGGTAGTAGGCGGTACCGGCGGAGGCGGACTTGTAGGTCAGGCGGGTCTGGGCGTGGGCGCTTGCGGCGGTCAGCACCATGCTACCGGCGAGCACAGCCGTCAGGGCCTTGAGGCCACGGCTTCGAAGATGACGCATTGAGGGGGTCTCCAGTCGACAGCGGGCGTGGCCAGTGCCTCGTTTTGCTTATGCTCCCGCCAGGCTTCAGGACCTGGCGGAAATGGCCGGCCAACAGCATATTCGACTGGCGTGATTCGTGCCACGGCGCCAAGACACTCGTGGCCCCAAGAAAAAGTCGCGGGCGCCGAGCATAGCGACGCCCGTGGCCAACGATGTCAGCCGCCTGCGCTATCAGGGCTGGCAGCGTGACACCAGTTTCAGCGGTAGAAGGCGGGACGCTCGGCCAGCGCGATCGGCTCGACCTGCTGCGAATGCCGCGCCTTGACGCAGGCGTCACTGGTCACCGCCGCCACATAGCCATCCCAGGCGGTAGGGCCATGACGCTCACCCTTGGCGGTGGCATCGACCCACTCCTGAAACTCCACATCGAAGGCGTCGATAAAGCGGTCCTTCCAGTGGGTGATCACGCCCAGGGAGTCCCGTGCGCTGTGACGCAGCGGCACGCTCGCCGGTTGCGGCAGATCGGCAACGCCGCTCTCCCCCACCAGTTCGCAGCGAATGTCATAGCCGTACTGGCAGTTGAGGAAGCTCTCGATGGTGATGACCATGCCCTTGCGGGTGCGCAGGATGATCAGCGAGGGGTCCTGCAGATCACCCTCCACCAGGCTGGAAACCCGCGGCTGGATGACCTGGGCGCTGACGTAGTCGTCCTCCAGCAGCCAGCGCATCACGTCGAACTCGTGGACGCAGGAATCGATCAGGCCCGCATCGCCGGAGAAGTTGGCCTGGGCATTGCGATGCGCACACTTGGCGATCAGCGGCTGGCCGATGCCACCCTCGTCGAGCAGCGCCTTCAGCTGGCGGTATGCCCAGTCGAAACGGCGCATGAAGCCTACCTGGACCAGCGCACGACCCGAGGCAATCTCGGCCTCGACGATACGCAGGCAGCCCTCGGCGGTGGTGGCCAGGGGTTTTTCGCAGAATACCGGCTTGCCCGCCTCGATGGCGGCCAGCACGAATTCCTCGTGGGTCGGTCCCCAGGAGGTCACCACCACGGCGTCGACCTCGGCGGCGTTGATGACGTCGTGGCCGCTGGCATAGGCCCTGGCCTCGATGCCGACCTCATCGATGGCGGCCTGCGCCTGCTCAAGGCCGACATCACTGGCGGCCACCACCCTCGCACCCTTGAGGGTATGGTTCAGCCGGCGCATATGTTCCTTGCCGATGGCTCCGGTACCGATGATGCCGATAGATAGCGTCATGTCTGGCTCCTTTCTGTTATTGACCACTTGTTGAAATCGCACCTGCTGCCCTCCCATGGGTCGAAAACGTCATATGGGCAGCGTCGAGGCTCGACCAGCGTCGTGGCGCTGGTGCCAGAGCCAGGTGGCATGGCCGCCCGATCGCTCGGGCGGCCATGTCACTTATCCTTGTTGAGGGTTGGGGTCATCACACATGGGGATCGTCTGCGGCAAGCGCCGCCGCCGGGCGACGACGATGAATCCAGATCGAGGCGCACACGAAGTACACCAGCGACAGCGGAATCACCAGCCACTTGAAGGTTTCCACGTAGTCGACGACAGCGGCGTTGTCACCGGTCCAGGACCATAGCGCCACGGCGATGATGGTCACCAGACAGGCAAACGAGATCAGGTACAGCGGATCACGACGATTGACCGCGGGCTGCGCCTGGGGCGACTCGCCGGGCAGTTCCGGCGGATCCACCGGACCATAGGCCTCTTCGTAGTAGTCGATACCGGACTCGGTGTTCGCGCCCATCCGGCGGCACAGCAGCGGGTAGAGCAGAAAGCTCAGGGTCCACACCGGGAGAAACACGACAAACAGATGCACCTGGGGCAGGGCAATGAGCACGACGCCGAGGATCACCCCGATGGCCCAGGTCAGCATGGCCGGACGATTGTCCTCGAGTCCCTGATGTTCGCGCCACAGCGGTCGGATCGACAGGCGCGGCAGCAGGAAATGCTCGGCGGCGATGATCGCGCCGATGGGGGCCATCATCATCACGAAGTAGGACAGGACGTTGAGCAGCGAACCGAAGACGAACGGGAAGCAGGCGACGACCGTGGTGGCAGCCCCCACCACCAGGGCAACGTTGAACGGCTTGTGACGATGGAACACCGCCTGAAACGCCAGCCCGGAGCGATAGAGGCTGGGGATCGAAGTGGTCCAGCCGGCGATCACTACCGCCACCAGCCCCATGGCGCCGAGCAGACGGAAGGCGATGGCGCCCGGATCAAGATCGACCATGGCTTCCTTGAGCAGCATCGCCGAGGTGGCGCCAAGGATGCCCGCGCAAACCCAGGCCATGAAGTGGCCGATGTACATGCCAGAGGCCGAAAAGTAGCCGTAGGACGACTTGCGCGCGAAGCGCAGGATGCTCATGTCGCTCATGCCGAGGTGCATCGGCAGGTTGATGCCCCAGGCCCAGGCGGCGATGACCCACATATTGATGCCAGGCTCGCCTTCGGGGGTAACGCCGGTCCACACCAGTGCACCGAGCACGTTGCCCAGGCCGTCGATACCTTGCTCGGCGCCCAGGTGGGTGACGATGGGGACCGAAAGGATACCGCTGACCAGGAACATGATCGCCATCCAGGGCGCGCACACGGTGGAAAAGTTGGCGATGCGCTTGAAACCCTTGAGGGTCAGCCAGACGGTAAAGGCGCCGACCAGCAGCGCCAGGATCACGAAGCTGGCACTGGTGGGATAGAGCCCCACCTGGGGCGGAATATCGGTCAGCACCCGGAAGGCCGAGGCCGAGACCGTGATCATGGCGCCGGCGATGACGGCGTAGAAGACACCATTGAGGATGTTGTAGACAGTGGAGATCTTCTTGCCGGCAAGCCGGGCCAGGAACCAGTACACCGTCATACGGGTGCGGGTAGCCACCGGACTGCAGATCCAGGCCCAGGACAGCACCGCCATGAAGTTACCGAGAATCAGGCCCCAGATCAGATCACCGGTGGAAACACCGAGGGTGACCAGCGCTGCGCCGATGACGAATTCGGTGCCAGCAACGTGCTCACCGGAATAGGCCCCGAGAAAGTACTTGCCGCTCAACTGCCGGCTGGGGGGAATGCGTTGATATTCGAGCTCTTCGCTCTGGGCGTTGTCGTCCGCTGTCGCGGTCGCCTGCGCCCCTGCCGCTTCTGTGCTCATAACGTTGTCCACTTGTTATTGGAGGATCGATGGCCCTTGTGACCGGTTGCAAACGATCAGGGCTCCAACCTCGGCGGTCCATATTCTTCCACGGCCCGCGCCAAATGAAACATACATTCCGAAAAGAAAAACAACAAACCAAATATTCTATACTTTAGTCGATTTGAGCGCCTGATCCAAAAAAATGCAAACAAAGTAATCCTTGGCGACATCTTTAGCTGAATTGGCGCACACAAACATCGTCTATCTGCCTTAACCACTCGCACCAGTCCCACGCTTCAACACCTGCCGCGATAGCCAAAAGGAAGGCACCGGATTCGGCGCCTTGGCAAGCGTGAAACGGCGCAACCGGATAGCATCCGCCTCTGGCACGCCGCAGCAGCGCCGACGGGACAGGGCACCAACACCGAAGCGGGACGCTTGATGGACCGCCAAGGCGTCACAAGCACCGCTACGGCGTCATACGCAGTCAGAGGACCACAGCTACAGCTACAGCTACAGCGTCGGCATGGTGAAGTGACCGCCGCTATCGCGTACTTCGCTGGGCCAGCGCTGGGTGATGGTCTTCATGCGGGTGTAGAAGCGCACGCCGTCAGGGCCATGCATATGCAGCGGGCCGAACAGCGAGCGCTTCCAGCCGCCAAAGCTGTGAAAGGCCATGGGCACCGGGATCGGCACGTTGACGCCGACCATGCCGACCTGGATGCGCTCGCAGTACTGGCGAGCGGCGGCGCCGTCACGGGTAAAGATGGCGGTACCATTGCCGTATTCGTGGTCGTTGACCATGGCCAGGGCGTCTTCGAAGCTGTCGACGCGGGCGATCGCCAGCACCGGGCCAAAGATTTCCTCGCGGTGGATGCGCATGCCCGGCGTGACGTGGTCGAACAGCGAACCCCCGACGAAGAAGCCATTGCCGGCGTTGTCGATGGTCGCCTCGCGTCCGTCCACCACCAGCTCGGCGCCCTCGTCGACGCCGGCCTGGATATAGCCGACCACCTTGTCCAGGTGAACGCGGGTGACCAGCGGCCCCATGTCGTGGTCGGGCCCATCCTTGATGCCGGGGCCGACGCTCAGCGTCTGCAGCCGTTCGACCAGCTTGGCACGCAGCCGCTCGGCGGTCTCCTCGCCCACCGGCACCGCCACCGAGATCGCCATGCAGCGCTCGCCGGCGCTGCCGTAGGCCGCTCCCATCAACGCATCCACCGCCTGGTCGAGGTCGGCATCGGGCATCACCACCATGTGGTTCTTGGCGCCGCCCAGCGCCTGAACCCGCTTACCGTGGGCAGACGCCGTGGCGTAGATGTATTCGGCGATGGGCGTCGAGCCGACGAAGCTGACCGCCTGCACCCGCTCATCGGTGAGCAGCACGTCCACGCTCTCCTTGTCGCCGTTGACCACGTTGAACACGCCATCCGGCAGGCCGGCTTGCTTGAGCAGCTCGGCCAGGCGCATCGGCGTGGACGGATCCTTCTCCGATGGCTTCATCACGAAGGTGTTGCCGCAGGCCAGCGCCACCGGGAACATCCACATCGGCACCATGGCCGGGAAGTTGAACGGCGAGATGCCGGCGCACACGCCCAGCGGCTGCATCAGCGAGAAGCTGTCGACACCGGTGCCGACGTTGAGGGAATGTTCGCCCTTCTGCAGGTGCGGTATGCCGCAGGCGAATTCCACCACCTCGAGCCCGCGTGTCAGCTCGCCCTTGGCGTCGGAGAACACCTTGCCGTGCTCGGAGGAAATCAGCCGCGCGATCTCGTCGGCGTGCTCTTCGACCAGCGCTTTGAACTTGAACAGAATGCGTGAACGCTTGAGCGGTGACATCTTGGCCCAGCCGGGGAAGGCCTCGTCGGCGACGTGGATAGCGTCGCGGGTCTCGTCGGCGCTGGACAGTGCTACCTGACGCGTCACCTCGCCGCTGGCCGGGTCGAAGACCTCGGCAGTGCGGCCACTGTGGCTGGCCTGGGGCTGGCCGGCGATAAAGTTGCCCAGAATGGTCATGCGGTGCTCCTGATACAAAGAGTTATCGAACAGATGACTGAAGACATCGGCACGGGGGTCGCTGTCACGAGGCCAGGGCCAGCCCGGCCTCGTCGCAGCAGCGTGCAAGATGGTCATAGCCCTTGCGGGCATAGGTCAGTGGATGGGCCACGGCGGGATCCTGCTCGGCCTCCACCACCACCCAGCCCTGGTAGTCGTGCGCGACCAGCCCCTGGAACAACCGGCCATAGTCGATGAAGCCATCACCGGGCACGGTGAACATGCCGTCCAGTACCCCTTCCAGGAAGCTCCGGTTACGGTTGCGCACATCGGCCAGCACCTCGGCACGGATATCCTTGCAGTGCACATGGTTGACGCGTGCAGCGTGGCGCTCGAGCACGCCGAAGGGGTCGCCACCGGCGGCCACCAGATGGCCGGTGTCCAGCAGCAGGCCCAGCGCCGGTCCGGTGGCCGCCATCAGCCGGTCGATGTCGGCCTCGGATTCCACCAGCGTTCCCAGATGGTGGTGATAGGCGATCTGCACGCCCTCGCGCTGGCAGTGTTCGGCCACCTGGTCAAGGCGCTCGGTAAACAGCGTCCATTCCTCGTCGCTCATGGTGGGGCGATGGCTCAGCGGTACCCCCATCTGTCCATGCACGCAGCGCGAGACCTCGCAGAACACCATGACCCTGGCGCCGAGCGCCTTGAGCAGTTCCAGATGGGGCGTCAGCGCTGCGATTTCTTCCTCGGCGCTGCGGGTCAAAAGCTCGGCGCTGTACCAGCCTGACACCAGCGACAGTTGGTGACGCTCGAGGATCGGCCCCAGGGTGGCGGCGTCGCGGGGGAACTTGTGGCCCAGCTCGAAGCCGTCGAAACCGGCCTCTCGTCCCTCGGCGAGGCAGGTCTCCAGCGGGGTGTCTCCGCCCAGCGAGGGCAGGTCATCATTGGTCCAGGTCAGGGGGTTGATGCCCAGTCTTATGCTCATGGCGTCCTCCGGCGTTCGATGCTCCAGGCGCCGGCGCGCCTGGAATATTTGGTTGTTATGGCAGAGCGGATTCGGGCCTAGAGGTTTCTGGCCTGACGCGCCTTGTGGGACTGATAGCGCTCGCGGGCCTCCACTACCTCTGGGCGCGGCGATACTTCAGGCACCGCCACGTCCCACCAGGCACCACCTTCCTTGGTGTCGTTGAGACCATCGGTGTCGATGGCGATCACATAGCTGATATCGGACGCCTTGGCGCGCTCGAGGGCCTGCTCAAGCTCGGCGATATTGGCAACCTTCTCGCTATTGGCGCCCAGGGCGGCGGCGTGGGCGGCGAAGTCGGTCTTGGGTGCGCCGCCCTCGACGCTCAGGCAGTCCTCCAGCCGGTTGTTGAAGCCGGGGCCGCCGCAGGATTGCTGAAGTCGATGGATGCAGCCATAGCCGCGATTGTCGAGCACCACCGCGATGATCTTGTGCCCCAGCATTACCGAGGTGGCGATCTCCGAGTTCATCATCAGGTAGGAGCCGTCACCGACCATCACGAACACCTCTGAATCGGGCAGCGCCATCTTGGTGCCGAGGCCTCCGGCAAGTTCGTAGCCCATGCAGGAGTAGCCGTATTCCATGTGGTAGCCGCGATCGAAGCGAGTACGCCACAGTTTCTGCAGCTCGCCCGGCAGGCCCCCCGCGGCACACACCACGATGTCGCGTTCGCCGGCAGCGCGGTTGACCGCCCCCACCACCTCGGCGTCACAGGGCAGCCCGGTGCCGCGATCCTGGGTCACCCGTTCCACGGTGGCATTCCAGTCGTCGCGCAGCGCGGCCGCCCGCTCGCTCCAGGACGAGGCCGGCCGCCACGGGGCGGTGCCCTGCTCGAGCCCGTCCTTCAGGCTGACAAGGCTCAGGCGGGCATCGCCCACCAGCGGCTGGGCGTAGTGCTTGACCGCATCGAAGGAGGCCACGTTGAGACACAGTATCTTCGCCTCGGGGTTGATCAGCGCCCGGGAGCCAGAGGCGAAATCGCCAAGCCGGGTGCCCACGGCGATGATCAGATCCGCTTCCTGGGCCAAGCTGTTGGCGGCGGCTGAACCGGTCACACCCAGGGTGCCGACGTTGCTGGCATGGTCCCAGGGCAGCGCGCCCTTGCCCGCCTGGGTCTCGGTCACTGGCACCTGGTAGCGGCTGACGAAGGCGTCGAGCTCAGCCAGCGCCTCGGCGTAGTGGACGCCGCCACCGGCCACCAGCAGCGGTCGCTCGGCCGAGCGGATCAAGGCGATGGCATCGTCGAGCTCGCGCGGGTCGGCGGCCTGACGGCGCAGGTGGTGTACCTTCTCGGCAAAGAAGTGCTCGGGGTAGTCGTAGGCCTCGGTCTGGATGTCCTGGGGCAGCGCCAGGGTCACCGGACCACACTCCACCGGGTCAGTCAGCACCCGCATCGCCTGGGGCAGCGACGTCAGCAGTTGCTCCGGCCGGGTGATGCGATCGAAGAAGCGACTCACCGGCTTGAAGCAGTCGTTGGAGGTCAGGGTGTGGTCGTGGAAGTTCTCGACCTGCTGCAGCACCGGATCGGGCTTGCGCGTGGCGAAGGTGTCGCCCGGCAGCAGCAGTAGCGGCAGTCGATTGACGTGGGCCACCGCCGCCGCGGTTACCATGTTCACCGAACCAGGACCGGCGGAGGCGGTACAGGCCATCACCTGGCGACGATTGAGCGTCTTGGTGAAGGCAATGGCGGCGTGGCACATGGCCTGCTCGTTGTGGGCGCGGTAGGTCGGCAGCGTCTCACGGGCCTGATACAGCGCCTCGCCGAGACCGGCCACGTTGCCGTGGCCGAAGATCGCCCAGACGCCGGGAAACAGCGGCTTGATCTGGCCGTCGACGTTCACCTTCTGGGCCTGCATGTAGCGGATCACCGCCTGGGACATGGTCAGTCGAATCGTGGACATGGCAATGCTCTCGGAGATGGCTGCCGGGTCCTGAGAGGACCCGGATTATCGTTATCTTGGTCATGGTCTGGGAGCGCTACGAACCGCTCTGGCGTTCTTTCCAGCAGTCCACCAGTTCGCGGTAATTGGCGACGACATCGTCGATCAGCGCCTGGTCGTCGGCCTCGCCGGCGAGCCAGCGACGGCTGGGCTCGGCAAAGATCGAGCGCCCCACCGCGAAGCCCTTGCACACGTCGAACCCGGCGCTGTCCATGAAGCCCTTCTTGAGCGTATCGAGGGGCGCATCGAGCCCCAGCATCACCACGCCGCGACAGTGGGGGGCGCGTCGCGCCAGCAGCACGCTGATGCGCTCCCAGGCCGCGGGGGTCTGCGGCGGCAGCTTCCACCAGTCGGGATAGACGCCGAGGTTGTAAAAGCGCTGCATGGCGTTGAGAAAGGTATCGTCATCGCTTTGCTGATCCTTGGGCGGAATGATCTCGAGCAGCAGCTCGTGCCCGGTCCGGAGGCAGGCGTCATACAGCTCCACCACCTGGCGCTCCTGGGTGCGGCGCAGGTCGAGCTGGTCCTCCGGGTGGTAGAACACCAGGCACTTGACGATGTGCTCGCGTGGCCAGGCGGCCAGTCGGGCACCGATATTGCGCCCGCCTTCCAGCTCGATGGGACGCGAGCTCGGCAACTCCACCGGGCGGCCAATCCACCAGCCGCGCCCGGTCACGTCATTGAGTGCATCCTGACCGTAGGTGTCGTCGATCAGCACGCCCATCTGGCTGTCACCGATATGTCCAGCGCCCTGCTCCGCCGCCTGCACCAGCAGCCGTTTCAACGTCTTGATCCTTCCAGGGTCGGCGCCGACCTCCCGGGCCATGTCGTAGAATTGCTTGCGATGGTCGAAGGCCAGCACGCACAGATCCGACCACTGCGTCGGGCTACGCTGGGTGGTGACCCGGTGCAGGTGGTTGAGCCGCGTGTCCAGGTCGGGACGCGGGATATCCTCGGCGCGACTCAGGTAGTCGTCGAGTTCCTCGCTGCTGGGAATCGCCGGGGCACAGCCGTGGCGGGAGACCACCAGGGCCCCGCAGGCGTTGGCGTAGGCACAGCTTTGCTCATGACTTTCGCCGTTGAGCCAGCCGCGCAGAAAACCGCTGAGGAAGGCGTCACCGGCACCCAGCACATTGAGCACCTCGACACGTACCCCGGTGAATACCTCGAACTCGGACTCGCTGTCGGGAATCTCACCGTCGAGCACGGTGCATCCCTGCGCGCCCAGCTTGAGCACGATGGAGGCATCGCTCAGCTCGCGAATGCGCTTGAGCGCGGTGATGGTGTCGGTGCTGCCACCGGCGATGTGGACCTCTTCCTCGGTGCCGACCACCAGGTCCAGGTCCGGCAGAATGGTCTGCAGGTGGGCGCTGACACCATCATCGGAGATAAAGCGGGTCTCGCCGTCACCCAGCGAGGTCAGGCCCCACAGCACCGGACGATAGTCGATATCGAGAATCACCTTGGTGCCGGCCGCCTTGGCGTATTCGATGGCGGTCTTGCTGGCCTGATAGGTGCCGTCGGTGGAGAAATGGGTACCGGTGATCAACAGCGCCCGACTGGAGGCGATGAACTCGGGATCCATATCATCGGCACTGATCGCCATGTCGGCACAATTGTCGCGATAGAAGATCAGCGGAAAGGTGTCCTGATCCTTGATGCCCAGGATCACCAGACCGGTGAGTCGCTCCTGGTCGGTGATGACCTGACTGACATCCACGCCCACCCGGGCCAGTTCCTCGCGTACGAAGCGCCCCATGTGCTCGTCGCCGACCCGCGTCAGCATGGCAGACTTCAGCCCCATGCGAGCGGTACCGTAGGCGATATTGGCCGACGAGCCGCCGAGGTACTTGTTGAAGGACGACATGTCCTCGAGCCGGCTGCCGATCTGTTCGCCGTAGAAATCCACGGCCGCTCGGCCCAGGCAGATTAGGTCCAGCGTCTTGTTGGTGGTCATGGCGTCACCCTGGTGTGGTCACGATAAGCCGTGCTCTGCCCGTGACGGGCGTCCCGACGACTTTGGATTGTTCGTTCTATTTGAATCCATGATAGAACTGATATTCCACTCGTTCAATCTCTGGAACAGCCGATTCAGTTCATCTTTGGTCGTAGCAGTGTCCGGGAAGCACGGGAGCCTGCCGTCACGCTCCCGGGCGGCAAGTCGCCCCGCCCGGTGGCGCCGGACAGGGCGTGGAGGTAGCGCGGCCAGGACGAGCCTCAGCGTGGGTTGAAGTAGGTATCGACGTAGCGCTGGATCTCCTGGCGCATAAAGCGCGAGGAGTCTTCTGCGCGCTCTTCCCAGGCGAACACACAGGCGGTCATGATGCCGTCGAAGCCGACCCCGGCCAGCGTCTTGAAGAACAGATCCCAGTCGATCTCGCCCTGGCCGATATCCAGATGCTGGTGGATGCGGGCGGTGGAGCCCGGCGGATTGATGATGTAGCGCAGCCCCGACGATCCCTTGTGATTGAAGGTATCCGCCACGTGGACGTGGGCCAGCACCGGGGCGCTGTCACGGATCATCTGCGCCATGTCATCGCCAAAGTGGAAGGTATGGGGTGCGCAGTAGAGAAACTTCACGTTGTCCGAGTCGATGGTACGAATCATGTCCACCGCCGGGTGCAGCGTCTCGACAAAGTCATCCGGGTGTGGCTCGACGTTGAGCTGGATGCCTTCGCGCTCGAAGATCGGTACCAGCTCCTCCATCGAGCGCCACCAGGCGGCCTCGCTGGATTCGGTGGTGGCGCCGCCATGGCAGCAGGCTGAGCAACTGCCACGCTCGGGGTGCGGGCCACGACCGAACTCGGAGTTCATGGTGTCCACCCCCATTTCCACCGCCACCTCGATGGCCTTCTTCCAGTACTTCACCGCCGCCTGGCGCTCGTCTTCGTGGGGACTGGCCCAGCGGAACATCGGCAGCAGCGAGGCGATCTCGACCTCGCTGTCCTTGAGCGCCTGCTTGAAGGAGCGCAGGCGGGACGGGAACACCCGGGGGTGGACGAACCAGTCGAAGAAGTCATCCCGGGGCGACAGCTCGAGATAGTCGTATCCCAGGTCCTTGGCCAGACGCGGCAGCTTTTCCAGGGGCACGTGGCGATGCATGAAGGGGTCGAGGGCGATTTTCATGGAAGTCTCCTTATCATTGTTCATGCTCAGGTTCAGGACGTTGTCACTGAGCCAGGTGGGTGGCGTTCAGCACGACACGGGCGGATCGCAGCGTGGTCAACCTCGCTGTATGTGGCGGTCACGGCGGCGATTCAGGCTACTCCATCGCGGATGACGTCAATGCTGCGCGCGAGGGCATCCGCCGGATCCTGCAGCGCGTGTACCGACTCGGCGAAGGGCTCGAAGGACAGGTAACCGCGATAACCATCGGCGAGCAGGCGACGCACCTGTTCGACGTTGTCGAGGCGATCGCCCTCACCCACCAGCACCCGGTCGCCGTCGAGCATGGCGTCGAAGGTCAGCGTCGGATCCTCGACGCCGGACAGGTGAACCAGGCCGGTGCGCGCGGCGAACAGTGCCGCTTCACCGGCCCCTCGATGGTGAAAGGTGTCGTGCACCAGCGAAAAGCGCGCCGGCTCCGATGGCCCCAGGATGGCGACGGCCTCGTCGATGGCGGCCACAGCGTCAGCCTTGAGTCGCAACGACGAGTCAGGAAAGCCCAGTGGCTCGACGAACCCCACGAGCCCGTGACGATCCAGGATTGGCCCCAGCTCCACCAGCGCCTTGACCACATCGGTGGCTGTTGGTGCATCGTCGGGCGCGGCGACCAGCGGACACAGCACCAGACCCCGGGCGCCCGCCGCCGCTGCCCGTTCGGCCAGGTGCTCGGCCTGAACGGCTCGCTCCTTGTCCCACACATTGAACGGATACAGCGCATTGACGCTGAGCACGCTCAGACCCAGCTCCCGGGCCAGCTCTCCGGCGGCAACGGCCTGCTCGAGCGTCGCCAGGCTGTTGTCGCCGACATCGTTGCGCAGCTCCACCGCGTCGATGCCGAGCTCGGCGGCCAGGCGCATCAGCTGCTCGATGGAGTAGCGAGGACAGACCATATGGTTAAGGGCAAAGTGCAGTGATCGAGATGGCATGGGGCGCTCCCTGAGCCGAGAAGAAGGTGCCGGAAACGTCACGTCAGAACTGTTTGCAACCGGTTAGGTCGCACTTTAGAACAAAAATTCCCAAGGTCAAATAGAGGGAATGTTTCCTCCTCTGGTGCCTTGGCATTCAGCTGATTGTGGCTTTTTCCCGCTAATCAATCATCTGGGCTCGGCTTCTAGCCCACGAAGACCGACGGCGTGGCCGCAACTTGTCGACCAAAGTACAAGGCGCCCCCCCTCCTCCAGGGGAACAATGATAGCCTTGGCACTGAATGAAACGTTCCATCCGAACGTTCTATACTAAAGCATAAATGGAATTTTTATTCCCAATTGACTAGGGTGATCCCAGACGACGGCCAACGCTGGGCAACACCCTGCAACCGAGTGAACCGCCATGGCAGAGCTACCTCAGGATTTCAGCGCGCTGGAAGCGCAGATCACCGAGCAGTACCCCGACCTCAGCCGTCGCCTGCAGCAGACGGCGCGTTTTCTGCTCGATCACCCGCAGGAAGTAGCCTTTTCCACCGTAGCGAGGCTGGCCGAGCAGGCGGGCGTCACGCCGTCCACGCTGATTCGCTTTGCCAACAGCCTTGGGTTCAAGGGCTTCTCGGACATGCAGAAGCTGTTTCGCTCACGCCTGGTGGATGAGTTGCCCAACTACTCAGAGCGCATCCACGCGGTGCGCTCCGCCACCGGCGAGACCCCCAGCGGCTCTCAACTGCTGTGGGAATTTGCCGACGCCAACCGGGAAATGCTCGAGCAACTCCCCGGGCGTACCGACCCGCGCCAGCTGGAGAGCGCGCTGGACCTTCTGGAAGGCGCCGAGGCGGTGCACCTGATGGGCATGCGCCGCACCTTCCCGGTGGCAAGCTACCTGCAGTACGCACTCAACCACGTCGACAAACGCTGCTTCTTGATCAATGCCCTGGGCGGTATGCATCAGGAACAGGCACGGGCCATCGGTCCCCGCGACGCCCTGCTGGCGGTGAGCTTCTCGCCCTACGCATCGGAAACCCGCGAAGTAGCCGAACAGACCCGTGATAAAGGCGTGCCGGTGGTTGCCATCACCGATTCCACCCTGAGCCCTCTGGCCCGCGTCGCCGACGTGACCCTGGTGGTACAGGAAGCGGAAGTGAAGAGCTTCCGCGGCCTCACCGCCACCCTGTGCCTGGCCCAGAGCATGGCCATCGCCCTGGGCGTGCGCCAGGACAGCGCCGCCGACAAGGGCTCGTCTCCCGAGGCCCCCGCCTCGGGCTAGCCGCCAGCTCGCCCCTCGACACCCTGGCCCGCCCACGCCCCGCGCCCTGCGCGACCGGGCAGGCCATCAACAGGAGATCCTGTCCATGACATCGCTTCTTGTACGCCCCCAGAGCCCCGACGCCGACGGCAAGGTGCTGGAAGTCACCCCGCAATCCGCTGGCTGGGAACACGTCGGCTTTCGTGTCCACCGGCTGCAAAAGGGCCAGCGTCTGAGCGGCGAGACCGGCTCACGCGAACACTGCCTGGTGCTGTTGAGCGGACGTGCCACCGTCGCCGGCGCCGGCGAACGCTGGGAGGACATCGGCGAGCGCATGGACATCTTCGACAAGGTGCCACCCTACTCGGTCTACCTGCCCGATGGAGCGGACTTCGAGGTCGAGGCACTGACCGATCTCGAGATCGCGGTGTGCAGCGCACCGGGCCACGGCAACCACAAGGCCAGGCTGATCGCGCCACAGCAGGTCAAGTGCTCCACCCGCGGCGGCGGCACCAACACTCGCCATATCCACGACATCCTGCCGGAGACCGAACCCGCCGACGGCCTGCTGGTGGTCGAGGTCTACACACCGCCAGGCAACTGGTCGAGCTATCCGCCCCACAAGCACGACGTCGACAATCTGCCCGAGGAGTCGATCCTCGAGGAAACCTACTACCACCGGCTGAATCCGAGCCAGGGCTTCGCCTTTCAGCGGGTCTACACCGATGACCGCTCGCTGGACGAGACCATGGCGGTAGACAATGGCTGCTGCGTGATGGTGCCTCGGGGCTACCACCCGGTGGGTGCACCTCACGGCTACGAGCTTTACTACCTCAACGTGATGGCCGGTCCCAAGCGCGAATGGAAGTTCAAGAACGACCCTGAACACGAGTGGATCGTGCAGCAACAGTAGCCGTACAAACTCCGCCGATTCCGGCAGCCCAGGTAAGGGCTGGCGTCATCGGCGGACCAAGGAACGTCTCTCTCTTTGCCCCGCCACCGGCGGGGCTTTTTTATGGTGCATTGCTTCCCTTTTCCGCCAGCCGCAGGCATGTCAGCCGCGGACAGGCCATCTTGGCAGCAGCCTTGACCAGCCTATTCATATCGCTAACGACTGATGGTCTGCTTCAGCGCGTCGATCGACGACTGGATACCGGCCTCGGTGGACATGGTGAAGTCCTCCATCTCGAGGCTGACCCAGTCGTTGTAGCCCTGCATCCGCACCACCGAGAAGAACTCCTTCCACCACTGAAGGTCATGTCCCGCCCCCACCGCCACATAGTTCCAGGCGCGATTGGCGACGTCGGTGACCTCGGCGAGCTCGAGCAGACCGTTGACATCGGCCAGCCCCCGCTCGATGCGGGTATCCTTGCCGTGGCAGTGGTGGATGGCATCGCCCAGTGCCCTGGCCGCGGCGATCGGGCAGGCCCCCTTCCAGAAAAGGTGTGAAGGGTCCAGGTTCATGCCGACCTTGGGCCCGACCTCGTCACGCAGGCGAAACAGGGTCTGGGGGTTCCACACCAGCATCGCCGAAAAATTTTCCAGCGCGAATCGCTCGACACCGACCTCATCGGCCAGCCTCACCAGGCCGTGCCAGTAGGGAAAGGCGCAGTCTTCCCACTGGTACCGATCGCGCTCGGGCATCTCATCGGGCCAGCTCTTGGTGTAGACGAGCCAATTGGGCACGCTGTCCCCCGGCGCCGCCGCCGGCAGGCCCGACATGGTGACGATGCGCTTGACCCCGATCTCACCGGCGAGCCGGATGGTCCTTTCGATCTCACCTCGGTGGCGCTCGCCGAGTTCCCCCGGGTCGAGCGGATTGCCGGAACAGTTCAAGGCGGCGATCTTCAGTCCCCGGGCGTCGATCTCCTTCAGGCGTGAGGCCAGCAGGCTTCTATCGGCGAGCAGTTCGTCGGCACGAAAATGCGGCGCCGGCGACCAGCCACCACCGGTCATCTCGATACCTTCCACCCCGAGCGCCACGCACTTGTCGAGCATCTCGGTAAAGCTGAGATCCGCCATCACATCGGTACAGATGGAGAGCTTCATGGCATTGTCCTGTCATATGGCTGTGTGGTTTCGCCGTTGCTTGGGTGGACGCATCGGCGGCGGCGCGGGCACAAAGGGCTCTTCCGACGGCGACCTATGCCAACACCTCAAGAGGGTCAACACCGTCATCCGACCCGATGCAACCGGTTGCAAATAGGCCAGCACGAGCCTAGTATGGAATGAAAAATTCCGTCAAGGAGCATCGATGAATATTCGTTCCGATCGCGACCAAGGTCGCAAGGTGACCTCCGCCCAGGTGGCCGAACGGGCCGGTGTCTCCAAGTGGACGGTGTCGCGGGCCTTCACTCCCGGCGCCTCGATCTCAGAGAATGCCCGACAGCGCGTGATGGAGGCCGCCGAAGCCCTGGGCTATCGCCCCAACCTGCTGGCACGAAGCCTGACCACAAGACGCACTCAACTGATCGGCGTCGTCGTCGATCAATTCGCCAACCCGCATACCCAGGCGATGCTGAATGCCGCCACCCTGGCGCTGCAACAGCGGGGCCAGCTGTCGATACTCTTGAATATTTCACCACCGGTGCGCTCCGGTGAGCTGCTCGATATCGCCGAGCGCTTCCAGGTCGACGGGCTGTTGTTTCTCGGCACGGTGCTGAGCGAGGACATCGTGCGCTTTGCCACAGAGCGCCAGCACGTGCCACTGGTGCAGCTGTTTCGTACCACCGAGGTGGACGGGGTGCAGATCGTGGCAATTCAGGAGCATGCGGCTGGCGCCGAAATCGCCCGGCTGCTGCTCGGCGAAGGTCATCGACGGCTGGGCTATCTGGCCGGCCCCGACAGCGGCAGATCACGACTGCCCCGTCTCGACGGCTATCGCCAGACGCTTGAGGATCACGGCCTGACCCTGGCAGCCACGCTGGCTGCCACGGATTATCGCCACGCTCTGGGGTATCAGGCGATGCACGACTACCTGCAAAGGACACCGGCGGCACAGCGCCTGGATGCGCTGTTCTGCGAAAACGACATCCTTGCCATCGGCGCCCTCGATGCCCTGCACCAGGCCGGCCTCGACGGACAGCTGGCGATCGTCGGCTTCGACGATATCGAGCTGGCCGCCTCACCGCGCTACCGTCTGACCAGCTACCAGCCGAACCTCGATGCTGTGGTGGACAGCGCCATCACACACCTGCTCGATCGACGTATCCCTGGTGACCCAACGCTGCTCCCAGGCCGGCTGGTGGTGCGTGACTCTCATCGCTTTGCTGGAAAAGATTGAGTCACAAGCCCAGAGCCCCGGGGCTCACACCTCCTCGACGTAGACCGTGCGCCCCTCGCGACGTGAGATATCCGCCGCCTCGGCCAACCGCAACGCTTCGACACCGTCCGTGATGCCGGCGCGGGGCGCGCGGCCTTCCCGCCAGCTCTGGTAGAAGTCGTCGAGCTCTCGGCGATAGGCCTCGGCGTAGCGCTCGAGAAAGAACCAGCGCGGCGCTTCCTCCAGTTGGCCCTGCTTGCCGACGAACTTGAGTCGGGTGTCGCACTCGTTCTGGGCCTGCAACATGCCGTCACTGCCGAAGGCCTCGATGCGCTGGTCGTAGCCGTATACCGCACGCCGAGAATTGCTGATGGTGCACAAGCGCCCCGAGGCCGTCTTCATGACCACCACCGCGCTGTCCACGTCGCCGGCCTCGCCGATGGCCGGGTCCACCAGACAACTGCCGCTGGCGTGGACGCTGACGATGGGCTCGTCGAGCAGCCAGCGGGCCATATCAAAGTCGTGGATCATCATATCGCGGAACAGCCCACCTGACCCCTTGACGTACTCAAGGGGCGGCGGCTCGGGGTCGCGGCTGGTGATCGCCAGCGTCTCCAGCTTGCCGATGCGGCCCTGCCCCAATTGATCCTTGAGCGCCGAGAACTGCGGATCATGGCGGCGATTGAAGGCCAAGGCGCAGAGGCTTTGCGCCACGCGCTCGGCAGTCGCCCGTGACGCCGCCAGATCCAGGGCGATGGGCTTCTCGCACAGCATTGCCTTGCCTGCCGATGCGGCGCGCTCCAGGTAGTCGATATGGGTCGCCGTGCTGGAAGCGATCAGCACGGCGTCGATCTCGGGGTCCTCGAACACGTCATCGATGTCCCGAGCCCGGGAGCCAAAGTCCCGCGCCAGGGTCTCGGCGGCCTCGGGATAGGCATCCACTACCGCCGCCAACGTGACCTCGGGGTGGGCGGCGACGGACAGCGCATGCACCCTGCCGATCCTTCCTGCTCCGATCAATGCCAGTTTCATCGTCTGCTCCTTGTATCCATGTGCATTGCCGCTAAGGGGTATGTCTTGGTGGCTTTCAGGCGCTCGCCATTACCACGATCAATCGTCGATCGACAGCGAGACCCCAAGCCTGACGCCCAGCCTACGCAAAAAGGAACAAACATTCCGCATAGACCAAAGTATAGAATTTTTGAATTGTTAATTTCTCTCTTGGAATCTACATTTCATAACACGACGAATCGAAACAGCTGTCCGCGAGTTCGAAACACGTCCATCACCACCGCGGACGTCTCCGCTCCTACAACAAGACGACCCTCACAAGGAGTCACCATGAGCACTACCGCCTCTCCCGCCAGCCAAGATCAGGACGAGCGTCTTGCCCACGTCAGTCCGCTGAAGAAAGCCCTGCACCGACCGGAGTTCGGCTCCGTCGCCGGCGCCCTACTGGTCATCGTGTTCTTCGCCCTGGTTGCCTCGGGCACCGGCATGTTTTCCGGCGCCGGGGTGATCAACTTCCTCGAAGTCTCTGCCCAGCTCGGCATCCTGGCCGTGGCGGCGGCGCTGTTGATGATCGGTGGCGAGTTCGACCTGTCGATCGGCTCGATGATCGGCTTCGCCGGCATGTTGATCGCCATCCCCGCCGTGCAGTACGGCTGGCCCATCTGGGCAGCGCTGTCCTTCGCCTTCGGCTGTGCCCTGGCGATCGGCGCCCTGAACGGCTGGCTGGTGGTCAAGACCGGACTGCCATCCTTTATCGTCACCCTGGGCTTTCTGTTCATCCTGCGCGGAGTGGCCATCGGCATTCCCCGTCTGATGGCGGATCGCACCCAGATCGGCGGGGTCCACGACGTCATCGGCAACGACTGGTTCGCGGCGCTGTTCAGCGGCGAGGTCGGCGAGGGCTTCTTCCTCTGGCTGTCCGAGATCGGCGTGATCGGTACCAACTTCGCCGGCAATCCCACCGTCAGTGGCATCCCGGTCTCCATCGTGTGGTGGCTCGGCCTGACCGCGCTGGCCACCTGGGTGTTGCTGTTCACCCGCTTCGGCAACTGGATCTTCGCCTGCGGCGGCGACAAGGAAGCGGCACGCAACGTCGGTGTCCCGGTCAATCTGGTCAAGATCGTACTGTTCATGTTCACCGCCTTCGCCGCCTGCGTGTTCGCCGCCCTGCAGGTGATGGACACCGGCTCGGCCGACTCCATCCGCGGCATCCTCAAGGAGCTCGAGGCGATCATCGCGGTGGTCATCGGCGGCGCCCTGCTCACCGGCGGCTACGGCTCCGCCATCGGCGCCAGCTTCGGTGCGCTGATCTTCGGCATGGTGCAGATGGGTATCTTCTATACCGGCGTCAACACCGACTGGTTCCAGGTATTCCTCGGCGCGATGCTGCTGATCGCGGTGCTGTTCAACAACTACGTGCGTCGCAAGGCGCTGGAGGCCAAGTAATGAACGCTCCCGTCCCGATGATCGAAATGCGCGACGTAGCCAAGCACTTCGGCAGCGTGATCGCCCTGAGCGGTATCTCCATGAAGGTTCACTCCGGCGAGGTCATGTGCCTGCTCGGTGACAACGGCGCCGGCAAGTCGACCCTGATCAAGACCCTCTCGGGGGTCCACGTACCGACCCACGGCGAGTTCCTGGTCGACGGCAAGGAGGCCCACTTCAGCTCGCCCTCGGATGCCCTCGACGCTGGCATCGCCACGGTCTTCCAGGATCTGGCGATGATCCCGCTGATGTCGATCACCCGAAACTTCTTCATGGGCCGCGAACCTACCAGGGGCTGGGGACCGACCCGTCGCGTCGACTGGACATTCGCTGACCGCGTCGCCAAGGAAGAGATGGCCAAGATCGGTATCGACGTGCGCGATCCGGCTCAGCCGGTCGGCACCCTTTCCGGTGGCGAGCGCCAGTGCGTGGCCATCGCCCGGGCGGTGTACTTCGGTGCCAAGGTGCTGATCCTCGACGAGCCCACCTCGGCGCTCGGGGTCAAGCAGGCCTCGGTGGTGCTGCGCTACATCGCCAAGGCCCGCGCCGATGGTCTGGCGGTCATCTTCATCACCCACAACGTGCACCACGCCTATCCGGTGGGTGACGCCTTCACCATCCTCAAGCGCGGCTCCAGCTTCGGTACCTTCCGCAAGGACGAGGTCAGCCGTGAGGAAGTGCTCAACATGATGGCCGGTGGCGCCGAGCTCGAGAGCCTGGACGCTGAGCTTGCCGAATTTCAGCGCGCCGATGGCAACGGCCAGGCGGCCTGAACAGGGAGAGTTACTATGCAAGATCGTTCATTCAAAGGTCAGGTGGCCATCGTCACCGGTTCCACCCAGGGACTGGGCGAGGCGGTGGCTCGCCACCTGCTGGGTCGTGGCCTGTCCGGCCTGGTCATCTGCGGGCGCCAGCGGGACAAGGGCGAGGCCCTGGCTCGCGAGCTCGAGGGTCTAGGTGAGGACGCCAAGGTTCTGTTCGTGGCCACCGACATGACCCGGGTCGACGACTGCCGCCGGCTGGTGGCCCAGGCCGATGAGGCCTTCGGACGCATCGACATGCTGATCAACTGCGCCGGCAACACCGAGCGCGGCACCCTGCTCGACACCGACGAGGCCGCCTACGATCGTCTGTTCGCGGTCAACACCAAGGCGCCCTTCTTCCTGATGCAGGAAGCTGTGCGGCGGATGATCCGCGATGGTATCGAAGGCCGCGTGGTCAATATCCTCAGCATGTCCGGCCACGGCGGTCAGCCCTTCATCTGCGCCTACAGCGGCAGCAAGGGGGCGCTGGCCACCCTGACCCGCAACGCCGCCTACTCGCTGCTGCGCAATCGCATCCGCGTCAACGGCCTCAACATCGGCTGGATGAACACCCCGGGCGAACACCGCATCCAGACGGATACCCACGGCGCCGAGGATAACTGGCTGGAAGCGGCCGCCCGCGCGCAGCCGATGGGGCGCCTGCTGGAGCCTGAGGAGGTCGCCAGCGCGGTGGCCTTCCTGGCCAGCGACGCCTCGGGAATGATGACCGGGACCATCGTCGACATGGACCAGAGCGTGCTGGGCTGTCACGACAGCGCGCCGCAGCCGCCCGCCGCCATGCGCTGGCCTGACTGAGGAGGACAGACGGTGGAGCATTTCATCGATCGAACCCAGCTGGATGTGGCCGCCTTCGAGGCCCTGGTCCAATCGACGACCAATGCCGAAGCGCTGCCCCAGGCCGAGCGCATCGTCTCCGGCATTCCGCTCTACCGCGCAAGCCATGCCCTTGACTGTCTCGCCGACCCGCAGCGGCGGCGCAGGCTGCTTGACGAGTGGCATCACTGCCTGCTGGACGGTCCCGGGGTGCTCGCGATCACCGGGATGATGGAGCGGACCACGGTGGACCGCGCCAGCGAGAGCTTTCTTGCGCTGATCGAAGCTGAACGGGGACACGGCCAGCAGGGCGACCATTTTGCTGCGCCGGGTGCCAATGATCGCCTGTGGAATGCCTTCCAGAAGCACGGCGAGGCCGATCCGGAAGGTTTCGTCGACTACTACGCCAATCCGGTGCTGGCACTGGTAGCCGAGGCCTGGCTTGGCCCGGGCTACCAGATCACCTCCCAGGTCAACGTGGTCAAACCGGGCGGTCGTGCTCAGTTGCCTCATCGCGACTATCACCTGGGTTTTCTGAGCGAAGCACAGGCGCTGGGCTACCCGCTGTCGCTGCAGGTCGCCTCACAACACCTGACGCTGCAGGGCGCCGTGGCCCACGACGACATGCCGCTGGAAAGCGGACCAACCCAGTTGTTGCCTCACTCCCAGCGCTACCCAGAAGGCTATCTGGCCTACCACGACCCGGCCTTCCAGCAGGTGTTCGCCCGCCATCGCGTTCAGCTACCGCTGACCAAGGGCGACGGCCTGTTCTTCAACCCGGCGCTGTTTCACGCCGCGGGCGACAACGACAGTCAGGACCTGCGGCGCATGGCCAACCTGCTGCAGATCTCCTCGGCCTTTGGCCGTGCCATGGAGAGCGTCGACAACACCCGCCTGGTGCGCGCCGGCTTTGCCGCGCTAAAGGCCCGCTTCCAGCGCGATGGCTGGACAGCGGCGATCCGCGCAGGTGTGACCGCCCTGGCCGAGGCCTACCCGTTCCCGGCCAATCTGGATCGCACCCCACCCCAGGGCGGGTTGGCCCCCCAGAGCCAATGCGAGCTGCTGACACTGGCCCTGGACGAAGACTGGGACGCCGAACGCCTGGACCGGGCACTCGACCAGATGGCGCAGCACCGACGCGCCTGAATCACTGCATCAACGTGACACCCCTGAGCACCATCACCCGCAACACCAACAACAATCGGAGTACAGCCATGAGCAAGATCACCGAAAAGACCAGCGCAACACACACCGGGGTCAAGCGCCCCAATGCATTCTCCAGGGCCATCACCGGCGCCCTGGTCGCTGGCGCCATGGCGCTGTCGGCGAGCCAGGCGGCCGTTGCCCAGGACGCCGACCCGCTGAAGTTCGTGGCGATCACCCATATCGTCGCGGCGGACCCCTTCGGCAACGTCCTCAAGCGCGGTTTCGAGGATGCCGCCGAGGAGATGGGAGTGGAGCTTCTCTACAACTCTCCGGCCCAGTACGACACCTCCCAGATGCTGAGGATGATCGAGCAGGCGATTGCCACCCAACCCGATGGCCTGGCGCTGACCATGCCCGACGCCAGCGCCTTCGCCGAGCCGGTGCGCGAGGCCATCGCCGCCGGTATTCCGGTGGTGGTGCTCAACACCGGCGAAGAGATCGCCGGCGAGATCGGCGCACTCAACTATGTCGGTCAGAGCGAGTACCGCGCGGGCAAGATGGCCGGTGAGCGCATGAAGGAAGCCGGCGTCGAGAGCCCCATCTGTATCAACTTCGCCCCCGGCCAGTCGCAGCTTGATGCCCGCTGCAAGGGCTTTACCGACGCCTTCGACGGCAGTGCCGAACAGATCTCCACCACCCAGGATCCCACCGCCATCACCAATGCCGTGCTCGCCCACCTCAACTCGAGCCCGGACACCGACGGCGTGCTGAGCCTGGGATCGCTGGCCACCGACCCGCTGATCAACGAATTCCGTAGCCAAGGCGCCATGGGCCAGATCGCCTTCGCCACCTTCGACCTGTCCGCAGAGACACTGGAAGCGGTTCGCGATGGCGAGATGCTGTTCGCCATGGATCAGCAGCAGTACCTTCAGGGCTACCTGCCGATCATCTCGCTGGCGCTGTACAACCGCTACGGCCTCAAGCCCACCAACAATATCCAGACCGGGCCAAACTTCATCACCCAGGAAAACGCCGAACAGGTCATCGAGCTGACTCAGCAGGGCTATCACTAAGCGGCCACCTCATCCAATGGCCATCCGCCACCATGGCAAGGCCGGCGACTCACCGAGCAGGCCTTGTCGGTACTGACCATCCACACCTCGCCCGCCCTTCATGGGCGGGTTCGCTTGACAGGAGCATCACATGAAAATCGGCCTCGTCACCGACAGCCTGGCCAATATGTCACTGGACGACCTGCTCGCCTTCTGCGCCGAACAGGGCATCGAGTGCGTGGAATTTTCCATCGGCAACTGGTCGGACTCGCCCCACCTCGATGCCGCTGCACTGCTCGACAGCGAAGCCGCGCGCAAGGACCTCAAGGCCAGGCTCGCCCACCATGGCGTCACGATTTCCGCCTTCAACGCCAACGGCAACTCGCTGCACCCCACCGATGGCGAGCGCCAGCACAGGGTGGTCGAGCAGGCCATCGCGCTGTCCCGTCACTTCGAGGTGCCCCGGGTCAATCTGATGTCGGGTCTGCCTGGCGGTGGCCCGGATGACCGTTTCCCCAACTGGGTGACCGCCGCCTGGCCACCGGAAACCGCCCAGATGCTCGACTACCAGTGGAACGAGGTCGCGCTGCCCTACTGGCGCAAGCTGGCCGACCACGCCCGCGGCGAAGGCATTCGTGAACTATGCCTGGAGATGCATGGCAACCAGCTGGTCTACAACCTGCCGGGCTTCCTGCGCCTGCATGGCGAGATCGGCGACATCGTCGGCCTCAACTTCGATCCCAGCCACCTTCTGTGGATGGGCGCCGATCCCATCGAGGTGGTCCAGCGCTACGCCCGCCACATCTACCATGTTCACGCCAAGGACACCGCGCTCAACCCGGCGGCGGTGGGCCTGACCTCCCGTCTGGACAATCAGCCAATGGGCGATTTCCGTGATCGCGGCTGGTCCTACGTGACCCTAGGGTACGGCCAGAAACTCGAGTGGTGGAAGGACTTCTGCTACTGGCTGCAGGCCGGGGGCTACCAGGACGGCGTGCTGAGCATCGAGCACGAGGATATCAACCTGTCGCGCCGGGAGGGCGTGGTGCGCTCGGTGGAACTGCTGCGCGCCTGCATGCCCAGCGAAAAGCCCGACTACGAGCTGCCCAACGCCAACTAGGCCACGCCGGTGATCGCCCGGCTCGACCAGCCTCACCATCCCCGGGCGACGTGACCGACGTGGCCCACCAGCGGAGACAAGCGAATGCCCAAGGCGCTCAACATTGGCCTGATCGGTAGCGGCTTCATGGGTCAGGCCCACGCCGATGCCTATCGCCGTGCCCGTACGCTCTACCATGATCTGCCGCTGCGTCCTCGCCTGGTCGCCATCGCCGACCAGGGCGATCAGGCCGCCAGGGCCGCCGCCGAACGGCTGGACGTGGAGCGCGCCTACGGCGACTGGCGAGAGCTGGTCGCCGACCCGGAGGTGGAGGTGGTGGACATCACCTCGCCCAACGCCCTGCACTTCGACATGGCAATGGCCGCCATCGACCATGGCAAGCACGTCTACTGCGAAAAGCCCCTGGCCATGAACGATGACCAGGCGGCGAAGATGGCCGAGGCGGCCCGCGCCCGCGGGGTCAAGACCATGGTCGCCTTCAACAACATCAAGACGCCGGCGGCTCTGCTCGCCAGGCGGCTGATCGACGAGGGTGCCATCGGCACGCCGATGCGCTTTCGCGGCACCTTCGATCAAGGCTTCTTCAACGATCCCGAACTGCCCTGGTCCTGGCGCTGTTCGCGCCAGCAGGCCGGTACCGGATCACTGGGCGACCTGGGCGCCCACACCATCAGCGTCGCCCAGTTCCTGATGGGCGATATCGAGGAGGTCTGCGCCCAGAGCCAGATCCTGTTTGCGACTCGGCCCGTGCTTGATGGAGCCTGCGAGGGTGCCGGCTACGCCAGCAAGGCGACCGCAGGCGCCGAGCGTCGCGAGGTCGAGAACGACGACCAGACCCAGGCGCTGGTGCGTTTTGCCAATGGTGCCGGCGGCGTGATCGAAAGCTCTCGGGTGGCCGCCGGCAAGGTCTTCGGCATCGGCTGGGAGGTCAGCGGCAGCGAGGGCACCCTGGTGATGGACGGCGAGCGCTTCAACGAGCTCAAGCTCTTCCGCTACGCCGACCGGCGTGAGGATCGCGGCTTCAAGACCCTGCTGGCGGGCTCCCAGGTGCCGCAGTTCCGCGCCTTCTTTCCGTTCGACTACGGCGGTGGCGGCATCGGCTACTTCGACGTCAAGGTGATCGAGGTCCACGACCTGGTCCAGGGCATCGCCTCATCTGCCGGCTGCTTCCCCGACTTCGCCTTCGGCCGCCACAACCAGAATATCCTCACCGCCATCGACGTCTCCTGCCAGGAGCGTCGCTGGGTATCGGTGCCCGACCCCCAGCAGCGCTCATCCGCACAGCTCACACCCTGACCGCAAGGAACCCGACCATGATCGACGCACCGGTACGCTGGGGCATCCTCTCCACCGCCAATATTGCGCGCATCAAGCTGATACCGGCGATGCGGGCGAGCGCCCACGCCGAGGTTCTGGCGGTGGGGTCACGCAACCAGGAATCGGCCCAGGCGTTTGCCGACGAGATGGATATTCCGCGCGCCTACGCAAGCTACGAAGCGGTGCTCGACGACCCGGAGGTGGAGGCGGTCTACATCCCGCTGCCCAACCATCTGCATATCGAGCTGGCCCAGAAGGCGCTGGACAAGGGCAAGCACGTGCTGTGCGAAAAGCCCCTGGCGCTTACCGCCGCACAGGCGGCGAGCCTCAGGGTGCCGCCGGGACTGTTGTTCTGCGAGGCCTTCATGGTGCGCCACCAACCGCGCTGGCTGGCGGTAAAGGAACGCATCGAGGCCGGCGACTATGGCGACATCCGCATGGTTCAGGCCATGCTCACCTTCGGTCTCGACGACCCCGGCAACTACCGCATGCGCCCGGAGTTCGGCGGTGGCGCGCTCTATGATGTCGGCTGCTACGCGGCCATGGCGACTCGCTTCGCCTTTGGCTGCGAACCCCGGCGGGTGATGGCCCACGCCAGCCGCGCCCCGGAACATGGCGTGGACGTCGTCGCCAGCGTGCTGCTCGACTACGGCGAGGGGCGCCACGCCAGCCTGATGGTCTCCACCGCCACCAGTGCCGCCCAGCACCTGCACATCGTCGGCAGCCAAGGTGCCATCGATCTGCCAGAGCCCTTTATCGCTCCGGTCGAGCGCCCGACCCGGGTGGTTCACGACAACGTCTTCGACCTCTATCAGAGCGACCCCAAGACGGAAACCTTCCCGCCCATGGACCAGTACGAACAGGAGGTCAGTCGTTTCTGCCGCGCCCTGCGCGGTGAGGAGGTCGGGCTCTATGGGCTGGAGGATTCCATCGCCAATCTCAGGGTGATCGACGCCATCTTCGCCTCGGTCGACAGCGGCGGCTGGGCCGCAGTAGCGCAGTAGCGCAGTAGCGCAGTAGCGATATTCGTGAGGCATTTCCCCGCTACGGCGGGGTTTTTTACGTTCATCGCACCTTGCCTGGAGCAAGGCCCGACAAGAGCCCGGGCGGCGCGCGCGCGCACCCCTTCCGGTCTCACGCGTGACGCGGGCTGTGCAGGCGCCTCTGCCACGCCCACAGGGCGCTACTGGTGCCCAGCGAGGCAGCCAGGGCGAGGCCAAAGGACAGCGCGGGGGAAAGGTGCGCGGCGGTTGCCGCAAGGACGGCGCTGAAGGCCACCAGGCTGAGCATGCCAAGCTGGGTGTCGGCCAGGGTGGCCCGAGCGACCTCGGCGCCGTAGCGCTGGTGCAGGGTCAGGGCGATGGTCAGCATGCCGATGGGAAAGCTCAGGGCGACGCCGGACAGCGCCGGGGCGATATCCGCCAGCACCACGGTCGCCAGACACACGATGCCCCCGGCCAGGGTGCCGCGTATCAGCAGGTCGGCCCAGACAAGCGGCGCCGACACCGCCGTCCGCGACAAGCCCAGCGCGCGCATCAGCCGCATCGCCAGGGCCAGGCAAGCAATGAACAGCACCAGCGCGAGCCCCGTGCCGCCTGGCAAGACGGCAGCCAGCGCCGCCACCGGCAGCCATAGCACGGCGGCCAGGGCGACAGCCGCCAGCGCGCCCTGTCGCCCCGCCAGCAGCACATACGCCAGACAGAACGCCAGGGTCGCGAACATCGCGTGCAGCGAGCCCAGCGCCGCCTCGGCAACGAAGGCGCCGGGCTGCTCGCCCAGCATGAAGAAGTAGCCGGGCCCCAGCACGATCGGGGTGCCGGCCAGCACCCCGCCCAGGCGTGGCCCCAGGCGCACCACCGCCACCGACACGCCGATCACTACCAGGGCGGTGGACAGCCACTTGACCAGCAGCAGGGTGAGCATTCACGGACTCCTGTCTGGCCGCTACATCACGTCGCCGCTATTGGGACCAAGGGTCTGGCCCAGGTACAGGTCGCCATCCGGAGACGCCGCCAGCATCAGCGCCGAAGGCGCCACTTCCTCGGCCCTGCCGAAGCGTCCGAGCGGCAATTCGGCCTCCTTGTCGGCGATCCATTCCGGGCTCAGTCCCTCGAGCATCGGGGTCAGGATGGGGCCAGGCGCGATGGCATTGGTCAGCACGTTGAAGGGTGCCAGCTCCCGCGCCATGGACTTGGTCAGCCCCAGCACCCCGGCCTTGGCGGCGCAGTAGTGGGACAGCCCCATGCCACCCTTGAGCGCCAGCTGCGAGGCAACATTGATGATCCGCCCGGCCTTGCGCTCGACCATATGCGGGGCCACCGCGCGGCTGACCAGAAAGACCCCGCGCAGGTTGATGCCGATCATGCGGTCGAAGGTCTCGCTGGTCATCTCGAGAAACGGCGTCTCGTCGAGGATGCCGGCGCTGTTGACCAGCACGTCGATCGCCTGGTGGGTGCTGATCACCTCGTCGACCATGGCCTTCACCGAGGCCTCGTCGGAAACGTCGACCCGATGGGTGCTGACCCGGGCGCGCAGCGCGCGGGCCACCTGATCACAGGCATCGGCGTTGAGGTCGGCCACCGCAACGGTGGCACCTTCGGCGTGGAACAGGTTGGCGATGGCACGGCCGATACCGCTGGCGCCGCCCACCACCAGGGCAACCTTGCCCTGAAGTTTCTGTGACATGGGATTCTCTCCACTCGCTGGGGGCACGAGGCGAGGGCCGCCGCCCTCGCCTCGCGTCGCTGGCTTGGATGCGCCTTGACGGCTGGCTTCAGCTCGGCCAGCGCACGGTCAAGCCGCCGTCCACGATCAGTTGCTGGCCGGTCACGTAGGAGGCATCGTCACTGGTCAGAAAACGTATCGTGCGAGCGACCTCGTCGGCGTGGCCGACCCGGCCGGCAGGGATCACCTTGCCTGCGGCGGCAAGGCCATCCGGGCCCAGGGAGTTGACCGGGTCCAGTGACTGCGGGGTCTCGATCAGCCCGGGGATCAAGGTATTGACGCGGATGCCCCGAGGGGCAAGCTCCACCGCCAGCGACCTGACCAGGCCCATCAGCCCGCTCTTGGCGGTGGCGTAGTGAGCGTGCTCGTCCCAGCCATAGACGCCGCCGGCGATGGACGACACCGCGACCATGGCGCCAGGCCCCGTCATCACCCGCGCCGCGCTGCGAAATATCCGCATCACGCCGGTCAGGTCCACCGACAGCATGTCGTTCCAGGCGTCGTCGGTCAGATCCTCGAGCGCGGCCTGACGCAGGATGCCGGCACCGGCCACCGCGATATCGAGCCTGCCGAAGCGGTCGATGGCGGCCTGGGCCAGGGCGTCGCACTGGGCGCCATCGCGCACGTCCAGCGCCACCGCCACACACTCGCCGCCGGCATCGGCCACCGCCGAGACGGTCGCCTCGACGTCATGGGGGTCACCGGGGTAGTAGCCGGCAACCACCTTGGCGCCTGCCCTGGCGTAGCTGACCGCCAGCGCCTGGCCGATGCCACTGGCGGCACCGGAGATGATGGCGACCTTGCCGGCCAGACCATCGTCGCGTGTCAGAGCACTCATGCCACCGCCTCCTCGAGGGTGTCGTGTTCACGATGGTCCACATGACGGGTGCCGAACATCAAAAGTCCACTGAGCACCAGCGGCAGCGAGCCCGCCAGGATCGCCGACCAGGTCATGCTGACACCCGCGGTCAGCAGCACCGACACCAGACCGGAGCCGATGATAGCCCCCACCGGTGCCATGACGTGGGCCACGTTGGCCCCGGTGCCGCGTACATGGGGCGGGAAGGATTCACCCATGTAGAACAGGATGGCGGCGAACGGACCGAGCAGGAAGAACAGGGTGACGGCGTACATCAGGTAGACGAAACCGTCGCTGGCCGGGCCAAGCAGCATCAGGATGCTGGCGACACCGCCGAGCAGAAAGCCCATCAGCACGGTGTTGCGCCGACCGATGCGGTCGCCCAGCCAGCCGTGGCTGAGGTAACCGACAAAGCCCACCGCGTTGGCCAGGATCAGCACGTACAGCGAGCTTTCGAAGCTGACGCCCTTGGCCTCCACCAGCACCGTGGTGCCCAGCACCGCGAACACCTGGATCGCCATCCAGCTGAACAGCCAGACCAGCGACAGCGAGATGGTGTGACGACGCAGTTCCGGCGTGAACACGCCCTTGAGCCCCAGGTTGCTGCCGGTGTTGACCTCGACGTCGTGCTCGGCGGCAAGCTGGGCCGCGCCCTCGGCGTCACCCGCCTTGCGCCGCCGCTCGACCTCCTTGATGGCGGCGAAGACCGGCGACTCGGGCAGCCGGACCGCCATCACGATGACGATGATCGAGGCGCAGGCGGCGACGAAGAAGCTGCCGCGCCAGCCGACGATCGGCAGCAGCAGCGAGGTCATGCCGGCGGCCAGCAGGGCACCGACCGGCCAGCCACTCTGCACCAGGCTGTACATGAAGCCGCGGCCCTTGGCCTTCTTGTAGATCTCATTGAGATAGACGGCGTTGACCACCTCTTCGGAGACCGCAAAGCCGGAGAAGGCGCGAATGATCACCATGGAAGCGGCGCCGATGGCGATACCGGACAGGCCGGAACTGACGGCACCGCCGATCACCAGCAGGATCAGCGTCTTCTTGCGGCCGAAGCGATCGAGCATGGTGCCGACCACCAGCGACACCAGGAACACCCCGATGGTGGCCCAGGTGTTGACCGCGGTGGCCTTGGCGGTGGTCCAGCCGAAGTCTTCGGCGATGACCGGCAACAGGGTGCCGAACAGGGTGTAGTCGTAGACCGACGCCACCCAGGCGATAAAGCAGACCAGCGAGGCGTAGCCGATCTGTTTCTTGGTGATGACAGCGTTCCAGGGCTCGTCCGCGTCGGGACGGGCCCCGGAGGGCGCGGTTTGGGTTGGCTCGGTCATTGACGTCACCCTCTTTCGTTATCGTTGTGGTGTGGTTGTCAGGGGAGGCGCGATGGCGCGTTCAGCCGCGAGGATGGCGGCTGGCGAAATCGTCGGCGATCTCGTCGAAGGTGCAGAAACGCACGCCTTCGTGGCTCTGCATATGCTCGATCAGTCGCTCGAGCATCATCAGCACCTGAGGACGGCCGGAGACGTCGGGGTGGATGGTCATGGTGAACACCGCGTAGTCGTTCTCGCGGTAGACCCAGTCGAACTGGTCCTGCCACATCTCGCCCAGCTGGCGCGGGCTGACGAAGCCATGACTGTTGGGGGACTTCTTGATGAACATCATCGGCGGCAGGTCGTCGAGGTACCAGTTGGCCGGGATCTCGATCAGGTCGGTCTCTTCGCCGCGTACCAGCGGCTTCATCCACTCCTTGGCCGGCTTGGAGTAGTCGATCTTGGTCCAGGAGTCACCGACGCGCACGTAGTAGGGGTGGAAGTCGTTGTGCATCAGGCTGTGGTCGTACTTGATGCCACGCTCGAGCAGCAGCTCGTTGGTCACCGGGCTGAATTCCCACCAGGGCGCCACATAGCCGGTCGGCCGCTTGCCCGACAGCTGGGTCACCAGCTCGATGTTGTAGTCGAGCACGTCGCGTTCCTGCTCGCGGGTCATGGCGATGGGGTTCTCGTGGCTGTAGCCGTGGACCCCGACCTCGTGACCGGCGTCGACCACCGCCTTCATCTGCTCGGGAAAGGTCTCGATGCTGTGCCCAGGAATGAACCAGGTGGTCTTCAGGTTGTAGCGCTCGAACAGCTTGAGCAGGCGCGGTGCACCGACCTCGCCGGCGAACAGGCCGCGGGAGATATCGTCGGGGGAGTCCTCGCCACCGTAGGAACCGAGCCAGCCGGCCACGGCGTCCACGTCGACACCAAATGCACAGAGAATCTCTTTCTTCGCCATCTTGAACACCTCGTCTTGTTGCTTGGTCTTGTTGGGGCTTGCGGTGGCGCCACTGGCCCTGGTGTCGGTCGTGCGCTTGCTGGACTACCGACGTGCCATCGGTCCTGCGGCGTCAGCGGTTGTGTCGACCGCCATCAATTGAAGACTGGATACAAAGGTCATTTTTGTCAAGACGGAGATTTCAGGCGTAGAGTAGCGCGTCACGACGCTCGCCAATGACCAAAACCTGCGGCCAAAGCCCGGTTACAGGCAGGACTGGCGATACAAGGCCGACCATTCAGGCTTTCAGCAACAGCCAAAAGTGCAAACCTTCTTCGACCAATAGGTGAGAACAGACGAGCCCTAAAAATGCCGATCGAATAAAACGTCATTTTTTATGGGCGCGGTATCCAACTGACATTTTTTATTTCTAGACCAGGGGGGGGGGCAGGACAGGACAGCACGCCGGCCTGGGGCAGGCCGACCGCAAGACTTGAGGAAAGGCCGCAAAAGGCAAGAGACCAGAAACAAAGGAACATGCAGAGGACGGAGGGCAAGGCGGCGCCGATGCTCGCCTTGCGCCCTGCGCTAGCATCAGACGATACGCTGAAGGTAGCGGGGAAGGTCGGGTTCGGGGAACACCGACAGCACCTTGAGCCGACGGCGGGTACGCTCGGCAGCCGCCTGGAGGTGGGACTGCAGACTCGAGGCGGCGGCGTCGAAGGCGCCAAACAGCAGGTGATCGATCACCAGCTTGTGCTCCATCAACAGGGGCTCGTCCCGAGGAACCCCCAGCGTCTGGAAGAACATGCGATTGACGATGACCGGCAACTGGCTCTGGGCAATCATCTCGCCGGCCTTGCGATTGCGGTAGTGGCGCAGGCAACCCTGGTGCAGGTCACGTTCCAATCGAGCGATGGTCGCGGCAGACTGCTGCTCGGGGTGGTCGATCAGTCGCTGCACCCGGTCGCGCATTACCTCGAGTTCCTCCCGTTCGACCAGCGGGCCAGAGGCCTTGAGCGCCGCCGGCTCCAGCAGCACTCGAATCTCGTAGTCCTCGGCCACCGCCTGGGCGGTCAGCGGCCCCGCCAGCCAATGGGAGTGGCGATCCTTCTCGATCAGCCGTTGGCTGCGCAGCCGTCCCAGCACCTCTCGCGCCACGGTGCGACTGACACCGTAGTAGTCGCTGAGGCTGGTCTCGACGATGCGGAAGTGACCAAACGCCAGGCAGGTGGCCACCGCCTCCTCGACCTCGGCGTGGATACGCTCGGCCGCCGGACGGGTATCCACCACCGGTGACTCATCGATACCAAGACCAAGACGCTCAGGGGTCAGCGCCTCCCGCGCCGGCTCCACCGCCTCGGGATCGGGTGTCGCCAGAAAGCCGCGCCCTTCAAAGCGGCTGATCAGGCCCTGCTGGTGCAAAAGCTCCAGCGCCTTGCGCACCGGCCCACGACTGGTGCCGAACAGCCGTGCGATAGGCCCTTCCAGCAACACCTGATTGGGCGGCACCCGCCCCGACTCGATGGCTTCTCGCAGTGAATCCTGGATCAGCGCGTAGCGGGGGGCGCGACTGCCCTCCTGCCTCGACCTAGCTGGCGTACTCAGCACCCGTTCCTCCCTGACGTCCAATCACCTGACCTCTCGCTTACACGCCACCGATGTCCGGCAGCCACGATCCAAGGCCCGGCAGCCGGGCAACAAGCGCCCATCTTGACACCTCTTCAGGACCCTTTCGAGCCACTCGGAAATGACGTTTGTTGCCAACTTCACAAGATCTATGCCCGTCTGCACGAACAGGAAAAGGCCTTTTAACCGGAAAACAGCCTATTACAGATTGTCCTCGGCCCCTATGCGGCTTAAGGCGCAGGGCGCCCTTGCCAAAAAATGATTTTTGTATCCATACTGCATTTATGCGAAACGGAGATATCTCTTCGTCCGACGTCGCTATCGCCTCCAACAACAACCAACGACATTCAAGGAGCGCTCCCGTGGCCACACCACAAGACGCCCCCACCCCCGCCACTTCGGCGGCAGCCCGCGACAGCGGCGACCACCTGCTGGAAGCGGCGATCCTGCCGGTCTGGCTGAATCAACGCACCATCGGCTTTTTCGGTTTCATCTGGCTGTGGATCGGCATGGCGGTGATCATCGCCACCTTCCAACTGGGTGCCGGCGGGGTCGCGGGCCTTCCGCTGATTCAGGTCGTCGCCATCATCTTTCTGGCCAATCTGGTACTCGGCGTGGTGATGAGCCTGACCGCCGACATCGGTACCGAACATGGACTGTCGTTCGCGGTCTACCTGCGCGCCCCCTTCGGGCTCAAGGGCACCCACCTGCCGGCGGTGTCTCGCGGGGTAGTGGCGGCCATCTGGTTCGGCGTGCAGACCTATCTGGGTGCGCTGGCCCTGAACGGCATCGTCGAGTACCTGTGGGGCCTGGACAACTGGATCCTGTGGTATGTGCTGTTTGCCGTGGTCCAGATCGTCAACACCGCCCTGGGCATCCGCGCGGTGGAGCTGCTGGCGTCGATCGCCGCCCCTTGCATCGTGGCCATCTCGGTGTGGATGTACTTCACCCTCGACGTGCTTGCCGAGACCCAGGGCATCAATATCTGGACCTTCGTCGGCGACCAGAACGTGGCCGCGCTCGGCCTGTTTTTCGCCAACATGGCGTTCTGGTCGGCGCTGGCGGTGGATATCCCCAACCTGACCCGCTTCCTCAAGACAAAAGGTGGCGAGCGTAGCTTCTTTCAGCGCAACAAGAACGTCTTCGTCGCCCAGTTTCTGGCGCTGCCGGCCACCCAGGCCTGGATCGCGCTGATCGGCGGCGTGTCCTTCATCGCCGCCGGTGACTGGAATCCGGTCACCGTCATCCAGGGACAGGGCGGCGGCCTCACCCTGATCGCACTGCTGGCGATGGTGATCCTGGCCCAGTGGTCGACCAACAACGCGGCCAACCTGATCCCGGCGGCGCTGACCTTCGTCAACGCCGGCGCGCCAAGGGTCAGCTACCCGGTCGCCCTGGTCATCGCCGGCATCATCGGCACCGCCTCGATGCCCTGGCTGATCCTCAACAACCTGTTCACCTTCCTCAGCTACTACGGCGCCGTGCTGTCGGCGGTGGGCGGCATCATGGTGGCCGACTACTACCTGCTGCGTCGGCGTCGCCTCAACGTTCCGGCGCTGTACGATCCCAACGGCCAGTTCCGCTTCAGCGGCGGCTTCAACCCCGCCGGCCTCATCGCCTGGATCATCGGCGGTGGCCTGGCGCTGATCTTCCTCGAGTACGCCTACGCGGTAGGCTTCGGCTCGGCCCTGGTGGTCTATATCGTACTGATGAAAGCCTGGGTGCTGCGGCGCTATCCTCAGGAGGAGATCACCTCCGGCTACGACGACCGATTCCTCGCCACCTCGGTGGGCCGCAACTGGGTCTACACCGAAAAGGGACGCTTCGAACGCCTGGAAACCGGTGACATCCCCGACTCCGCGCTCAAGCGCGAGGATCGCTGAGTCGTCGTCTGGCGCCGCCCGCGGCGGCGCCCACCACCCGCTACAGGAGACGTGCATGCCTGCACAACCCTTCACCGCCCTGGCCATCGGCGAGGCCATCCGACGCGGCGAACTCGATCCGGTCGCGTTGACCCGCCAATGCCTGACCCGGGCCGCCGACAGTGACGGCGTCTTTATCTCGCTGACCGAACAACGCGCCCTTGTAGAGGCCGAGGCCTGTGCCCAGCGTCAGCGCTCGGGCACCCTGCGCGGGCCGCTGGACGGCGTGCCGCTGGCCTGGAAGGATCTGTTCGACATCGCCGGTACCGCCACCACCGCCGGCGGCAAGGTGCTGGGCAAGACGCCGGCCGAGCGCGACGCCGAGGCGGTACGCCACACAGCCGGCGCGGGCATGGTCTGCATCGGCAAGACCAACCTCACCGAGATCGCCTACTCGGGGCTTGGCCTCAACCCCCACTACGGTACGCCGCACCATACCCCTCCCCCCACCTCGAGCGAGCACGAAAGCAGAAACGAGAACGAGCCCAGGGCTCCCGGCGGGTCCAGCTCCGGCTCCGCGGTGGCGGTCGCCCAAGGCATCGTGCCGGCCGCCATCGGCACCGACACCGCCGGATCGCTGCGCGTCCCCGCGGCCTTCAATGGGCTGGTGTCCTATCGTCCTTCCCAGGCCCGCCACTCGCGCCAGGGAGTGACGCCGCTGGCCGACAGCCTGGACACCATCGGCGTCATCGCCAGCACCCTCGAGGACTGCCTGGCCATCGACGACACGATGCGCAGCAGCGCGCCGCTGGTTCGTGCCGCCGCCGTGCCCGAACAGTCGGTGATCGTGCTCGATGCAGGCTGCCTCGACGACCCGAGGATATCCCGCGCCGTGGGCGACAATCTGGAGGCCTGCGCCAGCCGCCTCGAGGACGCCGGCTTCCACATCCTCCGTCGCCGCGTGGCGAGCTTCGCCGACACCCTGGAGGCCATCACCCGCCACGGCTGGCTGGGCGCGGCGGAGGCCTACACCGAGTACCGCGCCCTGCTGGAAGGCCCCGATGCCGAGGCCATGGACCCCAGGGTACGCAAGCGCCTGGAGGCCGCCCGCCAGATGGCCCCGGACAGCGTGGTCAGCCTGTACCGCCTGCGCCAGGCGCTCAAGACGCGGCTGCGCGAGGAGCTCGCGGGCGCGACCCTGCTGACGCCCACGGTAGCGCATGTGGCGCCCTTGCTCGCGCCGCTGGAAGCCGACCCCGAGCACTTCGCCGAGGTCAATCTGGCGACGCTACGCCTGAGTATGGTGGCGAGCCTGCTCGACTCGCCGGCGGTGGCGCTGCCCAGCGGGCGCGACGACGACCGCCAGCACACCAGCCTGCAGCTGAGCGGCCCCTGCGGCGAGGACGAAGCGCTGCTGCGGGTGGCCCTTGGCGCCAGCTCGGCGCTGACGGCGTAACTCACATTCATTCGGCGCCGACGGCGCCATCGGAGGTTGGCATGTGCGGACTGTGCGGCGCACTCGGCGGCGAAAGCCACTGGAGCACCAACATCGAGGACCCCGAGCAGGCCCACTTCGCGCGCAGGCGCGCCCGCGCCTACCGGGTCACCCTGATCAATCGCGTGCTGAGCCCCCGCCGGATCACCATCGAGGACTTCCAGGCAGCGAGCTTCGTGCTCGCCACCGCCACCGGCAAGCGCGAGATCGTGCAGGATCTGGGCGGCGTATGGCTGCAGGCAGAACGCATGGGCGGTCATGAACTCGACCCGCTCGATCCCGCCTTCCTGGCCTCGCTGCAATGACGCCAGACCGCCACGACGAGGACACCACCATGAACGAGACGACACCCCTGGTGCCGGTGCACGTGATCTCGGGCTTTCTGGGCGCCGGCAAGACCACCCTGCTCAAGTCGGTGCTGGCCAGCGAAGCCTTCGGCGACAGTGCGGTACTGATCAACGAGTTCGGCGACGTCGGTCTCGACGACCGCCTGCTCGGCGAGATCGCCGAGGATGCCGTGCTGCTGTCCAGCGGCTGCGTCTGCTGCACCATCCGCGGCGAACTGTCAGAGGCGCTCAGACGCCTGCTGTCCCGACGCCAGGACGGCGAGATCCCGGCGTTCAAGCGGATCGTGCTGGAAACCACCGGACTCGCCGATCCGGGCCCGATCGCCTCGACCATCACCGCCGACCCGGTACTGCGCCACCACCTGCGCCCCGGCACCAACCTGACCCTGGTCGACGCGCTCAACGCCGTCGACAGTCGCGCCCAGCACCCCGTCTGGGAGGCCCAGGTGGCGGTGGCCGACAAGCTGGTGATCAGCAAGGCCGACCTGGTCGAGGAAGACACCCTGGCAGGGCTCGAGGCCATGCTGGATACGATCAACCCGGCAGCCCAGCGGCTGGGCGCCGAGGCGCTACGTCAGCCCAGTGATGAACTGTTCGCCAGCGGACCGCACCTGCAGCGTTTCACCCCCGGCCAGGTGAAGTCCTGGCTCGGCCCCTGGCGCAAGCCACCTCAGCATGATCCGGACCATCTCGGCGACATTCGCTCCTTCCGCCTCGGCCTCGAGGGCGAGGTCGACTGGACCTGCCTCGGCATCTGGCTGTCGATGCTGCTCAACCGCCATGGCAGCGATATCCTCAGGGTCAAGGGCGTGCTCCACGTCCAGGGCGACGATCGACCGGTGATACTCCACGGTGTCCAGCACACCATCCACCCGCCGGAGCACGTGGAGGCCTGGCCTTCGGACGACCGCCGCTCGGAGCTGATCTTCATCACTCGGGACATCGACGCCGAGCGCGTGACACAATCGCTTGCGACCTTCATGGACAAGGTCAGCGACCATCCCAGCCCAAGGATCCTGCATGCCTGACACCGCCAAGCCCAGCGCCCCCTTTGTCCAGCGCAGTCCGGTCACCCTGCGGGTGCTGGGCACCTCGGTGACACTGCTGGAAAGCATTCGCCAGCGCGCTCGCGAGGACCTGGGCCTGCGCCTGGAATTCACCGTCATGGACGGGGTGGCGGCACAGCGTGCGGGAGTGCTGGCGCCGGACAGCTTCGACATCTACGACCAGTGGTTTCACAACGTCGATTTCGTGTGGCCGGCCGGGGCCATCCAGCCCATCGAGCTTTCGCGCATCCACCACTGGGATGCGATCAACGACCTGCCGAAGACCGGCCGACTGACGCCCCACGCGCCGCTCGGTGCCGGCGGTAATCCGGTCGACCGGCTCTATATCCAGGCCGACGGCAGCTGTGGCGCCCGTCCCAGCGAGCGCATCACCATGCTGCCGGTCAGCCACAACGTGGACAGCTTCGGATACCGCCTGGACATGCTGCCCCACGGCCTCGACAGCGAGCAGGAAAGCTGGGGCTGGCTTTTGGACCCGCGCTGGCGCGGCATGGTCAGCCTGCAGAACGACAGCGCCATCGGCGCCATCGACGCAGCGCTTGCCGCCAAGGCCGCGGGCCTGGTGCAGTTCGAGGACCTGGGCAACCTGAGCGTCGCTGAGATCGACTGCCTGATCGACTGCCTGATCGAGCTCAAGCGGGCTCAGCACTTCCGCACCTTCTGGAGCAACCAGGACCAGGCCTCTTCGGACATGCTGCGCGGTCGCGTCGGCATCGAGAGCCTGTGGTCACCGGCGATGACCGACCTCAAGCAGCGCCAGCTCAAGGTGCGCATGGCCGCACCAAGGGAAGGCTATCGCGCCTGGTACGGCGGCATGTCGCTGTCACGCAGCATCGAAGGCCGCAGCCTGGACGCCGCCTATGAGTATCTCAACTGGTGGATCTCGGGCTGGCCCGGCGCCGTCATGGCACGACAGGGCTACTACATCTCGACCCCGGAATTGACCCGCCCTCACCTGTCTGCGGCGGAATGGGACTACTGGTACGCCGGCAAGCCCGCGGCGGAGGAACTCGCCGGACCGTCAGGCCCCTGCGGCATGATCCACAAGGGTGAGGTACGCGACGGCGGCGACTACATGACGCGCATGAGCCGCATCGCGGTGTGGAACACGGTCATGGACGAGCACAACTATCTGGTGCGGCGCTGGAACGACTTCATGTCGGCGTGAGCCCGCTACAGCCCGTCGCTCGGCTCTGTCCGAAAAGTCGACGAGCGAAGGTTAGACAAGGCAAAAATCGGTGAGAAAGCGCAGTTTACAGGGTGTAAATGAGCATTTTGACCGGGCTGGCGCACCAGCCGATTTTTAACGCCGTATTACCGAGCGCAGGCACTTTTCAGGCGAGCCCTAGGCGAGCGCCTTGATGATCAACTGTACCCCGACCACCGCCATGGCCAGTATCACCAGCCGGTAGAACAACCGCTCGTTGACCCGGTGCTGCAGCCACAGGCCGGACCTGATGCCGAACCAGGCCACCGGCACCAGCGCCAGCGACGCCCAGATACTGGTCAGGTTGATCTCGCCAAGCCACAGGTAAGGCGGCAGCTTCATGGTATTGACCGCGGCGAACACCAATGTGGTGGTGGCGATGAAGGTGGTCTTGGGCAGGCGCCTGGGCACCAGGTAGAGGTTCATCGGCGGGGCGCCGGCGTGGGCGATAAAGCTGGTGATACCGGTGGCGATGCCCGCGGGCCAGGCCCAGAAAGAGGCGATCGGCCTGGAGGCCGCCGGCTTCACGATCATGTAGGCGACAAACAACAGCGAGATCACCCCCAGCAGCAGCCTGACGTGGTCCTCGTCGAGGCTGCCCGCCACCAGGGTAGCCACCACCACGCCGATCGCCATGCCGGGGATCAATCGCTTCACCTCAGCCATATCCTGGTGCCCCCACCAGGCCTTGACCGCCAGAACGTCCATCACCAGCAGCAAGGGCAATAACAGGCCAGCGGCGGCGATGGGATCTATCGCAAGCGCCATCAGCGGCACCGACAGGGTACCGAAGCCCCCGGCGAAGCCGCCCTTGGAGATGCCGGTCAGGTAGGTGGAGAGGATGATCAGGCCCCAGGCGAGCCAGGAGTATTCGGGCAGCATGGCATTCCTTGCGCGCAAAGACGCCGAAGCAGTGACTGCTTCGGCGTCTGTACCAATGATGAGGGCGGCGAATCGCCCCGACCATCAGAGTGCCACACCAGGCCCGCCGATGGCAGCGGGCGGGGGCTATTGGCTTACTTGGCGGCCTGCATGGCCAGGGCGGTATCCAGCATACGGTTGGAGAAGCCCCACTCGTTGTCGTACCAGGCCATGACCTTGACCAGGCGACCGTTGACGCGGGTGTGGTTGGCGTCGAAGGTCGAGGAGGCCGGATCGTGGTTGAAGTCGATGGACACCAGCGGCTGAGCGTTGACGTTGAGCACCGGAGAATTCTCCGCCGCCTTGGCCACGATCTCGTTGATCTCTTCCTTGGTGGTGTCGCGCGAGGCGTTGAACACCAGATCCACCAGCGAGACGTTGATCACCGGCACGCGCACGGCCAGGCCATCCAGCTTGCCGTTGAGCTCCGGCAGCACCTTGCCCACGGCAGCGGCAGCGCCGGTCTTGGTCGGGATCATGGAGTGGGTGGCGCTACGCGCGCGGTACGGGTCCTTGTGGTACACGTCAGACAGGTTCTGGTCGTTGGTGTAGGCATGGACCGTGGTCATCAGGCCATTCTCGATACCGACGGCGTCGTTGAGCGCCTTGGCCACCGGCGCCAGGCAGTTGGTGGTGCAGGAGCCGTTGGAGACGATGGTATCGCTGGCCTTGAGCACGCCGTCGTTGACGCCGAACACGATGGTGGCGTCGCCGTCGGGGCTAGGCGCGGAGACCAGCACCTTGGCGGCACCGGCCTCGACGTGCTTGCCGGCGTCGGCGCGCGTGGTGAACAGGCCCGTGCACTCCATCACGATGTCCACGCCGAGCTTCGCCCAGGGCAGGCTGGCCGGGTCACGCTCGGACAGAATAGCGATACGGTCGCCATCGACGCTCAGACTCTCCTCGTCATGTTCTACCTTGAAGGGAAAGTGACCGTGAGCGGTGTCATGGCGCAGCAGGTGGGCGTTGAGCGAAGGATCACCGAGATCGTTGATGGCAACGACCTCAATCCGGTCCCGGTAGCCGTTCTCGTACAGTGCGCGCAGCACGTTGCGACCGATACGTCCGAAACCGTTGATGGCAACCTTGAGCGTCATAGCGAATATCCCCCTGAGCGGCGAAAGCGTTCTTGCGTGAAAGCTGGTGAGTCGACGGTAGGCGGATTCACTACAGATGCAAATCCCCCGCAAGGACGTCGTCAGTGGGCACCAATGTGGTACAGACAGCGCCGGGACTCAAGCACTATTTTGTTAAACTTACAACATTTCTCCAAAAACATTGATGAAGGACACTCTAATAAGCACGAAATTTCGACAACTTACTGCCCACGCCTTCTCTATGAAGGCCCGCGCTAGACCTTAGTCGCATCGTCAGGCCGTAGTAATATTACCTTCAACGCTCTAAGGTATCCCTCATCCCGGTGACACCATTCACCCCGCCTTTTATCCCGGAGGCCCCATGCCCCAACCCGCCAAGGAAGTCAGCCGCATTCTGCCGGCTCGCAAGCGCATCGCCCTGGTCGCCCACGACGGCAAGAAGCAGGAACTGATGGAGTGGGCCTCCCGCTGGAAGGACACCCTGATCGCTCACCAGCTGCTCGGCACCGGCACCACCGCCGCGCGGCTCAGTCGCACCCTGGGGCTGGAGGTGGAAGGCCTGATGAGCGGTCCGCTGGGAGGCGACCAGCAGATCGGTGCTCGCATCACCGAGCAACGACTCGACCTGCTGATCTTCTTCTGGGACCCCTTCGCCCCCCAGCCCCACGACCCGGACGTCAAGGCGCTGCTGCGCCTGGCCGCCCTGTGGAATGTGCCGGTGGCCTGCAACCCCTCCAGCGCCGACTTCATGATGAGCTCGCCCTGGCTCGGCCAGGACTACGAGATGCAGATCCCGGATGCCAACGCCTGGATTTCCTCTCGCAGCGATAACAACTGACCAATATCGAGGATTCTCCCGTGTTCCAGCTGACCCGAAGCGTGACCTGGCAGTCGCTGTTGAAGCTTCGCGACGAGACCGCCGACGACCGGATTCGCGACTACTTTGCCAAGGATCCGAAGAGGTTCGACAAGATGAGCCTGCGCGTGGGCGGGCTTTTTCTGGACTACTCCAAACACCAGATCTCCGACGCGGTGCTGGAGAAGCTGGTCGAGCTGGCCGAACACTCGGCGCTGGTCCAGCGTCGCGCCCAGATGTTCTCCGGCGACATCATCAACGTCACCGAGGACCGGCCGGTACTGCACACGGCGCTGCGCAATCTGGGTGACAGCCCGGTCATCGCCGATGGCAAGGACGTGATGCCGGAGATCCACGCCACCCGCGAGCAGATCAAGCGCTTCTCCGAAGAGGTCCGCAGTGGCAACTGGAAGGGCTACAGCGGCGAGCGTATTCGCGACGTGGTCAACATCGGCATCGGTGGCTCCGACCTCGGCCCCAACATGGCCAGCCGCGCCCTGCTCAAGTACCGCCAGGCGGACCTGAACTTCCACTTCGTCTCCAACGTCGACGGCGCGCATATCCAGAAGGTGCTGAGCCGCCTCGACCCGGCCACCACCCTGTTCATCGTCTCGACCAAGACGTTTTCCACCCAGGAGACGCTGCTCAACGCCCGCACCGCACGGCGCTGGTTCGTCGAGAACGCCGGCGATGACGCCGACATCGGCGCTCACTTCATCGCCGCCTCGACCAACCGCAAGGCCGCCATGGAGTTCGGCATCCGCGAGGAGAACGTGTTCGAATTCTGGGCCTGGGTCGGCGGTCGCTATTCGATGTGGTCCTCGATCGGCCTGCCCATCGCCCTGGCGATCGGCTATGAAGGCTTCATCGAGATGCTCGAAGGCGCCTACGAGATGGACCAGCACTTCCAGAACGCCCCGCTCGGCGAGAACATGCCGGTGCTGATGGCGCTGATCGGTATCTGGTACATCAACTTCGTCGGTGCCGAGACCCAGGCCATCGTGCCCTACGACCAGGCCCTGCATCAGCTGCCGGCTTTCCTGCAGCAGCTCGACATGGAGTCCAATGGCAAGTCGGTCGATATCTTCGGTCGCCCGGTGGACTACAAGACCGGCCCCATCGTGTGGGGGCAGACCGGCTCCAACGGCCAGCACGCCTTCTTCCAGCTGTTGCACCAGGGCACCCGCTACGTGCCCATCGACTTCATCGCCTCGCTGAAGCCTGAGCCCGGTGTCGAGGACCACCACTTCGCCCTGCTCACCAACATGCTGGCCCAAGCCAACGCCTTTATGGAAGGCAGCAGCAAGGGCGGCGACCTGGACCCCTACAGCTGCCCCGGCAACCGCCCCTCCAGCGTGCTGCTGCTCGACGAACTGACACCGCGCAACCTGGGCGCGCTGATCGCGCTCTACGAGCACAAGGTGTTCGTCCAGGGGGTGATCTGGAACATCAACTCCTTCGACCAGTGGGGTGTCCAGCTGGGCAAGCGCATCGCCGGCGAGATCAGCGAGAAGATCGACGAGCGCAGCCAGGACTTCGACGCCTCGACCCAGGGACTGCTGGGCCTGGTGCGGGAGCACTTCCAGGCGCCCGGCAAGAGCGTGGAAAAGGCCGCCGAAAAGGCAGCGAAGAAGACCGCCAAGCCCGCCGGCAAGGACGCCAAGGCCAAGTAAGCGGGGCGGAGGCGGAAGGTGCCGAGCACCGAGTGCTCGGCACGGGCCCGCCATGGCGGGCACCCAGCGACGGACAAGGAATGATCGAGAATCGCCAACGGGCCACCCCGGAGTCTGCGCTCCAGGGTGGCCCGCCTAGGTCTGGCTCGCGCGGGTCTGGCTCGCGCTGGTCTGGCTCGCGCTGGTCTGGCTCGCGCTGGTCTGGCCCTCTTTCCGCTGGCTCGCGGGGGGCCGGAATAGCGGGATTGCGCCTGGCGTGAGCGCCTGGCGTGAGCGCCTGACACGAGCGCCTGACACGAGCGCCTGGCTTGCCGAGACGAGGCCTTGACGACTCTTACGAGCGTCTGGGCTACTCGGACGAGCCTCTGGCCAGGGCCCGCCGTGCGCTGACGTCACCGGCCCAGGCCGCCGCCAGCCATAGCGGCACGCTCAGCACCACATAGGCCAGCGCCAGCCAAGGGCTGCCGCCGGTGGCCAGGCGGGCAGCTTCGAGGCTGAACAGCGAAAAGGTGGTGAAACCTCCACAGAAGCCCGCCACGACAAGCGGATGAAGGCTCGCCAGCCGAGGGCTGTCGCTCAGGGCCGCATGGGTAGCAAAGCGGGCAATCAACCAGGATCCCAGCACGTTGACCAGCAGGGTCGCCCAGGGAAAGGACGACGCCACCAGGCCCGAGACCGCGACGCCGGTCAAGAGGCGACACACCGATCCCAGGGCGCTGCCAAGGCCCACCGCCAGATAGAGCCGCCAGACGCTTGTTGCCTGACTCATGCTTCTCCCCTCTGCCGACACCTCACAGGCCACCCCCGAGGGCAAGCCCCGCCACCACGGCGGCCAGGCCCGCCAGCAGGGTCAACGAGACGTTGAGCGCGGCCGCTGCATAACGACCTTCGCGCATCAGGTCCAGAGTCTGCAGACTGAAGGAGGACACCGTGGTGAAGCCGCCCATCACCCCGCTCAGCAGCATGAGTGCCGCGGTCGAACCTGCCACCAGGCAACTGGCCAGCAGGCCGATCACAAAGGCTCCCAGCAGATTGACGATCAGGGTCCCCCAGGGGAAGCGCACTCCCCAGGCGGCCGCTGCCCGACGACTGACGAACAGTCGCCCCATGCCTCCTGCGGCACCCCCCAGCGCTACCGCTGCCAGCGTCCACCACTCCATCACGAATCGCCTCGGCCAAAACCGCCATGGTATGCAAATACCTGGTCGATGTCGTGACCGGTGGCAATACCGCTGGACCTCGCCCTCGGCGTGGCGAAACGGGCTGATCGCAGATGGCCCGTAAAGCGACAAGGCACAGACAATGCCGAGCCTTGCAAGGCGGGAAATCAAAGACGCTGAAGGTGCTGAAAATCTAAAAAAAACGCCGCCCGAGTGGGCGGCGAAGTTGTGCTTGCCTAGCAGGGATGAAGCGCATGGGATGCGTTCACGATCAATATGGCACAGAATTAGCAATCCGTACAACTTTTGTACATCCTTGATTGCGTACAAGCGGCAAACGGGCATGTTAGCCTGCGACAGATTCGTCCAAGGACGCCCCTCTGCCCCGACGGGCCCACCCATCAAAGGAGAAGGTTTGCGTGATGCGATCACGACTCTGCTCTAGACTCTTCAGCGTGCTGATGCTCGCGCTCGTGCTGCTCGCGGGACCTGCCATCGCCCAGCAGGGCGGTGACGCCAGCGGCTCTGGCGGTTCCTCCAGTGACGGTCCGGCCTACTCGACCCTGGCCGACCTGCTGGAAAACGAACAGGCCCGCAGCCAGCTGATCGAGCAACTGCGACAGATGGCGGAAAACGCCCCCGAGCAGGCCCAGGCCGCCGGTGAACAGGCCGTCGACAGCGCCGCCGAGGCCACCCTGCCCAAGCAACTGGCGGACATGACCAGCCGCGTGGTCAGCGAGTTCGGCAATCAGTTCGAGAATCTCGCCGCCATCTTCGGTGGCATGATCGACGGCGCCCTGACCGAAGGCGAACTCAACTTCGATCTGTTCACCCAGGCGGCGATCAACCTCGGCCTGGTGATTCTGGCGACCTTTGTGCTGTTCGTGATCATCAGGCGTCTGGTCAGGCCACTGTTCACGCGGTTGAGCCAATATTCGCAGAACGGTCAGAACCTCAACCCCACCATCCGCCTGGTGCTGTGCGTGGTGCTGGCGGTGATCGTGGACGCCGCCGTGGTGGGTCTTGCCTACGTCGGCGGCAACCTGGCCGCCACCTTCGCCATCGGTGAGACGGGCAGCCTGTCGACCCGGGCGTCGCTGTTCCTCAATGCCTTCCTGGTCATCGAGCTGTTGAAGGCGGCCGTGCGCATGCTGTTCGCCTCACGCTACGAGGGCCTGCGACTGCTGCCCATCACCGCTCCCAGCGCGTCCTACTGGAATCGCTGGATCGCCCGGCTGATTGGCCTTACCGGCTACGGCCTGATGGTGGTGGTCCCGTTGATCAACACCTACCTGTCTTACCGTGTCGGTGAGGGCATCGGCGCTCTGATCATGATCGGCGCCTACCTGTACGCCATCACCGTGGTGCTGATCAATCGCAGCCGCCTGCGCGATGGGCTGTTCGATGCCGCTGTCAGGTCCAGCCTGTCGGCCTCCCGTGTCGCGCTGCGCCTGCTCGGCCGCATCTGGCATCTGCTGGCGATCACCTATTTCACCGTGGTTCTGGTGCTGACCCTGACACGCCCCGAGGACGCCCTGCCGTTCGTGCTGATCGCGACCCTCAAGACCCTCGGTATCGTGCTGGCTGCCATGCTGGTGTCGCGCCTGCTGGCCCAGGCCATCGGTCGTCGCATCACCCTGTCCGGTGAGCTGCGCAAGAAGCTGCCGTTGCTCGAGGCACGCCTCAACTCCTATGTCCCGACGATGCTGCGCGCCTTCAACGTGCTGATCCTGATCGTCGCCGCCATGGCCCTGCTCAACGCCTGGGGCGTGTTCGACATGGCCACCTGGTACGCCTCCGAAGCGGGTCGCGTGCTGGTCAGCCAGGTGATCAACGTGGCCATCATCCTGATCGTCGCCGCGGCGGTCTGGATCGGCCTTGCCAGCCTGATCGAACACAAGCTGAATCCGACCACCGGCCGCGGCATGCCCTCGGCCCGGGCCCAGACGCTGCTGTCGCTGTTCCGCAATGCTCTGGCCATCGCCATCGTCACCATGACGGCGATGATCGTGCTGTCGGAAATCGGCATCAACATCGGACCGCTGATCGCCGGTGCCGGTGTGCTCGGTCTGGCCATCGGTTTCGGCGCCCAGAAGCTGGTGCAGGACATCATCACCGGTATCTTCATCCAGGTGGAAAACGCCATGAATACCGGCGACGTGGTGACCCTGGGCGGCATCACCGGCACCGCCGAGAAGCTCAGCATCCGCTCGGTGGGTATCCGTGACCTGCACGGCACCTACCATCTGGTGCCGTTCTCCAGTGTCGATGTGGTCTCCAACTACATGCGTGGCTTCGGCTACCATGTGGGCGAATACGGCGTCGCCTACCGCGAGAACGTGGACGAGGCGATCGTCGCCCTGCGCAACGCCTTCGACGAACTGTCCTCCGACGAGGACCTCAAGTCCGAGATCCTCGAACCCCTCGAGGTGGCCGGTGTCATCGCCCTGGCCGACAGCTCGGTCAACATCAGGGTGCGCATCAAGACCACCCCCGGCAACCAGTGGGCGGTGGGCCGTGCCTACAACCGTCTGGTCAAGCTGCACCTGGACGAGGCGGGCATCGAGATCCCCTTCCCGCACACCACGATCTTCTTTGGCGAAGACAAGCAGGGCCAGGCGCCAGCCGCCAACCTGCGCCTGGTCGAGAAGGATGTGGTGGCCACCGGCGAAGCCAGGGATACCGCACCGCTGCCCGGCGAGGACGGCAGTATCGACTCCCCCCGCGAGCACGAGACCCGCGAGGATGCCGAGACCAACGCCAAGTTCAGGGGTGACTACGACCCCGACGGCAACTGACAGACCTTACCTGCAACGCTTCTGGGGCGACCTACGGGCCGCCCCTTTTTATTGATCGAATCGCCAGGGTGCCGACCCCTGACGCCACGCTCTGGCGCCACAGCTCTGACGACACAGGCGTGGCGGCAGCTACACGCCGCAACCGGGCCTGTACTCGCCTTCAGCATGGTGACGCCACGTCGCCGCCCCCTTGGCTGGCGCGGCGCACGAGACCCATCCACCAGGACCACAAACGCCACGGGCGGGGCCGAAGCCCCGCCCGTGGCGTTTGTGGGTACTGCTTAGTAGATCGAACGCCTGGCTCAGGCCTGCTGAGCGTCGCTCGGCTGCGGCAACGAGGGCAGCGACTTGTCGAGCAGCTCGACGCTCTGGCGATAGTAGAGCTGGCTCTTGTTGTGCTCGCCCAGGTTGGCGTAGAGCCGCGCCAGCTCGGCACAGACCACTCCGCTGGGACGTTGACGCTGGCTCGCCTCGAAGTACTCCTGGGCCTTGCCCCAGTAGGCGTTGCGCAGCGCCAGGCGACCCAGGGTCAACAGCAGGTCGGGATCATTGGGCCGCTCCTGCAGCCACTTCTCGGCGGTCACCAGCTGACGCGAAGCGTCTACCCCAAGCAGGCCATAGCGCAGCACCAGACGGCTGTCCCAGTTGGTCTTGAGCGAGTGGCGCAGCAGTTTCTCGGCGATCACCTGTTCGTCGCAGCGCACCAGCGTCTCGACGTAGAGCACCAGCAGGTCGATGTTGGTGCGCAGGTACTCGGGCATGTCGGACCACAGGTTGCGCACCCGCTCGATATCCTCGGGATTGCGCGTCTCCTGCAGGATCAGCTCGCGGTAGGCCTGCAGCTCGAGCTGTTCACGCTCTTCCCGGGCGATCAGCTGCTGGTCGGCCAGACGCGGCAGCAGGCGACGCAGGCCATCCCAGTCGCTGACGCTGATATAGGCGGCCTTGAGCTGCTTGAGCACCTGAGGATGGCGCGGCAGATGACGGTCCAGACGGGTCAGGATCGCCAGCGCTTCCTCGTACTGCTGGCGGTCCAGCATCAGCTGGGCCTGCATCATGCCTACCGCCGGATCGGCGCCGTCGGTGGAGATGTGGGCCCGCTTCAGCAGGGTGTCGGCCTGGTCATAGCGGCCCTGGTAGTGGGCCGCCAGGGCGGCAGACAGGTAGTTGACCAGCGGGGTGCTGGAGTCATCGGCAGCCTTGACCAGGGCCTTCTCGGCGCGCTTCCAGCGACCTTCGGCCAATGCCACCAGGCCGCGCACGGTGCGCTTCATCGCGGTGCGATTGCGTGCCCGCGAGTTCCACACCTTGAAGCGGCTGACCGGACGGCTCAGGCGGAACAGCACGCGCAGGGCAAAGTGCAGCACCATGAACAGGGCCAGCAGGATCACCAGGCCAAACCAGAACGAAGTCTGGAAGGAGGTGTCGCCCACCCGCACCAGCCAGTAGCCGGGCACCGACATCATCAGCTGACCGAACAGCGCCCCGAGCGCGAGGCCAACGACAATGAGCAGGATCAGCTTTCTCATGCGTTATCTCCCTGGCCGGAAGCGCCCGCTTCGAAGCGCTGCTCGATGAACCGGGCCAGCGCCTGCTGGGAAGCGCTGATATCGGGAAGCTCCGGGCGGATGGACTTGCCCTTGAGCTCGCCCAGACGAGCGATCACCGACTGCACCGACTCGTCGTCGACGTCGTAGTAGCCTTCGAGCAGGGTGATGGCCTTGTCGAGGCTGGCCTCGTACAAACCGGTCTCTTCCTTGAGCAGGGCCAGCTGGGACTGCTCCAGCACCAGACGCAGGCTCTGACGCAGATAGGACTCCTGCTCCGGGGTGATCAGGGCTTCCAGCGCCTGGTCGTGGTGGCGAACCGTCACCAGCTCCTTGAGCTCTTCACCGACCCGTGCCAACTGCTCCTGCCAGGCACCGGAAGGAGCCTCCTCGATGGTGGTATCGGCGGTGAACTGCTCGATGTCCTGGGCCAGCGGCAGGCCGGCGATCTGCTCCTGCTGGGCGTTCAGGGCCAGGTAGAGGCCAGTCCGGTCAACCTTGGGCACCGTCTGCAGGGCGGCAAGCTCCTCGGCGATGGCGCGGCGTACCGGGACCAGTGCCGGATTGTTGGCCTCTTCCAGGCGAGCGTCGGCGGTGCGCAGCAGCGCCGCAGCACCTTCGACGTCACGCTCGAGCTGCAGGCGCTGATTGGCCAGACGCAGCAGGTAGGCGGCCTCGGCGTGCAGCCAGTCACGCTCGTCGGCGTTCTGTTCCTTGGACAGCTCGGCCAGTACCCGATCGAGGGTCTGGTTGACGTCGGACTTGTAAGCGTCGAAGTCGCTCTTGATGCCGTCCACCGCCTGGCCCATGGTCTCGCGACGCTCGGCAAGGCCGCTTTCCAGCTGGGACGACAGCTCCTGGACCTCGGCCACGCTGGGGCTGTTCTGCTTGAGCTGGTCGATGCGCGCGGACATGGCCTGCTGCAGCTGCCAGCCCTTCCAGCCGACAAAGGCCACGCCGGCGATCAGGATCAGCACCAGCACCAGGGCCACGACGCCGGCCTTCCCTCCACCAGAGCCGCCGGAAGACGAGGTCGCGGCACCGCCGGCGCCGGCAGAAGCCCCACCGTTACCACCCTTGCCTGCCGCTGGGCTGGGCTTGTTGTCACTAGCTTTGGCGCCACTGGCCTTGGTGTCACTGGGCTTGCCATCGCCGGGCTTGCCGGCACTGGCCTTGCCGCTGTTGTCGGGCTTGCTCGCACTGGGCTTGCCGTCGCTGGGCTTGCTGGCACTGTCCCCGGCGGTGCCCTTCGCTGCAACCGGAGCGGCGTCACTCGGCGTGGCCTTGGCGGTGCCTGCGCTCGACGCCGTGGCGCCGGCAGGCGATGAGCTGCCCGTCGCCGCAGCGGGTGTGGAGGATGCCGCGCTGGCACTGGACGAAGTGGATCCGGTCGAGCTGCTGCCACTCTTGTCGCGACGCCGCGACCGCCGCTGGGAGCCCCCCTTGCCCGCGCCGCCCTTCGAGGCGTCCGTGCCTGAGGTCGCGCTTCCTGTGCCCTGCTGGCCGGAAGCGGACGGGGTCTGCTGCTCGTCCTGATCGTGCTGTTGGTTGCTCATCTGTCGCTAGCCCTTTTAGAGATCTTCATTCGCCATCCTCTGGGTCGCAGGTCCTTGCCACCGCGGCCGCCAGCGCCGCAGGAGACGCGCCAGACGCCACGACCGGGATGCGAAATCCCAGCGTTTTCGCCAGTGTAGCCAACCGCTGGCTGGATACGACAAGCGGTTGTTGAAAGGCGGCCTCTGAACACCATCTTGCCAGATGTTCAAGGATTTCTCCGCTACTGACCACCAACGCCTGATAGCCCCCTTGTTCGAGCCATGTTCTGGCCCCGGCGTCGGGAGTGATCAGGCGACGTCGATACACCTCGAGACGCGTGACACGCGCGCCCCTCTGCCCCAGGGTGTCGCCCAGCAGCGGGCGGCCACCTTCGCCCGCCACCAGCAGCACTCGCTGGTGCTCCAGGCGCTGCAGCGAGGCCAGCGCCAGCAAGGCCTCGCTGGTCTCTTCTCCGGCGGCGGGGGCAGGCACCCTCACCTTTAGCCCCAGCGCCTGGTGCAAGACCATCGCCGTGGCCTGCCCGACGGCGTACAGTTCAAGCCCCTGGGGCAGCTGTGGCCAGTAGCGATCCAGCGCCTCGACCAACCGCTCGGCGGCGGCGGGACTGATGACTACCACCTTATGAAAGTGGTCGATGTCGAGCCAGGCCGAGCGCACATCTGCCGTCTCTGGCACAGTTTCCTGTCGCATCACCTCGAGCCGCTCGGTGCTGAACCCCTTGTTTTCGATGGCCTCGGCCAGCGCCTGGGCGCGTTCGCCGGGCCGGGTGATCAGTACCGGAGTGCCCATCAACGCGGCCCGTAGACCTCGGCCAGGATATCCCCGGCGCCCTGCTCGAGCAGCTGCTCGGCGACGCGGATCCCCAGCGCCTCGGGTTCGTCCACCGAACCACGCCCCTCGGCACGCAGCACGCGGGAACCGTCGGGCGTGCCGACAAGGGCTCTCAACCACAGGGTTCTGCCATCGTCCTGATAGATGGCGTGCCCACCGATGGGCACCTGGCAGCCGCCTTCCAGACGTGTATTCATGGCCCGTTCGGCACGCACTCTGGTCGCCGTCTCGATATCGTCGAGCGGTGCCAGCAGCGACACCAGCTCGGTGTCGTGCATGCGGCATTCGATGCCAAGCGCGCCCTGACCACAGGCCGGCAGGCAGATCTCCGGCGGCAGCTCCTGGGCGATACGTTCACCCAGCCCCAGCCGCTTGAGCCCGGAGGTAGCCAGCAGGATGGCGTCGAATTCGCCAGCGTCGAGCTTGGCCAGGCGAGTCTGGACATTGCCACGCAGGCTGATGACCTCGAGGTCAGGGCGGGCCTCGCGCATCTGCAGTCCGCGGCGCAGGCTGGAGGTGCCCAGACGGGCGCCCTCGGGCAGGTCCTCGAAGCGAGCATAGTCATTGGAGACGAAGGCATCGGTAGGCTCGGCGCCTTCCAGGATCACCGACAGTCCGAGACTCTCGGGAAACTGCATCGGTACATCCTTCATGGAGTGCACCGCGATATCGGCGCGACCGTCGAGCATCGCCTCCTCGAGTTCCTTGACGAACAACCCCTTGCCGCCAACCTTGGCCAAGGGCGTGTCGAGAATCTTGTCGCCGCGGGTCGACATCGGTACCAGCTCGACCTCGAGCCCGGGGTGAATCGCCATCAGGCGATCGCGAACATGTTCGGCCTGCCATAGGGCCAACTGGCTCTTGCGCGTCGCGATACGCAGCCTGGACATCTGTTGCACGTTGCTCTCCCTGGTCGGGCTTGCGACCAAATCGCCGCGTCCGCCATGTTAAATGAATGACGTCATCATAAAGCACGGTCTCCGTCAGTAAAATCGACGGCGACGGGACCCGTTGCCGCGCCTGCCAGAAGCGCCCGCTGCCACCCTCGTTTCAGGGGCTGATGCCGCACCGTCCTTGCCGGCCCGCTGCACCCTCGCCTCAAGGGCCGACTCTGGTACACTTTGGGCATACCAACGACAACGGCTGCCGGCTCCGTCAGCGCCCTCGGCGCCGGCCACCGATCACGTCGCCATCGCATCGTCATTCAGGAAGTCCATTCAATGAGCCAGACCACCAACCAGTCCTGGGGCGGCCGCTTCAGCGAACCCACCGACGCCTTCGTCGCTCGTTTCACCGCCTCGGTCGATTTCGACCAGCGCCTGGCCCGCCATGACATCCAGGGCTCCATCGCGCATGCCACCATGCTCGCCCAGGTTGGCGTGCTGAGCGAAGAGGAACGTGACGCCATCCTGACCGGGCTCAAGGAGATCGAGACGGAGATCGCCGAAGGGCGTTTCGAGTGGTCGGTGGCGCTGGAAGACGTGCACATGAACATCGAGGCACGGCTGACCCAGAAGATCGGCATCACCGGCAAGAAGCTGCACACCGGGCGCTCGCGCAACGACCAGGTGGCCACCGATATTCGCCTCTACCTGCGCGAGGAGATCGACCTGGTCGCCAGCGAGCTGGCGCGGCTGCGTGCCGGGCTGATCGAGCTGGCCGAGGGCGAGGCCGACACCATCATGCCGGGCTTCACCCACCTGCAGACCGCTCAACCGGTGACCTTCGGCCACCACCTGCTGGCCTGGCAGGAGATGCTGGCCCGCGACCATGAACGCCTGCTGGACTGCCGCAAGCGGGTCAACGTGCTGCCGCTGGGCGCCGCCGCCCTGGCCGGCACCACCTACCCCATCGATCGTCACCTGACCGCCGAGCTGCTCGGCTTCGAACGCCCCGCCGAGAACAGCCTCGACGCGGTCAGCGATCGGGACTTCGCGATCGAGTTCACCGCCTTCGCGAGCCTGCTGCTGATGCACCTGTCGCGGATGAGCGAGGAGCTGGTGCTGTGGACCAGCGCCCAGTTCGACTTCATCGACCTGCCCGACCGCTTCTGCACCGGCTCCTCGATCATGCCGCAGAAGAAGAACCCGGACGTGCCCGAGCTGGTACGCGGCAAGACCGGCCGCGTCTACGGTCACCTGATGGGCCTGCTGACGCTGATGAAGTCGCAGCCGCTGGCCTACAACAAGGACAACCAGGAAGACAAGGAACCGCTGCTCGATACCCTGGATACCGTCAAGGGTTGCCTGCGCGCCTTCGCCGACATGGTGCCGGCCATCGTCTCCAAGGGCGATTCCATGCGCGAGGCCGCGCGCAAGGGCTTCTCCACCGCCACCGACCTTGCCGACTATCTGGTACGCAAGGGCGTGGCCTTCCGTGACGCCCATGAAATCGTCGGTCAGTCCGTGGCCTACGGCATCGAGAGCGGCAAGGATCTGTCGGACATGAGCCTCGACGAACTGCGCCAGTTCTCCGACGTCATCGGCGAGGACGTGTTCGAGGTGCTGACCCTGGAAGGCTCGGTGGCCGCCCGCAACCATATCGGTGGTACCGCCCCCGACCAGGTGCGCGCCGCTGCCCAGCGCGCCCGTGAGGCCCTCAAGACCCTTGCGTCCGGCCAGGGAGGCGCCCAATGAACCGCCTCGTCAAGGTGCTGCGACCCGCCCTGTTGCCGGCCCTGTTGCCGGCCCTGCTGCTGGCTCTGATGGCCCTGGCGGGCTGCGGCCAGAAAGGCCCCCTGTACCTGCCCGGTGACGAAGAAGCGGCGGAGCGCTACGGCCCCCGCGAAACCGTCGAGGACGAACAGGGCGAAGAGGACAGCCAGGAAAGCGACCAGAGCGCGACCGAGGACGAGAGCTGAGCATGGATCACTTCAACTACCGAGACGGCGAGCTGTACGCTGAAGAAGTGCCTCTGGCCCGCATCGCCGAGGCGGTGGGCACCCCCTGCTACGTCTATTCACGTGCCACCCTGGAACGCCACTTCCAGGCCTACCGCGAGGCGCTGGGTAGCCACCCGCATCTGATCTGCTACGCGGTCAAGGCCAACAGCAACCTGGCGGTGCTCAACGTGCTGGCGCGCCAGGGTGCCGGTTTCGACATCGTGTCTCAGGGCGAGCTCGAGCGGGTGCTGGCCGCCGGGGGTGACCCGGCCAAGGTGGTGTTCTCCGGCGTCGCCAAACGCCCCGACGAGATGGCGCGCGCGCTCGAGGTCGGCATCAAGTGCTTCAACGTGGAGTCGCGCCCAGAGCTTGAAGTGCTCAATGAAGTGGCCGGCCGCCTGGGCAAGGTGGCGCCGGTGTCATTGCGGGTTAATCCCGACGTCGACGCGGGCACCCATCCGTATATCTCCACCGGGCTCAAGGACAACAAGTTCGGTATCCCGGTGGACGAGGCGCTGGAGGTCTACCGCCTGGCCGCCGAACTGCCGCACCTCAAGGTCACCGGACTCGACTGCCATATCGGCTCGCAGCTCACCGAGATCGCTCCCTTCCTCGATGCCCTGGAGCGTCTACTGGTGCTGCTCGACCGCCTGCGCGAGGAGAACATCGAGGTCTCGCACCTCGACCTGGGCGGCGGCCTCGGCGTGCCCTACAGGGACGAGACGCCGCCGGCCCCGTTCGACTACGCCTCGAAGCTGCTCGAGCGCCTGTCGCGCTGGGACGGCGGCGAGCGCCTGACGCTGCTGTTCGAGCCGGGCCGCTCGATCGCCGCCAACGCCGGCGTCATGCTGACCCGGCTGACCTACGTGAAGCCCGGCGAAACCAAGAACTTCGCCATCGTCGACGCGGCCATGAACGACCTGATTCGGCCCTCGCTGTACCAGGCCTGGCAGGCGATCATCGAAGTCGACACTCGCCTGGACCGCGCAAGCGACGTCTATGACGTGGTCGGCCCGGTGTGCGAGACCGGCGACTTCCTCGGCAAGGAGCGTCAACTGGCGGTGGCCCCCGGCGACCTGCTGGCGGTGCGCTCGGCAGGCGCCTACGGCTTCGTGATGGCCTCCAACTACAACAGCCGCCCGCGTCCGGCGGAGGTACTGGTGGACGGCGACAGCTATCAGGTGGTGCGCCGACGCGAGACCCTCGAGGACCTCTGGGCCGGTGAGTCGCTGCCCGGCGAATCGCAACCGGGATCGGCATCGGGATCGACGTCAGGAGCACCGCGCTGATGCTTCTGCACTTCACCAAGATGCATGGCCTGGGCAACGACTTCATGGTGGTCGATCTGGTCACCCAGCGGGCCCGCATCGAGGCCGAGGAAATCCGCCGTCTGGCCGACCGGCGCTTCGGCATCGGTTTCGATCAGCTCCTGGTGGTGGAACCGCCGCGGGACCCGGACATGGACTTTCGCTACCGGATCTACAACGCCGACGGCAGCGAGGTCGAGAATTGCGGCAATGGTGCGCGCTGCTTTGCCCGCTTCGTACGTGACAAGCGGCTGACCCACAAGCGCCAGATCCAGGTCGAGACCGCCGGCGGCCCGCTGGTGCTGGACGTGCATGACGACGAGCAGGTCAGCGTCGACATGGGTGCCCCGCGCTTCGCCCCGCCGAGCCTGCCCTTCGAGGCCGACGAGGACCGCCTGCGTCACACCCTCGAGGTCGACGGCGAGACCCTCGAGATCGCCGTCGCCTCCATGGGCAACCCCCACGCGGTGATCAAGGTCGACAGCGTCGACCAGGCGCCGGTGGAGCGCCTGGGACCGCTGGTCGAACACCACCCGCGCTTTCCCAAGCGGGTCAACGTGGGCTTCATGCAGGTGGTCTCAAGCCACGAGATTCGCCTGCGGGTGTTCGAGCGCGGCAGCGGCGAGACCCTGGCCTGTGGCACCGGCGCCTGCGCTGCGGTGGCCTGCGGCATTCGCCAGGGCCTGCTCGAAAGCCCGGTGACCGTCCACCTGCCCGGCGGCAGCCTGACGATCCGCTGGGAAGGTGGCGAGCGCCCCTTGATCATGACCGGCCCCGCCGAGCGGGTGTTCGATGGACGAATTCCGCTGCGTTGACCCCAGGCGCACAGGACTCGACGGGACTGGGCTAAGCTGCCAGCAAGGTACCGGTCCCTCGCTTTCCCGGAAACTCGATCCAGCCTAGACATTGAACTCCAACAGGAAGACGCGCATGCCTCAAGCCGCCCCAGAGCCCCGCAAGACGCTCGACCCGGACCGCGTCGCCGAATGGCTGGCGCGCCACCCGGATTTCTTCGTCGGTCGCGAAGGCCTGCTGCAGAGCCTCACGATTCCCCATCCGGAGACCCAGGGCGCCACCTCGCTGCTGGAACGGCTGGTTCATGACCTGCGCAAGCGCGCCGAAGGCGCGGAACTGCGGCTCGAGCAACTGCTCGACTCGGCCCGCCACAACGAGGCGCAGTATCGGCGCACCCGCGAGCTGGTGCTGGCACTGCTGGAAGCACAGGACAACGACGCCCTGGGCCAGGCCCTGGCCACCCAGCTAAGCGAGCGCTTCCAGACGCCAGCGGTGTCGCTGTGGTGCCCCGCCAGCCTGACCGATCGCGACCCCAGACCGCCCCAGGCCCCGCGTCACGTGCTCGACGACCACACCGGCCAGCGCCTGACCGCGCTGCTCGATGGGCGCGCCAGCCGCTGTACCCGTCTTACCCCCACCGACTGGAAGCGCCTGCTGCCCCACGCCAAGGCGCCGACCAAGTCGGGCTCCTGCGCCATCGCCCGCATGACCCTGGGCGAGCCCCAGGGCTTTGTGGTGCTGGCAAGCCCTGATCCCGACCACTTCCGTGCCAGCATGGACACCCTGTTTACCGAGTACCTGGCCGAGGTGCTGGTGCGCCTCAGCGTGCGCCTGTGCGAGCGTGATGATGGCTGAAAAGGCGGCTGAGACGACGGCTGAGACGACGCCCAAGTGGCAGCTTGCCGGCGCGGTAGCGGACTTTCTCGATGAGCTGGGACGCACCGCCAGTGCTGCCACCGTCGACGCCTACCGGCGTGACCTGGCCACCTTCGAGAACTGGTGGCACGCCCAGGCCAATGACACCGACGCCAGGCCGCCGGATGATCAGGCCCTGACGTCCCACACGCTCAGGCGTTTTCTGGCCGCCGAACGCAGCCGAGGCATGGCACCACGCAGCCTGAAGCGCCGCCGCGCCGCCCTGTCGCGACTGTGTGAACACCTGGTGGCGGCTGGCCGACTCGACTACAACCCGGTCGGCCTGAGCCGCGGCCCCCGGGCGCCGAAGGATCTACCGCGGCCGGTGGACGTGGACCTGCTGGCGCGCTTTCTCGACACCCCCCACGATGGCTCGCCGCTGTCGGTACGCGACCAGGCGATGCTGGAGCTGCTCTATTCCAGCGGGCTACGGCTGGCGGAGCTGGCGGCGCTGGATCTCCCCGACCTCCACGGCGGCCGGGTGCGGGTCCTCGGCAAGGGCAACAAGCCGCGCCAGGTGCCGGTGGGCTCGCGTGCGCGCCAGGCCATCGACCAGTGGCTCGGCGTGCGCTCGGTGCTGGCCGCCGACGGCGAAACGGCGCTGTTCGTCGGCCAGCAGGGCCACCGGCTCGGCCATCGTGCCATCCAGGCACGCCTGGTCACCCAGGCCCGCCGGCGCGGCCTGCCGGAGCACCTGCATCCCCACCGCCTGCGCCACTCCTTCGCCAGCCACCTGCTGGAATCGAGCCAGGACCTGCGCGCCGTCCAGGAGCTGCTGGGCCACGCCAACCTGTCCACCACCCAGGTCTATACCCGGCTGGACTGGCAGCACCTGGCGGAGAGCTACGACAAGGCCCACCCCCGCGCGCGGCGCAGCCGGAGCGACGACAGCCATCCCGGAGACACCCCTTGATCGACCACGCGGCAGCGGACGACTTCAGCCGACTCAAGGCCATCACCTTCGATCTGGACGACACCCTGTGGGACAACAGCGGCGTCATGCAGCGCACCGAGCAGGGCCACGTCGACTGGCTGACCGAACAGCTCGGCGCCTGGCAGCGCGGCCGCGAGGAGCCGTTGACGCCCCCCATCGCGCTTTCGGACTACCTGCGTGAACGCCAGGCCCTGGCCAGGCGTAGCTGGTCGCGGCGCGGCGACTTCAGCTGGCTGCGTGAACGCACCCTGATCCAGCTGCTGGAGGAAAGCGGCGTCAACCGGGCGGCGGCCCACTGGTGGGCGGCGCTGGCGATGCAACGTTTTCACTCGCTGCGCATCCTGGTCAAGCCCTTCCCCGACACCGACGCCATGCTGGAAAGGCTGAAGGGGCGCTATCGTCTCGGCAGCATCACCAACGGCAACGTGGCCTTCCACCGTCTGCCGCTGGCCCGCCACTTCCAGGCGCGTATCGCCGCCGGCGAGATGTTCGCCCCCAAGCCCGATCCGCGGCCCTTTCTGGCGATGCTGGCACGGCTTGAGGTCAAGGCCTGCGAGACCCTGCACGTGGGCGATTCCTGGGAGGAAGACGTGCTGCCGGCGATTCGCCTGGGCTTGCGGGCGATCTGGATCGCGCCGCCAGAGGCCGAGACGGCTCCCTTGCCACGCGGCGTGACCCGACTGTCTCGGGTCACCGAGCTGCCAACCCTGCTCGGTGAGCATCAGGATCAATAAAGCGAGAAAAACCCCGGCGACCGCCGGCGCCACGTGGTAAACCGGCAGGCACCTGTACCCTGAGTGCCTGCCGCCATGCCCCGCCCGCTCTATCGCCCCCTCGCTTCATCACCGCCGACCCGGCGTCACCTGCGACGAGTGCTCAAGCTCGGGCTGGCGTTTGCTCTGGTTTCGGGACTGGGGCTTGTTTCGGGGCTGTCTTCGGGACTGCTTTCGGGGCGTGTTTCAGGACTGGGGCCCGCTCTCGCCCTGCCCCTGGGCATCGCGCCAGCCCTGGCGGCACGCCCTACCTGCGACACCGTACGCCCGCCCGGTACCTGCGGCCTCTACAGCACCGGCATGTCCTACCCCTCGACCTTGTCCGGCACCACGCCGGAAGGCAACACCGCGGGGATAGCCTCCTTCCACACCACCTACGCCTGCCAGACCGGCAGCGACGGCCGCGTCTATATCCTGCTCGATACCCAGGGTTCCTACGACAGCGCCACCGGTGACGCCAAAAGCGCAATACCGGGCTTCTACTTCGACAAGGCCGACACCAGCATGGGCGGCCATCACCACCAGACCCTGGTCGCTTCCCTGCGCACCGCCAACCATGCATCTGGCTGTGTCTCCGGCAGCGTCACGAAGGAGATACCGATCGTACGCCATGGCGACACCGAACCGGGCAACTACGAACAGTTTACCTACTGGCCTCATACCCACGTGGCGACCAGCACCGGCGCCAGCGACAACTATACCGGTACGGTAGTCGGAGTTGGCGGCGCTTACGTCACCGTGATCGAGAGCACCTGCAAGATGTGGACCCCCTACATCATCCTGCCCGATATCGACCTCAGCGAGCTGCCGGGAGCAGGATCTCGGGGCGGTACCACCACCGCCTACCTGAGCTTCAACGACTGCGATGAGGTCAACATGGCGGATCTGTCCATACGCTCGGGCGGCGCCAGCGTCATCAACGCCCGCCAAGGCATCCTCGGCAACGCCGACACCTCAGGCGGCGGCGCCAAGGGCATCGGGCTGGCGCTGGAAATCGACGCTTTTTCAGCCCACGACTTCGACCCCGTGGACCTGTCTGGCTCGCGAGCGGTTGGCCTGATGGGGGAGGCGCCCAAGGTTCCGTTACGCGTCAGCTACTACCGCTATGCCGAGCAGGCATCCGGTGGGCGCGTCAAGGGACTGCTGGAGGTCACCGCTACGTACAAGTAGCCGGCGGGCTCGTCAGGCTGGCTAGGGCTCGTCAGGCTGGCTAGCCTTCGTGCGCAAGCCAGCCGTCCAGGCGCCGATGGGCCTCGTCGACGCCCTGGCGCTTGAGCGCCGAGAAAAGCTGCACGCTGACCAGGTCCTCCCACTCACGCAGCCGCGAGCGCACCTGCTGCAGGGCATTCTTGGCCGCGCCCTGCTTCAGCTTGTCGGCCTTGGTCAGCAGGATATGCACCGGCAGGTCGCGCTCATCGGCCACATCCAGCAGCGCCAGGTCGAACTCGGTCAATGGGTGACGCACGTCCATCACCAGCACCAGCCCCTTGAGCGAAGCTCGCTTCTGGAGGTATTCGGCCAGGTGGCGCTGCCACTCCAATTTGACCTTTTCGGGCACCTTGGCGTAGCCATAGCCGGGCAGGTCCACCAGCCGGCGCTCGCTGTCCTCGCCCAGCGAAAAGACGTTGATGAGCTGGGTGCGACCCGGCGTCTTGGAGGTACGAGCGAGCGCCTTCTGTTGGGTGATGGTGTTGATCGCGCTGGACTTTCCGGCATTGGAACGTCCGGCAAAGGCGACCTCGACACCAATGTCTTCGGGGCATCGGGCCAGCGTCGGCGCACTGGTGAGGAATCGGGCCAAGGAGTAGTTGAAAGCCATGAGATGGAAGAAATCCTGACGGTGATCAAAGGTAGGGTCGAGGGCCCTGGCATTCCCGCCCCCGGGGTGTTTGGTTATAGTAAGCTTTGAGGCGGCTGCGACCCGGGGAATCATCATAACATTGTGCCGCTGTCGCCAGCGACCGGCCTCAGCGCGGGCGCTTCCCCCTGCAGTGAAGGCCACGCCTTCCGCGGGACCGTGAAAACATTAAAAACGGCATAAGTGAACTAGCGATGAGACAGTTACTGGCAAGCCTGGCAATCTCCATCGGCGTCGTCGGCGCCGCCCATGCCGACCTCCAGAGTGACGCAGACGCCGCCGCAGGACGCGACAAGGCCACCGCCTGCGCCGCCTGTCACGGCCAGACCGGCGCCAGTATCGCGCCGACCTTCCCCAACCTGGCCGGCCAGCAGGCCTCCTACCTGGCCAAGCAGATCATCGACATCCGTGACGGCACCCGTCCGGTGCCGCAGATGGCGGGGCAGGTGGACAACTTCAGCGACCAGGACGCCTGGGACGTGGCCGCCTTCTTCGCCGGCCAGGACCCGGTGGTGGGGCAGGCCAAGGATGACGAGGCGTTGCTCGAGCGCGGCGAGGCGCTCTACCGCGCTGGCGACCTGGCCAAGGGCATCCCGGCCTGCAGCGCCTGCCATGGCCCGACCGGCAGCGGCATCGGCTCGGCGGTCTATCCGGGGCTTTCCGGCCAGCACGCCGGCTATGTGGTCAGCACCCTCCAGGCATTCGCCTCCGGCGCCCGCGCCAACAGCCCCGGTGGCGTGATGGCCGACATCGCCGCCAAGATGAGCGATGCCGACATGGAAGCCGTGGCCAACTACGTCCAGGGCCTGCACTGATCGATTCACCTTTCGATGCGTCCCGCGGGGCGGCCCTTGTGGCCGCCCCGTTGCGTTTACCAGCAAAGATAGACATGCGACGCCTGCCCAATCGGGATATTCGGGAACCCTTCGAACGTTGTAGACTCAAAACAGCGTTCGCTTTGCGGCTCCAGGTTCGTCGCGCCCTCGCGCCGCCATGGCATGCCCGCCTCAATCAAGGAGAAAACATTCTATGCTGAAGTCACTGATGATGGGCCTCGCTGGCCTTAGCCTGTCGACCATGGCGGTCGCCGCCTCGATCACCGAGGGCGAGGACTACACCGTCGCCCCCAATCAGGTCGAGCTGGGCAGCGACGATGGCAAGATCAACGTGACCGAAGTGTTCTGGTATGGCTGCCCGCACTGCTACTCGCTGGAAGATCCGCTCAATGCCTGGGTCGCTGAGCTGCCCGATGACGTCGAGTTCGAACGCATGCCGGCCACCCTGGGCGAGACCTGGGTCAAGCACGCCAAGGCCTTCTATGCCGCCCAGCAGCTCGAGATCCTCGACGAGGTGCACGAGGACTTCTTCGACGCCATCCACCAGGAAGGCGAGCAGCTTACCGAGCCAGCAGACATCGCCGCCTTCTTCAGCGACTACGGTGTCAGCGAAGAGCAGGCGCTCAAGGCGCTGGACGGCTTCGGCGTGAAGTCCCAGATCAATCGCGCCAGCGCCACCATGCGCAACCTCGAACTGATGGGCGTCCCCGCGCTGATCGTCGATGGTCGCTACATCGTCTCGCCGAGCACCGCCGGCAGCCTCGACAACATGCCGCGCATCGCCGAGGCGCTGGTGGAGCAGATCCGCAGCGAACAGGAGTCTGGAGCCCAATGACGTCACTGGCCGAGGAACGCCACCCCACGCTGGACAGAGGTCACCTGAGGCTGGTGACCTTCAACCTGCAGGTGGGTATCCAGACCTCGGCCTACCACCACTACCTCACCCGTAGCTGGCAGCACCTGTTGCCTCACCCGCGTCGGCAACGACGTCTGGACATGATCGCCGAGGTGCTGTCGCACTTCGACATGGTGGGGCTACAGGAGGTGGACGGCGGCAGCTTTCGCTCGAACCAGGTCAATCAGCTCGAGTACCTGGCCATGCAAGGCGGCTTCCCCCACCACTATCAGCAGCTCAACCGCAACCTCGGTCGACTTGCCCAGCACAGCAATGGCCTGCTCTCCCGGCTGGCACCCAGCCGCATCGAGGAGCACCGCCTGCCGGGAACCCTGCCCGGCCGGGGCGCCATCCATGCGCGCTTCGGCCAGGGCCCCGAGGCCCTGCACCTGTTCGTCGCCCACCTGGCCCTGGGCCAGCGCACCCAGAACCTGCAGCTCGACTACCTCAGCGAGCTGATCCAGCCACTCAAGCACGTGGTGGTGATGGGGGACCTGAATTGCACCCCGGATCGCCTGCACGCCCACGACCGCTTCTGCGCCTCGTTGCCGCTGCATCCGGTGCGACCGGCACTGAGCTACCCTTCCTGGCGCCCCAGCCGAGCGCTGGACCATATCCTGCTGTCGTCGTCGCTGGAGGCCGATGAGGCCGAAGTCCTCGACCGACTGTTTTCGGACCACCTGCCGGTGGCCGTCGACATTCGCCTGCCCCAGCCCTGCCTCGCCGCCATCCAGGCCGATCAGCCCGAGCAACCTGCCTGAACCGCTCGCCTGAGCTTCCCACCTGAGCTTCCCACCTGAGCTACCCGTCTGAGCCGCACGCCCGACCCACCCGCCAGAGCCATCCTGTCGGCGGCGGACGCCACGCCAGCGGACCTCGACTTTTGGTGTCATGACAGTGCTACCTCGACTGCCGTATAGTCAGCGTTGACGTGCACCGAGATTCGCTAATGTCTCCGCGTGCCACACTATCCATGACGCCAGGTCCCCCCGGCAAGCCGACGTCCTGCCCTGGCGACGGCGTGCCCGGGCGCCAGCCTGGACAATGATCGCCCTGACACCACCAGCGAGTTCCTAATGTCTACATCTTCCGGCTTGCCGGGGCCACTGGCGGCCCTGGACGCCTTCTCCGAACGCCTTGGCAGGGGCCTTTCCTGGCTGATCCTGGCGATGATGATCATCCAGTTCCTGATCGTGGTGCTGCGCTATGCCTTCAGCGTCAACAGCATCCCCATGCAGGAATCGGTGATGTACATGCACGCCGCCGTGTTCATGCTGGCGGCGGCCTACACCCTGAAGCACGGCGGGCACGTGCGCGTCGACATCTTCTATCGAGCGATGTCGCCCAGGCGCAAGGCGCTGGTCGACCTGCTCGGCACCCTGCTGCTGCTGCTGCCGGTGATGGGCTTCGTGATCGCCACCAGCCTCGGCTACGTCGGCAAGTCCTGGGCCATCTTCGAGGGCTCACCCGACGCCGGTGGCATCCCCGGGGTGTTCCTGCTGAAGACGCTGATACCGGCCTTCGCCGTGCTGATGATTGTCCAGGGCCTCGTCGAGATCTACCGCAATATCCTGATTTTAAAGGGACGTCTCGACCCCAACGCCCTTCCCCATGACGCCGACGAGGAGCACCTGTAAATGCTGGAGTTCATGCCCCTGGTGCTGTTCGGTGTCATCTGTACGGTATTGATGTTCGGTTTTCCGGTCGCGCTGTCGCTGGCCGGTACCGCCCTGGCCTTTGCCGGGCTCGGCTACGGCCTGGAGTCCCTCGGCATCGATGCCAACTTCGACGGCAGCTACCTCAACGCCTTCCCCAATCGCCTCTACGGCATCATGACCAACACCACCCTGCTGGCGGTGCCCTTGTTCGTGCTGATGGGCGTGCTGCTCGAGAAGTCCAAGGTCGCCGAAACCCTGCTCGACGCCATGGCCCTGCTGTTCGGCTCGCTGCGCGGCGGACTCGGCATCTCGGTGACCCTGGTCGGCATGATGCTGGCCGCTTCCACCGGCATCGTCGGCGCCACCGTGGTCACCATGGGCCTGATGTCGCTGCCGACCATGCTCAAGCGCGGCTACAGCCAGTCGCTGGCCACCGGCACCATCTGCGCCACCGGCACCCTGGGTCAGATCATCCCGCCGTCCATCGCTCTGGTGCTGCTTGGTGACGTGCTGTCCAGCGCCTACCAGCAGGCCCAGCTGTCCATGGGCATCTTCAGCCCCAAGACGGTGTCGGTGGGTGATCTGTTCATGGGGGCGCTGGTCCCGGGCCTGATCCTGGTGCTGGTGTATATCGTCTACGTCAGCCTGGTGGCGCTGTTCAAGCCCAGCGCCGCCCCTGCCGCCGATCGCCAGGAACTGATGGCCGAGCTGGGCCACACCTCGGGCATCGGCCTGTTGCTGCTCAAGGGCCTGGTGCCGCCCATCGTGCTGATCGTCGCGGTGCTCGGCTCGATCCTGGCCGGACTGGCCACCCCCACCGAGGCTTCCGCGGTGGGTGCCTTCGGCGCCCTGGTGCTGGCTCTGGCCTATCGTCGCCTCGATCTGGCCACGCTCAAGGACGTGCTGCGCTCCACCACCCACGTCACCACCATGGTGTTCCTGATCCTGATCGGCGCGGCGCTGTTCTCGCTGGTGTTCCGCGCCTACGGCGGTGAAGAGCTGGTCACCCATCTGTTCGAGAACATGCCCGGCGGGGTAGTCGGTGCCACCATCATCGTGATGCTGGTGATCTTCCTGCTCGGCTTTATCCTCGACTTCATCGAGATCACCTTCGTGGTGGTGCCGATCGTCGGTCCGATTCTGCTGGCCATGGGCCTGGATCCGATCTGGCTGGGCATCATGATCGCGATCAACCTGCAGACCTCCTTCCTGACGCCTCCCTTCGGCTTCGCCCTGTTCTACCTGCGCGGGGTGGCCCCGGAGTCGGTGCCGACGTCCGCGATCTACCGAGGCGTGATTCCGTTCATCGTGCTGCAGCTCGGCATGCTGCTGGCCCTTTCGTTCTTCCCGGAACTGGCCACCTGGCTGCCTGAGCAGTTCTGATGCCGAAAACCTCGACGCCGGGCCCTGTCACTCTCGACGCTGGCCCGCAGCTCGCCACCTGGCTGCCGGAGCCGTTCTGATCCGGCGCGTTGGCGATGCGTGGACGGCAGCCCACGCCGGGGGGCGCCCCCGGCGTCTATAGTTGCCCGACGAGCCATCGCCCGCTTCACGGCGTCTCGGGCCATCCCGCGAGACGCCAACTACCCGCCGGCCCTACCCTGGCCGGCAGGTCCCGACAACGCCAATACCATACAAAGGGGACTTACATGCAACGCAGCTCAATCGCCAAGGCCATTACCCTCGCCGGTGCCTCCGGTCTACTGCTGGTCGGAGCCCAGGCCCAGGCCCAGGACACCTTCGAGTGGAAGCTGGTCACCTCCTGGCCGAAGAACTTCCCCGGTGTCGGCCAGGGTCCCGAGCGTCTGGCCAAGCTGGTCGAGGAAATGTCCGACGGCCGCCTGACGATCGAGGTGTTCGGTGCCGGCCAGCTGGTACCGGGCTTCGAGGTCTTCGACGCCGTCGCCGAAGGCACCGCCCAGATGGGCCACTCTGCCTCCTACTACTGGAAGGGCAAGGCGCCCGCCGCCCAGTTCTTCGCCGCCGTGCCCTTCGGCATGAACGCCCAGGAAATGAACGCCTGGCTGCACTATGGTGGCGGCCTGGAGCTGTGGAACGAGCTCTACGATGACTTCGGCGTCGAGGTCATGACTGCCGGCGCCTCCGGCGTACAGATGGGCGGCTGGTACAACCAGGAAATCAATTCTGTCGACGACCTGGACGGCCTCAAGATGCGCATGCCAGGCCTCGGTGGTGAGGTCATGAACCGCATGGGCGTGGCCATCGTCAATATGCCCGGCGGCGAGATCTTCACCTCGCTGCAGTCCGGCGCCATCGATGCCACCGAGTGGATCGGTCCGTACAACGACCTGGCCTTCGGCCTGCACCAGGCCGCCGAGTACTACTACTACCCGGGCTGGCATGAGCCGACGGTGATGTTCGAGGCCATCGTCAACGATGAGGCCCTGGCCGAGCTGCCCGCCGACCTTCAGGCGATCCTGCGCACCGCGGTACGCGACGTGAACCAGGACGTGCTGGACGAGTACACCGCGCGCAACAACGATGCCCTGGCCACCCTGATCAACGAACACGACGTCCAGCTGCGCAAGCTGCCCGACGACGTGCTCGCCCAGGCTCAGGAGATCTCCGCCGAGGTGGTGCAGGAACTGGCCGACTCCAGCGATATCGCCGGTCGCATCTACGAGTCGTACCGCGACTTCCAGGACAAGGTGGTGAACTACCACGCCATCTCCGAGCAGGCCTACTACAACGCCCGCAACCCGGACGGCGGCACCGACTTCGGCCAGGAGTAACCCATCCAGAAGGTGTCGAGCATTGCCGACACAAGCACCCAGGGGCCGCCTCGCGCGGCCCCTGTCCGTTTTCGGGGCACGGGCGGACATCGTGTCGACTCTCGAGCCTTGCTCAAAGCGCTCGCTCTCGAGCAGTGATCAGCCGCAGCTGAAATAGCGTTCGGCAAACCACAGCAGCACCGCGTAGCGCCCGCCCTTGCTGACGACGATCCACAGCGTGGCACGCCACCACGGCAGCCGGGCGATTCCCGCGAGTACCGTCAGCGGATCCCCCACCACCGGCAGCCAGGCCAGCAGCAGACTCGCTTCTCCGCCCTTGCGATACCAGCGCTGGGCTCGTGCCAGTCCCGCCCGGGAGGCGGGAAACCAGCGCCGATCCACATACTGGGTGGCGTAGCGGCCCAGGGCGACATTGACCAGACTGCCCAGGGTATTGCCCAGGGTGGCAACCAGCCACAGCGCCAGCGGCGCTTCGCCCCGGCACCACAGCCCGGCCAGCCATAGCTCGGACCCTCCGGGCAGCAGGGTGGCGCTGGCAAACGCCATGACAAACAGACTCAGCATGATGCGCTCGACATTGGCTCTCTCAGCGCCGCCTCTTGTATTCTGTGTCTTCTGCTGACTTTCGGGTGTCTTTCATGTCCCACACCGTATCCATCCCTCACACGCTGACCATCGCCGGCTCCGATCCTTCTGGCGGCGCCGGCCTCCAGGGCGACCTCAAGACGCTGTCGGCCCTGGGCACCTATGCCACCAACGTCATCACCGCGGTGATCGCGCAGAATACCTGTGGGGTACGCGAGGTGCACCCGGTGGCTGCAGAGAGCATCCGGGTGCAGCTCGATCACCTGCTCGACGACGTGCGCATCGACGCGGTGAAGATCGGCATGGTCGCCAGCCGCGAGGTCGCCGAGACCCTGCGTGAAGCGCTCGAGGCCAGGCGTCCCCGCTGGATCGTGCTCGACCCGGTGATGGTGGCCAAGAGCGGCGACATCCTGGTCGATGAGGCCGGCATCAGCGCGGTACGCGATGTGCTGGTGCCGCTGGCCGACGTGATCACCCCCAACCTGCCCGAGGCGGCGGTGCTGCTGGGGGTCGAGCCGCCCACCAGCGCCGATGCCATGGAGGCGATGCTGCCGGCGCTCAAGCAACTGTCCGCCCCCTATGTGCTGCTCAAGGGTGGCCATCTCGATGGTGACAGCTGTCCCGACCTGCTGGCCTCGCCCGGTGGCGATCGCTGGCTGCCGGCGCCGCGCATCGATACCCAGAACCTGCATGGTACCGGTTGTGCCCTGTCCTCGGCGATCGCCGCCAAGCTGGCCCATCTGCCCCAGGACGCCGACGAGGCGCAGGTCATCGACGCCATCGGCGACGCCAAGCGCTGGCTGCACCAGGCGCTCGACGCCAGCCGGCGGCTGTCGGTGGGCAAGGGGCGCGGCCCGGTGCATCACTTCCACGCCTGGTGGTAGCGGCAGGAGCAGCGGCGGGCGATGGCTGGCCGTGAAAGCCACGCCACGCCGAGTCTGATCTGATCCGAGCGCAGGACGGCGCTATCGTGCACTGACAGGGACTGACGACACCGTCGCTTGCGCGAATCGGCACGTCCGCCCATGCTGAAGGTTCACCCACTGGCGTCGTGAGGGCAGAGCCATGACTCGCACCCTGCTGTTTGCCTGTGACCTGTCGGCAGAAAACCGTTCCGCCTTCGGCCGCGCCATCCGCCTGGCCAACGAGATGGGCGCCCGTCTCGATGTACTGCACGTGCTGGATCCCTATCTGCCGCACCGGGTGCTGCGCGACCTGGAAGGTGCGGTAGTAGATGACATCCACGCCATCGCCACCGACCTGCGCGAGGACTACGCACTGGCCGAACCGCCGCTGCTGGTGCAGACGGTGACCGGCGCCCCCTACGCCGAGATCATCCGTGAGGCCCATGATCGCAACGCCGAGATGATCATCCTCGGCACCCATCGCAAGCGCGGACACCCTGATCTGATCGGCGGCACCACCCTGGCCCGGGTGCTGTTGAGCGCCCCCTGTCCGGTGCTGACCGTCAGCCAGCCCCCCGCAGAGCCGTGGAACGACATTCTGGTCCCGGTGGACTTCTCCCTGACCTGCCGTCGCACCCTGCGCGAGACCCTGCGACACTTTCCGGAATCCCGCCTCGAGCTGCTCCACGCCTGGGACGTGCCGGGCGAGCGCGAACTCGGCTCCGATACCGACTTTGCTCAGTGGCGCGATCGTGAGGTCATCCGACTTAGACAGCAGCTCGAACAGGAGATCGACCACCTGATGGCGGAATTCGATCGGGTGCCGGAACTGGAACTGGTGCTGGAACAGGGCGACCCCCTGGACGTGTTGATCGCCCATCTGCGCCGTCAGCCTCCCGATCTGCTGGCACTGGGCAACCGCAGTCAGGCGGGCCGACGCAGTCAGATCACCAAGCGTCTTCTGGCGGAGCCCCGTTGCGACATCATGCTGTGCCGCGCCTGGTAGTCACGGGAAGAACGCTCTACAAAAACTGTACATAAGTCATATCTCGCGCCATGATGTGTACAATATCATGTCACGGGAGTTTCATCATGCCTTCGCGACAACCCCGACAGCACCCGCTGGTTCGGCTGCTTGCCGCCGTCAGCCTGATCACCTGTCTGACCCTGACCATGGCCGCGCCCCCCGAGGCCAACGCCCAGACGTCGACGCAGCAGGTCAGCGTCAAGAGCGCGAGCTTTGCCACCCAGATCGACGACGGCCGACGCTACGAGATGATCGGCCACGGGCTCTTCACCTATCTGGTGTGGGACGCCTACGCCGGCGCCTACTACCAGGCCGCGGGGTACCCCCGCCCCGCTCCCGAGTCCGACGTCCCGCGCCGGCTGGTGCTGCACTACTTCCATGCCATCGAGGCCGATGACTTCGCCAGCACCACCCTCGAGACCGTACGCGAGCAGGTCGGTGCCGTGGACTTTCCGTCGATTCGCCGCCCGCTGACCGCGCTGGTCGACAGCTATCGCTCGGTCGCGCCGGGCGACCGCTATTCGCTGACCTGGGATGGCGAGAGCCTGATCCTGGCGCTCAATGGTGCCCCGCTGTACCGCTCCAACGACAAGGCGCTTGCCAACGCCATGTTCGCCATCTGGCTCGGTGAAGATCCCCTGGACCGCGACTTCCGCGACGCTCTGCTGGGGCGCTGACGCCGGCGCCTCCCTGGCCAGGCAGGCCCGTGCTAGGCTAGCGGGCCCTGCTGTGTGCAATCCCCCACCTGTTGCCAGAGGAAGCCCTGCATGAAAGCTCTGATCCAACGTGTCCGCCGTGCCAGTGTCGAGGTCGAAGATCGCACCGTCGGCGCCATCGACCACGGCCTGCTGGCCCTGGTCGGGGTGGAAAAAGGCGATGACGAGGCCTCGGCCGACCGCCTGTTGCACAAGCTGCTGCACTATCGCGTGTTCGCCGATGACCAGGACAAGATGAATCTCAATGTGCAGCAGGCCGGCGGTGGCCTCTTGCTGGTATCCCAGTTCACCCTGGCCGCGGATACCCGCAAGGGGCTGCGCCCCAGCTTCTCCAGCGCGGCGCCGCCGGCCGAAGGCGATCGTCTGTTTCACTACCTGCTCGACCAGGCCCGCCAGCGCCATGCGCCGGTGGCCAGCGGCGAGTTCGGCGCCAATATGCAGGTGGCATTGATAAACGACGGGCCGGTGACCTTTCTGCTCGAAAGCTGACACCGACAGCCGAGAGCCGAGCGCCAATAGGCAGCGAACGCGGCGACCTGCCACCTTTCTGATCTTCGTAAGCCCGATCGCAACGCGATGTCGGCGGGGCGGTAAACCAGGCTCTCTCGTCTAATCCCGTCTCACCTTGATGTTTATGGAAACATTTACCACAATCACCTGTATACAAAAACAACCGGTGATCGTATCCATGAGCAACGCCCGCTACCCCGCCAGCGTCTCGGTCTTCGACTTCCACGGCCGGCCACCACTGAGCCGTGCCCTGCCACTGTCGCTGCAACACATCCTCGCCATGATCATGGGTACCATCACGGTGCCGATCATCGTCTCCGGTGCCATCGGCGCCTCCACCGCCGAAACCCTGCTGCTGATCCAGATCTCGCTGGTGGCCTCGGCGCTGTCGACGCTGATCCAGCTGTTCGGCGTCTGGCGCTTCGGTGCCCGCCTGCCGACCATCTTCGGTGTCGGCTTTGCCTACGTGCCCACCCTGACCGCCGTGGGCGCCCAGTATGGCCTCGGCGGCATCCTCGGCGCCCAGTTGATCGGCGGCACGGCGATGCTGCTGGTCGGGTTCGGTATACGCCCGCTGCGTCACCTGTTTCCGCCGGTGGTGGCGGGGGTGGTGGTGCTGGTGATCGGCCTGTCGCTCTACGACATCGCCATCCACTACATGGCCGGGGGCAAGGGCAGCGCTGACTACGGTGGCGGCAGGCAGTGGCTGGTGGCACTGGTCACTCTGGCCGTGGTGCTGGCGATTTCCCAGTTCGGGCGGGGCTTCATCAAGCTCGCCGCGATCATCTGCGGCATCGTGGTGGGCTACGCGCTGGCACTCGCGCTGGGCATGGTGGACTTCACTGCGGTGCATCAGGCTGCCTGGTTCAGTGCGCCGCGCCCGCTCCCCGTGACGCTCGAATTCGCGCCGGTGGCGATCCTGTCCATGGTGATCATCTGCGTGGTCAATTCGGTGCAGACCATCGGTGATCTATCCGCTACCACCATCGGTGGCATGAATCGCGAGCTGGGCCATCGGGAGCTGTCCGGGGGCTTGCTGGGCAACGGCCTGTGCACTCTGGTCGGTGCCCTGTTCGCGGCTCTGCCGACGGCGTCGTTCAGCCAGAACGTCGGTATCGTCGCCATGACCAAGGTCATCAGTCGTTCGGTGCTGGCACTGGCGGCGCTGTTTCTGCTGGCGGCGGGACTGATGCCGAAGTTCGGCGCGCTGATGACCACCATTCCCTATCCGGTGCTCGGTGGCGCCACCATCACGGTGTTCGGCATGATCACCATGACCGGTATCCAGCTGCTGACCCGCGACGAGCTGTCCGGGCGCAACATGACCATCGCCAGCCTGGCGCTGGCGCTGGGCCTCGGGCTCGCCGCGGCGCCGCAGGCCATCGCCGCGCTGCCGGACACGATCGAGATGGCGATCGGTGGATCACCCGTGGTGGTGGCGGCGCTCACCGCCGTGCTGCTCAATCTGCTGCTGCCTCACAAGAGCCTGGCCGATGAGCAGGCCGAGCGCGAGCGGCTGGCCGCGCGCATGGAAGCCAGCGACACGGCTCCCGCAAGCGTGCCCGCCTCACCCCGGTGCGACTCGCAATAGCCGTTCGCCACGCCCACTCGCCCCGGCTATCGGGCGACCCGACGACCCGAGGCGCTATCGAACCGAGCGTGGCTCAGCCCGACAGCGCCTCGTTCATTTCCTCGAGCGCCTCTTCGGCGGCGAGCCAGTCGGCCTCCAGCTCCTCGAGGCGCGCCTTGAGCTCGCCCTGGCGCGCCAGACAGTCGGTCAGTTCCTGCTTGCGCGCCGCATCGGTGTAGAGCTCGGCGTCGCCGAGCTGCGCTTCCACCTCGCCGAGTTCAGCCTGGACCTTCTCCATGGCCTTTTCGGCCTTGTCCCGCTCGCGCTTCAAGGGCCTGAGCTTCTCGCGCAGCTCGGCGGCGGCACGGCGCGAGGCCTTGCGATCCTCCCGCGGGGCGGCCTGGCCAGCCTCGGCCCTGTCGGCCTTGTCTTCCCTGGCCGCGCGACGATCACTTTCCAGGCGTGACTTGAGCCAGGCCCGGTAATCCTCCAGGTCGCCATCGAAGGGTTCGACCCGATGGTCGGCGACCTTCCAGAACTCGTCGACGGTGGCCTTGAGCAGGTGGCGGTCGTGGGATACCACGATCACCGTCCCTTCGAACGACGCCAACGCCTCGGTCAGCGCCTCGCGCATCTCCAGGTCCAGGTGGTTGGTCGGCTCGTCGAGCAGCAGCAGGTTGGGCTTCTGCCAGGCAATCAGGGCCAGCGCCAGGCGTGCCTTCTCGCCGCCGGAGAACAGCTCGACCCGGGCAAACACGTCGTCTCCCGGAAAGCCGAAGCCACCCAGGAAGGTGCGGATATCGCTGTCGGCGGCCTGGGGCGACAGGCGCTGCACGTGGGTGAAGGGGGTCGCCTTGAGATCGAGCCCTTCGAGCTGGTGCTGGGCGAAGTAGCCCACCGCCAGGTGCTCGCCGGGCACCCGACGGCCAGAGAGCAACGGCAGATCGCCGGTCAGCGACTTGATCAGGGTCGACTTGCCCGCGCCATTGGGACCGAGCAGACCGATGCGCTGTCCCGGCAGCAGAGTCAGCTTCACGTCGGACAGCTGGGTGCGCTCGCTGCCGTCCTCGCGACGATAGCCCAGGCTGGCGTCATCGATCACCAGCAGCGGATGAGACGTCTTGTCCGCCGCCGGCAGGGTAAAGTGAAAGGGGGAATCGACATGGGCCAGGGCGATGTCGCCCATGCGCTCGAGCATCTTCAGTCGGCTCTGGGCCTGGCGCGCCTTGGTCGCCTTGTAGCGAAAGCGGGCGACAAACTTCTCGATTTCCTCGCGACGCGCCTGCTGCTTCTCGGCCTGGGCCTGCTGCAGCGCCAGCTTCTCGGCCCGGGTCCGCTCGAAGGTGGTGTAGTTGCCCCGATAGAGCACCAGGCTGCGACGATCGAAGTGCACGATGTGGTCACACACCGCATCGAGAAAGTCGCGGTCGTGGGAGATCAGCAACAGGGTGCCGGGATAGCGCGTCAGCCACTGCTCTAGCCACAGCAGGGCGTCCAGGTCCAGGTGGTTGGTCGGCTCGTCGAGCAGCAGCACGTCGGAGGGCATGAACAGGGTACGCGCCAGGTTGGCTCGCATGCGCCAACCGCCGGAGAACGCCGACAGCGGCTTGTCCAGATCGTGCTGGGCGAAGCCCAGCCCGACCAGCAGCTGGGCTGCGCGGGCTGGCGCGCTGTAGCCGTCCAGCGCCTCGATGGCGCCGTGAAGTTCGGCCTCACGGTGGTGGTCACCGTCGGCCTGGGCAGAGGCGAGGGCAGCCTCGGTACGCCTTAGTTCCGCATCCCCGTCGAGCACGTACTCGATGATGGGGCGAGACAGCGCCTCGACTTCCTGCGCCATATGGGCAATGCGCTGGCCGCCACTCATCTCGACCGCGCCCTTGTCGGCGCCGATCTCGCCGAGGATCAGGCCAAACAGACTGGACTTGCCGGCGCCATTGGGGCCCACGATACCGGCCTTGTGGCCGGCGTGCAGGGTCAGGTCGGCACCCTCGAACAACGGCTCGGCGCCGCGTTGCAGGGTTACTTGGCGCAGTGCAATCATCACGGCTCCATCGGGATGAGCCCGCCGGGCCGGGCACCCGCGAGCTTCTCTAATAAAAGAAGGATATCGTCTTGGACCCCGATTCTACCGAATTCACCGCTCGCCTGCGCCCTCGCCTGGCGACTTCGCCGCTATGGGACTTCGCCCTGGCAATCTATGCCCGGCCAGGCGTCGAGCAAGCCTGCCTGACGCTGCAGGATGAGCACGGCTGGGACGTGTGTGAACTGTTGTGGCGATGCTGGCTGTATCAACAGGGCGCCCAGGCAGGTGCACTGCCGTCAGAGGTCGCCGCCTGGCAGCGCGAGGTCACCCAACCGCTGCGCCGACTGCGCAGGGATCTGAAGTCCCAGGCGCAAGCCGACCCGCAGGTGGCGAGCGTTCGCTCGCGGATCAAGCAAGCGGAGCTCGAAGCCGAGCAACAATGCCTGCAGATGCTCATGAAAATTAGCCTGAACGAACTGGCTTTCTCGCCGATACCCGCCAGACTCCAAGGTCTAGAAAATGTGCTGCTTTCTAGCCAACAACGGCAGAAAAAAACGCAACTTATGGCCATAAGAAGCGTGGAAAGCCAGCTTGACCCTCTTCCGGCAGCGCGCTAGCCTGACGTTAACTGCATGAGAATTCCTGCATTTTTTGCATGATCGATCTTGTTCGCGCCAATAGCACAAGGTCCGAGATTCCGAAGCGAGACACGAAGCAATACAACAGGCGAACGCGATCCGCCCATAGCTCCAACACCTGCAGAGGAACCACAAGAATGAAGGCAACACAGCTGCTGACCACCGCCAGCATCGGCGCCCTGATGCTGGGTCTTTCCTCCACCGCCATGGCCGACAACTGGCGCTACGCCCACGAAGAGTACGAGGGCGATGTCCAGGACGTCTTTGCCCAGGCGTTCAAGCAGTACGTCGAGGAGAATTCCGACCATTCCGTCCAGGTCTACCGCTTCGGCGAACTGGGCGAATCCGACGACATCATGGAGCAGACCCAGAACGGCATCCTGCAGTTCGTCAACCAGTCTCCCGGCTTCACCGGCGCGCTGATTCCCGAAGCCCAGATCTTCTTCATTCCCTACCTGCTGCCCACCGACGAAGAAACCGTGCTGAAGTTCTTCGACGAGAGCAAGGCGATCAACGAGATGTTCCCCGAGCTCTACGCCGAGCACGGGCTGAAGTTGCTGCAGATGTACCCGGAAGGGGAAATGGTGGTCACCGCCGACGAGCCGATTACCTCGCCGGAGGACTTCGACAACAAGAAGATCCGCACCATGACCAACCCGCTGCTGGCGGAGACCTACGACGCCTTCGGCGCGACCCCCACGCCGCTGCCCTGGGGCGAGGTCTACGGCGGTCTGCAGACCGGTATCATCGACGGTCAGGAAAACCCGATCTTCTGGATCGAGTCCGGCGGTCTGTACGAGGTCTCCCCGAACCTGACCTTCACCGGCCACGGCTGGTTCACCACCGCCATGATGGCCAACCAGGACTTCTATGACGGCCTGTCCGACGAGGACAAGCAACTCGTCCAGGACGCCACCGACTCCGCCTACGACACCACCATCGAGCACATCCAGGGCCTCGCCGAAGAAGCACTCGGCAAGATCCAGGAAGCGTCTGACGAGGTCACCGTGACTCGCCTGGACGACGAACAGATCCAGGCCTTCAAGGATCGCGCTCCGCAGGTCGAGGAGAAGTTCATCGAGATGACCGGTGAAGGCGGTCAGGAACTGCTCGACCAGTTCAAGGCTGACCTGGAAGCGGTTCAGTCCGGCGAGGAGTAATCCTCGTCTGAGCCATCGCTCCCGAAAGGGGCAGCCCTACCCGGCTGCCCCTTTTGTGTTTCCAGAGCCCTGAATAGCGACCCGACAGTCGCCGCCACGCCAGGCGCGCTGCGTGCATCCAGCGTTGACCAGATGGCTGCGAACCGCGACCCAGAGGGCGTACGCTGCGATACAGGTACGTGCGTTTCTCCCGGAATTCCCGACCAAGGATCCCATCATGACCGAAGAAGAATCCGAACAGCACTACCACTCGGGGTTGCCTGGTTTTCTGGGCACCATCGATACGTGGATCAGCAAGCTGGAAGCCATCATTCTTGCAGTGGGTGTGCTGCTGATGGCGGCCAATACCATCGCCAACGTCGTTGGCCGCTTCGTGCTCGGCGAGAGCATCTTCTTCAGCGGCGAGATCAACCGCATTCTGATCATAATGATCACCTTTGCCGGTATCGGCTATGCGGCGCGCCACGGGCGCCATATTCGCATGTCGGCGATCTACGATGCCCTGCCGGTGGGTGGCCGCAAGGCATTGATGATCTTCATCTCCCTGTTTACCTCTCTGGTGATGTTCTTCCTGCTGTACTACTCGGTGATCTACATCGTCGACCTGTATGACAAGGGGCGCATTCTGCCCGCCCTTGGCATCCCGATCTTCTGGATCTACCTGTGGGTACCGTTGGGCTTTCTGATCACCGGTATCCAGTACCTGCTCACCGCCATCAAGAACCTGACCTCCCGCGACGTCTACCTGTCGACCGGCGTGCTGGATGGCTACAAGGATACGGAGACCGAAGTATGAGTGACGCGACGGCGGCAGCAGGAGGACAGCCCCAATGACAACCATAATGGTCACCACCATGATCGCCCTGCTGTTGCTGGGCTTCCCCATGATGATCCCGCTGATCACCGCGGCGGTCATCGGTTTCTTCATGATGTTCAACGGCCTGGACCAGATGGACACGCTGATCCAGCAGATGATGGCGGGCATCCGGCCGGCCTCGCTGATCGCCGTGCCGATGTTCATCCTCGCCGCCGACATCATGACCCGCGGCCAGTCGGCAGAGCGCCTGATCAACATGGTCATGGCCTTCATCGGCCACGTGAAGGGCGGCCTGGCGGTATCCACCGCGGCATCCTGCACCCTGTTCGGCGCCGTGTCCGGCTCGACCCAGGCCACCGTGGTGGCGGTGGGCTCGCCGCTACGCCCGCGCATGCTCAAGGCCGGCTACTCCGACTCCTTCACCCTGGCGTTGATCATCAACTCGAGTGACATCGCCTTTCTGATCCCGCCCAGCATCGGCATGATCATCTATGGCGTGATCTCGGGCACCTCCATCGGCGAGCTGTTCATCGCCGGCATCGGGCCAGGCCTGCTGATCCTGCTGATGTTCTCCATCTACTGCGTGCTCTACGCGGTGATCCGCGACGTCCCCACCGAGCCCAAGGCGTCCTGGAGCGAGCGTCTCTCCGCGGTGCGTCAGGCGCTGTGGCCGCTGGGCTTCCCGGTGATCATCGTCGGCGGCATCTACGGCGGCATCTTCAGCCCCACCGAGGCCGCCGCGGCCTGCGTGCTCTACGCGGTGCTGCTGGAGTTCGTGGTGTTCCGATCGCTGAAGATGAACGACATCTACGCCATCGCCAAGTCCACCGGCCTGATCACCGCGGTGGTGTTCATCCTGGTCGCCGTGGGCAACGGCTTCTCGTGGATCATCTCCTTCGCCCAGATTCCGCAGGCCATGCTCGAGGCGGCCGGGATCAACGAAGCGGGTCCCACGGGTGTGCTGATCGCCATCTGCATCGCCTTCTTCGTCGCCTGCATGTTCGTCGACCCGATCGTGGTCATCCTGGTGCTGACGCCGATCTTCGCGCCGGCCATCGAGGCCACCGGACTCGACCCGGTGCTGGTGGGTATCCTGATCACCCTGCAAGTGGCCATCGGCTCGGCGACGCCACCCTTCGGCTGCGACATCTTCACCGCCATCGCGATCTTCAAGCGGCCCTATCTGGACGTGATCAAGGGCACACCTCCGTTCGTGTTCCTGCTGATCCTGGCCGCGGCCCTGCTGATCATGTTCCCGCAGATTGCGTTGTTCCTGCGCGACGTCGCCTTCCGCTAGGCGGCGTCTATCGGATGCGCGGAGACCAAGCTTGAGGAGAGACCGATGTTCAATCGAATCCTGGTGGCGGTGGACGGCTCCAAGGGCGCCCTCAAGGCGCTGGAGAAGGCCGTGGGGCTGCAGTACCTGACCGGCGCCGAGCTCTACATCCTGTGCGTGTTCAAGCACCACAGTCTGCTCGAGGCCTCCCTGTCGATGGTTCGCCCGGACAAGCTGGACCTGCCCGACGATGCCCTCAAGGAGTACGCCTCGGAGATCGCCGTGCACGCCAAGAACCACGCGGTGGAACTGGGGGTGCCGCTGGAAAAGGTGCGCGCCTTCGTCAAGGGAGGCCGCCCCTCGCGCACCATCGTGCGCTTCGCTCGCAAGCGCGAGTGCGACCTGATCGTGATCGGCGCCCAGGGCACCAACGGCGACGCCAGCCTGATCCTGGGCAGTGTCGCCCAACGGGTGTCGGGGTCGGCGCAGTGTCCGACCCTGGTGGTCTAGCGCCACACTCATCACGGCTAGCACAGACGCAGCCGCAACCACAGGCCCGGGTCATGCCCGGGCCTGCCTCGTAGGGGGTAACGCGCGGCGGGTGCGGAACCCTTTTGCCCCTGTTACAGTCACAACAACGACATTCACACTACGGCCAACGCGCCAGCCAAGGATTTCCATGAAGACACTGCTGACTTCCGCCTCCCTGATCGCCCTGCTGGGCGCCGCTCCCATGGCCTTCTCCGCCCCCGAGAGCGACCAGGAAAAGCTTAGCTACAGCCTGGGTGTGACCCTGGGCCAGAGCATCAAGCAAGACGTGGAAGACCTCGACACGGATGCCTTCAGCGAGGCGATCAAGGACGTGTTCGCCGACGACGGCCTCGACATGACCGACGAGGAGATTGCCGCCGCCCTGACCAAGTTCCAGGAAGAGGCCATGGCCAAGCGCGCTGAAGAACAGCAGCAACGTGCCGAAGAGATGGCCCAGCAGGCGGACGCCAACAAGCAGGAAGGCGAGGCCTACATGGCCGAGAACGCCGACAAGGACGGCGTTACCACTACCGACTCCGGGCTGCAGTACAAGGAGCTCGAGGAAGGTGACGGCGCCTCCCCCGAGGCCGGCGACACCGTGCAGGTCAACTACGAAGGCAAGCTGATCGACGGCACCGTGTTCGACAGCTCCTACGAGCGCGGCGAGCCGGTATCCTTCCAGGTGGGCCAGGTCATCGAGGGCTGGCAGGAAGCCCTGAAGATGATGAACGTGGGCGACACCTGGGAAGTCGTGATTCCGCCGGAGCTGGGCTACGGCGCGCGTGGCCAGGGCCCCATCGGCCCCAACGAGACCCTGATCTTCAAGGTCGAGCTGCTTGACGTGAACCCCAGCGACGAAGGCTGAGTCGATGACTCACCTTAGTCGTGCCAACGCCAGCCTCCTCGCGGGGCTGGCGTTTTTCGTGCTGGCACCTCAGGCCACGGCCGACTCCCCCGACGCCCTGCCCGCGCTGGGTCTCTCGAAGGACCGTCTGGCCACCATCGGTGTCTCGTCCGGCGGCTACATGGCCGCGCAGCTGGCGGTGGCCTGGCCCGAGCGCTTCGATGCACTCGGGCTGGTCGCCGCCGGCCCCTGGGGCTGTGCCCGGGGCGAGCTGGGAGTGGCGCTGGGTCAGTGCATGTTCACTCGCCTTGGCGACCCCGACCTGGCGGAGATCGACAGCCGCCTTGCGGACTACCGCGAGCTCGATCGCGCGGGTAGCGCTGAATCGCTCGACGACCTCAAGGTGTATCTCTGGCACGGTGAGGACGATGGCACCATCGATCCCGACGTCGGACACGCCGCCGCTCGACAATGGCGTGACTGGCTCGCCGACGATGATCAACTGAAGACGGTGTTTCAGGACGGTGCGGGGCACGGCTGGCCGGCGCTGGACGCCGCTGGCGAGGCGGGCCTGGCCGACTGCGAAGAGGGCGGTGCGCCCTTCCTGCTCGACTGCGGCCTGGACCTGGCCGGCGAGGCGCTGGGCTGGTGGTGGGACGATCTGGCGCCTGCCGGCGAGGCCGACGACCAGCGCCTGCTGGCCTTCGACCAGAGCGAGTTCGACGCCAAGGGACTCGCCGACACCGGCTTTGTCTATCTGCCGAAGCAGTGCGAGAGCGGCGACTGCGCACTGGTGGTGGCGCTGCATGGCTGCCAGATGGGCGTGGACGACGATGAAAGCGCAGCGACGCCATTCACCCGGGCAAGCGGCCTGAACCGTTACGCCGAGAGCAACGACCTGGTGGTGCTCTACCCCCAGGCCGAGGCAAGCCTGGCCAATCCCAAGGGATGCTGGGACTGGTGGGGGTTCAGCGAGAGCACGTGGCAGCGCGACCCTTTGCACGACAGCCGGGACGGCCGTCAGGTCAGCGCCCTGATGCAAATGGTCGATAGACTGCAGGAAGCGCCCTGAGGCGTGGCAAGGGATTTGCCAAGCGCGTGGGCAGGTTGAGCGCCCTCGACAGGCTACAGCAGGCGCCCTGAGGCGCCTGCTTGGCTAGAGGCCTAGGCTTGGCAGGAAGTTAGTTCAACGCCCGATCCAGCGCCGCCGAGAGCGGCCCCGGGGTCGGCGCATGCAATACCCGTTCGATGATTTCGCCGCTGGCGTCCACCAGATAGAGCGAGGCCGAGTGATCCACCAGATACTCCACGGCGGATTCCGGCGTCTCGACCTTGCGCCAGACGACGCCGTAGCGCTCGCCGATATCGGCAAGCTCGGCCTGGCTACCGGTGGCGCCGATGAAGTCGTCGCCGAAGGCCTCAAGGTACTCCGACAACCGCTCCAGGGTGTCACGCTCGGGGTCCACCGAAATCATCAACGGCACCACCCGCCGACGCTGCTCTTCGGGCAGTGCCTGGCGCGCCTGGCGCACCACCGCCAGGCTCATGGGGCAGACGTCGGGACACCAGGTGTAGCCGAAGAAGATCACCGCCAGCTGGTCATCATCGAGATCACTCAGCGCAAAATCGCCCACGGTCGACGCCAGGCGTATCTCACCAGCGACCAGCCCGTCCTGCTCGACGGGCTGCCAGGGCTTGAAGGTCCACAACAGGGCCGCCGCCAGCATCACCACCGCCGCCAGGACCAGCCCCAGGGTCCGTCGATCGAAGCCGTGTCGTCGTTGCTGCTGTCGTTGCCGTCGGGTCATGGCAGGCTTCGCTCCACGTCCAGATCGAAGGTACTTCCGAGACGCCCACGCGGCGCATCGAAGCTGACCCGGGCACGCCAGGTCATGCGCTCACGGGTGCAGATGCCGAGCTGTCCCACCCCCTGAAAGCGGCCCGGTTCGCCGCCTTGCACGGCGTCGAGGTGGAAGCGATGCTCGCCCATGTCCATGCCGACCCCTTCGAACACCACCCGTACGTTCTGCGCTTCCACGCCGTCGATGCGTACTTCGAGGGGCAACGACTCCAGCGGGCGAATGTCACCCTCCACCGGGATCGCCAGGGTCAGCCGCTCATCCTCCTCGAGGCCGACGCCGCAGGGCCCCTGGTGCAGATCGCAGCCGGGCGCGGCCGGATACCAGGTCGTCTCCTGGTGATCGCCAAGCTCGTAGCGCAGCAGGTACCATAGGGCGATCAGCAAGGTGACCACGGTCACCGTGATCAGCAGGCGAAGCCGAGGACGACGGGCGCCGCGCGAGGCTGGGGACTGGCGCGAATGCATGTCGGAGGGCTGCCTCCAAAGGGAATGGGCGTAGGGTAAGCTTATCAGCAAAACTCCGACGCCCCCTGCGCGACAATGTCGCAGCCGTCAACGCGCGCTTACTCACGCTCGACGGCGCACTATTCTGCCACCGGCCTCGCCCGGACAAGGAACGTACATGGCCTCCATCACTGCGGCCCTGGGCCCGCTTTTTCTGCTTATCCTGCTTGGCGCCGTGCTGGGTGTCGGACGCATCCCAGGCGGGGACTTCTGGGCGCGCATGGAGCGCCTGATCTACTTTCTGCTGTTTCCCGCCATGCTGGTGGCGACCCTGGCCAGGGCGGACATCAGCCAGGTACCGGTGGCCAGGCTCGCCCTGGTGCTGCTGGGCACCATGCTGGTGCTCTCCGCCCTGCTGTGGTGGCTCAAGCCCCGTTTGAATCTCGACGCCGCCGCCTTTACCTCTGTCTTCCAGGGCGCGGTGCGCTTCAACACCTATGTCGGCGTCGCCGGCGCCGCTGCGCTGCACGGTCCCCAGGGCGCCACGGTGGCAGCGGTGGCCCTGGCGCTGATGATTCCCACGGTCAATGTGCTGTGCGTGCTGACCTTTATCGCCGCGGGCACCCTCGGCCGCTCGGGTCTATGGCGCTCACTGCTCGCCCTGGCCCAGAACCCGCTGATCCTCGCCTGCCTGATCGGCATCGGGCTCAATCTCTCGGGGATCGGCCTGCCAGGCTGGTCGGCAGGAACCCTGGAGCTGCTGGGACGAGCGGCGCTGCCGCTGGGGCTGGTGGCCGTAGGGGTGGCACTGCGACCCCAGGCCCTGCTGAGGCGCGATCTTGGCCTGTGGGTCTCGAGCCTGGTCAAGCTGGTGCTGATGCCGGCGCTGGTGCTGATGCTGGCGTGGTTGCTGGGCCTCGACCCTGTCAGCCAGGATGTGGCGCTGCTGTACGCCGCCCTGCCCACCGCCACCTCCGCCTATATTCTGGCACGCCAGCTGGGTGGTGACGCTGAGCTGATGGCCGGACTGATAACCGCCCAGACCCTGGCGGCGATGATCAGCCTGCCGCTGTGGATGCAGCTGACCTGAGGGGCCAGGCGAGGCTTTATTAAAAAAGATTCTCGTTTGTGTTGACGAAACAAATGAGAATGATTTACGCTGAGGTTGTCGGCGTTGATGAGTCGCCGGCGCCAGATACCAGACATTGCCAGTCGCTATCTGGTTTCTCCTCCTCATTGCTAGTCACGGTCCTTTCGCCGCTTCCCTCTGGAAGCGGCTTTTTCATGGCCGCTTGGTTCGGTCCCGCGGCCAGCGCTCCTTCGCCTCGTTGCCCACGACGTCCTGCCACCGCTTGATTCCGCCATCCCGAGCCTCCGCCCGGTTTCGCCTGCTGTCTTGGCGCCGCCCCTCGCATGCGTTCCCCTTGGCAGAAAGCCAGCGAGTGTGAGCGGACACACCGCCTTAATAAAAAATATTCTCGTTACGCTTGACGAAGAAAATGAGAATGATTTACGCTGAGGTTGTCGGCGTTGATGAGCCGCCGACACCAGATACCAGACATTGCCAGTCGCTATCTGGTTTCTCCTCCTCATTGCTAGTCACGGTCCTTTCACCGCTCCCCCGGGAGCGGTTTTCTTTTTTCTGGCCATCGACGCTTCTGTTCAGCCTCGCCCCCAAGGCCTTGGCTCCTGTTCGTCGCACCGCTCCCTGCGTCTCACCGCTCTCGTTCATCTCACCCCAGTGCCAGCGGCCTGGCCTCGCGACTATTCGCAGCCCAGGGGCCTGCACCGCTCAGACGCTGGCGCAAGAGCCCCGCCAGGGCTTCCACCGCCGGCCATGAGGCTGCGGCGATGCGCCGGCTGAAGTACAGGCAGGCGTCACTGGTACCCAGGTGGGGCAGGCCCTCGGCCTCATCCAGCACGCGCATGCGCGGCGTCAGCCGCTGGCGATCGAGGATGCTCACGGCCAGGCCGACTTCCACGGCCTTTTCCACCGCATGGATGCTGGTACTGGTGAAGACCGCGTACCAGTCGCGCCCCTGACTCTCCAGGGCCTCGACCCCGAGCGAGCGGAATGGGCAGTCCAGCGGATGGAGCGCCAGCGGTAACGGCGCCTCGTCGGCGACGCGAAACTCACGGGACGCCGCCCACACCGGCGAGGTCTGCCACAGCGTTTCGCCATTGGTCAGCTGATGCGGACGGTCCAGCGCCACCGCCAGCGACAGCTCACCGCGCTCCAGGCGCCGGGCCAGCTCTCCGCTGGGCGCCGTGACCGCCTCCAGCAGCACATTGGGGTGGCTGGCCAGAAAGTCAGGCAGCACCTGCTCGACCAGATGCGGGGCGTAGCCCTCCGGCATGCCGAAGCGCACCCGCCCGCTGAGTCCCTGTCCGGTCAGTCGCGCCACCAGGCCGTCGTGCTGGCGCAGCAGCTCACGCGCCTCCTGCAGCAAGGCCTCGCCGGCCGGCGACGGCGACACTCCGCGCGGCCCACGGATCAGCAGGCGCGCATCGAGACGCTGCTCGAGGCGCTTGATCTGCATGCTCAAGGCACTGACGGTGCGGTGTCGCAACTCCGCCGCCGCCGCCAGACTGCCCTGCTGGGCCACCGTCACAAAGCTGCGCAGCGCCTCCAGATCCAGCGCCGCTCCCGTGTTCTCGGTCATCGTTACTCCCCCTATGGCGCCAGACCACCCTACCCGAAGACTTCAATATTATTGAAGTCAGCGTGAAAAACGTTTCGCTACTCGAAAGGCTAGCACCACGGCAGACTGCTCATCCAGCGCTTCGTCTATCCAGCGCTGCCGTCATCCACCCGTGCTCAAGGAGGCCCCATGCAGACGCTGCTACCCCGCCTGATCCCCCTGCTCCACCAGCTTCCCCGGCAACTGGGCAAGCACTCGGGTGCCCTGATCGTCGCCACGGGCTTCGTGGTCTGCTGGAGCAGCGGTTTCGTCGGCAGTCGCATGGCGGTGGACCTGGACGTGCCGGTGATGGGGCTCTATGCCTGGCGCTTTGCCCTGGCGACCCTGCTGGCCTGGATGCTGGTCGTCTGTCGTCTGGGCCATCCGGGGCATCGCCCGAGCTGGCGCCAGGCAGGCCACGAGCTGCTGACCGGTGGTCTGACGGTGGGCGTCTACCTGCTGACGATGCTGGTGGCGGTGGCCGAAGGTGTGAGCGCCTCGGTGGCGGCGCTGATCGGCGCGCTGCAGCCGCTGGCGGCGGCGCTACTGGCACGGCACCTGCTCAAGGAGCGCAGCGACAGCGCGCAATGGTGGGGCATGGGGGTAGCGACGCTCGGCGCCATGGCGATGATCGCTGGCGACATGCGCAGCGTCGGCGGCGCCCCCTGGTGGGCCTACCTGCTGCCGCTGGTCGCAGTCGCCGCGGTATCGATCGGCAGCATCCTGACGCCGCCGGCGACCGCCAGGCCCGGCGAGGAGAATGGCGGTGTGGTGCCGCTGTCACTGATCACCCGCCTGGCGCTGCAGCTGAGCGCGGCAACGCTGGTGTTCATGCTGGCGGCGGTGATGCTCGAACCAGGCCTGCCGGCGCTGCCTCCGGCGACGCTGGACGCCTGGCTGACCATTGGCTGGCTGGTGGTGCTGGCCACCTTCGGTGGCTACGGCTTCTTCGTGGCGTGCCTGGGGCGCTTCGGGGTGACCCCGACCTCGGCGCTGATCGCGCTGACCCCGGCGGTGACGCTGTTGATGACGCTTTCGCTGTTCGGCGAGCGCCCGGATGGGCTGGGCCTGGCGGGACTGGTGCTGTCGCTGGGTGGCGCCCTGTGGGCGCTGGCGGCCGGGCGACGCGGCCAGGGCCGCGCCGCCGATGCCGGCGTCAGTCGACGCGGCGGAAGATCAGGTCCCAGACACCGTGACCGAGCCGTTCGCCCCGCGCCTCGAACTTGGTCAGCGGACGAAAGTCGGGACGCGGCACATAGGGCGCCGTCTCCGGGGTCGCGGTATTGAGGTAGCCCGGGGCTGCCTCCATCACCTCGGCCATCCATTCGGCGTAGGCTTCCCAGTCGGTGGCCATGTGCAGGGTTCCACCGCTGGCCAGGCGAGTCCGCACCAGCTCGACGAACGCCGGCTGGACGATGCGCCGCTTGTGATGCTTCTTCTTCGGCCAGGGGTCGGGGAAGAACAGCTGCAGGGTGGTCAGACTGCCCTCGGGCAGGCACTGCTCCAGCACCGCCAGGGCATCCTCGCGGTAGACCCGCAGGTTGGTCAGCCCACGCTTGTCGGCTTCGTCGAGCAACTTGCCGACGCCCGGGGCGTGTACCTCGATTCCGATGAAGTCGGTGTCCGGATGGGTCTCGGCCTGCTCGATCAGCGACGCTCCCATGCCGAAGCCGATCTCGACCACCCTGGGCGCCTGGCGGCCGAACAGCGCATCGAGGTCCTGGCGCCCCTGGGCGAGGGTCAGTCCCAGCCGCGGCCAGACTTCCTCAAGCCCACGGGTCTGCGCCTGGGTCATGCGCCCGGCCCGCAGCACATAGCTCTTGATACCACGGCGATGCAGCGGTGCGTCCGGTCCTTCCGGGCCGGTGGTCTTGCCCTCGTCGGGGCGATCTTGGTCGGTCATGATGATGTCTGGGGGCGTGGTGAAAGTGTCAGGGCGAGAAAGCTGAGCAGGAGCGGCAGGCCGGGCCATGCCGCTCCTGCCGGCTTCAGGCGTTGATGCGGCCGGCGAACGGCGATGATGCCTCGGCGCCGCGACGCGGCATGCGACCGGCGAGAAACGCCTGGCGTCCCGCCTGCACGGCATGCTTCATGGCCTCGGCCATCAGCACCGGCTGGCGCGCGTGGGCGATGGCGGAGTTCATCAGCACGCCGTCACAGCCGAGTTCCATGGCCAGGGCTGCCTCGGAGGCGGTGCCGATGCCGGCATCGATCAGCACCGGGACCTTGGCCTGCTCGATGATCAGGCGCACATTGTGCGGATTCTGGATGCCGTGGCCGGAGCCGATCAGCGAGCCCAACGGCATCACCGCGCAGCAGCCGATGGCCTCGAGTTCCCTGGCGACGATGGGGTCGTCACTGGTGTAGACCATCACGTCGAAGCCATCGGCGACCAGCGTCTCGGCGGCCTTGAGGGTCTCCACCACATTGGGATAGAGGGTGTTGTCGTCCCCCAGCACCTCGAGCTTGACCAGCTTGTGGCCGTCGAGCAGTTCCCGCGCCAGCCGACAGGTGCGCACGGCATCCTTGGCGTTGTAGCAACCGGCGGTATTGGGCAGCAGGGTATAGCGCTCCGGCGGCACCACGTCGAGCAGGTTGGGCTCACCGGCCTCCTGCCCCAGGTTGGTGCGACGCACCGCGAAGGTCACGACATCGGCGCCACTGGCGGCGATCGCCTCGCCGGTCTCGTCGAAGTCCTTGTACTTGCCGGTGCCCACCAAGAGACGCGAGGAAAAGGCGTGGTCGGCGACCCGCAGCGGGCTGTCCTGAAAGATGTCGGTCATGCTCAAGTCCTTCTCACGAAACGGAACCAGGCCGCCTTCGAGCGGCACCTCTATAGTCGTCGGTATCTGCTGGCGGGTGGTTCGCCTCAGCCGCCGCCGATGGCATGGACGATCTCGATGCGATCGCCATCCGCCAGGCGGGTCTCGCCGTGCTGGCTGCGCGGCAGGATGTCCTCGTTGAGCTCGACGGCGATGCGGCGCCCGCCCAGACCCAGGGCGTCGATCAACTCCGCCACGGTCTGCTCGCGGTCGAGGGCGTGGGGCTCACCATTTAGCTGAATCTGCATGGCCACCTCATTATCAAGATGTCGCGGGGGCAACATTGTAGCGGCTCGGGCCGCCGCGGGGTACGGTTGAGGGCAGATTCCTCTCTCTCGTCGTCAAGGAGCCTCGATGCCGGATCGTCACTGGTGGATTACCCTCGCCCTGTCAGGAGCCCTGATGGTGGCGCTCGGCGCCTTCGCCGCCCATGGTCTCGACGGACGCCTGCCCGAGCGTCTGACCGCCGCCTTTACCACCGGGGTGCGCTACCAGGCCTGGCACACCCTGGCAGGCCTGGCGCTGCTGGCCTGGCGCGCCCAGCAGCCGCTGGCCGCCCAGCTAACGGCATTGAGGCTGTGGTCGGCCGGTATCCTGCTGTTCTCGGGTTCGCTGTACGCCATGGCCCTGGCCGGGCTCTACGGCGTCGGGCTCGGCCCACTGGGGCTGATCACACCGCTCGGCGGCGTGCTGTTGCTGCTTGGCTGGCTGGCGCTGGCCTGGGGACTATGGCGAGCCCGCGCATGAGATAGCCTCTCAGTCGTTATCGGGCAGTACGTAGGTGGCGGTCACGTGCGCCACCGGCGCCTCGTCTCCGTCGGAAAAAAGCTCCACCTCACCCACCGCCAGGCGGCGTCCCAGCTTGATCAAGCGGGCGTTGGCGATCAGATCGCGATCACCCCGGGCACGCCGTAGAAAGTGGCAGTTGAGGTTGCTAGTGACCGCCATGGGCTCCGGTCCGATCTGGGCCAGGATGGCCACGTACAGGCAGACGTCCGCCAGTCCCATCATGGTCGGGCCGGAGACGCTGGCGCCGGGCCGCAAGTGTTCATCCTCGATGGCCAGGCTCATGGTGGCCCGCATCTCCGAGACGGCTTCAATGGTGCCCATGCGCTGGGGAAAGACGTCGTCCAGAAAATCCTCGATGGCGGCGGCGGTCATCACGGTCATGGTTCTCTCCCTGAAGGCAATCCGGCTCGTGATAGCTTCACCATAACTCAAGCCCGGATACGACGCCTCAACGCCCTCGCTGCTGTGCGCTTTCCCCTCGACACAACGACACACCCCCGGGGAGGCCCGGGGGTGTGTCCAGGGAAACGCCGCCTGGATCGCGGCGTTAGCTTGGCGTACTCGGTGGCGTCCCGAGTGTGTTACTTCGCCTTGTGGACCTGACGCCAGTGGTGCAGCAGCGGCTCGGTGTAGCCGGCCGGCTGCTCACGCCCCTTGAAGATCAGGTCGCTGGCCGCCTGGAAGGCGGTGGACTTGTCGAAGTCAGGGCTCATCGGGGTGTAGGCCGGGTCGCCTTCGTTCTGACCGTCCACCACCTTGGCCATGCGCTTGAGCGTCTCTTCCACACGCGCCGCGTCGACTACGCCGTGGTACAGCCAGTTGGCGATGTGCTGGCTGGAGATCCGCAGGGTAGCGCGGTCCTCCATCAGGCCCACGTTGTGGATGTCAGGCACCTTGGAGGCGCCGACGCCCTGCTCGACCCAGCGCACTACGTAGCCGAGGATGCCCTGACAGTTGTTGTCGAGCTCCTGCTGGATCTCGTCGTCGCTCCAGTCGGCGGAAGCGACCACCGGCACGGTCAGCAGCGCCTTGAGCAGATCATCGCGCTGCTCGCTTTCGTCCAGCTCCTCGAGTTCGCGCTGGACCTGGGCCACGTCGACCTGGTGGTAGTGCAGGGCATGCAGCGCTGCAGCGGTGGGAGACGGCACCCAGGCGGTGTTGGCGCCCGACTTGGGATGGCCGATCTTCTGCTCGATCATCGCCGCCATCAGGTCCGGCATGGCCCACATGCCCTTGCCGATCTGGGCGCGTCCGCGCAGGCCACAGGCCAGTCCGACCAGCACGTTGCTGCGCTCGTAGGCCTGAATCCAGTCGGCACCCTTCATGTCGCCCTTGCGCAGCATGGGGCCCGCCTCCATGGCGGTGTGCATCTCGTCACCGGTGCGATCGAGGAAGCCGGTGTTGATGAACACCACCCGGCTGGTGGCCTCGTTGATGCAGGCCTTGAGGTTGACCGAGGTGCGGCGCTCCTCGTCCATGATGCCCATCTTGAGGGTATTGCGGGCCATGCCCAGCAGGTCTTCGACACGCCCGAACAGGGTGTTGGCGAAGGCCACTTCCTTGGGACCGTGCATCTTCGGCTTGACGATATAGACGGAGCCGGTGCGCGAGTTGCGCGGCTGATCGTCACCCTTGTTGAGGTCATGCAGGGCGATCAGCGACGTCATGATGGCGTCGAGAATGCCCTCGGGCATTTCGTTGCCGTCGGCGTCGAGCACTGCCGGGTTGGTCATCAGGTGACCCACGTTGCGCACGAACAGTAGCGAGCGTCCCGGCAGGGTCAGCTCGGAACCATCCGGCGTGACGTAGTCGCGATCCGGATTCAGGCGACGGGTGAAGGAACTGCCGCCCTTGGCCACCTCGGCGGTGAGGTCACCCTTCATCAGGCCCAGCCAGCTGGCGTAGACGCCCACCTTGTCCTCGGCATCCACCGCCGCCACGGAGTCTTCGCAGTCCATGATGGAGGTCAGCGCGGCTTCCACCACCACGTCCTTGACGTGGGCCGGGTCGGTCTTGCCGATGGGGTGGCTGTCATCGACCTGGATTTCCAGATGCAGGCCATGGTGGGACAGCAGCACGGCACTCGGCGCGGAGGCGTCGCCCTGGTAGCCCACCAGCTTGCCCGGCTCCTTCAGGCCGGTCTCGCGGCCGCCGTCCAGAGACACCACCAGGTGGCCATCGCGCAGGAAGTACTTGACCGCGTCACGGTGGGAGCCGGTCGCCAGCGGTGCCGCCTGGTCCAGCACATTGCGGGCGTAAGCCACGACCTTCTCGCCGCGCTTGGGGTTGAAGCTCGAGCCCTTCTCGCAGCCATCCTCTTCGCTGATCACGTCGGTGCCATACAGCGCGTCGTAGAGGCTACCCCAACGCGCGTTGGCGGCGTTCAGCGAGTAGCGTGCGTTGTTCACCGGCACCACCAGCTGGGGGCCCGCCTGGGAAGCGATCTCGCGATCCACGTTTTCGGTGGTCACCTCGACCTTGGCCGGCGAATCGACCAGATAGCCGATTTCCTTGAGGAAGGCCTGGTAAGCGGCCATGTCGTTGACCGGCCCCGGGTGCTCACTGTGCCAGGCCGAGAGTTTCTGCTGCAGCGCGTCGCGCTCGGCCAGCAGGGCCTGGTTGGTCGGCGTCAGGTCGTGGAAGATGGCATCGACGCCCTTCCAGAAGGCATCGGCATCGATCCCCGTGCCAGGCAGCGCCTGTTCGGTGATGAACTGGTCCAGCTCGGCGGCCACCTGCAGGCGATGGCGAGAAATGCGTTGCGTCATTGGGTCTAGCTCCTCGTTGGGCCTTGGGTGCCCCCCTGGCACCTTCCAGCCGGACAGGGGAAAAGGTGACTGCTCCAGAATGATTTTGTGGAAAATCATTCCATTTGTAAACCGAAAACCCCGCTCTACCGCTCAAGGCTAGACCAAATGATGAGCTGTCGAGGGCCTTGTCGATTGGGAAACAGTGGTGCCGAACTCGATGGGTCGCTAGCATGGAACAGGCAAGGAAGCCCAGACAGGAAGGTGTTGACGTGTGCTGGCGACTCCCTCATCTGACGCCGAAGGCCATACCTCCATGGCACAGGTGAGCAACGACGGCCTCCGGACGGTGTCAGAAGAAGCAGGTGGCCAACGATCGGTCAGGGTGCAACCAGGCGCAGGGTGATGACGCTACCCTCCACGCCATCTGGCCGTCCCAGCACAACCGAGTGCCGAGCAACGCACGCCACCGCCCCTTCCCAGCGGAGGACGCTATGACCGACTACACGCCCCTTGAGACCATCGAACGGCTGACCCCGGTGGCAAGACAAGGCGAAGGCTTGGTGGCGACAGCCGCCCCGGCCATGGCAACGACCCTTGAACGCTATCTGGCGCACTATCGGCTCGATGTCCTGCTCACCGAAGGGGTAACGCTGCACGCGGGTAATATCGAGACGCCACGCTTCCGCCTGTGGACTCAGGTATGGCGCCCGCCCCACCCGCGGGGCACCGCGGTGGTGGTTCACGGCTACTACGACCACCTGGGCCTGTACCGCCACCTGCTCGAGCTGCTGCTGGAACTCGAGCTCACGGTGGTGCTGTGGGATCTGCCGGGACACGGGCTGTCCAGTGGGGATCGTGCCGACATCGACGACTTTGCCGACTACGGCGACTGCCTGCGTACGCTTCAGCAGCACCTGAGCGAAGCCGGCCTGGCCCAGGGACCTTGGGTCGGCGTCGGCCAGAGCACCGGCGGCGCCATCCTGGCCACCGATGCCCTGAGCCGGGGCGATGACGGCCACTGGTCGGCGCTGGTGCTGCTGGCGCCCCTGGTCAGACCCTGGGGCTGGACCCGAGCAGCCTGGGTCCATCGCCTGGTCAGCCCCTTTGTCTCCAGCGTGCCGCGCAAGTTTAGGGCGAACACCAATGATGACGACTTCGCCACCTTTCTGCGCGAACAGGACCCGCTCCAGCCCGTGCGCCTGCCCACCGGCTGGGTCAGCGCCATGCGCCGCTGGATGCCCCGCCTGATGCAGCTGCCCCCGTGCCAGCTACCGACCCTGATCCTGCAAGGCGAGAAGGACCTGACGGTGGACGGGCCCTGGAATCTGGCGGTACTCGGCAAGAAGTTTCCCGGCGCTCACATCTGCTGTCACCCGCAAGCCCGCCACCATCTGGTCAACGAGGCCGAGGCCATCCGTCTGGACCTTTTCGCCGAAGTGCGCCAATTTCTGGAACAACAGCTCAGTGAAGGGCCTCTACCGAAAAGGATGTCATCTCAATGCCCAGACGCTTGACCCGACAGACGGTACACCGCGCCGGCAGCCACGCCTCCTTGCTGCCCTGGCTGGCGCTGGTGCTGCTGGTCTGGCTGGCCGGCTGTGCCAGCGCCCCCGAGCGCCCCGAGACGCTGCGCCAGGCGCTGCTGGGCCTTGGCCAACAGGCGGCCGAGAGGGTCGCCGAGGCGCCGGCCCTGGCAGGGGAAACCCTGGCCGATCAGGTGCTGCTGCTGTCCCCGCCCAAGGTCGACGAAAGGCTGGAGCTCGGCGTCGGCCGCGTCCAGGAGAGCCTGACCCGTGGCCTGCTGGCGATCGACGACGGCCCCCAGGTGCTGGACTGGCAGCCCGGTGATACCCCCGCCGCCGATACCAATCAATGGCTGGTCGATAGCCGACTGATCGCCGATGGCCCACGCCTGACGCTGTCTGACCGCGAGCTTTTGCCCTACCGCTTCGAACTCCGCCTGCGCCGCCCCGGCGACGGTGCCGCGCTGTGGTCCACGGTCATTAGCGGCGCCTTCGACGCCGACGCGCTCTAGGGCTTGCTGAAAAGTGCCTGCGCTCGTCGACTTCTCGGGCAAGGCCTGGACCCGGGCAGGGACTATGCCTGGCGATAACGGGTGCATGGAACGACCGTGCGGCGCCCGTCAGCCCTTGCGCAACAGTCGATCCAGCTGGCGATAGCCGATGGCCTCGATCAGATCATCACGGCTCGGACGCTCGCGCCCGGCCAGGTCGGCCAGGGTCAGCGCCACCCGCAGCACCCGGTGGTAGGCCCGGGCGGACAGCCGCAGGCGCTCAAGCGATTGCGCCAGCCAGGTGCGCTCGGCCACCTCCAGGGCGCAGGCGCGCTCCAGCGCGGCGCCGGCGAGCTGGGCGTTGAGCGTCCCCCTCTGCTGCTGACGCTGACGCGCCGCCATCACGCGTCGGCGCACCATCTCGGTGCTTTCCCCCGGCTGATGCGACGTCAACTGTTCCACCGGCAGCGCCGGCACCTCCACCTGCAGGTCGATGCGATCTAGCAGGGGGCCGGACAGGCGCGCCTGATAGCGCTGGATCTGGGACGCGGTGCATACACAGTCCTGACGCGGATCCCCCAGATGGCCGCAGGGGCAAGGATTCATTGCGGCAACGAGTTGAAAACGAGCAGGAAATCGTCGTTCGTGGCTGGCCCTGGCGATATGGATCTCGCCGCTTTCCAGCGGCTCGCGCAACACCTCCAGCACCTGGCGACTGAACTCCGGCAGCTCGTCGAGAAACAGCACGCCGCGATGGGCCAGCGAGATCTCGCCGGGCCGCGGACGTGAGCCGCCACCGACCAGCGAGACCGCGCTGGCGGTGTGGTGAGGCGAGCGAAACGGACGACGGCCAAAGCCATCGGACAGGGGAAGCGCGCACACCGAGCGAATCGCCGCTACCTCCAGCGCCTCGTCATCGCCAAGCGGCGGCAAGAGCCCGGGCAGTCGGCTGGCCAGCAACGTCTTGCCGGTGCCGGGCGGCCCGGCAAACAGCAGGTTGTGCCCACCCGCCGCCGCCACCTCCAGCGCTCGCCGGGCCTGATACTGGCCACGCACATCGCACAGATCCAGCGCCGCAGGCCCGTCTTGCGGCGGTGCGGCGGGTAGGTGAGCAACGAGGGGAATGCGCCCGACCAGGTGGGCGACGACGTCGAGCAGGTGCGCCGCCGGCAGCACCTCCAGTCCATTGACCAGGGCCGCCTCATCGGCGTTGGCCTCGGGCAGGATCAGGCGCCGCCCGGCCTGACGGGTGGCCATGGCGAAGGGCAGCATGCCGGCTACCGGCCGCAACCGGCCATCGAGGGCCAGTTCGCCGGCACACTCGACACCCTCCAGTGCGGCGGCGGGCAACTGGCCGGAAGCCACCAGCAGACCCAGCGCGATGGGCAAATCGAAGCGTCCACCCTCCTTGGGCAGATCGGCGGGAGCAAGATTCAGGGTAATACGGCGTAGCGGGTAGTCGAGGCCGCAGGTGGCAAGGGCGCTGCGCACCCGTTCGCGGCTTTCGCGCACTGCGGTCTCGGGCAGGCCGACCAGGGTCATGCCCGGCAGGCCGTTGGCCAGGTGTACCTCGACCTGCACCTCGGGGGCGTCCAGCCCCAGTCCCGCACGGGTGGCAATGATGGCAAGCGTCATGGGCTCCCTGCCTGACGGAAGGCTCATGACCAGTAGAGCACGCCCACCTCACCGGCGCCGCATACCGGCCCCCCGCCAGGGCGGGCCGGCATATCTTGTGATGTTCTGCGTCCGAAGCCTCAGGCGGAGGGCTTGTCGGCTGAACCGCTCGACGCCTCGTCCTGCTTGCCCTGTTCCGGCACCGGCGGCACCGGCACCTCGGCGGCTTCCTCGGCCACGGCAGGCGCCGCGGTCGCTTCGCCAGCGGGCGCTGCACGTTCCTCGACCAGGCTCTCCAGCGCCGCCACCTGCTTTTCCAGCGCCTCGACCCGGGAGCGGGTGCGCTGCAACACGTCCATGAGGATGTCGAAATCCTCGCGTGACACCAGTTCGAGACGATCGAAGGCGCCACGCACCACCTGCTGGACCCCCTTCTGAATGTCTTCCGGGGCCTGGGAGGCGCCCTGCAAGCGCTCGCCGATCTGCTGTGCCAAACGGCTGATGCGATCCTGACTGACCATGATGGCTCTCCTTGAAACGTCGATGGGAACTCCGTTGCCGACAGGATACGCAAGCCGGGCGCCCAACGCATGCTTCGTGGCCCTTGCCCATTGGCGCCCGGCGCATTGGCGACTCCCTGATACCTACACGCGCCCCGGCACGCGACGCAGCACGCGGCCCAACACTCTACCAAGCACAACATGCTCACCAATGACGCACCACCAATACGCGCCAGCACCAAAACAGTGCATTAACTTTGATGCAGTGCCGCAAACTCGCGGGTGTTTTTCGTTTCTCGCTTTCCAAAACAACCACAAGCCATTGTAAACAAAGCTTTTGCCAAATTTATGGCACGTATATCGCTATGCATAGATATCCATGCACCGAGCGGACACAAGCCGCCACCTTATGCACGTAGGGAGCCATGCCATGAAACTGATCACCGCCATCATCAAGCCCTTCAAGCTGGACGACGTCCGCGAGGCGCTGGCCGACAACGGCGTCCAGGGCATCACCGTGACCGAGGTCAAGGGCTTCGGCCGCCAGAAGGGCCACACCGAGCTATACCGCGGCGCCGAGTATGTCGTCGACTTTCTGCCCAAGGTGAAGGTCGAGGTTGCGATCGACGAGGCCCGACTGGACAGCGTGCTGGAAGCCATCTGCAACGCGGCCAACAGCGGCAAGATCGGTGACGGCAAGGTGTTCGTCACGCCGCTGGAAGACGTCATCCGCATTCGCACCGGCGAGCGCGGCTCCGACGCGGTCTGATCCCCGTCCCCTGACCCGACTTCCGATAAAAATATAGCGAGACACTTCCATGGTCGATATCAGTGAACTCAGCTACGCGCTGGACACCTTCTACTTCCTTATCTGCGGCGCCCTGGTCATGTGGATGGCCGCCGGCTTTGCCATGCTCGAGGCCGGCCTGGTCCGAGCCAAGAACACCGCCGAGATTCTGACCAAGAACATCGTGCTGTTCGCGGTCGCCTGCACCATGTATCTGCTGGTGGGCTACGCCCTGATGTACTCCTCCGACGCCGGCGGCTTCATCCCCAACCTCGGCTTCTTGATCGGCGCCGAAAACAGCGTCGATGCGGTGCTGGCAGGTGGTGAAGACGCACCCTACTACTCGGCCCGCGCCGACTTCTTCTTCCAGGTCGTGTTCGTGGCCACCGCCATGTCGATCGTCTCCGGCGCTGTCGCCGAGCGCATGAAGCTGTGGGCCTTCCTGGCCTTCGCCGTGGTCATGACCGCCGTGATCTACCCGGTCTCCGGCTACTGGACCTGGGGCGGCGGCTGGTTGTCCGAAGCAGGCTTCTCCGACTACGCAGGTTCCGGCATTGTCCACATGGCGGGTGCCGCTGCAGCCCTGGCCGGTGTGCTGGTGCTCGGTCCGCGCAAGGGCAAGTACGGCAAGAACGGCGCCATCTACGCCATCCCCGGTGCCAACATGCCGCTGGCGACCCTGGGTACCTTCGTCCTGTGGCTGGGCTGGTTCGGCTTCAACGGCGGCTCCGAGCTCAAGCTCTCCGACGTGTCTTCCGCCAACAACATGGCCCAGGTGCTGGTGAACACCAACGCTGCCGCCGCCGGGGGTGTCATCGCCGCGCTGATCCTGGCCAAGATCTGGTTCCGCAAGGCCGACCTGACCATGGCCCTGAACGGCGCCATCGCTGGCCTGGTCTCCATTACCGCCGACCCGCTGTCCTCCACGGCCCTCGGCGCCACCCTGATCGGTGCAGTCGGCGGTGTCCTGGTGGTGGTCGCCATCGTGGTCCTCGACAAGCTGCGCCTGGACGATCCGGTCGGTGCCATCTCCGCCCACGGTGTGGCCGGTATCTGGGGTGTCCTGGCGGTCCCGCTGAACAACGCCGACGCCACCTTCGGCGCACAGATGCTCGGCATCATCGGCATCTTCGCCTGGGTCTTCACCGCTAGCCTGGTCGTGTGGCTGATCATCAAGGCAATCATGGGTGTGCGTGTCAGCGAAGAAGAAGAATACGAAGGCGTCGACCTGGCCGAATGTGGTCTCGAAGCCTACCCCGAGTTTAACGTCGCCAAGAAGTAAGCCTGAGCTTACCCGCGACACCAGTGAGCTGGCGTGCTCCTCCTGGCCCCTTCGGGGGCCTTTTTTATTGCTGTTCGCCAGGGGTATGCTTTGTCACACTAGTCAGGACAGGCGCAACGGCGCGCCGCCAACGGGTTGGCGCCAGGCACGACCGACGCCGCCCCCACACGGACAGGATGAGGAACCCGCCATGAAACTGGTGACCGCGATTATCAAGCCATTCAAGCTCGACGACGTCCGCGAGTCGCTCTCCGAGATCGGTGTTCAGGGCATCACCGTCACTGAAGTGAAGGGCTTTGGCCGTCAGAAGGGCCACACCGAGCTGTACCGGGGAGCCGAGTACGTGGTCGACTTTCTGCCCAAGGTGAAGCTTGAGGTGGCGGTCGACGACGGTATGACCGAGCAGGTCATCGAAGCCATCGTCCAGGTCGCCAACACCGGCAAGATCGGTGATGGCAAGATCTTCGTCACCCCGCTGGAACAGGTCATTCGTATCCGTACCGGCGAGACCGACAAGGACGCTGTCTGACCGACGATGGCAGCTGTCTTCAGCCACCCCCCTCGAGCAGGTCATTCGTATCCGACCCGGCGTGACCGACAAGGATGCTGTCTGACCTCGACCGACAAGGACGCTGTCTGACGACGGCGACCGGTTCTCCCCGCCAGGTGGCGCCGCTCAGCCGCGGCGTCGCAACGGCTCCAGCAAGTCGCTCAGGCCGTTGTGGTCGATCTCGTGCATCAGCGCCAGCAGGCGTCCGATCTCTCCGGGGGGAAACCCGACCCGGGCAAACCACGCCAGGTAAGGCCCGGGCAGATCGGCGATCAAGGTGCCTTGATGCTTGCCGAAAGGCATCGGCAAGGTAACCAGGCGTTCCAGGTCCTGAGGATTCATCGCTGCTCCTGAGCGGGTGGGTGAGGGAAAGACGCACAGGGTACTGGCCTGCGGGCGGCGTCGCCATCGATTCGCCTCCCCATTGAAAGTCTCCCCGTTGAAAGTCTTCCCCATCGACGCCATGGTTATTTCCAGGTATCGACAAGGAGGCCGACATGACCACACTCGTGATAGGTGCCAACGGCCAGATCGGCCGCCAGGTCTGCGCCATCGCCCACCGCCAGGGACATCCGATTCGCGCCATGATCCGTAGCGCCGAGCAACGCGACTGGTTCGAGCAACAAGGTATCGGGACGGTCGTCGCCGACCTGGAGGACGACTTCGCCTCCGCCTTCGAAGGTTGCGATCAGGTGCTGTTCACCGCCGGCTCCGGCCCGAACACCGGGCCCGACAAGACACTGTTGATCGACCTCTACGCCGCTACGCGGGTGGCGGACGAGGCCAGCCGCCAGGGGCTGGATCGCATGCTGATGGTCAGCGCCATGCGCGCCGAGCAGCCGCTGCAGGCGCCGGAGAAGCTCAGGCCCTACATGGCCGCCAAGTTCGCTGCCGATGCCTACCTGCGCAGCAGCAAGGTGGACCATGTCATCGTCAAGCCAGGCCGGCTCACCGACGACGACGCCACCGGCCGCGTAGCCACGTCGCTGGACGAGACCGGGGGCAACAACCAGATATCCCGAGCCAACGTGGCCCAGGCCCTGGTCTATCTATTGGGGCAACGAAAGATCCGTAATCACGAGACGGTACTCCTGGACGGCGAACGCGAGATCGCCGAGGCTCTCGGCGACTGACCACCGCCACACCGGCCAGGCGATTCAATCCGCCAGCACCAACGACGACGCCGATGGCAAGTGGCCATCGGCGTCGTCGTTTGCGGCGTTCTGTCGTGGGGTCTTACTTCTCCACGAAGGCACGCTCGATGACGTAGTCGCCGGGCTCGCCCATGCGCGGGGAAATATTGAAGCCGAGCTCGTCGAGCAGTGCGCTGGTGTCGTCGAGCATGGCCGGGCTGCCGCAGATCATGGCCCGGTCCTGCTTGGGATCGATGGGCGGAAGCCCCTTGTCGTCGGTCAGCTTGCCGGTGCGGATATGATCGGTCAGGCGGCCCATGGTGTGGAAGTCTTCACGGGTCACGGTGGGGTAGTAGACCAGCTTCTCGCTGATCTCCTCGCCCAGGTACTCGTGCGCCGGCAACTCCTTGGTGATGAAGTCGGCGTAGGCCAGCTCGTTGACGTGGCGCACGCCGTGCACCAGCACTACCTTTTCGAAGCGCTCGTAAACCTCGGGGTCCTGGATCAGGCTGAGGAAGGGCGCCAGACCGGTGCCGGTGGACAGCATGTAGAGATTGCGCCCAGGCAGCAGGTCGTCACATACCAGGGTACCGGTAGGCTTGCGGCTGACCATGATCTGATCGCCTACTTGCAGGTGCTGCAGGCGAGAGGTCAGGGGACCATCGGGTACCTTGATGCTGAAGAACTCGAGGTGGTCCTCGTAGTTGGGGCTGGCCACGGAGTAGGCACGCATCAGCGGCTTGCCGTTGACCTCGAGACCGATCATCACGAACTGGCCGTTCTTGAAACGCAGGCTACGCTCACGGGTCGTGCGGAAGGTGAACAGGGAGTCGTTCCAGTGATGAACGCTCAGCACTTCTTCCAGGGCAAACTTGCTCATGCCAACTCCTTAAAATGCGTGGGCTTATTCCTGAAGTGAATAAAGCCCGATATCAAGTCTTGCGGATAATTCTAAGACCGGCCATATTATCTGTTAAATGGATTGTATGGATAACGCTTATCCAATTCATTGATATAGATGTCCATCGCCGACGTCTTTACCCCTATCGCGCCGGAGAGCCCGTGCCATGCGCTACACCCTTCGACAGCTGGAAGTCTTTGTTGCGGTCGCCCAGCACGAGAGCGTGTCCAAGGCGGCGCGCGCCCTGGCCCTGTCGCAGTCGGCGGCCAGTACCGCGCTGTCCGAACTCGAGCGCCAGTTCGACTGCCAGCTGCTCGATCGCATCGGCAAGCGCCTCAAGCTCAATGCACTGGGCTTCCAGCTGCTGCCCAAGGCGGTCGCCCTGCTCGATCGGGCCGAAGAAGTGGAAGAACTGCTCAGAGGCCAGCAAGGCATCGGCAATCTGGATGTCGGCGCCACCCTGACCATCGGCAACTATCTGGCGACGCTGTTGATCAGCGACTTCATGCAGCGCCACCCCGGCAGCCGGGTAAGGCTGCAGGTCCGCAACACTCGCTCGATCATCGATGCGGTTCGCCATCACCAGCTCGACCTGGGGCTGATCGAGGGGCAGTGCGAGGAGGACGAGGTCATCACCCAGCCCTGGGTCGAAGACGACCTGGTGGTGTTCTGTTCGCCCCGTCACCCGCTGGCCAACCGCGGGCCGGTGGAGCTCGACCGCCTGCTGCGTGAAGACTGGATCATGCGAGAGGAGGGCTCAGGCACGCGCCTGACCCTCGAACAGGCAGCCCGCCATCGGCGTGGTCGCTTCAATATCCTGCTCGAACTGGAGCATACCGAGGGCATCAAGCGTGCGGTGGAGTCGGGGCTGGGAATCGGCTGTGTCTCACGCCTGGCGCTGCGCGACGCCTTTCGGCGTGGCAGCCTGACCCCACTGCCCACGCCGGAACTGGACCTGAGTCGACAGTTCACCTTTATCTGGCACCGTCACAAGTACCTCACCGCAGGCATGCGCGAATTTCTACGCCAGTGCCGGCAGATGACGGAGGGGATCCAGCGCAGCGACGAGATCGATCTGCCGCAGGTGCCCTGAACGGAAACGACTAGCGCTATGCAGGAGAGAGCCCGCCGCGGACGGCGGGCGGCACAGATCAGCGCAGATCGTCGACGGCGTCGGTGATCTTGTCGCAGTCGGCCTTGGTCAGATCCTTGGAGAGGGAGTGGATGACCAGTTTGGCGGTGGGAGCATCGAGCTTGTCGCGCAGGTGGCCAAGAAAGCGCGGCGGCGCCACCATGATCAGCTTTTCCATGCTGTTGTCGACACGGGCACGATACAGTCGATCGGCTACCTCTCGGGCAAAGATGACTTCATGGTGCTGGGTCGCCACCTCCTCGCCGCCAGCCTGACGCGAGGCGGTAGCACTGGATTCATGAACGTCACCGCCCTTGTCGGTCACCAGATCGCCTTCGTGGAGCCGCCCTTCGGCGTGCACCAGGCTCTCGACTTCATTCAGCTTGCGTCCTGTCCGAGTGAAGATTCGCGCACGCGACGCATCGGCTACCACGATATAAGTCGTCGTCATGGTCGGTCCTCGCCTCCCTGTGTTCAGACTTCCCGGCACAATGACCGGTACAAAGTCACCATGGCAACGGACCCCGGCAGCGTCAACTGGTGGTTATTGGCGACACCGGCGTCGCCCTCCACGGACACTGACGAGCCCTGCCACCTTTGGGGTAGCATGCAGGCATCTGTTACACGCCCCGGCGGCCTGCGGCCCTGTCCGGTTATCGCCTTTGCCTGCGCCGCACCGCTGATACTCGCGGGCCGCCCATCCTGGCGCCCTGCGAGTTCCCCTGCTGGAGGACCTCAACCATGCGCCAGTTCTTCTTTCCCCGCGCCCCACTGGCCCGGCGCACCCTGCTGAGCTGTCATTTCATTGCCCAGCTCGGCGTTCTCGCCGCCGGTCTGTGGTGGCTGATCCCCCGCACCCCCTGGGTCGCCATGACCACCTGGAGTGAGAGCTGGCCTCCCCTGGCGCTGGGCGCCGGCCTCACCCTGCTGACCATGGTCGCACTACGCCTGCTGGCCGAGCTGTGGTTGCTGCCCCATCACCTGGGCAGTCAACGGCCCGGCTTCGCCCCCGGCGCGGTGGTCACCCGCTCCTACGATCGTCGTCCGGCGGTGCATGATGACGACAAGGCCTGGACCTCCCAGGCCCGGCCGCTGGAGGACGACGACGCGGTGGTCGGCGATGCTCGGGTGACGCGCAAGGCCGAACCGCTGAGCAAACGCGGACATCGCGAGCCCGGCCTCGACCTGAACCGTTCGTCTACCGGCGAGCCCGAATCACAAAGGGTCCAGAAGCCGAGTCGCCAGGAGCCAAGTCTCTGACGCGGTCGACGCTTTGACCGGGAAGGCAATCAGCGGCGAGCGCGCTGGCGCCATTGGCACCACAGCCAGACCGCCCCGACACCGAGCCCCGCACCCATGGGAAGTTGGCGACGACGTCCCAGGCATCGCCGCCGAGTCACTTGGGAAGGCAGTCAGCGGCGAGTTCGCGGAAGGGAATCAGCGGCGAGCGCGCTGGCGCCATTGGCACCACAGCCAGACCGACCCGACACCAAGCCCTGCACCAATGGGAAGTTGGCGACGACGTCCCAGGCATCGCCGTCGAGTCATCCGGGAAGGGAATCAGCGGCGAGCGCGCTGGCGCCCTCGATGCCACAGCCAGACCGCCCCGACACCGAGCCCCGCACCCAGGGTATTGGCGACGATGTCCCAGACATCGCCGCCAAGACGCCCGGGTACCGGGATCTGGGCGAACTCGATGGCGACGCCGTAGGCCACCGCCAGTGCCATGGACAGCCCGCTGCGCCCGCTCGCCAACGCCAGCAGTGTTGCCAGGCCGGCGTAGGCGATCAGATGGTTGGCCTTGTCCCAGGGCAGGTCTTCCGGCAATTCGCTGGCAGGCATCAGACTGCCCCAGGCGATGACCAGGGCGGCGGCGGCGGCCAGCCCCCACCACCACCGCCCGAATACAGACCGCCTGCCCGAGACTTCAGCCTGAGGCGATCTGGGCATGATAGGCCGGGCTCAACTCGTGCAGCGCCTCCATGAAGGCGGTGACGTTGTCGGGGTCGGTGAACTGGCTGATGCCGTGGCCGAGATTGAAGATGTGGCCCGGGCCGTGACCGTAGCTGTCGAGGATACGGCCGACCTCGGCACGAATCGCCGAAGGGTTGGCGAACAGCACATTGGGGTCCATGTTGCCCTGCAGTGCCACCTTGCGGCCCACCCGGCTGCGCGCGCTGGACAGTTCAGTGGTCCAGTCCAGCCCCAGGGCGTCGGCGCCGGTGTCGGCCAGATCCTCGAGCCACTGGCCGCCGTTCTTGGTGAACAGGATCACCGGTACCCGGCGCCCATCCTGTTCGCGAATCAGCCCCGCCACGATCTGTTCCATGTAGCGCAGCGAGAACTCGCGATAGGCCGGCGTGGACAGCGTCCCTCCCCAGGTATCGAAGATCTGTACCGCCTGTGCGCCAGCTCGGATCTGCGCATTGAGGTAGTCGGTCACCGCGGTGGCCAGGGTATCGAGCAGCTGATGCATCACGTCGGGGCTTGAGTAGAGCATGCCCTTGACGTGGCGAAAGTCCTTGCTGGAGGCGCCTTCGACCATATAGGTCGCCAGGGTCCAGGGGCTGCCGGAGAAACCGATCAGCGGCACCCGACCGTTGAGCTCGCGACGGATGGTCGAGACCGCGCGCATCACGTAGTCGAGGTCGCGTTCGGCGTCGGGCGCCGTCAGCGCGGCCACGTCTTCTGCGCTGCGCACTGGCTTGCGGAACTTGGGACCCTCGCCGGTCTCGAAGTACAAGCCCAGCCCCATGGCATCGGGGATGGTCAGAATATCGGAGAACAGGATGGCGGCGTCCAGCGGATAGCGTTCCAGCGGCTGCAGGGTGACCTCACAGGCGCGGGCGGTATCACGACACAGGTCCATGAAGCTTCCCGCCTGGGCGCGCACTTCCTTGTACTCCGGCAGGTAGCGACCGGCCTGGCGCATCATCCAGACCGGAGTGCGATCCACCGGTTGACGCGCGAGAGCGCGCAGAAATCGATCGTTCTTCAGTTCCATGCAGGCGTCATCCAGGGAAAATGTGCGACTCATTGTACCGCAATGACTCCCGAACGCGTGGCCTCCTGCGACCCTGTGTCGTCGGCAAGGTGTCGTGAGCCTTGCACGACTTCCTGATAAACTGGGCGCCCCCTTGACGGCGCTGCCGTTGTTTCGACTCCGAGGTACCCCGTGACGATTCGCTTTATCGCCGCCTCTCGCCTGCCCACCCCCTGGGCGACCTTCACCATGCACGGCTTCGAAGACGAGGCCACGGGCAAGGATCATATCGCCCTGACCCTGGGGGAGATCGACGATGGCGCTCCTGTGCTGGGACGGGTGCACTCTGAATGCCTGACCGGCGACGCCCTGTTCTCGATGCGCTGCGACTGCGGCTATCAGCTTCAGGAAGCGCTCAAGCGTATCGCCAGCGAAGGCCGCGGTGTCATCCTCTACCTGCGTCAGGAAGGCCGCGGCATCGGCCTGCTCAACAAGATTCGCGCCTACCACCTGCAGGACCAGGGGGCCGACACCGTCGAGGCCAACGAACGCCTGGGCTTCGCCGCCGACCTGCGCCGCTATGACCTGTGCGTGCCGATGCTCGAACACCTGGGTGTCGAGGGGCTCAAGCTGATGACCAACAACCCGCGCAAGGTCGACGCCCTGACCCAGGCCGGCGTTCAGGTGGTGGAACGCGTCGCCCTGACCACCGGGCTCAATCCCCACAACGAGCACTACCTGTCCACCAAGGCAGGCAAGCTCGGCCACATGATGGCGCTGGGTGACTTTACCCAGGCTGACGACGTGGATATCGAAAAAAAGTCATAGGCCGCGTAAGGAATCCGGCCCACCCTCGACTCAAGATCAAACGCAACATTACGCTCCATTGATCTTGACCTTCGAGGTGCCGACATGAAACTCAAGCTGCTTTCGATTGCCGCCATTGCCGCCGTGACCACACTTCCGCTGACGGCCCAGGCCGACGCCCGTGCCACCGACCTGGCCCGCGCGCTGAACAGCCAACCCCTGTCCATGCGCGACGCCATGCCCCAGCAGGGCCATGAAGTGATCAATGCCCACATCGCCAGCGACAGCACCGAAGCCCTGCGCAAGGCTCGCCTGCGGCTGCAGTCTCGCCATGTGGAAATGACCGACTTCATGCTCAATCTCGACCTCGGTCGCGCCGCCACCAAGTAACAGCAAGAAAAAAATGCCTTTGTTTTTGCACCGCTACAGGCATACGACCGTTTTAATAGAGCCGCATTATCGAAGCCATAAAAGCGATTACCTGGCACTTTCGATAGAACGCTAACAAAATACACACATCGACAGCGGGTGACGCCACCCGCTGAAACCGGAAGGAGCTTCGACATGAAACCCACCTTGATCCTCGCTGCCCTGATCGTCGCCTCTCTGCCCGCTCTGGCCCAGGCTGCACCACCCAAGTACGCCCTGGCCCTGAACGAATCGCCCTTGACCGACCAGGCCCCGTTGGTCGATGACGTGTTGGGGCAGCAAGTTGCCGATGTCGAGCCTCTGGCTATCGGTGGTCAGCGTATCGGCAACACCGCCGCCTCGACCCATGATGGCAAGACGCTGGCAAACGCCAGGCTGCAACTGCATCGCGACCAGGCCCAGGCCACTCGCTTTCTGCAGCTGGACGGACGGCGTGTCGCGGTGACCATCTAGGCTGCGCTGTGTAAAGGCGACTTAGACCAAGGTCGCATCGGTATTTGACATTCCGTTAGCCTGTTAATATTATTGCCGCAAGTTTTCATGCAGTACCCGTTGGATACATCCTTCGAACGCAGGACAGAGTCAGCAAGGTCCAGGCAGACAAGGATGACAAGCTGCAGAAAAGGCAGGCCCTGAGGGGCCAAAAAATGCCACCAAAATTAAAACGACCGTTTTATTTTGAATCTGTCGAATTCAAGAGAGACAAGGGCCACGAGGCCCAATAGGAGAGACACCATGAAAGCCACTACCAAGATCGCCGCTACTGCCCTGCTCGCCGCTGCCCTGCCGCTGACCGCCCAGGCCGACCGCGCCAGCGACCGTGCCCAGGCGCTCAACGCCGAGCCGCTGTCCAGCCTCAGCGTCGCCGCCCTCGACGCCGCCCATCAGGTCGGCAACGCCCATATCGCCGACAACGGCAGCAATGCGATGGCCAACGCCCGCCTGGAGCTGCTGCGCGAACAGGCCAAGCGTACCGACTTCGCCATGAGCGAGCATGACCTGGACCTGGCCCGTCAGGCCACCACCGGCTAATTTTTGCCGACCAGATTAAAACGACCGTTTGACTTGGTGATGACCGGCAACGTCCAAATGACGCCCGGCGTCATCTCCAACAGACGATCGCGAAGGCCAGCAACAAAGGCCCTTCGACAAAGACTGCAAGACGACCGCTGAAACCGACATACGCGATGGCCAAGGGCTCACCCAGAAGCCCATCAGGCCTACAGGAGAGACACCATGAAAGCCACTACCAAGATCGCCGCTACTGCCCTGCTCGCCACTGCCCTGCCGCTGACCGCCCAGGCCGACCGTGCCACTGACCGCGCCCAAGCGCTCAACGCCGAGCCGTTGGCTCAGGTCAGCGCCAGCGCGCTGGAGGCCGCCCATCAGGTCGGCAACGCCCATATCGCCGACAACGGCAGCAACGCCATGGCCAATGCCCGGCTGGAGCTGCTGCGGGTTCAGGCCAAGCGCACCGACTTCGCCATGAGCGAGCACGACCTGGACCTGGCCCGTCAGGCCACCACCGGCTAAGCGCACCGATCCGATGGGTGTCCGCGGGTAAGGACCCCGGGTACCAACGCAGAGGCCCCGCCGACGTGATGTCGGCGGGGCCTTTTTATGTGCCGGGTCTTTTTGTGCTCGGCCTTTTTGTGCTGGGCCTGGGGGAGGGTCTACCGGTCACGGGGCCAGGTGCGGGACCAGGCACTCAGCGACCCGGCGATCCGGCGACCCGGCCATCGAGCCTGCGTCAGCGTGACTGAGGCGCGGAATCGACCTGCCGTGGCTGCCACAGCGCCTTCATCACCAGCGCGATGGTCAACATCACTGCGACGCCACTGATCGCCCCGATCCAGGTGGTACCGGTGACGCCGGCCACAAAGAAGGCCACCAGTCCTGCGACACCGGCTGTCACCGCATAGGGCAGCTGGGTGCGCACATGGTCGATATGGTCACAGCTCGACCCCGCCGACGACAGAATGGTGGTATCGGAAATCGGCGAGCAATGATCGCCGAAGATGCCGCCGCTGAGCACCGAGGCGATGGCCAGCGCCATGGGCAGGTCCATGGCCGCCGCCACCGGCATGGCGATCGGAATCATGATGGCGAAAGTGCCGTAGGAGGTGCCGGTGGTGAAGGCCACCACGGCGCCGATCAGGAACAGCAGCACCGGTACCAGGCTGGGCGGAATGCTGGCCTCGGTCAGGCTGACCAGGTAGTCGGCGGTGCCAAGCTCGGAGGTGACGCTGCCGATGGACCAGGCCAGCGCCAGAATGATGTAGACCAGGGTCATGCTCTTGATGCCCTCGACCACGATATCCATGGCCTCGCGGAAGTCGAACAGCCGCTGACTCATGCCCATGGCCAGCCCCGTCATCACCGCCACCAGGGTGGCGATCAGGATCGACTGACCGCCGTCGGCGTTGCCCACCGCGGTCACCAGGTCATTTTCCGGGAAGTTGCCGGTCCACAGAAACAGCGGCGGAATCATCGCCAGCAACACCCCGATCGGCACCAGCATGTTGCGCTTGCGAGCGGTGTCTTCCGGCGCCTTGAGCTCCATGGCATCGGTCTCGGAAGGCGGCTTGGCGGTGTCTTCCATCAGCTTGCCGGTCTCCCGGGCGCGACGTTCTGCCCGTGCCATGGGACCGAAGTCCCACTGGGTGACGACGATATAGAAGATCATCCCCAGCGCCAGCCAGGCGTAGAAGTTCAGCGGAATCGAGGACAGGTAGATCAGGTACTCCGAGCCGCTCACCTCCATCTCGCCCAGCTGAGTACCGATCAGCCCCATGACGAAGACCACCCAGGTGGACACCGGGCCCAGCAGGCACATGGGGGCCGAGGTGGAATCGACGATGTAGGCGAGCTTCTCGCGGGAGACCTTCATGCGATCGGTGATCGGTCGCATCACGCTGCCCACGGTGAGGGCGTTGAAGTAGTCCTCGAAGAAGATCAGCATGCCAAGGCCAAGCGTGCTGCCCTGGGCGCCACGGGCGCTGGCGACCTTGCGCGAGATGGCGCGGGCGATGGCGTGAGCGCCGCCGGTACGCTGCAGCACGCTGATCAAGACCCCGAACAGGCCACAGTAGATCAGCACGGTGGCGTTCCACTCGTCGCCGATGCTCGGCACGATAAAGTCAGAAAAACTGTTGTAGAGGCCGGCGGCAGGATTGTAGCCGGCGAGCATGGTCGCCCCGAGCCAGACGCCGCAGAACAGCGCGGGAATGACGTTGCGCGTCGCCAATGCCAGCAGGATGGCCAGCAGCGGCGGCAACAGGGATAAGAGTCCGAAGGACATCGGGAGTCTCCTGGGTTCTTGTCGGTCTTGGCCCGAGGGGATGACGCCGGACGGCGTCGCGCGGGCAGCGGGGCATCCTAGGCGCTTGCGGCACAAACGGCAACCGCGCTGTCACATCCCCGCAACCGCCGTTCCAGAAATACAAGCCAGCGCCGGCCTGCAGCTAGCTGACCACCCTGAAAATTCCCCTCGGACATCGGGTGACGGCGCCGACAGATACCTCCATCACCCCGCGACCCGCCTCCCCAACACCGACAGCCGATACCCTCTCTGGAGATACACCAGGCATCGCCCCGACGGCCCTCGCCTCAGTCAGGACGCCGCGTCTCCACCTCCACCCCCTTCATGCCCTCTGCCGTGTAGCGCTCGCCGGCAACGACGTCAGGCGCAAACCAGTTCTCGAGACGCTGCCTCTCCGTCGGGCTCAACGACAGCGCCAGTGCGCCAAGATTTTCCTCCAGTCGCGCCAGGCGACGGGTACCCGGTATCGGCACGATGTCGTCGCCCTGAGCCAGCAGCCAGGCCAGCGCGACCTGAGCCGTCGTGACCTGGCGTCCCTGGGCGAAGGCCTCAAGCTTTTCCAGCAAGTGACGGTTGAGCGCCAGGTTATGCTCCGTGAAGCGCGGAGCCTGACGACGAAAGTCGTCCTCACTCATGGCGTCGGTGGTGCGGATCTGTCCGCTTAAAAAGCCACGCCCCAGTGGCGAATAAGGCACCAGCGACACCCCCAGGCGACGACAGGCTGGCAGTACCTCGGTCTCGACACCTCGGCTCCACAACGAGTATTCGCTCTGCACCGCCGCGATGGCATGAACGGCGCAGGCGCGCTCCAGGGTCGACGCCGACACCTCGCACAGACCCAGCGCCCGCACCTTGCCTTCCGCCACCAGTTCGGCCATGGCACCCACGGTGTCCTCGATGGGCACCTGGGGGTCGAGACGATGGGCGTAGTAAAGATCGATGGTCTCGACGCCAAGGCGCTTCAGCGAGGCCTCGCAGGCCAGCTTCACGTAGTCCGGGCGGGTGTTGATGGTCCTGGCGTAGGCACCTGGCTCGCGCACGATTCCGAACTTGGTGGCGATGACGGCGTTCTCGCGACGCCCCAGCAACGCTCTGCCCAGCAAGCTCTCGTTATGGCCCTGGCCATAGGTGTCGGCGCTGTCGAACAGGCTGATCCCGCGCTCCAGCGCCTCATGGATCAGCCGCTGCGAGGCCTTGTCATCGCTCTGCCCGTAGAACTCGGACATGCCCATGCAGCCAAGCCCGAGCGGGAAGACGCGCAGTCCGCTGCCAAGCCGGCGCAAACTGGTCACGGCGGATGTGGTAACGGGGACGGACGCCGTATAGGTGGCGGTTGCGGGGGTCTGGCAAGTGTCATTCGAGGACATGTGAAGCTCCTGATCGCGGATGGCGGATACAGCACCACCATCTTCATCTCGGGTGCCGATCAGGAGAATTGCCGATATTTTGATACTCTGAAAGTATCAATCTTGTCCGCCAGGAGCGCCGCCGTGAACCCTGAATTCAGGAACCACCATCTTCTAGTGAGCTTTCTGGCCGTCGCCGATACCGGGCACTTTCGCGAGGCGGCGGCGAGGCTGCACATCTCGCAGCCACCGCTGACCCGCCGCATCCAGGCGCTGGAGCAGGAACTTGGCGTCTCGCTGTTCACCCGTACCACTCGCCGCGTGGCCCTGACGCCGGCAGGCGAACAACTGGCCCGACGCCTGCGGCCCTGCTTCGACGAAATTGAGGCCGCCTGCCAGGAAGCCCGGATGAGTCGGCAGACCACGGCTCCCATGGTTATCGGCATGACCCCGGCACTGGATGATAGCGTGCTTCCCTCGCGCAGCTGGCTGGAGGCACAGCTGGGACGCAGCGTCGAGATCGAACGACGCTCTTCGCGGGAACTGCTGACAAGACTGGCCAAACAGGACTACGACGCTGCAATCACCTTGCAACTGGCCCTGATCGGCCTGCCGAGCCAGCTGCCGCCGCAGGTGGAAAGTGTGGAGGTGGGACGTGACCCGCTGTGGGTAATCCTGCCCGAGGCAGGGCTGGACGGTAAGGGCAGCTACCAGGCCAGTGCCCAGGCTTCGCCTGTCGAGCTATGCGAGTTGGGCGACACTCCGCTGTTCTGGTTTCCCCGGCGCGACAACCCCGAGTACTTCGATCACTGCGAACGTCTGTTTCAACGCGCTGGCTATCGACCGCCACGACGGGAAGAGCCACAGGACCACCACCGGCTACTGGCCCGTGTGGCCGCCGGCGAAGGCATCGCGTTGGTGCCGCAGAGTTTTCTGGCCACGCGCCGAGACGGTGTCATCGCCCGGCCCCTGTCGGCCCGCTGGGCGGAACTGACCACCCGCATCGCCATCGCCTGGCGGCGTGACAATGACGATGCCCGGAACATCGCGCTGCGACTGGCCGAGGCTCTGCAAGAGCACACCCCCGTACAGCAATAGCCCCCGCGAGCCAGGCCAGCGCCACTTGGCCCTGGGGCCCTCAGGCCTGACCGCGGGCCTGGCGAATACGCTGGTAGGCGTTGCCGATCTCGACGGTGCGGGCCTCGGCGACCTCGCGCATGCTGTCGGGCAGGCCACGACTGGCCAGCTTGTCCGGGTGGTTCTCGCTCATCAGCTTGCGGTAGGCACGCTTGACCTCGGCGTCACTGGCCTCGTCGCTGACACCGAGTACCTTGTAGGCATCTTCCAGCGGGCTCTGGCTCTCCTGGGTCGCGCCGGCACCGTGGGAGGCGCCGCCCCGCAGCATGGCTTCGATCTGGGCGATCTCGGCCTCGCTGCAGCCAAGCCCGCGAGCCACCCGCATCAGCATGCTGTGCTCGGCCGGGTGCAGCACCCCATCGGCGGCGATGGCGGAAAGCTGCACCTGCAGGAAGATCTGGCGCAGCGCGCTGCGCCCGCGCGTCAGCCGGGCCACCCGTGCGATCTCGCCGTCGAGGTCGAAGTCACTGGCGCGCCCGCGCTCGAAGGCGGCGCGGGCGCTGGCACGGGTGCTTTCCGGCAGACGCAGACGCACCAGCAATTGCTCCAGCACCTGGCGCTCCTCGCCGCTGACCTGACCATCGGCCTGGCACACCGCCCCCATCACCGCGAAGGTGGAGTCCATGAACTGACGCTGCATCTCGGCCAGGCCCTTGCTGAGCATCAGACCGCCACGCAGGCGCCCGCCCAGCCACCAGCCGATACCGCCGCCGATCAGCATGCCCAGCGGCCCACCGGCCAGGAAGCCCACTACCGCGCCAATCACGATGATGGTCAGCATAAAATCCTCTCTTGTGCGCTACGTCGCCAAGCGGCGGCGCCACGTCTTTTTCTGTTTCGGCCCTGGCCAACCATCACGGCTATGCCAGGTCCCGCCAAAGGGGTATGAGCAGGCAGCATACCATCGCCGTCGAGCCGGCGGCGAAGGTCCAGCCTTCGCTGTTTCATCGAATGGTCATCTGCAAGCGCGACACTGCACGCCATTTCAAGCCGCTCGGTTCACACTCCCATGCGACTATCGATCACGCGCCTTGCCATCGTCGGCGCCATCGCTTCCGCCAGCATCAGCGTCAGTCTGGCTTCCAATGCTTCGGTATTCCCCTGGCAGGGCTTGCTGGGAGTGGACACGCCGCCATCTGACACTGCCAGGTCCGTCATCGAACGCCTGGTCGAAAGCGCCAGCCATCGCTGAGCCTGCTCCCATACGCCATCGGCCCCCTGGAGCGGGGGCCGATGGCATGACGGACATACTTGCGCCGTGCGCGACGCAGGCACCCTCGCTCAGCGCTTTCGGTGCTTGTCCAGACGGCGACGAATCGCCGCCTCGATACCCTCGGCATCGAGGCCACAGTCACGCAGCAGCTCCGCTGGCTTGCCGTGTTCGGCAAAGACATCGGGCAGGCCCAGGTTGAGCACCGGCACGGCGACACCCTCGGCCAGCAGCAGTTCGTTGACGCCACTGCCGGCGCCTCCGGCCACCACGTTTTCTTCCAGGGTGACCAGCAGGTCGTGGCCGCGGGCGGCCTCTAGCACGGCTTCACGATCCAGTGGTTTGACGCTGCGCATATTGATGTGGGTGGCGTCTAGCCGCTCGGCCACCACCCCGGCGGGGTCATTGAGGCTACCGAAGGCCAGCAGCGCCACGCCCTTGCCCTGGCGCCGCGGCTCGGCCACGCCGATGGGCAGCGGCTCGAGGTCGGCGGGAATGGGCACACCGGGACCGGTACCGCGGGGATAGCGTACCGCCGCTGGGCCCGGATGATGGTAGGCGGCGCTGAGCATGGCGCGACACTCGGCCTCGTCCGCCGGTGCCAGCACCACCATGCCCGGTACGCAGCGCAGGTAGGTCAAATCCAGGGCGCCGTGGTGGGTGGGCCCATCCTCACCGACCAGGCCGGCACGATCGATGGCAAAGGTCACGTCCAGCTCCTGCACCGCCACGTCGTGGATCAACTGGTCATAGCCACGCTGCAGGAAGGTCGAGTAGATCGCCACCACCGGCTTCATTGCCTCGCAGGCCATGCCGGCGGCCAGGGTCACCGAATGCTGCTCGGCGATGGCCACGTCGTAGTAGCGCTCGGGGTACTCCCTAGAGAAACGGATTAAATCCGACCCCTCACGCATGGCCGGGGTGATACCGATCAGACGTTCGTCGGCGGCGGCCATGTCACAGATCCAGTCGCCGAACACGCTGCAGTACTTCTTCTTCGGCGGCGCATTCGACGCGGTCGCCGGGGGCTTGGCCTTGGCGGCCTCCGGCGTCTCCAGCTTGGTGATGGCGTGGTAGCCGATGGGATCGGACTCCGCCGGCAGGAAGCCCCGGCCCTTGCACGTCTTCACGTGCAGAAACTGAGGTCCGTCCAGCTCACGCATGCTGGTGAGGGCATCGGTCAGGGCGTCGATATCGTGGCCGTCGATGGGCCCGACATAATTGAAGCCCATCTCCTCGAACAGGGTGGCCGGACTGACCATGCCCTTGACGTGCTCCTCGGTGCGCCGCGCCAGCTCCAGCGCGCCCGGCAGATGGGACAGCACCCGCTTGCCGTTCTCACGCATGCTCAGATAGGGCTTGCTGACCAGAATCCGTGCCAGGTAGCTGGCCACGCCCCCGACGTTCTCGGAGATCGACATCTCGTTGTCATTGAGCACGACCAGCAGGTTGGCGTTGACGTGGCCGGCGTGGGCCAGGGCCTCGAAGGCCATGCCCGCAGTCAGGGCGCCGTCTCCGATGACGGCACAGACGCGCCGCTCCTGCTTCTGCGTGCGCGCCGCCAGGGCCATGCCGAGGGCCGCCGAGATGGAGGTGCTGGAATGGCCGACGCCAAAGGTGTCGTACTCCGACTCGGCACGCCGGGGAAAGGCGGCCAGACCACCGTAGCGACGAATGCTGGTCATGGCCTCGCGGCGGCCGGTCAGGATCTTGTGGGGATAGGCCTGGTGGCCCACGTCCCACACCAGGCGATCGTGGGGCGTGCGGAAGGCGTGGTGCAACGCCACGGTCAGCTCGACCACACCAAGGCCGGCGCCGAAGTGGCCGCCGGAAACGCCGACGCTATACAGCAGGTAGGCGCGCAGCTCATCGGCCACGCGCTTGAGCTGCTCTGCGGTCATGGCACGCAGCGCAGCCGGGGTATCCAGAGTATCGAGCAGCGGTGTCGCCGGCCGCTCGGTGGGAATCGTGTCGAACAGCTTCATGTTAGCCCTGTGGTCGTCAGTGATCGCGCTCGATCATGTAGCGGGCAAGCCCGGCCAGAGGCGCCGCCGCCTCGCCCAGCGGGGCGATGGCGTCGAGTGCCTCGTCGATCAGCGCACCGGCCTTGGCTCGGGCGCCGTCAAGCCCGAGCAGGGCGGGATAGGTCGGCTTGTCGCGGGCCGCGTCGGCCCCCGAGGTCTTGCCGAGGGTATCGGTGTCGCCGGTGACGTCCAGCACGTCGTCATGCACCTGAAACGCCAGGCCCATGGCCGCAGCATAGGTGTCCAACGCCCCCAGACGCGAATCGTCCTCGGCCACCGCCACCAGTCCACCGAGGCGAACCGCGGCGCGAATCAGCGCACCGGTCTTGTGGCGGTGCATGGTTTCCAGCATCGGCAGGTCGGGACGTTCGCCCACCACCGCCAGATCCAGCGCCTGGCCGGCGGCCATGCCGTCGCGACCAGACGCCTTGGCCAGGGTCGCCACCAGGGCGCCCAGGCGGGGCGAGCGAGAGCTCGCCAATAGTTCGAACGCCAGCGTCTGCAGGGCGTCACCGGCGAGAATCGCCGAGGCCTCGTCGAAGGCCTTGTGCACCGTGGGCTGGCCACGTCGCAGGTCGTCGTCGTCCATCGCCGGCAGGTCATCGTGGACCAGCGAGTAGGCGTGGATCAGCTCGATCGCGGCGGCGGGGATATCCAGCTCGTCGTCGTCGGCCCCCAGCGCACGCCCCGCGGCGTAGACCAGGATGGGACGCAGGCGCTTTCCCCCGACCAGCAGGCCGTGGCGCATCGCCGCCTCGAGCCGGGGTTCGACGACGTGGCGCTGTTCAAACAGTCCCTCGAGGCAGCGGTCTACCCGCGCCCGGTCTGCGGCCAGGCGGGCCAGCATGGTGTCAGCGTTCACCCGGTTCCTCCCCGATATCAAAAGGCGACAGCTGCATGCCACCGTCGGCGTTCTCCGTCAGGCTGCGCACCTTGAGTTCGGCCTCGTCGAGCCGCTTCTGGGCATCTCGCGTCAAGGCCACGCCCTGCTCGAAGGCCTTGAGCGACTCCTCCAGCGTCAGCTCGCCGGACTCCAGGCGCTCGACCAGTGTCTCCAGCTGGGTCATGGCCGAGGCGAAGTCGAGCGACTCGTCATCTTTCTGTGTTGGCTGGCGGTCCTGCGTTGCCATGCGCCCCTCCAGGCGGCGGGTCAAAGGCTGACCCGAGATTGCGAGTTCACGGCCGACGATGGGCCACCCGGGAAACGCAGGCTCGCTGACGATGTCCGGCCTTTCCCCAAAGGGCGACAGTATACACGCTCTCCCCCCGGGGTCGTCTGCCCTGGCCCTTATCCGCGGCCCGCGAAGCGCCCCTCGAAAGGACGGCGGTACATGCAGATGGCTCATGCTGCGGTGCAAGGATTTTCAACGTGAAAATGCCGCCCTGTGGTACTCTATGGACCCTGATTTTTCGCCTGCCCCACCACACAGCCGCTGGCTGCCGCCAACTCCAAGAGGTTGATTCGACCATGGCCAAAACGTCCCTGGACAAGAGCAAGATCAAGATCCTGCTGCTCGAGGGCGTCCACCAGAGTGCAGTGGACAATTTTCTCAACGCCGGATACACCAATATCGAGCATATGCCGACCTCGCTCGACGAAGAGTCGCTGATCGAGAAGATCCGTGATGTTCACTTCATCGGCATTCGCTCCCGCACCCAGCTCACCGAGCGGGTGTTCGCGGCGGCCGAGAAGCTGGTGGCGGTCGGTTGCTTCTGCATCGGTACCAATCAGGTCGATCTCACGGCGGCGCTGGTGCGCGGCATTCCGGTGTTCAACGCCCCCTACTCCAACACCCGCTCGGTGGCGGAGCTGGTGCTGGCCGAGGCCATCATGCTGCTGCGCGGGATTCCCGAGAAGAACGCCCGTGCCCACCAGGGCGGCTGGCTGAAGAGCGCCAAGAACAGCCACGAGGCCCGCGGCAAGACCCTCGGTATCGTCGGCTACGGCAGCATCGGCTCGCAATTGTCGGTGCTGGCCGAGGCGCTTGGCTTCGACGTCATCTACTACGACGTCATCACCAAGCTGGCCATGGGCAACTCGCGCCAGGTCGCCAGCCTCGAGGAGCTGCTCGCCCGCTCCGACGTGGTCAGCCTGCACGTGCCCGACCTGCCGTCCACCCGCTGGATGATCGGCGAGGAGCAGATCAGCCTGATGAAGCCCGGCGCCATCCTGATCAACGCCGCCCGTGGCAGCGTGGTAGTGATCGAGGCCCTGGCCGAGGCGATCAAGGAAGGTCGACTCAACGGCGCCGCCATCGACGTCTTCCCGGTGGAGCCCAAGGGCAACGCCGACGAGTTCGAAAGCCCGCTGCGTGGCCTCGAGAATGTCATCCTCACCCCGCACATCGGTGGTTCCACCCTGGAGGCCCAGGAGAACATCGGCGTCGAGGTGTCCGAGAAGCTGGTGACCTTCTCCGACAACGGCACCAGCATCACCTCGGTCAACTTCCCCGAGGTCGCGCTGCCGGCCCACCCGGACAAGCACCGCCTGCTGCACATCCACGAGAACGTGCCCGGCGTGATGTCCGAGATCAACCGGGTGCTGTCGGAAAACGACATCAACATCTCCGGCCAGTACCTGCAGACCAATGAAAAGGTCGGCTACGTGGTCATCGACGTCGACAAGGCCTACGGCGGCCAGGCGCTCGAAGCCCTGCGCGAGGTGAACCACACCCTGCGCACCCGGGTGCTGTACTCCGAGACCAACTACGCCGACTGAGCGGCTGACGTAGCGCCTGCATGCGGCGAGCTATCCCGCACGCAGCTATCGCGCTCGGGATGACGATGAGGCGCCGCTCTCCTTCGGGAGGGCGGCGCCTTTTTACTCGCAGGCCTTTTTACTCGCTGCACGCTCACGGCCCCCGTTCCCGACCATCACAAGCCGACGCCCAAAAGCCTGTGGCGCAGCGAGAAAACGCCTATCCTGAGCGTCTTCCCGATGACCTCTTCAAAGGATGCACGATGCCAACCGGACTGGCCTATCTGATCGTGGTCCTGGTGTGGGCCTCCACCCCGCTGGCCATCAAGTGGAGCGCCGAGGCCGGCGCCCCCATCGGCAGCGTGATGCTGCGCATGGGCCTGGCGCTGATCGCCGGCGCTCTGATCCTGCTGGTGCTGAGACGCGGCGTCCGCCTCGATCGCCGCGCCCTTGCCAGCTACGCCGCCGCGGTGCCGGGGGTGTTCGGCGCCATGGCGCTGAGCTACCACGCCTCCCAGTTTCTGCCCTCGGGCCTGCTGTCGGTGATGTTCGGCATGGCGCCGTTGATCTCCGGCTTCATCCTGCAGGCCCTGCCCGGCAGCACCCGGCTCAGGCGCTGGCACTGGATCGGCTGCGGCCTGGGGGTGGCGGGGCTGGCGGTGGTGTTCGCCGACAGCCTGACGCTCGGCGGCGGCGCCCAGGTGCTGGCACTGGCCATGATGCTGTCGGCGGTGACCCTGTTCAGCGCCAGCGGCATCGCCGTGCAGCGGGTGGCCGCCGGGCTCGACCCCTTGCAACAGACCGTGGGGGCGCTGGCCGGCTCCATGCCCTGCTTTCTGGTGTTATGGCTCGCCAGCGGCGAACCGCTGATGATTCCACTCAGCCCCCGTGGGCTGTGGGCGGTGCTATACCTTGCGCTGTTCGGCTCGCTGATCGGCTTCCTCTGCTACTACCTGATCCTGTCTCGGCTGCACGCCGCCAGCGTCGCCCTGGTGACCCTGATCACCCCGGTACTGGCGCTGACCCTCGGCATGCTGCTCAATCAGGAAACCCCTTCGCCTTCGATGCTGCTGGGCGCGCTACTGATTCTGGTGGCGCTGGGTGCCTACCTGTTCGGGGACCGACTGAGCCGGCGCCGAGCCGCCCGCGCGGCCGCCAGGCCCTGAAGCAGAGGGACACTTGACAAGCCCTGACGTCACGGCCATTTTGTACACAATAACGGTCATATATTGCGCACCACAATGGTACACAGGTCGCTCGATATCGGTGCAGCGTGAACCGTGATACTGATGACGCTCACCGCCCTCGGCGGCTGTTTCTGAAGGCACCTGAACCAGGTATCCGCTACGCGACGAGCCCTCACCCTCCTTGACCAAGGGATGGCGTCGGGAGCAGGGCACGATGCTTGGGTAACCCTTCGCTCGGCGAAGCCAACCCAGGAGAACTGCATGAGCTCACATCCCCCCGTCACTTGGATCAAGCATCCACTGGCCGCCAGCGACCCTGACGCGGCCGGTGGTGTCGTCGTTCAGGACGGCCGGATCATCGAAGCCGTGGCCGCCGGCCAGACACCCCGAACCCGCGTCGAGCAGACCTTCGATGCCTCCCGCCACGTGCTGCTGCCGGGCCTGGTCAACACCCACCACCACTTCTACCAGACCCTGACCCGGGCCTACTCGCCGGCGCTCAACAAGGAGCTGTTTCCCTGGCTCACCACCCTTTACGACGTCTGGGCCAACCTCGACGAGGCCCAGCTGGCGCTGGCCAGTGAGCTGGCCATGGTGGAGCTGCTGATGAGCGGCTGTACCACCGTGGCCGACCATCACTACGTGTTCTCCGGCGCGCTCGAGCACGCCATCGACGTCCAGGTGGAGACCGCGCGTCGGCTCGGCGTGCGCGCCGCCCTGACCCGCGGCTCGATGAGCGTGGGGCGCGAGCAGGGCGGGCTGCCGCCCCAGTCGGTGGTGCAGGACGAGGCGACCATCCTCGACGAGAGCACCCGTCTGATCGACGCCTACCATCAGCGCGGCGAGGGGGCCATGGTGACCCTGGCGCTGGCGCCCTGCTCGCCTTTCTCGGTCAGCCGTGAGCTGATGGTCGACAGCGCTCGTCTGGCCGAGCAGAAGGACGTGCGCCTGCACACCCACCTGGCAGAAACCGAGGACGAGACGCAGTACTGTCAGAAGCTGTTCGGGATGCGACCGCTGGACTACCTCGAGGCCACCGGCTGGCTCAGCGATCGCACCTGGCTGGCCCACGGCATCCACTTCAACGACGACGAGGTCGCCCGCCTCGGCCAAGCCGGCACCGGCATCGCCCACTGCCCCTCATCCAACATGGTGCTGGGCTCTGGCATGTGCCGCACCCTAGAACTCGAGGCCGCTGGTTGCCCGGTAGGCCTGGCGGTGGACGGCTCGGCCTCGGCGGATCACTCCAACCTGGCCGAGGAGATGCGCCAGGCGATGCTGATCGGCCGCCTGCGCTACTCGCCCAGCCAGGTACGTCACCAGGACGTCATCCGCTGGGCCACCGAAGGCTCCGCGCGTTGTCTGGGGCGCAGCGACATCGGCGGACTGAAGGTTGGCCAACAGGCCGATCTGGCGCTGTTCCGGCTGGACGAGCCGCGCTTCTCGGGCGCCGAGAACCCGCTGGCCGCGCTGCTGCTGTGCGGTGCCCACCGTGCCGACCGAGTGATGGTGGCCGGCCAGTGGCGGGTGGCCGACGGCCAGCCGCTCGACGTCGATCTGGGCGAGCTGATGGCCCGCCACAACGCGGCGGCGGTGCGGCTAAGGCGTGCGGTCTAGGAGGCTCGGGGCGCGCCTGGACGCACACCTTCGAACAGGACGACGGGAAGACAAGAGGCAACAACAGCGAACGACGAACGGATCTCGAGCGCAGCGCGGCACCACGGGCCAGGGCCGACGCTGCCGCCCCCTGACAACGGTCGCCGTGCCACGGCAGTCAGCACAGACGGTCTGACACCTGTCACGGTCTCCGGGGTTTCGCCGCCGACGCTCCGACAAGGACGCCGGTGCTACAACGACAACAGGAGAAAACCCTGCCATGCCCACCCACGACTCCTCCGGGGACACCCTGGAAAGCGCATCTGTGCGCTCGACCCATGACGTCAACGCCATGCCGCCCCTGGGGCGCGCCATTCCGCTGGGCCTGCAGCACGTGCTGGCGATGTTCGTCGGCAACGTCACGGTGCCGATCATCATCGCCGGCGCCGCCGACCTGCCGGCGGACCAGACCGCCTTCATGATCCAGGCGGCGATGTTCGTGGCCGGTGTCGCCACCCTGGTGCAGTCGCTGGGGATAGGCCCCATCGGCGCCCGCCTGCCCATCGTCATGGGCACCAGCTTCGGCTTCGTCCCGGTGCTGATTCCCATTGCCGTGGGCATGGGGCTTCCGGCGGCCCTTGGCGCAGCCCTGTGTGGCGGGGTCGCCATGGCCCTGGTGGGCATGTTTCTGCCGGTGTTCCGGTTTCTGTTCCCGCCGGTGGTCACCGGCACCTTCGTGGTCATGCTCGGCACCCTGCTGATGCCGGTAGGCTTCGCCTACTGGGGCGGAGGCTTCGGCGCCGCCGACTTCGGCGCCACCCACCACCTGCTGCTGGGGGCGCTGGTACTGGTGGTGACCCTGGGCCTGCACCAGTACGGCCGCGGTATCTGGTCCGAAGCGGCGCCGCTGATCGGCCTGATCACCGGTTACGTAGTGGCCACCATGTTCGGCTATATCGACTTCTCCACCATCGGTGACGCCGACTGGCTGTCACTGCCGGTGCCGCTGACCATCGGGCTTGAATTCCATCTGGCGGCGATCCTGCCGGTGGTGCTGCTGGCCGTGGTCACCTGCGCCGAGTCCATCGGCGACATCGTCGGCACCACCGCCGGCGGCATGGACCGCGAGCCGACCCACAAGGAGCTCTCCGGTGGGGTCATGGCCGACGGCCTGTCCAGCGTGTTCGCCGCGATCTTCAACGCCTTCCCCCAGATCAGCTTCAGCCAGAACGTGGGCATGGTGGCGCTGACCGGTGTGGTCAGCCGCTATGTGGTGGCCATCGGCGGCGCCTTCCTGCTGCTGGCGGGCCTGATCCCCAAGCTGGGTGCCATCGTTTCCAGCATCCCCAATTCGGTGCTGGGCGGGGCGGTACTGATCATGTTCGGCATGATCGCCAGCGCCGGCATCAAGATGCTTTCCCATATCGACTTCAACAAGCGCAACATGGTGATCATCGGGGTCTCGCTGTCCGCCGCGGTGGGCCTGCCGGCCCAGGAAGGGCTCTACGCCAATCTGAGCGACAACCTCCAGGCCATCATCGAGTCAGGGCTGATCCCCGGCGCGCTGTTTGCCATCGTGCTCAATCTGGTACTGCCCAAGGCCGATCGGGTCTTCCGCGACAGCGTCTGACACGCCACACCGTCCCCTCGAGGACACCATGACGCCACTTTCGGGCCCGCCACGCGGGCCCGCTTCGTTTCCCCAGGACAGGGACGCAGCCCAGGCTCAGCAGCTTCTGACTTCACGGTAGCGATGACGCCTGTAGACCTTCACTCGCTGGCCCTCGAGCGTCGTCATCCCTTCCCACACAAAGCCCGCGTTCTGTGCCACTCGGCTCGACGGCACATTGGTGGGATCGACCACCGCCACCAGCGACTCGCAGTGGGTGATGGCAAAGGCGTGGGCCACCACCGCCAGGGCCACCTCGGTGGCAAGCCCTCTACCCCAATGATGCACGGCGTAACGATAGCCGATGGCCAACTCCCGCTCGCCGTCGAGGATCTCGTGATCGAAGCCGCAGAAGCCCATCAACGCTCGCGATACCGGGTGCACCACCGCCCAGTAGCCAAAGCCCTTGTCGGCGTAGCTCGCGCGACAGGCATCGAGAAAGCGACGGCTCCCCGCCATGTCCTGCACACCGTGGAGCGAGTGACGCATCACCCGGGGATCGGCCAGCAGTCGGCTCAAGCCAGGCAGATCATAGCGCTCTAGCGGGCGCAGCCGGCTACGCGGCGTGGCCAGCACGTCGCCCTGCATCGGCCTGGGCCTCAGCCTGTCGTCCTGCATCATGCGCCTCTCGCGTCGTGGATCGCTTGTGCGAATGTACGCCATCCTCCACGGCCATGACCACGGACGCTGGCCGCCAGCAAGCCGCCCCTGTCGTCGTCCTGGCGCTACTCTGACGCCGCTCTGGCGCCGCCCTGGCGTCAACCAGGGAGGCCAGGCCACTCTTCCCCTTTGGTCGAAGCAGGCCCCGAAAAGGCGTCATCACGCGCTAGGCTTGCGAAGTTTTCCCTCGTTGGAGCCATGACGATGCCCGCCTCACCTTCCGCCCAGCCTGACACCGGTGACCTCGCCGTGGTGCGTCACGATGATCGTGGGGTCGTCCATCTGACCCTCAACCGCCCGGCAAGCTTCAACGCCCTGTCCCGGGACATGCTCACCGCACTGGATGATGCCTTTGCCGCAATCGACCCCGATCCTTCGTTGCGGGCGGTAGTGATCGCTGCCGAGGGCCGCGCCTTCTGCGCCGGCCATGACCTCAAGGAGATGCGCGAGCTCGGCGACGAGGACGCCTATCGACAGCTCTTCGCCCAGTGCTCCCGGGTCATGCAGCGCCTGCAGGACTGTCCGGTGCCGGTGATCGCTCGAATTCAGGGGCTTGCCACCGCCGCCGGCTGCCAGCTGGCAGCCAGCTGTGACATGGCGGTGGCCGCCCGCTCGGCGCGCTTCGCCGTCTCCGGTATCAAGGTCGGGCTTTTCTGTTCCACCCCGGCGGTGGCGCTGACCCGCAATATCGGTCCCAAGCAGGCCGCCGAGATGCTGTTTACCGGCGAGTTCATCGACGCCGATCAGGCGCTGGAATGGGGCCTGGTCAACCGGGTCGCCGAGGACGACGCCCTCGACGACAGTCTCGAGGTGCTGCTCGACAGCCTGCGCGCCAAGAGTCAGGTGGCGCTGTTCACCGGCAAGGCCATGCTGGCCCGCCAGCGAGCCCTGCCGCTGGGCCAGGCCTATGCCTACGCAGGCGAGGTGATGGCCGCCAACATGATGGCCGAAGACGTGGCCGAAGGCATCGACGCCTTCGTCGCCAAGCGCGCCCCCCACTGGCGCCATCGCTGAGCGCCGGACCAGGCTCAGCCAAGGCAGGGCCGCTTGTGGAAGCCTTTTCCGCAAACGCGACAAGCGGCCGCGCCAACAGGTATGCTAAGGACTGTGCCAAACGGTTGACCCAGGAGATGCAAGGTGACGGAAAGCAAGCGCAGAACGGCCGGCCGACCGGCCAGCGGCAAGGCCAGCGGAGGCCACAGCCAGTCGCTGGTGCGGGGACTCAACCTGCTGGAATTGCTGGCGATGCACCCGGGCGGCCTGGCGCTGTCCGACATCGCCGAGCAGGCCGATCTGGCACCGTCCACGACCCATCGCCTGCTGCAGGCCCTGCTGAGCCAGGGCTTTATCACCCAGGACGAGGAACTCGGCGTCTGGCGCATCGACGTCAAGACCTTTCGCATCGGCAACAGCTTTCTCGAGGCACGCGACTTCGTTGCCACCAGCCGTCCTTACCTGCGCCGACTGACCCGTGAGACCGGCGAGACCGCAAATCTAGGCGTGCGTGAAGGCACCACGGCGGTGTTCCTGGCGCAGAGCGAATCGCCCCAGATGATGCGCATGATCACCCGTCTGGGCTCACGTGCCCCGCTGCACGCCTCGGGCGTAGGCAAGGCGCTGATGGCCTGGCTGCCCGACGATGACCTGGAGCGGGTACTGGCCGAACGCGGTCTGGACCGCGTCACCGTCAACACCCTGTCGAGTCCATCCGAGCTGCGTCGCGCCATGGCCGAGATCCGTGAACGCGGCTACGCCTGCGACCGCGAAGAGCATGCCATCGGCCTGCACTGCGTGGCCGCCTGCATCCACGATGAACTGGGCACGCCACTCGCAGCCATCTCGGTCTCCGGGCCGGTGGCGCGTATCCCCGACGAACGCCTGTCCCAGCTCGGCGAGCTGGTGCGCGCCACCGCCGCAGAAATTACCGCCCAGCTAGGCGGACGCATTCCCGCCGCCGAGGACTTCAAGCCCTGACGCCCGGGTTCACCGGCTCCCTCAAGAGATCCCCCGATGACCGACGCCTGGCGCAAGTACAAGAGCGCACCACCGCCCGGGACCGCCGTGCTGGAATCGACCAGCCTGGCCCCGGGTGAGAGCCGCTGCCTCAATATCGAGAGCGACAACGGCCGCTTCCCGCTGATCCTCGCCCGCCACGCCGATGGCCGGGTGCACGCCTACGTCAACGCCTGCCCCCATCAGTACCTGCCGCTGGACGGCCGCGGCAGCAACATCCTCAGCCGCGACGGCGAGCTGTTGATCTGTACCCACCACCAGGCCTGCTTCCGTCTCGACAGCGGCGAGGGCATCTCCGGCCCCGCCCAGGGCGAAGCGCTGGACCCGGTACCGGTGGAAGAGGTCGATGGCTGGTGGGTGATCGGGGAGTGAGGGGGGCGAGAAACTCTTTCCCTCCAAATAATGCCGATAACATGATGTTATCAAACCGCACAGATAACATAAATTCCATGCTCCATTAAACGAAAAAAGTGCACCATCGCCAGTCATTCGAATTAATCTCGACGCAACCTTCACAAGTAATCGCACATCTACTATGCAAAAAAACGCCCTTCCACTATCGACATTTTCTCTATACAGCGTGAAAATAGTAAATCTGGACTTGGAGTGCCAGCACAGCGCGGCACTTCGGAGCCACTATCACCAACTTACGAGACTATCATGTCGCAAAATAAAATCAAAAACTAAGACCTCTCTCCGAGTCACCACAAGCCTCCATGAGCAACACTAACTGTTCTTATATCTAGCGTGACTTATGAAAGTCTGAGAGAAAAAATTTTACGCCACAATCAATGGACCTGAGATCACAAAACATAACAAATACGTAAGCCGAATTGCCCGCACATTAAATTTATTACATGGCTCTTAATTATTCTCGCACATCACCCAACAACCTCACAATCAACATATTAAGGAAAAACATGAAAGGAAATGTACTAGGCGACATCCGTGCTGAACAGGACCGAACAATGCTAGATACCGCTTTTTGGGAGTCGGCGGATTACCGATCACTTCTTGAATCTTATGATCGCCCCATAATTGTAGGGCGAAGAGGAACAGGAAAAAGTGCTTTAGCCTATCGACTTTCTAAACACTGGAAGTCAAAACCTAAAACACTTGTTTTGTCCATTTCTCCCGAAGAAGAACAGGTGATTGGCCTAAGAGACATATTTGATCAATTTGGAGAAAAATATCTACACATAAAAGCCGGGACAAAAATGGCTTGGCGCTACGCTATATATATGGAAATATTAGTAGAATTAGGAGACCACTATAAGTACAAAAACAACCTGGATCTAAGCCAAATAAGAGACCATTATTCAACATGGGGAAGCCGAAGACAATCGATATCTACCAAGATAAGAAAAAAACTAAAGAACATCACAGCACCTTCAGATTCCCCACAGTCCAGAATAGCGGATCTTTCTGACAATCTAGAGTTAGAGCTAATTGAAGAAGTGCTTTTCGAAGCGTTGGAAAAATCCAAAGTGCAATACGTTGTTTTTGCGGACCGTCTGGACGAAGGTTACAGCCCTGACAACCTCGGTGTCGGAATAATTGATGGCTTTATCCAAGCTGCCATAGATATAAAATCAAGAATGAACGAGAAGGTCGTCGCTTTCACTTTCGTCAGAGACAACATATACAGGGCCATATCGAAACTTGATCCTGACTTCACTAGAAACATAGAAGGGCAAACTTTACGACTTCACTGGGATGAATATAATCTATTCAACCTAGTGTGCTATAGATTGAAGTCGGCATTCAATTCAGATCACGAAAACAGCGTGAGAATATGGAATCAATTTGCAGCAAAAGAACTAAAAGGAAGGGAAGGTTTTAGAATAGCACTGAAACTTACACTATACAGGCCTAGAGACATTTTAGTTCTCTTGAACGAAGCTTTTCTAAAAGCAAATTCAAATGACAGAAAAGAAATAATATTAGAGGACATAGAGTATACTTGTGGTGTCTCGGATGTTCAATTGACCAAAAGGAGCTATCCTTTGATAGCCGCCCGAGGGCTTCTCCGTCAGTTCATCCAGGAGCATTGCCATGGAGATCAAGCTTCATAAGCAAGCCACTACAACCCCGAAGATTCGCGCTGAGATCCAGGCGGCTCCTGCTCACATTACCGATACGGCGCTGGCGGAGCGTTTTGGTGTCAGTGACATGACGATACGTCGGTGGCGGCACCGCGATGACGTCTATGATCGCCCCCACACCCGTCACAACCTCAAGGCAACGCTCAACCACGAGCAGGAAGAGGTGCTGATTGCGGCACGCGAATTCCTTCGTCTCGGGCTCGACGACCTGCTCGTCGTCGCCCGGGAGTTCTTGCATCCCACGCTATCCAGAGCGGCGCTCCACCGGATGTTGAAACGCCGCCAGGTGCCCACCTTGGCCCAATTGGCTAAGAGGGATCAGGAGGGCAAGAAGGAAACGCCCAAGCCCTTTCGAGACTACGAACCGGGCTACCTCCATATCGATATCAAATATCTGCCGCAGATGCCTGATGAGACGCAGCGCCGCTATCTGTACGTTGCCATCGACCGAGCTACGCGCTGGGTCTATCTGGAGCTGCGCTCCAGCCAGGCGGCAAGCGATGCTGAAGCGTTTTTCCATCGGGTCGTTGAGAAGGCCCCGTTCAAGGTCCAAAAGGTGCTGACGGACAATGGCAAGAGCTTCACGGATCGCTTCACCTCTGGTGGAGAGCGCAAGCCCACCGGACAGCATCCGTTTGACCAGGCATGTGCAGAGCACCACGTGGAGCACCGCCTGATTCGACCGGGCCACCCTCAAACCAACGGAATGGTCGAACGCTTCAATGGCCGTATCAGTGACGTCTTGGCGACGCGTCGCTATGTCTCCGGAGAAGACCTGGAGCAAACGCTAAAACGATACTGCTGGCTGTACAATCATCACATCCCGCAGAAGGCATTGAAGCACCAAGCCCCCATTTCAGCGATGAAAGACTGGCAGAACAGGCGTCCTGAGCTATTCACCAAGCGTGTAATTAATCATCCGGGACCTGACATATACTGCAAAAACTATTTCGTGTAACAGGCTAAACGACCTTCATAAAGAATACGAGTACATATTCCCTTCGATAGAAGAATTTACGAAGGTCTTCTATGGCCGTGAGTCTGAAATGGCGGTTGGTGATGCAAGTCCATTATTGCAAGAAGTCCTTGACCAAGATAGGTTTGAACGAAGCAAACAACAAGACATATTTCTTTTCAACGACTCAAGACAAGTTCTCCAGCGGCTTTACAGTGTTGGATTTATAGGAATTCACAACGAACAATCTGCATCTTTTGTTTTTTGTCATGACGGCAAAGATCCGGATCGAGAATTTTCTGGTGAAACAAGGATACTAGTCCACCCTTGCTACTGGTTAGCATTAGCAACAAGTAAAACAAGAATCAAGCTAGAAGAAGCTGAAGAGATACATGACGAATACGAAATAGAGGTAACTTCAGAGTCAAGGAGCATACGAAACAAGAGAATCGAGTCATTAATCCAAGAGCTAAATGATATAGATGAAGGAATGAAAGGAGCATATGACTTTGAGTCATGGTGCGTCAATGCGTTAAAAATCGTCTTTGCCGGGACTCTATGCAACATCGAGGCACATCCCAATAAAATATCACTCCAGCAACGGGATGTAGTAGGTACCAATCTTGGGGAGAGCAAATTCTGGAAAAGAGTCCTCAACGATTATAAAACCAGACAAGTCATTTTTGAAATTAAAAACTATAAAGACCTGAGTGCCAGTGAGTACAGGCAGATAAATTCTTACCTATGCAATGACTATGGCGCTTTCGCTTTTATCGTCACCCGCGCACCAAACAACAACCTGGAGAAAGGAAAAGAGCTGAATTGGGCGAAAGAACTATATTCAGAACATAAAAAAGTTGTCATAAAAATTTCTTGTAAATTCCTTGAAAAACATCTCAAAAAACTACGAAACCCCCAGAAACACGATGCGCTTGACAAAGAACTAAACTCATTGCTTGACACGTACGTAAGAAGATACTTCACCATCAAGGCTAGATGAGCGTGCCTAACACCCTGCCAGATTCTATTCTCCTAGACACTACAGCTAGCCCTCTAAAAAGCGAAGCGAATGAATCAAGCATGAGCCGCGAAAGCGAAGTCCGCAGTGTCCACTCCTTACTAAAATAACTCGTGCAACACGTGTCTCGCAGATAGACAGAGGGGGAACCAGCTCCCCTTCTGTCTTTTGCTACCACGTCAAAGGGTCCAAACCGGACATTCAGCCATTCAAGCGCTGCGCCAGCACGCTGACATCGTCGAGTTCCAGCACCTTCCACACGTCGGCGATCAGCTCGCTCTGAGCCTGCTCATCGAGAACGCCGTCACAACAGGAACGCACCTTCTGTTCGACTTCTTCATCGCTCAGCGGGTTTTCCGGGCCGCCACGATAACGCTCGTCAGCCCAGCCGCTGACGTCTTCGCGCCCCTTCAGGCGCAGGGTGATGCGCGAGCGCATCTTGTCGAAGCCCTGGGCTTCGATCTGTTCATCGAACTCGGTGCGGATGCGCCGCTGCATGTCCTGCATGGCACTGGAAGCCACGAACTCGTCCGAGAACTCGACCTTGCCCGCCTGACGGTTGAGCGCAATCATCGCCAGTGCGGCGGGCAACGAGAACTTGGCCTGGAGGTGATTGGCTGCGATCGGGTAGCGGATAGGATTGAGAATGTTGGAGCCGGCGTGGACGATCACCTCCTCGATATCGTCAGCACTGGCGTCGGCCTCGAGCACCAGGCGTAGCATCAAGTCGATGGTCGGGTGGGTCAGCACGCCGCAGGGGTAAGGCTTGATCGACACCCCAGGCTCGACGATGGACCAGGTCTTGCCGAAGCCCTGGGTCAGCTTGTCCTCGCTGGCGCCGCCGCCCTGCACCGCCATGAAGCCCCAGGGGCCGTCCAGCGCCTCGGGGTCGGCGGTAAAGCCACGACTTGCCAGCAGTGCCGCAGTCACGCCATTTTCCGCCGCGCGGCCTACGTGCAGCGGCTTGGTCATGGTGCCGAAGTTACAGCGGATACCAGCGGCCAGGCTCGCCGCGATACCCAGGCCATGGCGCAAGGTTTCGCCACGAAGCCCCATCAGCTTGGCCGCACTGGCGAAGGCGCCAAAGGTGCCCACGGTGCCACTTGAGTGCATGCCCTGCATGTAGTGCTGGGGCAACATCCACTCGGATATTTTGCTTTCCACCTCGAAGCCGGTGAGGAAGGCTTCCATGAAGCGCTTGCCATCGACCCCGCCGAGCCGCTGGCTGACCACCAGGCTGGCGCTCAGCGGCGGAATGGTAGGGTGGGTCAACAGTCCATAGATGTGGGCCGGGTCCTTGCTGACCTGGCTATCGTCCCAGTCATGGGCGTGACCGGCGGTGCCAAGGACGCGGGCGGCCTGGGCGACCGGCGCTCGGGCATCGCCTTGTCCCAGAACCAGGGCATCGGCGCGACCGCCGGACTCCACAGCCTCCTCGGCCAGGATCTGGACCGAATGCTCCTCCGAGCCGGCGACAAACAGGCCCACTCCATCCAGTACGCAGCGGGTCCCGATGCGCAGCGCTTCCTCGGGAATCTCCTCGAAGCGGACCGATTCGATGAATTCGGCAGCCTCGGCGGTAATGCGGGTGTTGGTGGGCATCTTGGCAAAGACGTTGGTTGCGACAGACATGACGCAGTCTCCTTATCAGGATCGTCGTGAGCATGAGCTCGAGGATTCGTGAAACAAAGGCAGGCGTGACAAGCGAGCCCACAAGGGCCCTGCGAAAAGGTTTACCGACAGGGCGCGGATGGCATGAAAGCCCGCCACCAGGGCGGCGTTCTGGCCCAGGGCCTGGGCGGTCAGGGTCATCTCGGCCATACCCCCCACGGAAAAGCCGAGCACCAGGGTCTGCCGACTCTCCTCCGAGCCCGACATCCCGGCCACCAGCAGCGCCGCCACCGCCGCCATCAGACCGATCAGCAGGAGGATCGGAATGCCGCTGGCGATAGCCCTCGGCAGGGCCAGCAAGCTGGCCCGCTGGAACTTGGCTCCCAGGCCAAATCCCACCACCACCTGGGCGGCGATCAGCACCCACTGGGGCAGATGCAGCACCTGCGGCGGAGACACAGGCAGCAGCTCGGCGCCGGACAACACGCCGGCGACCACCAGCGGCGTCAGGAACCAGGCCGAGGGCATGCCCAGACGCGCGGTCCCCCAACTGGCCAGGGCACACAGCGCCAGCATTCCGATCAGCCACCACGGCCCAAGCTGGACGCCCGAGCCGAACGCCTGTGTCATCGGCTGACCGTTACCGCTTGTCAGCAGCAGTACCGACGGCAGCAGGGTGACGATCAGCCCGACGCGAATGGCGTGCAAGGCGGCGATCGCCGCCCGGTTGGCGCGGTAGCCCTCGCCGATCTCGGCCATCTCGATCACCCCGCCGGGCAGCAGACAGAAATAGGCGGTGGCCTTGTCGAGCCCTGCAAGGCGTGCGAAAAGCGGCGTGCACAGGATAGCCAGGGTCACCCCCAGGGCCGCGGAGGCCAGCATCATTGGCAACCAGCCAACCAACTGGCGGGCCACCTCCGGTGTCACCCACAAGCCGACGCTTGCCCCCACCACCATCAGGCCGGCGCGCTGGATCGGTCTGGGAGCCCGGGCCGGCAGGCCCAGCCCCGCCCAGATGCCGATGGCGATGGCCGCCCCCAGCAACCAGCCCAGCGGCAGACCGAGAGCGCTCCAGCTACCGCCACCGATGACGGCAACCATCGCCGGCAGCAGGAAACTGCGCCACCAGTGGGCCATTCGGCCCTGGTCGGGTTCGGGTTTCAGGTAGATGGTCATGGCTTAACCGAGGTAGCTGCCGCCGTTGAGATGGAAGGTCTGGCCGGTGCTGTAGCGCCCCGCCGGCCCGACCAGATGACACACCAGCGCGGCCACCTCCTCGGGCATGCCCAGTCGGCCAACCAGCGGCCCCTTACCGCCACTCAACCTGGGCGGCGGCGAGCCTGCCGCCCGTTCGGTATCGATCTGTCCCGGTACGATGCAGTTGGCGGTGACGCCGCGCTCGCCGTATTCCACCGCCAGCGCCCGGGTCAGCCCCACCACACCCATCTTCGAGGCGATCACGTTGGCCCGTTCGGCGGCACCCAGATGAGCGCTGACGCCACCGAAGGTGACAATGGCGGCCTGGTCGGAGGCCAGCAGCAGCGGCAGGCAGGCCCTGGCGGCAAGAAAAGGCCCGTCAAGGTTGACCGCCATGACCCGACGCCAGTCATCGAAGGTCAGCTCGGCGAAGGGTTTATGGGGACGAATGGCGGCGCAGCACACCAGGCTATCGAGCCGGCCGAAGCGCTCACCGACGCTTGCCACGGCGGCATCGACGGCTTCGGGGTCGGCAATATCGGCGGCCAAACCCAGTCCCTGACGTCCCAGTGCCTCGATCTCGGCAAGGGTGTCATCCATCGCCTGGCCGTGATGACTGGCGATGATCACCACATCGGCACCCTGCTCGGCGAGTCCCAGTGCCACCGCACGACCGATATTCCGGCTGCCGCCGGTAACCAGCGCTACACGTCCCGACAAGGGTTCTGTCCTGGGCCCGGTCATGTCATTCACCTCCCGGGGTCGTACTCGGGCCACTGCGTACACGACGCACTGCATCGGACAATGGCTTGTAGAAGATGCTCAGTGCGGCCAGCACGAAGAACAGCAGGGCCACCGGACGCTCGAGGAAGCGGCTTGCGTCCTGATCGAAGATGATCAGCGACTGGGCCAGAGAGTTCTCCACCAGCGAGCCCAGCACCACACCCATGATGATCGGCGCCGCGCCGAAGCCGTAGCGCTTGAGCCAGAAGCCGATGAAGCCGGCAATCAGCATGATCGTGACATCGACCAGGCTCTGGTTGACGCCGTAGGCGCCCACCACACACAGCGCAAACACCGCCGGCCACAGGAAGGTGCGCGGGATCAGCGAAATGCGGGAGAACAGCTTGGCGCCGGCCAGCCCGAAGACCAGAAAGACCAGGTTGGCCACCAGCATGGCGGCAAAGATCGAGTACAGCAGGTGGGGCTGGTTCTCGAACAGATAGCTGCCCGGGCGAATGCCGTGAATCTGCAGGCCACCGAGAATCACCGCCGCCGTGGCTGAGCCAGGGATGCCAAGCGCCAGGGTAGGCACCATGGAGCCACCGGTGGCGGCGTTGTTGGCCGCCTCCGGGCCGGCGATGCCTTCGATCTCGCCGGTACCGAACTTGTCGCCGTTCTTCGACCAGCGGCGCGCCTCGTTGTAGCCGATCATGGCCGCCATGGTGCTGCCCTCCGCCGGCAGGATACCGATGAAGGTGCCGATACCGGACGAGCGCAGAATGGTCTTCCACACCCGCTTGAAGTCTTCCCGGGACGGCAGTTTGATGGCGGTGAGCGAGATGCGCTCCTTGGCCCGGTCGATGATGTCGGACTGGGACAACAGCTCCGACACCGCGAACAGGCCAATCAGGATAGGAATGAAGCTGATGCCTTCGTAGAGCTCCGGCACGCCGAAGGTAAAGCGCTCGACGCCGGTGGTCAGGTCTACCCCGACGGTGGCGATCAACAGCCCCAGAGCCCCGCCGATCAGGTTCTTGACCGGCGACTTGCCGCTGATCGAGGCCAGCATCGACAGCCCGAAGATTGCCAGCGCGAAGTACTCAGGTGGGCCGAAGGAGTGGGCGATTCGGGCCAGCGCCGGGGCCGCCAGCACCATCACGATCAAGGAGATGATGCCGCCGATGACGCTGGATACCGCCGCCATGCCAAGTGCGCGACCGGCCTCGCCCCGCTGCGCCATGGGAAAACCGTCAAAGGCGGTGGCGGCGGCAGGCGGAGCGCCGGGGGCGTTGATCAGAATAGCGGTGATGGAACCACCGAAGGTACCGGCGCAGTAGAGCGCCGCCAGCATCGATATCGCCGGTACTGGCTCCAGATAGATGGTGAAGGGCAGCAGCAGGGCCACCGCCATCGATGAGCTCAATCCCGGCAGCGCTCCTACCAGCACACCGATGATGGTGCCAAGCAGGATGACACCGAGTGAGACCGGGTCGGTGAGGATGCCAAGCCCCGTTAGAATAGGATCCATGGTCGTCTCCTTGTTCAGGACAGCCAGGGGCTCAGCACGCCCTGGGGCAATCTGAGCTGCAAGGCGTGGGTAAACAGCAGGTAGATGCACGCCGGCACGCCGATGGCGTAGATCGCCACGGCCAACCGACGCCGCTCACCCCACAGCAACGGGATGGCCAGGCAGGTCAGCACGGTGGTCAGGGTCAGGCCGAGCACACCGAACAGGAATACCGATACCAGCAGCACCAGCGCAGTGGTCCACATGCGCCAGGAGATGACCGGCTTGGTTTCTTCCTCGTGGCCCCGCCCCTGGATGATCATCACCAACGCAAGCACGGCGATCACTCCCAGGATCAGCTGTGGCATGTCTGCCGCCTGCATGCCTTGGGCGAAGGACGGAGGTACGCTGTCGAAGTCGGTAGTGATCAGGTACAGCCCGCCGGCCAGTACCAGCAGGGCGCACCCGGGAAGCAGATCTCGCCAGTGACGAATCATGTGCGACTCCTTCTTGATGTTGATGCCCCGTGGGCCTGGACCGAAGCCGGGCCTGGGGAAACGACCCCATCGATGGCAGCCGAGACGCTCCCTGTCTCATGCCCTGTTTTCAGCCCTGGTTTCAGCCCTGCCCCGCGTCCAGCCTGACGATTCACTGGAGCAGCCCCAGGTCAGTCATGGTGATCTTGCCCGCCTCGTACATGCGGCGGATCTGCTGGTCCCAGGCCTCGCTACCGGCGACGCTGGCGCTATCCAGGCCAATGCCGTCGAGATACTCCTGATAGCGCTCGCTCTGCATGCCATCGAGCATGGCCTGTTCCAGCGCGTCGACGCGCTCCTGGGGGGTGTCCTTGAGCACCACGTAGCCGCGAACGGTGGAGAAGGACACGTCCATGCCGTTTTCGGCCAAGGTCGGCACCTCCGGCAGGGCCCCCATGCGCTCGTCGGCCATCACCGCCAGAGGACGGAATTCTCCATCGGCAATCTGGTCCTGGGTTTCCGAGATATTGAGACCGGCGGCGTCGATATCACCGCGAGACAGGGCGGCGGCAAACTCCGCACCACTATCGAACGGTACGTAGGAAACCCTGATGTCGGCCTCGTTGGCGAAGCTCATGGCGGCGATATGGTCGACACCGCCAATCTGGGTTCCGCCCCACTTGATCGTGCCGGACCGCCCAGCCTCGATCAGATCATCGATGGAGGCGTAATCGCTGTCGCCGCGAACCATGACGATGATCGGGTCGTCGGTCGCCCGAACTACGCCACGAATGTCATCGATACCGATCGGGGCATTGCCGCGCAGCATGGTGAACAGATGGGTCGGAGTGATGGCCATGAGGGTATAGCCGTCTGCTGGCTTGCCACTGACATAGCTCATCGCCACGGAGCCCCCGCCGCCCTTCTTGTTCTGGACGAAGACATTGCTGTCGAGTTGCTCCTGGGTCGACAGGGCCACCATTCTGGCAGTGGTATCGGTGCCGCCACCGGGCGAGGTGTGTACGGCAATCTCTATCGGATCGACAGGGAAGTCGTCCGCCGCCAAGGCGGAGGCGGAGAGCATGGCGAGGGGGCTCGTGGCGATGCCTACCGCCAGCATGCGGATCGTGAACCAATGGCGCATGGTGGTTCTCCTTTGGAGTCGTTGTTGAGAAGTCACTGCATGACCTGCTGCGTCTGGAGGTGCATTGTAAACTGTTAACAGTTTACAGCCTGTAAACTAGCAGAGCGGATCACGTCCCATTAAGTAGACGTTGGTCTATTGCTTATGCGGATTGGTGGGTAAAGGAGCATCGACTCAGCGAGCCCCGCTGGTCGAAGCGATGCCACCTGCGCCTTTGACGCACGCATCACTCGGACCGAGGCGTGAAGCTAGACACCACGAAGCGCTGTCTGCGTGTCGTACTGGCAGATGGCGTTGGTCAGACGTTCCAATCGCGACGCCACTGACTCGCTGGCGATACGCCAATCAGAAGGAACAAGAACGAAAAGGGGCCGGTCGACGTCTCAGGCGTCAAGCCTGTCGATCGTCGTCCGGGGCCGCAGCGAGTGCCTGCTCCATCCGACGCCATCCGGCCATCACGTGATCACGCAGTGCCCTGGACGCCCCATCAGCGTCACGTGCCGAGATCGCCCTGACGATCGTCACGTGCTCGGCGTTCGAAGCCTTCAGGTTGCCGCGTTGCACCAATCCGCGACGACGGAACAAGTGCAGCTGCTTGATCGTGTCGTCATAGTAACGAGCCAGAGCACTATTGCCAGTGTGGGTCATCATGGCGTCGTGGAAACGCAAGTTGAGCTGGTAGTAGTCATCGAGATCCTCGCGCTCGGCGGCCTCGCCCATTCTGTCAACCAGAGCCTCCAGTTCTTCGATCACCTCCTGGGTGGCCCGCTCGACCAGCAGCTCCCCTACCAGAGCGGTCAAGGCACGCCGCACCTCGTACAGTTCGCGGGCTTCGTCCAGACTCATTTCGCGTACGTAGGCGCCGTGATTGGCGACATTGCGGATCAGACCAGCGTACTCGAGACTGCGGCACGCCTCGCGAATCGGTCCGCGACTGATATCAAACCTGGCGGCCAACGCACTCTCGTTGATACGGTCGCCGGCGGACAGCTCGCCAGAAATGATCAACTGCTCGATGGCATCGCGGGCAATGGACGTCAGCGTACTGGAGCGTCGCTGGCCAATCCGATCCTTGGTCGAGTCCATATCGGTCTCCGTGCACTCAGTATCGTCAACTGTTAACAGTATCATGTCATCTCACACCCGCAAGCTCTGGCAGCCCCTCCTTCGAGGGGTCCACATCATGAGGTCAGGTGTGAGGCCTCTCAGCATCGCGCTGACCGCCGAAAAGTACTTGAGAGCAGGCAGCATCGCCGCCAGCCAGTTGGCGGTGGCGACATGTCGAGGCGCAAACAGGTATCGAACCGATTGCTGACGTGTGCCCACCGACAGATCCAGAGGGTATCCATCCACCCGGATGTCATTGAGGTGGGTACCGGGCAAATCTGAAGGGCGTTGACTGGGTCGGACGTCGGAGAGCATCTTGTCGACGAGCGCCGTTGTATATCGTCGAATGACGGCTGCCAGGGAAAACGGAGCGCCGAGGGGCTCGCGAGAAGACAGTGGAGCGGGGAGCTGCGCCGCTCGTCACGTCAGTGTTTAAGCAGACCTTACACCGACTTACCAAGCTAAAAAGATATTACGCATCTTACAGAGTTCGATGATGGCAAAGACGTGTCCGAAGCCCTCTGCCTGTCCAGGGCTCGGCGCCCCAATCAGTCACAAGGACGGGGCAACGTCGACTTTCCTGTGTGGATGATCGAGTCTCTCGACAAGGAAGCCAGCCGCCTGGGAGTGACTCGCCAATCGATCATCGAGGTGTGGCTGGCCGAGTACCTTGAGCAGTGCGCGAACAGGCCCTAGGCTCTGTCCGAAAAGTCGGCGAGCGAAGGTTAGACAAGGCAAAAATCGGTGAGACAGCGCAGTTTACGGGGTGTAAATGAGCATGTTGATCCGATTTTTAACGCCGTATTACCGAGCGTAGGCACTTTTCAGACAAGCCCTAGCGATCCTGATCGAGCTCGGGAGAACCCGGTGTCTCCATGGGATCGCCGGAGCGGTCCTGGGACCAGGGGCCACTGCCCTGCTCCAGCCGGTCGAGCTGGCGCTCGAGCTTGCCCATCACGCTCATCAGGTCGCGATACTCGCCGACGGAGAGGGTCGCGACCACATCGGCCTCCCACTGCTGGGCCTCGGGGACCAGTTCGGCCAGCAGGACTTGTCCTGCCTCGGTAAGCCGCAGATCCTGCACACGCTGGTCGCGGCTCGAAGGGGTCCGCTGGATCAGTCCGCGTTCTTCCAGTGACTGTACCGCCCGGGAGATTCGCGCCTTGTCCATGCGGGTGGCCTGGGCGATCTGCTTGGCCGACAGCTCATCCAGGTGCGACAGCCACGCCAGCACCCGCCACTGGGCAATATTGAGCTGATAGCGCTCGGCGTACATGCGCGCCAGCGCCTGACTCAGGCGGTCCGCCAGGCTGTTCAGCCGGTACGGCAGAAACTGTTGGAGATCCAGCTCCGCCTTGGCGGTGGTGGTCGGTGTTTCTCGCTGTCGCGAGCCCATGGCGTCTTCCCCGTCGACGATTCGATCAACGCTCGTCTTTCCAGAATGCATCGATCACCCCGGCCGAGCGGCTGTCAGCTCAGAAACGGCCAATACAGCCACCGTCAGTAGAGCAACCTCGGCAAGAACAGCACAATACCGGGGAATACGAGTACCAGCAACGCACGCACCATGCCCGCCACCCAGAAGGGTGTGACGCCTCGAAAGATGGTGCCGGTGGTCACGTCGGGCAACACCGCCCTGAGCACGAAGACATTCATGCCCACCGGCGGCGTGATCAGACTGATCTCGATGACGATGACCACCAGTATGCCGAACCACACCAGATCGAAACCCAGGCCCGCCACCACCGGGAAGAATACCGGCACCGTCAGCAGCAGCATCGACATGCTCTCGAACACGCAACCCAATGCCACATAGATGGCAAGGATCACCAGAATCACCAGAAAGGGCGACAGCTGGAGACCGTTGACGAAGGCCAGCAGGTCATTGGGCAGCCCCGCCCGGTTGATGAAATTGGCGAAGATCAGCGCAGTCAGCACCACGGCGAACAGCATGGCGGTGGTGCGCACGGTGTCACGCAGCACCTCCAGCAACAGCGAGAAAGTCAGGGCACGGCGCAGCAGGGCGATGACGAAGGCGCCCATGGCCCCGATACCGGCGGCCTCGGTGGGAGTGAACACGCCCAGATAGATGCCGCCGATGACCAGCACGAACAGCGCAAGGGTGCTGCCCACGCTCTTCAGTGCCGCCCAGCGCTCGCGCCAGGGCACCACCTCCCCTGCAGGCCCGGCACTGGGGTCACGCCACATGACCCACTTCACCGCCGCCAGGTATAAAAGGATGCCGAGCATCCCCGGAATGAATCCGGCGGCGAAAAGCTCACGGATACTGGTCTCGGTGAGGATGCCGTAGATCACCAGCATCACGCTCGGCGGGATCAGGATACCCAGGGTTCCACCGGCGGCGATGGAGGCGCTGGCCAGGGAGTCCTTGTAGCCATACTTGCGCATCTGCGGCATCGCCACTCGCCCCATGGTGGCGGCGGTGGCCAGGCTAGAGCCGCAGATCGCGCTGAAACCGCCACAGGCAACGATGGTGGCCATGGCCTGGCCGCCCTTGCGGTGTCCGAGAAAGCCGTTGGAGGCTCTGAACAGGGCATCGGATAGCCCCGCGTGTGAGACGAAGTTGCCCATCAGAATGAACAGCGGGATCACCGACAGGCCGTAGTCCATGGCGGTGTCCACCACCCGTCGCGCGGCCATGGACTCCGCCGCCATGGGATTGCCGGTAAGAAAGTAGAAGCCCAGGGTGCCGACGATACCCATGGCGAAGGCCAGCGGTACCCGCAGAAAAGCCAGCGCCAGCAGGGCGGCAAAACCATAGAGGGATTCAATCATGATCGGCGCCCTCCTGCTCCCTCGTGCTAGCACCGATGTCAGCGGAAGCGCTCAGCGGCCCGCCCCGATCGATCACCCCGATGCCCTCCAGCAGATAGGCAAGAGCACGCAGCAGCGTCAGCCCGGCCGAGACAAACAGCATCACCGCGATCAAGCAGGTGAGGTAACCGATCGGAATGCGCAGAAACTCGGTGACGTCGCCCCACTCCAGCGAACGCAGGCCCAGCGCCCAGATGCGGCCTGCCACCAGCCACAGCGCCGCCGTCATCAAGAGATTGACGATCAGTTGACGGATCCATACCAGCTTCGCCGGAAAGACACCGTCGAGCAGGTCGACGCTGACGTGCTCCTCTCGCCAGCACACCACCGGCATCGCCAGAAAGACCACCGCAGCCAGCATCAGCTGGGTCAGCTCGACGCTACCGGTCAAGGGCGTATTGAAGAAGTAGCGCCCAACCACATCCACCGTGGTCACACACATCAGCACGAAAAGGGTGGCCCCCGCCAGCGTCTCGAGACCTCTCTCGAGCGCTGTCGACAGCCACTGTCCCGGAGCATTCGACATGGACATGGTGGGACTCAGCCTTCGGTCGTGACGACGCGATCGACGATGCCAGCCTCGGCGTCGACCTGACCAAGCTGGTCACGGAAGAACTCGAGCGCTTCTCGGGCGTCCAGCTCACCACTCGACACCTTGTCGGCCCACTCGTCGATCAGCCCATCGCTGACCTCCCTGAGCATGGCGATGTCCTCTGCCGTTGCCTCGGTGAAGGTGTGTCCAAGTTCCTCGGCAAAGGCCACGCCTCGCTCGTCGGAAACATCCATCATGTAGCCGAACAGACGCGACAGTGACTCGCCGGAGACATCCTCGATAGCGGCCTTGTCCTCGGCCGAAATCCGATCCCAGAAGTAGGGGTTGACGACGATCGCGAAGCTACCGCGATAGAAGCCGCCATCCACCGTCAGGGTGTAGGGCGCGACCTCGGCCACCCGGAAGCTGCGCAGCCCCTCCAGGGTCAGCATGGCGCCGTCGATGACGCCCTGGGACGCTGATTCATAGACGCCGGTGGGCGGTAACGCTACCCCGGTGACACCCATGGCACTGGCCAGGTCACTCATCACCCCGCCTCCGACACGTAGCCGCTGGCCTTCGAAATCGGCGAAGGACTCGGCCTTGTCGGCGGTGAAGATCTGCCCCGGGCCGTGTACCCCCACGGCGAGCACGTCGACGCCGCGATGCTCGCCCTGCTCGGCTAGATAGGTCTCGTAGGTGCGCCAGTAGGCGGCGGAAGCGATTTCCGACGTGAAGTCTTCGAAGGTCGGAAATTCGGGCAGGCGAGTCAGCTCGAAGCGCCCCGCCATATGGCCATGGAAGATCCAGCTGGCATCCGCTACCCCATCGGCTACCAGCGCCATCTGCGCCGCCGGCGGTCCCATATCGTGGACGACGTCCAGCGTCACCCGACCTTCCGTGGCCTCCTCGATCCAGGCCTTCCAGGTCGGCCAGACGATGGTATTGATGCCGTGGTTGGGACCGCCCCAGGAGCTGACGGTCAGAGTCTCGGCGGCGATGGCGGGACCGGCCAGGGCCACACTGGCCAGGCCGGCCGCCAACAGGGAGGTAGGCGCTTTCATGGGGTGTCTCCGTCGTCACGGGTGCCATTGTTGTCGTTGGACGCCACACCCGGAACGTGGAAGGTATGTTTCCTTCTCTACCAGGTAAGCGTGGTACTCACCTTGCCCGGCATTTAGTATCTACAGCAACTAAACCATCATGAAAACCGGATTAGACATAGGTCGCATAAATTATGCGTCTATTGTTTTTAAATAATTTTTTATCCACACAACCAAGCAGGGCACTTGATCTGGCGCAGTGCATCCTGGGAATTTCGTTTCTACCTCAACTATCATGAGAACACATCACGATCTCCCATGTCGGACATCACCCTGGCGAAAAGCGGTAGGGTCCCTCGCCCCCGCTTGACGCTGCCCCCCACGGCGTGGCGAATTTTGTGCTGGCGACTTCGGCGCGCCCGTTACAGCCAAGGCACCACTGATCGCCGCCCTTCCCATTCAATCGCTGCGCTCAGCTTCCTGAATTCAGGTTTTCCGGCGGCGGCGAGGCCGGATCACTGAGCGGCGAACTCATCAGTACCCCCGCGCAATTGCTGACCGATTCCTCGCACACCACCACTCGGTCCCTGCCTTGACGCTTGCCGACATAGAGCGCCTCATCGGCGCGTTTGATCAGGGCCTCCAGATCGGCGTCCTCAGGCCGCGCCTCGACGATACCGATAGTGACGGTCAGCGCCAGCGTCTGTCCCTCATCCTGTGGGGGCAGCGCCGCGACCGCGCGCTGCAGGCGTTCGGCCACCGCTCGGGCATCGTCGAGACAGGTGTCGGGCAACACTCCCACGAACTCTTCCCCTCCGAAGCGTCCGATCAGGTCGCTTGGCCGCAGCGACGCCACACAGACCTCGGCGATATCGATCAAGACCCGATCCCCCTGGCTATGGCCCCAGGTGTCGTTGATAGTCTTGAAATGATCAACATCCAGCATGAACAGGCAAAACGGCGCCTCTTCCACCCGCGCCCGATGGAGCATCACCTGTGCCCGCTTCATGAAGTGGCGACGATTGGCCAATCCTGTCAGGGCATCGCGCTCAGCCAGCTCGCGCAACTGGATTTCCAGCGACTGACGGTGAGCCATCTCCTTGAGCAGTCGACGATTGTGGCCGCGCTCCTCATGTAGCAAAGCGAACTGCTTGCGCTGCAAAAGCTCCACTCTCAGCAAGGCAAAGAAACCCACCAGATTGGCCATGACCAACAGCAGGCCAATGCGTAGGGCAACCACCACTGAAATATCGGAGAACACCACCGCGGCAGCCAGAAAGCCGAAGCTCAGGTAGAGGCTAGCCGCCGCCACCACCGTCAGCAGGTTGGGGATTAGCAGGTAGAAGGCCATGATCGCCACGATCACCGCTACCAGTTGCGTCGAAAGGGACTCCGGACGCAGTGGAACGATCAGGATGATCCCCGTGGCCAGCACCCACAGCGGCAATGCATGCAGCCAGGGCCTGCGGGAGTAACAGCCCAGACGGCCTATCGCCAGGGCCAGCAGCAAACAGCTGACGACCACCACGATGCGCATCGTCAAAAGGTAGTAAAACTCTCGGGTCAGTCCGACGTAGAAGTAATCCGACAGCGTGAACATGCCGAAAATCATGGCAGACAGCATAATTGCCAGCCGCGACTCGAGGCGCACTCTACGCTTGATCGTCCTGCGGTATACGGCCTCTCGATCACGCTCGCGAAACTGTCCCGTCATCCAGTGCATCTGACTCGGTGTCTTGACCATCGAAAACATACGTTCTCCCTGTATAGGTCCCCCGGAGGATACCGATGGGTAACCAGAGACCAGCTGTTCTCGGTGGCTATCTTCTGAGGGGCGCCGATCCAACGCATCTCAAGGCTCTCTCGCCTTGGAGAACTTATTATTATCATTGAAATAAATATCTACCACGAATCTTTACGTTACCGGCGAAAACCAGATCACTATATTAGAAAATAACAAAATACAGAAATTCTCTGCGCTTCCATTTCGCGACACAGAGACTGCTGGTACAGCTCGATACGCTTGTGCTCGGAGTCCTCGATATCCTTGACCGGCATGTCCACAGTACGCTGGCCCGGGTCCAGGCGAAGGCGGCATCAACCTCGATACGCACAAGTGATAGTGGCCTGCCCTGCTCCAGGCTCACAAGAGGGGCCAGTTCATCGGTTTCTTCCTCGATTCTGCCGGCAACGCGTTCGAGAACGCTGGTGCTCGACATGGGAGATCGCCTGCCGGTCACTGCCAGGAGGCAACACGGGCACAGGCTGGTTACACGGCGCTGAGGGATTCGGCGAAATAGCACAACGGCGGCTGACACATGACCCCGGAACCCGACAGACAATTAGTCTCCAATGAAACCATGAAGTGAAACAGAGACAGGTAGACCTATGTCTAAAACAACGATAAATCAATGAAATTCCGTCACTAAAACTCCGGAAAGGGCCCCGACATGCTGACATAGGTCAAGACGTGCTGGACTTTTAGTTTCATCAGAAACTATTCTCCTGACACACCGTCCCCATCCCGACAGGGGCGGACCACCGATGACCCCGGAGGACCCATGACCAAGAAGTTCGCCTCACACGCCGACACCGAAGAAAAGCAGGTCAGCTTCGTCAAGCTGGCCGAAGGCCTCTACGCCTACACCGCGGAAGGGGACCCCAATACCGGAGTGGTCATCGGCGACGACAGCGTCATGGTGATCGACACCCAGGCCACACCGATCATGGCCGAGGATGTCATCCGTCGAATCCGCGAAGTCACCGACAAGCCGATCAAGCACGTGGTGATGACCCACTACCACGCGGTGCGCGTGCTCGGCGCCTCGGCCTACAACGCCGAACACATCTACGCCAGCCAGAACACCTACGAGCTGATTCAGGAGCGTGGCCAGCAGGATTACGAGTCCGAGGTCGGTCGCTTCCCGCGCCTGTTCAAGGGCGTCGATTCGGTCCCGGGCCTGACCTGGCCGACCATCGTCTTCGACCGCAAGCTGACGCTGTACATGGGCAAGCGCGAAGTACAACTGCTGCACGTCGGTCGCGGCCACACCAAGGGCGACACCATCGTCTGGCTGCCCGAGGAAAAGGTGATGTTTGCCGGTGACCTGGTCGAGTATGGCGCCACCCCCTACACCGGCGATGCCTACCACGAACATTGGCCGACCACCCTCGACGCCCTGCTCGAGTTCGCGCCCGAAAAACTGGTGCCGGGTCGCGGCGAGGCGCTGGCCACCCCCGAGCAGTGCCGCGAGGGCATCGAAGGCACACGCCACTTCCTGGCCGACATGTACGAGTCGGTGAAGGCCGGCAAGGCAGCCGGCAAGTCGCTGGCCGAGTGCTATTCAGAGACCTACGCCAAGCTCAAGCCCAAGTACGGTCACTGGGTCATCTTCGAACATTGCCTGCCCTTCGATATCACTCGCTGCTACGACGAGGCCGGCGGCGAGCATCCGGATCCGCGTATCTGGACCGCCGAGCGCGACACCGAGATGTGGCACTCGCTGCAGGACGTGGTCGCCGCCCAGTAACCCTCGTCGCCGGACTGGGGAAGCCGCACCCGCGGCTTCCCGGGAGATACTCATGCTCACAACCTACAACAATCCCGTCTACCCCTATCGCCGCGCCAGGGAGCTCGACGCTGGGGCGCCCCATCACTGCCCGGTGGTCATCGTCGGCGGCGGCCCCAGCGGCCTTGCCGCGGCGGTTGACCTGGCCCAGCAGGGCGTGGCCAGCGTGGTGCTCGACGACAACAACACCGTCAGCGTCGGCTCCCGCGCCATCTGTTTCGCCAAGCGTACCCTGGAGATCATGGATCGGCTGGGCTGCGCCCAGCCGATGCTCGACAAGGGCGTCACCTGGCAGGTCGGCAAGGTGTTCTTTCAGCAGCGCCAGGTCTACGAATTCAACTTGCTGCCCGAGACCGGCCATCGGGTGCCGGCCTTCATCAACCTGCAGCAGTACTACTTCGAGGAGTACCTGGTCGATCGCGCCATGCAGCTCGACGACCTGATCGACCTGCGCTGGATGCACAAGGTCACCGCGGTCGAGAGCCATGACGATCACAGTCTGATCACCGTCACCACCGAAGACGGCGACTATCGACTGCGCTGCGATCACCTGCTGGTGGCCGATGGTGCCAACTCGAAGATTCGCGACATGCTCAGGCTCGAGAGCAAGGGCCAGGTCTTCCAGGACCGCTTTCTGATCGCCGACGTGATCATGCAGGCCGACTTCCCCACCGAACGCTGGTTCTGGTTCGACCCGCCCTTCCATCCTGAGCAGTCGGTGCTGCTGCACAAGCAGCCGGACAATGTCTGGCGCATCGACTTCCAGCTTGGCTGGGACGCCGATCCCGAGGAAGAGAAAAAGGAAGAGAACATCCGCCCCCGCGTCCAGGCCATGCTCGGTGAGGACGTCGAGTTCGAACTGGAGTGGGCCAGCGTCTACACCTTTCGCTGCCGCAAGATGGATGACTTCATCCATCGCCGGGTCTACTTCATCGGCGATTCGGCCCATCAGGTCTCACCCTTCGGCGCCCGCGGCGCCAATGGCGCCATCCAGAGCGTCGAGAACCTGACCTGGAAGCTGGCCCGGGTGGTCAAGGGGGAAGCGCCGCTGGAGCTGATCGCTACCTACAATCAGGAACGCCAGTACGGGGCGGCGGAGAACATCCTCAACTCCACCCGCGCTACCGACTTCATCACCCCCAAGAGTCGGGTCAGCCGACTGTTCCGCGATACCACCCTGGAGCTGGCAGAAGAGTTCGACTTTGCCCGCAGCCTGGTCAACTCCGGTCGTCTGTCACTGCCCTGCCGCTACAACGACTCGCCGCTCAACGGTGACGATGACTCGAGCTTGCCGCGGGACCGTGCTCCGGGTAGCTGCGCCAGCGACGCGCCGGTCCGCCTTGGCGGCAGGCCAGCCTGGCTGCTCAACCAGCTTGGTGGCGACTTCGTGCTGATGCTCGATGCCCGGCAAACTCAGTCGCTGGGCGGCCTGCGTGACCTGCTCGAGCGGCGCGACGATCTGCGTCTGCTGGTCGTGTCCGCGCCGGAGGTCGCGCCGAGCGAGGCGCTAGCCTCGATGCCCCGGACCACCCTGGTCGAGGACTGCGATGGCCTGGTGGCCAGCCGCTATGGTCTCGCCAGCGACGGCGCCTACCTGTGGCGCCCGGACCAGCACGTCAGCGCCCGCTGGCGAAGGTTCGATGCCGACCGCGTCGAGGCCTGTCTCGAGCGCGCCCTGGGGCAGTCCCTGTCGATGCCGGAGGTACGTCATGCCAGCGCTTGAACTCGGCCCCAACTTCACCGACGCGGACCGTTTCTACGCCGCGCTCACCGAGCTGCATCGTGACGTCAGCGAGCAGGACAGCGAACGCATCAATGCCCGCCTGATCCTGTTGCTGGCCAACCATATCGGCGACCAGAACGTGCTCGACGAGGCGCTGCGCCTTGCCGGCGAGCTGCCCCGACACGACACCTCATCATCCTGAGCGGAGGATTTCCCGATGTCCCGACGTCTCGACCAGACGCCGCTTGCGTATCAAAGCGGTTTTCGTAATCACTTCGCCAGCGAAGCGCTGCCCGGCGCCCTGCCCCAGGGGCAGAACTCGCCCCAGCGCTGCGCCTACGGGCTCTACGCCGAGCAGCTCACCGGCTCGGCCTTCACCGCGCCGCGCAGCCATAACCTGAGAAGCTGGCTCTACCGCATCCGCCCCTCGGTGGCCCAGAGCGCCTACCGCCCGCTGGAGCACGGCGGTCTCGCCACCGCGCCGCTGTCACGTCCCGCCGCGGACCCCAACCAGATGCGCTGGGACCCGGCTCCCCTGCCCGAGGCGGCCACCGACTTCATCGATGGTCTTGCCACCATCGCGGTCAATGGCGACGCCGGCACCCAGGCCGGCTGCGGTGTCCATGTCTATGCCTGCAACCAGGACATGACCGAACGCTTCTTCTACAACGCCGACGGCGAACTGTTGATCGTGCCTCAGCTGGGCACCCTGCGCCTGGGCACAGAGTTCGGCGCGCTCGAGGTGGGCAACGGCGAGATCGCGGTGATCCCGCGCGGGGTCAAGTTCCAGGTCCGCATCAGTGAGGGCGACCAGGCCCGGGGCTATGTCTGCGAAAACTACGGCAGTCCCCTGGAGCTGCCGGGGCTCGGCCCTATCGGCGCCAACGGCCTGGCCAACCCGCGCGACTTCCAGTCGCCGGTGGCCGCCTACGAGGACCTCGAGGGCGACTTCGAACTGGTGGCCAAGTTCTCCGGGGCACTGTGGGCGACCCGGCTGGACCACTCGCCGCTGGACGTGGTCGCCTGGCACGGCAACGTGGCGCCCTACAAGTACGACCTGGCCAACTTCAACACCATCAATACGGTCAGCTTCGACCACCCGGATCCTTCGATCTTCACCGTGCTGACGTCGGCGTCGGACACCGAGGGCATGGCCAACATCGACTTCGTGATCTTCCCGCCGCGCTGGATGGTGGCCGACAACACCTTCCGCCCGCCCTACTTCCATCGCAACCTGATGAGCGAGTTCATGGGCCTGATCCACGGCGAGTACGACGCCAAGGCCGAAGGTTTCCTGCCCGGCGGCGCCAGCCTGCACAACTGCATGTCGCCCCACGGCCCCGACGCCGAAACCTTCGAGAAGGCCTCCGACGCCAGCCTCGAGCCTCAGTATCAGGGGGCGACTCTGGCCTTCATGTTCGAGAGCCGCTACGTCTTCCAGCCTACCGAAAAGGCGCTGGCCGCCGATTTCCGCCAGCGCGACTACGTGGATGTGTGGAAGGGACTCAAGTCCCACTTCGATCCGACGCGGCCCTGACCGACCTCTGCTTTGACCACAAGGAACCCTCTGATGAAACTGGCCACCCTCAAGAGCGGACGCGACGGCGAGCTGATCGTCGTCTCCCGCGACCTGACCCACGCCGTACGCGTGCCGCAGATTGCCACCACCCTGCAACAGCTCGTCGAAGACTGGGACGAGCTGGCCCCGCGCCTTGAAGAGATCTACCAGCGCCTCAACGACGGCGCCGCCGAGGAGGCCTTCGAGCTCGACCCCAGCGCGCTGCACTCGCCGCTGCCGCGCACCTACCACTGGGCCGACGGCTCGGCCTATCTCAACCATGTGCAACTGGTGCGCCAGGCGCGCAACGCCGAGATGCCGGAGACCTTCTGGACCGACCCGCTGATGTACCAGGGCGGCGGCGACAGCTTCATCGGTCCCTATGACGATATCGAGGCGGTCAGCGAAGACCACGGCATCGACTTCGAGGGCGAGATCGCGGTGATCACCGACGACGTGCCGATGGCGGTGAGCCCCGAACAGGCAGCCGGCCACATCAAGCTGCTGATGCTGGTCAACGACGTCAGTCTGCGCGGCCTGATTCCCGGGGAGCTGGCCAAGGGCTTCGGCTTCTTCCAGGCCAAGCCGGCCTCGAGCTTCTCGCCGATCTGCGTCACCCCGGACGAGCTGGGCGAGGCGTGGAAGGATGGCCGCGTGCACCTGCCGCTGACCGTTCATCTGAACGGCGACAAGTTCGGCGAGCCCGAGTCCGGCCCGGACATGATCTTCAACTTCCCGCAACTGGTGGCCCACGCCGCCCGCACCCGCTACCTGGGCGCCGGTGCGGTGGTCGGCTCCGGCACCGTGTCCAATCCGGACCCGGATGGCGGTCCCGGAAAACCGGTGGCCGACGGCGGCGTCGGCTACAGCTGCCTGGCTGAGGTGCGTATGGTCGAGAAGATCCTGCACGGCGACAGCAAGACGCCCTTCCTGCGCTTTGGTGACCGGGTGCGCATCGAGATGTTCGACAAGGCCGGCCAGAGCATCTTCGGCGCCATCGACCAGCGGGTGGTGAAGTACCAACCCAAGGACTGAGCCAGCCCCCTTGAGTCCTGGGGCGGACGTCCACCACCGTCGACGCCTCGGCCCTCGACGCCGCTCGGACCGCCACACGAGCATCGGGTCTGAGCGGGAGATGTGAGCACACGCCACAAGCCCTAGACCCAGCCCCAGGACCTGACTCGGATTACCGGGCCCGCCCCCGCCAATTTCTGGAACCTGCCATGCAACTCTACGGTTACTTTCGCTCTTCGGCGGCCTATCGCGTGCGCATCGTCGCCAATCTCAAGGGCATCACCCTCGACCATCACCCGGTCAATCTGGTCAAGGGCGAGCAGCGTGATGCCGACAATCTGGCGCGCAATCCCCAGGGCCTGGTGCCGACCCTGGTCACCGACCAGGGACAGGCGCTGACCCAATCCCTGGCGCTGTGCGAATACCTCGACGAGCGCTACCCCGAACCGCCGCTGCTGCCCGGCTCCGCCGAGCATCGGGCGCAGATCCGGGCACTGGCCCAGGCCGTCGCCTGCGAGATCCACCCGCTGAACAATCTGCGGGTGCTCAAGCACCTGACCGGCGAGCTCGGGCTATCGGATGACGCCAGACTGGCCTGGTACCGCCACTGGGTTGCGACAGGGCTGGCCGCCGTCGAGGCGATGCTTGAGCACACCATGGGCGACTTCTGCGTCGGCAACGGGCCGACCCTTGCCGACGTCTGCCTGGTGCCCCAGGTGTTCAACGCCGAGCGCTTCGAGTGTGACCTCGCGCCCTTTGCGCGAGTGCGCGCGGTATCGGAACAGGCGCGGGCGCTGCCGGCCTTCGCCAGGGCGGCACCGGGTGTTCAGCCAGACGCTACCTGAGATCGGCTACAATAAGCCGACTAAGGAAACACTGACGGAACGATGTCTGCCTCCAAGCAGCAGCATCGACACCGCGAAGGGAGCGCTTTTCGCGCTCCCTTCGCTTTCCCTGACCCAACCGTCACTGACACAAGGAGTTGCGTGTGCTGAACCCGACCTCCCGCGCCACCGTGGCCCTGCTGGCGGCGCTGACCGCCCTGGGCCCCCTGGCCACCGACATGTACCTGCCGGCCATGCCAGCCATGCGCGAGGCGCTGGGCACCGGAGCCGATCAGATCCAGCTGACCCTGTCGCTGTATCTGATCGGCTTCGCCATGGCGCAGCTGCTGTGCGGTCCGCTGTCTGATCGCTTCGGTCGCAAGCCGGTGCTGGCACTCGGGATGGGGGTGTTTCTGCTGGCGAGCCTGGTCTGCGCCTTCGCGCCGAATATCGAGACGCTGCTGGTGGCGCGCTTCTTCCAGGCCCTGGGAGGCTCGGCGGGGCCGGTGCTGGGCCGCGCCGCGGTGCGCGACATCCACGGCCCCTTCGAGGCCAGCCGCATCCTCTCCTACATGGCCAGCGTCATGGCGCTGGCCCCGGCGCTGGCCCCGGTGGTCGGTGCGGGGCTACTGGTGTGGTTCGGCTGGGACGCCATCTTCCTGCTGCTGGCGCTCTACGCCGCCGCCATGCTGGGGCTGATCGCGATGATGCCCGAGCCGCTGCCACGGGACCGACGCCAGTCGATCAAGCCCTCGGCGCTGGCCATCACCTTCCGCTCGCTGCTCGGCCAGCGCGACTTCGTCGGTTATACCCTGGCCAACGCGGCCGCCTTCTCCGGCCTGTTCGCCTTTCTGTCGGGTTCGTCGTTTGTGCTGATCGACTATATGGGGGTCAGCCCCGACGTCTACGGCTACCTGTTCGCCGCCATCGTGCTCGGTTTCTTCATCGGCTCGCTGACCAGCGCCAAGCTCAGCCGTCGCCGCAGCCGCCACCAGCTGCTGGTCGCCGCCAGCCTGATCGCCGCCCTCGGCGGCTCTGCCATGGCGCTGCTCGCGCTGGCCGGGGTGCATACCCCCTGGGCGGTCATCGGCCCCCACATGGCCTACATGATCGGCTTCGGCATCATCATGCCGCAGACCATGGGCGGCGCCCTGGCGCCCAACCCCCACTGCGCAGGCTCGGCCTCGGCGCTGTTCGGCTTTATCCAGATGAGCATCGCCGCCGGCGTCGGCGCCCTGGTCGGCCAGTTCCACGACGGTACCTCCCACAGCATGGCCATCGCCATCGGCCTGTCCGGTGTGCTGGCGCTGGTCTGCTACCACTTTATCGTCACCGACAAGGGCGACCTGGAAGCGCTGGCAGCATCGGCCGAGGACTCGAGTCAGGGCAGGACCTCGGCCTGACATCGAAAAAACCGTGGTAAGTAAAAGGGCTGTCAGGCGGACATGCCAGACCGATACCGTCAAGACCACGCGAAGGAGCCTCCAGCAGGCCTCGCCAAGACTCGCTATAGTCGATCCATCCAGCTGCAATGCGCAGCGTCGTTACCTGGATCCATTTCGTCCCTGACAGGCCAGAGCCGATGCGACATTTCGATCCCCAATCCCTGGCACTGTTCATCGCCGTGTGCGACCAGGGCAGCATCGCCGCCGCCGCCGAGCAGATGGCCATCGTCCCCTCGGCCATCAGCAAGCGCATGACGGCACTGGAGGATCAGGTGGGGGTCCGCCTGCTGATCCGCCGCAAGCGCGGTGTGGTGGTGACACCGGCCGGTGAGGTGATGCTGCGTGCAGCTCGCGAGACGCTCTCTTCGATGGAGCGCCTGCAGGCGGAATTAAGTGAATTCAGCCATGGCCTGCAGGGCAACCTTCGTATCCTCGCCAGCCTGTCGGCGGTGTGCCAGTTTCTGCCGAGCCAGATCAGTCAGTTCATGAAAGAGCACCCCCGGGTTCAGGTGAATCTGGAGGAAAAGATCAGCGCGCTGATCACCCGTGGCATCGAGGAAGGCCGAGCCGATATCGGCCTGTGCTGGGAAAACGCTCGCACCCATCACCTGCACCATCGACACTACCACACCGACCAGCTCGGTCTGGTGGTCAAGCCGGACCACCCTCTGGCCGAGCGACATCAGCTGCGCTTCGAGGAAACACTCGCCTACGACCATGTAGAGATTCTGCCCGGCAGCCTGGTCAGTCTGACCCTGCAGCGCGAGGCGACGCTGTTGGGTCGGGCGATTCGCTTTCGCGTCCATGTCACCACCTTCGACGCGACCTTTCGCATCGTCGATTCGGGTCTGGCGGTGGCGGTGGTGCCCATGGACGCCGCCGGTCTCTACGCCAAGGCCATGGACATTCGTGCGATTCCCCTGGTCGACGAATGGGCCACCCGACGCTTCGTCGCCTTCGTCCGCGACCTCGACGCCCTGAGCGCCCCCGCCCGCCACCTGTTCGACTACCTGACCGAGTCAGCCTCGCCGTCGCCTTAGGGCTTGTCTGAAAAGTGCCTGCGCTCGGTAATACGGCGTTAAAAATCGGCTGGTGCGCCAGCCCGGTCAAAATGCTCATTTACACCCCGTAAACTGCGCTTTCTCACCGATTTTTGCCTTGTCTAACCTTCGCTCGTCGACTTTTCGGACAGCGCCTAATGCTGACCAGCAACCTATGCCGCGTGTCTCCGGCTCAAGGCCCCAGGTCCAGCATGGTCCCGGGCAGCCACAGCGCCAGGCCTGGAAAGACCATCACCAGAGCCAGGCCCAGCAGCATCAACACCACGAAGGGCAGCGAGCCGCGGATGATCTGACCGATCGGCGCCTCGGTAACCGCCTTGATGGTGAAGAGGTTCATGCCCACCGGCGGGGTGATCATGGCCAACTCCAGGTTGATCACCAGCATGACGCCGTACCAGATGGGGCTGATATCGAGCAGCGTCAGCACCGGTAGCACCACCGGTGAGGTGATCAGGATGATGGCGATGGACTCGAGAAACATGCCGAGCACGAAGATCAGTGCCATCATCGCCAGCAGGAAGCCAAAGTTCCCCATCTCCATGGTCGATACCAGACCCACGATCTGTTGAGGAATCATCAGCTTGGTCAGGGCATGGCTGAAGACTGCGGCGCCGGCCAGAATCATGAACAGCATGGCCGAGGTACGGCTGGCATCTATGGCCGACGCCCAGATCTGCCGGGGCCCGACGGTGCGGTAGATCAGGCTGCCGACCGCCAGCGCCAGCAGCGCCCCCACCGCCGCCGCTTCAGTGGCCGTGAACACGCCCACGTACATGCCGCCGAGCACCAGGGTCGGCAAGGCCAGCGCCCAGCCGGAACCACGAATGGCGACCAGCGCCTCCTTGAGGCTGGCTCTGGGTTCGCGCTGACGGTGGCGCTGCTGAAAGGCGGTGGACAGCATGAAGATCAGCGCCAGCATCAGCCCCGGGATCAGTCCGGCCATGAACAGCCCACCGATCGAGGTATCGGTGGCCACGCCGTAGATGATCATCGGCCCCGAAGGCGGAATCAGGATGCCCAGGGTGCCCCCGGCGGCCACAAGCCCGTAGGCGACCTTGGGGTCGTAGCCGAAACGGATCATCTGCGGTATCGCCACGGCGCCGATGGTCAGCGCCGTGGCCACGCTCGACCCGGAAATCGCAGAGAAGATCATGCAGGCCAGGATGGTGGCGATACCGACGCCTCCCGGCATATGCCGCGTCAGGGTATAGGCCGTGTTGTAGAGGTCATCGATGATCCGTGCACGAATCATGATATGGGCCATATAGGCGAACAGGGGGATGGCCAGCAGCACGTAGAGGCTGATCTTGTGAAAGATGACCTCGGAAACCCCGACCACCCCGGCCCCGGAGCCAATCAGCAGCCCGCCACCGAACAGCGACAGCCCCGCGAAGATGGGTAGCCCGGTGAACAGCAGCAGCACCAGACCCAGCAGGATGGCAGCGACCGACATCATGAGCGCACCTCCCTGGCATGGCTGTGGTCAGCGTCCACGACGACGAAGGCCTGTCCTCCTCCGGCCAGGCGCAGCAGCGACTCCAGCGCTACCATGGCAAGCATTACTCCACCGAAGGGGATCATCAACTGCAGCAGATACAGCGGCACCTGCACGTAGCCGATGGTGGTCATGCCCAGCATTTTCGAGAACATCGCCGTCTGCCAGCCGTCGATGATCAGAAACAGCGCGACCACCAGCACCGCCACCATCGACCAGGCCTGAACCCAGCGTCGGCGTCCCTGTCCCAGGCGTTCGGTCATCAAGTCGACGCTGAGGTGTCGTCCCTCGCGCAGCGCTGAGGCGGTAGCGCACATGACGATCCCCACCAGCACGAAGGTGACCACGTCATCGATCCATAGCGAAGGACTTCCCAACAGATAGCGGGCGATGACCGAATAGCCGATCAGCAGCATGGCGACCAGTACGCCCAGCGCCGATACCGCCATGAACAGGGTGGTCAAAGCCGCGACCACCGGCGATAGACGGCGGCAAAGGCGCGCCGCTCGATTGTCGAAACAGGGCTCGGTGGAGCCGGTTGATGTCTCGATAGGCATGTCACTCTCCTTTCCGGCGGTGGGCGTCTGCCTCGCCGAAGGCCGTGTCAGCGTTGTTCGATCAAATCCAGCAGTTCCTGCCCGCGAGGAGTTGTCTCGAGGAAGGCAGCGACAACCGCCGGTCGCATAGCCTCTCCCAGAACCCGCTGCTGCGCGTCGTCGAGCAGCGTGATCTGCATGCCGCTGTCTTCCAGCCGCGTGATCTGTTCCGAGGAGATGCCTTCGGAGCGCGGCAGCAATTGTTGCTCGGCACGCTCCAGCGCCGTCGTCACCACGCCCTTCAACTCATCCGGCAGCTCGCTCCACCAGCGCGGGTTGACGATGATGTTCTGGTACACGGTGATCAGGTTGGTGCCCACGCCATAGGCCTGCACCTCGAAATAGCGGCGAGCGTAGACGGCACTCGCGCTGCTCATGGCGGCGTCGATGACCCCTGTCTGGAGCCCCTGATAGACCTCAGAACCAGGCATGGTCGACGGAGAGGCGCCCATGGCGATAAGACCGGCGTCGAAGACCTTGCTGAGGCCACGAATCTTGATGCCCTGAAAATCGTCAGGCTCCACCAGCGGCGCCTGAGCCGAGGTGTAGACAAGATTGTTGGCGTCCACCAGCCAGGCGAGATTGGTCACGCCCTTTTCAGCCAGACGTTGATCGAGCCAGGCGGCGGCCTCGGAGTCGGCGAAGTTCTCCAGGTCCTGCGGATGAGTGATCAGGTAGGGAATATTGAATACCTGCATCTCGGGGATGGTCCCTCCCCACAGCAGGTTGAGCATCGATGCGGCCTCGATCTGTCCGCGAGCCACCGCAGCGTGGAACTGGGTCGGCCCATACAGCTGGGCCCCGCCGAAGATCTCGACATCGAGGCGCCCGTCGCTGCCTGCCTCGACCTCACTGGCGAAGGACTCGAGGGCCTGGGCGACATGATGGGATGCCGGCAACTGATGGGCCAGACGCAAGGTGTAGTCGGCCGCCAGCGACGCATCGGAAGCCCCGAGCAAGGCGACGGCAGCGGCCAGGGTGGTCAGGCGTAGGCGATGGATAGTCATGGCTGGGCTCTCTTTGTTGTGGTTTAGCCTTGTCTTGCTGTGCTTCGTGCATAAGCGCCTGGTTCGCTGCCAGACCTCGCGGCAGGTAAACAACCGCAGGCAGATCACAGCGATCGGTCGGTAGCGAGGCCGAGCTTTCCCAGCACCTCCTGGGTATGCTCACCGATGCTGGCCAGCGGCATCCGCACCTGGGGGCGCTTGCCGCCCATCAGCAGCGGCAGCAGCACGGTCTGGGTAGTTCCCCCCTCGTCGTTGGCAAGTGGCACAAGCCCACCGCTGGCCCGGAGGTGGGGGTCGTCGAGCAGCTCGTCGGGCCGGGTGATCGGTGCGTAGGGCAGACCGGCCTGATCCAGCCGGCGGCTGACATCTTCGATTTCCAGTTGCGCCAGGGTCTCGCCGAGAGCATCGAGCAGATCGCGGCGTACCGGCAGTCGCTGCTCGTTGGTGGCCAGCGCCGGATCATCCCGCAGGTCTTGCCGACCCAGCACTTCACACAGCTGAACCCACTGCTTGTCGCTGACCGCACCGATGAAAAGCTGTTCACCCCTGGCCAGCGTAAAGACGTCGTAAACGGTCCATGGCGACACCCTGGACGGCATCGGTGGTGGCACCTCTCCCGACATCGCGGCCTGCTGCATATGCGAAGCACTGAGAAAGACGCAGTTCTCGAAGAGCGCGCTCTGGACTTCCTGGCCGCGCCGAGTGTGGCTTCGCTCCATCAAGGCAGCCAAGACACCGATGGCGCCAAACATGCCGCCCATGATGTCGTTGACCGAGGCGCCGGCCCGAAGCGGGCGACCCTCCGGGCCCGTCATGTACGCCAGGCCCCCCATCATCTGCACCACCTCGTCGAGAGCCAGGCGGTTGTCGTAGGGGCCTGGGAGAAAGCCCTTGTGAGACACGTAGATCAGCTCGGGATAGCGCGCCGAAAGGCTGGCGTAGCCGAATCCGAGTCGCTCCATCAGGCCTGGACGAAAGTTCTCGATCATCACATCGGCGTCTTCCAGCAAGGCATGCAACGCCTCCCGGCCGGCATCCGACTTGATGTCCAGCACCACGCTCTTCTTGTTGCGGTTGTAGGTTCGAAAGAACCCCATGCCCACACCACTCATCCTGCGGGTCTTGTCGCCGCAAGGTGGTTCGATCTTGATGACCTCGGCGCCGAGATCGGCAAGGATCAAGCCACAGGTCGGGCCCATCACCATGTGGCTGAATTCAATAACCTTGATGCCCGATAGCGGCAGGCGAGCGTCGTTAGCAGTTGTCATGTCGAGGTCCTTGGCGACGCCCTGCGAAAGCAGAACGAGTGGAAGAATGGTGATCGCAGCACAACGGCGAGGAAGGCTAGGCCAGCGACGACGAAGCGGAGCAAAAGGTTCTTGGCAAGCCCGCCCGCCAAAGGGTTCCATGGGTGGTTTCACCGTCCAGCCAGCCGACGAGATCGGCGCGCAGGTCAAGCAACCTGTCGATGTCGACACCGGTAGCCAGCCCCATGGCTTCGAGCATGAAGACCAGGTCTTCGGTGGTGGTGTTGCCACTGGCACCTGGGGCGTGGGGGCAACCGCCGATGCCGGCCAGCGAGGCATCGAAACGGGTGATGCCGGCGTCGAGAGCGGCCGTGGTGTTGGCCAGGGCAAGGCCCCGGGTATCGTGAAAATGGGCTCGCCAGAGCGCATCGCCGGCCAGTTCTCGAGCCGCGACAAACAATTCTCGAACCCCGTGTGGGTCGGCATAGCCCACTGTGTCGGCCAGACTGACCCGCTCGGCACCTGCCGCCAGCGCGGCTTCCATCAGCCGGAGCACTTCATCTCGCGGGACGTCCCCCTGCAGGGTGCAGCCAAAAGCGGTACCGATCCCCACTTCGATCAGGATGTCGCTCGCCGCTGCGTCGCGCGCTTCACGGATCCGCGCCACTTCCTCGATCATCGCATCCGGCGTCTTGCGCACATTGGCCAGGCTGTGCGCATGGCTGGCCGACAGCGGCAGCAACATCAAGTCCGCGCCACTGGCGATGGCCAACTCAGCGCCCTTCAGGTTTGGCACCAGCACCGTGACGAACAGCGCCTCCAGCGTCCTGGCGAACGCCACCAGCTCAGCGGTATCGGCCAACTGGGGCATCAGCCGAGGAGGCACGAAGGAGCCCACCTCGATTTCTCGAAGTCCAGCGTCGTAGGCAGCCTGAATCCAGGCGAGCTTGCGCTCGGTGGGCAGCGTCATGGAGAGGCTTTGCAGGCCATCACGCAGGCCAACCTCACTGATGATGGCAGGGCGGTTCGAAGGGGAAGACATGAGAATCTCCGGGAAGTCGTCGTGTTACAGCGACTCTAGGAGCCTCCTCAGACAGGCAACAGTGCACGATCCTCAGGCGAAACATTCCCAAAAGGAACGCATTTTTAATAAAATCTTTTTTTTCAAACATTAAGAAGAAAAAAGATCGGCCTATTGATGGCTTTTCGGCTACGACTTTCGTCGTTCGCCCTTAGACCAATGGCGCACACACTTATCCCTTAATGCGGTCATCGCCGACGCAATAAAGGGCCCGGTCTTACCCCGCCCCCTGTAGACGTTATCGCCCTTTTCACTGCCACCGTTCCGGTGTGGAACGGTATGGCTGAGGATAACGACACGCTATCTTGTCGATGCCTCCCGGTGAAGCCTCCCGTGTCGTGGCGAGGCATGCCCGCGATGTACCAGATCAGCGGCTGTTCGGGGCAGCCCCCATCCTGTGGTCCTCGGCGTTCGACAACTCCACCTGTCACCGATCTAGGCCGCCGGTCCCCGCCGCCTCGGCCTCGGCGATGGCGGCCAGGGCATCGTCGAGCGACGAAGTTCGGTGCGCCAGCGCCAATGCCAGTCGCGTCAGCAAGTCGGCCTGCTCTCCAGCAGGTCTGGCGTCGAGGCTTTCCGCCAGTCGGTCGTAGACTCGTTCCAGGTCGGCAAAGGGCAGGCGAGGAGGATCGATAGCCGCAGCGGCAGGCTGGGGCGGAGTCAGCGGCGCCTGAGCCCGGGCGTCCGCACCTGCGGAATCAACCTTTCTGCCCAGGGCGCGGTCCCAGGCAGCCATCACGGCCTGGACGTCCAGATGACGCCAGCGGCCCACTACGTGACGGTCGGGACGAACCAGATAGAGACTCCCCGGCGTTGCGTCGTAGGCCGCGCTCAGTCGCCCCCCTCGGTCGAGCAGCCAGCGGCTCACGGTCGTGCCAGGCTGGAACGTGGCGGGCGCGGATGGCGAAGTCGAACCGGCGTGAATCGCCAGCACATCCAGCATGGGGCGCCCATCGCCCGTGGCCAGGATCTGACCCAACTGCGCGATCTGTGCCCGCTCCGGCGAGAACCAGACAAGCGTAAATCCACGCCCCAGGTGGTCCAGCAGAAAGTCGTCCTTTGCCAGGCGAAGGTTGGTCAGCGGCGAACCCGGCGCCGGCCCTCGCGTCCAATGATCGACGTCACCCTGAGTCAGCGGGCTATCGGCGTAGGTGTAGGGCGTGACCTGGCGAGGGTTGGCGAACTCACGCACGTAGTCGTGGTCCAGCGCCAGACTCAGGGCGGCGTCTCGCAGACGCCGGCAGCCAGGAGTGGGTGGCGTCATGAAGCGCGTGCTCTTGCCGGCGTTGGCGAAGACATCGAGAGTCGCGCCGCGTCGTTCGGGGCTGTAGCTGTCGAGCAGCGACTCGTCGGCGTACCCCTGGATCATCTGGGCCAGTTTCCAGCCGGCGTTGGCCGCATCGGCCAGACCGTTGTTGAGCCCTCGCACACCAAAGATCGGCACTAGATGGGCACTATCGCCGATAAACAGCACCCGTCCATGACGGTAATCGTCCAGCGCCAAGGTGTGGGCCTTGTAAAGGCTCCACCATTCGAGTTCCCAGCCAGTGTCCTCGCCCAGCGAGGCGACGATACGCCCAACGCGTTCGCGAATCACCTCTTCCGCCACCGCTGCCTCAGCGTCCTCGCCGTCCTGCAGCTGATAGTCAATGCGCCAGATGTTGTCGGGCTGCCGGTGGATCAGAACGGTGGTTTCAGGAAGCCCGGAGCAATGGAACAAGGCGCGTCGCTCAGTGGGAAAGGACGACGCCATGCGGATATCGGCAATCACGTAACGTCCTTCGTAGGCCTCGCCGTGCAGCTTCAGGCCAAGCGCGCGCCGCACCAGGCTGCGGGCACCATCGGCCGCCAGCACATAATCGGCACGCATTGAATAGCGTCCCTGTGGCGTCTCCACGCCGAGGATCACCTCATGGTCGTGCTGGACCAGCGACGCCACCGCCGATTGCCAGCGCAGCTCGATCAGCGGATTCTGTTCGGCGGCGTCGATCAGAAAGTGCTCGATGTACTGCTGCTGCAGATTGATCATCGGTGCGAAACGTTCATCGTCGGAGTGCGGCATCTCGAAGCGCAGGATCTCGCGATCGCGGTAGTAGGTACGTCCGCACGTCCAGCCGAGCCCCTTGTCGACGAACGGGGACTCGACACCCAACTGCTGGAAGATCTCGAGACTATGGCGTGACAGGCAGATCGCCCGGGAGCCATCATTGACGGTGTCCTTGTCATCCAGCACCACCGATGCCACTCCATGACGGGCGAGTTCCAGCGCCGCCGTCATCCCCACCGGGCCACCTCCGACGATGACCACAGAATGACAGGGAGCGTCTCCCTTCAGCTCTACTGGCGTGACAAAGGGATAACGAGGGTAGGTAAAGTACAGTGACTCGGTGGCATCACGACCTGCAGGGCGCATGGCATCTTCCTTCTGTGAACGGGGCCGTCCCCATGCTGGCACGGAAGACCCACCCAACCTGTCCCCCAGCCACCGGTACAACCAAGGTCGGACAACGCCCGCCGTGTTGGCACCAACGAACATCAGGAGAAGCGACCGCCATGAGCATGCCTCTGCCCACCGGCCCCGGTGCCTCGTCCAGCGCCCTGCTCGATTGTCTGGCGGGCTGCATCGATGCCCTCGGCAGTGACGACTTCGAGGCGTCCCTGCTGGTCCTGCTGGGGGCCACCTTCGGTATCGAGCAGTGCATGATCTTTGCGCTGGACCGCGACGATCGCCTCGAATGTCTGCTGGCCAGCAACGAGCGCCAGCCGTTGCTCGCCCGGCGGCTGGCCCAGCGCTACGCCGAGGGGCTCTATCGCCTGGACCCCAATTACTCGACGCTCAGACGACTCGCAACCGAGGAGGCCCGAGGCGCGACTCTGGCACCGATGCGCGAAGCCGACATGTCACCCGCCTATCAGCGTCATCTGTTCGACTTTCCTGAACTGGTCGACAAGGTATCGCTGGCGGTTCCTGTCGCCGAAGGGGTCTGCTACCTCAATCTCTATCGCGGGCGGGAGCAGCTTGCCTTCTCTCCCGAGGAGGTGGCGGAACTGGATGCCCTCAGACCAGCACTGGCCTCCCTGGTGCGCCGCCACTATGGCTTGACTCGACCCACACGCCTGACCGCCGGCCCGGCGGAGGCTCGGGCCCTGGCGGCGCTGTCCGAGCGCGAGCGCGCACTGTGCCTGCATCTGCTGCGCGGCCACAGCCTGAAAAGCGCGGCCAGGACGCTGGACATCGCCCCGTCCACGGCAGAAACCTATCGCAAGCGGGCCTATGCCAAGCTGGGGGTGTCCAGCAAGGATGGCCTGGTAGCGCTGTGCAGCCGGTGACTCCAGGCCATCGAACAGCACGCAGGACTTACCGCTTGGCGGCCTGGCGATAGGTCCTCGGCGAGAGGCCGTAAGCCTTCTTGAATACGCGACTGAAATGCGCCGAGTCGGAAAAGCCGTGGGCGTAGGCAATATCGGTGACACTGCGTGATGCAAGTTCGGGGCTGGCCAGCGCTTCGGCGGCCCGTTCGAGGCGCCTCCTCCGCAGGTAACGCCCCACACTCTCGCCCTCCTGCTCGAAAAGACGATAGAGCTGGCGCAGCGATATGCCCAGGTGTGCGGCGATACGCTCCGGACCTAGCGCGGGGTCCGCCAGGGCCTTCTCGATCAATCGGCAGGCCGCCTCGAAACGCCATTGACGGGGCGCATCCAGGGTGACCTGGCCGCGCAGCAACGGCGCCAGCAGCGCCACCATGGCACCGCCGAGCGCCTCGCCCTCGGCGGGATCATCGAGCCGCTGGTGCCAGCGACTCGCCACCTGCTCGATCGCGATGGTCAGTAAATTGGCGCTGGGGCCCTGCAGACTGGGTTTGGCGAAGGGCACCCGCCCCAGGGCGAGTCCAGCCAGCAGCGGGGCCCGCGGTAGATGGAAGGACAGGTGCTCGACCGCCCCAATAGGCTTGATCTCGCAGGCCCGAGCGGCATCCAGCAGCACCAGCTCGCCGGGCGACAGTGCCAGCAGGCGTCCATCCTGCACGAACTCTGCCCTTCCCCGTCGCTGCAGGATCAAGAAACAGCAGTCGTCCCGCTCACGATCGGCCCGGGGTCTACCGCGCCAGATCGCACCGGCGTTGGAGCGGACCCGGGCGATTGCCAGCGGGCCGGATTCAAGGCTCGCCACCTGGCCGACAAAGCGCTCCTCGCTGCGCTGCGCCTCGAAGGCACCGCAGATTCCCCTCAGCCGATGCAACCAGCCATCGAAACCGACATCATCGCCACCGGATCTTGTCATTGTGGTCATCTACCACTCCAGGCGCAGGCAGGCTCTCGCCGGATCATTGTTGTTGGTTCTGGGAAAGTTTCATTCTCAAGGGAATTGTGCGTCGCCATTGCCGTGACAGCCAGTACTGACCGTGCCCGACCGCCCGAGCGCGTAAAAAACCTTCCTCTGGCAGATATGAACAAGTCGCTCGGCAGGTACAGGCAAGACAGCACTGCCAGGCTGGGCGAGGCTCGAGGATAACGGTTGCACGCGATACCGAGTCAGGTTCGAGCGCTACGGACGACGCGGCTTCGGTGACGACAGGAAGCGACCAACAACAAGATGCCGTATCAACAAGAGGTGCCCCATGCCCACTCCCCTTATCCGTTTCTGTCTGCCCGCCCTGCCCCTGCTCGCCGGTCTGGCGCTGAGCTCCCCCTCGGTGGCCCAGGGCAGCAACAGCGATGGCCCGATCGAGAAGGTCAGCGCCGATGCCCTCGAGGCCCCGACCCGGGTCGTCACCCTGGGTACCGGCACGCCCAACATCCTGCCTGACCGCGCGGGTACGGCCACGGCGGTCATCGTCAATCGTGACGAGGTCTACCTGTTCGACGCCGGGGCCGGCTTCATGGAGACCCTCAGTCAGTTCCAGAGCGGCGACAAGGCCGGGCTGTTTCCGGATTCGCCGGAATACCCGACTTTCATGTACCCGACCTTTCTCGACACCCTGTTCCTGACTCACCTGGACTCGGACCATGTGCTGGGGATTCCTGAGCTGTTGCTGCGCGGCTGGGTGCTGGAGCGCACCACTCCGGTACAGGTCTGGGGCCCCAGGGGCACCCGGCAGATCGTCGACGGGGTGATCGAGGCCTATCAGCCGGATATCCAGCATCGCCTGGGCAGCCTGCCGATCGGCAAGGAGGCACCCTATACCGGCGTTGTCACCGAAATCGGCTCCGAACCCGGGGTGGTCTATGAAGACCACTACGTCACCATCAGCGCCTTCGACGTGCCCCACGGCAGCTGGGAAGCCGGCGAGGCCTTCGGCTATCGCATCGAGGCCCCGGACAAGACCATCGTCATCTCCGGCGACACCTCCTACAGCGAGAGCCTGATCGAGCATGCCCAGGGTGCCAACATTCTGCTGCATGAGGTCATGTCCCAGAGCGGTCTGGAATCGCTGCCGGAACAATGGCAGGAGTACATGCTGCACGCCCACACCTCACCGAGCCAACTGGCGGAGGTTGCCCGTCAGGTCGACCCGGACCTGCTGGTGATGATCCACCCGCTGCTGCTGGGCGCCTCCGAGCAGACCTTGATCGACGAGATCACCGCTGCCTACCCGGGCGCGGTCGAGCTGGCCGATGACGGTGACGTCTTCGAGTAGTCCGCAGTCACTCCGTAACGACCCCGATCAGTCATCAACGACAGCGGCCCCGCCTGTTTCCAGACGGGGCCGCTGTCGTTCCAGAGGAACGTATCTACTGACGCCAGGCGCGCACGAACATCCAGGTGCCGAGGCCCCAGGCGCCGTTGACCAGAAAGCCGATGGGGAAGATCGCCGGGTCGATGCCGCGCCCCTTGAGCGGGAACACCACCAGCATGGCCACCAGGGTCAGGGCGATGCCGCCAAACAACCCTGCCTTCCACCAGCCCCCCTGATCGATCCGTCTGAGCGCGAACACCAGCATCATCACAAGCCCCCAGACGCCACCCCAGAAGCTTGCCGAAAACCAGGCCGGCACGCCCAGGGGGGCAGCGGGTGAGGTGGAATAGGGGGCAAAGGGGATCACCCCGTAGGCGTGCAACAGCCCCACTACCGGCTGGTGGAAGCACAGCACGGCGAGAAAGCCGGCAACGAAGGCCAGGACCAGATGACGGGTCATGCAAGACTCCAGAAAGTGCAGTGACTGGGTAGTAAAGGCGCGAGCTTCGGTAACGCCTCGATCACCAAGGACGATGCCTCAGTCACGAGGATAGAGACCGCCCTCGCCCATCAGCACCGCCTGCCCCGCGATCTCGACGGTGACCTTGTCCTTGTCGTCGCGGGTGGCGCGGGCGTGGATCTGGCTTGGGCGGTGCATCGCCTCGCCCTGGTGGATGCGCCAGTTGTTGCCCTGGCTCTTCGACTGCTGTCCCAGAAAGCCCGCCAGCGCCGCCGCCGCGCTGCCGGTGGCGGGGTCCTCGACAAAGCTGCCGGCGTGGCGCGAGAACATGCGTGCGTGAATCTCGCCGGATTCCTTGGCCTCGCGCACATAGAAGTAGACCTGCTCCACGGCGCTGGGTGACACATGGCGCTGCCAGGCTTCGCCGTCCAGCGCCAGCCGCGCCAGCGCCTGGGCACTGGCCAGCTCGACCAGGTGGTACGGCAGTCCGCAGGAGGCCTGGACCGGGTCCGCGGCGACGTCATCGAGCTCGAGCCCGGCCAGCTCCGCTGCGCTGGACTGGCCCAGCGTGCTGGTGCCGACCTCCGGCGCGCGCGCCATCTTGAAGCGTGCCAGGTCGCCCTCGTAGGTCACCTTGAGCGGCCCGCCAGCCAGATCCAGGATGACCGGGCTATCGGCGCTGACCTCGCCAGCATTCACCAGCCCCTGGGCGGCGATAAGATGAGCCACGCCAATGCTCGGATGGCCGGCAAACGGCAGCTCGCGGTGAGGAGTGAAGATACGTACCGGAAAATGCCGGCTCGCCTGGGCCCGCCCGACGAAGGCCGTCTCGGCCAGGTTCAGCTCGTTGGCGATGGCCTGCATGCGCTCCCCCGCGATACCGTCGGCGTCGAGAAACACCGCCAGTGGATTCCCGGCGAACGGTTGGTCGGTGAACACATCGAGCAGGTAGTAGCGGGTCAGGGACGGCAGCATAGGCGGCTCCACTTGGACTTGGTAGACCCGGGCCAGGCAACAGGCGCCCGACACCGGTGGCGCCTTCCAGCATAGAGGCCCCGGCGTCCACCTTGCCAGCGCGCGAACGGGCAAACCCCTCTACGGCAAAGTCAACGCAGTGATGTCGAGCCGTCGATGGCGCCCGCGACGCCAGCACCATTCACCCTTCCGGGCCCACTCATGCCTCCGGCGGAAGGGCCACCTCGGGAATCTCCATGCCCTGCTCGCGGTAGTAGCGCAGGGCGCCGGGGTGCAAGGGAGTGTTGATGTCGAGAAAGGCATCCTCGAGGCGAATGTTCTTGAGTACCGGGATCTGTCCCGCGCGTTCATCGAGCCCTTCCCAGAAAGCCTTTGTCATGCGGTAGATCGCCTCCTCGGGCATATCTTCGCGGGTGACCAGCCCCACCGTCACCCCCACGGTACGGATATCGCCCTTGGCGAGTTGATTGGGGCCATAGGTGCCTTCCGGGATGGCGCCCAGCCGGAAGCCGGGACGTTCGAGCACCGGCGCCATCGCTGGATCCTCGAGCTTGTCATCGGGTATCCCCAGCAACCGCACCTGCTGCGTCAACGTCAACTGGGTAATCACCGGACTCGGCGGCAAGGTCGGGTTGAAATAGACATCGATGTGGCCGTCCTGAAAGCTCTGGGCCGCCGCATCCCAACCCAGGCTCACCACATCGTAGTCGTCCTCGGGCGAAAGCCCTGCCATGCCTTCGATAAACATGCGCGAGGTCTGGTAGGCAGCCCCGCCTGGCGGACCCAGAAACACCTTCTTGCCGGCCAGATCGGCAAAGGATTCGATGCCATCGTCGGCATGGGTCACCACGTGGTAGTAGCCCATGGGAAAATTGAACACCGTACGCAGCTTGTCGGCGAACTGCCCCACCCCGGCAACGCTTCGGTAGGGTCCGGTCTCGGTGGCCAGCATGTGAAACAGGTTGGGGGAAGACATGAAGAAGTCCGAACGCCCCTGGGCGGTTTCCACCGCATGTCGAGTGGCAGCACCGGTGGCATTGACCTGTACCTGATACCCCTCCACCTGCTCGTTGACCAGGGTGGCAAAGGTGTTCATGACGATATAGGGCGAGGTGCCGGGCCCCAGCGTGGAAAGGCGCAGATTTTCAGCGGCCAGGACACTGGAGGACAGCACCAGCGCCGCTCCGAGCGGAGCAAGTAGCGAGAGACGAGACAGCGACATGGGAGACTCCTCGACAGCACGGGTAAAAACGCCCGCATCGCGCGGGCTGAGACGATGAACCAGAGCCCCTCGGCTCATGGCGCGATACGCGGCGGGCTACGGCGGATCAGTCGACGCGGCAGTTCACACGCCAGCAGCGCCGCCACCACCGCCAGCTGAAGCCAGAACCAGGGCAGCACCAGAACCACCGCACCGACCACCGCAGCGGCGGCCCACCAGACGCCACGGCCGATCATCACCGCCAGCATCCACATCGCGATGCCCAGACGCACCAGCACCCAGCACAGCTCGAGCAGCGAGAACTCGGTGATCAGCAGCAACGAGGGGCTGTAGGCGAAGGCGAAAGGCACCAGGAACCCCATCAAGGCCAGGCGGACCGCGCTGACGCTGATACCCATTGGATTGGCGCCGGCGATCGGTGACGCGGCGTAGGCGGCCAGCGCCACCGGTGGCGTGATCGATGACATCACGGCGAAGTAGACGACAAACAGATGAGCGGCCACCGTCGGCACGCCAAGGGCCTGCACCGCAGGTCCCATGACCAGGATGATGATCAGGTAGGCGGGGACCGTCGGCATGCCCATGCCCAGCACCAGGCAGGCCAGCGCCATGACCAGCAATGACAGCAGCAGCGATCCCTCGGACAGCGCCTGGGCCGCCGAGGCAAAGCGCAGCCCCAGCCCGGTCAGGTTCATGACCCCGACCACCACACCGACCGCCGCCACGGCGACCAGAATCTTGGCACTGGCGGTGGCGGCACCCGACAAGGCTTCACCAAAGGTCGACAGCCTGCGTGCCTGGGGGTTGGCGAGGAGCCCCAGCGGCACGGCGACGACCACCGCCCAGAACCCGGCCATGGCCGGTGAGCTACCCGCGATCAACATGACGATGATCAACCCCAGCGGCAACAGGAACACCGCCAGCATGCCGAGGTCGGATCGCCCCATGCGCGGCAACTCGTCGCTTGCCAGGGGAGGAATCCCGGCACGCCGGGCTTCGACAGAGATGCACGCAAACAGGCTGAGATAGTAAAGCAGCGCCGGCAGCAGCGCGGCGATACAGATATACAGATAGGGAATACCGGTCAGGTCCGCCATGATGAAGGCCACCGCGCCCATGATCGGCGGCATGATCTGCCCCCCGCTGGACGCCGCGGCCTCCACCGCCCCGGCGAAGCGGGCGGAAAAACCCAGTCGCTTGATCATCGGAATGGTGACCACGCCGGTGCCGACCACGTTGGCCACCGCGCTGCCGGAAACCGAGCCGAACAGCGCACTGGCGAGCACCGCAGCGTGGGCCGCGCCTCCTCTGATCCGGCCCAGCCCACGCATGGCCAGCTTGAGCAGCACATCCCCCGCCCCCAGCGCCTCGAGCAGCACGCCAAAGATGATGAACACCACGATGGTCCCGACCACCACCGCAAGCGGCCGGCCGAAGACCCCATCAAAGCTGTACCACAACGTCAGCATCAGCCCACTGAGGTCGACCCCGGCGTGGCCGATGGCGCCTCCCAGCCAATCGCCGGCCAGGGCATAGCCGATGGCCACCAGGCATACCAGCACCAGCGGCAGCCCCACCGCGCGCCTGGCCATCTCGAGCAGCACCAGCATCGCGCCGCCCCCCAGCACAACATCGATGGGCACCAGAAAGTAGAGGCCGAATTCAAGCTCGGGAGCGATCATCGCGTAGCGCACCAGCGCAGCGCTGAAGATTGCCGTCAACAGCAGGTCGAACAGCAACCGCGGCAGGGTTCGGTCGGCACCGGGACGAGTCAGCAGCAGCAGGATGCCGAGCCCGAGCCCACCGACCCGGGAAAGCGTCTCGTTGTAGATGCCGAAGCGCGCGGTATAGAGCGCACCGCCAACCAGCGCGAGGGCAAAGACGAAAAACAGAAAGGCTCTGAGGCGGCCTGCCAGAGGCAGGGCCGTCGAGTGGCGTGCAACAGTCATGGGCTCTCCTGGGACGTATCCCGGGTCATTATCGTTATGCCCTCGACTCTAGCCGCCCGACGACCCCCGTCACAGCCGGTCTTTTCACTGGGTGAAAATTTCGACCAACGTATCATTAGGCGCGACCTCGCCACTCAATAGAGCTGGTGCTCGTAAAATAGCTGGGCCAGTTCCTCGGCGGCGGGCTTCAGCCGCTGTGCATACTGCACCTCGGTCTCCGGCGCCCACTGGGCGGTAGCCAGCCACACAAGGTTCAGGGTGGCTTGCACCTCGCCCAGCACCACGATCGGTACCGCAATGGCACGAAACTCGTCATCCACATCTTCGGCCGCGGTGGCGATGGAAGGGTCCCTGACCGCGAAGCCACGCCGGCGCACCTCCGACAGCGTCCGGGTCACGTAGTCACCATCGGCGGCCAGCACCGCGTCTTCACCGCCCTGCTGGCGCAGACCGGCCAGAATGCTCTCCAGCCGCCTAGGCTCGCAGTAAGCCAGATAGGCGCGCCCCATGGCCGACTTGAGCATACCCGGGCGGTAGCCCACGACTTCTCGATTGACCACCAGCACGCTGCGACGCCGCGACGTCTCGATGATGGTCATGCCACCTCGATGGTAGACGCCGACATCCGACGGCCAGTGCAGGTCGCACTGCAAGCGATCCAGTACCGGCGCGGCCACTTCAGCGATGGCGTCGTGCACGCTGACGCCAATGCCCATGTCGTGCAGCTTGTAGGTCAGTCGATAACATCGATCCCCCATTCCCCGATAGACCCAGCCGGCCTGGGCCAGGGTGGCGAGGATACGCAGCAAGGTCGCTCGATCGATGTCGGTCGCCCGGTGCAGCTCCCCCAGGGACAGCGGCGTCCCGGCGTCATGAATGGCCTGGACCACTTCCAGCCCGCGGGAGAGAGCACGAATCTGCTTGGTCATGACAAGGGGTCCGGCGTCTGCGTTGGATTTCACCTGGTGAAAAGCGAAATTGCACGCGGCGTGATTCAGAGTCAACAGTAGAGCCATGCCCTTCCACTCTATCGCGAGCCTGCCCATGCGTTCACGACCCAACCTGCTTTTCATCATGGCCGACCAGTTGCGCGCCGACTATCTGGGCTGCAATGGTCATCCGACCATCAGAACCCCCAACATCGATGCCCTGGCAAGGCAAGGCGTCAACTTCACCCGTGCCTACTGTCAGGCTCCGGTGTGTGGTCCTTCTCGCATGTCGTTCTATACCGGCCGTTATGCCAGCAGCCATGGCGCCAGCTACAACAACGTGCCCCTGCGGGTCGACGAACATACCCTGGGCGACTACCTGCGGCCGCTGGACTACCGGGTCGCACTGATCGGCAAGACCCATATGCGGCGCGACGACGAAGGCATGCGCCGCCTGGGACTGGATCCGCAATCTTCCCGAGGCGTCCTGATCAGTGAATGCGGGTTCGAACCCTATGAACGCGACGACGGCCTGCACCCCGACCAGTCGGCGGACCCCGACCTGCCCTACAACGTCTACCTGAGGCGCAACGGCTACGCCGGCGACAATCCCTGGCATGACGCCGCCAACTCCGCCGAGGGAGAGGACGGCGAGCCCCTCAGCGGCTGGTACATGCGCCACTGTCATCTGCCCGCCCGGGTCAAGGAAGAACACTCGGAAACCGCCTATACCACCGATCGCGCCATGGCATTCATTGCCGAGGCGTCGGACCAGCCCTGGTGCCTTCATCTCAGCTACATCAAGCCCCATTGGCCCTATATGGCACCGGCGCCCTACCATGCCCTTTACTCCCCCGAGGACATGCTCCCGGCGGTCCGCGCCGAGCACGAGCGCCAGCAGCCACACCCGGTGCTGGAGGCCTTCATGCAGCATTCGGAGTCCCAGGCATTCGCCCGGGACGAGGTCCGCCAAGGCGTGGTGCCAACCTACATGGGCCTGGTGACTCAGCTCGATGATCACATCGGTCGGCTGATGCGCTTTCTGGACGAACGCGGCGAGCGCGACAATACCGTGATCGTGCTGACGTCGGATCACGGCGACTACCTTGGCGACCACTGGCTGGGCGAGAAGGAGATGTTCCATGAGCCCAGCGCGCGCATCCCGATGATCGTGGTCGACCCCCGCCCACAGGCAGACGGCGGACGCGGTCAAACCTGTGAACGACTGGTCGAGGCCATCGACCTGGTGCCCAGTTTCATCGACTTTGCCGGTGGCGACAGCCACACCTTCGATCATCGCCTGGAGGGGCGCTCGCTAGCCCCGCTGGTCCAGGGCCAGACACCGGCCGACTGGCGCCACTACGCCTTCAGCGAGGCAGACTTCGCCTGGCGACCGGCCAGACGCTCGCTGGCGCTGGAGCCGGACCAGGCCCGCGCCTTCATGGTGACCGATGGCCGCTGGAAGTACATTCACTACGCCCACCACCGGCCTCAGCTGTTCGACCTTGCCCAGGACCCGCAGGAGCTCGACGATCTGGGCACGGCAGAGCACCTGCACGAAGTGCGCGAGCAGTTGCACAGGGCGCTGGGAGACTGGGCCAGGCAACGACGTGGTCGTGTCACCGTCAGCAACCAGCTGGTGGAAGAGCGCACCGGCATGGCCCATCAGCGGGGCTATCTGTTCGGCCTGTGGTGATGACGCGAGAACGGGGCCGGGGTCATGAAGTTGGCGACGGGAGGGCGGCCAAGGCTGAACTCAGTGTGCACCAGCGGTACACTAGCGCCCGTTCCCACTGCCGAGGCCGCCGTGATGTCCCACCTGCTCTCCATCGACTCCCTGTCCCGCGACGATATCGATCACCTGATGCGGGTGGCGGCCACCATGGAACCCGTCGCCCAGCGACGCAAGGTCACCCGGGTGCTGGAAGGCGCGGTGCTCGGCAACCTGTTCTTCGAGGCCAGCACCCGTACCCGCGTCAGCTTCCACACCGCCTTCTCGCGGCTCGGCGGCAGCGTCTGCGACACCACCGGCTTCACCTTCTCGTCGATGGCCAAGGGCGAATCGCTCTACGACACCAGCCGCGTGATGGCCGGCTACTGCGACGCCATCGTCATGCGTCACCCGGATCAGGGCTCGGTGGCCGAGTTCGCCAGCGCCACCCATGTGCCGGTGATCAACGCCGGTGACGGCCCCGGCGAGCACCCGAGCCAGGCGCTGCTGGACTTCTACACCATCGACAAGGAATTCAGCCGCCAGGGCAAGACCCTCAAGGGTGCCCATGTGCTGATGACCGGCGATCTGAAGTACGGCCGTACGGTGCACTCGTTGATCAAGCTGCTGGCGCTCTACGCGCCCATGCGCGTGACCCTGGTGGCGCCGCCGGGGCTCGAGATGCCCAACCACCTGATCGAGCGGGTCAGCCGCCAGGGCCTGGACGTGGAGGTACGCGAGAGCCTGGCCGGGGACTTCTCCGATGTCGACGTGGTCTACACCACCCGCATCCAGAAGGAGCGCTTCACCGCCGAGATGAGCGAAGGCTTCAACCTGTCGCGGGACTTCACCGTCCACCGCGCCTTCATGGACAGCCGCTGCAATCCGTCCACCATCATCATGCACCCGCTGCCCCGGGACAGCCGTCCGGAGGCCAATGATCTGGACGTCGACCTCAACGGCGACCCGCGCCTGGCGATCTTCCGCCAGACCGACAACGGCATTCCGGTGCGCATGGCGATCTTCGCCACCCTGCTCAAGGTCGAGCACCTGATCGAGCGCGACCTGCGCGACGTGCCCTGGTTTGTGCCGGGCAGCGTCGGTGTCGACGACGCCAAGTTCTAGCTGCGGCGGTGCCAGGCGGGAGCCTGGCGCCGGCGCCACAGGCTCAGGGGCGCTCCTGCCAGAAGCGCGAGAACAGCTCGGCCTGGGTGTTGATCCCGAGCTTGGCGTACAGGTGCTTCTTGTGGACCCTGACGGTCTCCACCGAGATGGACAGGCGTCGGGCGATCTCCTTGGTCGACCCGCCGCCCAGCATCAACTGGCTTACCTCGCGCTCGCGATCGGTCAGCCCGAAGCGGGTCGCCGTCTCTTCGACGCCACCTCGGTGCGGATGCCAGGGGTGTGGGCCGGGCGTCTCGCCGCAGCGCTCGAAGTGCATGCGCAGTCGCATCAGCTCACCGAGCCAGGGCTCGACCAGCTGCAGCAGGCCGATTTCGCTGTGCAGGAAGGTTCGGGTGGAACCCAGCGACAGGCACAGGGTACGACCAGCGCCCAGTGACCGATTGATCTGCACCTCGTCACTGACGATATTGCGCCGGAAGTAACGCCGGTAGTACTCGGTCGCGGTGAACCGTGCCGGGGCCACGTCATCCAGCGTTACCAGGCCATCGAGGCCATTGTCACGGGCGGCGACATAGAAGGGATCCAGCAGATACAGGCCGCGCTGGTAGTCCTCGAACAGGCCTTCATCGGCGCCGTCGTCCTCGTCGCTTTCGGCCAGGATGGTCGGCGGCTGGTCGGCGTGGAAGACCAGCGCCACCCAGGTGTTGTAGACGATGTGGCGCGCCAGGGTGCGGCTGACGGCCTCCCAGAAGTCTTCACTTTCCAGGCGTGCCAGCAGGCGCGCGAAGTCGCGATGCCAGCCCATCGCCTCGAGCATTCCCGTGGTTCCTTCCTCACTGTTCTGCGACATCTGACGGCGCCTCACCCTATGGGGGTAACCCTGCCATGGAATAGGCAGCCTCGGTGAATAGAGGATACTGACATTCTATAAAACGCCAACCGACAACAACGGCTGTGGAGTCTTCCATGCAGATAGCCCTGGCACAACTTCCCGGCATCGAGGGAAACATCGAGGCCAACCTGGACGCCGCCCTGAGCACCCTGGAACGCCACGGCGACCAGGTGTCGCTGGTGGTCTTTCCCGAAACGCATCTCAGCGGCTTCGCCGAACAAGACCACGTCGACGATCGTGCCCTGGCGCTCGATGGCCCGGAGGTGGCTCGTCTGATCCAGGCCAGCCGTGACCACGACTGCGCCCTGGCCATCGGCCTGCTCGAGCGGGCCGCCGATGGTGTCTACAACACCACGCTACTGATCACCCCGGAAGATGGCATCGCCCTCACCTATCGCAAGACCCACCTGTGGCCCGATGAGCGGGAGCTGGTCGGCCTGGGCCAGCGCATCGGTGTCACCCGCTGGCGCGGGCTGACCCTGGGGCTGATGATCTGCTACGACATCGAATTCCCCGAGACCGCACGGGCCCTGGGCGCGCTGGGCACCGACCTGATGCTGGTGACCAACGGCAACATGGACCCCTACGGCCCGGTACACGCCCGCGCCGCCCAGGCCCGCGCCCAGGACAACCAGTGCTTTGTCGCCATGGCCAACCGCTGCGGTGAGGGCGCCGGCCTGACCTTCGCCGGCCACAGCGCGGCGTATTCGCCGCTTGGCGAGACCCTGTTCGAGGCCGATCGCGACGCGGGGGTCCACCTGGTATCGCTCGACCTCGAGCTATTGAATCGTGCCCGGCGGGACTATGACTACCTGGCCGATCGACGCGTCTCGCTGGACCTTCAGCGCGACGACGACTCGCGAGGCCCCGGTTTCCGCCTCATCTGACCCGGCCTTCCTGACCATGATTGCCTGACCATGTTTGCCTGACCCGACTGTCCATCACCAACAACCATAACGCGAGCCCCAAGATGTCTCACTCCAAGCCCCAACTCGGCCTGTGGCAGGTCGTTCTATTCGGCCTTGCCTACATGACACCGATCATCGTCCTCGGCACCTTCGGCGTGCTGGCGGTGGTCTCCGAAGGCGCGGTATCCGGCGCCTACGCGGCGGCACTGATCGCCATGCTGTTCACCGCCCACAGCTATGGCCGCATGGCCAGCGCCTACCCGGTGGCCGGCTCCGCCTACGCCTATGTGCGCCACGCCATCAACGATCGACTGGGTTTCATGGCCGGCTGGGCCATCCTGCTGGACTACCTGTTTTTGCCCATGGTGATCTGGCTGATCGGTGCCGCCTATCTGCACTCGGCCTTTCCGTCCGTGCCGGTGCCGGTGTGGCTGATCGCCTTTATCGCGGTCACCACCTTCATCAATATCATCGGCCTCAAACTAGCGAGCCTGGTCAACAGCGTGCTGATGCTGGTTCAGGTGCTGGTGATCGCCGCCTTCGTCGCCCTGGCGGTGCACTACGTGCTCGGGGACCCCAGCCAGCCGCTGTGGAGCCTGACGCCCTTCCTCGGCAGCGCCGACAGCCCCCAGATGCCACTGCTGATGGCGGGCGCCGCCGTCGCCTGCTACTCCTTTCTCGGCTTTGACGCGGTGACCACCCTGACCGAGGAGACCCGCGACGCCGAGCGGACCCTGCCCCGTGCCATCCTGCTGATCACCCTGCTGGGCGGCCTGATCTTCATCCTGGTGTCCTACTTCGTGCAGCTCGCCGCGCCGGGCTACGAGTTCGCCAATGCCGACGCCGCCGCCTACGAGATCGCCCGCAATATCGGCGGAGACGTCTTCGTCTCGATCTTTCTGATCGGCCTGGTCGTCGGCCAGTTTGCCTCCGGCATCGCGGCCCAGGCCAGCGGCTCGCGACTGCTTTACGCCATGGGCCGCGACGGCGTCCTGTCGACCCGCCTGCTTGGGCGCCTGGGACGCTTCGGCACGCCTACCGGTGGCCTGATACTCAGCGGCGTGGTGGCGCTGCTGGCGTTGACCATGGACGTGCTCTCGGCGGCCTCCTTCATCAACTTCGGGGCCTTCCTGGCCTTCGCCCTGGTCAACCTGTCGGTGATCGCCCACTACTACATCAAGCAGGGCCGACGCGGCCTGGCCGACAGCCTGTACTTCCTCGTCGCGCCGACCATCGGTCTGCTGGCGATCCTGTGGCTGATGGCCAGCCTGGACCGCTCCGCGCTGATGCTGGGCGGGATCTGGCTGGCCTGCGGCCTGGCGTGGCTGGCCTGGCTGACCCGCGGCTTCCGCCAGGCGACACCGGAGCTAAGCCTGGAGGGTTGAACCTGCCTGGGTCGATTGCCCCGAAAAAAGCCCGAGGCCAAGACCTCGGGCTTTTTGGATGCTTCACAAGTTCGGTGCAACAGTGGCGACCTCAGCGGCTCGGCAACCCTTCCTCCCGGGCAAAGAAGCCTTCCAGGATCAGCACCGCGGCGATGCCGTCGACACTTTCCTTGCGGTAATTTCCCCCGTGTCCCTGCTCCCGGGCGATGGCCTTGGCCTCCCGGGTGGTGCCGCGCTCGTCGAACATCTCGCACTCGACCCCGTAGCGGCCAAACAGCCGCTTGCCGAACTTGCGCGCGCGGGTGCTCATCTCGCTCTCGCTGCCGTCCATGTTGAGCGGCAGGCCGACCACAAAACGATCGGGCTGCCACTCCTCGACCAGCGCACTCACCCGTTGCCAATCGGGAATGCCATCCCGGGCCGGCAGCGGCTCGAGCTCCCTGGCGCTGCGCAACAGCTCGTTGCCCACCGATACGCCGATGCGCCGGGTGCCGAAGTCGAAGGCCAGGATCAGGCGCTCTCCCGCCTCACGCTTGCGACTGGCCATCAGCCGTGCCCGGCCTCGCGGGTCATCAGGTTGAGATCGATGCCGAGGATCCCGGCGCTGGCCGACAGGCGCTGCTCCGGCGGCGTCTCGAACAGCACGTTGGCGCGGCCTTCCACGGTCAGCCAGGCGTTGTCCATCAGCTCGTTCTCGAGCTGACCGGACTCCCAGCCGGCGCAGCCCAGGCACACCAGAAAGCGCTCGGGGCCCTCGCCCTTGGCCAGCGCCTGGAGCATGTCCATGGAGGTGGTCAGGGCGATATCGTCGGTCACCTGGATGCTCGAATCCCAGGGTTCGGCGGAGCCCGAGTGCAGGATAAAGCCGCGATCCTTGTGCACCGGGCCACCGTAGTACACCGGGGCCTGGGCGTTGGCCGCTTCTTCCACGCTGATCTCGAGCTGCTCGAACAGGGCGTCGAGGGTCAGGTCGGTGGGCTTGTTGACGATCACGCCCATGGTGCCGTTCTCGTCGTGGTCGCACAGGTAGCTGAGCGTCCCGGCGAAGTTCGGGTCTTCCAGATGGGGCATGGCCATCAGGAAATGGTTCTTCAAGCTTTGCATGTGACTCCCAGGCGGTCTTGCGCGCCGTCCAGATGCGTGGCCAGGCCTCAGGGCGAGTCGTCGCCCCGACGGCCCGGCAGGATGCCCCCAGTGTACCATCCGGGGGCATGGCGCTCAGTGACTGTGGGGAAAACTCGACGTGATCGACGGTCTAGCCGCGCGCCGCCAGGCGACGCTCGATGGCGTCCATCAGCAGGCCGGCGATGTCTGTGCCGCGCTGGTCATCGATCTCGCGCACGCAGGTCGGGCTGGTGACATTGATCTCGGTGATGTAGTCACCGATCACGTCGAGGCCGACGAACATCAGGCCCTTCTCCTTGATAACCGGCTTGACCTGTTCGACCAGCCAGTAGTCGCGATCGGTCAGCTCGCGGCTGACGCCGCGACCGCCGGCGGCCAGATTGCCGCGGGTCTCGCCGGCGGAAGGGATCCGCGCCAGACCATAGGGCACCGGTTCGCCGTCCACCAGCAGGATGCGGGTGTCACCGTCCTTGATCTCGGGAAGGAAACGCTGGGCCATGATCTGGCGCCGGCCACGTTCGGTCAGGGTCTCGATCACCGCCCCCAGGTTCCGCCCCTCGGGGCCGATGTGGAAGATGCCGCTGCCACCCATGCCGTCCAGCGGCTTCAAGATGACGTCGCCGTGCTCGGCCTGGAAGGCGCGGATCTCGCTGTCGCGACAGGACACCAGGGTCGGTGTGCAGCACTGCGGGAACTGTTGGGCGAACAGCTTTTCGTTGCACTCGAACAGCGGCCGGGTCGGGTTGACCACCAGCACGCCCTCGCGCTCGGCGAAGGCCAGCAGATGCACGGCGTTGAGGAAGTGGCCATCCACCGGCGGGTCCTTGCGCATCAGGATGACGTCGAGCTCCGCCAGCGGCCGCGACTCGACCTCGCCCAGGTCGAACCAGTGCTGCGGGTCGCGGTGGACCTTCAGCGGGCGCTGGTGGGCAAAGGCGCGGCCTTCCTTGAGGAACAGGTCTTCCTGTTCCATGTAGGAAAGCGACCAGCCGCGATCCTGAGCGGACCACAGCATGGCGAGACTGGTGTCTTTCTTGTAGGTCAGCTGGTCGATGGGGTCCATCACCACGCCGACACGAAGGAGGCGATTGGTCATTCGGGGGTCGTCCGCTAGCGGTAGATGCCGTCAAGTATGCCCGACACCCCAGGCACCACCAAGGTCAGTCGCTGTCGGCCGCTTGCCTTCACCCGGCGACACGCCGATTCAGACTCACTTCAGTCGCCGTCGCTGGTCGCGGTGGCGCCTGAGTCCCTGGGCGCCAGGCGCACCCCGCTGTCCTCGATGATGATCAGGCGTCGCTTGTAGAGCCGACCGATGGCCTGCTTGTAGGCATTCTTGCTGACGCCCAGGCGCGCCTTGATCTCGGCGGCCTGACTCTTGTCCGACAGCGGCAGGTAGCCGCCAGCGTCGCGCAGTGCCTTGAGCACCTGTTCGCCGACCACGTCCAGACGGGCCGAGCCCGGCGGCAGCAGCGACAAGTCCAGCCGGCCATCCTCGCGCACCCGCTTGACGTAGCCTGTCAGGCGCTGGCCGCGGCGCAGCGGGCGGCTGATCTCATCGTGATAGATCAGCCCCCAACAGCGGTGATCGACCACCGCCTTGACCCCCAGGTCGGTGGTGTCGGCGATGACCAGGGCGACCTCATCGCCGGCACGATGGTCATCGCTGTGATCGGTGATGTAGCGCTCGAGACGCTGGGAAGCAACCGGCCGTCCACTGCGGTCCTCGCTGACCTTGACCAGTACACGCCGGCCCACGGCCGGCGTCAGGCGCTGTTCGCTGAGTGGCAGCAGCAGGTCACGCTCGTGGCCCCAGTCGAGAAAGGCGCCGAAGTCGGTGACCTGCACCACCCGCAGATCCGCCACCTCACCCATGGCGACCTTGGGTGAGCCGTGGCCCTGACGAGATCGTCCCGACGAGGTCGACCGCGAGGACTTGCCGGCAGCACTTCGAGAGCGGCTGTTCGCAGCGTCGTTCGAGGCGCTGTTCGAAGAGCGATGCGAAGACGGCTTGTCGTTGCTGGAGCGCGGCGGAGTACCGCGACGGCGGGAATCGGACATGGAGAGGGGTTCCGCAAGAATGTGCAGCCCCATTATGGCGACTGCCGCGGGCATATGATACAGCCCGCGGCACTTGCCTTGCTGACGCCTGCAAGCTGACGCCTGCAAGCTCATACCCGCAAGCTCACACCCAAATGGTCAGGTCCACAGACGGCCTGTACCCTGCCTTTGAGACGAACGCCTGTGCAACGACGCTCAGGTCGGCCAGCTCGGCCCTCGCTTGCTCAACCGCCGGGTGTTGGAGGATGTCTTGCGCCCCAAGGGTTTGATCGCCGCCGTCAGCACCTGGTCGGGGCTGCGGCCACTGATCGCCGCCCGCTGGGCGGCCATGGCGGCCTGGGTAAAGGCCGTCATCTTCTCGGTGACCATGCGCAGGTCCTCGCCGGGAGCCACCGACCAGAACCCTTTCATCCCCATCAGTCGCATGCCGATCACCATCTGGGCCTCGACCAGCATCTGGGTCATCTTCATCCCCATCATCCAGTAGCCAAGGGGCGTACCCCATTGAGCCATCGGGGAGGCTGCACGACGTCTCGCCATCATCCTTCTCCTTCATCAGCGGGCAGGAATACCCATTTCAGGGTAGTTGGGTAGACGCTATCCCTTACAAGCTACTCGATCCGGGCGCCCAGCGCTCACCTCAATGATGGTGATTTTCTTCATCGACAGCGACTGATGGGAAAGGCTCAGCTCTCGCGCTTGCCATCCACCAGGCGGCTGACGTTCAGCGGATTGCCGTCCTTGAGCGCTTGCGGCAGCAGGGCGTCCGGCAGGTTCTGATAGCACACCGGGCGCAGGAAGCGGTAAATGGCGGCGCTGCCGACCGAGGTGGTGCGCGAGTCAGAGGTGGCCGGATAGGGGCCACCGTGGACCATGGCGTGGCACACCTCGACCCCGGTGGGCCAGCCGTTGGCCATCACCCGACCGGCACGCCGCTCGAGGATCGGCAGCAGGCCACGGGCCGCGTCGATGTCGCCGTCGTCCATCTGCAGGGTCGCGGTCAGCTGGCCCTCGAGCCCCTCGGCCAGTGCCTTGACTTCGTCCAGGTCAGCACACTCGACCACCAGCGAGGTCGAACCGAACACCTCGGCCTGCAGCGCCTCATCATTGAGGAAGTCGCTGGCCTTGGCCACGAACAGGCCGGCCTGGCACTGGTTGGGTCCGTCGCCCTGGGGGCCGCGCGCCACTTCACGGGCCTTGTCGCTGCCGCCCAGGGTGTTGACGCCCTGGGTGTAGGCGTCGTGGATGCCCGGCGTCAGCATGGTCTGGGCACCTGCGCCCTTGACCGCTTCGGCGGCGGCCTCGACGAAGCCGTCGAGCGCCTCGCCCTTGACCGCGATCACCAGCCCCGGGTTGGTGCAGAACTGGCCGGCACCCATGGTCAGCGAGCCGACGAAGGCCTCGCCCAGCGCCTTGCCACGGGCCTTGAGCGCCTCGGGCAGCAGGAACACCGGATTGATCGAGCTCATCTCGGCGTACACCGGGATCGGCTCGGGACGCGCCTGGGCGGTCTTCATCAGGGCGGTGCCACCGCTGCGCGAGCCGGTGAAGCCCACCGCCTTGATCCGCGCGTCGCTGACCAGGCCCTGGCCGACCTCGCGACCGGAACCGAACAGCAGCGAGAACACACCTTCCGGCAGTTCACAGCGAGCCACCGCCTTCTGCAGCGCGCGGCCGACCAGCTCGGAGGTGCCGGGGTGGGCCGAGTGGGCCTTGACCACCACCGGGCAGCCGGCAGCCAGGGCGGATGCGGTGTCGCCGCCGGCCACCGAGAACGCCAGTGGGAAGTTGGAGGCGCCGAACACCGCCACCGGACCCAGAGCGATGTGGCGCTGGCGCAGGTCGACCCGCGGCATCGGTTCACGGTTCGGCAGGGCCGGATCGTGCCGCACGTCGAGCCATTCGCCGGCACGCACCACCGAGGCGAACAGACGTAGCTGACCGCAAGTGCGGCCACGTTCGCCCTCAAGACGTGCCTGGGGCAGGCCGGACTCGGCCATGGCGCGCTCGATCAGGGCGTCACCGAGCGCCTCGATCTCCTCGGCGATGGTCTCGAGAAAGGTCGCACGGGCCTCGAGGCCGGTCTCGCGGTAGCTATCGAAGGCCGCCCAGGCCAGTTCGCAGGCGCGCTCGACCTCGGCCTTGGAACCTGCCTTGTAGCCAGGCTCGAGGGTCTCGCCGGTGGCCGGGTTGACGGCGTGGATGGGCTCGCCCTTGGCCTCGATGGCCTGGCTGCCGATCAGCTGCTTTCCTTCCAATGAATACATAAAAACTCCTTGAAAATTTGCCTTAAAGCGACTCGATTACCGGCTTTGAAGCTGACACGCGCTTCAGCACATTGCTCAACGGGCGCGTGGTGATATCACACTCGATACGCATTTCATCACCATCTTCAAGGGCAATATCATCACCGAAGCTCAGTACCGCGGCGCCAAAGAAGTGAACATGCAACTGGTTCGGCTGACAAAAGGTTGCATACTTGAAATGGTGGTATTCAAGGTTGCTCACCGAGTGACACATGTGCTTTTCACCGCTCATGAAGGGGCGATGCCAAAGCTGTTCGCCACCCCGATGCAATGACACATTTCCCTTGATCTCCTCGGGGAGTTCGCCAACGAAGATCTCGGGACCGATGCTGCAATCGCGCAGTTTTGAATGCGCCAGATACAGGTAGTTCTGTTTTTCCGTCACATGATCGGAAAACTCGTTTGCCAGGGAGAAGCCGACTCTGAAGATTCGGCCTTGGTCATTAACGATGTAAATCCCGGCAAGCTCGGCTTCCTCCCCACCATCCAGGGCGAAGTCCGGCATCGTGATCTCGGCAAAAGGGGCGCGTAGCGTATGACCCGTGCCCTTGTAGAACCATTCAGGCTGCGCACCGACCTCGCCTGCTGCGGGCTTCCCTCCGGCGACACCCAGGTCAAACATGCGCTGAGTATCGGTGGGCTGTGCCGTCTTCGCCTCGACGTTCTCGCCTTCATGCATCTGGCTACGCGGAGCCGCGCTGCCAAGATGGGTCAGACCGGTCCCGGTCAACAGCAGGTTGGCAGGCTCGGGGTGGGTGATCGGCGCGCGAAGACGGCCATCGCTGATGGCCTTGTCGTAGGACAGGGTGGCATCCGTGCGAAATTCGGACAGCACAGCGTCCAGTTTACGCTCCTGGTTCGCCGCATGAAGCGCAATGGTGTAGAGAGGTTGTGCCAGCAGTTCAAGCTCATCGCCGTTGACGATAGCCGCAACGACCTCGTTACTATCGTTTACCACTTGTACAATATGCATGAATATCTACCTTGTTAATTAATAAACGCAAGGGACAAGCCAGGAATATAAGTAATAACCAGCAGCGCAAGCAGCAGCACCAGGAAGAAGGGAAGCGAGGACCTCAGGAATTGCAAGGTGTTCAGCCTGGCGATATTACAGCTCACGAACATCAGCACCCCGAGAGGCGGAGTGATCTGCCCGATCAAGAGATTGAAGAGCATGATGACGCCGAAATGGACGAGACTGATATCCAGAGCGTTCAGCAGCGGAATCAAGATCGGAACGAGGACGATGATCACGGCGATGGTTTCCATGAACATGCCGATAACCAGCAACGCAAGGTTAAGCAGCAACAGCACCATCAACGGATCGTCCGTCAGCCCTGTAATCCATGTAACCACCTCCTGCGGCGCTTGCAGAATGCTCAGCGACCAGGCCAAGGGGGCCGAGGCAGCGATAATAATCAGGATGGAAGCAGCTTCACGAGATGTTGAAACAAGCAGCCCGCCCATATCCTTCCAGCTTAATGTCTTGTAGACAAACTTTCCGACGAAGAAGGAATACGCGACAGCGACAGCGGCAACTTCGGTAACCGTAAAGATCCCCATCCGAAAGCCAACGATGATCAGCACGGGCATCAGTAGCGCCCATACCGACTTCTTGAAGTAGCTGGCCACGCGAGAACGTTGGAAGCCTTCATCCTTCGGGTATTGCTTGACGACGCTGATACCGGTGATAAGAAGGGTCAGCAGCAGGGCGATCAGAAGGCCTGGCAAGATGCCCGCAATGAAAAGATCGCCGATGGAGATATTGGCCTGCCAGCCGTACACCACCATCAGGATCGAAGGCGGAATGATCGGCGACAGCGTGGCAGAAGAGGCGGTCAGCGCAACCGAGAACCCCCGATCGTAGCCGTTTCGCTCCATCTGCGGGACCATGACCCGCGTGGTGGCTGCACAGTCGGCAAGAGAAGACCCGGAAATGCCCGCCATCAAGACGCTGGAGAGAACGTTGACGTGGGCGAGCCCGCCTCTCAAGTGGCCTACCAGCGACCGTGTAAAGTCAAAAAGCCGTTCGCTGATGCCACTCTTGTTCATGATGCCGCCGGCGAGCATGAACAGCGGTATTGCCAACAGTGGAAAGGATTCGACCCCGGAAGAAACCCGCTGAGCCAGAACATTCAGCGGAATATCCAGAGAAATAATGGATACGACAGAGGCGCCGAGCATCGCCAGGGCGATCGGCATACCAAGGAGGATCAGGGAAAATAGTATAGCGAGTATAATAATCAGCATTTCACACCTATACATTTTCCATGTCGGTTTCGAATGCATTGAAAGAGCATTCGACCACAGCGTTCACCATTAAATGAAAAACACTGAACACAAAGAATATCGGCATCGCATAGGCGAACCAGGCAAGCGAGATCCCCAGAATAGGAGAGGTACTGCTGGCAACCGTCTGACAGTACTCGTATCCGAGGAACGCCATGGCGCCAAGAATCACGATAGAAAGGACGAGCACCAGCGTATGTACCACACTTCTTATGCTTCTCGGCATCGCAGCTACCACTGAATCTACGGTGATATGCTGCTTTTCAGCAAAAGCCACACTGGTACCGACAAATGTCAGCCAGACAATCAATAGTTTCGACACACTTTCGCTCCAGACAAAGGGAGCACCAAGAATGTATCGAAATGCCACCCCCAGTGTGAGAAGCAGTGCCATCACACCGAGGATCACGCCGATGGACACCTTCTCGGTCGCAAGCAGACCGCTGTTCACTTTTACGAGAAAACTAGTCATGTATCACCATTGACCAATCGCCGCCTTGCCCAGCGCGTCAACTCGGCGAGGCAAGGCGGGAGGTAGCAGTAGTTAGTTGCGATAGTTTTCAATCGCGGTCATGACGCGACGATAGTCTTCTTCACCCCAGCGATCGACCAGGTTTTCCCTGGCTTGCACTGCGGCTTCCTCGAAGGAGGCACGGTCGATATCTTCGATGACGTTGATGTTGCCACCCGCACGAAGCTCTTCGAGCATGGAACCTTCACGCTCGGTCTGCAGCTCGTAGTTCTCCTGGGCAAGCTCTTGAACGACCTCTTGGAGAATTTCCTGATGGCTTTCCGACAGTGACTCGAACTTCTGCGAGTTCATCAGGACAACCTGGCTCTGCAGCATGTGCCTGCTCATGACCAGTTGATCCTGAACTTCATAGAACTTGCGGGAATAGATGGTGGGAATCGGATTCTCCTGTCCATCGACAGTCCCCTGCTGGAGCGCCAGGTAGACCTCGCTGAACGGAATCGGGGTGGGTGAGGCGTCGAAGGCTTTTACCATTTCTACCCACGCCGGCGACTCGGGCACGCGCACCTTGAGGCCCTTCATATCCTCGACGCTATGCACCTCATCACCGTTGAACGTGAGGTTGCGCCAGCCCCAGTACCAGGTCTTTGCCAGAGGTACCAGGTTATGCTGCTCCTTCAGCTCGTCAAAGATCGGCTGATAGGCCTCCCCCTCGAGGATATGCCTTGCTTCATCCCAGCTCTGGAAGATGAAAGGCGCGTTTGAAATCTCCATCGCGGGGAGAAGCGTACTGGCACCGGAGTACCCCGGCACGACAATGTCGATGGAGCCGTTCTTGGACTGCTGGAGCAGCTGTACCTCGGAACCTAGCTGCTCACTCGGGAAGACCTGAACCTTGAGCTCGCCATCGGTCCTTTCTTCTACCCGTTCGCCCAGCTCACCCAGCAATTCATAGCTAGCTTCACCAGGATTGAAAGTATGGCCAAGTCGCAGCGTGGTCGCTGCGTGAGCGGTACCAGCGGCAAACACCATGGCGCCTGTTGAAAGCGTGAAGGTTGCAGCGGTCAATAATGCTTTTGCTTGTTTCATCGAGTCACCTGTTGTCGCTGTTTTTTATCGGCCCTGGTGAGGGCGACCGGGCAGCATGCGGGGCCAAAGCTAAAGCAAATGGTCATTGCGCGCAATGACCATTTTGTGAGACTATAGTCTAATCGCCACGATTGCCAAAGCTGATAGGCTTTCCGCCAGTTTGTGATTTCTCTTCCAGAGGCCGTCCATGCAGCTAATTAACAACACGCCTGCTGTCATTCGTTTGCATCCCCAGGACAATGTCGGGGTCGCCACTCGTGCCCTGCCGAAAGGTATGCCGATTGACGACGATTCGAACCTGTCCTTGCAGAATATTGACGCGGGCCACAAGGTTGCCTTGAAGGCAATCGCTGCTGGCGACAGCATCACCAAATATGGCCAGGTCATCGGCAACGCCAGCAGTGACATTGCTCAAGGCGAGCATGTGCATACGCACAACGTTTCGATGCTCGAGCGGACCACTTCTCTGGAAGGATTTTCGCCGGCAGCGATGACCAACGCCGACGAGAGCGAGCGGCATTTCAATGGTTACCTACGCTCGGACGGCCAGACGGGAACAAGAAACTATATTGGCATCCTCTCCACGGTGAACTGCTCGGCAACGGTCGCAAAAATGGCCGCAGAACAGCTCAATGCATCCGGAGAGGTCGAAGCCCTGGGCTATGACGGAGTCGTTCCGGTAACCCATGGCTCCGGCTGTGCCATGAATACCGAAACAGAAGGCTTCGCCTTTCTAGAGCGCGTCATCGCAGGCTATGCAAGACACCCGAACTTCGCCTTCGTGTTGATCATTGGTCTCGGCTGCGAGACCAATCAGGTCAAGCAATTGGTGGAAAAATCGGGATTGACCGATACATCTCGTCTCTACTACTTCAATATCCAGGATGTTGGTGGCACCAGGGCAAGTATCGAACTGGCGCGCGAGAAGATCCTCGATATGGCCCGTAGCCATCCAAGAGCCGAGCGCCAACCCAGCCCTCTCAGCAACCTTACCGTGGCGCTTCAGTGCGGCGGTTCAGACGGCTACTCGGGCATCACCGCGAACCCAGCCCTCGGACACGCTGCGGACCTCATCGTCAAGCATAGTGGGAGCGTGATCCTCAGCGAAACTCCCGAAATCTATGGCGCCGAGCATCTTCTCCTGGATCGAGCCATCAGCAAGGACGTGGCAAGCAAGCTCCTGGATCGCATCGCCTGGTGGAAGCACTACACAGAGATCAATGGTGCCGAGCTGAATAACAACCCGTCTCCGGGAAACAAGGCCGGAGGTCTGTCGACGATCCTGGAAAAATCGCTGGGTGCCGTCGCCAAGGGCGGATCGACCAGTCTCAACGACGTACTTGAGTATGCCCAGCCACGCACGCAGCCGGGGTTCAATTTCATGGACAGCCCGGGCTACGACCCGGTATCGGTGACAGGGCAGATCGCATCCGGTTCCAATATGGTGTGCTTCACGACGGGGCGGGGTTCGGTATCAGGCTACAAGCCGGCACCGTCCATCAAACTCGCGACAAATACCGCCATGTATGAACGCATGTCCGAAGACATGGATATCAACTGTGGCGTTATCGCTGACGGCATGGCGAGTGTCGAAGAGGTCGGCGAGATGATCTTCGAGCGTATCATCGCGGTCGCATCGGGCGAATCCAGCGCTAGCGAAACCCTGGGGTATGGCAACAATGAGTTCGTCCCGTGGATGGTCGGCGCCGTGACCTAGGCCGACGCCTTGACTGCAGCGGCCATGGGTCACGGACACCAGCGCAACGAAAGCTTGCCGCGAGTGCCCCCTGCGCCTGACAGCGATACGCAGGCAGGGGATGTACGTCCAGCCGATGCAGTCCTTTACGCTAGCCGGCCAGGGTATTGCGGGCCCCGGGGGGCCAAGGCCAAATGGGTCGAGGACAGTCTGTCCGACGACGAAAAGACCGCCCCTGCGAGGCCCGATGCCAGGCCATCAGTCTTACAGCGCTCGGCTTCAGGCCCTTTGGCGCTAGCGGTAGGCAAGCCGACGAACAATGATCTGAGCCAAGCGAATACGGTTTCTTGAAGGGTAGACCCCTCCATTGACACTATCGCCATCTCATCGTGGCAAGCTTCAAGCGCAAGGCCGGAAAACCACCACAACAAAAGCTAAAAAGAATTGTTGCGACACGGTATTGGAGAGTCGAGATGGGTACGCTAAAGGATCAGCTCTACCACATATTAACCGAGAGCATGGAAAGCGGTAGCCTCGAAACGGGGCTTGTTCTGCTGGAAAGCAATATTTCCGAGCTTTTCAAGATTAGTCGTTCCCCTGTGCGTCAGACACTGGAACGGCTTCACAATGAAGGAAAGATCAGCCGCTTTGATGGCAGGGGCTACCTGGTGGGGAGTCAGCCTTCTGACGTTATCAGACGCCAACTCACCGAGAAGGACTTCGCACAATCCAGCGGAAAGATGGCGGTCCGCCGGACCGACTCCTGGCGAAAGTTTGCCGAAGAAATCGAACGTGATATCGTTCTCTGCTCCATGCTAGGTCGTATGGAGCTAAACGAACTAAAACTGGCAAAGTTTCTCGATGTTAGCCGAACCACGACTCAAAAGATTCTCCTTCACCTTCAGTCCCTGGGTGTTGTTGAAAACAACAAGTACAGTAGCTGGACAGTGGTACCACTGGATGATGACAGACTGCATCAGCTATACGAGGCTCGACAACAGCTTGAGCCCTTCATGATCGCCCAAGCCACCGAAAAACTACCCAGTGCCGATATCAAACGCTACATTGACCGGCTCGATAGTGCAGAAAACCAATACCCGAACATCCGGGGAGAGCTTCTCGACGAGCTGGAAAACGACCTGCATCAACATGCCATGATAGCGGGAGGTAACGATGAAATCGTTACCATGCTTCAACGTACCCGCCCCATACTATTGATAAGCAAGCACCTTCTCGGGAGCAAGATCGACTTTCCTCAGAGCGATCCCTTCTTTGACGAGCATCGCGAAGTTTTCAGTTTGATGCTTTCGCGGAAGCCGACTCAGGCTCGCCATTCCCTGTTCAGGCATCTCACGGCGTCAGAGTCCAAGGTACAGCATCGTTTGGAGCAGTTTCGCGATAACCCGGAAGTCGATATCCCGGAATATCTTCGCAGCCCCGGCGGATAGAGAAGTCATTGCTGTAGGGGCTTGGACGACGACGAATTGTCTTCGACAAGCAGGGTCTACCAATGCCAGGTGCCCTGCCCCAACCGGCGCCTGACTCTCGCGCACCTGGGGGACCTCCTTGTAGCCTTGCTACCGCCATGCTCCTCCAACCAGGTTCGCCATGCATCGGGTCGTCTTTCCATTCCGGATTTTCATCAACAAAGCCAATTTCTAGACGGCGATGACTCTTGCCTACCCTCCCTTATAGCCGTCATCTTTCTGGCGATCTGAGCCGCTGGTGGCCAACAAGAGTCCACCATTGTGTCTGTCGGCCAGGGTAGAGCAATGGTCCACCGCCAATTGAGACGGCTAGCAACCATCTGTTATTGAATGATTTTATAGTCTTTTCTGCCTCTCTGCGGCCTCGCCACGGGTATCTTTTGCTTGGCCGACCCGAGCACTTATCGCCTTTTCTTCCGCGTAAATCCGTGGCTCACAAAAGAGCCCTTTTTCGGCCGGGAACTAAACTAAAGTCTAAAAAACGTTCATTGTACGCAATGAACACAGCGTGCTAGATTCGTTACTCCCTACAATCCATAATTAGACGATCCAGGCATGCCAATGAAAGCCATAATCAACACAAAAACCGTCAAGACCGTCACCGCAACGCTGTTGCTCGCAGCCTCCAGTTCTGCCTTTGCTGCCTATCCGGAAAAGCCCATCACCATCATCGTCCCCTGGGCGGCCGGTGGAGGCACAGACGCCACCGCGCGGACCATTGCCACCGCACTCGAAGAGGAACTTGGCCAGACGGTCAACGTCGTCAACCGCACAGGCGGCAGCGGCGTCGTCGGTCATAGCGCCATGGCCACGGCTCGCCCCGATGGCTACACGCTGGGCCTGGTGACTGGCGAGCTCAACATGATGCACTGGCAGGGGCTGACTAACCTGACCTACGAAGACTACACCCCGATCGGGCAGATCAACTTCGACTACCCGGGGATTCAGGTCCGCGCAGATGCTCCCTATGAGTCTCTGGAAGACCTGGTAGCAGCCATCCGGGAAGAACCCAAGGGAACCTTCCAGGCATCCGGTACCGGTCTGGGGGGCGTCTGGCACCTGGCCTTCGCCGGTTTCCTGATGGATCAGGGTATGGAAGCTGACCGCGTCACCTGGATTCCCAGTCAGGGCGCCGCACCGGCCATGACCGAACTTGCCGCTGGCGGCCTGGAGATCGTTCCGAGCTCTGTTCCTGAAGCACGTTCGATGATCGAAGCGGGACGTGCCAAGAGCCTGGGCGTGATGGGACCGGAGCGCATCGAGAGCTTCCCTGACGTTCCGACTATCCAGGAGGCGATCGGCAGCGACTATCTTGTCGGCGAATGGCGCGGCATTGCTGGGCCAAAGGGAATGGATCCCGAGGTCGTCGCTACGCTGGAGACCGCACTGGAAGCAGCTTACAACAGCGATACCTATCAGGACTTCATGTCCCAGCAGGGGTTCGGCACCGAGTGGCGTAACGCGGAAGAGTTCGGCCAGCTGATGGTCGAGATGGACGCGGTCTACGGTGAGATCATCGAGAACGTCGGTCTGGGCAAGTAAGGATTGCTAGATGAGAGATTTCATCTTGGGGCTAGCCTTCATGCTGTCGGGCTGCATCGTCATCTATGTAGCCCAACAGTACCCGACGATGGCTAGCCTGCAATTTGGGCCATCTCTGTTTCCCTCCCTCATTGGGGGAGGGTTTCTTATAGGTGGTTTGTTCCTTTCGGTAAAGCAGGTCCCCATTTTAAAGACCCAGTATGCCAGCAACACTCCGGGCAATAACCGGCCGCTTCCTATCCGGTCGCTCCTGGCGTCACTTCTTCCCTGCGTGATGATTATCTTCTATATCCTCACCAGTGAATTCCTGGGCGCAGCGGTTAGCCTCGCCATTGGTATTTTCGTTCTTATGCTTTCCAGGAAGGCTTCGCTTCTTCTATCCCTGGCCGTATCCATACTCGCATCACTAACCATATATTTTATTTTCTCCACCTACCTAATGATTCCCCTTCCCGAAGGGTTGATGAGATTCTGGGGATAAGTCATGGATACCATTCTTCTAGGGTTACAGCTAGTCTTCAATGTCGAGACATTGCTCGTCATTCTAGCCGCCTCCGTCTTTGGTGTTTTCGTCGGTGCTGTACCAGGTCTTACGGCTACCATGGCGGTGGCCTTGCTGGTCCCGATCACCTTTTACATGGATCCGGTTCCGGCTATCGCGGCGATCGTGACCACATCTGCCATGGCGATATTCTCCGGCGACATTCCTGCGACCTATCTGAACATTCCTGGAACACCATCCTCCGCTGCTTATGTAGGTGACTCCCACCTTCTGGCGCGGTCCGGACGGGCCCGGGAAACCCTTGGCGTCAACCTGGTTTGCTCGGTATTTGGTGGAATCTTCGGCACCATTATTCTTGTCTTCGTTTCTCCGTCACTGGCGGAGGTCGCTCTTCAGTTCAGTTCATTTGAGTATTTCTGGCTGGCCTTGCTGGGTTTGAGCTGCTCGATCTTTATCGCTATCGGCTCCAGGGTAAAGGCCTTCCTGTCATTGATGATTGGCCTTCTCTTGTCCACTGTCGGGCTGGACATGATGAGCGGTGCTCCTCGTTTTACCTTCGGCATCCCGGACCTCATGGCCGGCATCAACTTCATACCGGTCATGATCGGCATGTTCGCGCTCAACGAGTTGATGCTCTTCTATGGTTCACGTGGCGATGGTAGAGCAATGCCGTCGCTCTCCAAGGATAGCGTCTTCAGCCAAGTTCCAGGACACCTGAAGGCCTACTGGCCCAACATGTTTCGCGGAGGATCGATCGGTACCCTGATCGGGGCACTCCCTGGCGCCGGTGCCGACATAGCCGCCTGGATTTCCTACGCAGTGGGCAAAGGTCGCTCAAAGCAAAAGGAGGCATACGGGACGGGCCATATTGAAGGCATTGTCGATGCCAGCTCCGCCAACAACTCTGGCATCAGCGGCGCCTGGGTGCCGGCTTTGGTGTTCGGCATCCCGGGAGACTCCATCACGGCCATCGTCATCGGGGTGCTGTACATGAAGGGCATGAACCCCGGCCCCACCATCTTCATGGATGGCAGTGGATTGATCTATGCGCTTTTTGTCGTCTTTTTCCTGGCTAACCTGGTAATGCTGCCCATTGGATACGCCGCAATACGGTCGGCAAAAGTATTTATCCTGACGCCAAGGAAGGTACTTATGCCGATTATCCTTTGCTTCTGCATCGTTGGCGCATTTTCGATCAACAATTCGATTACCGATGTCTGGATCATGCTTATTATCGGCGCGGTGGCATCGATCCTGGCGAGGTGCGATTTCCCGATGGCGCCCGCCATCCTGGGGCTGGTGTTGGGCACTACCCTGGAAAATAACTTCATGAGCTCCATGCTCAAGAGCAATGGCGACCTGCTGGCCTTCTTTTCACGCCCGATCAGCGCAGGGCTAGGCGCCCTCGTCATTCTGCTGTGGCTCTCGCCGTTGCTGACCATGGCCTACAAGAAGTTCAAGCACGCCAACTCCAACAAGGCACAGGAATTATCATGAGACGCTATACGACACCGTGGTTGGAAGATGTCCTGGTGACACTTTTCAGAGAAGCCGGCGCATCCGAAGAAGTCAGTCGGACGACCAGCAGCATCCTCATCGAGGGAGACCTGCTGGGGCACCATACCCATGGGGTAAAACTGGCCAACGGCTACCTCAAGGACTTGAAGTCCGGCCATGCACGTGGTGATGCGTCGCTGCTCGAATCCCGCCAGATCAGCCCTGTGGCGGCGGCCTACGACGGACACTATATCCTCGGCCCTTACCTGGTCCAGAAGGCGCTTGAGCAAAGTGCTGATGCGGCCAGGACGTCGGGGATCGGTATCGTCAGCATCAAGCGATCCCACCACATTGCCTGCCTGGCCTCCTATCTGAAGCCCTTCGTCGATCAGGGGCTGATGCCGATCATCATGACGTCTGACCCGGCGGTAAAGTCGGTGGCTCCATACGGTGGGCTCGACCCAGTCTACACACCCAACCCGATCGCCATGGGAATCCCGAGCCGAATCCAGCCGATCATGCTGGACGTCAGCATGTCCACCGTCACCAACGGCAGCGTGGCCAAGGCCAGGGCCGAGGGCTCAAGGCTCGATCATCCGGTCATTCTCAGCAACCAGGGAGTCGTCAGCGATAACCCCGCTGACTACTTTACGGACCCTCAGGGCAGCATTCTCCCGCTTGGTGGGCGCGAGTTTGGCCACAAGGGCTTTGCCATGGGATTGATGGTCGAGGCACTGACCTCGGCCCTTGGTGGCTTCGGACGCAAGGACGATCCAAGTGGGTGGGGGGCCTCGGTGACCGTCATGGTGATCGATCCGGCACTATTTGCAGGGAGCCGCGACTTCCTCGACGAAACCGACCACCTGGTCGAAGCCTGTCTGCAAGCCAAGCCCGTTGACCCCGAACGCCCCGTGCGTCTACCAGGGCAATCGGGGCTCCGGCGTCGCACCGAGTTTCTCGATCAGGGCATCCCGCTTCCCGGCGAAGTGGTCGCAGAGCTTCGCAGCGCCATCGAGGATTCGTCATTGAAAGGAACCCTGGACGTTTGAGCCATCAAGGCTGACCGCAATGCTGCGCCAGGGACGAATGAACCAGGGCGTTGTCCCTCGTCCCGGCATCCTGGATAGCCCGGCTCACATAAGCCCGGCTCACATAAGCCCGGCTCACATGAGCCGGGCTATTCACGAGAGGCTATTGGCGTCCTGCGGGGGAAAGGCTGGACAACCACTCCCAGCCAGCATGTAAGCGCTCACTATCACGAATTTTCAAGCCGGTATTGCAGAGCTCAGGCGCTCGTCATACACGCCCTAGGCGCTGTCCGAAAAGTCGACGAGCGAAGGTTAGACAAGGCAAAAATCGGTGAGAAAGCGCAGTTTACGGGGTGTAAATGAGTATTTTGACCGGGCTGGCGTACCAGACGATTTTTAACGCCGTATTACCGAGCGCAGGCACTTTTCAGACAAGCCCTAGAAGGCGAGCATGCCCCCAAGCCCGGATACCCAAAGGCCAATACCAAAGCTTGCGTGTGCCGTCAGGCTGCGAAGCCTGGCGATGTTTGGCCGAGGCGTCCTGCGCGCGGCGATGCCTGCGCCCAACCCCGGTTGCAGTACCAGAAAAGGGGCGAGCACCGTCACCACACCGAACACCAGCGCGGACACGAACGCCGGTCGTTGCTGCCAATCCGATCCGACAAGCACCAGAAACACCAGGGCGAACACCACGCCCGTAAGATAGTGAAACGTCCACCCCAGCGCCGCCTCTGCGCGTATCGGCGCGCTTCCCGAGATGGGGCGATGGACGACAGTGCCTCCCGCCAGGTGACCCAACCAGCGCCCCACCAGGGCGTAGTCCAGAGAGGGAATGCCGAGTACCCGGCGCTGCGCCAACGCGACGACATCCATGAAGGCGGTCGCCCCCACGCCAAGCCAAAGGGCATCAACCAGAAGTTCTGCCACTGCACTACTCCTCCAACAGAGAGAGCCCGCTGTCGAGCCGATCGAAGAGAAACGCGTCCTGAGGGGCAAGAGACGGCAAGGTCGCGCGCTCTCTTGCAGATTCAGGCAAAGCCGAAGTAGCTTACGACCTCAAGTAAACTTGAGGTCAAGCGCCATGCTCGACATCTCCGAGGTCTCCCGGCAAAGCGGCGTCGCCGCCTCGAAACTGCGCTATTACGAAGAGATCGGGCTGATCCGCTCGATCGGACGTAGTGGGCTGCGGCGAGTCTTTGCGCCGGACGTGCTGTCACGCCTGTCGCTGATCGCCCTGGGACAGGCAGCCGGGTTTTCGCTGGCCGAGATAGGCGACATGCTTGGCCAGGAAGGCAAACCCGACATCGACCGCGAAAGACTGGGTGCCAAGGCGGACGCCCTGGACCGGCGCATCAAGCAATTGAGCGCGATCCGCGATGGACTGCGCCACGCCATGACCTGCACCGCACCTCGCCACCTTGAATGCCCCACCTTTCAGCGCCTGATGCGCATCGCGCTTGCCAGGCAGTCAGCGCGGGGGCCTGGGCGACAAGGGGCGAATGGAGCGAAAGCGGCGAGAACCCAGCAAGGACAAACAAGACTGAAACGAGATGGCTGAACTGATCTCTGCCACTAGCGCAAAAAAGGCCCGACTCCTCGAAACAGGAGCCGGGCCTTTTTCAACACGCGGATCAGGATGCCGGATCGGGTCAGCCGGAACAACGCAGGTCGTCCATAGTAAGCACTTACATATCCCCGAAGCGTGATTGCAGAAGCGTCAGCGCCACCACCGGGGCGGTTTCGGTACGCAGGACCCGTGGTCCCAGGGTCAGCGCCGCAAACCCTTGTGCCGTCGCCGCCTCGACCTCGCGCGGGGACAGACCACCCTCGGGGCCAATCAGCACGCAGGCGCTGGCGACGCGCTCGGCGCGCTCGAGCACGCCTGGCGTACCCGGGTGGAGCACCAGCCTGAGCGCCTCGTCACGCTGGCCCAGCCACTCGCTCAGCGACTGCGGGGCCCTGACCTCGGGCACCGTGGCGCGGCCGCACTGCTCGCAGGCGCTCACCGCCACCGCCTGCCAGTGGGCCAGCTTCTTTGCCTCACGCTCGCCCTTGAGGCGCACATCGCCGTGCTCGGTGTACAGCGGAGTGATCGCGGCGACGCCGAGCTCCACCGCCTTCTGGATGGCGTAGTCCATGCGATCGCCCTTGGAGATCGCCTGCCCGAGATGGACGGACAAGGGCGATTCGCCCTTACCATCGCGCACTTCGAGTATGTGAACGCTTACTTTCTTGCGATCGGACTCGGCGATGTCGGCACGGGCTTCGCGACCCTGACCGTCGAACAGCACCAGGGGATCACCGGGCTTGAGCCGCAGCACGCGCCCCACATGTCGCGCGGCTCCTTCGGGCAGAACGACGTCGCCGCCGGCGACAAGCGCGGCGGCGACGTGGATGCGGGGGCCCTGGAAGGCGGCGTCGCTCATCAGTGGGCGGTCGGCGCCTGCTCGCCCTGGGCAGTGCCCTGAGCATCGCCCTGCTCGGCCTCGCGGCGCTTCTTCTGGGCGTAGAGCGCCTCGAAGTTGACCGGTGCCAGCATCAGCGGCGGGAAGCCGCCGCGATTGACCAGGCTGTCGACACACTCGCGGGCGTACGGGAACAGCACGTTGGGGCAGAAGGCACCCAGGGTGTGGTCGAGCTGGTCACCTTCGATGCCGGTGATGCGGAACAGGCCGGCCTGTTCGATCTCGGCCAGGAAGCAGGTGGTGCCGCTCTCGCTGTGGGTGACCTGGGCGGTGACCTTGATCACCACCTCGAAAAGGCCGTCGGCGACCTTGGTGCTGCGGGTGTCCAGGTCGAGGCCGACCTTGGGCTTGAACGGCTGACCGAAGACGCCAGGTGAGTTCGGCGCCTCGAAGGAGATGTCCTTGACGTAGATGCGCTGCAGCGAGAACTGCACCTGCGGCTTTTCCTGATCCTGCTGACCGGCGGCCTGGGCGCCAGCGTTCTGGTTGTTTTCGTCTGCCATGAGAAAGATCCTTGAATCGGGTAATCAGAAATCGTGCGGACGGTCACTTCTTGACGATGGGCAGGTTATCGGTCTGCCACTGGGTCATGCCACCCTTGAGCTTGAACACGCGCTCGAAGCCAGCCTTCTTGAGCTTGGCCGCCACGGCACCTGAGCTCTGGCCGTGCTTGCACACCACCACGATGGGCGAGGCCTTGACCTTGTCGAGCTCGTTGATACGGGAATCGAGGCTGCTCTGGGGAATGTTGCGAGCGCCGGCGATGTGTCCCGCCTTGAAGTCGTTCTTGTCGCGAACGTCCAGAATTACCGCGTCTTCGCGGTTGACCATCTGGGTCGCTTCGCTGGTGGTGACGCCACCGGCGTTGGCGTTGCGCAGCTCATACAGCAGCCAGGCCGTCAGCACGGCCAGGAAGGCAGCCACCAGCAACGGGTGATTCTGCACAAATTCGAACAGCTGATCGATCATGGGGTCGGCTAACTCTCGTCGGATGCAAAAATGGTGGTGGCCTGGGTGGCGAAATCGGCGTCCATGGCCTTTGTTACAAGATCTATGTCACAAGACCTGTGTCTCAAGGCCGGTGTTGCGAGTCCAGTCTACAGACCGGACGACGCGAGACGCAGGTACGTTGCCCGCGCTCGATCACCGCTACCCGCCGCAGGGCGGCCAGTATACACGACTCGGGGGCGATGCCGCCTGCCTCCGGACACTGCCTCGTCGGGTCAATGACGACCGCTGCCAGCGTGCGATATGATGCCGCAAGGAGGATCGTGTCGCGAGCCTGAAACCGCAAGCCACGAGACTCACGAAGACGCGCCGATTCTATTGTCGGGCGCGCTTCCCGAATCGCCAGGCACCAGCGTTTACCCACGACACCCCAGGACATCCGGCGACGACGCCAGGCGTCGAGCGCCAACAAAAGGATGCCGGGCGAGGTCATCTTGAGCTAGAGGCAATTCCTCATGACGGATACTGCGACCGCACCGCGCCCGGTGGCGCTTATCATCCTCGACGGCTATGGACACAATGAAGACGCCGCGTCCAACGCCGTCGCCGCCGCCGACACCCCCAACATGGACCGCCTGTGGCAGCAACGCCCGCACACCCTGATCCACACCGATGGCCGCCACGTGGGCCTGCCGGACGGTCAGATGGGCAACTCCGAGGTCGGTCACATGAACCTCGGCGCCGGGCGCATCGTCTACCAGGACTTCACCCGCATCACCAAGGCCATCGAAGACGGCGAGATCGACGACAATGCCGTGCTGACCGCGCCCATCGACGCGGCGGTGAAGGCGGACAAGGCGGTCCACCTGCTCGGCCTGCTGTCCCCCGGTGGCGTTCACAGCCACGAGGATCACCTGCTGGCGGTGGCCGAGATGGCCGCACGGCGTGGCGCCAAGCGCATCTACCTGCACGGTTTCCTCGACGGCCGCGACACCGCGCCCAAGAGCGCCAGAGCCTCCATCGAGCGCGCCAACGCCAAGCTTGCCGAGCTGGTGGGTCAGGACAACGGCTTCGTCGCCTCGATCATCGGCCGCTACTTCGCCATGGACCGCGACAACCGCTGGGACCGCGTCGAGAAGGCCTATCGCCTGATCACCGAGGGCCATGGCGAGCACCAGGCCGAGAGCGCCGAAGCCGGCCTCGACGCTGCTTATGAGCGTGGCGAGACCGACGAATTCGTCGCCGCCACCAGCGTGCGCCCGAACGGCAAGCCGGTCGCTGCCGAAGACGGCGATGCCGTGCTGTTCCTGAATTTCCGCGCCGACCGCGCCCGCGAGCTGACCCGTGCCTTCGTGCTCGAGGACTTCGACGGCTTCAACCGTCAAGTACAGCCGACGCTGGCCGCCGACGGTCTGGTCATGCTGACCCAGTATGCCGCGGATATTCCCGCGCCCTCGGCCTTCCCGCCAGCCGACCTGAACAACACCCTGGGCGAGGTCATGGAGAAGCGCGGCAAGACCCAGCTGCGCATCGCCGAGACCGAGAAGTACGCCCACGTCACCTTCTTCTTCTCCGGCGGCCGCGAGAAGGAATTCCAGGGCGAGAAGCGCGAGCTGATTCCTTCACCCCAGGACGTCAAGACCTACGACGAGAAGCCCGAGATGAGCGCCTTCGAGCTCACCGACACCCTGGTCGACGCCATCGACGGCGGCAGCTTCGACCTGATCATCTGCAACTACGCCAACGGCGACATGGTCGGCCATACCGGTGACTTCAACGCCGCCAAGGCCGCCATCGAGGCGGTAGACAAGTGCGTGGGCCGGGTGGTCGAAGCGATCGAGCGCGCCGGTGGTGCCTGCCTGATCACCGCAGATCACGGCAACGCCGAGCAGATGGTGCACCCCGAGACCGGCAACCCCCAGACTGCGCATACCACCTTCCCGGTGCCGCTGGTGTACGTGGGCAGCCGCGAGGCCCGGCTAAAGGACGGCGGTCGCCTGTGCGACCTGGCGCCGACCCTGCTGACCATGATGGGCGAGTCGGTGCCGGAGGAGATGACCGGCGAGGTACTGATCGAGCTGTCGTGAAGCCTCTTCGCACCGCAGCCCCAGTCGCGCCATCGAGGCGCCAGCCCGGCAGCTGCCCACCACCACGTACGACGCCGTCCCGCCCGGGGCGGCGTTGTGGGTTTGTCCGCGCGGCTGTCGCCCTGGGCGCAGCGGTCCTGTGGCTGGGAGGCCTGCCGCTCACTCCTGTGACACAGGCCGGCCTGCCGCTCGCTCAGGCCAGTCCCAGCGAGCAGCAGGCCAGGCAAAGGCTCGACGCCATCGGCGAGCGTATTCAAGAGGCCAGTCAGCGCCTGGCCAGCATCGATAGCGCCCGCGACCAGGCCAGCGAAGCCCTGCGCGAGGTGGAAACGGCGCTGGCCGAGACCCACCAGCGCCTGGATACGCTGCAGGCCGAACGCCGCCGGCTCGACCAGGAGATGGCCGAGCTTGCGCATCGTCGAGAACTGATGGAAGCCGAACGCCAGGAGCAGCGGGCAGCCCTGGGTCGTCAACTCGATGCGCTCTATCGCATGGGCCTGACACCACAGTTGAAGCTGCTGCTGAATCAGGACGACCCAGCACGACTGGACCGCCTGCAGGCCTATCTCAACCATCTTGCCGACGCCCGCAACGAGCGCCTCGATCTGCTCGCTGAACTGGACCAGCGTCTGGATGACAACCGCCGCGAGCTCGAACACCGCAGCGAGGAGCTGGCTTCCCTGGAGGCCGATGTGGCGTCCCGTAGCCAGGCCCTGGCCAGGCAGAGCCGCGAGCGTCAGGCGCTGGTGGCACAGCTCGACCAACGCTACGACACCGAGGCCTCGAAGCTGGCCTCGCTGGACCAGGACCGGGCCCACGCCGAGCGGGTGCTGCGAGAGGTGCAGGAAACCATGGCACGGCTCGAGCGCCCGCCGCCGTCCACCGCCATCGAGCGCACCCGAGGCGACCTGCCGTGGCCGGTGCAGGGCATGATGCTGTCGCGCTTTCGCGAATCCCGCGGCGTCCACCGCAACGGCATCCTGATTCAGGCGCCATCCGGGACTTCGGTCGAAGCGGTTCACCCCGGCCGGGTGGTGTTCGCCGACTGGATGCGCGGCTTCGGCAATCTGCTGATCGTCGACCACGGCGACCAGGTGATGACCCTCTACGCCCACCTGCAACGCTTCGAGACGGAGGTCGGCAGCCGTGTGGAGCGTGGCCAGACACTGGGCCGCGTCGGCGTCAGCGGAGGCCGCGACGCTCCGGGGCTGTATTTCGAGGTACGCCGAGGCGGAGACCCCATCGATCCTGGTGGCTGGATCGCGCGGCGCTGAGCACACGCCATTTTCAACCATCCGGCCTAAGGCTATGCTTGAACCTTGCCCCTACGTCGAGCGGAGACCGCATGACCGAACCCCGAGCCGCCCACCGTCCCTCGCGCCTCAAGACACTGACCGGGACTTGCCTTGCGTGGTGCCTCGCCGCGACCCTGGCCTGGCCTTCGCTGGCCAGCGCCCAGGCGACCGACGATGATCTGCCGATCAGCGAGATCCAGGCCTTCTCCGAGGTGTTCGAGCGGATCAAGCGCGGCTACGTGGAAGAGGTCGATGATGCGACCCTGCTCAAGAACGCCATGCGCGGCATGCTCTCGGAGCTAGACCCCCACTCCAGTTACCTCGACGCCGAGGCCTATCGCAACCTGAGGGAGACCACCGAAGGCGAGTTTGGCGGGATCGGCATCGAGGTCGGGCTCGACGACGGCCAGCTCACGGTGATCTCGCCGATCGACGACACCCCGGCCGAGCGCGCGGGACTTCAGGCTCAGGATGCCATCCTGCGCATCGACGAGACCCCCACCGATCGGCTATCCCTGCAGGAAGCGGTGGACATGATGCGTGGCGAGCCAGGCACCGAGATTCGCCTGACCGTGGTCGGCGCCGGCGATGGTGCTCCACGCGAGGTCACCCTGGCCCGGGAAATCATCCGTACCGACAGCGTGAAGAGCGACATCCTCGAGCCCGGCTACGGCTATCTGCGCATCAGTCAGTTTCAGGCCCGCACCGGCGAGCAGGTAGAAGATGCCCTGACCGAACTGCGCGACCAGGGGGCTCTGTCAGGCATCGTGCTGGACCTGCGCAACAACCCCGGCGGCGTACTGCAGTCGGCGGTGGACGTGGCCGACGCCTTCCTTGACCGAGGCCTGATCGTCTACACCGAGGGGCGCCTGTCCGATAGCGACATGCGCTTTTCGGCGACCCAACGCACCGCGGCGCCGGACGTGCCGCTGGTGGTGCTGATCAACGGCGGCAGCGCCTCCGCCGCAGAGATCGTCGCCGGCGCCCTGCAGGACCAGCGCCGAGGCGTGGTGATGGGCACCGAAAGCTTCGGCAAGGGCTCGGTGCAGCAGATCATGCCGCTGGGCAATGGTGAAGGGCTCAAGCTGACCACCGCGCTTTACTACACCCCTAACGGTCGCTCGATCCAGGCCCAGGGCATCGAGCCCGACGTCGAGGTCGTGCGCGGCCGGCTCGAGGTCGCCGATACCAGCAACCTGCGCATTCGCGAGTCTGACCTGGAAGGACATCTTGGCGATGGTGGAGATCGCGCCGGCAGCAGCCGCAGCGATCGGCTGGACGGCGACTACCAGCTGGGCGAGGCACTGAATCTGCTGAAGGCGCTGAATGTGATCAGTCAGCGCGACACGCGCTAGGGCTTGTCTGAAAAGTGCCTGCGCTCGGTAATACGGCGTTAAAAATCGGATCAAAATGCTCATTTACACCCCGTAAACTGCGCTTTCTCACCGATTTTTGCCTTGTCTAACCTTCGCTCGTCGACTTTTCGGACAGCGCCTAGGCCGGGCGACAAGGCCCTGGCCCGCACTCGGCCTGCCCCCTAGCGACAGCTAAGCGGCAGGCGTCCGCGTGAGCCGGTGGCCTGCTGCATGATCAGGCGCTTGATCGGAGACAGCCGGTCGACGCCGGAAAGCCCCAGATTGCGCGCCAGCGTCAGCCCCGGATGGCGGCTGCCGAACAGGCGCCGAAAGCCCTCCATCAGCGCCAGCATCATGGCGTTATCGCCACGCCGGCGCCGCTCGTAGCGTGCCAACAAGCTCAGATGGCCCGGCGCTACACCGCGACGGCGCCCGTTCAGCAACTCTTCGGCCAGTACCGCCGCATCGAGAAAGCCCAGATTCACCCCCTGGCCGGCCAGGGGGTGAATGCTGTGAGCGGCGTCGCCGATCAGCGCAAGCCCCGGCAGGTGGTAGCGCTCGGCGTGGCGCTGGCTGAGCGGGAAACTCCTGGCCTCATCCAGCACCTCCACCGCCCCCAGGCGATGATCCAGCGCCTCGGCCATGGCCTGGCCCAGCGCCGCCGGCGAGAGTGCCGCAAGACGTTCGGCTTCCTGCGGGGTGGTGGACCAGACGATCGAGCAGTAGTGGCTGTCTCCCGCCACCGTCAGCGGCAGGAAGGCCAGGGGGCCGGTGGCCAGAAAGGCCTGACGGGCTACACCGCCATGACGCCGCTCGGTCTTCACCGTGGTCACCAGCGCGCACTGCCCGGTGTCCTGTTCACGTACCGCAATCCCGGCCAGCTCGCGCAGCGGTGAACGTGCACCGTCGGCGCCGACCACCAGCGGGGCTGCCAGCACGCTGCCATCATCCAGGGTCACCCGCCGACGCACTGCGCCGTCGTCCAACGCCACCACCTTGCGACCATGCAGGCGTTGCACCTGAGGCAGCCTCGACAGTTCGGCTTCCAGCGCCGCCAGAATCACATCGTTCTCGACGATATGGCCAAGCACCGGCACCCCGGCCTGATCGGCGCGGAAGCCGACCTCGCCGGAGCCGTCGGCGTCCCACACCTGCATGGCGGTGTAGGGCGTGACGCGCCAGGCGTCGATGCGCGGCCAGGCACCGAGGCCTTCCAGCAACCGTCGAGACACCGGGGTCAGGGCGCTGACGCGGGGGGCCGGCACACTGCCCGGCAGGTCATCCGAGTCCAGCGGGCCCGGACGCGGGTCCACCATGGCGACCGTCCAGCCTTCCCGTGCCAGCAGCACGGCCAGTACGGCACCTACCATGCCGATACCGGCGATCACCACATCGACTCCCGTCGGCGCTGCCTTGGCGGCTGAACCCTCTGCCTGCTCCTTCATCGGCGTCTCGCTCTCCCAGTCTTCCTGACGATCACTGACTCGCTTGCACCACGTGCCTTTGCGGATTCGCCCTCAGGGTCTCGGCAACGCAGCGCACCCAGTGTACCGCCAAGGGCAATCCTATGCTCGACCGCCAGGCTTTCAGGGGCAGTGCCTGAAGTCTGCCTGACGCCATGGGAAGGCCCTGTGGGCCAGATGACACCAGCGGGCCAGGGTTGCCCCTACCCAATTATCGTTCGCTGCCCATGGCCCGCCTGGCGAGGCCCCGCCTCAGCGGCCCTGCGAGGTTCAGGCCAATCAGTCCTGCGGCACGGGCGTGGGACAGCAGTGACTGGTCGATGCCGAACAGCCGAATCAGACCGTCGCTGAAGCGCACCACATTGCGCTGGTCCGCTTCGCGGCGTCGCTCGAAGGAGGCCAGGGTCGCCGCGCTGCCAGGCGCCTGGCCGGCCTCGAGCCCTTGCTCGATGGCCTCGACCAGGTCGATCACCCCTCGCAGCGCGAGGTTGAAGCCCTGGCCCGCCACCGGGTGCAGGGCATGGGCGGCGTTGCCCAGCACCGCCAGCCCCGGCCGTGTCGTCTCCCGCGCGGTGACAAGCGACAGCGGGTAAACGTGACGCTGGCCGACCTTGACGAAGGCGCCGGCTCGATCGCCAAAGGCGGCCTGCAGCTCTTCGAGAAAGGCGCGGTCCGACAATGCCAGTCGGCGCTGTTCGCTGCCCTTTTCATGGGTCCACACCAGCTCCATGGCCTGGCCCGGCAGCGGCAGCAGCGCCATCGGGCCTTGCCGTGTGAAGCGCTCGTAGGCAACGCCCTGGTGGGGGCGCCCGACCGCGACATTGGCGATCATTGCCACCTGATCGTAGGGGGCCGCATCGCTCTCGATCCCCAGCGCCTCCTTGAGGCCAGAGCGACCGCCGTCGGCCAGTACGGTCAGGCCCGCCTCCAGCACGCTGCCGCTGGACAACCACAGAAGATGGCCTGCGGCCACGGGTTCGATACGCTCCACCCGAGCCGGACAGTGCCAGTCGAGCGGCAGTTCGGCCAGGCGGCGATGCAGCACCCGCCCCATCCAGGCGTTGGGTACCACGTAGCCGAGCGCCTCGACGCCCATTTCGTCGGCACGCAGTCGCGTCGCACCAAGGCGCCCCTTCTCACTGACATGGATCAGCGAGATCGCGCTGGCCTTCGCGGCCATGGCCGACCACACCCCGAGGCGCGAAAAGTGCGCGGCGGACCCCGCCGCAATGGCGCTGGCGCGGGCGTCGAAGCTTGGCTGCCAGGCGTCGTCTTCTCCCGCCGAAGGCGCTTCCTGCGCCGACGGTGCGAGCGGTGCCATCGGTGCGGCCTCAACCACCGCGACCTTGAGGCCGGAATGTTCGATCAATTCCGCCAGGGCCGCCCCCAGGCTCGCCCCCACCAGCCCCCCGCCGATGATCGCCACGTCGACCCGCTCGACCGCATGGCCACCTTCCTGGCAAGACCCCTGAGGGACGTTCGCTGAAAGGCGGCTTGCCGTTGGTTCCACAGTGCTCTCGGGGGTGTCTTGCGGCATTACTGTATTCCTGTAATAACTTTACGTAATCAAACATTTATTAGCGTGCTAGTTGGCTATAAAACCACCAACTGCCCTGGCGAAACAGCACCCTGATTTATACCTCAACCACCAGCATCCCTCCCTTGCAGGACCTGTGACACGACACTCTTCTGGAAAATTGGCGCACCCATGTGCGCGGTAATCCGACGATCATCCGGTCCACGACGACCCGATCCTCGACTATTCGGTCGTCGACCAGCGGCGGCGCCCCGGGCGGCGGCGAGAAGAGTCCATCACACCAGGGGCACGCACCGATGAGAAAGGTGTGATCGCCGAGAAAGGCATGATCCCCAAGGATAGATAAGCGGCCGATTCGCCGGCGACCCGAGCCCAGAAGTGCGCTGCCGGATCGATCACACCATCCAGCATAGCAGGCTATGGCGACGGGAAAAGGAGGGAAAAATCCCGAACTTTGCAGGCATCGTTCGGGACTTTGGCAAGCGTCAGTGGGTGGTGGGAGGCGTCTCGTCGACCTGCTCGACCTGCGGGGTGCCAGGGTGCTGTTCGGTATAGAGCAGCATCGCCGCCATGCGGGCGTGTTCGGTCAGGGCAAAGAGGTCGTTTTCGTTCTCGGCGCTGTCGTCGATATCGGTCTCGATGGCGGCCAAACCCGCGAGATCCTCGATGGCCTCCCTGAGCGGCTCGGACCACTTCTTTCTGGGCGCGTCGCCTGCATCCTCCACCACTTCGAGAAAGCCGAGGGTCCATTCCTTGAGGCCCTGGGCACGCTCGGCCAGCGAGAACATCTCGTCAGGCAGCAGCGGTTCGAAGTTCAGCTCAGTGCTGGCCAGGGCGTCCAGGGTCTGGCGGCGCCAGCCGAGCAGGCGTTCGGCGCTGGGCTCGTCTCTGGGCTGGTCGACCCCGAGGGTCAGGCAGACCTCCTCGAGCCAGGCCTCGGCGGTGAGGTCGTGCAGGCCGAGTGCCGCGCACAGGCGCCCGTCGAGAAAGGCCGGCGACTGCATGCTGCCATGCAGCAAAAAGGTGTCGGCGATGGTGGAGAAGTCCTGGCGTTCGTTGATCAAAGACATGATGATATCCGCTGAAGAAGAGGTTCAGGGTGGCAATACCGCGGCGCCCCCGGGGTGACCAGAAGCCGCTTGCCCATGGCATAGGCAAGCGCCGTCGGTGATCCCGTCTTGAGGTGTCGCGTTGACCCCCCGCTGAAGGCTCTCTTATAGTGACTCGCAATCGATCCCCGATGGTAACGCATCCTGCCCGTTCGGCGCTGCGTTAGCCAAGGCCCGCCCCGGAGCCAGGCCCATGAATGACACCAAGCGGCATACCACCGACATTACGCTGCTAGAACGCCCCTACACCATCGCCTGTGCCCCCGAGGAGCAGGAGGGACTGGAGCGTGCTGCCCGCTATCTGGACCAGGCCATGCAGGGGATCCACGCCCAGGGCAAGGTGGTGGATCGGGAGAAGATCGCCATCATGGCTGCACTCAATCTGGCCCACGAACTGCTTGGCCTGCGTGACGAGAAGCGAGCAGGCGAAGCCAGTCTGAGCGAGCTGAACACCCGCCTGGAACAGGCGCTCGCCAAGGCGCCGAGTCGCGATTCCGACGTCTGATCAAGGCTGATCTGGGCTTTCGGTACCTGAGCCCGCATCACGTCCCGCACCGCCCCGGTGGTCCGCGCCCCGCCTCATCTGCGAGAGCCGTGCCAGCACCTCATCCCCTTGCTGGTGTCTCGCGACCAGCGCGCCTGGTCGACACTGCCTCCCCAAGCACTCGAAGGCATCTTCACTTTGGCGCCAGGCCCCGGTCTGGTAGCATGGAGGAGTTCCCTGGGGTGTGCGCCAGTCGTTACAGTCCCTCGAGCCTATGCGCAGTACCCAGGGGGCCAAATGCTAGCCGGGCCTGTGTGCAAGTCCGTGCGACGGAAAGCCTGACGGCTCGGCTGCGGCCACCCACCTTGAACCTATGGGTTCAAGGGCCAGAACGACAGCGGCACTCTGGGGAACCTCGAATGAACGATCTGCGCTCTTCCATTGACGCACAGATGACGCTCGGACACTTGTCACGTACCGAGCTGCGGCGCGAACTGCGACGCCGCCGCCGGGCCCTGAGCCCGCGCCAGCAGCAGGCCGCCAGCCAGTCACTATTGGCTCGCCTGCGTCGCCTTCCAGAACTGCTGAGTGCCCGTCGCGTGGCGCTTTACCTGCCCAATGACGGGGAGATCGATCCTCGCCCCCTGCTCGACTGGCTACGCCAGCGGCGCGCCCAGGCCTATCTTCCGGTGCTGCGCCCCCTGAGCGACAATCGCCTGTGGTTCGTCCGCTACGACGAGCACACCCCCATGGTCGCCAATCGCTTCGGCATCAGCGAACCCTGCAGCCGTCACGGCGCCCATCCGTCGCGTCGTCTGCCGTCCTGGGCGCTGGACGCCATCCTTCTACCGCTGGTGGGCTTCGACGACGCCGGCCAGCGCCTGGGCATGGGTGGAGGCTTCTACGATCGCACCCTGGCCTTCGCCCATCCCGACAGCGGGCAGGGCGGCCCCAGGCCACGCCTGATCGGCCTGGCCCATGACGTCCAGCGCGTCGAACGCCTGCCGGTGGCCTCCTGGGACGTGCCGCTGAACGCCATCGTCAGTGATCAAAGAGTGATCCGCCCTGCCTGAAACGCCTCCGGCCGCCCCTGAGGGCGGCCGGAGTTGGATCTATGCCGATGTCGTGACCATGGTGCCTGGTGCGTCAACCTCCCACCAGCGCCTGGGCGTAGCCGGTTGCCACGACTCCCAGGCCGAACACCAGCACCAGTGACATGATCAGATCGGGCTTGCGTTTCATTCCTGACTCCCTTCATACGGCCGCTTGCCGTATTGTCTTGATGTTGTGGTCAAAGCGACTGACTCAGACTATAGGGTGATCACCCATGTATGGCAATCATCACGCTTCCACGATGAAACCCGCCAGCCAGGCGTCATCATGCCCAGCAAGTAAGTCAGCGCTTGCGCGCGCAGGATACGCCGCTTTGCCTCGACTTCCAAGACGTCATCCCGCCATGGCTATGCCATGAACAGTTGGTAGGCGGGATTGTCACTTTCCTTCCAATAGCGATAGCCAATGGCGTCAAAATGTTCCTCGACGTGGGAACGGTCCCCGTTGGGAATCTGCATGCCGACCAGCACCCGACCATAGGCAGCGCCGTGGTTGCGGTAGTGGAACAGCGAGATATTCCAGTCCTGGGGCAGGTGGGTCAGGAAGTTCATCAGCGCGCCGGGGCGCTCGGGAAACTCGAAGCGATAGACTTCCTCGGTGAACTCGGTACGGGGCCGGCCGCCGCCCAGATGACGGATATGCAGCTTGGCCAATTCGTTGTCGGTCAGATCCTCGACCGGGTAGCCCGCCTCGATCAGCTTGCCGATCAGCGCCTGGCGATCCTCGCCGCCCGGCTTGACCTGTATGCCGACGAAGATGTGGGCCTGGTCGGCATCGGCGTAGCGATAGTTGAATTCGGTGACCATGCGCTTGCCGATGGTGCGGCAGAACTTCTTGAAACTGCCAGGTCGCTCGGGAATGGTCACCGCCAGGATCGCCTCGCGCTGTTCGCCGAGTTCGGTGCGCTCGGCGATATGCTGGAGCCGATCGAAGTTGGTGTTGGCGCCAGAGTTGATGCATATCAGGGTCTGGCCCTCGGCCCCGGTCTCCTGGATATACTTCTTGAGACCGGCCAGCGACAGCGCGCCGGAGGTCTCGGACACCGCCCGGGTATCCTCGAAGATATCCTTCACCGCCGCACACATCTCATCGGTGTTGACGGTGATCACCTGGTCCACCAGGTCACGCATCAGGGAAAAGGGAATCTCGCCGATCTGCGCCACCGCCACACCCTCGGCGAACACCCCGACCTGTTCAAGGATGACCCTTTCACCGGCCTCCAGCGCGGCCTTCAGGCAGGCGCTGTCCTCGGCTTCCACCCCGATCACCTTGATCTCCGGGCGCAGGTACTTGATGTAGGCCGCCATGCCGGCGATCAGGCCACCACCGCCCACCGGAATAAACACAGCATCGATGGGGCCGCTGTGCTGACGCAGGATCTCCATGGCCACGGTGCCCTGTCCGGCGACCACATCGATATCGTCAAACGGCGGGATATAGGTGTAGCCGTGGGCCTCGACCAGCTCCTGAGCGTGCTCTGCTGCGGCAGCGAAGGCGTCGCCCTTGAGGATGACCTTGGCGCCCCAGCCGCGTACCGCAGCCACCTTGATCTCCGGGGTGATGCGAGGCATCACGATCACCGCCTTGACGCCCATCTGCTTGGCCGCCAGCGCCAGGCCCTGGGCATGGTTCCCGGCGGAGGCGGCGATCACGCCCTTGGCTTTCTGCTCATCGGTCAGGTGAGCCATGCGATTGTAGGCACCGCGCACCTTGAAGGAGTGCACCGGCTGAAGGTCTTCACGCTTGATCAGAATCTGATTGTTGAACCGTCGCGACAGCATGGGCGCAGGTGAGATCGGCGTTTCTCGGGCGGCTTCGTAGACCCGGGCCTGGAGAATCTTCTTGACGGTAGCTTCGAGCATTCTGGTATCCAGCGTGAGGGAGGCGGGCAAAACCCCTATTGTTAGCATCGCCTCACGCCCAACGTCCAGCGCCAGCCACCCCAGGCAGACATTGCTTGCCTCGGTGCCGAGCTGCCGCAACCGCGATGAAGGCGGAAACGGGCGGAGCCCAGGCACCACGGTGACACGCCAGACAGCGTTTCTTCCGTCTTTCGCGATGCCCTATAATGGCCGCAGCTTTCCTCTTCTCACGCTCCCCATCGCAGGTATTCCATGACCCAGGACGAACTCAAGGACGCCGTCGCTGCCGCCGCCATCGACGAGGTCCGCCCGATGCTCGGCCGTGACATCGTGATCGGTGTCGGTACCGGCTCCACCGCCAACTGCTTCATCGACCGCCTGGCAGAGCTGCGCGGGGACTTCCGCGGAGCGGTGGCCAGCAGCGAGGCCAGCGCCCAACGATTGAAGGGGCACGGCATCGACGTCTACGAGCTCAATGAAGTCGGCACCATGCCGGTCTACGTCGACGGCGCCGACGAAGTGAACGCTCACCTACAGATGATCAAGGGTGGGGGTGCCGCGCTGACCCGCGAGAAGATCGTGGCGGCCTGCTGCAAGACCTTCATCTGCATCGCCGACGCCTCCAAGCGGGTCGAGCGCCTGGGCGACTTCCCGCTGCCCATCGAGGTGATTCCCATGGCCCGTTCCTACGTCGCCCGGGAACTGGTCAAGCTTGGCGCCGATCCGGTCTACCGCGAGGGCGTGGTCACCGACAACGGCAATCAGATCATCGACTGCTACGGCCTCGACATCGATGACCCCGTCGCCCTGGAGACCCGCATCAACGCGATCGTCGGGGTGGTGACCAACGGCCTGTTTGCCGCTCGTCCAGCGGACATCCTGCTGATCGGCGGCGCCGACGGCATCAGCCGGCATCTTCCTGCCTGAGCCTTGCTGACCGAGCCTTCCCGTCCACGTCATCTCACTTGTGCACGTGGGCGGGATCGCAGTCCTGGGACCCGGGTCGCGCCTCGCTTCTTGCTGCGTACTTCTTGCTTGTTATTGTCGGCGCCCCTTGTTGTATCCCCTGCTGAAGCCTGGCTGGATGTCTCCGTTTCCGGAGACACGGGGTCGCGTTCCTTGAAATGACCACCTGATAGCCAACATTCTTTGCACGCCCGCCAAACCATGCCCTTCGCGTCTCGCCTTCACCACTTGCAGGCCTGTCCTGACGATATACCTTGACGTTCTTTTGGTTAAATAAGGCAAAAATGTCATTTCGGCTACGTGAAAGACGCTTGAAACACCATTCAGGAAAAGCATCTCCAATAGCCATCTACAAACAAGCACAGAACAAATTCATAAACCCTAAATAGAAAGCCTCATATTAAATCAATAAAAAAGACAATAAAAACAACAAAAATTTATACAACAGTTATTTTAAACTCTTGTTATAATGAAGCACTTTAAATCCTTTTTTGCTTATCTAGCCATCATGTACCTTCGGGCATTGTGTCGCTTTCACGGCGACAAATATGGTGCTTCACATGGGTCCGGGAAATTTGACGAAGCGTATCGAGCCTGACAGTGACCGCTTCGTTAACGGCATACGACAAGCAACATTCTACTTCGTCCAGACCGTCCCCGAACGCCACCTTCGAAGACCATCTGGGGGAACCAGGCAATGTCAGCGACCATCCTTGTCACCGGTGGAGCAGGTTTTATTGGCTCCCACAGCGTCGACCAGTTGCTATCGGAAGGACACCATGTGCGTGTCCTGGACAACTTTTCCAGTGGCAAGCGGCACAATCTGCCGGAGCATCCCCGCCTCGAGATAGTAACCGGTGATGTACGCAACCGGGCCGATGTGGAGCGTGCCATGGATGGCGTCGAGCGCTGTCTGCACCTCGCCGCTCAGGTGTCAGTGGCACGGTCCGTCAGCCACCCCGACGAGTCGGCTCAGCACAATGTCATGGGGACGCTACAAGTGCTCCACGCTGCCTGCCTGCATGGGCTGTCACGGGTGGTCTACGCCTCGTCTGCGGCGGTCTATGGCACCCCCGAATCCCTGCCGCTGAACGAGGGAGCAAGACTCCGTCCGCTGTCCCCTTACGGCCTCGAAAAGTGGATCAACGAGCGCTACGCCAGTCTCCAACACCAGCTCCACGGACTCTCATCGTTAGGTTTTCGCTACTTCAACGTCTATGGTCCGCGCCAGGACCCCCAGTCTCCCTACGCCGGTGTCATCGCGCTGTTCGTCGATGCCCTGCGTCACAACCACGCCCCCACGGTCTTTGGCGATGGCGGCCAGACCCGCGATTTCGTCTTCGTGGCAGACGTCGCGCGAATGAATGCCCGCGCGCTGTTCAGCGATCACCAGGGGGTCTGCAACCTTGCTTCAGGCAAGGCCTCGTCACTTCTGGAGCTGATTGCGGCTCTGAACACACTGCTGGAAAGCCAGCAGGTTCCCCGCTTTGCCCCCCCTCGCAGCGAGGATATTCGCCATTCCCTGGGCGCCACCGCTCGTCTGCATAAATGGTTCGGCCTTACGGAGCCGCGCTCGCTGGAAGACGGCCTGAAGGCCTTGATCGAGCACGACGCACGCTTGACTGCACAGGGGCCTCAGGAGGGCCAGATGGCATGAGCGGTACCCGAACTTCGGCTGGATTCCGCCATGCCTGTACCTGGGTGGCGGCTCTGGTCACGTCATTGCTGGGGCTGGCCGCCCAGGCAGACACCCAGCCCAGCGTCGCCTTCTACTACGAAGCCAGTCCACCCGTGGAACTGCTCGACCAGTTCGATTGGGTGGTGGTGGACGCCGACGCTGTCACCGAACGCGAACGCCGAGGTCTGGCGGCACGTGGCGCCGAGGTCTTCGCCTACCTGAGTGTGGGCGAGTGGGACGCCGGCTGGCCCACGGGCACCCAGGCCCCCCAGGCGGCGCTGGTCGGGAAGAACCCCGACTGGGACACCCGTATCGCCGACCTGAGCAACGAGGGCTGGCGTAACCATCTCCTGGACCAGCGTGTCGAGGTGCTGATCGATGCCGGCTACGATGGTCTTTTCCTGGATACCCTGGACAGCTACCGGCGGTTTGCGCCGGATGGCCCAGCCGCCCAGGCTCAGCAACTGGCACTGGTATCACTGATCGACGAGATCCATCGACGTCATCCGCACCTCAAACTGCTGCTCAACCGGGGCTTCGAGGTGCTCGACCAGGTCCATGACAAGATCGCCGGTGTCGCCGCCGAGTCCCTGTTCCGCGAATGGACACCTGCCACCGGCGTCTACGGTGGCGTCACACCCTCCCGTCAGCAGTGGCTTCAGCAGCAGTTCGAGCGTGTTCGTGGTTATGGTCTTCCGGCGATTGCCATCGACTATGTCCCCGCTGAGGACCGAGCACTGGCGCGTCAGACCGCTCGGCGCATCCTCGATGCCGGCGTGATTCCGTGGGTCACGACGCCCGGTCTCGACCAGATCGGCGTCGGCCTGATCGAGCCGATCCCCAGAAGGATCCTGATCTTCTATGACGCCGATACTGCCGAAAATGGCGACATCAGCAACCTGGATGCCTTTCGTTACCTGACGCCCATCCTCGACTACCTCGGCTACTCGGCAGAGTATCGAGACATCGGCACCCCTCCTCCCCCCGGTACCATGCATGGTCGCTACGCCGCCATCCTGAGCTGGTTTCCCTCCCCGCCAGAGCGCGACACGACCGTCTTTTCCTCCTGGCTGTCCTCCCAGGTCTCGTCGGGCGCTCGGCTGATCCTGATGGGCGATCAAGGGATCGACTTCTCTCAGGGACTGGGGCAGCAACTCGGCATCATCAACGTCGAAAGGATCGATGCCACCAGTCTGACGATTCACCACCACGATACGCTGGTCGGCTTCGAGGGCATGCCGGAAGGGCCAGGCATCTATCCCGCCGGCTATCGTCTGCTGACCGATACCAACACCGCCCACCTGATCCTGGCCGACCGCAACGGTATCGAACTGTCACCGGTGGTCACAGGGCCATGGGGCGGGGTGGCGCTGAGCCCCTGGCTGTTTCAGGAGGCAAGCGATAGCCAGCAACGCTGGATCCTCGATCCCTTTGCCTTCATTGCCAAGAGCCTCGGCATGGAGGATTTCCCGATCCCCGATGCCACCACGGAGAACGGCTCACGCCTGTGGCTTACCCATATCGACGGTGATGCCTTTATCAGCCGCGGTGAATGGCCTGGGGCTCCCTTCACCGGAGAAGTGATGCTCGACCGGATCCTCAAGCGCTACCAAGTGCCCACCACGGTCTCCATCATCGAGGGCGAATTCGGCGAAGGCGGCACCCATCCGGAACTGAGAACGCAACTGGAGCCCCTGGCGCGGGAAATCTTTGCCCTGCCCTGGGTCGAGATCGCCAGCCATACCTACAGCCACCCCTTCGACTGGCTCGATCTCAAGGAAGGCGAACTTGCCGGCCAAGGCCGAACGCCGGCGGGCTTTCCCTTCAATATGCCGCTGGACGGCTATCACTTCTCGCTGGAGCGTGAAGTCGCAGGCTCCACCGCCTATATCAATCGTGATCTCGCCCCCCCGGGCAAGAAGGTCACGACGATCCTGTGGAGTGGCGACGCCGTGCCGCCCGAGAAGGCCCTGGCGATCAGCGAACGCCTGGGACTGGCCAACCTCAACGGCGGCAACACCCATATCACTCGCGACAACCCCTCTCTGACCCAGGTATCGCCGATGCTCAGACCCATCGGACGCTACCTGCAGGTGCTTGCGCCCGAGATCAACGAAAACGTCTACACCGATCACATGACCACGCCCAAGTGGGGGTACCGGCGGGTACTCGAGACCTTCGAACTGACCGACCTGCCGCGGCGGCTGAAACCCATCAATATCTACTACCACTTCTACAGCGCGGCGTACCCCGCTTCGCTGCGCGCCCTGGAAGAGGTCTACGACGCCGTACAGGAGATGGACACCCTGCCGCTCTACGCCAGCACCTACAGCGACATCGCCACCCACTGGTACGACCTGGGCGTCGCCCGCCGACTGGACGGCGCCTGGCAGATTACCGGCGGCTCGAGCCTGCGCACCCTGCGCTTGCCCGCGTCCCTTGGCTGGCCTGACCTGGGGCGCTCCACCGGGGTCGTCAGCGTCACCGACATCGAGCAGGGGCGCTACCTGTCGCTGGACGGGCAACAGCGCCAGATCCTCTGGCTTGGTCAAGCATCCCCCCGACTGCCCCGCCTGCGTCGTGCCAATGGGCGAACGACGGCCTGGCACAGGGCCACGGATGGCGGCTTCTCGCTGACCCTGGAAGCCGAACAGGTCGCCCTTGAAGCCGAGCTGACCGGGCTCGGTCAGTGTCACGTGAAGGCACCCGGTGCTCGCCAGCGTCGCCATGGCGACAGCCTCGTGCTCGATTACTCGGCCCCCGGGCCCGCCACCATCGAGGTGTCCTGTGGATAAGTCGCGCGAGGCGCTGCTGCCGCCCTGGGCGTTCAGGTTACTGGTGCTTGGGCTGGTGCTGGTGCTGATCGGTTTCCAGCCAGCGCGACACCTGCTGTCCCAGGCCAGCATGAATGCCGAAAACGATCGCCACGCTGCCTTGTTGCTGGCCAAGGCACGCCTGGATGCGGACCCTCAGCGTCGGGACCTTCGCCTGGCTCTGGCCCGGCTTCAGCTCGAGGCGCAGCAACCCGGCGCCGCCGGCGAGACTCTGGCCCCCCTCGAGGGCGATACCGATCCCGAGGTCCAGTGGTGGTTGCTGGAACAGCGTTGGCAGGCCATCAATGCCCTGGAACCGGGCGACCCCCATGACGCGAACTTGCGCCGTCAGCTGGTCGAACGCTTCTACGACATCCATGCCTGGGCCGGCATCGATGGCCCGGGTGAGACCGATCCGCGCCTGTCGATCGAACGGTTGACGCTGATGGCACATCGCTGGCTGTCCCTCGAACACCCCTGGGAAGCCGCAGAATGCTTCGAGGCGCTGGCCCAGCGCGATCAGGATCGACGCTTTCACTGGCTAAGGGAAGCCGGACGCAGCTGGATGCAGGCGGGTTCACCGATACGCGCCTCATCCGCCTGGCACCGGGCCTGGCTGGCGCGAGATATGCGTGCCTCTGTGCTTGGCTGGCTCGACCTTGTCATCCCGCCGGCCCAGGCCGCGGACCAGATCGAAAGCCCTGACCGGCAAGTCGCCAGGCAATCCCTGGAGGCGGCATTCCAGAGCGACAGTCAGCAGGGCATGAACTACGCACGCCAGTATCTGGACGTCTATCCCAACGACGCGGAACTGCTTGACCTGGCCATTCGCCTGGCGCTGGCCGTCAATGACGTGGACCAGGCACTCGCCTGGGCCACCCGATTGCAGGCGCTGGATAAAGACGATCCCGAGCGCCTCGAACGACTGGCGGCGGTTGCCCTGGCGGCAGGCAAGCCAGAACTGGCGGTAGCGCCGCTACAGCGACTGAACGCCGCCGATCCGGCCGCCTACGCCCATCAGTTGGCCAATGCCCAACGCTGGTCAGGCGATACGCCCGGCGCTGTGGCAACCCTGGAAGCCCTGGCGACGTCACATCCGGATGCAGCGGCAGATCGCCAGCTGGTGGCCATGGCCCTGGCCGGCTACGACCGTGTTCGGGCCCGCGCCGCCCTCGAGCGCCTGAACGCAAGGGACGAGCTGACCGCCGTGGAGCGAGGCCAGTTCGTCGATGTGCTCAACGATCTCGGCGACCCCGACGCGGCCATTGCCCACCTGCGCCGCTGGGACCGCCAGGAACGCCTCTCTCTTCTGCTCAAGGTACGCCTGGCCACCCTGCTGGAGCAGACCGGAGCACTGGCCGACGCCGAGGCCCAGTGGGCGGCGCTGCGTCAGGCCTCCTCCTTCGATCACGATGAGGCGGCACGCCAGCAAGGCCGGCTGCTGCGGCGCCAGTGGCAACTGTCCGACGCCCTCGCGGTGCTGCCTGCCGATAGCCCCAGCACCTGGCAGCAACGCGCCGAACTGGGTTGGTCAGCAGGCCACGCCAAGGAAGTGATCGAGTCCTACCAGCAACTGGCCACCCGGCAACCGCTGAGCCGTCAGGAAAGCCTGCGTCTGCTCCACGCTGCCGTCATCGACGGCGACGCCGTGCTGGTGGAAACCCTGGCCATACAGCGCTGGCAGCGTTTCAAGGATACCGACGCCATCCTGGCGGGCTTTCATACCGCACAAGAACAGCGACGCCCCGACATCGCGCGCCGCTTGCTGACGCTCGCTCGCCAGGACCCCGAGCCTTTCGCCGACTCCCCCGCCTATTGGGGCCTGGTCGCCGACAGCGAACTGAAAAACCTCAATCCCCGGGATGCATTGACGGCGATTCGCAAAGGGCTGCGCCTGGCACCGGCCGATCCCAGTCTGAGGGCCGGCGAAATCTATGCCCTGACCATGCTCCAGCACCGAGAACTGCCACAGCGTCTGGCCGAGGCGGCCCCCCTGGCATCGACCAGCCAGCAACTGACTCTTGCAGTGGCCGGCGGCTACCAGTCCATCGGCGACACCCGCCGAGCACGGCTGTGGTATCGCCGCAGCGCTGAAGGCCCGGCTCCCGGGGCCGAGGTATTGATGGAAATCGCCGATACCTTCGACCAGTCCGGACATCCTGGGGTCGCGCTTGGACTACGCAGGCGAGCGGTGACCTTGCTGGCGCCTCGTCTTGCCAGCCAGCTGGAACCGGCGCACCGCCTGGACACCGCGATCCTGGGTCGACAGCTGGAAGGGCTGATCTGGTCGGCACCGCAGATCGGTACCGAGCCCGCCGCTGACTGGTATCAGGCGCTGGCGACTCATCTGCCCTTGCTGGATACAGACGCCACCACCAACGGCGTCCGCACTCTTGATCTGCTGGCGCTGCTGGGGTGGCAGGCGCGCTACCGCTATCTGTGGCTGCAGCGGCACCACCTGGGCCTGCCGACTCCCAGCTATCATCGTCTGAACGTCGCCATCGCCCAACTGGACCATGCCACCATTGGCCAGATGCTGGACGACCCCGACCTGCCCCTGGCACCCAGTGATCGACTGGCCGGCGCCATGGCCCTGGAGCGGCGTGGGGATGCCATGCAGCACGCCCTGCTCTCGCATCATCGCGGCGCCGATCGGAGCGGGGAAATCGTCAGTCTGGCGAGCAAGGTGCCGCAACGCGCCGGTATCGGCCATCGCTACCAGGAAATCGGCGAACTGGGCCTGGAGCACACCCAGGCTGCCTTCGAGCTCACCGGTGAACGCTGGGGCGCAGAGCTCGCCATCGGCCGGATTTCCCTGGACGAGGATGATGTCTCGCTCCCCCTGTCCGGCCACGACCTGGACGAGGAGCGGCTGGTGTCCGTGAGCGCGACCCATCGCGGAATTCGCTCCAGCACCCGACTCTCCGTGGGTAGCCGTGACAGCGACGCCGAAAACCATCTAGAGGCCCAGCTCAGCCATCGCTACAACCTCTCCAGCCACCTCAGCACACGCTTCAAGGCCGATTGGCAACAGCCATCCACGGCCAACGACAGGCTTCGCCTGCTGGCCACCGAAGACCGGCTGGGCATCGGCCTGGACTGGACGCCAACGCGGCGTGACAGACTCAGCCTGGATGCTCGCCATACCCGCTATCACGAGCGTTTCGATGAAAGTGGACTGGGTAGTGGCCGCTACTTCGAGTCCAGCTGGGAACACGCGCTGCTCCAGGGAGAGACTCGGCGCCTCGGCGTGCGTCTCTTCGCCACCCACGAGAGCCAGGACCCCGATGGTCGCCTGCCAGGTGTGCTTGCCGACCGCCTTGCTGCAGGCGTCGATTCCGACGCCCTGTTCAACGATGACGCCAGTGTGCTCGGGCTCGGTCTCAGCCTGTCTCGTGGCGCCCCTGGCGCTCCCTACCCCCAGGTAGCCTCCCCGCGCTGGCAACTGGACCTGTCCGGCGGCCATCGCTGGCCCGGCGGCGAGCTGGCGGGCAGTGCCTCGCTGATGGTCGGTACACGGGTGTTCGGAAGTGACGAACTGTCCCTGGAGGCCGGGTTCGACCACGGGACCGGTGCCGATGAAAGCACCCGGCTGAATGCCTCCCTGAACTACCAGTACTTTTTCGGGCCTTGAGCGCCCAGTTTACCAAGGAGTTTTCCATGACGATGCGTTCCTGGCTGTTCCCTCTCGTGCTCACGCTGACCTTGTCCGCCTGCGCTTCCACCACCCACGTACAGACGACGACGCCTCTGAATGCCAGCGCCGGCTGGGCACTGGCACCGCTGTCCAACCACTCGGAGACGCCCCTGGCCGGCGAGCGGGCCCAGGGCACCCTGCTGACCCTGCTGCACCGCCACGGCGTCATGCCTCTACGAGAAGTGCCTCACAGCGGCCCGGTCAATCCCCTGGCGCTGGACAATGGCGCCGACCGCCAGGCAGCGCTCGGCTGGGCCCAGCAGCAGGAGCTGGCCTATGTGGTCACCGGTGCCATCGACGAATGGCACTACAAGACAGGGCTGGACGGCGAACCCGCCGTGGGCATCAGCCTCCAGGTGCGCGACGCCAATACGGGGGAGCTTCTATGGAGTGCCAGTGGCAGCCGCGGTGGCTGGGGGTTCACCACCTTGAGCGGTATTTCCAGCGACCTGCTGGCCGAGCTGGTCGACGCCCTGCCCCTGGCCAGGTGAGCGACTCATGAGCACGCCTTTGATCGACCACGAACCACTGACACCCATCGACGGCACTCCGGTGAGCGGCCTCGATGATCTTTATGTCAGACCGCCGGGCCACCTTCGGCGCATGATCGAGACGCTGTTGATGACGGTGATCTTCGCCGCCCTGGGGCAGCTGCTGATGATGAAGGCAACGCCGATGCTGTCGCCAGGAGTGCCCTGGTGGCTGCTGGTAGCGCCTCTGTTGTGTGGGCTGCGCTACGGCAGCGGCTACGGCACTCTGGCTGCCGTCGTCGGCAGCGCAACGGCCTTCTGGGGGCCGACACTGCTGTCCACCCAGCCACCAGGCGCCCTGGCATTCGCGGGGGCACCGCCACTGGTCACCGCCTTCGGGCTGGCGCTGGTCGGGCTGGTCAGTGGCGAGATGTGCTCGCGCCTGCGCCGCCGTCTCGATCAAATGCACACCCTGTGTCGGCTACAGCTCCATCGTCACAGGGCGTTTCTGCGTCACTACCACGTGCTGCGCGTCTCCCATGACCAGTTGACCGAGCGGCTGGCTGCGGCCCCCTTCACGCTACGTGACACCCTGATTCAACTGGAACGCGACTTCGCCGAAGGCTCTGGCACACCATCTGCGGCTGCCGAGGATCAAGGGCTGCAGCAGATCGCCAGCGAGCTTGTGACCTTTATCGCCCTGCATAGTCGGGTGCAGCGCGCTGCGCTGATTCAAGTGGCCGACGGCAAGCCGTCGTCGACACCTCTGGCCTGGCTGGGCAGTCCCGGGGAGCTGGACCTGGAGCATCCGATGATCCAGGCGTGTCTCGAGCGTGGTCAGCTCGTTTCCCTGCGTGATGTCGTCACCGCTTCCTTGGATGCGCCGGTGGCGGTGATCCCGCTGATCGACCTGGATGAGCGTATTCATGCCCTGTTACTGGTCCTGGACCTGCCTTTCATCGATATGGATGAAGGCCAGATGCAGCTACTGGCGATCATCGGCGCAAGTCTCGGCGAGATGATCGCTCGCCGCTGCCTGCCCGCCCCCAGCCTGGCCCGCAGCCTGGAACAGTGGATCAGGCACGCCCGTCATCAGCGCCTGCCCTCATTGATTGTCGCACTCGACCTGCCCCCCACGCTGGCCCCACGCCTGCCCGAGATCGTGCAGCACTTCGATGGCCGTCGCCGTAGCATCGACGAGGCCTGGCCGCTGGCTCTGCCCGACGGGCACCATCGACTGCTGATCCTGATGCCTTTGGCGGGTCCAGAGGCTGGACGCGCACTGCAACAACGACTGTCAGCCGTGCTCAAGGCGTATCTCGATGACGCCACGATGGTGGACCCGTTGAACTGGAAGAGCTGGTCCATCGATGGCTCCCGCTCCAGCAGCGACCTGCTCGACGCGCTGTGGCCACGAGGTACCCCGCATGCCGTGGCCTAGACCGTTGCCGACCATGGCCACCCTGATTGGTCTGAGCGCCCAGGCATTGGCGCTGTCCCTCTGGCTGGCTCCGGGAAGTGTCGCGGCGACACTGCCCGAAGGACTGATCGGATCGCCCATCGCGCAGGGGTTCCTGTTGCACTGCGGCGGCGCCCTGGCATTGTCTTTCGGCCTTCGCCGCCTGGGCCAACCCGGTGACTGGCGCTATTTCACCACAACCACAGCCGCACTACCGGTGGTGGGAGGGCTAGGCCTGCTGCTGACGTCGGTTATCGTACTGCTGCCTCGGCAGGACGACCGTCAGCCAGCGTGGCGCCGGCACCCCATGCCACCACTGCCCGACAGCCCGGTAACACCACCGGACGAAAGCGGCCAGGCGCTGCGAGAAGGACTCGCCAGCGTACTGGCGCAGAGTCGGGACAGCCACCTGCGCCAGGAGGCCCTGCTACAGAGCCAGCACCTGCCCATGCGCACCGCCATCTCGCTGATGCGGCGAGGTCTGGCCGACGATGCCGACGATATTCGACTGCTCGGCTACTCGATGCTCAACCGCCTCGAAAGCCAGCTCGAACAGCGGATTGCGCACCTGCACCAGGTCATCGACAAAGAGGGGGACACTACGGGCCGAGCCCATGAGGCATTGGCCTGCCTGTACGCCGAGTACGCCTATCTGGAGCTCGCCCAGGGAAGCGCCTGCGAACTGATGCTCAAGCAGGCACTGGACAGCCTCGACCATGCCATCGACCGCGCCCCCAGCCCCGAACGGTGGCGCCAACGCGCCAGGCTGGGACTGCTCCAGAGACGTCCGCAGCAGGCGCGCATCGACCTCGGCAAGGCCGCCAAACAGGGCATGCCCACCCTGTCCATGACCACGTTGTCGGCAGAGCTTGCCTATCTGGAACGCAACACTGTCGGCTTGCGTGAAGCGCTGACAACACTCGACGACCATCGTCATGTTCCGCCGCGCCTGCAATCACTTCGGGAGTTCTGGCAATGACCTTCCCTCGACTTTCCGCTACCGACGATCCCGCCGACGTGGTGTTGCTGCTCGAAGGGACCTATCCCATGGTACGGGGTGGCGTGGCGGGCTGGCTCGACCAGTTGATCCGTGGCCTGCCACGGTATCGCTTTGCCGTGGTGTTTCTCGGCAGCCGCCCCGAGGACTACGACGGTCTGAAGTATGAGCTGGCCGAAAATGTGGTGCATCTCGAGTGCCACTATCTGATGGGCTCGACGCTCACACGATCGGGCCGCCGCCCCGGCGGCTGCCCGAGAGCCTTCGAACGCTCCCGTGCGCTGCACGACCGACTCGGCCAGCGCGGCCTGGATATCGACGAGGCCCTGGCAGAGGTCGCCGCCCTGGTGGGACAAGGGTCGGGACTGAGCCGCAACGACTTCGAGGAAAGTCAGCTGGCCTGGGACGAGATCGTCGAACGCTACACCTCCTGCTACGACGAGACGTCCTTCCTCGACTACTTCTGGTCAGTACGCAACATGCACTCGCCCTTGTTCATGCTGGCCGACCTGGCCAACCGCCTCCCCCGCGGTCGCTGCCTGCACGCCATCTCTACCGGCTATGCGGGTTTTCTCGGCGCCCTGGCACGCCACCAGACGGGCACACCACTGATGGTTACCGAGCACGGCATCTACACCAAGGAACGCCACATCGACCTGCTGGAGGCAGACTGGATTCATGCCCCGGCAGATCCGTTGAGCCATGGTCTCAAGGCCGAGAGTGGTTACCTGAGACGCCTGTGGATCCGCTTCTTCCACAGTCTGGGGCGCATGACCTATCAGGCCGCCAGCGATATCACCACCCTGTACGACGGCAATCGTCGCCGACAGCTCAACGACGGTGCACCGGCAACCCGCTCCCGAGTGATCCCCAACGGCATTCGCATCGAACGCTTTCGCCCGCTGCGAGAGGCCACCCAGGCCAATATCCGACCGGTGATGGTGCTGCTCGGGCGGGTGACACCAATCAAGGACATCAAGACCTTCCTGCGGGCCACCCGCCAGCTCCAGCTCCAATTGCCGGAGCTGGAGGCCTGGGTGGTGGGTCCGGACGATGAGGACCCGCTGTACGCCCAGGAATGCCGCGACCTTGCCGAACAGCTCAAGCTCGGCGAAAACCTGCGGTTTCTCGGTTTCCAGAAGACCGAAGACATCCTCGCCCAGGCACGCCTGGTGGTGCTGACCTCAATTAGCGAAGCGCAGCCGCTGGTGGTACTGGAGGCCCTCGCCGCCGGAGTCCCCGTGGTGACTACCGACGTCGGCGCCTGTCGCGAAATGGTGCTGGGAGATGGATCCCCCGAACAGGCCGCAGGCCAGGTGGTACCGATCGCCAACCCACAGGCCACCGCGGCAGCGGCGGCTGCGCTGCTGAAGGATCCGGCTGCCTGGCAGGCGGCGCGGGAGGTGGGTATCGAAAGGGTCGAACAGCACTACACGGAAAAACTGATGCTCGAGCGCTACGCCGAGCGCTACCAGGTGGCCATGCAGGATGCCATGGCCGACAGCGAGGAGCCGGCCTGCGCAACAGCGCGACATGGGCAAAACATTGACGCTTGAGCGCTACCGGGTGGCCAGGACAGCGGCACGACTTTCAATTGAGGGGTAATCATGGCGGGTATCGGTTTCGAATTGCGGCGGCTGCTCAGGCAGGACAGCTATCTTGGTCTGTTGCGCGCCTACGGCTACGCCGCCCTGATCGGCTCAGGCCCCTGGGTGATATCGATTCTGGCGGTGATGACGCTGGGCATCCTGGCGGCCGCGGGCCAGGGCGACTCCCCGGTGTATATCACCGATTTTCTGGTCTCGGTGACCTGGCTGGTGGCCGGCTCGCTGATCTTTACCGGGCCACTGCAACTGACCTTCACTCGCTTTACCGCAGACCGGCTATACGAAGGCCGTGACGACGAGGTGCTGCCCAGCCTCAAGGCGGTGCTGACCCTGACCACCGTCGCCTCGCTGCTGGCTGCGATCACCATCGCCTCGACCCTGGCCGATGCCAGCCCGCTGGCCTATCGCGTACTGATGGTCATGGGCTTCGTGCTGCTGTGCAACCTATGGTGCGTGGCCGTCTTTGTCGCCGGGGTCAAGCACTACCGGCAGGTGCTGGCGGCCTTCGCCCTCGGCTATGCGACCACGCTCGGCCTCGGCCTATGCTGGCAAGGCCTTGGCATCACCGGTCTACTCGGTGCCTTCGTCATCGGACAGGCATTGCTGCTGTTCGTGCTGCTGGCCATGGTAACCCGCCACTACCCCAGCCAGCGGCCCTGGTCGCTGACCTTGCTGATCCACGGTCAGTGGCAACCAAAGCTGGTGGCGATCGGGCTGTTCTACAACCTGGGCGTATGGATCGACAAGCTGGCGTTCTGGTTCCACCCCGCCACCTCGGTGCCGATGATCCCCCCCCTGCGCGCGGCCCCGCTGTACGACCTGCCGCTGTTCCTGGCCTATCTGTCCATCGTGCCCGGCATGGCGATCTTCCTGATGCGCATCGAGACAGACTTTGCGCTGAACAGCCAGCACTACGACCAGGCCATTCGCAGCGGCCGCTCGCTGGAAGAAATAGAGTCCTGGCGCCGGGCCATGGTGATCAGCGTGCGACGCGGCATATATGACATCATCAAGGTTCAGGGCGTCACCGTGGCGGCCCTGCTGCTGGCGGGTCCGCACCTGCTCGAGGCGCTCGGTTTCTCGGACTGGAACCTGCCCATCTTCAACCTGCTGCTGGTCGCGGTCGCCATTCAGGTGCTGTTCCTGGCGATTCTCAACGTACTGTTCTATCTCGACCGGCTGACACCAGCCCTGTGGCTATGCGTCGCCTTCTGCGCCAGCAATCTGGGCTTTACCCTGATCACCCAGCACCTGGGGCCCGACTACTACGGCTACGGCTATGCCCTGTCCCTGCTGCTGGTCGCCGTCATCGGCCTGTTGCGCCTGGACCGGGAATTCCAGCGTCTGACCTTCCATACCTTTATGCGTCGGCGCTGAAACCGGGTATCCGGTCGGTCGACAAACACTGAAAAAGTGAGTGCTCGCAAACACCCGAGAGCCCACGGAAACGGCCAGAAAGGAAGAGAGGAAGGCGAGGGGCCAGGTCAACCGCGAGAGGACGCCAGCAGCCGATCCAGGCCAGCGAGGGTGGCCTCCAGCGCACCCCGGTGGGTGTCGATGACACCTTGCCCGGCCTCGCTCAGCCGCTTGCGCTGTTCTGCATCCTCGAGCAGCGCGGCGACACGCTCGACCAGCTCGTCGGCGTCGGCGATCTCGACTAGCGCGCCGGCGTCTCTCAGCAGCTGGGCCACGTCCTCGAAATTGTCGAGATGCGGGCCGGTCACCACCGGCACACCCATCAGCGCGGGTTCGAGCAGATTGTGGCCGCCGATGGGCACCAGACTGCCGCCGACGAAGGCCAGGTCCGCAGTGCCGTAGAGCGCCTGCAGCTCCCCCATGCTGTCGCCAAGATAGATCTCTGCCCTGGCGCTGGGGACGCGCCCCCGGGAGCGCCTGACGGTCTCGAAGCCGGCCTCCTGGCACAGCCTGGCGACCTCCTCGAAGCGCTGCGGATGGCGCGGCACCAGCACCAGCAGGATATCGGGAAAGCGCGCCTGTAGGCGTCGCTGGACCCCGAGCAGCAGCTCATCCTCACCGGGATGGGTGGACCCGGCGACCCAGATCGGGCGATGGCCGATGGCTGCGTGCAAGCGCTCACTCACCCTCAGGGATGCATCATCAAGGGCCATGTCGAACTTCATCGATCCGACGACCTGGATGTGGTCGGACGCCATGCCCAGTTCGACGAAACGCTCGGCATCCTCACCGGACTTGGCCGCCAGCCAGTCGACACAGGCCAGCGACTCGGCCATCAGCGGGCGCAGGCGCCGATAGCCACGAAAGGCACGGGGCGACAGGCGGCCATTGACCACCGCCACCGGGATACCCCGCCTGGCGCAGGCTCTCAGCAGGTTCGGCCACAGCTCGGTCTCGAAGAAGATCGCCTGGCGAGGGGCCAGACGCTGGACAAAGCGGCGCGCGGCGCCGGGAAAGTCGAGCGCCACGAAGACATGGCTCAGGGGAGCGGCCGCCTCCGCCTCGGGAACGTCGTCCACCAGCGAGAGCACTCGTTCGGCACCGGTGGCGGTCATGGTGCTGACCACCAGTCGGTGATCAGGATGGCGCAGGCGCAGGGCGCGTATCAGCGGGCGTGCCGCCACCACCTCGCCCACCGAGGCGCAGTGCAGCCATAGCCGCGGACGCTCGTCGGCGAAGGGCCGCAGACAGCCCATCCGCTCGCCACGAGCGCGATCCGGCAGCTGTTCGCGCCAGACCCGTCGCCAGATCAGCGGCGACAGCAGCCCGATGGCACCTGAATAGGCGAGCCGTGGCCAGCTCACCCTCAGCTCTCGCGATCGAGGATGGTCGAGATCATGGCGGTGGTGGAGACGCCATCCTCGAAGCCGAGCACCTTGACCTCGCCCCCGGCGTCACGCACCGCTTCGCCGCCGGCGATATCCTCGGGCCGGTAGTCCCCGCCCTTGACCAGCACGTCCGGCAGCACCGATTCGATCAAGCGAGCCGGCGTATCCTCGGCGAAGGGCACCACCCAGTCCACCGCGCCGAGCCCGGCCAGCACCTGCATGCGGCGATTGAGCGGATTGATCGGCCGCTTGGGGCCCTTGAGCCGACGGATCGAGGCGTCGTCGTTGACCGCCACGATCAGCCGGTCACCGAGCTGGCGGGCGTGCTCCAGGTAGGCCACGTGGCCGGCATGAAGAATGTCGAAGCAGCCGTTGGTCATCACCACCCGCTCGCCACGGGCCTGGGCGGCGCGCACCGCCAGCACCAGCGGTGATTCCTCGATGACGCCGAATTCGGCCAGCTTGTCGCCGTGCAGCGCGGTGTAGAGCTCGGCGATGGACAGCGTTGCGGTGCCGGGCTTGGCCACCACCAGACCCGCCGCCAGATTGGACAGGGTCATGGCCTCGGCGAAGCCGTGGCCGGCGGCCAGCGCCAGGCCGAGCACCGCGATCACGGTGTCGCCGGCGCCGGTGACGTCGTAGACCTCACGGGCCCGGGTCGGCAGGTGCAAGGGGTCATGGCCTTCGCGAATCAGCGTCATGCCCTTCTCGCTGCGGGTGATCAACAGCGCCTCGAGCTCGAGCTCCTCGCGCAGCGCCTCGCCCTTGGTGGCCAGGATGTCGTCGCTGGGGCAGGGCCCGACCACCGCCTCGAACTCGGCCAGGTTGGGGGTGATTACGCTGGCGCCACGATAGCGCCGGAAATCGCTGCCCTTGGGGTCCACCAGCACCCGCTTGCCGGCCCGGCGCATTTCCGGGATCACCATCTCGACGTTGGCCAGGGTGCCCTTGCCGTAGTCGGACAGGATGATCAGGTCGAAGTTGTCGGTGGCCTCGATCAGCCTGGGCGCCAGCTCCGAGGTGTCGATCTTGTCGAGTCCATCCTCGAAATCCAGCCGGATCAACTGCTGGTTACGGCTCATCACCCTGAGCTTGGTAATCGTGGGCATGCCGGGAGTACGGTGAAAGTGAGTGCTCACCCCCACCTCCTCCAGGCGCGCGGTCAGACGGTCGGCATTGTCGTCGTCACCGACCAGTCCGGCCAACGCCGCGTGGGCGCCCAGGGAGGCGATGTTCAACGCCACGTTGGCGGCGCCGCCCGGACGATCCTCGCACTCTTCCACGCGCACCACCGGCACCGGGGCCTCCGGCGATATCCGGGAGGTGCCGCCGTGCCAGTAGCGGTCCAGCATGACGTCGCCCACCACCAGCACGCGGGAGCGCTCAAGCGCGGTCAGATCAAGCTTCATCGGGTGACTCCCTATCGAGGTCGGAGCGGTGTTGCGAGGCGGTGTCGGCGAGCAGGGTATCGAGTCGCTCGATCACGTCGTCGGCGCGAATCAGCGACATCGCATCGGGATGGCGGACCCGCTGGCCCCAGGTGATGGTGTCGGGATCCGCCTGGAGGAACTCCCGGACGGCGTCAGGGTAGCGATTGACCACGTAGTCGCGCCACAGGTAGGGCGCGGCGCGATCGGGGTTGGTGGTGGCAAACAGGCCCACCACCGGGGTAGCCAGGGCGTTGGCCATGTGCACCGGCCCGGAATCCGGGGCGATCACCACCCGGGCGCGATCGATCAGCGCCAGCAGTCCCTTGAGCGAGGTGGCGCCGATGGCGTCGATCACCGCCTCGGGGTGACACAGCGACTGAATGCGCGAGCCCATCTCGCGCTCCTGGGTACTGCCGCCCCCGGTCATCACCGTCTTCAGGCCAAACTGGGTCCAGGCGTGCTCCACCACGGCGGCGTAGCCTTCCGCCGACCAGTTGCGAAAGTTGCGCAGGCGCGGATTGGCACATGGACTGATCAACAGGTAGGCGCTGTCGCCGGTGAGCTCCCTGGCCTCGGCGTAGGCGCTGTCCGGCACCGGCAGTCGCCACTCCAGCGAGGTATCCTCGACTCCCAGCAGGCGCGCGAAGTCCATGAACGACTCCAGCACGTGGGCCCGCTCACGCGGGGCCAGCTGACGATGCGTGAACCAGTACTGGCGGTCCTTGGCCCGCGCCGGGTCGAAGCCCACCCGCACCTTGGCCTTGAGTCCCAGCGACAGCACGCTGGCTCTGAGTGCCTGCTGCATGTGCAGCAGCACGTCGAAGCGGGTATCGGCCAGCTCGCGCCACAGCGCCCGCATGCCCTTGAGGCCGGTCGACTTGTCGTAGACGACGAACTCGACCCCTGACAGGCCGGTCAGTAGACTGTATTCGCCCTTGCCGACGATCCAGGTGATCCGCGCCTCGGGCCATTGGCGCTGCAGGGCTCGAACCGTGGGCACCAGATTGCACACGTCTCCCAGGGCAGAGAGACGCAGCACGCCGATGCGGGCAGGACGAGCGGGCAGAGGATGCTTCATGCGGTTGGCAACGTATCAGTCAGGAAAGGTGGGCATTTTATACGATGCCACCAGTTTATGTGACGCTGTACCGCGGCCACAAATCGGACCCGCTCTGCTGGCGCCAGAATACTGGCGCGAGGCAGGCCTGGTGACCGGACAGGCGCCGGGTCGCGGCCAGAGTCTGTTTGTCGAGGTGGGCGATCGTCAGTGGGTGCTGAGACCCTACCGCCGCGGCGGTCTCGTCGCCCGGCTATCGACCTCCCGTTACCTGTGGACCGGACTCGAACGCAGTCGCGCCTTTCGCGAAGTGCGTCTGACGGCGCGGCTTTACCAGGCCGGCCTGCCGGTGCCACGGCCGGTGCTGGGAGGCGTCGTTCGTCATGGCCCAAGCTACGAGGCCGCGCTGATTACCGAGCGCCTGCCGGCCACCCGAGCGTTGGCAGAGCATCTCGGCAGCGGTGATCTGGCCCCGGGCCTGCTCCATGAAGTGGGCCAGGTCATCCGACGCTTCCACGACCATGGCCTCGACCATGTCGACCTCAACGCCCGCAACCTGCTGGTCGACGACAGCGACCGGGTCTGGCTGATCGACCTGGACCGCTGTCGTCTGCGCGCCCCTGGCAAATGGCGCGAGGGCAATCTGGCGCGACTGGGACGTTCGCTGGTCCGCTTCTGCGTCGACGAGACGTCGGCCCAGCAGGCGCTCGAAGAGATCCGCCGCGGCTATAGCGACGCCTAGCCTGTAATCGATAGCGGCCTTGATCGATAGCGGCCTGTAATCGGTTCTCGGCTCCAGAACACTTTTGCAGCAACGTCTACAGTGATAGCGACCGCTTACTCACTTCTCTGAGCAAGCGGTGTCGCTCGTCAGACGGCAGGCCGGCCAGCGAGCACGTCGTCATAGACCTGAGTCAGCCCCTGCACATGCTGCGACAGCAGGAAGTGCTGCTTGACCCGACGTCGCGCCTCTTCACCCAGACGTCGCCTGAGCTCGTCATCTTGCGCCAATTCCAGCATGGCGGCGGCCCACTCGGAGGCGGATTCGGGGTCTGCCAGGCGGCCACTGTGAGCGTCGATCAACTCGGGGATGGCGCCACTACGCGAACCGATCACCGCCTTGCCGGCGGCCATGGCCTCGATCACGGTCAGGCCGAAGGCCTCGTTGCGCGACGGCACACAGACCACGTCGAGCACCTCGAACAACCGCGCCAGGTCACGCCGAAAGCCGGTAAAGGTGATGCGCTGCGACAGTCCCTGCTCGGCGACCAGCGCCTCGAGCTCGGCCACGTACTCCTCACGACTGCCCTCCTCGGCGCTGAGTCCACCGATGATGACCCCATGGACATCGAGCGCCGGATGCTCGGCGATCAGTCTCGCCAGGGCCTCGACGAACACCCGCTGGCCCTTGCCAGGCGTCAGTCGCCCCGCCACCCCGATGGTGGTGGCCGACGCCGGCAGCCCGAGGCTTGCGCGCAGGGCGCGCCGCTCGCCGGCGTCCAGACGCGGCGCCAGCGGCGCCGGATCGATCCCCAGGTACAGTCGCTGGATACGCTCGGCCGGCAGGGCGAAGGCCTTGACGTTACGTCGCCGGGTCGCCTCGCTGATGGACAACAGCCGCGACACCCGTCCGTAGGCCCAGCGGTGATACAGGTCCTTCTTCGGCCGGGTGACCCCCATATGGTCGGTGAACACCACCTTTAGCCGCGGCCGCAAGGTCGCCAGCAGAGCTGCCAGGCGCAGGTCGCTGGACTTGTGGCAGTGCAACAGGCGGATGTCGTGACGGGCCAGGTACTCAAGCCACCGGCGCACACCGAAAAGCGCCGAGCCTCTGGAGCGGGCAGTCAGCGTCGGCACCCCGGCATCATCGAGGCTCCTGGCCACCCGCGACCCGCCCAGTGCCAGGGCATGCACCTGCCACCCCTGAGCGGCAAGCTCCGGTATAATCCTCGAAGGATACATTTCCAGTCCGCCCCAGCCGTCCGACAGGCAGATGTGCATGACCTTGTGACTCAAGGTGGTCTCCTTTCCGATAGCGGGGCTCGGGAGCCCAAATGACAGCAACGACGGCCTCGGCCGACGCTCGTGCCCCTCGACTGCTGGTGGTACGCAACGACAAGCTTGGCGATTTCATGCTCGCCTGGCCAGCACTCGCCGCCCTCAAGAAGGCCAAGCCCGCCCCTCATGTCAGCGTGCTGGTACCCGCCTATACGGCGCCGATGGCAAGGCTCTGTCCGTGGATCGACGACGTCGTCATCGACCCGGGTGAACAGGCGCCGAAGGATGCCCAGCGTGCCCTGCTGGCGACGCTGCGCCAGGGCGGTTTCACGGCGATGCTGACGCTCTACTCCACCACCCGCATCGGCTGGCTTGGCCTTCGCTCGGGGATCCCCCTGCGCATGGCGCCAGCCACCAAGTGGGCCCAGCTATTCTACAACCGTCGCGTCACCCAGCGCAGATCCCGTTCGGCCAAGCCTGAATACATCTACAACCTGGAACTGGCCGAGGCCATGATTCAGGCGCTGGGACTCTCGTCAGGACAGCCGTCGCAACAGCACCCCGCGCCCCCCTACTGGCCCCTGGCCCCGCAACAACGTGACGCTCAGCGTAGCGCGCTGGGCCAGGCGCTGGGACTCGACGACACGCGCCCTTGGGTGTTCCTGCACCCGGGCAGCGGCGGCTCGGCGGTCAACCTGACTCCCGAGGCTTACGCCGGGCTTGCACAGGGTATCGATCGGCGCCTGGCCGAGTCGGGTGAGCGTCCGCCCCACTGGATACTTACCGCCGGCCCCGGCGAAGAAGCCGTGGCCGAGGCCCTGGTCAAGACGCTGGACGAGGCTGGGCTAAGTGCTTACCGACAGCCGGCCTGCGCAGGGCTCGCCGACTTCGCTCGCAGTCTGGCGGCGGGCGACGCCTTTATCGCGGGTTCCACCGGCCCGCTGCACGTGGCAGGCTGTCTCAACCTGATCACCGTCGGCTTCTACCCGTCCCATCGCTCGGCCACCCCGCTGCGCTGGCAGACCTGCAACGACGCCGATCGGCGACTGGCGTTTCATCCACCGACGGATGCCGCTCACCAGGACATGTCGGCCATCGACCTGGAGGCCGCCGCCGCCGCCACTGCAGCGCGCCTGAGGAAGGTCAACCACCATCGGTCGACGGCATAGCAACAGCGTATCGGCGCATCCCACTCGCCACAGCGTATCGGTTGTTGGCACCAGCACCCCATCAAGCCCTTCGTATAGGCAGGCCCCATGACCCCGATTACCGGCATCATCATTACCCTCAACGAGCAGGACAACGTCGAGGAGGCCATCGCTTCGCTGGCTCCGGTGTGCGACGAGGTGATCGTGGTCGATTCCGGCAGCAGCGATGACACCGTTGCTCTGGCCGAGGCCGCCGGCGCTAGAGTGATCCATCAGCCCTATCTGGGCGATGGCCCGCAAAAGGCCTTCGCCGTCCCCCAGGCGTCCCATGACTGGATCCTGGCGCTGGATGCCGACGAGCGCCTGGACGACGACGCCGTGGCGGCGATTCGCGAGCTGTCGCTGGACGACCCGCGCAAGGCCTACCGCTTCAAGCGTCGCAACTTCGCCGGCCGCCACTGGATTCGCGCGGCGGGGTTCTACCCGGACCCGGTGACCCGGCTGTACAACCGCACCACCTCGGGCTATCTGCCCAAGAAGGCGCACTCCTCGGTCCAGGCACCGGAGGTGGTCGACGTGGACGCCCATCTGCGTCACTTCACCTACCGTGACCTGTCCCACTGGATGCAGCGCATCGATCAACTGTCGACCCGCGACGCCTGGGCGATGAAGGAACGTGGTGTCACCCCCTCGTCGACTCGTCCCACGCTGCACGCCGTGACCGCCATGCTGCGCAAGCTGGTGCTCAAGGGCGGGCTGCTGCAGGGCCAGGATGGCATGACCGTCGCCATCACAACGGCATTCCATGCGTACATGAAGTATGCAAAGCTGAACGAACTGTACGAGAACGAGCGAGCCGATCGCTGATTCGTATCGGTTTCACGGAACGACACCTGGCGCCTCGATCATGCCCCTGCACCGCCCCGCCACCTCGACCTGGCTTCGCTGGGCCGTCCATCTGATTCTCGGCCTGTCCGTGGGCCATGCCCTGGTCATGGTCACCCGACTGCCCGGCTGGTGCCTGCCGCTGCCGGCACTGGTGTGGTGTGCCCTGGCCGGATGGAAACGCTGGGGCGCGCCACCTCCGCCACGGCTGCGGGTGCAGGTGATCCCCTGGGCGCTGGCGCCACTGGCCTTCTGGGGCATCTACGTCTACCTGGCCAACAGCTTCGGCCAGGTGGACATGGGCGCGGTCTATTTCCATCTGCAGGCGGGCATTGCCAAGCACGGCGGCAGCGAGCGCAGCGTGGCGGCGATACTGTACACCGCAGCCATGTTGCTGATTCTGGCGGCCTACACCTGGCTGGTGCGAGCCGACTACCGCTGGCAACGCTGGGACCACTGGCTGGCCTTCGTGCTGCTGGTCGCCAATCCGATGTTCTACTCCATGGGCCAGCGCGGCGCGGCGGTGGTCACCGACCCCGGCACCTGGCTGGAGCGTCGCTACGTCGAGCCGGTGATCCTCAAGGCGCCACCGCAGCCCCCCAACCTGCTGTTGATCTACCTGGAGAGCCTCGAGCGTACCTACGCCGACGAGGCCCGTTTCGGCGACGCCTACGCCGACCTGGCCGCCTTGGAAGCGGATGCAGTGGTGTTCGACAATGTTCGCCAGCTCGACAACACCGGCTGGACCATGGCCGGCATGATCGCCAGCCAGTGCGGCACGCCGCTGATGCCCGCCGGCCTGCTCCACGACAGCCAGTTCGAGCCGCTGCACCACGTGGTACCCGGAGTCGCCTGCCTGGGAGATCTGCTCGCGGGGCTTGGCTACCGCCAGACCTTCATGGGCGGCGCCAGCACTGAATTCGCCGGCAAGGGGCTGTTCTACGAGGACCACGCCTACGACCGCGTGCTGGGGCGCGAGCAGCTTGCAGGCCGCCTCGACGACCCGGACTACCTCAATAGCTGGGGCCTCTACGACGACAGTCTGTACGCCATGGCGGAAGAGGAAGCAAAGCGCCTGGATCGTCAGGACGGTCCCTGGAACCTGACCGTGCTCAATCTGACCGCCCACGCCCCGGCGGGCTATCCGGCCAGGGCCTGCCAGGCCAATCAGGGTGAGCACGACGGTGTGGATATCCTGTACGCGGTGAAATGCTCGGCCTGGCTGACCCGCCGGCTGATCCAGCGCCTTGGCGACCAGGGCCTGCTGGAGGACACTCTGGTGGTGATCGCCAGTGACCATCTGACCATGCGTGTCTCGGCCTGGGATCAGCTGATTCAGACGCCTCGCACCAACACCCTGATGATGATGGGCAATGCGCTGACGCCCCAACGCATCTCGACCACCGCCACCACCATGGACACCCTGCCGACGCTGCTGGAGGCGATGGGCTTCACCATCGACTGGCACCGCGCCGGACTCGGCGTCTCGCTGTTCTCGAACGATCCGACCCTGGCCGAACGCTACGGCCTGGAAGCGCTCAACGGGTACATGCGTGAAGAAACCGCGCTGCAGCAGCGCTTGTGGCAAGGCCTGGCCCCGGCGTATCGCAACGACGGACAGCCCGACGCCCCACCCGAGGCACCCCAGCAGCCTTGACCTTGGCGTCTACCTGCCTGGGCGCCCATATGAAGAGTAGCGGCGACAGAGCGCCTGGATGACGGCCAGGACGACTGGACAAGGCTTCACAGACGGCACCTTGCCCCGGATCACTCGTTGCTGGCGTCGATCCGGTTCGGGGCCTCGTCTGTCAGGATCGCCTCCAGCACGCTGTCGACAGTGATCTGCTTGAGGCAGTTGGTATGCCCGAGCGGGCAATGTCGCTCGAAGCAGGGCGAGCAGGACAAAGCCAGATAGTGAATCCGGGCGTTGTCGGTCAGCGGCGGCGTATAGGCCGGCGACGAGGAGCCATAGATCGCCTGGATACGCGTCCCTACCGCGGCGGCCACATGCATCAACCCGGAGTCATTGGTCACCACCTGACGACAGTCGCCAAGCAGGTCGACGGCATCCTCCAGGCGGGTCTCGCCACACAGGTTGTGGGCATGCTCGAGACCGGTCACGATCTCCTCGCCCGCCGCGTGATCCTTGGGCCCACCCAGCACCCTTACCTCGAACCCTTGAGCGATCAGCTCCCCGGCCAGGCGATGGAAGTAGGCCAGCGGCCACTGCTTGGCGGGGCCATATTCCGCCCCTGGCATCAGGCCAATGGCAGGGCGCACGCCGAGTCGATGTTCATCATGCAACCGCGCCAGGTTGATCGCATCCTGACGCAGCCGTGGCTGGGGAATCTCGAAGTCGCCGGCAGCGGCAGCGTCCGCCGGCAGCCCCAGCGAGACGAAGCGCTTGACGGTCTGGTCGAGCACGTCGCGCTGCAGCTCACGGCGCTCGCTCAACAGGCCAAACCGGTGCTCCCCGGTGAAGCCGGTTCGCCTGGGTATCCGCGCCAGAAAAGGCACCAGTGCCGACTTCCAGGAACGCGGCAGCACGATGGCATGATCGAAGCGTCCCTTGAGCGACCTGGCCAGCCGTCGTCGGGCGGAAAAGCCGAAGACGCCGTGTCCGACGGCCAGCTCGACGACCTCGTCGACCTCATCCATGCGCTCGAGGATCGGCCTCGACCAGGCAGGTGCCACCACCGCCAGGGCGGTGGCGCCCTGCTGCTTCAGCGCCTTGAACAACCCCTGGGCCATGACCATGTCACCGACCCAGCTGGGACCGACCACCAGCAGCCGCTGGCCCGCCAGCCGCGGCTGCGCCATGACCGGCGCAGCTTCAGCCATTCAACCACTCCAGGTAGCGAGTCACGCCCTCGGCCACGGTGTGGAATTCCTTGTCGTAGCCGGCCTCGCGCAGCCGCGAGATATCGGCACGGGTGTAGCTCTGGTAGCGCCCCTTGAGCTCTTCCGGGAAGTCGATGTAGTCGATGCGGCCCTTGCCGTAGAAGTCGATGACCGTCTCGCCGATGGTCTTGAACGGCTCGGCGCGGCCGGTACCGAGGTTGTAGATTCCCGACACCTCGGGGTTGTCCAGAAACCACAGATTGACGTCGACCACGTCGCCGACATAGACAAAGTCACGGCTCTGCATACCAGCGTCGTAGCCGTCCCAGGCGCCGAACAGGCGCAGGTTCTCGCCTGCGCTGATCTGGGTGTGGTGATGGAAGGCCACGCTGGACATCTTGCCCTTGTGCTGCTCGCGGGGGCCGTAGACGTTGAAGTAGCGAAAGCCCACCACCTGGGTCTTGAGTTCGGCCTGGCGCGAGCGCACGTACTGGTCGAACAGCAGCTTGGAGTAGCCGTAGACGTTGAGCGGTTTCTCGTGCTCGGGGGACTCCACGAACACCTCGCTGCCGCCGTAGGTGGCCGCCGACGAGGCGTAGAGGAAGGGAATGCCCTCCTGCTCGCAGAAGTGCAAAAGCTCCTTGGAGTAGGTGAAGTTGTTCTCCAGCATGAAGCGTCCATCCCACTCGGTGGTGTCCGAGCAGGCACCTTCGTGGAAGATCGCCTCGATGGGCGGAAGCTGGTTCAGCTCGCCGCGCATGTGGGCCTTCACCCGGGACAGGAACTCGTCCTTGTCCATGTAGTCCCCGAGGGTCAGGTCCGCCAGGTTGACGAACTTGGTGCCGTCCCGCAGGTCATCCACCACCAGGATGTCGGTGCGCCCCCGGTCATTGAGGGCCTTGACCAGATTTGAACCGATGAAGCCGGCTCCGCCTGTCACTACGATCATGGGAAAACCTCTGTTGGCGCTGTGCCTATAACCGAATTGCCTGTGATTGTATACTTGACGGCTCGTGAATTCATGGCCAACGGTGCTTCCCAATGACACAGTCGACGCCAGACGTGGCAACCTTCCAGGGCCTGATCCTCGCCCTGCAACAGTACTGGGCCGAACAGGGCTGCGTGATCATGCAGCCGCTGGACATGGAAGTCGGTGCGGGCACCTTTCACCCGGCCACCTTCCTGCGCTCCATCGGACCCGAAACCTGGAACTCGGCGTACGTTCAGCCGTCTCGCCGTCCCACCGATGGCCGCTACGGCGAAAACCCCAATCGCCTGCAGCACTACTACCAGTTCCAGGTGGTCATGAAGCCCTCCCCGGCCAACCTCCAGGAACTGTATCTGGGGTCGCTTGAGCGTCTCGGCATCGACCCGCTGGTCCACGACATCCGCTTCGTCGAGGACAACTGGGAGTCACCGACCCTGGGTGCCTGGGGACTCGGCTGGGAGGTCTGGCTCAACGGCATGGAGGTGACCCAGTTCACCTACTTCCAGCAGGCCGGCGGCATCGAGTGCTTCCCGGTCACCGGTGAGCTGACCTACGGCCTCGAGCGTATCGCCATGTACCTTCAGGACGTGGACAGCGTCTACGACCTGGTATGGACCATCGCACCCGACGGCTCCCGCGTTACCTACGGTGACGTCTACCTGCAGAACGAGCGCGAGCAGTCCACCTACAACTTCGAGCATGCCGACGTGGACGCCCTGTTCGGCAACTTCGACCACCAGGAAAGCGAGTGCCAGAAGCTGCTCGCCGCCAACCTGCCGCTGCCGGCCTACGAGCAGGTACTCAAGGCCTCCCACACCTTCAATATGCTCGACGCCCGTCACGCCATCTCGGTCACCGAACGCCAGCGCTATATCCTGCGCGTGCGCACCATGGCCCGCGACGTGGCCCACGCCTACTACGCCTCACGCAAGGCGGCCGGTTTCCCGCTGGCCCCGGAAGCGCTGCGACGTGAACTTCTCGACGACGAACCCCTTGCCGCACAGGGAGACGCATAAGCATGGCCGCCCACACCCTCTTGCTTGAACTCGGCGTGGAAGAACTTCCGCCGGGAGCCATCGACACTCTCTCCGACGCCTTCGCCGAGGGCGTGCGTCGCGGCCTCGCCGATGCCGGCGTCGACTTCCAGGGCGTCACCGCCTACGCCTCCCCCCGCCGGCTGGCGGTACGGGTCGAGGCACTGGCCGACAAACAGCCCGACCGCGACGTCGAAAAACGCGGGCCTGCCCTGGCGGCAGCCTTCAAGGATGGCGAGCCAACCAAAGCAGCTCAGGGCTTTGCTCGCTCCTGCGGCGTCAGCGTCGATGAACTGATCCATCTGGAGACCGACAAGGGCACCTGGCTCGGCTACCGCGAGCAGCAACAGGGCGAGGCCACCGTCGCCCTGCTGCCCGCCATCATCGACAAGGCTGTGGCGGCCCTGCCGGTGCCCAAGAACATGCGCTGGGGCGCTTCCCGCATCGAGTTCTCCCGCCCGGTTCACTGGCTGGTGGCGCTCTACGGCGACGAGGTCGTACCCGCCACGGTGCTGGGCCTTGAGGCCGGCCGCGAGACCCGCGGACACCGCTTCCACGCCCCCGAGGCCATCGCCCTGAAACATGCCGACGACTACCTCGGTGCCCTGGAGGATGCCTGGGTGCTGGCCGATCGCAGCAAGCGTCGCGAGCGCATTCGCGAACAGGTACTGGCCGAGGCAGAACTGCTCGAAGCCACCGCCGTCATCGACGAGGACCTGCTGGAAGAAGTCAGCGGTCTGGTCGAGTGGCCGGTGGCGCTGACCGGTAGCTTCGACGAGCGTTTCCTCGAGGTGCCGGCGGAATGCCTGATCTCGTCGATGAAGGCCAACCAGAAGTACTTCCACCTGCTGGATGCGGACGGCAAGCTCAAGCCCGCCTTCATTACCGTGTCCAATATCGACAGCCGCGAGCCGGACAAGGTCATCGCCGGCAACGAGAAGGTGATTCGCCCTCGTCTGGCCGATGCCGCCTTCTTCTACGAGACCGACCGCAAACGCCCGCTCGCCGAGCGCATCGAGGGCCTCTCCAGCGTGGTGTTCCAGAAGCAGCTCGGGACCCTCGCCGACAAGGCCAGACGCAGTGCCAACGTGGCCGCGCACATCGCCAGCCGCACCGGCGGTGACGAGTCCCGCGCTCGCCGTGCTGCGGCCCTGGCCAAGTGTGATCTGGTCACCGAAATGGTGCTCGAGTTCCCGGAGCTTCAGGGCATCATGGGGCGCTACTACGCCGAGCACGATGGCGAAGACGCCGAGGTCGCACGCGCGCTGGAAGAACAGTACCTGCCGCGGTTTGCCAGCGACGCCATCCCCCAGACCCTGACCGGTCAGGCGCTGGCCATCGCCGATCGCCTGGACACCATCACCGGGATCTTCGGCATCGGCCAGCGCCCCAGCGGTACCAAGGACCCCTTCGCCCTGCGCCGTGCTTCCATCGGCGTGCTCAATATCCTGGTCAAGGGTGAGCTCGATCTGGACCTGCGCGAGCTGCTCGAGCTGGCCGTGGCCCAGCATGAGGCGCTGCCCAAGGCAGACGGCCTGGTCGATGACGTCCTTGGCTACATGCTCGATCGCTTCCGTGCCTGGGCCCAGGACGAAGGGATCGGTGCCGAGGTTTACCTGGCGGTGCGTGCACGCCCGGTGACCCGCCCGCTGGACTTCGCCCGTCGCCTGCGCGCCGTGGCGCAGTTCGCCACGCGTGATGAAGCCGCCGCCCTGGCCGCCGCCAACAAGCGTGTCGGCAACATCCTGTCCAAGCAGGATCACGATGGACGCACCGAGGTCGACGAGAGCCTGCTCTCCGAGGACGCCGAGAAGGCCCTCAAGAACGCCGTGGCAGCTTGCCAGGAGCAGGTCGCTCCGCTGTTCCAGCAAGCCCGCTACAGCGACGCCCTGGACGTGCTGGCAAGCCTTCGGGCACCGGTGGATGCCTTCTTTGACCAGGTGATGGTCATGGCCGAAGACGAAGCCGTTCGTGCCAATCGTCTGGCCCTGCTGGCAAGCCTCCAGGCGCTGTTCCTCGAAGTAGCGGATATCGCCGAACTGCAGCAGTAATCCAGCCCCTGGTGGCAACGAGGCCGGTCCCGCAAGGGGCCGGCCTTTTTTATATCGACAGGTTGAGCCCGCCTGGCCCACGGCCCCAAAGCTCCTGAGCCCTTCATAGGGGATACCACGGCCGCTACGAACGCAGGAGTGAGCCAATGGGATGTCGCCTGGAGAGTCAAACCTGGCCGTGCAGAGTGACACTCGCCACCGACGTTTCACGTGGAACATTACCCAGATAGAAAGCGCCGGCGGCGACAATGTTTCACGTGGAACATACAGGAGTACAGGCAAGGGCAGGCTCTCATGTTTCACGTGAAACCCGCCCCGCTTGATGTACCTCCAGTACGCCGCCTGTTGCTTGTACCCCGACGCGAGCCCTGAGCCTCACGACCTCTGCTTTTCTTGGCGCCCCGCCTCCGTCGCTTTACTCAGCGCCCCGCCTCCGCCGCGCTACTCTGCGCCCCGATTCCGCCGCTCTACTCAGCGCCCCGCCTCCGCCGCTTTACTCAGCGATACGTTCCGCCAGCCGCTGATCCATGATCACTACCGTCTTGCCCAGTTCGAGATCATTGTCCTGCGAGTCAGTTGCCGACAGGCCCACGCTCGGACGACGCTCGCCTATGGTGCCCGAACGCAAGCCACTGACCGCGGCGCCGTTGGCGAGCCACTCAGGCAAGTCGTCGGCGCTCAGGCGACGTCCGATAGCGGGCCTGAGTCCGTGGCGATCCATATAACGGAGCATGGCCTCCAGATCGTCACGGCTGCCGACGCTGATCCCTTCCAGATGCAGCAACTTGCGAATCGCCGGTCCCACCAGATCACCCTCGACACGGCCACTCTCGAGAAAGCCCACCAGGGCGACATGCCCATTGGTAGCCATGGACGGCAGAATGGCATCGACCAGAAACTGCCCGCCCACCACATCGATGGCACGCCCTACGCCCACGGACTCGGTGATGGCCATCACCTGGGACGCCACGTCGGCCGCCCCGCCCTCCCGACCGATCACCGCTACCGCGCCTAGATCCCTGAGCCGTGATGCCAGAGCGGGTCGCGACGTCACCACGATAGGCCGAGCACCGGCCGCAGCCGCCATCTGCAGGGCCTGCAGCGACACGTTGCCGGTTCCCGCCAACAGCAGGTAACGGCCCTTCAGCTCATCCAGGTCGCCAAGCGACTTCCAGGCCGTGACGCCGGAGATCGCCAATGCAGCGGCTTCCTCGAGCCGCCAGCCAGTTGGCACGGCAACCAGCGCACGACGGGGAACGATGACCTCCTCCGACAACCAGCCATCACCAGGACCGCCCAGCTTTGAGACGTGATAGGACTCCTTGAAAGCACCAGATATCCAATCGATGGTGTAGTGGCCGAGCACCGGTTGTCCCACCTCGAGATCAACGACATCCCTTCCCGTTTCCAGCACCACCCCGGAGCCTTCTGACAGCGGCACGAAGGGGCGTGGCATCTGCGGCAGATAGCTGCCGTCCTGCAGCGCCCTGTCGCGGTAGTTCAGCCCCACTGCAGCGACCCTGACACGCACTTCTTCACTGGCCAGGTCACGGCGTGCTACCTGGTATTCATGGATTCCTTCAGGCCCCACCCTGTCAGAGCGGAATTGACGAAAGTGACGTAGCGATACCAATGGACGTAGACGAGCTTCCAGTAACATGGGAACAACCTCCTCGTTGGTCTTCCCCTATCCTGGCCCGTCCGAGACCAGCGCAGTAGCGAAGCTCACGGAGTACTGTCTTGCGCTAGACTCAACAATAAGGCCCCGACACCCAGCCGACGCCTGGACCTTACCGCGCCTAAGCAAGGTCATGGTCTCTGAAAGGTGGTCATCCACACCAGGAGTTCGCCCGTCGTGGCGCCACACGTGCCTCTGTTTGCGTGAGGTCGGCAGGAAGACTTGGGCGAAACCGACTGCATCGACCCTGGCCCCATGGCGACTCGTGCAATGACCAACCCCTGCCTCTGGACGAGAGTGCACCATGCCATCCCATCACGACACACTGGTCGCTGGACTGCTTGCCCTGGTTGAAGTGGCAAGATATGGCTCACTGCGTGCGGCCGGCGAGCAACTCAACCTCACCAGCGGCGCGGTCAGCCGTCGCCTCGATGCGCTGGAGTCTCGGCTCGGGACGAAGCTGTTGCACCGGTCCACCCGTGAGGTTTCCCTGACCCTGGCGGGCCGCACCTACCTGGAACGCGCTGTCCCTGCTCTACGGTTACTCGACAAGGCGGCGGATACCTTGCAGGACATCAGTGACCGACCGCGAGGACTGATCCGCCTATCACTACCGGTCAATTTCGGCCGAATCCATATTGCGCCCTTCCTCCCCGAATTTCTCGAACGCCATCCAGACATTGAAGTGGACGCCGACTTCGACGATCGCTTTGTCGATATCGCCTCGTCCGGGCACGATCTGGCAGTGCGAGTCGGGGTGCTCGAGAACTCTCGCTTGGTCGCCCACCCCTTGGCCGCAGATCAGCGCATGCTGGTGGCGTCGAGGGTCTACCTTCAACGCCACGGCATACCACGTCACCCATTGGACCTGCTGCATCACAACTGCCTTCACTACACACGTTTCCAGGGTATTCAGCGCTGGCCACTTCGCCGTGGCGACGAGGTTCACAATGTGCCGGTCAGCGGAAGCTACAGAGCGAACTATGGGCACGCACTGGTGATCGCGGCAGAGGCAGGTATCGGCATCCTTCATACCTCCCGTTCCATCGTCGGGTCCTCGCTGGAAGCCGGCAGGTTGCTCCCCGTGCTCGAGGACTGGTCGCTGCCAGACATCAGCATCCACGCGCTGCTTCCAGGACGGGATCCTCCAATGCGGGTACGAGAATTGCTCGATCACCTGAAGGACTCAATACCCACATCACTGGCGACAGCCGGCGCGACAGGTTTGCACACCGACAAGACGTCGCCCCCCCTTTTGGACTAGGGTGTTGTCAGCGACAGCTAAGGGGCAGGGTTCGCAGCGATCCGTGGCTCAGCGAATACAAAGGAACCTGGGATGATTGTCGCTGGAATGGGCTTGCATGACACCCTTGCATGAGACCCTTGCATGAGACCCTTGTTACGCCCTCGACATGGGGGGAATAGCACGAGCTTCCACTGGCAAAGGGTGAGACAGACAGCAACAGCGGCGGGGTTGGCAAGAACTGCAATGAGAGCCACAGACACGGCCTCGTCAGCACCTGATTGTTTCACGTGAAACATGCCCCTACACTGGGCCGATTGCGTGACAGCAACCACCCTTACCCTTCGCACAGACCAGGTAGACCCATGGCCCCACGACTCGTCATTCTCGACCGTGACGGAGTGATCAATCAGGACTCCGACAACTACATCAAGTCGCTCGCCGAGTGGGTCCCCTACCCCAGCGCCATCACCGCCATCGCCCGTTTGTCCCAACAGGGCTGGACCGTCGCTGTTGCCACCAACCAGTCAGGCATCGCGCGCGGCTACTACGATGAAGCAACGCTTGAAGCCATGCACACCAGGATGCTGAGCCTGGTGGAGGCCGAGGGCGGTCGGATCGAGCATATCGCCTACTGCCCTCACATTAGCGAGGACCGCTGTGATTGCCGCAAACCCTTGCCCGGTCTGCTCCGCCAGATACAGGATGCGCTTGCACTCGACAGCCTGGAAGGCGCCTGGATGGTGGGCGACAGCTACCGAGATCTCGAGGCAGGCGCTGCCATGGGCTGCCGCCTTGCATTGGTGCGTACCGGCAAGGGCGGGCGCACACTAGCCAAGCATCCAGAACTTGGCCGGACAGACAGCGAGGCAGAGGTCCATGACGATCTGGCTGGTTTTGTCGACCAACTGCTGCAAGGAAACCTGGATACCTGAAAGCACTCTGCATCAGGCTCGCCCCCTCGTCACCCCTCGGCGAGCCTCCAGGCCTGGCCGACGACTTGGCTCTCCCTTCATCTGTCTGCAACTGCCGAGCCCCATGTTTCACGTGAAACATGGGCGCACGCATTTTTCGTATATCAACGTCCAAACAACAGGTTAGAGCACGGGAAAGCTCTTGCGACTTACCCGCCCGGGAGGTCGTGGTGCTCAACTGTCGGTCTTTCCGTGATGACTGCGAGTGCAATGTATAGAGCCCCCTTCAGTATCACAGAGCCCCCCGGACAGGTTCCCGCACGTTCCATATACCGCGACAACCAAGGCATCCAGTCTGAAGCGTGAGACTCCTCGAGTCCAAATAGCAGGAGGCGGAACACCTGACGTGGATAACAAGACGCAGGTAACAAGATCCAGGCAGCAAGACACAGATGGCAAGACGCGGATCGCAAGATGCGGATAGCCAGACACGGTCCCAGCCTTGGAATCTCAGGCCTGATGCCGTGATGTTTCACGTGAAACGTTGCGGAGGAGCGAGGCCACGGACGCAGCTCGATTATGGCTTGCCGTACGCTCTCGTCTGCTCCCCCTTCCCACCATCCCTTCCCCCCCCCCGTACCAACAGCTCCTTCCAACAACACCTCCATTCCTCCCTTTCTGATTCCCTCCTTCCATCCCCTTCTTTGAGATGACGCCAGGAGTATCGATACGCCGCCTTTTCGACCACTTCACATGTCAGCACGCAAGCCAGATACCTTCCTCCGAGTATCCGCCTGAAGCTCGGGTACTCCCCGTACTCGGCACGAATGCTGATATCGACCAGACATTTGATATCAAAGAGGCGTGAGTCCTGGCTTGAGCAGCTGACCTTATATCGCCAGATGTTTCACGTGAAACGTGCAGGCAGCGCCGCGATGTCCTCAAGCTCCTGCCCACCATACGATCGCCATGGTGACACCGCGCCTTCGTCTTTCCTCTACTGACATCCAGCTACGTCCACTGACTTCCATTGCCGACACACGCGCCCACTCACCACCCAATCACCGCGTTCGCCAGCAGAATCGGACGACCACAGCCCATGGCGTGCGGTCAGATGTGTATCTGCTCATTCGCGATACACCCTCGCCGGATGGCAATAGAAGCCTGGTGCACCCCGCCCTCTCATAGCGGGCCTTTCAAGAAACCAGCCACCCAGCCATCCAACCATCCGGCCGCTGGCAAACTACTGATACTAAAAAAGAAAAAACCCCGATCCTGAAGATCGGGGTTTTGTCGCGTGATGTTTCACATGAAACATCGAGGCCATGGGCCTGGGACTTCCTGCTGCACTAGATGTCCAGATTGGCCACCAGAGCGTTGCGCTCGATAAAGTCACGACGCGGTTCGACTTCATCACCCATCAGGGTGTTGAACATCATGTCGGCGGCAACGGCATCTTCGATGGAAACCCGCAGCATACGCCGCGTATTGGGATCCATGGTGGTTTCCCACAACTGCTCCGGGTTCATCTCGCCCAGGCCCTTGTAGCGCTGGATCGACAGACCACGCTGTGCCTCGTTCATCAGCCAATCCAGCGCCTCATAGAAGGTCTTGACCGGCTTCTTGCGCTCACCACGGGCGATATAGGCGCTCTCTTCCAGCAGCCCATCCAGTGTCTCACCGAGGCCAGCGATGGCGCGATAGTCGGCGCTGGTGAAGAAGTCCAGGCCCCAGACGTAGTCGGTGGTCACGCCATGGGCAATCAAGGTTACCGCCGGCAGGAAGAACCCGCGTTCATTGTCTTCCTGCAACGAGAAGGTGTAACGCGGTCCGCCCTCGTAGGCCACCAGATCGTCCATTTCCTTCTGCAGGAACTCGATCCAGTTCTGCATGGTGCCGCGATCACGAAGGCTGTTTTCGCCGTCAAGATGTGCCGCATGGACGATCTTGCGCAGCACCTCGCTGGGATAGACCCGCGACAGACGATCGATGCGCTTCATTACATCACGGTACTGGTTCACCAGAGTCTCAAGCTGAGCCCCGCTGATTCCTGGCGCATCTTCACTGACGCACAACCGCGCTCCGTCCAGGGCGGTGGTGGTCAGGTAGTCGATCATCGCCTGCTCATCCTTGAGGTAGAGCTCCTGCTTGCCACGCTTGATCTTGTACAGCGGCGGCTGGGCGATAAACACATGCCCGCGCTCGATCAACTCCGCCATCTGACGGAAGAAGAACGTCAACAGCAGGGTCCGAATATGCGAACCGTCCACGTCAGCATCGGTCATGATGATGATCGAGTGATAGCGCAGCTTGTCCGGATTGAACTCCTCACGGCCAATGCCACAGCCCAGGGCAGTGATGAGCGTCCCGACTTCCGCAGACGACAGCATCTTGTCGAAGCGGGCCTTCTCGACGTTGAGGATCTTGCCCTTGAGCGGCAGGATAGCCTGGGTACGCCGGTCACGCCCCTGCTTGGCACTACCCCCGGCCGAGTCACCCTCGACCAGGTAGAGTTCGGACAGACCGGGGTCCTTTTCCTGACAGTCGGCCAGCTTGCCGGGCAGCCCTGCGATGTCCAGGGCACCCTTGCGGCGGGTCATATCACGCGCCTTGCGCGCCGCCTCGCGGGCCCTGGCAGCGTCCAGCATCTTGTTGACGATGGCCTTGGCTTCGTTGGGCTTCTCTACCAGATACTCCGAGAAAGACCGACCAAGTTCTTGTTCTACCGCAGTTTTTACCTCGGAAGAGACCAGCTTGTCCTTGGTCTGGGAGGAAAACTTCGGGTCCGGCACCTTGACCGAGATGATCGCGGTCAGGCCCTCACGGGCGTCGTCACCGGAGGTGTTCACCTTGGTCTTCTTCAGCAACCCTTCCGCTTCAATATAGTGATTGAGCGTACGAGTCAGTGAAGCGCGGAAACCGGCCAGGTGGGTACCGCCATCCCGCTGAGGGATGTTGTTGGTGTAGCAGAAGATGTTCTCGGCGAAGGTATCGTTCCACTGCATCGCCACCTCAACCGCCACGCCATCTTCCCGCTCCACATTGAAGTGGAAGACGGGGTTGAGAACGGTCTTGTTGGTGTTGAGGTGGTCGACGAAGGCCTTCAGGCCACCTTCATAGTGAAACAGCTCTTCCTTGCCGCTACGCTCGTCCAGCAGGCGGATAGCCACACCAGAATTCAGAAACGACAGCTCACGCAGACGCTTGGCCAGAATATCGTAGTGAAACTCGATATTGGCGAAGGTCTCGGGAGACGGACGGAAGTGCACCCGCGAACCGGTCTGCTCGGTCTGCCCCACCACAGCCAGCGGCGACTCGGGGACACCGTGACGATAGATCTGCTCGTGGACCTTGCCAGCACGCCAGATGGTCAGCTTGAGCTCTTCAGACAGCGCATTGACCACCGAGACACCGACGCCGTGCAGGCCGCCAGATACCTTGTAAGAGTTGTCATCGAACTTACCGCCCGCGTGCAACACCGTCATGATCACTTCGGCCGCCGATACGCCTTCCTCTTCATGAATATCGGTAGGAATGCCACGGCCATTGTCACTGACGGTGATCGACTCATCCGGATGGATGATCACCCTGATCTCGCTACAGTGGCCGGCCAGCGCTTCGTCGATGGAGTTGTCCACCAGCTCGAACACCATGTGATGCAGGCCGGTACCATCATCGGTATCGCCGATGTACATCCCGGGCCGCTTGCGTACGGCATCCAGGCCTTTCAGTACCTTGATGCTCGATGAGTCGTAAGCATGTTCGCTCATTGACCACTCCGTCGTGAAGTCTGTCTGTCTATGGCCTGCAGCTGGCCGAAGCCGTCAGCGTCTTGTTTCACGTGAAACATTGCCATCGGCGTATCGGGTTGCCACAGGTCGGCCAGTACCTCGTGATCCACGCTGGTGATGAAGGCCTGGCAGCGCATCCGCTCCAGCCACTGGCAAAAGATCCTTCGGTGGTTCTGGTCCAGTTCGGCGGGCAGATCGTCGATCAAGTAGAGACAGGTCCTGCCTGTCATCTTCTCGAGTAACCGTCCCTGGGCAAGCTTCAGTGCGCTCACGACGAGTTTCTGTTGTCCTCGTGAAAGCACTTCGACCGCTGGTCGTTTGCCGAGTCGAATCGCCAGATCCGCTCGCTGGGGCCCCTGCTGGGTAAAGCCCATCTGACGATCGGTGTCGCGTCCCTGCTCGAGCACCTCGGCCAGATCTCGCTGTCGATCCCAGCCACGGCTATAGCGTAGCGTCAGCGATGGCAGTGAAATCAGCCCTTCCAGCGTTTCCTCGAATACCGGGATAAAGGTATCGATCCATTCCCTGCGCAGGATGTCCATGCGCTCGCCCGAAAGCGCCAGCTCATGCTCCCACACTGACAGGGATTGAGGCTCCATTCTACCATGCCTGAGCAGGGCATTCCGATGTTTCAGGGCGCGACGGAAACGCTGCCAGGCCTGCAGGAAGTCATGTTTCACGTGAAACACTCCCCAATCCAGGAACTCCCTCCTGCCGGCGGGAGATCCCTCCAGCAGGCGGAAGGCGTCGGGGTTGATCAACTGCAGGGGCAGGGTCTCCACCAGACGAGACACCCTGTCGAGTCGTTCACCGCCAATGCGCAGCGTCAATTCGCGCTCCTGACGCAGGCGGCGCAAACCGATCGATACAGGGGGATCACCGGCAAGGCGGCCATGCAGGACAAGGGCGTCAGCATCGTGGTGGAGTACCTGGGACAGCCGACGCGCCCGAAAGGACCGCCCCATGCCCAGCAGGTGGATACCTTCGAGCAGGCTGGTCTTGCCGCTGCCGTTGCTTCCAGTGATCAGGTTGATCCCGGAAGATGGTGAAATATCAAAGGCCTGCAAGTTTCGCAGGCCTTGAAACATCAAGCGGTCTAGCGCCATGGAAAGGCCTTGCTGGCAACGAATACCGTCACAGGCGCATCGGCATCACGACATAGAGGGCATCGCCGCCACCGGGTTCTTCCATCAGCGCACTGCTGTTGGGATCGCCCAGCGTCATCTGCACGCGATCCTCACCCACGGCGTTGAGCACGTCGATCAGATAGCCGACGTTGAAGCCGATCTCCATGGCCGGCCCGCTGTATTCGATGGCGATGTTTTCCTCGGCCTCTTCCTGCTCCGGGTTGTTGGCCATCACCCTCAGGTTGCCCTCTTCCAGATTCAGCCGCACCCCACGGTACTTCTCGTTGGAGAGGATGGCGGTACGCGACAGCACCTGACGCAACTCCGAACGTTCGGCGATGAAGACCTTGTCGCCGCCCTTGGGCACGACCCGCTCGTAGTCCGGGAACTTGCCGTCCACCAGCTTGGAGGTGAAGGTGAAGTCCCCAGTGTGAGCACGGATATGGGTAGAGCCCAGGGTCAGGCTGACAGGCTCTTCGGAATCGTCGAGCAGCCGTACCAGTTCGAGTACACCCTTGCGCGGAACGATCAGCTTCTGGGCCGACTCAATGTTGATCTCCACGGGGCGAGAGCTGACCGCCAGGCGGTGGCCGTCGGTAGCCACGGTGCGGACCAGGTTCGGGGCGAACTCCAGCAGCAGGCCATTCAGATAGTAGCGAACGTCCTGCTGCGCCATGGCGAAGGAGGTGGCGTCGATCAGCTGCTTGAGGGTCCCCCGCGGCAACGCCAGTTCGACACTGCTCTGACCATCTTCAATATTCGGAAACTCGGCGACCGGAAGCGTGGACAGGGTAAAGCGTGAACGGCCACTGCGCAGCACGGCCCGCCCGTCCTCGATGGACAGCTCCAGCTCGGACTGGTCTGGCAAGGACTTGCAGATGTCCATCAGCTTGCGCGCGGGCACCGTGATGGCGCCAGGCTCATCCACCTGGCTGGCCACGGTGCGGCCGACCAGTTCGACTTCCAGGTCGGTGCCGGTCAAGGCGACCTCGTCCTGTTCGACCTGGATCAGCACGTTGGAGAGCACCGGTAACGTCTGACGGCGCTCGACCACACCGGCCACCAGCGTCAGCGGGCGCAGCAGCGCTTCGCGGGAGATGGAAAATTTCATGTCGGCTCCACTTCTTGTCCGGGAGAGTGAGACGGTCACGCGGTTGATGACGTAGAGACGTTAACTGGTCAAAAGCCGCAACAGATTCTTGTAGTCTTCACGAATATCGGCGCTTTCTTCCTGCAGCGCCTGCACCTTGCGACAGGCATGTAGCACGGTGGTGTGGTCTCGGCCGCCGAAGGCGTCGCCGATTTCCGGAAGACTGTGATTGGTCAGTTCCTTGGCCAGGGCCATGGCGACCTGTCGCGGGCGCGCCACGGAGCGTGAACGCCGCTTGGACAGCAGGTCCGCCAGCTTGATCTTGTAGTACTCCGCCACGGTACGCTGGATGTTGTCCACGCCTACCTGCTTGTCCTGCAGAGCGAGCAGATCCTTGAGCGATTCGCGGATGAAGTCCTGGGTGATCGACTTGCCCATGAAGTGGGAATCGGCGATGACCTTCTTCAGCGCCCCTTCCAGTTCACGCACGTTGGAGCGAATCTTCTGGGCAATGAAGAAAGCCGCATCATGGGGTAGATCCACCTTGGCCTGGTCGGCCTTCTTCATCAGTATCGCCACCCGAGTCTCGAGCTCAGGCGGCTCTATCGCCACCGTCAGCCCCCAGCCAAAACGGGACTTGAGGCGCTCCTCGACGCCGCTGATTTCCTTCGGGTAGCGATCCGAGGTCAGGATCATCTGCTGGCCACCCTCAAGCAAGGCATTGAAGGTATGGAAGAACTCCTCCTGGGAGCGCTCCTTGCCGGCGAAGAACTGGATGTCATCGATCAACAGCGCGTCGACGCTGCGATAGAAGCGCTTGAAGTCATTGATGGCGTTGAGCTGAAGGGCCTTGACCATATCGGCGACAAAGCGCTCCGAGTGAAGATACACCACCCGAGCGTTCTCGCGACGCCCCGCCAGGGCATTGCCCACCGCATGCATCAGGTGGGTCTTACCGAGGCCGACGCCACCATACAGAAACAGCGGGTTGTAGGCTCCCCCTGGGTTCTCCGACACCTGGCGGGATGCCGCCCTGGCAAGCTGGTTGGACTTGCCCTCGACAAACGTCTCGAAGGTGAAGTTGGGATTCAGGCCACTGGAGTGCTTGAGACTGCCCTCGACCTGAACCTGACGTTCACCGCCAGGTGGACGCGTGACCGGCGCCTCACCGCCTTCGTCGCGCAGGCGGTCGACCTCGCGCTCATCCCCCACATCGCCGCGGGAGCTGGTGTGCACGGCCGCCGAGCGGGCCGGAGCGGCGGAGACAGGATCACCGAGTTCGCGAGTCTGGGGTGGGGCCGGCGCAGCGCGACGACTGCCCACCGTCAGCATCACCTTGGGCGGCTTGGCCGGCGCCAACTCCCGCATCAGTTCACTGATACGCTTGGCGTACTTGTCACTGACCCAATCGCGCACGAAGCGGTTGGGTGCCAGCAGCCTGAGCTGATTGGACTCCCCTTCTTCCGCCTGCAGAGGGCGAATCCAGGTGTTGAACTGCTGCGAGCTCAGTTCATCCTGAAGGGTTTGTAGACACTGTTGCCAGAGAGCGAGCGACACGCGAGCTACCTTGGTTGAAGAACGACCGCACATTGTAGCCTTGTCACCACGAGTTATCCACACGAGAACGGCACCGAAACCTAGCTGTGGAAAACCCTTGTACGCCATTCGGAGTTGTGCTGGAACAACTTGCTGGCGAACGAGTCCCTGTGGACAATCTCATCATTGATCCACCGGAACCACACCGCTCCTCCCCGCGGTCTCAACGTTTTCTCCACACTTTTATATGCAACGCAACATGTTGAAATTTCATACGTGAACACGCTTATCCACAAAAACTATCCCCAGTAGTAATAACAACATCAGTCAAGAACTTCTCTTTATTGTTATGTAGGCAGTGGGTCATGTCGCGAGGCCGGTCCCTGGTGGCTTGTTCACCCGCCGGTTCGGCTCGAGCAAGAGTTATCCCCAGCCGTCTGGGCCGGACTGGCAGGGGCGAACACCCTGAAACCTGCTTTCTGGCCCGCGAAAAGATTGCACCCAGGGCTTGAAATCACTAAAATATCCGGTCTTGAGCCGAATACCCCCGGGGGCCCGAGCGGATTCCGGGAGCCTCTGGATGTCTATCCGTTCCAAAAAACCACTGTGGGATTAACGAGTTATGAAGCGCACATTTCAACCGAGCGTTCTCAAGCGCAAGCGCGCGCACGGCTTCCGTGCTCGCATGGCCACCAAAAACGGCCGCGCCGTTCTGGCACGTCGCCGTGCCAAGGGCCGCAAGCGCCTGAGCGCCTAAGCGCAGGTCCTTCGTGGCCTGTCTGACCTTTCCCCGGCAATGCCGCTTGCTGACTGCCGGGGACTACCGCCAGGTGTTCGATGGGGCGGTCTACAAGGTTCACGGCAAGGGCCTGATGGCGTTGGCGATTCCCAATGACTTGGGACACCCTCGCCTGGGCCTGGTCTTCAGCAAGAAGAACGTACGCCGGGCCGTCGATCGCAATCGACTGAAACGACTGGCTCGTGAGTCCGTTCGGCATGCACAGCATCGACTTCCCGCCGTGGATATCGTCTTGCTGGCCAGGCGTGGCGTCAACGAGGTCGACAACGACACCGTGCTGCGCCAGCTGTTCGGCATGTGGCGTCGTCTCGAGCGCGAGGCCGAGAAGTCGACTCGTCCCTCGCGGACATCGACGACACCTCGCCACGCGAGTGACACCCGGGGTGACACTCGGTCACAGCCGAAGCAAAGCCGTAACTAGCAGCAAGAGGCTCTTCAATGCCGAACACACTTGGTCCGAGCATGAATGAGTCCCTCTTCCGGCCCCTTGACGTCACCTCTCGCGACGCGGAACGTTTCCGTACGAATACTGGCCTGCCTCCGGCAGGCTTTCGTGTATCTCATGTAGGCGTCTCGCGTGGCGCCATCGGCATGTTCACTTCCCTTCGGGCAGACCCTTCATGGACGTAAAACGACTACTCCTGCTGATCCCCCTGGCGGTGCTCGCCTACCTGATCATGGTGCAGTGGAACCAGGACTACGGTCAGCCGCCCAGCACCCCGGATGCTCCGGCGATCACCAGCAACGCGACCTCAAACGGTGCCGACGCCTCCACGTCGGAAGGCCTGGCGGCACCCAGCTCGGCCAATGATGTCGGCAGCGAGCTGCCCGGCAGCAGCGAGCCCGCTGCCAACAGTCGAGATCTCATTGCGGTCATCACCGACGTCCTCGACGTGCGTATCGACCCCCAGGGTGGCGACATCGTCTACGCCGCCCTCCCCCAGCATCTGATGAGCCAGGATGGGGATCGGCCCTACGTGCTGCTGTCCAACAACAGCACCCTGAGCTACGTCGCTCGCTCTGGACTGCAGCTTGACGGCAACAGCGGTCGTATCGCCTTCTCGCCCGAGAAGACCGAGTACCGCCTGGCCGACGGCCAGGACAGCCTGCAGGTGGACATGACCGCCACCGTCAATGGCATCGATATCGTCAAGCGTTTCACCTTCAGTCGTGACGACTACGCAGTCGACGTCAGCTACCTGCTTGCCAACGCTGGAGAGGAGCCGGTCAGCGCACGCTTCATCGGCCAACTGGCCCGCGACAACAACCCGGATCCGTCCACCGGCCCCAAGATGGGCATGCGCTCCTTCCTCGGCGCGGCGTACTCCTCACCGGAGAACCGCTACGAGAAGATCGACTTCGAGGACATCCAGGCAGGCAACTTCCAGAACCGCGAGGTCGAGGGCGGCTGGGTCGCGATCATCCAGCACTACTTCACCTCCGCCTGGGTACCGCCGCAGCAGCAGGACAACCTGTTCTACGCCGCCACCGACAGTCAGGACCGCAACGTGGCCGCCTTCGCCGGCCAGGCCCAGACCCTGGCACCGGGAGCCGACGCCACCCTGGGTGCCACCCTCTACATGGGCCCCAAGGTGCAGGAGCGGCTTGAGGCCGTGGCACCGAACCTGGAGCTGACCGTCGACTTCGGCTGGCTGTGGTTCATCGCCAATCCGCTGTTCTGGCTGCTCGATCACATCCACGATCTGATCGGCAACTGGGGCTGGTCCATCGTCATCCTGACCATCATGGTCAAGGCTGCCCTGTGGCCGCTGTCTGCCAAGGCCTACAAGTCCATGGCACGCATGCGCAAGCTGGGCCCGGAAATGCAGCGTCTCAAGGAACGCTTCGGCGACGACCGCCAGAAGATGTCCCAGGAGATGATGAAGTTCTACCAGAAGGAAAAGATCAATCCGCTGGGCGGCTGTCTGCCGATCCTGATACAGATGCCGGTGTTCATCGCGCTGTACTGGATGCTGCTGGAGTCCGTGGAACTGCGTCACGCGCCCTTCATGCTGTGGATCCAGGACCTGTCGGTGAAGGACCCCTACTTCGTCCTGCCGATCCTGATGGGCGCCTCCATGTTCGTTCAGCAGATGCTCAACCCGACGCCTCCGGACCCGATGCAGGCGAAGATCATGAAGATGCTGCCGATCGTCTTCACCTTCTTCTTCCTGTGGTTCCCGGCCGGTCTGGTCATCTACTGGGTGTGCAACAACTGCATCTCGATCATTCAGCAGTACGTGATCACCCGCAAGATCGAGGAAGACCCCAGCGTCGGCAAGGGCATGAACACCAAGTAAGTCCTCATGCATGACGCTTCCAGACCCCCGCTTCGGCGGGGGTCTGGCGTTTCAGGGCCCGCACCTCTGGCCACAGCCGTTGGCCACACCAGCCGGACTGGCAAAGCCAGGCGCTGCGCCTGACAATACGCCCGATCATCAAGGAGTCTGACCATGACCACGCCTCTCTACACCCAGGACAGCATCTGCGCCCTCGCCACGCCGCCGGGTCGGGGCGGCGTCGGCATCATACGCGTCTCGGGGCCTGCCTGTGGCGCGATTGCCAGCGCCATGCTGGGCCAGGTACCGGACGCGCGCCAGGCCTTCTACGGACCGTTCAGGGGCGATAACGGGGTAATCGATGAAGGCATCGCGCTGTTTTTCGAAGGGCCACACTCCTTCACCGGCGAAGACGTGCTGGAACTTCAGGGTCACGGCGGCCCGGTGATCATGGACATGCTGCTCGAGCGCTGTGTGGCGCTGGGGGCGCGACTGGCCCGCCCGGGCGAGTTCTCCGAGCGCGCCTTTCTCAATGACAAGCTCGACCTGGCTCAGGCCGAGGCCATCGCCGACCTGATCGACGCCAGCTCGCGTGGCGCCGCCGAAAATGCCTTGCGCTCCTTGCAGGGCGAGTTCTCCACCCGCGTGCAGTCGCTGGTCCAGGGCCTGATCGAGCTGCGCATGTACGTCGAGGCGGCCATCGACTTCCCCGAGGAGGAGATCGACTTCCTCGCCGATGGCCATGTCGCGGCCAAGCTTGGCGCGCTCATGACGGAGCTCGCCGAGGTGCGTCGCAGTGCCGGCCAGGGCGCACTGATGCGCGAAGGCATGAGCGTGGTCATCGCCGGACGGCCCAATGCCGGCAAGTCGAGCCTGCTCAATGCGCTGACCGAACAGGACACCGCCATCGTCACCGATATCGAGGGCACCACCCGGGACGTGTTGCGAGAACATATCCATCTGGACGGCATGCCGCTGCACATCATCGACACCGCCGGCCTGCGCGATACCCCCGACGCGGTGGAAAAGATCGGCGTGGCCCGCGCCTGGAGCGAAATCGAGAAGGCCGACCGGGTCCTGCTGCTGGTGGACGCCACCACCACCGAGGCCACCGACCCCATGGCCATCTGGCCGGAATTCGTCGAGCGCCTGCCGGACGCCTCACGCTTGACCCTGGTGCGCAACAAGGTGGACCAGAGCGGTGAAGCACCGGGACTCGATTTATCCACAACACCTCCTACGCTGCGGCTCTCCGCCAGATCACGTCAGGGTGTGGATAACCTCAAGTCTCACCTCAAGGAGATCATTGGCTTTCAGTCCACCACCGAAGGCCGCTTCTCGGCTCGGCGTCGTCACCTGGACGCCCTTGACCGCGCCCGAGAGGCCCTCGACAACGGCCATGCACAACTCGAAGGCTATGGCGCGGGCGAGCTGCTGGCCGAGGACCTGCGTGATGCCCAGCAGGCGCTGGGGGAGATCACCGGCGAGTTCAGCGCCGACGATCTGTTGGGTGAGATCTTCGGCAGCTTCTGTATCGGCAAGTGAATGCCTGAAAATGCACAAAAGCCTTTAAAGCAGACGCTACACCGATAGCGAGTACTTACCCACGTTCATGCGCCAGCGATCGCCTCGCCATCCCTTCAGTGATGGCGAAGCCACGCCTGGCGCCGACATGGGGCGCCTGAGGCGTCCGCCATCACTGGTGCCAGGCATCCGCCCCCCGACCGGCCGGACCGAGGGCTCGTCCAGGGCATCTGTCATACCCGCTACACTGTGGGCAGTGCCCCCTTGCCCACAGGAGTCCCCATGAAAGCTCTTCCCCTGGTTGTCGCAATGGCGCTAGGCAGCGTCTCGCTTTCCGCCCTGGCGGACTGGCAGCTGTCCGGTGACGATTCACGCCTGTGGTTCGGCTCGGTGAAAAACCAGAGCATAGGTGAGACCCACCACCTGGACGGTCTGTCCGGCGGTATCGACGATAGCGGCAAGGTCACCATCGAGGTGGCCACAGAATCGCTGGACACGGGCATCGATATCCGTGATGAACGGATGCTCGAGCACCTGCTGGCCGCGGCCAGCTTCGCGATCTCGGCCCAGGTAGATACCTCCAGCTTCGATTCACTTGGCGTAGGCGAGACCCTGGCGACCAGTATCCCGGTCGATATCAGTCTCGGCTCGGCGTCGACCGAGCAGGAGGCCCAGGTACTGGTGGCAAGACTCGCCGACACACGCTGGCTGGTGGTGTCGGATCAGCCGGTATGGCTAAGCGCAGAATCGCTGGGCTTCGAGGACGGCATCGCCGCCTTGCAGGAAATCGCTGGCCTCTCATCCATCGACCGAACCTCACCGGTGGGCTTTCGCTTGATGTTCGAGGCACCATGACCCGATTGGCGTCTGGCCAGATGACCAACGACCAGGCGCTACTCCTCGACCCACCAGCGCTGCTCGTGGCGCGCTGCGTCACCGAGCAGCGGTAGCCAGTCAGCGATGGCGGCCTGCATGCTGTCGCTGACACCCCAGGGCGGGTTGGCCACTAGCATCCCGCTGCCGTACATACCGTGGCTCGCCCCACCCGGGGGGTGCAGGATCACCTCGCTGCGCCATAGCTTGCGCACGCCGCTGGCTCGCAGCCTGTCCAACAGCTCCTGGTGGCGCCCGGCGGGCAGCAGTGGATACCACAACAGCAGCACCGCGTGGCGGACCTTGCCGAGGGCATGAATCATGGTCTCGGCGACCTCCTGGTACTCCGACTTGCGCTCAAAACTCGGGTCGACCAGCACGCACAGCCGCGGTGTCTTTACCGGAAGCAGTGACCTGAGCCCGGCCAGGCCGTCGCCATGCACGCGTCGAATATTCGCCTGCTGCCCTTCGCCTGCCAGTGACTGCCGGGCCAGGTGACCGTGCTCACCCGGGTGCAACTCGAACAGGGTCAATCGGTCCTGATCACGCAGCCGATGACCCAGCCACCAGGGCGAGCCCGGGTAGTGGGTCAATTGCTGTGGGCGCGGCTGAACGGAGTCGATCGCCTCAAGCCAGGTCGTCAGCAGTGGATTCTGCGCGCCCGCCTTGCCCGTCTCGGTGCGGCTGTCCCACAAGCGCTTGACGCCCGTCTGGTACTCCTTGAGCCGCGCGGTTTCTTCAGCCGCCAACGGATAGCTTCCTCGCCCGGCGTGAGTATCTATAAACGTAATAGCGCTATTTTTACGTAACAGATGATCGATCGTGGCGTAAAGCCACAAGTGTTTATGAACGTCGGCGAAATTGCCGGCATGATAGGCGTGCTGATAGGAAAGCATGGATGATAGGACCTGGTCGTGGGGCGAAAATCGTTCGCCGAGTCGATGGCGTTACGATAACAGCAAGTAGGGGTCTGCGTGCAGACGTATGGACTCATGACAGACATTAGGCTTTAACCGAGTAGGTACGCTTTACCCCCAACGAACCCGAGCCGTTGAACATCATGGAGCCGTCGCCAATTTTCGCTGTGACCAAGGTTGGGGCAGCAGCAGGGCTTGGGCGAAACAAGGCCAGGCCAGGAGAAATCTGGCGAGCCCTGGAGAGATCTAGAGGGTCCTGGAGAGACCGGGCGGGAACGAAGAGATAGGCAGGAATCGAAAAGGCCCGCACCTCTGTCGAGAGGTGCGGGCCTTGCCGTTGCAGTCGCTGCAACGTCGCGACTTCAGCTACGGGCTATCGACGCAAGCGAGAGAAACCCACCGAGGTGGCGGGCCTCCCTCATACAGGTCAGGCGGCCGAGTCGCCTTACCCCTGCTGACCGGTCGGCGTCAGGGTAATCTCGACGCGACGGTTCTGGGCACGACCTTCTTCGGTGTTGTTGCTGGCGATCGGCTGGTTTTCACCGTAGCCGCTCACGTACAGACGACCGGAGGCAACACCCTGCCCCTGGAGAATAGAGAAGCCCGCCGAGGGGCAGGCCTCCCTCATACAGGTCAGGCAGCCGAGTCGCCTTACCCCTGCTGGCCGGTCGGCGTCAGGGTAATCTCGACGCGACGGTTCTGGGCACGACCTTCTTCGGTGTTGTTGCTAGCGATCGGTTGGTTTTCACCGTAGCCGCTCACGTACAGACGTCCGGAGGCCACACCCTGCCCCTGGAGGTAGCTGCCCACCGACTGAGCACGACGCTCGGACAGACGCTGGTTGTAGCTGGCGTCGCCGGTAGAGTCGGTGTGGCCGGCGATATTGACGCGGGTTTCCGGATACTGGGTCAGTACGTTGGCCACGTCGTTGAGGGCACTGGTGGCACCACCGGTCAGATCAGAGGAATCGAAGCCGAAGGTCACGCTGCTCGGCATATTGAGCACGATGTTGTCACCCTGGCGCTCCACGCCGATTCCGGTGCCCTGCATGCTCTGACGCAGTTGCTCTTCCTGGCGATCCATATAGACACCGATGCCACCGCCCACGGCGGCACCCGCGGCGGCACCAATCAAGGCACGGTCACGCTTGCTGGTACTGCCGTCGCCACTGATGGCGCCGGCTGCGGCACCGACGGCGGCACCCACAGCGGCGCCAATGCCGGTGTTGTTGCGATCGGTCTGGCCAGTGTAAGGATCCGTTGTGGAGCAGCCAGCCAGAATCACGGCGGCTGCCAGCGGGGCGATCAGTCGAGTCTTGCTGCTCATGGCGTCAACGTCTCCTTCCATGTGGTACATCATCCCTTTCAGTCTTCGCTGAACAGGGTCAAAAGGTCGTTCAAGAATAATAGACCTTGCGCAGAAGCTTGAACCCTGGCGGCGTCTTGCACAATAAGTCCCTTTTCACGCGCCTTGTCGATCTTTGGCGACAACTCTGCCACAGAGCGTCCTGTGTGTGCACACCAGGTATCCAGCGATACCCCGTCGACCAGTCTCAGTGCGTTCATCGCGAATTCCAGCGCCACCTCGTCGGGCTTCACCCGCCGGTGACCGGCCACGAAACCCCGTGGGTCCTGATGTCGCCGCAGGTAAGCCTCGGGCTGGCGAGTCTTCCAGCGACGCTCGATGTGGAAGCCCGACTCGCCCGGCTGGCTGATCTTGCCGTGGGCACCGGCGCCGATCCCCAGATAGTCGCCGAAGCGCCAGTAGTTGAGGTTGTGACGCGCCCGACGCCCGGGCTTCGAGTAGGCCGAGATCTCATAGCGTTGAAACCCTGCCGCCTCGAGACGCTCGTGGCCCAGGTCCTGGATATCCCACAGCACCTCTTCTTCCGGTAGCCGCGGTGGCTTGGCATGAAACTCGGTATTGGGCTCCAGCGTCAGCTGATACCAGGACAGGTGTTCCGGCGCCAGCGTGATGGCCCGCTCCAGGTCGGCAAGCGCGAGCTCCGGGGTCTGCCCCGGCAAGCCATGCATCAAGTCCAGATTGAGATTGTCGAATCCGGCTCGGCGAGCCTCATCGAAGGCGCGCTCGGCGTCCTCGCCGCCATGGATACGACCCAGCGCCGAGAGCTGTGCGTCGTGAAAACTCTGCACGCCAAGCGACAGCCGGTTTATGCCGGCACGGCGATAGTCGGCAAAGCGGCCACGCTCCAGCGTTCCCGGGTTGGCTTCCAGCGTAATTTCGATATCCGAGGCGAAAGGCACCAGCTGGCTCGCCGTATCCAGCAATCGGCGATAGAAATCTCCAGACATCAGACTCGGCGTGCCGCCGCCGATGAAGATGCTGACCAGCTCGCGTCCGTCGGCAAGCCTGGCATCGCTGCGCAGGTCGTCGATCAACGCCGCCAGATAGGCCTCTTCGGGGAGTTCGGCGCCGCGCCCGACACCGTGGGAATTGAAGTCACAGTAGGGACACTTGCGCACGCACCAGGGCACATGGACATACAGCGCCAGCGGCGGAAGACGAGACACCATCACGAACTCGACCGACGCTCGAGTTCGAGCAGCAGCGCCGAGAGGGCGCGACCGCGATGACTCAGTCGGTTCTTCTCCGCCGCGCCGAGTTCAGCGGCGCTGGCGCCCTGATCCGGCAGCCAGAACAGTGGGTCATAGCCAAAGCCGCCCTCACCGCGCGGATGGGCCAGGATCTCGCCACGCCAGTCGGCCTGGACAATCAGTGGCACTGGATCCTCGGGATGCTCGAGCAGCACCAGCACGCACCAGTAGCTGGCACCACGACTCCCTTCGGGCACCTCGGCCATGGCCTCGAGCAACTTGTCGTTATTGCGACCGTCGTCCTTGGGTTCACCGGCAAAGCGGGCGGAATAGATACCGGGGCGACCATCGAGTGCATCCACGGCGAGCCCGGAGTCGTCGGCCAGCGCCGGCAGGCCGCTGATACGGCTGGCTTCCCTCGCCTTGAGCAGGGCATTTTCGACAAAGGTCAGTCCCGTTTCCTCGACCTCGGGAACGGCAAACTCCGACTGGGCGTGAACCTTGATGCCCAGTGGCGCCAGCAGCGCGCCCAGTTCCTTGAGCTTGCCGGCGTTTCCACTGGCCAGCACCAGTTCGGTAAGTTGACTCATGGCGTCGCTCTTGATGGGTAGTTCGATAGAAGACACGTCGGCACTATGCCGGCATGTTTGCCTATACTCTATCATGCGCGGTTTGAATGCCGTTTAAGCACAAAGTTGGAAAAAAGATTCAAAAAATACCGGGAAACTGTCCGAAAATTCGCTATTTTCTAGGACCAAGGTATGAAATTTTTCGGTACAACCGTGTATCAAGCCTAACTTTACTGTGCAGTAGTTACAGAACCTTACAAAATGAATGAAATAGGCCCATAATGGTCACCACTTACTAGTCATACCCATCCCTGTCAGCAGGCGTCTGCGGGTGCACGGAGACACGACGATGAGCAACAACACAGGACAGATAGTGCTGGTGACTGACCACAACCCTCAGTCACTGCTCTTCATCAACTATATCAAGGACCAATTCCACTGCCCTGTCTCCATCGCCGCCCCCGCCGACACCATCGAGATCGATGACAGTCAGCAGGTGCTGGTATTGATGGACGCCGACCACGTCGACGACGCCGCCATGCAGCATTGGCAGGACGTCAGTGCACGCCACAGCGGCCTGTTACTCACCGCCTTCAACCTGCGTGACGAAGAGCATGCGCTGGAGGTGCTGTCCTTCATGCATCTGCGAGGAGTCTTCTATCGTCAGGACAGCCTCGACAGTATCTGCAAGGGCATCGCCAAGCTGTTCGAGACCGACGATCTGTGGATGTCGCGCTCGCTGATGACTCGCCTGATCGAGTTTTCCCGCCGCCAGCAGCTCAATGCCTATCGACCGGCCTGTGGCCTGACCCAGCGCGAGATGGAGATCATCGGACTGCTGGGCTCCGGCGCCTCCAACATGGAAATTGCCGAACGCCTGTGCGTCAGCGAACACACCGTAAAGTCTCACCTGTACAACGTGTTCAAGAAGATTCGCGTCAGCAATCGCCTGCAGGCGGTCAACTGGGCACGCCAGAATCTCGGCGCACCGCCACCTCGACGCTCCACTGCGACACGATAAGGCTCGACGACCGAGCCCCGGACCTACGGGGGCACAGACGCCTCTCGGCCGAGATCGAGCAACGGAATGAAGCGACTGCATCGACAACACAGGTGCAGCCAACAAGGACGCCGGCATCGCCGGCGTCCTTGTTGGTGGAGAAAGATACCTGGCTGGTCTCTCACAGCACGCGTATGTGCTCTTCGATCAGGCTGGCCAAGGTCTCCGCCGCATTGTCGGCCGTGCTGTCCAGCCTCACCAGGTGCAGGCGTTCCTCGTCGGTGAAGTCTTCGAAGGCGTCCTGCTGTGCCGCCAGCACCGCCAGGCTCAACGATTCGTCTCGCTCATTGCGCACCGCGCGTTTGCTGATGCGACGTCTTAGCGTCTCGTCGTCGGCCTCGAAGCTTACCAGCAGCACCGGAAGTCCCCTGGCCTCGGCCTGCCAGCGCAGCAGCTCGCGCTGCTTGCGCTCGAGGAAGGTGCCGTCGACACAGACCATGTAACCGGCGTCCAGCAGAATCCCGGCGCAGGCGGCCAGGCGCTGGTAGGTCTTGTCGGTGGCCTCGCGGGTATAGATATCCACAGGCAGATCGTCACTACCCTGTTGTGGATTGAATCCATGCAGCACCAGTCGCTGAACATCGGAGCTCAGTCGCACCGCACCCTGGCGTCCCACCAGGGTACGGGTGAAGCGGCTCTTGCCGCTGCCCGACACCCCGACGCCGATCACCAGCGGCGGAAAGCGGAACTCCGCGTGGCGCTCCGCCAGGGTCAGGTAGCGGCGGAAACTGTTCATGGTCTCGGCCATCAGCGACGGACGCTCCTGGCCGCTCACCTGGCGACGCTGCAGCGCACGGCGCATGCCCGCCATGGACTCGATGACCTGCAACAGTGACAGGATCCGTGCCAGCTCGTAGTCGCCACTGCGACGTAGATAGCCATCCAGCGCCTGATGGGAGAGCGTCATCTCGCCACGCAGTTCGAGTTCCACCCTGAGACTCGCCAGGTCATGGCCGGGATCTGCCATCTCGGGATAGTCGAAGGGCTTGGGATCCTGGGCGGCACTCTGGGCGACCACCAGACGCCCGTTGTCACACAGACGTACGTCGGAGTACTCCATGTACCAACGGCTGGGACGCAGGCGATCCTTGCGCACCTCGATGATCGGAGCGAGACGATCGAATTCCTGATCCAGCCACACCTTGAGGGCGTCCAGGCGCTCGACGTCCTCGTCCCCGGTCAGCAGTGATCGACAGGCCGAGAACTCGGCCTCGCTGCGGTGCTTGAGCACCGTCAGCGGTTCCGGCAAATCGCTCTCCGGCGGCAACGGCTCGGCGTGAAACTCGGCCAGCGCGTCCAGCAGTTCTTCCAGGGTAAATGGCTCCAGCGCGGTGTCCGGCGAAGCGGCGTCATTGCCAGTCATGGTCGGCTCCTGTCAGGCCTGGGTCGTCATCTGGGCGAAGGCTTTCTCGGCAGCGTCCAGGGTCACCTGGATATCCTCCGGCGTGTGTGCACTGGACATGAAGCCAGCCTCGTAGGCCGACGGCGCCAGGTAGACTCCCTGCTCGAGCATGGCGGTGAAGAAACGGCGGAAGGCATCGGCGTCACAGGCGGTGGCCTGGGCAAAGTTCTCGACGCTGCTCTGGGCGGTGAAGAATACCCCGAACATCCCTCCCACGCGCTGGGTGATCATGTCGATACCAGCCTCGCGTGCCCGGCTTTCAAGCCCGTTGCACAGGGTCTCGACACGCTGCGCCAGGGCCTTGTGAAAGCCCGGCTCTTTCAGCTTGGTCAGCAGTGCCACCCCCGCCGCCATGGCCAGCGGATTACCGGCCAGGGTGCCGGCCTGGTACACCGGCCCCAGCGGCGATAGTTCGCTCATGATCTCGCGGCTGCCACCGAAGGCACCCACCGGCATGCCGCCACCGACGATCTTGCCGAGACAGGTCAGATCCGGGGTCACGCCGAAGTGCGCCTGGGCGCCCCCCAGGGCGACACGGAAACCGGTCATCACCTCGTCGAAGATCAGCACGCTCTGGTGGCGGTCACAGACCTGGCGCAGGGTCTTGAGGAAGTCGGCGCTCGGCGGGATGCAGTTCATGTTGCCGGCCACCGGCTCGACGATGATGCAGGCGATCTGACTGCCGATCTCCTCGAAACAGCGCTCCACCTCGTCGATGTCATTGTAGGACAGCGTGATGGTATGTTCGGCCAGAGCGGCAGGCACCCCGGGAGAACTGGGCTCACCGTGAGTCAGCGCGCCGGACCCCGCCTTGACCAGCAGCGAATCGCTGTGGCCATGGTAGTTGCCCTCGAACTTGACGATCTTGTCCCGCCCGGTAAAACCACGGGCCAGGCGAATCGCCGACATGGTCGCCTCGGTGCCCGAGTTGGTCATGCGCACCATCTCGATGCTCGGGATGATCTCGCAGATCAGCTCCGCCATGGTGGTCTCGACCGCGGTCGGGGTACCGAAGGACAGGCCCTTGTCGAGGCGCTCGCGCACCGCGCCCAGCACGTCGGGATCGGCATGGCCGGTGATCATCGGTCCCCAGGAGCCCACGTAGTCGACGTAGCGCTTTCCTTCGACATCGAAAAGGTAGGCGCCCTTTGCGCTCTCCATGAACACCGGCGGACGATGCAGCCCCTTGAACGCGCGCACCGGTGAGTTGACGCCACCGGGAATGTGCCGACAGGCCTGTTCGAAGAGCTCAGCGGATGTGGTCATGGCAACCTCTTTGCCCAAAAGTGAAATTCAATCATCGATGCCACAGACATCGATTCAGCGCGACACCGCCTGTGGATAACCCTGTGGAGGGCATGGGATAACCCGGTGAATTGGGCGCCAATACCTTCCAACAGGGGCTGATCGGGGTCTCTCATGCCGACTGCCGTGTCGCCATCATACCTTGACCTCGTCCGGCGAAAAGCGCGGCGTCGGCATTTTCCACAGCCGGCGAGGCAACGACTGCCCCTGGCCGGGCGTCCAGCCATGGGCCAGCGCCTGCCAGGCAAACACCTGAGCCTGCTCACAAGCCTGCACCAGACTTTCTCCCGCCGCCAGTCGCGTAGCCACGGCAGCGGCCAGGGTACAACCGGAACCATGGAAGGTCGCCGGCAAGCGGGGCCAGGTCCACTGACGATCGCTGTCCGGAGTATGCAGGGTATGGGCGACACGCCCCTTGGCCGTCTGGCCCTGGGGATCATCGGTGCCGGTCACCAGCACCGCCTGGCAGCCCTGGTGCATCAGACTGACACAGCGCTCGGTATCATCCTGGTAGTCGAGCCCGGCCAGGCGTGCCAGTTCGTCGCGATTGGGGGTCAGGATATCGACCCTCGGCAGCAGACGCTCGAAGTAGGCGTCGATCAGCTCCTGGGTCGCAAGCGGTGATCCGCCCCCCGCCTTGAGCACCGGATCGGCAACCACCGGCACACCGGGCCGGCGGCGCACCACATCGACCACCGCGTCCAGCGCCTCGAGGTCGGCGATCAAACCGATCTTGATCGCCGCGATCGGCAGGCTCTCCAGCGCTGCGGCCGCCTGGCGAATGGTCGAGGCCGGCACCGGGTGAACCGCCTGGACGTCGACGAGGTCCTGTACCGTCAGTGCGGTAGGCACGGTCAGCGCCCAGCCTCCGCAGGCGGCCACGCTCTCGGCATCGGCCACCAGGCCGGCACCGCCGGTCGGGTCATGCCCGGCCAGCACCAGCACCATCGGCAGGTGGGGCGAAGTCGAAGGACTCAGGCTATTCAAAAGGGTTTCACCACGGCCAGAATCACGATAGCCACCAGTGCCAGCACCGGCAGTTCATTGAACACACGAAAGAAGGTGGCACTGCGACGGCAACGATCCTCGGCCAGCTGCTTCAGGTAGATCAGGCAGACATGGTGATAGGCCACCAGCGCCACCACCAGCGCCAGCTTGGCGTGCAGCCAGCCCTGGCTCATCAGGGCCGGGTTCAACCACACCAGCAGTGCCCCCAGCAGCAATACCGCCACCATCGAAGGTGTCATGATGCCGCGATAGAGCTTGCGTTCCATCACCATGAAGGTATCCATGCTGGCGTACTCGCCCTTGTCCCGGGCCATGGCGTGGTACACGTAGAGCCGTGGCAGATAGAACATGGCGGCGAACCAGGTCACGATCGACATCAGGTGAAAGGCTTTTATCCACAGATACATGGCGACTCCTCAGGCTGTGGATGGATCAGACAGGCGGTAGTACCGCTCAATGGCATCCCGAGTGATGATACCGGAAATTCGCTTCTGCTTCGGTCGATAGCCGTGTTCCACGTAGAGTCCATCCACCTTGCTTTCGTTCAGCACGTTCAGCGCCTCGGTCAGGGTCGCCTGCAAGTGGATGGCCACCAGGTCCAGTCGCTGGCCGGGGATTTCCAGCAGGTCCAGCAACGCCTCCTTGTCTTCATCGGGGCTGGCCGCCGCTGGTGACACCGGCGGTGGCGAGCGATCGACGTTCTTGCCCGCGATGACATCCGCCTGGCCACCGGGGGCGCCCCCCTTGTCCATCAACACGTCCATGGCGGCATTGTCTTCGCTGGCTTCGCGTTGATCTTCCGGCGCCGCCTGCGCCGCCTTGTGTTCCTGTTTCTCCCGCTGTTCCTGCTGCTCATGCTCCTGTTGTTCGAGCAGATAACGCGCCAGGTCGGCCGCCTTCAGCGCCAGGGTCGGCTTGTCGTCGGTGGAACGTTCGATGATGATCCACACCGGTTTGGCCTCGAGCAATGCCCGAGCCTGGGTCTCCGAGATCCGTCGCCTGGTGCGCACCAGGCTGCGCTCCATCACCGCCGGCACCGACACCCGCGACAACGCCTGCATCAACGGTTGCTGGAGGGGGTGCAGACCATGGCGTTTGACGCTGATAAAGAAGCCGTCACAGCGACACAGCTGGCGCGCGGTCAGGCAGGACACCACCACCGCCAGCATGCCCGGCAACAGAATATGGGGCATATGGGTCAGTTCGAGCAGGGCCATCAGCGCCGCCAGCGGCGCCTGCAGCACCGCCCCCATCATCGCCGCCATGCCGATCATCGCGAATAGCCCAGGGTCTGCGGCCTTGTCCGGCCACATCCAGCCCCCGGCAATGCCGAACAGCGCCCCGGCGGCCGCGCCGACCACCAGCACCGGGCCGATGATGCTCACCGGCACCCCGCAGCCTACCGCGAAGGCAGTCAGCAGCAGCTTGCCCAGCACCAGCGCCATCAGAATATCCAGCGTCAAACGATTGAACAGCGCATCGGACAGGCTGTCGTAGCCGATGCCCTGGACCTGGGGGTAGCACCAGGCCAGCAGCGCCGCCAGGGCACCGACCAGTGCCAGGCGCCACCACAGCGGCAGGCTGGCGATGCGCTCCGAGCGCGAGACATGGATGAACAGACCCGCCAGCAGACCGATACCGAAGGCCATGGCGGCGATCCAGTAGATATTGAACAGCGAGCCCATGGACAGATCGGGAACCGCGAAGGCAGGGTCGGCGCCATAGACCAGCTGGGAGACCAGGGCTCCCATGCAGGCCGCCAGGATGACCGGCATGAAGCCAACGATGGTGTATTCCATCATCACCACCTCCATGGCGAAGATGACCCCGGCGATGGGCGTATTGAAGGAGGCGGCGATACCTGCCGCGGTGCCGCAGGCCACCAGCACCCGCAGGCTGTTGTGGGGCAGGCGCAGCAGTTGGCCGAGGCCACTGGAGGCGGCGGCGCCCAGGTGGATCGCCGGGCCTTCGCGCCCGGCAGATAGCCCCCCGACCACCGACACCACCCCCACCCACCACTGGTTCAACCAGTTGCGCAGCGGAAAGCGGCCCTGGTGATAGGTCAGGCGTTCGATCACATGGCTGACGCCGATCTTGCGGGCAGCCAGTGGCTGACGCCATAGCAGCACACCAATCACCGTCACCGCGATGATCGGCAGCACCATGCGCAGGCCGGTAGACAACTGCTCGAAGGCTTCGGGATCGTCGTAGGGCATCACCAGCATGGCGCCGACCATCAACGCCAGCCGGAAGACCACCATCAGACTGCCGGTGATCAGCCCCGTCACCACCCCCAGCACGCACAGTTGCGGCAAGGCGTCGACGCTCGCCAGCTGGCGACGGAAGGCATCAAGACTGAGATCGGGCAGGCGCATGGAGGTGTGGGTCGCTTCCTTGAGAGCGAAGGGTCGAGTCCCTGACGCAAGATGAAAGGCAGGCTTACCTTAGGTGACTATCTCTTGTGTATCATAGAACGTGACTTGGCACCCAGGCCGCCGTCATCGTCGTCTCTCGGAACCCCCATCGCCTGGCCCGAGAATCTCCAGGCAGGCCTGTGGCCAGGCCATTCGGCTCGCCTTGCGGGCGGCCACATTTCCATGGCAATGCGCTGAAACAGCAAAGTGCAAAGGAGCGTTACGTGATCAAGGTTGGAATCGTCGGCGGCACCGGTTACACCGGCGTCGAACTGCTCAGGCTGCTGGCGCGCCACCCCGAGGTGGAGGTGGACGCGATCACCTCACGAAGCGAAGCCGGCCTCGGCGTGGCCGAACTCTATCCCAACCTGCGAGGTCACTACGACGAGCTGCGCTTTTCCGAGCCTGACCCGGAGCGCCTGGCGCGCTGCGATGCGGTGTTCTTCGCCACGCCCCACGGCGTCGCCCACGCGCTGGCCGGCGACCTGCTGGAGCGAGGCACCCGGGTGATCGATCTGTCAGCCGATTTCCGCCTGCGCGACGCCGGCGTCTGGGCCGACTGGTACGGCCAGCCTCACGGCGCCCCGGGTCTGCTCGAGGAAGCCGTCTACGGCCTGCCCGAGGTCAGCCGCGATCAGATTCGCCAGGCCCGCCTGATCGCCGTCCCCGGCTGCTATCCCACCGCGGTGCAGCTTGGCTTTCTGCCGCTGCTGGAAGCCGGGCTGATCGACGCCGACCACCTGATCGCCGACTGCAAGTCCGGCGTCACCGGTGCCGGCCGTGGCGCCAAGGTGCCCTCGCTGCTCGCCGAGGCCAGTGAATCGATGAAGGCCTACGGCGCCTCCGGCCATCGTCATCTGCCGGAAATTCGCCAGGGGCTCGGCGACGCCGCCGGGGGTGAGGTCGGGCTAACCTTCGTGCCCCACCTGACGCCGATGATCCGCGGCATCCATGCCACTCTGTACGGGCGCCTGACCGGCGACCCCGGTGATCTCCAGCGTCTGTTCGAAGACCGCTTCGCCAACGAGCCCTTCGTCGACGTGATGCCCGCCGGCAGCCACCCCGAGACCCGTAGCGTCAAGGGCGCCAACCTTTGCCGCATCGCCGTACATCGCCCCGGCAACAGCGACACCGTGGTGGTGCTGGCCGTCATCGACAACCTGGTCAAGGGTGCCTCCGGCCAGGCCATCCACGCCCTCAATCTGATGTTCGACTTCGACGAGACCGCTGGTCTCGACGCCCCGGCGATGATGCCCTGAGGTCTATCCCCCCGCTTGCTGCGGGGGGATGTCGACGTACCAGGCGCTTTACCTCCGAGGAAAAGTTGACCCTTTTACTCTGGCTTGGGGATAATGACCGATGCGGTCGACGTCGGCTGATCGGCGACATCGACCGCTTTGACCCTGTTTCTCGACCCCGGGAGCTCTCATGAGCGGTGCCGAATCCTTTGTCCCCACCCCGCTACTGCTGTCCGACAACGCCCAGCGCCGACTCAAGGCACTGATGGCCGAAGACGGCGCCAGCAACATCGCCCTGCGCGTCTATGTCACGGGAGGCGGCTGCTCGGGATTTCAGTACGGCTTCGACGTGGCCGACGGCGTCAACGACGACGACACCGAGATTTCCTTCGGCGATGTCTCGCTGGTGGTCGACCCGCTGTCCTACCAGTACCTGGTCGGCTCCACCATCGACTATGAGGAAGGCCTGGCCGGCGCACGCTTTCTGGTGCAGAACCCCAACGCCACCACCACCTGTGGTTGCGGCGCCTCCTTTATGGTGTAGCGACCTTGCTGCGCGTCAGCCGACGCGACAGCAACACGCCTTTCCAGATAGCGCTTGATACAGCCCTTGATGCCACCCTCGACGCAGCCTCCCGGCTGCGTCTTGCATTGTGTTGTGGCGCCGCCAGCGTTGGCCCAGCGGATTCTCCCCCAACTTGACCCCTTCCCCGCAACTCGCCATGGTAGTTGAGGATTTCACAATAACGTCAACTGGGGAAAATCATGAAAACCGCCCTTACTTCTGCCGCTCTTACCTCCGCCCTGCTCACCTTCGGTGTCATCGGCAGCGCTCAGGCCGAGACCCTGAACGTGGCCACCGACCCGAGCTTCGTGCCGTTCGAGATGATGGACCAGGAATCCGGCGAAATGGTCGGCTTCGACATGGACATCATTGCCGAGCTGGCCGAGCGTGCCGGTTTCGAATACGAACTGCGCACCATGGACTTCAACGGCATCATTCCCGCCGTCCAGACCGGTAACGTCGACATCGCCATCGCCGGTATCACCATCACCGACGAACGTGCCGAGATCGTCGACTTCTCCGACCCCTACTACGACAGCGGTCTGAAGATCCTGGTCAACGCCGACGAAGAAGGCGTCAGCGAGATCGATGACCTGTCCGGTATGCGTATCGGCACCAAGATCGGCTCCACCAGCTATGACTTCCTCCAGGAAAACCTGGGCGAGGACGCCGAGATCACCCCCTATCCGGGCACCAGCGACATGTACATGGCCCTGCTCGGCGGCAGCGTCGATGCCGCCTTCTACGACGCCCCCAACGTCGGCTACTTCTCCCAGACCCGTGGCGAAGGCAAGGTCAAGGTCGTTGGTCCGCTGTACGAAGGCCAGCAGTACGGCATCGTCTTCGTCAAGGGCAGCGAGTGGGTAGAGCCGGTCAACGAGGCCCTGGCGGCGATGAAGGAAGACGGCACCTACGACGAGATCCACGCCAAGTGGTTTGGTTCCACCAGCGAGTGATCGCAGTCCATAGCGACCTGGGCAACCGACCTGGGATTCATGGGGGCCGGTACACGACCGGCCCCCTTGGTGTTACCCGGACGTCACCCCGAGGCACTGTCTCGACCCCGGCATCAAGGCCTTTCGCCTTGTCCTGATTTCACGTGCATGACGGAGACCCACTCGTGGACGTCAACTTCCAATTCGACTGGTCGGCGGCGCTGTCCTCCATCCCCCAGCTGCTGACCGGCATCCCCTATACCCTGCTGATTTCCTTCGGCGGTCTGGCCATCGGCTTTGTCATCGGCATCATCTTCGGCCTGTTGCGCATTTCCCCGAGCGCCTGGCTGCGTGTTCCCGCCGTGGCCTACATCGAAATCTTCCGCGGCACCCCGGTACTGGTACAGGTGCTGTTCATCTTCTATGGCCTGCCGAGCATCCTTGGTGGCCCCATCGATGCGGTCACCGCAGGTATCGCTGCCATCGCCGTCAACTCCGGCGCCTACATCTCGGAGATCGTTCGCGGTGGTGTGCAGTCCATCGAGCGCGGCCAGCGCGAGGCCGGCCTGTCGCTGGGCCTGTCCCGCCGCCAGACCTTCCGCTACATCATCTGGCCCCAGTCCTTCCGCCGCATGATCCCGGCGCTGGGCAACCAGGCCATTATCAGCATCAAGGACACCTCGCTGTTCGCCGTCATCGGCGTGGGCGAGCTGGTGCGCCAGGGCCAGATCTACATCGCCACCACCTTCACCGCCCTAGAGGTCTATCTGATGGTGGCGCTGCTCTATCTTGCCATCACCCTTTCCTTGTCCTTCGCCCTGCGCATGCTCGAGCGCAAGGGCCTGGTGGGCCAGTGAGGTGCAACATCCCATGGAAAATTCCGACATGAACCCAGCCTCTCACGCCCAGGGCGAGCCCATCGTCCGTATCGACAAACTCAACAAGCACTTCGGTTCGCTGCACGTGCTCAAGAACATCGACCTTGAGGTGGCCCAGGGCGAAGTGGTGGTCGTCATCGGCGCCAGTGGCTCCGGCAAGTCGACCCTGATCCGCTGCGTCAATGGCCTGGAAGAATTCCAGCAGGGCGCCCTCAGGGTCGACGGCAACGACCTCAAGCCCGACGGCAAGGCCAGCCAGGCGCTGCAGACCATCCGCACCGAGGTCGGCATGGTGTTCCAGCAGTTCAACCTGTTCCCTCACCTCAGCGTGCGTGACAACGTCACCCTGGCCCCGATGAAGGTGCGCGGCGAAAGCCGTGACAAGGCCGAGGCCACCGCGGAACGGCTGCTCGATCGGGTAGGCATCAAGGACCAGGCCGACAAGTACCCGACCCAGCTCTCCGGCGGTCAGCAGCAGCGCGTGGCGCTGGCCCGCGCACTGGCCATGGAGCCCCGTCTGATGCTGTTCGACGAGCCCACCTCGGCGCTGGACCCGGAGATGATCGGTGAGGTGCTCGACGCCATGCGTGAGCTCGCCAGAGAAGGCATGACGATGATGATCGTGACCCACGAGATGGGCTTCGCCCGGGAGGTCGCCGACCGCGTGATCTACATCCACAAGGGTGAGATCGTCGAGCAGGGCAAGCCCGAAGAAGTCTTCGACAATCCGCAGAATGAACGTACCCAGAGCTTCCTGGCGCGGGTGCTCAAGCACTGAAAAAACCGCCCGTTCGAGCCTCTCAAACGCCCTGTCGAGTCATCGACAGGGCGTTTTTTTGGCTTTTTGGGGCTGTGGACAAGATTTTTCACATTTGGCTGCAAAGCCCACTGCCACGGGGGCTGTGGGCAAGTCGGCGAGTTGTTCACCGTCGCGGTGACAACCGCCCCCGAGCTCGGTGGATAACTGGTGGAAGCCGAGGCCTGTGGGCAAGTCGTGATTGTGTCCACAGGCAGATAACACGCCATCAAACGCTGGTACGTCCCTTGTCCAACAAAGGATCAACATTGTATATATTTGTTTTTTGTAGGTTTAAATGGTTTTTCCACAGAAAGTGTCCACACCAGTAGTTACAACCACTACAGAACTTCCTTTCTTATTCTTTTATTTTTTTATAGGTAGGTAAGTGAAGCTCCTGCCTGACAGACGGGGTGTGGAAAACCCTGACGTTTACCCACAGGAGGGTTTATACTGGCGGGCTATTTTTCGTACGAACCCAATATCCAGACCGCTGGCGCGCTGCGCCGAACGAGGTGAACCTTGGAGTATCCCGACCGCTTTGACGTCATCGTCATCGGCGGTGGCCATGCTGGAACGGAAGCTGCCCTGGCCTCTGCCCGCATGGGTTGCCAGACCCTGCTGTTGACCCACAACATCGAGACCCTGGGCCAGATGTCCTGCAATCCCGCCATCGGCGGGATCGGCAAGAGTCATCTGGTCAAGGAAATCGACGCCCTCGGCGGCGCCATGGGATTGGCGACGGACCTGGGCGGGATCCAGTTTCGCGTGCTCAACGCCCGCAAGGGCCCCGCGGTACGGGCGACCCGTGCCCAGGCCGATCGTGTGCGCTACAAGGCCGCGATTCGTGGCATGCTGGAAAACCAGTCGAACCTGACGCTGTTCCAGCAGGCCGCCGGCGACCTGATTGTCGACCAGGACACCGTGCGCGGCGTGGTCACCGAGACCGGACTGCGATTCCTGGCCGAAACCGTGGTGCTGTGCACCGGCACCTTCCTCGGCGGGGTGATCCACATCGGGCTGGACAACAGCCGTGGTGGTCGTGCCGGGGATCCGCCCTCCAACGCCCTGGCCGAGCGTCTGCGCGCCTTGCCGTTTCGGGTCGATCGCCTGAAGACCGGCACCCCGCCGCGCATCGATGCCAAGAGCGTCGACTTCTCGCGCCTCGAGGAACAGCCGGGCGACAGTCCGACTCCGGTGATGTCCTACCTGGGATCACGGGACATGCATCCGCGTCAGGTCAGCTGCCACATCGCCCATACCAACGAGCGCACCCACGAGATCATCTTCGACAATCTCGATCGCTCGCCGATGTTCTCCGGGGTGATCGAAGGGGTCGGGCCGCGCTACTGCCCGTCCATCGAAGACAAGGTCCACCGCTTCGCCGACAAGACCAGCCACCAGGTGTTCGTCGAGCCGGAGGGTCTGGATACCCATGAGCTATACCCAAATGGTATTTCGACCTCCTTGCCCTTCGACGTGCAGCTCAAGGTGGTGCGCTCCATCGAAGGTCTCGAGCGGGCCCATATCACCCGTCCGGGCTACGCCATCGAGTACGACTTCTTCGATCCGCGGGACCTGAAGCACTCGCTGGAAACCAAATTTATCCACAACCTGTTTTTCGCCGGCCAGATCAACGGCACCACCGGCTACGAGGAAGCGGGGGCCCAGGGCCTGCTCGCCGGGCTCAACGCCGCGCGTCGCGCCAAGGCGCTCGACGCCTGGTGTCCGCGCCGCGACGAGGCCTACCTCGGGGTGCTGGTGGATGACCTGATCACCCTGGGCACCAAGGAGCCCTACCGGATGTTCACCTCCCGCGCCGAGTACCGGCTGTTGCTGCGTGAGGACAACGCCGACATGCGCCTGACCGAACACGGTCGCGCACTGGGGCTGGTGGACGATGAGCGCTGGGCACGGTTCAGCGACAAGCGTGAAGCGGTGGAGCGCGAGAGCGCCCGGCTCAAGGCGACCTGGGTGCAGCCCGGGACCGATGCCGCCGCCACCATCGAGCAAATCACCGGCAAGCCTCTGGCCCGCGAGTACAGCCTGATGGACCTGCTCAAGCGCCCGGAACTCGGCTATGCCGACGTGGCTGCGGCCAAGGGTGAGCCGGTGAGCGACGAGACGGTCGCCGAACAGGTCCAGATCCAGGCCAAGTACCAGGGCTACATCGATCGTCAGCAGGACGAGATCGACAAGCTCAAGCGTCACGAGTCCATGGCCCTGCCGACCGATCTCGACTACAGCCGAGTCGAGGGGCTGTCCCACGAGATTCGCCAGAAGCTCGCCGAGGCGCGCCCGGAGACCCTGGCCCAGGCCGGGCGGATCAGCGGGGTGACCCCGGCGGCAGTATCGATCCTGCTGATTCACCTCAAGAAACGCCGGTTGCTCGATGATCGCGAGGTAGCCAGCGGATGAGTCAGGCGATGTCCCCGGCCCTGCAGCAGCGACTGCACGAGCGCTTGAGCGAGGGCCTTGCCGCCCTCGAGATCACGGCCACCGCCGCCCAGCTTGACCAGCTTCTGGCCCTGGTGGGTCTGTTGCACAAGTGGAACCGGGCCTATAACCTCACGGCGGTACGCGATCCGCTGGACATGGTCTCTCGCCACGTGCTCGACAGCGCCGCGGTGCTGCCCTGGGTCAAGGGCCCACGGGTGCTCGACGTGGGCGCGGGGCCTGGCCTGCCCGGCCTGGTGCTGGCGATCCTCAACCCCGAGCTCGACGTCAGTCTGCTCGACAGCAACGGCAAGAAGGTACGCTTTCAGCGTCAGGCGGTGATGGAACTTGGGCTTGCCCGGGTGACCCCGATCCAGGCGCGAGTGGAAGCCTATACCCCGGCCGACGGCGGGTTCGATCAACTGATCTCGCGGGCCTTTGCCAGCCTCGAGGACTTCGTCGAGCTGACCCGGCCGCTGCTGGCGCCCCACGGCCAGTGGCTGGCGATGAAAGGGCCGGCGGTGGACGGCGAGCTCGAACGCCTGGAGGACGACGTGCGCTGTGTCTCGCGCCATGCGTTGAGGGTGCCGTACGAGTCAGCGGGTCGAGAACTGGTTATGCTGGAACCCGAGGCCGGGGGCCGCTAGGCTCGGGCTTGGGGTTCGGTTTCACGATTTTGCCGCCACCAGCCACCCGAGAATTTCCACGCAAGGATGACGTCGTGACCAAAATCATCGCCTTGACCAACCAGAAGGGTGGGGTCGGCAAGACCACCTCTGCCGTCAACCTGGCCGCCAGTCTGGCGTCGCTGGATCGCCGCGTACTGCTGGTCGATCTCGATCCCCAGGGCCACGCCACCATGGGCAGTGGTGTCGACAAGCACAGCCTCGAGGGCAGCGTGCTCGACGTCATCCTGGGCGACAAGCGCCCGGTGGAGGTCATCCTCGACTGCCCCGAGGCGGGCTACGCCTTGCTGCCGGGCAATGGCGACCTGACCGCCGCCGAGGTCGAGCTGCTCGATCGTGGTGAAGGCCGCGAGCGGGCGCTGGCCAAGGCGCTGGACGAAGTCGCCGGCGAGTACGACGTGGTGATGATCGACTGCCCACCGTCGCTGAACATGCTCACCGTCAATGCGCTGACCGCCGCCGATGGGGTACTGATACCGCTGCAGTGCGAGTTCTATGCCCTGGAAGGCCTGTCGGCGCTGCTCGACACCGTCGAGCAGATCAAGGACAGCGTGAATCCGGGCCTCGAGATCTTCGGGATCCTGCGCACCATGTTCGACGCCCGCAACAGCCTGACCCGGGACGTCAGCAAGCAGCTGCGGGACTACTTCGGCGATGCCCTGCTCAAGACCACCATTCCACGCAACGTGCGGGTTGCCGAGGCGCCGAGTCACGGCCTGCCGGTGACCAAGTACGCACGCTTCTCGCGGGGCAGCCAGGCCCACCGGGTGCTGGCCAAGGAACTGATTCGTCGGCTGTCGCTGTAGCCCCGGCCAGGGTGGCAAGGGCCAGCAGTGTCGAATTTTTGAGCGTGCTGTGATGAGGATGAATCGATGACGCGCAAACGCGCCCTGGGACGAGGACTGGATGCGTTGATCGGGGCAGGTGCCCGCCGCCGCGAGAGCCTCGATCTGCCCGAGGTGGATGCCGAGCTGACGACCGACGGAGACGAAGACGCCACGGTGGTGCCGCCTCCCGCGCCGGAGGAACGTCTGGAGCGCCTGCCGCTGGGCCAGCTCAGCCGTGGACGCTACCAGCCAAGGCGCGATATCCAGCCCGAGGCGCTGGAGGAGCTGGCCGACTCGATCCGCGCCCAGGGCGTGATGCAGCCCATCGTGGTGCGTCCGATCGGTCCCGACCGCTATGAAATCATCGCCGGTGAACGCCGCTGGCGGGCCTCCCAGCTGGCCGAACTGGACGTCATCCCGGCGGTGATCCGCGAGGTGACCGACGAGGTGGCCCTGGCGCTGGCACTGATCGAGAACATCCAGCGCGAGAACCTCAACCCGGTGGAGGAAGCGCTGGCGCTCAAGCGTCTGCTCGACGAATTCGAACTGACCCAGCAGCAGGTCGCCGACGCCGTGGGCCGTTCGCGTACCCAGGTGACCAACCTGCTGCGCCTGCTGGCGCTGGACCCCGAGGTGCAGACGCTGCTCGAACGCGGTGACCTGGACATGGGCCATGCCCGCGCCCTGTTGACCCTGCCGGCGGCCAAGCAGCGCAAGGCGGCCCACGAGGTGGTCAACAAGGACCTGACCGTGCGCGCCACCGAGGCGCTGGTCAAGCAACTGGCCAATGGCAAGCCAAAGGCCGCCAAGACTGCGCCGAATCAGGACGTGGCCCGGCTGGAGACCCGTCTGGCAGATCTGCTCGGCGCCCCGGTCAAGATCAGCCACGGCAAGGCTGGCAAGGGCAAGGTCACCATCCAGTACTCGAGCCTCGATGAGCTCGACGGCATCCTGGGCCACATCCGCTGAGTGGCGACGACCAGAGACAGCGACCGGGTTGCGCGTATCAGCGCAGTAAACCACTTAGGTCGCTAATCACTTTAGCGGCCTTTTCTCCGCATTTGGTCGTAAGCCAGCGCGAAGTGACGACAAATCGTCACGTCTTTGGTTGAAGCCGTTAGGGGGCTTCCCTATAATCGCGCCGGAGTCTGCCGGTGGTCTGTCGCCGGCGGTCACGATGGATGACGAGTTCGCGCCAAGAGGCGCGTCGGGAGAGACACTTGGCGGCCAGGATCCAACGACCCCAGGTGCAGCGCCTGCTGATGGCACAGCTCGCTGTGCTGGCGCTGACCAGCGTCGCGGCGGCTGGCATCGACGGTATCTCCGGCGCTTCCTCGGCGGCCCTGGGCGGGCTGGTGGCCTTTTTGCCCAATGTGTTCTTTGCCTGGTGTGTGTTCCGGGCGCAGGGCGCGCGCTACTCCAAGGCCATCGTCAACAATTTCTATCGTGCGGAAGCCGGCAAGTTCGGTTTGACGGCGGCGCTGTTCACCCTGGTGTTCATCGCAGTGCCTCCCTCAAACCCGACTTTTTTCTTTGGCGCTTATGTGGTGACGCTGTTCGTTCATTGGCTGGGGCCCTGGCTGGTGAAACGACCGTCGCACACCTGACAACGAGGCAGACATGGCAGGCACGAATCCGACTCCGACGGAATATATCCAGCACCACCTGCAGAACCTGACCTTCGGGCTGCACCCGGACAATGGCTGGTCGATCGCCCATTCCGCCCAGGAAGCTTCCGACATGGGCTTCTGGGCCGTTCACCTCGATACCCTCGGCTGGTCCGTCGGTCTCGGTCTGATCTTCCTGTGGCTGTTCAAGAAGGCGGCCAACACCGCTACCACCGGCGTGCCTGGTGCGCTGCAGAACTTTGTCGAGCTGATGGTCGAGTTCGTCGACAACTCGGTCAAGGACACCTTCCACGGCAAGAGCAAGCTGATCGCGCCGCTGGCGCTGACCATATTCTGCTGGGTCTTCCTGATGAACCTGATGGACCTGGTGCCGGTGGACTTCCTGCCGCTGCTGGCGGCCAAGATCGGCGCCCTGTTCGGCGCGGACCCGGCCCACGTCTACTTCAAGGTGGTACCGACCACCGACGTCAATGCCACCCTCGGCATGGCGCTGTCCGTGTTCGGCCTGATCATCTTCTACACCATTCGTGCCAAGGGCTTCTCCGGCTTCATTGGTGAGCTGACCCTGCACCCGTTCAACTCACCCAACAAGCTGGTCCAGGCGCTGTTCATCCCGGTCAACTTCCTGCTCGAGACCGTGACCCTGATCGCCAAGCCGATCTCCCTGGCCCTGCGACTGTTCGGCAACCTCTACGCCGGTGAGCTGATCTTCATCCTGATCGCGATGATCGGCCTGTGGCAGCTGCCGCTGCACTTCACCTGGGCGGTGTTCCATATCCTGGTCATCACCCTGCAGGCCTTCATCTTCATGATGCTGACCATCGTCTACATGAGCATGGCGGTGGAGAAGCACTGACGGTTTCGCTTCAACCCTAAACCCTTAACCCTAACCCACTGATAAACCTTAGTTTCAACTAAAAACTGGAGAGACCACCATGGAAGCACAAGTTCTGGGTATGACCGCCATCGCCGTGTCCCTGCTGATCGGCCTGGGTGCACTCGGCACCGCCATCGGCTTCGGTATCCTCGGCGGCAAGTTCCTGGAAGGCGCTGCACGTCAGCCGGAAATGGTTCCGATGCTGCAGGTCAAGATGTTCATCGTCGCCGGCCTGCTGGACGCCGTGACCATGATCGGTGTTGGTATCGCGCTGTTCTTCACCTTCGCTAACCCGTTTGTCGGTTAATGTCCGACCGCTCGTCCCGAGCCGTCGATCCGTTAACCCCAAACCCGTAACGCGAGAGGTGCTGGCGTGAACCTGAACCTTACCCTAGTCGGCCAGGCTATCGCCTTTGCGTTCTTCGTCTGGTTCTGCATGAAGTTTATATGGCCGCCGGTCATGCAAGCTCTGCAGGAACGCCAGAAGAAGATCGCCGATGGTCTGGATGCTGCCAGCCGTGCGGCGCGTGATCTCGAGGTGGCCGAGAAAGAGGCCGACGAGACCCTGCGCAAGAGCAAGCAAGAGGCGGCCGAGATCCTGGAACAGGCCCAGAAACAGGCCAACCAGAAGCTCGAGCAGGCACGCGAAGACGCCCGCCTTGAAGGCGAGCGCATGATTGCCAAGGCCAAGTCCGAGATCGAGCAGGAAGTGGCACGCGCGAAGGAAGACCTGCGCGCACAGGTGTCCCGTCTGGCGGTCCTGGGCGCTGAGCGAATCCTGGAGTCCTCCATCGACGAGAAGCAGCACGCTGCCATCGTCGACAAACTCGCCAAAGAGCTCTGAGGAGGTGCCCCATGGCGGAAACGTCAACTATCGCTCGCCCGTACGCCAAGGCTGCCTTTGAGCACGCCGTGGCCAAGGACGCGCTCGACGAATGGTCCGGCATGCTGGCCAGGGTCGCGCAGGTCGTCGGCGACGACGACATGCGCGCCCGGGTGCTCGGCAATCCCAAGCTGTCCAGCGCACAGAAGGCTGATGTTGTCGTCGACGTCTGTGGTGACGCCGTCAATGACGACCTCAAGAACTTCGTTCGCCTGGTCGGCCAGAAGGGTCGCCTGGCGGCGCTCGGCGCCATCGCCGAGCAGTTCGAGGTGCTCAAGGCCCAGCAGGAAAAGCGGGTAGAGGTGGAAATCGTTTCTGCCTTCCCGCTGGCCGAAGCCCAGGAACAATCGCTCGCGAGTGCACTGGCCAAGCGTCTGAACCGCGAAATCTCCATTACCACTCAGGTGGACAAGACGCTCCTGGGCGGCGTGATCCTGCGTGCCGGCGACACCGTCATCGACGGTTCGGTACGTGGTCGATTGAACCGCCTCCAGGAAGCCCTTTCCGCCTGAGTCTGAGGGACATGGCATGCAGCAACTGAATCCTTCCGAGATCAGCGACATCATCAAGCAGCGTATCGAGAAGCTTGACGTCGCATCCGAAGCCCGTAATCAGGGCACGATCGTCAGCGTATCTGACGGTATCGTGCAGATTCACGGCCTCGCCGACGCAATGTTCGGTGAGATGATCGAATTCCCCGGCGGCATCTTCGGGATGACCCTGAACCTCGAGCGCGACAACGTCGGTGCCGTGGTTCTGGGTGATTACCTGCAGCTGGAAGAGGGCATGACTGCCCAGTGTACCGGTCGCATCCTCGAGGTGCCGGTGGGTCCCGAACTGCGCGGCCGTGTGGTCGACGCCCTCGGTAACCCCATCGACGGCAAGGGCGACCTGGGCACCAAGGAAACCGACGCGGTCGAGAAGGTCGCACCTGGCGTCATCACTCGTCAGTCCGTCGACGAGCCGATCCAGACCGGTTTCAAGTCCATCGATGCCATGGTGCCGATCGGCCGCGGTCAGCGTGAGCTGATCATCGGCGACCGTCAGATCGGTAAGTCGGCGATCGCCATCGACGCGATCATCAACCAGAAGGGCACCGGCGTCACCTGTGTCTACGTGGCCATCGGTCAGAAGCAGTCGACCATCGCCAACGTGGTGCGCAAGCTCGAAGAGCACGGCGCCATGGAGCACACCATCGTGGTCGCCGCCGGCGCCGCCGATCCGGCCCCGATGCAGTTCCTCGCCGCCTACTCCGGCTGCACCATGGGCGAGTACTTCCGCGACCGCGGTGAAGACGCGCTGATCGTCTATGACGATCTGTCCAAGCAGGCCGTGGCCTACCGCCAGGTGTCCCTGCTGCTGCGTCGTCCGCCGGGCCGTGAAGCCTTCCCTGGCGACGTCTTCTACCTCCACTCCCGTCTGCTCGAGCGTGCCGCGCGTGTCAACGCCGACTACGTCGAGAAGTTCACCAACGGTGAAGTGAAGGGCAAGACCGGCTCGCTGACCGCACTGCCGATCATCGAGACCCAGGCCGGCGACGTGTCTGCCTTCGTTCCGACCAACGTGATCTCGATCACCGACGGTCAGATCTTCCTCGAGACCGACCTGTTCAACTCAGGCATCCGCCCGGCCATCAACGCCGGTCTGTCGGTGTCTCGTGTGGGTGGCTCGGCACAGACCAAGATCATCAAGAAGCTCGGCGGCAGCGTGCGTCTGGCTCTGGCCCAGTACCGCGAGCTCGCGGCCTTCTCCCAGTTCGCCTCCGACCTGGACGAAGCCACCCGCAAGCAGCTCGAGCACGGTCAGCGCGTCACCGAGCTGATGAAGCAGAAGCAGTACTCGCCGATGTCGGTTGCCGAGATGGCGATCTCCCTGTTTGCCGCCAACGAAGGCTTCCTGGACGACGTCGACGTCAACAAGGTGCTGGACTTCGAACATGCACTCCACGAGTACATGAAGTCCGAGCACGGCGAGTTGCTCGACAAGATCAACGAGTCTGGCGACTACAACGACGAGATCAAGGACGGCCTGAAGCAGGGTCTCGAGAAGTTCAAGTCCTCTCAGAGCTGGTAAACGTCCACTGGCCCGCCGCAAGGCGGGCCAGGTGGTCGAACAGGATTCTGAGGGTCACCGAACAAGGGTAGATCGCCATGGCAGTCGGAAAAGAGATTCGCACGCAGATTGCGAGCATCAAGAACACGCAGAAGATCACCAATGCGATGCAGATGGTGGCGGCGTCGAAGATGCGCAAGACCCAGGAACGGATGTCGGCGAGCAAGCCTTACGCCGAACAGATCCGTCACGTGGTGGGTCATCTCGCCCAGGCCAACCCGGAATACAAGCATCCGTGGATGGAAGAGCGTGAGGCCAAGCGCGTCGGTTACATCGTCGTCTCCAGCGATCGTGGTCTCTGTGGCGGCTTGAACGTCAACCTGTTCAAGGCGACGGTCAAGGACGCTCAGGCGTGGCACGAGAAGGGCGCCGAGCTCGACTTCTGTGCCCTCGGCAGCAAGGCCAGCAGCTTCTTCCGCAAGTATGGGGGAAGCCTGGTCGCCGCCAAGAGTGGCCTGGGGGAAACGCCGAGTCTTGATGATCTGATCGGCAGCGTGAAGGTGATGCTGGATGCCTACGATGAAGGCAAGCTGGATCGTCTTTACGTGGTGCACAACGAATTCGTCAATACCATGACCCAGAAGCCGGTCGTCCGTCAGCTGCTACCGCTGACCGAGGACACCGCCCAGGTCGAGGAAGACGACGAGAACAAGCGTCCCAGCAGCTGGGACTACCTGTATGAGCCGGATGCCAAGGCGCTGCTCGACAGCCTGCTCGTGCGCTACGTTGAAGCGCAGGTGTATCAGGCGGTGGTCGAGAACACAGCGTGCGAGCAGGCGGCACGCATGGTTGCCATGAAGAGCGCGACCGACAACGCGGGCAATCTGATCGACGATCTGGAGCTGGTGTACAACAAGGCCCGTCAGGCGGCCATTACCCAGGAAATCTCCGAGATCGTTGGCGGTGCCGCCGCTGTTTAAGGCATGCAGGTTTCATTTGCAGGTATTAGAGAGGAACCAAGATGAGCGGACGTATCGTACAAATCATCGGCGCGGTGATTGACGTAGAGTTTCCGCGGGACGATGTTCCCAAGGTCTACGACGCGCTGAAGGTCACCGAAAAGGAGACCATCCTCGAAGTCCAGCAGCAGCTGGGCGACGGCGTGGTGCGCTGCATCGCCATGGGCTCGACCGAAGGGCTCAAGCGCGGCATGAACACCGATAACACCGGCGCGGCCATCTCCGTCCCGGTCGGCCAGGAAACCCTGGGCCGCATCATGAACGTGCTCGGCGAGCCGATCGACGAAGCCGGTGAGATCGGCGAGCAGGAGCGCATGCCGATCCACCGCGAGGCTCCGGGCTACGCCGACCAGGCCGCCACCAACGAGCTGCTCGAGACCGGCATCAAGGTCATCGACCTGGTGTGCCCGTTCGCCAAGGGCGGCAAGGTCGGTCTGTTCGGCGGTGCCGGTGTCGGCAAGACCGTCAACATGATGGAGCTGATCCGTAACATCGCCACCGAGCACAGCGGTTACTCCGTGTTCGCCGGTGTCGGTGAGCGTACTCGTGAAGGTAACGACTTCTACCACGAGATGCAGGAGTCCAACGTTCTCGACAAGGTGGCACTGGTCTACGGCCAGATGAACGAGCCGCCCGGGAACCGCCTGCGTGTGGCCCTGACCGGTCTGACCATCGCCGAGAAGTTCCGTGACGAAGGTCGTGACGTACTGTTGTTCGTCGACAACATCTACCGTTACACCCTGGCCGGTACCGAGGTGTCCGCACTGCTGGGCCGTATGCCGTCCGCGGTGGGTTACCAGCCGACCCTGGCCGAGGAGATGGGCGTTCTGCAGGAGCGTATCACCTCCACCAAGACCGGCTCGATCACCTCCGTACAGGCCGTCTACGTGCCCGCGGATGACTTGACCGACCCGTCTCCGGCGACCACCTTCTCGCACCTGGACGCCACCGTGGTACTGGCGCGTTCCATCGCCGAGCTGGGTATCTATCCGGCCATCGACCCGCTGGACTCCACCTCTCGCCAGCTTGATCCGCTGGTGGTGGGCGACGAGCACTACAACGTCGCGCGCGGTGTTCAGGGCGTGCTCCAGCGCTACAAGGAGCTCAAGGACATCATCGCCATCCTGGGTATGGACGAGCTGTCCGACGAAGACAAGCAGATCGTGGCACGTGCGCGTAAGATCCAGCGCTTCCTGTCACAGCCGTTCTTCGTTGCCGAGGTGTTCACCGGCTCTCCCGGCAAGTACGTGTCGCTGAAGGAGACCATCCGTGGTTTCCAGGGCATCCTGGACGGCGAGTACGACGAGCTGCCCGAGCAGGCCTTCTACATGGTCGGCACCATCGACGAGGCCGTCGAGAAAGCCAACCAGATGAAGTAATCCCTCTAACCGGGAGACGTCATCATGACGAAAACCATCCAATGCGAGATCGTCAGTGCCGAAGCCTCGGTCTACTCCGGTAGTGCCGAGCAGGTGGTGGCGGCTGGCATCCTGGGGGATCTTGGCATCCTGGCCGGCCACACGCCGCTGCTGACCGAGTTGGCTCCGGGCCCTGTGCGGGTGCTCAACGAAGGCAGCGAGGAGCACTTCTACGTCTCCGGCGGCTTTATCGAAGTGCAGCCCGAGAAGGTGATCGTGCTGGCCGACACGGCGGTTCGCGCATCCGATCTGGATGAAGCGGCCGCCGAAGAGGCCCGCAAGCAGGCCATCAAGGCCATGGAGGACAAGTCGGCGGAGCTGGATTACACCCGCGCCGCGGCGGAACTCTCCGAGGCCCTGGCCCAGCTGCGTACCATCCAGCAGCTGCGCAGGAAGGCCGGCAAGGGCTAAGTTCCCTGGCGCCGATGCCCCACGCCCCCCGAATGGCTGACATTCGGGGGGCGTTTTCGTTGGTGATGGCGGCAGCGAACCGCGACTGACGCTTCTTCGATGCTTGCCTTGTGTCTAATGTTCATCCAGACATGGCATCATGTCGCCTTTTCGAGCAGCCCCGATAGGTCGTCTCTTGGGGACACTGCGCCTCAGCGATTTGCGGCAAGGACGCTGGCCATGAGGAGACGCCCATGAATCTGACCCCCAGCCTGGATGCGCACAAGCAGGTGCTGCTGCGTGCCCTCGATCCCCGCGACAGCAAGACGCTGGAAGCCCGCCTGCCCGAGATTCGCTCGGCGGATCTGGCCGAGATCCTCGAGCGACTGATTGAGGATGAAGACCGCCTGGACAGCGCCGTGGCGCTGTTGGCCTGTTTGCCGGTGGGGCGCCAGGCCAGCGTGTTTGGTCATCTGCCGTTCGAGGCCCAGGACGCGATGGCGTCGCGCATCGAGGACGCCTGGCTGTCGCGAATCCTCGACAAGATGGGCTCGGACGAACGTGCCGATCTGTTCAAGGTGCTGGGGGATGACCGCAAGGAGGCGCTGTTGCGGCGCATGGCAAGGCGCGAGCGAGAGGCGCTCAAGCGCCTGGCGAGCTACGAGGAGGGCACCGCCGGCGCCCTGATGACCGCCGACTATGTGGCGATCCCGATGGGGCTTACCGTGTCCCGGGCGATGATGCGGGTGCGCCAGACCGCTCCCGACGCCGAGACCGTCTACCAGCTGTACGTGGTGGACGAGCACGGCCGCCTGGCCGGCACCATGTCACTGAGACAGCTGATGGTGGCACGGCCCCAGGCGATCATCGACGAGCTGATGATCCACGACGTCATCAGCATCGGTGTGGACGCCGAGCAGGAAGAGGTCGCCCGGGTGGTGGCGCGCTACGACCTGCTGGCGTTGCCGGTGACGGACACCGACGAGCGACTGGTCGGCATCGTCACCCACGACGACGCCATGGACGTGGTCGAATCCGAGGCCACCGAGGACATCCACAAGGGCATGTCGATCGGCCAGCTGGAAGGCGGCGTGTCACGTGTGCCGCTGTGGAGCCTGTATCGCAAGCGAGTGATCTGGCTGGTATTGCTGGTGTTCGGCAACCTCTTCTCGGGAGCCGGCATCGCCCATTTCGAGGACACCATCGCCGCCCAGGTGACCCTGGTGTTCTTTCTGCCGCTGTTGATCGGCAGCGGTGGCAACGCCGGCGCCCAGGCCGCCACCCTGATGGTGCGAGGCATGGCCACTGGAGACGTCGGCATCAAGGACTGGAGCAAGCTGCTCGGCCGAGAACTGCTGGTGGCAGGCTCGCTGGGACTGACCATGGCCCTGGCGGTGGCCCCCATCGGGATCATTCGAGGCGGTGAGGCGGTGGCCTTGGTGGTGGCCATCAGCATGATCTGCATCGTCTTGTTCGGCAGCCTGCTCGGCATGTGCCTGCCGTTCGTGCTCGATCGGCTGGGCTGGGACCCGGCCACCGCCTCGGCACCGCTGGTCACAACCCTGATCGACGCCTCCGGGGTGGTCATCTACTTTTCCATCGCCACGCTGGTACTGATGGGAACTTGATCGACCGCAGCGGGTGCGGTTGGAGGGTGCCCCGGACAGCGGACAAGAACGCCCGTGGAGTGTATGCTCTTGCGGGCGTTTTGCCTGTTACCCCTCGCTTACGGGTCACTCCATGGATTGGCTACAGATTGTCGTTCTCTCCCTGATTCAGGGAATCACCGAATTTCTTCCGGTATCGAGCTCTGCCCACCTGATACTGGTCCCCGTGTTCAGCGACTGGCCGGACCAGGGACTGGCCTTCGACGTGGCCTTGCACCTGGGAAGCCTTGGCGCGGTGGTCGTCTATTTCCGCGAAGAGATCCTGCGCATGCTGTCGAGTTGGTGTGCCAGCGTTGTCGGTCGCGGCACCGACCAGGACGCCCGGCTGGCCTGGTGGGTGATCCTCGCCACCATTCCGGTGGGACTGGCCGGATTGCTGTTCAAGGATATCATCGAGCAGTATGCGCGCTCGCCCATGGTGCTGGCGTTCGGTCTGATCTTCTTCGGCCTGCTGCTGGGGCTTGCCGACTGGCGCTTCAGGGGCTCGCGCAGCGAGTATCAGTTGCGCTGGAGTGACGCCCTGTGGATCGGCATCGGCCAGGCGCTGGCGCTGATCCCCGGCACTTCGCGCTCCGGCATTACCATCACGGTGGCGCTGATGCTGGGCATGGGGCGCGAAGCCGCGGCCCGCTTCTCGTTTCTGCTGTCGATTCCGGTGATCGTGCTGGCGGGAGGGCTCGAAGCCTGCGAGCTGATTCAGACGGGTGTCGATGTGCACTGGGGCGACATGGCGCTCGGCACGCTGCTGTCCGGCGTCAGCGCCTACCTGTGCATCCATTTCTTCCTGTCGTTCATCAAGCGCATCGGCATGCAGCCCTTCGTCGTCTATCGCCTGCTGCTCGGTATCGCCCTGATCTGGCTGTTCGGCTGAAACACCTGAAGAGACCCACTCATGACTGGATTCAAGTTCGCTCGGCGTGGATGGCTGAAAACCTGGCTGGCGCCCCTCCTGATGGCACTGCTGGTGTCCGGCTGCAGCGACGAGGCCACCACTCGCTCGCCGGTCACTCTGGAGGGCGACATCTTCGGCACCTTCTACCAGATCACCCTGGCCGACCCGCTGACGCAAGAGCAGGTCGAGGAGATCGAGCAGGGCGTGCTCGACGAGATGCACGCGGTCGACGCCTCCATGTCGACCTGGCGCGAGGATTCGGAGCTGTCCGCCTTCAACCAGTCACCGCTGGGGCAATGGCAGCCGATCTCCGACGAATTCATGGAGGTGCTGGCCATCAGCCAGTCGGTCAACCAGCAGAGCCACGGCGCCTTCGACGTCACCGTCGGTAGCCTGGTCAATCTGTGGAGCTTTGGCCCCGAGGCCCGTCCCCGGGAAATCCCCGAGGAAGAGGTACTCGAGCAGCGCTTGTCTCAGGTCGGCATGGACGCGCTCGAGATCGATACCGCCGAGGCCCAGGCTCGTCGCCTGCGTGACGTCTACGTTGACCTGTCCGGGGTGGCCAAGGGTTTCGCCACCGATGAGGTGGCGGCCTATCTGGATCGCCAGGGTATCGCCAACTACCTGGTCAATCTTGGCGGAGAGGTCAAGGTCAAGGGACGCCGTGACGGCGGCAAGGGACTGTGGCGCATCGGTATCGAGGTGCCCGAGAACGGTACCCCCAAGGCTCAGCACGTGGTGGGTCTCGATAACGTCTCGGTGGCGACTTCCGGTGACTACCGTCACTACTTCGAGGCCGATGGCAAGCGATACTCGCATACCATCGATCCTCGAAACGGGCGACCGATCACCCATCGGCTGGCTTCTGTCACGGTGGTGCATCCGTCCAATGCCTGGGCCGACGCCTGGGCCACCGCGCTGAGCGTGATGGGCGAAGAGGAAGGCATGCAGGCCGCCATCGACCAGGAGTTGCCGGTGGTGATGCTGGTGCGTCAGGGTGAGGGGTGGGAAAGTCGGGTCAGCCCCGCCTTTGTTGCCCGTTTCGGGCAGGAGATGGTCGATACCCTGGGGCTGACGGTGGTGACGGACGACGACACCCCGCTAGAATAGAAGCGCTGTTCTCTCACGACGGATCGCTGAAACCGTAGGTCGGTTCGGTACTGTTGCGACATTTGCTTCGATCTTTTGTTTTAGACAAGGAGTCACGATGAGCCTCGATGTGGTGATTCTCGCCGCCGGACAGGGCACCCGCATGCGCTCGAGCCTGCCCAAGGTGCTGCATACCCTGGCGGGCAAGCCGATGGTCCGTCATGTGGTCGATACCGCCCGGGGTCTCGATGCGGATCGCACCCACGTGGTCATCGGGCACGGTGGCGAGCGGGTTCGCGATGCCCTGGCCGACACCGAGGTTCGCTTTGCCCATCAGGCCGAGCAGAAGGGTACCGGTCACGCCGTCGCCCAGGCGCTGGGCCAGCTCGGCGATGGCAAGGTACTGGTGCTCTACGGTGACGTGCCGTTGATCCGCCGGCAAACGCTGGCGGCCTTGCTGGAGCAGGTGGACGAGCGCCATATGGGGCTTCTGACCGTTACCCTGGACGACCCGGCGGGATACGGTCGCATCGTGCGTGACGACCAAGGCGAGGTGGTGGCCATCGTCGAGCAGAAGGATGCCTCTGAAAGCGAGCTTGCGATCACCGAGTGCAACACCGGCATCATGGCCATGACCAGCGCCCAGCTGAAGCGCTGGCTGCCTGAGCTGTCGTCGGACAACGCCCAGGGCGAGTACTACCTGACCGATGTGATCGCCATGGCCGCCGCCGAGGGCATCGCCGTGGCCACCGCCCAGCCGTCGCGGCCGATGGAAGTCGAAGGCGTCAACAATCGCGCCCAGATGGCGCGGCTTGAACGGGCTCACCAGCGTGACATCGCCGAGGCGCTGATGGAGAAGGGCGTGGCCCTGGCCGACCCTGATCGTCTCGACGTGCGTGGCAAGCTGAGCTGCGGGCATGACGTCTTCATCGACGTGGGTTGCGTGTTCGAAGGCGAGGTGGAGCTCGGCGAAGGCGTGCGCATCGGCCCCTACACGGTGATACGCAATAGCCATGTTGGCGCCGAAAGCGTCATCGAGGCCCACAGCATCGTCGATGGTGCAGTATTGGCCGGGCTGAACCAGATCGGTCCCTTCGCCCGCCTGCGTCCCGGTTCCCGCCTGGCGGTCAAGGCCAAGGTCGGCAACTTCGTCGAGACCAAGAACGCCGAGGTGGGCGAGGGCAGCAAGATCAACCACCTGAGCTACGTGGGTGACGCCCGCCTGGGACGCGAGGTCAACATCGGCGCCGGTACCATCACCTGCAACTATGACGGTGCCAACAAGCACCGCACCGAGATCGGTGACGCCGCCTTCATCGGCTCCAATTCGGCGCTGGTAGCCCCGGTCAGTGTCGGCGAGGGCGCCACCGTCGGTGCCGGTTCCACCATCAGCCGCGACGTCGCCGATCATAGCCTGGCGGTGACGAGGTCTCGTCAGATCGCCAAGGCCAACTGGCCGCGGCCGACCAAGGACGAGGATTGACGGACTCTTCCGCCCGTTTCTGCCGTTGCGGCCCCCTCTCGATTGCTGGTCAGCGGTAGCCAATAACGAACCTCTCAAGGAGTGACCCCTATGTGTGGCATCGTCGCCGCGGTGGCCCAGCGCAACGTACAGAACATTCTGCTCGAAGGCCTCAAGCGTCTCGAGTATCGCGGCTATGACAGTGCCGGCATGGCGGTGCGTAGTCCCAAGGGCACCCTGGTGCGCCAGCGCGCGGTAGGCAAGGTGGCCGCGCTCGAGGCGCGACTGGAGGATTCGGCGCTGCTGGGGCTCAGCGGTATTGCTCACACCCGCTGGGCGACCCACGGTCGCCCCAGCGAGCCCAACGCCCATCCCCACCAGTCGCGTGATCGCCTGGCGGTGGTACATAACGGCATCATCGAGAATCACGAGCAGCTGCGTCGGGAACTCACCGATCAGGGCTATGTGTTCGAGTCCGAGACCGATACCGAGGTGATCGCCCACCTGCTGGAGCGTGAGTCTCGCCTGGACGGTGATCTGCTCAGCGCCTTCCAGCGGGTTGTCGCCGGCCTCGACGGCGCCTACGCCCTGGGGGTCATGGCGGTGGACGAGCCCGATGTGGTGGTCGGCGCGCGCAAGGGCAGCCCGCTGGTGGTCGGCGTCGGCATCGGCGAGGCCTTCCTGGCGTCTGACCCGCTGGCGCTGCTGCCGGTGACCGATCGCTTCATCTATCTGCGTGAAGGCGACGTGGTGCGGCTGTCCGCCAATGGTCGCATCGAGATCTTTGATGCCGAGGGGACCGCCGTCGAGCGTGAGGTCCAGACCTTTGAGCATGGTGACGGCGCCGCCAGCAAGGGCGAGTACCGCCACTTCATGCTCAAGGAAATCCACGAACAGCCGGCGGTGATCGCCGCGGCGCTGGAAGGCCGCCTGGGCGACCGCTCGGTGCTGGTGGAAAGCTTCGGTCCCGACGCCGAGCGTCTGTTCCAGCAGGTCCGCCAGATCCATATCGTGGCCTGCGGCACCAGCTATCACGCCGGCATGGTGGCGCGCTACTGGCTCGAGCGCTATACCGGCATCCCGGTGCAGGTGGAGGTCGCCTCCGAGTATCGCTACCGCCAGGTGGTGGTGCCCCAGGGCACCCTGTTCGTGACCCTGTCCCAGTCCGGCGAGACCGCCGACACCCTGGCTGCGCTGCGTTTTGCCATGGAGCAGGACAACTACCTGGGCAGCCTGGGTATCTGCAACGTACCGGGCAGCTCGCTGGTGCGCGAGGCCGACCTGAGCCTGATGACCCAGGCCGGCCCCGAGATCGGCGTGGCCTCCACCAAGGCCTTCACCACCCAGTTGACCGCGCTGATGCTGTTCGCCCTGGCGCTTGGCCGGGTGCGTGGCATGGACGAGGACGAGCAGGCGGACATTGTTGCCGCACTGCGGACCCTGCCGGCGCTGTGCAGCCAGGTGCTGGGGCTGGACGAGGCCATCGAGCGGTTGTCTACGGCCTTCGCCGAGAAGCATCACGCGCTGTTTCTGGGACGTGGCGCCCACTTCCCCATCGCCCAGGAAGGCGCCTTGAAGCTCAAGGAGATTTCCTACATTCACGCCGAGGCCTACCCGGCGGGCGAGCTCAAGCACGGCCCCCTGGCGCTGGTGGACAGCGAGATGCCGGTGATCTCGGTGGCGCCCAACGACGAACTGCTGGACAAGCTCAAGTCCAACCTGCAGGAGGTCAGGGCTCGAGGCGGCGAGCTGTACGTGTTCGCCGACGAGAATGTCGGCCTGAACGCCAGCGAGGGTATCCAGGTGCTGCATCTGCCCCACGTCCACGAGGCACTGGCGCCGATCCTCTACACCCTGCCGCTGCAGCTATTGTCGTACCACGTGGCGGTGCTCAAGGGGACCGACGTCGATCAGCCGCGCAACCTGGCCAAGTCGGTGACGGTGGAGTAGACATACCGTCTAGAGAGAGTATGGCAGCGGTCGCAGACTCGGCGTGACGGAAGGGAAATCTTCCCATCAACTCCAGAGAAGGTGTTGATGCAGTCCGTTCTTGTTCTTGGTGGCTAAAGAGAGTGCGGTGACACCCCGGTGTCCCGCTCTCTTTTTTGCCTGGGAATGGGGTCCGCTTCAGTTCAAGGATGGAGAGCAAGCCACCGATCAATCAGACAGGACTGCCGCCAAATAGCCCGGCACCGGATTTGACGATATCTCGTTGCGTTCTCGGTGGTGATGATTCTGATGTGCTATACAGTCATCAAGGCGCTGAACGGAAAGCGGCGTCGCTTTCGCTGATATTTCCACGCGTTATTTGCGGTCCCCCCCTGTTGTGCTGACCTGCACGGGGTAGATGGTTTCAGGGGAGGGCTGCTGTTTCCGGTGCACATAGTGACGCCGAGGGCTCAATCTTTCCGCTACTGGTAAGGGAGCCTCAGCTCTCATCGCTTGTCCTGTCACACGCAACAGCTGACGTGTGCAAGACTCACTCGGCCAGTGTGTTTCCATCCACAGGAGCATCATTCATGAGTACTCAAAGCGAGCAGGCTCCAACCCCGGTTTCGGACGACATGCAGACGGACTATACCGTCGGGCAGGACAACTTCGAGGGCAGCCTGGGGCCTATCGGCTTCGATATACATAACCGGGTCTTCGCCATCTCGGCGCTGGCCTCGATTGTCTTCATCGTGCTGACGCTGCTGTTCCCCGAGCGAGCCGGTAATCTCTTTCAGTCCATTGTCAGCTTCTCCACCGGCACCCTCGACAGCTACTTCATGATCGTGGTGGACGGCTTCATCCTGTTCTGCCTGGCACTGGTCGTGCTGCCATACGGCAAGGTCCGCCTGGGCGGCCCCGACGCCACGCCGGAGTATGGCTACCTGTCCTGGTTTGCGATGCTGTTCGCGGCCGGCATTGGCATCGGCCTGCTGTTCTTCGGCGTGTTGGAACCGGTCTATCACGCCAACGTCTCCTCGCCGCTAGGCACGCCCTCGCCCTTCGGCAGCGACGGGGAACTGAACGCTGAGGCCATCGCAGACGCCACCGCCATGGGGCTGGCCGGCACCTATCTGCACTGGGGCATCCACGGCTGGGCTGTCTACGTGGTGATGGCGCTGGCGCTGTCCATCTTTACCTACAACAAGGGCCTGCCCTTCTCCATCCGTTCGGCGTTCTTCCCGCTGCTGGGTGACCGCGTCTGGGGCTGGTGGGGCCACGTCATCGACATTCTGGCGGTATTCTCGACCCTGTTTGGTCTGGCCACCTCGCTCGGCCTCGGCGCTCAGCAGGCCAACGCCGGCATGAACTTCGTCTTCGGCCTGGACGTCAGCATCACCACTCAGGTGGTCGTGATCGCAGCCGTCACCGCTGTGGCGCTGGTCTCGGTGTGGCGCGGTCTGGAAGGTGGCGTGAAGCGGCTTTCCGAGATCAACATGGGAATGGCCGTGTTGTTCTTCTTCTTCGTGCTGTTCGCCGGCCCGACCCTGGCAGCGCTCGCCGGCTTCTGGGCCGGCCTTGAGACCTACGTGACGAAGTTCATCCCGCTGTCGGCCCCCTTCGGCCGCGAGGACGACGCCTATCGCCAATCCTGGACCATCTTCTACTGGGCCTGGTGGATCAGCTGGGCGCCTTTCGTCGGCATGTTTATCGCCCGCGTCTCCCGGGGGCGCACGGTGCGTGAGTTCGTGATCTGTGTGCTGGTGATCCCGAGTCTGTTCATCTTTATCTGGATGGGTGTGTTCGGCGCCACCGCCCTCGACCAGCTATATGCCAATCCGGCCGGCAGCCTGGTCAAGGAGTACGTGATCGACAGCTACAGTCCCGAGCTGTCGCTGTTCGCCATGCTCAACGAGCTGCCGCTGTCGGGCCTGATGTCGACCCTGGGCATCATCCTGGCGCTGATCTTCTTCGTCACCTCGTCGGATTCCGGCTCGCTGGTGATCGATACCATCACCGCCGGTGGCAAGATCGATGCACCGCGTCCTCAGCGCATGTTCTGGGCCACGGTGGAAGGCCTGATTGCCATCGTACTGCTGATCGGCGGCGGGCTCTCGGCGCTCCAGGCCGGAGTCACGGCCACCGCGATCCCCTTCTCGGTGGTGATGATTGTGATGTGCTACACCATCATCAAGGCGCTGAACGGCGAGCTTCGTCAGTTGCGCCGCCGGGGTGGCTGAGTCCTCTCATCATGCGAAATCTGTCGGCTTTCTTTGGTTGTAGATGCTCTATCTGCTGGCACAACAACGTCGACTGACCCCGTTTTGCTGCATCCAACTTTGCCCGGCCTCACGAGGTCGGGCTTGTTCCCTTCCTGTTGTGTAGTGCTGAGGGAAGCGTAGGCTCAAGTGTCGCCGCAGATCCAGGAGGTGCGGTCGAGGACAACGCGATATTCCGTCTACCGGGGTATGGCTCCCCTTAGCTCGATAGATCAATGTTCAAGTCATTGATGGTAATTAACACAGTTTTTCTAGATAGGCGCTAGAAGCGTGACGCGTTCGGTGCCGGCAGCCCAAATCTACATGAAGTGACGAAGAGCTCTTTCCAGAGTGACATCGGCCGCGAGGTATCGCCGACGGCGCGACGAGTCAGCGTCATAGCTGCGAGGCCAAAGGTATCCTGGCGCAGCGCCGGGAGGTCTTGAGGCGACAAAGCAGCTTTATCCGGAGTGTTGGTCCTGGGACATCGGAAACCTCGGCCTGCCAGAGGTAGTGCACCTGAATCCCGAGAGGAATGCGGCGCCCCTGGCGGCAGGGTGTTAAAGAGTCAGAATCATTTCAAGTGTCATCTGTGTTGACAGGCTCCGCGCTGCCGGTCCGAGAACCAGATCACAAAAACAGCACGTTGATGCAGTGGTATTTTCTTGAGATCGGCCAGGCGCCGCTTCTACTGCCTATCGATATATGCTGTACCGATACTTGATAAAGAAGAAAGCTCGGAATTTTCCATATTTGTCAGGTCCCGGATGATTAATTACACGCTTGGTGAATAGCTCAGGACGCCTGTTCTGCCAGTCTTTCATCGCTGAAATGGGGGCTTGGTGCTTCAATGCCTTCTGCGGGATGTGATGATTGTACAGCCAGCAGTATCGTTTTAGCGTTTGCTCCAGGTCTTCTCCGGAGACATAGCGACGCGTCGCCAAGACGTCACTGATACGGCCATTGAAGCGTTCGACCATTCCGTTGGTTTGAGGGTGGCCCGGTCGAATCAGGCGGTGCTCCACTTGGTGCTCTGCACATGCCTGGTCAAACGGATGCTGTCCGGTGGGCTTGCGCTCTCCACCAGAGGTGAAGCGATCCGTGAAGCTCTTGCCATTGTCCGTCAGCACCTTTTGGACCTTGAACGGGGCCTTCTCAACGACCCGATGGAAAAACGCTTCAGCATCGCTTGCCGCCTGGCTGGAGCGCAGCTCCAGATAGACCCAGCGCGTAGCTCGGTCGATGGCAACGTACAGATAGCGGCGCTGCGTCTCATCAGGCATCTGCGGCAGATATTTGATATCGATATGGAGGTAGCCCGGTTCGTAGTCTCGAAAGGGCTTGGGCGTTTCCTTCTTGCCCTCCTGATCCCTCTTAGCCAATTGGGCCAAGGTGGGCACCTGGCGGCGTTTCAACATCCGGTGGAGCGCCGCTCTGGATAGCGTGGGATGCAAGAACTCCCGGGCGACGACGAGCAGGTCGTCGAGCCCGAGACGAAGGAATTCGCGTGCCGCAATCAGCACCTCTTCCTGCTCGTGGTTGAGCGTTGCCTTGAGGTTGTGACGGGTGTGGGGGCGATCATAGACGTCATCGCGGTGCCGCCACCGACGTATCGTCATGTCACTGACACCAAAACGCTCCGCCAGCGCCGTATCGGTAATGTGAGCAGGAGCCGCCTGGATCTCAGCGCGAATCTTCGGGGTTGTAGTGGCTTGCTTATGAAGCTTGATCTCCATGGCAATGCTCCTGGATGAACTGACGGAGAAGCCCTCGGGCGGCTATCAAAGGATAGCTCCTTTTGGTCAATTGAACATCCGAGACACCACACATATTTTCCGGTTCTAGCATTATGAATTTGTAAGATATATTTCTATTGTTTTGCTAATTCGGACGCTTCTTTTTCGTGCTTCATTGGGCACAATATCAAACACCGTTCTCTAACCTTTATTCCTATATTCGTAAGTAAGCGCTTGGTTATACGTGGTCGCCATTCCTGCGAGTGGTTTGCCGGTCATGCCTGGGTCTCCGAGCGTGCAGGCGTCGGTGATTCAGTTCAGCGACAGCCGCCATGACGACCGCCACGACAACGATAATGAAGGGGACGGCGATGAGCGGATTGCGATCCACAAGCGCCTTGCTGACGGGAACCGGCCTTTGTCTGCTGATGCCGATCGCGGCAGAGGCGCAGACGTCGATGCAGGAACTCAATGAGCTGAAGGCCCAGATCGAACAGCTCAAGGCCCAACAGCAGGCGGCCATGCAACTGGTTGAACAGCAGCAGGCCCAGATCGATAACCTGATCAACCAGCAGGCCAGCATGCAGCAGGACGTCGCCGACGTCAGCGAGAACGTGGTCAAGCGCACCGACAGTGGCGACTTCCTGGTGGGAGATACCACGGTGTCCTTTGGCGGCTACATCAAGGCTCAGGCGGCGTTCTCCGACAATGGACTCAGCGACGGCAAGGCCAACGAGACGGTGACGGCGGGGCTGTTGCGCGCCACCGACGACGACGCCGACAACCGCGTCAGTTTCAGTGCGCGGGAAACGCGTCTGAGCTTCGGTACCAGTACACCGCTGGGTGGCGATACCATGAAGACCTATATCGAGACGGACTTCTATGGCGCCGACGACGAAGCCAACGAATTTGTTTCGCACTCCTACGCGCCGCGGCTGCGCCACGCCTACCTGAGCTGGGGCAACTGGCTGGCCGGGCAGTACTGGTCAACCTTCATGGATCTCAAGGGGCTTGGCGAGATCGACGCCTTCAGTACCCATACCGGCTCGATCTTCGTGCGCCAGCCACAGCTTCGCTATACCTATCCGCTGGATTGGGGCAGCCTGCAGTTCGCGGTGGAGAACCCCGAGGACGGCGACGACGACCAGGACACCCCGGACATGGTGGCCCGGGTCAATGGGGACCAGGAGTGGGGGCATGTTTCAGCGGCCACCGTTGTCAGGCGCTTCAGCCTGGATGACGCCGAGGACGACGACAGTCGCTGGGGGGCGGGTTACAGCCTGACCGGACGATTCCCGGTGTTCGAAAAAGACGACCTCATGCTGCAGGCCAACTATGGCAACCTGGGACGCTACATGGCGCTGGGCGCCTACCCCAACGCCAAGGTGGAGGACGGCCAGATCAAGATGGTGGAGTCCTGGGGCGCCTCGGCCATCTATCGTCACTACTGGACCGACACGCTGCGCTCGAGCATCGCCTACTCGGCGACTGAACTCGACAGCAACGGTACCGGCGATGACACCGACAGCTACGACAGCTTCTTTCTCAACCTGATGTGGTCGCCCTTTGCCAATACCACACTGTCGGCGGAGTATCAGCGCTACGACCTGGATGAGGTGGACGGCGATACCTTCGACCTGGACAGGGTTCAGTTCTCCGCCAAGTACGACTTCTAGGAGGCTGAAAAACCCCTGTGTCCGTCGGCTTTTCGGACAGAGTCCCGGCTGAGGGCAACAAGCTCCGGCGCTCGGCGCCGCTTGCAGCTTGTCAGCATCGCCCCGTTCGGCAACACCGGGCGGGGCGATGCTATGCTGGCGCCCCTGAAACCGTCGAGTCTGCCTTCTTGAACGATCGATCAGCGCAACCACCCATGTACATTGGTCTGCCAATGTGGGCCAATCCCGACTGGCGTGGTGGTCTCTACCCACCCCACGCCGGGCGCGAGGGTTGGCTCGACGACTACGCCGCCGTATTCAACGCCGTCGAGGGAAATACCACCTTCTACAGCGGGGCGCCCAGGCCACGGACGGTGGAAGGCTGGTCTCGCCAGGCGCCACCGGGCTTTCGCTTCTGCTTCAAGCTGCCCCAGGCGCTGACACATGCAAGACGATTGCGCCAGGTCGAGACCGATGTGGGTGACTTCGTCGAGGCCCTGTGGCCACTGAAGGACCGCCTCGGGCCGGTCATGATTCAGCTCCCCAGGGACTTTGGTCCTGAGGAGGTGCCTGCTCTGGAGAAGGTTCTACGAGATTGGCCACAAGACGTACCCTGCGCAGTAGAACTGCGCCACAGTGAATTTTTCCACAAGGGGAGCGCCGAGAGAGATATCAACGCCCTGTTGATAAGTCATGGCGTCGATCGCGTGATGCTGGATGTCAGGCCGTTGTTTTCCGGACCGCCCGAGGCCCATTCGGGATTGATCCAGGCTCGTGCGGAAAAGCCAAGACGCCCACTACACGTGATCTCTACAGCAAAATTTCCTGTGATACGTTTCATTGGCCATCTTGACAGCGCCATCAACGAGCACTATTTCACCCCCTGGATAGACCAGCTCGCCTTGTGGATAAAACAGGGGAAAACCCCTTTTCTTTTTGTGCATATGGCGGATAATCGCCAGGCCCCGGAACTGGCCAGAAACCTGTACGCCAGAGTCGCCGATAGAATGGGGTGGCAGGCATTGCCCGGGTTTCCGGGAGATCGACAGAATCAGCTGCTTTGACCATTGTTGGCTGGCGTTTGTTATTGTCATACGCTAGTTTTGTCGGCTGTTCGTCACTTGCCACGGGCCAGAGACGGTCGCCTCCTTATCCTTGGCTGGTGACTCGCCTGGACCCACCGGTCTCGACCAGCGCGAACCCTGCGCTGGGGAAGAGTGGTGTGCCGGCAGTGATCCTGCTGACATCCGTCAGACCCCTTGTACATCGGTGGATCCGTGACCCGGACCATCGAGGACGTGGCGACTACAAACACAACGCCGTCATTGCATCCGATCGATCGATGACGACACGTATCCGAAGGGTGATTTATGTCCAAAACGACACACGCGCAGTGGTCATCGCGCTTTTCCTTTATCCTCGCCGCCACCGGTTCCGCTGTCGGGCTTGGTAATATCTGGAAGTTTCCCTACATGGTGGGCGAGAGCGGTGGTGCCGCCTTCGTGCTCGTCTACCTGCTGTGCATCGGCCTGATCGGCCTGCCGATCCTGGTCACCGAGTGGATGATCGGTCGGCGTGGGCAAAGCAACCCGGTCAATGCCATGGCCAGCGTCGCGGCCAAGGCCGGTCAGCCCAAGGTCTGGGCCCTTGTCGGCGTCGCCGGGGTCATCGGTGCCTTCCTGATCCTGTCGTTCTACAGCGTGATCGGTGGCTGGTCGCTGTACTACACCCTCGGCAGCGTGACCGGTGACTTCAGCGGCCAGGACGCCGACGGTATCGGCGCCTTGTTCAGCGGCATGCTGGCAAGCCCCGGTCTGCTGCTGCTGTGGCACTCCATCTTCATGCTGCTGGTCATCGGTATCGTTGCTCGCGGCGTGACCAAGGGCCTGGAAGGCGCGGTCAACGTATTGATGCCGGCCCTGGCGCTGCTGCTGGTGGTGCTGGTGGGCTACGGCATGACCACGGGCCACTTCGGTGAGGCGTTGAACTATCTGTTCAACCCGGACTGGTCAGCACTCAATGGTGAGGTGGTACTGGCAGCGCTGGGACACGCCTTCTTCACCCTGTCACTGGGCATGGGCATCATGATCGCCTACGGTTCCTACCTCGGCGAGAAGGTCGACCTGATCAAGACAGCGCGCACCGTGGTGATCATGGATACCGTGATCGCACTCGGCGCGGGCCTGGCGATCTTCCCGATCGTGTTTGCCAACCAGCTCGACCTGGCCTCCGGCCCGAGCCTGATCTTCGTCACCCTGCCGCTGGCCTTCGGCAATATGGGCGGTGGCCTGATACTGGGCCTGATGTTCTTCCTGCTGCTGACCTTCGCCGCCCTGACCTCGGCCATTTCGCTGCTCGAGCCGGTGGTCGAGTTTGTCGAAGAGCGCACGCCGCTGTCGCGTTCCGCGTCGGCGGTGGTCTCCGGCATCGGCGCCTGGGCGCTGGGTATCGCCGCTCTGCTGTCCTTCAACGTGTGGAGTGACCCGGTACTGTTTGGCCTCGGGGTGTTCGACCTGCTGGACAAGCTGACCAGCAAGTTCATGCTGCCGTTGACCGGCCTGGGTGCCATCCTGTTTGCGGGCTGGTTCCTCAACCGCAAAGGCGTGGCCGAAGACCTCGGTCTGTCCGGTGGCAAGGAAACGTTGTGGGTGTTGTTGACCCGCTTCGTGGCGCCCATCGGTGTGGCGGTGGTGTTCATCTCCAGCCTGTAACAGGCGCCATTGCTGCACGCCAGACCAGAGACCCGGCCTTGTGCCGGGTCTCTGCGTTGATAGGCAATGCCAGACGATCCATCGGAACCGGGCGGCAGGGCAAGACTGCCCGTACAGAGTGACCAGAGGCGGAGGTCAACGAGGTGGCAGTGGGGCCTCAGCGGGAGTCCAACGACCGTCAGTGCTTGTTCATTGATGCCTGCAGCCAAAGACATGCATTTGGGAGAGCATGCCAGGAGGGACGCTTGACGGTGCCTCTGACGCGCCTGGGGCTTTCAGGCGACAGACACCTGATGGCGAGTCTCGTCGGTGCGATTCTCGCAAGGGATGGGCCGGCCGTCGCTCGAGCCAGCGGCCAGGCCCCGAATATGGTACAGACCCGCGTTGTTGGCGGTCTGGCGCACGTCTGGCCGGCGGCCACGCGTGCTGGTTCAGTCTACCGGGTCAGTGCATTTCGTCGTCGTTGCCGTCTTCCGGCAGTTCGGCGATGTCTTCGGATAGACGCTTGAATTCCCGATGAAGCTCGATGCCGCGGCGGGCTCGCAGGTTGCGTTGGGCCGCGGTGCGGGAGCGCCTTTCGTGTTCGGCGACTTCCATGCTCATGAAGATGTCGAGGAGTTCACTCTTGACGGAGGATAACCTTTCGACATTACGCATGATCGATTCTCCTATGCAGTGAATGTGCCGGCATCCAGGACGCTGCGCGACACTGCCCTTTTACTATACCCCAGTTGACAAAAAGATGACGGTGTGGACGTCAATCCTGCAACGTTCTGCCAACGCTAGAAAAAAATCCATCCGGTTGCGCAGGGGCGGCCTGGGGGCTCAATGCATGACGCAGCACAGGGCGCATTTGACGCCGTCATGGGGCATACTGGAACCAGGCCGGATCGATAGCGACGGGCATTGCGCCCTGCCAGCTCCGGGTCCTCCCAGCCAGTCAAAGGAGTAGAGGGTGAGTCGCGCGCTGTTTGATGAAATGCGACGTCGCATGGAGCACTTCCGTCGGTCGGAGCAGAAGGTCGCACGCTTCGTATTGCGCAACCCCGACGAAGTTATCCACATGCGTATCGTCGATCTGGCCACCGAGGCCAAGGTCAGCGAGCCCACGGTGGTACGCTTCTGCCGGGCCCTGGGCTGCAACGGCTTTCAGGACTTCAAGTTGAAGTTGGCGCAGATGCTGGCGTCGGGCAGCCAGTTCGCGCAGTTCTCGATGAATGACAGCGACTCCGTGGCCGAGTTTTCCCACAGCATCTTCGATTCCACGGTGGGAACCCTGCTGTCGATCAGGGACCGGCTCGACAACGAGGCGTTGAACAAGACGATCAACGCCCTGGCCATGGCCAATCGCGTCGAGTTCTACGGCTACGGAGCCTCCGGTGCGGTGGCCTTCGACGCTCAGCACAAGTTTTTCAGGCTGCAGATTTCCACCGCCGCCTACGCCGATCCGCACATGCAGAACATGTCGGCGGTGACCCTCAAGGAAGGCGACGTGGTGGTGGCGATCTCGCAGACCGGCCGCACCCGGGCACTGGTGGCCAGCGTCAAGCTGGCACGGGAGGCGGGCGCCACCGTGGTCGGTCTCTGTCCCAGCGGCTCCCCGCTGGCGGGCGAAGTCGACCTGCCGTTGTACATCGATGTGCCCGAAGACACCGAGATATACACGCCCATGAGTTCCCGTATCGCCCATCTGGTACTGGTCGACGTGCTGGCGGTGGGAGTGGCGAAGACCCGGGGCCCCAAGCTCGCCGAGCAGCTCAAGGCGGTAAAGCGCAGCCTCAACCCACTGCGCTATCCGGAGTCCGATCCTTCCTGACCGAGGGCGCCCTGCCTGTCCATTTATCCAGCATCGCTGTGATAGACTGGGCGCCCATTTTCGATCTCGAGCGGTGCCTTCTCCATGGACGACGTCACGGCGATCATCGACGGCCTCAATGCGGCGCAGCATGAGGCGGTCTGCGCTCCCCAGGGCAATATGCTGGTGCTCGCCGGCGCCGGTTCCGGCAAGACCCGCGTGCTGGTCCATCGCATCGCCTGGCTGATGCAGGCAGAAGGTCTCTCGCCCTACGCGGTGCTGGCGGTGACCTTCACCAACAAGGCCGCCAGGGAGATGCGCACTCGCCTGGAGGCGTTGCTGGGGATCTCGCTGCGCCACGTCTGGGTGGGTACCTTTCACTCCATTGCCCACCGCCTGCTGCGTACCCACTGGCAGGACGCTCGTCTGCCCCAGCACTTCCAGATCATCGACTCCGATGATCAGCTACGTCTGATCAAGCGCCTGTTGAAGGACAACAAGATCGATGACGAGCGTTTTCCGCCCCGTCAGGTGCAGTCGTTTATCAGCGGCTGCAAAGAGGAGGGATTGCGTCCTCACCAGGTCCGGATCAACGGTGACGCCTACGTGGAGCAGATGGTGGCGCTGTATGACGTCTACCAGCTGACCTGCGAACGTGGCGGCCTGGTCGACTTTGGCGAGCTACTGCTCAGGAGCCTCGAGCTGTTGCGCGACAATCCTGCTCTGCTGGCCCACTATCAGGAGCGCTTCGCCCACGTACTGGTCGACGAGTTCCAGGATACCAACACCCTGCAGTATGCCTGGCTGAAGCTGTTGACCGGACAGCGCACGCCGATGACGGTGGTCGGCGATGACGACCAGTCGATCTACGGCTGGCGCGGGGCGCGGGTGGAGAACATTCGTCGCTTCGAGCAGGAGTTCAGCGACACCAAAACGGTGCGCCTGGAGCAGAATTATCGCTCCACCAGCGCCATCCTCGACGCCGCCAACGCCCTGATCAAGCAGAACTCGGATCGCATGGGCAAGGAGCTGTGGACCGCCGGCAGTCGTGGCGAACCGATTTCGGTCTACGCCGGTTTCAACGACATGGAGGAGGCGCGCTTCATCGTCGACACCATCAAGGAAAAGGTCGACGAGGGGTTCAAGCGCCAGGAGGTGGCCATCCTCTATCGCTCCAACGCCCAGTCCCGCGTCATCGAGGAGACCCTGATCCGCCAGGGCATGCCCTACCGCATCTACGGGGGCCAGCGCTTCTACGAGCGCCTCGAGATCAAGAACGCCCTGGCCTACCTGCGGCTGCTGCTCAACCGCGACGACGATGCCTCGCTGGAGCGGGTGATCAATGTCCCTGCCCGCGGTATCGGTACCCGCACCGTGGAGGGACTGCGCGATCGTGCCCGTCGTACCGAAGTGTCGCTGTGGCAGGCGATCCACGACACCCTGGCCGAAGGCTCGCTCAAGGGGCGTGCGGCCAACGCCGTGGGTGCCTTTGCCAATTTGATCGAAGGCCTCGACAACGACACCTCGGGGATGGCGCTTCACGAGATCATCGCCCACGTGAATCAGCGCAGTGGACTGATCGACCATCATCTGAGCGAGAAGGGTGAAAAGGGGCAGGCCCGGGTCGAGAACCTGGAAGAGCTGATCAACGCCGCCCGTGCCTTCACCCAGGGTGAGACGCTGGACAACGTCGAAGCCGGGGAGGGCATGGCCGCGCTGGAAGCCTTTCTGGCCGAAGCTGCCCTCAACGCCGGCGAGCACGAGGCCGACGAATTCGAGGACAGCGTCCAGTTGATGACGCTGCACTCGGCCAAGGGACTCGAATTTCCCATCGTGTTCGTGGCCGGGGTCGAGGAAGGCCTGTTTCCCCACCGCATGTCGCTGGAAGAACCCGGGCGCCTGGAGGAGGAGCGCAGGCTCTGCTACGTCGGCGTCACGCGCGCCATGCAGAAGCTCTACCTCACCCACGCCGAGATCCGGCGCATGCACGGCAAGGAGACCTTTCAGCGCCCGTCACGCTTTCTGCGTGAGCTGCCGGAGTCACTGCTCGAGGAAGTGCGTCTGCGTGGCCAGGTGTCACGTCCGGTCAGCGCCCGGCCAGCGCCGTCGCGCTTCGCCCAGACGACCGTGGAGGCGAGCGGCGATCTACCTGCCTTGTCGCTGGGCCAGCGGGTGCGCCATCCGGTATTCGGGGAGGGGGTCATCCTCAACGCCGAAGGAGAGGGCGAGCGGGCCCGTGTCCAGGTCAGCTTCGAAGGCCACGGCGACAAGTGGCTGGTGCTGGGCTTCGCCAAGCTGGAAGCGCTGTAACGGGGTTCTCGCCCTGTCGGCGAGGCACCGGCGTTCGCCGGTACCCCTCAGGCAACGTTGGAGGAGGGCTGATCGCAGTCCTCTGGCCTGATCAACGTATCAACAGATGGATGCCTCAGTCATGCCGTGTCGGGTCGGTTCGAACGGCGTGACGTCCTTTCTTTATTCGTCGGAAAGGTCGTGGCTGGCATCCTTGGCGGAACTATTGCCATTCAGGAGTAGTAGTTTGCCGTAACTATTATGAAATACTAAGAAGCATATCAGACGAACCATAACTGGTTTTTCGAGATGGCGATGCCTCGCTCATTTGCTAAATCTCCAATGTTGCTGAAGATAAACGAAGTGTAGGGAGGTTGATGGTGAATACTTTTCGTTTTTTGTTATGTGATTGATTTTCTTTGCCGATTTAATTTTATTGCGTGGAGTGGTAAAACAAATTAAATGGGCAGAAAAGGGGGTTTTCTTTCCCCATACGAGTGTTTTATAAAAAATTATTGTACTAAGGTGATGTTTTTTTGCCGATGCCGGAGTCTGCCATTCGAGGTAATTGTTTTTCCAACGCGAAGTTATTTAACTCTGTTTTCACCATTCATTGCTTGCTCAAAGTCGTCGGCCGACGAAATCAGGACAGCGTCGCGCCGCTGTGACAGGCAAACTCGCCCCGGCTCCCTCTCGTCTGCGACGAATGGCATGGGCCGGGCAAGGTTGCGAGAGCTGGCGCTCGCATTGAAGAAGGAGAAGCAGGCATGAACAAGTTGGGAGCGGAGTTTTTCGGGACCTTCTGGCTGGTACTGGGAGGGTGCGGGAGTGCGGTACTGGCGGCGGCCTTCCCCGACGTCGGTATCGGCCTGCTCGGGGTCTCCCTGGCCTTTGGCCTGACCGTGCTGACCATGGCCTTTGCCATCGGCCACATTTCTGGCTGTCACCTGAACCCCGCGGTGTCACTGGGGCTCTGCGCTGCGGGACGCTTTCCCGTGTCTCAGCTGCCAGGCTACGTGATCGCGCAGGTGGCCGGCGGCGTGGCGGCGGCAGGGGTGCTCTACCTGGTGGCCTCCGGCCAGGCCGGATTTGACCTGTCCGGCGGCTTTGCCGCCAACGGCTTCGGTGAGCATTCTCCCGGAGGTTACAGCTTGACCGCGGCGCTGATTACCGAGGTGGTGATGACGGCGATGTTTCTGGTGGTGATCCTCGGTGCCACCGATTCGCGGTCGGCCGCCACGCTGGCACCGATCGCGATAGGCCTGTGTCTGACACTGATCCATCTGATCAGCATCCCGGTGACCAACACCTCGGTCAATCCGGCGCGCAGCACGGCGGTGGCGGTGTTCGTGGGTGACTGGGCGCTGGCGCAGCTGTGGTTATTCTGGGTGGCGCCGCTGATCGGTGGTGTGCTGGGTGCGCTTGTCTACCGCCTGATCGGAAGCGCTCGACCGGTGGGCGAGCAGGCGACCTGAGGTGAGTTGAGCAAGACGCAGGAAACCGGCCCGGCCATCGCCGGGCCGACCTGCGTGGTGGTGGCTTGCAGGCGAATTTCGCTTTGCCGCATACTGCTTGGCGGACACCACGCCGAGCGCGGGGAATGGCGCTTCAGCGCGGCTTCCTGCGCTCCCGGCGTCGACACTACAAGCTTCAGGAGCTCGCCCCATGGAACGTCGTTCCTTCCTCAGGACAGCCGGCCTCGGCGCCGCCGGCGTGGCCGCCGCCCCCTTCGTCAATACCGCCAGCGCACAGGAAACCATCACCTGGAACATGGTGACGTCCTGGCCCAAGAACTTTCCGGCCCTCGGCACCGGAGCCAACGATCTGGCAGAGCGCATCGAGCGGATGTCCGGCGGACGCATGAAGGTCAGGGTCCATGGTGCCGGCGAGATGGTACCGCCGATGGAGGTCTTTGACGCCGTGTCCCAGGGAACCGCCGAGATGGGCCACTCCGCTTCCTACTACTGGCGGGGCAAGGTCGCGGCTTCTCAGTTCTTTACCGCCGTGCCCTTCGGCATGACCACCACCGAGACCAACGCCTGGCTGTACTACGGCGGCGGCCAGGAGCTGTGGGACGAGCTCTACGCCGACCACAACCTCAAGCCTTTCGCGGTGGGTAACACCGGCACCCAGATGGCTGGCTGGTTCAAGAAAGAAATCAACTCGCTTGAGGATATGCAGGGCCTCAAGCTGCGTCTGCCAGGGCTCGCCGGCGAGGCGATGGCCGGGATCGGCGTGACCACCCTGACCATTCCGGGTAGCGAGATCTTCACCTCCCTGCAGACCGGCGTGCTCGATGCCGCCGACTGGGTGGGGCCCTACAATGATCTGGCCTTTGGTCTGCATCAGGTGGCTGACTACTACTACACCTCGGCCTGGAATGAACCCAGCGCGGTGCTGGAAGGCACGGTCAACCTGGATGCCTGGAATGCGCTGCCCGATGACCTCAAGGCGGTGGTCAACGAAGCCGCCAAGGCCTCCAACCTGGCCATGATCAGCGAATTTGCTTTCCGCAACGCCGAGGCCCTGGACGCCTTGGTCAACGAGCATGGCGTCAAGCTGCGCTCGTTTCCGGAGGAAGTACTGGCGGCCCTGCATGACTCCTCGCAGCAGGTGCTGCAGAAGCAGGTCGACAACGACGAGGCGTCGGCGCGGATCTACGAGTCCTATCGCAATTTCCAGAGCCAGGTACGCAAGTTCTCTGACGTCGGTGAGTTCGCCTACCTGAAGGCCCGCGATAGCGTGCTTGGCCAAGGCGAGTCCTGACGCCAGGCAAGGCTCAAAAGTGGTGGCGCAGTCCCGGCGGTGACGGGCCTGGCGCGGTGATGAAGGCTAGCGACGGAAAACCAGGCGCGCCACGGGCGCGCCTCTCTTTCACTGGTCTCTCTCGAAGGCCTCGCTCAGGCGTCGGATCGGACGCCGCGTATGCGACCGTTGTCATCCAGTGCCACCATCACATGGCGGGCCTCGGTGACCTTGTGCAGGTCGGCGTCTTCGGCGTCCTGGAGGGACCGGATCCAGACCTCCACGTCGATCTTGATGGAACTGTGGCCGATATCGCGCACCTCGGTGTAGACGCAGACCAGCGAGCCGACTCGTACCGGGCACAGAAAGTCCATGCCTTCGATGGCGACGGTGGCGGTACGTCCCATCGCCTCGCGGCTGGCGGTCCATTCCGCGGCCTGATCCATCAGGCCCACCAGCCAACCTGCCGGGATATCGCCGTGGGCATTGGTATGCTGTCGTGTCGCGGCCAGCTGGAGCGTCAGCTGTCCCTTTGGCACGGGAACGTCATCGAGTTCTGTCATCATGGTGGGCGGCGCCTGGTCGTGGATGTTGTTGTGTCGTCATGGTACCCACCCGGGTCAGTCTTTCTCTACCGTTGGTGTCATGAAACGCCCAGGGGAGCGCATGTCTAGGTTGTCGCGTTGCATAGGTGCGCTCAAGCGCACGCTGTTGGCTCCCAGCCGGGGGCCGATCACTCTGTCGAAGTCGCTGTCGAGGCTTGTCTCGGGCCTGGTGCTTTCCGCCATGCTGGTATCGGCCAAGGTTGCCGCCCATGACGTGGCCGGCTCTCTCGATGCGATAGGCTCGGATACCATGGCGGAGTTGATGCTGCGATGGGGCGAGCAGTTCGAAGAACAGCGACCGGGGGTCAGGCTGCAGCTTCAGGTGGCTGGTTCGGCCAGTGCACCGCCTGCCCTGATCGCCGGCACCACCCTGCTGGGCCCCATGTCCAGACCCATGCAGGAGGACGAGTCCGCGGCCTTTATCGAGCGCCATGGCTACGCGCCAACACCGGTGGTGGTCGGCAAGGATGCCCTGGTGGTGGTGGTCAATCGCCACAACCCCTTGTCTCGACTGTCTCGAGCAGAGCTCGATGCGATCTTTTCCGACACCCTCGCGTGCGGTGCCAGCGAGAGCATCGAGCGCTGGCAGCAGCTGGGGCTCGAGCGCCCGGGGGGCACCATTCACCTGTATGGCCGCAACGCTGTCTCCGGCACCCATGGATTGTTTCGTCGCCGCGCCCTGTGTGACGGCGAATTCAAGGTATCGGTCATGGTGTCGGCAGGCTCTGCCGCCGTAGTGGCCGCCGTCGGTGACGATCCCGCAGGCATCGGTTACGCCGGCCTGAATCACTTGAATGCGGACGTCAAGGCGGTAGCGATCGGCAACGCCGAAGACGGGATTCTTCCGCGCCGACAATCGCTGCGAAGCGGCGGCTATCCGTTGTCACGGGACCTGTTGATCTACGTCAATCGCCCCCCCGAGGGCGAGCTTCCCGACGTCGAACGGGCCTTTCTTGACATGGTGCTGTCACCCTCGGGCCAGCGGGTGGTCAAGGAGCTTGGTTTCGTGGCGCTGCCGCCGTCTGTGCTGGCCGCTCAGCGACATGCCCTGGGGCTGGCTGAACTGCCACGGGACGGGCCTTGAGAGATGCCAGGTCCCGGTCGGGTTGTCATCTGGGTGTCATGAAGTTGTCGTAATCTTTCGCTATATACCGATGGCCCAAGATCAATGTCTGACCCTTCTCCGATAACCTCACTGCACCAGACGAGACAGCGACGTGACCGCCTGGCGACCATGCTGATCACGGCCGGAGGGGTTGGCGTGCTGTTGGCGGTGGTCGCCATTGCGGTATTTCTGCTGGTCGAGGTGCTGCCGCTGTTCTGGCCGGATGGCGCAAGCTTTCCGCTGGAGGCGCTGTGGTCATCGCCAGACGTGAGCGGCGAGCCCGAATATCGCTGGCTGCCCCATCGGCTGGATGACGCCGCGGTGCCCCAGGCGAGCCTGGCCCCGCTGTTGTGGGGCACCCTGGAAGCGGCCGCCTGGGCGTTGGTGGTGGCGATTCCCCTGGCCCTGGGTGCTGCGGCGCACTCCAGCCTGTACATGTCTCCCGGCCTGCGCGCACGGCTCAAGCCGACGCTGGAGCTGATGGAGGCGATGCCCAGCGTGGTGCTGGGGTTTATCGCCGGTCTGGCGCTGGGGCCCTGGGTCGAACGTCACCTGGCGCAGTCGCTGTCGATTGTGGTGGTGCTGCCCGCGGCGGTGGTGCTGCTGGCGTTGGGCTACCGGTGGCTGCCCGATCGGCTGAAGGCTGCCCTGACGTTACGCTGGGCGGCCCTGTGGTTGATACCCTGCCTGTTGCTGCTGGTGTGGCTGGCGATGAGCGTGGCGCCGATGTGGGAAGGATGGTGGTTCGATGGCGACCTGCGCCTGTGGGTCGAGGAGTCCTGGGGGCTCGACGTGCAGGCACGCAACGCCTTGATCGTCGGGCTGGCCATGGGTTTTGCCGTGATTCCCGGCATCTACGCGCTTGCCGAGGATGCGCTGAGCGATGTGCCTCGGGAGTTGGCCGAAGGCGCCCAGGCCATGGGTGCGACCCGCTGGCAGACGCTCACCCGGGTGATGCTGCCGGTGGCGCTGCCCGGTGTCTTTTCGGCGATCATGATCGGCGCCGGGCGCGCCGTGGGCGAGACCATGATCGTGCTGATGGCCAGCGGCAACAGCGCGCTGATGACGGCGAGCCCGCTGGATGGCTTGAGGTCGCTGGCCTCGAGCATCGCCATCGAACTGCCGGAAGCCGCACCCGGGGGCAGCCACTATCGGCTGCTGCTGCTGGCGGCGCTGGCCCTGTTTGCCTTCACCTTTCTGGTCAACACCCTGGCCGAGGTGGTGCGTGCCCGCCTGAAGCGTCGTTTTACCCGGCGTAAGGGGGACGCATGAAGATTCCCGGCCACACCGCGGTGGGCATGCCCGGCAAGCGGCGCACTCGAGAGGGCCCCTGGGCCTGGTTGGCAGCGGCCTCGGTGGCGCTGTCGCTGATCATGCTGGGGGCCTTGCTGGTGCTGTTGAGCGTCAAGGGCCTGTCCAATTTCTGGCCAGCGACGGTCCACCAGTTGACCCTGAAGAGCGGTGAGACGGTGATAGGGGTTCCCCTGGCGACCCGCGAACTACCCTCCGGGCAGGGGCTGGAGCGGCGCTATCTGACCGCCAATCGTGATGACGGCGGTGGCATCTGGCGGTGGCTCGCCAATGACCAGATCACCGAAGACACCACGCCGGAGGATCTGGTGGTGCTGGAGCGGCGCCACTGGGGCACCTTTCTGGGGCGTCTGGTGGCCTTGCAGTCAGGTGATCAGCGCTTGACCGGTCCGGATGCCTGGACGGTGCTCGAGTCCCGGCTGAAGGAGATCAATGCCCTGCGCGACGAACGTCGGCGTCTGACCCACGACGAGATATTACCGCTGATCCGCAGCATGGAAGACCAGGATGGCCACCGCTCGGAGGATCGACGTCTGGCCGACCTGCAGCGCCGGGCCAGTGAGCTTCAGCAGCGCATGCAGGGTGACCTGGTGGTGCTCGAGAATGGTCAGGGGCGTCGTCAGGAACAAGCCCTTGCCGAGATACTCGAGGCCTGGCGCCCCAACGCCATGGCCTGGCATGAAAAACTCGGCCACTGGGTGCGGGAGCTGTGGCAGTTTCTGTCCCAGGGGCCACGCGACGCCAATACCGCTGGTGGCGTCTGGCCGGCGATCTTCGGCACCATCCTGATGGTGCTGTTGATGTCGATTCTGGTAACGCCCTTTGGGGTGCTGGCGGCGGTCTACCTCAATGAGGTCGCCCACCAGGGGCGATTGACCCGACTGGTCCGGATCGGCGTGCGCAATCTGGCCGGGGTGCCGTCCATCGTCTACGGCGTGTTCGGCCTGGGGGTCTTCGTCTATGGCATCGGCGGCAGCATCGATCGCTGGTTCTTCGAATCGACGCTGCCCTCGCCGACCTTCGGCACCGGCGGACTGCTGTGGGCCTCGCTGACCCTGGCGCTGTTGACCTTGCCGGTGGTGATCGTGGCCACCGAAGAAGGTCTGTCGCGGATCCCGCTGCACCAGCGTGAAGGCGCCCTGGCGCTTGGGGCCACGCGCTTCGAGACCTTGACGCGGGTGGTGCTGCCGATGGCCACGCCGGCGATGCTGACCGGCCTGATCCTGGCGGTGGCCCGGGCCGCCGGCGAGGTGGCGCCGCTGATGCTGGTCGGGGTCGCCAAGCTGGCGCCGCAGGTGCCGCTGGACGGGGAGTTCCCCTTCCTCCACCTTGAAAGGAAGTTCATGCACCTGGGGTATCACATCTATGACGCGGCCTTTCACTCCAGCGATGTCCAGGCGGCGATGCCGCTGGTGTATGCCACAGCGCTATTGCTGGTCACGGTGATTCTGGTGCTTAACCTGACTGCAATATTCATGCGTCACTATTTGCGTAAGCGTCATGGTGCCCCGGTGCGCCGATGATGCAGGGAGAGGCAATGTCCATCGATGGCGAGCTGCCCAAGCGTCAGCTGGCCCAGGCAAGACTGGGAAATCGACGCGGGGCGGTCATGGAGTTTTCCGCGGCCGATACCTGCCTGGATATCCAGGGTTTGACCCTGGCCTATGGCGGCAAGACGGCGCTCAAGGATCTGACCCTGCGCATTCCACGCCATCGGGTCACGGCCTTTATCGGGCCGTCGGGCTGCGGCAAGTCGACGCTGTTGCGCGCCTTGAATCGTCTGCACGACCTTAATGAGGACGTCAGTCGTCACGGCCAGATTCATCTGGACGGCCACGATATCCATGACCCCAGGGTGGCGGTGGCCGAGCTCAGGCGTCGGGTGGGCATGGTGTTTCAGGCACCGAACCCCTTCCCCATGTCTATCTACGACAACGTCGCCTTTGGCCTGCGTCTGCAGGGAGGCTTGAGCAAGCGCCGCATCGACGATGTGGTCGAATGGGCACTGAAGTCGGCGGCGCTGTGGGACGAGGTCAAGGGGCGTCTACGGGCGTCGGCCTGGTCGCTCTCGGGAGGCCAGCAGCAGCGTCTGGTCATCGCCCGGACCCTGGCGGTGGAACCCGAGGTGCTGTTGCTCGACGAGCCGGCCTCGGCCCTGGATCCGATCTCGACGCTGAAGATCGAGGAGCTGATTCGCACACTCAAGCCGCATCTGACCCTGGTGCTGGTGACCCACAACATGCAGCAGGCGGCGCGGGTGTCGGACTATACGGCGTTTTTGCACAACGGTGAGCTGGTGGAGTACGGCCCGACCGACACCCTGTTCACGCATCCGCGCCTGAGGCGCACCGAAAACTACATCACTGGACGCATGGTGGGCTAGCGTCCCGTCCCATGCTTCTTCAGGAGACCTTCATGGATATCACCAGCGATACCCACAGCCAGCACATCTCGAGGCAGTTCAATCATGAGCTCGAGGAACTCAAGACCCACCTGATGGCCATGGGTGGCCTGGTGGAAAAGCAGGTGCAGGATGCCGTCAGTTCGTTGCTCGACGCCGACTCTGCACTGGCCTCTCGTGTGGTCGACAACGACCGCGCGGTCAATGACATGCAGGTCAAGATCGACGACGAGTGCACCCGCGTGCTGGCACGCCGTCAGCCGGCGGCCTCTGACCTGCGACTGGTACTGGCGGTGATTCGTGCGGCGTCGGATCTCGAGCGTATCGGTGATGAGGCCAGCAAGATCGCGCGCAACGCCATCGAACTGGTCGACGGCAACAACGGCACCCGCGGCTTCGTCGAGGTGCGCAATATCAGCGAGCACGTGCGCCACATGATGCGTGACGCCCTGACCTCCTTCGCGCGTTTCGACACCGAGCTGGCGATGCAGGTGGTGCAGGAAGACGAGCGGGTCGACAGCGAGTACCAGAGCGCCATGCGTTCGCTGATGACCTTCATGATGGAAGATGCGCGTTCGATCTCTCCGGTACTGGGCATCATGTGGATCCTGCGCGCGCTGGAGCGTGTCGGCGATCACGCCAACAACCTGGCCGAGTACGTCATCTATCTGGTCAAGGGCCTTGATATCCGTCACATCGCCCCTGACGACCTCAACCAGGAACTGCTCGACGACAGCAGCACGTCTTGACCTAGACGCCCTGAGCGGCGTCAATAGGCCGGCCCCGTCAGGGTCGTTGCCTGCACTCTGAGCATCGGGCCATCGTCGAGACGATGGCCCGATGTCGTTGGGGCACTGTCATCTTCAGCCACTGCCAAGGATCGATGTCATGCTGAATGCCCTCGAGGCGGTCCGCCGCGGAACCCGCCTGGTCTATAGCCAGGGCCTGCGTCGTTATGTGTTTCTTCCCATTCTGGTCAACCTGCTGGTCTACGCCGGCATGCTCAGCTACGTGCTCGGTGAGTTCGGTGGCTGGCTCGATAGCTGGATGGCCATGGTGCCGAGCTGGCTGGAATGGCTCGACTGGCTGATCTGGCCGTTGTTTGTGGTCAGCCTCGTGCTGATCGTGTTCTTCAGCTTTACCCTGGTTACCCACCTGATCGCCGCCCCCTTCTACGGCTTCCTGGCGGCCCGGGCCGAGGTCGAGCTGACCGGCCGCGAGCCCATCGACGACCGGGGCTGGCTCAAGACCGGTCTCGACGCCCTGGGCAGGGAGCTGTTGAAGCTGGCCTATATCCTGCCGCGCATGATCGGGCTGTTTATCCTGAGCTGGATTCCGGTGGTCAACCTGATCGCGCCGCTGTTGTGGGCGGCCTTCAGCGCCTGGGTCATGGCGATCACCTACCTCGACTACCCGATGGATAACAACAAGGTCAGCTTCGCCGATATGCGCAAGCGCCTGTCGGCGCGCTGGTGGCCGAGTCTCAGCTTCGGTGGCCTGGTGACCTTGATCACCTGGATCCCGCTGGCCAACCTGTTTCTGATCCCCGGGGCCGTGGCCGGCGCGGTGCTGATGTGGGATCAGCACTATCGGCAGTTGCCGGTGGTTCGGCGTTGAGAGGCACTGTCGGCGCTGTTGTCGATGGCTGTACGGCGTTGAGCAGCACTTCCTGTGAACGTACGGGGTTGAGCATCGCTATCGGCGCTGTTGTTGGTTGTAAGGCGTTGAGCAGCAGTTTGAGCACCGCTATCGGCGCTGTCGATGGTTGTACGGCGTTGAGCAGCACTTCCTGTGAACGTACGGGATTGAGCACCGCTATCGGCGCTGTCGATAAACGTGCGGCGTCAAAAGGGGATAGCAGGGAGTGGCCATGACGGCGCTGTTGCCAAGTCTTTTGCTCTATATCGCGGCGGCGCTGGCCGAGATCGCCGGCTGCTTTGCGGTGTGGCGCTGGTGGCGAGATGACGCCTCGGCATGGTGGCTGCTGCCCGCGATGGCGAGCCTGATGGCCTTCGCCTGGCTGCTTAGTCAGACCGATGCCGACTACGCCGGGCGTGCCTTTGCCGCTTACGGGGGCGTCTACATCGTGGCGTCACTGGGCTGGCTGTGGTGGGTCGAGCAGCGCCTGCCGGATCGCTGGGACCTGATCGGGGGCGCGCTGTGTCTGGTGGGTGCCGCGGTCATCCTGCTGGGGCCCAGGAGCTGATGGGAGCACGCTCGGTTCGTTCTGGCGGGGCCTAGTGCACAGCGCCGGCGCGGCCGAGCGCCACCGGGTCGGCCGCTGCCAGCCGGCTCGAGGGAAAGATGCAGCGGAAGGTTGCGCCCTCGCCGAGCCGGGAGTCGATATCCAGGCGTGCCTCGTGGCGCAGCAGCACGTGCTTGACGATGGCCAGTCCCAGGCCGGTACCACCGGTGGCGGTGCTGCGGCCCTTGTCGACCCGGTAGAAGCGTTCGGTAAGGCGTGGCAGGTGCCTCGGATCGATGCCTTCGCCGTCGTCTTCCACCTCGAGGCAGGCGCCTTCGCCGTAGGCACGCCAGCGTAGCGTGATATGGGCGCCGTCACCGGCGTAGCGCACCGCATTGAAGGCCAGGTTGGAGACCGCGCTGTGCATCTCCTTCTCGCTGCCGGTGAGACTGCGCGATTCTTCGACGACGACCTCGATCTGCTGGCGGCCGCCTGACAATGCCTCGGCGTCGCGCTTGACCGCCTGCAGCAGGGTGGTGGGGTCGAGGCGAACGTGGTCGCTGCCGCCCTGGTCGTTCTCGAGTCGTGACAGCAGCAGCAGGTCGTTGACCAGATTCTGCATGCGGCGCGTCTGGCTCTGCATCTGGGCGACCCCCTTGCCCAGGCGTTCCGGCAGCATGCCGGCCATGTCGCTGTAGGTCTCCAGGTAGCCGGTGAGCACGGTCAACGGCGTGCGCAGCTCGTGGGAGACGTTGGCGACGAAGTCGCGGCGCATCTGTTCCAGGCGATGCAGACGGGTGATATCGCGGGCCATGACCAGGCGTTCATCGTCACCGTACAGGGTGATCTGGAACTGCAGGATCATGTTCTCGTCGATGGGGGAGGGCAGGCTCAGCGGTTCGCGGTAGTCACGGGCATTGAAGTAGCCGACGAAGCGCGGGTCGCGCAGCAGGTTGGTGATGTGCTGGCCGCGGTCCAGCGCCGGCTTCAGGCCGAGCATGCGCTCGGCAGAGCTGTTCCACCACTCCAGGTCGCCGTGGCGATCTAGCATCACCACGCTGTCGCGCATCGCTTCGGACGACTCCTGGATGCGCTGGAGGGTCGAGCGCAGGCGGCGCTGGGTGATCCGCTGGCCTTTCTGGTAGCGATAGAGGCGATCGAACAGCTCGCCCCACAGGCCACTGGCGGTGGGAGGTTCCTGCTGGGGGCGGTGGGTCAGCCAGTCGTGCATCGCGTGCAGGTTGCGCAGGTGATAGCTGAGCCCAAGCGCCAGGCCCAGGCCGATGCCTACGCTGGACAGCGAGAAGGGCCAGCCCAGCAAGGCGCCGAGACCCACCAGCACGGCCAGGCGCCAGACTTCTCGTCTCCACAGACGACCCACGTCAGTTCTCGGCTCCGTTCACCTCATCCCTCCTGGTGCTGCGTTGCGTCGATGGCTCGCTCAGACCTTGGCCGAAAAGCGATAACCGGTACCGCGTACGGTCTGGATCAGTTGCTGATGGGGTTCCCCCAGGGCCTTGCGCAGGCGGCGGATATGCACGTCGACGGTACGTTCTTCCACGTAGACGTTGCCACCCCAGACCTGATCGAGCAACTGGCCACGGGTGTAGGCGCGCTCCTGGTGGGTCATGAAGAACTGCAGCAGGCGATATTCGGTGGGGCCCATGTCCAGTGACTTGCCGTCGACGCTGACGCGATGGCTGACCGGGTCGAGCTTGAGGCCTTCCACCTCCACCGGGTCCTCGACGCCCCGCGGAGTGGCGCGTCGCAGAACTGCCTTGAGTCTGGCCACCAGTTCTCGCGGCGAGAATGGCTTGGTGATGTAGTCGTCGGCGCCGGCTTCGAGGCCCTGGATCTTGTTGTCCTCCTCACCCTTGGCGGTGAGCAGGATGATCGGCAGCTCTGCGGTGGTTTCCTCGCGCTTGAGCCGGCGGGCCAGTTCGATGCCGCTGGTGCCCGGCATCATCCAGTCCAGCAGCAGCAGGTCTGGCTGGTCATCGACGATGATGGCGTGGGCGGCCTGAGCATTGTCCGCCTCGAGCACCCGGTAGTCGGCCATTTCCAGCGCCACCGCGATCATTTCGCGGATCGGGGCTTCGTCATCGACGATCAGTACGGTCTTGGCGGTCATCCCGGGAGCCTCTTGGTCAGGGTCTTACACTCGACGGTGACAAATGACACCACGTCAATGTGACAATTAGATGACATTGTATCCATTGTCGAGCGACCGAGACGGGCATTTCCCTCACCCGAGGGAGGGATAGAGGCTCAGTCCGAGTCCGGCAAACAGCAATAGGCCCGACCAGTGGTTGTTGAGAAAGGCCTGGAAGCAACGGTCGCGGTCACGGCTCTTGATCAGCCGCTGCTGGTGGACAAAGGTCGCGCCCATGGCCAGCCAGCCGAGCCAGTAGAAGCCGCCCAGCGCCAGCAGGCTGCCGGCCCAGGCCAGCAGTCCCAGGGTGGCCAGCTGCAATAGCGCAATGATGCGGGTATCCCAGCGACCGAACAGCACCGCGGTGGACTTGATGCCGATCTTGAGGTCGTCGTCGCGGTCGACCATGGCGTATTCGGTGTCGTAGGCCACCGTCCACAGCACGTTGGCGGTAAACAGCAGCCAGGCGACCATCGGGACTTCGCCGAGCACCGCGCCGAAGGCCATCGGAATGGCCCAGGAGAAGGCTGCGCCCAGCACCACCTGGGGGAAGTGGGTGTAGCGCTTCATGAAGGGATAGCTGGCGGCCAGCACCGCTCCGATCAACGACAGCCACACGGTAAAGCCGTTGGTCAGCCAGACCAGCGCGAAGGCCGATCCCAGCAGGCACACGAACAGCACCTTGGCCTCCCGCTCACTGATGCGGCCGGTGGCCAGCGGTCGGTTCTTGGTGCGTTTGACGTGGCCATCGAAGTGGCGATCGGCGTAGTCGTTGACCACGCAGCCCGCCGCCCGCATCAGGTAGACGCCGGCGACGAAGATCAGCAGGGTGTCACGGGCCGGAATGCCCTCGGAGGCCACCCAAAGCGCCCACAGGGTCGGCCACATCAACAGCCAGGTACCGATGGGGCGGTCCAGACGCATCAGCGCCAGAAAGTCGGGAATTCGGTTCAGGTATCCAGGGGGACGCAGCAGCGAACGATCCATCGGTCTCTCTCATGCTCTGGCGCAGGTCAGGCGAAAATGAGGCGTAAGCCGGGCAACAGTCGCTCCTCGGAGAAACATCGCCGAGAAGCCTTGGCGCAGCCTAGCGCGAGCCGACGGCCATGACCAGCCAGGCGGCTCGCTCCGAAGGTGGCGACGGAAGGGCGATGGCGGGGTGACAGCCGGTGAGCGACAGCTAGTCAGCCGGTGGCAGAGGCCGACAGCGACAACGCTCGGCCCATGGTCGGCATAAAGCTCTCCTGCACCAGCAGCACCCAGCCGCTGTGACGAAATACCGAGCGGCGTTGCCACAGTCCGGTATAGCCGTGGATCGGCCTGGTGTTACGGCCGATCTGAATGGCGCTGCGCTCGAGATCGGGCTGGCGAAACAGCCAGCTGCCGAGAGAGGTCTCGCCGAGGCCTTCGAAGGGAGCGTCGTGACGCTCGACGATCGGTGCCACGCTGCGCGCCACCACCCAGGGCTCCTCGTCCACGCACAGGGCGACCTCGCGCAGCCAGGCCTGCTCGTCGCTGGCCAGGCCCAGCACGTGGGCCTCGTCAGGCCACGGCAGGCCCTTGGCCTCCGCCAGCAGGCGTACGCGAAAGTGCCCGGCGCCTGCCGCCTTGATCAGGCGTTCTGTCAGGGAGTCCCGCGAGGCCAGCCAGGCGTGCCAGTCAGCGGGCACCGCGATGCCACCGGAGGCCAGCGACACCCAGCCGGGGTCGACGATATCGGCCGCGTCGGCATTCGGCGAAGCGGCTGTGGCTGGCGCGGGATTACCCGGTTCGGACCCCGAGCGCTCCCCCAGGGAGCGGAATGTGGAAGGAAGCTGTGTCATGCGGCCTCGGCAGGGCTGTCGTCACCGGAGGGCGGTGCTCCGGTCGGTCGGCGCATAGTGTACCATGTGGCCCAGCACTCACCCGCTGGTGTGGCCCCGTGCGGGCCGGCCCAGCTTCAACAGCGACCGCCCGGCGGTCGTCGGCAGAGTCGAAGGAAGCGATGCAAGGACCCTTGACCATCATCGGTACCGGCATGGCGGGCATAGGCCTGGCACGCCAGGTGCGGGCGCTGGACGCCCACCGACCGATCACCCTGATCAGCGCCGACTCAGGCGATGACTATTCCAAACCGCTGCTGTCCACCGGCTTCGCCAAGGGCCTGGCGGCGGATCGGCTGGCCGCGCGCTCGGCGCTGGAACTGGCCGATCAACTGGGCGCGGTGGTACGTCCCCACACCAGGGTCGATGCCATCGATCTGGCGTCGCGCACCCTGAGCCTGGGCCAGGAACGCCTGCCCTGGTCGGATCTGGTGATTGCCACCGGTGCCAGCCCCGTGGCGCCCTTCGAGATTCCCGATGCCCTGGCCGGACGGGTGTTCTCGATCAATGATCTCGACGACTATCGGCGTTTTTCGGCAGGCCTCGAGGCGCTGGGGCGCCCGGCTCGGGTGGCCATCGTCGGCCTCGGACTGGTCGGCTGTGAATTTGCCAACGATCTGCACGCCGGTGGTCATCGCGTCTGCCTGGTCGGCCCTGAACCCTCGTTGCTGCCCAGATTGCTGCCCCGGCGACTGGGTCAGACCCTGAGCCAGGCCTTCATCGAGGCCGGCATCGACGTCATCCATGGCCGTCTGGTGAGCAGGCTCGAAGGTGCCGGTGGTGACATCGGTGTGCACCTCGACGACGGCCATGAGCTGGAGGCGGATATGGTGCTGGTGGCCACCGGTCTGAAGCCGCGCTCTCGGCTGGCGCGAGAGGCCGGTATCGCGACAGATAATGATGCTATCGTCGTCGATCGCTACCTTAAAAGCTCCGATCCTTGTGTTCATGCGCTGGGTGATGTGGCCTCGGTGGACGGTGTCAATGCCATGTACGTGCAGCCGCTGCAGGCTTCGGCCAAGGCGCTGGCCGCGACCCTGTGCGGTCGTCCCACCCAGGTGCGCTACGGCCCCTGGCCGGTGCTGGTCAAGACGCCGCTGCTGCCGGTGGTGGCGCTGCCGCCGATGACCGACAGGGTGCATTGGCGAATCGAGGCCGACGGCGAGGATATCAGCGCCCTGGCCGAGGATGACGAAGGGCGTCTGCAGGGCTTTGCGTTGACGGGAAAATGCGTTCGTCGGAAAGTCGAACTGGCGCGGGCGGCACCGCCGTTGCTAGGCTAGGTTCGTCAACGGCGCGGGTTGTACGCGATACAGCCGTCGTTGAAGGTGCCACCGAGGCAGGGCAATTCTATCGGGGACGACCGCCACGACGTGTGGCTGGCCGGTGTCGTATCGCCGGTTTCGTACCGATAGGGAAGGCAAGGCCCCGTCGGCGGTGGCTCTCGCTAGTCGAAAGACAGTCAGGAAGCGCTGAGCGCACCGTGATGTTCATCGTCGTGGTCAACGATCCTGTTGTCACGGCGCAGGGCCGGGGACTGCCCGTGTGGACACTCGGACAGTGTTTCCATAACAATGATGCCGGTGTCACGGCACCGGAGTATCAAGCCAAACCAGGAGGGCTGTATGCGCAAGCCAGAACTCGCCGCGGCGATTGCCGAGCGTGCCGATCTATCCAAGGACAAGGCCAGCCAGGTGTTGAACGTCATCCTCGACGAAATCACCGGTAGCGTGTCTTCCGGCCAGGACGTGTCGTTGATCGGCTTCGGCACCTTCACCGTGCGCGAGCGTGCCGCCCGCACCGGCAAGAACCCTCAGACGGGCCAGCCGCTGAAGATTCCCGCCAGCAAGACAGTCGCCTTCAAGCCCGGCAAGGGGCTCAAGGACGCAGTCGCCCGCTGAGGTGACGACTACCACCGCCTGTCCTCCAGGCGGTGGATCGATATCGCGGCCCGGTAGCGGGCCGCGCCTACCCGTCGACCGGTGAGGCAACATGACCCTGAGACTGATGCTGTGGCTGCTGGGCGTCATGCTCAAGCGGGCCTTCAAGCGCAAGGCGCGATTCCGCGAACGTCTGCAAGACCGGGGTGGGCTCGACTGGGGCATCGCCACCGAAGATCTGTCCATCGCGCGCCACTATCGCATGCGTCCCACGGGGATCGAGAGTCAGCGCGGACTGCCGGTGGATCTCGATCTGGAACTACGCTTCCAGGACAGTCAGACCGCGATCAAGGTACTCCGGCGCCCCTCCCAGCGCACCTTCCTCGATGCCATGATGGCCGGCCAGCTTCGACTGGTGGGCGACGCCCAGGATCTTGATCGGCTGCAGCGTCTGCTCAAGCACCTGTGAGGCACACCTGATCCACACCCGGCCCACGCCTGGCTCACACCCGGTTCACACCTGGCCATAGCGGCCGGCTTCCTCGCCCAGCCAGCGCCTGATCAGTGGCCTGCTGGCCTCCGCTGCCTGCTCGAGCAGGGTATCGGCCAGTGGAGTGATGCGCGGCAACAGGTCGGCATCGCGCTCCAGGTCGGCGATCTTCATCTGGGCCAGCCCCGTCTGGCGGGTGCCCAGCACCTCTCCGGGGCCACGAATCTCGAGGTCCCGCTCGGCGATGCGGAAGCCGTCGGTGGTCTCGCGCATGACCGACAGGCGCTGTTTGGAGGACTCCGACAGCGGCGGATGGTAGAGCAGCACGCAGTAGCTCTCGGTACTGCCGCGCCCCACCCGGCCACGCAGCTGATGCAGCTGCGATAGCCCCAGACGTTCGGGGTTCTCGATGATCATCAGGCTGGCGTTGGGCACGTCGACACCGACCTCGATGACCGTAGTGGCGACCAGCAGGTCCAGCTCGCCGCTCTTGAAGGCGGCCATCGTCTCGGCCTTCTCGGCCGCCTTCATGCGCCCGTGGACCAGGCCGACGGCCAGGCCCGGCAGAGCCTCGGTCAGCTCCTCGTGGGTCACCTCGGCGGCCTGGCAGGTCATCGCCTCGGACTCCTCGATCAGGGTGCAGACCCAGTAGGCCTGGCGGCCCTCGTCGCAGGCCGAGCGGATGCGCTGAATCACCTCGGGCCGGCGTTCGTCCGGCACCACAGCGGTGGTCACCGGGGTACGCCCGGGCGGCAGCTCATCGATCACCGAGACGTCCAGGTCGGCGTAGGCGCTCATCGCCAGGGTGCGAGGAATCGGGGTGGCGGTCATCACCAGCTGGTGGGGCGTTAGCCCGCCCTGTTCGCCCTTCTCGCGTAGCGCCAGACGCTGATGCACGCCAAATCGGTGCTGTTCGTCGATGATCGCCAGGCCCAGACGAGAAAACACCACATCATCCTGGAAGATGGCGTGGGTGCCGACGATCATGCGCGCTCGACCGTCGGCGATGGCGGCCTTGGTGTCCAGGCGCGCCTTGCCCTTGAGCTTGCCCGACAGCCAGGCCACGTCGATGTCCAGCGGCGCAAACCAGTCGCGGAAGGCGCGGTAGTGCTGCTCGGCCAGCAGTTCGGTGGGGGCCATGATGGCGGCCTGGCAGCCGCCGGCAATGGCCGTCAGTGCCGCCATCGCCGCCACCACGGTCTTGCCCGAACCGACGTCGCCCTGGACCAGACGCAGCATTGGCGCGGGCCTGGCCAGGTCGGCTCCGATCTCGTCGAGCACGCGACGCTGGGCGCCGGTCAACGAAAACGGCAGCTGGGCCAGAAAGCGAGTCTTCAGGCTGCGACCGCTGGGCAGCTCCGGCGCGCCGTCCGACTGAATGCGCAGGCGCACCTCGCGCAGGCTCAACTGGTGGGCCAGCAGCTCTTCCATGGCCAATCGCCGGGTGGCCGGGTGATGCCCGTCGCTTAGCGCCTCGACGTCGCTGTCGGGGGGCGGATGGTGCAGGGTGGCGAGACTATCGTGCAGCGAGGCCAGGCCGAAGCGCTGACGCAGGTTTTCCGGCAGGTAGTCCGGCAGCGCCTCGGGGGTCTCTTCGAGCAGCGTCATGGCCTGATCGATCAGCGCCCGCAGACGTGCCTGGGCAAGCCCCTCGGTGGTGGGGTAGATCGGTGTCAGGTGGTCTTCCACCGGCGGTTCACTGCCACCGATCAGACGATATTCCGGGTGGTAGATCTCCAGACCGGTCGCGCCGGCGCGGGCCTCGCCAAAGGCGCGCACCCGCACGCCGGGGCGAAACTGCTGCTGCTGCGCCGGCGAGAAGTGGAAGAAGCGCAGGCTGAGGATGCCGCTGCCGTCACGCAGTCGTACCAGCAGGCTGCGGCGGCGACCGCGGACCACGTCGGCGGCGGATACCTCGCCCTCGACCACCGCCTCGTGTCCCCCCCGCAGGGTGGCGATGGGGGTGATCCGGGTGCGGTCCTGGTAGCGCAACGGCAGGTGAAACAGCAGGTCCTCGATTCGCTCCACCTTGAGCCGGGCCAGCTTCAGGGCCAGCGCCTCGCCGACCCCCTTGAGCGTCGTGACCGGGTCCGCCAGCCCGCTCACGGAGTCTCCGATTCGGCGGCGCGGCAGCGCGCGATGGCTTCGGTCACCGCATCGATGGCCTTGGGCCGGGGAAAGCTGGCGCGCCAGGCGATCGCCACGGTACGTCCGGGGGGATCCGTGAAGGGGCGGCTGATCAGCATGCCGCTCTCGTAGTGGCTGGTGCCGATGGCCGAGCGTGGCAGCACCGTGATGCCGAGTCCCGAGGCCACCATATGGCGGATGGTCTCGAGCGATCCGCCTTCGGCGGTGAGGGTATTGTTGGGGCTGTTGAGCTTGTGGCTGATCGCCGGGCAGGCCTCGAGGATCTGGTCGCGGAAGCAGTGGCCTTCGCCCAGCAACAGCAGGCGTTCATCGAGGAGGTCTTCCTTGGCGATGGTCTCGCGCTCGGCCCAGGGATGCTCCGCCGGCAGCAGCACCTCGAAGTCTTCCTTGTAGAGCGGCTTGGTGACGACGTCGGTCTCGGTGAACGGCAGCGCCACGATGATGGCGTCGAGCTCGCCATTTCTGAGCTTGCGGCGCAGCCCGCCGGTAAAGCCTTCCTCGATGTACAGCGGCATCTGGGGCGCGCCGCGGGTCAGCTCCGGGATCAGGTGCGGGAACAGATAGGGCCCGATGGTATAGATCGCACCGATACGCAAGGGGCTTGCCAACTGGTCCCGGCCGGCGGTGGCCAGTTCCTTGATGGCGCTGCTTTGCTCCAGTACGCGCTGGGCCTGTTCGACGATCTTTTCGCCGAGGGGTGTGACCTGTACCGTGGACTTGGAGCGCTCGAACAGGGCAACCTCCAGCTCCTCTTCCAGCTTCTTCACCGCCACCGAGAGGGTCGGCTGGGAGACGAAACAGCGCTCGGCGGCGCGGCCAAAGTGGCGCTCCTGAGCCAAGGTTACGATATAGCGGAGTTCTGTTAGAGTCATGATGGTGCCGATCGGCATCCTCTATCCGGGGTATTGATCGAGGCGCCAGACGCTGGACGCGCGGGTCTCCGGGCCGGAGCCTCATAGGGATTTTATATCAGGGGGACGCGGTAAAGGTGAAGACAACGACACTGATTGTTGGTTGTGGCGACATTGGCATAACGCTGGGACGCGAGCTGCTCGCCAGTGGACACCGGGTGATCGGCGCGCGTCGCCGGCCCGAGCGCCTGGCGGATTCGGGTATCGAAGGCGTCAAGGTCGATCTTGCCGACCCCGAGACGCTGGCTGAGCTGCCCGATGCCGACATCCTGGTCTACGTGGTCAGCGCCGACCGCTTCGAGGAGGAAGCCTATCGCGCCGCCTACCCCGAGGGCCTTAAGGCGGTACTGGCGACCATGGCCATCCGTGACAAGGCGCCTCGCCACGTGTTCTTCGTGTCCTCCACCAGCGTCTACGCCCAGCGCGACGGCGAGGTGGTGGACGAGACCAGCCCGGCTGAACCCACCGGCTTCTCCGGTGTGCTGATGCGAGAGGCCGAGCAGGCGTTGATCGAACATGATCTGCCCGGCAGCGTGGTGCGTTTCTCCGGCATCTATGGACCGGGTCGCGATCGCCTGATCCGCCAGGTGGGCGAGGGCCGCATCGCGCCGGCGTCGCCGACAATGTACTCCAACCGTATCCACCGCGATGACTGCGCCGGGGTGCTGGCCCATCTGATCGGCAAGGCGCTGGAGGGAGCCACCCTCGAGCCCCTGTACCTGGCCAGTGACACCGAGCCGGCCCCGCTCAACGAGGTAATGACCTGGCTGGCGAAACAGCTCAAGGTGGAATGTACCGAAACCATTCAGTCACCGCTGCGTCGCAGGGCCAGCAAGCGCTGCGACTCCAGCTTGTTGATCGACAGCGGGTATCGCTTCCGTTACCCGACCTTCCGCGACGGCTATACCCAGGTGCTGAAGGAAGGCGGTTTTCTCAAGGCCGGCGTGGTGGAGTAAGGCCGGTGTCGAGCACCAAATCGACGAGGGTTTCAAAAGGTCCGACAGCGCAAGGCCGGCAACGGAAAACTGCCGGCCAGGTAGCAGAAAAGCCCGCAACAAGGTTGCGGGCTTTTTCTAAGCGACTTTTTCTTGCGGACTTTTCTTGCGGACTTTTCTTGCGGACTGTTTTTGCGGTAGTGGCAACGCGGGGGCGATCGCTTGCCCCGTCTTGTTCAGGACGAACGGGAGTCACCGCTAAAAATGGCATGACAAGATAGTGCAGCGCACGTCTTGTCCGATAAAAGCGTATTCGCTTTGGTGTCTCGAGTGCGCCGAATGCATCGCCAGGGTCTGACCCTTGTCGGTCACATCCCGCAAGGCTTCAGTAGGCAAGGCGCCAGTTGAGCGCATACAGCTCGAAGCCATCGTTGGGCTCCTTGATACTGGCGTTGGAGTAGTGGGTGGCACTGATCGAAAGATCGCCGTAGGGGCCCATCCGTAGACCCAGGGCGAGACGATCCTCGAACTGGAAGGAGCTCCCCAGATCACGGTCCTCGATATGGGTATCGATAAAGGCCGAGGCACCGATGCCGCCTTCCACGAAGACGTGGTCCCAGCTGTAGCGCAGCGCAGGACGCAGGTAGAAGGCCTGGTTGGCGCTACGGTCGTCGCCTTCGAACAGGATCACCCCGGTGCCCAGGCGCAGGTCCAGTGAGGGGTGGTAGCGACTCAGGTCGAAGGTCCAGTCATAGCCCAGATCCAGTGCCCCGGTGCCCTCGCTGGTGGAGCCGAGGCCGAGGGTGGGGCCTGCCGTGGCGGTAGAGGCGAGTCCCATGAGCAGGCAGCAGGCCAGCGGGCGGGCGAGTGAGGTAGTCATGGCGATTCCCCTATCCTTGTTGTGTCCTCGGGTCGTGGATCCGGCTGGCCCGAGCGCTGTTCGTTATTGTCTTTTGCAAATGGCTTTCGACACCGGCATTCGCACTCGTGCCACTGTCGCGTCTTGCCCGGATATCGTTGACGTTGCTGTGCTGTAATACGCTAGTCCCGGGTCCCACCATCGTTCGTGATTCAGGTCACATTCTTCTGCATAGCCGTGAGGTTTCTGCACAGCGGAAAAGCTCTTGTCGATGGACCAACCCCAGGTAGATCGGTCAACAGGCAGACCCTCCGGGTGTACGAAAGGTGGTGTTCCTGTGCCTGGCCGGAGCCTACGCTCAAGGGTGCCACTATCGGTCAGATGGCAGAGCTACCTATGCCGAGTTATCGACTGGTTGCGAGCGTGGTATATCGGCTGCCTTCATGACTAATTGATGACTGTATTAGTTGAATTGAAGTATAAGGCCAGCAGAAACAATCTTCTGATAAAGGTTGTGCTGATTGAGTCATCGCACTACGCAGTAACGATACATGGGGACGAAATTGCTGCGGTTGGTGGGGCAGGCCCCATCGGGTGAGCTGTCGCGACAGGTCGCTCTGCAGCTTGAGAAGGGAATCGGGGGGAGAGGAAGGACCGATCCAGACGATGCCGGGCCGGTGGAAGTAGCCTACGTGGTCGAGGGTCAGCCGACCGGGCGCACAGGGGTAGCGCTGGACCCAGCGACGCAGCTTCAAGGCGGAGGTGTCGCTCTGCTCACCGAGGAAGGCCAGCGTCAGATGAAGGTTGTCGTCGGGGATGCGGCGCCCGCCCAGTTCGGCGTGCAGCCGGTCGGCCAGCCCGCCGAGGTGTTGGCGCAGCGCAGTCGGCGGCGTGAGCGCAAGAAACAGTCGCATCCCCGGGTTGCCCAGGCAGGGAGCGAGGCCGGAAATCCAGACGCCTCGGACCCTGACCTCAGGCTCCGTCCATCAGTCGCCGATGACCATCACCGCCTCGGCTTCGAACTGGGCGCCCTTGGGCAGGGCCTTGACGCCGACCGCGGCACGCGCCGGGTACGGCTTGGTGAAGACCTCTTCCATCACCTTGTTGACGGTGGCGAAGTTGTCCAGGTCGACCAGGTAGAGGTTGAGCTTGACGATGTCCTGCAGCGAGCCTGCGGCCTCTTCACACACCGCCTTGAGGTTGGTGAAGACCTGGCGCGCCTGGGCCTCGAAGTCGTCGGAAACCAGCTCCATGGTGGCCGGGTCCAGCGGAATCTGGCCAGACATGTAGACGGTGTTGCCGGCCTTGATGGCCTGGGCGTAGGGGCCGATGGCGGCGGGCGCCTGGTCGGTGTTGATGACAGCCTTGTTGCTCATTGTTGACTCCTGATGTCGTGTCAGCGGCAAATAGCAACACCACCACCAGGGCCGTCATCGGGATGACGGCCCTGGCGTCGGGGCTCAATTGCCAAGTCGAGAGATCTTGCCGATATGCGAAAGGTTACGCAGTCGTTTGATGATGCGTGCCAGATGGGTCCGATTACGCACAGAAAGTGTCAGATTGACGATCGAGAGACGGGCGTCACGCTCCTCGATGCCGATGCGCTCGATATTGGCGTCGGCGTCGGTGATCAGGCCGGCCAGCTCGGCCACCAGGCCGCGACGACTTTCGACCTCGAGGCGCAGCGCCACGGGGAAGTCCTCGTCGATGGTGTCCGACCAGTTGAGCGTCAGCAGCTTCTCCGGGTCGCTCTTCAATTCCTGCAGGTTGCGGCACTCGGAGCGGTGTACCACGATGCCCTTGCCCACCGACAGATGGCCGATGATCGGGTCTCCCGGCAGCGGGTGGCAGCAGCGGGCAAACTTGATCACCATGCCTTCGACGCCACTGATGGTGACCCTGGAGCTGTCCTCGGCGGCCTCGCTATGGGAGATTCGCTCGCCACGGTGCAGTTCCACCAGACGACGGGCGATCACCTGGGTCATGCGATTGCCAAGGCCAATGGCTTCGAGCAGGGCGGATTCGCTCTGCAGCTCCATCTCCTTGAGCAGCCGTGCCATGACGTCTTCGCCGACGTCCTCCAGATGCACGCCAAACTCGCCCAGCGCCTTGGTCAGCAGGCGGCGTCCCAGCTGCACCGCTTCGGTATGCTGCTGATGCTTGAGCGCATGGCGGATGGCCGAACGCGCCTTGGCGGTAACGACGAAATTGAGCCAGGCGAGGTTCGGCTTGCCCCCCGGAGAGGTGATGATCTCCAGCGTCTGGCCGCTCTCCAGGCGCGATGACAGCGGGGCCAGATGGCGGTCGATGCGACAGGCGATGCAGGTGTTGCCGATCTCGGTGTGCACGGCGTAGGCGAAGTCGATCACGGTGGCGCCCTGCGGCAGCTCCATGATGTCGCCTTTCGGCGTGAACACGTAGATATCATCGGGGAACAGGTCGTTCTTGACGTGTTCGATGAACTCCAGCGAATCGCCGGCATGGCGCTGCATCTCGAGCAGCCCCTTGACCCATTCCCGGGCCCTGGCGCGGCTGCCTTCGGCGATCGGGTGGGAGGTCTGCCCGGCCTTGTACAGCCAGTGGGCGGCGATACCGTTGTTGGCCATCGCCTCCATTTCCCGGGTACGGATCTGGACCTCGATGGGCATGCCGCTGTTGCCGAACAGGGTGGTATGCAGGCTCTGGTAGCCGTTGGCCTTGGGGATGGCGATGTAGTCCTTGAAGCGCCCCGGGACTGGCTTGTAGAGATTGTGCACCATGCCGAGGATGCGATAGCAGCTGTCGACGTCGTCGGCGATGATGCGAAAGCCGAACACATCCATGATTTCGGCGAAGGACTTTCGCTGGTCGCGCATCTTGCGATAGATCGACAGCAGGTGCTTCTGGCGCCCGATCACCGTGCCCTTGAGCTCGTGCTCGTCGAGCCGGGTCTGCAGCGCGTTCTGCACCTGACGGATGGCCGAGCGACGGTTGCCTCTGGCGCTGGCCACGGCGCGCTTGATGCGTTCGGCGCGCATCGGGTGGATGGCCTGGAACGACAGGTCCTCCAGCTCGACCCTGATGGTATTGATGCCGAGGCGGCTGGCCACCCGGGCATAGATCTCGAGCGTCTCCCGAGCGATGCGGCGCTTCTTGTCCGGGCGCAGCGCGCCCAGGGTACGCATGTTGTGCAGCCGGTCGGCCAGCTTGACGATGATTACCCGAATATCCCGGGACATCGCCATGACCATCTTCTGGAAGTTTTCCGCCTGGGCGACGGCCTTGTCCTCGAAGGTGATCTGGGTGAGCTTCGAGACGCCGTCGACCAGTTCGGCCACGGCTTCGCCGAACTGCCCGGCGAGGGCATCCTTGGAGACCCCGGTATCCTCGATGACGTCGTGCAGCATGGCCGCCATCAGGCTCTGATGGTCCATGTGCATGTTGGCGAGGATGTTGGCCACCGCTAGCGGGTGGGTCACATAGGGTTCGCCGGAGCGACGACGCTGGCCGTCGTGGGCCTGTTCGGCATAATAGAAGGCACGCCTGACCTGCTGGATTTCCTCGGCGGGCAGATAGCCTCCGAGTCGGTCAGACAGATCGTCGATCGTGAACATGTGGCGTGCCCTGACTGCGTGATGAGAGGTCCGAAGGGCGACCCGCGGCCGCCTTCGGCACGATCATTCCTCGGAGGGCGAGGCCTGGTACTCGGGACGGAAGCGGCTGGGCGCTTCGACCGGCTCGTCCAGCACGCTGTGGTCGATCAGGCCGTCGGCGATCTCGCGCAGAGCCATGACCGTGGGCTTGTCGTTTTCCCAGGGAAGCAGCGCGTCGCGTGAGCCACGGGCCAGCTGCCGGGAGCGCTGGGTGGAAATCATCACCAGCTTGAAACGGTTCTCGACGTGTTCCAGACAATCTTCGACAGTAACTCGCGCCATTGGGCCCTTCCTGATCTGACAGACGGTGTGTCGGGCAGGTGCTGGCCTTTCGCGGTCGGCGAGACGGACTGTGCCCCCGTCGACGATTGCGCCCGGGGGTTGCACCTGCGAAGTGACAGGCTAGATTACTCGAGTCACGCCGCCTGTGACAAGACGCCGGGGTCTGGTTGCAGCGCCGAAAAGCGAGCCGTGGGGGGCGTGGGTTGCCCGCGCTCCTCGGCGACTTGCCTTTGATAGCGTGTTCTAGTCGGACAGAAGCGCCTCGAGCAGCGGGGCATGGCGCTGTCCAAGGCGTGGTGTGGCCAGGCGCTGGCTCACTACCAGCGCGCGCAGCTCGTCCAGTGCGGTGGTGAAGTCGTCGTTGATGACCAGGAAGTCGTATTCGCTGTAGTGGGACATTTCGCTGACCGCCTCACGCATGCGCGCGCTGACCACCTGATGGTCGTCGGTGCCGCGGCTCGACAGGCGGCGTTCAAGCTCTTCCCGCGAAGGCGGCAGGATGAACACCGAGACAGCCTCTGGCATCTGCTCGCGAACCTGGCGGGCGCCTTGCCAGTCGATCTCCAGAATCACGTCCTGACCGGCGGCCAGCAGTGTTTCCACTGCGCTGCGCGAGGTGCCGTAGCAGTTGTCGAAGACCCGAGCGTGCTCGAAGAAGTCACCCTGCTCGATCATCGCCTCGAAGGTGGCCATGTCGACGAAGTGGTAGTTCACGCCGTCGACCTCGCCCGGGCGCATGGGGCGGGTAGTGTGGGAGACCGAGACCTGAATGCCGTCGAGACCCTCGATCAATTCACGCACCAGGCTGGTCTTGCCGGCGCCGGAAGGGGCAGAAACGATAAACAGCGTACCTTGGGACATGGGCGGGGTCTTCACTTGGAGGCCTTGGGGATCGTGCGCCGTTCGCGGGCGACTTCGCGGGCGACAAGGTGGCGAAGTATGGCACAGTTGGGCCTGGGCCTGCATCCGCCCAGGCTGACCCGCGACGTCGCTCGGTGGGGCCATCGCTCCCCCTGGACTCTCCGTGAATTCCCCCTGAACTCCCGTGAAAAAGCGCCGTGGAGAGGGAAACGGGACCGCCTGGACGGGCGGCGAGATCGGAAAAAGGCAAGCCGATGGCGGCGGTGGATCCGGGGAGCGTCATTCAGCCGGGGCGGAACAACGTCCGAGCATGGGCAAGGGAGCATAAGACATGAAAGGAACAGCCTGGCGGGCGGCGTTGACGGGGGTGCTGATCCGGCTGGTGGCACGGCTGGTGACGGCGCCCAGGCCGATCTGGTCGGGGGTCGCGCCGGTGGCACGTCAGCGGCTGTACTTTGCCAATCACTCGAGTCATGGCGACTTCGTGCTGATCTGGACCACCCTGCCGCCGCGCCTGCGGGCACGCACCCGCCCCGTGGCGGGCGCCGACTACTGGCTAGCGTCACGGCTGCGGCGCTTTCTGATCCACGACGTCTTCAAGGGGGTGCTGGTCGACCGCCAGCGCAAGCCCGGCCAACCTGACCCCCTGGCGGTGCTGCGTGAGGCGCTCGACGGCGGCGACTCGCTGATTCTGTTTCCCGAGGGCACCCGCAATACCGATGACAAGGGCCTTTTGCCGTTCAAGCCGGGGCTCTACCACCTGGCCCGCGACTATCCCGAGGTAGAACTGGTGCCGGTATGGATCGATAACCTCAATCGGGTGCTGCCCAAGGGCGAGGTGGTACCGCTGCCGCTGCTATGCACGCTCAACTACGGCGAGCCGCTGGCTCGGATAGAGGGCGAGGACAAGGCCGATTTTCTCGCCCGGGCGAAGCGAGCGCTGCAGGCACTGGCGCCGGCCGGGGCCAGCGTTCCCAGCGACCCCTTGTCACCCGACACCGCGCCACCCGACACCGCGCATCCAGGTTCTACCACCCCTGGCGCTACCACCCCAGCTAACAGCACCCCAGACACCACCACCCCAGCTACCAGCACTCCAGGCTCCGCCACCGAGGCATCTGGCCCCAGGGAGGGGGCGCCGAATGACTGATATCGTGATTCCCGCCGGTCTCGGCACCCTGCTCGCCGCCATCGTCGGGATCTTGCTGGTGGCCAGTAGCGTTGGCTTCGTACTGGCCCGCCGCTATTCGCCCGAGGGCGAAAACGAGGTGATCGAAAACCTCAACCAGCGCATCCGCTCCTGGTGGATCATGACGCTGTTGATGGGTATCGCCCTGCTAGGCGGCAGGACCGGGGTGGTGCTGCTGTTTGCCTTCGCCTCGTTTTCCGCGTTGCGCGAGTTCATCGGCCTGGTGCCGTCACGACGGGCCGATCACTGGGCGCTGGCGCTGGTGTTCTTTGTGGTGCTGCCGGTGCAGTACCTGTTCATCTGGCACCAGTACTACGGCATGTACTCGATCTTCATTCCGGTCTACGCGTTCCTGCTGTTGCCGGTGGTGGCGGCCCTGAGAGGGGATAGTCAGGGCTTTCTCGAGCGGGTCAGCGAGGTCCAGTGGGCGCTGATGGTGTGCGTCTTCTGCGTTTCTCACGTGCCTGCGCTGTTGAGCCTGGACATCCCCGGCTATGAGGGGCGCAACGTGCTGCTGATCGCCTTTCTGATCGTGGTGGTGCAGCTCAGCGATGTCCTGCAGTACGTCTGGGGCAAGCTGCTCGGGCGCCGGCGTATCGCCCCTAGGCTATCGCCCTCCAAGACCCTGGAAGGCTTCCTCGGCGGGGTGGCCAGTGCCACCCTGGTCGGCGCCGGGTTGGCCTGGATGACCCCCTTTTCCATGGGCCAGGCGGCGCTGCTGGCGCTGATGATCGCGCTGCTCGGCTTCGTCGGGGGACTGGTGATGTCGGCGATCAAGCGCGATCGCGGGATCAAGGACTGGGGTCACCTGATCGAGGGACATGGCGGCTTTATCGATCGTCTGGATTCGGTGATCTTCTCGGCACCGATCTTCTTCCACGTGGTGCGCTACTTCTGGTCGGTGGCATGAGGCCCTGGTGGCGTCACAGCGCAATGCATGGACTGGTGGGCTTCGTCGCCATGGGCGGTTGGATCGCCTGGGCAAGGGCGCGGCGTCTGCATCGTTTCCTTGCCAAAGGCGGTAACTAAGCCTGGGGACGCGGCGCGGCGCCTGTCATTGCGGTTCTCGCTCAACGAAGGCGGCGCCTGAGTCCGGGGCGGACGATCAGCTCTCGCTGGCGCAGTCGGTGGCCGCGGCGCGGCGCCTGTCGCTGCGCTTCTCGGCGCGCAGGCCGATATAGAACACCACCAGGCCGCCAAGGGCGAGCCCGGCGCCGACCAGGCCACTGGAGGACCAGGGCGCACCGGCCTTGATGGTGACCCCGGCCAGATAGGCGCCCAGCGCATTGGCGCAGTTGAAGGCGGCGTGATTCATCGAGGCGGCCATGGTCTGGGCGTCGCCGGCCACGTCCATCAGGCGTGTCTGCAGCGCAGGACCCAGCGCCATGCTGGTGCCGACCAGACCGACGAACAGGATGCCGGTGTAGAGGTTGTCGGCGGCAAAGTAGAAGGCGCCCTGGACCACCAGGCACCACAGCAGGATACGCGGCACCGCCTTCATCAGGTTCTTGTCCGCTGCCCGGGCGCCCACCAGATTGCCGATGATGCCGCCGATGCCGAAGATCGCCAGCACCCAGGGGCCGACCATCTCGGGCATGTCGGCCTGGGCGCGCAGGGTCGGTACCACATAGCTGAACACCGAGAACATGCCGCCAAAGCCGATGCTGGCCACGCCCAGGGTGTAGAGCACCCGCTGTTTGACCAGGGCGGTCAGTTCGCGCTTGGGGCTGGCCTTGACGTCATGCGGCTGGCGCGGCACGAACAGCTTGATCAGGCCCATGGTGACAAAGGCCACGACGCCCACCGCGAAGAAGGCGAACTGCCAGCCGAACCACTGGCCGGCCCAGGTGGCCAGTGGCGCGCCGATCACGATGGCGCTGGTCAGCCCCAGCATGACCCGGCTGATGGCTCGGGCGCGTTCTTCCACCGGTACTGCCGCTGCGGCCACCAGGGCGGCCACGCCGAAGTAGGCGCCGTGGGGCAGGCCGGCAAGAAAACGCAGACCGACAAAGGGCCAGAAGCTGGTCGCCAGGGCGCTGGCGATGTTGCCCACGGCGAACACCAGCATCAGGCAGATCAGCAGGGTGCGCCGAGGTACCCGCGCGGCCAGCGCGGAGATCAGCGGCGCACCGACCACTACCCCCAGGGCATAGGCGGAGATGGCGTAGCCGACGTCGGCGGCGCTGACCGACAGGTCCTGGGCGACACGCTCCATCAAGCCCATGATCACGAACTCGCTGGTACCGATGCCAAAGCCACCGAGGGCCAGGGCGAGCTCCGCCAGGCGAGGATGACGAGCTCTGAGATGGGTGATGGAGATTGCCATCGGGCCTCCTGGAAAACGAAAACGATCCCGACGGGTGTCGAGATCGTAAATTTACGACAAAAGTATAAGGCATCCGAAAGGTGGGTTCTAGCGCCGAAAACGTCAATCTTGTCGATTAGATAGGGCTAAAATGCGGGTAAGTGACGGTTATGTGTCGTCGAGCCGGGGCGCTCTCCAACGCCACGGCGAGCTATCGTGTTGTTAATTTTACCACTGTGAAAAAGCGCTCAGCTTTAGCGCATTTCTGTTGAAGAAGTTTCACCTATACGCAGTGTACTGTTTTTCTGTGCTCTTTTTTTGACACGACCAGCAGGCTGATCTCTTCAAAACTCTCCACTGCGCTTAACATTTGATTGAAAATCAATAGCCTGGCATGTGTTCACCGGCAAGTGATCATGCCGATGTCGACGCGTGATTGTCGTGACGAGTGATGGCGGCGAGTGAGGAACGAACTACCTTAGTAGTTCAGTACCACCCGACTAAGTCCGTTGAGCCCCATTCCTCGGTTCAGCGGCGGTCGTCGTGGCGACGCCGAAACCGATGGTTCGGTGTACGTGCTGACGGCAGGGAGTCGACATGAAGGTCGAACTGCATCAGGCAAGGAGCGGCGACGCGACGCTGACCGAGCGCGTCGAGAAAGCCGGTGGCTGGCTGGTGGAGGCTGGACGCAAACGGCTGCTGGTCGCCGCCAACGCCCGCTGGCGGGCCGTCCGCGAGGCCACGAGCCTGCATGACGCCGATGACGCGATGGTCCAGGACCTGGGCCAGGGAAGGCTGCACGGTGTCTGCCAGAAGGGTCGGCTGTTCCAGCAGGCCCATCCCGAGGTCCCGGTGCTGCTGGATGCGGGGCGCTATCTGGTGGTGGACCTGCCCAGGTCCGAGGCCAACAGGATCAACAAGCCCCTTGAGCAAAGTGAAGCGCCCTGCTTCCGCCTGTTCCCTTTACGCGAATCGACCCGTCTGTTTCGCCAGGTTGCGCCTCGTCGCGACGCCGCAGGATCCCGGGCCGTCGACGCTGTCGTCGCGTCGGCCTCCCAGGCCCGCTACGTCACCCTGCTGAGTCAGCTGGTGTCCTATCCGACGCGCCTATCATCGAGCGCCGAGTACGCCCAGGCGGTGGACTGGGCCGAGTCTCAGCTGACCACGGCGGGGCTGGCCGTGGATCGCCAGCAGGTATCGCTGCCCGGCGGCGCCAGCAGCATCAACCTGCTGGCGCGGCTGCCGGGGCAGGCCGCCAGCCCCCGTCACTGGCTGGTGGTCGCTCACCTGGACAGCGTCAACCATCAGGGCGGTCCGTCCGCACCGGCGCCGGGCGCCGACGACAACGCCAGTGGCTCGGCGGCGCTGATGCTGATGGCCGAGGTGCTGGCCGGGCAGCGTTTCGATGATGACCTGAGCTTTGTGCTGTTCGGCGGCGAGGAGCAGGGGCTGCACGGTAGCCGCCAGTTCGTGGCGGGACTCTCCGCTGCCGAGCGGGGGCGCATCGCCGGGGTGCTCAATATGGACATGATCGGCTCGATCAACGCCACACCTGCGGCGGTACTGCTGGAAGGAGCGCCCCTCAGCCAGGACATGATAGATGGCCTGAGTGCGGCGGGAGGCCGCTTCACCGATCTCGAACTGCAGGTCTCGCTCAACCCCTTTGCCAGTGATCATGTGCCCTTTATCGACGCCGGCATCCCCGCCGTGCTGACCATCGAAGGGGCCGACGGCGCCAATGACGCCATCCACGGACCGAACGATGTACTGGCCACGGTGGATCCGTCCTACGCCATGAAGATCGTGGCAATGAACCTGGGGTTTGTGGCCACCAGCGCTGGCCTGCACGCGGTCGACGCCCCGCCCCTGCCGGAATGCCACTGTCGTGGCGACGAGCGCCACCACCTGGGCGACCCCTGGCGCCAGCTCGAGGCCCACCATGAAGCACTGCTGGCCCAGTATCGTCGCTGGCAGGGACAAGGTGTCTGGTCGGCACAGCTGGACGCCGGCTGGCGTCAGGCCTGGCAGCGGTTGGAGTTGCTGCGCTCGCGCAGGGAATGGGAGCGACGGTCTCGGTCAACAGGCCGTTGAACGAGCCAGTGGCAAGGCCGCTCACCCAGCCACTCAGCCAGCCACTCACCCAGCCATTAACCCAGCCAGTGATCGAGTGACGCCCCGGCGAGACGAGAACAGGCAAGACAAGATCAGGTAAAGCAAGACAAGACCGATCAGGAGGATGTGATGCCAAAGGACCTGTGCGGAGACTGGATCGAGATGCGTGAGGAAGGCATCGGCGACTGCACGGTGCTGCGGCACCCGGATTCGCCGGCTGTCACCCCCTCGCGGATGCCGCGAAGGCGCCTGTGTCTGCACCAGGACGGCGCCGTCGAGCTCCACACCGGAGACGCCGCCGACCGCCTTGCCTGCGATGCCCGTGGCCAGTGGCGGCGTGATGGCGATCAACTGCACCTGACACTGCCCGGTTGGGACGGTGACTACGATATCGATGCGCTGGAGGACGATCTTCTGATCATTACCCGTCATTGAGGCCTCCAACGCCGCCAATACCGTGCGTTGTGGGGCCACTTGAGGCCAGTTGCTGGCCATTGAACCTGTACTCACGACGCCGACCGGCTGGCCGGCGGGGAGGCTTGCATGTCCGATAACACCACCCATCCGGAACGGTGTCGCTGTTGTGGCACCATGGCGGTTCACCGGCGACTGCTGGACCAGGACCCCGGTTATGCCAGGCGGCGATCGCGCATCGAGGAACACGCCTTTCGCGCCATGCGTGGCACCATCGTCCAGCGTCCGGGGTGCACCCGCATCCCGGTGGTCGTCCACGTGGTCTACAACACCGACGAGCAGAATATCTCGCGGGAGCAGATCGACAGCCAGATCGAGATCCTCAATGAGGACTTTCGCAAGGCCAATGCCGACGTCTCGACGGTACCTGCGCCCTTCGCGCCGGTGGCCGCCGATGCCAGGCTATTGTTTGCGCTGGCCACCAGCGATCCCGACGGCAACCCCACCGATGGCATCACCCGCACCCGCACCGACGTCAGCGGTTTTGTCGATGACGACAAGGTCAAGGCCGACGCCAGCGGCGGCAAGGATGCCTGGCCCGCAGACGAATACCTCAATATCTGGGTCTGCCCGCTTTCCGGTGGCCTGCTCGGCTACGCCCAGTTCCCCGGCGGACCCGCCGCCACCGACGGCGTGGTGGTGACCTACACCGGCTTCGGCAACATGGGCACCGCCCGGGCGCCGTTCGACCTGGGGCGCACCACTACCCACGAGATAGGCCACTGGCTCAATCTCTTTCATATCTGGGGAGACGACGGCACCGGCTGCTCCGGCTCGGACTTCGTCGACGACACCCCCAACCAGGGCGGCGCCAACCTGGGCAAGCCGACCTTTCCCAAGGTGTCCTGCGACAACGGCCCCGATGGCGACATGTTCATGAACTACATGGACTACGTCGACGACGACACCATGGTGATGTTCACCGAGGGCCAGGTGGCACGAATGCAGGCCTGCCTGGATGGCCCCCGCAGCGCCATCGGCGAGATGGTGTCGTGCACGCCGTTGCACCCCAAGGCGCTGCCGAAGGACACCCCCAAGGAGTTCACCAAGGAACCGATCAAGGAACCGCCAAAAGAGCGGCCCAAGGATAACCCCAAGGAGTTCGTCAAGGAGCCGGTCAAGGAGAGCGTCAAGGAGGGACCGAAGGACCTGATCAAGGATGGCATCAAGGATGGGATCAAGGACGGCGGCAAAGACGGGATCAAGGATGGCATCAAGGACGGCGGCAAGGAGTTGCCCAAGGACAACCCCAAGGACTTTGGCAAGGATCCAGGCCTGGAGCCGGGCAAATGGAAGCCGCTTGACCCGCCTCCCAAGCAGATCTTCGAAGTGCCGACCAAGCAACTGGTGGAAGGCCCCGTGGGCGGCAAGCAGGCCTTCGAGAATCCGCTACCGGGGGGCTGGGGCAACCAGCCCGTCCAGCCCATGCAACCGATGCAACCAGTCCAGCCGCTGCAGCCCTTTGTGCTGGCCACCGGTCAAGCGCCGTCGGGCGCCTCGCTCAAGCCGCCGGTGGCGGATGGCGGAGGCGAGCAGGATCAGAGCCAGGCGTTGCTTGGCGAGTACGCTCAACTGTTGGCGCAGTACGCCCAGCTCTACCAGCAGGGCATGCTCGATCAGCAGGGGATGCTGGCCTGGCAGCAGGCCTGGGCGGCCTACGTGCAGCTTGGTGGACGGTGAGCGATGACAGGACCCGCGGGCACCCTGTCGGTGCCCGCCTTTTTCGAGGGAGCCGAGCATGATCCTGATCCTGTCGTTTGCCGACAATGCCCATGTCGAGCGGGTACTGCCCCATCTTCACTCGCCGGTGGAGGTGATCGACGTCGCCGACTTCCCCCGGCGCCTGGGAATCCTGGCCTACGCAGGTGCCAGTGGTGACAGCCTGTGGCTGGAACTTGGCGACGGGCGCCGGCTGGCCCTGGACGAGGTGCGCTCGGTATGGAACCGGCGTATCCGTTCCTTTGACCTGGACCCCGCCCTAGGCGACGGCACCGAACGGCTGTTTGCCTGGTCCGAGACCCAGGAGGCGGTGCTTGGTCTGTGGTATGCCCTGGATAGCTTCTGGATGAACCATCCGCTGGCCGACGAACGCGCCCAGCGCAAGCTGACCCAGCATCGTCTGGCCCACCGGCTGGGGCTCGAGATTCCCGATACCCTGATCACCAATCGCCCGGACGCCGCCGCCGAGTTTATCGCTCGCCACGGCGACGGTGGAGTGGTGCGCAAGGCCTTTCGCAATATCGTCGAGGCGCCGCGAGAGACCCTCAAGGTCGGCCAGGACGAGATGGCCAGGCTCGAGGCGGTTCGTCTGGCGCCGGTGATCTTTCAGGAGTACATCCCGCTGGCGCTGGATCTGCGGGTCACCGCGGTGGCCGGCGAGATGTTCGCGACCGCCTTCAGGAGCGAGCCGCAGTACGAGGTCGACTACCGCAGTGGCGTGGGCAGCGCCGAGGTCTTCCCCTATACCCTGCCGGATGAGGTGGAGACCGGACTGCGCGCGCTGATGAGAGAGCTCGGACTGGCCTACGGCGCCATCGATCTAAGGGTCACACCCGAGGGGCGTCATGTGTTCTTCGAGGTCAATCCGGCCGGCGAGTACCTGTTCGCCAGCGAGCGCAGCGGCCAGCCGATTCCCCAGGCCATCGCCGCCGCTCTGGAGCGCGGCGGCGGCGAGTGGTGACGTCCCCGGCCGGTGGCAGCAGGGCCCCCGGTCGGTGTGATCAGGGCCCCCGGCCGGCGGCCGGTATCAGGTCAGTAGGGTCCCTGGGACCCGGGGCCAGCGCTGGAGGACGAATCTTCCTGCGAATCGGCCGCCTGCGGGCAAAGCGCAAACTCCGATGCACGCTGGCGCACCGCCTGCATCATCAGGCTGACGTCGAGCCCCACCGCCACGAAGCTGGCGCCAAGGGAGAGATAGTGTCTGGCAAGCTCCGGGTCACCGGTGAGCACGCCGGCGGCCTTGCCGCTGGCAACGATGCGGGCGATGGCCTCGTCGATGGCGGCCTGGACCTCGGGATGGCCCGCGTCACCGAGGTGGCCCATGGAAGCGGCCAGGTCGGCGGGCCCGACAAAGACCCCGTCGACGCCGTCCACCGCGCAGATCGCCTCGAGGTTATCCAGCGCGGTCACGCTCTCCGCCTGGACCAGCAGGCAGATCTCGTCGTTGGCCCTATGCACATAGTCAGGCCGTGCATTCCAGCGTGACGCCCGGACGATGGCGGAGGCTTCACCTCGCACCCCGTCCGGTGGGTAGCGGGTGGCGGCGACCATGGCGCGGGCCTGCTCCGGGGTGTCGATCATCGGCACCAGCAGGGTCTGGGCGCCGATGTCCAGCAGTTGCTTGATCCGCGCCGTCTCGCCGTTCACCACCCGAACCACCGGGTGGCTGTCGTAGGCGGCGACCGCCTGCAGCTGGGCGAGCATGGAGCGCACATCATTGGGGCCGTGTTCGCCGTCGATCAGCAGCCAGTCGAAGCCGGCGCTGGCGCACATCTCTGCGCAGTAGGGATCGCCCAGCGACAGCCACAGGCCGATTCTGGCCTGGCCACTGGCCATGGCGGTCTTGAAGGGATTGCCGGCGGGGACACCCGCGCAGTGGGAAGGGGTCATGGTCAGCGTCCTTGATGAGTGTCAATCGTCCAGCATCGCCTTGAGCCGACGGAACACCCCGGGGTCCTGGCGCAGCCCGTCGTGCTCGTACTCGTTGGTGATCCAGTAGCGTAGCCGCGGGATCGCCTCGGCGGTGGCCAGCGACAGCTCGGCGTCCACGTACATGTCGTCGAAGTAGATCAGCGCCGCCACCGGCACCCGGTTGGCGGCGAGCTGTCTGGCGTCGTAGAAGGGGCTGGCCAGAGGTCGCCGGGCCAGCTGGTGTACCGCCCCACGGAAGGGCTTGAGGGCTCGAATCTCGTCGAACATCCAGGGGTAGATCATCTCGCCGGTCAGCCTGAGCGGGCGATGACGCTCGTCGAACTGTGGCCCCTGCTGGCGCTCGGCGGCCCAGTCGCACAGGCGCTCAGGGTTGGCGTAGATGTTCTCGTGGATGGCGCCGAACAGCGGATTCTCGTCGAAGCCGGTCAGCGTCATCACCTCCACCAGGAAGTGATGGTTGAGCGCGCTTCGCGTGTCGTCGGTGAAGGCCTCCTCGAGCAGCCAGTGAAGCTGCTCGGCGCCGTCACCCATGCCCAGCATCAGTCCCAGGCTCTGGAAGCGGCGCACGCTCAGTCGATCGCCGTCGGGCAGGCGGACATCGTGGTCCAGCAGATGGTCGGCGATAGCGTCGATCCGCTCGCGATCATCGGGAAAGCGCGCCAGATACGCCTCAAGCTTGTGCTCCACCCGACGGTGGGTGCGCCGGTAGACCTCGTCGGGGTCGGCGTCGAGCGCCGGCAAGCCGCCGGTGATATAGCAGCGGCTCAGTCCCTGGGGCGCGTAGGACAGGTAGGTCAGGGTCAGAAAGCCGCCGTAGCTCTGGCCCAGCGTGGTCCAGGTGGCGCCCTGGTAGCGGGTCTTGCGCAGGTGCTCGAAGTCCGCGACCACCGCATGGGCGTCGAAGCAGGCCAGGTAGTCACCGCCGGCCTCGTCACTGTCGAAGGCGGCCATGGTGGCCTCGGTGATGCGCGAACTGCGCCCGGTGCCACGCTGGTCGGGCAGGATCACCCGATAGTGCTTGAGCGCCTCGTGCAGCCAACCCGGTCCATTGGCGGTGGGGCGTGGTGACTTGCCGCCGGGGCCACCCTGCAGGAACAGCAACAGCGGCAGCTCCTCGTCGACACGGTCTGACGCGCAGACCTCGCGGTAGAACAGGCTCAGGGTCTCGCCGCTGTCCGGGTGGGACCAGTCCAGCGGCACCTCGAGGCGATGGTCGCTGATGGAAAGGCCCTGGATGGCGTGGTCGGAAGGCATGCCTACATCCTGTGTCGAAAGAGCGTCGAAAGAGTGACGAAAGAGTGACGAAAGAGACAAGGTCGGCCAGCTTCTTGTTGCCAGCGCTGGCCGACCCTGGCGGTAGCTCAGTCCGCGCCGCGCATGGCCCGGCGAATGAACGGCAGGCAGGCCGCCAGCAGCAGGGCGCTGACACCACCGATGGCCGCCATGGCAATAAAGTAGCCGACTTCGGTGTCCTCGGTATAGAAGGCGCCGAGCTTGCCGCCGGCGGCGAAGCCGAGCGCCAGCGAGAGAAAGAACAGCGCCATCATCTGGGTCTGGAAGGCCCGCGGCGCGAGCTTGGTGGTCACCGACAGCCCGATCGGCGACAGGCACAGCTCCGAGGCGGTGAAGCCCAGCAGCAACAGCACCAGCATGGCCAGCGGCATGCTCGCCCCTTCGCTGCCGAGAAACGGCAGGTAGCCGAGGAAGGTAGCGCCGATGATCGCCATGGCGATCACGAACTTGCCGGCCGACGACGGCTGGCGCTTGCCCAGCGTCGTCCACAGCCAGGCGAACACCCCCGAGAACAGGATGATGGTCAGCGCCTGCACCGACACCAGCCAGCCCACCGGGATCTCCCAGCCGAACAGGCTGCGATCCACGCGCTGATCGAAGAAGGCGGTGATCACGGTGTAGGACTGGCTGTACAGCGCCCAGTAGGCGGCGCTGGTCAGGAACAGCGGAATGAACGCCAGCACCCGGCTGCGCTCCTCGGGGCTTACGTGGGTGGAGCGCAGGATAACCGCAAAGTAGCAGAGCGCCGCCACAGCGATGATGCCAAGCATCACCCCGGACAGATTGTCGGCACGGATCCAGCCCGCCAGGGCCGCGCCGACCACTAGGGCGAGCACCACCAGGGCGATACCCAGGTAGCGTTTGAGGGTCGCCGGCGCGATGGGGTCCGGCGCGGCCTTCTGATCATCGGGCAGCCCCTTGCGTCCCGCCGTGTACTGGGCCAGACCGATCGCCATGCCCACGGCGGCGATGCCGAAGCCATAGTGGAAGCCGGCGTTCTGCTGCAGCAGACCGGTCAGCAGCGGGCCGACAAAGCCGCCGATATTGATACCCAGATAGAAGATCGAGAAGCCGGCGTCGCGCCGGGGGCTGCCGGGCTCGTACAGGGACCCCACCAGCGCCGAGCAGGTGGCCTTGACCCCGCCGCTGCCCAGCGCCACCAGGATCAGGCCGGCGGTGACGCCGTAGACACCGGGCAGGATGGCCAGGGCGATATGCCCGAGCATGACCACGATGCCCGAATAGAACAGGGTGCGTTCGGCGCCGAACACCCGGTCGGCGAACCAGCCGCCGAGGATGGTGGCCAGATAGACCGAACTGCCGTAGGCACCGACGATACCGATGGCCACCGACTGGTCGATCGCCAGGCCCCCGCGGCTGGCCTCGTAGTACAGGTAGATCAACAGGATCGCCTGCATGCCATAGAACGAAAAGCGCTCCCACACCTCCATGCCGAACAGGGTGGCGAGAGGCCAGGGATGGCCGAAGAAGCGGCGTTCGCCGCTGTCGCCGTGCTGGCGGGCGGCGGCTTCGGTGGTTTTCATCGGGAGCTCCTGCTTTGACGAGAAAATCGGAACGAAAAATACATTTTCCGCCCATGAAAACCCTAAAGCGTTGCGAATTACAGGGCAAAACCCATGTCCGTGATCGGAAAGGCCACGACGAAAAACGACAAGCGGGAGCGAGGACGTTGGCTCGCAGAAAAGCGGGATCTACTGCTGGATAGCCGGCCCATACCCCACCATTGGCTAGTTGCCATTTGCGCTGCGAGTACGGTTGTGCTTTATTGTTCACATCGCACGCAGAATTGCGTGCAATCCTAACAAGGCCGCCAGACGGTCGATAACAACACCAACAATCAGGGTCGTCGCATGCTTGGCGACCTCAGGAGAAACGGGATGCTCCCGCAGCGTGATCTGGTCGGCTACGCCGATACTCCCCCCACCGGGGCCTGGCCCAACGGCGCCCGCCTGGCGGTCAATATCGTGGTCAACTACGAGGAGGGCTCTGAAAGGTCCTTCGCCATGGGCGACGACGACCAGGAGTCGATGACCGAGTGGGGGAGTTACGTAACTCCCGCTGGCACCCGTAATCTGGCGATGGAGTCGATGTACGAGTACGGCTCGCGGGTCGGCATCTGGCGCATCCTCGACATCCTGCGCGAGGCCGACGTGCGTTCGACCTTCTTTGCCTGCGCGGTGGCGCTGGAGCAGAACCCCCGCGTTGCCCGTGTCGCCAGCGCCGATGGCCACGAATTCTGCAGCCACGGCTATCGCTGGGAGGAGGTCTTTCGCCTCAGCGAAGACGAGGAACGCGAGCACATCCGCCTCGCCATCGAGTCGATCACCGCCACCACCGGCAAGCGCCCTGTGGGCTGGTACTGCCGCTACGGACCCAGCGTGCGTACCCGGCGCCTGCTGGTGGAAGAGGGTGGCTTCCTCTACGACTCCGACGCCTACAACGACGACGTACCCTACTTCACCGAGGTGGCGGGCAGTCGTCAGCTGGTGGTGCCCTACACCACCGACATGAATGACTTCCGATTCTGGCTTTCTCCTGGGCTTACCTCGGGGCGCGAGTTTCTCGACAACCTCAAGGAAGGCTTCGACGTGCTGTTCGAGGAGTCGGCGCGCGGCCCCAGGATGATGTCCGTCGGCCTGCATCCGCGCATGGTCGGGCGCCCCGGCAAGATTCGCGCGCTCAAGGACTTTATCGCCTACGCCCAGGCCCACGAGGGCGTATGGTTCGCCACCCGTGAAGAGATCGCCCGGGCCTGGCTTGCCCGAGAAGGTGAAGCGACCGGCGTCGTCTGACGTCGCCGATGAACCCCGTGTTTTCTGCTGTACCCGCAACAACGACAATAACCAGAGGAAATATCCCATGAGCCTTTCCTACAAGACCTTCTCCAAGCGTTCCCTGGTGCTGGCCACCGCCCTTTCCGCCGGCCTGGCAGCAGGCGGCGTGATGGCCGAAACCCTCAAGGTCGGTGCCAACATCGGCAACCTGCCCTGGGAGTTCCAGGACGACAGCGGTGACTACGTCGGCTTCGAGATCGACCTGGTCAACGAGGTCGGCAGCCGCCTGGGCTACGACGAGGTGGAGATCAGCAACATTCCGTTCAATGGCCTGTTCTCGGCGGTACAGTCCGGGCGTATCGACGTGGCGGTGTCCTCCATCACCATCACCGACGAGCGTTTGGAGTCGGTGTCCTTCGCCCAGCCCTACTACGACAGCGACCAGTCCCTGGCGACCCACACCAGCAAGGGCATCAGCGGGCTCGAGGACCTGGACGGCAAGGTGGTCGGCGTCGATACCGGCTCCACCGGCGACATCTGGACCAGCGAGAACCAGGAGCAGTACGGCATCAAGGAAATCCGTCGTTATGAAGGCCTGCAGCCGGCCATGCTGGACCTGTCCAGCGGCCGCCTGGATGCCTACATCTCCGACATTCCGGCGGTGCAGTACTACGTGCGTGACAAGCCCAGCCTCGAGGTGGTCAGCCGCATCCCCAGCGGTGAGCAGTACTCGATGATGTTCGCCAAGGACGCCGAGCTTGCCGCCAAGGCCAGCGAAGTGATCAGCGAACTCAAGCAGGAAGGCTTTGTCGCCGAGCTGCACGAGACCTGGTTCGGCGCCGCTCCGGATGCCGGCACCAGCACCGTCGAAGTGCGCGATATGCCTTCCGCCCAGTAAACCTGGCCCAGCAAGTCCCGTGGCCGCGGCGGTGACCGCCGCGGCCAGCGTATTACCCTCGATCGTGGAGACGATCCATGGACCTGGTCCAGACATTCTTCAACTGGGAGGTGCTGGTACGCACCTTCCCGATGCTCCTGCAGGGGCTCGGCATGACCCTGATGCTGGGCTTTCTGAGCATTCTGCTGGGGCTGATCGGCGGACTGGGCCTGGCGCTGTTGCGCCTCTACGGCCCCAAGCCGCTGCGTTTTCTCACCATCGCCTACATCGACGTCTTTCGCTCACTGCCGGTGCTGGTGTGGCTGGTCATCGTCTACTACGCGCTGCCGTTCGTCGGCATCACCCTGTCACCGTTCGCCGCGGCCTGTACCGCCCTGACCATGATCTCCAGCGCCTACGCCGCCGAGATCTACCGCGCCGGTATCGAGGCGGTGCCACGGGGCCAGTTCGAGGCCGCCCAGTCGATCGGCCTTAGCCAGTATCGGGTGATGTGCGACGTGGTCCTGCCCCAGGCGATCCGGCTGATTATTCCGCCGCTGACCAGCAACTGCATCAACGTGATGAAGGACACCGCCCTGGCCTCGGTGGTGGCCATGCCCGACCTGCTCAAGCAGGCCACCCAGGCCCAGGCGCTGGCGGCCAACCCGACACCGCTGATCGGCGCGGCGCTACTCTACCTGGCGGTGCTGCTGCCACTGGTGCGCCTGGTCGGTCTGCTCGAGAAACGCTTCGCCCAGGGCCGGGCCTGACAGGAGAACTGCCATGATCAATGAAACCCGGACAACCCAGGGTACTACCCAGGGCACTACCCTTCCCCCGCTCGAGGCTGGTCTGCCCGAGGCGTCCAGAGCGATCATCTCGCTCGAAGGGGTCAACAAGTATTACGGCGACTTCCACGCCCTCAAGAACATCGACCTCAAGGTACGCGAAGGCGAGGTGGTGGCGATCCTCGGCCCGTCGGGCTCCGGCAAGTCGACGCTGATCCGCTGCATCAATCATCTGGAGGCCTACAGCGCCGGCGACATCTACGTCGACAGCGTGCGGGTCCAGCCCGGCCCCGAGCTGATCGAGGTGCGCAAGGACGTCGGCATGGTGTTCCAGAGCTTCAACCTGTTTCCCAACATGACGGTGCTGGAGAACGTGACCCTGGGACCGATCCGGGTGCGTGGCATGAGCCCAGGGGATGCCCAGGCGCGGGCCAAGGAGTTGCTGGAAAAGGTCGGCATCGCCGAGCAGATGTACAAGTATCCAAGCGCCCTGTCCGGCGGTCAGCAGCAGCGGGTCGGCATCGCCCGGGCGCTGGCCAATGAACCGCGCGTGTTGCTGTTCGATGAGCCCACCTCGGCGCTGGACCCGGAGATGGTCGGCGAGGTGCTCGACGTCATCAAGACCCTGGCCGGCACCGGCGTGACCATGCTGCTGGTGACCCACGAGATGGGCTTCGCCCGCCATGTCGCCGACCGGGTGATCTTCATGGAGGCCGGCCAGATCGTCGAGGAAGGCGCTCCCGAACAGATATTTTCGGCGCCGCAGGAAGACCGAACCCGCGCCTTTTTCCAGTCGGTGCTGGCTCACTGAGTCGTGGCGCCTGTTCGGTTGCTGGCCGGCGCTTGTTTCGCCCCAGCCTTGTCTCTCGACGTCCATGTATCGCCTCTCGACCCCTATTCAAGGACTTCCCATGTCACTCGATTCATCCTCAGACGCTCGCCTTGATCTGACACACGTCAGAGCCCAGTTTCCCTCGCTTGAAAGCGACTGGGTGTTCATGGACAACGCCGGCGGCGCCCAGGTGCCGAAGATGGTGGTGGAACGCATCAGCGACTATCTGCTGGGCGACAACGTGCAGCTCGGCGCGAGCTACGCCCCCAGCCAGAATTCCAAGGCCAAGGTCGACGCCGGTCGCCAGGCGGTGGCGACGCTGGTCAATGCTCGCCACGTGGAAGAGCTGGTGTTCGGTCCCAGTTCGACCATCCAGTTCCGCCTGCTGGCCGACGCCATGGCCAGCCAGTTCGCCCCGGGCGACGAGATCATTGTCACCAACACCGACCACGAGAGCCACGTCGGCCCCTGGATGCGCCTCGAGCAGCGCGGCGTCAAGCTGCGCTTCTGGAACTGCAATCCCGAGACCCTGGAGCTGGAGCTGGATACCCTGGCGGAACTGCTCAACGAGCGCACTCGTCTGGTCTGCGTGACCCACGTCTCCAACCTGCTCGGCACCATCAATCCGATCAAGCGGATCGCTGCCATGGCCCACGACGCCGGTGCTCGCATCTGTGTCGATGGGGTGGCCTTCGCCCCCCACCGAGCCATCGACGTCCAGGACTGGGATGTCGACTACTACGGTTTCAGTCTTTACAAGGTATTCGGCCCCCACCACGCGGTGCTCTATGTGAAAAAGGAGTGCCTGCTGGAGCTGGATAATATCTATCATCACTTCTTCACGCGTGAGCAGATTCCAGGAAAGATGGAACCAGGAAATCCCAACTACGAGCTAACCTACGCCGCCACCGGTATCCTGGATTATCTGACCTCGCTGACGGGCGATAATGGTGAAGGTGATAAGCGGAAAAAGCTGGAAACAGCCTTCGATGCCATCGCCAAGCATGAAGCGATATTGAGCAAGAAGCTGCTCGATTATCTTTCTGGAAAAGAAGGCGTTCGCATCATCGGGAGGCGGGATGCCGATATCGAACATCGCGTCGCGACCATCAGCTTTACCGTGGAAGGGCATCAGTCTGACGAGATCGTGCGCAAGATCGACGAGGCCAAGGTAGGAATCCGCTACGGCGACTTCTACGCCCGTCGCCTGACCGAGGACCTCGGTCTGATGGACATCCAGGGCGTGGTGCGAGTGTCCATGGTGCACTACAACACCGAGGCCGAGGTGGACCGACTGATCGAGGCGCTGGACGCCGCACTCTGAGGGCGTGGGCCAGAAGCTGGCAATGACGTCGTGGAAATGCAGAAAAGGGGCTTCTGGCCCCTTTTCTGCTACGCATGTCTCTGGCTCAGGGCCGGCCTTGTCTCCTGCTTAGGCGGGTTTTTCGGCCTGGCCGGCCCTTTAGCCCAGCGGATCGTCGATGTCGATATCGTAGATGTTGGCCTCGGCGCGGCGGCGCTCGGACAGGTCCAGGCTGTAGAAGATGTGTCGGCAGTGTTCCATCATCGACGCGGCGGCGCCCTCGGCGTCGCGCATTTCGATCAGATCGACCAGGGTCTGGTGCTCGTGGGTCAGGCACAGCACGCCGGTGGAGCGTTCGTAGAGCGACTGGATGATGCAGAAGCGTCGAATGATCGGACGCACGATGGCGATCAGCTCGTCATTGCCGGTCAGCTCCGCCAGCATCAGGTGAAAGTCACCGGAGATGCGATTGACGCTGGGCTGGTGCTCCTCGAACACCTGATGCTCCAGCGCCAGGTGGCGGCGCAGGGTGGCGATACCTTCGGCGTCGATGCGCTCGCAGGCGATCCGCGCTACCGCGCCCTCGATATGCAGCCGCGCCTCGAAGATATCGTAGGCTTCTTTCACCGATGGCAGCGAGACGAAGGCCCCCCGGTGCATCTCGAAGCGTACCAGGCGTTCCGACGTCAGTCGGTTCAGTGCGCGACGCACCCGGCTACGCGGCGTCTTGAAGGCGCTGGCGAGCTTGGCCTCATTCAAACGCTCGCCAGGACGCAGACGCTTGTCGATCAGGGCGTCGACGATGCGGTCATAGACGAGCTCCTCGGCCAGGGCTTCCGGCTTGGATGGTGCAGCGGAGGTGGCGTCACTCGTCATGGCATTGTCTCGCCAGAAGGCTCGCCCATCATCAGGGGAAAATCACCGGGATGGTTGAGCATTGTGAAAGGTGAAATAGCGTCAATTTACGGCCGTCGTTCAAGGGACAGATTATCACGATGTCGCTCGAACGGTAACGTTGGATCGACCAAAGTTCAGGCGCCCAGTGTGCTGCATTTTTGCCATCCGGTCAGCCAGGGCGTACTACTATAAGCAAGCTTCTCGATAACTCCGGACGAACCAGGAAGGATCGGGTAGCGTCCCTTGCCTCGTTCTGGCGCCCGGCTGGGGGTGAGGTTCGCTGTTCCGCTTCCACCAAGGACCGATCAGATGCACACATTGAAGCCTTCCAGCAAGGCCAGCGTGGCGGTATTTGACGACGCCCTGATGAGTCAGGTGCGCGCTCGCTTTCACCACGTCGACCGCTGCCCCTACACCGGCCCCCGGATATTCTTCGAGAACGCCGGCGGATCTCTGACGCTCAAGGCCGTGGTGGCACGCATGGCAGAAGTGGCCGCGCTGCCGGACAACGATCATCGCGACAATGACGCTTCCCGGGCCATTTCGTGCATGATCGATGACGGTCGCGACGCCATGGCCAGCCTGCTGGGGGTGGAGGACGGCACCGTGTTTGGCGGCGAGACCGGCACCGAGTGCCTGTTCCGGGTGATTCGCGCCGCCGCCAATGCCGCGCCAGCGGGGGGCAACATCGTTGCTTGTGAGCTCGAGCATCCCGCCACCTTTGATGCCACCGCGCAGTGGGCGAGGCGCACCGGCAGGCAGCGGTTGACGGTGCCCTTCGATCCGCATCAGGGGCGCGCCACCGCCGAGGACTATGCCCGCGTCGTGACGCCGGAGACCCGTGTGGCCACCATTTTGCACACCAGCCCGGTGACCGGCATGACCCAGGACGTGGCCACCATCGCCGAGGCGATTCGCGTCATCGCACCGGACTGCTACATCATCGTCGATGGCATCCAGCATGCCCCCCATGGTGCGTTGTCGGTATCGCGCTACGGCGTCGATGCCTACGCGGTGTCGCTGTACAAGGTGTTCTGCCCGTTCAACGACGGCTACGCCTGGGTCTCGCCGCGACTCAGTTGCGCCGATCACGACCGCCTGGCGGGCAAGCCGGAAGACGCCTGGGAGCTCGGTAGCCGCGATCCTGCCGCCTGGGCCGGCGCCCACGAGATGGTCCGCTATCTCGAGTGGTTGGGAGGACATTTCACTGACAAGAGCGAGCGCCGGCAGCGGCTGTTGGCCGCCGGCCAGGCCATGCATGACCAGGAGGCGGCGCTGATGCGTCGGCTGATCGACGGAGCCGATGGTGTCACCGGACTCAGGGACCTGCCCGGCGTGACCCTGATCGGCGAGGCGGATTCGCCCTGGCGGGAGGGGGCGGTCTCGTTTTGCGTGAAGGACCGAGACGCACTGGAGATCGTCGCCGAGCTTGGCGAGCGTGGCATCCGCGTCCACGCCCGCAAGGACGACGCCTACTCCGGCAATATCCTGCGCCCACTGGGCCTGCCCTCGGTTACCCGGGTGTCATTGGCCCACTACAACACCCCATTCGAAGTGGACGCCTGTCTGGCGGCGCTGAAGGACGTCCTCGGAGCCTGAAGCGGCTCCGCTGCTTCGTCCACCCGGTCCGGCGCTGATCAGACCTGGCTTGCCAGGACACCGAGTTCAGGAGATGGCTTCGACGCGCACTCGCCGAAGACGCGTTTGGCGCAGCCCTGGCAGACGTCTGGATCCAGCGCCGGGGTAATGGAGGCAATGGCCGCCTCGGTGGTCTCGAAGAAGCGCGCTTCGCCGATTCTCTTCAGATCCCCGCGACGGCACAGCTCATCCATCACCGTACCCTTGAGCGAGCTGATCATCAGCTCGCCCCCCTGGTCCGTCAGGCGACGGACCTCCTGCAGCAGCATCTCCACGCCCGCCGTGTCGATGAAATTGATGCCCTTGCCGATGATCAGCGCACGGGAGCCCGGCTCGGCGGTGAAGGCGCGAAGATGCCGCTGTACATGGTCGGTGGCGCCGAAGAACAGCGAGCCGTCGATGCGCAGTATCTTGAGCTGTGGACACTGCTCGAGCTGGTAGCGTCTGACGTTGCGAATGAGCCGCCGGGGATGATCCTGGCGCGGCGCCACTTCCATGACGGTAGGGCGCGAGGTGCGCTTTAGATAGAGCACCAGTGACAGCAGCACGCCGATATAGATGGCGAACTCCAGTGCGACGAGCAGGGTAGCGGAGACGGTGGCGACCAGCACCATCGCCTCGTGGCGACTGACGCGCACCAGATGGACGATATGCGGGACGTCGATCAGGTTCCAGGCGATCAGCAGGATGCCTCCAGCCATGGCGGGTAGCGGCAGGTAGGCGGTGATGCCCGGGGCGAAGATCAGGATCAGCGACAGCAGCAGGGCGGCGAACACCGAGGCCAGCGGGGTGCGGGCGCCTGCGTCATAGTTGGCACCGGAGCGGGTGAAGGAGCCCGAACTGGCGTAGCAGGAGAAGAAGCCCCCCACGATATTGGACAGGCCCTGGCCGATGAATTCCTGATTGCCGTCGATCACCTGACGCGAGCGCAGGGCAATGGCGCGGGCGATGGATACCGCTTCGATCAGCCCCAGCAGGGCGATGGCGAAGGCGCCGGAGGTCAGCACGCGCAGGCTGTCCGGCGTCAGTTCGGGCAGCGTAACGGGTGGCAGGGTCCCAGGCAGGGTGCCGACCAGCGCCACACCGTGGGCGGCGCCATCCATCAACCAGCAGGCCAGGCTGCCGGCGGCCAGGCCCAGCAGCAGGTGAGGACTACGACGATGGAGGCGTCGTGCTACCAGCGAGGTGATCAGCGAGATCAGCCCGATGGCCAATGCGTAGAGGTTGATATCCGGCAGCGCCCGGAACAGCGCTGACAGCTCGGCCAGGAATCCCTGAGCGTCGATGGACACGCCAAGCAGGTGCTCCATCTGACTGGTGGCGATCAGGATGGCCGCACCAGAGGTGAAGCCGATGACCACCGTGTGGGAGATGAAACTCACCAGATTGCCGAGGCGCAAGAGCCCCATGGCCAGCTGGATCAGTCCGACCAGGAGCGTGATGGTCAGCGCCGCTCCCAGGTATTGGTCGGGTGTCAGCGTGCCGAGGCCGCCGATCACGCTGGCCAGCACGATTGAGAGCGCCGCGGTGGGGCCTGAGATCATGTGCCAGGAACTGCCGAACAGCGCCGCCACCGTGGCCGCGACGATCGCCGTGTAGAGCCCGACCTCCGGTGGCAGCCCGGCGATGAAGGCATAGGCCACGCCCTGTGGCAGTACCAGGATGGCGCCGGTAAGGCCCGCCATCATGTCCGCCGACAGGGTGCGGCGGTCGAGGCCACGTCTCCAGCGCAGGAAGGGCAGATAACGCTTGGGGGACGACGCCATGGCGGAACCTCAGGTGGGCAGAAGTAGGGGGTCGGGCAAGCCTAGAGAAATGCGGGTATCCTGAAAAACAAAATTTTTTGCGCTTCACGAACAAAAAAACCGCATAGGTGAGCCGTGGATACCCAACTGCTGAAGACCTTTCTCGAGGTCAGCCGGCTGCGCAATTTCGGCAAGGCCGCAGAGAGCCTCTGTGTCTCGCCCTCGACGGTCAGCGCACGTATACGCCAACTCGAGGCGCAGCTGGGGTTGTCGCTGTTCAGCCGCGGCCATCACCACATCGGTTTGACCCCTGCCGGGGAGCGCATGGAGCGTCACGCCCGCTTTCTGCTCGACGCCTGGGAGCGAGCCTACGAGGACACCGCCCTGAGCGAGCGGCACCAGCGGCGTCTGGTGGTGGCGGGGGTCGCCAGCCTCTGGGATATCTTCCTGCAGGACTGGCTCGCCACCATCTATCGCGCCTACCCGACCCTGGGCGTTCGCGCCGAAGAGAGCACCCCGCTGCGGGTGGTCGAGAAGCTGGAGCGCAACATGGTCGACGTCGGCTTCCTCTACGACACCCCGCGCATCAGTGGCGTAGGGGTCGAGGAGGTGGCGACCATCCCGCTGGTGATGGTCTCAAGCCAGCCGGATAGACGCGCCGAGCAGGCGGTGGGCGAAGGCTACATCCGGGTCGAGTGGGGCACGGCGTTTGCCAGCATCCACGAGAGCAGCTTTCCGCAGCGCCAACTGGCGCGCGGCAGAGTCAACAGCGGCCGCATCGCCCTCGGCCTGCTTCTTGAGTGTGGCGGCGCCGCCTACCTGCCCCAGGACATCGTCGCCCCCTGGTGTGACCGGCAGCGGCTGTTCGTGGTCAAGGATGCGCCCGTCATCGAGCTAAAGGCCTATGTGGCCTACCACTGGCACGGCGAGCACCGCGAATTGATCAGCGAGTTGATCGAGCATCTGGGGTGATCTGCTATGGAGTCTGTGTTGCTTGCGCAGGTCGCTGCGTCATTGTTCCTGAGCCTTGCTCAAGCAACTGATCGGTCGGGGGGGAGTGAAGGCGCTGTTCTATCTTGGCCTTCCGCAATCACTTGGCAGAGAAACTTTCGCTGGGAGTTAAGGAAGCCGAAGCGGATGGCGTTTGATAGTAGTATTTTGGATTAGAGAGATGGAAGTTCCTTTAGAGCTTGGTGCGGAAGAGAGGTGGTAGAGATGAAGGATGGTGAGGCGGGTCAACTTCCCCTTTTCGAGTTCAGTGAGGAAAATGTTAATGTTTCGAGATCTAGTACAGAGTCATCTGATGAAATGCATGATGAATTCGGGAAATATATCGTATATGTAGACGAAAGTGGCGATCATGGTCTTTCAAGTATTGATCCAAACTATCCAGTCTTTGTTCTAGCCTTTTGTGTTTTTCATAAGCGTCATTATAGTGAAGCAATTGTTCCTTCTTTGGAAAAGTTCAAGTTCAACTATTTTGGGCATGATCAAGTGGTTTTGCATGAGCATGAGATTCGAAAGGAAAAAGGAGCATTTAGTTTTTTCAAAAATCGAGATCATAAGAACCAGTTCATGACGGGGCTGTCTGGCATCGTAGAAAAAAGCAATTTTATCCTTATTAGCTGTACTATAGATAAGCGGGAACTGAAGAAGCAGAATGGTAATAAATCAAACCCATATCGTCTTGCTTTACGTTTCTGTATGGAAACTTTGTACGAATTTCTTCAGGAAAAAGGTGAGGAAAATAAAAAGACTCACGTAGTGGTTGAGTGTCGAGGGAAAAAAGAAGATAGAGAACTGGAGTTGGAATTTCGTCGGATCTGTGATGGAAGCAATCAGGCAGGGATTCAACTGCCATTTGACGTGGTGTTTTCCGACAAAAAGACCATGTCTTCAGGACTTCAGCTTGCGGACCTCGTCGCCCGTCCTATCGGTCTAAAAGTTATTAGAAAAGAACAGAGAAACAAAGCGTTTGATATACTGAAAAAGAAGTTCTATTGCGATGGTGGCCGGGAAGATGCAGGAGATGGATACGAGGGAAGGGGTATGAAGGTCTATCCGGAAACCTGAGTTCGTATCGCTAAGGCTTGTCTGAAAAGTGTTTGCGCTTGCCGGCTTTTTTGATAAGCCTAAGCATGTACACAAAAAAGCGAAAAGCCCCGATGAAACCACCGAGGCTGTAGCGCCGACCGGGAACTCCCAATCCACTTGACTATCATGCTAGTAGATTCGCTAGCCAGGGTCAAGACGTCTTCTGTGCTGAGCGCTCGGCTGGCCTTGGCGGATACAGCGGCCCTCACTCAATATTCTGAATCTGAAGATGTAATTTGATGTTTTTTTATTTATAAAACAGTTGGTTGGTTTTATTTTGTGCATAGTTTTTTGTTTGTTCCTACCCATCTTACTCCCCATCTGGTAGGAGAGAGACAGTCCTAGCTGAGAGCAAATGCAAACCTACCACAATCAGCTCAAGGTGACGCTCTCGCAGGGGGCTTCGTGCGTGCGATAAAATGTCCACCATCTCTGGGCTGGTATTGAGAGTAATGTCAGCAGCGTAGTGGTGAAAATGCCGCTACTGACCTTGGGGGCGTGCATGATGTCCTGTTCAAGGCTTCCCAGACACCGTTCGCTGCGGGGAACCTTCTTCTTGTTCTGTTGCTGAGCCTGAGCGACAGAAATCTGCTTCATCGGTTGGCTTTGGTCAGACAGTGGCAAGAAAGCCAGGTTTTACCCTGCGGTTGACTCTCCGTCAGCTGCGGAGGTGTTTACGCAGCGCTTCCCTAGCCCCACAGCTAATCACTCTGCGACGGAAATGGGGCTCCCTCGCTTTCTTCCGCCTGATGACGTCGTTGCTCCGGCGTCCATAGCGTCTTGAGATAGTTCACCACGGAGCGGATCTCGGCGGGGGTCAGGACATTCTCGAAGGCCGGCATGGTGAGTCTCTCGGTCTTGTTCCAGGGATCGCGCCATCCCTCGGCGACGATTCGGTAGAGCATCGCATCGGAGTGTTTCCAGGTATGCCCCTCCGGCCCGTGAGGGGGAGCGGGCAATTCGCCCTGGGCATTCTGGCGCTCCCAGTTCGGCTGGCCCTCGCCCTCGCTGCCGTGGCAGCTGGCACAGTACTGCTGGTAGATCCTTTCTCCCTCTTCCAGCCGAGAGGTATCGCGCGAAGAGGGGCCACCCCCCGCCATGGCCTGCCAGGCGGCACTCATCAGCAGCCACGTTGTGACGAGGATCCAGCGCTTACGCATCGGGGGGTGTCCAGGTTTGGCCCTGATCTTCGCTGCGCATGAGCTCCCCCTCGCGATCCAGGGCATAGAGCGTTCCCTGCGGCGCAAGCGTAAGCGTGACGAACGTCGGGCCATCACCCTTTACTTGCTGCCACTCCTGGCCGCCATTGTCGCTGCGCCACAGGCCTTGCTCCGTGGCCACATAGACGTGTTCGGGATCGTCGAGCTTGTAGGCCAGATCATAGACCCTGCCGGCATCGAGCTCCCCGGTCGGTCGCCAGCCGCAGAAGCAATCCATCGACAGGCGAACCGCATCGTCGGACACCGCATAGAGCCAGCCAGTCTGCATGCTCCCCTCCATATCGGAGTGGACGAGCCGACGAACGGCCTGGGCAGGACCGCTATCCATCTTCTTCCAGGTCGTGCCGGCATCTTCGCTCTGGTAGAGGCCGTCATCGACGACAACAGCATAAAGCGTTTCTGGCTGGTTACGATGCACGGTGAATGCGATAACGTTTTGGCTAGGCAGACCCTCATCGATCTCGTGCCAGCTTTCTCCCTGATTGATGCTGCGCTGCACTCCGATCGAGGGGCCCGCGATATAGAGAGCCTGTTCGGCGGTTGCCGATACCGTCACCAACCGTCCCTCCGCTACTTCGTCGGGCAAGGGAATCATCGTCCAGGCCGCTCGGCCATCCGTGCTTTCGAAAAGCTGGTTGGCCTGGACCTTGAGCAGCCGTTCGCCTGTTTGGTCATAACTCAGCGACGGCAATGCTTCCTCGGCGGCCCCGGCCATACTGACGAAGCTCAGACTGGCCATGACCCAGCTCGTCAGTGACAGGGCACGCCAGAAGCGACTCGTGATCTTGTTCATTGCAATATTTCCTCGAATAATGGCTAGCCGATGCTGCCTAGCGCCGGGAAGGTGCGCAATAACCAATAGGACAGCTCGGTCAGTTTGCCGGTGATCATCAAGATGCCCATCAGGATCATGATCAGCCCGGCCGCCAGATGCGTGACCCGGCCCCAGCGGCGCAGAAATTTCTGGTGTTGCAGGAAGCGATCGAGTGACACCGCCGTCAACAGAAAGGGCACCCCCAGGCCCAGCGAATAGATGCCGAGCAACGCCATTCCGCTCGGGGCATTGGCCGTCGAGGCGCTGACGGTCAGAATGGCGCCCAGGATCGGGCCGATACAGGGGGTCCAGCCGAACGCGAACGCCACACCCAGCAGATAAGCCGCACTGGGCCCCCCGCCCGCTTCCTTAAGCCTGCCGATAAATCGCCATTCTCGCTGTAACCAATGCAGCGGAATGAGCCCGGTCATGAAGGCACCGAACAGGATGACGATGATACCGCCGACCAGGTTGGCTTCCTGGCGGTAGACCAGCAGCAGGCGACCGATGGCCGTGGCACTGGCACCCAGCATCAGGAATACCGTGGAGAACCCGAGCACGAACCATATTGACTGGGTCAATACCCGGAGCCGCTCCCGCCGGTCCGCTTCCCGTATCTGCCCCAGCGAGCGCCCGGCCACGAAGGAGAGATAGCTAGGCACGAGCGGCAAGACACAGGGCGAAGCGAACGAGGTCAGGCCCGCCAGAAAGGCCGTGGCCAGGCCGATATTGGCAACTTCCCACATCCCCCCTTAATCCCGTGGCTAGGCTTGGAGCTTGGAGTCGGGGCGCTCGGATGGCACCTGGTGATCCGCTGCTTGGCGATTGGCAGATGCCGTCTCCGTGGTTACCGCGGTAGAGGCTTCCACGTTGGCTTGGACGTCAGGGGCTTCGCCCGGCTCGGTAGCCTTGCCTTTCTTGTCCTTGCATTTCAGCATACACATTGCTCCACACATGACGAGGCAAGGCAACAGGGTCACCAGGATAGGGGCGATGCCCAGCAGGACCAGTTGATCCCAGCCCATGGCAAGACCACCAGCCACCGCCACAGCGCCCAGCAGCATCCAGCGGCGTGGGCCTGTTACCAGGCCTTTCAGTCCGGCTTTCTCTTGGCCCTTTTGGGGCTTGTCGTCACAGCAACTCATGGCGCGTCCTCCTGGGTGGTTTCTATGGTTTCGGCAAGAAAGTCGATCATTTCAGGGGTATCCCACTCGGCCTCCCCGACCAGGCGTCCGATCTCCCTGCCCTGGCGGTCGAGCAGAAGCGTCGTGGGAATACCCACGGCACTGAGGTTCGCGCTGGCCATGCCGGTTGGATCGACGTAGGGAGCGAGATGCTCGATCCCCACCTCCTGATAGAATTCGTTGACGACCTCGATGCCTTTGCGATCGATCGAGAGTGCGACGACCTCGAAATCCGTACCACCCAATTCAGCCTGGAGGGCATCCAGGGTGGGCATTTCCTCGCGGCAAGGGCCACACCATGTCGCCCAGATGTTGAGCAGGATCAGCTTTCCTCCGAAAGTGGTCAGCGTCAGCGGGGTACCGTCGCCAGCCTCGAAGCTAATTTCCGACACCTCGCGTGGGCTTTCCCAGAGAAGAAACCCATTCGGCCCCACACGTTTGGGTGGTTCGGCGACGGCCAAAGAGGTGATCATTCCCCACAATGCCACCGCTACCCAACTGGTCCCGATCAGTTGTCTCATGACCAAGGCTCACCTTCAGTGGGTGGCGTAAACTTCAGGGGTATCGGTCGGCTGAAAGGCCAGGGTGTAAACCTCCAGTGGGCCCTGTTTCTCGCCCGACATCCCCGGTGAGCCAAGTGGCATTCCGGGTACGCTCAGGCCTTTGATGAAAGGTTTCTCTTCGAGTACCTGGGTGACGCTTTCCACGGGTACGTGGCCCTCGAAGACATAGTTGTCGATGAGCGTGGTATGGCAACCCTGCAGTTTCTCGGAAACATCGTGTTCGGCTTTCATCTTCGCGAGATCGTGAGTATCGATTGTCTCCACTTCGAACCCGTTTCGTTCGAGATACTTGGCATATTCGGCGCAACAGCCACAGTTGGGGTTCTTGTAGAGGGTTGCCGACGTCTCGGCTGCCAACCCTGTCAGGGGGAAGGTCAATAGAGAAGCGATGGTCAGCGCTTTCCAGTGTTTCATACGCTAAGGCTCCATAGAGTTCACGAGAACGTTCGGCAGCTAGGCCGGCTATACTCTCGCGGCATTAATCGAAGGTGTTGACGACAGTATGGCGAATGCGATCCCACACACCGGTGGATAATGTCTCGGGTCCTTCTGCCAACACCTTTACATAGTAAACTAGGTGCTCCGGATCGAATTTGAGCCCATGAAAGCGGGCCCGTATCCGTCCTGATTGGTCGATGACATGAGTCACAACGCCATGCGCCTGGACGCCCTCGGCCACATCGTCGAATTTCAGACCGTAGGCTTCCGCGACCTGGCGTGTGGTGTCGACAAACTCATTTTCGCTTCGATAAAGAAACCGCCAGTTGGCGGGGTCCAGATCGAAATTTTCACCGTAGGCCCGCATGTTGTTGTGCGTGCCGGCAAAGTCCTCGCTGTCGGTAGCGATGGTGATAAATTCAACATCATCTCGTAGGCCGGTATCGTTGACTCGCTCTTGCACCTCGGCAATCAGGTTCATATGCACCGGGCAGGCTTCTTGATAGCGCGAGTGGATGATATTGAGCACCACGACGCTTTGTTCCAAGTCGGAAGACGACACGCCATTGCTGTCTGTATTATTCAACGAAAATTCCGGCGATGGCTGGTCGATGAATTGGGCGTAACGTTCCCACTCTTGCAGCTCTTCCTCGGTATCTTCGAGGGAATGGGAAAAGACAGGAGAACTGGGCATCAATGCCAAGACGAGTAGTGGTGTATACAGCTCTTTTTCACGTACCGTCCTCCCTTCGCGTTACCCAGTTCTAACGAAGGCTGCTCCTATGCGGAGCAGCCCCGGCCAGTGCCACTTCAGGTGTTGCTGTCGGTTTCATGGCCTTGTTGCATATTTTCCATCATGGCATTGCAGTTTTTCATCATGGTATTCATTTCACGCATCATTCCCATCATGTCGTGCATGCTGCCCTCCTGCATCATGTCGCCCTCCATTGGCGTCTGCTGATTCTCTTCCTGCGCAAGAAGCGAGCCGGCTCCGAAGCTGCTGGCGACGATGATGGCGGCAGTCAAGATTGCTGTGTGACGTTTCCGCATGACACTTCTCCTCAATCTTTCTGGGAATCACCTTTCCACCAGCAAGGCTGATAGAAGGCCTGGCTTGGATTTCTACCTGGCAGCAGCGCTGCTTGCTGGAAAGATATCCTTAAAGCCAACTTCAAGGTCAAGACTTTATTTTTTGCGTTCCCGCTTTATGCAGCAGGCCACCAGTTGAACGCTACAGCCATACCTTGACCTTTGGGCGGCCTCACGGTTGTAGGCTGTCTGAAAACGGGCAGGTGAGGAAAAGACAATGCGAGTCACTGAACTGGCTCGGGCTGGTGGGGTCACTGCGGAAACGGTACGCCACTACACCCGTGAGGGGTTGTTACGACCGCAACGGGACTCGCGCAACGGCTATCAACTCTATGACGAGAAGGCACTGGGTCGCCTGCGTCTCATTAATTGCCTTCGCTCTTTGGGAGTCGGTCTCCCAGACATCAAGCAGATATTGACCTGGGCGGAGCACGACATGCCTCCGGTTAGCGATACGTACGCTCCCCTGGCTGAACAAGGGCGCTACATTCGCTCGCGGATCCATGAACTCCAGGCGATAGCGCGATGGTTGGAAAGCATCGACCATGATGATGGTTCCGAGGCCCCTAGCCTGAAGCAACTGATCGAATCGCTGGGATCGGCACAACCGGCTATCGTGACGGATGGCCCGTGCGGTTGCCATTAGTGATGCGACGGCGCCATGCTGGCCATATCGTCCATGCCGGTCATGGAGTGCAGATGCCAGAGTTGCCAGACGGCAAACGCGATGATCAGCAACGCCGCCAGCGTGCGGGTCGCTGGATGGCGAATCCATAGCGAGATGCGCCGGGCAGCCATACCGGTCGCCAGGACGACGGGGAGGGTGCCAAGCCCGAAGGCCCCCATCATCGCCGCGGCGCGTAGCGGCTCGGCTACGGCCAGACTCCAGGCCAGCATTGAATAGATCAGCCCGCAGGGCATCCAGCCCCAGATCGAGCCCAGCGCGAAGGCCTGGGGTACCTTCACGACGGGCATCAAGCCTCGACCTAGCGGTTCGATACGCCACCACAGGGAGCGACCCAGGGCTTCGATACGTAGCAACCCCTTCCACCAGTTGGCGATATACAGCGCCATCAGAATCAGCATGACCGCCGCCAGGATACGCAGCACCAGGGCGATGCCGTCCAGGGCATGATTGAGCACGGAGCCGAGTAGCGCCACCAGAGCGCCGGCGATCATGTAACTGCTGATGCGGCCCAGGTTGTAGCCGAGCAGCAGGCCGGCCAGGCGTCCCGGCTGCCGCATGCTGGAGGGCACGGCAAAGGTCAGGGCACTCATGATCCCGCCACACATGCCGATGCAGTGCGCCCCTCCGAGCAGGCCGAAGACGAAGGCCGCCGCCAGCGGCGGCAGGCTGAGGTCGGTGGGATCCAATCAAGGCGCTCCTTCTTCGCTATTCCCAGTATCACGAGGAGGAGAATCGAAGGCTGCCGGAGGGGAAACCGTACAGCGCGTCGAGCTCGACCAGCTCGGGCGGATAGCAGAGTCCCAGGTCGGAACACCCCTGAAAGGTCACCGTGATGGCCAGCGGCTCGGCAGCGGTGTCGCTCGCCTCGATGGGCGCACTGAATACCACCTGGTCATAGAACACCTCGATTTCCCCCAGAGACGCGTGCACCATGGGTTCGCCGGGGGGAATTGCCAGCTCACCGAAACTGACGCCCGGAGAGCGACTTTCCAGTGCAAACCGATGGCGGTGGAGGTAATAGTCCTCGGCAATGACGAAACCGACGTAGAGCCGCCTATCGTCTCGCCAGGCGCTGGCCCGGAAGGCTTCTTTAGTCGCCAGGAATTCCCGTTGAGCCGAGGTACCGAAGGGGGAGCTCTTGCCACTGCCCGCGGGAAACTCTCCACGGGCCGCTACCGGTGTGGCGACGAACAGCAGCACCAGCAGAAAGGTGAAGGCCGTGTTCATGAGGCCGTCGCCGTTTTCGCCCTATCCACTGGCTGACGCATTGACCAGACAACCAGAGCCAGCCCCGCGATGAGCATCGGCAGGGTCAACAGCTGCCCCATGGTCAGCCAGCCGAAGGCGACGAACCCTAGGTGAGGATCGGGCAGGCGCACGAACTCCACGGTGAAGCGGAAGGCGCCATACAGCACCAGGAACAGCCCGGAGATGAGGCCCCGCTGGCGCGGTCGGCGCGACAGCCACCATAGCACGGCAAACAGCACCACGCCTTCCAGGGCGAACTCATAAAGCGCTGAAGGGTGCCGCGGCTCCGGCCCCAGCCCCATCATGGGGGGGAAGACCATGGCCCAGGGAACGTCACTGATACGTCCCGGCAACTCGTGATTGATGAAGTTGCCGAGGCGCCCGGCGCCCAGGCCGATCGGCACCAGCGGGGCGATGAAATCGGTCAGCTGGAAAAAAGCCAGGCGATGCTTGCGGGCAAACAGCAGGGCGGCGATGAGCACACCGGCAAGGCCGCCATGGAAGCTCATGCCCCCGTCCCAGACCCTGAAGAGCCACAAGGGGTTGGCCAGCAACTGGTCGAGCCCATAGAACAGCGCATAGCCCAGGCGGCCACCCAAGATGATCCCCACGGCAGCGTAAAAAATCAGATCGCCGATATCATCGTGACTCAAACCCAGGCGATGGGCTCGACGACGCCCTAGCCACCAGGCGGCGGCCAGCCCGACCACATACATCAGGCCATACCAGTGAATCTGCACGGGACCAAGGGAAATGGCCACGGGATCAATCTGCGGATACTGCAGCATGAGTCTTCCTTATGTTTTGGCAGACAATGGATGTTGCCGGATTAGGTTGCGATAGGTCTGCATTACTCGACGACGCGGCCGATGGTGACTTCGACCGGGGAGTCCGGCTCGCCGAGTGTCACCGGTCCCGCCTCGCCGATCAGGTCGCCTGGCTGCGGGGTGACTTCGCCCGATGCGGAGACGCGCACCGTCAGGCGCACCTCATTGACTTGGGAGAGTCGCGCTCGGGGTGTCATGGCATCGTTGTCGCCCAAGGTCACTTTGAGTGGCAGGTCGCTAACCGTGACCCGCTCCACCGCCAGTGGCGGCAATTCACCAGCCACGTCGCGGGCGATGACGAACACCGTGTCGCCCGGCGCGGCCCGCTCGCGGAGCGATTCGGCGAGGCCGACCCTGACCGCGAGCGACGCGCCGTCCTGCGCGGCTTGATGGGCATCGACCTGGTCGGACGAGGCGTCCAGGCGCTGTTGTGCCACGGCAATGCCCTCCCGCAGCGCTTCCGCCGAGCCGGGGTCGTCGAAGCCGGCGATCGCGCGTCGCCAGTAATCGATAGCCTCTTCATAGCGGGCGCGATCGAAGGCATGGATGCCCAGCATGCCGAGCACCGTCGGCTGACGCGGATCCTTGTCTAGGGTCTCGTCGACCAGTGCCTGGACCTCCTCGGTCATCGAGCGATTGGCGACGAAGAATTGGATCTGTGCCAATTGCGCCAGCAGGGAAGGCTGTCGACCCTCCAGCTCAATCAGGCGCTCAAGCGCGGCGATGGCATCACGTCCCCGATTGCTGTCCCGGTACAGAGGAAACAGCGACATCCACACCTTGGGATTGTCCGGCTGTCGCTTGGCCTGCTCCTCGAGCCGCTCGATCAGCATCGCCAGCGAGCCGTAAGGCGAGTTGCGCACCTCCTGATGCACGGCATACAGTGCCAGATCGCCCTCGGCGCCTTCCCGTTGATACCAGAGCAGACTGGCCACCACCAACGCCACCATCACCAGCGGCACCAACAACCGTCCGGCCTGGGGGGATTTGAGCGGTGTGCGTCGGCGTACCTGGGTATCCTCGAGCAGGCTGCGTTCGAGCTCCAGCCGACCCTCCTCGACTCGCGCGGTGTCGAGCTCGCCGCGTGCATGGGCCGTTTCCAGCGAGGCCAGGCGCTGACGATAGACCGCCACGTTCTGGGCATCGGTGCGCTGCTTGGTTTCGAAGGCCTGCTGAGCATCGTGCAGCGGGCGGGTCCGTCTCAGCGGCAGGATCACGAGCCACAGGGCAGGCAACAGTAACAGGGCGATGCCCAACCAGAGCAGATTCATTCGCTCCCCTCGCGGTTAAACAGGGCATTGAGGTACTCGCGCTCCTCGGCGCTGAGCGCTCGAACCTGGGCATGCTTTCGTTTGCTGACGAAGACCGCCACGATAAACCCCCCGATCATCACCAGCACGAACGGCAATCCCCATAGCAGCCAGGTACGCTCGTCGAGTCGCGGGTTATAAAGCACGAATTCGCCGAAGCGTGCGACCATGTAATCGAGGATTTCTTTATCGGATCGCCCTTCGCGTAACAAATCTGCAACGCGTTCGCGCATGTCGGCAGCCACCGGGGAATCCGAGCTGTCGATGGCCTGGGCATCGCATTTGGGGCAGCGCAATGAGGCAGTAAGATCACGATAGCGCTCGGCCATTACTGGCCTCTCGAAGTCACGCACCTCGATAGCCGAATCCGCCATATATGGTCTCCTCCCGGCTTGCAAGGCCTCAGGCTGAAGAAAGGGACAGGTTGGCTTTCATATATCCGGCCTGTTGTTGAAGCCTGAGGCTTCTGGCCTTGATGAGACATTCGCGCATACCGTCCTTATCAGCACTTCGGCATTGGCTGCCTCTGCGGTTATCAGGTTTTCAGTATGCCGGTCTGACCTGTTTTTCATCGTGCCTGTTGCCTACGCAACCTTGGGACTGGTGGGCGGTTACCTCGCCTTGGACGATTACAGTTCTTCCATCCAAAATGGTTTTTTATGCTGCGGTGGCTGGTTTTACACAGTAATTCTCACCACGAGTGATGACCACCCAAGCGATCCGAATTAACTTGTTGGCCAAGGCGACAGTGGCCTTGTTAACGCCGCGGGTAGCCACGAGACGATTGATCCACTGATGAAGAGCGTCATCTTTTCCTGCAGCACACCTGACAGCAGCCCTGGCGCCATGAATAACCAGGCCTCGAACGTAGGGGTCGCCCCGTTTCGTGATGCCGAGTAGTACATTCCGGCCGCCCGTACTAAATTGCTTGGGCACCAACCCCAAGGCGGCCGATGCATCACGTCCGCGAGCAAACTGCTTGCCATCGCCCATCCAGCTTTTGACCGCTTTGCTGACAATGGGGCCAAATCCGGGAATTTTTAGTAATCGCTGGCAGACGGCGTCCTGTCGGGTGTCATGCTTCAGTTGATCATCATACCAAGCTAACTCCTCGTCCACAGCGATCAGCCGTAAATGCTGGCGATGCAGCAAGGTGCGCATTCTATCGGTCAAATCATTGCGCGTATCTTCCAGGATATCGGGTAGTGCCTTTCTCAAGACGCTATGTCCTTGCTTCAGCACCAAGCCATATTCTGCGAGTAGCCCGCGCACGTGATTGATCAATCGCGTGCGCTCTGCCGACAGGTGCCTGCGCATCTGCAAAAAGGTCTGCTCATCTTGATGCTCAATAGTCTTGATAGCCACGGGCCGGATAGTGCCGTGCTGGCAGGCTTCGGCTATCGCTTGAGCATCGTTGTAATCGTTTTTCTGGCCGCGAAGATACCCCTTGACATGTTGAGCCGGTAGGAGCTGGACACGATGACCGAGCTTTTGAATCTCGCGAGCCCAGTGGTGAGAGGAAGCACAGGCTTCCATGGCCACCGTGCACACGGGTTGTTGAACCATGAAATTCAGTAGCTTGGTACGAGTGAGTTTGGTCTTTCCTTCACGCTTGCCCTGCGAGTTGAGTGTCACCAGGTAGAAGCTGCTTTTGGCCAGATCAATGCCGATTGTCTTATGCTTATTCATGGTCTTCTCCTGCTCATGCAGATAGTGGACGTCACCTCTATCTTGGCGCACTACGACGCCGGCTTGGAGTGGGAGGAGACCATCTCATCAGCACAGGGACCGACGTTATCAACAAGAGCAACAGCAGGCCGGCCCGGGTCATCAACGCCATTTGCCCACCTCCTGCACGACACGTTCGACATCCTCGGGAGTGATATAGCCCGTGTGCTTATAGCGAATGATGCCCTCGGCATCGACGAGGAAGGTCTCCGGCACACCGTAGACGCCGAGCTCGAACCCCAGATCGCCATCCGGATCGAAGATATTGACTTCGAAGGGGTCGCCGAACTCGTCGAGAAACTCCCGCCCCTTGACGCGGGTGTCCTTGTAGTTGATGCCGACCAAGCGCACGCCGCGCTCAGCGAGTGTCAGCAGCTGGGGCATTTCCTCCTTGCAGGTCGGACACCACTCGGCCCAGACATTGACCAGCGTGACCTGCCCGTGCAACAGCGACTCATCGACCCGGGCACCGGGATCCTTCAGTGTCGAGAGGGAAAAGGCAGGAAACTGCTGGGCTAGCAGTGCCGAATTGCGGGCACTGGGATCCATGGCCAAGCCTCGGTAGAGAAAGAAACCCAGTCCCAGGAAAACCAGCAAGGGGAAAAGCAGTAACAGTCGCCGTTTCATGTATGGACCTCACGGAGGAGAGTGGAGTCAGCTGCCACTGAGCGCTGACGCCGATAGCGACGGTCCGCCACCGCCAGCAGACCGCCAGTGGCCATCAACAACGCCCCCAGCCAGAGCCAGCGTACGAACGGCTTGATCTGGATTCGCATGGCCCAGGCACCGTCACCCAAGTCTTCGCCCAGCGCCACGTAAATGTCCTGCAGCAGCCCAGGGCGAAGGGCGACGTCGGTCATGGGCTGACCGCGGGCAATATACAATCGCTTCTCGGGCCGTAGGGTGGTGACATGCTGGCCATCACGTGCCACCTCAAGGGCTGCCGTATCGGCCAGGAAATTGGGACCGCGGCGCTCGCTCAGGTCGGTCATGGTGAAGCTGTAACCGCCTATCTCGACACGCTCCCCCACGGCAAGACGTACGTTACGCTCGATGGCATAGTTCGACACCATGGCCACGCCCACGATGGTGATGGCCATGCCCAGATGGCCGACTACCATGCCCCAATGCGCCAGCGACAGCTTGCGCAAGCCGGCCAGGGGGGAGGAGGCATGGCGGGTCTTGTCGAACAGGTCACGGATCAACGCCAGCACGACCCACAGGGCCATGACCAGTCCCAGCGCCACGGCGGCGTTCCATTCTCCGCCGTAGAGGAACGGCACCGCCGCCGCCATGATCAGCGCGGCGATGCCGGACCGAAGTAGTCGGCGCATCAACTCGCGCCCCGCCATCTGCTTCCAGCGCGCCACGGGGCCTAGCCCCATGAAGGCACACAGCAGCACGGTCAGCGGCACGAATAGCGTATTGAAGTACGGTGGGCCGACGCTGATCTTGCCCAGCCCCAGGGCATCGAGAATCAGCGGATAGACCGTGCCCAGCAAAACGGTCACGGTCATGACGACCAAGAGGATATTGTTGATCAGCAACAGCGCATCACGAGACAACCAGCCGAAGCCCACATTGCCGCTCATCCGCGGCGCACGCAGGGCAAAGATCAGCAAGGAAGCGCCCACCGTGAACCCCAGCAGTGCCAGAATGAAAATGCCCCGTGACGGGTCATTGGCGAAGGCATGCACCGACGTCAGCACCCCGGAGCGCACCAGGAAGGTGCCCAGCAGCGACAGCGAAAAGGTAAAGATCGCCAGCAGGGCGGTCCAGCTCTTGAAGGTGCCACGCTTTTCCGTGACTGCCAGCGAATGGATGAGCGCCGTCCCGGTCAGCCAAGGCAGGAACGAAGCGTTCTCCACGGGGTCCCAAAACCACCAGCCGCCCCACCCCAGCTCGTTGTAGGCCCACCAACTACCCAGCGCGATGCCCGTGGTGAGGAAGGCCCAGGCAATATTGGTCCAGGGCCGCACCCAGCGTGTCCAGGCGGCATCGAGCCGCCCTCCCAGCAAGGCAGCGATGGCAAAGGCGAAAGCTACCGAGAAGCCCACATAGCCCATATAGAGCATGGGGGGATGGAAGATCAGCCCGACGTCCTGTAGCAGCGGGTTGAGATCGGCGCCGTCCTGAGGCACTCCCGGCAGCAGACGTTCAAAAGGGCTCGACGTGATCAGGATGAACAGCAAGAATCCGGTGCTTACCATGCCCATGACCCCCAGGACATGGGCCAGCATGTCACGCGGCAGGTTCCGCGAGAACAGGCTGACGGCGAAGCCCCAGCCGCTGAGGATCAGGCTCCATAGCAGCACCGAGCCTTCGTGCCCCCCCCACACCGCCGTGAGCTTGTAATACCACGGCAGCATCGAGTTGGAGTTGTTGGCCACATAGGACACGCTGAAATCGTCGAGCAGGAAGCTCGCGGTCAGGCTGGCATAGGCCACCAGCAAGAAGGCGAACTGCCCCCCTGCCATGGGCTCGGCGAAGGCCATCCAGAGTGGGCGGCGGAGCGTGACACCCGCTAACGGAACCAACGCCTGTATAAACGCCAGGCCCAGCGCCATGATCAGCGCGAAGAGACCGAGTTCAGGAATGATTTTGACGAGCATGGTGATTCCGGCTTGAGTCGCGTGATTTCTTGGGACGAGGCAATCGGCATCGGCAGCCGTCAATTGGAGCTAGTCCGTCGCTTTCGATGCAGGGCCCAAACGAGTTTCGCCAAGAGCGGCAGGAGCGTGATACCGCTGAGCAGTATCAACGCGACCGTGAGAACGCGGGAGTCGGCGGTAATCAGGACTTCGCCGAACATGACGATCAGGTACGCCGTCGGAAGTACGCCAGCCAGCGTGGCAATCAAGAATCGCCAGAAGGCCAGTGGTGTAAGGCCCGCCGCGTAGCTGACGGCATCAAACGAAATGAATGGCACTAATCGCGATGCGAATACGACGAGCATCAACCCCGTCTGAGAGCGTTCTTTGCCCAGCCAGTTGAGGATGGGACTAGTACGCGACCAGCGATGGATCACCTCATAGCCGAGCAGGCGAGCGATGCCGAAGGCGAGCAACGCGCCGGCCTCAGCACCGATGACCACATACGCCGTCCCCCATAGAGGGCCGTAGATCGCACCGGCCACCATGGCTATCGGCCCACTGGGTATCGGGCTCATGACTATGGCCGCTATCATCATGGCGATAATGGTCAATGGCCCCCAGACCCCCAACTGGCCAACCCACTCACGCAGGGCCTGCTTATTGGTGAGCGTCGATAAGGCACCGGTCTCCATTAGGATCCAATAGAGGATCACCAAGCCAATCAGCACAGAAGCTCCCAACATGAGCCTGTGTTTTACACCGAGCGTACTTGCCATACTCATCTCAGTTGTGTGAGGTGACATCTCATGTCACTCCTGTGCCGTTATGGCGCGTCATTCGACACCTAATATGTTGCGAAGCCGGTCGGTCGACACCGCACCATTGATGCGCTGCACATTACCTTCATCATCGCGGTAATAGCTGGTCGGCGTTCCCGTGGCGCCGGCCTCGCGCATGAGCTGGGCATGCCGCCTAAGAAGCGCTCGACTCTCCTCCGACGGCACTACCGGACTGATGCCGCCATTGCGGAAGTTCAATTCATGGGTTTCGAGGGCTTTGGTTGGGGCATTCGACTCAAGGATCGCGGCCGCCTTGCGGAGACTATCCTCTGACAGAGCGCCGACCAGCACATGACGAAGCTGAAGCTCACCTTGATCGATTAGAGACCGTGAGCTCTTCCACAGCGCATTGCAGTAGGGACAATTGGGGTCGGTCAGCGTATACACGATATGTGACGCACTATCAGGACCTTCCGGAATGAAGCGAGTGTCCTCGAACGCGCTCCAGGTAGCTTCCAGCATCGGTTCCAGCACCAGAGCTTGAAGTTGGTGTTCCATTACAGCGTTGCCCTGAGGATCAATTAAGGTACCGATGATGGCGTGGTCGGAAGTGGAGGGAATATAAGCCGCCACGGGCTCATTATCATAGGACAAGGCATAACCTTGTATATCTCCAGGGGCATTAAAGGTTCCATGGAATTTGAGTCCTTGATCCAATAATGCCGTAATCGATGCGGGTAGGGGGGCTCCAGTAGCGGCTGTACTAATGGCCTGGTGGCCTTCAAGCGAATCGTCCCCCGTTTCCTTCGCCAGAGCGGGGAGCGTAATGAGACCGAACAGCCCTGCAATAACAAGGCAATAAGTGGAATAGATGATTTTCTTCATGAACGGTCTCTTTGTCGCTCTCTGATCAACCCCGGAATCGTGCCTGCTTGTAGCGATGGGCTGTCAGCTATCACGCTTCTTTCCGAAGAACAGATACTTGGCGAGCGCGGCGACGCCAAACACCAGCGCGATAATCAGCAGGATGGAAATGAGCCCCATCCCTGCCATCCCCCACGTGCATGCTTCGCTTCCCATCATCTTGGTCTCCTATTAAATTTTGCTACTCAGACTTGGCGGGCCCGAACCGCCTGGGGTTCACCGCCCGTCACCGGCGAAGCGTCATCGATATCCGGCGTGAAGCGGCGTAGCCGCAACGAGTTGGTCAACACGAAGACGCTGGAGACGCTCATGGCGGCTGCCGCCAGCATGGGGCTGAGCAATACGCCGATGAACGGATAGAGCACGCCCGCCGCCACGGGGATCAGCGCCACGTTGTAGCCATAGGCCCAGACGAAATTCCCGATGATGGTCCGGTGGGTACGCTTGGAGAGCGCCACGGCATTGACGATTCCCCTCAGGTCGCCACGCATCAGCACTACGTCGCCGGCCTCGATGGCGATATCCGTCCCGGTGCCGATGGCGATGCCCACGTCGGCTTGTGCCAACGCCGGTGCATCGTTGATGCCGTCGCCCACGAAGGCGACCTTACCGCCCTCGGCCTGTAGTCGCTTGATCTCGTCTGCCTTCTGGTCAGGCAGCACCTCGGCGAGTACGCGCTGAATGCCGACCTGTCGGGCGATGGCGTCGGCGGTGGCGCGGTTGTCGCCGGTGAGCATCGCCACTTCCAGCCCCAGCGCCTTGAGTGCTGAAATGGCTTCGGCCGAGCCCTCCTTGAGCGGATCGGCCACCGCGATGACCGCGGCGAGTCGGCCGTCCACCGCGGCATAGAGGGGGCTCTTGGCATCCTCGGCAAGCGCCTTGGCGCGCTCTTCCGCCTTGCCGAGCCCAATCCCGAGCCGGTTCATGTAGCGATCGGCCCCTACGTAAAGCCGGTGACCGGCGACGTCGGCTTCGATGCCGTAGCCCGGCTCGGCGCTGAAATGGCTGACGGCCGGCAGCTCGAGTCCACGCGCCTGGGCGCCGCGCACGATGGCATCGGCGATGGGGTGCTCGCTCTGGGCTTCCACTGCCGCGACCAGTCGCAGCACCTCATTCTCGTGCCCCTCGATCACTTCGAAGTCGGTCAGCTCGGGGCGACCCTGAGTCAGGGTGCCGGTCTTGTCCAGCACGACGGTATCCATCTTGGCCAGCGTCTCGAGCGCCGCGCCCTTGCGAAACAGCACCCCCATCTCGGCCCCCTTGCCGCTACTGACCATGATCGCAGTCGGGGTGGCCAGGCCCATCGCGCAGGGGCAGGCGATCAGCAGCACACTCACCGTGGTGACGAAGGCGAAGGACAGCGCCGGGGCCGGCCCGACGGCGAACCACACCCCGAAGGTGATCAGGGCGATGGCGATGACCACGGGCACGAAGACACCGGCGATCTTGTCGGCCAACTGCTGGATCGGGGGTTTCTCGGCCTGTGCCGCTTCCACCATCTTGACGATCTGTGACAGCACGGTGTCGGCACCGACCCGAGTGGCGCGGAAGGTAAGCGCGCCGTTCTTGTTGATGGTGCCGCCGACGACTTCGGCATCCTGCTGCTTGGCAACCGGTACCGGTTCGCCACTGATCATCGACTCGTCGACGAAGGAATGGCCTTCTTCAACGATGCCATCCACCGGGATACGCTCGCCCGGGCGGGCCAGGATGCGATCGCCGGGCACGACGGCCTCGATCGGCACCTCGACCGCTTCGCCATCGCGGATGACGCGGGCGGTTTTCGCCTGCAACTGCAGGAGCTTCTTGATCGCCTCGGAGGTACGGCCTTTGGCGATGTGCTCGAAGTAGCGTCCCAACAGGATCAGCGTCACGATCACCGCCGCCGCCTCGAAGTAGCTCACGGCGGTATCAGCCGGGAAAAAGCCGGGTACCAGCAGAGCGACGACCGAATAGAAGTAGGCGGCGCTCGAGCCGATCATGACCAGACTGTTCATGCCCGGGTTGAGATGTCGAAGTTCGGCATAACCACCGCGATAGAAGCGCGCCCCGGCATAGAACTGCACGGGCGTGGTCAGCAGCCACTCGACGCCCATCCAGCCGCGATGCGGCATCAGACTCGCCAAGAGCGCATCAAAGTCGGGAATCACTTTTCCCATGGCGATGATGACCACCGGGATGGTGAGCACTGCCGCGAGAATGACCCGGTGGAGAAGCTGTCGTCCCTCGCGATCCTCGTCGTCCGCCTGCTGCTGCGACTCGGTTTCCTGCGGTTCATAGCCCGCCTCGCGGATGGCATGCTGAATGCGTGCCAGCGATACGGTCCCCGGCAGGAAACGGACGAAGGCCTTCTGGGTGGTGAGATTGACACTCACCTCCACCATGCCGGGCAGCTTGCCGAGCGCTCGTTCTATCCGCGAGACGCAGGATCCGCAGCTCATGCCGGCGACGGGAATCTCGAGGCTCTCCACCACCGGCTGATAGCCCGCCGTTACGATAGCGTCGAGCAGGCTGGCCGTCGTGGAGCCTCCCTCTATCTGGATCGCCGCCTTCTGTGTGGCCAGGTTCACCTGAGCGTTAATCACGCCCGGCTGCTGGCCGAGGGCCCGCTCAACCCGTCCGACGCAGGACGCACAGGACATGCCCCGAATCTCGATATCGACGTTTTCCGCCATTGCGGTCTCCCCCAACTTGGTTCTTCATCAGCCCAGCGTGCGCGCTTCGGGACTCCTGCGTTACACTGCCAGAAGCGACGAGGCCGCTCATTCGTCCCTATCGGCGATGGCGTCGACGATGGGGCAGCCTTCCTGCATCGGTCCTTCGCCTGTACATTCTTCAAGCGTTTTGGACAGCACAGCCTCGATTTGCGAGAGATGCTTGATCTGCTCGCGAATCTTGTGCAGCTTCTCTTTCTCGTAATATCGGATCGCCTGACTGGCGATCCCACTACGTTCGGCAAGCTCACCGATACTGAGGGTTTGCATGGCTTCACCTCTCGCACTGTGAATCGGAGCTTCTAGCCGCCCGACTGGGCCGGGCAGCCTGAGTCACGAGTCGTGACTTCGACTAGTCCGGTTGGCGCACGACCCGCAGATAGGGTGTCTTGGCATCCCAGCCGTCGGGGAAGTGTTGTCTGGCGTCGTCATCCGTGAGCGATGGCAAGATGATGACATCGTCACCGGTTTGCCAGTCGACGGGCGTTGCAACCTTGTGCTTGTCGGTTAGCTGAAGCGAGTCGATGACCCGCAGGATTTCGTCGACGTTGCGCCCGGTGCTGGGCGGATAGGTCAAGGTCAGGCGAATTTTCTTGTCGGAATCGATAATGAAGACGGTACGCACCGTCACCTTGGGGTCGGCTTTCGGGTGGATCATTCCATACAGCGTCGCCACCACCTGGTCTTCGTCCGCCAGTAGGGGATAGTTCAGGGCCGCGCCCTGGGTCTGCTCGATATCCTTCGCCCAGTCGTGGTGAGAAGCGAGGGGGTCGACCGATACCCCCACCAGCTTGACGCCACGCGCGGCGAACTCGTCCTTTCGCCTGGCAAACGCGCCAAGTTCCGTGGTACAGACTGGCGTATAATCGGCGGGGTGCGAGAACAGTACGGCCCAGTCCTTGCCCAGCCACTGATGAAAGCCAAGCGTGCCTTCGGTGGATTCGATCGTGAAATCGGGAGCTATCTCCCCTAGCTGTAGGGTCATCTCACTATCCTTATCTATGGTAAGTGTCGGATGATGCACTACGCACGATAACCTTTAAGTCAACTTTAAGGTCAAGGGCTTTCGAGGAAAGGAGTCTATTCTTTTACGTTATATCAAAAGGCATTAACTCATGGATGACTTTGAGGTAGGCGCAACCCTTAGAATTCTCTGCCTAACCATGTCCGAAGTAGGCGGCCGGCCCCAGGCTGCTTCGCGCCCAGCACCTTGCCCCCCCCCAGGAAGCGTAACGCCTTGGAATCTCTCTCTTCTATCGGTCTGATTGGCGCCTTCGCCGGCGGGTTGGTTTCCTTCTTCTCGCCCTGCACCTTGCCGCTGTTGCCGGCCTACCTGTCGGTGGTCACGGGCGGGAGTGCCGGCAAGGCCGATAGACGCCTGGAGGCATTGATCCTCAGTGCCTTCTTCGTCTTCGGCTTCAGCATCGTGTTCATCCTGTTGGGACTCGGCGCCAGTGGTATCGGCCAGCTGATGCGGGGGTATCGCCAGGAATTCAACTGGGTCGCCGGCTCGGCGGTGATCGTGCTGGGCCTGTTCATGACCGGTGTGTTCCGGTTGCCGCTGTTCCAGCGCACCCTTCAGTTCACACCGAACGTCCAGGGTGGCTCCCCGCTGTCGGCGACGGTGTTCGGGATCTCCTTCGCCATCGGCTGGACGCCCTGTATCGGCCCCATCCTGGGCGCCATCCTGATGGCCACCTCCAGCGCCGCCAGTGCCCAGGCCGGCATGCTCTATCTCAGCGCCTACTCGGCGGGCCTGGCGCTGCCTTTTCTCGCCAGCACCCTGCTGATCAATCGATTCGCCCTGCATCGGCAAAGTCTGGGTAGGTGGAGCGCCTATGCTCGCCCAGTCGCCGGCACGATCGTTATCCTGATGGGCATCGCCATCGTCTCGGGCACCATGACGCGGCTTTCCAGCATCATGGTCGACTGGTTTCCCTCGCTGGCGACACTGGGATAGTCGGGTCGGCGGCGGTGGCAAGGTGTAACCTGTTCATATCAGCGAGGAGAAACGCCACCGACCACGCAACAGAAACCTTTTGTACAATGGAGGGTTCTTCATGGAAAAAGACCCCGTTTGTGGCATGAGCGTCGATCCCGCCTCGACGGAGAGCGTCGAGCATCGCGGTGAGCGTTACTATTTCTGTAGCAAGCAGTGCGCCGAGCACTTTCGCGAGGATCCAGGCGCCGTGCTTGCCGCCACCTCGGCGGCTGCGTCGAAGCCCAGTGGCAAGGCCAATTATTTCTGCCCCATGTGTTCTGGCGTAGAGAGCGAGGAGCCGGGGGAGTGTCCCATGTGCGGCATGGCGCTGGAACCCGTCAAGCCGCAACCGTCGTCGAGGGTCCAGTATACCTGCCCCATGCATCCGGAGGTGCGGCAGGATGAGCCCGGCGACTGCCCCAAGTGTGGCATGGCACTCGAGCTCACCCGCGTTTCCGGAGAGGAACGCAGCTTCGAGTTTCTCGAGATGTTCCGACGCTTCTGGGTGGGCGGCCTGCTGACGCTGCCGGTGTTGTTCGTCGCCATGGGCAGCGTGCTGCCCGGTATCGGCCCTTGGGTGGATGAGGTGCTGCCCGCCGGCAGTGGTCACTGGATCGAACTGATCTTTGCCACGCCCGTGGTGCTATGGGCCGGATGGCCATTCTTCCTGCGTGGCTGGAAGTCCCTCGTCACACGCAACCTCAGCATGTTCACGCTGATCGCCCTCGGTGTGGGGGCGGCCTATGGCTACAGTGTCGTCGCCACGCTCGCCCCTGGGATATTCCCGGCCACTTTCCGTGACGCCGATGGCTCGGTCGGCGTGTATTTCGAGGCGGCGGCGGTGATCGTCGTGCTGATCCTGCTCGGTCAAGTGATCGAGGCCCGCGCCCGCGAGAAGACCGGCAGTGCGCTGCGCGCGATCCTCGATCTCGCGCCGCCGACCGCACGACGCATCGATGCCGAGGGCAATGACGAGGAGGTCTCGCTCGACGAGCTGTGTACCGGTGACCGTCTACGGGTACGCCCCGGTGACAAGGTGCCGGTCGATGGCGAGGTGCTCGAAGGCCACAGCACGCTGGACGAGTCGATGGTGACCGGGGAGTCCCTTCCCGTCGAGAAGCGCGAGGGCGACACGGTCATCGGCGGCACCGTGAGTGGTCAGGGCAGCTTCGTCATGCGCGCCGACAAGGTCGGCGAGGACACGGTGCTTTCGCAGATCGCGGAAATGGTGGCCGAAGCGCAGCGTTCGCAGCCGCCCGTTCAGCGGCTTGCCGATGTGGTCGCCGGCTATTTCGTCCCCGCGGTGGTTATCGTGGCGATCCTGGCATTTATTGCCTGAGGGATCTGGGGGCCACCGCCGGCGATGGCCTACGCGGTGATCGCCGCGGTATCGGTGCTGATCATCGCGTGTCCCTGTGCGCTCGGCTTGGCGACGCCGATGTCGATCCAGGTTGGGGTCGGTCGCGGGGCCCGGGCGGGCGTGTTGATCAAGAATGCCGAGGCACTGGAACGTTTCGAGAAAGTCGACACCCTGGTCGTCGACAAGACCGGCACCCTCACAGAGGGTAAACCCCGGGTCGTATCCCTCAAGCCCGTTTCCGGCAGTGATGAAGCGCAGTTGCTGCAACTTGCCGGCAGCCTCGAGCGAGGCAGCGAACATCCGTTGGCCGAGGCCATTGTCAGTGCTGCGCAAGAGCATCATGTCGAGCTGAGCGATGCCAGCGATTTCGAGGCGGTGACCGGCATGGGGGTCACCGGTCGGGTCGAAGGACGCGAGCTTGCGCTTGGCAATGCCCGGCTGCTCGAAACACGTGGTGTGGAGGCGCGGGAATGGACGCAGCGTGCCGAGACGCTGCAAGCCGAAGGGCAAACCGTGATGTTCCTGGTGGCCGATGATCAGGTCATGGGACTCATCGGTGTCGCGGACCCGATCAAGGAAACCACCGCACAGGCGATCCGGACGCTCAAAGAGGATGGCCTGCGCCTGGTTATGCTCACCGGCGACAACCGTACCACCGCCGAAGCCGTGGCGCGCCAACTTGGTATCGACTAAATTGAAGCGGACGTACTGCCGGAAGATAAAGGGCGTATCGTGCGCGAGCATCGCGAGGCCGGGCGCGTGGTCGCCATGGCCGGCGACGGCGTCAATGACGCCCCCGCCCTGGCCGAGGCTGACCTCGGTATCGCCATGGGCACGGGGACCGATGTCGCCATCCAGAGCGCGGGGGTGACTCTGGTGAGAGGGGATCTCTCCGGCATTGTTCGCTCCCGGCATCTCAGTCGCCGGGTGATGCGCAATATCCGCCAGAACCTGTTTTTCGCCTTCGTCTACAACAGCCTGGGGGTGCCTCTGGCCGCCGGGGCGCTGTTTCCGTTCACCGGCTGGCTGCTCAGTCCCATCTACGCCGCCGCCGCGATGAGCCTGAGCTCGGTCTCGGTCATCGCCAACGCACTGCGGCTACGCGCCGCCAAGCTATGAGCCGGGGCCGCCGACAACCATAGAGGAGGGGGAGCATCATGGCTTATGTCGACCTGCAGCGACGTAGCGTATTGCGCCGCATCGGCGGTGTGGCGGCGTTGTCGACCCTGGTGGGGGCCGGGGTATGGACCGGGAGATATCGCCCCGCTCTGCGGGCGGCGTCCGCGTCAACGGCCATGGAGGGGCCCTTCGACGTCGACCTGCGTGTGCGAGCCCGTCCCGACAAGGTGGCTATCCTGCCCGGTGCGCCGAGCGACGTCTGGCGCTACACGGCCGAGCGAATCGTCGGGCCTGAAGATACCCTGACGCCCGTGGGTGAGAGTTATACGGGGCCATTGATTCGCCTGCGTCGTGGTCAGCGCTTGCGGGTACGCATCGACAACGATCTCCCCGAAGACACCACCGTGCATTGGCATGGTCTGCACGTACCACCGGACGTGGATGGTCAACCGCGCCTGCCGATCGCGCCAGCGACGAGCATGGCGGTCGCCTTCGATGTCGTGGATCGTGCCGGTCTGTACTGGTACCACCCCCATCCTCACGGCCCCGATGGTGGCCGGGTTGGCTTTCAGAGTTACGCCGGCCTTGCCGGTCCACTGATCATCAACGACGACGCCGAGCGTGCCTTGGAGCTCCCCGACGGAGAGCGGGAACTGGTCCTCATCCTGCAGGATCGCACCTTTAGCAATGGCAATGAGCTTCAGTACATCGACGATGGTGGCATGGGGGCGATGATGACCCGCATGCAGGGCTTTCGCGGGGAGCGGGTACTGGTGAACGGCCACCCGGACGCGCGACGCGAGGTGTCCACGCAGCCATATCGATTGCGCCTGCTCAACGGCTCCAACTCGCGCATCTACAAGCTGGCCTGGAGCGATGGCCGGGCGGTGACCGTCATCGGCACCGACGGTGGCCTGCTCGCCAAGCCCGAGCGGCGCCGCTCGGTCACACTGGCGCCGGCCCAACGGATCGATCTGTGGGTCGATTTTGGCGACACCGAGCCGGGAGAGTCCGTACAGCTGGTGAGCGAGGAGTACCAACTCGGCATGATGGGCGAGCGAATGGGCGACATGATGGACCGGGGCATGATGGGCGATCGAATGGGCGGCATGATGGATCGAGGGATGATGGGTGATCGAATGGGCGAGATGATGGATCGAGGCATGATGCGCGACATGATGGGAAGCGAGCGGCTCTCGCTAGTTACCTTCGCCGTCGTCGCACGGGCGAACGATGCGGAAACCCTGCCGGAACGCTTGGCTCAAGACCTGCCGGCCTCCCCGGTTCAGGCCGATACGCCAGTACGCCGCTTCGAGCTGGGCATGCGCATGATGCAGGGGTTCACGATCAACGGCCGGCAGATGGAGGGCGCGACGGTGGCAGATGACGAGATCGTCCGGCTGGCGCAGACGGAGATCTGGGAGTTCGTCAACAACACCATGATGCCGCACCCCATGCACGTTCATGGACTGCAATTCCTGGTTCAGGAGCGGATATCGGCGGGCGGCAAGACGGACCTGCACGATGGGATCATCGACGCGGGATTGCATGACACGGTGCTGGTGTTCCCGGAGGAACGGGTGCGCATCGCTCTGACCTTCAAGGACTTCGAGGGGTTCTACATGTACCACTGCCACACCATGGAGCATGAGGATGCCGGTATGATGCGCTACTTCAAGGTGGTGGCATAACGAACCGGTCTGGTTTCGATCACACCGTATTTCGATCACCTGGCAACCACACGGGATGACGATACAGATGTCCTTCTACGAGAATCGTGTTCTGCCGCATTTCCTCCACCTGGCGTGTGGCAACACGGTGGTCGATCGTCAGCGGGCGGCCGTGGTGCCGCAAGCCCGGGGCCGTGTTCTGGAGGTGGGTATGGGGTCCGGGCTCAATATTCCCCACTACGATCCGGACCGGGTCGAGCTGGTCTGGGGGCTCGAGCCTTCCGAAGGCATGCGACGCAAGGCCCGCCACAACGTCGCCAGCGCACAGTTCGAGGTGCGCTGGCTGGACCTGCCGGGCGAGGAGGTCCCTCTCGACGACAACAGTGTCGATACCGTAGTGCTCACCTACACCCTGTGCACGATTCCGGACTGGCACCGGGCGTTGGAGCAGATGCGTCGCGTGCTCAAGCCGGATGGCCAACTGCTGTTCTGCGAACACGGCACGGCGCCCGACGAAGCCGTACGCCAGTGGCAGCGCCGTATCAATCCCCTGTGGCGCAGAGTGGCGGGGGGCTGCCATCTCAACCGCGACATACCCGAGCTTATCGGGCACGCAGGCTTCGGTATCCAGCGGATGGAGACGGGCTATCTTTCGAAGGCCCCGAGGTTCGCTGGCTTCAATTTCTGGGGGGCTGCTGTTCCCCGCTGATCAAGCTCGCGTGTAATGAGGCGATTCCCCGAACAACTGGCCATCCACTTCGATGGCGGTGCCATCCACGAACACTGGCACATAGCTCAGGGTCTTGACCTGATAGTCCAGGATCGGCGGCGCCAAGTGCCTTGCCCAGTAGCGAGCGATGCTCTGGAGCGCGTCGAGGTGGACCGTCCCCATGCGTACCAGGTATTTGCCGAGGCGGCCTCTCGCCGGCACGGTCTCGATGCCCAGCAGCTTCGCCGTGACCGGATCCTGACGAAAGGCGTCCAGATCGGACGCGCGCCATTGCCCGTGGCGAGGGAGGCCACCAGGCTCCAGAGTGTCTTCGCAACACTGGCGTCGTGCTTGAGGTGACTTTGCTAGGTGAACTGGCTCAGCAGGCCACTGAATAGCTATTAATAGACATTATTTAACCCTTGAGCGCCAGAATGCGCCTGGCACCGTTGAGCACAATGACCCCCGCGATGGTGCCGATAATCAGATCCGGATAATTGGTTCCGGTCCACGCGACCAAGGCGCCGGCGGTGATGACCCCCAGGTTGATCACCACGTCATTGGCCGAGAATATCCAGCTTGCCTTCATGTGCGCCCCGCCCTCTCGATGTTTGGATATCAGCAGCAGACAACTGGTATTGGCAATCAATGCGACGAATGCGATAGCCATCATCATCAGCGATTCAGGCTCGCTACCGAATACAAAGCGCCTGACCACCTCTGCGAGTACGCCAACCGCCAGAATCAGTTGGAGCACACCTGCAAGATGCGCGGCACGCACCTGCATTTTTACGCTATGCCCAACCGCATACAGGGCGAGCCCGTACACGGCCGCATCGGCAAAATTGTCTAGGGATTCTCCAATCAGGCCGGTGGAGTGCGCGATCAGGCCGGCCGTCATTTCCACCACGAACAGGACCGCATTGATACCGAGCAACCAACGCAGGGTGCCGGACTCCTGCGCGGCAGAGGCCGACGTGTCACCGACCGCCTTGATCGACTCAGGATCGGCAGCGGCCGTTTCCTGAAGCGAGGCTCCTAGCCCCAAGGTTGTCAGTTTTGCGGTGATGGGCTCGACCTCGCCGTCATGCACGACCTCTAATCGGCGGTTCGACAAGTCGAAGGACAGCACCCGAATCTCCTCAAAGCCGTTCAGGGCAAGGCGAATCATTCGCTCTTCCGATGGACAGTCCATCTTCGGCACGGCATAAACGCTGACCCATTTCCCCGATGCTTCGGAGGAGCGACGCATATCGGTATCCGCTATGGGCGTCGCATCGCCGTCACAGGGGGCTCCACAGGTTTTGCTCATGATACGACTCCACTTGAATATTATCGGGCTATCATTTAAAACCATATAGTCACTATAAGGTCAACAGAGCGGAGAGAATCCGTTGAGGAGGAGCTTGGTGCGTATTGGTCAGTTGGCAGAGTTGGTAGGGGTCGATACACAGACGATCCGCTTCTATGAACGACAGGGCCTGTTACCGTCGCCTGAACGGCAGGAGAACGGTTACCGTGTCTATACCGAGGAACATGGTGAGCGGCTGGCTTTCATTTGTCGCTGCAGAATCCTGGACCTGTCGCTAGCAGAGATTCACGAGCTACAGAGGTATCAGGACGACCCTCACCAACCTTGTGCCGCCGTGAACGCTTTGCTCGATGATCACATCTCTCACGTGCGCTCGCAGATAACCGCTCTACAGGCGCTTGAGAAACAACTCGTTTCACTGAGAGCGAGTTGCAACGATGGCCGGGAAGTTGAGGCGTGTGGGGTTCTTGCTGGAATTAGCGAGGGAAGCATGCACCAACAGTAGGTTGACGCATCAACCATTAAATCCGGATACCCCCCCCAGCCGTGCATTAGGGCTTGTCTGAAAAGTGCCTACGCTCGGTAATACGGCGTTAAAAATCGGATCAACATGCTCATTTACACCCCGTAAGCTGCGCTGTCTCACCGATTTTTGCCTTGTCTAACCTTCGCTCGCCGACTTTTCGGACAGAGCCTAGAATGTACGAGAGTCTGAAGAAACGCCCCAGCGATCCTGTTCGCCAGGGCGCCGCTGTGCTGATGTATTGAACGCTACTCAGTCGCGGTTAGTCACCATTGCCCACTCGCAGGGCCACGAAGTAGGTGCGGCCTTCGCGGTTGAGCAGAACAGGCACCGCTTGATCATCTGGCAGGCGGGTCAGCATCTCCTTCAGCTGTTCCGGACTCTCTACCGGCTGCTGGCCCAGTCTGACCAGCACATCGCCGGGGCGAATGCCGACGGCAGCGGCATGTCCGGCGGGGGCCACCTTGACGATGCGCACCCCGTGATCGATGCCAAGCCGACGCTTCTCCATGTCGTTCAACGGCTGAACCGCGATGCCCAGTCGAACCGGGTCGCCATCGGATTGACCGGGGCCGGCATCCGGCCACTCGCCAACTTCCACCGTGATGGTCTCCTGCTGACCATCGCGCAACACGGAGAGATCAACGTCTTCGCCGGGGGCCGTCTCACCGATCAGGCGCGGCAGCGTGGTGGAGTGGTCCACTTCCTGGCCGTTCACCTCAAGGATGACATCACCGGCCTTGAGGCCGCCTTCTGTCCCAGGGCTGCCGGGCTCGACCTGGGCAATCAAGGCACCCTCGGCCTGCTCCATGCCGAAGGACTCCGCCAGGTCCTTGGATACCGGCTGGATGCTGACGCCCAGCCAGCCGCGGCTCACGTACCCCTCTTCACGGAGCTGGTTGGCCACATCCAGTGCCACATCAATGGGAATGGCGAAGGAGAGGCCCATGTAGCCTCCACTACGGGTCAGGATCTGGGAATTAATGCCCACGACCTCACCGTCGAGGTTAAACAGTGGTCCGCCCGAGTTGCCCGGGTTGATCGCCACATCGGTCTGGATGAAGGGAACGTAGACGTCTTGGGGCAGGGTGCGGTTGATGGCACTGATGATCCCGGACGTCACCGAGTGGTCGAAGCCGAAGGGTGAGCCTATGGCGGCGACCCACTGGCCGACCTGGAGGTTGTCGGAGTTGCCCAGTTGCAGGGTGGGTAGGTTATCCGCCTCGACCTTGAGGACCGCCACATCGGTCTTCTCGTCGGCCCCCACCAGCTCGGCCGAGAGTTCGCGACGGTCGTTGAGGCGCACCAGAATCTTGTCGGCCTCCTTGACCACGTGCGCGTTGGTCATGATGTAGCCGTCTTGATCGAAGATGAAGCCCGACCCCAGTGACCGACGCGGCTCTTCATTGCGATTGGGCGCACCGCCAGGTGGCATCGGGAAGCGGTCGTCGAAGAAGTCACGGAAGATCTCCGGCACCTCCTGCCCCCCAAATTGCCGTGAGGACGTCATGGACCTCTCGACCTTGCGGGAGGTGGAGATGTTGACCACGGCCGGCGCGGCCTCGTCGACCAGTTCCGTGAAGTCCGGCAGCTGTGGCTCGGCGAGGGCTGGCGTTGCCACCATCAGCAGTAAAGCTAAGCTCATCAGCCAGGCGTGCGAGTAAGGCTTGGGTATCACAATGGGCTCCTTCCGGGGGCATGGAACATGGTAGCCAACTTGGTACAGTGCCCACTATGCAAAGTTCCGTACTCCTAACCCCGGCTCGGCCTTCAACAGAGTTCGGGCTTGAAGCTTGAGTTGCTATAGGTTTTATACTGCTGGGTCATCAGGTGACACCACAAGGATGACGCATGGGACATCATCACGATCATCCCCATCTTGCCCCCACCTCTGGTGACCGTCGGGTGAGTATCGCCATCTGGGCCAACGGGATATTGACCCTTGCCCAGATCGTTGGGGGCATTCTGGCGGGAAGCCTCTCGCTGATCGCGGATGCGCTGCACAATTTTTCCGACATGGCTGCGCTTGTCATTGCGTTTGCTGCCCGCAAGATCGCGAGACGACCGCCCGACTCACAGATGACGTTTGGCTATGGCCGAATCGAGGTTGTCGCAGCGCTGATCAACTACACCACCCTCATTATCGTTGGCATTTATCTAATTTACGAAGGCTTCATGCGCATGATCGACCCGCCAGAGATTCAGGGCTGGATAGTCGTTATCATTGGCATTGTCGCTCTTCTTGTCGATGCGCTAACGGCCTTGCTCACCTGGTCGATGCAAAAACATAGCGTCAATATCCGCGCCCTCTTCCTGCACAACCTGTCTGATGCCTTTGCGTCCATCGCCGTGATCATCGGGGGCTCACTGATTCTGCTGTATGACATGCGTTGGGTAGACCCCGCGATTACGATCGGTATTGCACTCTATATTCTCTATCTTGCCTTTACGGAGATAGGTACCCCTATCCGGACACTGATGCTGGGCTCGCCACCCGATGTCGATGGTCAATCCGTCATTGATCTCCTGCGCAGCGTCGAAGGGGTTGAGGATGTGCATCATGTTCACCTATGGCAAATGCAGGAGAATACCGCCGCGCTTGACTGCCACGTGGTGACGACGGAAGCCGGCTGGCAGCAGCTCGAGGCGATCAAGGCGGATATCAAAGCTCAGCTGAAAGCGCGCTTTGGCATTGGCCACTCCAGCTTGGAATTCGAGCATATTGATTATGCACATCAGGATGCCAACCTTTATGGGCATGGATAACACGCCACTATTCGCCGACTTAGGCACCCAACAGCGGCTGAGCTCCACTCAGCAGTATCCTGAGCTTTTTTAAACCTAACTCTTTGAAGTTGAGAGAAAAATGTACAAAAAGGCGACGTTTATCCTGGCCGGAGCGTTGATGCTGACGGCCATCATCGTGATCGTGTCGAGGCCCTCGTTGTTGGGCATGGGCGCCGAGACGGCGAGCCGAGAGGGTGCACAGGCCGAGAATTCGCTGGTGCGCGCGCACTCGCCGGTCCTAGGATCGGAAGAGGCACCGGTGACGGTCGTGGAGTTCTTCGACCCGGCCTGTGAGGCCTGCCGTGCCTTCTATCCGCTGACCAAACGCATCCTGGAAGCCTACTCCGAGAAGGTGCGGCTGGTGGTGCGCTACACCCCCTTCCACGGAGACGTATCCGAAACCGCCATTCGCGTGCTCGAAGTGGCCAGGCGCCAGGATGCCTTCCAACCGGTGCTGGAGGCGCTGCTGGCTCGGCAGAGCCAGTGGGCGGCTCATGGCAGTGTCGATGAGGAAGCGATCATGGAGATCGCCAGCGAGGCCGGACTGAACAGAGCCACAGCCGAAGAGCAGCTCAATTCACCAGAGGTACAGGCGGTCTTCGACCAGGACAAGGCTGACGTCGAGGCCAACCAGATCAGCAAGACGCCGACCTTCTTCGTCAATGGCGAGCTGTTGGACCCCTTCGGCATGCAGGAGCTGGTCGACGCCGTTAACCGTGAGGTAGCCGAGGTCTCCGGCGAAGGGGATGCATCATGACACGACGCTGGTTGCTAGCGGGACTGATGGTCCTGAGCCCCGTGTTGGCTGAAGCCCGTTGGCAAGAGCGTGCCGGATTATCACCGGCCAAGCCGGTATCGGCCAGGGCACAAGGTCGCGTCGCCCAAGAGCTCACTGTGGCACCAGGGGATACCCTGGACGCACTGCTGCAGCAGCTTGGCGTGGATGCCGAGATGCGCACCCAAGCGGCGACCTCGCTGGCGAACAGGTTCGACCCGAGACGATTGCTGCCCGGAGATCGTATCACTTTCACCTCTATGGCGACGGGACAGCCGGTGTCGGTGGCCATCGAGCGTGACTCGGGTATTCAGTACGTCGTCACCCTGGGTGAGCGTCCGTCGACGCGCATTGTCCAGCCTCGCCTCGACACCCTGACCTTGGGTCGTGAAGTAGATGTCAAGACGTCACTCTATGCCGCCTTGGAGGCTGAGGAGATACCCAGGCGTTTCGCAGCAGAGCTTGACATGCTGCTGGGCGGACTCATGGACACACGCCGTGATATCGCGGGGGGCGAGCGCCTGCAATTACTGTGGGAAGAAGATCGCCGTGAGGATGGCACTCGAGTCGGGCCTCCCCGTCTGACCTATATGAGGTTGGTTGACCAGGGGGAGCGGCTGGAGGTGCTGTGGCCGGCGGACCAGAGAACCACCGTGATGCTATTTAAAAATGGTAGCCTCTTGGACTCCTTGCAGATTCCGGTTCTCGGCGCACGCCTGACATCTCCCTTCGGCAACCGGCGCCATCCCGTATCCGGAGAGGTCCGACGTCATGACGGTATCGATCTTGCCGCGCCTCGCGGCACCCCGGTCATGGCCACCGCACGGGGGCGCATTTCCTTCATCGGTCGCCGGGGAGGTTATGGTCGTGTCGTCGAGATAGAGCACGAGACGGGCACCATCAGTCGCTATACGCACCTCAGCCGGTTCGTCGCCAGGCTGGCGGTCGGGGACTCCATCAAGGCCGGCGAAAAACTGGGTGAGGTAGGGGCCTCCGGACTCGCCACGGGGCCCAACCTGCACTACGAGGTGAGAGTGGATGACCGCCCCGTGGATCCTCTCGAGGAAGGGCAGCTCATCCTTCTGAGTGAGTCACCCACACGCCAGGAGTATCGCAGCGCACTTTTCGAGGCTCGGACACGTCTGCAAAAAAACATTGGAACGTCCGCTGCTCCCGATCTGGCCGCATTGGACAATCGATAAGCCACCAGGCGGGCTTGCGATGCAACCCGCCTCGGTGGGCACGATCTGCCTATCGTCATGAGACCCTACCGCCTCAGCGGCAATCGCTTCACCCGGGAAGGGGTTATGGAAGGTATCTCGACAGTCACGCTGGGTTTTTAGGCAGCCTCACCGCCGGCGTGATGGTGTATGTCATTGGCCATGAGATCACTCCCGAGACCATCGCAGCGGTCACCAGAACAAGGCGACCCTGGGAGTCTCAATGGAGCATGGTGATCATGCTGCTCCTGAATGTCTCAACTAGGGCACGCTGGGACGCGCAGGAGGTTACCCAAAGTCGTGAGCGCCTTTGTGGGCTGTCTCACTGATACACAGCTGGTGATCACTCAGCACCTCGATGATCCGGCAGCTTTCGACTTTCCCCCCATCACACTGGCTCACCATCCGCCTGAGCTCGTCACGCAGTGCCGAGAGCCGCTGCAGACGTGTCTCCACTTCCTCCAGGTGATGCTTGGCAACGGCATCGACCTCCTGACAGGACATGTCGGGCTGGTCGGACATCGCCAGTAGCTCACGTACCGCATCCACCGAGAAGCCGAAGTCCCGGGCATGGCGAATGAAGGTCAGCCGTCTGACGGCGCGCTCGTCGTAGCGACGCTGACCCCCTTCAGTCCGTAAGGTGTTTTCCAGCAGCTCGATGCGCTCATAGTAACGCACCGTTTCAGGCTGGCAGCCGGTACGGCGAGCCAACTCCCCGATACCGATGGCATGGCTAATCTCCGGCATCCTGATGCTCCTCTTGCATGACTTGAACCTGTAGTTGCTACAGGGATTATGCTTCCGGACAAGATTAAGACATTCGGAGAGGCAGCGCCATGACCGAACCAACGCAAGGCACCATCCCGTCGACGCTGACACTGCAGGTGGAAGGCATGGACTGCGGCGGCTGCGAGCGCAAGGTAGAGGCCGCTCTGGGCCGCCTGGAGGGCATCGGGGAGGTGTCGGCCAGTTCGGTCACCGGATCGGTGAGGATTCACCCTCAACAGGATACGACGCCTTCTCATGAGGCGATCGAGCGGATCCTTAACGAGCTCGGCTACCAGCTTGCCACCGATGATGAGGGAGATGAGGCGGATGCCGCTCCGGCCTCTTGGTGGCAGACCGCCAAGGGACGCTTGGTGCTCGTCACGGGGGGGCTGCTGGCTCTGGCCTTCGTTCTCCGCCTGGTCTGGCCTAGCCTAGGCAACTGGCCCTTCGTAGCGGCCACCCTGGTGGGGTTGGTGCCCATTGCACAAGGCGCCTGGGGTGCGCTGAAGATGCGCAACCCCTTCACCATCGAGATGCTGATGAGCATCGCCGCCTTGGGGGCCCTGGCCATCAATGCCGCCGCCGAAGCGGCGGTGGTGGTCTTCCTGTTCGCCGTAGGCGAGTTGCTGGAGGGGGTGGCCGCGTCGAGGGCGCGACGCAGCATCTCGGCCCTGGCGGACCTGACGCCGTCCACGGCGAGGCTGATGGAGGATGGGGATACCCGTGAGGTCTCGGCCGCCTCGCTCACGCCTGGGCAGCGAGTCCTGGTGCGACCGGGCGACCGCGTGCCCTGCGATGGACGTATTCTGACCGGCGAATCCGACCTGGATGAGTCACCGATCAACGGGGAGTCGGTGCCCCGCACGCGGGCGCCGGGGGACGACGTCTTTGCCGGCACGGTCAACCTCGATGCCGCCCTGGAGGTGGAGGTAACCCGCGGCGCCGAGGACAACACCATCGCACGGGTCATCCGCCTGGTGGAGGAGGCCCAGGCCGCCAAGGCGCCGGTGGCACGTTTCATCGACCGCTTCGCTCGCTACTACATGCCGGCGGTGGTGGGGCTCGCCCTGCTGATGGCGGTGGTGCCGCCGCTGGTCTCGACCATGGCCTGGTCGGAATCGATCTATCGCGCCCTGGCCCTGCTGTTGATCGCCTGTCCCTGTGCTCTGGTGATCTCAACCCCCGCGGCGATCGCTGCCGGCCTCTCGGCGGGCGCCCGGCGGGGCCTGCTGATCAAGGGCGGCGCGGTGCTCGAACAGCTGGGTAAGCTGCGGACGGTGGCGCTGGACAAGACCGGCACCCTCACCGCCGGCACCCCCAAGGTCACCGACGTGGAGGACTGGGCCACTGGCCAGGGCACGCAAGAGATCCTGAGGCTGGCGGCTGGGATGGAACGTGACTCCAGCCACCCCATCGCCACGGCCATCCTCGCCCACGCTGAGCAGTTGGGCCTTTCCCTTCCACTGGCGAGTGAGAGCCGCGCCCTGTCGGGCCGAGGGGTCTCCGGTCGGGTCGAGGGGCGTGAGTTGAGCCTGATCACCCCCCGCCACCTGGCAGAGCAGGCCGCCCTCGATCACGATCTGACCGCTCGGATCGCCGAGCTGGAACACGCCGGCAAGACTCTCGCCGTGCTGGTCGAAGGCGAGCGCCCGCTGGGCCTGATCGCCGTGCGCGATGAACCTCGCGACGATGCCCGGGAGGGGCTGACGGCGCTGTCGCGCCTGGGCGTGCAGGCGGTGATGCTCAGCGGTGACAATGCGCGTACCGTCGCGGCCATCGGTGACAGCCTGGGCATCGAGGCACATGGCGAGCTGATGCCCGAGGAAAAGGCCCAGCGCGTTCGTGACTGGCAGGCCGCCGGCCGAGGCCCAGTCGGCAAGGTGGGCGACGGTATCAACGATGCGCCGGCGCTGGCCGCGGCAGAGGTGGGCATCGCCATGGGCGGCGGCACGGATGTGGCACTGGAAACCGCGGATGCGGCGCTGCTCAAGAACCGCGTCGGCGGCATCGCCGAGCTGATCGCCCTGTCCCGGGCCACGCTGCGCAACGTCAAGACCAACGTCGCCCTGGCGCTGGGCCTGAAGGCCATCTTCCTGGTGACCACGGCGCTGGGCATCACCGGCATGTGGATCGCGGTGATGGCGGATACCGGCGCCACCGTGCTGGTGACCCTGAACGCCATGCGGCTGCTGGGCTATCGCTTCTCGCCAGGCAATAATGCCACGACTGGCTCGGCAAGCCCGCGCTACCAGGAAGCCACGTCATGAGGACAGAGCGGATACCGACAGTGCCGCGCCGCTGGTACTGGTTGGCATTGGCCGTTATGGTCGGCCTGGCCGACCAGGCCATCAAGGGGCTGGTGCAGGCGCTGATGCCGTATGGCCAGACCATCCCGCTAGCCCCGTTCTTCAATTGGGGCCACTGGTGGAACACGGGAGCGGCCTTCAGCTTCCTCGCCGATGCAGGCGGCTGGCAGCGCTATCTCTTCTTGGGCCTGACGGGGATGGTGACTATTGTCCTGACGATCCTGCTGTGCAGGCCCAGGCCCCGTCTGGAGGCGCTGGGGTACAGCTTGATGCTGGGTGGCGCGCTGGGCAATGGCATCGACCGCCTGGTACGAGGGTATGTCGTAGACTACCTGGACGTCTACTGGCATGAGTGGCACTGGCCCGCCTTCAACCTGGCGGATATCGCCCTGTTCCTGGGTGTCATCGCCTTTGCGATTGCGGCCTTACGTGAGCGTCCCTCCCCCAGAGCGTCTGAGTAACGGCATGGATGCAGAGAACCTGCTAGTCCGGTACATGACGCTTGCCGGCCGGATCTCTCCGGCCCTCGGCTGTTTCCTGGCCCTGACCGCCGGGGGACTGACCACTCTCAGCGCCGCGCCCTTTGCGCTGTGGTGGCTGGGCCCGGTGGCGGTGGCACTGGTCTATTCCGGCATCCATGTCCTGACACCCGCTCAGGCCGGCCTCCGCGGCTGGTGCTATGGGGTGGGCCTGTTCGGCTCCGGTGCCTCCTGGGTCTTCGTCGCGATCCACAACTACGGCTATACGGGGGCGCCCCTGGCGCTCTTCCTCACCGGCCTGTTCGTGGCCAGCCTGGCGCTGTTCTTCGCCGTCCCCTTCTGGCTCTATCGCCGCGTCACGGGCCCACGCCTGGCCTTCCTCAGCTTCGCCGGCATCTGGGTACTCAGCGAGTGGCTGCGCACCTGGCTGTTTACCGGGTTTCCCTGGCTGCTGCTGGGCACGTCCCAGGTAGACTCGCCGCTGGCGGCCTGGGCCCCGGTGGGCGGGGTCTATCTGCTGTCGCTGATCACCGCCCTGACCGGCACCCTGGGCGTGGAACTGCTGAGACGACGCTGGTGGGCCGCGGCGCCCATCGCTGTTCTCTGGCTAGCCCCGATGGCCTTGCCGACCCAGTGGACCTTCCCGGCCGGCGAGCCGCTGCGGGTCGCCCTGCTGCAGGGCAACCTGGATCAGGCGATCAAGTGGACTCCCGAGGGGCAGCGCGAGGCGGCCAGTATCTATACGGCGTTGACCCTTGCACAGTCCAACGACCTCGACCTGGTTGTCTGGCCCGAGGCGGCCCTGCCGATGCTCGAGGAGGAGGCCCGGCCAATACTGGAGCGGGTGCAGTCCAACCTCGCCCCCGACACCGCCTTGCTCACCGGCATCCTGCAGCGCGACGGCGGCGACTACTACAACGGCGTGATCGGCCTGGGTAACGCCGAGGGAAAGTACCGTAAGGCGCGCCTGGTGCCCTTCGGCGAGTACCTGCCGTTGGAGAGCCTGCTCGCCGGCACCATCGCCTTCTTCGACCTGCCCATGCCCACCATGACGCCTGGCACCGACGATCAGGAACCGCTGCGCGCCGCCGGAACCACCATCGGTAACGCCATCTGCTACGAGATCATCTATGCCGACCGGGTGGCCGAGCAGGCGCGCGACGCCGAGCTGCTGCTGACGGTCTCCAACGACACCTGGTTCGGACGCTCCATCGGCCCCCTGCAGCATCTGCAGATGGCCCGCCTGCGCGCCCTGGAGAACGGCCGCTATCTGATCCGCGCCACCAGCAACGGGGTGACCGCCATCGTCGATACTCAGGGCCGTGTCACGGCCCGCGCACCACAGTTCCTGGCGACGAGCCTCCGCGGCGAGGCGCTGCCCATGGTGGGGAACACACCGTTCACACGTACCGGTAGCTGGCCGACCTGGGTGTTGGCCGCCTTACTGGTGCTGCTTGGATGGAAACTCAACACACGTCGGTCTGGATGATAATAGTCCAGTCGAAAAGGGAGAGAATAATGGCTTTATCGGAACGTCACTCTAGTACAGCGAGGAAAGGTCCATGGTGGCAGCTCCGAGCACGCTCAGTGGTGGGGGTGCTGGTCGGTTGGCTGGCACTCATTAGCGTTGCTCAGGCCGAAGAGGAGAACGAGTGGCCCCGCAGCCACTATCCGCTGCCTGAGGAAGGCAATGTGATCGGCGACACCTACCGCATAACTGTGGATGATCGAGGAGATACCCTGCTCGATATCGCCAGGCGACACAACCTGGGGTACAGGGAGATCGTGCGCGCCAATCCGGATGTGAGTCTCTGGATTCCCGGCGAGGGTACCGAGGTGACCATACCCGGGCGCTTCATCCTGCCCGATGCTGAGCGCACCGGGATCGTCATCAACATCGCCGAGCTGCGCCTCTACTACTATCCGGAGGTTGACGATGGTGAAACGCCACGCGTTGAGACCTATCCCATCGGCATCGGTCGTGAAGGCTTCGGTACCCCCCTCGGTGTCACCGAAACCACCATGAATATCGAGAACCCTGCCTGGTACCCACCCGAGTCGGTCCAGCGTGAAGCCAGGGCACGCGGTGAGAAGGCGCCCAGCGTGGTGCCTCCGGGTCCGGATAATCCACTGGGGGATCATGCCATTATCCTGGGTTTCGACGGTTACTTGATTCATGGCACCAACCAGCCGGATGGTATCGGCATGCGTGCCAGCCGTGGCTGTATTCGCATGTTCCCTGAGGACATCGAGTCGATTTTCGACCGCGTGCCACCGAACACCCAGGTCCAAGTCGTCAACCAACCCATCAAGATCGGCTGGGAGGAAGAGCAGCCGCTGGTTCAGGCATTCCCGCCGCTGGAAGAAGAAGGGCACAGCATGTCCGCGTTGGAAGACACCGTCACACGCCTCAACCAACGCGGTGTCGAGGGCTTGAGCTTCGATGATGGACAGCTTCGCGGCCTATTGGATGACCCCAGCGGTCGCATGGTGTCCCTGAACCCCAAGCCGGCGCCGGAACCGGATAGAAAGCACGACACTGGCTACAAGGGTATCTACGCAGAAATCGCGCTGCGTAGGCCATGACGACGACATGGCGAGTCTTGTCAGTCTCGTGAGCTGACTCGGTCGTGGCTTATCCAAGGTCTATCGCCCTCTGCATGGCCACTGGCGGTGCGTTGGGGCTCGGCCTTCCTCGCCTACCAGGCACCGAGGTGCGGGCTCTGGCTTTGCCTGCGTTTATAGGCCCACCTTGCCGCATGGTGCGGCGGGCTCCTAAGCTCACCATTGGCGTGCCGATTCTGGGGAGGGAAGGGCTATCGAGCTCGACGTCGCTCTGGGCTACCTGCTGCCGTGGGAGTTCTCACTGACCTGGTCGGCGAGCTGCCTGCTGGCCATCGTGCTCTACCTGCGAGGCCTGCGGCAGCGCAGACGGCGCGGCGAGGCCACCGGCGCGGGCCGAATCCTGGCCTACCTGCTGGGTGTCGCCACCATCTATGGCGTCACCCAGACTCATTACGACTACCTCGCCCAGTACATGTTCTTTACCCATCGGGCCCAGCACCTGGTGCTGCATCACGCCGGCCCCCTCCTGATCGCCCTGGCCGCCCCCTTGCCGGTACTGGCAGACGGCTTGCCGACTCGAATCAGACCCTTCCCCGGGTGGAGCCTGGCCGCGCGCCTGCTGCGTCCTGTTTATCGGACTCTGCAGCATCCACTGATCGCCCCCCTACTGTTCGTCGGGCTGATCTATTTCTGGCTGATTCCCGAGATCCACTTCGACGCCATGCTCAGCGCTGATCTCTATCAGGTGATGAACTGGAGCATGGCGCTGGATGGGTTGCTGTTCTGGTGGCTGATCCTGGATCGCCGCTCGCCGCAACAAGGCGGTCTCGGCTATGGCAAGCGTGTCGCCATCCTGTTGGCGGTGATCCCCCCGCAAATTCTCCTGGGCGCCTATATCACCTTCAGTCGCGACGTGATCTTCGATGTCTACGAGGTTTGCGGTCGCGCCTGGCCGCTGGATCCTCTGACTGACCAACTCCTCGGCGGCCTGCTGACCTGGATTCCCGCCTCGATGATGAGTGCCATTGGGGTTCTGATCATTCTCAGCTTTCTGTTCCGTGACGCCCGCAAGGAGGATGCCGCTGATGTCTCTCACGCCACACGCTAGTCTGCCGCGCCTGGCGAAACGCTGGTGCTGGGCCTTCCTGCTGCTGATCGCGACGCCCGGCACGGTGGCTGCTGCCGAACTGCAGGTCAGCGAGGCGCGTCTTCGGCTTCTGCCCGGGGACCTGCCCGCGGCAGGCTATTTCACCCTCACGAATACCAGTGAGAAGGGCGTCACCCTGACAGGAGCGGATAGCCCCGCTTTCGGCAATGTCACCATGCATCGCACTGTCAATCAGGATGGCATCACCAGTATGCAACCCGTCGCCCAATTAGAACTGGCAGCGGGGGAGCAGATCGAGTTCGCACCGGGGGGCTATCATCTCATGCTCATGAAACGGACTCGCCCCCTCGTTGTTAGTGACGACATCGAGGTGAACCTTCATTTCGCCGGCGAGCAGCGACAGCGTGTCACCTTCCGCGCCGTGGCGCCGACAGCACAGTAGGGGGAGCAGGATGCACCGATGGATCATGGCACTATTCGTGACCCTATGGCTTGCGGGCTGCAGCGAGCCGCCTTGGCAGACCAAGGATATCTCGGGGCTCATGCCTCCCCTGGCGTTCGAGCTTGTCGACGAGAACGGCAAAGACGTCAACGCCGATCAGTTCCTCGGCAAGAGCACTCTGCTGTTCTTCGGCTTCACTCACTGCCCCGATGTCTGTCCCACCACCCTCGCGCGCCTCGACGCCGCCACCCAACGCATGGATGAGGCGGCGCGCGACGACATTCAGGTGCTCTTCGTCTCGGTCGACCCTCGTCGCGATGACGCCGAGACGTTGCGAGAGTACACGGATGCCTTCGGCCCCCAGTTCATCGGCCTCACGGGGGATAAAGCGGCCCTCGATGAACTGACACGCCGCTATCGGGTGACCTACGGGTATGGCGAAGAGGACAGCGAAGGCAACTATGATGTGTCGCACTCCAGCGCTGTTTTCGCCTTCAATGATCAGGGAGAGGCGCGCCTGCTGATCCGCGACAGCGATCCTATGGAGGCCGTGGTTGCCGACCTCGAAAGGCTTGCCAGCGGTGCCTGAGTAGTCACTGTCCATCGCCCCTATCTTCCGTAGAGGATCGGTACGGTTCAGGGGGCTGCCGAGGGGGGCTTGGCTAGGAGTACGGTGCAAGGTTCGTCGTTGCGCCTTGAGGCAGCCGAACACCACGTTCGATCACATTTTACTCCTGGAAATTGGATGGGGAGCTGCAAGGGCTATGTGTGAGAGGGCTCCGGGATCAACTTGCCTGGCACCCATCTCAGGTACACCACCATGCCGAACAGCTCGACCAGCGACTGGAAGACGATGACCACCACGGCGGCTTGCCAGGCATCGGGCAGCGTCAGGGCGATGGGTAGCACCACGAAGGAGTTGCGTGTGCCGAAGCTGAAGGTCAGAGTCCTGGCTGATGGCGCGGAGAGCCGGAAGAGCCTGCCGAGGGTCTTGCCCAGGATGGCGGCAAAGGCCAGGTAGGCGACGAAGATCGGCAGCACTTGCAGCAAGACCCCGCCGAGGCCGGCCACGGTCGTCACCTGGGAGGCCGCGATGACAAAGACCACCAGTGCCAGCAGGGGTACGGGCAGTAGGCCCAGGCCATGAACCCACCGTCTGGCATTGAGGTGACGCTCGGCCAGCCGCTCGGTCACCCAGGCCAGGGCCAAGGGGGTGAGAATCAATCCCGCGAAGGCGCTGAGGAGGTGGGTGCTGATCGCTGCCTGGAACCACTCCGCGCCCAGAAAGAGCCAGAGATAGACCGGTAAAGCCAGCAACTGCATGAGCAACAGCACCGGCGTGGCGGCAATGGCTCGGCCCGCATCGCCCTTGCCTAGGTGGGTGAAGCTGATGAACCAGTCGGTGCAGGGGACCAGCAGCACCAGTAGTACGCCGGCCTGCACGGCGGGCTTCAGAGGCAACATGGCCATCAGCCCACCTAGGACCATGGGAATCACCACGAAATTACCGAGCAGCAGCGCCGCCAGGAAGCGCCAACCCTTAAAGCCCTGGCCGATCCGCGTCAGCGGCACCTGGGTGAAGGTGGCATAGAGCAACCCACCAAGCAGCGGCCAGAGGAAGGCTTCGAGCCGGGCAGTCGCGTCTGGCTGGCGAAGCCCGATGGCCAGGCCCGCCAGGATAAAGAGTAGATAGATCCAGGATTGCTGCCGTTCCATCCAGTCGCGCACGGGCAAGCGTCCCTCTCAGTGTTCCAGTAACAACCCGTCGGCCTGCCAGGCCCGTTTACCGCCCACATAGTGGAAGACCGCCGTGTAGCCGAGGCGGGTCAGGCGCTCGGCGGCACGGCCGGCCCGCTAGCAGTCCTCGCTGGCGCAGTACACGACGATGGTCGCCTGCTTGTCGGGAAGCCGTCGGGGCGCCTCGTCCAGGATATCGTCGGAGACGATGTTGATGGCCCCCGGCAGGTGCCCCTTGGCGAAGGCAGCGGCCGGCAGGGTATCCACCAGGGCGACGTTCCGGTACCGCCGCTGCCAATCCCGCAGGGTCGCGGTATCGATCGTTGGCATGGCAGATCTCCGGGCTCAGGCGTGAGACGGCTTGGCAACGTAGCGGTCCAGTCCCCACAGTAGCAGGCCGAACAGCAGGTGCGGCAGGGCGGACGCCGGGATCAGCTGGGGACCGATCGCCAGGCCGGCGAACCCCCAGCCCACCACGGGGAAGAACACCACCAGGATCACCCCCCATAGCACGGCGGCCAGGCCCAGCGCGGTCGGTAGGGTCTTGCGCGGGAAATAGCGCACGAACACCCCCGACCAGAAAGTCACGTAGGCCGTATGGAAGAGCTGGCCGACTGGCAACGGCAGAGACCGCCCTAGCAGAGTCTCGGCGAAGGCCAGGGAAGGTGGCTGCGGGAAGGGCGATACGCCGGCTTTCAGCAATGTCACCATCACGATGGCGGTCAGCGCCGACACCGCGATGCCGATGCCGATAGACCTGAGCCAAGAAGGTTTGGCGCGAGTGGTTTGGATCATCTTGCGCTCCTCTTGATGACGTTGATGAGTGATCTTTGAGAAACCGGCGGCACCTTACCGGCTGCCGGAGGTGGGGCAGCGGGGGCCACAGCTGGCGTCTGACTCACGACAGCAAGCGCCGACCAGGTGGTCCGTCATTGCCAGCAAGGCGTCGAACTCCGCGCGGTAATAGACGAACTGGCCCTCACGGCGCGACGCAACCAGGCCTGCGACCGCGAGTTTCTGCAAGTGGAAGGTCAGTGCATTCGGCGCCGTACCCAGCCGCTCGGCGAGCTTGCCTGCCGCCAGGCCGGCAGGCCCTGCCGCCGCTAGCTGACGAATGGCCGCCAGGCGGACGGGGTGAGCAAGAGCGGCTAGCTTGGCTGCCACGAGGTCATCATCATATTGGTCCATGATTCAACGTTAGATGAAACATTGATTTCATGCAATATTGAAATCATTACCCCGCACAGCAGGACAACTGCGTCACGTCCTTGGTGAAGGTCTGGGCGCAGAGCTTGAGGCCTTCCACCATGGTCAGGTAGGGGAACAGCTCATCGCCGATGGCCTGTACCGTCATGCGCGCGCGGAGTGCCATCACTGCCGTCTGGATCAGCTCGCCGGCGTCCCCCGCCACCGCCTGCACCCCCAGCAACCGCCCCGAGTCGCGTTCGGCCACCATCTTGATGAAACCACCGGTGTCGAAATTGACCAGCGCACGCGGCACGTTCTCCAGATCGAGCACGCGGGTCTCCACGTCAAAGCCCTGCTCGAGTGCCTGGGCTTCCGTGAGGCCGACGGTGGCCACCTGGGGATCGGTGAAGATCACCTCCGGCATGGCGCTGAGGTCTAGGGTGGCATCGCCCCCGGTCATGTTGACGGCGGCCCGACTGCCCCCGGCGGCGGCGACATAGACGAACTCCGGCTGATCGGTGCAGTCACCGGCGGCATAGAGGCTCGGTACCGTGGTTTGCAGGTGCTCATCCACCAGAATCGCCCCGCGCACGGTTTCCACGCCGATGCTCGCCAGGTTCAGGGCCTCGGTATTGGGTGTCCGTCCGGTGGCCACCAGCAGTTGGTCCGCACGAAGGGTCCCGGCGTTGGTGTCCAGCACGAACTCGCCATTGGTATAGTCCACGCGGCTGGCCTGGGACTGATTGAGCACCTCGATGCCCTCGCAGTAGAAGGCTGCCTCTACGGCCTCACCCACCGCCGGGTCTTCCTGGGAGAGCAGACGGCTGCGGGCCAGCACCGTGACCCGGCTGCCCAGCCGGGCGAAGGCCTGGGCCAGTTCCAAGGCCACCACCGAGGCCCCGATCACGATCAGCTGTTCGGGAAGGGTGTCCAGGGCCAGTGCGCTGGTGGAGGTTAGGTATGGGGTATCGGCCAGGCCCGGCACCGGCGGTTCTGCCGGTCGGGCGCCGGTGCCGATGAAGGCGCGATCGAAGCGGACGGTTTGCTCGCCGCCCTCATTCAGCGTGACCGTCAGGCTATGGGCATCGACGAACCGCGCCTCCCCCTTCAGGACCGTGATGGCCGGGTGGGCGCGGAGTATGCTTTCATACTTGGCATCGCGCAGTTCCTCGACACGCCGCTGTTGCTGCTCGAGCAGCTTGGCCCGATCTACCACCGGCGCTTGGCTGCTCAGGCCGGCATCGAAGGGGCTTTCCGTGCGCCAGTGGGCGATATGGGCCGCGCGAATCATGATCTTGGAAGGTACACAGCCGGTGTTGACGCAGGTGCCGCCGAGGGTGCCGCGTTCTATCAGGGTGATGCGGGCGCCGCGTTCGGCGGCCTTTAGAGCCGCCGCCATGGCGGCTCCACCGCTGCCGATCACCGCGATGTGCGGGTTCTTGTCATCACTCATGAGGGGAATTCCTTGAATCGGTAGAGGCGTTGTCACCCCAGGCGTCGTATTGCTTCTTGCGCCATAGCGCATAGAGGGTCAGGCCGATGAAGAAGGCCAGGGCAGGAAGCAGCACCACGTCCAGATAGCCGGTCAGTGCCGCCAGGCCAACGGTGCCAAGCAGGATCACCAGGATGGGTGTAAAGCAGCACAGCGCCATCAGGACGGTGCCAATCACGCTTGCGCGCAGCAGGGTCTTGGGGTTCTTCATGGTCACTCCCGATCCGCTTCCGAGGGTGTCGGGGATGAGGGGTAGCCGGCGTTGGTGGTGGCTTCGGTCAATGCTTCGACGGACGTTCGTGAATCGTCGAAGGTGACCACCGCCTCACGATCCGGGTAGCTCACATCGACTTGCGAGACGCCGTCTACCTTGTTGAGGGCGGCCTTGACGGTGAGAGGGCAAGCGGCACAGGTTATGCCCGGCACCGACAACGTCACGGTCTGCGGGGCGGCCCAGGCCGACGTAGCGAGCGTCGCGGAAAGCACAATACAGGCAGCGAGTCGTTTCATAGTGATCTCCTCTTAATAGAACAGGGGCAGGAGGTAAGGAAACAGCAGCGCGATCAGCACCAAGGCAGCGACGATCCAGAAGATGGCTTTATACGTCGTGCGAACCTGTGGCATCGCGCAGGTTTCGTCTGGCTTACAAGCGGTGGCAGGCCGGTAGATTCGGCGCCAGGCGAAAAACAACGCCACCAGTGCCACTCCCACGAAGAACGGGCGATAGGGTTCCAGGGCCGTCAGGTTGCCGATCCAGACGCCCGAGAAGCCCAGTGCGACCAGCACAAGCGGCCCGAGACAGCAGGTCGAAGCGAGGATCGCAGCGAGGCCGCCGGCTGCCAGGGCACCACGACCGTTCTTGGATTCCGGCATGAGATTGTCCTTCTGAATTCTTGGTCGATACGCTAACGTTACTTCCGTAGTCAACTACGGAGTCAAGCTCGATGAATGAGGCACCGGAAAATCTGACCATCGGCACCTTTGCCCAAGCGGCCGGGGTCAATGTGGAAACGATCCGCTTCTATCAGCACAGGGGGTTGTTGCCGACGCCGGAGCGCCCTCCTGGCGGCATCCGGCGCTATGGCAGCGCCGACGTGGCGCGCGTGAAATTCGTGAAAGCGGCGCAGCGGCTGGGATTCAGCCTGGACGAGATCGGGCAGCTACTGGCTCTGGAGGATGGTGCTCATTGCAGCGAGGCGGCGGAACTGGCGTCACAGCGGCTTGACGACGTGCGCGCCCGGCTGGCTGATCTGACCCGCATCGAGGTCGCCTTATCCCGGCTGGTCGATGAATGCCATGTGCATCAAGGGAAGGTGTCGTGCCCGCTGATCGCCGCCCTGCATGACTGGTAGGTCATGCAGGGGCTCGTCGTTGTGGTGCTGCCAGCTTCTGACATTCCATGCAGCCATCTCTTGAAACTTACAGTCTTGAAGAACTCCGACATGCGATGCAGCGAAGACCTTGACAACTGTTGGGGGCCAGCAGGGCTTCCATGATGGAGTTGATACGTCTGTTGGGTGAAAATTTCATGCTTGGCCTCCCAAGTTAGTGGGCTGTGGATAGAGATGGCGACGTTATTGCGCCGTGCCGCCTTGTGCGGCGTTTTATGTCGCTACCTAATGATTTCCGTATCTCACAGCATAAAAGCGGCTCTGGGCCGCTCAGCGCCATTTCGTGGGAAAGAGGGTGGTGATCGAGACGATAAGTCGCCTCTACTGTCTCGGCCGTGTAGTCGCCTAGCTTGAGAAGCCTGAGGTATCACCGCTAACGAGGGGGATCGGGAAGAGCGGGTGCCAGAGGTCCGTGTGATAGGCTTTGCGAGATATTCGATGGCGAAAAGGCACGAGGTAGGGAATGACGGATCATAGTCAGGATAACCACGAGTCTCATCCAGTGGGACACGAGGGAGCTAGTACCAGGCACCGGCGGCAGAGGTTTGGCCTGAGTGAGCATTGGCGTGAGCAAGCTAGGAAGGTGGCTTCTGATGAGCTTGATGATGCCGCAGAGACTTCACCTATGCCCGATACAGGACCTTCTTTTTCGTTTCCCAATGCATCACACGATGATGAGCCACCGGTCACTGTGAAGTCGCTCTTTCACGACCCCGAAACTCAGAGCGTACTCAATGCACCTTGGCCCTACAGCCCATCGGAACCTGTGTTAAGCAATGAGCCTGTTGCTGCTCGTTTTGGAGTTATCGTCAAATCTGGTGGATGGCGGTCAGGCCGCATTCCTGTCTGATTGATCGGCTACCTGCTCCCCGTCCTGGAACTTGACGTTGCTGACGACCAGCTCCAACTTCTGGAAGTGCTTGATCCGCCTCCAGCGTTTCTGGGCAGTCTGGAGCAGTTTGAAGACCATCGCCAGGGTCGTATCCCGGGAGCCGCAGTTCCGGCTGCGCTTCGTCCTCAGACGGACCGTGGCGAAGGTCGACTCGATCGGGTTGGTAGTGCGGATGTGCACCCAGTGCTCTGCCGGAAAGTCGTAGAACGCCAGCAGTTCATCCCGATCCTTGGCCAGGCATTCCATCGCCTGGGGGTACTTGGCGCCAAAGCGCTTCAGCGTGCGGTCGAAGGCCTGATGGGCTGCCTCGCGCGTCTCAGTCATCCAGATCTCGTGAAGGTCGGCCTTGACCTTGGGCTGCACCGACTTGGGCAGCTTGTTCAGCACATTGGCGGTCTTGTGAACCCAGCAACGCTGGTGCGCCGTGGCTGGATAGATCTTGCTCAGTGCCTTCCAGAAGCCCAACGCACCGTCGCCGATCGCCAGCTTGGGGGATTCCGTCAGGCCACGCTCTCGCAGGCCCGTGAGCAGCTCTTTCCAGCTGGCTTCCGACTCGCGATGGCCATCCTCGACGGCAACCAGTTCCTTGCGGCCATGTGCCGTGACGCCAACGATCACCAGCAAACACAGGCGGTCATCCAGACGCACGTTGCTGTAGACGCCATCGGCCCACCAGTAGACGTAACGGCGGTCCGCCAGATCCCGCTGACACCAGGCCTTGCGTTCGTCTAACCACTGGGCCTTCAATCGCGAGACCGTGTTGGCCGACAGGCCCTTCGCCTGGTCACCCAGCAGAGCCGACAGAGCCTCCTGATAATCGTCGGTGGAGATGCCCTTGAGATAGAGCCAGGGAATCAGCTCCTCGACGCTGCGGGCCCGCTTCAGGTAGGGCGGCAACAGGGTGCTGTTGAAGCAGGCCTTGCCGCCACTCCGGTCCCGTACCTTGGGCACCTTGACGGTGACCTCGGGTTCTGGCTGCGATAGGGCTCGGAGGGCAGAATCGGTCATGGCGTATCCACTCGTGTTGATTGAGATCTTGGTCGTGATCAATCAACAGGATACGCCACCCTTCCGACCTCCTCCCGTACACCAGAAATCACCATAGCTCGTTGGTGTGTAGAAATTTACGTTGTGAGTTAGGGAAGATTTATTGCAGGGCCAAGAAGGTTTGCGACCTTGATAATCGCTTCTTTTCGCTCGTCGAAGTAGTCGTAACGGTCGTAGATGCCTTCGACGCCCTTGAGCTTGTGATTCAAGCAACGCTCCGCGACATGCCCCGGTACACCAACGGCAGCGAGCAAGCTGCGGCAGGTGCGGCGTAGATCATGCACAGTAAACTCGGTGATATCGCCCATCCGGTTCTCTGGTTGCGGCTTCTTGCCAGGCTCCTTGCCAAATAGCTTGGCAATGGCACGATTCAGCGTGTCTTTGCCCATGTGGGCCCGCTTACTGCTGCGGCGATTAGGAAAGACATAGTCCGAGCCGCAGGCACGGATCTTGAGCTCTTCCAGCCAGCCGATGGTTTGCGGTGGGAGGGGAATGACGATCCCGGCGCCTGTCTTACTGCGCTCACCGCTCAGGTTCCACCGGGCGTTCTTAAGGTCGAATTCTGACCACTGGGCTTCGGTAAGTTCGGTCTTACGTACCCCCAGGACGAGCAGTAGCGCGCAGGCGAGGTAGTTGTCGCGGCTGAAGCTGTCGCTATTGTCTCTGAAGGCTTGGAAAACGTTGCGAATCTCATCGAGGCTCAAAACCCTATCGCGGCTTTTCTCAATACCGCCTGCGTCGTTGACGTTGAAAGCGGATGCTGGGTTGTAAGTTAAAATTCCCAGTTTTATGGCGTGGTTGAACATCTGTTTAAGATACATCAGTGTGTCATTAGCTATTGTCGGCCTACCGCTATTTGTTACTCTTCTAATTATTTCACTGATATCAATTGGGGTGACAGCATCCAGCGATCTACCCCCGATGAGGGGCGCCACTTCTTTTTTGTATATCCGCTTTGGGATAGCTGGGTGCTTGAGTCTTCTCTCTAGCTCTGGGTACCAGTCAGCAAACAGGTCCTCCACTGTCCTGATCAAGGCTTGGCTATCGCGTTTGCGTTCCTCGATGGGGTCAAGGCCTTCGCGTATAGACTTCTGGTTTTCAACCGCTTTCGTCCGAGCCTCGGCGAGAGAGAGGTGGGCATGTTTGCCCAGCGTCATCTCACGCCGCTTGCCAAACAGCGTGTATCGCAACATCCAGTAAGGAGTTCCTTTCCTCGGTATCATCAGGTATAGGCCGTTGCCGTCGCTGTAGCGCCCTGCTTTACCCTCCTTGACAAGCGACTGGCTCTTCTTGGCGGTAAGGCTTCCCATTATTTCCTCTCGTCCCCCGCGGAAAATAAAACAAACGACCGTTTGATAGCTACTCGGGCTAGGCTTGGGCTAGATAGTCGGCTTAATGTCATATGAGCTCGTCACTGGCGCCTAGTGGGCCTTTTTCCAACGGCATTTAGAGTGCCAGCGGGCACCCCCCCCACTTGCTCCCGGTCATGCACTCGGATCGACATAGTTGGGGAGTATCTGTAAGGGTATGTGTCGGAGGGAGGAAAGGCAATGCTTTTTCTCCCCGTTTTACTCCCCTATATGATCTGGATTTCCGGGGAGGTTGGTGGAGCTTGGTGGGCTTCTTGCACCTTTTTTCATTTAAAAACAGTGGTTTAATGGTTTTTGATGGCCTTTGGTGGATTCTACTCGATGTTCTGAATCTGCTCGCGCATTTGCTCGATCAGTACCTTCAATTCCACCGCGCAGCGGGTGGTGTCGGCGACCACGGACTTGGACGACAGGGTGTTGGCCTCGCGGTTCAGCTCCTGCATCAGGAAGTCCAGGCGACGGCCGATGGGGCCTTTCTGCTTAAGCTGGCGGCCGACTTCGGTGACGTGGGTGTCGAGGCGGTCGAGCTCTTCGGCGACGTCGGCCTTCTGGGCCATCAGCACCACCTCGGCCTCGAGCCGGTGGGGGTCGAGTTCGACATTGAGGTTGGCGAGCTTCTCCTCGAGCTGGGTGCGCTGACGTTCGAGAATCTGCGGCATCCTTTCGCGTACCTCGGCCACCAGCTCATGGATGGCCGCCAGGCGCTCCTCGATCAGCGCCTTGAGCTGCTCGCCTTCCCGCGCACGGCCTTCCACCAGGTCATTCAGGGCCTGTTTGAACATCTGGTTGGCGGCTTGCTTGACCGCGTCCAGATCGAGGCCTCCGCCTTCGAGCACCCCAGGATGGCCGAGCATGGCCAGGGCGTCGGGCATGTGCACCTCGGGCAGGGTGGCGCGTACCTCGGCCAGTGCCGATGACAGGGCGGCGAGGCGCTCGTGGTTGACGCTCAGGCTGTCGCTCTTGTCGCTGGCATCGAAGCGCAGGGTGCACTCGATCTTGCCCCGGGCCAGGCGCTTGCGCAGGGCGTCGCGGAAGCCGGGTTCCAGGTCACGCAGGGCCTCGGGCAGACGGAAGTGCGGCTCCAGGTAGCGCTGGTTCACGCTGCGCAGCTCGAGCTGCAGGCTGCCCCACTCGGCCTCGAGGTCCTGGCGCGAAAAGGCGGTCATGCTGTGAACCATGGCGGGTCTCCTGGCGATTTCCTGGCGAATTCCTGGCGTCGGGCACGGTGGTGCCGCAGGGCCGTCGAGGGTGGGCTCGACACCGGTGAGCGCAGTGTACCCGATTCATCGGCCAAGGCGTGTAGAATGGGCGGCCTTCGTTTTCCATTCCATGATCGACGTCGTCCCCTTCGCTGCGCCAGGTGATGCCGCGGCAAGAGGCGTGTCGACCAAGAGAGGTGCCATGTCCACGGACATCCGTCGTCCCAGCGGACGCGCTTTTGACCAGACCCGCGAGATTCGTCTCACCCGTGACTACACCCGCCACGCCGAAGGCTCGGTGCTGGTCGAGTTCGGTGACACCAAGGTGCTGTGCAACGCCAGCGTCGAGGCCGGCGTGCCGCGCTGGTTGCGGGGCAAGAAGCAGGGCTGGGTCACCGCCGAGTACGGCATGCTGCCGAGGGCGACCCACTCGCGCAGCGGGCGCGAGGCGTCACGCGGCAAGCAGGGCGGCCGCACCCTGGAGATCCAGCGTCTGATCGGGCGTTCGCTGCGTGCGGCGGTGAACCTGAAGAAGCTTGGCGAGTTCACCATCACCGTGGACTGCGACGTGATCCAGGCCGATGGTGGCACGCGTACGGCTTCGATTACCGGGGGCTGTGTGGCGCTGATCGACGCCATCCGCTACCTGCAGCGCGAGAAGCTGATCAAGACCGACCCCTTTTCGCAGCTGGTAAGCTCAGTGTCGGTGGGGCTCTATCGCGGTCAGCCGGTGGTGGATCTCGACTACCCGGAAGACTCCAGCGCCGATACCGACATGAACGTGGTGCTGAGCGAATCCGGCGAGCTGATCGAGGTCCAGGGCACCGCGGAGTCCGGCACCTTCACCCGTGGTCAACTCAACGCCATGCTGGATCTGGCCGAAAAGGCCGGGAACGAGCTGTTCGAGCACCAGCGTGAGGCGCTCGGCAATCGCGCTTGAGCGGTCGCCGTGACGAGATGAGTCGCATGAACGAAGGCGCCGGCCCCCTGAGGGGCCGGCGCTTTCGTGTCCGGCCCCGGACCCGGGCCAGACGGCGACGAAGGGAGGCTTACAGTTGCAGGTCGTACTCGACGATCAGCGGCGCGAACTCCGAGAAGGTGGCGTCGTAGTCGATCCAGGCGTCGGTGATATGGCGACGGAAGTTCGGCCCGACGATCTGGTAGTCCAGGCGCCAGCCCTCCTGACGGGAGCGCGGCTGATCCTGGTCCAGCGCCGGCCACCAGGTGTACTCGTCACCGTCGCGGTTGATCTCGCGGAAGGTGTCGATGAAGCCGGTGGGACCGAACACCTGGTCCATCCAGGCGCGCTCTTCGGCCTTGAAGCCGGGCGTCGTCTGGTTGTCGGCCCAGTTGGCCAGATCGATGGTCTTGTGGGCGATGTGCCAGGTGCCGCAGATGATGTACTCGCGGCGCTTGCGAGCCATCTTCGACAGGTACTCCTGGTACTGGGCCATGAACGCCTGCTTGGCGTCAGGATCGCTGCCGTCGGGCATCAGGAAGCTGGCGATCGAGAAGCGATCGTAGTCGGCCTGCAGAAAGCGTCCTTCATGGTCGCACTGGGGGAAGCCCAGGCCGTACATGATGGCCTTGGGGATCTTGCGGCAGTAGAGGCCGACCCCTGAGAAACCGTCCTGTTCGGCGTCGAGGAAGTAACCCTCGTAGCCCTCAGGATAAAGAATGCTGTCGTCCAGCTCGAAGCTTTTGGCCTTGATGTTCTGGACGCAGACAACGTCGGCGTCCTGGTTGGCGAGCCAGTCGAGAAAGCCTCGACCGACGGCCTCGCGGATGCCGTTTACATTGATGGTGGCGATTTTCATACGTGGTCCCTTTTGCGTCGCGCGTGTATGATACCCGACGTTTCGACGTTTGGGTAAATGGCCGGTCGAGAAAAACGTGATAAGGCCAGGCAATTGGACAGGAGGCCTCGTGGCTGACATGGCACCTCAACCGCCAGGCGCGGCGCGCCTTCATCCCTACCAGCGGGAGTTCATCGAGTTCGCCATCGGCGAGGGCGTGCTCAGTTTCGGTGAGTTCACCCTGAAGTCGGGGCGGGTGAGCCCGTACTTCTTCAACGCCGGCCTGTTCAAGACCGGCCGCGCCCTGGCGCGCCTCGGGCGCTTCTACGCCAAGGCCATCGAGCAAAGCGGGATCGAGGCCGACGTGCTGTTCGGTCCGGCCTACAAGGGCATTTCGCTGGCGGCGACCACCGCCGTGGCGCTGGCTGACCATCATGACCGTGATCTGCCCTTTGCGTTCAATCGCAAGGAGGCCAAGGACCACGGCGAAGGCGGCAACATCGTCGGAGCCGCACTCGACGGTCGCATCATGATCATCGATGACGTGATCACCGCCGGTACGGCGATCCGTGAGGTGATGGGGTTGATCGACGGCGCCGGCGCCCAGGCCGCCGGGGTGGTGGTGGCGCTGGATCGCCAGGAGCGCGCCAGCGACGACACCGACAAGAGCGCCATCCAGCAGGTGCAGGCCGAGTTCGGCATCCCGGTGGTCAGCATCGTCGGCCTCGACCAGGTGCTGGCCTACCTCGAACAGAGCGGGGGAGATACCCTCAAACCCCACGCCGAGGCCATCCGCGCCTACCGCGAACGCTACGGCGTCAGCGCCTGAGTCGCTATAGCTTCCTTGCGCCGAGGTCTTCCTCCCAGGAGGGCCTCGGTGATCTCCCTGCCTCACATCGTCCTCCGCCGCGATCCTGGTGATGTCCAATGCTCGACGTGGTGCTCTATCAACCCGAGATTCCGCCGAACACCGGCAATCTGATACGCCTGTGCGCCAATACCGGATTTCGCCTGCACCTTATTGAGCCGTTAGGCTTTACCCTAGACGATAAGCGCCTCAGGCGCGCGGGGCTGGACTACCATGAGTGGGCGCGGGTCCGGGTACACGCCGACTGGCAGACGTTCATCGACGAGGTTTCGCCTTCTCGGGTCTTCGCCGTCTCGACCCGCGGGCGGCGTGGTTACCACGAGCCCGACTATCGTTCTGGCGACGCCCTGGTGTTCGGCCCCGAGACCCGTGGCCTGCCCCAGGCGATGCTCGATTCACTGCCGCCTGCGCAGCGCCTGCGCATCCCGATGCTGCCGGACAGCCGCAGCCTGAACCTGTCCAACGCCTGTGCGGTGCTGGTGTTCGAGGCCTGGCGACAACTCGATTTCGACGGCGCGGCGCGACTCGATGTCCAGCCCGGCGCCCAGGACGACGCATGAATGCACCTGTGAAGACGATCCGTGAACGCATCCGTGGCCTCAACCCGCGTCAGCGCGAGGCCGTGCACTTCATCGACGGTCCCTGCCTGGTGCTGGCCGGGGCCGGCTCCGGCAAGACCAGCGTGATCACCACCAAGATCGCCTACCTGATCCAGGAGTGCGGCATGAGCGCCCGGCGCATCGCCGCGGTGACCTTTACCAACAAGGCCGCCCGCGAGATGAAGGAGCGGGTCAGCTCGATGCTGCAGGGGCGTGAAGGCCACGGCCTGACGGTGTCGACCTTCCACACGCTTGGCCTCAACATCATTCGCGGCGAGCTCAAGGCGCTGGGCTACAAGCCGGGTTTTTCGCTGTTCGATCCGGAAGATGCCAAGGCGCTGCTGCGCGACCTGATGAACAAGGACGCCCAGGTCGACGCCGATCAGATCAATCAGGTCCAGGGAGTGATCTCCAACTGGAAGAACGACCTGATCCTGCCCGGCCAGGCGCTGTCCCACGCCGCCACCGAAGACGAGCAGTACGCCGCCCGGGTCTACGAGGCCTACGTTCGCCACCTCAAGGCCTACAACGCGGTGGACTTCGATGACCTGATCCTGCTGCCGGTGGTGTTGCTGCGCGACGACCCCGAGGCGCTGGCTCGCTGGCGGCGCAAGATCCACTACATGCTGGTGGACGAGTATCAGGACACCAACGTCAGCCAGTACATGCTGGTGCGCATGCTGATGGCCGAGCGCCAGACCTTTACCGTGGTCGGCGACGATGACCAGTCGATCTACGCCTGGCGTGGTGCCCGGCCGGAGAACCTGGTGACCCTGGGCGAGGACTTTCCGCGGCTCAAGGTGATCAAGCTGGAGCAGAACTACCGCTCCACCGGCACCATCCTGCGCGCCGCCAACACCCTGATCGCCAACAACCCCCACGTCTACGACAAGACCCTGTGGTCGGACATGGGCCAGGGCGATCCGATCCGGGTGGTGGTCACGCGCCACGAGGAGGCCGAGACCGAGCGGGTCGCCAGCGAGATCCTGACTCGCCGGATCAAGGAGCGCGCCGAATGGCGCGACTTCGCGGTGCTCTACCGCGGCAACTTCCAGGCGCGCCTGCTGGAATTGAAGCTGCAGCACTACCAGATTCCCTACAAGCTGTCCGGCGGCACCTCGTTCTTCTCCCGGGGCGAGATCAAGGACGCCATGGCCTACCTGCGGCTGTTGATCAATCCGGCCGACGACAACGCCTTCCTGCGTATCGTCAACGTGCCGCGTCGCGAGATCGGCCCGACCACCCTGGAGAAGCTCGCCAACTACGCCACCGAGCGCGGCGTCTCGTTGTTCGCCGCCTGTCACGAGCTGGGGCTGGCCGAGCAGCTGCCGGCCCGCGCGGTGGAGCGCCTGACGCGGTTCACCCACTTTATCGATGGCGTGCGCCGACGCATGGATCAGGGTGATGCCATCGCCGCGATCCGCGAGATGATGCGCGAGATGGACTACGAGGCCTGGCTCTACCAGAACGCCAGCGCCCCCACCATCGCCGAGCGGCGCATGGCCAACGTGTGGATCTTGATCGACCAGCTCGAGAAGTCGATGCAGGCCGATCCGGAAGAGAACACCGCCAGCACCGATACCGAAACCGACGACGTGGAATCGGCGATCTCGCGTCTGGTATTGCGCGATATCCTCGAGCAACAGGCGGAAGAAGATGACTCGGATCGTGTGCAATTGCTGACCATGCACGCCTCCAAGGGCCTCGAGTTCCCCCACGTCTACCTGATGGGTCTCGAGGAAGAGCTGTTGCCTCACCGCAACTCCATCGAGGCCGGCACCGTGGAGGAAGAGCGCCGCCTGGCCTACGTCGGCATCACCCGTGCCCGGCGCACCCTGACCATGACGCTGGCGCGCCAGCGCAAGGCCTACGGAGAGCTGATGGACTGCGCCCCGAGCCGCTTCCTCGACGAGTTGCCGCCGGATGATCTGGAGTGGGAAGGACGCGCCGACCGGGAGGACCCCGAGCGCAAGCAGGAGCGGGGCAAGAGCGCCATCGCCGGGCTGCGCTCGCTGCTGGACTGAATCCATCCACAGCCGCTGGCTCGCCATGGGCTGTGGATAAGCCCGATGGCATCAAGGCTTGGCACGACCCGAGTGCAGGACCAGGCCTCGCCAGCAGACCAACGCAAACGGGGCGCCCATGGGCGCCCCGCTGCTATATCGCGTGAGTCGATTTACTGGGTCATGTAAATGACGGCCGCCTTGATCTCGTCATCGGACAGACTCGGGTTGCCACCCTTGGGCGGCATCGCGTTGAAGCCGTTGATGGCGTGGTCATAGAGGGTGTCCATGCCCTTGGCCAGGCGCGGCTCCCAGGCGGCGGCGTCACCGCGAACCGGGGCGCCGGCGACACCGGCTTCATGGCACGCCATGCAGATGCCGCCGTATACCGCTTCACCATCGATGGCCGCCACCGCCGGGTCGACCTCGGCAGAGCCGGCATCGGCCGCAGCGGCGTCGTCGCCACCTGCTTCGTCGCCAGCCGCAACGGTGGCGGCAGCGTCCTCACCTGCTGCTGCTTCACCGGCAGCGGCGCTGTCATCCGATGCTGTCTCTTCGGCAGGGGCCGCCTCGCTGGCGCCTGCGTCGCTTGACGGCACTTCCATCACCGGCTCGACCAGGTAGGCCACCGCCGCATGGACTTCTTCATCGGACAGGTTCGGGTTGCCGCCACGGGCCGGCATCGCATTGAAGCCGTTAAGAGCGTGATCCAGCAGGGTGTCGAAGCCCTTGGTGGTGCGTTCGGCCCAGGCCGCTTCGTCGCCGCGCTTGGGTGCGCCGGCGACGCCGGTATCGTGGCAGGCCATGCAGATGCCGCCGTAGACGGCTTCGCCATCGACGCCACCGCCCGACGCTGCGGCGTCACCGCCGCCTGACGCGGCGGCCATGGCGCTGCCACATTCCTGGCCTTCGAGGCACACAGAACCTACCGGGGCCAGGCGCTCGGCCATGGCGTCACGCTCGGCATCGTCCTGTGCCATCGCCTGGCCGGAGCCCAGGCCCAGGGTGATCAGACACCCCATGATCAGCTTGCTGGATTTCACTCTCACCACCTCTGTAACGGTCGCTTGATGGAAGTTATTGTTGGTGGCGCCGAGCACGGCCATCGTCCCTATCGCCGGGCGTCACGCTGTGCCGGCAGTATAGCGAGATCGCTCGAGACGGGAAAATGTCGCCCGTCGCCGGGAAGGTGGCGCCACGGGCCTCGGGCACGGCCTTGGGTGGACACCAGCGGGTGCGCAAGGTAGGATATGGCTCGCCGCGTGACAGGTTCAGGCGGCACCGCGCGCCCTTAGCTCAGCTGGATAGAGCGTTGCCCTCCGGAGGCAAAGGTCAAAGGTTCGAATCCTTTAGGGCGCGCCATAGAATTCAAGGGCTTACGACACTGTCGTAGGCCCTTTTTCATGTCTGGATGGTAGGTCGGCAGGGGGGCATCGAGCGTTCGAATCGGGCCATTCACTGCCGTTGAATTTGCCCATTGCTGCACGAGCACATGCTTGAAAGTGCACGGTTTTCTGCCGAAGTTCGCCCTTGAGGCGAAAGCGTCTTTGCTGATCTGGATCAAGTCGGCCTTTGTTGCCGAGCGCCGTAGGCCAGGAGCGAGCGGCAGCTTCGCCCCTGGCGTGAACGTTACGCTTCTCTGGCGTGGACGTTGCTCTTCTCTGGCGTGGACGTTACCGGGCGCTCGCTGGACGCTTACTCGACCGGGCCGCTATCCAGCTCGCTGAACACGACCTGGGCGTAGTCGCCGTGTTGCTGGTCCGTCTCCCACACCCCGGTACCCAGGCAGGCGCCAGATTCCGGCTTGGTGTTGCACTGGTTATAGGACCCCGCCTTGAAGTACATCCAGTCACCGGCGTATCCCTGCGGATGATCGGCCTCGTCGACCTCACCGTCGGGACCGACGTTGTCGGCCAGGTTCTGCTCGAAGGTGCGGGTGGGGTGGCCGTCTGACGCGAAGGTCAGGTGCATGACGTCGTCCTTGACCTCGACCCGATAGCGGAAGCTCTCGCCCAGGGCGATGCCCGCCTCGCCCGGATCCTCGCTGCCGCTCCAGTCGTTGCCCCACACCGCGTGGCTGATATCGATGCGCTCGGGGTCATCCTTCTCGAGGTTGCGTTCGTAGTTCCAGAACACCGAGCCGGTCTCGTGGTCGGGAAACTTCTTGTAGTAGATCTTCAGCGGTTCGTTGCCGTGGCCGAAGCCATTGTCCTGGGCCAGCACCGCTTCGTCCTTGCCGGCGTGGATCTGGCCGATGACCACCGAGTAGGCCGCTGCCCGGTCGGGCTTGTCGGTGCGCTCGGCGACGTGATCGACCCGCAGCGTGGCATCGAGGTAGCCGCCGATCTGGGCGTAGTGGTCAGCCTCGGGGTGGGAGGCGAGGGCAAAGTTCTGCTCAGGTGCCTTGGGGCCGAAGGCGTCGTCGGCGCCGGCCAGCATCTGGCGCAGTTCCGTGCGCGCATTGCTGGAATTGGGGGTGGTGAAGGCGCTGTTGGGGGTCACGAAGACCAGATGATTGTTGTCGTTCAGATAGTAGTAGTCCGGATGTTGATAGGACTGAAGCTCGCCGACCGATATCTCGTCGACGTCGTCGTCGCCGTCAGCGTCCATGGGCAGGGTCAACTTCCAGGTCGTCAGGTCGAAGACCTGGGCCGGTGGCGTACCCTCGGCGGCGGCCATGGAGGATACACCGAAGGAGGAGACCGCCAGGGCCGACAGCGCGACGATCAGGGGCTTGCGAAGGGGGTGTCGAAGGGACTGGTAAAGGGGCTGGCAAAGTGAATGGCGATGGGAGAGAAAACGGCTGAGATGGTCGTGTTCGAGCACGGCGTTGTTCCTTGTTGTGCTGGGGTGGCATCAGCAAGGCTAGAATTGCGTTTCAATATTGTCAAAGATGATTCATTAAAAATAAAACGAGGTTTTGTTTGAATGGGTTCCATGCCTGATAAAAAAGCCGCCCGGAAGGGCGGCAAGGCGGGGAACCTGTAGGGCCTATGCGTGGCAGTCGACAAGGGTGGCCTGGGGTGAGCCGATAAGCGGCCCGTCTTCTGACGTGGCGTGAAGGGCCGTTGGCACATCGACCTTGAAGCGGCCCACCAGCGAGGCCATGTCGCGAGCCCGCTTGTCGAGGGACTCGCTGGCGGTGGCAACGCGTTCGACCAGGCCGGTGTTGCGCTGGGTGACGTCCTCGAGTTGCGCCAGTGCCTGAGTGATCTGTTCGATACCCAGCGACTGCTCGGTCGCCGCGGTGGAAATCTCCGACACCAGGGTCGCCGTCTGCTGGGCATGCTCGGAGATGGTGACCAGCGCCTCGCTGGTGGAGGTCACCAGTCGCTCACCCTTGTCGACCCGCTGCGTACTGGTGGTGATCAACCGGCGGATCAGGGTGGCTTCCTCTGCGCAGCGGCTGGCGAGTTTCTGCACCTCCGAGGCCACCACCGAAAACCCTCGACCCTGGTCGCCGGCGCGTGCAGCCTCCACCGAAGCGTTCAGGGCCAGAATATTGGTCTGGAAGGCGATGTCGTCGATGGCCTCGACGATCCTGGTGACTTCCTGGTTGGCGTCGCGAATCTGTTCCATGGCCGTACGGGTCTGGGCGGCGGTCTGGCTCAGGTCGTTGGCGCGGCAGGCGACTTCACGGGTCATTTCCTGCGCCTGGCGAGCGGAATCAGAGGTCTGCTTCACGGTGGCGGTGATCTGCTCCATGCTGGAAGCGGTCTGGATCAGTGAGGCCGCCTGCTGTTCCGTTCTGCTCGCCAGGTCCTGGTTGCCCCGGGTGATTTCTCCACTGACCGCCTCGACGGCGCTGGCGCTTTTCTTGAGGTTGACCACCAGGCTGGCAATATTGCTCAGCGAGTCGTTGAAGGCGCGGTAAAGCTGCGACAGCTCGTCCTTGCCGGGGACCGCCAGTCGCTTGGTCAGGTCATCCTTCTGCTCGCGGATATCTGCCAGGGCAGCCTTGAGGGGGCGAACCACGCTGCGGGCGGTGATGATCGAAAAGGCAAGGGTGACGAGCAGGACGGCAAGCATGACCAGGGCGTGCTTGAGCAGGTAGCTGAAGGACGCTTTCTGCAAGTCGCCAATACGTGCCAGAAGGTACTGCTCTGCCGACCGGGAGATCTGCTGAATGCCATCGATATACTCGGTCTGGGCCTCGAACCACTCCTGGTGATCGATACCGAAGCCGCCGCTTGAGGCCTTTTCGAGGACCACGCTGCGCATGGCATTCAAACGCTCGCCAAGTGCGCTGTCGGTCAGCGTCTTGAGCTCCTCCTGAACCCTCGGTGATGAAAGCTCGAAGAAGTTCTTCTTGTGCACATCGGACTTCACGATCAACGAAAGCAGCTTCCTGAACATTGCTGGCGATATCGCGTCGGCGCTGAAAGATGCCGCCAGTACCGCCCGTTCTATGCCGGCCAGCTCCTTGATGTTCAAAAGGTCATAGTAGGCCGTCAGCTGACGGGCGACTTCTCCCTGATCGACGCCAAAGGTCAGCTTGGCGACGATATCGATCAGCGCCTCGTTGATGTTGGTATAAGCGTCCGTCGATGCTTCGGCAGATATGTCGAGACCATCGACCTTGCGCCGTAGGTCATCCTTCTCCTCAAGCAGACGCTTTGCCAGATCGACCTGTGCTTCGATTCGAGGGTCGTGGTGGGAAAAATCGATGTCAGCGATGTAGCGGTCAAATGATTCGGCCTGGGTATTGGTCGCCTCACGTTGCACCGGTAGCTCTGTATGATAGTTGCGGCCCTGACTGCTGAGAAAGGCGGCCGTCATCCCCCGTTCGCGCTGAAGTTCGTGCACCAGATTGGCCGAATGTCGCCCGAGGATCGCCACCTCTTGAAGATTGTCCATCCGGGTGACGACCGCCTGACGTTCCAGCACCGTGGAGAGCGTCATCCACAGGATGGAAAGCAGCGGCAAGAAAAGCACCAGGAAGAACTTTCTTCCCATGGTCAGGCGATCAAGGAGTGATGTCATTGGCAGAGGGCTCATGCTGGGAGGGGCCAACCGGCAGTCATGGCATGAGCGAAGTCATTTCCTGGCTTGCTCATCGCTCAGACTGCCTCCGATTAGCAGCGATGCCAGGGTTATCGACCCATGAAAGCGTCAAGTTGAGAGGAATATGCTAAAGCGCTTCGCACCAGTGATCTGGGTCATGAGAGCAGCGGGTTCTCGGCCCTGATGCTCAGGTTTGACCCAGATATTCACTGGATGACGGAGGTTTCACGAGAATGGCCGCCCCGGAGGGCGGCCTGTCTTTTTACCCGAACCTCAGAGCTCTAGTCCTGAAGGCGAGTCGGGGGATGTTTTCGGTCAAGCAGGGTGGTCAGGGAGGGATGCGTTCGGATGGCGGGCATGGGCGCGATGGCTACGGCCGACGAGGGTCACGCCGATATACAGAGCCGACGACACCACGCAGCCGGTCAGCGGACCGATCAACCAGCCCACATCGGCGAACAGCATCATGTAGCCGCTGGTGAAGAAGCCGCCGAGCATGGCCGCCAGCGCCCCCCAGGCCGAGCCCTGCCAGAAGGTCGAGATGAACACCGGGCCGATCAGGCTGGCGAGCAGGGTGCCGGTGCCGAGGATGCCGAGCCAGGACAGCATGAAAGGCGGTGCGTAGAGCATCATCAGCAGCGCCAGCACGCCGAGCACCAGTACCGCGGCCCGGTTCAGGCCCAGGACGCGCCGTGCCGAAGGCTGGCGTTCGGCAAAGATCGCCAGGCGCAGGTCGTGGGAGACGCTGGAGGCCACGGTGTGCAAAAGGGAGTTGGCGGTGGACTTCATGGCGAAGATGATGAACAAGGTGATGACGCCCTGGATCGCCGGATGCATGAACTGCTCGAGATAGACCGGCATGGCGCTGTCGGGGTCCGCCAGTCCCGGCAGCTTGACCCTGACGTAGAGCCCGACCAGCGGAATCAGACTGAGCAGGCCGCCGAGCACCGCGACGTAGATACCGACCTTGTGCAGCTTTACCTCGGGCTTGAAGGCCAGGAAGCGGATCGCCATGAACGGCAGCACCGCCGCGAACAGAAAGGCGTAGGGCAGGACCAGGAAGACGTTGCCTCTGGAGGCGCCGTAGTGGGCCCCGTTGGTCGGGTTCAACAGCTCCGGGTCGATGGCGTTCAAGCCGCTTTCCCACTCGTTCACGTCAATGGTGGTCAGCATCTGGATGACGATGATGACCGCCGCCAGGGCCATGCCCCAGACCATGATGGTGTCGGTCCAGGCCACCGCGGCCAGCCCCCCGAGCATGGTGTAGAGGATGATCACCCCGACCATCAGCATGGCGCTCTGGTCGAGCTCGATGCCCAGCCAGCTGGCCCCCAGAAGCCCCACCGCCTTGATCTGACTGGTCAGGAAGACCAGTAGCAGCACCACGGTGATGATCGCCGATACCGCCTGCAGCACTCGCCCCATGGCGCCGCCGCCGTGGGACTGGCCGATGTACTCGGGGATGGTGTTGCTGCCCATCTCGATCGCCTTGCGCTGCATGAAGCGGGCGAAGTAGAGCACCGCGATGACCATCGCCGGTGCAAAGAAGAAGTTGCCCAGCACCTCGATGGCACCAAACTGGTAGGTGACCCCGGGCGAGCCCATGAAGCCCCAGCCGCTGAATCCGGTGGCGACGATGGTACCGGCACCGACGAAGGCCCCCAGCGAGCGCCCGGCGACCAGGAAGCCGGCGGCGTCATCCTTGTGCATGCGCCGCGAGGACAGGTAGCCCAGATAGAGCATCAGGCCGAAGGTCATCAGCAGAAGCGCCCAATTGAACAGGGTAAAGGAGTCCATGTGCGTCACCTCGGTTGGCGGGCCTTGAGTTCTCGACGCAGGTAGGCTGCACCGGTGTGAATCAGCATGTAGAGCGTTAGAATGGCAAAGGTGGTCAATACCCAGGAGTTCATGAGGAAGCCTCTATTGTTTGTTGTTGGACGTCGACAATCGGCAGTCGTCGAGAGGTAGCGTCGATTTCCATCGACAGATTCAAGGTATTTTCTTGCCGCTGATGCGACCAATAAGAACGACAAATCGATGCATGATCTATGCCAATGAGGCCCCAGGTTGAAGACGATACCGAGTGAGTTATTGCGTACTTTCGTGACCATCAATGAGCTGGGAGGCTTTACCGCGGCAGGAGAGCGCCTGGGGCGTTCCCAGCCCGCCATCAGCCTGCAGATGAAGAAGCTCGAGGAGATGCTGGGTACTCGCCTGTTTCTGCGCGGAAGTCAGCTGGAAATGACCCAGGATGGTGACTATCTCTACCAGGAAGCCAGGGCCATGCTGGCGATCAATGACCGGCTGGTGGAGAAGCTTTGCGGAGGGGGCGTCAGTGGCAAGGTAAGGCTAGGTATTCCCAACGATTTCGAGCTGGCATTTGTGCCGCGAGTGCTGAGGAATCTGGCGCGGGTCTACCCCAATATCGAGGTCGAGGTCGACTGTGAGATCAGCAGGGTCATACTCCAGCGTTTTCACAGGCACCACTACGATATCGCCCTGGTGATGGAGCCGGAAAGGGTCGACGATGATCGCGATGCTCGGGATATCCGGGTAGATGACCTGGTCTGGGTGGTCGGCGACACGGCATTGCTGGAGGGTGAAGCGCCGCTGCCTCTGGTCACCTATCCCCTAGGGTGCCTGTACCGCTCTGCGGCGGAAGCGGCGTTGAGGGCCAGGGCGATGCCCTATCGGGTGAGCTACGCCAGTACCAGCCTGCTCGGTATCTTCACCGCGGTGGAGGAGGGCCTGGGCGTGACCGCCCTGGCGCGCAGCGTCAGCCCCGACCACTTGCACTGCGTGGATGGGGCGGATCGGCTGCCCGAGCTTGGGCGCGTCACCTTCGGCCTGCACTACCAGACCGGCGAGCTGTCCGTGGCGGCGCACCACGTGCTGGACTACCTCAGGGCCGGGCTCGCCGACATGGGGGGCGAGCGGCCCCCCATGTCACGTCCCGGCCGGTGATCGCCGGATCGGTTCAACCCACGATGTTATGCGCCGGCCCGTAGGGGAAGCCGGTGATATTGTCGGCTCCGTCTTCCTTGACCACCAAGATGTCGTGCTCGCGGTAGCCACCGGCGCCGGGCTGGCCTTCGGGAATCATCAGCATGGGCTCCATCGACACCACCATGTTGGGCTCCAGTACGGTGTCGATGTCCTCGCGCAGTTCAAGACCCGCCTCGCGGCCGTAGTAGTGGCTCAGGGTGCCGAAGGAGTGCCCGTAGCCAAAGGTGCGGTACTTGAGGACGTCGTGTCTGGCGAAGATCTCGTTGAGCTCGTGGGCGATGTCGCTGCAGCGGGCGCCGGGGCGAATCAGCTGCTGTCCGCGCTCATGGACCTCGCAGTTGATCTCCCACAGCCGCAGATGGGCATCGCTTGCGTGCTCGCAGAACAGAGTGCGCTCCAGCGCCGTGTAATAGCCCGAGATCATCGGGAAGGTGTTCAGGCTCAGGATGTCGCCGGGACGCACGCGACGGCTGGTGACCGGATTGTGGGCGCCGTCGGTGTTGATGCCGGACTGGAACCACACCCAGGTGTCCATCAGCTCGCTCTGCGGGTAGGTCTTGGCGATCTCGCGCACCATGGCGCTCTGGCCGGCCAGCGCCACTTCGTACTCGGGCACCCCGGCGGCGATGGCGTCGCGTACCGCGACACCGCCCACGTCGGCGATACGCGCGCCCTGACGGATCAGTGCGATCTCTTCGGCGGACTTGATCATGCGCATCTGCATGGTGGGTACGCCGATGTCGACCAGCTCCACCTCGCCAAGGGCGCTTTCCAGCTTGTCGCGGTTGGCCAGGGTCAGATGGTCGAACTCCACCCCGATGCGTCGTTTGCCTTCGCATAGCCGCATGATGGCCTTGAAGAAGTTGTCCTTCTGCCAGTCGGTGTAGACGATGTTGTCGCCCAGACGGTTGCGCCGATACGGTTGGCCGCCGTCGATGTTGGCGGTGACGGTAGTAAAGCCTTCCTGGGTCACCACCAGTCCATAGTCGCGGCCAAAGCGACAATAGACGAAGTCACTGAAGTAATTGATGTTGTGATAGGAGGTCAGGACCACGGCGTCGACCTGCTGCTCGGCCATGTGCTGGCGCAGACGGGCTAGGCGGCCCTGCATCTCGGCGTCGCTGAAGGTGGGGGTGACCTTTTCACCGTTGGGGATCTCGATCAGAGAGGGCAGTTGCATAGGGGCTCCTTGTAATTCTTGGCCGACAGGGCGGTGGTTCTCATCCTACGCTGGCGCCAGCCTCGACGCTGACCACCACGCTGGATTGACTATCGCCGTGGAGCCGTCAACGGCGCCAATCACAACCGCAAATGCCCCCATTTGCGCCAGAAAAATGGTTCTTGAACAGTGCGTTAAAGAAGTGTCTGCAAGCGCTTGTGGTTGCCGCCCGAGGCCTGTCGAAGGGCCACCCTGACCACTGTCCAATGGCTTTGCATAAATCAGGCTTATGCAAAGCATAAAATCTTGAAAATTGTCTAATACGCCTACCTGGCCGAGTCTCAAGTGACGCCTGTCTTGCCGTCAACAAAGCGGTGGCGGGCCCAGATCACAATCACAACGACTCAACGGGTACCCCCATGACCTCCAGGATGCTCCCCCTGCTGGCGCTTGGCGCCTTCGCCGGTCTTTCCACCTCGGCCCAGGCCCTCGACATCAAGCTCGGCCACGTGCTGGCCCCTACCCATAGCTGGCATATCGCCGCTGAAGGCTTCGCCGACGAAGTGCGCGAGGCCACCGAGGGTCGCGTCAACTTCCAGGTCTTCCCCAGCGGCCAGCTCGGCAACGAAAAGACCATGGTCGAAGGCATGCAGATCGGCAGCGTGCCCGCCGGGGTGATCGGCTGCGGCTCCTTCCAGCCGCTGGACGCCCGCTTCGGCATCGTCGAGCTGCCCTACTCCTGGGCGGACCGCCAGGACGCCTACGCCGCCTACGACGGTGAGCTGGGCGAGGCGCTGGAAGCCATCGCCTCCGACTACAACATGAAGATCCTGTCCTGGTGGGAGAACGGCTTCCGCCACGTCACCAACAACCAGGGCCCGGTCGAGACCCCCGAGGACCTGGCCGGTCTGAAGATCCGGGTAACCCCGGACAAGATGCGACTGGATACCTTCACCGCGCTTGGCGCAAGCCCGGCTCCGCTGTCCTTCGGCGAGCTCTACTCGGCGCTGCAGCAGGGGGTGTTTGACGCCCAGGAAAACCCGCTGTCGATCATCCATTCCTCGTCCTTCTTCGAGGTCCAGGACTACGTTTCGCTGACCGGACACGTATGGGCACCGGCCTGCCTGACCGTCGCCAACAACGTCTGGCAGCGCCTGTCCGAGGACGACCAGGCGGCGGTCCAGCAGCTGGCCGACGACTGGCGTGACGAACAGCGCCGGATGACCCAGGAGGACGACTCGCGCCTGGTGGCCGAGCTCGAGGCCGAAGGCATGAGCGTCAACGAGGTCGATACCGCGCCGTTCAATGCCGCCGTCCAGGGCGTCTGGGCCGACTACGAAGACGTCTTCGGCAGCGACCTGATGGCGCTGGTGAAGCGCTATCGCGAAGGGCAGTGAGCGCGATGACCGTGCACGGCCTGCTGCATCCCGTGGCGCGTCTCGTCTCGCGCCTGTGCCTGGCGCTGGCCGGCATCGGCGCCGCCCTGCTGGCGGCGCTGGTCGCCTACTCGGTGTTCATGCGCTGGGTGGTGGGGGCGCCGCCCCACTGGGCCGAAGAGCTGCCCCAGCTGGTGCTGGTGTGGACCGCGCTGCTGGCCGGTGTGGCCTGCACCTACAAGCGCAGCCACCTCAGCGCCGGACTGATGCCGCTGCTGGTGAGTTCCCCCGCCGTTCGCAGAGGGATCACCCGGGCCACCGACCTGCTGCTGCTGGTGATGCTGCTGTTGCTGGCCAAGGCCGGCTGGGACCTGGCCTGGCTGACCATGAGCCAGACGACCACGGCGCTGCAGCTGCCTGCGGGACTGGTGTATCTGTCGGTGCCGGTGTGCTGCGCCGGCATGGCGCTGGCGCAGTGTGACCATCTGCTGGCGCGCCAGCCGCTGCCACAGGAGGACGCCTCATGACCCTTGGTGCCTTGACCCTGGTGGGCGTCTTCGCCCTGGCGATCCTGATCGACATTCCCATCGCCTTCGGCCTGATCCTGGCGGTGCTGTCCTATCTGCTGATGTTCGGCGCGGCGCCGATGATGGTCTCTGCCCAGCAGTTCGTGGCGGGCATGGAGAGCTTCACCCTGCTGGCCATTCCGCTGTTCGTGATGGCCGCCCAGTTGATGAATCACGCCGGACTGACCCAGCGTCTGGTGCGCCTGTGCATGGCGCTGGTGGGCGACATCCGCGGCGGCCTGGCGGTGGTCGCGGTGCTGGCCTGCATGATGTTCGGGGCGCTGTCAGGCTCCGGCGTTGCCGACGTCATCGCCATCGGCAGCATGCTGCTGCCGGCGATGCAGCGCAGCGGCTATCACCGCGGCTTCAGCAGCGCCCTGGTGGGCACCGCCAGCTCCATCGGCACGGTGATCCCGCCGAGCATCGTGATGATCGTCTACGGCACCACCTCCAACACCTCGGTGGGCAAGCTGTTCATGGGCGGCGTGATTCCCGGCCTGCTTTTGACCCTGGCGCTGGTGGGGGTGGCCATCTATGTGTCACGCCGCAACGGCTGGTCCGGTGGTACCCGGCCCGAGCCCGGCGAGCGCAAGCGTGCCTTTATCGCCGCCCTGCCGGCGCTGCTGGTGCCGGTGCTGATCATCGGTGGCATCCGCTTCGGCGTCTTCACCCCCACCGAAGCCGCCGCCTCGGCCATCGTCTATGCGCTGATCGTCGGCACCCTGGTCTATCGCAGCCTGAGCCTTCGGGACATCGTCGACAGTGTCATCGCCACCGCGGAGACCTCCGGCGCCATTCTGGTCATCATCGGTGCCGCCGGCATGTTCGCCTGGGGCCTGACCTACGAACAGGTGCCCCAGGCCATCGCCACACTGATCGGCGAGATCACCGACAGCCGCTACGGCGTACTGCTGCTGCTGACCGTGGTGTTGCTGGTGCTCGGCTCCTTCATGGAAAGCATCGCCATCATCATCATCATCACCCCCATCGTCATGCCGCTGCTGGTGCAGTACGGCATCGACCCGGTGCACTTCGGGGTGCTGCTGACGGTGAACCTGGCGATCGGCGCCAACACCCCGCCGCTGGGGGTCGACCTGATGGCCGCCTGCCGCATCGCCGGAATCAGCGTGATGGAGTCGTTGCGCTACCTGGGGCTGATGCTCGGGGCGATGGTCGCGGTACTGCTGCTGATCACCTTCGTGCCCGACATCGTGCTGTTCCTGCCGAACCTGATGGAGTGACCCATGGCGTCCTTGATTCCGACTCCTTCGTCCCTGGCCCAGTGTCGCAGCTGGCTGTTCGTGCCGGGGCATGACCCGGCACGCCTGGACCAGGCGCTGGATAGCGGCGCCGAGGCCATCATCGTCGACCTGGAGGAGTTCACCCCGGCCGCCGATCGCCGCCGGGCCTGCGACGACTTTGTCGCCTTCGCCGAGCGCTGTCGGCAGCACCAGCGGCTGCCCATGGCGCGCATCAACCCGCTGACCCAGGGCGGCAAGGGCGAGCTGGCGGCGCTGATGCGGGCACGACCAGCCGCCATCTTCCTGCCCCAGGTCGAGTCCTCCATGGACATCGTGCTGCTGGCCCTGGCGCTGGCCCGCGAAGAGCGTCGCGTCGGCCTCGAACAGGGATGTACCGCGCTGATACCGACGCTGGAGAGCGCCGCCGGTGTGGGCGCCGCAGCGGAGATCCTCAAGGCAAGCCCGAGGGTAAGCGCGGCGCTTCTCGGCAGTGGCGATCTGTCGCGTGACCTGGGCATCGCCGCCGCCGCCGAGCCAGGCGAGCGGGCCAGCGTCCTGGCGCCCTGGCGCCAGCGCTTCGTCGACGCCTGCGCCAAGGCCGAGTGTCTGGCCATCGACGGCCCCTGGCCTTATCGAGAGGGCTTCGAGCAAGACCTGAAGTGGGCCATGGCGCGGGGCTTTCGTGCCCGCTGCGTGGTGCTGCCCGAACAGATCGCCCCGCTGCACCGGGCCCTGACAGACGCCTGAACCGTCTTTACCACCAACAACGATATCGAGAACCCTGACATGAGCCTGCCAGCCTCCACGCTTTCGCCAACCACGTCCCTTGCGCGCCGTAATGGCGGCCAGATCCTGATGGACCAGTTGCGCGCCCACGGCGCCCGCCGGGTCTTCCTGGTGCCGGGGGAAAGCTACCTGCCCTGCATCGACGCCCTCAACGAGCATCGGGGCGCCATCGAGCCCATCGTCTGCCGTCAGGAAAGCGGCGCCGCCTACATGGCCGAGGCCTACGGCAAGCTGACCAACGAGCCGGGCATCTGCTTCGTGACCCGTGGCCCGGGGGCCACCAACGCCTCCATCGGGGTGCATACCGCCTTTCAGGACTCGACCCCGATGATTCTGTTCATCGGCCAGGTGGGGAACGACTTCGTCGAGCGCGAGGCCTTCCAGGAGATCGACTACCGCCGCATGTTCGGCCCCATGGCCAAGTGGGTCGCCCAGATCGACGCCACCGATCGTATCCCCGAGTACATCGCCCGGGCCTATCGCGTCGCCACCAGCGGGCGTCCCGGTCCGGTGGTGCTGGCGTTGCCGGAAGACACCCTGTGGGGCGAAGCCGAGGTGGCCGACGCCCAGCCCATGGCCAAGCTGCATTCCCACCCCGGCGCGGCTCAGCTCGAGGCGCTCAAGACGCGTCTGGCCGAGGCCGAGCGGCCCTTCCTGCTGATCGGTGGAAGCGGCTGGACGGCACAGGCTCAGGCCCAGATGGCGGCCTTCGCCGAACGTTTCGAGCTTCCGGTGGGGGTGGCCTGGCGCCGGCTCGAGTGCTTCGACCAGCGCGACCCGCGCTTTGTCGGCCACGTCGGCTTCGCCATGGACGACGCCCTGCGCGAGCGGCTTGAGCATAGCGACCTGCTTATCGCCGTCGGCACCCGCATGGGCGAGGCCACCAGCGAAGGCTACTCGTGGATCCAGTCGCCGACCCCGCGCCAGACGCTGGTGCACGTCTACCCGGATCCCGAAGAGCTGGGCCGGGTCTATCATGCCGAGCTTGCCATCAACGCCGACGTGGTGGGCTTCGCCGCCGCCCTGGAGGGACTGGCGCCGGACACCTCACCGCGCTGGGCCGACCAGACCCGCGCCGCGCGTGCCGACTACCTGGCGACGCTTGAGCCCCAGCCGGCCCCGGGGCCGCTGAGTCTCGACAAGGTCGCCGCCAGCGTCGATCGTCGCCTGGATGGCCAGGGCTGCATCAGCGTGGGGGCCGGCAACTATGCGCTGTACGCCCACCGTTATGTGCGCTTCGCTGGGCTCGGCAGCTCGCTGGCGCCGACGGTGGGCTCCATGGGCTACGGCCTGCCGGCGGCGATCTCGTTCAAGCTCGAGCACCCCGACCGCCCGGCGGTGTGCTTCGCCGGTGACGGCTGCTTCCAGATGAACCTGCAGGAGCTGGGAGTGGCGCTGCAGTACGACGTCGGCCTGGTGATCCTTCTGTTCAACAACGGCATGTGGGGCACCATCCGTGCCCACCAGGAAAACGACTTCCCCGGCCGCGAGATCGCCCTGACCTTCACCAACCCGGCCTTCACCACCCTGGTCGAGTCCTACGGTGGCCTGGGCGAGATCGTCGAGCGTGACGAGGACTTCGACGCCGCCTTCGAGCGCGCCCTGGCCTTCGCCGAGCGTGAACGCCGTCCGGCGCTGATCGAATTGCGCTACGAGGCCGACGGCATCGCCCCGGGCAAGCGCCTGAGCGCCATCCGCGAGGCTGCCCTGGCGCGATAGCACCATTGCATAAGCCGCGCTAGTGCCATTGCATAAGCCGCGCTAACGCCGGTAAAGAAAGACGCGCCAGCGCCCTGGTCCAGGCCCGTGTAGCGACGGATTAAAGCCTCTGAAGACTCGCTGAGCAGGGGCACCCGAGTTCGACACTTCCAGGCCGATTTTGGCCTGAAATCGACACCGGAGCCCTAAGAATTCAGTGGCTTAGCGTATCCGAGTGAAATTTCTTGTAGTGACACGTTTTTTCCTTAGTTGTGGTGTCTCGGATGTTCAATTGACCAAAAGGAGCTATCCTTTGATAGCCGCCCGAGGGCTTCTCCGTCAGTTCATCCAGGAGCATTGCCATGGAGATCAAGCTTCATAAGCAAGCCACTACAACCCCGAAGATTCGCGCTGAGATCCAGGCGGCTCCTGCTCACATTACCGATACGGCGCTGGCGGAGCGTTTTGGTGTCAGTGACATGACGATACGTCGGTGGCGGCACCGCGATGACGTCTATGATCGCCCCCACACCCGTCACAACCTCAAGGCAACGCTCAACCACGAGCAGGAAGAGGTGCTGATTGCGGCACGCGAATTCCTTCGTCTCGGGCTCGACGACCTGCTCGTCGTCGCCCGGGAGTTCTTGCATCCCACGCTATCCAGAGCGGCGCTCCACCGGATGTTGAAACGCCGCCAGGTGCCCACCTTGGCCCAATTGGCTAAGAGGGATCAGGAGGGCAAGAAGGAAACGCCCAAGCCCTTTCGAGACTACGAACCGGGCTACCTCCATATCGATATCAAATATCTGCCGCAGATGCCTGATGAGACGCAGCGCCGCTATCTGTACGTTGCCATCGACCGAGCTACGCGCTGGGTCTATCTGGAGCTGCGCTCCAGCCAGGCGGCAAGCGATGCTGAAGCGTTTTTCCATCGGGTCGTTGAGAAGGCCCCGTTCAAGGTCCAAAAGGTGCTGACGGACAATGGCAAGAGCTTCACGGATCGCTTCACCTCTGGTGGAGAGCGCAAGCCCACCGGACAGCATCCGTTTGACCAGGCATGTGCAGAGCACCAAGTGGAGCACCGCCTGATTCGACCGGGCCACCCTCAAACCAACGGAATGGTCGAACGCTTCAATGGCCGTATCAGTGACGTCTTGGCGACGCGTCGCTATGTCTCCGGAGAAGACCTGGAGCAAACGCTAAAACGATACTGCTGGCTGTACAATCATCACATCCCGCAGAAGGCATTGAAGCACCAAGCCCCCATTTCTGCGATGAAAGACTGGCAGAACAGGCGTCCTGAGCTATTCACCAAGCGTGTAATTAATCATCCGGGACCTGACACTTAGTGCCTTGCCAGTATTGAGATAGGCGATCTATGGTGATGACATGTTCGTTAAAGTCACCAAATCCGGCCCGCGTCGCTACGTGAAACTCGTTGAGTCTTTCCGCGAAGAGGCCGGCAAACCTCGCCAACGCGTGATCGCGACGTTGGGTCGCCTCGAGGCCGTCACGGCCGGGGAGTCCAGCGCGCTGATCAATGGTCTGTTACGCGTGTCCGGCCAGCCAACGCTTGAAGAAGGCACCGGCGAAGCTGACTTCGCGCCGGCGCGCTCCGTTGGCGATACATGGCTACTGACGTCACTCTGGAAAGAGCTTGGATTGGATGACGCCTTCCGACGCGTACTACGTACCAAGCGACAGTTCGATGCCGAGCGATTACTGCGGATCATGGTGTTCAACCGCCTCTGTGATCCCGATTCAAAACTCGGTGTGCTGCGTTGGCTGGAGGATGTTCTGGTGCCTGATGTCGACACGGCCTCGATCCGTCATCAGCACCTGTTGCGCACCATGGACACCTTGGCGGACTGCAGTGAGGCGCTCAATCTCAATGATGTATTGGCACAGCAACTCAAACCGTTGATCGATCAGGATCTGTCGATCGTCTTTTACGATCTCACGACGATCCGAGCGGAAGGCAAGACATCGGTCGAGGGTGATGTACGTCACTACGGGCCCTCGAAGGAAGGCGGCATCGCTCGCCAGTTCATGCTGGGCGTCGTCCAGACGGCAGAAGGCCTTCCGATTCATCACGAGGTATTCGACGGCAACATCGCGGAAACCAAGACACTGCTGCCAACAATCAAGACCGTCACCCAGCGGTTCAAGGTACGGCGCGTCGTGCTCGTCGCTGACCGAGGCCTGCTATCACTAGACAACCTGCAAGCCCTGTCCGCGGTGCGTATCGAGGGGCAGGCCCTGGAATTCATCCTGGCCGTGCCGGGCCGCCGCTACGGTGAGTTCGACGAGTTATTGAAGGCGTTTCATCAGACACACTGCCTGGACGCCGATAGCGAAGCTTATGGCGAGATAGCCTGGCAGGGGCATCGACTGATCGTGGCGCACCGGCCAGAAGCTGCCTCGGTTCAGACAACCGCACGGGATCAGAAGATTGAGGCGCTTCAGGCCGATGCGCGCCAGTGGTTTAAAAAGTTGGATAACCAGGATGCCGGACGCCGCTATCGTGGCAGAAAGCTCTCCGATCCCGGCGTGACGGCCAGGTTCCACAAGGCCGTCTCTGACGCTCATCTCGGCCATATTCTCAAAGTCGACCTGACTGCCGAAACATTCAACTACGTGCTTGATCAACGTGCGCTGGATCGCGCCAGGATGATGGATGGCAAGCTGCTGATGGTCACTAACATGGCGGATCACGAGCCTGAGCAAATCGTCGAGCGCTACCGAGCGCTGGCGGATATCGAGCGCGGATATCGAGCGCGGATTCCGAGTGCTGAAGAGCGATATCGAGATTGCGCCGGTTTACCATCGGTTGCCGGACCGCATCCGTGCGCATGCGCTGATCTGCTTCCTTGCCTTGGTGCTTCACCGCGTGCTGCGGTTGCGACTGAAAGCCAGTGATTACGGGCTTTCGCCGACACGGGCACTAGAAATTGCCCGCAAGATTCAGTTCCACCAGGTCCTGCTTCTCCGTCGCGAGACAGCGAGCGGCCTGACCAAATTGAAGCCTGAACAACGTGATCTTTTCGAAGCGATTGGCCTGCCGGCACCGAGCGTATCGCGCTTGTAGTGGCAATTTTGAAAAGGCGTTTTCAGGTTAATCAATAGCTTACGCTTATAACTGTCGAACTCGGGTGCCCCATGAATAAGGCGGGGTGAGGAGAAGGCCGAGCGCATGCGGGTGATGCGCGAGCAGGGCTGCTCAGAGCTCGAGGCAGTATTGACTATCGCTAAAAAGTTAGATCTGGCAAGGAATATAGGCTGTTGATTTGGAGTATTTCTTCTTGCCTGCTGCTTGTTTGTTAGAGGTGATTTGCTATGATTTATTGAGTCTGGAAAACAAGGGTTAGGCATGGCTGACATTGATGTTTTGGAGTATTCGCTTCATAGAGTTGATCTTCAAGAGGTTGGCCCAGTTGTTTTGGCTGTAGATGGGTCAGCTTCTGGGTTGAAAAAGTACGCTGAAAGAGTCCTTAAGGAGCTGTTTGAAAGCTCTAGGGCAAGGTATTTTAGATTTCAAAGTATGGGAGAGCTGGTTGCTTCTTCGCTTGTCGATATTTTGGATGGGGGAGATTGGGGCGATAAGTCGTCTGAGATAGCTAAGAAACTTTATGACATTGAGGCAGATGTTCAGGAACGGGTTGATAAGCTCGGAACAAAGGTTCGAAGGGGGGGGCTGCTACAAATAAAAATCAAGCACGAGGGGAAGGTGAAGTTTGTAATAACAAAAATTGACGATGACGATTTTTTTGATGAGTCTGAGTTAGAGTTGAAGAGTGGGCTTCCTGCATCTAAGGCGCGCTTACAAAAAACGGCTGTGGCGACGTTTAATAACGAAAAAGTTTGTGAAGAGCTAATTTTGTCTGATAGCAAGCCAACCATATCTGAGTACTGGTATCGCTATTTTCTTGTTGCAGCTCAGCTAACGGATTCGGAAACTAATACAAAGAATGCATTCCAGTCTATAGAAAGGCTTCTGAATCGAGAAGTCAAAAAAGTTTCTTCGGTAGATTACTGGTTTTTAAGAAACGAAATTGTTGGTCATTTTAGGAATGAGGAGTCTTTAGCATTCGACGATTTGGTTGAAAAAGTGGCAAAGCATAAGCCAGAGTCCGAGGTCTTTAAAGAGAAGTTCCCTGGTTTTTTGGATGCATTCAGAAAACTGCCCGAGTCATCCTACAAACCTTTTGAAACGCAGTTTGACATTGCCCCAGGTGTGATTAAAGCAAAAATAATAAAAAAGATATTCTTGGATCAGAACTTTGAGTTAAGGATTAGTGGTGAGGTGGAGGATCTGAGGACGAAGATTAGTGCTGACGAAGACAGCAAGGGGAAGTTTGTTAAAATATATTCTGATGCTGGTTACGAAGAGTTTAAGAGTAGAGATCCTAGGAGTGGGGGTTGAGCCCTATGTCTTTTCTGGATGACGTTTTTAAGAGTGTGACCGCTAACCCAGCACTGAATGTTTCAGAAAATCCTGAAATATGTAAGGCAGATATTTTTGGCGTTAATATTGATAGCATACCATCAGAGAAGAGGCTCCTGCTCGAAAAAAGGTTGGTGGAAGCCGTTGATGCTGGCATGGAAGTCAACCTTATATTTGAGGTAGAGTACAGTGAGCCAATTTATGTTTCAGGGAGCAGTGTTGATGATATCAATAAAAAGCTTGACGAGCTGGAGGATGTGGCTGGAGATGGCGGAAAGGTAAAAGTTGAGCTGAGAGTTGTAAAGCCAGAAGGCGGACCACTAAATATATTCTCAATCAGTGCGTTTTCGTCCTATTTAAGTGAATTGGGTTTGGAGGGAAGGTTCTCTCTTTGGTCGAGATATATTTCCTCTGGTCTCGGTAATGTTAAGGTTTGGAGTGATGTTTCACCATTTGAGACACGCTCTTTATCTTTCTCATCAGTGGCTCAAGATATATCAATTTCCCCTGGTGATGAGCTGGAAAGGCACAAGGCTATTGATAATAGAAATAAGTGTGGTCATTTTGCCAATTCTTCGCAGTTCGATTTCTTGCCGGAAGATTTTTTTATACTTAAAGGCAAGGCTCCAGAAAGCCTGAGCAAGCACTTTTATGAGCTTTCTATATTTTCCTTAGTTATTTTCCTATCGGACTTCTCTTTGGTGGAAGAGAGTTCGCTTAGCTACAATCTTAAGGGCTATAAGACAGTGTCTGGGGTGGTTGGTTTATCAGATGTTTTGGGGGCTAATGGTGACGAGTTGAGAGAAATATATAAATGGGTGTATTTGGGTGGAAATTTTTCTGACAAAATAGGTATTGCCCGAAATGTCATGTCGATTCATTTAGAAAGTGAATCTATTTTGTCGATTGAAAAAGGGACTTCAAGATCAATTAGGTCAGGGTATGATCTTTATCTTAAGGAGAATGTGAAGCAGTATATTGATATTAAAAATAAAATATCAGAATTTATGCAATCTCAGTCGGATAAGGCTTCAGAAATAACAAAAAACATGTTTTCAATGTTTAAGACAGGGATTTGGTCTTTTGCCACATTTCTGATTAGTGTTTTTTTACTTAGGGTTATTGCCCGGAGCAATGAGTCAAATGCTTTTACACTTGAGGTTGTTCAGGTTAGTGTTTTTCTGTTTGTTTTTTCGTGCGTGTATTTATTTGTCTCGTTAATGGAGGTTAATTCCGATAGAAATAGGCTTCTTGAAAAATATAGGGCTATTAGGGGGCGGTATGAGGACTTACTTGATCCTAAGGATTTGGATAGGATTATTGATACTGGAAAAGTGATAAGTAGGGAGAAAAGTTTTGTTGATAAAAAGAGGAATCGCTATGCTTTTTTTTGGATGTTGGTTAATGTTGCTTTCTTGTGCTTTGTGATAAGTATGTATTTTGAGTGGGCATGGTTCTGGTTTTTGCTTGAGTATGGCTCTTCGAGGTTTGGGAGTGAATGAATCTAAGTGTAGTGTCTCGGATGCTCAATTGACTAAAAGGAGTTATCCCTTGATCCCGCCTCATTCATCTGAGTGCTGAATGAGCCTGCTGCGCCGGAAAATCTCGGCATCGGCCCTCTTTACCGTTGAGCGGCCGCATGGTCGCCGGTTTTCTTATAACTAAATCGACCTTCTGTTGGCGTCCTTATCGCAGTTTTGTATCATCATCTGGCTTCGGCGTAGCCGTGCCTGACAGCTTCGGATACGGCTGCTCTGTCGACGAATGAGAGTGTGATGATGACCAGTCTCAGACCAGTGCGGATAGCCGTGGCAACCCCCTTAGCAATGTCGGCCACCATTTGTCGGCGGCGGCGCCAAGGTGCACTGTGACGCGTCGGGCATGCAGCGAGAGTGTCGCCGCCACCTTGAGGATCTGCTCACGCATCTGCGCCAGGCTCCACCCCTGATGTGTTTGGCTTTCCAGCAGCCGTCGCAGCCCATGCAGGACTTGATAGGCGTAGAGGCTCAGCAAGAGATTCACCGTGTTGCGGGCCATCACCTGTTGAACCGTCGAGGCGCCGCGATCGGTCGAGGACAGATGCACGTCCAGTGTCGACTTCAACTCGCCCATGTGCGCCTCAGCGCTGCCACGCTTGCGATAGAGTGCCAGCACCCTCTTGGCCGGCCACTCGACCTTGCCGAGGTTGGTGACCAGGAAGAAGGCGTGCAGTAACAGATCATCGGGACGTTCCTGCACCACCAGCACCACGCGTCGTGGCGCAGGCCATGAGCCGGCTTGATAGGACAGGTCATAACACCACTCCCGAGGTTGTTCAGGCGGGCGGCCACGCGGGCGTTTCAAATACGGTTCTGCTAGCGTCTGCAGTCCCGTGTGGCTACGCAGCCGGCCCAGGTACTCGATATCCCGATCTTCCAGGGCTTCCAGTGTTGCGTTGTCGGTGAAGCCTGCGTCGATGCGAACCCGCACCTGGGCTCCGGTGCTCGCGCTAAGCCGCTTGACCAGGTGTGGTATCCAGGTATCAGCATCCTCGGCTGGGCCGGCGTTACCTTCGCGCAGTAGGCCGCCGACCATGTCGCCAGTCTCGGCCAGTGAAGCGATCAGCGGTGAGTAGATCCGTGCCTGATAATGCCCGTGAAACGCTGAGCCCCCTTGGTGGCCGTGGACCTCAATCGGCAAGCCATCGACATCCAGGGTCAACTGCTTCGGGATGTCGCCCTTGGTCAGCGAGACCAGACGCCAAACCACCAATCGCATCAGTCCTTCGTGCAGGGTATCGATGTTGTCGCTGTGACCGAGGCAGTTCAGCAAGCGCGACAGCGTGGCTTGAGATGGCCGATCTTGCTCCAACGGGGCCAGCCCGCGAGCATCACTGCAGGCAAGTTGCCAGAGCGGGTCATGACGGAGCGTGTCGGTATCACTAAGGTCGATCCACCCCATCGCACGCTGCAAGATCACGGTTCGCAGTTGGCTTGCCAGCGAGTGACGAACACGTAGCGGATTGCGCGGGTCAACCAGATTGTCTTCCAGCGCATCGATAACGCCACTGCGATCGAGGGCTTCGCGGAGCAACAGCGCGCCGCTATCACTCGTGGTTCGTTGGCCGCTCAGCTCGACACGGACCGAGCGGTTGCAAGAGGGAATCCAGGTGGATAGTCTTTCACCCATAGCGGATGGCTCTCTTTGATCAGGTTCTTGGCGGAACTCACTGATTTTTTAAGAGAATACCATCCGCTATCTTCGTTTTCAGGCCTGCCCCATGAATGAGGCGGGTTGATAGCCGCCCGAGGGCTTCTCCGTCAATTCATCTAGGAGCATTGCCGTGGACATCAAGCTTCATAAGCAAGCCACTACAACCCCGAAGATCCGCGCTGAGATCCAGGCGGCTCCCGCTCACGTTACCGATACGGCGCTGGCGGAGCGCTTTGGTGTCAGTGACATGACGATACGTCGGTGGCGGCACCGCGATGATGTCTATGATCGCCCCCACACCCGTCACAACCTCAATGCAACGCTCAACCACGAGCAGGAAGAGGTGCTGATTGCGGCACGCGAATTCCTTCGTCTCGGGCTCGACGACCTGCTCGTTGTCGCCCGGGAGTTCTTGCACCCCACGCTATCCAGAGCGGCGCTCCACCGGATGTTGAAACGCCGCCAGGTGCCCACCTTGGCCCAATTGGCTAAGAGGGATCAGGAGGGCAAGAAGGAAACGCCCAAGCCCTTTCGAGACTACGAACCGGGCTACCTCCATATCGATATCAAATATCTGCCGCAGATGCCTGATGAGACGCAGCGCCGCTATCTGTACGTTGCCATCGACCGAGCTACGCGCTGGGTCTATCTGGAGGTGCGATCCAGCCAGGCGGCAAGCGATGCTGGAGCCTTTTTCCATCGGGTTGTTGAGAAGGCCCCGTTCAAGATCCAAAAGGTGCTGACGGACAATGGTAAGAGCTTTACCGATCGTTTCACCTCGGGTGGAGAGCGCAAGCCTACCGGCCAGCATCCATTTGACCAGGCATGTGCGGAGCACCACGTGGAGCACCGTCTGATTCGACCGGGCTATCCACAAACCAACGGGATGGTCGAGCGCTTCAATGGCCATATCAGTGACGTATTGGCGACTCGCCGCTATGTTTCCGGAGAGGATCTGGAAGAGACGTTAAAGCGCTACTGCTGGCTGTACAATCACCACATTCCGCAAAAGGCCTTGAAGCACCAGGCCCCGATTGCTGCAATGAAGGACTGGCAGAAAAGGCGTCCTGAACTATTCACCAAGCGTGTAATTAATCATCCGGGACCTGATACCTAGGGAAACGCTGCATAAATCCCGCCACAGCGGCCTTGCAGCCATCGGCGGGGTAGAATCTGGCTTTCCTGCCACCGTCTGACCAGAGCCAACCGATGAAGCAGATCTCTTTCGCCTAGGCTGAGCACCAGAACAAGAAGAAGGTCACCCGTCGCGAGCGGTTCCTGGCCCAGATGGAGGCCGTGGTGCCCTGGCAACGGCTGACCGAGGCGCTGTCGCCGTCCTACTTCCCGGACGCCGCCGGCAAAGTTCACGGTATTCTCCAAGTTAAACCCCACATCCGAAGACGAAGAGTCCATCAAAGGACGTGTATATCATCAATTTCAACGACTGTATTTTTATTGCTTGCTTCAATTATTGTCAGCTCTATGCTTAAGTCTGATTTTCCTTCTTGTTCTGACCATAGGTCAAAACGCACAGACCACCGTCTCGGATCTGAGTCAAAAACCTCAATCATGTTTATAGAGTCAAATTCGCGCTCTGGGGGATATGCTAGATCACAGCCATACTCGTTGATAGCACTTTCTATTTCATATGCTTTTAAGCGATTTCCTCCGGATTTTTCTTCCAGCTCTATGTACTTTTTTTGCACAAGAAGTGAAATGACTTCTTGAAGCTCATCTCTGATTTTTCTTTCAGCGTTGCACATGATTATCTACCGGCGATTTCCTGGGATGCGTGTTTGTGTTGTGTGTTCCACTCCGATGCTGCGAAAGTAGTCATCTGCTCTAAGGATGGAATTTCGAGCCTCATCTTGACTCACTCCAGCCCTGCGCAGAGCCTTGTAGCCGATTCTTCTTTCCGCTCCATATGTTCCACCTCCAGCCTGTCTTTGAACTTGAGTAGCTGTGTGATGAGAAGATCCAACAGATGATGCAGGCCCAGGTAATTGAAAGCCAGGCGCATCATTAGTCTTGTAGCCAGGTATATCGCGTACAGCCGCATCTTGAATTATGTGGTGTGCATCTTTCTGTCCTGATCTTCTGAGGTCTCCGACAGTTGGCCCGTGACCTTCAGCACAAGAGCACCGACTCAACCCCAGCGGATCCACCCATCCTGTCGGATTGGGGGCGTACATGTACAGGTTTTCGCCGCCGGCCAGTCCTATCGGGTCCTGGGTGGTGAAGCGTCCCGTCTCTGGATCATAGTACCGATGGCGGTTGTAGTGCAGCCCGGTTTCTTCATCCAGGTACTGACCCTGGAAGCGCAGGGGGTTGTCGGTGGTGCTGGGATTGCCGTGGCCGTCACTGGCCTGGGTGAGCTTGCCCCAGGCGCGGTAGTGGCCGACCCAGGCGAGCTTGCCGTCGCATTCTGCCAGCTCCATCGGGGTGCCGAGGTGGTCGGTGTGGATGCTGTAGAGCGTCGGCTCGGTTGGCTGGTGTTCGGTGTAGAGCACCGCGCCGGTGCCACTGCGGGTGTGGACGGCCTCGAAGCGGTTCTCGAGCTTGGCGGCGGGCACGAAGCTGTCGGGTTCGAACAGGTAGATTACCCGCCGTTCGGGGGTGAGGCTGGGGTACTCGAGCCGATGGCAGCGCTGGGCGATGGGTAGCGAGTGAGGCCGCTCGGGGTTCTCGCGGGCCAGTTCGAGCCGTTCGGGGCGAAACAGCGGCGGCAGGCCACCGACAAAACGCTCTTCGCTTTGCAGCAGGTCACCGTCCCAGTTGAACACCGTCAGCTCGCTGGGCTGGCCCTGGCGGTTCACCTCTTTCCACACCCGTCGGCCGAGGCCGTCGTAGGCGTAGCGGGCACGCATGCGCGGCAGGGTGTCATCGCCCGCGGCGGGTGCATGGGGGTAGTGGCAGGCCTCGATCAGCCGGTGTTCGGGGTCGTACTGGTAGTGCCAAGTCTCGCCGCTGGGGGCGATACGTCGGGTCAGGTTGCCGCTGGCGTCGTAGTGGTAGTGGGTACCGGCGTAGCGCTTGAGCAGGTTGCCCATGGCCGGCGACAGGCTGGCTGGTGCGCCTGGGTAATCGAGGCGAATGCGCTCCTCGGACCCGTGGTCGAGGTGATCGCGGGGACGCTCGCGTAGCCAGCGGGTGGCGTCGGAGGGCGGGGTGTTGCTGCCGCTTTCGCTGGTTCGTTCTGGCGGCACGGGATCGACCAGATTGCCGGCCGGGTCGAAGGCGAACACTTCCTCAAGCCCTGGGGCGCTTGCCTGGCGCAGCCGGCCCAGTGGGTCGTAGCCGTAGCGGGTGGTGCCGCGCAGGTTGTCGTCCACCTGGCTGAGCAGGCCGTTGGCGCTGTAGTGCCACTGACGCCTGACGGTGGGGTGCTTGCCGGCGGGATGTCCGGGTCCATCCGCATCGGGCGGCTCTAGCGTACGGATATGCTGCTCGATCAGGCGTCCCAGCGGGTCGAAGCGTGATTCGACCTCGCGGCTGCCCTGGTGACGGCGCACCTCGCGATGCAGGTCGTCGCGCTCGAAGGCCATCAGCTCACGCTGGTCCAGGGTCATGGCGTGGACATGGCCGGAGCCATAGCGCAGCCAGGCCAGGGTCTGACCGTCGGGCAGGGTGGTGGTCTCGCGGTTGCCCAGGGCGTCGTGGGTGTGGCGGGTGACGCTGGAGTAGTCACCGCCGTTGGGCAGCTGATGACGCTGCACCTCGGCTATCAGGTTGTCGGCGGTGTCGAAGTGAAAGCGCGTCTCGCTGTGGCGGCTGGCGGCGCGGGTCAGGCGTCCCAGCGGGTCGTAGCCGTAGCGGGTGGTCAGCGCGGGCTGGCCCGGTCGCTGGCTCTCGCGCTCCAGCACCCGGCCCATGGCGTCGCGGGTGAAGGTGGTGACCAGCTCACCTTCGCGACGCTCGATCAGGGCGCCGCCATCGTCGTAGCGGTAGTGGCGGGTGCGCCCGTCGAAGCCGGTGTCCTCGATCAGTCGGCCACCGCCGTCATAGCGGAACTGCCAGCGGTCGCCGTTCTGGTTGGTCAGCGCCGAGAGCCGCAGCAGGCGGTCGTAGTGGTAGGCGAAACGCTGGCCCATGGGGTCGCGGCGCTCGATCGGCTGGCCCTTGCCATTGTAGCGATAGCGGGTGCGCTGCCCGGTGGGGTCGAGATACTGGGTCAGCCGGCCATCGCCGTCGTGGGAGAAGTGCTCGATGGCGCCGTCGGGGTGCTCGACGCTCAGCAGCAGGCCGGTGGCGTCGCGGGTGTAATGGGTGCGATGCCCGGCGGCGTCACGGCGCTCGATCAGCCAGCCGCGATGGTCGTAGCGAAACTGGGTGGTCTTGCGTGAACAGTCGCTGGCACTGGTCAGCCGACCCTGGTCGTTCCAGCGGTACTGGTAGGTGTTGCCGGCGGCGTCGGTCATCGCCGTGGGCAGGCCGCGCGCGTTGTGACGGAAGGTGGTGACACGCCCGCTCGGGGCGATTTCCTGCAGCGGCAGGCCGCGTTCATCGAAGCGCAGCGAGCGTTCGCGTCCGTCAGGCTCGGTGACGCGCACCGGCAGGCCCTTGTCGTCGTAGTCGATGCGGGTACTCAGGCCCTGGGGATCGACCGTCTCGATCAGCCGACCCTGGTCGTCATAGCGATAGTGGGTGGTGCGTCCCTCGCCGTCGATATGGCGGATCAGCCGGCCGTGCTCGTCCCAGCGCCAGTGCTCGCTGCCCAACGCCGGGTGGAAGGGGTGAGTGATCGACTCGATCTGGTTGTGATCGTTGTAGCGGTAGAAGGTCACCACGCCGTCGGCGTCGGTGACGCGGGTGTACCACAGGCCGCGATGGTACTCGAAGCGGGGTTGTTGATGAACTCGGCGAGTTTGCCGACGATGGTGTCAATTTCGCGCAACAGCTTCGGTTTCTGTTCCTCGAGCTTGGATTCGAGTTCTGCCAGAAAATCCATCGCCGCACCGCTGGCCTGGTTGACCAGAATCTGAGCGGCGATGTCGACGCCTTCACCGCGGGCAAACGCCTGTATGCCTTCGCGGATCCCCGCACGTGCAGGTCGGGAGGCGTTGCCAAAGGCGGGCACCAGACCGATGGCGTCGATCACCAGCACCGCCCAGAGCCAGACGTTCTGGTAGTTCGGCGTGCCGTCTGCGTCGTTGCCATCGAGGTCAACCACGTCGCGGGCGACGTCGCCGATGGCCATGACGTTACCGACCACCGGCAGCATGTAGGCGGCCTGGACGACCACGTCGAGTACCGTGACGGATCCCTCCTCCACGTCCATCATGATCACGGCTTCCGGGGTCTCACCTTCGCTGTAGGGCTCGGCGGTGATCACCCGGCGATGGTTGAGGTGTTCCCTCAGGGGGATAAGGCCGCCCCCGTGCTCATCGGCGGTGAATTCGGTCGGCACGGCCGGGCGCTGGCCAGTGTCCGCGATGGCCTCGGTGGGAAAGGGCCTTTGCCCGGGGATCATGCCGTCATCCATCCTCAGTGCCCTCCGGTCACGTTTGGCTGGTCGCCAGATACCGATGGCAGCTCATGAGATGGGGATGAAGGAACGAGGGTAGATGGCACGGTGGATCCTCCCTGAACGACGCCGTGGTCCGACTCTGGAGGATCCTACTGGCGAGGCGAGGCCGGGACAGCAGGCGGAAGGTGCTTTCAGAGGGGGCTTACATCAGAAACATCCATGTCGTCCAAGATGTGCCGCAAAATGTTGAGTTCAGGCGTTATCGACGAGGGGCGGGCAGGGCGCGTTCTGGTGCAAACGCGAAACGACCCAGGAGACACCTGTGCAAAGAGTCTTGCTGGTGGAATGGGGAGGACCGGCGACGTCGGTGTACCCGGCTCAGCTCCAATCCTCGTTCGTCAGGGCATATCGTCAAAGGCGAGGGGCGCCTGGGCGGCGTCGGCCACGTCGATACCGGTGGTCAGGCGGTGCTCCATGGGCACCTTGGCCATGCTGGTGAGGAAGAACTCGATAAAGGTTGTCTCCGCCACGCTGGCGCGGCCTTCGCGGTGCCACATCAGGTGCAGGTCGATGCCGGCCACGCCGTCGTAGGGCGGCAGCGGCCACAGCTCGCCGTCCGCCACCTGCCGGGCCACCAGGTGCTCCGGCAGGCAGCCGATGCCCCAGCCCGCCATGACCATGCGCTGGATCTCCTGCAGACGACTGGACTGCCCCACCACCGGGCCCTTGAGGCCGTGCTGGGCGCGGAACACCGCCAGCGGCGACAGCACCCCGTCGAGCTGCTCGCTGCCGAAGGACACGTAGGCCTCCTGCTTGAGTTCTTCCATGGGCAGGCTGTCGCGGCCGAACAGGCGGTGGCTGCGCCCGCAGTACAGCCGATAGCGCTGGCGCGCCAGCACCTGGCTGTCGAGGTTGTCCGGGCAGCTCTGTGCCAGGCAGATACCCAGCGCGCTCTGGCGCTGTGACAGGGCGTGCTGCACCTCCTGGCTCGACATGTCCTCGATCTCGAAGGTGATCTGCGGATAGCGACGATGGAAGGCCGCCAGCACGCTATCGAGAAAGCGACACTGGATACCGGTGATAAAGGCCAGCGAGACGTGGCCGGCCACCTCCGGGTCCGATTCCCCCACCGAGGCCGCCAGGCGTGCCACATTGGCGTAGATATCCACCGCCTCGCGGTACACCAGCTGACCCGCCTGGGTCACCCGAAAGCGATGACTGTCGCGCTCGATCAGCTTCTGGCCCAGCCGTTCTTCCAGCCGTTTCAGCGACAGGCTCACCGCCGGCTGAGACAGGTACAGGCGCACCGCCGCCTTGCTCACGCTCTCTTCCTGCACGATGACGATAAAGGTCCGAAGCAGGTTCCAGTCCAGGGTGTCGTGAATCGGCCGCATCACCGGCTCCTTTCTTTTCTGTCAGCAAGAGGTGCTCGTGGGGACGATCTGTCCTCGTCGAAGTCGCCCTGATGTTGGCCTGTGTATGGTTGGCCAAGCTGTTGTCAGAGAATACACCGTCGGCCGTTGCCGGGCATGGGTTACCTCCTGCCAGCTTCGGCCTGGTCGAGGGTAACCGGCCAGGCGAGCCGATCCCTTCTTGCTGGAAAGAGTTGTTCTTCTGCTGAAAGGTGGCCGATAGGGTGTCGAAATTGTCGCCTGTGGCAATAACGACGATGGAGCTGGGCGGGCGTCTATACGAAAGAAGGTGTTTTATATAGGTCATTGTATTATATAGTTTATCAGGAGTTATTGGGGTTTTGTCTCATCATGTTTTGCGTAAAACACTTCGAGATAATAGCCCTTTAATACGAGATTTTTCACAAGATAGCGCTCTTTATTTTTCTGGTTTTTATATTTTCATTTTGTTGTATAAGTTCCGTAAATTCTACATATTAAAAATCGAAAAACTCGATCGGTGCCTTTCCATTGACCCCGGTGTGTCGGCCTGACTAGATTGAAGTGGTATCGAAGATCCTTCTGCCGGACGCATCCCGCCTCGGCCACGGATGATAACAACCATAAACGCGAGGAAGACCATGAATCGCTCCCTGTCCCGACTCTCCCGCTCCATCCTGACCGTGTCCGCGCTGTCGCTGTCTGCCCTTTCACTGTCGGCGCTGTCACCCGAAGCCCAGGCCACCGATCTGCGCATGCTGTCGAGCTACGACCTGACCTCGGCCTACACCCGTGAAGTCGCCCAGCGCTACATCGACAAGGTCCAGGGCGCCAGCGACGGCGAGGTCTCCATCAGCCTCAATGGCCCCGACGTGGTGCCGCCGTTCGAACAGCTGCAGCCGGTCTCGGTGGGGGTGTTCGATCTGCTCTACACCCACGGCGCCTACCACACCAACACCACCGGTGTCGGTGCGGCCATGGACGGGGTCTTCGTCGATCCTGCCAAGACCCGCGAGTCTGGCCTGTGGGACTTCATCGACAGCCACTACAACGAGCTGGGCCTGAAGCTGCTGGCGATTCCGCCGCTCGGCTCCAGCGGTTTCCAGTACGTGCTCAAGGAACCCATCGAAGGCTCGCCGGGCCTCGAGGGACGTCGTCTGCGCGGCAGCCCCACCTACACCAACGTGACCCAGGGCCTGGGTGGCACACCGGTGCTGATGTCCAGCGGCGACGTCTACTCCTCACTGGATCGTAACGTCATCGACGGCGCTGCCTGGGGCCTCAACGGCGTCGAGGATCTTGGCTGGCACGAGGTGGCGGGCTACTTCTCCAAGCCCACCTTCGGCCAGACCTATACCTACCTGCTGATGAACCTCGACACCTTCAATGGCCTCGACGAGCAGCAGCAGTCGGTGCTGCTGGCCCAGGGCGAGGCGCTGGAAAGCGAGATCGCCGGGGTGCTCGACGAACTGGCGGTCGAGGAATGGGCGCGCCTGCGGGAGCTCGGCATGCACGAAACCGAGTTCGCCCCGGAAGACGCCGAGCGTCTCGACGAACTGGTGACCGAAGGCATCTGGCAGCTCGGCCTCGACAAGTCGCCGGAGGCGGTGGCCAAGATGCGCGAGATCGCCGAAAGCAACGACATGACCCCCTGATCGGATCGCTCCCATGCTGGCTACCATTGCCCGTTGGCACGATGGCCTCACGCGATTCGGCTTCTACCTCGGCGGTGCCACCCTGTGTGGCATCGTCGTGTGTTTCTGGATCGAAGTGGTGGCCCGCTACTTCTTCAACGCCCCGACCCTGTGGTCGAGCTCCATCGTCGCCTACTGTCTGTGCCTGTCGGCCAGCCTGGCCATGCCGGAACTCGCCCGGACCCGTGGGCACATCGCCATCAGCGTGCTGCAGGACAGCCTGCCCGCCGCCCGTCGACAGGGCTTCGAGCGCTTCACCTCGCTGCTGACCGCGGCGGTGTGTGCGCTGGCAGCCTGGATGCTGATCAGCGAGAGCCTTCGCCAGTTGGCCAGCGGCACCACCACCGCTATGGGGCTCGATATCCCCAAGGTGTGGGTGTCGAGCTTTATTGGCTACGGCTTTTCCAATACCGCGCTGCACTTTCTGCGGCGCGCGCTGCTGCCCGCCACCGTCGAGTGGCCCAGCGAAAGTCCACGGCAGGAGGCGTAGACGATGGAGTGGTATGTCACCCTGGGCCTGGCCGTCGCCCTGCTGATGGGGCTGTTCGCCCTCGGCGTGCCGGTGTTCGTGGCCTTTCTGGCGATCAACGTGGCCGGCACCTTCTGGCTGATGGGCAGCGCCGGCTTCGGCCTGTTTGCCAACAGCGTCTATGACACCGTCACCTCGGAGACGCTGACCACCATCGCGCTGTTCGTGCTGATGGGCGAGCTGCTGTTCCGCTCGGGCTCCATCGACGTCATCTTCGACTCTCTCGACACCCTGATGGGACGCATCAAGGGCCGCCTGTACTTCTTCGTGGTGGCCCTGTCGACGCTGTTCGGCGCGCTGTCCGGCTCGGCCCTGGCGGTGACCGCCATGCTCAGCCGCTCGGCGCTACCGACGATGCAGCAGCGTGGCTACGACGACCGCCTGTCGATCGGCCTGATCCTCGGCGGCGCCGGCCTTGCACCGATCATCCCGCCGAGCCTTCTGGTGATCATCATCGGCTCCATGGTCGACGTCTCCATCGCTCGCCTTTTGATCGCAGGCATCATTCCGGGCATGCTCCTGGCCGGGTTGTTCGTGACCTACGTGGTGGTGCGCATGATGCTGGACCCGTCGCGGGCACCGGCGGTGGACGACTCGGGGGGTGGCAACTGGCGCCAGCGCGGTCGGGCGCTGGCCAACATGGCGCCGTTCTCGATCATCATCTTCTCGGTGCTGGGGCTGATGATGCTGGGGGTGGCGACGCCGTCTGAGTCCGCCGCCACCGGCGTGCTCGGGGCCATTCTGGTGGCCTTCTACTACCGCAAGTTCAGCCTCAAGATGGCCGGCCAGGCGCTGCTGTCGTCGCTGTCGATCAGCGCCATGATCATCACCATCCTGGCCTGCTCCAAGCTGTTCAGTCAGCTTCTGTCCTTTACCGGTGCCACCTCCGGGCTGGTGGCCGCCGCCACCGCCATGGATCTGGACACCGGCCTGATGCTGCTGCTGTTGATGCTGATCCCGCTGGTCGCCTGCATGTTCATCGACCAGATCGCCTTCATGATGGTGGTCATTCCGATCTACGCCCCGCTGGTCAAGGCCTACGGCTTCGATCCGGTGTGGTTCTGGACGCTGTTTCTGATCAACCTGGCGGTGGGCAGCCTGACCCCGCCGTTCGGCTACAACCTGTTCGCGGTCAAGGGCGGGGCACCCTCGGTGTCGATGCCGACCATCTACGCCGCCGCCTGGCCGATCGTGCTGTGCTTCCTGTTCGGCATGCTGATGCTGTACTGGGTGCCGGGACTGATCACCTGGCTGCCGAGCCTGATATAAGGAAAAACGCTGTGTACACCATCGCCGACCTGCCCGCCCCGCTGGACCCCGCCCGCCATCAGCGCCTGCTCGAGTGCGAGACCGCCACCATCGGCCACTTCCGCGAAGAGGGCTTCATCGACCCCGAGATCCGCTGCCAGCTCGACGAGGTGCGGGTGGCCGGGGTCGCCGTGACCCTGTCGCTGCCGCCGAGAGACGGCACCCTGCTCAACCACGCCATGCGCCTTCTGCGTCCCGGCGATGTGCTGGTGATCGATCGCCAGGGCGATCGTCGTCACGCCTGCTGGGGCGGGGTGCTGACCGAAGTCGGCTCGCGCCTGGGACTGGCCGGGGTGATCATCGACGGCACCGCCACTGACCTTGCAACCCTGCGCGCAAAGCGCTTCCCGGTGTGGAGCCGCGGTGTCTCGTCGCTGACCACCAAGCTCGCCGACCAGGGCGGCGCCATGAACCTGCCGGTCAGCGTCGGTGGGGTGGTGGTATCCGCTGGTGACGTGGTGCTGGCCGACGAGAATGGAGTGGTGGTGCTGCCGCCCTCGGAGGTCGACGCGGTGATCGACCACACCCTGGAACTGCAGCGCCAGGAAGAACGCATCCTCGAGCGACTCGCCCAGGGCGAGTGCCTTCCGGACATCAGCGGAGCAAGTGCCATGGTCGAAAACCGGCTGACGCCGTCGAACTAGCGAAGCCGACGCCGTAGGCAAGCTGTCTACCGCTGACATTCGGGTCGCGCAAGTGCCATGGTCGAACATCGACTGACACCATCGAACTGACATTGGTCTCTCCTGCACGACCAACAGGCCAAAAAAAAACCGCCCCGAAGGGCGGCGGCATGTGTCCTGTGTCGGAGATGCGCTGAAGTGATGTCGACCGTCGTCAAGCAGGGTGCCGTGACACACCATCGTGATGCTACGGCGTACTAGTGGACGGCGATCAATAGACGAAAAAAAACCGCCCCGAAGGGCGGCAGGCTAGTCACGACCTTCCTGGTCGTGGACACCGCGGCCAGGGAAGCCAGACGGTGTCTTCAGGGAACGCGGCTTTGTCGTGGTCGAGGGCTCGACCTTACTGACGAATCAGGTAGTCGAAGGCGCCGAGGGCGGCGGTGGCACCTGCCCCCACGGCGATGACGATCTGCTTGTAGGGCACGGTGGTGACGTCGCCGGCGGCGAAGATGCCGGGGACCGAGGTCATGCCGTGGGCGTCGGTGACGATCTCGCCGCGTTCGGACAGCTCGATCGGCGAGTCCTTGAGCCATTCGGTGTTGGGCACCAGGCCGATCTGCACGAACACACCTTCCAGCTCGACCTGCTTGAGCTCGCCGCTGGCGCGCTCTTCATAGCTCAGGCCGGTGACGCGGTTGCCGTCGCCGTTGATCTCGGTGGTGCGGGCACCGGAGATGATCTCGACGTTGGGCAGACTGCGCAGCTTCTTCTGCAGCACGGCGTCGGCACGCAGCTCGTCCATGAACTCGAACAGGGTCACGTGGGCGACGATGCCGGCCAGGTCGATGGCCGCCTCGACGCCGGAGTTGCCGCCGCCGATGACCGCGACGCGCTTGCCCTTGAACAGCGGGCCGTCGCAGTGCGGGCAGTAGGCTACGCCGCGGTTGCGGTACTCGGCCTCGCCGGGCACGTTCATCTCGCGCCAGCGGGCGCCGGTGGCCAGGATCAGCGTCTTGGTGCGCAGGCTGGCGCCGGAGGCGAAGCGCACCTCGTGCTCGCCGCCCGGCTCGCTTGACGGCACCAGAGCTTCTGCACGCTGCAGGTTCATGATGTCGACGTCGTACTGCTTGACGTGCTCTTCAAGCGCGGTGGCAAGCTTGGGCCCTTCGGTCTCCTGCACCGAGATGAAGTTCTCGATGGCCATGGTGTCGAGCACCTGGCCGCCGAAGCGCTCGGCGGCGACGCCGGTGCGGATACCCTTGCGCGCGGCATAGATGGAGGCGGCTGCGCCGGCGGGACCGCCGCCGATGGTCAGCACCTCGAAGGACTCCTTGGCGCTGATCTTCTCGGCTTCACGCTTTTCGGCGCCGGTGTCGACCTTGGCCAGGATCTGCTCGAGGGTCATGCGGCCCTGGTCGAAGGGCTCACCGTTGAGGTAGACACTCGGCACCGACATGATCTCGCGGGCCTCGACCTCGTCCTGGAACAGGGCGCCGTCGATGGCGTCGTGGGAGATCCGCGGATTGAGGATGGCCATCAGGTTCAGCGCCTGGACCACGTCCGGGCAGTTCTGGCAGGACAGCGAGAAGTAGGTCTCGAAGTGCATGTCCGCGTCCAGCGCCTGGATCTGTTCGATCACCTCGTCGCTGGCCTTGGGCGGATGCCCGCCGACCTGCAGAAGTGCCAGCACCAGCGAGGTGAACTCGTGACCCATGGGGATGCCGGCGAACACCACCCCGGTGGGGGCGCCATCACGATAGAGGGCGAACGACGGCGTGCGTGGGTCCGTGCCTTCGGTGGACAGGCTGATGTGGTCGCTGAGCGCGGCGATGTCGCTGAGCAGGCCGTGGAGTTCCCTGGACTTGTCGCCGTCATCGAGGGTGGCGACAAGCTCGAAGGGGCGGGTGACACGTTCGAGATAGGCTTTCAGCTGTTGCTTGAGAGAGTCGTCCAACATGACAGCGGCAATCCTGATAAAAATCGGAAAATGGTGGTCTGCGGCGGGGGCGTAGTGCCGGTATCGGCGAACTGGCCGATCATTGGGCCGCAGAATCCCCACCGGGCCCCTCAATCCCTGAAAAGGGCCCGATCTCGCATAAGCGACTGGTAGGACGACCGAGACGAACGACCCGGTGGGGAAAAGGGTGTCACCTCAGGGGTGACGGGCGCCTCTAGCGAGGCGCCGTGACTGCGACAAGGGACACTAAGGCTGAGTCAGTCTGCCTTGGCGCAGTCACATCTTGCTCAAGACACTTTCGGTCAAGTGCCAGATCTTGCGGACAAGGCTTAGATCTTGCCGACGAGGTCCAGGGACGGCGCCAGGGTCTCTTCGCCTTCCTTCCACTTGGCCGGGCACACCTCGTTGGGGTGGGCGGCGACGTACTGGGCAGCCTTGACCTTGCGCAGCAGCTCTTCGGCGTTGCGGCCGATGTTGCCGGCGTTGATCTCGACGATCTGGATCTTGCCCTCGGGATCGATGACGAAGGTGCCACGCTCGGCCAGGCCGTCTTCCTCGATCAGCACCTCGAAGTTGCGCGAGATGGTCAGGGTCGGGTCGGCGATCATCGGGAACTGCAGCTTGCCGATGGTCTCGGAGCTGTCGTGCCAGGCCTTGTGGGTGAAGTGGGTGTCGGTGGAGACGCTGTAGATCTCGACGCCCAGCTTCTTGAATTCTTCGTAGTTGTCCGCCAGGTCACCAAGCTCGGTCGGGCAGACGAAGGTGAAGTCGGCCGGGTAGAAGAAGACGATGCTCCACTGGCCTTTCATGTCGTCGCTTGAGACGTCGACGAACTCGCCGTTGTGGTAAGCGGTGGCCTTGAACGGCTTGACTTCGGTGTTGATCAGGGACATTCCCGTCTCCTTTGAGCGATGGGTGTATTGTCTGAAGACAGGGCTCACCTTACGCAGAAACGAGCAATTGGATAAATTGAATGGCCTGATAATCCTGATAAGAGATGGCTATGGGACAGCCTGGTCGTTCTTTCTAACCTACCGTTTTTCCGCCACTTTTCTTTTTTCGTTTTCATCGCTATGTGGTCGGGGTGGCTTAGTGCTCGCTTAATCGCGCGCGCAGTCGGCTCACCGCCTGGCTATGGATCTGGCACACCCGGGACTCGCTGACTCCCAGCACGGCGCCGATCTCCTTGAGGTTGAGCTCTTCCTGGTAGTAGAGCGCCATCAGCAGTTTTTCTCGCTCGGGCAGCTCGGCGATGGCGGCGACCAGCGCCTCGCGGCGTTCGCCGTCGAGCAGTTCGGCCAGCGGCGCTATGCCGATCTGGTCGCTGAAGCGATGCTCGTTGCCTTCGGCGAGCAATTCCTCGAAGGGCATCAGCTGGCCGTTGTTGACGTCGCTCAACAGGCGTCGGTAGCTGACCAGGTCCATGTCCAGCGCCTCGGCGATCTCGTGTTCCTCCGGGGGGCGGCCGAGGCGCTGCTGCAGCTCGCGGGTGGCCTCGTCCAGTGCCCGGGCCTGGCGGCGTACGCTGCGCGGCAGCCAGTCGCGGCTGCGCAGTTCGTCGAGCATGGCGCCGCGCACCCGCTGGCTGGCGAAGGTCGTGAACTGGGCGCCCTGGCTTGCATCGAAGCGCCCCAGCGCCTCCAGCAGGCCGACGATGCCGGCCTGGATCAGGTCATCCAGGTCGACCCCGGCGGGCAGCTTGACCTGCAGCGCCAGGGCCTGGCGACGCACCATGGGGAGGTAGGCTTCGAGCTGGGACTGATGCTCCATTCTGCCTTGTGCGGTGTACATGGCACTTTCCTCTGGGACAGCCTCAACGGTGGTTGACGATCACGCTCATGCCGTCGACAACGAGCGGCGATTCACCATCCAGGAGACGAAAACGAAAGACGAAGGAGCCGGCGGCGTCGAGGCCGGCGAAGTGTTCGGTGCTGCCGCGGGCGGCCTTCAGGCGCAGGCAGCGCTGTCCCTGGCACAGGCGACCCTGCAGGCGGGCGCCAGGCGCTGCGTGGTAGCGCCACACCACCCGCTCGATCACGCCCTCGACGCTGGCGGAGGGCGGCGTCAGCGGTCGCGACGACTGATCGAGCTGGCTCGAGGCGACGGTCATGCGCGGGGCGTTGGCGGTCCAGGCACCGGGGAAGGCCTGGGCGCCGGCGGCGATCAGCCACAGCGCCAGCAGGGCGAGTGTCGCCAGGCGTCTCGGCGCACACTGGGTTCTCCGGGCAAGGATCAAGGCTGGGAGCATGGTCACATTCCCCCGACCTGATGGGTGACGCGCAGCATGCGGTCGTCGGGGATCTCGGCCTGGGACATCACCACCAGGTGGCGCAGACGGCGGCGCAGGAAGCGTGCCAGTACCGGGCGCAGGCTCGGGGTGACCACCAGCACCGGCGGCTCGCCGGTGGCCTCGTGGCGGCCCAGCGCCGCCTCGGTCTGGTCCATCAGGGTCTGGGCCAGGCCCGGCTCCAGGGCGCCGTTGCCGTTCATGGCCTGGTGCAGCACCTGTTCGAGCTGGGGCTCGAGGCCGATGACGTTGAGCGATTCCTGTCCGGCGAACCACTGCTGGGTGATGGCGCGGCCGAGCGCGATGCGCACCAGGGCAGTCAGCTCGCTGGGGTCCTGCTGATGGGGCGCGTGCTCGGCCAGGGTATCGAGGATGGTGCGCAGATCGCGGATCGACACGTCCTCGTCCAGCAACTGCTGCAGTACCCGGGTGAAGGCGGTCAGCGACAGCGCCTTGGGCACCACCTCCTCGACCAGCGACTTCTGCTCCGCGCTGAGCTTGTCGAGCAGCTTCTGCACCTCCTGGCGCCCCAGCATCTCGGAGGCGTGGCGGTGCAGCAGGTGGTTCAAGTGGGTGGCGACTACGGTGCTGGCGTCGACCACGGTGTAGCCGTAGACCTGGGCGCGTTCGCGCTGGCTGGCGTCGATCCACACCGCCGGCAGGCCGAAGGCCGGGTCCTGGGTCGGGGTGCCGTCCAGCTCGCCGGACACCTGGCCGGGGTCGATGGCCAGCCAGCGCCCGGGCCAGGCCTCGGCGCGGCCGATCTCGGCGCCCTTCAGGGTGACCCGGTAGGTGGAGGCCTCCAGCTCCAGGTTGTCGCGGATATGCACCACCGGTGGCAGGAAGCCGACCTCCTGGGCGAACTTCTTGCGCACGCTCTTGATCCGGCCAAGCAGTTCGCCCTGCTGGCGCGCGTCGACCAGCGGAATCAGCCGGTGGCCGACCTCCAGGCCCAGGGTATCGACCAGCTGGACGTCGTCCCAGCTCGCCTCCGGGGCTTCCGGGGGGGGCGCCGGGGCGGCGCTTTCCTGCTCTTCGACCAGGCGCTTCTCGGACTGGCGGGTCAGCCACCAGGCCAGGGTCGCAAGCAGTACGGTAAACAGCAGGAACACCAGGTTGGGCATGCCCGGCACCAGGCCCAGCAGGCCCATCACCCCGGCCGCCAGGATCAGCACCTTGGGATTGACGAACAGCTGGCTGATCATCTGCTGGCCGACGTCCTGGTCGGTGTTGACCCGGGACACCGTGACGCCGGCGGCGGTGGAGATCACCAGCGCCGGGATCTGGGCCACCAGTCCGTCGCCGATGGTCAGCAGGATGTAGGTGCGGGCGGCGTCGGAGAAGGCCATGTCGTACTGCATCAGGCCGATCATCAGCCCGCCCAGCACGTTGACCACCATGATGATCAGGCCGGCCATGGCGTCGCCGCGCACGAACTTGCTGGCGCCGTCCATGGAACCGTAGAAGTCGGCCTCCTGGGCCACCTCGGCGCGCCGCCGCTTGGCGTCTTCCTCGCCGATAAGACCGGCGTTGAGGTCGGCGTCGATGGCCATCTGCTTGCCCGGCATGGCGTCGAGCATGAAGCGTGCGCCCACTTCGGCGATGCGCCCGGCGCCCTTGGTGATGACCATGAAGTTGATGATCACCAGGATCAAAAACACCACCAGACCCACCGCGAAGTTGCCGCCGACCAGAAACTGGCCGAAGGCCTCGATGACCTTGCCGGCGGCGTCGCCGCCTTCGTGGCCATTCATCAGCACCACCCGGGTGGAGGCCACGTTGAGCGATAGCCGCAGAAGGGTGGTGAACAGCAGCACCGCAGGGAAGGCGGCGAAGTCCAGCGGCTTTTCGGTGAACATGCTGACCAGCAGCACCATCACCGCCAGGGCGATGTTGAAGGTAAACAGCAGATCCAGGGCGAAGGGCGGCAGCGGCAGGATCATCATCGCCAGGATCATGATGATCAACAGCGGGCCGGCCAGCACCTTCATCGGGATCTCGGCCATCCAGTCGCGGCGGGTCAGGTACTGGGACAACGGCTTCATCCGTGGTCTCCCGCCGGGCTGGCGATGGCGCTGTGGTCAGGCGCTGGGGTCATGGTTGTCTCTCGTCTGCTGTCACATTGCGCTCTGGCGTGGAGGCGGCCACGGCCAGCTCGGCGGGCACCTGGATGGATTCTGGGGCGGGCGGCGGTGTCTCGCCTTCGCTGGCGGCGCGTTTGAGGCCGAAGGCCCAGGCCAGCACCTCGGCCACCGCGGTGTAGAGCTCCATGGGAATCTCGCGATCCAGGTCCACGTGGCGGTACAGGGTGCGCGCCAGGGGCGGCGCCTCGAGCAGTGGCACGCCGGCCTCACCGGCCAGCTCGCGGATGCGCGCGGCCACCGCGTCGGCGCCCTTGGCGACGACCCGTGGTGCGCCCATGCTGCCTTCGCGGTAGCTCAGCGCCACCGCGTAGTGGGTGGGGTTGGTGACCACCACGTCGGCGTCGGGCACCTGGCTCATCATGCGGCCTCGGGCCATGGCCTGCTGCTGCTGGCGGATGCGGCCCTTGACCTGGGGGTCGCCCTCGGACTCCTTGTGCTCCTGCTTGATCTCTTCCTTGCTCATGCGCAGCTTCTTGGCGTGGCTCCATAGCTGGTAGGGCACATCGATCAGGATCACCACCACCAGGGTCAGCACCATCAGCGCGCTGGCCTCGGCGGCCAGCTTCATCGATGCCGCCAGCGCCGCGGCGATGGGCAATTCCATCAGGCTCAGCGCCTCGCCCCGATGCAGGTAGACGAAGCCCAGGCCGACACCGCCCACCAGCACCGACTTGGCGATGGCCTTGCCCAGCTCCGCCAGGGCGTGGGTGGAGAACATGCGCTTGAGGCCCTTGACCGGGTTCAGCTTCGACGCCTGGGGCTTGAGTGCCTTGGCCGATACCAGCCAGCCGCCGAGCAGCGCCGGCGCCACCAGCGCGATCAGGGTCAGCAGCAGAAACAGCGGAATCAGGCTAAGCAGGGTGCGACTGCCCAGGTCCAGCGCCTGGGACAGCATCGGCATGGTCTCCATGGCCTCGCGGCGCTCGAACAGGAAGGCCTGCTCCATCACGCTGCCCAGCTGGCCGTAGAGCATGGCACCCATGGACCACAGCCCGACCACGCCGCCGAGCAGCAGCATGAAAGTGGCGAGTTCCCGCGAACGCGCTACCTGGCCTTCCTCGCGCGCCTTCTCAAGGCGTCGCGGGGTGGCCTCTTCGGTCTTTTCCTGATCGCTGGAGCTGTCGGCCATGGGGGATCAACGGGCACAAGTTCTGGTATGGCCCATTGTCCCTTGGGCAGGCCAGTTCAAAGGCCCGAAAAGGTGACGAGAAAGAGGGCTTACCCCCTGATGGGGGAAGCCCTGTCTGATCCCGGGAAGGGATGGTAGGCGCGCGGCCCTCGGCGAGGCGGCTAGAAACCCAGTTCGTCGAGCAGGTCGTCGACCTGGTCCTGGCTCGCCACCACGTCGCTGCTCTCAGGCTTGACCTGGGGGCCGTTGAGCAACGAATCCTCGTTGCGCCGGCGCAGGCTTTCACGGGCTTCGCTCTCGGGCACGCTGTCGATCAGCACCTGCACCAGCTGGTCCTCGATCTCGCGGATGACGTCCATCATGCGCTTGATCACCTGGCCGGTCAGATCCTGGAAGTCCTGGGCCATCAGGATCTCCAGCAGCTCCTTCTGGGTGGCCTGGGTGTTCTCCGGCACCATCGTCAGGTAGGCACGGGTGTCGCTGACCAGGTCGCGGGCCTCGTCGAGCTCCTTGGGGGCGTCGAACCACTGCTGCCAGCGATCGTCCAGCGCCTTGGCGTGTTCGCTCAGACTATCCTGCAGCGGCTGGGCGCGGTCGATGGCGTTGAGCGAGCGTTCTGCCGCCTGTTCGGTCATGGTGGCAACGTAGCTAAGGCGGTCACGGGCGTCGGGGATGGCCTCTGCGGCCTTTTCGATCTCCTTGTCCAGGCCCAGCTCGCGCATGCTTTCACGCAGCATGCGGGTCAGTTGGCCGATGCGCTGGACCAGGTCGTCGCCCTGGGCGTTGGGCCCGGGGGCGGCGCTGGCGATCTGCTGTTGTGTCATCGTTGTCTCCTCGTGGCGCCAGGGCGTCACATACCGAGCTTTTCGAAGATCTTGTTGAGTTTTTCTTCGAGGGTGGCGGCGGTGAACGGCTTGACCACGTAACCGTTGGCGCCGGCTTGCGCCGCGGCGATGATGTTTTCCTTCTTGGCCTCGGCGGTCACCATCAGGACCGGCAGTGACTTCAGGGCATCGTCGCCACGGATGGCCTTGAGCATCTCCAGGCCGTCCAGGTTGGGCATGTTCCAGTCGGAGACCACGAAGTCGAAACCGCCTTCACGCAGTTTTGCCAGGCCGTCCTGGCCGTCCTCGGCCTCTTCCACATTGGTGAAGCCCAGCTCCTTGAGCAGGCTGCGCACGATGCGGCGCATGGTGGGAAAGTCGTCCACCACCAGGATGCGCATGTTCTTGTCGGCCATTGATACGGGTCCTCGTCGTCGTTATCGCTTGGGGGAGGCCTAGAAGGCCTCCCATTCGGTTTCGTCGTGTCGCTGGCTCGCGCGGGCCTCGGGCTCGCGGCGACCATCGCTGCTGTCTGTGCTGCGGCCATCGTCATCGAGGTCGTCAGGGACGCTGCCGGTGCTCGCGGTCAGCGACTGCCCCGGCGCGCTTGCCAGCGCCACGGGGCTATCTGTCTCGAGCCCTGCTGGCAGGCGGAACACCTCCACCTCGGCGGCCAGCTGGCGCGCCTGCAGTGCCAGGTCTTCGGCGGCGCGTGACACCTGCTGCACTAGCGAGGCGTTCTGCTGGGTGGTCTGGTCCATCTGTACTACCGCCTGGCCGATCTGTCCGATGCCGTCGCTCTGCTCGCGGGAGGCCACGGCGATCTCGTCGACGATGTCGAGCACCCGGCGCACCGAGCTGACCACCTCTGCCATGGTCTCGCCGGCCTGGCGGGCGAGTCGGGTACCACCGTCGACGCGGCTGGTGGAGGTCTCGATCAACGACTTGATGCGACCGGCGGCCTCGGCGCTGCGACTGGCCAGGCTGCGGACCTCGCCGGCGACCACCGCGAAGCCGCGGCCCTGTTCGCCGGCCCGTGCCGCCTCCACCGAGGCGTTGAGCGCCAGGATGTTGGTCTGAAAGGCGATGGCGTCGATCATCCCGGTGATCTCGCTGATCTGGCGCGAGTCCTGGCTGATGGTTTCCATGGTCTCCACCACCTGGCTGACCACCTGGCCACCCTGCTCGGCGGTGGTTGAAGCCTGGCTTGCCAAATGGCGTGCCTGGCCGGCGTTGTCGGCGTTCTGGGACACCGTGGTGGTGAGCTGCTCCATGCTGGCGGCGGTCTGTTCGATGGAGGCCGCCTGCTGTTCGGTGCGGGTCGCCAGATCGACATTGCCCGAGGCGATCTCGTGGCTGCCGCTGGCCATGCGTGTGCCGCCCCGGCGAACCTCGCTGACGGTCTGGCCAAGCTTGTGCTGCATTTCCTGCATGGCGCGAAATAGCTGGCTGATCTCGTTGTCGCCCCGCACCTGGATCGGTCGCGACAGGTCGGCGTGGGCGATGGCGTCCAGGCTCTCCACCGCCCGTGCCAGCGGCTTGATCACCAGGCTTTTCAACAGCAGGTAGGCGCCGGCGATGGCCAGCAGGATCATCGCCAGGGCCGCCAGCTCCAGCCCGCGGTCAAGGCGTGACTGACGTTCGAAGTCGCTGACGATGGTGTTGCCGCGGGCGTCGGCGTAGCTGCTGAACGCATCGAGTGCCTGGTTGAGCTCGGCAAGTTCGGGGGCAAGCGCCAGGCTACCGGCCTCGAAGCCTTCGCTGTCGCCATCGCGCAGTGCCTCGATCAGCTTGACGGCGCCGTCCATGACCACCGGGTAGCGGTCCTCGATGCGCCCGCCGACGGCCTCGCCCTGGGGGGTGCGGGGGACGGCGGCGAAACGGTCGAAGTGGGACTCGGCACTGACGATCAGCTCCTGGGCCTTGTCCAGCCGATCCAGTTGCTGGCTGGTGGCGGCGACCTCGATCTCCAGCAGTGCCTCGTTGAGCAGGGCGTCACCGCGATTGACCGCGTTGAGCTGCTCGACGTTGATGCGGTTGAGCAGCGACAGGGTGTCGGCAGCCTTGTGACTGCTCAGCATGCCGATCCCCAGGCCGATGACCGAGGCGACCAGCAGACTGGCCAGCATCACGATCATCAGGGTGTGCAGGCGAATATTGCGTAGTAGTGACACGGTGAACTCCTTGAGCGAATACGCCCTTCCCTGGGCGACCATCAGACGCGCTGGGCACGGCCAGCGGCGGCGACCAGCGCGAGAATCCTCGGCGCCACTTCAGGCAAGGCGACGGTTTCGTCCGCCCCTCCCAGGGCGATGGCTTCCCGCGGCATGCCGAACACCACGCAGCTGGCTTCGTCCTGGGCCAGGGTGGAAGCGCCGGCCTGGCGCATCTTCACAAGGCCGGCGGCTCCGTCCTTGCCCATGCCGGTGAGCAGTACGCCCACCGCGTTGGCGCCCGCCAGGCGTGCCACCGAGTCGAACATCACGTCCACCGAGGGGCGGTGGCGATTGACCGGCGGCCCGTCGTGCAGTCGGGCGATGTAGTTGGCGCCACTGCGGGCCAGCTCCAGGTGCATGTCACCCGGGGCGATGTAGGCGTGGCCGGGCAGCAGGCGCTCACCGTCGCTGGCCTCCTTGACTGAGATCTGGCACAGCCGGTCCAGGCGCTCGGCGAAGGAGCGGGTAAAGCCGCCGGGCATATGCTGGGTGATGATGATGGCGGGGCTCGCCGCCGGCAGCGGCTCGAGCACCTGGCGGATGGCCTCGGTACCGCCGGTGGAGGCGCCGATGGCGACCAGCTTCTCGCTGCCGATGATGGGTGCCGACAGGCGCCTGGGCGGCTCCTGGTTCGGGCGCGTCTGGCGGGGGCGCGAGCGTGCCGCGGCGCGGATCTTGGCGGCGATGTCATTGGCGTAGTCGAGCATGCCGTCGCGGATGCCCAGGGTCGGCTTGGCGACAAAGTCCACCGCACCCAGCTCCAGTGCGCGCAGGGTGATGTCGGAGCCGGCCTGGGTCAGCGACGACACCATCAGTACCGGCATCGGGCGCAGCCGCATCAACCGCTCGAGAAAGTCGAGGCCATCCATGCGCGGCATTTCCACGTCCAGGGTCAGCACGTCCGGGTTGTGGCGCTTGATCAGATCCCGCGCCACCAGCGGATCGGGCGCCACCGCCACGACCTCCATGTCCGCCTGGGACTGGATGATTTCCTTCAACAGGTTGCGAATCAGGGCCGAGTCATCGACGCACAACACCTTGATCTTGGGGGCGCTCAAGCAGCTCTCCTAGGGGGATGGGCCAGTATCTGTGTTATCGGCTGCCGGGGAGGGATCTTTAGGCGTCGTTCAGCGTCCGGCCAGTCGATAGACGGTCTGGCCACGCAGACGGAAGGCGTCGCTGATCTGGGAGAAGTTCTCCGAATGGCCGGCGAACAGCAGGCCGTCGGGCTTGAGCAGCGGTGCGAAGCGTTCGAGGATCCGCGTCTGGGTCGGCTTGTCGAAGTAGATCATCACGTTTCGACAGAAGATCGCGTCAAACTTGCCTTCCATGCCCCAGCTCGGGGCGAGCAGGTTGAGCGACTGGAACGCAACACGTTGGCTGACGTCGGGATGAATCCGCGCCATGCCCTCGTGGCGGCCCTTGCCACGCAGGAAGTGGCGCCGCTTGAGGCCCTCATCCAGCCGCGAGAGCTGCTCGATGCTGTAGACCCCGGCGCGGGCCCGGGCCAGGGCGTCGGTATCGATATCGGTGGCGATGACCTCGAACTTGCTGGTATTGCCGCTGAAGACATCGCTCAACGTCATGGCGATGGAGTAGGGCTCCTCGCCGGTGGAGGCGGCGGCACACCACACTCGGTAACCGCCGGTACGACCACTGGCGTGCTCGGCCAGCAGCGGAAAATGGTGGGCCTCACGGAAGAAGGCCGTCAGATTGGTGGTCAAGGCATTGGTGAACGCCTCCCATTCCCTGGCATCCGGACGTCGTTCGAGTCTTTCCAGATAGTCGCTGAAGCGGGTCAGACCATGATGGCGCAGGCGTTTGGCCAGACGGCTGTAGACCATCTCGCGCTTGTGCTCGGCCAGCACGATGCCGGCCCGCTCATGGATCAGCTGACGAATGCGGCTGAAGTCGCGCTCGGTCAGCAGCAGGTCACGCTCGAGCGAGGGGATCCCCTCGCTCGTGCTCCAGCTGCCTGGTGGTGCCAGGGGCTCGTTCAAAAGGCTTCCCACTCCTCATGGTGTGTCTGGGCGGCGGGCGCCGGCTCGCGTCGCGGCGCACTGTCGTCGGTCCGTGGTTCCTGACGCTCGCGCTTCTCGCTCACCGTTTCCTGGGCCGAGCCCTTCAGGCGGAAGGCGCGAATGGCGAAGGCCAGTGCCTCGCTGTGGGCACGCAGCTGGTAGGCGGCGGCGGCGGAGGTCTGGACACGGGCGGCATTCTGCTGTGTCACCTGGTCCATCTCGGTCACCGCCTGGTTGATCTGGACGATGCCGTTGCTCTGCTCGTTGGAGGCGGCGGTAATTTCCGCCATGATGTCATTGACCCGGGTGGTGGCTTCCATGACCTCGGTCATGGATGCCTCGGCCTGGCGCACCAGTTCGGCCCCGCCGTCGACCCGCTGGTTGGCGTCGTCGATCAGCCCACGGATCTCGCTGGCGGCGTCGGCGCTGCGGCCGGCCAGCTTGCGCACCTCGCCGGCCACCACCGCAAAGCCACGACCCTGCTCGCCGGCCCGGGCGGCTTCCACCGAGGCATTCAGCGCCAGGATATTGGTCTGGAAGGCGATGGCATCGATGGTGGAGATGATCTCCGCCATCTTGCGCGAGCCCTCGGTAATCTCGCCCATGTTGCCCACCAGGCGCTGCATCAGCTCGCTGGTGGCCTGGGTGCGCTCGGCGTTGTCCGAGGCAAGACCACTGGCCTGACGCGCGTTGTCGCTGTTGTGGGCGACGGTGGTAGTCATCTCTTCCATGCTGGCGGCGGTCTGCTGCAGCGACGACGCCTGCTGCTCGGTACGCGCCGACAGGTCCTCGTTGCCCCTGGCGATATCGGCTACCGCCGGGGTGACCTGGCCGATGGCCTTGTTGACGTCGCCGATGATGCTGCCGAGGCTCTTGCGCATCACGTCGAGGCCGGCGATCACGCGGCCCATCTCGTCGCGCCGGGCGCTGGGCACTTCGGCGCCCAGGTTGCCTGAGGCGATCTGCAGGCTGAAACGCTCCACTTCGCGCAGCGGCTTGAGCATGGCACGCAGGGTCAGGCCACCGATCAGCACCAGCAGCAAAAGGCCCGCACCGAGCACCCCGGCCAGCACCATCAGCATGGTCTGCTGCATCTGGCTGGCTTTTGCCGCCAGGGCGTTGGCGGCGGCCTGCTTGTCCTGGATCAAAGTGGTGACCCGGTCGGACAGCGCCTTGCCCTCGGCCTCTACCACACCGATGTGGTTGGGCAGGGCGACGAACACCTCGTAGCTGTCTTCACCCGTGAGGATCTCGATCGACTTGCCCAGGGAGTTCTCCAGGTACTCATTGAGCTGGCGCTCGAAGATGTCGGCCAGGGCGGTCTGGTTGACCTCGCGCTCGCGATAGCGCTCCCACAGTCCGCCGAGGCTCTGCTGGATCACCGAAAGCTCGGCGGCGTGCTCCTCACGCTTGTCCATCAGCGCCATGCGCTCCTTGCCCACCAGCGACGAATACCCCTGGGTGATCAGTTGATCCATGCGCTGCAGGCTGGCCACGTCCTGCAGGCCGTCCTGGTGGATGGACGCCAAATAGCCCACCGACTGACGCTCGGCGTAGAGCCCGATCGCACCGCTGGCCGCCAGCAGCACCGCCGCCACCCCGATCAGCCCGATCAGACGCGCCTTCATGCTCTTGAGGTTCAGTCGTCCCAGGGCACCGAAAAGCCCGCGCCGGCGCAGCTGGCCCTGGCGCAGGGCGTAGCGGGGGCGGCGCTTGCCGGCGCGGTAGTCGGCGTAGGCGCGCTCGGCCAGGGCGATCTCGTCGCTAGATGCCTTGACCCGCACCGAGGCGTAGCCGACCACCTCGCCGCCTTCTTCCAGCGGCGAGACGCTGGCCCTGACCCAGTAGTAGTCGCCGTTCTTGCGGCGGTTCTTGACCAGCCCCTGCCAGGTCCTGCCGGCCTGCAGGCACTTCCACAGGTCGGCGAAGGCGGCCGGCGGCATCTCGGGGTGGCGCACCACGTTATGGTGTTCGCCGATCAGTTCGTCGCGGGCAAAGCCGCTGACCTCGACGAAGGCCGGGTTGGCGTAGGTGATCCGGCCCTGGAGGTCGGTGCGGGAGATCAGGAAATGATCGTCGTCGAGCACGAATTCCCGCTGGGTGGTCGGTTGATTGTTTCGCATCTTGCCCCCTGCATGGTCGTTTTCTTGTGTGGTTGTCGCGGGCGCTGCCCGGGGTCGTTAGGGGCGACCCCGGGCAGCCCGGAGTGAGGTCGTCAGAACGACTCCCACTCGTCGTCGCTGCTGCTGTCGTGCTGGCTGGTGCTGGTACTGGTGTTGCTGTTGGTCTGGCCGGCTCCGGGTCTTTGCCCGGCGTGGCGGCTGGCCTCGGCGTCGCGCTGGCTCGATCGCAGTGCCGGCATCCAGCGGGCCAGTTCGTCCTGGCTGTGGTCGGCATCGGCCCCGCTGTCGGCCAGCTGGAAGCGGCTCATGGTGGCGGCCAGACGGCTGGCCTCGGCCTCGAGCTGGTTGGAGGCCGAGGCGGCCTGCTGCACCATCTGGGCGTTCTGCTGGGTCACCTGTTCCATCTGGTTGATGGCGTCGTTGACCTGGCCGATGCCGTGGCTCTGCTCGCTGGTGGCCGAGGCGATCTCGTCCATGATGTCGCTGACGCGAGCGACTGAGGTGACCAGTTCCTGCATCACCTGGCCGGCCTCATCCACCAGTTCGGTGCCCGAGCCGACCTGATTCAGCGAGGCGTCGATCAGCTCGCGAATCTCGCGGGCCGCCTCCGACGAGCGGCTGGCCAGCTTGCGCACTTCCTCGGCGACCACCGCAAAGCCGCGGCCGTGCTCGCCGGCACGCGCCGCCTCCACCGAGGCGTTCAGCGCCAGGATGTTGGTCTGGAAGGCGATGGCGTCGATGGTGCCGACGATGTCGGCGACCCGATGAGAGCCCGAGCGAATGTCGTGCATGGTGGTGACCACGCTTTGCATCACCTCACCGCCGCGGCCTGCGGCGCTGCTCGCTTCGTTGGCCAGTTGGCTGGCCTGGCGGGCGTTGTCGGCGTTCTGGCTGACGGTGGAGGACAGCTCCTCCATGCTCGAGGCGGTCTCCTCCAGCGAGGCGGCCTGCTGTTCGGTGCGCGCGGACAGGTCGTTGTTGCCGCCGGCGATATGCTGGGCGCCCTGGTAGATCAGGTTGCCGCTGTCGCGTACCGCGCCCACGGTGCCGGCCAGCCCCGCCTGCATCTTGGCCAGGGAGGCGTAGAGACGGCCGATCTCGTTGTTGCCGCGCTCGGGAATCTGCTGGTCCAGGCGACCGGACTCCACCGCCTCGAAGTAGCCGACCAGCCGCCCCAGCGGACGAATCACGTTGACCGTGACACCCCACAGCACGCAACCGATGGTCAGGGCGGCGACGATCAGCACGGCGACGATGGCCCACTGCAGCAGCCCCATGTTCTCGAGGAAGGTGTCGTAGAGCGCGGCGCCGTTGCTCTCGGCGGCGACGAAGAAGTCCACGGCTGCCTGGTAGAAGGCGTCGCTGAGCGCGATCAGGCCTTCACGATTCTGGGTGAAGGCGTCGGTGTCGCCCTCTGCCAGCGCCGCCCGCTGCGGGATCAGCCCCTGGTCGATCAGGGCGCGGAAGGCCGCTTCCACCGCGGCGATGCGCTCGGCCTGTTCGGGGCGGCTCGGCAGCGCCATGAACTCGGCGAAGGTGGCCTCCAGGGTGGCCAGGTCGTCGTCGAGGGCAGCCGCCGCCTCGATCAGCGGTTCGCGCTCCTCGGGCCACACCGCGTCGAGCAGTCCGGCCTGGATGTCGCGCAGTTCGAGCTGCAGGAACAGTTGCTGAGAGTTGGCCCGGTTGAGGGCGGATTGCTGGTCGACGTTGACCTCGTTCAGGCGCTGGATCGAGTCTTCGCTGAGCGAGGTGATATAGAGGCCGAGGGCGCTGAGCAGCGCCACCAGCAGGGCGAAGGTGCCCAGTACCAGCGTCCAGCTCAGCCTTACCGTCATGTCATTGAGTCGCTTCACGTGCCTTTCCTGTACGGGCGTCGTTTCAAGGGTCCAGGGACCGGATAGATCGGGAGCAGAGGGCGTCAGGCGCCGTCACCGGCGTGTTCGACCAGGGCCATTTCGTCGCTGGTCAACAGCTTGTCGATGTCCACCAGCACCAGCATGCGGTCCTCGAGGCTGCCCAGGCCGCTCAGGTAGTCCGACGACAGGGTCACACCGAACTCCGGGGCCGGCTTGATCTGTTCCGGGGCCAGGGTCATCACGTCGGACACCGCATCGACCACGATGCCCACCACGCGGGTGCCCACGTTGACCACGATCACCACGGTCTGGCCGCCGTACTCGACCCGCTCCAGGCGGAACTTGATGCGCAGATCGACGATGGGAACGATGACGCCGCGCAGATTGGTCACGCCCTTGATGAAGGCTGGGGCGTTGGCGATGCGAGTGACGTTCTCGTAGCCGCGGATCTCCTGGACCTTGAGGATGTCGATGGCGTATTCCTCGTCGCCCAGGGAGAACACGAGGAATTCACGGTGGCTCAGGTCGGTGGCCGCCTGTGCTGCCAGATCGGTGTGCTGGTTCATGCTGAAAGGTCCTCCGTCAGGGGCTGGGATTCAGGCAAAAGGTGGGCGCCGCGAGTATCGTGGTGGCGTCGCTGTTTCTTCTCGCGGTCGAGGCGGTGCAGGTCGGCGATGTCCAGGATCAGCGCCACGCTGCCGTCACCCAGGATGGTGGCGGCGGACACGCCCGGCACCCGCCGGTAGTTGGTTTCCAGGTTCTTGACGACCACCTGCTGCTGGCCGATCAGGTCGTCCACCAGCAGGGCGTAGCGGCGCCCTTCGCCCTGGACGATGACGGCGATGGTCTCGGTGATCTCGGTGCGGGCGTTGGCCACGTCCAGCGCCGAATGGACCGCCACCACCGGCAGATACTCGTCGCGCACCTGCAGCACCTGGTCGTCGCCGGCCATGGCGTAGAGGTTGTCGCGGGAGGGCTGCAGCGACTCCAGCACCGCCGACAGCGGCAGGATGAAGGTCTCCTCGCCGACCCGAATCGACATGCCGTCGAGGATCGCCAGGGTCAGCGGCAGCACGATGCGGGTGGTGGTGCCCTGGCCCTGGCGCGACAGGATCTCGACGTGACCGCCCATGGCCTGGATGTTGCGCTTGACCACGTCCATGCCGACCCCGCGGCCGGAGACGTCGCTGACCTGGGCGGCGGTGGAGAAGCCGGGGGCAAAGATCAGTTGCCACACCTCGTCATCGCTCATCGCGTCGGAGACGTTCAGGCCGCTTTCGCGGGCCTTGGCCAGGATGCGCTCGCGGTCCAGGCCGGCGCCGTCGTCGATCACCTCGATCAGGATGTTGCCGCCCTGGTGCTGGGCCGACAGGGTCAGTCGCCCGGTCGCCGGCTTGCCTGCGGCAAGGCGCGCCTCGGGCGACTCGATGCCGTGGTCCAGGCTGTTGCGCACCAGGTGGGTCAGGGGGTCGATGATGCGTTCGGTCAGGCTCTTGTCGAGCTCGGTGGACTCGCCCTCGGTGGTCAGCTCCACGTCCTTGTCGAGCTTGGAGGCCAGGTCGCGGACCAGCCTTGGGTAACGGCTGAAGACGTAGTCCATCGGCACCATGCGGACCGACATCACCGCCTCCTGCAGATCCCGCGCATTGCGCTGCAACAGGCTCATGCCGTTGAGCAGGCGCGGATCGGCGGCGGCGTCGAGCTCGCTGACGGTCTGGTCGAGCATCGACTGGGTGATGATCAGCTCACCGACCAGGTTGATGATCTGGTCGACCTTGTCCACCGAGACGCGGATGGAGCTGGCCTCCTTGACCGGCTTGGCGCTGGCCTTGCGCTGCTGGCGCGGCGGGGACGAGCCGGCATCCGCGGAAGTGGCAGAAGTGGCGGCGGTCGTGGCAGCAGCAGTGGCAGTGGCGGCGCTGCCCGCATCAGCGCCGGGCGTCGCAGGGACTGGCTCGGCCACAGGCGCTGGGGCGGCGGGGGCTTTTTCTGCGCTGTCGCCTGCGCTTTCCGGGGCGCTGTCAGTGTCGGTAACAGGGGCTGTGCCAGCGACACTCCGGCAGGGACCTATCTCGACCTGGTCGGCCTCGGCGATAAAGCACATCACCGCCTCGATATCCTCGGCGCTGACGCTGGTGGACAGCACCACCTCATGGCGCTGGGCGTCGCCGCGTCGCTCCAGCACCTCGCCGAGCTGGGCCAGCTCTTCCACCAGCAGCTCGCGGTCCTTGTCGGCGACGTCGATCAGCGCCACCACCAGGGCCGTGCCGTCGTCCTGTGCCGGCGCTTCACTGGCGGCGGCCTGGTCCGCGGGCGAGTCGGCGGGCGCAGCCGTCGCCGCCGGGGCGGGGGCAGGATCAGCCGCCGCCGCAGGTGCCGCAGGCTCGGCGCCGCCGTCCAGCGCCTGGCCGATCTCCTCCAGCGCCAGGGTCTTCAGGGTCTGACAGATGCGCTCGTAGGCCTCCTGGTCCGGCGCCTGTTCGTTACGGTAGGCGTCGAGCTGGTCGTTGAGCATGTCCTTGGTTTCCAGAAAGGTGTCGACGATGTCGGGGCGAAGGCGCAGCTCGCCGCGCCGGGTATGGTCGAGCAGGTTCTCGAACAGGTGGGTGGTGCGCTGCAGGATCTCGAAGCCGAACGTACCGGCGCCGCCCTTGATCGAGTGGGCGGCGCGGAAGATGGCGTTGAGCTGTTCGGTGTCCGGCGCTGCTGGGTCCAGCTCCAGCAGATGGCGTTCCATGTCCGCCAGCAGTTCTTCGGCTTCCTCGAAGAAGGTGTCGTAGAAGTCGGTGATATCCATGCCTGTGTCACCCTTGTTCTGGTTCAGTGCGGCTCGTCTGGCGGCGACGCTGGGGAATTGGCCAGGGCGGTGTGAAAGCGTGCCTCGATGTCCTCGAGGGGACCGGCGAGCTGGGCCTCACCGCCGCCCCTGGCGGGCCTGGGGGCTCGCGGATCCAGGGTGCCGGGGTGGCGAATCAGCTCGGCGACGCTGGGAAACAGCACCACCAGTTCGATACGTCGATTGATCGGGTCATCGGCGTCGGTGCCAGGCATCACCACCTGGTCGGCGAGGCCTGCCACCCGCAGCAGCTTGTCGCCCTCGAGGCCGCCATCGAGCAGCTCCCGGCGCGAGGCGTTGGCGCGGTCCGAGGAAAGCTCCCAGTTGCTGTAGCCGCCCCGGCCGTTCAGATAGGCCAGGCTGTCGGTATGGCCACTGATGCTCAGGTCGTTGGGCAGGTCGTTGAGCAGTGGTGCCATGGTGCGCAGAAGATTGCGCAGGTAGGGCGCCACGCGGTCGCTGCCGAGGGCAAACATCGGCCGCTGCTCGTCGTCCAGCAACTGGATGCGCAGCCCCTCCTGGGTCATGTCGAAGCGCAGCTGGTCACGCAGTCCGCGCAGGCTGGGGTCCTGCTGGATGGCCAGCTCGATGCGCTGCTGCAGGTCACGGAAGGCGCGTCGTTGCTGCTCGCTGGGGCGGGTCTGGCGCTTGAGGTCGATGCGCATGCGCTCGCCCTGCTGGCTGGTCACGTCGGGCCCGCCACCGGGGATGACCTGGGGGCTCATGGCCACGCTGTCGCCATTGGTCATGGCGGCCAGCAGCGGCATGCTGAAGTAGTCGGCCACGCCCTCGCGGGTCTCGCGGCTGGCGGAAGACAGGATCCACATCACCAGAAACAGCGCCATCAGCGCCGTCATGAAGTCAGCCAGGGCGATCTTCCAGCTACCGCCATGGTGGCGATGCACCACCTTCTTGCGGCGGATGATGATCGGTCGGCGCTGGTTGGGGCTGCTCATGCGGCCCCCGCGCTGGCCTTGGCGTCACGCACATGGTCCTCGAGCTCTTTGAAGCTCGGGCGTTCGCTGGTGTGCAGTGCCTTGCGGCCGAACTCCACCGCCAGCTGCGGCGGATAGCCGTGCAGGCTGGCCAGCAGGGTGACCCTCAGGCACTGCAGCATCTTGATCGACTCGCCGGTCTGGCGTTCGATGCGGTAGGCCAGCGGGCTGATGAAGCCATAGCCGAGCAGGATGCCGAGGAAGGTGCCGACCAGGGCGTGGGCGATCATCACCCCCATCTCGGCGGGATCGGCGGCGGTGACGCTCAGCGCCTTCACCACCCCCATCACCGCGGCGACGATGCCGAAGGCGGGCATGGAATCGCCGACCTTGGCGATGGCGTCGGCAGGAATATGCGCCTCCTGCTCGAACATCTCGATCTCGTGGAGCATCAGCTCGTCGATTTCCATCGGGTCCATGCTGCCGGCTACCATCAGGCGCAGGTAGTCGGTCAGGAAGTTCATGATCATCGGGTCGGCGACGACCTTGGGGTACTCGCTGAACAGCGCACTTTCGGCGGGGTTGTCGATGTCGCGCTCGATGCCCAGCATGCCGTCGCGGCGCACCTTGGCCAGCAAGCGGTAGAGCAGCGCCATCAGCTCCATGTACATGGCCTTGTCGTAGCGCTTGGAGCGCCTCAGACGAGGAAAGATGCGGAAGGTCGCCTTGAGCGCCTTGCCGTGGTTGGAGGCGATGAAGGCGCCAACGCCGGCGCCACCGATCATCAGCAGTTCGGTCGGCTGGAACAGCGGGCCGAGGCTGCCGCCGGAGAGCACAAAGCCCCCGAATACCGACAGCAGCACGACCGCGAATCCAATAGGTATCAGCACGACGACTATCCTTTGCAGAGACGTGGAAGACGTTCTGCTTCAGTTATCGGCGTGACGGCGACAGACTTGAGCCGTGAAATCACCGTTCAACGAAAAAATATGCAGGTTCGATGGGCCCAAGGAAGAAGGGGGAGAGAGCGGAGAAGGGGAGAAAGTGGAGACGGAGCGAGGATGCAGGTCGAGAGACGTAGGGCGGAAAACCGTGGACTGGACTGCCGCAGGGCGCTCCGACGAGGAGTCACCCTGCGGCCTGCGGTGGTAAAGAGGGGTCAAGCCAGATACTTGACCGGCCCTGCAATCGCTGGCGTCTCTGCGGCCTTGGCGGCCTCGTCCTTCTGCGCCTGGCGACGGCGGGTCTTGCCGGCGCGGGACGGCGGCTGGCAGATGCCGCAGACGTAGTCGTGGCTCGGCGAGTGAGCGTGGGCCACGAAATTGCCATGACAGCGGGTGCAGGGCGTCAACTGCAGCAGGTCGCTCTCGAAGAAGCGGATCAGCGTCCAGGCCCGAGTCAGCCCCAGCACCGGCTCGGCGGCGTCGATGTCGATCTGCTCGGTGTACAGCCGGTAGGCCTTGACGAAGGCCTCCATGCGCTCGCAACCCTGGTCCTGCAGGCGCTGATAGAAGGCGTAGAACAGCGACGAGTGGATGTTCGGTAGCCAGGTGATGAACCAGTCGGTGGAAAACGGCAGCATGCCCTTGGGCGGTGACATGCCGCGGACCTCCTTGAACAGCCGGATCAGGCGGGCCCGACTGAGGTCGGTCTCGGTTTCCAGTACCTGCAGACGCGCACCGAGTTCGATCAGGTCGATGGCGAGCTGCACCTGATGCATCTCCTGGACCAGGCTCTTGCTGCTCATGACAGCGTGCCTCCCGCCGGGGCCGCATTGCAGGCCATCAACAGCGAGGAGTGGAGGTGGGCCAGGCCCTGTTCCCGCGGGTTGTCCACCACCTGACGCAGTTGCTCGGTGGAGCCGAGCCCCAGTTGGCAGAGCAGTTGGTTGGTGCGTGACAGCCGGGTCAGTTGGCGTGCATTGAAGCTTTCCAGCAGCTCGGCCTGTTCTTCGCTGATGTTCAGACGCAGACGGGCGGTGGTGCGGTCTTCGGCCAACAGACGTTGGGCCAGCAGAAGATAGGCAAGATTCAACTCCTGAATCTCGTCGATCAGTGACTGATTGCTCATGGGTTCCCTGCCTTGATCGTTTTTTTTGCTGATCATCGCCAGCTTTAGGTATTGCCGATATACCTGAATAGGTGCGGACGGACACTATCGGAACTTTTTGACGTTTAAGTGTCAGGTCCGTGTCCACCATTCGAGGTATTGTCGATTGCTATCAGTGTGGCGCAAGGCAGGAGGGAGGAAAAAGCTTCAACGGTGTCCGTATGATGTGTATCAAGAAAAGTGAATATTCAAAGAAAACCGATGTTTACGACGCCAAAAAAACCCAAGTTTAATTAGCTGTGTACATTTTATTACACTCTGTTTCGCGAGTCGCTCGCATTTAGCTCGCCCACCCACACCAGCAGTTCGGCGATCACCTGGTAGAGACGAGGGGGGATCTGCTCGTCCAGATCGAGCTGCATCAACAGGCCCACCAGCGCCGGTTCATCGTGGACGTGGATGCCCTGGCGACGGGCTTCATCGATGATGCGCTCGGCGATATCGCCGTAGCCCTTGGCGATCACCCTCGGTGCCTGATCATTTTCACCATAGCTCAGAGCTACTGCATGGCGGCGCGAGGGTGTGGGTTGGTCATCGCTCACTTTGCACGCTCCTCGGCGGACCCACGGTCACTCTCGGTGATGGTCAGCTCCACCCGGGCGAAGCCATGCCCCTCGAGGCGCTGTATCAGCGTTTCACGTCCCTGCTCGAGTCGATCCCTCAAGGCCTCGGCGGACGTCGCCAGGCGCAGGCTCAGGTGTTCTTCACCGAGCAGCGCGGACACTCTGAGCGAGCCATGTTCGGCCAGCTCCAGTTCCAGCTCGGTACGCCAGGCGTGTTCCTCGTCCTTGTTGTCATCGCGGCCCTTGCCGCCGCCCTGATGATCCGGCTCCCGTTGCGGGGGATGAATGGCGAGCGCCATGAACAGTCCGCTCCAGACGTCGCCTTCCCAGCGCAGCACCGGGGTGGCCAGCATCTCGAGCTGGTGGCGCACCAGCGGAGCGAGGCTCTCGTGGACGCCGCTTGGGGATGCGCCCTCGCGACGGGCGGCGGCGGCATCGTCCGACGTGCTCGAGACGCCCTGGGCATCGGCGGCGATCGTCGTCGCCAGGCTGGGCAGATAGCCGGCCGGCTGGGAGCTGCGCCAGGGCGCCAGCGGGAAGGCGGGCGCCATGTTCTGTCGAGAGCTCGGTTGAGTGCCCGGTTGAGAGCTCGGTTGAGCGCTCGGTTGCCCGGCCATTGCGCCCGCTTGAGTAGAGAGCCGACCAGAGCCTGAAGCGGGGGAGTGCCCAGAGGTCTGAGCATTCGCCTCGCTGGCCATTGGCCGAAACACCAGGGCGCGCCACATCTGGGGCTCCCGTGCCAGCTGGGCGCGGTCCAGGTTGCCGTGAAACCAGCGATTGAGGTGGGACTCGTAGAACAGGCCGCTGTCGCGCACGCGCTCGCCCAGACGCTCGGCGAGCATCGTGACGGCGGGCCCTGACGGGCCAGTGGCCAGCCCGGCCGTTGCGCTGGTCGCCGTGGTTGCCGTGGTCGCCGGGGCGCCGTGTGTGGCGCCTAGCGTCGACGGCGACGCGCTCTGGGCCGCTTGTTGGGCGGGGCTCGCCGTCAGCAGGGGGGCCGTCGATGCCAGCGCCGAGGGCGGCGCCGGAAAACGCGCCAGCAGCTCGGCGATGCGAGCGCCCGGTGCGCTCAAGCGGGTGATGGTGGAGGCGGGACGATCGCTGTCGGTGGGGACCTCGGCGTTCGGTGTTGCCGGGCGCTCGCCGGTGGTGGCGGCGGCTTGCTGGGGCCGCCGCGCGTCCAGGCGCGAATCGCTATGGACCGCGCCTGGCCCCCGCCCCGGGTCCACCGGCTGGACCGGGGCGTTGGGGTCCTTGGTCGGGGGCACGTCGACACGCTTGCCCAGCACCTGGTGGAGCAGGGTATCGATCAGCGGTGTGATGCCGCTCACGGCGTCTCGCGTCGAAAGCGGGTGCCGGCGCTGACCACCCGGCCACCGGCGTAGGCGCGGTGCAGGTCCTGCTGGTTGCGCGACACCTTGAGCAGTTCGCCGAGTTCGTCACGGCGGTGGACCAGCTTTTCTCGCAGCGCCAGATCATTGACCAGAATGGCCTCCAGCAGGCTGCCCAGGCGCTGGCGCTCGTCGGCGTCGAGGCTTGCCATCGGCGCCGCGCCATCGAGTGCTGCGCCATCGAGTGCCGCGCTGTCGAGTGCCGCGCTGTCGAGAGCGGCAACCTGGCTGACATAGTCGCCCTCGACAGCAATCAGCTCGTCCCAGGCATGGTCGGCGGCCAGCGACAGCATCTGCTCGGTCAGCGCCAGCAGCGCCTCGTAGCGAGACAGCAGGGGGTCTTGGGTAACTGGGCCTTGGGTATCTGGGCCGTGGTACTCGGCAAGCGGTGGCATCTAGGACCTCAAGCGCTCAGGAGTGGGTGGTGGTGCCGATCTCGCGCCAGGCCGAGGCGATATCCTCGATCAGGCGTTCGGCTTCGTCGAGGCCACTGGCGTCGTTGCGCAGGTTGGCGTCGAGCAGGCGGCGCGCTATGTAGTCATAGAGGCTGTCGAGCTGCAGTGCCACCTCGCCGCCCTGTTCGCCGTCCAGCACCGCGCGCAGGCCGCTGTTGACGATATCCAGCGCCTTGGAGATGGCGGCGCCCTTGGCCGGAATATTACCGTCTTCCAGGTGCAGGCGGGCGGCGCGAATCGACGCCTGGGCGCCGTCGAACAGCATCACGATCAACTGGTGGGGGCTGGCCGACATCACGCCGCTCTCCACCCCCATGCGGGCGTAAGCGCCGGCGCCGCGGCCATAGGTGGCCTGTGCTTGTGTCATTGGTTGTCTCCTCGGCTGGGGCTGGCGGGCTCAGGCTACTGGTTCAGCTGGGCGTTCAGCGCATCGAACTGCTGGGTCAGGTAGCTGCTGGTCTGGTTCATGCTGGCGATCATGCTGTCCAGCTGTCCGAATTGGCTGCGGTAGCGCTCCACGGTGGCGTCGATGCTCTGCTCGGTACGCTCGTACTGGCGGTCGAGACTTTCCATGCGGGTCTCGAGCCCGCTGGTGGCGTTGTCGAGCAGGCCGCCGTCGTCGAGGATGGCGCCCAGGGTGTCGTCGAGGCTGTCGGCAAGACCTACCCCGTCCTCGCCACCGGTAAAGAAGTCGGCCAGGTCGCCGCGCTCGCTGGAGATGACCTCGTCCAGGCGCTCGTCATCGAGCTCCAGGGTGCCGTCGAGCTGCAGGGTGATGCCGATATCGCTGAGGGTGCGGAAGTCACCCTGGGCCACGCCGCCGGACAGGGTGCCGCGCAGCCGCGATTCGATGCTGCGCAGGGTGGCGTCGCCGAGCAGTTCGCCCGAGGCACCGCTCTCGGCGTCGAAGCTGGTCAGCGTGCCCATGGTGTCCTTGAGCTCGTTGTAGCTGTCGACGAAGCCGCTGACCGCCTCACGCAGGGCCAGGTTGTTGTACTCGACCTTGACCGTGGTCTCGCCGACGTCGGTCAGGGTCAGGTCGACGCCCTCGATGGCCCCCTCGACGCTGTTGGAGGCACTGGTGATAGCGATGCCGTTGACCGTCAGTGCCGCGTCTTCACCGGCCACCGACTGGTGCATGCCGGCGCCGGTGTCGTCGGGGTCGGGGCTTGCGATGTCGAAGGCCAGCTTGGTCTGCAGCTCGGTATCGGCGGCGTCATCCGGCACGAAGCTCACGGCGCTGATCGACGCCTCGGCGCCGGTCTTGTCGCTCGACAGCACCAGACGGTAGGGGTTGTCGGCGTCGCCGGTATTGATGATCGAGGCGCTGACGCCGGCCTCGGTGTCATTGATGGCGTCGCGCAGTCCCTCCAGGGTGCTGTCTTCCTGGCTCAGGCTGATGCTGACGTCTTCGCCACCCACGGTAAGGCTCAGGGTGCCGGCGCCCAGCTCGCTGTCCCTGGCGTCGAAGCCGTCGCTGGCCAGGCTCTGGGCTCGGGCCAGCCGGGTCACCTCGACGTCGTAGCGGCCGGGGCTCGCCAGTTCGCTGGCGCTGGCACTGATACCCTCGCCCTCGACGCTGCTGGACAGGCTCTGGTAAAGCGCCGGGTCGCCGAGCTTGTCGACCGCCTCCTGGAAGCTGTTCAGCGCGCCTTCCAGGGTGCCGTAGGCGGAGATCTTGGCCTGATAGCTCGCCTGCTGGGCCACGATGGGCTCCAGCTGCTTTTGCTCCGCCGCCTCGAGCTGATCGAGCAGCCCGTTGAGGTCGAGACCGGAACCGATGCCGAGCGATGAGATCGAGGCCATGTCGTCCTTCCTGTGTGATGGGGGCAGTGTGACAGAACGCCGGCAGGCCAGTGGCTCGAACAGGCGTCCTTGTGCTTGGTATATCGTCTTATCGGCGGTTGCTCATTTGACTTGAGCGTCAGGCGCCGATGATCACCTCGGCCTGGATCTCGCCCAGAGCGGCCAGTGTCTCGCCTTCCACCAGCGGGCCGATCAGCGGCTCCCGCGGGACCTGGCTGGGCGGCTTGCCGGCCATGCGCTGTACCCGCGAGGGCCGACCCTGGTCGTCCAGCGCCAGTACCCAGCCGAGCGATGCGTCGTCAAAGCGCACCAGCGAGCCGATCGGGTACAGGCCGAAGCGCCGGATAAAGCGCTTGACCCAGCTGGTGTCGAACTTGTCGGGATGGTCGAGCAGGTAGCGGTAGATCGCCGCGAGACGCCAGGGCGGACGGTCGGGGCGCTGGGCACGCATGGCATCGATGGCGTCGACCACGGCACTGGCCCGGGCCAGCTCACGCAGCTCGTCGTCGCGGATGCCGGCGGGATAGCCACTGCCGTCGAGGCGCTCGTTGATCTGGCAGGCGGTGGCCTCGAACACCGAGGCGTTGATCCAGGCGCAGTGGCTGAGGCGCTCGCGCAGCCAGCCCACGTGCTGGACCAGGCGATTGCGTTCGGCGTCGCCGAAGGTCGGCGTCAGGCGCAGGGGCTCGGGCAGCAGCACCTTGCCCAGGTCATGGATCATGGCGCTGGCGACGATGGACTTGCGCAACTCGCCGGGCAGGCTGTCTTCCAGCAGGTCGATCAACAGGATCGCCACAGACAGGCCGTGGCGTACCGGCCAGGACTCCCGGGTCAGGAACCTCAGCGCGAACAGCACACCGTCGCGGTCCTCGTCGTACAGTGCCAGCAGGTGGTCGGCCTGGCGCGACAGGCGCGGGCCGTGGATGCAGCCGCCCTGAATCAGCTCCATCGCCTGGGCGTGCAGGTAGCCGGCTACGCGGGATAGCCGCTGGGTCATGACGGTGGGGTAGGTTTCCGCCTCGCGACGACCAAGGCGTGGGCCGCGGCGCCCTGCCGGTTGCTGAAACAGCGACGATGGCGGACGCCTGGAATCCACCCCTTCGGCGATGCGCGCAGCCTCGCGTTCGACCTCGCGTACCAGCTTCCACAGGGTGCGATCCTGGTGGGCCCCGACGCCGACGAAGCGAAAGCCGGCCTCGACCAGGCGCCGTTCGGGGTCGAAGCGATGATGTTGCACGACGGCCTGGAGCGCCAGACGGGTGCCATCGGGAAAGCCCAGCTCCAGCGGCACCGGCAGCTCTCTGTTGGTCAGCACAGGAGCGGCGGTGCGCGGGAGGTCGAGGCGACAGCCGTCTACCGACAGATCGATCAGGTCCCCGTGCAGGTCCTGGATATCGCCGTCTCTGAGCACCGCCTCGGCGGACATGCCCAGGCGCAGGCGCGCGCGAAAGCTCTGACGGCGCTGCAGCCGCTCCAGCTGGTCCGGGTAGGGGCAGCGCCATAGCCGGCGCAGCGGCACGCCCTGCCCAGGTGCGCGGCTGACTTCCCGCGACAGCTCCGCCTCACTCGGCGCCGTGGTCACCTCTCCGTCCGCGGCCGTGATCGCCGGAGTGCGGGTGATCATTCCCTCGCAGTAGCCGACCAGACGAAAGGGCTTGCCCTGCTTAAGCTGGCAGTGAAGCCCTTCCACCGCGGTGATGTCCAGGGTGATGGACTCCCCCGGGTCAATCTCCATCAGCAGCACCGGTGTCGGCGTTCCACTGCCTTCTTCCCACGCCAGTGCGGCCCCCTGGGGGCCGCTCAAGCAGTCCAGCAGCCTGGTGATTTCCTGAGGGGCGCGTACTTCTTCGAATTCTTGTTGGTGCGGCACCAGCGGGACTCCTCGACGACATCTGGCATACGTTGTCTCGGAGTATCGGCCGAAGGTGCCGGATCTTTAGGCGGGCAACCTTGCTCGGACTAAACAGTCGGCGGGGATGCTGACACAGGTCAAGCGTTGTCAGGCCTGAGAGTGACGCTTGCGCCGCGAGCGGTCGATGGCGTCGCGCTGGCTGGCCAGGCGATGCTCGCCGAGAAAGCGGGTCAAGCGCTCGAAGGGCATGGGGTGGGCCAGGTGGAAGCCCTGGAAGGCGTCGCAGTGATGCCGCAGCAGGAACTCGTGCTGGGCCTCGTGCTCGATGCCTTCGGCCACCACCATCAACTCCAGGTGGTGGGCCATGGCGATGATCCCCTGGAGGATGGCGCCATCCTCCTGGTTGTCCGGCAGTCCCTGGACGAAGGTGCGATCGATCTTCACCGTGCTGACCGGCAGGTGCTTGAGGTAGCCCAGGCTCGAGAAGCCGGTGCCGAAGTCGTCGATGGCCACCTCGACACCCATGTCGCGCAGCGACTGCAGCGTCTCGATGGCGTTCGGGGTGTCGTGCATCAGGATGCCCTCGGTCAGCTCGAGGGTAAGCTGGTGGGCCTCGATGCCGGTCTGGTTCAGGGTGTCGCGCACGGTCTCGAGGAAGTTGGCCCGGCGGAACTGCAGCGGCGACAGGTTGACCGCCACCGCCAGGCCCTCGAGGCCGGCCTCGTTGAGGAGCTGCAGGTCGCTGCAGGCGCGGGTCAGCACCCAGTGGTTGATGGCGATGACCTGGCCGGTTTCCTCGGCCAGGGCGATAAAGTCCTGGGGCGGCACCTGGCCGCGTACCGGATGTTCCCAGCGCAACAGCGCCTCGACCCCGATGATCGCCCGGTGGTTGTCGAACACCGGCTGGTAGTGCAGGCGTAGCTGCTCACCGTCGATGGCGGCCTGCAGATCATGGCGCATCGCGACCCGCTCGTTTACCCCCCAGGTGATGTCCTGGCTAAAGTGCTGCAGCGCATTGCGTCCCTGGTGCTTGGCCTGGTACATGGCCATGTCGGACTGCTGCAGCAACTGCATCGGTTCGATGGTGACGTCGCTGGACACTGCCACCCCGATGCTGGCGGTGACGTGCAGCTCATGCTCGTCGACCCGGTAGGCCTGGGCCACCCTCGGCAGCAGGCGTTCGGCCAGGGTCACCGCCTGTTCGGGCTCGTCGAGGTCCGGCAGCAGCACCACGAACTCGTCGCCTCCGAAGCGGGCCACGGTATCCCCGGGCCTGAGCGCCTCGGTGAGCCGCTGGGCGACCTGGATCAACACCTTGTCGCCGACGTCGTGGCCGAGGCTGTCATTGATCGGCTTGAACTCGTCCAGGTCGATGAACAGCACGCCAAGGTGGTGGGACTGGCGCTTGGCCAGGGCGAAATCGTGGCGCAGGCGATCCTCGAACAGGGCGCGATTGGCCAGGCCTGTCAGGGCATCGTGGCTGGCATGGTAGGCCAGGCTCTCCTCGTAGGCCTTGTGCTCGGAGATGTCGTGCTGGACGCCGACGAAGTGAGAGACCTCGCCTTCGCTGTCCATCACCGGCGAGATGTAGAGGTCGTTCCAAAAGGCCTCGCCGTTCTTGCGATAGTTGAGCAGGGTGGCGCGGACTTCGCTGTGGTTTGCCAGCTGGCGGCGAATGCGTCCGACCACCTGGGGGTCGCTTTCCTCGCCCTGCAGGAAGCGACAGTTGCGCCCCAGCACTTCTTCCTCGGGATAGCCGGTCATGCGCATGAAGGCCGGGTTGGCGTAGATGATCGGCAGCTCCGGCGAGCGCGCATCGGCGATCACGATGCCATTGATGCTGGCCTCGACGCTGCGCTGCAGGATGCGCAGCTGGGTCTCCTGGGCGTGGCGTTCGGTCACATCCTTGGCGATGCCGAAGGTGCCGCTGATGTCGCCGTCGATGATGATCGGCAGGTTGGTGATGTCCATCACCCGCCTGCCCAGGGGGGTGATGATGGGCAGGGTGTAGCGGGTGACCTCGCCCTTGAGCGTCTTGCGCACCGCGTCGCGCACCCAGGAGCGATCCGTTTCCTTGACGAAGAGTTCGTAGTGGCGCCCCAGGATGTCGCCCAGTGGTACCCCGGTAAGGGTCGAGCAGGTGGTGTTGGCAGCGACGAAGATGCCTTCGTGGTCGAGGGAATAGATGGCGTCGGGGTTGTAGGTGAACAGTGAACGGTAGCGCTGTTCGCTCTGGAACAGCGCCTGGCGGTCCTGGTCGCGTTCCACCGCCAGGGCAACCAGCTCCAGGCAGCGCTCGATACGCCGGCTGGGCTCGGCCTGCCGGGTCGGCTCGTGACGAAAGAACAGGCTGACCACCCCCAGCAGACGTTCATCGCTGGCGATGACCGGGTAGGCCCAGCAGGCCTTCAGCTCGCCGTCGCGCAGGCGCGGGTGCACGCCGGCGCAGGCCGGGTCCTCGGTGATGTCGTCGCTGGCCCGTGGGGCCCTCGCCTCGGCGGCGCTGGCCCAGGTGCCGAAGGTGCCGCCCACCGGGGTCCTGGCGAGCAGCGGTGCCATCTCAGACGGCAGGCTGCGACCCGCCGCCAGGCTCAGGGTCTCGCCGCCGGGGTCCAGCGTCAGGACCGTGGCGATGGCGTCGGGCAGGTGACCCTCGAACAGCCTGCAGCAGGCCTCCAGGGTCTCGGTCAGTGGCGCCTCCCGGGCGATCATCGACTGGATCCCCTGGTAGCTCTCGAGCTGGTCCTGGGCGGCCACCAGGCTCTGGGTCTGCCACAGCAGGGTGCGCATCAGCGACAGGCTGATGGCCAGGCTGTAGGACATGATCAACCCGATCAGGGTGATCAGCGCCGGCAGGCTGCCGGCCAGCCACCATGCGCTGTCCGGGCCTGGCAGTGCGCGCAGGGACAGGGTGCGGCCGTCCAGCTCCAGAGTGTTCTCGGCCAGCCGGGGAAGGGTCGGGTCCTTGACCTCCCAGGTGTCGTCGCCGAAACCGCACCACCAGACGCCCTGGCTGTCGGTGATGGCCAGCAGGGTGCGGTCGGCAACGCTGCGGTGACTGGGGGCCAGGGTGCCGGGCAGGTCGATGCAGGCGACCAGGCGGAGGTCGTCATCGGCCAGGGTCCTGACCATGCGTGCCGACGTCGCCAGCGGGTTGTCGGGCAACTCCAGCCGTAGTTCGCCACGGGCCGGCCTGGGCAGTGCCTCGCTCAAGTGGCAGACGCTGTCCTGAGCACGCCGTGAGCGCAGCCATAGCCGCTCGTCGCCGCGATACAGCGCCAGGCTCTCGAGGCTCTGCACGTCGCGCAGGTAAAAGGTGATGACGTCGGCCAGGGCATTGGCGTCGGTCGTCTGCTCGCCGGTGCGGTTGGCCAGGCGGTCGAGCCAGCGTTGGTGCAGCGCCATCTGGCCGCGTGCGCGCTCTTCGATGTTGGTCAGGGTGTTGGCGGCGTCCTGCTGGACGTGGCTCTGGCGCACATGATTGAGCGACAGCCAGGCCAGACTGCTGAGCAGCACCCCGGCACAGGCTACGGCGATGCTGGCGCGCTGCAGGCGCAGCGGGCGGTGGGGTGGGCGTGAGGCCGCCACCAGCGAGGCCGGGCCAGCGATCAGGTAGAGCAGGCACACCGCCATGGGCGAGGTGCTGCGGGTCACCTCCCAGACTCTGGGTGCCTGGCCAGGAATCACCAGCCAGACGGTAAAGATCGCGCCGATCAGCAGCAGCAGCCCCCCCGACAACCGCCACCAGAAGGGGCCCTGGCGATGCTCCACCCCGATCATCAGGGCCACGCAGCCCGGCAGCATTGCTAGCCCCGCCCAACTGGTCATGCGCGGGCCGCCGGTCAGCAGCGACTGCACGTCGGCAGGGCCGCTGGCGACCAGGTCATGGACGATGGCGTACAGCGCCAGCAGCATCATCATCAGACCGCAGACGCTGCGGCCACGCGGTCTGCGCAGCACCTGCAGCAGAACGCCGCCGCCGCCAGCGAGGCTTGCCAGCGCCACATCGGGCACCAGCAGCGGCTGTTCCACCGGGTGGATCAACCAGGCGGCGAGACCCGCAGCGCCGACCATCAGCATTCCGCTGGAGGCCATCAGCAGCCAGGCATCTTCCGCCACATCGCGCAGTCTAAACGGCATCCTACCCACGACCCCCTTGGCGACCCTACTTCCGGGCGCTCATTTCCTTGTCCTTCCGACGCTATGACGAAGACTCGCCATCCTCACAGCATGGCAGGCGACAGCGTTGATAGCGGCCACCGTGGTGCGTCTACCGCCCGAGGCAAAGGCGCCTTTGGACGGGCGGTCCGGTATCCCTGGACGCGTTTGCTCGAAATGGCACCAAAACAGTCTTCAACATACCTCAATCACCCGCGAGTGCTAGCCCCTGATGTCAGCATCCACTACCAGAGTCAGCGTCCAGCAAGGGCGCGAGGGGGACAACCGTAGAGAAGATGCGTCAGCGAATAGGCACAAAGACGGCACAGGAAAGCATGCAGAACAGTCGCAGACCCGATGGGAGGCGGGTGCCGACCTGATAAAGGGCCGATGAAGAGCCGGTGAAGAGCCGGTGAAGAGCAGCCGCGGTCGGCCCAGCAGGCGGTCAAGCAAGCCCCCAGACAAGAGTCCAGGCAAGAGCCCAGGCAAGAGCCCAGGCAAGAGCCCAGGCAAGAGCCCAGGAAAGAGCCTTCCAAAGAAATTTTCCCGCCAGGGCTAAAGCTTTTCGACGAGCCACCGATAAAGAGGGTAACGGCCAACGGCGCCGTTGCGGCAGGCCAAGACGGTCCGCCAATGGAGCCCAACTCTTTAAGGAAGGATGACACCATGTCCGTGATCAATACCAATATCACTTCCATGATTGGTCAGCAGAACCTCAACGCGTCCAAGAGCGCCCTGACCACCTCCATGGAGCGCCTGTCCTCCGGCCTGCGCATCAACAGCGCCAAGGACGACGCCGCCGGCCAGGCCATCGCCAACCGCATGAGCAGCCAGATCACCGGTCTGTCCCAGGCCCAGCGTAACGCCAACGACGGTATCTCCATCGCCCAGACCACCGAAGGCGCACTGAACCAGGTCAACGATAACCTGCAGCGTGTGCGTGAGCTTACGGTTCAGGCATCCAACGGCACCAACTCGCAGTCTGACCTCGAGTCGATCCAGAATGAAATTGATCAGCGTCTCGACGAAATTGATCGTATTTCTAAAGAAACTGACTTCAATGGAACTAGGGTCCTAGACGGCTCGAAAACTGATATCAAGATTCAGGTTGGTTCAGAAGATGGGCAAACTATCTCAATCAACTTGGGCAAGATCGACTCCGAAACGTTGAGCCTAAAGGATTTTCGAGTTGCAGATGGCATCGATGAGACTAAAGTCACTTCGGCTGCTGCTACTAGTGCGCGTGTTGGTGATAAAGTCACCTTAAGCGTTCAGGCAGATGGTAACTCCGGAACAAAGTTAGAATCTGATGGGGTTTATCAACTTTCTGATGGCACGGGTTATGTCGTAAAAGCGAAGGACGGAACCTATCATACTGCTACCATTACTGATAGCTCTGGTGCGGTAGCTTGGGATTCTAGTGGTACTGCTGTGAGTGCTAATCTCGTTAATGAAGATGATGAAATAACTGCTGTTAAAAAAAGCGTTAACCTGGATGCAGGTAATCTAGCAGCAGGTCAAACAGTTCACGATTATAAAAGCACGGATGATGGTGCGCCTGATTATGTTATTAAAGATGCGTCCGATCCGGGTAATGTGAAATATTACGAAGCTAAAATCGATTCTGATGGTGTTGTTTCAGCTGGAAAAGAGCTCAGTACGGCTAAGAAAACTGACGACCCCCTGGCGGCGCTCGATAGTGCGCTTAGCCAAGTCGATGATCTGCGCTCAGATCTCGGTGCTATCCAGAACCGCTTCGAGTCGGCGATCACCAATCTGAGCACCAACGAGACCAACCTGTCTGCCGCTCGTTCGCGTATCGAAGACGCCGACTACGCGGTGGAAGTGGCTAATATGACCCGCGCCCAGATCCTGCAGCAGGCCGGTACCTCCGTGCTGGCCCAGGCCAACCAGGTGCCGCAGTCCGTGCTGTCTCTGCTGGGCTAATAGCTCGGTGGGTTGTCAGCCCTCGGCTGACGTGTTCCTCAGCGGGCCGCGCATTTACGACCCAACCCCGACAGGCGCCTCTGGCGCCTGTCGGCATTTATAGGCCCGGCCAACCTTGTTGCGGCTATCTCGGTCACGGCAGTCTCGGTCACGGCAGTCTCGGTCACAGGCCCCCCCATCAGCAGCTGTCTTGGCCCCAGGAGTCACCAATGAATAGCACCCACCCGTTAAGCGTTTCTCAGGATGTCCTGGTCGAAGATGTCCTGATTGAAGGTGCCGTGGAGGCTGTCTCCGATGAGGCCCTGTTGGATGCGCTTGCCCGCTATCAGGAGGTGGTGGCCTGGGCGAGTGAGTTAATCGAACGCTTCGAGGCGACGGGTATGCAGGACGCCATGGGCGAGGACTACCGTCATCTGCTCGATATTCATCGGCAGGCTATGGTGGGGCAGGCGGAGCTGGCATTGCGACTCACCTAGGGCTTGTCTGAAAAGTGCCTGTGCTCCTCGAGCCTTTTCCCGTCCCAGCGTGACGCCTCCGCATCCCTGCTTCTCTTCCATCTCTCAACCCTTTGTCTATCCTCTGTCTTCCTTCTGTACGCTCACTTCCTCTTTTCGCCTCTCTTCATCTCGCTCTCTCTTCTCAGGCCCTGTCTTCTCACGCTCCTGTCTTTTCTCTTTCCTTTCTCCCCTCTCCCCTGTCCCCTTTCTCTCCTCCTTCTCCCCCCCCCATAACGATAGCCAGCCGGGCTGAGCTATTCATCGTATCTATCTTTCGCAAAGGTCAGTGGGCGACGCCTAGGCCATTCGCCTGACGCCCCTGGTGCTGCTTCTGTCCTGAGCTTTTTCTGTTCCACGTCGTAGCGACAAAAACTCAATCAAAACAGTTAATTGCAATAATATCTTCCGCATCCACTAAGACGTTTGTCTTATCTGTCATCCCTTGTGTTCTCCTGGCTCCTCGACTAGTTTCTCCCTCACTAGCTAGATTCATCTGATCAATTGTCTCAACAACCACTACAAGGAGTCACTTGTGGATGCATCCTCTACCGCGGCGGCTGAGCAACAGTCGGCGCCGGAAAAGTCCTCTTTTCTGCACAGGGGCATGACCTTGCCCTTTGTGCTTATCGTCACCTGCTTTGCCGCCTGGGGGCTCGCCGGCAATCTGACCGATCCCCTGGTGTCGGTGTTCGGCTCGGTGTTCTCGATGAGCGCGCTGCAGGCATCGCTGGTGCAGTTCGCCTACTACGGCGCCTATTTTGCCCTGGCGATCCCGGCGGCCTGGATCAATTCGCGCCTGGGCTACAAGGGTGGCGTGCTGATCGGCCTCCTGCTGGCGGCCACCGGGGGGCTTCTGTTCATGCCGGCCTCCCAGATGATGACCTACTCGATGTTCCTGGTGGCGCTGTTCACTCTGGCGGCCGGGCTGTCGATCCTCGAAACCTCGGCCAACCCCTACGTGATGGCGATGGGCCCGCGCGAGAACGCCACTCGGCGGCTGAATTTCGCCCAGTCCTTCAACCCGGTGGGGTCGAACCTGGGGGTGCTGCTGGCCGCGGTGTTTATCCTGCCCCACGTCAATCCGGCCACCGCCGAGCAGCGCGCCTCGCTGACTCAGGAGGCGCTGACCGAGATGCAGTCGGCAGAATTGCAGGCGGTGATGGGTCCCTACATCACCCTGGCGCTGGTCTATGTGGTGATCGCCATCGCCATCGCCATGGTGCGGGTGCCGCGCCACGAGGCGCTGATGGCGGACCGCAAGAGCGAGACGGTGGCGCTGTCGGGAAGTCGTCTCGGGCGGCTGGTGCGCAACCGTCGCTACGCCTTCGGGGTGGTGGCGCAGTTCTTCAACGTGGCCGCCCAGACCTGCACCTGGACCTTCACCATCCACTACGTGACCGAGGCGCTGGGCGTCGGCAGTGAAGAGGCCGGCTACTGGCTGCAGGCCTCCCTGCTGGTCTTCCTGGTGTCGCGCTTCGTCATGGTCGGTGTCATGGGTCGGGTAGACCCGCGCAAGCTGATGACCGGGATGTGCGTGCTCGGCGTCGCGCTGTCGCTGGTGGCGGTATTCAGCGGCAACCTGCTCGGCGCGGTGGCCCTGGTGCTGCTGAGCGCCTGTATCTCGCTGCTGTTCCCCACCATCTACGGCATCTCGCTGGAAGGGCTTGGGCAGGACACCAAGTACGGCGCCGCCGGCCTGGTGATGGCGATCGTCGGTGGCGCCCTGGTGCCGCTGGCCCAGGGCTGGCTGATCGATATCACCTCGGCCCAGACCAGCTACCTGGTGGTGGCGGTGTGCTTCGCGGTGATCGTGGCCTTCGGCGTCTATGTACAGCGTCATCCGCGGCCCGAGACCAGCAACGAGGGTGATCTGGCCTGAGCTGGCGTCTCTTGAACTGGCAGCGCCTTAACGCGAATCGGGGGTGTCCCGCAGCACCACGGCGACCTGAGCGAGGTGAGTCTGCATGGCGGCATGGGCGCCCCTGGGGTCGCCGGCGACGACGGCATTGAGGATGGCCAGGTGCTCCTGGTGGGTGATGGCGATACGACCGCCGAGGTGGATCGATTGCCACAGCCGCATCCGCAGGGTCGGTCGCGACAGCGCCTCGAGCAGGGCGACCAGCACGGGGTTGCGGGAAATCCTCGCCAGGCTGAGGTGGAACTCCAGGTCGGCGGCCATGGCACCTTCGTGGTCCAGCGCCTGGATGGCGGGCTCGGCCTCGGCCAGTACGGCCTTCAGGCGCTCGATGTCCTCATCGGTTCGTCGCAGCGCCGCCACCGCCGCGGCCTCCACCTCCAGCGCCTGGCGCACATTGTGCAGGTCGCGGGACGAGGTCCCGGCCTGGATGCCCGCCCAGAACTCCAGGGGCTTCAGCAGCAGCCCCGGGTCCAGCGAGGTAACGGTGGTGCCGGAGCCCTGGCGGGTCTCGAGGATGCCCATGGCGACCAGCGCCCTGACCCCTTCACGCAGCGAGCTGCGCGAGACAGCGAAGCGGGTGGCGAGGATCGACTCGACGGGCAGGCGGTCGCCGGAGGCGATTTCACCGGAGACGATCATCTCCTGGATGCCTTGCACCACCACCTCGTACTGGGAGGGGCGGCGTTGGTCGCTGTCGGACGGGGGCGGCGGCGTCATGGCAGGGGCTCCGGCTCGGAAGGGGTGATCGAATCCCGCCATTCTATCGAAAACTTCGGCAGCACTTTAATACATCTGATGAATCTGGAGGACGATACGTGTCCGTCATCACCTCAATCGAACTGGTGGATCTGCGTTTTCCCACCTCGGACAGCAGCGACGGCTCCGACGCGGTCAACAAGGACGCCGACTACTCGGCGGCCTATCTCAGGCTGGTCACCGATGACCGCGCGCTCTATGGATGCGGCTTCACCTTTACCATCGGTCGCGGCAACGAGATCTGCCTGCAGGCCATGGAGGCCCTCGCCCAGCCGCTGGTCGGCCGGGACGCGGCCGAGGTCTGCCGGTCTCCGGGGGCGGTCTATCGTGAACTCGCCGCGGATTCACAGCTTCGCTGGCTGGGCCCGGACAAGGGGGTGGTGCACCTGGCGCGGGCGGCGGTGATGAACGCCGTCTGGGACCTGGCGGCCCGGCATGCAGGAGTGCCGCTGTGGCGTCTGGTCTGCGAGATGGAGCCGGAGGTGCTCGTCGAGCAGTTGGATCTCAGCTACCTGGGTGACGTGCTGAGCGCCGAGGAGGCGGCGGCGATGCTCAAGGAACAGCGGCCCTTCCAGCAGGAGCGCATCGCCGAGCTGAGCGAGCAGGGCTTTCCCTGCTACACCACCTCAGCGGGGTGGCTCGGCTATTCGGACGAGAAGCTGGCCCGCCTGTGCCAGGAAGCGATGGACGAGGGTTACCGCCATATCAAGCTCAAGGTCGGCGCCAATCCCGAGGACGACGAACGTCGCCTGGGGATCGCTCGCTCGGTGATCGGCCCCGACGTGGCGCTGATGATCGACGCCAACCAGATCTGGGAGGTGCCCGAGGCCATCGAGCGGGTCGAGGAGCTTTCCCATCACGACCTCTTGTGGATCGAGGAGCCCACCAGCCCGGATGACGTACTGGGGCATCGCAGCATCGGCGATGGCGTGCGCCCGCTTGGCATCGGCGTCGCCACCGGCGAGCACGGCATGAACCGGGTGCTGTTCAAGCAGTTGCTGCAGGCCAACGCGGTCGACTACGTGCAGATCGACTCCTGCCGTCTTGCCAGCGTCAACGAGATCATCCCGGTGCTGCTGATGGCCAGGAAGTTCGGCAAGCCCGTCTGCCCCCACGCCGGCGGGGTGGGGCTGTGCGAGCTGGTCAACCATCTGGTGATGATCGACCACATCGCGGTGTCGGGTCCTGTGGAGGGGCGGGTGGCCGAATTCGTCGATCACCTGCACGAACACTTCGTCGACCCCTGCGTCGTGCGAGATGGCGCCTATACATTGCCGCGTGAGCCGGGGTATTCCTCCGAGATCAAGGCCGAGACGCTGGCGGCCTGGGCCTGGCCGAACGGCACCGAGTGGACCCGTCGGCGCCAGGCGGTGCCGGCATGATCCGCGGCCCGCTGCTCAATCCGCCATTGCTCGAGGGCCTGGCCGCCGCCGGACACGGCGCCAGGGTGCTGGTGGCCGACGCCCTCTACCCGCATTCGACCGGTGCGCCGCCAGCGGCGAGCCGGGTCTACCTCAACCTGTGCGAGGGCATGGTGCCGGTGTTGTCGGTGATGGAGACGCTGGCCCAGGCGGTGTTCGTGGAAGAGGTCACCTTCATGGCCGACGCCGAGGGCGGCGCCTCGGAATCGGTGGTCGAGTGCCGCCAGCGGCTGGCCGACCACCGCCATGGGGGAGGCCAGCAGATCGCCTGGTCGAGCCTGGATCGCTGGGCCTTCTATGACGCCTGCCGCGGACCTGAGGTGTGCCTGGTGGTGGCCACCGGCGAGTGCCGCCCCTACTCCAACTTTCTGCTGACCATAGGCGTTCCGTGATGATCGATACCCACCTTCACGTCTGGGACACCGGTGCGGTGCGGATTCCCTGGCTTGCCGATGCGGGCCTGCCCGCCAGGGCGCCGATTCCCGATGGCCAGGACCGCCGCTACGTGCTGGTCGAGGCTGACGCCCCGGATCCCGCCGAGGAAGCCGCCTGGCTGATCTCGCTGGCCCAGCAGGACCCGCGGGTCCACGGCGTGGTGGCGAGCGTCGCGCTGGAGCTTCCCCAGGCCGAGCGGGCGCTGGCGAGTCTGGCCGAGGTGCCCCAGGTGGTCGGCGTCAGACGCCTGCTGCAGGACCGGGAGCTGTTTGATTCGGCGGCCCTTGTCGAGGGCCTGAAGCACTTGGCCGACTGGGGCCTGCCCTTCGATGCCTGCGTCAGGGACCGGGAGCTGCCGCGCCTGTTGGCGTTGCTCGAGCGGGTACCGGAGCTGACGGTGGTGCTCGACCATATGGGCAAGCCGAACCCGCGTGATGGCGTCGCGCGAGACGCCTGGCAGCGCAATCTGGCGCGCCTGGCCGAACTCGACAGGGTCCACTGCAAGCTGTCCGGGCTGCCGGCGGAGTGCCGCGACGCCGATGAGCTCGAGCGCCACGCCGCGGACATCGTCGACGTGGCGCTTGAGACCTTCGGTGCCGAGCGCTGCCTGCTCGGCAGCGACAGCCCGATCAGCCAGGACCCCAAGGACTGGTGCGAGCGGGCGCTGGCGCGGGTGCCCGCAGAAAAGCGCCAGGCCGTTGCCGAGGACAACGCCTTGAACATCTATCACAGGAGGGATGCCCGATGACCACATCGCCGATCGCCAGCCGTCTGCCGCCCAAGCTGCGCCGTGCCTTCGAAGGCCTCGGCGTCGGCGCGGCGCAGTTCGGCAACATGGGCAAGGTCACCCCCGAACAGGACTGCCTGGCCGCCGTGGACACCGCCTGGGAGCTGGGGTTGAGGTTTTACGACACGGCCCCGCACTACGGGCTCGGGCTGTCCGAACAGCGCCTGGGCAAGGCGCTCAAGGGACGCTCGCCGGACGACTACGTTATCTCCACCAAGGTGGGGCGCCTGCTGGAGCCAAATCCTGCCCCGCAGGGCAGCGATGAGGCCAACGGCTTCCACGTGGCCGATGACCTGACCCGGCGCCGTGACTACACCGCCGAGGGCGTCAGGCAGAGCCTGGAGGCGTCGCTTGCGCGCCTCGACATGGCGTCGGTGGACATCCTCTGGATCCATGACCCGGAAGAGCCCACGGATCGCTTCGAGGAAGCCCTGGCGGGGGCGGTCCCCGAGCTCGAACGCCTGCGCGAGCAGGGCAGGATCGCGGCCTGGGGCGTGGGCTCCAAGGACGCCGGTATGCTCAAGCGCTTCGTCGATCAGGCCAGGCCCGACCTGATCATGCTGGCCGGTCGCTACACCCTGCTGGAGCAGGAGCAGACAGGACTGATGAGCGCCTGTCTTGAGCGCCAGGTCGGTGTGGTCGCCGTCGGCGCCTTCAATTCGGGCCTGCTGGCGCGTGACGAGCCTCCCGCCGACGCCTGGTACGAGTACGGCCAGGCACCGCAGGCGGTGCTCGAACGTGCCCGCGAACTCGCCGCAGTGGCGCGAGCCCACGGCGTCAGCCTGCCGGCGGCGGCGCTGGCCTTCCCGTGGCGCCACCCCGCCGTGGTCAACGTCATGGCCGGAATGCGCTCGCCTGAGCAGGTGAAGCGAAATCATGCACTGGCCTCGTGCGATATCCCCGAGGCCTTCTGGAACGAACTGCAGGCGCGAGGCCTGCTGAAGGAGAACACATGAAGCTGTTGCGCCGTGGAACGATGGGTAACGAGATGCCGCTGGTCGAGGTCGAAGGCGTGCTCTATGACGCCTCGCCGGTGGGCGACTTCGGGCCAGGCTTCTGGAAGGACAACGGCGTGGCGCGTCTTCGCCAGCTGCTGGACGCCGGACGGCTGACCGCCGTCGAGCTTGCCGACGAGGTTCGCCACGGCTCGCCGGTGGCGGCGGTGGGCTCGGTGATCTGCATCGGCCAGAACTACGCCGCCCACGCCGCCGAGTCCGGCGCCGAGCCCCCGAAGCAACCCATCGTCTTCTTCAAGACGCCCAACACCGTCGCCGGCCCCGACGATACCGTCACCATCGCGCGCGGTTCGGAAAAGACCGACTGGGAGGTCGAGCTCGCCATCGTGATCGGCAGCACCGCCAGCTACTGCGACTCGCTGGAGGAAGCGGCCAGTCATATCGGAGGCTATGTGCTCGCCAACGACCTGTCGGAGCGCAAGTTCCAGCTCGAGGTCTCCGGCGGCCAGTGGAGCAAGGGCAAGTGCAGCCCGGGCTATATGCCACTGGGCCCCTGGATCGTGACCGCCGACGCCTTCGATCCCGCCGATGTGGGCCTGCGCTCCTGGGTCAACGGCGAGCCACGCCAGGACTCCCGCACCTCGGACATGATCTTCGGCTGCGCCGAGATCGTGCGTGATCTGTCGCAGTACATGCAGCTCGAGCCCGGCGACGTCATCTCTACCGGAACCCCCGAAGGGGTAGCGGTCTCGGGGCGCTTCGACTACCTCAAGCCGGGCGACGTGGTCGAGGTGGAGATCGACGGCCTGGGCCGCCAGCGTCAGACCTTTCGTGCCTGGGAGGGCTAATCCATGACAGCTCGATTCGAAGGACGGGTGGCCATCGTCACCGGCGGCGCCTCGGGCATCGGTGCGGCGATCGCCGACTGCCTGGCCAGTGAGGGCGCCCGCGTCGCCGTACTGGATCGCGAAGATCCCGCCAATCAACACCACTGGGAAGCGTGCGATGTCGCCAGCAGCGAGCAGGTAGAGCGCGCGGTGGCAGCCGTCGCCAGTGCGCTGGGGCGTATCGATATCGTGGTCAACAACGCAGGCATCGGTGCCCAGGGCGACGTCGCGGGCAACCCGGATGAGGAGTGGGCGCGTGCCTGGGAGGTCAACGTCGCCGGCATGGCGCGGGTGTCTCGGGCGGCGCTGCCTCATCTGCGCGAGTCGGACGCCGCCGCCATCGTCAATACGGCGTCCATCGCCGCCACCGCGGGGATTCAGCAGAGGGCCCTGTACTCGGCGACCAAGGGCGCCGTGCTGGCCTTGACCAGAGCCATGGCGGCCGACCACCTGCAACAGGGCATTCGGGTCAACTGTGTCTCGCCCGGCACCGCGGATACCCCCTGGATCGGCCGCTTGCTTGCGCAGGCGCCTGACCCCGAGGCCGAGCGTGCCGCGCTGGAGGCTCGCCAGCCCCACGGACGGCTGGTCGCCGCCGCCGAGGTGGCCCAGGCGGTGGCCTATCTGGCCGATCCCGCCAATCGCTCGACGGTGGGGGTCTGCCTGCCGGTGGACGGTGGCATGGACGCCCTGCGCCTGCGTCCGCGCTAGCCCTGTTCATGTAAAAACCGTTCATGTCGGTCCTCAAGAGTACGCCGGCCTCGCCGATAGTGGTTATATTAGGTAATGCGCACCGCTTACCTCTATTTGGGCAGGGCTCATGGCTAAGGATCGATCAGCGGGCTTGGGCCCGACGTCGCTGTTGCAGGCGGCTTCCGCCGGCAAGGTCGCCCGGCATCCCTCGGTGGTGGCGGGGCTGGTGCTGGACCGCGCCCCGGTGGGGCTGGCGCTGATCGATGCCAACGACCGCCTGTTATGGGCCAACACCGCGCTGACGGAGTTGGCCTGTCCCACCGGTGGCGAGCTGCAGGGCCGCAATCTCAACGAGCTGTTTCGCCCCTTCGTCAATCTGCTGGGGGAGCGGGGCAGCTACCATACCCTGTCACCCGGCGAGGACTGGCAGCAGGCCTGGCTTGCGGTGGATGACAGCGCCAGCGCCCGGCTGGGGCTGATGTCCTGCGTGGCCTTCGACCGAGGCGCCGATGCGTCCCTGGACGCCGGCACCGATCCGCTGATGTGGCTGGTCACCTTCGTCGATCTCGACGCCGACGCCGACGCGGTACTGGATCGCCGCCATGCCGATATCGGCAACGTGGCCAGTACCTGGATCTTCGAGGACCGCCTGTCCCACGCTTTCGATCGCGCCGACCGTCTTGGTCAGCGCCTCGGCGTGATGCTGGTCGAGCTGCACGGCCTGTCGCGCATCCTGGTGGACCATGGTGGCGAGATGGCGTCGCGGGTGTCGCGCCGGGCCGGACGCCGACTGGTCAACGTGCTGCGCCGGGAAGACAGCGTGGTGCAGATCGATCGCGAACGCTGGGGGGTGCTGCTCGAGCATCCGGTCACGCCGGAGACCATGCAACTGGTGGCCGACCGCTGCCTCGAAGCGCTGGAACCCCCCTTTACCCTGCCCGGCTATCAGCCTGCCCTGATCGAGCCGCGCATCGGCATCGTCCTGTGTCCGGAAGACGGCGAGGAAACCGGCGAGCTGCTGGCCCACGCCGAAAAGGCGCTGGAAGAGGCCGTGCCCGGAGGTTTCGCCTTCTACGACGGCAGCCTGCAGCGTCTGATGGAGCGCCAGCAGCGCTTCCGTCACGAGCTGCAGGAAGCGCTGATGTTCCCCGATCAGCAGTTCTTCCTGGTGTATCAGCCCCAGTTCGATCTGCTCACCCGGCGCTGCTGCGGGCTCGAGGCGCTGGTGCGCTGGCGCCATCCCCAGCGTGGCGAGGTGGCGCCGGCAGAATTTGTCGCGCTCGCTGCCGATATGCAGCTGGTCGACCGGCTAGATCGCTGGGTGCTCAAGGAGGTGGTGGCCCAGCGCAGGCGCTGGCGCGAGGCCGGCTCCGAGCTGGGTGACTGGGATATCTCGGTGAACATTCACCACCGCCTGCTGGATCAGGCCGGCTTCGATGGCCGCGCCCTGGATCTCTACCTGCGCCAGCTATGCGAGTCTGGCGCGAAGGGGGAGGCGGGTGCCCAGGAAGAGGCGGGCGGCCACTATCGCCACGAGTGCCTCGACTGGTTGTGCCTGGAGGTGGATGGCGCGGGGTTGTTCGAGGTGGGCCACCGCCAGTCCCACCTGTTAAGGCGTATCGTCGCTTTGGGCGTGCGGCTCGGCGTCGATGGGCTGGGCCGCTCCCCGGTGGATCTGTTCGGCATGGCCTCGCTGCCGGTGACCCTGGGCAAGCTGGGGCCGGAGACCCTCAAGACCCTGGCCGATCCCTCCACCAGCATGCGCCAGAGCGTGGCGGCGCTGATGCGCTGCCTCGAGGCGCTGGAGTTCGTCGCGGTGGCGGTCGGGGTCGAGACCGCCGAACAGCTCGATACCATCAAGGCGCTGGGGCTTGTCCGGATTCAGGGACGTCTTGTCGGTGCGCCGCTGGAAAGCGAGGCCCTGGTGGGCTGGGCGGCCTCCGGCGCGCATCCCGCGATAGCGATCTGAGCCAGGCATTGATGCCGCCAAGGTGGCAGGGTCGGGCAGGTGTTTCCGAGAGGAGGCGTCAGGCCGAGACGTTGAGCCGAGAGGGTTGCAGCCGGGTGCGGCCGTCGGGCTGGTAGACGCTGGCGTTGGCGATGCGGTGGATCTGGTCGAGCATGCGCTGGTTGTGCTCCATGCGCAGGGCCAGCAGTTCGCCACAGCGCAGATTGGCGCGGGAGACTTCCCTGGCGAGTGCCATGGTGGCCTGCCAGGCGGCTTCGCAGCCGGCGTCACGGGCGGCTTGCAGGGTGCCCTCGCGGTCGTCGGGGTAGCCCAGTCGGCACTGCACCTGATGGCGGCGCGCCTCCGTCTCGGCAAGCCTTTGCTGGATCTCGGACTTCTGGCCGGCGAGCGCCACCAGCGCCTCGCTGTCGACCTGGCCCTGGACCAGGCACTCCTGTTCCTCGCCCAGCAGGGCCAGCAGCTCGGCGAGTCGCTCACGCTGCTGGTCGAGCAGTCGGGCAAGACTCACGACTGCGAGCCCTCTGAGCCATCGCCGAGCATGTCGCGGACGCTGTCGATCAGGCCGTCGGCGATGCGTTCGGGATGGATTTCCAGGCGTCCCTCGCGGATGGCGTCACGAATCTGTTCGACCCGGGCGCTGTCGATGTCCTGGCTGGTGTCCGCTGCCGGGCGGCTCAGGTGGGCCTGGGCACCGGCTTCGATACCGGCGCCAGCGGCTTTTTGCGTCTCGCTTTGCTGGAGCTTGTCGCTCTGCTGCGTCCCCTCGCTGTGGGCGGGGCGGGTCAGAGGATGTTGCGAATCGATCTTCACGGGCAAGGCCTCACGAGAATGGCGATGGGACCAGGCGCTGGCTGTCGCCGTTGATCCGAATGTCTGCGTCTATGTACATCATCGGCCGCAAGAACAAGAACTTTAGGTCTGGCGCACCAGCCGGTTTTTAACGCCGTATTACCGAGCGCAGCTGCTTCGTGGACATGTCCTGAGCGTTTTACGAAAAGTCGCCGAGCGAAGGTTAGACAAGGCAAAAATCGGAGAGACAGCGCAGTTTACTAGCAGTAAATGAGCATGTTGATCCGGTTTTTAACGCCGTATTACCGAGCGCAGGCACTTTTCATCAACGTCCTAGTAGGTTACCGCCAGCCGGCCGTGTTCCACCACCCGGGCGTCGAGGATCTGGCGCCGATCCACCCTTACCCGCACGATATCGCCGAGGCCGCCGGCCTCCAGCGCTTCGCCCTGGCGACTGATGCGAAAGCCCCGCCCACTGGCTTCCACCGCGACCTGCTCGCCGCGTCGCACCAGCTTGGGTGACGTCAGCTGATGAGCCGACAGCGCCTGGCCCTGGCGAATCCCGCGTCGGGCGATCTGACCGATGGCCGCCTGTGGGTCAGTCAGCGCCTGGGACGGCAGTCGGCTTACGTCGAAGCGCTCGCTGGTCAGCATGTCCGCGCTCAGGCGCTCGCCGGGGGCGATGTCCCGCGCCGCCACCAGGCGCTCGCCCAACCGGGTGATTTCGGCCTGCAGATAGCGGCTGCGATGACGCTCACCCTCGCAGCGAAGACCCACCGAGACGCGTCCGGCCAGCCGACTCCCCGCCCGGGGCAGGAAGGGCTCAGGCTGGCGGCAGTCGGCCAGGCTCGCCGCCGGCGGGAATACCTGGATCTCCAGATCGCCCGGCCGGGCGCCGTCGGCCAGGGCCTGCTCGAACAGAAAGCTCTCCACCCGTGTCAGCGCTTCCCCGGTGCCCGCATCGATACCGCCGTCAACGGCTGTCTGGCCGCTGGCCTGGGCGGCGGCGTAACCGGTACTGGCGGCAAAGCCTGAGCTTACACACAGCACCAGCGCCGCCCGGGCGATGACCCAGGACAGGGAAGCAGTGGCTTGTACAACAGATGAGGATCGAGACATCGGGTTACCGGTGGTCGGTGCGATCTTTAGCGCCCGGGGCCGTTTGAAGGGCGCTTTCCTGGCCATTCAAGGGCCATGGCACACCAGTGTAGAGAAGCCGGCATCGACGCATGGTCTGAAATGGGCGTGGTAATGGGGGCTGTTCACGGCTTTGTGCAGACAGGGGCCTGGGTATTCTCCATCGTCGAACCCCTTGTCTCTTTGTTCCCTTGCTTACGGAGCGCACCGGGATGATCGATCAGCTCGAGGCCTCGCTCGCTTTTCACCAGCAGGCCCTGTCGCTTAGACAGGAACGCCAGAAGGTCCTGGCCAGCAATATCGCCAATGCCGATACCCCCGGCTACAAGGCACGCGACATGGACTTTTCCCAGGCCCTGGAAGCCGCGACCAAGGGGGCGAATCAGCCGGGTCTGGCCCTGGCGCGGACGTCCAGCCATCACCTGTCGGGCCATGGTCAGGCCATGTCGCTTGGCGGCAGCGAGCTCAAGTACCGCGTACCGGAGCAGGCCAGCCTCGACGGCAACACCGTGGACATGGACCGCGAGCGGGCCGCCTTCACCGACAACTCGGTGCGTTACCAGGCCGCGCTGACGATCCTCAACAGTCGCATCCAGGGCCTCAAGCAGGCCATGCAGCCCGAGCAGTAAGCCCGGTCCATCTCAGTTTCCAAGCAGGGAGAGCGCCCCATGTCGATGTTTTCGATCTTCGATATCTCCGCCTCGGCGATGTCAGCCCAGGCCCAGCGCATGAACGTCACCGCCAGCAACATGGCCAACGCCGACAGCGTGGCCGGCCCCGACGGCGAGGCCTACCGCGCCCGCCAGGCGGTGTTCGAGTCCCGTGCCGCCAGCGACGGCATCGGCGGTGTCGGTGTGCGCGAGGTGGTCGAGGACCCCTCGCCGCTGCGCCAGGAGTATCGTCCCGAGCACCCGCTGGCCGATGACGCCGGCTACGTGGCGATGCCCAACGTCGACCCGGTGGGCGAGATGGTCAACATGATCTCCGCCTCCCGCTCCTATCAAGCCAACGTCGAGGTCATGAACACCAGCAAGCAGCTGATGCTCAAGACCCTGACCCTGGGCGAGGGCTGATCCCATGGCCAACACCATCGATGCAAGCGTTTACCAATCGGTCAACGCCGCCACCGCTCAGGCCAGCTCCAAGCAGGCGTCCGACGAGCTCGGCGACAACTTCATGACCATGCTGGTGACCCAGCTGCAGAACCAGGATCCGCTCAATCCCATGGACAACAGCGAGATGACCTCGCAGTTGGCCCAGATCAACACCGTGTCCGGCATCGAGTCTCTCAACGAGACCATGTCGTCGATCACCGGCCAGATCAACGCCGGCCAGGCGCTGCAGGCCACCGGGCTGATCGGCAAGGGCGTGCTGGTGCCGGGGGATCGCATCGTCATGGCCCACAACGACGAAGGCGCGCCGGTCTCCACGCCCTTCGGCGTCGAGCTGGAAAGCCCCGCCGCCGAGGTCAAGGTGACCATCACCAACGAGTCCGGTGAGGTCATCAACAGCTACAACCTGGGCCCGGCCTCTGCCGGGACCGAGTCGTTCCAGTGGGACGGCATGACAGGTGAAGGCGTGGCGGCCCCCGAAGGTGCCTATCACGTCAGCATCGAGGCCACCGGTGTCGAGGGCGAGGAGCTTGCGGTGACCGCGCTCAACTACGCCCAGGTCGGCGGGGTGTCCCCGGCGGATGACAGCGGCCAGGTGCAACTCGATCTGGGTGCCGTCTACGGGCAGGTGGCGCTGAGCGATATCCGCCAGATTCTGTAGCGAACGCAGGATGACCGTCGGGTCATCGACGCAGGGAAACGTATAAGGAGAGTGACATGGGTTTTTCACAAGCGCTGAGTGGTCTGAACGCCGCCGCCGATAGCCTGGACGTGCTGGGCAACAATATCGCCAACTCCCAGACCGTGGGCTACAAGAGCGGTAGTGCGCAGTTCGCCGACGTCTTCGCCAACTCCCAGATCGGCCTGGGCACCAAGGTTTCCACCGTGCTGCAGGACTTCAGCGGCGGCAACCTGGAGTCCACCAACCGGCCGCTGGATCTGGGCATCAGCGGCGACGGCTTCTTTCGCATGGAGCAGAACGGCCAGGTGGTCTACAGCCGCAACGGCCAGCTGACCATGACCCCGGACGGCTACCTGCAGAACGCCCAGGGCGCACGCATCATGGGCTACGGCGTCAACGCCGCCGGCGAGGTTCAGGTGGGCGGCCAGCCCGAGGTGCTGCAGATCGAGGCCGACGAGATGCCGGCCAGCGCCACCACCCAGGTGTCCACCACCTTCAACCTCGATTCACGCAAGGTTGCCGGCGAAGACCTCAACAGCGTCACCCTGGCGGGCTCCGATGGCTCCACCGGCGTCGAGGTCGACTACCACTACTCCAACAACTTCACCGCCTACGACTCGCTGGGTAACCCGCGCAATGTCACCGTCTACTACGAGAAGACGGGCGCGAATACCTGGACCGGCACCATGGCGATGGATGGCAAGGTGTTGATGGACGAGACCGCGACCCCCGTCGCCGCGCAAACTCTCTCCATGGAGTTTGACGCCAATGGTCAACTGGTCACCCCCGCTGATGGCAAGTTTCCGGTCACCTTTGCCTCGACCGACTACTTCAATGGCGCTGCCAACGACATGGCGCTGACCTTCGATATCTCCGGCTCCACCCAGTTCGGCAACAACGCGAGCACCACCGCGCTCAACCAGAACGGCTACACCTCCGGCGCCCTGGTCGGTATCAGCATCGACAGTGACGGCACCGTGGTGCGCAGCTACTCCAACGAGCAGACCCGCCCGGCCGGCCAGATCGCCCTGGCCAGCTTCCGCAACCCCGAGGGCCTGTCACCCGCCGGTGACAACACCTGGGCCGCCACCGACGCCTCCGGCCAGGAGCTGGTCGGTGCCCCGGGCACCGGTCTGCTGGGTGGCATCCAGTCCGGCGCCATCGAGACCTCCAACGTCGACATGGCCAAGGAGCTGGTCAGCATGATCGTCACCCAGCGCGCCTATCAGGCCAACTCGCAGACCATCAAGACCCAGGACGAAGTGCTGCAGACCGCCATCAACCTGCGCTGATGACCACGCCGGCCGCTGCCCCGAGCAGCGGTCTCTCACACCTTTCAGGGGAGTCGTAGATGGATCGCATGCTCTACACCGCCATGAGCGGCGCACGCCAGACCATGGAGCAGCAGTCGGTGGTCAGCCACAACCTGGCCAACGCCTCGACCACGGGCTTTCGGGCCCAGCTTCACGCCATGCGCGCGGTGCCGGTCGAGGGCGAGGCGCGTCTCGACACCCGGGTGTCCACCGCCGCCTCGACCCCTGGGGCGGACTTTTCCCCCGGGGCCATCACCCGCACCGGTCGCACCCTGGACGTGGCCATCGACGGTGACGGCTTCTTCGCGGTGGAAAGTGACGACGGCAGCGAGGCCTACACCCGTCGCGGTGACCTGCAGGTGGACGGCAACGGCCTGCTGACCTCGGTGGGGCGCCCGGTGATCGGCGAGGGTGGGCCGATCCAGGTGCCGCTGGAGGCCGAGCTGTTCCTCGGCGCCGACGGCACCATCAGCGCCATCGGCATGGGCCAGGACCCCGACGCTCTGGCCGAGATCGGCCGGCTCAAGCTGGTCGAGCCACAGCCCGGTGAGCTGACCCGTGGCGGCGACGGCCTGTTTCGCTCCATCGGTGAGAATGGCGAGCCTGCCGCCCTGGCGGCCTCCGACCAGGTACGGGTGGTCAGCGGGGCGCTGGAGGGCAGCAACGTCAATCCGGTGGAGTCCATGGTGGCGATGATCGATGTGGCGCGGCGCTACGAGCTGCAGACCAAGATGATCAGCACCGCCGACGAGAACGCGCAGAAGGCCAACAGCCTGCTGTCGTTGAACGGCTGACCCCTTCAACCGACGGCCAGGGCCGAATTATTGAGCGGTCAGGGGAGACTCCTGACCGAGGGAGAGAAGAACGATGATCAAGTCGCTGTGGACGGCCAAGACCGGACTCGAATCCCAGCAGGTCCAGCTGGACGTGATTTCCAACAACCTGGCCAACGTCTCGACCAACGGCTTCAAGCAGTCCCGGGCGGTGTTCGAGGACCTTCTGTACCAGAACATGCGCCAGCCCGGCGCCCAGAACAACGTCCAGGACCGCCTGCCCTCGGGCATGCAGATCGGTTCCGGCGTGCGTCCGGTGGCCACCGAGCGCCTGCACACCCAGGGCGGGCTCGAGGCCACCGAGAACTCGCGTGATCTGGCGATCAACGGCAAGGGCTTCTTCCAGGTGCTGATGCCCGACGGCACCACCGCCTTCACCCGCGACGGCAGCTTCCAGCTCGACGAGAACGGTCAGATGGTCACCGCCAACGGCTACCCGCTGGAGCCGGCCATCATCATCCCCGACAACGCCCTGTCGGTGGACATCGGCGAGGACGGTGTGGTCTCGGTGACCCAGCCCGGCACCAGCGAGTCCGACGAGGTGGGCCAGATCACCATCTCCACCTTCGTCAACGCCACCGGCCTTCAGTCCATCGGCGGCAACCTGTACCTCGAGACCAGCTCGTCGGGACCGCGCAACGAACTGATGCCGGGCATGAACGGCGCCGGCCGACTGCTGCAGGGCTATGTGGAGACCTCCAACGTCAACGTGGTGGAGGAGATGGTCAGCATGATCCAGACCCAGCGCGCCTACGAGATCAATTCCAAGGCGGTGCAGACCAGCGACGAGATGCTGGCACGCCTGGCACAGCTCTAGCCACGACCCCGACAATAATTTTGCCAACGCCCCTCGGTGGCACTGGAGACGGCCATGCACCCTGACACGACCTCATCATCTGGCGCGCCACACGGTGGGGCTCATGCTGTTCTGCGCCTGGCGACGCTGGCGCTGGCCCTGGTGCTGCTGACGCTTGCCGGCTGTGCCCAGATTCCCCACGCCTCGGTGGTGGGCGAGCAGGAGCAGATCGAGATCCCCGATCGGCCGCTGCCGGTGGCCAACGGCTCGATCTTCCAGAAGGCCCGGGGCTACCAGCCGTTGTTCGAGGATCGTCGTCCGCGCAGCGTCGGCGACATCCTGACCATCGTGCTGGACGAAGAGGTCAGCGCCAGCAAGAACTCCCGCTCCAACGCCGACCGCGACGGCAGCTCCAGCCTGACCTTCTCCCAAGTGCCGGATGGCCTGGAGGAGCTGCTGGACTATGGCTTCGAGATCGACGGCGACTCGGACTTCGAGGGCGGCGGTGGCTCCCAGGCCAACAACTCCTTCACCGGCACCATCACCGTCTCGGTGATCGAGGTGATGAACAACGGCAACCTCAGGGTGCGTGGCGAGAAGCAGATCGCGATCAACCAGGGCACCGAGTTCATCCGCTTCGGCGGGGTGGTCAATCCGCGTTTCATCACCACCCAGAACACCGTGCCGTCCACGGCGGTGGCCGATGCGCGCATCGAGTACGTGGGCAACGGCTACATCAACGAGGCGCAGCACATGGGCTGGATGCAGCGGTTCTTCCTGAACGTTTCCCCCTTCTAGGCCGAGCATCATGAGAAACCCTGTCTCCCGTCGCCCCACCCTGACCCTCGGCAGCCTGATGCTGGTGCTGCTGATCGCGCTGTCGGCCTTCTCCCACCTGGCTCGCGCCGAGAAGGTCCGCGACCTGGCCAGCTTCGCCGGGGTGCGCGACAACCAGTTGGTGGGCTACGGCCTGGTGGTGGGCCTGGACGGCTCCGGTGACCAGACCATGCAGGCGCCGTTCACCGGCCAGAGCCTCAACAACATGCTGTCCCAGCTCGGCATCACCGTGCCGCCGGGCACCAACATGCAGTTGCGCAACGTGGCGGCGGTGATGGTCACCGCCGATCTGCCGCCGTTCGCCCAGCCCGGCCAGCGCCTCGACGTGGTGGTGTCTTCCATCGGTAACGCCCGCAGCCTGCGCGGCGGCACCCTGTTGATGACGCCATTGAAGGGGGCCGACGGCGACGTCTACGCCCTGGCCCAGGGCAACCTGTTGATCAACGGTGCCGGTGCCGAGTCTGCCGGCTCCAGCGTGCAGATCAGCCACCAGGCCGCCGGGCGCATCGCCGGCGGCGCCATGGTCGAGCAGACGGTACCGCTGGCGCTGGGCAGTCGTGACGGCGTGCTCGAGCTGCAGCTCAACCAGGCTGACTTCGGTACCGCCGAGCGCGTGGTCCGGGCGATCAACGACACCTTCGACTACCCGGTGGCCTCGGCCAGAAACGGCGGCGTCATCGCCCTGAATGGGCCGACCAACGCCAACTCCCGGGTCAACTTCATGGCCCGTGTCGAGAACGTCGATGTTACGCCGATGCCGGCTCGGGCCAAGGTGGTGCTGAATTCGCGCACCGGCTCCATCGTGCTCAACGGCAGCGTGACGCTCAAGCGTGCCGCCGTGGCCCACGGCAACCTGTCGATTGTCATCGACACCGCCTTCGGCGTCAGCCAGCCGGCGCCCTTCAGCCGCGGCGGCGAGACCACGGTGGTGCCGGACTCCGATATCACCATCGACGAGGGCCAGGGCACCCTGCAGGTGGTCGAAGGCGCCAACCTGCTCGACGTGGTGGACGCCCTCAACGCCCTCGGCGCGACTCCCAACGACCTGATGTCGATCCTCGAGGCGCTCAAGGCCGCGGGATCGCTCAGAGCCGAGCTGGAGATCATCTGATGGCTATCTCTGATCTTTCATCTGGGCCCATGACAGGGCCGGCTTCGGGGCCCATGACCGGACTCTCGGGTTCTGCCCTGTCCGGCGCCAGCCGGGCCACCGGCAGCGTCGGCCAGGCCGGCTTCGCGCTGGACATGCAGGGGCTGGCGCGGCTCAAGACCAGCGCCCGCCAGCAGGACCCGGCTGCGGCGGCGGAGGCGGCGCGCCAGTTCGAGGCGATGTTCATCAACATGATGATGAAGAGCATGCGCGACGCCGTGCCGTCTTCTGGCCTGACCGACTCGAAGCAGACCCAGTTCTACCAGACGCTGCTCGACCAGCAGTGGTCCCAGACCATGGCCAGCCGCGGCATCGGCCTTGCCGACCAGCTCATGGCCCAGCTACGTGGCCCAGAGGCCAGCCAGGCCAAGGATGTCGAGGCACTGATCGCGGGGATTCCCCGTGGCACGCCGCGTCCGCTGTCCAACGCCCTGAGAGCGGACGCGCCGGCAGACAGCGAGGTCGAGGCGCCGACCAACTTCCTCGACGAGCTGGGCGCCGTCAGCCAGGGCATGACCACCGCCCAGGCCGAGGAGCGCATCAGCGGCCGCGAGGCCCGCGACACCCCGGCCCACGTCCAGGCCTTCCTCGACAAGCTGGCCGCCCCGGCCCAGGCCGCCAGCCGCGCCTCTGGCGTGCCGGCGGAATTGATCCTGGCCCAGGCGGCACTGGAGACCGGCTGGGGCCGCCACGAGATCGCCACCGCCGACGGCAACAACAGCCACAACCTGTTCGGCATCAAGGCCGGCAGTAGCTGGGACGGCCCGACTACCCGTATTACCACCCACGAGGTGGAAGACGGCCAGCGTCAGCGTATTCGCGATGACTTCCGGGTCTACGGCTCCTTCGAGGAAGCCTTCACCGACTACGCCAGGCTGATCAGCAACAACGCCCGCTACGCCGAGGTCACTACCGCGCCGGACGCCGAGGCCGCGGCCCACGCGCTGCAGAGGGGCGGCTACGCCACCGACCCGGCCTACGCCGCCAAGCTGATCGCGGTGATGCACACCTTTGGCCCGATCGATGACGGCACAGGCGCCACCCGCGTGGCGGCCGGCGAGGCTCGACCCGCGAATGTCGGCGCATCGCCAGCAGAAGCCGCCAAGAAGGTGGACGCAACTTCCACCGCGGGTGAGCGTGGCAGCGACTGGCTGGCCAGGGCGGATATAAGCGCCAACCCCACCCAGGTCTTCTAGGGCTTGTCTGAAAAGTGCCTGCGCTCGGTAATACGGCGTTAAAAATCGGATCAAAATGCTCATTTACACCCCGTAAACTGCGCTTTCTCACCGATTTTTGCCTTGTCTAACCTTCGCTCGTCGACTTTTCGGACAGCGCCTAGTCGCCCGGAAAATTAATGGTTTTTGCGGCACCGAGGCTCTCAAGCCAGCGGCCATTCGGCCGATAAACAGGCTATCGGCGAAAGGAATTCCACCATGAGCATGTTCTCCATCGGCTTGAGCGGCCTGAATGCCGCCCAGAACGCCCTGACCACCACCAGCAACAACATCAGCAACGTCTATACCCCGGGCTACAACCGCGAGATCACGGTGCTGGGCGAGGGCAGCGGCGGGACCCAGGGCGTCCAGGTCAACGACATCGAACGTCAGTTCAACCAGTACGTGGCCGACCAGCTCAATGGCGCGGTGAGCTCAAGCTCGGCGCTGGACGCCTACCAGACCCAGATCAACCAGATCGACAGCCTGCTGGCCGATCAGGACGCCGGTCTGGCGCCGCTGATGCAGAACTTCTTCTCGTCGCTGGAAGACCTGGCCTCGGCCCCCTCGGACCCTGCCGCCCGTCAGGGCGTGCTGGGCGCGGCGGACACCCTGAGCGCCCAGTTCCGCGCCTTCGACAGCTACCTGCAGGACATGCAGGACGGTATCAACAGCCAGATCCGCGACGAGATCACCCAGATCAACAACCAGAGCGAGCAGCTGGCCTCGCTCAATCGCGAGATTTCCCTGGCCAAGGCCAAGACCGGCGAGGCGCCCAATGCGCTGCTCAATCAGCGTGACCAGCTGGTCACCGAGATGAGCGAGCGTATCGGGGTGGAGCTGACGGTGCAGGACGGTTCTTCCTATCGGGTCAGCCTGCCCGGCGGACAGCCGCTGGTGGCCGGCACCGAGTCCTACCAGTTGAAGGCGGTGGCCTCGGCCAATGATCCCCAGCGGGTAGTGGTGGGCTACCAGGATCCCGGCGGTGGCCTGCAGCGACTCGACGAGGACAGCCTCGAGGGCGGCTCGCTCGGCGGGCTGATCCAGTTCCGTTCCGAGACCCTGGATCGCACCCAGAACCAGATCGGCCAGCTGGCGGTGTCCATGGCGGTGGCCTTCAATACCCAGCACGCCGAGGGCATCGACCTGGACGGCAACCCCGGCGGCGCCATGTTCGACATCGGCGAGCCGCGGGTCTTCGCCAACGATGCCAACGAAGGTGGCGCTACGGTCACCGCGAGTTTCGACACCGACAACATCAGTGAACTCGAGGCGGCCGACTATGAGGTCAAGGTCAAGATCGACGAGTCGACCGGCGCCCAGACCTTCGAGGTCACCCGCAAGGACACCGGCGAAGCGGTGGACGCGAGCTTCGACGCCACCGAGAGCGAACTGAGCTTCGGCGGCGTGACGCTCGCCATCGATGACCCCAGCGCCCTGGCCGACGGCGATCGCTTCGAGGTGCAGCCGGTACGCCGCGCCGCGGGCGGCTTCGATAACGCCATCAGCGATCTCGACAAGATCGCCGCCGCCGGTGAGTCCGGTGCCAGCGGCGACAACGAGAACGCCCTGGCCCTGCAGGGGCTGCAGGACAAGATGAGCGTGGGTGGCAGCGCCACCCTGAGCCAGGCCTACGCCTCGCTGGTCAGCGACGTGGGTAACCGTACCAACGTGGTGCAGGTCAATCTGGCGGCCCAGCAGGGGCTGACCGAGCAGTTGAGCGCGGTGAAGCTGTCCGAGTCCGGGGTCAACCTGGATGAAGAGGCGGCCAACCTGATCCGCTACCAGCAGTACTACCAGGCCAACGCCAAGGTCATCGACACCGCCACCTCGGTGGTCGACACCATCCTCGGACTGCGCGGCTAAGGAGAGCAGAGCATGCGTATCAGCACCGTCACCATGTACGACCAGAGCGTCAGCTCGCTCAACCGCCAGCAGTCCGAGTTCCTTCACCTGAGCCAGCAGCTCGCCAGCGGCAAGCGGGTGGTCAATCCCTCCGACGACCCCCAGGCGGCGTCCCGGGCGGTGGCGGTCAGCCAGGCCCAGGCGGTGACCCAGCAGTACACCGACGCCCGGGTCAGCGCGCGCAACGCCCTGTCCCAGGAAGAAAGCGTGCTCAACAGCGCAAGCGACGCCCTGGCCAGCGCCAAGGCGCTGGTGATCCAGGCCTCCAACGACACCCTGAGCGACGCCGACCGGCAGTCCATCGCCAGCGAACTGCGCGGCGTCTACGAGACGCTGATCGGTCAGGCCAACGCCACCGACGGCAACGGTCGCTACCTGTTCGGTGGCTACGCCGACGGCGCCGAGCCCTTCACCGACAGCGGCAATGGCATCGAGTACGTGGGCGGTGACAAGGTGCGCGAGCAGCAGGTGGACGCCTCGCGACTGATGTCGGTGGGGGATACCGGCGCCGACATCTTCACCAGCGTGCCCAGCGGTGCGGGCTACGTGGCCGAGCAGGGGGACAACAGCGGCAGCGTGACCTTTGCCGGCCCCGACGTGGTCGACAATAGCGACGCCGGCTACGGCAAGCGCTACCAGGTAGAGTTCGGCGGCACCGATGACGCCCCCACCTACAGCGTTCTGGTCGAGGACGACAGCGGTAACTGGGTCAGCGCGGGAGCGGCCCTGGAAGATCAGCCCTACGACCCCGAGGGCACCAGCGTCGAGGTGGGTGGCCTGCGCCTGGAGCTTGAAGGCGCGCCTGCGACCGGCGACAGCGTGACCTTCGGTCCCGCCGACACCATGAACACCAACGTCTTCACCACCTTCGAGAAGGTGCTGTCGGTGCTGGAAGCCCCCGCCGACACCCCCGCAAAGCAGGCGACGCTGCATAACACCCTGAACGGCGCCATGCGCGAGCTGGACGCCAGCCTCGACAACGTGCTGACCAAGCGGGCCTCGGTCGGCGCGCGGCTCAACGAGCTGGACGTGATCGACTCGGTCAGCGGCAACCGCGAGCTCAACTACGCCCAGACCATGTCGGACCTGGTCGATCTGGACTACAACCAGGCGATCTCCGAGTACAGCATGCGTCAGGTAGGCATGCAGGCCGCCCAGCAGGCCTTTATCGGCATTCGCGACCTGTCGCTGTTCAACTATATGTAGGGTCGATGTAGCGCCGTACGTAACGCGATCGCGCGAGGGGCCGGGGTGATCAGAAGCTGTCCCTTTGCAAATAAAAAGCGGCGCGTCCTTCCCTGGACGTCGCCGCTATGCTGCCTTGGGTCTTGCTTGGGTCGAGCGATTGTCTAGAAATGCAGGTCGACCCTGGTCCAGAACATGCGTCCCGGTTCGTTGATGCGTTCATCGGCGTCGAAGCCGAAGCCCGCGTCGCCGGCCACGTTCAGGTGCTCTGCGTAGGTCTTGTCGAAGACGTTGTCGACCCCGGCACTCAGGGTGACGGACGCGTTGACGTCGTAGGCGCCGTTGAACGACAGGGTGCCGAAACCGGCGGAGTCGCCGAAGTCCTTGCCGGAGACGTTGCCCTTGCCCTCGTCGGTGCGATGCTGGGCCGCGACCAGGCGCCACAGCGCGCCCACCGAGACGTCTCCTTGGTGCCAGTTCAGTCCGAAGCGACTTTCCAGCGGCGGCATCTGCGGCAGCGCCTCGTGATCCTCGGTGTTGCGACCCCAGGCGTAGGCCAGGCTAGCGTCACCGCTCAGGTTCTCGGTGAAGTCGTAGCTGGCCCCCATCTCGGCACCGGCGATCTGGGCGTCGACGTTGGTGACCTGGGTATCGTCTCCGCTGGTGCCACCGTTGTAGTCGAACAGGATGAAGTCCTGAACGTAGCCGGCGTAGCCGGAGACCCAGGCGCCCAGGCGTTCCCCCTGAAACTGCAGGCCGATATCGAACTGGGTGGTCTTTTCCGGCTCGACGCCTGCGAAGGCGGTCTCATCGCCGTCGGGTCCCAGATTGTCCGGCTTGAGTTCCCAGAAGTCGGGGAATCGCTGGACGTGACCGAGACCGGCGTAGAAGGTCGCCGGCGTATCGGCCAGGTCGCGCTCATAGCGAAAGAAGCCGCTGGGCAGGCGGTCGTGGCGCACCTCTCCGGCGCTGTCGCTGTGGCCTTCGTCGTTCTCGTCCTGAACCCGGTAGTAGTCGTAGCGGGCGCCGCCGATCCAGCGCTCCAGATCGCTTGAATACCAGGTCAGTTCGCTGAAGATGCCGGCCTGGCCTCGGGTGTAGTCCTTGTCCCAGGCGAAGTGCCCAGCGCCGAGGAAGTTGCCGTCGTCATCGAGGGCGCTCCTGCGCTTGCGGTGGTCCTCGGTGCTGCCGTCGATGCCGGCGATCCAGGTGAGGTCCTCGAATTCCCAGGTGGAGGCGATGCGGCCGCTGCGGGTGCGACGGTCGAGTTCGCTTTCCATGCGCGGGTCATCCATGGACATGCCACCCATACCGCCCATGCCCCCCATGCGAGCCCCCATGGCGCCACCGAGCATTGGCATGCCGCTCATACCGCCGCCCATACTGCCACTCCCCATGCCTCCCATATCACCGCCGTCCATACCGCCACTTCCCGTGCCTCCCACATCACCGCCGCTGCCCATGCCGCCGTGGCCGCCGCCCATATGCATCGGCTTGGGTTCGCGCAGCCGGAAATTGTCCATCACGTGGTTGGCGTAGGCGTAGCCGAGGCTCGCTTCCAGCTTGGTCCAGTGCTCGCTCATGTTGCGCTTCTCGAAGCGCAGGTCGATGGTCTCGCGCAGGAACCTGGAGCCGTCCATCATGCGCCCCGGGTAGGCCGCCTCGGCGTCACCCCGGCCCACGGCCAGTTCCAGCCAGGTGTCATAATTGGGGGTCCAGCCCAGCGCCACGTCGGCGTTCCAGCGGTCGTCCCACTCGGAATGGATAGTGTCGCCGTCGCCGTCCTGATAGTCGTTGGCCTCGGACTCGTTGGCGATTACGCGCAGGTAGCCGGTGTTGCCGCCGATGGCGGTGTCGATGCGACGATCGAAGCGACCGTAGGTGCCGACGGTGGCGCTGGCATCGAAGCGCATGCCGTCCTCATCGAGCTGCTCGGGACCACGCACGAAGTTGATGGTGGCCGCCGAGGCGCCCGGTCCATGCAGCACCGACTGTGGCCCCTTGACCACCGTCAGCTCGTCATAGCTTTCCGGATTGATGTAGGAGGTGGGCGTATCCATGCGGTTGGGGCAGGCGCCGAGCATCTCGCTGCCGTTGGTCAGGATGCGCAGGCGCGAGCCGAACATGCCACGGAATACCGGGTCGCCGTTGGTGCCGCCGGTGCGCCGGGTGGCGAAGCCGGGAATGGTCTTGAGGTAGTCGGCGCCGTCGCTGGCCGGCACCGGCTGACGCGGCACGCGGGGGTCGGTCACGATGGTGACCGGCGAGCTTAGTGGCACCGCGGTAATCACCATGGTCGGCGTCGACAGCAGCGCTTCGTCACCGGTGGTGACGGGTTTGAGGGTAGCGACGGTCTTGTTGATAGCGGCGCCATCGGCGTACAGCGCCGGGGAGCCGGCCAGTGCCAGCGACGCCACGGTGATGGCGGTGGCCAGAGGAGCGCGCCGAGCGCGCAGGGGTTCACAGAAAGCGTTCATGGGCTTCCCTGACAGGTGCGAAAAAGCACGATTTGATCCAGGGGCCGTCAGCACTTCCGCAAGGGTGGAAGCGAGAGGTCCCGTGTAAAAGCCTTGGTTAGCAGGCTGGCCAGGCTTGGATGGTCAGGGAGAGAAGGGTGGCGCCCGAGTCAGCGCCTGGGGAAAGACGGCGGGGCGGGAGTGGCCGCGCGCGGGTCGGTGACGGACTCCTTGGCGGTAAATCGGTCCGGCCAGGGCGGTGAGCACCAGCAGCAGGGTCAGCACCGGCACGTGCTGGTACAGCGAGCAGTAGCCGCAGGCATCGGCCAGGCCGACACCATGGTCAGTGGCATGGCCTGTGTGGCTATTCGCGTGGTTGCGGGTGTGGCTGCTGGTGTGGCTGCTGGTGTGGGTAGCCGTGAGAAGCCCCGGATCACCGCTTATATGGTGAGCCGCATGATGGCCGTGCACCTGTCCACCGGTCTGGCCGCTCACTTGGCCAATCAGCGGTCCCAGCACCACCAGGCACATCGCCACCAGAGCCCACCAGGGGGCATGGCGCGAACGAAAGGCGTGGGGAGGTGATGGGGGCATTGAGGCTCACCGGTAACAAAACTGTGCCAGTCTAGCGATGTGCTGCCCAGTGAGTGAGGCCTCCCGCGCGGCGCGATGTCGCATCCAGCAGGGTCATGCCAGGGTGACGGCAAGTGAGATGCCCTGGATCAAGAAGTACTTGACCCGCACATCAATATGTCCATAATTCCGGACATATGGACAAAGATGATCTGCAACCGACCCTCGACACCTTCGCCGCGCTGTCTCAGCCCACCCGGCTGGCTGCCTTTCGCCTGCTGGTGCGTCACGAGCCCGAAGGCCTGCCTGCCGGCGAGCTGGCCCGCCGCCTGGAGGTGCCCCACAACACCCTGTCGGCCCACCTTGGCGTGCTCAGCCGGGCGGGGCTGGTCAGCCAGCGCCGGGAAAGCCGCTCCATCGTCTATCGGGCGGACCTGGTGCACATGGTGGCCACCCTCGACTTTCTGGTGCGCGACTGCTGCGCCAGCCGGCCGGAGGTGTGCAACCCCCTGGCCGACCTGCTGGGCCCCGGCACCGGTGACGACACCAGGACCTGCTGAGCCACGACAGCCTCGATAGCCAAGATCGCCTCCCGGAGCCCCCATGACGCTGATCTACCACAACCCGGCCTGCGGCACCTCGCGCAACGTGCTGGCCATGCTCGAGGCCTCCGGCGAATCGCCCGAGGTCATCGAATACCTGAAGACACCGCCCAGCCGTGAGCGCCTGGTCGAGCTGATCGAGGCCATGGGCATCACGCCCAGGGCCCTGCTGCGCCAGAAGGGTACGCCCTACGACGAGCTGGGCCTCGGTGATGACCGCCTCGACGACGAGGCCTTGATCGACGCCATGATGGCCCACCCGATTCTGATCAACCGACCCATCGTGGTGACCGCCAGGGGCGCGGCGCTGTGCCGTCCCTCCGAACGGGTACTGGCGCTGGTCGAGGCGCCGCTGTCGGCCATCGAGGGCGACAGCTTCACCAAGGAAGACGGCGAAACCGTCACGCTGGAGGCAAACCGCACATGACCCCCGATACCCTGCTCAAGGACCTGCCCAACATCGACCCGGAGCTGTGGCGGCCCATCGCCGTGGACGAGCTGGCCCCGCCCAGCGCGCCACGCCATGCGCCTCGCATCCTGGTGCTGTACGGCTCGCTGCGCGAGCGCTCCTACTCGCGGCTCTTGGCCGAGGAGGCCGGGCGTTTGCTCGCGGCCTTCGGTGCCGAGGTGCGTACCTTCTCCCCCCAGGGGCTGCCGCTGCCCGATGGCGCCGAGGCCGACCACCCCAAGGTCGCCGAGCTGCGCGATCTGGCGAGCTGGGCCGAGGGCATGCTGTGGGTCAGCCCCGAGCGCCACGGTGCGATGACGGCGGTGATGAAGGCCCAGATCGACTGGATTCCGCTGTCACTCGGCGGGGTTCGCCCGACCCAGGGCAAGACCCTGGCGCTGATGCAGGTGTGTGGCGGCAGCCAGAGCTTCAATACGGTGAACCAGATGCGCCAGCTGGGGCGCTGGATGCGCATGCTGACCATCCCCAATCAATCGTCGGTACCCAAGGCCTTCAACGAGTTCAACGAGGCGGGGCGGATGCGCTTGTCGCCGCTGTACCTGCGCGTGGTCGACGTGTGCGAGGAGCTGATGAAGTTCACCTGGCTCAACCGTGGCCGTGACGGCTACCTGACCCAGCGTTATTCCGAGCGGGTCGAAAGCGCCGAGCAGGTGTCTTCGCGGGTCAATCAGGACAGTCTCTGACAGGGAGTTTTCCATGCTGGCATTCGCCATCTTCGTCGTGACCCTGGTGCTGGTGATCTGGCAGCCAAAGGGCCTCGGTATCGGTACCAGCGCCCTCGGGGGCGCCGCGGTGGCCCTGGCCGTCGGGGTGGTGCAATTGCCCGATGTGCTGGTGGTGTGGGACATCGTGTGGGATGCGACCTTCACCTTCGTCGCCCTGATCCTGATCTCCTTGATCCTCGACGAGGCCGGATTCTTCTCCTGGGCGGCGCTGCACGTGGCGCGCTGGGGCGGTGGCAACGGACGCCGCCTGTTTCCGCTGATCGTGCTGCTGGGGGCGGTGATCGCGGCCTTTTTCGCCAATGACGGTGCCGCGCTGCTGCTGACCCCCATCGTCATGGCGATTCTGCTGCGCCTGAAGTTCTCGCCTCAGTCGTCGCTGGCCTTCATCATCGCCACCGGCTTCGTCGCCGACTCCACCAGCCTGCCGCTGATCATCTCTAACCTGGTCAATATCGTCAGCGCGAACTTCTTCGATATCTCGTTCAACCACTACGCCATGGTGATGGTGCCGGTGGACCTGGTCTCGCTGGCAGCGACCCTGCTGGTGCTGACCTGGATGTTCCGCAGCGATATTCCAAAGGAGTACGACGTCGAACGCCTCGAGGCGCCGAGCCATGCCATCCGTGACCCGCTGGTGTTCCGCGCCGCCTTCCCGGTGCTGGCGACGCTGCTGGTGGCGTTCTTCGTCACCGCGCCGCTGGGCGTGCCGGTGGCGCTGGTGACCGGCAGCGCGGCGCTGGTGCTGGTCGCCCTGGCCGGTCGCTGGCACCAGGCAGGGGGCAGCACGGTGATCTCGCTGTCGCGGGTGTTCAAGGGCGCGCCCTGGCAGATCGTGCTGTTCTCGGTAGGCATGTACCTGGTGGTCTACGGGCTCGGCAACGCCTGGCTGACCGAGGATGCCAGCGCTCTGCTGACCTGGCTCGGCCAGCAGGGCACCCTGGTGGCGACGCTGGGTACCGGTGTGGCCTCGGCGCTGCTGGCCTCGATCATGAACAACATGCCCTCCACCCTGGTGGGGGCACTCGCCATCGACCAGGCCCAGGTCGGCGACCTGACCCGGGAGCTGATGATCTACGCCAACGTCATCGGCAACGACCTGGGGCCCAAGTTCACCCCCATCGGTAGCCTGGCCACCCTGCTGTGGTTGCACGTGCTGGCGGAAAAGGGCACCCACATCAGCTGGAGCCAGTACATGAAGGTCGGGCTCAAGTTGACCCCGCCGGTACTGCTGGCCGCGCTGCTGGCGCTATGGTTGTGGCTGCCGCTGATCTCGTCCTGAGGGAGTCGTCACTCTGAAGGCACTGGCGCCACTGAGCGCCGGTGTCCCTTGAGTCCAATCCGATCTTCAGCGTGTTTTACTGACGCCTCTGATGCCGTTAGATCCGGCCGGCAGGCGTCGTCGTCGTGGCTTTTCAGACAGAGCGATCTCCCTGACAACCGAGACTCCTCACCATTAAAGCCTTTGTGCAGAGGGTGTTTTTTGGTGAAGCACAAGTAAGACGGTGAATAGTGAAGTTGTAATCAATACATCTGTTGTCGAAGAGCGAGGGAAGTCCATAAAGCCGTATGTTTCACAGTTTTGATTGTTTATAACCAGACGGACACCGTGCCGACTTTCTTTTTGTGACATTTTTAATCAAGTTAGATACATAATGAGAGCAAAATAAAAACTTTAAAATTCCTTTAATATCAACAAGATAATTTTTATTTTTGTTGGCGCGCGAACATTCTTATTTCCACAATGATCTGTTTTGTCTGTCGTTTTTTCTTTAATCGTTTTTTTAACGATATTTCTCGCCATTAATATCGATGTTTTCCCCCTTGCCTATCTAGATGCCTTTGTCTTACATGGTTAAGCACAAGTCCTCTCTAAGAAGACGTTGGGCTTGCTGTGGCGTTGGAGCGAGAAGCGCAGGAAGCCAGAAGAACCGACAAGGGGTGTCGCATGGGAATGACTGTCAAGGTTAGCCGTCTGGAAGAGGAACTTTCCAAGGCTGTCGCGTGGGAGGTCGAGGGTGATCTCGTTCTCGAAACATCAAGCAAGGTATTGCTGGACATTAGTCCAGAGGATATTGCCTCCCTTGTCAGAGACGGTGACGACCTGATCGTCGAGATGGCCAACGGCCAGACCCTGAAGATCGTCGGGTTCTATACCGACGCTGGCGCAGGACCGAGCGAGCTTTACCTGGTTGATGATGAAGGTGGCGTCGTCTGGGCTGACCTGGCGCCGGCCGCTGACAACGGCGTCGTTGCCGCGCAGTACGTTCCCCAGCCCGACATGGCAGGCTTCGAGATGGTGGCCTCGGCTGAAGAGGGTGGCAGCGGCTGGACCGGCGCTGCGATTCTTGGTGGCGCCGCCGCTGCGGGTCTGGCTGCTGCGGCCGCCGGTGGCGGTGGTGGCGGCAGCGACGACGACGGTGACGCCCCTGCCGGTGACGGCAGCGATAGTGACGACGATAGCGGTGACGACAGCGACGGCGGCGACGATCAAGATAGCGACGACAGCACCGATGACACCGCTCCGTCGGCCCCACAGATCGGCGCCATCCGCGATGATCAGGGCGATGTCACCGGGCCACTTTCCAGCGGCGACAGCACCGACGATACCACCCCGACGCTGTCCGGCAGCGCAGAGGCGGGCAGCACCATTACCATTCGTGACGGCGACGCGGTGCTGGGGACCGTCATCGCGGACGACAGCGGCAACTGGAGCTTTACCCCCAGCGAGCCGCTGGCCGAAGGCAGCCATAGCCTGACGGTCACCGCCACCGATGCCGCCGGCAACACCTCGGATGCGAGCGATGCCGTTGAGCTGACGGTCGATACCGCCGCGCCCGACGTGCCGACCCTGAACCCGAGTGATGGCACCGTCATCAGCGGCAGTGCCGAACCCGGAAGCAGGATCGAAGTCGACCTTGATGGTGATGGTACGGCGGATCTGACGGTCACCGCGGATGAGACAACCGGCGAGTGGTCGGTGGAACCCTCTTCGCCACTGGCTGACGCTTCTGTCGTCACGGTGACGGCGACCGACTCGGCGGGAAACGCGAGCCCGGAAGCGTCGTTGACGGTGGACGCTGCTGCCCCGGCGACTCCGATCATCGCACAGGTCGTGGATGACGAAGGCGATGACACCGGGCCTCTTTCCAGTGGTGACAGCACAGACGACGCCACCCCGACGCTTTCCGGTGTCGCCGAGGCGGGTAGCACGGTGACCATCAAGGATGGCGACACGGTGCTCGACGCCATCACCGTCGATGACAGCGGAAGCTGGAGCTTTACCCCCTCGGAGCTTCTCGCCGACGGTAGCCATAGCCTTACCGTCACCTCGACCGACGCTGCCGGCAACACCTCGGAGTCGAGCGGCGCCTTCGAGTTGAACGTGGATACCAGCGCGCCAACCGCGCCGCTCATCAATCCGACCGATGGCACCGTGATCAGCGGGAAAGCCGAGCCGGGCTGCATGGTTGAGGTCGACGTTGGCGGCGATGGCACCACGATGATGCAAGTCGAGGCGGACCCGACGACCGGTGACTGGTCGGTGGCGCCGCCTACTCCGCTGGCCGACGACACCATGGTGGTAGCGTTGGCGATCGACGAGGCGGGTAACGTCAGTCCGGAAGTCACGGTAGAGGTGGATACCGCCCTGGTGGACACCCAGGCGCCAGCCGCACCGACCATCTCCGCGGTGGTGGACGATGAAGGCGACATCACCGGGCAGTTGGCCAGCGGCGACAGCACCGACGACGCCACCCCGACGCTTTCCGGTAGTGCAGAGGCGGGCAGCACGGTCACCATCAAGGATGGCGACGATCTTCTGGATACGGTGACCGCAGACGAGAGCGGTCACTGGAGTTTCACGCCTGAACAACCGCTGGCCGAAGGCAGCCATAGCCTGACGGTCACCGCGACCGATGCCTCCAACAACACGTCCGAACCGAGCGCTGCCTTCGAACTGAGCGTGGATACCGCCGCGCCGGTAGTGCCGACCATCGGTGAGGTGCAGGACGATGCGGGTGACGTTGCCGCGCCTCTGACCAGCGGAGACAGCACCGACGACACCACCCCGACGCTGTCCGGTAGCGCAGAGGCGGGCAGCACCGTGACCATCCTCGACGGTGACACCGTACTGGGCAGTGTCGAAGCCGACGGCAGCGGCAACTGGAGCTATACGCCGACGGACCCGCTGGCCGAAGGCAGCCATAGCCTGACGGTCACCGCCACCGATGCCGCCGGCAATACTTCCGGTCCGAGCGATGCCTTTGAACTGAGCGTAGATACCGAAGCGCCGGGAGTGCCGGACATCGGTGCGGTAGAGGACGATGCCGGTGACGTCACCGGGCCGCTTGCCAGCGGTGAGAGCACCGACGACACCACCCCGACGCTGTCCGGTAGCGCAGAGGCGGGCAGCACGGTCACTGTCCTGGATGGCGACACCGTGCTGGGCAGTGTCGAAGCCGACGGCAGTGGCAACTGGAGCTTTACCCCCGAGCAACCGCTGGCCGAAGGCAGTCATAGTCTGACGGTCACCGCCACCGACCCCGCCGGCAATACTTCGGCGCCGAGTGATGCCTTTGAGCTGGGCGTCGACACCACCAGCCCTGGTGGTGACGCCGGCACAGACGCCCCGACCCTGGCGATTGCCGAGGCCGCGGACGACACCGTCAACGCCGATGAGCTGTCCGATGGCGTTGAGGCCAGCGTCGGCCTGACGGACGGTACCCAGGCCGGTGACACCATCACGCTGAGCGTCACAGATGCCGATGACGTGACCTCCGAGGTTTCCTATACGGTCACCGCGGACGACGTCACCAATGGCAGCGCCACGGTGGTGATTCCGAGCGGTGCTCTGGCAGATGGCAGCTACAGCGTCGCGGCGGTGATTTCTGATGCCGCCGGCAACAGCTCTGCGGCGTCCCCCAGTGTCGACTTCGGCGTGGACGCCGCCGCCCCTGAGGTGCCGAGCATTGGTCAGGTTCAGGACGATGCGGGTGCCCTCACCGGCGCACTGACCAGCGGTGACAGCACCGACGACACCACCCCGACGCTGTCCGGCACCGCCGAGGCGGGTAGCACGGTCACCATCCTGGATGGTGACACCGTGCTGGGCAGTGTCGAAGCCGACGATAGCGGCAACTGGAGCTTTACACCGACGGACCCGCTGGGCGAAGGCAGTCACAGCCTGACGGTCACCGCGACCGATCCCGCCGGCAACACCTCGGAGCCGAGCGACGCCTTCGAGTTGAACGTGGATATCAGCGCGCCAGACGCGCCTGTCATCAATCCTACCGACGGCTCCGTGATCAGCGGGACCGCCGAGCCCGGGAGCACGATTGAGCTCGACGTCGATGGTGATGGCACCTCTGACCTGACGACCACTGCTGACGAGACGACCGGTGACTGGTCGGTGGCGCCGGATGCTCCGCTGGCAGACGATACCGTGGTCACGGTGACCGCGACGGATCCGGCGGGCAATACCAGCCCGCAGGCAACCACCACGGTCGACACCTCCATTGACGACACCCAGCCGCCGGTCGCACCGACCATTGCAGAGGTCGCGGACGATGAAGGCGACGTCACCGGGTCGCTTGCCAGCGGCGACAGCACCGATGACGCCACCCCGACGCTATCCGGTACCGCCGAGGCGCACAGCACGGTGACCATCTTCGATGGTGGCAGCGAACTGGGTACCGCCGTTGCGGATGACAGCGGCCATTGGAGCTACACCCCGGCCTCGGAGCTCGGCGAGGGTAGCCACAGCCTCACCGCTACCGCCACCGATGACGCTGGCAATACCTCGGAGCCGAGCGACGCCTTTGAACTGGTCGTCGACACCACCAGCCCCGGTGGCGACGCCGGCACCGACGCCCCGACCCTGGCAATCGCAGAGGCCGAGGACGACGACAGCATCGACGCCGATGAGCTGGCCGATGGTGTTCAGGCCAGCGTCGGCCTGACGGACGGCACCCAGGCCGGTGACACCATCGCCCTGAGCGTCACCGATGCCGATAACGTGACCTCCGAGGTTTCCTATACGGTCACGGCGGACGATGTCACCAATGGCAGCGCCACGGTGGTGATTCCGAGCGATGCCCTGGCAGACGGCGACTACAGCGTCGAGGCGGTGATTTCTGATGCCGCCGGCAACAGTTCAGCACCGTCCAACAGCATCGACTTCACTGTGGATGCGACCAGCCCCGGCGGCGACGCCGGCACGGACGCCCCGAGCCTGGCAATCGACGAGGCTGAGGACGACAGCATCAACGCCGATGAGCTGTCCGATGGCGTTCAGGCCAGCGTCGGTCTGACCGCCGGCACCCAGGCCGGGGACACCATCACGCTGAGTGTCACCGATGCCGATGACGTGACCTCCGAGGTTCCCTACACGGTCACGGCGGACGACGTCACCAATGGCAGCGCCACGGTGGTGATTCCGAGCGATGCGCTGGCAGACGGCGACTACAGCGTCGCGGCGGTGATTTCTGATGCCGCCGGCAACAGTTCAGCACCGTCCAACAGCGTTGGCTTCACTGTGGATGCGACCAGCCCCGGCGGCGATACCGGCACGGACGCCCCGACTCTGGCAATCGACGAGGCTGAGGACGACAGCATCAACGCCAGTGAACTGGCCGATGGCGTTGAGGCCAGCGTCGGCCTGACCACCGGTACCCAGGTCGGGGACACCATTACGCTGAGCGTCACCGATGCCGACGACGTGACCTCCGAGGTTCCCTACACGGTCACGGCGGACGACGTCTCCAATGGCAGCGCCACGGTGATGATTCCGAGCGATGCGCTGGCAGACGGCGACTACAGCGTCGCGGCGGTGATTACCGACGCCGCCGGCAACAGTTCTGCCCCGTCCAACAGCATCGACTTCAACGTGGATGCGACCAGTCCTGGTGGTGACGCCGGTACGGTCGCTCCGACCCTGGCGATTGCCGAGGCCTTGGACGACACCATCAACGCCGCTGAGCTTTCCGATGGCGTTGAGGCCATCGTCGGACTGACAGAAGGCACCCAGGCCGGGGACACCATTACGCTGAGTGTCACCACCGCCGACGACGTGACCTCCGAGGTTCCCTACACCGTGACGGCAGACGACGTCACTGGCGGCAGCGCCACGGTGGTGATTCCGAGCGATGCGCTGACAGACGGTGACTACAGCGTCGCGGCGGTGATTAGCGACGCCGCCGGCAACAGTTCTGCCCCGTCCAACGGCGTCGACTTCACTGTGGATGCGACCAGCCCCGGGGGCAATGACGGTTCCGACGCCCCGACCCTGACCATCGACGAGGCTAACGAGGCGGACGACGACTCCATCAACGCCGACGAGCTGTCCGATGGCGTTCAGGCCAGAGTCGGCCTGACCACCGGTACCCAGGCCGGGGACACCATCACGTTGAGCGTCACCGATGCTGATGACGCGACCTCCGAGGTTGTCTATACGGTCACGGCGGACGATGTCGCCAACGACAGCGCCACGGTGGTGATTCCGAGCGATGCCCTGGCAGACGGCGACTACAGCGTCGAGGCGGTGATTTCTGATGCTGCCGGCAATAGCTCAGCGGCCTCTTCCCCCGCTGTCGAATTCCGCGTGGACACTGCCGCGCCTGCGGTACCGAGCATCATGACGGCCTCGGACGACGTGGGCGATGTGACCGATCCGCTTGCCAGCGGTGACAGCACCGACGACACCACCCCGACGCTGTCTGGTACCGCAGTGGCGGGCAGCACGGTGACCATCCTCGATGGTGACACGGTGCTGGGCACCGCGGTTGCGGATGACAGCGGTCATTGGAGCTATACCCCGGCCACAGAACTCGGCGAGGGCAGCCACAGCTTTACCGCTACCGCCACCGATGCTGCCGGTAATACCTCGGAGGCGAGCGACGCCTTTGAACTGAGCGTCGACACCACCAGCCCCGGTGGTAGTGACGGTACTGATGCCCCCACCCTGGAGATCGCCGAGGCCGCGGACGGCACCATCAGCGCCGATGAGCTGGCCGATGGCGTTCAGGCGATCGTCGATCTGACGGACGGCACCCAGGCCGGGGATACCATTACGCTGAATGTCACCACCGCCGATAACGAGACCTCCGAGGTTACCTACACGGTCACAGCGGACGACGTTACCGATGGCAGCGCCAAGCTGATGATTCCGAGCGATGCGCTGGAAGATGGCAACTATAGCGTCGAGGCGGTGATTGCTGATGCCGCCGGCAACGGCTCTGCGGCGTCTTCCCCCGCTGTTGAATTCCGCGTGGACACGGCCGCGCCTGAGGTGCCGAGCATCACGACGGCATCTGACAACGTGGGCGATGTGACCGGCCCGCTTGCCAGCGGCGACAGCACTGACGACGCCACCCCGACGCTGACCGGCACCGCCGAGGCGGACAGCACCGTGACCATCTACGACGGTGACACCGTACTGGGTACCGCCGAAGCCGACGGCAGCGGCGACTGGACGTTCACCCCGACGGACCCGCTGGCCGAAGGTGACTACAGCTTTACCGCTACCGCCACCGATGCCGCCGGTAATACTTCCGATCCGAGCGACGCCTTTGAGCTGGGCGTCGACACCACCAGCCCTGGTGGTGACGCCGGCACGGACGCCCCGACTCTGGCGATTGCCGAGGCCGCAGACGACACCGTCAACGCCAGTGAACTGGCCGATGGCGTTGAGGCCAGCGTCGGCCTGACGGACGGTACCCAGGCCGGTGACACCATCACGCTGAGTGTCACCGATAGCGATGACGTGACCTCCCAGGTTTCCTATACGGTCACCGCGGACGATGTCTCCAACGACAGCGCCACGGTGGTGATTCCGAGCGGTGCCCTGGCAGACGGCGACTACAGCGTCGCGGCGGTGATTACCGATGCCGCCGGCAACAGCTCTGCGGCGTCCCCCAGTGTCGACTTCGGCGTGGACGCCGCCGTCCCTGAGGTGCCGAGCATTGGCCAGGTTCAGGACGATGCGGGTGCCCTCACCGGCGCACTGACCAGCGGTGACAGCACCGACGACACCACCCCGACGCTGACCGGCACCGCCGAGGCGGACAGCACGGTCACCATCCTCGATGGTGGCGAGGTCGTGGATACGGTGACGGCAGACGATAGTGGCAACTGGAGCTTTACACCGACGGACCCGCTGGGCGAAGGCAGTCACAGTCTGACGGTCACCGCGACCGATCCCGCCGGCAATACCTCGGAGCCGAGCGACGCCTTCGAGTTGAATGTGGACATCAGCGCGCCAGACGCGCCTGTCATCAATCCTACCGACGGCTCTGTGATCAGCGGGACCGCCGAGCCCGGGAGCACGATTGAGCTCGACGTCGATGGTGACGGCACCTCGGACCTGACGACCACCGCGGACGAGACGACCGGTGACTGGTCGGTGGCGCCGGATGCTCCGCTGGCAGACGATACCGTGGTCACGGTGACCGCGACGGATCCGGCGGGCAATACCAGCCCGCAGGCAACCACCACGGTCGACACCTCCCTTGACGACACCCAGCCGCCGGTCGCACCGACCATTGCAGAGGTCGCGGACGATGAAGGTGACGTCACCGGGTCGCTTGCCAGCGGCGACAGCACCGATGACGCCACCCCGACGCTATCCGGTACCGCCGAGGCGCACAGCACGGTGACCATCCTCGATGGTGACAGCGAACTGGGTACCGCCGTTGCGGATGACAGCGGCCATTGGAGCTACACCCCGGCCTCGGAGCTCGGCGAGGGTAGCCACAGCCTCACCGCTACCGCCACCGATGACGCTGGCCAAACCTCGGAGCCGAGCGACGCCTTTGAACTGGTCGTCGACACCACCAGCCCCGGTGGCGACGCCGGCACCGACGCCCCGACCCTGGCAATCGCAGAGGCCGAGGACGACAGCATCGACGCCGATGAGCTGGCCGATGGTGTTCAGGCCAGTGTCGACCTGACCACCGGTACCCAGGCCGGTGACACCATTACGCTGAGCGTCACCGATGCCGATGATGTGACCTCCGAGGTTGCCTATACGGTCACGGCGGACGATGTCACCAATGGCAATGCCACGGTGGTGATTCCGAGCGATGCCCTGGCAGACGGCAACTACAGCGTGACGGCGGTGATTGCTGATGCCGCTGGCAATAGCTCAGCGGCCTCTTCCCCCGCTGTCGAATTCCGCGTGGACACGGCCGCGCCTGAGGTGCCGAGCATCACGACGGCATCTGACAACGTGGGCGATGTGACCGATCCGCTTGCCAGCGGTGACAGCACCGACGACACCACCCCGACGCTGACCGGCACCGCCGAGGCGGACAGCACCGTGACCATCCTCGACGGCGACACCGTACTGGGTACCACCGAAGCCGACGGCAGCGGCAACTGGACGTTCACCCCGACGGGGCCGCTGGCCGAAGGCAGCCATAGCCTGACGGTCACCGCCACCGATGCCGCCGGTAATACTTCCGATCCGAGCGACGCCTTCGAGCTGAGCGTCGACACCACCAGCCCTGGTGGTGTCGACGGCACCGACGCCCCGACGCTGGCGATTGCCGAGGCCGCGGATGGCGCCATCAATTCCAGTGAACTGGCCGATGGCGTTGAGGCCAGTGTCGGCCTGACCGCCGGCACCCAGGCCGGTGACACCATTACGCTGAGCGTCACCGATGCCGATGACGTGACCTCCGAGGTTACCTACACGGTCACGGCGGACGATGTCACAGACGGTAGCGCCACGGTGGAGATCCCGAGCGATGCCCTGGCAGACGGCGACTACAGCGTCGAGGCGGTGATATCTGATATCGCGGGCAACAATTCTGCACCGTCCAACAGCGTCGGCTTCAATGTCGATGCGACCAGCCCTGGCGGCGACGCCGGCACGGACGCCCCGACCCTGGCGATTGCCGAGGCCGCGGATGGCATCAATGCCAGTGAACTGGCCGATGGCGTTCAGGCCAGTGTCGGCCTGACCGCCGGCACCCAGGCCGGTGACACCATCACGCTGAGCGTCACCGATGCCGATGATGTGACCTCCGAGGTTCCCTATACGGTCACGGCGGACGATGTCACCAATGGCAGCGCCACGGTGGTGATTCCGAGCGATGCCCTGGCAGACGGCAACTACAGCGTTACGGCGGTGATTGCTGATGCCGCGGGCAATAGCTCAGCGGCCTCTTCCCCCGCTGTCGAATTCCGCGTGGACACGGCCGCGCCTGCGGTACCGAGCATCACGACGGCATCTGACAACGTGGGCGATGTGACCGATCCGCTTGCCAGCGGTGACAGCACCGACGACGCCACCCCGACGCTGTCTGGTACCGCAGTGGCGGGCAGCACGGTGACCATCCTCGATGGTGACACGGTGCTGGGCACCGCCGTTGCGGATGACAGCGGCGATTGGAGCTATACCCCGGCCACAGACCTCGGCGAAGGTAGCCACAGCTTCACCGCTACCGCCACCGATGCTGCCGGTAATACTTCCGATCCGAGCACGGCCTTCGACCTGAGCGTCGACACCAGCGCCCCGGTGGTGCCGGCCATCACCACGGCCTCGGACAACGTGGGTAATGTATCCGGGCCGCTTTCCAGCGGTGACAGCACCGATGACGCTACCCCGACGCTGACCGGCACCGCCGAGGCGGACAGCACGGTGACCATCCTCGATGGTGACACCGTACTGGGTACCACCGAAGCCGATGGCAGCGGCAACTGGACCTTCACCCCGACGGACCCGCTGGCCGAAGGTGATTACAGCCTTACGGTGACTGCCACCGATGCCGCTGGCAATACCTCGGAGCCGAGCGACGGCTTCGAGCTGAACGTCGACACCACCAGCCCCGGTGGTTCTGGTGGAACAGACGCCCCGAGCCTGGCGATCGCCGAGGCTGCGGATGGCATCAATGCCGACGAGCTGGCCGATGGCGTGCAGGTTGCTGTCAGTCTGACCATCGGTACCCAGACCGGTGACACCGTTACGCTTAGTGTCACCGATGCCGATGATGTGACCTCCGAGGTTGTCTACACGGTCACCGCGGACGACGTCACCAATGGCAACGCCACGCTGGTGATTCCGAGCGATGCCCTGGAAGACGGCAGCTACAGCGTTGATGCGGTGATTACCGACGCCGCCGGCAATAGCTCCGAGCCGTCTGCTGCGCTCGACTTCAACGTGGATACGACCGCGCCTGGCGGTCCGAACAACGCGATTGCCTTCGATGATGAGCTGATCGGCGATGCGGAAGCGACGGATATTTCCCTTAGCGGGCAGATCGATGCTGACAGCACCCAGTCCAGCATCGTGATCAGTGACGGCCATAGTGGTACCGCCGATATCACCGTCGACCCCAGCGCTATTACCGTGGCTGTCGATGGCACGGTGAGCGTCACGGGCCTCGACCTCAGCACGCTTACCGATGGCGAATTGACGGTCACCATGACGCTTGAGGATGCCGCCGGTAATAGCGGGACCGTGACAGATACCACGACCCTGGACACCACTGGTGCCTTGATCGCCGACAGCAGCGGGGCGCTGAACGAAGCGGTGGATGCCACGGTTTCGGGCAACCTGGCCGGAAATGACTGGGGAGACCTGGCGCAGATTGAGGTCACCCCACCGGAGGGGCTTACCGCCGGTGGCAGCGATGTCACCTGGGCGGGCAGTTACGATGCCCAGCAACAGAGCTACACCATGACGGCGACGGCGGCAGGCAGTGACGTCGCGACGCTGGTCATCAACGGGGCAACGGGTGCTTACACCTTTACCCAGTTGGCGGCGCTGGATCACCCGGCCCTTGGTGCGGACATTCAGGAGCTCGGCTTCCAGGTCTCGACCGTGGACGCCGCCGGCAACAGCGCCGAGGGCAGCCTGGAGATCCAGCTCACCGACGCCGTGCCCGACGCCGCGGCGCCTGTGCTTATCGATACCAGCGGGATGACTCAGCCGGTGGAGGGCACGCTGGTCGATGACTTTGGTGCCGATGGTGGTGTGGTCAGTTCCATCGTGATTGATGGGGTGACCTTCAGCTACAACCAGGACAGCGATAGCGTGGCGCAGCAGGGACAGTCCGACCTGATTGCCGGCTACCAATACGACGATACGTCCAGCCAGTTGACGGTTACCACCGTGAAAGGCGAGACCTTTGACGTCAATCTCGAAAGTGGTCGCTACAGCTATGCTTTCGACGATAGCAATCTGGCGTTTTTGCCTGGTAATAATGCGCCAATTGCCTCGACGTCAGATAGTTCGTTGCTTGATCTGGTCGGTGTCAACGCGCTTGGTCTTATCGATTTTTCCGATCAGCAGGCGTTCAGCGTGGCCGATGCGGACAATGATATCGCCAGCGTGGAATTGGTTTACGACCCGGCCGTCGATGTCAGCCTGCTGGGGGGCAGAGATTGGAATTGGTCTGAAGAGCTGGCAGATGCGCTGGGAATAGAGGTGGCCTATGAAAAAACCACCATTCTTCTTGGCGCCGTAACGACAAGCGCAACATTGACGTTGACAGCGAATAATGGGGATTCTGTCGATGCGCAGGCGCTGAATGAGTTGCTGGGTACGATCTACCTTTCTTCAGGTCTTGTGAACCTCGATATACTCAGTGGAACCAGTATCACGGTCACTGACTCACAGGGTAATACCGACTCTGCAGCAGTATCAGATCTATTGGATATCGGCGTTGCCGAGGACCTGCTGCAAAATCCCGCCAGTAACGTGGACGAGGGGACGTCTTCTGGTGAAACCCTCACCGGAGGTGCCAACAGCGATCGCCTCTATGGCTACGGCGGCAACGATACCCTGAACGCCGGCGCCGGCAATGACATCCTGCGGGGTGGGGCCGGCGATGACAGCTTGTCCGGCGAGGACGGTAACGACCTGCTGATCGGCGGTGGCGGTGCCGATACCCTGACCGGCGGATCCGGCCAGGATGTGTTCCGCTTTGAAGCCGGAAACGCAGGGGTCGCCGGTAGCCCTGTCGTCGACACCATCACTGACTTCTCGCTCGGCGATGGCGATATTCTGGACCTTCAGGGCCTTTTGCAAAACGAGGTCAGGATCGGTACTGATCCCGGCAATCTGACCAGCTTCCTGCACTTCGTGCGCACCGCGGGTGGCGATACCCGCCTCGAGATCAGCTCCAGCGGCGGCTACCTGGGTGGCTACGACGCTAGCACCACGGACCAGGTCATCCTGCTCGAAGGTGTCGATCTGGTCGGCCAGGGGGCAGATGCGGCGTCCGACTGGCAGATCATTCAGCAACTTCTCGAGGGTGGCCATCTCTCCGTGGACACCACCGTTCAGGCGGGAGAGACGGCGGTCGGCGGCTTCAAGTCGTCCACCGAGATCGACGCGACCCTGACCGACGGGGATGGCGACAGCACGTCCACCAGTGTGGCGGTCGATGAGACCGGAACACTGGACGAACCGACGGTCCCCAGCGACCCGGATCCAGACAATACCGCGCCGATCGTGCAGGCCGACAGCGGCCTGCTGGGGCTGCTGGATGTCTCGGCGCTGGGCATCCTCGATCTCAACAGCCAGGCGTTGGTGGCTGCCGATGCCGAGAACAATCTTGCGTCGGTCACGATCGACTTCCGTCCCTTGCTCGATATCAATCTGACCGACTCGGTCGAACTGACGGCATCTCAGGCCATGGCTCAGGAGCTCGGTCTGAGCATCTCGACCGAGAGTTCCAGCGGCGTCCTTGGGCTCGTGGCGCCGCGGGCCTCGCTGACCATCACCGCGCTGGATGGCGGTCCCATCGACAATCTGGCGGTCAATGAGTTGCTTGGCAGCGTGAAGTTTACCGATGGCGACGGCGGTCTGCTCGGTCTTGGCACTGACCTGCAGCTCAGTGTGTTGAACGCGCTTCGCATCAGCGCCACGGACACCGAAGGACTCGAGGACAGCGAACTGGTCGGCAATCTGGTGCAAGCCGAAGCGTTGGACCAGCTCTTCGGTGGCAGCACCTACATCGAAGAAGGCGATGGAGGCAATAACGACCTGGATGGTGGCCTCGGCAACGAACGCTTCTATGGCTACGCCGGCAACGACACCATCGACGCCGGGGGCGGCAATGATCTGCTGAGAGGCGGAGCAGGCGACGACATCCTCGACGGTGGCGGTGGCGACGACCTGCTGATCGATGGTCAGGGCAGCGATACCTTCAATGGTGGCGCCGGCAACGATGAGATTCGTCTTTCCGGGACGGGCTTCGATGCCATCGACGGCGGTACCGGCGAGGATGTGCTGCTGCTCGATGGCGGCATCGATCTCGATCTGACCGATGCTGACGTCGGCACGGTCGGCAATATTGAGCGTATCGACCTGGGAGACGACGACGGCGCAACCCGCCTGTCCCTCGACGAGGACGAGGCCATCGCCCTGACCGATGATGACAACATCCTGAAGGTGGAGGGTGATGACGGCGATACGCTCAGTGCTAGCGGCGCCGTGGCCACGGGCAACGAGCAGACCAGCGGCGACACCACCTATGTCGAGTACAGCCTGGGCAGCACCACGCTGCTGGTGGAAGACACCGTCAACGTGGAGGTCAATTGAGGGTGGGGGTAGCGCCTGGCGCAGTGCAAGCAAGGTCAGGTCGACCACGCAGGCCAAGGCGCCGTTCGTGGCTTGCTGGCGGGGCGCTGATGGTCTGCGCCCTTCAGGCCCAGGCGCTGAGCCTGTCGGAAGCGGTGGTCCAGGGGCTGGCCGTCAATCCCGAGGTACGGGCGGCGGAATCCGACGTCCGGGTGGCCGCCACCGAGGTGGATATCGCGCGCGATAGCTACTGGCCCTCGGTGGAGGTGTCGGCGGGTCCCGAGAACTCGCTGATGGGAGAGCTCGGCTACGACGTCACGGCGACCCAGGTGCTGTATGACTGGGGTCGCATCGCATCACAGGTGGCGTCCGCATCGGCTGAGTACCGGCATCGGCTGGCCTCGCTCAAGGTAACCAGCGACGAAGTGGCACTGGATATCATCGAGCTTTACCTCGACGTGGTGGCGGCTCAACGCCGTGTCGTCGAGGTGGAGGGCTACCTGGACCGGCTCGAGACGCTGGCGGCGATGACCGACCAGCGTGATCTTGGTGGCTACAGCGATCGCAGCGAAAGCGAGCGCAGCCGTCTGGACATCGCCCGTGCCCGTGAGCAACTGGCGATGGAGCGGGGTGGCCTACGTGAGGCCCAGCAGGAACTGCGGGTGTTGCTGCAACGGGACATCCTGGCCACCCAGATGCCCGACCCCGAGGACTATCTGGCAAGCCTGGCCGCACCGGCGCAGGTGGACCTTGCGATCGAGGACGCCCCGGTGCTCGAACAGAGCGAGGCCGACGTGTCTGTGGCGAAGGCTGAGCTGGAGGAGTCCGAGGCGGCCTTGATGCCGCAGCTCAACCTCGAGGGCTCGCTGCTCAGGCGTGAGGTCGGCGGGGTGATGGAAGAGGATCAGGTGATCGCCCTGCGTGTGCGCATGGAGCCCATTCAGGGGCTGTCCAACTGGCGCAGGACCGACGCTGCCGCCCAGCGGGTGGAGTCCTCGCAATTCTCGCGGCGGGCCGCACGGCGTGACCTTCAGCGCACCATCGCCGGCTTGAAGGAGCAGTACCAGGTGACCCAGTGGCGTCTGGAAGGGCTCGAGGAACAGATCAATCGGGCCGGCGAGGTCCTGACGACCTACGAAGACCAGTTCAGCGTCGGTCTCAGGGATATCGCCGATCTGCTCAGTATCGAGAGCGAGCGGTTCGAGGCGGCCAGACAGCGTATCGACGTGGAGATCCAGCAACTGCGCCTGCAGTACCGGGCCGCTTCGCAGTTGGGAACGCTGGCCGCCGTCGTGCCGAGGCTCGAGGAACAGGATATCGCGCAGGGAGGCTGAGCGATGGAGTCGTCACAAGGCGTGACTGGAGACGCATTGCGAGAGGGGCTGGTCGTGCTGTGCGAGCAGTGGGACCGGCATTGCACCACCGCCGAACTCGGCGATGGCCTGCCGCTGGAGCAGGGGCGGCTACCCGTGTCCGAGGTGCCACGCGCGCTGAGGCGGGTACAGATGAAGGCACGCTGCCTCGACGTTCCGCTGGACAAGCTGGCCGATGACCTGCTGCCGGTGCTGATCGAGCTGGACGACGAGCGCTGGGTGACGGTGGTGGCCCGTGAAGAGGGCGCGATCAAGGTACTGCTGAGTGAAAGCGGTGGTGGCACCCAAACCTGGAGCCCCCGAGAGCTTTGCGCCAGGCACACCGGCGTGACGATCGTCGCCAGGCCGGATCTTCAGCCGGATGATCGGGCCGGAGGCTTCGCCGAGGAGCCGCAGGAGCACTGGCTGAAAGGCCCTCTGAGTCGCTGCTGGGGAACCTGGGTGGAGGTCGGCGTGGCGGCCTTGATGGCCAACCTGCTGGCCATCGGTACGGCGCTGTTTGCCATGCAGGTGTATGACCGGGTGGTGCCCAATGAGGCGTTCTCCACCCTGTGGATCCTGGCCAGCGGTGTCGGTCTGGCGATCCTGCTCGAATTTGGCCTGCGGGTACTGCGGGCGAGCCTGCTCGACAATACCGGCAAGCAGCTCGATCAACAGCTGTCGTCGCGGCTCTTTTCGCAGGTGATGAACCTGCGCCTGGTGGCCAAGCCCGGGTCGGTGGGGGCCTTTTCCAGCCAGGTTCGAGAGTTCGAGAGCGTTCGCGAGTTCCTGACGTCTTCCACCATCGGTGCGATCAGCGACCTGCCCTTCGTCGTGCTGTTTCTCGGTGTCATCTACTTTATCGGTGGCGACATGGTGTGGGTGCCGGTGGCAGGCATCGTGATGATGGTGCTGCCCGGCCTGCTGGCCCAGCGCAAGCTGGCGCGGCTGTCGCGCCAGAACCTGCGTGAAGGGGCGGTGCGCCAGGGGGTACTGCTAGAGACCATCGACCATCTGGAATCGGTCAAGGCCAGTCGTGCCGAGGGCCGCCACCTGCGGCTGTGGGACAGCCTGTCAGAAGAGCTCGCCGATGCCTCCACCCGCCATCGGCGGCTGTCATCCAAGCTGACCTACGGCGCTTCCATGGTTCAGCAGCTGGTGTATGTCGGTGTGGTCATCGCCGGTGTCTATGTCATCTCCGCCGGCGAGCTGACCGTGGGTGGCCTGATCGCCTGTACCATCCTGACCTCACGGGTGGTGGCGCCGATGGCCCAGGTGGCCGGTATTCTGGCGCGCTGGCAGCACGTCAAGGTCGCCATGGAGGGGCTGGATGGCCTGATGGACGCCCCGACAGAACGCCCAGCTGGACGCCAGTTTGTGCGCAAGGAACGGGTCCAGGGGCGTTACGAACTGCGCGAGGTCGGGCTCGCCTATCAACAGGATGCGCCGCCGGCCCTGGCGCTCGACTCGCTGTCTATTGCCGCGGGCGAGCGCATCGCCCTGCTGGGAGGCAATGGCGCGGGCAAGTCGACCCTGCTGCGGCTGCTGGCGGGATTGATCGATCCGGCGAGCGGGACGGTCCAGCTCGACGAGGTGAACCTGAGCCAGATCGAGCCAGGGGATCGTCGCCGGGCCATCGGCTATGTGCCCCAGGACATCGCGCTGTTTCACGGCACCCTGCGTGACAACCTGATGCTGGACGGCGGCGCCTATCACGACGAGGAGCTGATGGAGGCGCTCGACCATGTCGGCCTCGGTCGCTTCGTCCGCCGACACGCCCTGGGGCTGGATATGCCCCTTCAGGGCAATGCCAGCCTTTCCGGTGGTCAGCGCCAGGCGGTCGGCCTGGCCCGACTGATCCTGCAGGACCCGCGTATCGTGCTGATGGATGAGCCTACGGCTGCCTACGACCAGTCCAACGAACAGCAGGTCATCGCCTTCCTTTCACGCTGGCTGGAGGGACGGACGGTGGTGATTTCGACCCACAAGAAGTCGCTGTTGTCGTTGGTGCGCCGGGCGGTGGTGCTCAAGGATGGCCGGCGGGTCATGGATGGCCCCGTCGACAAGGTGGTCTCGGGCAATCAGGTCAGGACCACCGCCGCCCGCGCCGCAGGAGGACAATGACATGGCCAGCGCGACATCACGCCAGCGACGGGTGCTGGAACAGCTGCAGGGAGGAAGCTCGCTGCCCCAGGGAACCCACGCCATCCTGTGGGCCTGCGTCGCCACCATCGCGATCTTTATCGCCTGGGCGTCCTGGGCCACCATCGACGAGGTCACGCGCGGCGACGGCAAAGTGGTGCCCTTGTCACGCATGCAGACGATACAGAGCCTGGAGGGCGGCATCCTCGAGCGCCTGCTGGTGCAGCGGGGCGAGCGGGTCGCCGCAGGGCAGCCCCTGCTGCGGCTGGACGATACGCGTTTTCGCAGCGCCTACCTGGAAACGATGAGTCAGGTCGAGGTCCTCAGAGCGTCTATCGCGCGCCTGGAAGCGGAGGTGCTGGAGCAGGAGAGCATCCGTTTTCCCGACGATATCGATGAACGGGGCGAGCTGGCGCGCTCCGAACGCGCGCTGTTCGAGGCCCGGCGCAATCGCCTGCTGCAGGCGGAGGCCTCCATCGAGGACGAGATGGCCATCGCCAGGCGCCAGTTGAGGCTGCTGGAACCGCTGGTCGAGCGACGCTCCGTCAGCGAGATGGAGGTCCTGAAGCTGCAGCAGACGGTGGCCTCGCTGGCCGGCAAGCTGGCCGAGATGCGCAACACCTATGTCCAGGACGCCTATGCCGAGCTTTCCACCAAGCAGGCGGAGCTGTCGACGCTGGAGCAGACCCTGCTGCAGCGTCGCGACCAGCTCGAGCGCACCGAGATCGTGTCGCCGGTGCACGGGCGGGTGAACGACATCATGGTCACCACCACCGGTGGGGTCATCCAGCCTGGCGAGCCGATCCTGGAAATCACGCCGCTGGAAGACCAGCTATTGATCGAAGCGCGGATTCGGCCGGAGGACGTTGCCTTTGTGGCGCCGGGCATGCCGGCCAGCGTCAAGATCACGGCCTACGACTACACCATCTACGGCGACCTGGAAGGCACGGTCGAGCAGATCAGCGAGGACACGATCGAAGAGGAAACGCCGCGCGGCAAGGTGTCCTACTACGAGGTGCTGGTGCGCACCGATGAAGCCCACCTGGAGCGCCACGGCGAGCGTCTCGCCATTCGGCCCGGCATGGTGGCCGAGGTCGACATCCAGACCGGTGAGCGATCGCTGCTGAGCTATCTGCTCAAGCCGATCATCAAGGCAAGGCTCTATTGAGAAGCCATCGCCGCCGAGGGCGTCGTTCCTCACCGGTCATCGGGTTGGCTGGAGCGTTGTAGAAGGGGGGGGAAGTGGCTGCCGCTGATCTCGTCCTGAGCGCGCGGCGTCGGACCCGTGCCGATCCGCTTGCAGCGCTGCGCTCGATACGCCACTCACGCTAAGCTTGGCACCATCGATTTCCGGGAAGGCCTGGCCTTCCCGGTACTTTGTATCGGCCCGTCGTGCCGACTCCGATCGGGCCTTAATATCAAGGAGTCTTGCGTGCCCGTTTCTCTGAGCAGTGAACACAAGGATGCCCTGGTCGCCGGCGTGGAAGAGGCCGGTCGACTGGTGCTCGAGATCTATCAGCGCGACTTCGAGGTCGAGCACAAGGACGACAATAGCCCCTTGACCGAGGCCGATCTGGCCGCCCACCACGCCCTGGTGGCGCTGCTGGGACGACTGACGCCGGAGGTGCCGGTACTGTCCGAGGAATCCGGGGAGATCGCCACCGAGACACGTCTAGGCTGGTCGTGCTATTGGCTGGTGGACCCGCTGGATGGCACCAAGGAGTTCGTCAATCGCAACGGTGAATTCACCCTCAATGTGGCGCTGATCGAGCATGGCGTCCCGGTGCTCGGGGTGGTCCATGCGCCGGTGCTGGGGGTGACCTGGTTCGGTGAACAGGACAATGGCGCCTGGCGATCCGAGGGCGAGTCGCGCCAGCCGATCCATGCGCGTGAACTGCCGGACCCCGCCGAGGCCCCCTGGGTGGTGGTGGGTAGCCGCCGCCACGGTGCCGAGGCCTTCGAGGCTTTCTGTGCACGCTTGCCGGCCACCGAGTGCACTTCGATGGGTAGCTCGCTGAAGCTGTGCCTGGTGGCGGAGGGCAAGGCCGATCTCTACCCGCGCCTGGCACCGACCTGTGAATGGGACACCGCCGCCGCCCAGGCGGTGGTTACCGCCGCCGGTGGACAGGTGCTGGACGCAGAGACCCTTGAGCCGCTGCGCTGCAATCGTGGCGAGTCGCTGCTCAATCCGTTCTTTGTCGTGTGTGGCCAGCGCGACGCGCGCTGGGAGCAGGCATTGGCTGCCGCCTTGGCACAGTAGCGCTTGAATTCTAGAAATTTATGCCGATTCGGGCCGTGGCTCGAATCGGCCTTTTTTTGCCACATCGATCGTTTTCTTTCTGCGGTTTCAGGTGTCCCGAGGGCTGTGGCCCTTGGCGGCGCCCTATCCCTGGCTGTCCTGGCCCCATAGGTTTCTCACTCATTTTTCTGAGTTTTTGCTTGCTGGAGGCGCGCCCGTTGGTCCGCCTGAAGGCAGGCTCTGGCGTGGCTGTGCTTGAGAAGTGGCGAGGAATCAGGCAATTGTCGCAAGGCGCGTTGAGAGATCGCTTGCTGCGGTAGCGGCACAAAAGTGGTAGTAATATGCCTCTTTGGTCGATATGTGCTTCTTTGGTCGAAGCGTCTTTTCCGCGTACGCTCTCGCCGGTTCCTTGACGGACGAGGCAGGGGAGTCGTGTGCCTTGGCCCGTTGGAGACGGAAGATGAGTGCCTCGGACGATATCCAGGATTTCCTGCGCAAAACCGGTTCCGATACCGCAGGCTACCAGGCGTTTGGTCGCACCAATGAGGAGTCGGGGCAGCCACGCTGGGGGCTGCTTGGCCAGCTCTCGGGCCACGACGTCGATCCTGGTGACAGGCCGTCACGCGCCGAGCCAGGTGCTCGCCCAGAGCCCTTGCAAACGGCAGCCGAGGTGGCCCCTGCGCGCAAGGGGAAGGCCTGGGCGACGCTGGAAAAGCTTCCCGCAGCCCCGGCACCTGAGCCTGCCTCTGGTCCTGCCGCCCGGCCCGCCCCCTCGGCCGTCGCTGAGCGCAGCGAGCCCCCCGCTGGGCGGCGGGTCGAGCACCAGGCGCCTGCCACCAACGCCTTGAGCGTGGGCGAGGCCTCGCCTCCGGGGGAGGCTCGTGTGCCGCCTGCCGGGCGCTTTGGCCATCTGTTTCGCAGTGCCCCGGACAAGGCGTCGTCCGAGGCCGCTATCGGCAAGGAAACGCCGCTGAAACCTCTGCTCAAACGAATCTCTCAATGAATCTGGTTTCCCTGTCGTCGCCCAAGGGCGGCGTCGGCAAGACAACGCTGACCGCCAATCTGGCTCACGCCCTCAAGCGTCTCGGGCACCGGGTGGTGGTCATCGACTTCGACGTGCAGAACGCTCTGCGACTGCACTTCGGGCTGGGATTCGGCGAGGGGCGAGGTTTTGTCGCCCAGGCCGTGGAGATCGATGACTGGCGACGCCTGCTGGTGCCCAGTGCCAGCGGTATCGAGCTGTTGCCCTATGGCGAGGTCAGCGACGCCCAGCGCCTGGCGTTCGAGTCCTGGCTCGGCGCGCACCCCGAAGCGGTGGCCCAGCGTCTGGGGCCTCTGCTGAACGAGCCACGCTGTGTGGTGCTGGCGGATCTACCGCCTGGGCCGTCGCCGAGCCTTGCCGCCATGGGCGCTGCCGATGCCATCCAGGTGGCGGTGCTGCTGGCCGACAGTGCCTCGCTGTCGGTGTTGCCGCGTATCGAAGGCGGCGACTTCATGGGGCCTGGTGTCAGGCCCTACTACATCATCAATCAGGTGGATCGACGCCGCAGGCTTTCCAGCGACGTGGCCGACTTCCTGCAGGATCGTCTGGGCAGTCCGTTGCTCGGCAACGTGCATCGTGACGAGGCGATTCCCGAGGCGCTGGCCTGTGAGCAGTCGATCTTCGACTACGCGCCAGCCTCGGCGGCGGCCCACGATATCGACACCCTGGCCCGCAGCGTCAGTCGTCTGCTCCCCTCACTCCAGTCCCATGGGGTGGTCGCCCCGGCGCTATAGGATGCCCATGAACGTCTCTTCCTCTGCGTCACTGGGCGCGCGTCTGCTGGCGCTGATCCTGGGGGCGCCCCTGGCTGCTCTGCTTGTCACCACGCCGTTGACCCTGGAGCGCCAGCTGGTGTTCGCCGGTGTCGGCATGCTGGCGTTGCTGGTGCTGGCTCGCCTTCGTGGTGGCTGGGTACGCCAGGCGATGATGCTGCTGTCGGTGCTGGTCTCTACCCGCTACCTGTATTGGCGTCTGAGCGAGACGCTGGTGTTCGATACCCAGGTCGAGGCGGTGTTCGGCTACGGTCTGCTGGCCGCCGAGTGCTACGCCTGGGTGATCCTGGTGCTGGGGTACTTCCAGATCGCCTGGCCGCTGGAGCGGGCGATCCGGCCGATGCCGCCGGATGCGACGCGCTGGCCGACGGTGGACATCTATATCCCCACCTATAACGAGAGTCTCGAGGTGGTGCGGGACACGGTGCTGGCCGCCCAGAACATCGATTACCCGGCGGATCGCATGCGTATCTATGTGCTGGACGATGGCAAGCGACCCGAGTTCGGCGCCTTCGCCGCGGCGGTGGGGGTCGGCTACATCACCCGGGAAGACAACAGCCACGCCAAGGCGGGCAACCTCAATCACGCCATGGGGCTGACCGACGGCGAGCTGATCTGCGTATTCGACTGCGACCATGTGGCGACCCGGGCCTTTCTGCAGGCCACGGTGGGGGAGTTTGTCGCCGACGAGCGGTTGGCACTGCTGCAGACGCCTCACCACTTCTATTCCCCGGACCCGTTCGAGCGCAACCTCGTCGCCGGGGCGGACATCCCCAACGAAGGGGAGCTGTTCTACGGGCCGGTGCAGAAGGGCAACGACTACTGGAATGCGGCCTTCTTCTGCGGTTCCTGTGCACTGATGCGGCGAAGCGCGCTGGAAGAGATCGGCGGCTTCGCGGTGGAAACCGTGACCGAGGATGCCCATACCGCCCTCAAGCTGCAGCGGCGTGGCTGGAACACGGCCTTCCTGGGGGTGCGCCTGGCCGCTGGCCTAGCCACCGAGCGACTGTCTCTGCACATCGGCCAGCGGGCCCGCTGGGCCAGGGGCATGACCCAGATCTTCCGGCTGGACAATCCGTTGTGGGGGCGTGGCCTGCGCCTGCCGCAGCGGCTTTGCTACCTCAACGCCATGCTGCACTTCCAGTTCGCCATGCCTCGCCTGGTGTTCCTGACCGCACCCCTGGCCTACCTGTTGTTTGATCTGCACGTCATTGCCTCGTCGCCGCAGATGATCGCCGTCTACGCTTTGCCGCATCTGTTTCACGCGATCTACACCAACTCGCGGCTGGTGGGGCGCTTCCGCTACTCCTTCTGGGGCGAGATCTACGAAAGCGTGCTGGCCTTTCACTTGCTCAAGCCGACCCTGGTGACTCTGCTCAGCCCGCGTCGGGGCAAGTTCAATGTCACCGAGAAGGGTGGACTGCTGGAGGAGGGCTACTTCGACGGTGAGGCGGTGCGTCCCCATCTGTTCGTGCTTGGCCTGTTGGTGGCGGCGGTGGTGTGGGGGTTGGTGCGGGTCTTCTGGAATGATCTGTTCGATGTCCAGACCAGCGTCATGCTGTTCAACGTGATGTGGGCCTCCGTCAGCATTCTGGTGCTGCTGGCGGCCATCGCGGTGGCACGGGAAACGCGCCAGCTGCGGCGCTCGGTGCGGGTCGAGGCGCGTCTTCCGGTGGTGTTGCATCTGGCCAGTGGCCATGCGGTGCAGAGCTGGACCGCCAACCTGTCCATGGGGGGCGCCCTGGTGGAGGGCAAGCGCTCGGCCCTGGGCAGCGAGGTGGAGTGCCTGGAGATCACCTTCAATCGACGGGGGCTGATGTTTCCCGTGTGTTCGGTCAATGCTTCCGGTGCCGATGACTCACTGCGCTTTCGTTTCGATGAGTTGCCGCTGCGCCAGCGCAGAGAACTGGTGCGGGTGGTCATGGGGCGTGCCGACGCCTGGATTCCCGAGGCACCGCATCCCCAGGACCGGCCATTGGCGTCACTGTGGCATGTGGTGCGCTCGGTGGTGGGACTGTTCTTCCACCAGTGGCAGCAGAAGGGGCTGCACTTCCGTAGCCCGGTGCGGGGGCTGACCCAGGGGCGCTTTAGTCGAGGTTGGCTGGCGCCGGTGATGCTGGTGGCCACCATCGTGCTCGGGGTATTGATGGTCTCGCACCGGGTCTGGGCCCAGGTCCCGGCGCCGACGATCGGCGTGACGCACGAGGCCGGCGGTTTTGGTGACGTGCCGGGTGACACCTCGGTACCGGGCGAGACGTTGCCTCCGCTGCGTTTCGGCGAGGACGGTCGGCTGGATCTGGACAGCGTCAGCCAGCCGTTGCAACCGACCCGGCGCGAGTTGTCGATCCCGCTGCTGGCCGCTGACGAGACCTTGCGCCTGACCCCGAACACCCGGCTTTCGGGTACTGCATTCTCGCTGCGCGATGATGAGGTGGCGGTGGCTGCGTCGCTGTCGCTGTCGTTGTCACACAGTGACCTGCCGGCCGACAGCCAACTCGGGGTGCTGCTCAACGGCGAGACGCTTCAGACCATCGACCTTGACCAGTTCAACGCCGGCGGCATGACCCAGCGCCTGGATATCCCTTCGGCCCTGATCCTGCCCTTCAATCGCCTGGAGTTTCGCCTGCTGGGGCAGGCGACCCAGCAGTGCCACGGTGATGACCAGGCCGTCGGCAGGGTGGAGATCGCCCCCGAATCCAGGCTGGCCTTGACCCTGCAGCGGCTGCCGACCCCCGACGAGCTGGCCCGCCTGCCGAGGCCCTTTATCGATGCCGCGACGGCGGATGTCAGTCGGGTGGCGATGGTGATGGCCCGCGATGCGTCTGAGGCCCAGTTGCGCGGGGCGGCCATCATTGCCTCGCACTTCGGACGCTACGCCGAGGCCGGGCAGCTACAGGTCGATGCACTTTACGATCGCCTGCCGCTGGACAACGCGGTGGTGATCGGGCGCTCGGGGCAACGTCTGGCGGGATTGACCCTGCCGCAGGTCGAGGGGCCGACCCTGTTGATGCGTCCCAATCCGCGCAACCCGCTGTTCAAGCTGCTGCTGGTGGTGGGCAACAGTGACGTCGAGGTGGCCCGGGCCGCACGCGGCCTGGCGCTGTCGGGACTCGGGGAGAGTCTCGATAGCGCAGCGCCGGTGACGTTGAGCGGCGAACGGCTGCGCCTGGATGACGAACGACTGAGCCCGCCAGCCCCTCGCGAGCCCTATGACGCGCCGCGCTGGGTCGATGTCGAAACCCCGGCCAGCCTGGCCTCATTGGGCGAACCCGAGGGCTTCGTGGCACGCGGGCTGTCCGCCCGGGAGCACGCCCTGAGCCTGAGGGTGCCGCCGGATCTGTTCCTGTGGCCCGGTCAGAACTATCGGCTGAGAGTCGACTATCGTTTTCCCGACGAGCCCTGGCTCGATCCCATCGCCTCGAGCCTCGATGTCAGCCTCAACGGCGAATATCTCGCGGCCTTGCCGGTGGAGTCGGGCAAGGCGCTGGAGCGGCTGTGGCAACGCCTGGTAGGCGCGGGCCGGGAGCAGAGCGCCGAGGTCCTGCTGCCCAGGGACCTGCTCTACGGCAACAATCGCCTGCAGTTCTACTTTCACCTGGCGGTGGCAGACGGGGTCGACTGCGCGCCTGGGCTGGGTGAGGACGCTATCAGCCGAATCCTGCCCACCACCACGCTGGACCTGCGGCGGGCAGAGCACTTCAGCGTCATGCCGTCGCTGTCGTCCTTCGTCAGCGCGGGGTTTCCGTTCTCGCGTCAGGCGGATCTTGGTGCCAGCGTGGCGCTGGTGCCCGAGGCCCCCGACGAGAGCGAGTTATCGGCGCTGTTGACCAGCGTGGGCCGTATCGCCGGCGCTACCGGTTATCCCGCCCTTGGCATCGAGGTGCGTCGAGGGCTTTCCCTCACCGGCGATCTGGTCGACAAGGATCTGCTGGTGGTCGCCGACCTCGACAGTCTGGCGCAGACGTCGCTGTTCGACGCCGGCGTTTACCGGGCCGACGAGGGGCGTCTGGCGGTGGCCGAGGTGCCCTGGATGGAACGCTGGCGCTACTGGCTGTTGGGTGACTGGCGGCCGCTGTGGCGAGAGGCCGCCCAGGCGCTGCAGGACAGCGAGGTGTCCCAGGGGCTGGTCAGCCTGCCGTCACCCTTGAACCGTTCGCGCTTCGTGGTCGCGGCGGTCGCCGACGACGCCGAGGCGCTGCCGTCGCTGGTGGCGCGACTGGGCGACGATGAGGTAAGTCGCTCGGTGTATGGTGATCTGGCGCTTATTCCTGTCGAGGGCAGTGCCGAAAGTTTTCGCGCAGGGCCGCGTCAGGGCGTCGGCGAGATGCCCTGGCACATGAGGTTGCGCTGGATGCTGGGCCAGAACCTGGTGGCCATGGCGGTTCTGCTGCTGGTGGTGGTGACACTGCTGGGGCTGGTCTGCCACCGAGGACTGGCTCGCCGTGCTGCACGGCGCCTGCAGGGGGGCCAGGCCGACGCTCCTGAAGCCCAGGCCGACGCTCCTGGAGGCCGCGTCGACACCCCGGTGGCCGACGGCAAGGGGCAGAGTGACAACACCAGGGGAGCGCCACGCCGATGAAACACATGCGTTTGTTCAAGGTTCGCAGCGCCGGTGCGACAGGACTGCTGTCGTGCTCCCTGCTGTCATTGACGCTGTCTTCCCTTCCGGTGCTGGCGCAGGACCAGAGTCCGGCCCAGGCCCAGGGGACCGATCAGGCCCTGGCGCCGCTGTTCGAGCAGGCTCGCTTCTGGCGGGATCGGCAGCGCGCCGATCTGGCCGAGCAGTCCCTCGAGCGGGTGCTCGATGCCGACCCGGGCAACCGGCGTGCCCTCTACCTGCTGGCGGAATATGCGCTGACCGATGGCGATATGGAAAAGGCCAGCCGCTGGCAGGCACGGTTGGCCGAGGTGGCTCCGGAGGATGACCGGGTCGAGGCGCTGGCGCAGGAACAGAAACTGCGGCGTGCCGACGGCCAGCGGCTGGCCGAGGCCCGCTCCCAGGCGGCGGCGGGCGACTACGCCGAGGCCATGGCCAGCTATCGGGCGGTGCTCGAGGGCGACGCGGTTCCGCCGCGGCTGGCGCCGGAGGTCTACCTGACCCTGGCCGGCACCGATAATGGCTGGAGCGAGGCTCGCGAGCGCCTGGCGGCGATGGCGCGTGAACATCCCGACGAGCCGGCGTTGGCCACCGCGCTGGGCCAGGTGCTGAGCTATCGTGAAGCCACGCGTCGCCAGGGTATCGAGCGCCTGGCCGAGCGCGCTGCGACCGGCGATGCGGCCGCCGATCGCGCCTGGCGTCAGGCGCTGGAGTGGCTCGAGGCGACCCCCGCAGACGAACATCTGTATGCCGCCTATCAGCAGGCGCACCCCGAGGATAGCCAGATCGCCGAGCTGTTCGCCGACAAGATGACCCTGCCGCCGGAACGTGAGGCGGCCCAGGCCAGGGCTCAGGGGTACGACAGCCTGGAGCAGCAGCGGCTGGACCAGGCCGAGGCGCAGTTTCAGCAGGTGCTCGAGCAGACCCCGGACGACGCCGACGCCCAGGGCGGACTGGGGCTGACCCTGCTGCGCCAGCAACGTTTCGCCGAGGCGCGAGACGCGCTGGAGCAGGCGATCCGGCTGGCACCCGAGCGACGCGACGAATGGCAGGCCGCCTACGAAAGCGCGGCCTTCTATGCTCGACTGGGGGAGGCGCGGGCCCAGGCCAGGGCGGGACGACTGGATCGTGCGCTCGAACTGGTGACGCCGCTGACCCGCGGTGGCGGCGACGGGGCGCGGGCGGCGACCTTGCTGCAGGCCGATCTGTTCAAGCGCCAGGGACGTCTCGATCAGGCCGAACAACGTTACCTCAGCCTGGGCAATGACACCTCGGCACGGCTCGGTCTGGTCGACGTCTATCGACGCCAGCAGCGCTGGTCCGAGGCCGAGGCGCTGGCCGCCAGTCTGCCGGCCAGCGCTCGTGCCCAGCTTGGCGACCTGGGCGCCGCCCGGGCCCAGGCGCTGCGGCAGCAGGCCGCCGGCCAGAGCGCCAGCGAGGCGGAAGCGACCCTTCGTGAAGCGTTGGCACTGGCGCCCGCGGATCCCTGGGTGCGTCTGGATCTGGCCCGGCTGCTGGACCGCCAGGGGCGCGTCGAAGAGGCAGGCCACCTGGTTCGCCCGCTCAACCTGAGCGAGGCCAGCGCGCCCCAGCTTCAGGCCGCGGCGCTGTATGCCAGTGAACAGGGCGACTGGGACCAGACCCGACGCTATCTGGCGGTGATCCCGCTGGCACTACGCGACGAGGACATCCAGCGACTGGCCGATCAGGCCGAGGCTCAGTCGGCGTTGGCGGCCGCCGAAGCGGCCTGGGACCGGGGGGATCGCGCCTCGGCGCTGGAGCGTCTCGATGAGGTACTGACCAGCACCAGCGATCCGGGAGTCCGCGCCCAGGTGGCCCAGCGCTATCAGCAGATGGGGCTGACCAGCCGGGCCCTCGAGCTGGTCGAGGCCGATACCGCCGGCGAGCTGGACGCGCCGGTGGAAGCCTACACCGGCTACGTGGCGGTGCTGGCGAGCGCCGGCCGTGACCAACAGGCCAAGGCGCTGGTGCAGCGACTCGAGGCGCGCGACGACTTTGGCCTGGCGGCGCGTGCGGCGCTGGACGAAGCGATGATCGGCGCCCGGGTCGCCCAGGCGGACCGGCTGCGCCAGCAGGGCCAGCTGGCCAGCGCCTATGATGTGCTGGCCAGCGCCCTGCGCGAACGCCCCGAGGATCAGGCGCTGCTGCTGGCGATGGCGCGGTTGTATCAGGACGGGGGGCGCCAGCGTCAGGCTGGGCAGCTCTACGACTACACGCTGAGCCGTTTTCCCGAGAGCGATGACGCCCGCCTGGGGGCCGCGGATGCGGCCCTGGCCCAGGGCGATAGCGTGCGAGCGTCGCGGCTTTTGGTGGCGCCGCCGGCCAACGCTCAGGATCGACCTCGCTGGCTGCTGTCGCGGGCGGGGCTGGCCCGGGCCCAGGGACAGGACCGCCAGGCCCTGGCGCTATTGCGTGAGGCGCGCAGCGAGCTGCGCGCCGATCCTCAGCAGTCGCTGGCGCTGGCCTCGGCCACCGGCGACAACCCCTTCGAGAACGCCAGTGGTGGCGCTGGTGGCGGACGGCCCGCCTGGCTGCCTGGCGGCTCGTTGTCCGCGGGCGCTGGCTCAGGGACGGGATCAGGAGCTGGATCAGGGGCTGGGGCCTCGGCCGATGAGGCAGCTCCTCAGGCTTCGCCGCTGATCGATGAGGTCGAGCGGATGATGGCCGAGGTGCGCCGCGCGGTATCGCCCAAGGCACAGGGCGGGCTTGCCCTGGTGGTGCGCAGTGGCGAGGAAGGCCTGAGCCAGTTCGATCGGGTGGAAACGCCCACCACCTTCACCTCCGGCGATTTTTCCTCGGTCTTTGGTCGCTCCCGCGCCGAGCTGACGGTGACCCCGGCCTACGGGTCCGCCGGCACGCCCTCCGGTGACGCCGAGCGCCGCTTCGGTCGCATGGCGATCGTCGAGGCCATCGGTGAGCTGGCAAGCGATGACGATGTCAGTGCCGCGGTCACCAGCGACTACCTGTCCCGGCTGGGGCAGGTGGGGGGCGACGGCCTGGACGTGTCGGCGGATTCCCAGAGCGACGCCGGGGTGGGGCTGTCGCTGGGCTTTCGCAGCGATCTGCTGGACGTGGACGTCGGTACCACGCCACTGGGCTTCGACCAGTCCCAGCTGGTCGGGGGCCTGCGCCTGCATCCGAAGGTAGGCGATTACGGGGAGTTCACCCTGACAGCGGAACGCCGCGCGGTGAAGGATAGCCTGTTGTCCTACGCCGGCACCCGTGATCCGGTCAGCGGCGAGCACTGGGGCGGCGTGGTCAAGACCGGTGGGGCGCTGGGCTACAGCTTCGACAATGGCGACAGTGGTGCCTACGCCAGTCTGGGCGGCTATCGCTACACCGGTGACAACGTGGCCGATAACGACTCGCTGGAGGCGGGCATGGGGGCTTACCTGCGGCCGATCAACGAGCGTGACCGCGAGCTCAAGGCCGGGGTGCACGTCAACTACCTCGACTTCGATCGCAACCTGAGTCGCTACTCGTTCGGGCACGGGGGCTACTTCAGCCCGCAGGACCATATCAGCGTGGCCTTCCCGGTCAGCTTCAGCGAACAGCGTGGGCGTTGGTCCTACTCCGCCAGGGTGTCGCCGGGCTTCCAGAGCTACTCCGAGGCGGCGGAGGACTTCTTCCCCACCGACGGCGAATCCCAGGCGTTGCTCGATGACCTGGCCGATGCCGACGCGGCGGTGGAGTCGCGCTACAGCGCCTCCAGCGAAAGCGGCTTTGGCCTGACCCTGGGAGGCGACGCCTCATACCAGCTGACCAATGACATGAGGGTGGGTGGCCGCCTGGGCTACGACACCTTCGGCGACTACGACGAGACCTCGGCATGGCTGTACCTGGACTACACCCTTGGGGGAGCAGATGAGTGACCTTGACGCGGCCCGGCGCCGTTCGCTTGCGTACTTCGACAGCACCCACTGTGCGTCACAGTGGAACGATGTGCTGCGCTTCCTGCTGGAAGAGCTGTATGCCTCCGGCGGCGAGCAGGACGCAGGCGCTTTTCTGCGCCATATCGGGGCCAGAATGGCCAGTGAACTGACGCTGCCCGACCAGCAGACCCTGGAGGGGCTCGAGCGCACCCTCAACGAGCTTTGGCGTGCGCGCGATTGGGGCTGGGTGTCATTGACCGCCGGGGAAACTCGGCTGACCATCGAGCATGGTGCCTACCCCGTTGCCGGTCACAGCGAGGCCGAGCGAGCCCGCGGCGCCCGTGCCGCCAGTGCGCTACTGGCCGGGGCCTATAGTGAATGGCTGGAACGCCAGGGGGGCGATAGCTCGGTGCCCCTTCGGGTGGTGACGGCAGAGGCGGGAAAACCTCTGGAGTTCGTCTATGCAAGGGAAGAAGTTGCCGGCCACTGATGCCGGCCTGTGTTGGCGCCGATTGACGGCGATGTTGCTGGTCGCCGTGACCTCCTTGACCTTTGCCCTCGCGGCGCCGGCCGACGAGAGCTGGGAGCGTTACAAGAGCCGCTTCATGAGCGCCGACGGTCGCATTCTCGACAGCGGCAACGGCGACGTTAGCCACTCGGAGGGGCAGGGCTTCGGCATGCTGCTGGCGGAGGCCCAGGGGGATCGCGAGGCCTTCGATCGGCTGTGGCAGTGGACCCGACTGCATCTGGCGCGGACCGATGTGGCGCTGTTTTCCTGGCGCTACGACCCCACCAACGTGCCACCGGTGGCGGACCCCAACAATGCCAGTGATGGCGACATCCTGATCGCCTGGGCGCTGCAGCGCGCCGCCAGCCGTTGGCAGGAACCCCGCTACGCCCAGGCGGCCGCGATGATCCGCGAGGCCATCGCCGAGTATCTGGTGGTGCAGCGCGGCGGCTACCGGGTGCTGCTGCCGGGGGTGCAGGGGTTTCGTGGCGAGGGTTACGTCGATCTCAACCTGTCCTACTGGGTGATGCCGGCGTTGCTCGACTTTGCGCAGGCGGAGCCGGATGCCGGCTGGGAAACGCTGGTGGAAGACGGCCTGAGGTTGCTCGAGCAAGGCCGCTTCGGTCGCTATCGGTTGCCCACCGACTGGCTGCGGCTTGACGCCGACGGCAGCCTGGCTCCGGCGCCGGGCTGGCCGCCCCGCTTCGGCTTTGATGCGGTGCGTATCCCGCTCTACCTGGCCTGGGCAGACCAGCTCGATCGTCCCGGTGTCTCGCCGATCCTGGCCTTGTGGAACGATCCCGCTCGCCAGCCACCGCCGGCCTGGATCGACGTCTACAGCGAGGCCCGGGCGGAGTACGACGCCTCCCGCGGGGTGCTGGCGATTCGCGCGCTGGCCGGTCGCGACCTCCGGGCGATGCCTGCGGGCCTGGCACCCGGCGACGACTACTATTCGGCCTCGCTGCTGCTGCTGGCGCGACTGGCCCAGCGCGAGTCCGCCCCTGCACCGGACTAGTCTTCGTTGCGGGACCAATGCTCGAGCACAAGCCTGTTCCCTCAGGCGGTCCTGGAAGGCCTAGAAGTCGTAGGACAGCGAGGCGCTGATCACGTCGTATTCGGTAGCGCTGCTGCCCAGTGTCGTCTGGCCCGCGAGGGTAACGTCCACGCCGCGGCCGAGTCGCTGGGTGGCACCGAGCTCCAGCACGGTACGATCGTCATCGCTCCCTTCGAGAAAGTCGGCGTCGTCATCCACGTCGCTGGACACGTCGTAGTGGTAGAGCAGGCCACCGAACAGGCGGCCGGTGAAGACGTCGGCACCCAGTCGAACGCCGGCAAAGACTTCGCCGGTTTCTTCGCCGTAGTCGGTTTCCGCCTGCAGGTAGTCGCCATCCACATCGTCATCCAGATAGGTCCCACCCAGGGTCAGGCTTGAGTCGATCCGGTGCTGGCTCGTCAGCTGATAGCTCGGCAGATGGTAGGTGGCGGCGCCGCGCGCTCCCCAGCGATCGCCGTCGAGATCGATGCCCTCGACCAGATAGTCGCGTCGTGCGCTGCCGTCCAGGTCCTGAAACAGCAAGGTAGCGTCCAGCACCAGGCGGTCGTTCAGCAGGGCGATGGCGGCGTAGGGCGCGACCATCTCGCCGCCCAGGTCGGTGTGGCCACCACTTTTTCCATCCAGGTACATCTCGCTCTTGCCGGCGGCCACGCCGACCAGCAGGTTGCGGTAGCGGTAGTCGATGCCCAGCAGGGCGACCTTGCCATCGCCGGAGTAGTCCGAACTTCGGGTGTCGCCGTCGAGATCGCCGATCTCGGCGGTGCTCCAGACACTTATCCCCGGCGGACGCTGATAGGGACCGTCGCCGAGTGGCGCCATGGTGGCGTCGATGCGCTGGGTGACCGGCCGAAAGTTCTGGGCCATAGCCTGTTTCTGGGCGCCATACAGGGTCTGGTCGAGTTCCAGCAGGCCCAGTGCATCGGCCAGGGCGAGGGTGCGATCGCGGCCAAGCGCATCGAGGCGCCCGGCGAGCAGCACCCTGCCTTCGCCGTCGGTGAGCACCACCGGGGTCTGACCATCGACCTCTGCCAGGGTGATGCCCGCAGGCAGCCTCAGGGTGACGGGTCTGTCATTGATGCGCACGAACACGCGGCTTCCTCCGGTCACCGCCTCCTGACCGAGCAACTCCAGGGTCAGGGGGCGATCTTCCAGGGTGCCGACGAAGGTGGTGGCGCTCTGGTCGAGTGGCGCGAGGTCGACGTCAAGTGCAAGGGCACTCGACGAGGCGCTGCCAAGGATCAGGGCGAGGGGAAGGTATCTCCAGGCACACAAGGGGGAGGAGCAGTGGCGTGAGGCACGGGGCATCGGGAAGAACTCTGGCTCGTTCATGGGACCTGCCTTGATGGGTGAAGTCGGCTTCCTGCCAGGATGTCTGGCGTAGCGCCTGACACCGGCGGGGCGATCGTGATGATCAGTGGTCGATGACGTCGACTTCAGGAGTTGGCATGAGTGACGGCCATTGTTAAGCATCAAGGAGCGTGGGGTGCGGAATCCTGTGCAGATAATGCCTGTGCGAGGGAGAGTTGGCGTTTTATCGGCAAAGATGCTGTCAAAACCGACGTAATAGATGAAATTCAGGCATCAGCAGCAGGGGCTTATGTGGCCACTGCTTCCCTGGTGCCTAGTGCCGACGACATCAGGGCACGCCGTAGCCGAACCATCGCATCAAGGCCTGTGCCAGCCTCGGCGGCAACAGGGTCAGTCCCTGGGTGGCGAGGCACAGTGGCAGCGGGAAGCTGACCCTCGGACGATTGGCGTCGATGGCCCTGGCGATGCGCCGGGCCGCCCTTTCGGGGGAACACATGAATGGCTTGGGGCCGGGCATCGCCCGGGCCATGGCCGAATCCACGTAGCCTGGCATCACCAGGGTGACGCCGACGCCATCGCTGGCGAGTCCTCCGCGCAGAGCCTCGGCGTAGGCCTTGATACCAGCCTTGCTGGCGCTGTAGCTGGGGGTGACCGGCAGCCCATGCCAGGCGGCCAGCGAGCTGATGAAGACCAGCTGGCCGCGGCCTCGGAGCTGCATGGCAGGGGCCAGCTGGCGTGCCATTTCCATTGGCACGCGTAGATTGATTTCCATCAGCTGACGTCCTGCCTGAAGCGATTCGCCGTCGCGGCGATCGACCACGCCGGTGTTGATGCCGGCGCACATGATCACGATATCCGGCGTCCGTGACAGTCCCGCAAGCCAGGCCTGTCGGGCGTCGTTGTCTTCCAGGGGGCCGCTCGCCAGGCTGACCTCGGCGCCTTGGTCGCGACAGCGCTGCCCTATCTCTGCCAGCGTGTCCTGGCGACGCCCATGAAGCACCAGATGATGCCCTGGCCTGGCGTAGTGGCGCGCCAGGGCGCCGCCGATGGCGCCGGTGGCACCGGTAATCAGGATCAGGCGCTGGGGGGCCGTCATCTGTCGAGTCCTCCTGTGGTGGCAAAGGGGCAAAGGGGCAAGGACTGGCGCTCCGTCTCAATAGCGCCCGTACAGATAGCGCCGGACGTGTCGGTAGAGGCGTTGCCACAGCCTCAGCCTTGGCCCTTGCTGGCGTTGGCGTTCGAGCAAGGTGATCGCGGTCTCGACGTTGATCGGCTGGCGGGTAACGGGGTCCACGTAGCCGGGATAGTGGATCAGTGCCGCTGCGACCAGTTCTTCCAGGGTGGCGCGCCGACATCGCCGAGGGGGCGTCGCTGCCTCATCCCGGGTCAGTCCCCAGCCGGCGTAGAACGGCAGGCCATAGGTAATCACCGGGCGATTGCGGAGTAGCGCCTCGAAGCCCGCCAGGGAGGTCAGGGTATGAACCTCGTCGACCTGATCGATCAGGGCAGTGATGTTGCCCTCTGCTGCCAGCACATCGTAGGCCTCGGCGGGAACCTGCTCGCCCTGGCGTACGCCGGCGACCACGTCCGGATGGGGACGATAGAGCAGGAAGGCGTTGGGGTGGCGGCGGCGCACCTCTGCAAGCAGGGCGCGATTGGTGCGGATCTCGCAGGCACCGTGACGTACCGAAGCGTCACTTTCCACCTGGCCGATCACCAGCAGCCGGGGACGATCGGTGGGCAGCGCTGGCAAACCGGGCTTGGGCGAGGCGTCGTGGCCGTCGTTGTACTTGGATAGACCCCGTTGTACCAGCCGCGAGATCAGCCTGCGTGCGCGCAGGTGGTCCCGCGGGCTGAACTCGCCATTTTCGATCAGTTCCTCGAGCTCGCTGGGACGGGTGGGGTCGTAGTGGATGCCGGCCCCGTCGATGACCAGCGACAGCGGCCGAGTGAGATCGATGCCGAGGCCCACCGAGCGCAGGAAACCGTCTTCCATGCGATGGACATCGTCTCTTCGGGGATATTGGCTGCCCCACACCAGATGATTCACTGGCGTGGGTGCTGGGTCGGATGCCGTTTCAGACGATGAATCGGTCGATTTCAGCGAGCTCAGTGGCAGCTGTTCGACCCGGGACAGGGGGCCGAGGAAGTCCGTCACGAAGCCGCGCTTCCAGCGCGACAGACCGTAGCATCGCCAGTGCCCGGCGCCGCGCTGTATCTGACGGCGCTGATCCTCCAGCAGGTCCAGGGTGTCATCCAGCGTCGCTGGCTCGCCGGTATAGGGGTTGGCGTAGCGTGTGTAGCGCAGGTAGGCGGCGGCGAATACCCGGGCCAGGGATGCCGGTCGCTGACGCCGCGCACAGCGTTGTCGGTCCTGGGTTAGGCCCCAGCCGGCATAGAACGGCTGGCCGTGACAGGTGACCGGCAGGCCCGCCAGCAGCGCCTCGAAGCCGAGTTGACTGGTGACCACATGGACCGCCTCGACCACGTCGAACAGGGCCCAGGGATTGATGTCGTCGGTGATCAGGCGGCAGCGGGGACGGCCGGCGGCCCCCAGCAGGTGGCCCTGGCGTCGCCCGGCGATCACCTCGGGATGGACCTTGATCAGGATTTCGGCCTCGGGATGGCTGTCCAGAGCCTGCTCAAGCATGTGAACAAAGGTGGCCTCCGAGGCCCGGCCGCCGACAATGGAGGCGTCGTCTCGGGTCTGGTCCACCACCAGTACCCGGGAGCGGGACGAATCTTCCAGTCGAATGTCAGGGGCGTGGTTGTACTTGGACAGACGGGCGAGCCGCAGGCGCGCCATCAAGGCGTTGGCCCGTGCCTCCTCGGTGGCGTCGATGTCGGCGTGGTTGATCAGGGTCTCGAGATCGGAGGGCCGGGAGGCGTCGTAGTGGATGCCGCTATGATCCACCACCAGGGAGAGGCTGGCGAAGCCTTCGTCGGCGGGCCCCCAGGAGCGCAGGAAACCGTCTTCCAGGGCGACGAAGGGCAGGCCCTTGTCCGTCGCCAGGCGCCTGGCGCGACGGGTGGTCCCCCGGTTGCCCCAGCCGAGCACCGCGGCGGGGCGGCAACGGTGGCGCTGACGCCAGGGCCGAATGCGGGAAAATTCCGGCAGGCAGGGGGCGAGTATCGGCAGCCGGGCCAGCGCATCGGTCGCCGTCAGGGCCTGGTTGTCTGTGGGGGCCTGGTTGTCTGTCAGGGCCTGGTTGTCTGTCGAGGCCTGGTTGTCTGTCGGAGCATTCGCCGTCAGGGCGGTGGGCTGCCTGTCCTGCTCGTCCGTGTGTGGTGAAGCGCCCATGCGTGCCTGCATCTCGCCGATGATCGGGTATCTATCGTATCAGCGTGGCGCTAGCCGCCCTGGTCTCGGGTGTGCCGCTGCCTGCAGCCCGATGGGTCACGGCTTGATCGGGGGCGTTCTCGAGTCTGATATCGCGCCTGGCTGCAGGTCGCTTCCCGTCGCTTCAGCTCGCCAGGGGCGCCAGGGTGTCGAGCAGCGACTGCAGGAAATCCAGACCCTGGTGGAAGTGGCGCTGCAGAAAGCGACCGAGGTCGGTCATCAGAACCATCAGCAGTGCCAGGCCGACGCTGAGAGAAGTGGGGAAGCCGATATTGAATACGGTCAGCTGGGGTGCTGCGCGATTGAGGATGCCGAGTGCCAGGTTGATGGTCAGCAGCGGGGCGACCAGTGGCAGCGCCAGCAGCAAGCCGGTGGCAAAGATGGTGCCGCCGTAGCGGGCCAGCAGGATGAAGGCTTCAGGGTTGAAGCGCTGGATGCCGATGGGCAGGGTCTCGAAGCTGGTGATCAACAGTTCCAGCACGATCAGGTGGCCATTCACCGCCAGGAACATCAGTAGCGTGATCATGTACAGGAAGCGCGAGATCACGACCATGTTGGTGCCGCTGGAAGGATCGAAGAAGGTGGCGAAGGCCAGGCCCATCTGCAGCCCGATAAATTCACCGGTGGCCTGTACCACCACCAGGATGATCCGCACGCACAGGCCCATGGCCACGCCGATGATCAGCTGTTCGACCACCAGGCCGAAGCCCGCCCAAGAGGCCACCGGGACATCGGGCAGCGGTGGCAGCATCGGCGAGATGACCACGCTGATGGCACCGGCCAGCCCGATCTTGGCCTGGGTAGGCACCGCGCTGTGGCCCCACAGGGGGGCGCTCAACATCAGCGCGGTGATGCGCATGAACGGCCACAGGAACAGGCTGAGCCAGGCATGCAGCTGGGTGAAGGTGATCTCGACCATCAGGACGCGGGCGCCTCGGGGATAGGGCCGGTGGCTTCAGCGCAGGTGGCCCGGCTCAGGACACCAGCGCCGGGATACTGGTAAACAGCTCCCGGGTGAAGGTGATGATCAGCTGCAGCAGCCAGGGACCGGCCAGCACCAGCACGGCAAACACGGCCAGGATCTTGGGAATGAACGACAGCGTCATCTCGTTGATCTGGGTAGCGGCCTGGAACAGGCTGACCAGCAGGCCGGTGAACAGCGCGGTAAGCAGCAGCGGCGCACCCAGCAGCAGGGTCACGCGCATGCCCTGGTAGGCCAAACTCATGACGGTTTCGGGATGCATGACGAGTCTCCTTGCTGGCGTCGCCTTGTCTGGGCCCGTAGGCCTGTGCCGGGGCCCTGTCGTCGGGGGCCTATAAATAGAAGCTTTCCGCCATCGAGCCGATGATCAGCTGCCAGCCGTCCACCAGCACGAACAGCATCAGCTTGAACGGCATCGAAATGGTCACCGGCGGGACCATCATCATGCCCAGTGACATCAGCACGCTGGCGACCACCAGGTCGATGATCAGAAAGGGGATGAAGATGGTGAAGCCGATCTGGAAGGCGGTCTTCAGCTCGCTGGTGACGAACGCCGGTACCAGCACCTGCAACGGCACGTCCTCGGGACCGGCCAGGGGGCCGACCTCGGACAGTCGGGCGAACATGGCGAGGTCCGGCTCTCGGGTCTGGCCCAGCATGAACTCGCGAAAGGGCTGCTGGGCGAGCTCGATGAACTGGCCAAAATCGATGGCGTCGGTGGACAGCGGCAGCCAGGCGTCCTGGTAAACGTCGCTGAGCACCGGCGACATGATGAAGGCGGTCAGAAACAGCGCCAGGCCCAGCAGCACTTGGTTGGGCGGCGTCGAGGCGGTGCCCATGGCGGTACGCAGCAGGCTCAGCACGATGATGATGCGGGTAAAGCTGGTCATCATCAGCAGCGCCGTGGGCAGAAAGGCCATGGCGCTGAGCAGCAGCAGGGTCTGCAGCGACAGCGACCATTTCTGCCCGCCGTCGGCCATGGGTTCACTGATCAGGCCCGGGATCTGCTGGGCCTGGGCCGGACCGGCAGCCAGCAGACAGACAACCAGGACCAGTCCGAGGCTGGCCACAAGTGGCGTCCAGGGACGGGAGGAGAGACAGCGCTGAAGAAGCATCAACTGTTGCATCACCGCTCTCGCCGACCAAGGTTGGCCTTGAGAGCCTGGCCCAGGCGCTCGCCAAAGCTGTCACCCTGTGGCGCGTCCGGCTGGGCGGGCGTCGCCTCGTCGGTCGGAGCGGGCAGGCTGTCCAGCCGATTGACCTGACCGCCGCCGACGCCGAGCACCAGCCAGCGATCCTGGACCTGGACCACCACCACGCGCTCGCGCTGACCGACGGCGGTGGAGCCGACCACCTTGAGCCGGGACTGCTGGCCGTGAAAGCCGCCGCCCCGCCGCTTCAGCCAGGCGGAAAGGCCCAGCAAGATGGCGATGATCAGTGCCAGGGCGGCGGCGGTCTTGCCCAGCATGGCCAGTCCCAGCAGGCTGTCGCCTCCCTGGGCCAGTCCGTCGACGGCGGCGCTGGAGGTGGTTTCGTTCATCGGTTGAGCTTCTGCACCCGCTCGGAGGGGGTGATGATCTCGGTGATACGGATGCCGTAGCGGTCTTCGACCACCACGACTTCGCCCTGGGCGATCAGGTAGCCGTTGATCAGGATGTCCATCGGCTCGCCGGCCAGCCCCTCCAGTTCCACCACCGAGCCCTGGGCCAGTTCCAGCAACTGCTTGATGGTCAGGCGGGTGCGACCAAGCTCCACGGTCAGCTTGACCGGGATATCCATGATCATGTCGAGCTCGCGGGCAGCGCTGGAGGAGGTGCTTTCACCGAGCGGGCGGAACACGCTGTCTCCTGCGGCGCGCGCTGCGGCAGGGGTATCTTCTGGGGCCTGCTCGCCCGGGTTTTCCTCGGCGGCCTGCTGTTCGGCCATGGCATCGGCCCAGGGGTCGTCCTCGCCAGCGCCATCGCTGGTGGCATCGTCCTTTTGTTCGGACATGGCGGCGGCCCAGTCGTCGTCGCCGACAGGGGAGTCGGGTTTATTGGGGTCAGTCATGGTGCGATTCCTTGGAAGGAGGCCGAGAGCCTTTGACGAAGGCGTTGCTGGGCTGGTGACCGGCGGCGTGGTCGAACATCCGCAGGACTCGGAGGGCGCGCTGGTCGCGCTGGCTGCCGTATTCGCATTCCATCACCGGCACTTCGTCGACCTGGGCGGTGACGGTATCGGGCAGTTCGAGCGGCAGGATGTCACCGACCTTCAGCGCCATCACCTCGGCGATGCGCGAGTCGATGGTGGCGAAGTTGGCCACCAGCTCTACCTCTGGATGACGCAGCTCGCCGGCCATACGCCGGTGGAAGGCGCCGTCCTTGTCGCGACTGTTCTCGCTCAACGGGTTGGTCAGCAGGTCCTTGAGCGGTTCGATCATGCTGTAGGGCATGCAGATCTGGAAGCTGGACGAGAGGTTGCCGACCTCCAGATGGAAGCTGGTACTGACCACGATCTCGTTGGGCGAGTTGGTGATGTTGGCGAACTTGGACTGCATCTCCGAGCGCAGGTAACTGATGTCCAGCGGGTAGACGGACTTCCAGGCCTCGCTGTAGCCATCGATGGCCATGTTCAGCACGCGCTGGATGATGCGCTGTTCGGTATTGGTGAACTCGCGCCCTTCGGACTTGGTGACGAAGCGGCCGTCACCGCCGAACAGGTTGTCCACCACCATGAACACCAGGCTCGGGGGAAACACGATCAGGGCCGAGCCCTTGAGCGGTTTCATGGCGATGATGTTGATGTTGGTGGGCACCGGCACGTTGCGCGAGAACTCGCTGTAGCTGAGGTAGCGCACGGCGTCGACGCTGATGTCGGCGCTGCGCCGCAGCAGGTTGAACATGCCGGTGCGGAAGTGGCGGGCGAAGCGCTCGTTGATGATGTCCAGAGCCTGCAGACGCTCGCGGATGATGCGCTGCTGATTGGCCGGATCGAAGGGGCGCAAGCGCCCTCGAGCTGCGTTGTCTTCGCCCTCGGCATCGTCGTCGCCGCTGACGCCCTTGAGCAGTGCGTCGATTTCTTCCTGGGACAGGAGATCGTCTTGAGACATGGGGGCGACCTATTGGACGATGAACTCGGTGAACAGCACATCATCGATATGGATGCGCGGACGCTCGGGGCCGAGCACGTCTTCCAGGGTGGCGACGATATCCTCGGCCAGGGCCTTCTTGCCCGATGCGCTGACCAGTGTCTCGGCCTCGCGGTCCGACAGCAGCAACAACAGCTGGTTACGCACCTGGGGACGGTGCTGTTCCAGCGTCTCGAGGCTAGCGTCATCGCTGAGCTTGAGGGTCAGGCCGGCGTACAACAGGCGCGGTCCGGCGTTGTCTTCGGCCAGGTTGACGGTGAAGGGCTCCAGCTTCAGGTAGATGGGCGCCGTATCTTCGACCGCGCCGGTGCTGGCCTGGGCCATATGCTCGCCGAAGGTGTCTGCTGATTCTGCGTGCGCCTTTTCCTGGTACAGCAGGTAGAACCCGGCCGCGGCACCGAAGGATGCGAGGATGACCAGGATCACCAGACACCAGATGAGCCGTCGAGATTTCGCCATGTCCTGAAGTCCTGAGCCTGTGGCCCCTCGAGGGGCGGTAATGTACTAGCGTGCGGGCGTGCCACATCTTTAGTATGCCGTCAGGCATCGGCGATCGATGGCGAGAACAGGCACCGAGTTCGTGCCTATCTTGGGTATTTGTGAGGGAGAGCCCCGCCGCTCACGCTGTGTAGCGGCAGGGGGTGCCTGGAAGGGCGTGGGTCAGGCGCAGGCCAGGCGCGTACCCAGCCCTATGCGTCAGGCGTAGATGTCCACGCGGCCATCGTCTGAGTCGTGGCGCTGGTCAGGGGCAGAGCTTGCCGTGGTGGCCGGCTCCATCGACTCGCCCTTGCCCTGGCCGGAGGCTGCCAGCGATGTCTGGCCGCGAGAGTCCGAGGGTTGCTGGCCGCCAAACTGTGCGCCCTGGTCGCTCACCGAGGCGTCACCGAGCTGGATGCCCTGTTCGGCCAGGGCTTCGCGAAGCTGGGGAATGGCCTGCTCAAGGGCCTGGCGCACCTGGGCGTGGGCCGAGAAGAACTGGGCCTGGGCACCGTGCTCGCCCAGCTTGAGGGTCACCCCCAGCGAGCCGAGTTCGGCAGGGTGCAGGCGTAACTCGACCTGCTGTTCGCCCGCACCGCCCTGGCTGGACAGTCTTGCCAGGGTCTGGCCGAGCTGCTGCGGCCAGGCGGCCTGGTTGAATGACAGTGAGGCATTGGTACCCGGGGGCATGGCGGCGGCCAGGGAGGAGCCAAAGGGCGACGCGCCCCGTGCCTGTGAGGCGGTGGGCGAGAGCACGGCATCCAGCGAGGCATCGGCCTCGCCCCGGGCAGCGCCAGCAAGGATCTCGCCGGGACGCAGTTCCGCAGCGCCTGACCCTGTGCCCTGGGCCATCCAGCCGGCCGTGTCTGGAGCCAGGGCGCCGGGTGCGAGGCCCGCCGGGGCAACGGGTGCCTGTCCTTGTAAATTACCCTGCGCATTGCTGCCGGCGGCCATGGCTGCCTGCTGCGCCGCCGAGGGAGCGCGATCCACCGGATGCTTGGCCCTGGGGAGTCGATGCAGCGCCGGGAGCGCGTCCTGTGCCAGGCGTGACTGGGCGGGCGCATTTTCCGTGGCGGCGGTGGCGTCGAGGGCGGCGCTCTGCAGTGCTGGGGCCTGATTCTGGACCTGGACCTGGGCCCGAACCTGGGGCGAAAGCTGAGACTGCGCCGACGGCCCTGATAGCGGAGACGTCGAGAGCGCCGGTGTGGCCTGGGCTGCGACGTCCAGCGGCAGTGCCTGCTGACTTGCGGCGCCGCCTTGTGTCAGCAGTGCATGCGCCCCGCCGGGCAGCTGCCCGGCAAGCGCTGCGCCTGTAGCGTCCCGCGGTGCGCCGTTCAAGCCTGGTGCGCCGAGTCCTGATGACGCCAGCTGGTCTGCGCCAGCAGCGGGCTGCCCGTGGGGGCCCGGGGCCGATGAGGCAACGGCCAGCAGTGCCAGTGTCCAGTCCTGGGGCTCGCTATGGTCCTGATCACTGAACGCCTTGTCGCTGGCCTGGCCATTGGCGGGACGCCCGGTATTGTCGAGGGGGGCCGCCTGGCCGCCGAGTGCGGCCAGGCGCTGGGCGAAGTCGCCACCGACCGGTGCGGCGGCGCCCTTGCTGCCACTGGCCTGGGAAGAAACGGGGCCTGCCAGGCCCAACAGGGTGAGGTCCATGGTGAGTTCCTTTAAGGTCAGTAGCCGCCGGGCATGGCGCTGCCGCGCTGCAGTCGGCTGTTGATCAGGTCGTCGCTGGAGCGCTGTTCCTGGCGGGCCTGCAGGCGCAGGCCTTCCTGGGCACGGCGTTCGGCCAGGGTGTCGTAGGCGCTGAGGCGCTGCTGTTCGTGTTGCCACTCGCGCTGGCTGTCGCTGACCTTCTGGCGCTGTTGCTGGAGCGCTCGTCGTGCGGTGGCCAGGGCATCGTCAAGCGACAGCAGGAAGCGCTGAGTATTGTGCAGGGTGGCCGGATCGATGCCACTGCGCATGTTCTGGTGCAGACGCTCGGCGTATTCCTGTCGGTAGTGTTCCAGCGACGACAGCTGATCGGCGACCTGACGCTCGTCTCGGCGGGCGCTGGCAAGGTGCTGCATCGCCTGGTCGCGGGCGTCCCGGGCCAGCTCTGTCAAGGTGTCCAGAGGGGTTCTCATGGGGTTCCTCCCAGGGTGGACGAGAGCGCCTGACGCGAGGCCTCGAGGGTGGCGCATTCGTCGATTCGCTGTTGCAGAAAGGCTTCCAGATCCGGATAGCGGCGCACGGCTTCGTCCAGGCGAGGGTCGTGGCCGGGCTGGTAGGCGCCCACGCTGATCAGGTCACGGTTGCGCTGGTAGCGCGAGAACATGGCCTTGAATCCCTGGGCCTGGCGGCGCTGGCCGTCGTCGACGATGGCGTTCATGGCCCGGCTGATCGAGGCTTCGATGTCGATGGCGGGGTAGTGGCCGGATTCCGCCAGGCTGCGCGACAGCACCACGTGGCCATCGAGGATGGCGCGGGCGGAGTCAGCGATGGGGTCCTGCTGGTCGTCGCCTTCGGTCAGCACGGTATAGAAGGCGGTAATCGATCCCCCACCGGGCTCGGCGTTGCCGGCGCGCTCCACCAGCCCCGGCAGTTTGGCGAACACCGAGGGCGGATAGCCCTTGGTCGCCGGAGGTTCGCCGATGGCCAGGGCGATCTCGCGCTGGGCCATGGCGTAGCGGGTCAGCGAGTCCATGATCAGCAGCACGTTCTTGCCGTCGTCGCGAAAGCCTTCGGCCAGGCGGGTGGCATAGGCGGCGCCCTTGAGTCGTTGCAGTGGCGAGGTGTCGGCGGGGGCCGCCACTACCACGGCACGTCGCCGGCCCTCGGGCCCGAGGATGTTGTCGATGAAGTCCTGGACCTCGCGGCCACGTTCGCCGATCAGTCCGACCACGATGACGTCGGCTCGGGTGTAGCGCGCCATCATGCCGAGCAGCACCGACTTGCCGACGCCGGAGCCGGCGAACAGGCCCATGCGCTGGCCGCGGCCGACGCTGAGCAGGGCGTTGATGGCGCGGATGCCGACGTCGATCTGTTCCTCGATGGGAGCACGAGACAGGGGGTTGAGCGGCGGTGTGGCCAATGGCGCCCGGGGGGCGTCATCCAGCTCACCGAGACCGTCCAGCGGAGCCCCGGTGCCGTCAACGACCCTGCCCAGCAGGCTCTCGCCCAGCGGAAAGCGCCGCGAGGCATTGACGCTACCGTCGCCCAGGGGCAGCACCCGGGCGCCGGGCATCAGTCCACTGATCTCGCCAAGCGGCATCAGGAACAGGCGATCGCCGGCGAAGCCGACGACCTCGGCCTCGGCGTAGTCGTGCGCTGAGCCGGCAGCGGTATGATCTGCCGTGCCGGGGAGCTCGATGCGACAGCTGTCACCCAGCGCCACCTGCAGGCCGACGGCTTCGATGACCATGCCGGTGGCGCGCACGACGCGGCCTGTGGCCCTGGTCATGGGCAGGGGCTCGACGCGATGGGCGACGGCCTTGAGGGCGTGCTGCCAGCGCTGCTGGTGGATCTGGGGGCCGTTCATGGCGCATCGTCCTCGTGGGCGACGCCATGATCCTCTGGTTCGGGGGTGTGGCGCGGGGCCCTTCTGCGCACCTGGCGATTCACCGCCTGCCAGCGACGCTCCCAGGTGGCGTCGATATCGCCCTGTTCGCCGCTGACCCGGCAGCCTCCACGGTGCAGACGCTCGTCGGCGCGCAGGGTCCAGCCGGCGGCCTCGAGCTGCTCGCCCAGGTGGCGCTCCACCAGGCGCAGATCGAGCGGGTGCAGCCACAGGCGCTGGCGTCCCACCAGTGGCGGATCGGTGTGCAAAAGCCGTTGGACCAGCTCCACCACCTGGCGTGGCCGGGCCTTGAGGGCGTCATCCGCCAGCTGCCGGCCGGTGGCCAGGGCCAGATCGGTCAGATCCTCGGCCACCGCATCGTCCAGCTCGGACAGTGCCGTGCGGAACTCGTCGACGAGTCGGCCAAGCGGTGCCAGGGCCTCTTCACAGCGTCTGTTCAGGGCGTCGGCGATCTCCTGCTCGGCGCGGGCGCGGCCCTCGGCCAGGCCCTGCTCGAGGCCCTGGGCCAGTCCTTTCTGGTAGCCCTCGTCGTAGCCCTTCTGGTGGCCCTGGGCATGGCCCTCGCGGTGGCCCGTCTCGCGGGCCCGGCGGCGCTCGTCGTCGAGTTCCTGGCGAGTGGGCGGGCGCGGGGTCGCTGCGGCCTCGGTGGTGCCGTCGTCGCCTTCCTCGGGCAGCTCGCCCATGTTCCAGCGGCGCCATTGGCTCATGCCGAGACCCTCCTCGCCGGCGTGCCAGGTTCACTGAATCGAGGTGTCCTAGACATAGGCTTCGTCGCCTCCGCTGAGCACGATTTCGCCGTTGTCGGCCAGGCGACGCACCACCTGCAGGATGGCCTTCTGCTCGGTCTCCACCTGGGAGATACGAATGGGCCCTCTGGCGTCCATGTCTTCCTGCAGCAGGTCGGCGGCGCGCTGGGACATGTTGACCAGGAACTTGGCCTTGAGCGTTTCCGGGGCTCCCTTGAGCGCAATGACCAGGCTGTTGGTCTCGATCTCCTTGAGCAACAGCTGGATGCTGCGGTCGTCCAGGTCGCCGATGTTCTCGAACAGGAACATCTCGTCGATGATCTTCTGAGCCAGGTCCTCGCTGTGGGCGCGCACGGTGTCGATGGCGGCCTCTTCCTGGGTGGTGTTCATCAGGTTGAGGATCTCCGCCGCGGTACGTACACCGCCCATCTTGCTGCGCTTGAGGTTTTGGCCGTCGAGCATGCTGGTGAGCACTTCGGTGAGTTCCTGCAGTGCCGCCGGCTGGACGCCGCTGAAGGTGGCGATGCGCAGTACCACGTCGTTGCGCTGCTTGTCGTCGAACAACTCGAGCACGTCGGCCGCCTGGTGGCGCTCGAGGTGCACAAGCACGGTGGCGATGATCTGTGGATGCTCGTCACGGATCAGCTCCGCCACCATGGACGGCTCCATCAGGTTGAGGGCATCGATGCCGCTGCTGGTGCCGGCGGTTTCGAGGACGTCCTCGATCAGGCTGGAGGCACGTTCGGTGCCGAGCGCCTTGGTCAACACCGAGCGGATGTGCTCGCTGGAGTTCATGTTGAGACCGATGAATTCCTCGGTCTCGGTGTGGAAGTCTTGCAGCACGCGGCGCATCTCTTCGTGGGAGATCTGCCCGAGCTGGGTCATCTCCCTCGATAGCTGCTGGATTTCCTTGGCGTTGAGAAACTTGAACACTTCCGCCGCGCTGTCCTCGTCCAGGGCCAGCAGCAGTACGGCGCTGCGGCGGATGCCGCTCGAGGCTTCGATGTTAGTCATTGGCGTTCATCCAGCTGCGTACGATCATGGCGACCATGCGGGGATCTTCCTGGGCCAGCTCGCGCAGGTCGTTGAGGTTCTGTTCGTAGGCGCTGGCCTTGCGCCGGCGGCGGTTGTCGCGGCCGTAGGTGGCGTCCTCACCGTCGGTCGTCTCGCTGTCACCCTCGGACGCCTCTTCGTCGTCGCTCTCGTCGTCGCCGACCCGTGCCGAGAAGGCGCTGGGCATGGGGGCCGGGGCCACCGGAGCCTCGGTATAACGACGGATCAGCGGACGCAGCACGAGCAGGTAGAGCAGAGCGACGGCCAGGATGATCAGCAGATAGCGACCGAGTTCCTTGGCCAGTTGATGGACCATCGGGTCCTGCCACCAGGTGGGGGCTGCGACCTCGGGTGCCTGGGCGAATGCACTGTTGACCACCGACAGGGCGTCGCCGCGGCTTTCCGAGAAGCCCATGGCCTGACGCACCAGTGCCTCGATCTCGGCGAGTTGTTCCGCTGACAGGGGGGTGAGAGTGGCTTCGCCTTCCTCATCGACGCCGTCCTGGTAGTTCACCACCACCGCGGCGGACAGGCGTTCGATGCCTCCCTTCTGGTACTGCACATGCGATACCTGTCGATCCAGCTCGTAGTTGGTGACGTCATCGCGCCGCAGGCGTTGCGGTGACGCCTCTTCCTGTTCGGCGGTATCGGCGGCGGCCTCGTCGTTCTCCTGCTGCGCGTCATCACCGTTGTCGATGGGTGACGCGGAGGTACCTGGCGCGGTGTTACTCAGGGCGCCGGGAATGCCGCTGGCCAGGTCACCCTGGCCATTGATGTCCAGGCTGGTCTGGCGACTGCGGACCGCCGCCTGTGCGGGCGGCTGGTTCGGGGTGTAGCGCTCCTGGGTCTCTTCACGCTGGGAGAAGTCGATCTGGGCGGTGACCTGGGCACGCACGTTGGCATGGCCGACCAGCGGCGCCAGGATGTCCTCGATGCGCCGCTGGTAGGAACGCTCGATTTCGGCGACGTAGTCCAGCTGCGAGCCGTCCAGCCCCAGGCCGCCAGCGTCGGCAGATGACAGCAGGCGCCCGTTCTGGTCGATCACGGTGACGTCTTCACCGGCCAGGTCGGGCACGCTGGAAGAGACCAGGTGGACCATGGCGGCCACCTGACCCTCGCCGACACGTCGGCCAGGCTCGAGTGTCAGCACCACCGAAGCCTTGGCCGGCTGACGCTCGCGTACAAACACCGAGTCCTTGGCCAGGGCCAGATGGACACGGGCGTTGGCCACCGGGCCCAACGAGGCGATGGATCTGGCCAGCTCGCCTTCCAGGCCGCGCTGGTAGTTGATCTGCTCGGCGAACTGACTGATACCGAAGGCCTGATCCTGCATCAGTTCGAGGCCGACGTTGCCGCCGTGGGGCAGGCCCTGTTCGGCAAGCTGCAGGCGCAGGGTGTGCAGCTGGTCGTCCGGCACCATCAAGGCGTGGCCGCCGGCGGAAAAGCGATAAGGCACCCCGCGGCTATCGAGTTCGGTGATGATGGCGCCGCCGTCGGCTTCGCTGAGATTGCTGAACAGGACTCGGTACTGTGGGCGCGAGGCCCACATCACCAGGGCGATGATCAGAGCAATCGCGGCGGCGCCCCCGATCATCAAGGGAATCAGGGGGTTGCCGCGTAAACGGGACGTTAGCCCGGACAGGGGGCCGGAGCTTGAGGCGGAGGCCGCTGAGCTCATGGACGACTCCCGTCGGGGGACGGCAAATGGGGGCTGTTCATTGGCATGACCGGTGGTCCGTGGGTCGGGTGGCCGCGGGCGGTGCCCGGTTCTGTGTTGATGCCCATTATCCCGGGGCTGTGGCCAGCCAATGATCGAAATAGCCCATGTTTTGGCGGCCATTTGCTTCGATGACGGTGCGCTCGCTCTTGTTAGGCTTGCTGTCGTGGAGGCGATGCGCCTCCGTCACCGGCCAACGAGACACAGGACCCGTCATGTCGACTCCCGCGATGCAATCGGCCCTTGCCCAGATGACCACCATGGCCCGCGAGGCCAGCCAGGTGTCGTCCCCGACACTGGGGGGCAACACCGAGGCGGCCCAGGCCGACGCAGGCTTCGCCGACGCCTTGAAGTCGTCGATCCAGCGCATCAACGAGCTCAAGGCCACCGCCGATTCGCAGGCCAAGGCCTTCCAGGCCGGGGTGCCGGGGGTCGAGCTCAACGACGTCATGGTCGACATGCAGAAGGCCAGCGTGGCCTTTCAGATGGGCCAGCAGGTGCGCAATCGCCTGGTATCGGCCTACAGGGATGTGATGAACATGCAGGTGTAGGTGCCGCGCTCGGCTACCCCCTCGGCGATCCCCCATCGTCTGCCGACATCTTTATGTAATGTTTTGCTGATATTCCTTCGGCACCCGCTCGCCCGAGAAGCGGGGCAACCAGGGATATTCGCTCCATGACGTCTTTTCGAACGCTCTCCATACGTGCCAGCGGGCTGCTGGCGTTGTCTCTCTTCCTGATATTGATGGTCGGACTGGGTGGACTGGGCCTTTATGCCAACCAGCAGGGACGAGAGGCTTTCGATGTAATGCGCGACGAACACGTCGGTCAGTTCCGTCTGCTCAATCTTGCCCAGACCAGGGTCTTTCGTTCACGCGCCGAGATGGATCGGGCGGCCAGGCTGACGCGGGTGCCGTCCTTCGATCGACCGGGTCCGGTGATCGCTTCTGCCGAGACGCTGCTGAGCGAGGCCAGGGAGGCCTTCGAGGCCTTCATGGCAATCGATGTCGGCGAGGCTCAGGCAGACAACAAGGCGACGCTCGAGCGCCACTTCCGCTCGCTGGTATCCACCGGCCTGGAACTGCAGCTGATGTTGCTCAAGGAGGAAGACCTTGGCGCCTATGATTCGGGCCAGGCTCGACTGACCAGCATGAGCCAGGCCTTTGTCGATAGCGTGGAGGCCTTTTCCACCCTGGCGCTGGAGCAGGAAGAGGGACTGGCTGCCGGCTTCAGGCACCTGGCAGACAGCATGAACCTCGCCCTGGCGGCGGCGCTCACCCTGGCTCTGGTGCTGGCCATGGCAATGGCTCTGACGGTTCGACGCTACCTGCTGGTCCCGTTGAAGCAGCTGCTGGAACACTTCGAGGCGATGGCCCAGGGCCGACTCGAGCGTCGCCTGCCCGATATGGGCAGCAGCGAAGTGGGCCAGCTGTATCGGGGCGTGGAGTCACTGCGACGGGCGTTGGTGAAGAACATTCGCGGGATTCGCGAGACCAGCGATGACCTGCGTCACAATGCCGAACGCATGCTCGATGATGGTCGCGAACTGGCCACCCGTACCCAGCGCCAGGCATCGGCCCTGGAGCAGACGGTCGCCAGCCTCGAGCAATTGACGGCGACGGTGGCCCAGACGGTGCAGCATCTGGGGGACGCCAACCGCCTGGCGGGCGATGTGGGCAAGCGTGCCAGCAAGGGCAGCGAGGGCGTCGCAGCGGTGGCGGCGGCCATGGACGAGATCCAGCGCCACGCCGACCAGGTGCAGGCGATGGTCAAGCTGATCGACGATATTGCCTTTCAGACCAACCTGCTGGCCCTCAATGCCTCGGTGGAGGCTGCCCGTGCCGGCGAGCACGGCAGAGGCTTCGCGGTGGTAGCGGCGGAGGTGCGCGGCCTGGCGGCGCGCAGCGCCGAAGCGGCCGGCGAGATTCGCAGCCTGACCGGTGCTTCCAGCAAGAGCGTGGCCGATGGCGCGAGGCAGTCCCGCGCCGCCGATCTGTCGATCCAGGGGATAGCGGCGGCAGTCGGGCAGTTGGGGGGCCGAATCGCAGAACTGGAACAGGCCGCCGGAGAGCAGCATCAGGGCCTCGATCAGATTCATCGGGCGATGGCCGAGATCGATGCTGTTACCCAGCGCAACGCCCAGATGGTCGAGCGCTCACGGGAGGAAGCCGAACGTCTGACCGGCACCGCCCTGGCGCTGGGGCAATCCAGCGCGCACATGCAGCTGTCCGACGAAGACGACGACACCTGCATCGGCGAGATGACGCTAAAAACGCGGCGCTCGTGGTGGCGGGGGCTTCAGGCCTGGCGCGAGCGCCGGCAGGCCAGACGATTCGCGCAGGGTGTCAGCGCCTGACGGGCGCGGCCCATTTCCCTATCGTCGATGAGCCGTTCGGGAGCCATTCGGGAGGCAAAGGGGGTAATCGTCGAACTTGGGCTAAAGAGGCATTCTCGATGGCCGATAGTCGCTTGTGTCGACCTTGCAGCCGCAAGGCGTAACCCTTGACAGAGAGCGACATGATTCATTCCTTGAGATTTCGGCTCCTGCTGACCACCGTGGCCGTCATAGTGGTGGCCCTGGCCATCAATGGAGCGGTCAACCTCAGCATTCTGCATCACCATCAGGAGCGCCAGGATGCGCAGCAGCTGGCCTCGGTCGCCGAAGGCAATCGGGTGGCCATCGATGAGTGGGTGTCGAGCCACGCACGCCAGCTCGAGGCACTGGCGCCGGCCGTGTCCGATGCCGATCCCCTGGCGGCGCTGCTGCAGTTGCAGGCCGGTGGCGGCTTTCTTACCACCTATCTGGCCGAGGCCGCGAGCGGAGATGTGATCTTCTCCGACGGCTGGGACGCCCCCGCAGAGTATGATCCGCGTCAGCGCCCCTGGTATCAGCAGGCCGTTGAGGCTGAAGCGACCGTGGTGACCCCTCCCTACAAGGATGCCAACACGGGGGGGCTGGTGGTGACCTTCGCTACGCCCTTCTTTAATGAGGGCAGGCTCGAGGCGGTGGCGGGTGGCGATATCACCATCGACGGTGTGATCGATGTGGTGGCCGACATCGCGCCGACGCCGAGCAGTTTTGCCTTCCTTGTCGATGGGGAGGGAGCCCTGGTGGCGCATCCTGATGCCACGCTGAGTCTGGCGCCGGCGACCGAGCTGTCTGAGCGTCTGACGCCGGATTTCCTGACGCAGCTGGGTGACCAGGCACGCCCTGTCACCGTAGACATCGGCGGACGGCAGCGCGAGCTTCTCGCCACGCCCATCAGCGGTACCGACTGGCGACTGGTGATTGCCCTGGACAGCCGGGAGGCCGGTGCCAGCCTTCAGCAGGTGACACAGGCAGCGCTCTGGACCCTGGTGATTGTCGGTCTGGTGGCACTGCTGCTGCTGAGCGTGCTGCTGACCCTCGCGCTCAAGCGACTGTCGATTGCGCGGGATGCCATGGCCGACGTCGCCAGTGGCAACGGAGACCTGACCCGCCGCCTGCCGGAGGACGGCAAGGATGAGGTGGCCCAGATCGCGAGCGCGTTCAATCGCTTCGTGTCGCGCATGGAGGCGGTGATGATCACCATCCGGGACAGCAGCGAGTCGGTGCGGGTTGCCGCTGGCGAGATCGCACTGGGAGGGCAGGACCTGTCGCGACGCAGCGAAACGACCGCATCGAGCCTGCAGCAGACCTCGGCATCGATCGAGGAGATCACCAGCACCGTGGCGCATACGGCGGCCGCCTCGCGCGATGCCAGGCGGCAGTCGGGGGAGGCCACCGACGTCGCCGAGCGAGGCGGTGAGGTGGTGGACCAGGTGGTGGACACCATGGAGTCGATCACCGAGTCCTCAGTGCAGATCGGCGCCATCGTCAAGGTGATGGATGGTATCGCCTTCCAGACCAACCTGCTGGCGCTCAATGCTTCGGTGGAGGCGGCCCGGGCCGGGGAGCATGGCCGGGGCTTCGCCGTAGTGGCCAGTGAGGTACGCCAACTGGCCACCCGATCCGCCGAGGCGTCCCGTGAAATTCGTAGCTTGATCGAGACCTCCGGCGAGCGCGTGGCCAGCGGTACCGAGCTGGTGCGCCGTGCGGGCGAGACCATGGGCGAGATCGTTCAACAGGTCGGGCGCGTCACGTTGAGTCTGGACGAGATCAGCGTGGCGGCGGAAGAGCAGAGCGAAGGTATCGCACAGGTCAATATCGCGGTGGCGGAGCTGGACCGCATGTCGCAGCAGAACGCGAGTCTGGTCGAAGAGTCCTCCGCTGCCACCGAGCACCTGCTGGAACAGGCCGATCGACTGGGGCGGATGGTGGCAGGATTTACCCTGAGCGAGTCTGCCAGCTCTGCCTCAGCGCAGGCCAATCACCCCGAGCGGGTTTCCGCGCCAACCCCCGCTTGATGCCCTGTTAGTGGGCCGGGGGCCGGGTCTTTCAGGCCCCCGCTTCAACCTTCCACTTCAACCTTCCCGTTCAAGCTCAGGCTCAGGCTCTGCCCCCTGGCGGCGCAGAGCCTGAGCTGTTCCCTGCTCTGCTTGTCACCCCACGCCAGCACGCCTCTTCATCTTGGGACTTCTCGACGTGGGATGCCTGGGCGCGCGGTGTGCCGTGGTGCTCCCTCTCCCATGACCGGCCCCACGCTATCTACTTTCTACCTCTCTCTGCCTCTACCTTTCTCTGTCCCTCTGTCCCTCTGTCCCTCTGTCCCTCTGTCCCTCTGTCCCTCTGTCCCTCTGCCCCTCTGTCCCTCTGCCCCTCTGTCCCTCTCTGCCTCTCTGCCTCTCTGCCTCTCTGCCTCCTGATTCTTGTGTTCCTCCGCGCCCTGCAGGGCGCCTGTCATCACGTGCCCGGTGACGGCGGACCGTCGACCGACATGGTGGCCCTGGGGGACCAGGAGGACCTCCTTGAGACGGATCAGACTGGAGGAAGCACGCGCCTGGAGCGGCCTGGGAGCTAAAGTTCGGCACAGTTAGTTGCCCTGCTCAATGGCGATTTCCTCACGAAAGCGGCTCTCTGGGCGCCCCCTCATGGCCTTGGCTACGAGGGGAGACGCTAGAAGCTTACATTTATCGGATGTTGGCACTTCTGACGATCCAGAAATGTTTTTCGCCAAGATGGTGAACTTTAATTGAAAAACAATACCGTCGAAGTTGATTGATAAAATTCTGTGCAGTTATCTGCCTATATCTAACCTAAATTCGCCAAGGCATATTCCTTTTATTGTACCTAAGGATTAGGCGCGAAGATTGTTTTTGTGCTGTAACGAAAAATACGCAGTTAGAATGCCTTTTTTTATCCACTATAATTACATATGTTGTTGCTTTTTGTAGAGTTTTTGGATTTTTATGTGAAGCGGCGTGCTTGTTGCTTTTTATATGTTTTTTGTATTGCAGCATAGTTAAAGGGAGGCGGATTACTCTCTATGCAGTAACCGTTTATTGCCCGCCAATAACCTCGCCCGTGTCTGGATGGAGAAGTACAAAAACATTAGTATCGATGATTGTGATCAAGTGTTAATGAACCGTTATCAATGTTACTCGTCTGTTTGCTACCACGGTCGAGGGCAAAATTCGTTGAAGCAGGGCAGGGGAAGGCGTCCGTGACATCCCGGGGCGGTAGCGTGCTTCATCGCCACCAGTCCCAGTGACCCTCTTCTGCACCAACTCGCGGATCACATGCCGCGCCCACTCACCGGCGCTTGAAGCCTTGGTGCTGCTGTGGGCTATTCGGGCCAACGGCTGCGGCTACGTCACGCGGGTCGAGTCGGCCGAGCTCCACACATCCCGCCGGCGAGTGTTTCCCTTTCCGAGGACTTCGATCCGTCATGGAACTACTACCCGATCGCCAGACACACCTCCGACAGCTGGAGGCCGAATCGATCCATATCATCAGAGAAGTCGCAGCCGAGTTCCGTTCTCCGGTCATGATGTACTCGATCGGCAAAGATTCATCGGTAATGCTGCATCTGGCGCGCAAGGCATTCTTTCCCGGCACGCCCCCCTTTCCGTTGATGCACGTGAACACCACCTGGAAGTTCCGCGAGATGATCGCCTTTCGCGATCTCATGGCGAAGCAGTCCGGCATGGAGCTGATCGAGCATATCAATCAGGAGGGTGTCGCGGCCGATATCAATCCCTTTGATCACGGTAGCGCCAAGTATACCGACGTGATGAAGACCGCCGCTCTCAAGCAGGCACTTGACCACCACGGATTCGACGCAGCCTTTGGGGGTGCCCGCAGGGATGAGGAGGCGAGTCGTGCCAAGGAGCGCATCTTCTCCTTCCGTGACAGGCATCATCGGTGGGAGCCGAAGAGCCAGCGCCCCGAGTTGTGGAGCCTGTATAACGCCAAGGTGAACAAGGGGGAGTCGATTCGCGTCTTTCCTCTCTCCAACTGGACGGAACTGGATATCTGGCAATACATCTATCTCGAGGGAATCCCCATTGTGCCGTTGTACTACGCCGCACCACGGCCCGTGGTGGAGCGAGATGGCATGACGATCATGGTCGACGACGACCGGCTACCGCTGCGGGAGGGCGAGACGCCCCAGGAGCGTTGGGTAAGATTCCGTACCCTCGGCTGCTATCCCCTGACCGGTGCGGTGGAATCTCGAGCCGCGACCCTCCCCGAAATCATCCAGGAAATGCTGCTGACGCGGACCAGCGAGCGCAGCGGTCGAGCCATCGATCACGATCAGGCGGGGTCGATGGAAAAGAAGAAGCGCGAGGGTTATTTCTAGACTAGCCGGAACAGCTGTTCTCCTGCCGTCTTGTACTGAACTCGCGAATTGACGGTGGGGGTGCTCCCCTGAAGGTGGCGACACCCATCATTCCACCAGACGGCAAAGACCGCGACTACGTGCTCGCCGCATTTCTCCACGCTCCGCTCTTCCAATCTCCAGATTGCACTTCGGTTCAGCCCTAGTCTCCTCGGCATCCTTGTCCGGGTGCTGTGGCTTGCGCCTCTACCAGGAATTCGTCATGTCCCATCAATCCGAGCTGATCGCCAGCGACATCGAACGCTACCTGAAGGAACACGAGAACAAGGACCTGCTGCGCTTCATTACCTGCGGCAGTGTCGATGATGGCAAGTCCACTCTGATCGGGCGCCTGCTGCATGATTCCAAGATGATCTACGAGGATCAGCTGGCCGCCATCACCCAGGCGTCTCGCACTAGCGGCACCACCGGTGACGAGGTGGATCTCGCGCTGCTGGTGGATGGCCTGCAATCAGAGCGTGAGCAGGGAATCACCATCGATGTGGCCTATCGATTCTTCTCCACCGAGAGACGCAAGTTCATCATTGCCGACACGCCGGGGCATGAGCAGTACACCCGCAACATGGCGACCGGCGCTTCCACGGCCAGTCTTGCGATCATCCTGATTGATGCTCGACACGGTGTGCAGACCCAGACGCGTCGTCATAGCTTCATCTGCGACCTGCTGGGCATAGAGCACCTTGTGGTAGCGGTCAACAAGATGGATCTCGTGGCGTATGACGAAGATCGTTATCTGCAGATCGTCGACGAGTATCGGCACGTCATGGATCGACTCGAGGCCCGGGATATACATTTTGTCCCGCTGTCTGCGCTGAAAGGCGACAACGTGGTCGAGCCCAGCAGCGAGATGCCTTGGTACGACGGTCCCAGCCTGCTCACGCTGCTGGAAGAGGTCGAGATCAGGCACGACCAGAATTTGCGAGATGTGCGCTTGCCGGTTCAGTTCGTCAACCGGCCCAATCTGGATTTCCGGGGATACGCGGGCACCCTCAGCTCCGGTGTCTTGACTCCCGGACTGGCGGTCAAGGTGTTGCCGAGCGGTACCACCAGTCAGGTGAAGCGCATCGTTACCATGGATGGCGATCTCGATGCGGCGTTTCCCGGACAAGCGGTGACCATCACCTTGAGCGACGAGATCGATGCATCGCGCGGAGACTGGATCGTCGGGGTCGATGATCAGGTGCCGCTTCGGTCGGAATTCGAGGCCGATATTGTGTGGATGCACGAGTCCCCGTTGGAACCCGGAAAATTGTATGACATCAAGCTGGCCACTCGGGACCTTGCGGGAAAGGTTGTCGCCATCGACTACCTGGTGGACGTCAACACCCTGGAGCAACGGCACGGGGAGCAGCTGGATCTCAATGCTATCGCGCGTTGCCGTGTCGAGCTCACCACCGCGATACCTGTCGACGACTATCGTACCCACCCTGGCACGGGCTGCTTCATTCTGATCGATCGATTGACCAATCTTACCGTCGGTGCCGGGATGATCCACAGTCCGTCGGATGCGGAGCTGCCCTACGAATTCCGCAAACACGACAGCAAGGCCAGCGTGGTGTGGAACCGCACCACAGTAACCCAGACCATGCGAGAGAGGATCAATGGCCACCGTGGCTGCTGCGTCTGGTTTACCGGGTTATCGGGCTCCGGCAAGTCGACCCTGGCCAATGCTCTGGAGGTGGAGCTCAATCGACGCGGGTATCACACCATGCTGCTGGATGGCGACAATGTCCGGCATGGGCTCTGCAAGGACCTTGGCATGGGGGAGCAGGACAGGGCGGAAAATATTCGACGAGTCGGTGAGGTTGCTCGGCTGTTCGCAGAGGCTGGGGTGATCGTTATTACCGCATTTATTTCGCCGTTCCGAGCAGATAGAGAGGCGGCCAGGGCGCTGTTTCTTAGCGATGATTTTATCGAGGTGTTTGTCGATACGCCCCTGGATGTCTGTGAAGAGAGAGACCCTAAGGGGCTGTATCAGAAGGCAAGAGAAGGCAAGATCCTTGATTTTACTGGCATCAATAGCCCTTATGAGGCGCCTGTGAACCCAGAGGTTTCTGTCAATACCGAGATAATGAGCGAGCAAGATATTATTGCGAAATTGCTAAAAAATCTGTAACAGTTATTCGTCGTTTTTCGCATGACGACGTTGGGAATTTCGCTATGATTATGCTTCGATATTGCACGTTTTCAGAGCCGGTTGTCGTCGAGAGGCGGACGTCTGTAAGGGCCTCGGGTGTTCCGAGGAAAAGCGTCTTTCTCCGGGGTGCCACGGTTACGCTTCTCCTTGCTACGGTGCTGATCACTGGCTGTGTTCAGCGTCCGCTTACCCAGCCGAACAGCGCCCAGGGGATCATGAGCGAGCCTGCCGGCATCCCTGCCTCCGGTGACTTGTCGCAGTTTCTTGCCCAAACCCCCGCCGGGAGTGCCACCACACTATCGAGTAGCCCCTGGGGAGCGAATGTGGAGGTGGTGGCTGACTCCCCCTACTTCTCCGCCAGCAGGCGCATATGCCGTCACTTGACAGTGACTCGCCGGAGCAACGGGGATCGACTGGCGGCCGTCGCCTGCAAGTCGGGAGAAGGCGCCTGGTTTACCAGTCGCCTGGTAACGGCGCTGTACAACGGAGCGGAGACCTGGTGATGACAATCATGGACGAACGGCTCGGCAGGGCGGTGCTGCGTCTGGCAAGAAGGCTGTCGTTGCCGGTGTTGTTGCTGATGCTGAGCTGGTCGATGGCGAACTCGGTCGCTGCGCAGGGTATTGCCCTGCCGGACGATATCTTGCCTCAGGCTCGGGAGCAGACGGATGAGGGGACGATCAATGACTCGCCTCGCGCCAACTGGAACAACGATCGCTATGGGCCGCCCTCGATACCGTCACCGATCGATGTGGAACTGCTTCCTCCCTTTGGCGCAAACCTCTTTACCGGTGGGTTTCGAGGCACCATGGCAGACGGGCTCAACCGTGACTATCGCATCAAACCTGGCGATCAGGTCACCCTGAGAGCATGGGGGGCGGTGGAGTTCGATCGAGTGGTGCCCGTGGATGCCCAGGGCAATATCTTTCTTCCGTCGATCGGCCCCCTCGCCGTGCAGGGAATGAGCCATGGCCAGTTGGACGCTCGTGTTCGAGAAGCGATCCAGAGCATCTATCCCGAGAACGTGCAGGTGTACACGAACCTGCAGGGCGTACAGCCCGTCGGTATCTATGTCACCGGCTATGTCCACAGCCCTGGTCGTTACGCGGGCACCCCCTCGGATTCGATTCTGTACTTTCTCGATCAGGCCGGGGGGATCGACAACGCCCTTGGCAGCTATCGCAGCATCAGCTTGATGCGTCAGGGGCAACGCCTGGCCAGCTTCGATCTCTACGACTTTTTGCTGGACGGCAGTATCGCTCGGCCTCAGTTGCGTGATGGCGATACTATCGTGGTGGGAGAACGAGGCCCCTCCATTGCGGTGACCGGTGATGTGGAACGCGCCTACCGATACGAACTGCAGTCTGGCCAGTTGAGTGGCAGCGATCTGGTGAGCCTGGCCCGCCTGAAGAGTGGCGTGTCTCACGTATTGCTGCGTGGAGAGCGGGCAACCGGCCCGGTTGCCACCTACCTGACGCTCGACGAATTTCTCGCGCGACAGGTCCAGCCTGGTGATGAGGTGATCTTCAATGCAGATCATCAGGAAGGCACCATCGTGGTTGCCCTGGAGGGGAGTTTTCTGGGGCCGTCGAGGTTTGCCCTGCCGCGGGATGCCCGGCTCGGAGAGTTGCTGGACGCCGTCGCCATCTTGTCCGACATGTCGGCCAGCCACAATGTGTCGATTCGCCGAGAAAGCGTAGCACGGCAGCAGAAAGAGGCGCTCGAGGATAGTCTCCGCCGTCTGGAGACGACCTATCTGGGAACATCGTCATCCACCGATGAGGAGGCGAGAATCAGGATTCGCGAGGCCGAGCTGATTCAGATGTTTGTGGCGCGGGCGCGACAGCTCGAACCCAGCGGTCGGCTGGTGGTCGCCAGTGATCAAGGGGTTGCCGACATTCGGTTGCAGGACGGTGACGTCATCACATTGCCGGAGGCCATGGATTCGGTGCTCATCAGCGGAGAGGTGGTCGTGCCACAGGCGGTGGTTTATCAGCCGGGTTCAGGTCTCGACCACTATCTTGATGCCGCTGGTGGTCTTACCCAGCGTGGCGATGAGGACAACATCCTGGTGGTTCGCCAGAACGGCGCGGTGCGTAGTGCCGACGATGTCGACCTGCGTGCTGGAGACGAGATCCTGGTAATGCCGGCTGTTCCCACCAAGAATCTTCAGTTGGCAACCAGCCTGACCCAGATCCTTTATCAGATTGCGGTGGCCACCAAGGTGGCGATCGATCTCTAGAGGGGGCCAGCATGTCGATGATTGGCAACTCCGTGCAACGCCACCCCTGGGCGGTGACGCGTAGCGTCTGGTACGCCATGTTTCTGCGTGAGGCTGTGGCACGCACCATGTCGGATCGCCTGGGCTGGTTCTGGATGGTCGCCGAACCTGTGTTCTTCACACTGATCATGGTGGCCATCCGCAGCTTCATCCGAGGAGACGCCCTTATCGTCGGGGCACCTTTCATCCCATGGATGGTGGTCGGACTGATGGGCTTTTTCCTGGTTCGCGAAGGGATGATGAGAGGGCTGGGAGCCGTCAAGGCCAACCAGGCGTTGTTCGCCTATCGGCAGGTCAGGCCCGTGGATCCGGTGTTGGTGCGCAACGCCCTGGAGGGGCTTCTGCGATCACTGGTGTTTCTCTTGTTCATCTTCGGCGGCTTGCTGCTCAAGGTCGAGGCGCTGGCACCTGACGACGCCCTGTTGGCACTGGCGTGGTGGCTCTCGCTCTGGCTGCTGGGCCTGGCGCTCGGGCTGATCGTCTCCGTGCTCGCCACGCTCATCGCCGAGGTGGCGATCGTGCTGCGGATGATGATCATGCCATTGTTGATCCTTTCTGGTGTCATCTTCCCGATTCATCACATGCCCCACTGGATGCGTGAGTACCTGTTGCTCAACCCGGTTGTTCATGGTCTGGAGCGGCTACGTGGCGGCTTCTTCGAAGGGTATTGGCAGGTCCCTGGTACTAGTGCCGCCTATTACTGGATGGTGACGCTGGCGCTGCTGTCACTAGGATTGATGCTGCACCTTCGGTTTCGACATCGGCTGATGGCGCAATGATCCAGATAGAACACCTCTACAAGCGCTATCACCATCACAAGGTCAGGGACTGGGTGCTGAAGGATATCAACCTGACTATCCCTCACGGCGTGAGCGTTGGAGTGTTGGGGAGAAATGGCGCGGGAAAGTCGACTCTGCTGCGATTGATTGCCGGCATGGACACGGCGGAAAGGGGCTCTATCCGGCGCGATGCTCGGGTCTCCTGGCCGATGGGACTGGCCGGAGGTTTTCAGGGGGCCTTGAGTGGCCGTCAGAACGTCAAGTTTGTTGCCCGTGTCCACGGTGGTGGTCGTGACGTCGGAGCCATCATCGACAAGGTTCAGGAATTTGCAGAGCTTGGTCCAGCCTTCGACGACCCGATTCGTACTTACTCCTCCGGAATGCGTGCGCGACTCAATTTTGGTCTGTCGCTGGCGTTTGATTTTGATGTCTATCTGTCTGACGAGGCGACCTCGGTGGGTGACCGGGTATTCAAGGCCAAGGCGACCCGTGCGTTCAAGGAGAGGGTCGACCGCGCAAGCCTGGTCATGGTCTCCCACAGCGAAGGGATTTTGCGCGAACTATGCCAGGCAGGTATCTACCTGAAGCACGGTGAGGCGTACTGGTTTGACGATATCAAGGACGCCATTCGCGCTTACCATCAGGACAGTGACAGCAAGGCCAAGGCCACCGGCGGCCCCGGCACTGGGTCGCGTCACGATAGCGAGCCGCAACCCCCCCGGTATCAATCACCTGCGCCGACACCGGGCATCGATACAATGACGCTGGATACGCTCAAGGCATTGCTGGGCAAGCGAAGACAGCAGTTGGAGCGTATCCAGAAGCGCCTCGATGCTCTGGAGATGGGGCGTGAGAACGCCGACGAACTGGTCGACCCAAGGGGCCGCCAGGAGCTCATCGCTCGCCTTCATCTGGCGAAGCAGCGTTTGCATGAGGTTCGTCGCGCGGTACAGACGAAAAAGCGGGCCACACCCGCCAGTGGCAAGGACGATTCTGGGAAGGATTCGGAGAAGGGTTCCGAGAAGAAAGACCGGTAGCCATCAGGTGATGGCTAGGCGTCGCTCCCTGAGCCCTAGATCCTGCCGTCGGTGCTCGCATTCAGAGGCGTCCGGATGCCCCGCGACGTCGCTCCAGCAAGGAAGCCAAGATAATGTTGCGATGGATTGCTCGGCAGCCCCATTGGGCATTGGCCTGCCTGTCGATATTGGCCATGTCCTTCTACTGGCTAGTCTGGGCTGAGGATCGATACGTATCCGAGGCCGTCGTGGTGCTGGAAAGCCCACAGATCGCTGCCCCAACCTTCGACTTCTCGAGCCTGCTGTCCGGTGCCAGCGTCGACAGCGATATGTTGCTTCTGCGGGAGTATCTGCTTTCTGTGGATATGCTCAAGAAGGCTGATGAACGGCTCGACCTGAGGTCTCACTACAGTGAGAACGGTGACTTTCCTGCTCGTCTGTGGGACGCCGAGGCTCCCATCGAGGACCTTCACGAGTATTACCTTAGCCGTGTACAGGTGACGCTTGATGACTATGCAGGGGTGCTGAAGCTGGAGGTCCAGGGCTTCTCTCCCGAGTTTGCTCAGCAATTGACCTCGCTGTTGCTGGCGGAAGGTGAAGCTCACATGAATGCCATGGGACAGCGTCTGGCTCAGGATCAGGTACGATTCCTCGAGGTTCAGGTAGAGCGCCTGTCCGATCGGTTGGATCAGACACGCACGGATCTGCTGGACTATCAGAACGAGCATGGCCTGGTGTCTCCTACCTCGACGGTGGACAGCCTCAACCAGGTTGTGGCGAGTCTTGAAGGTGAACTGGCAAGACTGGAAGCCCGGCGTAGTGCCTTGGCCAGCTTTTCCAGCCAGCGTTCATCGGACATGGTGAGAGTCGAGAGTGAGATCGCTGCGTTGCGCCGTCAGATCGATCAGGAACGTGAGCGACTGGCAAAGGCCACAGGGGACTCTCTCAACCGCCTGTCCTCCGAGTATCAGCGCCTTGAGCTGCGGGCTCGCTTTGCCCAGGAGACCTATGCCAGCGCTCTCGGGGCGTTGGAGGGCACGCGCATCGAGGCGGCTCGCAAGCTTAAGCAGATCAGTATCTTGCAGAGCCCTTTACTACCCGAGTATGCCACGCGCCCAGAGCGTCTCTATAACCTGACCATCTTTGTGATCGTCACTCTGTTCCTTGCCTTCATTGCCAGCATGCTGTGGCTGATCGTCCAGGACCACCGAGACTAGAGTTTGTCCGAAAAGTGCTTGCGCTCGTCGATCTTCGGACAAGGCCTGACGCTCTTCCTGATAGCACTACCGGCAGCTGTCGTCGAGACGGCGGCCTCAATAAAGCCCTTCATGTTGAAGAGCTCAAGGCTCTCGCTTCCTGTCATCTTTTCCTCCTTCCCGTCCGTATGCCATTTCTAGCGTCCCCCCTGGCGGGGCGGGCAGAATTTCCAGTCCTCTCGGGGTTCTTTCATGATCAAGACGTTTCTCGTGACCGGTGGCGCCGGTTTTATCGGTTCGGCCGTGGTGAGGGAGTTGATTACCCACACCCCTCATCGCGTCGTCAATGTGGACAAGCTGACCTATGCAGGCAATCTGGCATCGGTAGCGTCTGTCGCCTCCGACCCTCGTTATGTCTTCGAGAGAGCGGACATCTGTGACGGCGCGGCAATGACCAGAATCCTGGAAAAGTACCGTCCCGATGTAGTGATGCATCTGGCCGCAGAAAGCCACGTTGATCGCTCCATCGACGGGCCTCGCGCCTTTATCCAGACCAATGTGGTGGGCACTCTGGTATTGCTCGAGGCGGTACGCGGGTACTGGGAAGGAATAAGGCAACAGGACAGCGACAAGGCCGATGGCTTTCGGTTCCACCACATCTCCACCGACGAAGTCTACGGAGACCTCGAGAACGATGGCAGCCTGTTCACCGAACAGACACCCTACGCGCCTAGTTCGCCCTACTCTGCCAGCAAGGCAGGGTCGGATCACCTGGTACGGGCGTGGACGCGCACCTATGGCTTGCCTTGCCTGGTGACCAATTGTTCAAACAACTATGGTCCGTTTCACTTTCCTGAAAAACTGATTCCTCTGATGATCCTCAATGCGCTGCATGGAGAGGCTCTTCCTGTCTACGGTGATGGTGGGCAGGTACGAGACTGGCTCTATGTCGAGGACCATGCGCGCGCCCTTGTGCTGGTTGCCAGCGAGGGAAAGGTTGGAGATACCTACAACATTGGTGGCCATAACGAGAAAACCAACCTCGAAGTGGTACACACCATCTGTGACCTGTTGACGGAAATGGCTCCGGACAAGAGTGAATATCGTGATTTGATCACCTACGTCACCGACAGGCCAGGCCACGACCGTCGCTATGCCATCGATGCATCCTACATTCAGCACACGTTGGCCTGGGAACCACGAGAGACCTTCGAGTCAGGCCTTCGCAAGACAGTGGCCTGGTATCTGGCCAACGAGTCATGGTGGAAAGCGGTGCAGGACGGTAGCTACCGGGCCGAGCGCCTGGGGGTATTGTCATGAGTGGTCTCTTGTTGGGAGCCTCGGGCCAGGTGGGCCATGAGCTTCGCAAGGCGCTAGCCATTCATCTGGATCTTCATGCACCAGACCGCGGGATCTTGGATCTGACTGACCTTGATGCAGTGAAACGCTGTCTGGACCACTATCGTCCCCAATGGGTGATCAATGCCGCTGCCTACACCGCGGTGGACCAGGCAGAGACCGATACGGCGACAGCATTTCGACTCAATGCGGAGCTGCCCGGCTGCCTCGCACGCTATTGTGCCGATCACGGTGCACTGTTGACCCACTACTCCAGCGACTACGTCTATCCGGGTGATGGCATTCGGCCCTGGACGGAAGATAGCCCAACCGATCCCCTGTCTTGCTACGGCCAGTCCAAGCTTGCAGGCGACGAGGCGGTGCTTGAGAGCAGATGCGCGGCACAAATCTTCCGGACCAGTTGGGTCTATAGCGCCAGAGGCGGCAACTTCATGAAGACCATGCTGCGTCTGGGACGGGAGCGGTCGTCCCTGGCAATCGTCGACGACCAGGTGGGGGCACCGACACCCGCACGCCTGATTGCTGACGTCACCTTGCATGCGTGGCAAGTCTACCGCTCTCGTCCCGAACTGACCGGGCTCTACCATCTGGCGCCCCGGGGCTTCGTCTCCTGGTATGACTTTGCTCGAGAGATTTTTCGCCTCGCTCGTCTGCACGGACTTCCTCTCATGCTCTGCGACGACCAGCTGTCTCGCCTGGCGACGAAGGACTATCCCACACCAGCAAAGCGTCCATCCAACTCCCGGCTGTCGGTCTCTCGTCTTGAGAACGCCTTCGACATCTCGCTCCCTGACTGGAGGGGACAGTTGTCTCTCACCATGAAGGACTACCTAAGGTAGGCCTGCCGCCGCAAGGCGTTGTCCGAAAACTAGAGGTTACCGCCATGAATCGGAAAGGAATCATCCTTGCCGGAGGCTCCGGTACGAGACTTCACCCCATAACCCATGGGGTCTCAAAACAGCTTCTCCCTGTCTATGACAAGCCAATGATCTACTATCCGCTCTCGGTACTGATGTTGGCGGGAATAAGAGAAATATTGGTGATATCTACACCGGATGATCTACCTGTCTACCGCCAGTTGCTAGGTACCGGTGACCAATTTGGTGTTTCCTTGTCCTACGCGGTACAGCCCAGGCCCGAAGGTCTGGCACAGGCCTTTATTATCGGGGAGAAGTTTATTGGTGATTCTCCTGTCTGTCTCGTTCTTGGCGACAATATCTTCCACGGCCAACACTTTTCCGAGCAACTTCTGAGAGCGTCCGACCAGGCTCGAGGTGCCACGGTATTCGGCTACTTTGTCAAAGACCCGGAACGCTTTGGTGTTGTCGAGTTTGATGAGAAAGGACGTGCAGTATCTATCGAGGAAAAGCCCAAGAAACCAAAGTCATCCTATGCGGTGACGGGGTTGTATTTTTATGATAACTCGGTGGTAGACGTCGCCAAGAACGTCAAGCCATCGGATCGGGGGGAGTTGGAAATCACCTCGATCAACAATGAATATCTACGCCGCGGTGATCTCCATGTGGAGCGGCTTGGACGAGGATTCGCCTGGCTGGACACAGGCACCCATGACAGCTTGCTTGAGGCAGCGCAGTACGTGCAGACAGTCGAGCACCGCCAGGGCTTGAAAATTGCCTGTCTGGAAGAGATTGCCTGGACTCAAGGCTGGATCAGCGACGAGTTTCTGCTTTCCCAGGCAAATGGCCTTTCCAAGACGGGGTACGGGGCATACCTGCTACAGCTTCTGGCCGCGAAGGCTGTCGGTCAGTAACAAGGCTACCTGATGGTGGAGGGGACGTACATGAAAGTTGAAAGGCTGGCTATTCCTGATGTCGTGCTGTTTACGCCGAAAGTATTCGGTGACGAAAGAGGTTTCTTTATGGAAACGTTTCGTCAGGAAACATTTGATGAGGTTTGTGGCGAACACAAGTTTGTTCAGGATAACCACAGTAGGTCAAGTCGATCGATACTCAGGGGGCTGCATTATCAGCTGAAGAATCCCCAGGGAAAGCTGGTGAGAGTGGTCAGAGGAGAGGTGTTCGACGTGGCCGTCGATATGCGTACTTCCAGCGCTACCTATGGCAAGTGGGTAGGCGTCTTCCTCAACGAGGACAACCGGCAGATGCTCTGGGTTCCACCCGGTTTTGCACATGGTTTCTATGTCACCAGTGATGACGCTGAGTTTGTATACAAGTGTACTGACTATTACGCACCTTCAGACGAAATGTCGGTGCATTGGGCAGATACTATCCTGTCGATCGACTGGCCATTGGACAATATGGAGCCCCGAGTTTCCGATAAGGATGCTCGGGGGATGTCGTTTGTCGAGGCTCCTGGCTACTAGTAATTGCCTGAGGAAGTAGACGTGGTAGAACATGAACCAAGAAGCGGCCCTCCCTCTTCGCAATCTCCACAGTTGGCTACGCTGGCGTTGTCGGCACGCCTGAGGCGAATGCAGACTTCCTTCAGTTGGCGAGCGACCAAACCACTGCGTGATCTGGGTGGGTTATATCACAAGTACATAAAGAAGTGCTCGCGCCTCGACTTGCTGCCGATCCATGAACTGGAACTGATGACCCGCAACAACAAGGTGGTCTGGGTGTCTCGCGGTGGTGATCCACAATTTCTGCTCACCCCGATCAACCCCGCCGTGCTTCGCCAAGGTGGATGGTTCAGTCTCGAATACGACTTTTCGGCGAATCAGCCAGTAGATCAGTGTCTCTATATTGATTATGGCGACGGTTTCCAGGCAGATGTCGTGTGGACACGACATGTGGAAAAGAGCGGCCACCAGAGCCTGGTCATCTACTTGCCGATGGGAACACAGGCGTTGCGACTAGATCCGATGACTCGACCTGGAGAGTTCCGGTTGGAGGATCCGGTGCTGAAGAAGATCGAGACGCCACAGATTCCTCACCCTTGGTCGGGGCTGGACGGGTATCTGAAGTGCTGTGAAGGCTGTGAATTTACGCTTTCCGCTGCCCAGCAGCTCGAGCGCCGTCTGGAAGGAGAGTTCCATTGGCGATCCCATGGTACCGATCCTGCCTTCGTCGTTCGCCATCGCCGTGGTCGCGTCATCGAGCCTGGCTGGTGTCGTATCGAGTTTGTTCTGAGTGGCGAGTATCAGCATCAGGTTGCCAAGCTCTACATCGATCACGGTGAAGGATTCAGTGAAACTCACGCCTACCCCATACCCTTCCAATCAGGGAAATTGGCGACAAGGGTGATTCAGCTCGATCGAAGTATTGTCAACATACGTTTTGACCCATGGGAGCGGGAAGGAAGCTTCCGTCTGGAGCGACTATGCATCGACAATGTCGATGCCGAAGAGGCCTGGAATACGATCGCCGGCCGTCTTGTTGAGGCTACTCCTGAGTACACGGACTTGAAAAAGGCCGAGGTTCTTGCAGGTGTGGGTCGGTCTGCTCCAGAAAAAGATGACGGCGACGGGGCAACAAAGGGTACCGAATACGAAAATGTGGAGGACGAATCCGCACGCGAAACCCGTCTCCTCGAAGAGTACGCTGAAACCTTCATCGTCAACGAGGCCGAACTCTCTTACCAGAAATGGATAGATGAAGTTGAGGTCAATGGCCTGCCGAGCTCTGAAACCATTCGAAGCTACCTTGAGGGTCTTGAGAATCCAGTAGTAATATCGGTGTTGGTGCCGGTTTACAATACCGATGAAACGCTTTTGAAAGCTTGTATCGACTCGGTTATCGCACAGTCTTACCCCCACTGGGAGCTTTGCCTTGTGGATGATGCCTCTCCATCACCACATGTCGAAAAAGTCCTCAGGCACTATGCCAGCAAGGATAAACGCGTAAAGATACATTTTCGGCCGGATAATGGGCATATCTCCAAGACAACTAATGACGCCCTGTCGATGGCCACTGGTGACTATCTGGCATTGCTCGATCACGATGATGAATTGGCCAGAGATGCGTTGTACTTTATTGCGAAAGAGCTGGAAAAGAATCCCGATGCCCAGTTGATCTACAGTGATGAAGACAAGATCGATGTTCAGGGAATGCGCTGCGAGCCTCACTTCAAGCCGGACTGGAACATTGATCTCCTCTATTCGCAAAATTATGTTTCTCATCTGGGCGTATATCGACGCTCGTTGATCGAGAAAATTGGTGGTTTTCGTGTCGGGGTAGAGGGATCGCAAGACTATGATCTGGTGCTGCGTTGCATACCACATTTGACCGCTGGTTCAATTTCCCACGTTCCCAGAATTCTCTATCACTGGCGCGCTATCGAGGGTTCGACAGCACTGGCTGAAGAGGGCAAGGATTACACGACCTTTGCTGGTGTAAAGGCGCTGAAAGACCATATTGAAGGAATAGCAGATGGGCGTGCGATTGTAGAGCAGGGTATTGTGGGAAATACCTATCGTGTGCGTTGGCCTATTCCCGAGCCAGCACCGTTGGTGAGCATGTTGATTCCTACGAGAGACAAGAAGGATGTCACGGAGTTGGCGGTGCGCAGCATCCTGGAGAAGTCAAGTTATACCAATTACGAAATCATTCTCCTTGATAATGGCAGTGTCGAGCCTGAGACACATGAATTTTTTGAGCAGATTCAGGCTGAAGATTCCAGGGTCAGCGTTCTTCGATACGACCACCCTTTCAACTACTCAGCTATCAATAATTTTGGCGCCGAGCACGCGAAGGGAAGCATTATTGGTCTGGTTAATAATGACGTTGAAGTGATCAATGAAGACTGGCTTGTGGAGATGGTGTCCCATGTTTGTCGTGAAGACGTTGGCTGTGTGGGCGCCAAATTATACTATGGGAATGACACCATCCAGCACGCTGGCGTCATCGTGGGCCTTGGCGGAGTTGCAGGTCATTCTCACAAGCACTTTCCTCGAGAGTCCGGTGGTTATTTCAACCGTTTGAAGGTGGTCCAGTCTGTATCTGCTGTGACGGCTGCTTGTCTGCTCGTGAGGAAGTCCGTCTATGACGAAGTCCAGGGACTAAACGAGCAGGACCTCAAGGTCGCTTTCAACGACGTCGACTTCTGCCTCAAGGTGCTCAATGCCGGTTATCGTAATATCTGGACGCCCTACGCTGAATTGTATCACCACGAATCCATCAGTCGTGGAGCAGAAGATAATCCAGAGAAAGTGTCCAGATTCAATGCCGAGATAGATTACATGCAGAAGGCATGGGGCAAAATTATCGAACACGACCCAAGCTATAGCCCTTGCCTCACAAGAAGTCGAGAGGACTTCTCCATCGGAGGCCGTTGATGGCTTTCTTGATGCGTTGTCGTATTCGGAGTAACTACGTATCCCAGGAGGGGACATGCCCAAGAATGATGCCTTGATCAACAAGGGAGTCGTGGTCATAGGAGACCAGAATGACAAGACTCCATCTCCTATCATCGTCATTGGAACCGCTCGGGGCGGAACCTCCATGGTCGCAGGAGTGCTGGCCAAGCTTGGTGTCTTCATGGGAGACCGTGCCTCACATCCTGTATATGAAGACGTCCGACTTTCCGAGGCCTTCGAACAGCAGGACATGGCTCAGGCAGCCGTGATTGTGAAGGAGTACCAGGCCAGGTACGACCGTTGGGGTTGGAAGCGACCTTCCATCATTGACCATCTGGATGAAGTCGACGCTCTATTGCCGAATGCCAGGTATGTGTTTATCTACAAGGATATTCTTTCAATAGCGCAGCGGAATTCGATTTCCATGTTGGCCGAAATTACCGAGGGCATGGACAGAGCGCTGTCTCAATATCGAAAGACACTCCGTTTCGTGAGACAGAAGTCTCCTCGTGCCATGCTTGTTTCCTATGAGAAGGCCAGTGCTTACCCCGAGGCCTTTCTTTCCACTCTCGAGTCCTTTTGCGGTATTTCTCCCTCGCAAGAGGAGCACCAGATGGCACTAGCCTTTATTGATCCTGAACCAGAAGACTATATAGAGGCAACCCGGATCACCAAGTCACAGGGAAAGCTTCTTTCATTTGATGGACGACGTGTCAGCGGTTGGGCGCGCTACGTACACAAGAAACAGCATGCTGACGTAGAAATATTTGTTGATGACAGGTCGGTGGGCGTGGTGGTGGCGAACGAACCAAACCCCGGCGGCGGCGCTCCCGCTAACGAGCCATGTGGCTTCACCTTCACCCTTCCTGCCGGTGAAAACTTGAGGGAGGACGCCAGTGTCAGGGCCAGGGTGGTGAACGACGTGGTCGATCTTGGCAACTCTCCGGTCAGGGTGGGCTAGAGATGGCGAAGTTCTGTGTTGCCGGTATCGTCCGCAATGAGGTGGATTACCTTGTCGAGTGGGTAGCTTGGCATCGGCTTGCCGGATTTGGGCACGTCATTCTGGCCGACAATGGTTCCGACGATGGCACCCGCTCTCTACTTGAAGCGCTGGCGGATCTGGGAGTGGTCAGCCTGCTGTACCAGCCGGTGCTTGAGCGCAGGTCGCAGCAGCAGGCCTATCGACGAATTCTTGGGCAGGCGCTGGGAAAGCATGAGTATGTCATGTTTCTCGATGCCGATGAGTTCCTGGTGCACGAAAGCCAGCGCCACGGTGAGGAATGTCGCGAGTTGTCGCGGTTGGTGGCGTCGGGAGATGTAGGCAGCGTCAGCGTGAACTGGAAATGCTTCGGCTCCGCAGGGCTTGAGGAAGCGGGGTCTGAGCCGGTACTGCAACGTTTCACCCGTTGTGGCGCTGCACCAGGCGCCAGCGCAGATTGTCATATCAAGAGCCTGGTACGCGTCGACCATGTCAAGGCGCCCTATTGTCATTCCTCAACCTTGGTATCGGCCTGGAAATACGTCGATGCCGCAGGAGACGTGATCGAGGACTTCGTGGGCTCGCCGGACAGCAGCGGTGAGTCGGACCCACGTGGTGGGCGCACGCGGTCGATCCACCAGGGACCGCTTCGTGTTCATCATTATGCGGTGAAGTCGCGAGAGGAGTTCTCGCGCAAGCGATTGAGGGGGAGTGCTACGCGTGGCGCCAACTTCGACAAGGGCGAGGCCTATTTCGGACGCTATGACATCAACGACGTCTCTCATGAGTTCCAGGCCGGCAAGCTTGCCCGTCTGGCTCGGGAGATGTCGGCGCTGAAACAGCGGCTGACAAAGCACACTGCGCTTGATCGCTCCTTGGTGGGAGCCATCGATCATTTTGACGCCAACGCAGTCTGTGGTTGGGTGACGGATCGTAGCGGCAAGGCCGATGATCTGGCGGTGAATATCTTCATCAATGGTGTGCACGCAGGGCGTACAGAGGTGGGCTTTTATCGACCCGATCTACGACGTTCCGGCAAATCCGTGGATGGCTATTGCGGGTTTCGCTGGCTGCATCCTGCGCCCTTGAAAGAAGGCGATCAGGTGACCGTTTCTCTCCATGCCAATGATTCGGCGCTGGTGGGGGGGAATGATCGTGTTGTCGGCACATCGTGACGCCTCTGGAGTGTGGAGTTGGCTTCGCCACCGGATCCCGTGTCGTCTTCCCCTATTCCTTTTGTCACGCCGCGCCGCAGGAGTCAGTCCTGCGGCGCTTTTGTCAGGAGACTCCACCATGAAACCCTTGTTTTTTGTTCATATACCCAAGACTGCGGGTACCAGTTTTCGTCACGGTGCTGAGCGTGCCTTCGGCTTCGACAAGATCGTCTATGACTACGGCCAGGATGCATCACAGACCAGCGCCCTGACACGTGAGTGCATGTATGGCGAGTCCCCCGACCCTTGGCGTCTGTATCGCAGGAGCCTGGACAACCAGGCGATGATGCTGGCAGGACACGTCACCGCGGCCAAGTATGTCCCGCTGTGCGGCGTCGGTCGTGCGGTGACCTTTGTTCGTGAGCCGTTGCAGCGGGCGGCTTCCGAGTATTCGCACTTTCAGCGGATTCATCAGTACAAGGGCAGCTTCCGCGACTTCATGAAGATTCCCCTAATGCTTGATCGCCAGTCGAGCATCTTCAAGGGGGTCGATGTCGAGGCGATCGGGATGGTCGGCTTGACCGAACGTTACTCTGAGAGTCTGGAGTTGATCAATGCTCGCTTTGGCATCGATATCGCCCAGCGCGAGGACAATCGGGGGAAGCCGCAGGTAGGCGAATTGCATGATATCGCGCCAGAAGATGAAGAGGAGTTCCGCAAACTCAACCCGCTTGATCAGGCGCTCTACGAGCGTTGTCGCAAGTTATTCGAATCGCGCATCCAGCTCTATCGCGACAATCTCCCCTTTGCACACGCTCGACTAACGCAGTTCGATACCGAGCGGGTAGGGGGGTGGGCCTGGTGGGAAGTCGGCGCTGATACTCCGGTGGACGTCGAAGTCTGGATCAACGATGAACATCGCGACACGGTGCCGGCCACCCAGCTCCGTCCGTCCATGGCTCGATTGAAGCTTCCCCGTGGCGGCTATGTCGGCTTCCAGCTGAAGATGAATCTGTCTGCGGGAGACAGGGTCCAGTGCCGTGTTGCCGAGACCGGGCAATGGTTCCCGCCTGGGCCGCGTCGAGTCGCTGCGGCCAGCAACTGAGCGGCGGATATGGAAGGCGTCAACCGAGGTGGCGGAACACGATCGTGGATGAAAGGTCTTCTCGATGTGTGCCATCTGGTCGTCCAGCCTCATCGATACTGGCAGCCTCATCATGGTCTGAGACAGCAGGCGAGTGGAGGGGATTGGGAGTGGGAGTCGCTTGATGAAGACCCCCAGTTCCTGCTGTGTCGGCACCTACCGTTGCCTGGCTGGCATATGGTGGAGCTGGATCTGGAGCACGATCAGCACAGTGTTGCTGTCAGGCTTTACTTCGATACCGGAGATGGTTTCAGCGAGGACCAGTCACTGGCTCTGGAGCACAGGAGCGGTGGTGTCACCAGACGTTTGATTCATGTGGATGGCCGGCTCAAGCGACTTCGGTTTGACCCCATGGAGTCGCCAGGACACTTTGCGATTCGCCACTTTCGCATTGTCTGGCTGACCCCCTGGTTTGCCCGTGACCTCCTGAGCCAACAGCTGGTCAGATGGCATCCTCGGTGGCGCGAAGTGGACCCGCATCACGTGGTCAAGTTGCTCAAACGTCGAGGGCGACGCGATGGGTGCCATTGGCGTGTGCTCGCTGTTGCCGAGTACGCTGAGATCATCCGTCAGGAAGACGAGCAGGTACCGCGCCTGGTGGTGTCTTCCTCCAGCGGCGACAGACCCGGGAGTATCCCGCCGGTAGGGAATCCGCGGGTAGAAGGCTCGGTGGTCGAAGAGGGAGCATGGGCGCAGCGACTACTCGAGAGTGTCCGCCTCGTCGTGCAGCCCCAGCGCCATTGGAGTCCTTTGCGTGGTGTTGCCAAACTGTATGACGAGGTCGATTGGGAGTGGGAGTCGCTGGATGAAGACCCCCAGTTCCTGCTGTGTCGGCACCTACCGTTGCCTGGCTGGCATATGGTGGAGCTGGACCTGGACCACGACCAGCATAGCGTTGCTGTCAGGCTTTACTTCGATACGGGGGAAGGATTCAGTGAAAGCGAGTCTCTGACCCTGCCGCTCAAGGGTGGCCGTATCACCAAGCGGTTGATCTACGTGAAGCGGCGACTGCGCCGGTTGAGATTCGACCCGATGGAGTCGCCGGGATACTTTGCGATTCGCCACTTTCGCGTCGTGTGGCTCTCCCCCTGGTTCGCGCATGATCGCCTGAGCCAGCGTCTGGTCAATATGCATCATCGCTGGCGTGATGTGTCGAAGCAGGAAGTGCTGGGAGTGCTTCGCCACCGCGCCCTCCAGGATGGCACCTGTTGGCGCAACCTTGCCCTGTCGGACTACGAGGAAACGTTCGAACGATTCTGCTCGGGACGTAGCTATGTGCAATGGCTACGTGAGCGTGGGTGGGATGATAGTTCGAATGGTGGTGATAAGAACTCACGGGTCTCGACGCTCGAAGGTGGGTGGCGTTCGAGGGATAGAAGAGCTGAGCTGGACGAGATTCGTGGTGGGCTGGATGGATGGCGAGGCAAGGATGAACGTCGTCGACGCCTGGCGCTTCAACGACGAAGTGCTGCTGTCAATGACGGCATCGAGTCAGCCGAGGCAGGAGTTATCGCCGAGGTTGGCGCTCCCAGGATGGACTTTAAACCTGTCGTATCGATCCTGTTGCCGGTCCATGACCCCGCACCGGAACACCTTCAGGAATGTCTCGAGTCGGTACTGTGCCAGGAATATGATCGTTGGCAGCTGTGCATCGTCGATGATGCCTCCCGAGACCCCGAGATCATCGATATGCTGGAGCGATTCGAGGCGTGTGACCCTAGGGTTCAGCGACGTCGCCACGAACGCAACGGGCACATCTGTGAGGCCAGCAACACTGCCCTTGGAATGGCTTCTGGCGCCTATATTGCCTTGCTCGACCATGATGACCTCTTGTCACCCTGCGCCCTGAGCTATGTGGTTGAAGCCTTGAACCGGTCACCACGACCGGTTCTGGTGTACAGCGATGAAGACAAGGTGGATCAGCGTGGTGTGCGCTGCGAACCTCACTTCAAGCCCTGCTTCAATCCTGATCTGCTGCTCGCCCAGAACTACATGGCGCACTTGAGTGTCTTCGACACCGCGCTGGTAAGGCAACTGGGAGGCTTCCGCAAGGGGCTGGAGGGGAGCCAGGACCACGATCTGGCCCTGAGAGTCTGTGCCCACACAGAGCCTGATCGCATCGTCCATATTCCCAGGATTCTCTATCATTGGCGTGTCAGTCCCGGCTCCACGGCGATGACCAGCAACGCCAAGGATTATACGTCCCGTGCAGGACTGCGAGCGGTCGCCGACCATCTGGCACGAAGCAGCCCCGGCGCCACCGTCGAGCTTGGGCGCCTGCCCAATACCTATCGTGTCCGCTGGCCACTGCCGGATCCGCTCCCGCTGGTCAGTCTGATGATCCCTACGCGTGATCGTGTCGATCTGTTGGCACCATGCGTCGATGCAATCCTGTCCCGTACCCGCTATTCCAGGCTTGAGGTGCTGATCCTGGACAACGGTACGCGATGCGAGGAGACATTGGCTTATCTGGCCGAGATCGGCAAGGGAGACTCCCGAGTCAGGATTCTGGCCTGGAACCATCGCTTCAACTATTCCGGCATCAATAATTTTGGAGCGTATCACGCACGTGGGGATGTGCTCGGGCTTGTCAATAACGATATTGAACCCATCAACGAAGAGTGGCTCGAGGAAATGGTGCGGCACGTCGTACGGCCGGATATCGGTTGTGTCGGCGCCAAGCTCTATTATCCCAACGATACCATCCAGCACGCCGGTGTCGTGTTGGGTATCGGGGGCGTTGCGGGCCACGCTCACAAGTACTTCAGCCGCCATGCCAACGGGTATTTTTCTCGCCTGGCGCTAGCGCAGAATTACTCTGCGGTGACCGGTGCATGCCTGTTGATACGCAAGGCGCTCTATCGGCAGGTGGGCGGCCTCAACGCGCGAGATTTGCCGATCGCTTTCAATGATGTGGACCTGTGCCTGAAGGTTCGGGAGGCGGGTTATCGAAATGTATGGACGCCCGACGCCGAACTCTATCACCACGAATCCGAGTCGCGTGGTGCCGATGACAATGCCAGCAAGCGAGCCAGGGCCATCGGAGAGGTACTCTACATGCGCCACACCTGGGGTGAGCAGCTTGATCGGGACCCGGCCTACAACCCCAATCTGACGCTGGTTCACGAGGATTTTTCTCTGCGTTGAGAGGCGATCATCATGGCCAGGGGTTCTGGCATTTGCGGTTCTCGCTGGCTGTTGCTGAGTGATGGGGCTCTGCCCACCGAGGACATCTACTTCATGGCGACGGCTGCGCCCTGGCTTCGCTATGCAGGTGCGACAGTGACTCGCCTTGATACCCGTCGGTGGGCGTCTCCTCTGCTGTGCTGGCCCTGGCTGGATCGCACCTTGGCCGGGGCACAGATCATCGTTTGTCGAAGCCTGTCCGAAGCCTGGATCGATCTGCTCGAGACGCGACGAGCTCAGGTCGCCAGCGTGCATTACCTGCTGGATGATGATCTTGATGCTGCCGCCAGGGATCCTGGCTTACCGATGGACTATCGTGAGCGTATGGGGTGGGTGTCGCGCCGGATTATGCCCAGGCTGCTGGCCCTGGCCGACGAAGTCGTCGTACCAAACGAGGAGCTGGCGGCACGAATCAGGCCGCGCCACTCCCGGGTGGTGACGCTGGCACCTGCGCTGCTTTTTTCCCCGGAGATGGCCACCCCCGAGGCAACATCGACGGGATGGCGATTGGGTTACCACGGTACGCGGGCCCACCGGCGGGATCTGGAGCAAATCAGCTCGGCACTGATCAGCGTTCTCGAGGCCCACTCTGGACTGATGCTGGAAGTGGCAATGGGGCGCTACACTCCGCAATCCTTGCGTCAGCATGATCGTGTGGGCGCGCTCGCCCCCATGGCCTGGCATACCTATCTGAGGCACTTGAAAGGATCGCGGTTGCATCTGGGGCTGGCTCCCTTGTGGCCGACAACGTTCAACACTGCCAAGTCCCATATCAAGTTTCTGGAGATTGCCGCCATGGGTGGTGTGGGTCTCTTCAGCAGGCGTGCCCCCTACAGCAATATCGTGTGCGACGGGGAGGATGGACTGCTGGTCGATGATGATCCCGCGGATTGGCAGCGCTGCCTCGTCCGGTTGCTGGAGTCTCCACAGGAAACCCATCGCATGGCCCAACGGGCGCTGGAAAAGGCCCGGGATATCGGCAGTGCGGCCCACCACCATGCCTTCTGGAGTGAGCGTCAGTGCTGAAACAGACAACAGTTTCCAAGGGAGCAGATGCTGTATAGACAACAGTGATTGGTGCTTTCTTCTCTCCATCTCTCCTTCCGTAAGCGCCCGGGCATCACCCTCTTTCAGTGATCAGTCTGCCGGCTTCCAGTGCTGCGGCAAGAGTTCGTGGATCTGGCTGGCCTTCTGGGTCGGCAGCCGAGCCAGCACGTCTTTCAGGTAGGCATGCGGTTCATGGCCATTCAGCTTGGCAGTCTGGATCAGGCTCATGATGGTGGCGGCGCGCTGGCCGCTGCGCAGTGAGCCGGCAAATAGCCAGTTCGAACGGCCCAGCGCCCAGGGGCGGATCAGGTTCTCCACCCGGTTGTTGTCGATCGGCAGTCTGCCGTCATCGAGATAGCGCGTCAGCGCCGTCCAGCGTTTTAGGCTGTAATCCAGTGCCTTGGCCGTCGCCGAGCCGTTCGGCACCTTCTCGCGATGAGCCAGCATCCAGCGATGTAAGGCGTCGGCAATGGGCCTCGCTCGGGTGTCGCGTCGCCGCTGGCGTTCTTCACCACTCAGCGACTGGGCCTCGCGCTCCACCTGGTAGAGCTGGCCGATGAGCTCGATGGCCTGCTCGGCAATCTGGCTCTTGCCGGCCACATGCAGGTCGACGAACTTGCGTCGCGCATGAGCCATGCAGCCGATTTCGGTCACGCCGTTGGCAAAGCTCTGTTTGTAGCCGCCGTAGTCGTCGCAGATCAGCTTGCCTTTCCACTCATCGAGGAAGTCCCGGGCATGCTGGCCGCCGCGCCCGGGCGCGAAGTCGTAGATCACCGCCTTCAGCGCGGCGTAGGGCGTAGTGGCATAGGCCCAAAGGTAGGCCTTATGGGTCTTTTTCTTGCCCGGAGCCAGCATCGGTACCGGCGTTTCATCGGCATGCAGTATCGGTTCGGTGAGCAGGGTCTCGCGCAGGGCATCAACGAGTGGCTGCAGCCGCACCCCGCAGATGCCGATCCATTCCGCCAGAGTGGAGCGGGGTATCTCCACGCCGGCGCGGGCAAATATCTGTGATTGGCGGTAGAGCGGCTGATGGTCGGCGTACTTGGCGATCATCACCTGAGCCAGTAACCCCGAGGTGGGGATGCCCTTGTCGATCACATGGACCGGCATCGGTGCCTGAATCAGTGTCTCGCACGCATCGCAGACCCACTTGCCGCGGATATGCCGCTCGACGGTAAACACGCCCGGCGTGTAGTCGAGCTTCTCGCTGATTTCCTCGCCAATGCGGCGCCGCTGGCAGCCGCACGTGCAGTGCTCGCTGTCGGGCTCGTGTCGGATCTCGACACGCGGCAGGTCGTCGGGCAGGGGCTGGCGTTTGGGCTTTTGCTTGGTGGCGGGCACCGTCGCCGGGGTAGCGAGTGCTTCCAGCTCGGCCTCGATGGCGGCGATGTCGGCATCCACCACCTCGTCCAGGAGGCTGATCTGCAGGACGTTGAGCTGTTCGCTGCGCTTGCCGAAGGCGTGGCGCTTGAGCAGCGCCAGCTCAAAGGTCAGCTTCTGGTTGACCTGCTCGGTGTGGCGTAGCGTTTCCTGGCTTTGTGCCAGCGCCCGATCCTTTTCCTCCACCTGCGACATCAGCGTTGCCGCCAGGTGGCGGAGCTGATCGGGTGAGAGCTGGGACAGGTCGGGTGGCATGTTCATCCGGCGATTATGCCAGTCCACCGGCAGCAAGGGGATGCGCGGATCATCGAATGGCCAGGGTTCGCCTTCTGTGCCGACGAGGCTTACACCACCGAAATGGCCCCCGCCGGGCCGATGCGCTGCCAGGGCAGGCCCTGGACCAGTGCCGCCACTTGCTCCGACGACAGTTCCACCCGGTCGCCGTGCCAGTTACCGGCCCAGTGGAACTTGCCTTGATTGAGACGGCGCGCGCACAGCCAGACCCCCAGGCCATCGTGGATCAGCACCTTCATGCGGTTGCCGCGCCGGTTGGCGAACAGATAGGCACAGTGTGGGCGGGCGGTGCCGAACACCTTCACCACCCGGGCCAGCGCCGTGTCGGGGCCGGCGCGCATGTCCAACGGCTCGGTGGCCAGCCAGATCTCGTCGATACGGATCACGACAGCAGGTCCCGAAGCAGCGCCCGACAGCCCTGAGCATCGGACACTGGCCATTCGATGGTCACCGTGCCTTGGGGACTCGGCAGTGAAAGGCGAATACGCTCGGCTTCCCGATGCTGGCCCGCCGCTGGTGTGGCGGTTCTGGCCATCGGAACCGGGACAAATGCCGGGGTATCCTTCACCGGCGCCGACCGCCGAGCCTCACGGATCCACTTATGGACCAGATTGGCGTTCAGGGCATGCTCCAACGCGATGCCGGCCACTGAGGCACCGGGTTGTTGGCACGCTTCGACGATCCTGGCCTTGAACTCGGCTGTAAAGCGGCGGCGCTTTCGAGGCGCCTCCAGTACGCTTAACTCACTCATCGTAGGTGTCCACTAAGCAATAGGTGGACACCTACCGTCATCGAAGTCGGAGCTCAACGGAAGGTGTGTTCACCGGCCGGATACCTCCTTCCTCCCCCCTTCCTTTCTAACCTCCTTCCTTCCTTACTTCCTCTCTCTTCCTCTCTCTTCCTCTCTCTTCCTCTCTCTTCCTCTCTCTTCCTTATCTTGCCCTGCTTCCTGTTCTTTCATTGAAGTATCCCTATCCCTATCCCTATCCCTATCCCTATCCCTATCCCTATCCCTATCCCTATCCCTATCCCTATCCCTATCCCTATTCCCTCTCCGCATCCTTGGCCGCCGCTCGCTATCCGCCTTGGAGGTTGGACTGCCTGCAAGGGAGTCTAGGCTCTGTCCGAAAAGTCGACGAGCGAAGGTTAGACAAGGCAAAAATCGGTGAGAAAGCACAGTTTACGGGGTGTAAATGAGCATTTTGATCCGATTTTTAACGCCGTATTACCGAGCGCAGGCACTTTTCAGACGAGCCGTAGCGTTAATCTGAGTTGATCAGCCTTTCCAGGGCCGACAGGGTCTGATCGATCTGGTCCGGCTGGTGCTCGCAGCTGACAAAGAAGCGCAGCCGAGCGCTACGTTCTGGCACTGCAGGGTGCAGGATGGGTTGCACATTGATACCCGCCGCCAGCAACGTATGGGACAGCTTGGCTGCCCTGGCGGAGCTGCCGAGAATAAGTGGCACGATGGCATGTCCCTCGCTGCTGCCGGTATTCAGCCCCAGGGACTGGATACCGTCCAGCAGACGTCGAGCGTTCTGCGTCAGTCTGGCGGTTCGCCAGGGCTCTTCCTGCAGCACTTGCAGAGCGCGGCGTGCTGGTGCGGCCAGTTGCGGTGCCAGCCCGACGCTGTAGAGAAACCCTGGCGCAAGGTAGCGCAGCGTATCCACCAGTGCTTGGCACCCGGCGATATAGCCTCCGCAGGAGGCAAGGGATTTGCTCAGGGTGCCCATCCAGATGTCTACATCTCCCGGAGCCACTCGGCAATGCTGGTGAAGACCTAACCCGGTTGCCCCCAACACGCCAAGCGAGTGGGCTTCATCCACCATCAGCCAGCAGTGGTGCCTGCGCTTCACCTCAACGAAACGTGCCAGGTCCGGGGTGTCACCGTCCATGCTGTAGTGGCCTTCGATTACCACCAGTACGCGCTCGAAGCGATCGCGATGGTCGAACAGCAGACGATCCAGGGCTTGGGCATCGTTGTGGGGGAAACTCATGCGAGTGGCGCCGGATACGCTGGCGCCCACCACCACACTGTTGTGGATCAGGCTGTCGTGGATGATCAGGTCCCTGGTGCCCACCAGCATGGCGATGGTGGAGACATTGGTAGCGTGGCCGCTGACGAAGGCGAGCGCATCATCACTTTGGTAGCAGTGCGCCAGCTCACGCTCCAGGGCCCCGTGGAAGGGGCGTTCGCCGGCGACAATGCGACTGGCCGATACCGAGGTGCCGTAGTACTCGATCGCCTGATGGGTGGCGTCCAGGACACGTCGATCGCCGGCCAGGCCGAGATAGTCGTAGTTTGCAAAGTTGATGACGTCCTGATCGCCGAGTCGGCTGGTAGCCCCCGCCCTACGCTGATGACAGCGAAAGAAGGGGCTGGTGATACCCAGGGAGTCCCCTAGCGTCCTCATCATGGCGATGCGGCGATAGCCTTCGAGGCTGCGGAAGTCGGTGGTTGTGACGAGTGTTTCGGTCAGCGGGTAGTGCTCTGAGGTTGAAATAGCGCAGTCGATGGGCGTTGCCTGGGCATGACGAGCGCTGTCGATCGCCCTGGCCTGATTGAGCAGGCGGTCTTTCAATGCCTTCCGGTCGTCGGGATTCATGTCACCTCCCGTGCAGGAGCAGGAGGGGAGACTGCGTGGCGGTAGGCCAGCGCAGCATGGTCGTCGGTTGCATCGAGCTCGGGGCTTTCCAGCAGGTCGCAGATCAACTGGGTAGTGCGATGCAGGGTCGCGGCGTCGGCGAGGGCCAATGCGGACACCTTCACGCCAAGCCGGGTCTCGATGGCCGATACCAGCTCGACGGCCATCAGCGAATCGAAGCCGAACTCGGAGAGCCTGCGCCCACTGTCGATGCGTTCCGGGTCCAGCATCAGGATGCTCGCCAACTGTCGACGCAGGATGGCTTCGACGGCCTTGCGGCGGGACGATTCATCGAGCGCCGATAGATCGAGGTCGTCGTTGCTACTTGCCTGGCGGTCCGCTTCATTGGAGTTCTGGCGCAACTCGATAAAGCGCCGCTGGATGAAGCCATGGTCGATGGCACCGATGACGGCGGCGTTGCTGATGCCTGCCGCGAGTGCTCGTTCCAGCGCGTCCAGCACCTGCTCTGCGCTCAGCTGCCCGCCTCCCATACGCTGGGACAGGGCCTGACGCTTGGTCTGGTGACGAGCCAGAAAGCCGGTGTCCTCGATGATGCCCAGGCTCAGGCAGGTGGCGGGTTTCCCCGCCTGACGGCGCCGCACGGCCAGCGCTTCCAAGCCCAGGTTGGCCGCCACATAGGCGGACTGCCCGGGGCTTCCGAACAGGGTGGTGGCCGAGGAGTAGAGCACAAAGTGCTGCAGGTCGTGATGGCGGGTCAGGCGGTCCAGCAGGATGGCGCCCAACAGCTTGGGGCCCAGTACCGCGTCCAGCTGCTCGCGAGTCAGCTGTCGCGCGAGGCCGTCTTCGATGACGGCGGCGGCGTGAATGACGCCACGCAGCGGTGGGCGCCGGGAACCGCATTCCTCGATCAGTCCAGCCAGCGCCTGCTCATCGGTGACGTCCAGCGCTGGCGCTTCTACCGTGACGCCCTGTCTTTGCATGGCGGCGATAGCGGCACTGGCCTCCGGGCTGCTGACGCCCGAGCGACTCAGCAGCAGCAGATGGCGAGCGCCGCGCCTCACCAGTCGCTCTGCGCTGGCCAGGCCCAGGCCGGACAACCCACCGCTCACCAGGTAACAGCCTTCGGTATCCAGTGCCATGCAAGTCGGATTGGTAGAGCTATTGATGGTGTTTCTCGGACCGCCATGCGGGTGCATGGTGGTCTTGGAGGCTGAGCCTGTGCGGGGTGTGTCAGGAGAAGGACTGGCAGCGGCTGAAGGGTGCGTCACGATGATCTTGCCGATATGCCGCGCCTGCTGCATATGGCGGAAGGCCTCGACCACTCTGGTGGTCGTGAAGGTGGTATAGGGCAGGGCGCTGAAGGCGCCCTCGGCAAAACGGTCCATGACCTGTCGGAACAGTTGGCGGGCGAGCGCGGGACGATGTGACAGCAGTTGATCGGAGTCGATGCCGAAGTAGCTCAGGTTGTGACGGAAGGGGCGCAGCCCCATCGGGGTATCCTGGTAGAAGTCTCGCTTGCCAAGCTCGAGAAAGCGCCCGAAAGGCGCCAGCACACGCAGGTTCTGGTGGATGGCGTCGCCGGACAGGGAGTTGAGCACCACATCGACACCCTGGCCATCGGTGTCTGCGAGGATCTGTTCGGCGAAGGCCAGGCTGCGTGAGTCGTAGCAGCGCTCGGCACCCAGCAGTGTCAGCAGATCACGCTTGTGCGGGCTGCCGGCGGTGGCCAGCACTTCAGCCCCTCGCCACCGGGCCAACTGTGCGGCAGCCAGACCGACACCGCCGGCAGCGCCGTGTATCAGCACCCGTTCCCCGGGCGATAGCCGAGCCAGATGCTCGAGGCTGTACCAGGCGGTGAGAAACGCCGTGGGCAACCCGGCAGCGGCCACCGGGTCGAGACCTGACGGCACCCTGGCCAGCGAGTCGGCCTCGACCACCAGGTGGTTAGAGAAACAGGCCGACCCCAGCCCGACCACCGGGTCACCAAGATCGAACTGGGTGACCCCTTCGCCCAGCGCCTCGACGATACCGGAGAACTCGAGCCCCAGGGTGGCGCCGGAAAAGCCCTGCTCGAGCGCCTCATCGGTGAGCACGCCGAGAGCATACATGACGTCACGGAAGTTCAGACCCGTGCCCAGGACCCTTACTCGGACCTGGTCCTTGGCGAGCGTCGACCGTGCCGGGTGGGCTCGCCACTGCAGGCGCGAGAGCTGACCGGGATGAGCGATTTCCAGGGTCACCCTGGACGCTACTCGGTCTGGCGTGGGGGGGGGGTGTGAGCGCTGGCGGTGTGTCGGCGACAGGACGCACGCGCAGTGCCCGGCGATGTCCGTGGTGGTCGATGACCACCTCATCCTCGCCATCGTCGTGATGCAGATCCTGCGCCAAGGCCACCAACGCCGCTTCTCCCGAGGCCAGGTCGACCAGCCGCACACGGGTATTCGGCAGTTCGTTGTCGAGGGAGCGACAGCCCCCCCACAAGCCAGCCTGGTACAGGTCGATATCGGGGGTATCAGCGCCGAACAGCGCGGCGACATCGCGAGTCACCACGACCAGCGTCCCGTGGCGATCCGCCAATGTCCTTGCCCAGTCACCCAGTCGCTCAAGGGCATCCAGGCCCGCCTGGTGGGTCTCGAGGTCACCGCCTGTCTGCCGAGAGGGTACGGCGGCTCGCAGGTCGACAACTTGCGGGGCGACGACTTTCCGGGCACTCGGCGCTTGCTGCGCGTTCGAGGCGCGCGCTGAGGTGACCTCCGCAAACGAGGACGGGGCGGCAAGCGTCAACTCGAGATCATCGTATGTTACGCAGCGGGCAGCACCCGAGGACATGTGTTGCACAAGCCGCTCACCCAGAGCACGACTGGCAGCATCCACCACCAGCAAGGTGGCTGCGTCGCGCTGTGCAAGAGGCTCGGCCGAACCGGTCTCGGTGGTGGGGCGAGCGCTTGCCGAGGGCACGGCACTCAGCAGAGACGGAAGATGGGAGGCCTCTGTCGGGGGGCGCGCCTCGACGCTGAACCCGGCCTGGCTCAGGTGGCGGGAGATCGCCTCGACAGTGGCCGGTCTGGCGTCAGGACGCAGGGAGCCCAGCGCTCGCCACCAGCCTGTAGGGGGCAGGACCAGTATCAGCAGTTGCCCGTGCGGAGCCAGGCGCGCCGTGGCCTTGTCGATTGCCTCGATGCTGACTTCGAGATCCGTCGGTGTGCTCACCACCCAGGCCAGCTGGGCGCCGGGGGCGGTATGGAAGGGGGGCAGCGATGCGGCACCGTTGGACGCTTCGATCAGCGGTTGGGTGCGTTGGCGGGAGCCATCATCTGGGGGCAGGATGTCCACCATGAGGCGATCGGGGTCCAGTGTCTGGCTCAACGCCTCGCCCAACCGAGGCGCCGCGCATCCTGCCTCGACCAGGTGCAGCCGTTGTGCCGAGGGTAGCGTCGACAGGATCCGGGAAACGCTGGCGAGAACCTCGTCGTGCAGGGCCTGCCACAACGCTTCCGGGATCAGCGAAGCGGCGTCGAGGGTTAGTCCTTCGATGTGCTCGACCGAGCCCTCCAGCAGGCCGGGAAGATGCAGGCCAAAACGCCCGAGTGAGCCAAGTAGAGGGAACTGCCGAGGGTACTCCGCCAGCAGCAGGCGCCAGATATCGACCGCCGCAGGAGACGCTAGCACCTCCGAGGAGGTCTCTGTCGCGCCTGTCGGGTACTGAGCCAGAAGTCGACGGTAGAGTTCATTGTTGCCCCGGCCTTCGCCTTCGATATCGGGCCGAGCGGCGACGAAGGCCTCCTCGAGCCAGGCAACGTTGAGACGCTCGAACAGCAGGCTGAGCTCCTCGAGGTCGCGCCCCACTGGGCCTGACATGATGCCGGCAAGGGCATTGGCCAGTCGCCTGCCTTCTTCGGCCAAGGGGGTAGGTACCAGTGGCGCCGGGGTCAGGCGGGTGGTCAGCCACTCGGTGGACGAGGAGGTTGGCAGGGCCAGTGGCGTTGTCGCGAAGCGGACTTCCTCGAGGGCAGCAACGCAACGATGGTTGCGGTACAGCCAAAGGTCCGCGGTGAAGGAGTGTGGCGAGCGTCGCGTAATGACGGCGCGGGCGTGGGTCGGTCGACCGGCGTCCTTGTCGAACTGCATGCGCGACAGGCGCACGGGCAGGTAGCCCTGCGTCGGCGGCGTCTGATCGTTGTTCATCAGTGGCAGGCACAGTTGCAGGGCGCCATCCAGCAGACCGGGTGGCAACCACCAGCAAGGAGTGTCTTCACTGACGGTGAACTCGCCGATGGCTTCATCGTCCTGGCACCAGATCCGGCCCAGGCTACGGTACTCGCCGCGGTAGTCGAGCCCCATCGACCTGGCGAGCGCCAGGTGGGCGTCGCTGTTTATGCAGGCCTTGTTATCCAGCCAGGTCTCGCCATCCAGGTGCTCCTCACTGGCCGGCACAAGCGGAGGGGCCGAACGCAGCAGACTGCCCTGGCAGGCAGGGGCCAGGCGGGCGCTGAGGTGTAACTGCCAGGCGGCTGCCGGGTCGAGGTCGCGTACCGTCAACTGGACACGCCCTTGGTCGGCCAGGGTGAGCCGCGCCAGCTTGCCCACAGAGGCGTCCAGCACCAACGGCGCCAGGATCTCCAGGTCGTTGATTTCGAAGATGGTGTCTGGCGACGAAGTGATGGCGGCGGCCAGTACCATCTCGACCTGCGCCGCTGCAGCCAGCACCGGGGTCTCCCCGACCCGGTGGTCCGCGAGAGCGGGCTGCGTGGCAACACTCAGGCGCTGGACCCACGTCGACTCGCCCGGGGCCTGGCGAGCCCCCAGCAGGGGATGTTCGTCACGCTGCTCAAGCGGGTTGTGACCCAGGCCACTTGGGCGGGTCCAGTGGTGGCGACGTTGCCAGGGGTAGGCGGGGAGTTCGATGGGGGCAAGGGGCCGCTCGAACCAGGGGGAAAAGCCATCCAGGGCTCCACTGAGCCACAGGCGTGCCCGAGCTTCGGAGAGTTCGTCCTGGCCCTGGCCCTGGCGTGTCAGGGTAGCGATATGCAGGACCTGATGCCCCCGCAGGCGACACTGCTCCTCGATGTATCGCTTCAACAGCGGATGGGCGCCGATTTCCACCAGCACCGAGTCGCCGCGATCGATCAGCGACTCGATGGCCTGGCGAAAGCGCACCGGCGCCCGCAGGTTTTGCCACCAGTAGTCAGCGCCGAGGGGGCGGTGGGTCTCGCCACCCTCGACGGTGGAGATCATCGGCAAGCGCGGAGATGATCCGTCCAGATCGGCAAGCGCCTCGAGTAGCGGGGTCTTCAAGCCATCCAGCAGTGGGCTGTGGAATGGGTAGTCCAACGCCAGGCGAAGGTATCGATGGCCCGTGGCCCGCAAGGCGTCTTCCAGTTCGGCCAGCGCCGGCAGCGGTCCCGCCAGCGTGACATTCCCGTCGCTGTTGTCCCCGGCCAGGGAAATCTCGGCGAAGCGTGGCTGTGCGAGCCAGGTAGCGATGGTGTCAGCGGAGCAGGACACCGCGGTCATGCCTCCCTGATGACGGATCTTGCCCTGCAGACGGCTGCGGTGGGCAATCACGGTCACCGCCTCAGCCAGTGATAGTGCGCCGCAGGCCCAGCCCGCCGCGACCTCACCGACGCTGTGACCGACCACCGCGGTGGGGGTGACCCCTGCCTCGTCAAGCCAGGCGGTGATCCCTACCTGAATCGCAAACAGTGCCGGTTGGGCCACCACGGTGTCTTCGAGCAGGGCCGGATCATCGCTGCGGGCCAGTACGTCGAGCAACGAGAAGCCGGCGATGGGCAGGAAGTGCTCATCCACCCGCGCGACGGTATCGGCGAAGGTGGGACTGGTCGAGAGCAGGTCACGCCCCATGCCAAACCATTGGCATCCATTGCCGGTGTAGACGAATACCGGCCCCCGGGGCGCATCCAGGCGTCGCTGGCGCCACACCCTGGGGGCGCTGCTGTGGGGAGCGGTCGTCGCGTCCTTCAGCGAGTCCAGGGCCGCCTTGGCCTCGTCATGGTCCCGCACCAGGGTCAGCGCCTGTTCGTTTAGGCGCTCGCGGTGGTGAACCAGGGTCCAGGTCAGGGCATCGAGGGCTGGCTGGTGCGTCTCGAGGTGGTCGCTTAGCCGACTTGCCAGTGCTGCCAGCGCTTCCTCGTCGTGGGCCGAGACAAGCAGCGGTAGCGGCTGCTCGAAAGAGACTCGTGGCGTCGGTCGCGATCGCACCAGTGACGGTGGCGGCGGCGTGGTCAGCACTACGTGGGCGTTGGCCCCCCCGAAACCGAAGCTGTTGATACCGACGGTCAAGGGGCCGCTTTCGGGGAGCGTCCGCGGTGTCAGCACCACGTCCACATTGGCCTCGTCGAGGTGCAGCTCAGGGTTGAGGCGGTCGACACCTATGGTGGCGGGGACGAAGCGCTGGGTCAGGCAACCCAGCGCCTTGTAGAGTCCGGCGATGCCGGCCGCTGTCTCCAGGTGGCCGATGTTGCTCTTGACCGAGCCGATCGGCAATGGGTGGTGACGATGTCGCCCAAGGGCCTGGCCGATGGCGGTGACTTCGATGGGATCTCCGACGGCGGTGCCGGTCCCATGGGCTTCCAGGTAGTCCAGTCCGTCGGGATCGATCCCCGCCCGGGCGTAGACCTCGGTCAACAGTTGGGCCTGAACCTGAGCGCTGGGTACCGTGAGTCCTGACTTGTGCCCGTCGGTATTGGTGCCGCTGGCGGCGACTTCGGCGAGGATGGGATCGCCGTCCGCGAGCGCCTGGTCGAGCGCCTTGAGCACGAAAATGCCGGCCCCTTCCGAGCGCACGTAGCCGTCCGCGTCTTCGCTGAACACGCGACAACGGCCTCGCGGCGACAGCATGCCGGCCTTGGAGAAGGCGACGAAGCCGAAGGGATGCAGGTGCAGGCTGACGCCGCCGGTCAGGGCGGTGTCGCATTCACCGGCGCGAATGGCCTGACAGGCCTGATGAAAGGCTACCAGGGAAGACGAGCAGGCCGTGTCGATGGCCATGCTGGGTCCCTTGAGATCGAACACGTAAGACAACCGATTGGCGGCGATGCTGAAGGTGTTGCCGGTGGCGAACAGATTGCCCAGAGAGGCCAGGTCGGCGGTATGCCGATAGGCGAAGTCAGGACTGGAGATGCCGATATAGACCCCGCAGCGGCTGCCGCGCAGGCGCGAGGGGGGGACGCCCGCGTGCTCGAGCGCTTCCCAGGTCAGCTCCAGCAGCAGGCGCTGCTGGGGATCCATGGTCGCCGCTTCCCTGGGAGAAATTCCGAAGAAGTCGGCGTCGAAGCCGCCGATGTCGCCGAGTGACCCGGCGGCGAAGGTCACGCTGGTACCGGGCGAACGACGGTCTGGATGATAGAACCGGCGCCAGTCCCAGCGCGATGCATGCACCTCTGTGACCAGATCCCGCCCCGCCAGCAGGCTCTGCCACAGGGTTTCTCCGGGGACTCCAGGAAAGCGGGTAGCGTTTCCGATGATGGCGACGCGCCTGGTCATAGCGGTTCCTTGCAATGGCGGTGGAGGGAGCGCCCGAGGGAGCCTGTGGCGACGGTCGTGGTCTGGCACCCGATGGTGTGGAGCAGTGCTTCGGCCAGTTGCGACAGGTCGGACGGTGGCTCCGGCCGTCGTGTGGTCTGGGGGCGGTTGCTCCAGATCATGAAAGGCGTTGTTCCATCGGGCTCTCCGTGCCAGCGATAGCTGGGAGACAGGATAGGGACGTGGTCGCCATAGGCGCACAACAGGCCCGGGCGCGATTGCCTGGTGAGGGTCGCCGCCAGGGCGCCGAGCATGGCGTCGGTATTGGCCAGGTGATGGAGATAGATATCGAGTTCGTGGGTCACGGCCATGGGGCGCGAGGCGTCGGCAGCGAGCCAGCGCAGTGGATCGGGCGCTGGCTCCAGCAGAAAGGGGCCATGGCTTTCCATGGTGATCACGAACACCATCAGTGGGCGCGGGTCTGGATCATCCAGGGCTTGTGTGACGCGCCTGGCGAGCTCGACGTCGGCGATGAAGGGGCCATCTCGACGGCAATGCCTGAAGCTTTCGATGTCCTCGAATGCCTGAAATCCCAGCCGAGGCATGACCTGGTCGCGCTGGTAGAAGTCAGCGGGGTAGGGGTGCAGCACCAGTGTGCGGTAACCCATGTGGGCGCAGGCACTGGCCAGACTGGGAACCGGCTGGCGGGACAGCTGACGATAGGGATTGAAGCGATGCATGCCCAGAGCATCCTCGTCCAGCCCGCACAGAAAGGCCGTTTCGCTGCGTATGGTGTTGGCGCCCCAGGCCGGCACCTTGAGGTAGCCGTGGGTGATGGACTGTTCGTTCAGGCGATCCCAGTGGGCGAGCACATCCCGGGGTATCTGGTCGTACCAGGGGCGTGGATCGAAGAACGACTCGCCCTGGACAATCACCAGGTGTGGCAGCGACTCCTGGGCGACCGGTAATAGCGGTTGGCGCAGGAGCGCTGGAGCCTGTGCGGTATCGATGGGGGTATCGGGGAAGCGAGCGTAGGCCCAGAAGCAGCTCCACAGTCCCAGGTGGTGGTGGTCTCGGCACGGAACTAGGGAGGCCGCCGGGAGGCGCCGCAGGCCAAGCCCCAGAGCAATGGCTGGCCCCAGTGCCAGGCCGCCCAGCAGCAGCGCCATGGAGGATAGGGAGAGCTGATCCAGCAGCCAGGGTTCGAGGAAGACGAAGGCTGACACCGCCATCAGGGCGGCGAGGCTGGCACCCAGGGCCAGGCCGATACCGAAGAACGGCAGGTAGAGCCTTGGATGTCGGATGGCATCGAGGAAGTACTCGAAGTCCTGCACCAGGAAGGGCTCCTTCAGGCTCTGCCACTTCGCTTGATGGCTGCGCTGCACCACCCATTGCAGGGTAAGCACCGTGGCCAGGGCCAGCGCACCTCGTTGCAGCACCGCTACGGCTAGTAAGTAGCACAGCCCCCAGGTGCCCGCATGGACCAGCCAGGGGGCCAGAGGGCGGTCGCGCCAGTTGCCCAGGCCTCGACAGCCTACAGCGTCCATGGCGAAGCTGAGTCCCGTGCCGAGGGGGAGTCCCAGTACGCACAGGATGAACGCCAGGTCTCGGGACGCGATCCACGTCAGCATCGGCGGTCAGAAAGAAGCGGGCCAGCGAGCCGAGCAGCTACGACGTGCCGCGAGTCGGCCCCTGAATCCGCCAAAGCCGTATCTGGCACGGGAAAAACAAGGGTCAGGCGGCGGCGGGCAGGCATGACAGTAACTCCTCCAGGGGCGAGCGTTCGGCGACGAGTCGCCTGGCGCTGTGGTGCACACCGAGGCGAATACCGAGGCGGCAGTAGAAGCTGCCGTTGAGCTGAACGGTTCGCAGCAGGGTGGTCCTGAGCGCCTGATACAGGGCGGCGTTCGGTGCCGGTGGATCGTGCCAGAAGCCCGCGGGGACCCGTTGCCGGCCTGTCGCCAGTCCGGGCATGGTGTAAATGGCTTCGCCCAGGGTCAGCAACGGACAGCCGTGCTCCAGGGCCACGAAACCGGAAGTACTGTTGACGGTGATGGCGCCAGTGGCGCTCGGCAGGAGGTGATTGAGGTCACCGCCCTCGATGAACAGTACCCGCCGGTCGATACCCAATTCCCGAGCCAGTCGGCGAGCGCGACGATGGTGTGCGCTGAGGCCGGGGTCGAGAGGGTGGTTCTTGATCAACAGACGTGTCCGGGCCGGTGCGTCACGAGCAAAGGACGCCATGGTCTCTTCGAGTACCCGGGCCATGTCGGGAAAGGGCGAGTGGCAGCGGATCTGGGCGTCGCTGTCCAGTTGCAGCAACAACACGAAGTAGGGCGCTGGCGCCGAAAGAAATTCCTTGATGCGGTTAGCTTCAAGGCCAGCCAGCAGGCGTTTTCGCGTCAGTTGCTGCGCATAGGCGGCGTACTCCCGGGGAGCGCTGACCGGGGCGTGGCCGCGATAGCCCGGGAACAGCAGAGGGTTGAGGACGCCTGCCAAATGGTAGATCACGTCGTGGGTGGCACGGGTCAAGAAGGGACTGATGCAAGGAACGGGAGGCTCTGCCGGCCCAAGACAATGGGCGGCCTCGAAGACCCAGGCCGGGTCCCTGGGAAAACGGGAACATCCGTTGACACCCTGGGGCTCCAGGGTGATCCAGTGGGGACGCAGGTAGCCTTCCTCGAATACATGGACCCGCAGCCGTTGACGCTCTGCGGCCTGAACAGCGAGCCGATGCAGAGGGCGCTGGTCGCCGAAGACCACCAGGTCGGAAATACCCCGTTGACCGAGAAAGTCATCGATCAGCTCGCCAAAGCCTGCGGCGTCGCCACGGTAGCGTTGACTCCCGAGGCGCCAACGATAGAGCAGGTCTCCACCACACAGGTCGAGCACATGAACACCGTGTCCCTGGTCAGCAAGGGTGCGAGCCAGTTGCGTGAAGAAGGGAGAGCATGGCCCCTGAAGCAGCAGAAACTGACGCGCCTTGAGCGGGGCCATGTTCAGACCTCGCGCCCATGCACAAGAGACGCCGGGCGTCGACTCAGGAAAAGAAATGAAGAAGCCATCATGCGGACGGGTGGGTTCCTGTGGCAATGAAGAGCATGGGAAATGATCGTTCTCAAGCACCGCTCAAGATCATTTTCCAGGCATTAGTTGAATGGGTCTTTCAGGGGTTACGAGGAACATAGCACGTGCCCCGCCGAGTCCGGCTGACGAACTTCGCAGCGTCGAGCCGGGAAAATGGAAAACTTGCCCACAGTCATTACCGGTGGCATGTAGCGGCACAGCGCCACGGTTCATGGGGGGAGCGGCGGCTTGTCAAGAGCCTATCCACAGCGGGTGGAGAACTTTTCCACCGAGTTGTTCACAGTGCAGCCAGGGGCGGCTGCAAGAGAGGGGCTGCGAGCGGTGATCAGCGAGCGAAGATCAGCGGCCGAACATCTGCCGGTGCCAGCGGTGGTTGGCTTCGATGCTCGCTCAAGGGTTCACCGCAGGCTGCGGTCAGCAGGATCTGCAGGGGGTCACCATGGCCGACCAGCAGGATGGTGGCGTCGTCGAAGCGCTGTTCCAGCGAGATGATCAGGTCGATGAGTCGGCGGGAGACGTCGCCGACGCTTTCGACGCCGTGGGTGCGGTGTTCGGCATTCTCGCTATCCATTGCCCAGACGTCCGCGTAGGCCGGGTCCGGCCCCTGGTCGTAGTCACCGAAATAGCGTTCTCGCAGGCGCGGTTCAGGGTGTGGGGTGACGTTGAAGTGTTGCCCGACCAGTGCTGCGGTTTCGGTGGTGCGCAGAAAGTCCGAATGGAAGACCTGGTCAGGCGCGGCCAGGTGCCAGCCGGCCAGCCGTTCGTGCAGCTGTTCCTGCCCCTTGGGCGAAAGACCGTAGCCCTCGAGTCCCTGCTCGGGGGAGGAAACGATCAGGCCCATGGCGTTGGCCTGGCTATGGCCGTGGCGCATCAGCAGGTAGTGATTGCGGCAGCGTGGAAAGTCGTTGGCCTCAACGTTTGACATAAAAGTGTCACCTCCTAGATTGAACTCAACGATGTTTGTTTTCGAACATCGCTGCGTCGCTGGCGCTCGTCTTCGCACTTGGCAGAGCCTTCAGCCCTTGTGGCAGAGCCTTCAGCGTAACGAGTGAAGCCTTCTGCCCATCTGACAGAGCCATCCCCGGGTCGCCAGTAGTCGACCGCCAGGCTGTCCGCTGCCGCCGGAACCCGCGATGTCGGCGCGAGAGGCCGGGGTCGATTCCCACCCTATAACAAGACTCAGCATAGGTGAGCCACGCCATGACACAACGCTCAAGCCGGGGACGCCAGGTCCTCAACGCAGGTCTCCTGCTCACTTTCGGCGCTGTTGCATCCGTCGCTGTCGCGGAGGATTGCCCCCGAGGTGATCTGGATGCGCTCTACTGCGACCGCAATGGCGATCTGGTGGCCGACCCGCCCGCCAATCAGGACGAACTGGTCGACCCCGACACCCTCATCTTCGCCTACACCCCGGTGGAAGACCCCGCCATCTATGCCGATATCTGGGAGCCCTTCATCGATCACCTCCGGGAGGTGACCGGCAAGGACGTTCGTTTCTTCGCGGTCCAGTCGAACTCGGCCCAGGTCGAGGCCATGCGCAGCGGGCGTTTGCATATTGCAGGTTTTTCCACCGGACCCACGCCCTTCGCCGTCAACCTGGCCGGCGCCGTTCCCTTTGCCTTGATGGGCTCCGACGATGGACGCTTCGGCTATACCCTGCAGGTCTACACCCAGGCCGATTCGGATATCCAGTCGCTGTCCGACCTGGCCGGCAAGCGGGTCGCCCACACCTCACCCACCTCGAACTCGGGCAATCAGGCGCCGCGTGCGCTGTTCCCCGAGGAAGGCGTGGTGCCGGACGAGGACTACGAGGTGGTGTATTCCGGCAGTCACGACCAGTCGATGCTGGGCGTGGTAGCGGGTGACTACGACGCTGCACCGGTGGCGTCCGAGGTAGTGGAGCGCATGGCCGCACGGGGGCTGTATGACGAAGACAGCGTGCGCATGATCTTCGAGTCCCAGCCCTTCCCCACCACCTCCTACACCTACGCCCATGACCTGGCGCCGGATCTGGTCGAGCGCATCGAGGAAGCCTTCTTCAGCTTCGATTTCGCCGGTACCGCGCTGGGTGAGGAATTCGAAGGCGTCGAGAAGTTCATCCCGATCACCTACCAGGACCAGTGGGAGGTCATTCGCACCATCCAGGCCTCGAACGGCGTCAGCTACACCGCCGACAATCTGGAGTGACGACAGGGTATCCCAGGGACAGGAGGGCCGGCGCACGGCGCTCGGCCTTCCCGGGGAACGAGGACGTGCAATGCTCGAGATTAGCCAGCTGGTCAAGCGATATGGCCACGATGACCCCGTGCTCAAGGGGCTGGATCTGCGCGTGGAAGGCAACTCCGTGGTGTCCATCGTGGGGGCGTCCGGGGCGGGCAAGAGCACCTTGCTTCGCTGCATCAATCGGCTGATCGAACCCACCTCGGGGTCGATCAGGCTCAACGGCCAGGAGCTGTCCAGCCTCAAGGGCGCACCACTGCGCCAGGCCAGGCGGCGCATCGGCATGGTCTTCCAGGGCTTCAACCTGATCGACCGCTTGACGGTGATGGAGAACGTGCTGGCCGGTCGGCTTGGCTACGTCGGCTTCTTTCAGGCATGGCGGCGCCGCTTCCCGCCGGAGGATATCGAACGCGCCTTCCACCTGATGGAGCGAGTGGGTATCGCCCAGTACGCCAACAAGCGCGCGGACGAACTGTCCGGCGGCGAACGCCAGCGCGTCGGGGTCGTCCGAGCCTTGATGCAGGAGCCGGACATTCTGCTGGCCGACGAGCCGACCGCCTCGCTGGACCCCGTCACCAGCGAGCAGATCATGAAGCTGATGAGAGCCCTCGCCAGCGAGCTGTCATTGCCGGTGCTGATCAACATTCACAATGTGGCCCAGGCCAGGGCCTACACCGAGCGTATCGTCGGCTTGCGCCACGGTCGCATGATCTTCGATGGCACGCCGGAGCGCTTTGATGCCGCAGCGCTGGAGGAGATCTACGGTGGCATCGAGTCCCCGGACGAGACCTCCGTATCGACTGTCGCGGAAGGGGAGCGCTGATGGTCAACGACAAGGCTCGGACCTGGCGCAAGCCGCCCTTTATCGCCAGTCCTGTGGTGCGCCTGCTGCTGGCGCTGGGCGTGCTGGGTTACCTGGGCTGGGCGCTGGCCACCCTGCCGTTCGACTGGGAGCGGATCAGCGATGGGCTGCCGCGGGCCGCGCGCATCTTCGGCGGCGGCTTTCCGCCCAGCTTCGAGCGCTTCGAACTGCTGCTGACCGGCTTCAAGGAAAGCTTCCAGATTGCCCTGCTGGCGACCCTGCTGGGGGTGGCACTGTCGATCCCCTTTGCGGTGATGGCGGCGCGCAATATCGCCCCGCGTCCGGTCTATCTGGTGGGGCGAGCGGTGATCATCGTGTCGCGCAGTTTTCACCCGGTCATCGTGGCGATCCTGTTCGTCAAGGCGGTGGGGTTCGGACCCCTGGCCGGGATCCTGACCCTGACGCTTTATTCCATCGGCTTTGTCGGAAAACTGCTGGCCGAAGAGATCGAGGAGATCGACTGGGGACAGGTGGAGGCCATGCGGTCGGTCGGTGCAGGGTTCATGTCCACGTTGCTGTACGCCGTCTTCCCCCAGATCCTGCCACGCCAGCTGGGGCTTTCCATGTACCAGCTGGACAGCAATCTGCGCGCCTCGGCGGTGGTCGGTATCGTCGGCGCCGGTGGTATCGGTGGCACCCTGATGAACGCCTTCGGGCGCTACGACTATGACTTTGCCTTCGCGATCCTGCTGGTGATCATCGCGGTGATTCTGGTCAGTGAGGGCATCAGTGGCTGGGTCAGGAGACGACTATGGTAGCGACGCCGACAGAACAACGGGTATGGCAGCGCTACAGCCGACGGGAGCGCTGGACGCGCTTCGTGCTGCTGTTGCTGGTCGTGGCGGTGTTGAGCTGGGCGGCCAGGGATGTCGATATCTTCTGGCCCTGGGTGTGGGATGCGCCTGCCCAGATCTACAGCCTGGCCGACCGCATGTGGCCACCTGACCCGCGGCGCCTCGGCGAGATTGTCGAGGCATTGGTCGAGACCGTCCATATCGCCACCCTGGCCACGTTCTCGACGATCTTTGTGGCCCTGCCCGTCGCCTACCTGGCGGCCCAGAACACCACGCCCAATCGTGCCTGCCTGTGGTTTGCCCGTTTCGTGCTGGTGGCCAGTCGTTCGGTCAATACCATCATCTGGGCGCTGCTGTTCGTGGCGATCTTCGGCCCCGGCGTGCTGGCGGGCATCCTCGCGATCATGTGTCGCTCCATCGGTTTCGTCGGCAAGCTGATGGGCGAGGCCATCGAGGAAATCGACCGACGGCCGGTCGAAGCGATGGAAGCGGTGGGCGCCAGCCGGCCCAAGGTCATCCTCTACGCGGTGGTGCCTCAGGTCGTTCCGGCTTTCTTTGCCGTGATCATCCTGCGCTGGGACATCAATATTCGCGAGTCCACCGTGCTGGGGCTGGTCGGGGCCGGCGGTATCGGCGTCATCCTCCAGGGGGCCATCGATACCTTTGCCTGGCCGACGGTGGCCACCATTCTCTGTGGCATCGTCATTCTGGTGTTGCTGGGAGAGGTGTTGACCGGATGGTTGAGAAGCCGGGTGCTTTAGGCTCGTACGACGGAAGGATGTACGAATCTGTGCGATTACCGGCATGAACCGTTGATGCTTGCGACTTAGTACTAACGTTCTGTTTTCTGGGACAGTTGTCTCGGAGATGTCGCCGTTTGCTGGTGCAAGATGATGTCTGGCTCTGGGAGAAACGGCACAGAATGCCAGGACGAGGCGGCGGGGTGCCCCGAAGTTAAGCTATCCTCGATACCATTGATTACCTTATTCAGTGGATCGTCGCCCGGCCTATGAAGATGGATGCCCGCAGAGCCTTTCAAAGCCTAGCCGACAGCCTGTCGCGGGATATCGGTGATGACTTCTTCATGCACCTGGTCGATCGGCTGGCGGTAATCCTCAACGCTGACGCCATGATGATAGCGACCCCTGTCACGGACGGCTCACGCCTGCGGTCCATGGTGCTGATGGCAGATGGCAAGCATCAGCCAGACATCGAGTACGAGACTGCCGGCACCCCCTGTCGCGATGCCCTGGACGGCGGAGCCTGCATCTATCCGGAGAACGTCTGCAGTGCCTTTCCGGACGATGTCCTGCTGCGAGATTTTGGTGCAGAAGCCTATGCCGGAGTGGCGATGCGAGGGCCCGAAGGTGAGTTGCATGGTGTTCTGGTTGCCTTGCACCGCCATCGACTGCACCAGCGTCGCCTGGTCGAGGAGGTGCTGAGAATTGCCGCGGCGCGCTGCGGGGCCGAACTGTCCAATCGGCGCACCGAGCAGGCGCTGGAGAAGACCGCCACTCAGCTGGACACGACCAACCGACAGCTCAAGCGCGCCCACCGCGCCTTGACTCTGCTACGACTGGTCAACCGTGCGGTGATTCGGCTCTCCGACGAGATGGCAATCTTCCAGGAGGCCTGTCGGCTCGCGGTGGAGCAGGGCGGCTACCGCTACGCCTGGGCGGGGCTGGCCCAGGACGACCCCGAGCGCAGCATCCTGCCGCTGGTCAGCGCCGGTGGCGCCGATGAATTGTTGCGTCACGCGCGTTTCAGTTGGGATGTGACCACGCCTGAGGGCCAGGGCCCCAGCGGGCAAGCGGTGCATGAAGGCAAGGAGCAACGGGTAGCCGACTACACGACAGGTACGGTAGCGCCTCCGCCCTGGGCCGAGCGATTCGGGGTCGTGGCGGAGGTGGCCTTGCCGCTGAGTCTAGGAAGCGAGCGACGGGGCGTGCTGGTGCTGTTGATGGATCAGCCCTACCACGCTGGCGCCGACGAACTGGCGCTGCTGAGGGAGCTTGCGGACAACCTGTCGTTTGGCTTGCAGGCCATGCGCGCCCACCAGCATCAGCAGAACACCCAGCAGGCGGTGCTGGACATGGCCGAACTGGTGACGGCGCGCAGCGACGACGCTTTCTTTACCCTGCTGGTGCGACGTCTGACCGACGCCCTAGGCGCGGACGCCGTGTTCGTGTCACGCGTCGAGGAAAGCGTCCCGTTGCAGGCGACGCTGATCGCCGGCCTGGTATCGGGCCAGCCGGTGGAGCCCTTTCACTACAGTTTCGAAGGGCTACCCTGCGAGAGGTCCTTTCGCGACAGCGAGCATGTGATTGCTCGAGGCATGAGCCAACGCTATCCCCGCGCCGAGGAGATGGTCGGCTTCGCCGTGGAAGCCTACGTCGGCCGACGCCTGGAAGACGCCAACGGCGACGCCGTCGGTATCCTGTTTGCGCTGTATCGCCAGCCGCTGCATGATCCTGAACCCATCTGTCATCTGTTGCGGATCTTTGCCGCAGGCGCCTCGGCGGAGCTCGAACGGCGCCGCAGCGACGCCCATATACGGCATCTGGCCTTCTTCGATCCCGGGACCGGTCTACCCAACCGGGTCCACTTCATGGAGCGTCTGCAGGCGGCCATTGTCCGGGCTCGCACCGAGCAATATCGGGTGGCACTGATGTTCCTCGACCTCAACCGCTTCAAGGAGATTAACGACGGTCAGGGCCACGACGTCGGTGATCAAGTGCTCAAGGAGGTGGCCGCTCGCTTCAGCGGTTGCCTTGGCAGGCTCGAAAGCCTGGCGCGGATGGGGGGCGATGAGTTCGTCGTCATGGTGGAGCAGACCGACGAGATCGGAGCCGCCCAGGTCGTGGGGCGTCTGCTCAGCGCCTTGAATGACCCGGTGGTGCATGAGGGGCATCGATTCAACGTCGACGTCAGCATCGGCGTCGCCTTCTTCCCCGACGATGGCGATAGTTCCCGGGAACTGCTCAAGCACACCGACATCGCCATGTACCATGCCAAGGAAAGCCGCAGCGGCTATCGCTTCTACGCACCTGAGATAGGACGTGATCTGCGGCGCCGACTGGTGCTTGCCTCTCGTCTGGGTGAGGCGCTGGACACGAAATGTCTCGAGCTCCGCTTTCAACCTTGCGTCGACCTCAAGAGCGGGGACCTGATTGGCGCCGAGGTTCTGTGTCGTTGGCACGACACAGAACTGGGATGGATAAGCCCGATGGAATTTGTCGCCGTGGCCGAGGAACAGGGGATGATAGAGGCCCTCGGCAGTTGGGTCATGGAGCAGACCTGTCGCCAGCTGAAGCAGTGGCAGCAGGCATCGCTGGACCGGCTCCCCGAGCGACTCTACGTCAATCTGGCGGCGGCCCAGTTCGAGGATCCCGAGCTGGCAATCAAGCTTTGCGAGATCGCCGCCCGGGCTGGCGTTTCCCCCTCGCTGCTGGGGCTGGAAATCACCGAAAGCGGCTTCATGAAAGACCCAGAGCAGGCGATACGCATCACCGACACCCTGCGCCAGCAGGGATTCGCCCTGGCCATCGACGATTTCGGGACCGGCTATTCCTCGCTGGCCTACCTCAAGCGCTTTTCCGTACAGGCGGTCAAGATCGATATGTCCTTCGTCAGCGACATGCTGACCGACAGCAACGATCACGCCATCGTCGCCACCATCATCGCCATGGCCGATCGTCTGGGACTGACGGTGGTGGCGGAGGGCATCGAGACACCGACGCAGTTCGAGGCACTACGTGCCCTGGGTTGCGATCTTGGCCAGGGGTATCTGCTGTCACGGCCCTTGAGCGGTGATGACTTCGCGCGGCGCTGGTTGAGTCGCGATGGGCAGCGGCAAGATGGTCTGGGAGATACCTTGCAGGCGATGGAGCGGCCCGCCTGAGCGGCTTCAGGGGACCTATTCGGGGAAGGTCCCCGAATAGGTCCCCGAAGCAGGCGCGCCGCTAGCCCTCGCAGGGATCATGACGCCCGCACCTCTATATGGCCTCTGGAATTGCTGCCGGATCAGGAAGCCCTGCACAGGGTCTGCATCCGCTGCCATGCCGTAAAGGCGCCATTCAGTGAAAAGCTCATGAACCAGTAGTCGCTGGTATCGGGCGTCATGCGCAGGCGCAGATGCAGCTGCTCACCGGTGGCGAGACGCGAGGCCAGCAGGTCCATATCGATGCCATTCACGCGCACGTAGAGGCCGTCGTCACCGCGTTGGGTGGACAGCACCGCCGTGCCGGTCTGGGCACGTTGCTCGTCTACCAGCAGGTCGATGGGAACGCGATTGACCACTTCGCTCACGGCCTGGCGCTGGCCAAGGTCACTTCTGACCTCGATCCAGGGCGTGCGGCAATGCCCTGGCGTGGCGTTGACGCTGAGCATGGCGTCGCTGTAGCTGGTCCTTTGGACCGCTCGCACATGGGACTCGTCGCCGAGGGTCGCGATCAAGGTCTGCCAGTCCTGGTGGGTCTGGTGGGCCGAGGTGTCGAAATCCACCGCCATGGCTTGGCTGCTGACGCCTGTCAGGCCGAGTACGGAGACCAGTGCGGCGGCGACACTCAGGCGAAGAAGGCGGGCGCGGCGAGGTGAAAACAATGGCGCAATCGGCATGCTGGCTCCTGACGACCGAGAGAACTCAGAGGTCAGGAGGCTAGCATTCTCGGAGTACGCTGTCGTGGCGTTACCCTGTCTTGCCTCGTCGCGTCAGGCGGGCTCGGCTTCAGGCTCCGGCTCGAGCTCGATCAGCTTGAGGGTGTGCAGGCGCTGGCGGCACTGAGGGGTCATCAGGTCATCCAGGGTGTAGCGATCCAGGACCTCCAGAAATGCGGTCAACCCTTCGTTGGCGATCTGCTTGAAGCGGCAGATGGGCGCGATGTAGCAGGCGCTGTCGTCCCCTTCGCACTCCACCAGGGCGAGGCTATGTTCGGTATCCCTGACCAGGGCGCCGAGGTGGATGCTGCCCGGCGCCTGCTTGAGCGACAGTCCCCCGTGCTTGCCACGGACGGCGGAGACATAGCCAAGGCGACTGAGCTCCTGAACCACCTTCATCAGATGGTTGCGTGAGACCTCGAAGCGTGAGGCGATCTCGGCGATCGTGGTGCGTTCGTTGCCGGATTCGGCAAGGTACATCAGAACGCGCAATGAGTAGTCGGTAAATCGTGTCAGATGCATTGGTCGTGCCCCGGCGCCCCTTGGGCGACTTGGTAAAGAGAAGGGAGGCTTTCGCTCATGCTTTCGACTCTAGCAAGGGACGAGAAATCTCACGCAGGCTTGGCGCATTAAAGCGTAGCGATGTGCGATTATTCCTACGCCAGATGACCTATATCAATGAGATGACATGCGCGGTTTAACCCCTTGTCATGGATCTCCCATCCATCTTATTGTCTCTTGAATGTAGCATGGTAAATCCATAAATTTAGCAATTTTTTTGGTCGGCTTTTGTCGCTGCATATTTGCGGGATTTTCTATACCTATTCAAGGGTGGTGTGCTCGACTCATATGGGTTAGCTGGTCGATGTCTAGCTCATCAAAGCGCTCGATGATGCCGCCATGTTCGCGCTGAAAAGCCTCCGCATCGCTTCTTGTGGCAAAGGTCGCCAGTGGATGTCCCATGCCGCCGGGACGCGAATGACCAGATACGTACCAGGCCTCCTGTGCACTGATAAAGGCATCGTTTCCGGGGTGGTCCCAGTCGGTGCGAGCCATGTCATGAACCCAGGCATGGGCGAGCCGTTCGACGTTTTCGGGTTGAAGAAGAAAGACCAGCATTTCCGCCGCCGAGCAGAACTTGGTGACCTCGCTGTCACCATCGAGTGCGAGTTCTCCCTTGGGGCCTGGCATGGCCTCGATCAACATCCCGCATACATGGCAGATGTCGTCATCACCGATGGGGGCGGGCCCAATAGTCGTGTCAGAGGTGCCGTCGTTGCAGCCGATCAATAACAGCATCAGGCCACCGATGGCAAAGCGTTGCAGCATATAAGGAAGGGACATGGGAGTTCTCCAGGCGAGCGTCCTGGCGGACGGAGTGGGGGGACCGCTGGCAGCAAAAGCCAGCAGCAATAGCCGGCAGGCAGCGTCGGCATTCGGCTGAACTGGACGTGCGGGTTACAGCGCTCGATGCTCGAATCGCCTGATCGCCAGACCCAGGGGTAGCAGCACCCAGACGACCTGCAGCAGCGCCAGCAGCAAGGGCGACCTGGGGGTGGCGCTGGCCAGGGCGGTGATCGCGGAGGCCTGATGAGGCTCGACCGCCGAGAGCACCAGCAGTCGGAAGCACTCGGCCGGGTTGGCCAGCATCAGCCAGGGCAGCCAGGCTCCTCCCTGGCGCACGCCTACCAGAAGGGCGAGCAGCGCCAGGTCCAGTACCAGCACGAACACGAACCAGGTGATCAGGGCCTGACTGGCAGCAGCCTGCTTGCTGCCGGCACGAGCGCTGATCCAGTACGCCAGGGCCAGAAACGACCAGCCCAGCAGCACGCTGGAGACGATCAGGGTAGTGAGCCCTGCGGCGACCTCGGCCAGCGCGGCTTCAGGTGTGGCGAAAGCGATGACCACGCCAGCGACCGCAAAGCCGCACAGGGTGGCCAGGCCCAGCACCCAGGCGTGGCCCATGAACTTGCCGAGCAGCCAGGTACGTCGCGACATGGGGTAGGTGGCGAGCAGCAGCAGGGTGCCGCCCTCGTCTTCGCCGACGATGGCGTCGTAGGCCAGCATCAGGGCGATCAGCGGGATCAGCAGCATGGATAGCGTCGACAGGCTGATCAGGGTGGTGGACAGGCCGGTAAAGCCGGTACCACCACTGGCGGCGGCACCGAAGGCGGCGATACCCAGCGCCAGTACCCCCAGCAGCACGGCGATCCCGAGCACCCAGCGGTGGCGCAGGCCGTCACGGAATTCCTTGTGGGCGATGGTCAGTAGAAGGCGCATCAGGGCGTGTCCTCGGCGGATGGTGAGACGGTGGTGTGGTCGGTCTCGTCGATCACCTGGTAGCGGTCGCTAGCGTCGCTCTCGCTGCTCACTTCACTGCCATTGCCTGGATCGCGGCCGCTGGGGGCCTGGACACGTCGGTACAGTGCCTCGAGGCTGGGGGGGCGAATTTCCAGGTCCTTGAGCCCCTGAAAGGCAGTGCACAGCCTCAAGGCGTTCATGCGGTGCTCCGGGGCCACTTCCAGTCGCAGCCGACCACCGTCCGCCAACGAAGAGCGGGCGGGGATGCCCTCGCGAATCAGCCTTAGTGCCAGATCCTGGGGAGCACCACGCATCTCGATCACGTAGGGCAGCGCAAAGCGTTCGCGCAGGCTCGCCAGGTCGCCCAGCGCCAGGCACTTGCCCTCGCCGAGGATCAGCGCACGATCGATCACCGGCTCGACCCCCGGCAACAGGTGGGAAGACAGCACCACCGTCACGCCACGCGCCTTCAGCATTCCGATGGTGGCGTAGACCGCCTCGGTGGCGGCGGGGTCGAGCCCGCTGGTGGGCTCGTCGAGCAGCAGCAGCCGAGGCTCGCCAAGCAACGCCTGGGCCAGCCCCAGGCGCTGGCGCATGCCCTTGGACCAGGTCGCCAGGCGTCGGTCGGCGGCCCCACCAAGCCCCACCTGCACCAGCAGCTCGTCCACCTCTGTCGTGGGCCGACCCTTGAGTCGGGCCAGGTAGGTGAGGGTCTCTCGCCCGCTCAGGTTGGGGTAGAAGCGGACATTTTCGGGCAGGTAGCCCAGGTGCTGGCGAAAGGCACGGTCGCCGGCTCGGTCCGGCCGTTGCCCAAGCACGCTGAGGCTTCCCTGGGTGGGCGACAGCAGTCCCAGCATCAGTTTCATGCTGGTGGTCTTGCCGGCGCCGTTGTGGCCGAGCAGGCCGAGCACCTCGCCCCTGTTCACCTCGAGGCTGAGGTGCGACAGGCGGGTCACGCCGCCGTGTTCCAGGCTGACGTCGTCAAAGGCGATGGCGCAGGTCGTGGCGCGGGTCATGGATAGGATGTCCGTGTGGCGGAACGAGGTCTCGAAGGCGTCATCAGGGGGGCGCTGTCGCTGACGCCGGCGGGGCGAAATACCGGAAAGGCGCGCTGTACCCAACGCAGCGCCAGCACCGCCGGGCTCGACATCAGCACCTTGGCCTCCGGGTGTCGCCACAGCAGCTGGTCCATGGCGTCATTGGGCTGGTAGCGGGTGTCGCCGATGCCGTCCTCGTCGAGGTCCCAGCCCAGGTAGTCGCTCCAGTAGTTGCCGCGACCGTTCTCGGACCACTCCTGCTGTCGAGTGGCCACGTATTTCACCTGGCGGCGATTGTGGATCAGAGCGTTGCCGCTGATGCGGTTGTCCTCGGAGCCGGCGGTGAGGTGAAGCCCGATGTCGCTGTCCTCGAGGCGGTTGCCGCGAATCACGTTGAACTGGGCGTTGTAGACGAAGATGGCCTTGCCATCGCCACCGCTGACCAGGCCCCGGTCATGGGCGTCGCGTGCCTGACGCACGCCGATGATGTCGTTGTCGATGATCCGGCTATCGGTGATGTTGTTCATCAGGATGCCGTAGTTGCGATCCTCGATGGAGCGGTTGGCCCTCACCGTCAGCCCACGGGACTGCATCAGGGCGTAGCCGGTGCGGGTGTGACGGGTCAGGTTGTTGGTCACGCTGTTGTCGTGGGCGTACATGTAGTGGACGCCGTAGCGAAGGTCTTCGAGCAGGTTGCCGTCGATCACGCTGTCGCTGCTGGTGTCGATATAGACGCCGTCGCGCACCTGGCGGATATCGTTGCCGGAGACCAGCGCCCGACGCGCGTTGAACAGCTGCACGCCGTTGCCACGATCCTGGGAGCGTACCCGGGTATCGCCGCGAATCTGATTGTCGAGGACCCGGGCGTCATCGACGCCATCGAGCCAGATGCCGAAGCCAGGGCCGGACAGCCGGCAGCGCTCGATGCTGGCGCCATGGGCGGTCCTTTCCACGTGAACGCCCGCATCCATGGCGGTCAGGTCCGCGCCCCAGTGCTGAAGGGTCAGCCCGGACAGGGAAATGCCAGGTGAGCGCAAGGTCAGCAGGGTCCCGCTGCCGCCGCCATCAATCACCACACCGGCACCGTCGGCGACCAGACTAAGCGGTTTGTCGATGATCACCGGGCCTGTCGTGTAGTGGCCCGGTGCGAGCCGCAGGATATCGTTGGGCTCGGCCTGCTCGACCCAGCGCTTGAGCGGTGTGCCCGCGGTCACCTTCAGCTCAGCGCACAGCACCTCGCTGGGACTCAGTATCGCCAGCAGCGCCAACCCTGCGGTCAGGGCCAGCGCCATCGGTGTTGCTCGGCCGGATGCCGAGCAACCTGCAGGAAAGGAGAGAGCTCGAAACATGGTGATGTCGCCTGGGACGGGCCGAGCGCCATCGGCGCCCGGCCCGGCCGCTCCTCAGGCTTTCTCCACCAGCATGCGACCGAACATTTCCATGTGCATCGCGTGGCAGAACCAGTTGCAGTAGTACCAGTGCACCCCGGCGCGTTCGGCGGTGAAGGTGACGCTGGACGTCTGCTGCGGACCGATCTCCATGGACACGCCATGGTTGACCATGCAGAAGCCGTGGGTCAGGTCTTCGACGGTATCCAGGTTGGTGATCACCACCGTGACCTCGTCACCCTGCTTCACCTTGAATTCGGTGATGCCGTACTGGGGTGCGACCGAGGTCATGTAGACGCGCACCTTGTTGCCGTCGCGGATGACCTTGTTGTCGCTCTCAAGGGTGATACCGTCGGCCTCGGCCATGGCGCGGGTGGGCGCGAAGAACGGATCCTGGCGGTCCCACACCTGGATCGGGTTGAGCTGGTCGGCGCGCATCATGATGGCGTCATGGGGCTCGGCGTAGGTCGGGCCGTCATGCACCAGCTTCATGGTGTCGCCGGAGATGTCGATCAGCTGATCGTTTTCCGGGTGCAGCGGTCCCACCGGCAGGAAGCGGTCCTTGGAGAACTTGCACAGCACCACCAGCCACTTGCCGTCGGCATCGCGTGTCTCGCACAGGCTGGCGTGGTTGTGGCCTGGCTGATAGTGCACGTCGAGCTTCTGGTGGATGTAGTTGACGTCCTCGCCGTTGTAGGCGCGGATCGCCTCCTCGATGTTCCACTTGGCCACCTGGCTGTCGATGAACAGGGTGGTGTAGGCGAAGCCGCGACCGTCGAAGGTGGTGTGCAGCGGCCCCAGGCCCAGCTCCGGCTCGGCGACCACGCTGTCGCGGGGCTCGATCTCGTCGGCGAACAGCGCCGGCAGCTTGTCGATGGCGATGATCGACACCGTCGGCGACAGCTTGCCGTTGGCGATGAAGTACTTGCCGTCGGGTGAGGTATTCAGGCCGTGGGGGTTCTTGGGCACCGGAATGTAGCGCGTCAGCGGTGAGCCCTTGCGTCCGTCCAGTACCGGCACCGGGGAGTCGCCCAGGGTCTCGAACTGGCCCTTCTCGACGGCGGCCTCGATGGCTTCGACGTCGTACACCACCACCCAGTCACGCTCGGCACGCATACTGTCGGCCAGGGTCATGCCCTTCTCGGAGTTGTAGCAGGTCGAGGCAACGAAGCGGCCGGTGTAGTCGGCGTCGGTGTTGTCCAGGTTGCCATCGACGATCACCTGCCAGGCCACCTCCATGGTCTCGGCGTCGATGGCGTTGAACATGGTGTAGTAGTTCGCAGGATTCTCCAGATCGCGACCGTCGTTGACCTGGGGGATCGGGAACTCGGCGTTGGCGAAGACGTACTTGGTATAGGGCACCTTCTGCAGCCGCAGGCCGTGGATGGCCTGGACGTTGGGAATAGTGGTGACCTTGTCGGTCTTCATGATGTCGAGGCGGATCCGCGCCACTCGGGTATTGGCCTTGTCGTTGATGAACAGATACTTGCCGTCATAACGACCGTCGGTGAGCGAGGCGTGGGGGTGGTGGGCGTCGCCGTTGTGGAAGCGTGCGGACTCGCCGAGGATGTGCTTGGACTCGTTGGTGATGCCCCAGCCGGTGGCGCTCTCGGTGTTGAACACCGGAATGCGCATCAACTCGCGCATGGAGGGGATGCCCAGCACCCTCACTTCGCCGGAGTGGCCGCCGCTCCAGAAGCCGTAGTATTCGTCGAGTTCACCGGGGGCCACCATGGCATCGCCTTCACTGGCGCGGGCGCTGCGGCTGCCGAGCAGGGCGCTGGTGCCAACACCGCCGACCACTCCGCTGGCAAGGCCGGCGCCGGCGACGCCGGTCACCGCACTGTTGCGTAGAAAGTGGCGTCGGGCCAGATTCTGGATACTGCGGGAATCGTCACTCACTTCAGTTCTCCTCAAGGCAGGGTATACGCCGCGGGTCGCCGTCCTGGCTTGATCCGCGGGGTTCTGCGTCACCCACGTCGCCGTGCGTCCTCGCCGCATCCCGTTCCAGGCGCTTTCTGCGCTTGACCCGGGGCGGACAGCGACGGTCGTCGTCGTAAGTGATCTGGCAGTCCAGGCAGTAGTGGCACTCCGAGGCCTCGATGCGACCGTCGGGATGGATGGCTACCAGCTCGCAGTCGTTGGCGCAGATCTGGCAGGGGGTGCCGCACTGGCCACGGTGCCGCCTGAGCCAGTCGAAAAGGCGCAGGCGACCGGCGATGGCCAGGCTCGCGCCCAGCGGGCAGACGTAGCGGCAGTAGGCCTTGTGCATGAAGGCCGAACTTGCGATCAGTGCCACGGCGTAGAGCACATAGCCCCAGTCGCGCAGGAAGTGCAGGGTGATGGCGGTCTTGAACGGCTCGACCTCGGCCAGCCGCTCCGCCTGTCCCAGGTCGTAGAAGGACACCCCGACCAGGCCAAACAGGATCAGATACTTCACCACCCACAGCCGCCGGTGCACGGCGAAGGGCAGCGTCAGTTGCGGCACCTTCAGGTGACGGGCGAGCTGGTTGACCAGGTCCTGCAGCGCACCGAAGGGGCACAGCCAGCCGCAGAAGATGCTGCGGCCCCACAGCACCAGGGTGACCGCCACGAAGACCCACAGCACGAACATCAGCGGGTCGATCAGGAAGGCCGACCAGCTGAAGCCATGGCTGGCGGAATTGGCGACGGCAGGGATGACGGCATGGATCAGCGCCAGCACATTGACCACCGAGAGCTGGGCCAGCGACACCCAGCCGATATAGACCAGGGTGTAGAGCAGGAAGGCCTTGCGCAGCGGGCGCAGCAGGCGCGGGCGACGCGCCAGGGCGTCCTGGAACGCCAGGATCAGTGACAGCGTCACCAGTCCAGCACCAAGCCCGATCAGCTCTAGCCGACTCTGCTGCCACATCTCGACCCACAGCGGGGCGGGCTCCACCGGCTCGGGGCGCTCGATAAAGGCCTCGGGCAGCGCCTGGTCGAGATGAAAGCGGGTGAACTCCTGGGTCAGCGGCCCCGAGGCCCGGCGCACCAGCAGGTTCAGCCGCCAGGGCGTGCCCGGGTCGAAGTGGGCGTCCTCGTGGATCACGAAGATGTCGCGTTCGCTTAGTGCGGGGGCTCCGTCGATGGCCAGGCGCGGCAGGCGGCGCTGGTCGCTGTCGTGGAAGCTGATCGAGGCGTTGCCCTGGACCAGCTCGATACGATCGAAGATGCCGCCGCGCACGTAGCCCGACCCCTTGTAGGAAAAGCTGCCATCGGCGAGCAGGGCAACGGCGTGTTCGCCGGGGGCGAGGCTCGCCATCAACTGGTCGTAGCCGCGCTCGCCGAGCAGATTGCGGCCAACGCTCGGCGCATTGAGGTAGCCCAGGTAAAGATCGATGAAGGTGGCGTCGCGGGGCGGACGCTGGCCGCTCAGGTAGTGCTCCGCCGGGGTGCCGGCGAAGGCGTCATCGACCTCTCCCTGGCGCAGGGTCAGGTGACCCAGTGCCCCCTGGTCGAGCAGTTCCTGCCAGTCGGCGGGCGCGTAGACCTCGTCGCGCACACGGGCGATTGGCGCTGCCGCGGGGTCTTCGATCAGCCCAAGGGCGGCGGCGACCAGGCGTCCTGCCCGCATGATGGTGTCGTTGACCACGATGACGGTCACGGTGGCGCCGGAGATGGCATCGACGTCCTCTCCCACCTCCAGGCGCGACGTCACCGGGGTGCCGAGGTGCTGGCCGGCGAAGTCGTCCAGGCGCTCTGACGGGATACCAACCAGCATGATCGGCTCGGAATGATTGAGCACCTTGGCCAGGCGCAGGCTGGCGGAAGGATCGATGGCGATCAGCAGGTTGACCGGCTTGCCCGAGTAGGCGGGGATCGGCGCGACCTCGGCGCTCTCGAAGGCGTAGCCGACCAGTTCGTCGCCACGGTAGAGCGCATTGACCGGCCACGGCAGGTCGGCCACCGGCTCGACCCTGTCGGTACCGGGAAAGGCCTGCTGAAACAGCGCGAGGTCACCCTTGGCGCTGCCAAGGTCACCGGGATACTGATCGAATTCCAGCGCCAGGGCGGGCAGGCTCAACCACATCGCCAACAGCACGACAAGCAGGCGCAGGGGAGAAGACCAGTGGCGGGGAAATTGGCGGGGGGCTTGGGTCATGGCATGACCTCGAGGCGCAAAGCGCCCCGAGGACGCTTCGCGCACCAGGGTGGGATCAGGGCGTCAGCGACGAGAAGTAGGCGGCGATGTCGGCGATATCCTGATCCGACAGGGCCGCCGCCTGGGGCGCCATGATGGCGGACATGCCACCACCGCGCTGACCCTCGCGGTAGGCCTTGAGCGCGCTTTCCAGGTACGGAGCGTTCTGACCCGCCAGGTTGGGATAGATCGGTCCGGTGGCCTTGCCGTCGGTGCCATGGCAGGCGGCGCAGGCGCCGATCTTGGTTTCACCGGCGGCGGCGTCGCCGGCGGCCTGGGCGTTGAGACTGAACAGACAGGCGGCGCCAAGCGCGGCCAGGGGGATCCATTTCATGATGAGCGCTCCTCGGTCTTGGGGCGTAATGCCTGACGCAAGCGGCGTGCTGCTTGGGTCAGGCATCACGGTTTGTGCGGGATGTCCCTTGGGACTCTCGAGTATTGGAGCGCTCAGCGACAATACCCTATGACGTTGGTCAACTTTAGGCGGGGAGAGGTACGTCTTCCGTACTATGCTTGATCGGGATCACTGGAATGGCAGGAGCATCATTGTGGTTGGCTCGCGTTTGCACTACCTCTGGCGAGAACACGCCACAGGGGCAAGCGCCGTGATGCCGCTGCCGTGATTTGATGCAGGTCATGTCTGGCTTCGTCTTGCCGGGACGTGCCGATTCGACGTGCGACAATGCCGACAGATGCCGCCGTCGGGCGGTCGTGTCACGAGGGGCCTTGTCGATGTCATCCGATGTTTTGCCGTTTCAGCGTGCGCTGGTCGAGAAGTACGACCGTCCAGGGCCGCGCTACACCTCCTATCCCACCGCGCCGCACTTCCACGACGGTTTCGGCGTCGCCGACTATCGCCAGGCGGTGGAGCGCAGCCAGCAGGGGGAGCCGAAGCCGCTGTCGGTCTACGTCCATGTGCCCTTCTGCGAAAGCCTCTGCTACTACTGTGCCTGCTCCAAGATCATTACCCACAATCGCGAGCGTGCCGCTGAGTACCTGGCGCTGCTCAAGCGCGAGATCGCCCTGCAGGCGGCGCTGTTCGACGAGTCCCGGGAGCTCAACCAGCTGCACCTGGGGGGTGGTACCCCGACCTTTCTGTCCAATGACCAGCTCAAGGGGCTGATCGACGCCCTGGCGCGCCACTTCCGCTTCGCCCCGGAGCAGCGCCGGGAATTCTCGCTGGAGGTGGATCCGCGTACGGTGACCCCCGTCCAGATCCATGAACTGCGCGAGATGGGCTTCAATCGTCTGAGCTTCGGCGTCCAGGACTTCGATCCGCTGGTGCAGAAGGCGGTCAACCGCGTGCAGAGCGAGGCCCAGGTGGCGGCCCTGGTGGACGCCGCCCGGGACGCCGGCTTCGCCTCGGTGTCGGTGGACCTGATCTATGGGCTGCCGCTGCAGACCCGCGACAGCTTCGACGCCACCCTGGCCAAGGTGGTGGCGCTGAGACCCGACCGCATCGCCGCCTACAGCTACGCCCACCTGCCGTCGCTGTTCAAGGCCCAGCGGCTGATCCGCGACGAGGACATGCCGCCGCCCGGGCGCAAGCTCGAGCTGCTCGAGCTGACCATCGAGCGGCTGACCCAGGCGGGCTACGTCTATATCGGCATGGATCACTTTGCGCTGCCCGAGGACGAACTCAGCCGAGCCCGTCACGACGGTACCCTGCAGCGCAATTTCCAGGGCTACTCGACCCACGCTCAGTGCGACATGATCGGGCTCGGGGTCACCTCCATCGGCAAGGTCGGCGACGCCTACAGTCAGAACGTCAAGACCACCGCCGAGTACGCCGAGCACCTCGAGGCCGGGCTGCTGCCGGTGTTGCGGGGCTATCGGTTGAGCGAGGAAGACCAGCTGCGTGCCGAACTGATCACTTCGCTGATGTGTCACGGCGAGGTGCGCTTCGCCGAGTTCGAGGCCCGTCACGCTATCGACTTTCGCACGCATTTCGCCAGCGCCCTCGACCAGCTCGACGAGATGCAGGCCGACGGCTTGATCGAGATCAAGCAGCAAGCGCTCAGGGTACTGCCGGCAGGACGCCTGATGATGCGCAACGTGGCCATGGCCTTCGATGCCTACCTGGTCCCCGGCAGTGGGCGCTTCTCGCGCACCGTCTAGCCGGCTCTATCGCGGCTACCCCGGGGCGAGACGCCCGGGGTAGCCCGCGCTACCTTTCATGCGCCAAAGCCGAATTAACGATCGGGTCTTCCATGGCCCGATTTTTCGTTTATATTGTGCCGCCGGTCGAAAATTTTACTATATCTGGTAGGGTGCCCGAGCTTATCCGGAGCGCGCATCCGCCCCTTTACGACCCCGTTTATTTGCCGGTAACTTCATCGGAGACAAGCTTTCATGACCACATCCGCCAAGGCCGCCGCCCTGTCGCAGGAGGTTCCCATGCAGGGCCCCTCGTATGACATCTGGGACGCCAAGTATCGCTTGAAGGACCGCCACGGCCAGCCCGTCGATGCAGACCTTCAGGCCACCTGGGACCGCGTGGCCAAGGCGCTGGCCGCCGTCGAGGGCGACGCCGCCGACAAGTGGCTGCCGAAGTTTCGCTGGGCGCTGGAAAACGGCGCCGTGCCGGCAGGCCGGATCACCTCCAACGCCGGAGCCGAGGGCTACAAGCCTGCGGTCAGCCTGATCAACTGCACGGTATCGCGGACCATTCGCGACTCCATGCACGACATCCTCGACAGCGTGGTGGATGCGGGCATGACGCTCAAGGCCGGCTGCGGCATCGGCTACGAGTTCTCCACCCTGCGCCACAAGGGCGCCTTCGTGTTCGGCGCCGGTGCCGGCACCAACGGCCCCCTGGCGTTCATGGATATCTACGACAAGATGTGCTTTACGGTGGCCTCCGCCGGCGGCCGTCGTGGCGCCCAGATGGGCACCTTCGACGTCGGTCATCCCGACGTGCGCGACTTTATCGAGGCCAAGCGCGAGGCCGGTCGCCTGCGTCAGTTCAATCTGAGCCTGCTGATCACCGACGAGTTCATGGAAGCGGTGAAGCAGGACGCCGACTGGCCGCTAGCCTTCCCGCTGCACGAGGGCGAGAAGGGCGACGTCGATGACAGCGAGCTGATCTACCGCGACTGGCCGGTGATTGAGGACGGCTACACCCAGGACGCCGAAGGTCGCGTGGCCTGCCGCGTGGTCGAGGTGATCAAGGCCCGCGAGCTGTGGGACACCATCATGCGTTCCACCTACGACTACGCCGAGCCCGGGTTCATCCTGATCGACCAGGTCAATCGCATGAACAACAACTGGTTCTGCGAAGAGATCCGCGCCACCAACCCCTGCGGCGAGCAGCCGCTGCCGCCGGAGGGCGCCTGCCTGCTGGGATCGGTCAACCTGACCCGCTTCGTCATCGATCCGTTCGGCGACAAGCCGCGCTTCGACTGGGACAAGTACCGCGAAGTGGTGGCGATCTTCACCCGCATGCTCGACAACGTGGTCGAGATTAGCGGCCTGCCGCTGTCCGGCCAGCGCCGCGAGATCGAGGCCAAGCGCCGCCACGGCATGGGTTTCCTCGGCCTCGGCTCGACCATGACCATGCTCAAGATGCCCTACGGCTCGGCCGAGTCGCTGGGCTTCACCGAGGAGGTCAGCCGAGTGCTGGCCGTGGAGGGCTGGAAGCAGGCGCTGGAGCTGTCCCGCGAGAAGGGCATGGCCCCGATCCTCGAGCAGGAGTTCGAGCTGACGCCGAAGATGCTGCGTGAGCGTCCCGAGCTCGGCCGCGACGGCTACGAGGTCGGCGACAAGGTACCCGGGCGCATCCTGCACGCGCGCTACAGCCGCTATATGCAGAAGATCGCCGAGGTCGAGCCGCAGCTGGTGGCGGAGCTGGCAGAGCACGGCGCGCGCTTCACCCACCACTCGTCGATCGCCCCCACCGGGACGATCAGCCTGTCGCTGGGCAACAACGCCTCCAACGGTATCGAGCCGTCGTTCTCCCATCGCTACTTCCGCAACGTGATCCAGGCCGGCAAGAAGACCAAGGAGCAGGTCGAGGTGGTGTCCTTCGAGCTTGCCGCTTACCGCCACTTCATGCACGCCGACGCGGTGGAAAGCGACCTGCCCGACTACTTCATCACCGCCGACGCGGTGACCCCCAAGCAGCATGTGGCGGTGCAGGCCGCGGCCCAGGCCTGGGTCGACTCGGCGATCTCCAAGACCGTCAACGTGCCCACCGACTTTGCCTTCGAGGCGTTCAAGGACCTGTACCTGGACGCCTACCAGAGCCGTCTCAAGGGCTGCACCACCTTCCGCTTCAACCCGGAGGCCTTCCAGGGCGTGCTGGTGCGCGAGGATGACCTCAAGAACACCACCTACGTGTTCGAGCTGGAGAACGGCGAGACTCTCGAACTCAAGGGCGACGAGACGGTGATCTACGACGGAGAGGAACACAACGCCGCCAACCTCTACGACGGCTTGAAGGAGGGGACCTATGGCAAGTGGTAATCGGACCAGCGGCGAGCCGCAATATCATGCCTGGGTCGTGAGCGTGTCACGCCCGCATCATCTTTCTGGAGGAGCCCGCTGATGGCTGTCGAAATCAATTCCAAGATCGTGGGCTACCGCGTCAAGAGCGAAGAGGCCGCCCCGGCGCCGGCCCCGCTGCCCGAGGAAAACCCGCTGACCATGCGCATCCCCTCGCGCCCCGAGGGAACGCTGGAGGCGGTGTCCGAGAAGATATCCTACGTCGGCGCCGAAGGCCGCAAGAAGGTCTACCTGCTGGTGTCCTTCATGCCGGTGGAAGGCGTGCTCAACGGCCAGCGGGTGATCATCGAGCGCCCGGTGGAGTTCTTCTTCCCCTCCGGCCAGCTGTCCAGTGAGCACCAGTGGATCACCGCCACCATGCGCAGCCTGTCGCTGGCCGCCCGCGGCGGCTACGTCACCCAGGCGGTGGCGGATCTGCGCAAGGTGGCCTGGGACAAGGGCCTGGTGCGCTGCGGCATGAACCGCTGGAACAAGCCGATGTTCCACGACTCCGAGGTCGCCGCCATCGCCTGGTCGATCCAGCAGATCCTCTACCGTCGCGGCTTTCTCGACATCGACGGCAACCAGGTGCCGGTGGAGGACCTGGTCAGCCGCTACGCCCGGCGCCAGGCCTCCGGCCACGGCTGGTACCCCGCCGAGGTCGAGGACGAGACCCCGAGCGGCGCGGTCGAGCCGCTGGACGGCAAGCCTGCCGAGTCCGCCGCCGAAGGCGCCGGCCCCGCCGTGGTAGGCAACTGCCCCGAGTGTCGCGGCGAGCTGATCATGATGGACGGCTGCCCCACCTGCTACGCCGGCTGCGGCTGGTCTAAGTGTGGCTAGTCGACGTTTGGTTGGAAAGCACGACTAGAATGCGTGGCTAGAAAGCACGGCTGGCGCGCGAATAAGCCAGCGTCACAACGATGGGCCCTTCGGGGCCCATCGTTGTGTCTGTAGGAAGGGCTCGCCTTGGGTGTCTGGGTTGGCGTAAGGAGAAGCGGAGGGGGCAGAGAAAGCGTGCAGGAGGTGAAGCACAGCGAAGACCGGGAGGGCTGCCCCAAAGCCGGCGATGGCGCTGCGCAAGGTCAGCTGTTGTCCGTTGGCACGAATGACGTAGCGTCGCCAGGAAGGGATCGAATGGCATAGCAGAAAGCCGGCCACCAGCAGGACGAAAGGTGGCAGCAGCTTGATGCCGCTCATTCTGGCTTGCTGTCCCTGCGATCGAGGCTGCGGCGAAGGGCTCTGACGTTGCTCTTGACCTTGCGCGACCGCACCAGCTCGGCGCTGTCCACGGAGACGGCGCCGCGATGCGATATCTTCATGCTACGCAGGTGGCCACCCTCTTTGGCCTTGAGGTAGCCTTCGAAGCTGGTTTCGATGGACATCGTTGCTCCTTTTCCGCTTGTGAACTCGATGCTCTGCGGAACCTGGGTGAAGCCAAGGGGCCGAACCCCATGATGTCCGCAGTGTAGCAGAGTTCCCATTTCGACCCCGGCATTCGGCTGTGTCAGAGCGTTCAACGAGCGCTACACCAGAGGGCTTGATGGGCGTCATGAACCGAGGGCGACGGTATCGCTAGCATGACCCGGCGGCGTCGTGCCGCTTGACCAGGAACCCGTCATGTCGCTGTCGCCGCTCGGCTCGCTGTCGTTGCCTTCTCTTGCCCTTCCTGCCTTGCCCACCCTTCCTTCGCTGTCGTCGTCGTTGACGCCTGGCGCCTTGACCCGGGTGCCCCATCGTCTGCATCTGTCGCTGATGCGCCGTCTCGGCCCGCTGCCCCTGCCGCTGTTGCGCACGAGTCTCGAGCCCTGGCTCAACCGCACCCTGGCCGAGCCACTGGCCGACGGTGAGTTCGACGTGCTCGAAGGGCGCCGGGTGTGTCTGTCCATCGATGATCTGGCGCTGGCGGTCACCCTGACCCTCACGCACGGTCGCCTGCAGGTCACCGACGCGCCCTGGGAGGTGAAGGTGGCGGGGGGCTGGCGCGAGTTCGCCTGCCTGGCCAGCCGCGAGGAAGACCCGGACAGCCTGTTCTTCCAGCGCCGACTGTGCCTGGAGGGCGATACCGAACTGGGGCTGACGGTGAAGAACCTGCTGGATGGTCAGGAAATGGAACTGCTGCATCCCTACCTGCTCGAGGCGCTGGGGCAGCTGCAGCGCTGGCTGCCTCGCGAGGCCTAGGCTCCTGGCTGGCGGGTTGAGCCTCATAGCGCAGGAGGCCGGCGAACCGGCCTCCTGAGTGAGGTGGCGTGGGAGGGAAGGGGCTTTCAGTCTTCCAGCACCGGCGCCAGATCCATCCCCGCCTGGCCGTGCCAATAGCCATTGCACAGCTCGGCGTCCACCAGCGCCAGCGGCGAGGGCGCCGGGTAGCGTCCCTGGCGGGCCAGGTCGAAGTCCGCCACCACCTCATCCATCCCCTCTGAACGCGGACTCAGCCGGGCCGCGCTGACGCCCATCTCGGCCATCTCGGCAAGCTCGTGGCGCAGGTCCTGACAGGCCCCGGACAGGGTCTGGATACCGTTCAGGGTGAACAGTCGACGGCTGTCGTCCTGGGTGGTCAGCGACAGCCCTTCCGGATAGTCCTGGCAGACGAACTGGCAGCGATCCTTTGGGTGCTGGTGGTGGCGCGCGGTAAAGCAGCGTGACGACCAGGCCAGCGGCAGGTGGCCGTAGGCCAGCACCTCGCAGTCCAGCGCCAGTCCCGCCTCGCGGGCGTCAGACAGCAGCCGGGCCAGGTCGGCGCCAGGCAACTCCACCGGGGCGACGAAGCGGAACATGCCAGCGCGTTTGAGGATCTCCAGGGTCGGCACATTGTAGAGGTTGAGCGCCGGGCCGCCGACGAAGGGCAGGCCCGCCTCGGACAGCCGGTGCACCGCGCTCATGTCGTTGGCCTCGACCAGGAAGTCGCCGTTGTCGCACAGCCTGGTCAGGTCACGCAGGTCGGCGTTGGACTCGATCAGGGTCTGCGAGCCGAGGATCACCTGCTTGCCGGCGGCGGCGAGCTGGTGGCCGATCTCCAGCCAGTCGGCGAGCTTCATGTCGCGCCGCCGGGAGCACACGGTTTCGCCCAGGGTGACGCTGGTCAGCGGCCAGTGGCAGGCCTGTTCATAAAAGGCGAAGTAGCGCTCGCGAGTCCAGTAGAAGGACACCGGGCCAAGGCTCAATTCCAGTGAAGCAGCGGTCATCTCGCCTCCTGTCATTTCCAGTCGCGCTCGTAGGCGCCGAGAGTATGGGTGGAGCCTTCGGCCAGCGGCGCCAGGGCGGCGCTCCAGTCGGCCTGGGGGCGATAGTCGTCGCCGGCCCGGTCCAGATGGTCCAGTGCCTGGCGCCACACGCGGGTGACGCTGGCCACATAGGCCGGACTGCGCTGACGACCCTCGATCTTGATCGCCTTGATGCCCAGCGCCGCCAGCTGGGGCAGCAGGTCCAGGGTGCTGAGGCTGGTCGGCGCCTCGATGGCGTGGCCGACGTCGCCCTCGACGTCGAAGCGTCCCTTGCACAGGGTCGGGTAGCCGGCCTGTTCGTCGGCGCGGTAGCGATCGATCAACACGCCGTTCAGGCGCGATTCGCGTCCGCTGGCGGTCTCCTCCCAGCGCACGTGGGCCGCCGGCGAGCACACGCCGTGGGTGTTGGGTGATTCGCCGGTCAGGTAGGACGACAGATAGCAGCGGCCCTCGGCCATGATGCACAGGCTGCCGAAGGCGAACACCTCGAGCTCCACCGGGCTGTGGCGGGCCAGGTCGCGCACCTGGTGGATCGACAGCACCCTGGGCAGCACCGCACGGCGGATGCCGAACTCGCGGTGGTAGAAGGCCAGCGCCTCGTGGCTGGTGGCGGAGCCCTGCACCGACAGGTGGCGGGGGATGTCCGGGTGGCGTTCGGCGGCGTAGGCCAAAAGGCCCGGGTCGGCCAGGATCAGGGCGTCGACCTGAAGCGAAGCCGCCTGGTCCACCGCCGCGCGCCACTGGGCCAGGCTCGACTGCTGCGGGTAGGTATTGATCGCGCAGAACACCCGACAGCCCCGGGCGTGGGCGTAGTCGATACCCTCGCGGGCGCGCTTGTCGGTGAAGTTCAGCCCGGCGAACTGGCGGGCGTTGGTGGCATTCTGAAAGCCGAAGTAGACCGCGTTGGCGCCCTCGTCCACGGCGCGCTTCAAAGCGGGCAGGCTACCCGCGGGACAGACCAGTTCCATGTCGATCTCCGAGCGAAGAGAGGCGCCATGCTAGCCCCGCCCGGACACCGCCGGCTTGATGCGTATCAGTGTCCGCCAATGAAGTAGGGGATGGAGCGAAGGGATGACGCGCCGCACCGGGGCCGGGTGTGGATAACCTGGCGGTGGCGGGGGTCCGACTTGCGGGGCAGGCGTGCAGATAAAGGTGGGGATGAACGTGTGAGTCGTTCTGTGGATAACCCTGTGTGGCACCTTGTGAAAAGCGGTGGGCAGGCGGTGCAGGGGCTGTGGGCAGCGGTGTATAAGTCGCGTGCCAGTGGTTGATCAGAGGCTCGCTCGCTGTCGTAAACGAAAACGGGCCCCGCAGGGCCCGTGGTCTTCTTGCCGGTGCCTACTGACCGCCGGAGGGGAAGTGGAACTCCGCCTGGGTGGTCTCGAAGGGCGAGGGCCAGCGCTGTGACACCGCCTTGCGGCGGGTGTAGAAGCGCACCGCGTCGGGGCCGTAGGCGTGCAGGTCGCCGAACAGCGAACGCTTCCAGCCGCCGAAGCTGTGGCTGGCCACCGGCACCGGCAGCGGTACGTTGATACCCACCATGCCGACCTCGATGGCGTCGGTGAAGCGACGCGCCGCCTCGCCGTCACGGGTGAACAGACAGGTGCCGTTGCCGTACTCGTGGGCGTTGGTCAGGGCGATGGCCTCATCGAGGCTGTCGACACGCACCACGCACAGCACCGGGCCGAAGATCTCCTCGCGGTAGATGGTCATCTCCGGGGTGACCCGGTCGAACAGGCAGCCGCCGACGAAGAAGCCGTTCTCATGGCCCGGGACCACCAGCTCGCGGCCGTCGGCCACCAGGGTGGCACCTTCCTGCACGCCCTTCTCGATATAGCCGAGCACCTTGTCGCGATGCTGGGCGGTGACCAGGGCGCCCATGTCCAGGCCCTTGTCGGTGCCGGGGCCGACTTTCAGCGCGGCGATCTTGGGGCCCATGGCCTCGATCAGGCGGTCGGCGGTGTCATCGCCGACGCACACCGCCACCGAGATCGCCATGCAGCGCTCGCCGGCGCTGCCGTAGGCGGCCCCCATCAGGGTGTTGGCGGCGTTGTCGATATCGGCGTCGGCCAGCACCACGGCGTGGTTCTTGGCGCCACCGAGGGCCTGCACCCGCTTGCCGCTCTCGGCGCCACGCCGGTAGATGGTTTCGGCGATGGGGGTCGAGCCGACGAAGGACACGGCCTTGACCTCGGGGGCGTCGAGCAGCGCCTCGACGGTCTCGCGGCCGCCCTGGACCACGTTCATGATGCCCTGGGGCAGGCCGGCTTCCTCGAGCAGGCGGGCGACCGCCAGGGCGGCGGACGGGTCCTTCTCGGAGGGCTTGAGCACGAAGGCGTTGCCGCAGGCGATGGCCATCGGGTACATCCACAGCGGCACCATCGCCGGGAAGTTGAACGGGGTGATGCCGGCCACCACGCCCAGCGGCTGGAAGTTGGAGAAGGCGTCGATGGACGGCCCCACGTTGTGGGAGTACTCGCCCTTGAGCAGCTCCGGCACGCCGCAGGCGTACTCGACGTTCTCGATGCCGCGCTTGAGCTCGCCCATGGCGTCCTCGAGGGTCTTGCCGTGCTCCTCGCTGATCAGCTGCACCAGGCGATCGGCGTCACGCTCCAGCAGCGCCTTGAAGCGGTACATCACCTGGGCGCGCTTGGCCGGCGGGGTGTCGCGCCAGGCCGGGAAGGCCGCCTGGGCGGCGTCGATGGCGGCCTTGACGGTGTCGGCGTCGCCGTCGGCGACCTGGCGAATGGTCTCGCCGGTGGCCGGGTTGGTGACCGGCAGGTGGCGGCCGGCCTCGAGATCCTGGCCGTTGATCCAGTGATTGACGTTGTCCATCGAGGGTCCTCAAGTGTCGAAAGGGCGGACGGGCATGGCCCGTCCGCGCTGTGGATAATGCTGTGAACAGTGGGTGTAAAGGTTGTCCACAGGCTGTCGGTTTCAGGTGGATAAGCCGGGCGCTCGGTGCCGGCAAGCGGGCTCAGGCAAGCGGCTCAGTCGAGCCGGTCGAGGGTCTCGGCGACGGCGTCGAACAGGCGCTCGAGCTCGGCCTCGGTGGTGGCGAAGGGAGGGCCGAACTGCAGGGTGTCGCCGCCGAAGCGCACATAGAAGCCGGCCTCCCACAGCGCCAGGTGAGCGTCGCGCGGGCGGATGGCCGGATCGCCGTCGCGCGGGGCCAGCTGGATCGCCCCGGCCAGGCCGAAGTTGCGGATGTCGACCACATGGGAGCGGCCCTTCAAGGCGTGCAGGCGATCCTCGAAGGCCGGGGCGATGGCCCTGACCTGGGCCGGGAAGTCCTCGCGCTCGAGCAGGTCCAGCGCGGCCAGGGCGGCGGCGCAGGCCACCGGATGGCCGCTGTAGGTGTAACCGTGGGGGAATTCGATGGCGTGTCCCGGGCCGCCGGCGTGCATGAAGGTGTCATGGATCTCGCCAGAGGCGATCACCGCACCCATCGGTACGCAGCCGTTGGTGATCTGCTTGGCCACCGTCATCAGATCCGGGGTGACGCCGAAGGCCTCGGCGCCGGTGCGCGCGCCGCTGCGACCGAAGGCGGTGATCACCTCGTCGAAGATCAACAGGATGTCGTGGGCCGAGCAGATCTCGCGCAGCCGCTCGAGGTAGCCCTTGGGCGGCACGATGACCCCGGCGGAGCCGGACATCGGCTCGACGATCACCGCCGCGATGTTGGAGGCGTCGTGCAGCGCGATCTGCTCGAGCAGCGCATCGGCAAGCTCGGCCCCGGTCTCGGCCTGGCCCCGGGTGAAGGCCTGGTTCGGCTGCAGGGTGTGGGGCAGGTGGCTCGAGTCCAGCAACTGGCCGAAGTGCTTGCGGTTGCCGCCGATGCCGCCAAGGCTGGTGCCGCCGATGTTGACCCCGTGGTAGCCCTTGGCGCGGCCGATCATGCGGGTCTTTTCCGGGCGACCCTTGAGCCGCCAGTAGGCCTTGGCCATCTTCAGCGCGGTATCGGCGGACTCGGAGCCGGAATCGGTGAAGAACACATGGTCGAGCCCCGCCGGGGTCAGGCTCGCGACCTTCTCGGCCAGCTTGAAGGCCAGCGGATGGGACACCTGAAAGCTCGGCGCAAAGTCGAGACTGCCGAGCTGGTGGGCCACCGCCTCGCGGATCTCTTCACGGTTGTGGCCGGCGCCGCTGGTCCACAGACCCGACAGTGAATCGAACACCCGGCGGCCGCGGTCGTCGATGAAGTAGCGGCCCTCGGCGCCCTGGATCATCCGCGGGTGCTGGTGGAAGTCCTGGTGGGCGGTGAACGGCATCCAGTAGTGGTGGTTGAGCCCGGCCCCCGCAGCGCGCTCGGTGTGGGCGTCGGGACGGGTATCGAGGGTGTCGAAGGTCAGCATGGCGAGTCTCCAGTCAGGGGCCGCAGGGCGGGCATGGACTCAGCATGGACCGGAAGTCAGGTTAATAAAATCATGCTCTGCTTTCGTTCAGGTTGGGTTTTGCTGACGCGATTGCTGGCTCGGCCCCACGGTCACCATGATGGGGACCAGGCGCGGTCGCAGTTGATTCCCTGATGGACGAAATCGGAAGTGGCCCATCACTAAAGTCGCATTTCAGAGTCGCCTCTCACTGTCTATGTTGATCACACGGCTACTTTGTATGATGTAGTACATAGGCTGTTGGCGGCTCAGGTTCCTTCGATGAGCTGCACGAACGCTCGACTGCCATCCTGGCGTCGTGAAGGTTGCCGAGCACCTGCCAACCGCCGTCTTGGACGAGAAGGGCCAGCCGGCGCGCTGGCCCGGCCAGCCCACCGGCGCACGCCGCCGAGCGCAAACGTCCACACCGATCGACATCCCGACAGGATCTGGCGGGCGGTGCAGGCGCTTCCTCATGGAAGCCGGCGGATGCCAGGCCGCCACCACGGTACGGACCCGAGCGTCGGGGGTAGACAGCGACGCACCACGACAGTGAAAGCCAACAGCTAACGCCAACAACAACGGCAAGGAGTGGATGAGATGCGCAAGTCGATGAGCATGACCCTGGGTGGCCTGGCGCTGGTCGCCAGTGCCTCGGTCGCGGCGGACTATCCGGAGCGCGACGTTCGCATGATCGTGCCCTGGGGCGCCGGCGGCGGTACCGACGGTATCGTGCGCAAGATCTCCAATCTGGCCGAGGAGCCGCTGGGGGGCACCGTCTACGTCGAGAACATCGAAGGCGGCATGAGCGCCAACGGCCTGGTGCAGGCGCTGGGCGCGCGCCCCGATGGCTACACCCTGATCGCGCTGACCTACGACAGCGTCGTCACCATCCCGTGGCAGGGAATGCTGGCCGGCTACGATATCGACAAGCTGGATCTGATCGCGCGGATCACCAGTGAGCCGGACGCCGTCGTGGTGCCGCAGGATTCGCGCTTCGATAGCCTCGAGGCATTGATCGAAGCCGCCAAGGCCGCGCCCGGGGAGATCCGCGCCGGTATCCAGAACATGGGCTCGCGGACCCACCTGACGCTGCTGCAACTGCAGGATCAGGCCGAGGTGGAGTTCAAGATCGTCTCCTATCCCGGTGGTGCGGCGCCCCAGAAGGAGGCCCTGCTCAACGGCGAGGTGGACCTGGCGCTGACCAGCCTCGGTGATTTCGAATCGCTGATCTCGGCGGGTGACGCCCGTGGCCTGGTGGAGTTCACCGACGTCCAGAGCGAGAGCTTCCCCGACGTGCCCCCGGCAACCGAGCTGGGCTACGACATCCAGATGGGCAGTTTCGTGATCCTGGCAGCGCCTGCCAATACGCCGGACGACGCCGTGACGGCCCTCGAGGCGGCCTATCAGCAGGCCTACGACAGCGAGGAATTCCAGACCTGGCTGGTCGACGTCGGTGTCACCCCCAACTGGCTGGGCACCGATGAGGTCGAGGATTGGGCCGAACAGACCCAGGGTGAGCTGTTCGCGCGCATGGATGAGCTGAAGGAAGCCGGCCTGATCGGCCAGTAAGCCCGCGCCGCCACCGCGGTGGCGGCTCTTTTCCGGAGGACTCCCGATGAAATCGCTCTCCCGCCTGGGGACCTGGCTGACGGGGCCGACAGGTGTCGTCATCTGCCTGTTGGCCCTGACCCTGATCTATCTGCTCGAGGCGTTCAAGATCGCGCCGCCCATCAAGAACGGGGCCCTGACCGCCTCCTTCTTCCCGGTGGCGCTCGCCGTGGTCATGCTGCTGGCGCTGGGTGGCGTGATCCTCGCCGATCGACGCGAGGCGGCCAGTGGCGAGGCTGGTGGTGAGGCTGGTGGTGAGGCCGGCGCCGGGGAAAGCGACGAGGGCGGCGACAACCGTGGCGATGCAAAGGTGGCGGCGTGGCGGGGGCCGGTGGCGGTCACCCTGCTCACCGCCGTCTATATCGCCCTGTTTGCCCACCTTGGCTACTTCATCGCCACCTTCCTCTACGCCTTCAGCATGACGCTGGCCTTCGCCACCGGGCGGCCCTCGCCGCAGGCGCTGGCGTTCAAGGCGCTGGTGGCCGGCGTGATCACCCTGCTGGGATACGGGCTCTTCGAGCTGGTGTTCCAGGTTCGCCTGCCGACGCCCTGGATCTGACCCATGGACTATCTGATCGAACTCTCCAAGGGCCTTGCCGTGCTGATGCAGCCCGACATCCTGCCCTACCTGATCGGCGGCTACCTGATCGGCACCTTCTTTGGCGCCGTGCCGGGGCTCACCTCGATGCTGGCCATCGCCCTGCTGTTGCCGTTGACCTACAGCCTCGACATCACCGCGGCGCTGGTCGCCTGCGCCGCCATCTTCATGGCCGGCATGTGCAGTGGCAGCATCACCGCCACCACCATCAATATTCCCGGTGCCCCGGCCTCGATGATGACCGCCATCGAGGGCTACCCCATGCAGCAGCGGGGCGAGGGCGCCAAGGCGCTGGGCCACGCCGCCCTGGCGTCGATGATCGGCGGTGCCCTGGGTGCCATCATGCTGATGGTGATGGCGCCGCTGGCCACCGAGGCGGCGCTGCTGATTCGCACGCCGGGCAAGTTCTCGCTGATCGCCTTCGCCCTGATCGTGATCGTCATCTCCCAGCGTGGGGCCATCTCCAAGGGCCTGGTCGCCACCACCCTGGGGGTGATGGTGGCCACCGTCGGTATCGACGTGATGCAGCCGGTCACCCGCTTCACCTTCGGCACCGGCGTGCTGATGCAGGGCATCGACATCATGCCGCTGGTCATCGGCGCCTTCGCCGTCAGTGAGCTGCTGGTGCAGTCGCAGAACCGCGCCTCGCGCACCGTCGAGGTCGACGCCATCAAGGCCAGCGTCATTCGCCGCCGGGACTTTATTCCACCCTGGCACGAGGTGCGTGAAATCGGCGTCTATCGCTACGTCAAGACCGCCATCATCGGCTACAGCGTCGGCGTGCTGCCGGGCGCCGGAGGCTCCATGGCGGCCTTTGTCGCCTACGCCGAGTCCATGCGCAGCTCACGCCACCCGGAGAAGTACGGCAAGGGGTCGGTGGAGGGCATCGCGGCGGCGGAGGGCGCCAACAACGCCATGTGCAGCGGCGCCTTCGTGCCGATGCTGTCCTTCGGTATTCCCGGCGATCCCACCACCGCCATCGTGCTGGGCGTGCTGGTGATCAACGGCCTGCAGCCCGGGCCGCAGTTCCTCGACAGCCAGCTTGCGCTGGTGGCACCGATGTTCATGGCGCTGCTGGTGGCGGCCCTGGTGATGGTGCCGCTGACGCTCTACGTGCTGGGGCCCTGGTTCGTGCGGATCGTCTCGATCCGCCGCGATGTGCTCTACGCCAGCATCGCGGTGATCGCGCTGGTCGGCTGCTACGTGGCCACCTACTCGATCTTCCAGATGGGACTGGCGCTGGTGTTCGGGGTGCTCGCCTTCCTGCTGCGGCGTCAGGGCTATCCGGTGGCCTGCCTGCTGCTCGGCTTCGTGCTCGGCCCGAGCCTGGAGGAATACTGCCGACGCTCGCTGTCGCTGTCCGACGGCAACCCGCTGATCTTCCTCACCAGTCCCGACAGCCTGTTCTTCCTGGCGCTGACCGGGGTGTTCTACTACTTCATGGTGGTGAGAAAGCCCGAGGCGCGACAGCACGCCTGATGTCCTGGCCGGTGAGCGACCGCCGCAAGACACGACAAGGCCGCGCCCTCGGGCGCGGCCTTGTCGTGGTGGGCTGAGTGGAACGCGACGGCCAGACGTGCTTGTCAGGCGGCGCTACTGGTGTTGCTGAGCGGACGCGAGGGGCCGAAGTGCTCGTAGTGACGGCGCTGCTCGGGGATACCCAGCTCTGCCAGATGGCTGTCGATGGCGCTCATGAAGGGCGGCGGGCCGACGAAGTAGCACTGGGCGTCGCCGCCGGGCAGCAGGCGGGCCAGCAGCTCGCGCTCGAGGCGGCCCTTGATGTCGCCGCCGTCGCCTTCCTCGTAGGCGCAGACCCGGGTCAGCAGCTGCGGATAGTCTCGGGCAAGGGCGTCGACCTCACCACGGAAGGCGTGGTGGTCGATGTTCCGGGCAGCGTGGATGTAGCAGACCCGGCGTCCCTGGGCCAGGGCCTGGCGTGCCAGCGGCAGCATCGGGGTCTGGCCGACGCCGCCGCTGATCAGCATTACTGGCGCGTCGCCATCGTCCAGGGTCAGCTCACCGGCGGGGGGCAGCAGTTCCAGGGTGTCGCCGACGCGCATCTGCTGGTGCAGGAAGTTGCTGACCAGGCCGCCCGGCTCCTGTTTCACCGAGATGCGATAGCTACGGCCGTTGGGGCTGCCGGACAGGCTGTAGTGGCGATGCACGATTGCCTCGTCCACCGCCAGACGCAGGCCGATGTACTGGCCGGGCTCGGCGTCGGCCACCGGCTGGCCGTCGACCGGCTCCAGGGTGAAGGAGCGAATCACCTCGCACTCGCGCTGGATCTGGGCGACACGAAACTCGCGCAGTCCACGCCAGCCGCCGGGGCGATCGGCGAAGGCCTGGTAGCGCTCGGCTTCGGCGGCGATCAACAGCGCGGCCAGGTCGTTGTACAGGGCCGCCCAGGCGTCGGCGATCTCCGGCGTCACCACCTCGCCCAGCACCTCGCCGATGGCGGCCATCAGGCATTCGCCGACGATGGGGTACTGCTCGGGCTGGATGCCCAGCGAGACGTGCTTGCTGATCACCGTCTGCATCGAGTCGATGACCTCCTGGGGCTGGCGGCGCAGGCCGACATAGGCCAGCACCCCTCGCGCCAGCGCCTTCGGCTGGCCACCGTCGGCCTGATGGGCCTGGTTGAACACCGCCTTGACCTCCGGGTAGCGCTCGAACATCAGCGGATAGAAACGGGCGGTGATGGCGTCGAGGTGTTCGGCGACCAGAGGGGCGGTGGCATCGATGATGGCGTCTTGGGCAGCGGTGGTCATGGCGTCTCCTGTCAGGGATATGGCGCAGCGCGCTCCCACTGTGGCAAAAATCCTTCACCGCGTCGGAGGCCTGGCTCGTTTGGGCCTACTTTTTCTCTACAGCTTGTGAACAGAGCATCGGTTGATATGCCTCGACACCTTCGGTGCTTCCACGGGGTCGGGGCGTATCGCTCGTCGCCTTTCTGTACCCTGTATGGAGCAAGCGATATGCCGCTTCGCTTGAGGTGCGCCAACTTGCCACAGTGTGGGTGATCCAGAGCGGGTAATGAGCGGGCAGTGTGGATCCACAGGGCGCTTGTCGAGAGCGCTGGTCACGCTACCCGGCTCCTTTTTTCTGGCCCGGTTCCCGGCCACGTTCCCGACCCGATTCTGTCCCGGTATTCGCCCTGGGCAGTGGTAACTCTTGCGAATGAAATCGAGATTGCATGTCGATCTGACACTGCAAGTGCTATCGTTTTGACACTGTTGATAGTCAAAAGGACATTCGAGGTGGTCAGCTTTCTACGACGCCTGCGTGCCCTGCTGCAGCGCCTGGGCGATGAGCAGGGCCCCGAGCTCGCCGAGGCCTGGCAGGGCGTGCTCGAATCACTGGTGGCCCCCACCGCGGCGGATGCCAGCGCGCTGCTGGTGGCGCAGGGCTCCGGTCTCAGGCCGGTGGCCACCATCGGCCTGCCCGAGGGCGTGGCCGGCAGGACCTTCGCCTTGAGCGAGCATCCTCGCCTCGCCGCCATCGCCGAGGCGCCGGGGGTCTGCCGCTTTGCCGCGGACTCGCCCCTTCCTGATCCCTACGACGGACTGCTGGATGACGGTCTCAGCCCTGTCCATGACTGCCTGGGGGTGGCGTTGCGCGACGGCGATGAGCTGATCGGCATGGTCACCCTGGACGCCCTGATCCCGGGGGCGCTGGCCGAGCTGGATGACCAGGGCCTGCTGGCGGCGGCCGAGTTGCTGGGCACCTGCCTGCGGCTGTCCCGGCGTCTGGACGGCGCCCGCCTGCAGCTCGCCCTGCAGCGCGATGACCACGGCCAGTTGCCGCGTCGGCTGACCGGCTGGCGCAGTGGCGCCATGCGCAAGCTGATGGCATCGGTGGAGCTGGTCGCCGCCACCGACATGAGCGTGCTGGTGCTGGGCGAGACCGGCGTCGGCAAGGAGCGCATCGCCCATGCCCTCCATCACGGCTCGCGACGTGCCGATGGGCCCCTGGTGGTGGTGAACTGCGCCGCGCTGCCGGCCTCGTTGATCGAGAGCGCCCTGTTCGGCCATCGGCGCGGGGCGTTCTCCGGGGCAATCAGCGACCATCGCGGGCACTTCCAGATGGCCGACGGCGGCACCCTGGTGCTGGACGAGGTGGGCGAGCTGCCGCTGGAGCTGCAGCCGAAGCTGTTGCGGGTGCTGCAGGAAGGCGAGGTCCAGCCGCTGGGCAGCGATCGGCTCCAGCATGTCGACGTTCGGGTGGTCGCGGTGACCAACCGGGATCTTGCCCTGGAGGTCGCCCAGGGGCGCTTTCGCGAGGATCTCTATCATCGGCTCAGCGCCTTCCCGCTGGAGGTGCCCCCGCTGCGCCAGCGTCCCGAGGACCTGGCGCTGCTGGTCGGACACTTCCTGGAGCAGAACCGGGTGCGTCTCGGCGTCGGCAACCTGTGCCTGAGCGAGGCCGCGCGGGAGTCGCTGGCGGCCTGGCACTGGCCCGGCAACGTACGTGAGCTGGAGTCACTACTGGCACGTGCCTCGCTGCTGGCATTGGCCTCGGTGGACGTGCTCGGGACGCCCGATGCTCGCCGCCGTAGCGTACGCATCGAGGTCGAACACCTGGGGCTGGCGCCGGCGACAGCCCGGGCCACCGACGCGCCCGCAGCGCAAGGCGACACGTCTCGAAGCGCCGTGTCGCCGGCCGATCGTCCAGCGGGCGAGGCGCTGGATCGAGAGCCCTCGCTGCGGGAGGCCACCGAGGCCTTTCAGCGCGAGCGCATCCGGCAGGCCCTGGACACTGAAGGCAACTGGGCTGGGGCGGCTCGCCGGCTGGGGCTGGACCCCGGCAATCTGCATCGCCTGGCGCGGCGGCTGGGGCTAAAGGCCTGATTCTGGCCTGGTCATCGCCAAGGGCGTGCGAGGCTGTCGCGGGGTTGGGGCTGGGTTGGGGGATGCAGGGCTTGCCAGCGTGAGTCAGGTTTGCGGCATCGGCAGTGCCTTTGATGTGCATCATGGTGATGTTGTCCAAAGCGGGCCAGACTTCACAAGACCAAGTGAATTACTCAGGTACTCGCCATGTCATCCGTCGCCGCTCGTCTGCCTCTTGCGCGCCTCGCCTTTCGTCCCTTCTTCCTGCTGGCGGCGGCCTTCAGCGTGGTGGCCCTGCTGGTGTGGCTCGCTTTCTGGCACGGCATCTTCGTGCTGTCGCCCCGGGCGGGCATGCTGTGGTGGCACCAGCACGAGATGCTGTTCGGGGTGGTGGGGGCGGTGGTGTCGGGGTTCTTGCTGACCGCGGTGCAGACCTGGACCGGCCTCAGGGGGCTCCATGGCGCCCCGCTGCTGGGGCTCGTCGCACTGTGGCTGGCGGCCAGGCTGGGGCTGGCCTTTCCCGTCTTGCCCCAGGCGCTGGTGATGGCGCTGGACGTCGGCTTTCTGCTGATCGTCTGCGCCGTGATGGCGGTGATGGTGATCCGGGCGAAGCGCTGGCGCAACCTGATCTTCGTGCCGGTGCTGGCGATCCTCGCCGGTGCCAACCTGGGCAGCCATCTGGGCGTGCTCCAGGGTGACCCTGAGCTGGTGCGCCAGTCGTCCTACCTGGCGGTGCTGCTGGTAACGCTGATCATGGGGGTGCTGGGCGGTCGGGTGATCCCGATGTTCACCGCCAACCGGCTGGGCCTGAAGCGCCGCCCGGCGCTGCCCTGGCTCGAGGGGCTGGCGCTCGGCAGCCTGGCGCTGGCGGTGGTGCTGCAGCTTACGCGCACCCTGGGGGGCGGTCTGCCCGACAGCGTACTGGCGCTGGCGCTGCTGGCGGCGGCGCTGGCCCACCCGCTGCGCCTGATACGCTGGCAAGGCCGTGCCACCGGACGTGAACCCCTGCTGTGGAGCCTTCACCTGAGCTACGCCTTCGTGCCGCTGGGGCTTTTGCTGTGGGCCCTGGGGCTGTGGGGCGTCGGCCGGGCTGAGCTGGGTGTCCACGCCATCACCGTGGGTGCCATGGGCACCATGATGCTGTCGATGATGTCGCGGGTGTCGCTGGGCCATACCGGCCGTCCCATGCGCTGTCTGCCGGGCATCGGCGTGGCTCTCGGCCTGCTGGTGGCGGCGGGACTGTCGCGCTCGCTGGTGCTGGCGCTGTGGCCCTCGATCACCCACTGGGTCTACAGCCTGAGCATCCTCCTGTGGTGTCTCGGCTACGCCATCTTTCTGACCCACTATGTGCCGATTCTCGGCAGTCCGCGTGTCGACGGTCAGGACGGCTAGGCTCAGATGTTACCGCTCTACCTCACCCTCAAGTCCCTGCATGTGTCGCTGGCGCTGGTCAGCGGTGCCCTCTTTGCCCTGCGCGCGCTGTGGTCAGTGACCGGCTCTTCCTGGCTAAAGCGCCCCTGGGTGCGTGTGCTGCCCCATCTGCTCGATACCCTGCTGCTGGCGGCGGGGCTGTCGCTGATGGTGCTCACCACCCAGTGGCCTCACCAGACGCCATGGCTGGCGGCCAAGCTGACCGCCCTGCTGGCCTATGTCGGCTTCGGCAGTCTGGCGCTTCGACGAGGTGCCAGCGTCCGAACGCGGGCGCTGTCGGCCTGCCTGGCGCTGCTGATCTTCGTCTATATGCTTGGCGCCGCGCACCGACACAGCGTCCTGTCCTGGCTGGTATAGCCTCTTTATTGCAATGCATTGATTTACCTCAATGGCGTTGGTTTTTTCTCCTGTCAGTGGCGATATTGTCGTCATCTTGTCTCGTCAATTTCATCGTTTATCGCCGATAGTCCCGGCGAATGTTTAAGTGGTTGATGGGGCGAATCAATCAAGAATTTTGGTGATGCATGTCATATTCCGAGTGTTTAACTCAGGTATAGAAGAGCGCTCCTCAATACAATGGTCAACGGGGCCAGGGAGGTCTGACTCTCCGGCACCATGGGCCAAACAATGAGGAGACGTGGTCATGGCCGAGGGTCTGACAAAATCCGCAGCACGCAACATCTTCTACGGGGGCTCACTGTTCTTTTTCCTGATCTTTGTAGCGCTGACTGCTCACAGTCACTGGTACATCGTGACGGAGTCCACCAGCGCACTTCCGCTGACCGATTCGGTACGCGAAGGCAAGCATGTGTGGGAAAAGAACATGTGTATCAACTGTCACAGCATCATGGGTGAGGGGGCCTATTTTGCGCCTGAACTGTCCAATGTCTGGACCCGCTATCACGGGCGCGAAAACCCCGAGGCGGCAAGGGCGGGACTGGCGGCCTGGATGCGCGCTCAGCCGCTGGCCGTACCAGGGCGGCGCAAGATGCCGCAGTTCGATCTGAGCGACGAGGAAATGACCTCGCTGATCGATTTCCTCGAGTGGACCGACGCTATCGATGATCAGAACTGGCCGCCCCACGTATCGGGATAGGTCGGTGGGTTCGTGTGACATATCGACAAGATCGCAATGGCGTACGCGTCGCGTGAGGGGAAACCGTGGAGGAACATGAAAAATGAAATATGAAACACAGAAGGTGGCCTACGCCTTCTTCCTGGTGGCGATGGGGCTTTTTGCCCTTCAGCTGGTGTTTGGCATCATGGCGGCGCTGGTCTACGTTTTTCCAGACTTCCTGGCGCAGTTGATGCCTTTCAACATTATCCGCGTCAGCCATACCAATCTGCTGATCGTGTGGCTATTGATCGGCTTCATGGGCTGCACCTACTACCTGATGCCGGAAGAGGCCGAACGGGAGATTCATAGCCCGATGCTGGCCTACCTGCAGCTGGGCATCTTTGTGGTGGCCGGGGTCGCCGCCCTGGTGTGCTATCAGCTTGGCATCCATGAGGGACGTGAATTCCTCGAGCAGCCCTTCTTCGTCAAGGTGCTGATCACGGTGTCCTTCCTGATCTTCCTCTACAACACCAGCATGACCCTGCTCAAGGGCCGCAAGACCACCATCAACCTGGTGCTGATGCTGGGCCTGTGGCTGGCGGCGGTATTCTGGCTGTTCGCCTTCTACAACCCCGGCAACCTGGCGGTAGACAAGGTCTACTGGTGGTGGGTCGTTCACCTCTGGGTGGAAGGCGTGTGGGAGCTGATCATGGCGTCGCTGCTCGGCTACCTGCTGATCAAGATGTCCGGCGTCGACCGCGAAGTGATCGAGAAGTGGCTCTACGTCATCGTCGGCCTGTCGCTGTTCTCCGGGCTGCTGGGCACCGGCCACCACTACTACTGGATCGGTACGCCGGGCTACTGGCAGGCCATCGGCAGCATCTTCTCTACCCTTGAGGTGATTCCGTTCTTCGCCATGGTGGTGTTCGCCTTCGTGATGTTCTGGAAGGGGTCGCGCAACCACCCCAACAAGGCCGCGATGCTGTGGACCATGGGCTGCCCGACGGTCGCCTTCTTCGGCGCCGGCGTGTGGGGCTTCATGCACACCCTGTCGTTCATCAACTACTACTCTCACGGCACCCAGGTCACCGCCGCCCATGGCCACCTGGCGTTCTACGGTGCCTACGTGATGCTGATCCTCGGCGTGATCACCTACGCCATGCCGCAGCTGCGTCGGAGCCAGCCGTTCAACCAGGTGCTCAACATGTGGGGCTTCTGGATCCTGACCTCGGCCATGTGCTTCATGACCTTCACCCTGACCTTTGCCGGTGCGGTGCAGACCCATCTGCAGCGGGTGCTGGGGATGAACTACATGGAGGTGCAGGACCAGCTCGGCCTGTTCTACACCATGCGCCTGGGCACCGGCATCGCGGTGACGGTGGGCGCGGTGCTGCTGCTCTACGCGCTGTTCGGTCCGGCCCGTCGGTCGGCCTCTGGCCAGCCGGCGATGTCCGCCAGCTGAACCCGATCGAGGCCGCCGTCAGGCGGCCTCGATGGTCTCGAGGACCCTGTTCATGACCCAAGCAACCCTGTCTCGGTGCGCCTTGCACCAGGACCCTGTGCGTGACGACATCCCCTTCTACCAGCCGACCGGCCAGGAGGTCGCGCTGTTCGAGCACGCCTACCGCCAGCGCCTGCCGCTGCTGCTGAAGGGGCCGACGGGCTGCGGCAAGACCCGTTTCGTGCGCCATATGGCGGCACGTCTCGGGCTGCCGTTGCACACCGTGGCCTGCCACGACGACCTGACCGCCTCCGATCTGACCGGACGCTATCTGTTGAAGGGCGGTGATACCGCCTGGTCCGACGGCCCCCTGACCCGGGCCGTGCGCGAAGGCGGCATCTGCTACCTCGACGAGGTGGTGGAGGCGCGCAAGGACGTGACCGTGGTGCTGCACCCGCTGACCGACGATCGTCGTCTGCTGCCGCTGGAACGCACCGGCGAGCGACTCGAAGCGCCGGACGACTTCATGCTGGTGGTGTCCTACAACCCTGGCTATCAGCACATTCTCAAGACCTTGAAGCCGAGCACCCGCCAGCGCTTCGTGGCGATCTCGCTGGACTTCCCCGATGCCGACACAGAGGTCGACATCGTCGCCCATGAAAGCGGCCTTTCGCGTGGGCGCTGCGAGGCCCTGGTCAACCTGGCGGCACGCCTGCGTGCGATGAAGGGCCAGGACCTGGAAGAGGGGGTGTCCACTCGCCTGCTGATCTATTGCGCCAGCCTGATCCAGGCCGGCATGCCGGTGCTCGACGCCGCCCGGGCGGCCCTGCTCGAGCCACTCAGTGACGATCCCGACGTGCTCAAGGGCATCGAGGACGTCGTCACCGCCACCTTCGGATAGCCACCACCATGCTGGAGTTTCTCGAGGTCGAGGAGTTCGTCGGCCGTCACTGGCACCGCTGGGCCTCACGCGCCGCCAGCTACCCGGAGTATCCCGAGGCGGCGGTGACCCTCGATGAGGTGTCGCGCTCGCTGGGGGTGCTGTTTCGTGCCAGCGGCGGAGACCCCGGCGTCACCCTGGATGCGATCGGCAAGCGCGCCTCGCGCCATCGCCTGTCACTGCGTCAGCGCCTGGGCTTCGATGAGGAGGCGCTGGAGGTCTCGCGGCGTGACGACGAGCACCTGCTGCTGCCGCAGCGACTGGCGCTGCTGCCTGAGGTTGAGCTTAATCGCGATCTCTATCGCTGGCTGGCCATGTCGCTGGCCGAGCGCCGTCCCGTGGCGCGTTGCGACGATCCACTCGAACAGGATCTGGTGCGCCTGGCCGAGGCCCGGCGCTCAACCGAGGTGACGCTTGCGCGCTATCCCGGCTTCGTCCGGCGCCATGCCCGGCTGTGCCAGGCGCTGCTCGCCGTGCGTCCTCGGCGCCGCGGCCTGCCTCCGCAAGAAGCTGCGGTAGAGACACTGGTCCGGCGCCTGCTGGGCGATGACCGATCCTTCGATAGCGAGGCCCAGACGCAAGACAGTCCCGAAGGCGACGCGCGCCAGTGGTGGTCCTGGCTGCAGGCGGCGGATGACCAAGGGCGCCCGTCGGTGCGCGCGCCACGGGGGTATCGGCCCTTTCTGCTGGTGCCGCTATGGGGCGAGGCGTCGACGCTCGAGTGCGTCTCGAGGTCGACCGATGAGGATGACGAGGACGAGGACGAAGAGAAGGCTCCGCCCCAGGCCGCCGAGGTGGAAGGTGCCCGGCGCAAGGCCGAGCGCCGCTATCAGGATCAGGCCGAGCGAGACGACCCGCTGATGCTCAATGCCTCGGAAAAGATGCTGTCCTGGGCGGAGATGGTCAACGTCAACCGCCACCTGGATGACGAGGAGGAAGACGCCGCGCGCGAGGCGGCCGACCAGATCGACGAGATCACCTTGAGCCGCAACCGGCGACGGGCCGCCTCACGCCTGAAGATGTCGCTGGACCTGGCGCCCGACGCCGCCTGTGGCGAGTCGCTGGCCGCCGGTTCCAGCGCCGAGCACCTCTATCCTGAGTGGAACTACCGCAAGAGCCGGCTGTTGCCGGCCCACTGCCGGGTGATCGCCGAACCTGCCATCGAGGAGGGCGAGCCCTGGCAGGGCGACGAGGCGGCGACGCGGCGGGTACGCCGGGTGCGCCGACAGTTCGAGGCCCTGAGGCCTCGGCGAGAGTGGCTGCGGGGCCAGGCGGACGGTGACGAGCTGGACCTGGACGCCCTGGTCCGCAGTCGCTGCGACCTGGCCGCCGGCGGTCAGGTCAGCGACCGCCTGTTCGTCGACGCCAGGCCCCAGGGGCGTGATCTGGCGGTGTCCATCCTGATCGACGTGTCGCTGTCCACCGATGCCTGGCTGGAAAGTCGCCGCGTGCTCGACGTGGCCCAGGAAGCACTGATGGTACTGGGCCACGGCATCGCCGGCTGCGGTGACGACGTCAGCATCCACAGCTTTACCTCCCAGCGTCGGCATCGGGTCTGGGTCAGGCAGTTGAAGGCCTTCGACGAGGCCATGGGCGAGCGGGTGGAACGACGCATTTCGGCGCTGACGCCGGGGCATTACACCCGCATGGGACCGGCCATTCGCCACCTGGCCAGGGAGCTGGGCCAACACCCCAGAAGACATCGGCTGCTGCTGGTGCTGACCGACGGCAAGCCCAACGACACCGACTACTACGAGGGGCGCTACGCCATCGAGGACACCCGCCACGCGGTGCGCGAGGCGGCGCGAGAAGACGTGCGGGTATTCGGGGTGACCATCGATCGCGAGGCCAGTCGCTATCTTGGCCGCATCTTCGGTCGAGGGGGCTACGCTATCGTGCCGCGCCCGGAGCATCTCGCCCTGGCGCTGCCGGGCATCTACCGACAGCTGGTGGCCCAATGAACGTCATGTCTTCGTCACAGACTCGCTGGCGCCAGCGGCTGGCGCTCGCCACCGCCGGCCTTGCGGCGCTGATACTGTTCACGCCGCTGGCCTGGCTGATCCATCACCGTGACTGGGGCATCGTGCTGATGGCGCTGGTGCCCCTTGCGGTCTGGCTCACCCTGCGGCTCTGGCGCCGGCTCGAACGCTGGGCGCTGCGGGGCTGAGTGGTCGGTTGCTCGCCGTTGGCCGTCAGTCGCGAGCCGTTCAGCGCACCAGGTCGTTGATGCCGGTGATCTCGTAGCAGAAACGGGCGCTGCCGGTGCGGTAGGTGTCGACGCGATAGACGCGCTGGCCAAGGGCCACGGCGGGGGATGAGAAGTTCAGCGCACTCTCGGTGCAGTCGCCGTAGCCCCAGCGGATCTGGTAGTGATCATCGCCCGCTCGATCCAGCACGAAGGGGTAGGTCACCAGTTCCTCTTCCGCGCGGTCGCGGGCGAAGCCGTAGACCTGAGTCGAGGTCAGGTCGCCTCGGTCGTTGACCACCGCCACCAGGCGAATGGTCTCGCCGGGGTCTTCCTCGAAGGTCATGTCGATTTCCACGGCCTTGTTCATCTGGGCTCCTGTGCCTGTCGTTCGTTGTGTCGTTCGTTGTGTCGTTCGAAGTGTCGTTCAGTGTGTCTATCGCTGCGTCGATCAGTGGTGTTATTCGTTGTGGTGCTGTGGATCGAGGCCGGGATGGCGGTCGCACCAGAAGCCTCGATCCAGCGAGGCAGCAGTCCCGCAGCCGCCAGCCCAAGCCCCATCGCCCCGACCAGTACCAAGAGTCCCCCTCGCCAGGAGGCAGGGGCAATACGCAGGTTGAGGTAGATGGAGAGAATCTGTTGCGCCTTGACCAGGCTGGCAACGAGCACCAGCGCCAGGGCCCAGAGCGCCAGCGGGCCGCGATGCAGCGCGCCGCTGGCCATGGCGATGAGGGTCATGCCCATCAACAGGGCCCAGGTGCGCCACAGGCGTCTGCGCTGAGTATCCGTGTCATGCATTGTCGTCACCGCACCAGATAGAGCAGGGGATACAGCAGTACCCAGATCAGATCGACCATGTGCCAGAAGGCGCAGACGGTCTCCACGGTGTCCGCTCGCGGGCGCCATATCGCGACGCCCAGCAGGCACAGGCCAAAGATGACGTGGGCGGCGTGAAAGCCGGTCAGGCCGATGTAGAAGGTGAAGAAGTTGCCGCTGTCCGGCAGTGGGCCGGTGAAGAACTCGAGGTGATACTCGACGGCCTTGATCAGGCAGAAGGCCGCACCCAGTGCCGCGGCCAGCGCCAGCCACTGGCGTATCCGGCGCTCGCGCAGGGCGTGGGGTGGACACTGGGACTGCGTGACCGCCATCGCCGCGGCAAGGCCACTGGTCAGCAGCACCAGGGTATTGAGCCCACCCAGCAGCGGCTCGAGATGGCGTTGCCCGGCGAGAAAGCCCACGGGGTCGAGTACCCGCTGCCAGGCAAAGACGCCAAAGAAGGCGGCAAACACCAGCAGTTCACTGATGATCAGCACCCAGATCAGTGGGTTGCCCGGCAGGCCCGACAGCGGCCCCCAGCCAGGATTGGGCAAGCCAGAGCCCGGTAAGTGAGAGCCCGGTACGTCAGAGCCCGGTAAGTCAGAATCCGGTACGTCAGAGCCCGGTAAGTCAGAGCCCGGTAAGTCAGAGCCCGGTAAGTCAGAGCCTGGAACGCCAGAACCCGGCATGCCAGAAGCGCCGCGATCGAGGTTCACCGGTCGCTGTCCGTAAAGCGCACGCGGCAGCCACCCAGCAGCGGGGACAGGGGGCGCGGGACGGGCAGGTGGTGCAACAGCCGGCGGATACCCAGGGCGCAGCGTCCCACCATCCAGATGAGTGCCAGGGTGAAGCCCAAATAGCCGTAGGCCCAGCCGGTGAGCCCCGGCAGGTCGATGTGGCCGATCAGCCCCCACAGGCCAAGGCCGATCGCCCCGGCCAGCACGCCGTACCAGAAGGTCGCCAGCTGAAAGCGCAGGTGGCTCACCAGCACCGCATCGGTGGGTCTTCTGATGGCCAGCCAAAGATGAGCGACAAGCGCACTGAGCGGGGCGGTCACCACCGCCATGACGCTGCCCAGCATCAGGGCGTAGAGCAGCAGCACCTTGCGCTGCCCGGAAGGCGTCGTGACGACGGTTGTCTGTTGTGATTGCGTCTGGCGAGTTTCCAGCGAAGCAGGGTGCATGGCGTTCTCCCGCGGCCTACAGGCCGATGCGATGGGCTCGATCGGTGAAGAAGATGCCACTGGGCGACTCGGCCTCCAGGGTCGCCAGGCGCGCGAAGGTGGCGGTGTCGTAGACCACCACCTGGTCGGAGTCCCGCGCCGAGATCCAGACCTCCTCGCCGCGCGGGCTGAACTCCATGTGCAGTACCGCCTGGCCGGGGGTCAGGGTGCGGATGATCTCGCCGCTTTCGCTGTCGATGACCTGGACCACATCGTTGTCGGGGTGGGCGAAGTTGACCCACAGCTGGCGCTGGTCCGGCCGGCTCATCACGAACACCGGCTGCCCGTGCACCGCAATCCGTCGCTCCAGGCGCCAGTCGTCGAGGTTCGCCATCAGCACCTCGTGGCGACCCACCGCCGGCCACCAGGCGTGGTCGTTGGCGATGGTCCAGCCCTCCAGGTGGGGCATCTTGTACACCGGCAGCTTGTCGTCGCCCTGGCGATAGCCGGACAGGACCGGCTCGACCCCGTTCTCCGGGTGCCACAGATCGAGCCGCGCCAGGTGGTCCTCGCCGAACAGGCCGGCCACGTAGAAGCGCCCGATGGGATCGATCAGGGCGTCGTAGGGCTTCTCGCCGATATCGGAAAAGCGGGTGACAGGAGGAAGCTCATTCGAGCCCTGTTCGTCCGCGATGAGCATCGAGGCGTCGAGCACCTGGATCTCGTTGGCGTCCCACAGGCTGTAGACGAAGCGGTTGCCCGGGGCGTCGACCAGACCGACCACCTTGGACAGCGCCTGACTGCCGTCATCTTGGGTGTAGCGCGCCGGTACCTCGGCCAACAGCTCAAGGCTGTCGGCGTCGAACAGCTTCACGCCGCCCGGCTCGTAGTTGGCCACCGCGATGATGCGGCCGTCCTGGGAGATGGCCCCGCCGATGCTGTTGCCGGACTGCAGCACCCTGGCGTCGATGGTGGCGCACACCAGATCCACCTTGGTCAGACCGCCGTCGCGGCCGAACACATAGGCGAAGCGCTCGTCGCTGGAGAACTTCACCGAAGCGTGGGACAGATCGCCCAGTCCCTCGACACGAGTGATCACGCGATGCTGGCGGCGGTCGACCAGGGCCAGGCGTCCATCGGCGCGTTCGACCACGACCCCGAGTCCGCCGGTGGCGAGGTTGGCACAGCTGGCCTCCGGTGCGCCGGCGTCGGTGCTGTGGGCAACGGCGGCTGAGCCGTGCGGGCTCTGGCCCCAGGCGATCAGGCCGCAGGCCAGTGCCAGGCCAAGCACGAAGCCCGGGGCGTGAAAGCGCCGAAGACCCTTGGCGGCGGGGGGATGGGGCAATGCAGAACGGTGCCTCATGGGAGCTCCTGAGCGTCGGTGTGCTTGAGCGTCTCGGCGATCCAGCGGGCCTCTTCGGCGCTCAGCAGATCGCGCCAGGGCGGCATGGCGGTGCCGGGCAGGCCTTCGAGGATGATGGTGGTCAGGGTGTCGACGTCGTAGACCGCCAGACGCTCCTGGGTGAGAGCAGGGCCGAGCCCCCCCTTGAGGGTCATGCCGTGACAGGAACCGCAGTCCTGAAGGAGCAGGTTGCCGAGCGCCTCCGGGTCCACTGCTGCGCCGTTGGTATCTGTCGCAGCGCTGGTCTTGTGTATCGACGAGGCGCTGGTCTTGTGTGTCGCCGAGGCGCTGGGCGCGGGCGTCGCCGATGTATCGGCAGCCCATGCTCCCATCAGCAGAAGGCAGGCGAGGGCGGCACGCCATCGTGGCGCGAGCACTGAGCACGCATGGCGCCCGAAAGGGTGCTGGGAAATAGGTGTTGCCATCGACAAGTGTCCCCCGGCGAAGGTCCCTGTAGGACCCGACAGTGTCCTTGATTCATCGAAAATATTTATTGATATGGGTCGTCGTTTTATCCCGAAGGTATTGGTGTTTCTTGAAGTGGCAAGCAGTAGTCGAGTTTCGTCCTGCTGTCGATAGCGGCTGGAGCCATTGGATGATGCGCGTCAACGTCTTGATCAAAAAGTACTGAAATGCTCCTTTCGAGGTAGCTCCGAAAGTCTTATTTGGTCATTAAGCTTAAGAAATTAAAGGGGAAAAATTTCTGCTGGTGCGCGGAGGAGTGATTGTTGATAGGGGTCAAGAGTCGGCAAGAGACCCAGTGAAATCGTCGGGAATGCGCGCTTCCATGGTAGGCAGGGCAAACGCGAAGAGAGCGGGCGTCTTCGCGGCCTTCATCTGGAAGGAAAATGTGTCGCTTATCCAGGGAAGGGATTGCCGTACCAAGGGAAATAACTCGCTCAAGAGAAAGCGGAAAACCTGGCGACATTTTCATCTTGTGGCACGACATTGGCGACAGGATGAAAGACACGTGGATCATGACTCGAGGTGAAAAGATGACCAGAAGCGTCACGACTCTCAAGCCCCTTGCCGCAGCGATAGCCATCGTGATTGCAGGCCTGGGAAGCGCCCATGGCGCCGAGAAGAACCTGTCTCCGGAAGAGGCGGCCTACCAGAGCAATCCGTCCGGCGTCGACCCGGCGGCGGTGATGATGCCCGATGAAGAGGGCGCCCCTGCGATGACGCGGGAAGAGTTCGATCACGCCAAGGAGATCTACTTCGAACGCTGTGCCGGCTGTCATGGCGTGCTGCGCAAGGGGGCCACCGGCAAGCCGCTGACCACCGATATCACCCGTGAACGCGGCATGGACTATCTCAAGACCTTCATCACCTACGGCTCACCGGCGGGCATGCCCAACTGGGGTACCTCCGGCCAGCTGACCGATGACGAGATCGAGATGATGGCGAACTACGTCATGCATGAGCCACCGGTACCCCCGGAGTTCGGCCTTGCCGACATGAAGGACAGCTGGACCGTGTTCGTGGCGCCGGAAGATCGCCCCACCGAGCAGTTGAACGACCTGAATCTGGAGAACCTGTTCTCGGTGACCCTGCGTGACGCCGGCCAGATCGCCCTGATCGACGGCGACAGCAAGGAGATCGTCAAGATCATCGATACCGGTTACGCGGTGCACATCTCGCGGATGTCCGCTTCCGGGCGCTACCTGTTCGTCATCGGTCGCGACGCCAAGGTCGACATGATCGACCTGTGGATGGAAGAGCCGACCACCGTGGCCGAGATCAAGGTGGGTCTCGAGGCGCGTTCGGTGGAGACCTCCAAGTTCGAGGGCTACGAGGACACCTACGCGGTCGCCGGCACCTACTGGCCGCCGCAGTTCGTGATCATGGACGGCGAGACCCTGGAGCCGAAGAAGATCGTCAGCACCCGCGGCATGACGGTGGGCACCCAGGAGTACCATCCGGAGCCCCGCGTGGCGGCTATCGTGGCGTCCCATCAGCACCCGGAGTTCATCGTCAACGTCAAGGAAACCGGCAAGGTCCGTCTGGTCAACTACGAGAACCTGGACGCCCTGTCCAGCGTCGAGATCGACACCTCCCGCTTCCTGCACGACGGTGGCTGGGACAGCAGCGGTCGCTACTTCATGACCGCCGCCAACCAGTCCAACCAGATCGTCGTCATCGATGCCAAGGAGCGTGAGCTCGAGGCGATCATCGACGTGGGCAAGACCCCGCACCCGGGACGTGGCGCCAACTTCGTCGACCCCGAGTTCGGGCCGGTGTGGGCCACCAGCCATCTGGGCGACAACACCATCTCGCTGATCGGTACCGACCCGGAAGGTCATCCGGACCAGGCCTGGACGGTGGTGCGCACCCTGGAAGGTCAGGGTGGCGGCTCGCTGTTTATCAAGACCCACCCCGAGTCCGAGCACCTCTACGTGGACACCGCGCTGAACCCCGACGAGGCCATCAGCCAGAGCGTTGCCGTGTATGACGTCAACGACCTGGAAGAGGGCTTCCAGGTGCTGCCGATCGCCGACTGGGCGGATCTCGGCGAAGGGCCCAAGCGGGTGGTACAGCCGGAGTACAACCGTGCCGGTGACGAGGTCTGGTTCTCGGTGTGGAACACCGCCGATCAGTCTTCCGCGCTGGTGGTGGTCGACGACGAGACGCTGCAGCTGGAAGCGGTGATCAAGGACGAGCGACTGGTCACGCCGACCGGCAAGTTCAACGTCTACAACACCCAGCACGACGTCTACTGACGTCCTCGCGGGCCGCTCGCACGGGCGGCCCGCCCCAATTTTTCGCTTTTCGGGAGATGGCCATGGCAACCGACAAGGTGGTCGACGACCTGGACCGCATCGACCGGCGTCTGATCGATCGCTATCAGCGATCGCTGCCGTTGGTCGAGCGTCCCTTTGCGGCCATGGCCGAAGAGCTCGGACTGGATGAACAGGCGTTGATCGAGCGCCTGCAGCGTCTGTGTGACCTGGGCGTGGTGGGCCGTGTCGGCGCGGTGTTCGATCACCGCCAGGCCGGCGCCAGCGAGCTGGTGGCGGTGGCCGTGCCGGACCATCGCCGGGAGGCGGTGGCACAGATCATCAACGCCTGCCCCGGGGTCAACCACAACTACTGGCGCGAGCACCGCTACAACCTGTGGTTCGTGGTGACGGCGCCGGACAGCACCAGCCTGGAACTGCGCCTGACGCGGCTGGAGGCCGAACTGGCCACCCCGTTGCTGCGTCTGCCCATGGTCCAGAGCTATCACATCGACCTGGCCTTCGCCCTGCCCTGGGCGGAGCTGGAGGAAGCATGATCGAGGCCGTCACGTCCACCGCTGAGCGCCGTCCGGCGAGCCCGCTGCAGGCTCAGGATCGCCGTCTGATCAGACTCAGGGCCTGTCTGGAAGAAGGGCTGCCGCTGGTGCCTGAGCCGTTCAAGGTGCTGGCCGAGCAGACCGGCCTGAGCGTCGAGGAGGTCCGTACCTGGATCGGGCACTGGCAGCACAGCGGTTTCATCAAACGCTTCGGCCTGGTGGTCCGCCATCGCCGCCTGGGCCTCGCCGCCAACGCCATGGTGGTGTGGAACCTGCCCGATGATCGCGTCGACGAGGTAGGCCGGCGTCTGGCCGCTGAGCCCGAGGTCACCCTGTGCTACCAGCGGGTGCGTCGCCTCGGCTGGCCCTACAACCTGTTCTGCATGATCCACGGCGTCCGGCGAGTGCGTGTCGAGGCCCAGATCCGTGCGCTGATCCAGCGCCATGGCCTCGAAGACGTCGACCACCAGGTGCTGTTCAGCCGCCAGGCCTATCGCCAGCGCGGCGGACGCTATACGCCCGAGGAACCATGACACCCCCGGAGGAGCCATGAGCTCAGAAACACCGTCCCGGGGTTTTCCCGGCGACCCCGACCGCCACCCACACGACGCTGCCACCGCTCGCCATGACGCGGTGGCTGCGCTGTCTGAGGTAGAGCGTCGGATCATCAACCGCCTGCAGTTGGGTGTGCCCTTGACCCCGGACCCCTACGGCGACCTGGCCTTGGAGCTGGGGCTCGGGGTGCGCGAGTTGCTCGACGCCCTGTCGTCGCTGCTCGAGCGAGGAATCCTCAGTCGCTTTGGCCCGATGTTCCAGGCCGAGCGTCTCGGCGGTGCCCTGACGCTGGCTGCCCTGGCGGTGCCGGAAGCCGACTTCGAGCGCGTCGCCGAGGTCGTCAACGCCTTCCCCGAGGTGGCCCACAACTATCGCCGCGAGCACCACTACAACATGTGGTTCGTCATCGCCTGTGATCGCCCCGGCCGTGTCGCCTCGGTGATCGAGGCCATCACCGAGGCCACCGGGCTCGAGGTGATCAACCTGCCCAAGGAGGAGGAGTTCCATGTCCATCTCCACCTGCCCGTCTAGGGGCCGCGACGACGTCTCTGTGCTGGACGACGGCGACCGCGCCCTGATCCAAGCCACCCAGGCGGGCCTGCCGCTGGTGGCCGACCCCTGGGCCGCAGTGGGCGCGGCCATCGGCATGAGCGGTGAGGAGGTGCTGGCGCGCTTTCAGCGCCTGCGCCTGAGCGGCGTCGTGCGCCGTATCGCCGCGGTACCCAACCACTATCGCCTGGGCTACCTGGCCAATGGCATGACGGTGTGGGACGTCGATGATGAGCGCATCGATGAACTCGGCCGGCAGCTGGCCGACTGGCCGGGTGTCAGTCACTGCTACCGGCGGCCCCGTCGCTTGCCGGACTGGCCCTATAACCTGTTCGTGATGTTGCACGGCCACCAGCGTGACGAGGTCGAGGCGCAGGCCGCACGGCTGCGTGAATGGCTGGGCGACGCCTGTCGCGATCACCGTATTCTCTACAGCAGCCGCATCCTCAAGAAGACCGGGCTGCGGCTCGCCAGCGTGAAGGGAGCCTCGCCATGTTCCGAGTGACCCGCTACATCGACAGCCTGCTCGAACCGACGCCACTGACGCCTGCCCGCACCCCGCCGGGCCCGGTGGTGATCTGGAACCTGATTCGCCGCTGCAACCTGACCTGTCGGCACTGCTACACGGTGTCGGCCAACGTCGATTTCGCCGGTGAGCTGTCCACCGAGGAGGCGATGAAGGTACTCGAGGACCTCAAGGCCTTCCGGGTGCCGGCGCTTATCCTGTCCGGCGGTGAGCCGCTGATGCGTCCCGACATCTTCGAACTGTCGCATCGGGCCAAGGAACTCGGGCTGTACACCGGGCTTTCCACCAACGGCACCCTGATCACCGAGGACAACATCGACGCCATCGCCGATGCCGGTTACGACTACGTCGGCATCAGCATCGACGGCCTGGAGGAGACCCATGACCAGATCCGCCAGCGTCGTGGCGCCTTTCGCGAGTCCATGGCTGCAGTCCGGCTGTGCAAGGAACGGGGCATCAAGGTAGGGCTGCGCTTCACCCTGACCCGGGACAACTACGCCCAGTTCGACGACATCCTGGCGCTGACCGCCGAGCACGACGTCGACAAGTTCTACCTGTCGCACCTCAACTACGGCGGACGCGGCCATCGCCACCGCAAGCACGACGCCTGGCACGCGATGACCCGCGACGCCATGACCCGACTGTTCGATCGCTGTCGCGCCGATCTCGAGGCGGGAATCCGGCGCGAGTACGTCACCGGCAACAATGACGCCGACGGGCCCTTCCTGCTGCACTGGGCCAGGCGTCACTTCCCCGATCGGGTCGAGGAGCTGAAGGCGCGTCTGGTCGCCTGGGGTGGCAATGCCAGCGGAGAGTACATCGCCAATATCGACAACCTGGGCAATGTCCACCCGGACTCCTTCTGGTGGGACCACCACCTTGGCAATGTGCGAGAGCGGCCGTTCTCGGAGATCTGGTGCGAGGCCGACGACGCGCTGATGCAGGGCTTTCGCAGTCGGCCACGGCCGCTCAAGGGACGCTGCGGCGCCTGTCGCTACCTGCCGATCTGCAACGGCAATACCCGGGTGCGCGCCTTCAAGACCCAGGGTGATCCCTGGGCCGAGGACCCGGGCTGCTACCTCGACGATGACGAGATCGGCCTGACCGACGCCGTCTCGCCCAAGATGATTCTGACGACCGGTTGAACGGGAGATCACCATGTCCTTGCAAGCCCTCTACGACCAGCTCGGCGAAGCGCCGCTCGCCTCCGGCGAGGTGGCCATCGTCGGCGCCGGCCCCGGTGACCCAGGCCTTTTGACCCTGCGCGCGCTCTACCTGCTCAGCCAGGCGGACTGCCTGGTCTATGATCGTCTGGTGTCGCCGGAGGTGCTCGCGCTGGCGCCCAAGGCGGCCCAGCGTTTCTACGTGGGCAAGGCGGCGCGTTGCCACGCCCTGACCCAGGAGGAAACCAACCAGTTGCTGGTGCGCCTGGCGGTCACCGGCAAACGGGTGGTGCGCCTCAAGGGAGGCGACCCCTTCATCTTCGGGCGCGGCGGCGAAGAGGCCGAGATGCTGGTGGACAACCAGATCCCTTTTCGCGTGGTGCCGGGAATCACCTCGGCCCAGGGTTGCAGCGCCTACGCCGGCTTCCCGCTGACCCATCGTGACCACGCCCAGGGGGTGACCTTTGTCACCGGCCACGCCCGCGCCGATGGCAGTCTCGATCTCGACTGGCGCTCGCTGGCCAGTCGCCACCACACCCTGGTGTTCTACATGGGGCTGACCAACGCCGAGCTGATCCAAGGCGAATTGCTCGCCAACGGTCTGCCCGCCGACCACCCGGTGGCGCTGATCGAACGCGGCACCACCCGGGAACAGCGCCGGGTGATCACTCGCCTGGACCAGTTACCGGAGACCATTCAGGCCGAGGGGCTAAGGCCGCCGACCCTGATCGTGGTGGGCGAGGTGGTGTCCCTGGCCGGGCGGCTCGATATGGACGCGGTGGCGGAGGCGGTGGCATGAACACGGCAAGACTGCTGGGCGCGGCCCTGATTGGGCTGATGCCGGGGCTGGTGCCGGGTTTTATGCTGGGTTTGATGCCAGTATCGGGCGAGGCGCAGGCGACAGATTCGGCTCCGCCGCAGCTCTATCAGGATCACTGCGCCAGCTGCCACGGCGCCGATCGTCTGGGCGCCATGGGGCCGGCGCTGCTGCCCCAGAACCTGGGGCGCATCAAGCCCGAAGAGGTTCGTCGGGTGATCGCCGATGGCCGCCCCGCGACCCAGATGCCCGGCTTTACCGACACGCTTGCCGAGGCCCAGGTCGATGCGCTGAGCGACTGGGTGCTGAGTGACCCGCCGGTGCCCCCCGACTGGACGCTAGACGATATCCGCGCAAGCCAGGTGGTGTCGCATCCTCCTGGCAGCCTGGATGACACGCCTGAGTTCGACGCCGATCCGCAGAATCTGTTCGTGGTGGTAGAGACCGGCGATCACCACGCCAGCGTGCTCGACGGCGACACCTTCGAGCGCCTGGCGCGCTTCCCCACCCGCTTTGCCCTGCATGGCGGGCCCAAGTACAGCCCGGACGGCCGCTACGTCTATTTCGGCTCCCGCGATGGCTGGATCACCAAGTTTGATCTTTACCACTTCACCGTGGTGGCCGAAGTTCGCGCCGGCATCAATATGCGCAATATCGCGGTGTCCGCCGATGGCCGCTACGTGATGGCCGCCAACACCCTGCCGGGCAACCTGGTGCTGTTCGACGCCCACCAGCTCGATCCCATGCGGGTCTATCCTGCTGCCGACGCCGAAGGCAACGGTTCCCGGGTCAGCGCCGTCTACGCCGCGCCACCGCGCTCGAGCTTTATCGCCGCGCTCAAGGACGTCAAGGAGCTGTGGGAGATCCCCTGGCCGGTGGCGCCTGAAGCGGTGGTGGCCACGGGGCATATGGACGAGCCGCTGGATCCCGCGCGCAAGGCTCTGGAGGCCAGGGGCGAGAGCTTCGAGGTCCGGCGTCTGCCGGTGCCGGACTACCTCGACGACTTCTTCTTTGACCCCGAGTACCGCCGCGTCATCGGCGCCTCCCGCGGTGGCGATGGGGCCATGGTCATCGACCTGGACAGCGGCGACAAGCTGGCCGACCTGCCGTTGTCGGGTATGCCCCATCTGGGTTCCGGCATCACCTGGGAGACCGGCGGACGTCGGGTGATGGCGATTCCCCACCTGGCCAAGCCGGAAGTCTCGATCATCGACATGGACGACTATTCGCTGATCAAGACGCTGCATACCGACGGCCCGGGCTTCTTCTTGCGCAGCCACGAAAACTCCCGCTACGCCTGGACCGACGTGTTCTTCGGGCCCAACCGTGATCGTGTCCACGTGATCGACAAGGACAGCCTCGAGATCGTGCGCACCCTGATCCCGGAGCCGGGCAAGACGTCTGCCCACGTGGAGTTCGACCGTGACGGCGAAACCCTACTGCTGAGCCTGTGGGAGCGCGACGGCGCGGTAATTGCCTACGACGCCGATACCCTCGAGGAGATCATCCGGGTGCCGATGGACAAGCCGTCAGGCAAGTACAACGTGTGGAACAAGACCCACTATGAAGAAGGCACCTCGCACTAGAGGCCTATGTGAAAAGTGCCTGCGATCGGCGGCTTTTCGGACAACGCCCAAGGACGTGGCGCTGTCCTGATACAAGGCGTGCTCGTGGTGGAGGTCAGTGCGTCTTGCCCGGAGGGGGCGTGCCAGCGGGCACGCTCCTCCTGGGCCTCTTTTCGATGGGGGCTGCCATCGATCTTCAATCCATCGTTTAAAACAAACGTCGACACCAGCATTGACCACGCCGGCCGAGGCTCGGATAGTGAATGGGCGTACAACGCTCATCCATTACTGGAGTTGAATCCATGCGACACAATAACAAGACGTTGCTGACCCTCTCCCTCGCCGCGCTATCCACAGCGGCGCTGGGCGTGACGAGCAGTGCTTCGGCCGCCACCCTGGACGAAGTCACCTCCCGCGGCGAACTCCAATGCGGTGTCAACGTCGGCCTGTCCGGTTTTTCCTCGCCGGACGAGAACGGCAACTGGCAAGGACTCGATGTGGAAACCTGTCGCGCCATCTCGGCGGCGATCTTCGGCGACGCTGACAAGGTGGTGTTCACCCCGCTGACCGCCAAGGAGCGCTTCACCGCGCTGCAGTCCGGTGAGATCGACGTGCTCTCGCGCAACACCACCTGGACGGCCACCCGGGACAACTCCCTGGGCCTCAATTTCACGACGACCACCTTCTACGATGGTCAGGGCTTCATGGTGGCCAAGGATCTCGGCATCGAAAGCCTCGAGGATCTGAACGGCGCCTCCATCTGTATCCAGTCCGGCACCACCCACGAGCTCAACCTGGCGGACTACTTCCCGGCCAAGGGCATCGACATCAACACCGTGACCTTCGATACCCCGGACCAGACCGCCTCGGGCTTCGCCAGCGGGCGCTGTGACGTGCTCACCTCGGACACCTCCCAGCTCAGCGCCCTGCGCCTGCAGCTGCCGGAACCGGACAGCGTCGAGATCCTCACCGAGCTGATTTCCAAGGAGCCGCTGGGCCCGGTGGTCGCCCAGGGTGACGACCAGTGGTTCGACATCGTCAAGTGGACGGTCTTCGCCATGGTCAATGCCGAGGAACTGGGCATCACCAGCGACAACGCCGAGCAGATGAAGAATGATCCGCCCAATCCCCAGGTGGCGCGCCTTTTGGGTGTTGACGGCACCTACGGAGAGCAGCTCGGTCTGACCAACGACTGGGCCTACAACATCGTCTCCCAGGTGGGCAACTACGGTGAGGTGTTCGCCGATACCGTGGGCGAGAACTCACCGCTGGGCATCAGCCGTGGCATGAACGCCCTGTGGAACGAAGGCGGCATCCTCTACGCCCCGCCGATCCGCTGATACTGTCCGCTGCGACCCCGGCCATGGCCGGGGTCGTCCGACCCATGACGGATAGAGCGACGACGTCGCGCGCCGGCCCACTTGCCGTTCGCGGGTGAATGCCCACGGCCGCGAGACGGGCCGGAGACAAGCGTCGTCCAGCAAGAGGCTCGCCCATGTCCACGCCCCCTATCGAACGGACGCCGCTATGGCGGCGTCCTGCCTTTCGTGCGCTGATCATCCAGGCGCTGCTGCTGGCAGGCCTCGCCGCGCTGATCGCGATGATGATCGGCAATGCCCTGACCAATCTCGAGGCCAGGGGCATCACCACCGGTTTCGACTTCCTCGGTGAGCGCGCCGGGTTCTCGATCCCCCAAACCCTGATCGACTACTCCGGCGACAGCAGCTACGCCCGCACCTTCGTGGTGGGGCTGCTCAATACCCTGCTGGTGTCCGGGCTCGGCATTCTGGCCGCCACCCTGATCGGCTTCGCCGTGGGTATCGCCCGGCTGTCGCCCAACTGGCTGCTGGCTCGCCTGGCGGCGGCCTTCGTCGAGACCTTCCGCAATATTCCGCTGCTGGTGCAGATCCTGTTCTGGTACTTCGCCGTGCTCCAGGCCCTGCCCAGTCCGCGCCAGAGCATGTCGCTGCTCGAGGCGTTCTTTCTCAACGTGCGCGGGCTGATCGTGCCGGCGCCGGTGCCCGAGCCAGGCTTCGGCCTGACCCAGCTGGCGCTGGTGGTAGCGATCCTGGCGGTGGTGGCCCTTGGTATCTACGCCAGACGGCTGCAGCATCGTACCGGCAAGGCGCTGCCGGTGTACTGGCTCGGCAGCGCCCTGATCATCGGCCTGCCGCTGCTGGTGTTCGTGGCCAGCGGCAGCCCGCTTGCCTGGGACGTGCCGTCGCTCAAGGGCTTCAACTTCTCCGGCGGTATCACCGTGATCCCGGAGCTGATGGCACTGTGGCTGGCGCTGTCGATCTACACCGCCTCCTTTATCGCCGAGATCGTGCGTTCAGGGATCCAGTCGGTGCCCAAGGGGCAGATCGAGGCGTCCCGGGCGATCGGCCTGCCGGGCAACATCACTTTGCGCAAGGTGGTCATCCCCCAGGCGATGCGAGTGATCGTGCCGCAGCTCACCAGTCAGTACCTGAACCTGATCAAGAACTCGTCGCTGGCGACCGCCATCGGCTATCCCGACCTGGTGGCGGTGTTCGCCGGTACCAGCCTCAACCAGACCGGCCAGGCGATAGAGATCATCGCCATGACCATGGCGGTCTATCTGACCATCAGTCTGGTGGTGTCGGCGTTGATGAACGTCTACAACGCCCGGACCCTGCTCAAGGAGCGCTGAGATGAATACGCCAACCATGCGCTCTGCCATGAGCCGCTTGCCTGTCTTCGTTGGAGGACTGCTGCCATGACCGAGCGTCCCACACCTCCTTCCCAGTCCCCGGTGCACCCCCCGAGTGAGCCCGAGGTGGCGCCGGCTGCCGCGTCCACCGAGCATTCCATGATCGCTGCCCGGCCGGCGCCGGTGGCGCGCCATGGTGTCACCGGCTGGCTGCGCAGTCGGCTGTTCTCGACCCCGCTCAATTCGGTGGTCTCGCTGATCACCCTGGCGGTGCTGGTATGGGCGCTGTCCCCGCTGGTGCAGTGGGCGCTGATCGACGCCGACTGGATCGGCACCACCCGCGAAGCCTGCACCGGCGAGGGCGCCTGCTGGGTGTTCATCAGCGCCCGCTTCGAGACCATCGTCTACGGCTTCTACCCCGAGGCCGAGCGCTACCGTGTCGATATCACCCTGGCGCTGCTGGTGGCCACCATCGCCTGGCTGATGATTCCCCGGCTGCCGGCCAAGCGCTGGGTGGTGATCTTCGCCCTGGTCGGCTTTCCGGTGATCGCCTGGCTGTTGCTGCTGGGAGGCCACTTCGGCCTGCCGGCGGTGCCCACCCGTGAGTGGGGCGGGCTGATGCTGACCCTGACCGTGGCCATCGTCGGCATCGTCGGCTCGCTGCCGCTGGGGGTGATCCTGGCGCTGGGCCGGCGCTCGCAGATGCCACTGGTGCGCAGCCTGTCGGTGGTGTTCATCGAGTTCTGGCGCGGCGTGCCCTTGATCACGGTGCTGTTCATGGCCTCGGTGATGCTGCCGCTGTTCGTGCCCAGCGAGGTCGAGTTCGACAAGCTGCTGCGCGCACTGATCGGCATCATGTTCTTCTGGAGCGCCTATATGGCCGAGGTAGTGCGTGGCGGCCTGCAGGCGATCCCCAGAGGCCAGGAAGAGGCCGCCAAGGCGCTGGGCCTGGGCTACTGGCGGCGGATGGGCCTGATCATCCTGCCCCAGGCGCTCAAGCTGGTGATCCCGGGCATCGTCAACACCTTCATCGCGCTGTTCAAGGACACCTCACTGGTGCTGATCATCGGCCTGTTCGACCTGCTGGCGATCATCCGTGCCGGGCTCACAGACACCAACTGGCTGGGCTTCGCCACCGAGGGCTACGTGTTCGCCGCGCTGATGTTCTGGATCTTCTGCTTCGGCATGTCACGTTACAGCCAATATATCGAACGGCGTCTACATACCGGCCATTGACGGCCCACAACAACAAATTTGATCGGGAGGCAGCCATGTCTGCTCAAGCGGCGACCACGGCGGATTCGAACACGCCGATGATCGAGATCGACGGCCTCAACAAGTGGTACGGGGACTTCCACGTGCTGCGCGACATCGACCTGACCGTGCAGCCAGGGGAGCGCATCGTGGTGTGCGGGCCCTCGGGGTCCGGCAAATCCACCCTGATCCGCTGCATCAATCACCTGGAGGAACACCAGCAGGGCCGCATCACCGTGGGCGGGGTGCACATGACCCAGGACGTCAAGCGCATCGAACAGATCCGCCGGCACGTCGGCATGGTGTTCCAGCACTTCAATCTGTTCCCCCACCTGTCGGTGCTCGACAACTGCTGCATCGCCCAGACCTGGGTGCAGAAGAAGCCCCGGCGCGAGGCCGAGGCCACCGCCATGGAGTTTCTCGAGCGGGTGCAGATCGCCGACCAGGCCCACAAGTACCCGGGCCAGCTGTCCGGCGGCCAGCAGCAGCGCGTGGCCATCGCGCGCGCGCTGTGTCTGCGCCCAGAGGTGATGCTATTCGACGAGCCCACCTCGGCGCTGGACCCGGAGATGATCAAGGAGGTGCTGGACGTGATGATCGAGCTGGCCCGGGAAGGCATGACCATGCTCTGCGTGACCCACGAGATGGGCTTCGCCAAGACCGTGGCCGACCGGGTGATCTTCATGGATCAGGGCCAGATCATCGAGCAGGCGCCGCCCCAGGAGTTCTTCAACAACCCGCGCTCGGAGCGTACCCAGCTGTTCCTGAGTCAGATCCTGGGGCACTGAGGCGCCCTGGCCGCGCGCTTGCGCCCGCAGAGCGCGGCAAGGCGGACGGGTGGCACCGCAGGCGAGGCACATAAGCTGGAGGACTGGTAGCGCGGGGTGGCTCCCATGGCGTCGCTGCGAGAGAGACTGCACCGATAAAGGCGCGGAGTGTCGAGAGCGATGGCGGCGACCACCGCCGTGGCATTCCTTGAAGGAATACAACCAGCGATAATTTTCGTTTGTCGCCGCCTCCCCGCTCTGGTCTTATCGGTGGCATCACCGCCTGCCAACCGATAGGAGCCCGGATGTCTTCCGACTTTGTGACCGCCGACGAGATTCGTGACCGCTTTGCCTCTGCCATGTCGGCCATGTACCAGGCCGAGGTGCCCCAGTACGGCACCCTGCTGTCACTGGTCGAGCAGGTGAATCGGCAGACCCTCGAGGCTGATCCGGCGCTGGCCGAGCGGCTCGAGGCCAGCGGCGAGCACGCTCGCCTGGGCGTCGAGCGTCACGGTGCGATCCGGGTGGGCACGGCCGAGGAACTCGCCACCCTGAGGCGCCTGTTTGCGGTGATGGGGATGTTCCCTGTGGGCTACTACGACCTGTCCGAGGCCGGGGTGCCGGTGCACTCCACCGCCTTTCGCCCGGTCACCGACGAGGCCCTGGCGCGCAATCCCTTCCGCCTGTTTACCTCGCTGCTGCGCCTCGAGCTGATCGAGGACGTCGAGCTGCGCACCCTGGCCAGCGAGATCCTGGCCAAGCGCGACATCTTCACCCCGGGGGTGCGTGAACAGATCGCTACCTTCGAGCAGCAGGGTGGCCTCACCGAGGAACAGGCCAAGCGCTTCGTCGCCGAAGCCCTGGAGACCTTCCGCTGGCACCAGGACGCCACCGTGGACCGCGCCACCTACGAGCGGCTGCACTCGGCCCACCGTCTGATCGCCGACGTGGTCTGCTTCCGTGGCCCGCACATCAATCACCTGACGCCGCGGACCCTGGATATCGACGAAGCCCAGCGCCGGATGCCCGAGCATGGCATGACGCCCAAGGCGGTGATCGAGGGCCCGCCCCGGCGCGCCTGTCCGATCCTGCTGCGTCAGACCAGCTTCAAGGCGCTGGAAGAAACCACCCGTTTCGTCGGTGACGCCGAGGGTAGCCATACCGCCCGCTTCGGCGAGATCGAGCAGCGTGGTGTAGCCCTGACCCCCAAGGGCCGGGCGCTCTATGACCGCTTGCTGGGCGAGGCCCGCAAGGCGACCCAGGGGCTGGACAACGCCGCCCATCAGGCACGCCTGGCCGAGGTCTTCGCCGACTTCCCCGATGACGAGACCACCCTGCGCCGCGAGGGTCTGGCCTACTTCGTCTACCGTGCGCTGGACGAGTTCGACGGTGACGCCTCTGTGGAGGCACAGATCGCCGCCGGCAAGGTGGTGGCCGAGCCGCTGACCTACGAGGACTTCCTGCCGGTGTCGGCGGCGGGCATCTTCCAGTCCAACCTGGGCGGTGAGGAGAGTACGGTGGGACAGGGCAACGCCAACCGCGACGCCTTCGAGGCGGCGCTGGGGGCCTCGGTGCGCGATGAACTCGAGCTCTACGCCCGCCGCGAGCGCGAATCCCTGGCGGCGCTTGGCCTGAAACGCTGATCCTGATGATTGGCCTGAGCCTCTTCTCTGTATCAGCCGCTGAATGTGCCCATCGCTGATCCTGTCGTCACGGCTCTTGCCTTCATGGAAAGTACCCGCGCCGATCGATCTTCCACCCGGAAGATCGATCGGCGTTGGCGTTGCGGGTAGCGAGGCGATGTTGGCAGGCTGGTCGTCAGCGAGTGCGAGCCGTGGCACACAAAGGTAAGCTTCTGGCTTTTCTTGTCTCAGGAGTTTGTCGCCATGGAGTGGCTCGCCGCCATCTCGCCGCTGTCCCCCGTCGTCAGTCTCGGCCTGATCCTGCTGTCCGGTGTCACCTCAATGATCAGCGCGTCGCTGGGCGTGGGCGGCGGCACCCTGTTGATCATGACCATGGCCCAGGTGATGCCGGCGGCGGCGCTGATCCCGGTGCATGGCATGGTCCAGCTGGGCTCCAACGGCGGACGCCTGGCCATGAGCTGGCGGCACGTCCACTGGCCGCTGCTGGCGACCTTTGTCCCCGGTGCCCTGGTCGGCGCCCTGGTGGCCGGCTGGCTGCTGATCCGCCTGCCCAGCGGGGTGCTGGAACTGTCGATTGCCGCCTTTGTGCTCTATACCCTGTGGGGACCGGGATTGCCCAAGCGCGCCCTGGGCCGCCTGGGCACCCTGATCGCCGGCGCCGTCACCACCCTGTTGTCCAGCTTTGTCGGCGCCAGTGGGCCCATGGTGGCGGCCTTCGTCAAGCAGCACGGCAACTCCCGCCAGGGCACGGTGGCCACCTTCGCCGCCTGCATGACCTTCCAGCACCTGACCAAGGCCTTCGTCTTCGGCGTCGCCGGTTTCCTGTTCGCCGACTGGCTGTGGTTGATCCTGCTGATGATCGGCGTCGGGGTGTTGGGCACCTGGCTTGGACTGCGCCTGTTGCATCACGTTTCGGAGCGGCGTTTCGACACCGGATTTCGGGTGGTGTTGACCGCGCTGTCGCTGCGTCTGGTGTGGCTGGGCATGACGCGGCTGCTGACCTGAACGTCTGGGCAGGCATGGCCGCCATGGGAGAGGGCCAAGACGAAAGATGTGGGCGAAGTAGTGCATAGGGGGTAGTCGCCCTCTGCTCCAGAGCGGCTGAATTGGCATAGAATGATAGGTAGTCGTCACTGCTGGTCGACTGCCACCCTCGAGTCCTTCAATGCCTCTATCTGCCCGCCGTGAACTCCCGATCCAATGGCTTATCGCCAGCTCCATCGTCGGCATGACGCTGATGATGGCCGGTCTGCTGCTGTGGCAGTCGTGGGATCAGGCTCGGGACTCGCTGGTCGAGGCGCTGCAGCGATCCAGCCAGCAGCTGTCGGCGACGGTGGAGGTCAAGACCCGCTCGTTGATCGAACCTTCCAGGGCGATGCTCGGTGTGTTGAGCAGAGAAGCGAGCATCGAGAACTTCGACAGTGCGCAAAGCGATCATCTGCTGCCCATGCTGGCGGCGGTGGTCGACGCCCAGGAAGTGCTGGGAGGCGCCTACATCGGCTCCGACAACGGCGACTTTCTGATGGTTCGCGCCATCGAGCGACTGTCGCCCGGGGCGGTATCCGACTCATTGAATCTGGCCGGTGGCACCTATCTGGCGCTGATCCTGCACGGCGACAGGCGGCAAGGCCTGGCTGGCTACTGGCAGGTACTCGACGATGAGGCAAGGGAGCTACGTCGCATCGCCATCGAGAGCCACGGCCTGGACCCGCGCGATCGACCCTGGTTTCGTCAGGCGCTGGACGAGTACGGCCCGCAGCTATCGGCTCCCTATACCTTCTTCACCAACGGTGAACAGGGCGTCACCCTGTCCCAGCGATCCCGTGACGGACGCGCCGTGCTTGGCATCGACATGACCTCCGCGGATCTCGGCAAGGAAATCCATGCGTTTGCCACCACCCAGGGGTCACTGCTGGCCATCACTACCCCCGAGGGCGATGTGCTCGCCCACAACGCGGACAAGGATGCGGCGCTGTTGCCGGGGACCTCGCTGAAGGATCTGGGCGAGGCGCCGTTGATCGAGCTCAAGGATCAGGGGGTGCTGGCGACGCCGGTCCGCTACTTCTGTGGTGAGCAGTACTGGTGGGGGCTGGCGCTGCCCTTCGACATGCTCGGCAGTCGACTGGCCTGGCTGCTGGTGGCCATGCCGGAGCGGGAGCTGATGGCGAGCCTGCGTGAATCCCTGTGGCACCGTCTGTTGCTGTCGCTGGGGCTGGTGACGTTAATGGTGCCACTCGGCATCCTGCTGGGTCGCCGACTCGGGCGCCCACTGCGCGAACTGGGCGAGCAGGTACGGACCATCTCCGAGTTCGACCTCGATGCCTATCGCGGGGTCGACTCCCGGGTGCGCGAGGTCGCTCACCTGTCCGGTGCGCTGGACACTCTGGTGCATCGCGTCGGCGAGTTTCGGCGCATCAATCGCATGCTGGGACGCGAGCACCGACTCGACGTGATGCTTGACGGCATCCTCGATGAGCTGTTGAACGTCACCGGCAGCCACCACGGGGTCATCTATCTGGCCAACGAGGACAGTTCTGGCCGCCTGTCGCCGGTCGCCGAGGCGGGTCAGGGGTGGGGCGATGCCTCCTTGCCGGCGACGCTCGAGGTCGACCAGGACTCGGGCCCTCTGCTGGAGGTGCGGCGGGCACTGGAGGCGCAAGGGTATCTGGTGCAGTCGCTGCGCGACCGCGCCGGCAAGCGTCTCGGGATACTGCTGCTGGCGCACCGGGACGGTGGTCAGGATGATGACCAGTGGCGCATCTTCGTCGCCGAGGTGTCATCGGTGGCGGCGGTGGCCATCGACATGCGCCGCCTGCTCGAGGGCGAGGCGCGTCTGCTGGACGCCATGATTCAGCTTGTCGCCAGGGCCACCGATGCCAAGTCACCCCACACCGGGGGACACTGTACCCGGGTACCGCAACTGGCGGAGATGCTGATCGACGAAGTGGACCGGGCGCGCCAGGGCCCTTTTGCTGCGGTTCACCTCAGCGAGGAAGAGCGCGCCACCTTCCACCTGGCGGCCTGGCTGCACGACTGCGGCAAGCTGACCACCCCAGACCACATCATGGAGAAGGCCACCAAGCTCGAGACCCGTTACAACCGGATCCACGAGATCCGCACCCGCTTCGAGGTGCTGTGGCGAGACGCCGAACTCGATTACTGGCGCGCCATCGCCCAGGGGGGCGAAGCAACAAAGCTTGACCAGGTACTGCAGCGTCGGCGCCAGGAGCTGCAGGAGGCCTACGCCTGCGTCGCCGAGGCCAACCATGGCCGCGAGGCGATGAGCGAGGCCGACTGCCAGCGCTTGGAGACCATCGGCGAGTGGCGCTGGCTGCGTTACTTCGATGACCGCCTGGGGCTGTCACGGGCCGAACTGGACAACATGGCCGAAGAACCCCGTCGCGCCTTGCCTGCAGAAGAACGTCTGCTTGCCGATCTGCCCCGTCATCGCATTGCCTGGCAGCGTCCCTGTCCCCCGGTGCATCCCGAGGACCCCGACAATCACTGGGGCTTTTCGATGGAGCCGCCGTCCCTGGCGGAGCATCAGGGGGAGCTTTACAACCTGTGCATCGCCCGAGGCACCCTCAACGACGTCGAACGCTTCCGCATGCAGGAGCACGTGATCCAGACCATCATCATGCTCGAGTCTCTGCCCTGGCCCGCTCACCTGAAGCGAGTGCCGGAGATCGCCGGCAATCACCATGAGCGCATGGACGGACAGGGGTATCCGCGGCGGCTGCGACTCGGCGAGGCCAGCCTGGAAGAGCGAATCATGGCGCTGGCGGATGTGTTCGAGGCGCTGACCGCCTCCGATCGTCCCTACAAGAATGGCCTGCCGCTGTCCCGCGCGCTGGAGATCCTGGCCGACATGGTCAAGGACGGCCACCTGGACCCGGCGGTCTTCGAGTTGCTGCTGGATAGCGGCGTGTGGCGGCGCTACGCCGATACCTTTGTGGCCGACCGACAGATCGACCAGGTCGATATCGATGCCATCCGGGCCCGAGCTCGGCGTTGACCTAACGTGGAGCCTGCTGCTGTGTTCGGGATACGCGTCTGCAGATCTGCACATATAGTGGAGAGAGCGCTACCCCTTTCGGCTTAGGGCGTTTCGTCACGCTTGAAAGTCCCGTTTGCCTCGTCACGAGAGGTCCGACCATGTACCGCCATCGTCTCGTCATTCCGGTGCAGTGGCTGATCGGTATCGTTATCGTCGGGGTGATGGTGGTGATGGCGGTGGCGCTGCTGGGGTTCTCCTGGCACCAGTCCCAGCGCACGCTGGGGGCGACCCTGGAAGAGACCTCGGCTCAGCTGGTCGACACCCTGGAGGCGCGCACCCAGGCGCTGGTGAGGCCGGCACGGGTGGCCATCGACATGCTGGCCAACGGGGCCCCGGGCGAGGCCGACGACTGGGACGGCCGGCTGGCAGCGTTGCCGCTGATGAGGGCGGCGCTGGAAGCCCATCGACTGGTCGACGCCGTCTACATCGGCTATGGCAGCGGCGACTTCCTGATGTTTCGCGCGGTGGATCGCATGCTCGAGAGCAAGCGTCCCGACCTGGTCGATAGCGGCGGCCAGGACGCGGCCTACCTGGCGCTGGTGGTGGATGCACGCCCTGGCCAGCCACCGCAGAGTGAATGGCATCTGTTCGATCCATCGCTTGCTCCGCTCGGGCGCGAGCGACTCGACCAGTACTTCTTCGATCCGCGCAGCCGTCCCTGGTTTCAGCAGGCACCCGAGGGTGACGCTCCTTTCCTGACCGCTCCCTATGTGTTTTTCAACACTGGCGAAATCGGCATCAGCATGGCGCGCCGCCGCGGTGACGCCGTGGTCGGCCTGGATGTCGCCTCGCGGGACCTCGGCGTCGGCCTGGATGACCTGCGGTTGACGCCGCAGACACGCATGGCGGTGGTCACCGCCTCCGGCCAGGCGCTGGCGACCACCCTGGACGCCACACTGGATCCTGGGCCCGGCAACGCCCGCCAATTGTCCTCTTTCGAGGATCTGGCCATGCCGGTGCTGGCGCAATTGTTGACCACGAACGTCGACCAGCCACCGCGGCGGTTGTCCCATGACGGTCGCCAGTGGTGGGGGCTGGTGCTGCCCTTTGTCACCCTGGGGGGCGAGGCCACGCGGCTGATTGCAGCCGTCCCGGAAGACGAGCTGACCTCCGATGTGCGCCAGATGATGCTGGAGAGTTCGTTGTTGGCGGGGATCGTGACGCTGGCCTTGTTGCCGCTGGGGGTGCTGCTGGGACGACGACTGGGGCGTCCGCTGCGGGAGTTGTCCGGACAGGTCGAGGCGCTCGGGCGCTACGATTTTTCCGCCTGCGACGGTGTCGGCTCTCGGGTGACCGAGGTGCGCGGGCTCAGCGTGGCACTGCGCCGGCTGGCGCGTGGTATCGAGGGCTTTGGACGCATCACCCGGGTGCTCAACAGCGAGCCACGCCTGGATCGCATGCTGACCAGCATCCTCGAGGATCTGCTGCGCGGCACCGGCAGTCGCGCCGGCGCCATCTATCTGGCCGATGAACAGGACGAGGGACGCTTCGCTCGGATCGCCAGGGAGGGGGAGGCGAGGGATCCCGATGCGGACCCCCGGAGTCGGGAGCTGCGACTGCAGGAAGGCTCCGAGGCCGAGCTCGAAGCGCTGATCGAGCGCTTTGAGGCGGCCGGCTATCTGTTGCAGCCGCTGCGTAACCGGGAGGGAGCGACGCTGGGTCTACTGGCGTTGGCGCGGCGCTCGCTGGACGATGATGACGCTCACTGGCGTGCCTTCGTCGCCGAAGTGTCGGCGGCGGCTGCGGTGGCCATCGACCTGAGGCGACTGCTGCGTGGTGAGGCGCGTCTACTGGAGGGCATCGTCCAGCTGGTGGCCCATGCCATCGACGCCAAGTCGCCGCATACCGGAAGCCACTGCTCACGAGTGCCGGTACTGGCGGAGATGATCGTCGAGGGCATCGATCGCAGCGAGCACGGGATATACGCCGAGACTCACTTCGACGCGACCCGCCGCAGCGCCTTCCATCTGGCGGCCTGGCTGCATGACTGCGGCAAGCTGGCGATCCCCGACGAGGTAATGGAAAAGGCCACCAAGCTCGAGGCCCGCTACGACCGTATCCATGAGATTCGCACCCGCTTCGAGGTGCTGTGGCGCGATGCCGACGTGGCCTACTGGCAGGGGCGCGCCCACGGTGGCGATCCGGTGACGCTGGAGCGACGGCGCCATGCGCGACAGCAGGAGCTGATCGCAGCCTTTGAATGCGTGGCCGAGGCCAATCGGGGGGGCGAGGCCATCAGCGATGAGCTGCTGGAGCGCCTGAACGTCATCGCCGAGTGGCGCTGGTGGCGGCACTTCGATGATCGGCTTGGGGTATCGCGAGATGAGCTCAAACGCATGTCCCGCGAACCTCTGCGCAGGCTGCCCGCGGAGGAGCGCCTGCTGGCCGACCTGCCACGCCACGAGATCCCCTGGCACCGCTCTCGCCCGGCGGTGGCGCCGGACGACCCCGACAATGTCTGGCGTTTCGACATGCGGCCCAGTGAATTGGCCGGCCATCAGGGCGAGCTTTTCAATCTCAGGGTGTCCCGCGGCACCCTCAACGAGGTCGAGCGATTCCGCATCCAGGAGCACGTGGTCCAGACCATCATGATGCTCGAGGCGCTGCCCTGGCCCGCGCACCTGCGTCGGGTCCCGGCCATCGCCGGCAATCATCACGAGCGTATGGACGGTACCGGTTATCCACGCAGACTGGCGATGAAGGACGCCAGCCTCGAGGAGCGGGTCATGGTGATGGCGGACGTGTTCGAGGCCTTGACCGCCGCGGACCGCCCCTACAAGTCGGCCATGACCCTTTCCCGGGCACTGGCGACGCTGGCCGACATGGTGCGGGAGGGCCATCTGGACCCCGAGATCTTCCGGCTGATGCTGGAGCAGCGGATCTACAGCGACTACGCCGAACGCTTCTTGACGCCGGCCCAGCGTGATAGCGTTGATACCGAGGCGCTGCTGGCCCGTGCGGGAGTTTGACCTGACGCAAGCGCGCAGGAGTAGGCCCGCCCCGGCTTTTGCCCAAGTGGACGACGACAAAGGCGCCTGCATGAACGGCTGGTTCGCCCGAAATGGTCTATATAATGCCGAGAATGATGGTGAACGCTCGCCAATTTGGCCTGTACAGGCCGGTCAAGTGGGTCATAATGCCGTCAGTGCAGTCTGGAAATCGCAGGGGTTTGGATAAATGGTGACCACAAGGAATTCCGGGTGGCGTTCGCTGACGATGCTGGTCGCGCTGGTGGTGACCTGTCTGATGGTGGTGCAGTCCGCCCAGGCAGGCAATCCGCGCTACGCAGGCATCGTGGTGGACGCCGAGAGTCATGAGATCCTGTACGCGGAAAACGCCGATGAGCGCCGCTATCCGGCCTCACTGACCAAGATGATGACCCTTTATATGCTGTTCGAGGCTCTGGACGGTCGTACCATGAGTCTGGGCCAGCCGTTGCCGGTCTCTTCCCATGCGGCCTCGATGCCGGCGACCAAGCTGTGGCTCAAGCCCGGTGACAGCATCCCGGTGGAGAAGGCCATCCAGGCGTTGGTCGTGCGCTCCGCCAATGACGTGGCGGTGGTGGTGGCCGAGTCCCTGGGCGGAACTGAATCACACTTCGCCGACATGATGACCCGCAAGGCGCGCAGCCTGGGCATGAACAACACCACCTTCCGCAACGCCTCGGGCCTGCCCAACTCCGGCCAGGTCACCACGGCGCGGGACATGGTCATCCTGGCGCGTCGTCTGATGCTGGACTTCCCCCAGTATTACCCCTACTTCTCTCTTACCGAGTTTACCTGGCGTGGCACTCGCCATACCGGTCACAACCGTCTGCTGACCAAGTACCCGGGTACCGATGGTCTCAAGACCGGCTTCATTCGCGCCTCCGGTTTCAATGTGGCGACCTCGGCCACGCGCAATGGGCGGCGCATGGTGGCGGTGGTCATGGGCGGCTACACCGCCGCTTCCCGTGATGAGCAGATGATGAGCCTGCTCGACCGCGGCTTCCTGCGGGCTTCGCTGGTCGACGGTCGTGGTTTCCTTGCCAATACCGACGTCTCCGGTGGCGAACTGATGGCGCCCCGCCAGCGTGGGTTGATCTCTGCGCCGACGCCGAGCCGTGTCGCTCAGGTGCCATCGACTGCGGTGCGGCCGTCACGGGTCGAGACCGTGGTTCGTCCGGCCACGCCGACACTGGCCAGCCGCCAGTCGGCGACAGCGCCGGTGCGCTTCGAGTCCGCCGCCCCGATCATCTCCGATTCGCGTCGTTCTTCGTCCGGTCCCGACCCGCTGCGCAACCTGATCGACCAGCCGAGTGCCTCGGCACCCGCCCTGGCATCGATTCCGGTGGCGGCCTCGGTGCCCGACGCGGCAGCGGCGAGGCCTGAGCCCCGCCCTGTGTCGAGTTCCGTGTCGAGCGCGCCGTCCAGCGCTGGCAGCGTCAATACCTCCAGCGCGAATGCGAACAGCACCATCGCGCAGACCGGCGACTGGGGGGTCCAGGTGGGGGCGTTCAGCGACATGGACAGCGCGCGCAGCCAGGCCAGCCAGGCGGCCGATCGTCTGGCGGGCGAGATGGCCCACGCCCGGGTAGCGGTGGCGCGAGCCGACAATGCCAACATCTACCGGGCCCGCGTGGTGGACCTGCAGGAAGGCCAGGCCCGTTCGGCCTGTCGGCGACTGCTGCAGCAGGGCATGGACTGCATGGTCGTCCAGGCCAGCCTCTAAGCGTCAGTTCGCGCCACCTTCACGTCGTTCTTCGACAAGGCCCGCCTCCGGCGGGCCTTTTGCTGCATGGCATACACCAGTGCACAGTTCTGGTGCGTCTGTTCTTGCCAGCGAAGCGTTCGCCCCCTAACGTTGTCCCTGTTACCCCCGTCGGCCCCGTGCCGGCGGGGTTCGTTTTTGGGTCAGGTAAGTGGTGGTCGTGAGCCACTTGCCATCAGCGGCTGCGGACAGGGAGGAGAGCATGGGGTCATCGTTCAAGGGTATCGGGTTCATGTGTCTTGGCGTGCTGTGCCTGGCGCTCGGTGACGCCATTTCCAAGTGGCTCGGCGAGGTGCATTCGCCGTTGCAGATCATCTTCTTTCGCACCCTGGTGTCGTTGCCGTTGATCATGCTGCTGGCGCACCAGGGGGGCGGCCTGCGCACCCTGTCGACCCGACGTCCTGGGGTGCATCTGATCCGTGGTCTCATCTATACCGGCACCATGGGTTGCTTCGTGCTGGGGTTGACGATGATGCCGCTGGCCGAGGGCACCGCCATCGCCTTTGCCGCGCCGCTGTTTGTCAGCCTGCTGTCGGTCCCGCTGCTGGGCGAGCGGGTGAGCGTGCCGGTGGTGCTGGCGTCGCTGGTGGGCTTTGCCGGTGTATTGGTGATCGTGCGTCCAGGCAGTGAAGGCATCTCGCTGGGTGCCCTGTCGATGCTCGGGGCGGCGGTGTTCTATGCCTTGATGATGATCACCGCTCGGCGCTACGGCGCCCGCGAGCACCTGTGGGCGATGGTGTTCTACATGACCCTGGTGCCCTTTGTGGTGACCGGGGTCGCCCTGCCGCTGGTATGGCAGGCGCCGGCGCTGGAGCATTGGCCGGCCTTTCTCATGTCCGGGGTGCTCGGGGTCGGCGCTACCGCCTTTATTACCCTGGCCTTTCGTCACGCCCCGGCCGCTATCGCCGCCCCCTTCGACTATACCGCCATGCTGTGGGCGGTCCTGCTTGGCTGGATGATCTGGGACGAGGTGCCGGATCTCGGAGTGCTGATCGGCGGCACCCTGATCATCGCCAGCGGCCTGGCGATCGCCTACCAGGAGGGGCGCACCAGCCTCAAGCGGCGCCCTTCGGCCTGAGCTGGGCGCTGGATCGGATGGGAGGGCCAGGAGGTTGACCGACATCACGTCGCCTTGGGGGAGGCGCTTGCCGTCCTAGGGCTTGTCTGAAAAGTGCCTGCGCTCGGTAATACGGCGTTAAAAATCGGCTGGTGCGCCAGCCCGGTCAAAATGCTCATTTACACCCCGTAAACTGCGCTTTCTCACCGATTTTTGCCTTGTCTAACCTTCGCTCGTCGACTTTTCGGACAGGCCTAAGCTTGCCTTAAGTTGCTGCCGTCAGGCTGCCTGTTACGCGACAAGGCGTATCACCTTCAGGGAGCAGGACGATGGCATCGATTCCGTCACATTCAAAAAGCCGGCAGATCAAGGTGTGGGACCCGTTGGTCCGCGTCTTTCACTGGGCGCTGGTGCTGGGGTTTGCCCTCAATTACGCCGAAATTGGCCCTCATCGTTATATCGGCTACACCTTGATGGGGCTGATAGGGCTGCGTGTCGTCTGGGGGCTGGTGGGGCCCTGGTCGGTGCGCTGGTCGAGCTTCTGGCCGACACCGACCCGGCTTGGAGCGGCGCTCAAGAGACAGGCCGCAGCACAGGAAACAAAGGAAAACAGCTCCCCTCAGCGCATCACCCATACCCCGCTGGGGGCGGTGATGATGTTGCTGATGCTGGCCTTGCTGGTGGGGCTCGGTACCACCGGCATCTTGATGGTGCACACCGAGCGTTTCCACGATGTGCACTGGATGGAGGAGCTGCACGAGGGCCTCGCCACGGCGGTACTGTGTCTGGTGCCGTTGCACGTGGGCGGTGCCATCCTGGAGGGGCGACGACTGGGCGACAACCTGATCGCCGCAATGGTCCATGGGCGTCGAAGGGTCAGGCCTCGCGTCTGAGGGTCGCGTTCGGCGGTGGGCTGCCTGGCCGGGCTCCCAGGCAGTTTCAGCCTTCCCAGGCCGTCAGCAGGTCCCTCGCGGCGCACGCCGGGTCCGCCTGGCCGCAGATGGCGGAGACCACGGCCATGCCATCGGCGCCGCTTTGACGCACCGCCGAGGCGTGCTCGCGCTTGAGCCCGCCGATGGCCACGCTGGGCAGCGGGCTCGCCGCCACCAACGAGGCGAGACCATCGAAGCCCAGCGGCGTGGCGTGGTCGCTCTTGGTCGGCGTGGCGAATACCGGCCCGAGTCCCAGGTAGTCCAGTGCCTGGACATCCAAGCGTGACAGCTGGTCGGGGTGCTGCACCGACAGGCCGATGATCGCCGCCTCGCCAAGCAGGCGGCGGGCTTCGCCCACATCGCCGTCGTCCTGCCCCAGATGCACACCGTCGACCTGTGCCTTTAGCGCGACCTGGACACGGTCATTGATGACCAGAGCAACCCCGTGTTCGGCCAGCGCCGGTTTCAGTCGGCGCGCCAGTTGCACCAGTTCGTCATCGCTGGCGGTCTTGTCACGTAGCTGCACCAGGCTGACTCCGCCGCGTACCGCCGCCTCCACCGTCGCTTCAATCCCCATGGATGCGCACAGCCCGGGGTCAGTGACCAGATAGAGGCGAAGGCTGCGGGGGTCGAACGGGCGCGCATCAAGGCGTCGAGGAGAGTGGGTCACGAGGGGCTCCTGGTACATGAATCGGGTAGGGCGGTCGGGTCAGTCGAGAGACTCGATGGCGAGAGCTTCCCGCCGTAACAGCGTCTCGGGATTGAGCTGATGCAAGGCGTCGACAAAGGCGACGGCGAAGCTGCCAGGGCCCTGGGCGGTGCGGCCGGCGCGACTGCCGGCTTCGCCATAGCAGGCCAGGGCTGCGCAGGTGGCGACCAGCGGATCCTGATCGGCGGCGAGAAAGGCCGCGACCACACCGGACAGGGCGCAGCCCAGCGCCGTCACGCGGGGCATCAGCGGGTGTCCACCGGGCACGCGCACCAGCCGCCGGCCGTCGGTGACCAGATCGACCTCACCGGTTACCGCTACCACCGCCTCCTGGCGCCGGGCCAGGGCGACGGCCGCCTGCACGGCGTCGTCGCTGGCGGCAGTGGAGTCGACGCCGCGCCCGCCAAGACTGTCCTCGGCCAGGGCGATGATCTCCGAGGCGTTGCCGCGAATGACGCTGGGCCTCAAGTCCAGCAGCCTGGCGGCAGACTCTCGCCGATAGGCGGTGGCGCCAACGGCGACGGGGTCGAGCACCCAGGGGGTCTGGTGCTCGCCGGCACTGGTGGCAGCCTCGACCATGGCCTCGACCCAGTGAGGCGAGAGCGTACCGATATTGATCAGCACAGCGTCGGCCAATGCCGCGAACTCGGCCGCTTCCTCACGCGCATGGACCATGGCCGGTGAAGCGCCCACGGCCAGCAGCACATTGGCGGCGCTGTTCATGGCCACGTAGTTGGTCAGGCTATGGACCAGCGGCGCCGCCTGGCGCAGCCGGGTCAGCCGTGCGCCGATGTCGGCGCCGGTGAGTGTCGTCGTCATGACAGGCCTCCCTGGCGTTGGACGAAGGCGGCGAGGGTCGCCTTGCAGGGAGTCATGATCCGGTCACTGCGCGCCGCTGTAAAGCGGCGATGGTCTGAGATATCCCCCTTGAGCCGGGAGACGGTGAACCGCGACAGCTCGCCGGGCGTCAGCCCAGCAGTTGCAGCGCGATCAATACCCCCAGGGCGGCGAGGGCGAGCTCGCGAATCGGTACGCCGTTGCCGCTGTCTGTGGCGTCGTCTCGACGCTCCGAGCTTGCGGCTCGAGGCCACAGGGCGAGGCCACCGAGAATCAGGCTGAGGCTGCCGAGGGGCAGGCTGATGGACGACCAGAAGGCCATCAGGGCGAGGCCGCCGACCAGGGCCAGAGAGATACGAAGAAGCCCCTTGGTGGCGAAGCGGGGGCGAGTACGGGAGACCTGCTGTAGGAAGGGCATGTTCGGAATTCCTTGTCGGTGCAGGGGGCGGGCCAGAAGACAACTACTGACACCATCGCTAGGGCTGCAGCGTAGCGGCTTTGCCTTAACGCGCGCTTAAGCTTTATTGAAAGATTTGTGACAAAGTCTGATGCGCGAATCTGCAAAATGTTCAGTCGGCGAGCTGCGACATTGGTCGAACGCCATTGGCAGAGCACGGGAATCTTGGGGGGCAGAGGGCGCGTCGCGCCTGGCTCCGTTCTCGCCTTCAAGGGCGACCTGCAAGGGTGACCAGCAAGGGCGACCGCAATGGCCTCCTGCCAAGGCGGTCTGTCTGGACGTGGATCAAACGCGTGCGTCAGGCGCGGATATAGGCCCAGCCCTGGCGCTGGCCCTCGGCCAGGGTGAGTACCGCTGCCTCGACGATGGCCAGTCCCCGGGTGTCGACGATGCCCTGGGCGTCGAGACTGTTGCGACACAGTCTTAACCATGCGTCGGTGTCGTCCGGGGTGGCGACGGCGGCGGCCACACCGCCGGCGTTGGTGATGATCAGCACCTCGGCCTCGGGGCTGGCGGCCTTGAGGTTGCGGGCATTGCGCCTGGCGCGGGCAAGACTCTCGGCGCAGGGAGCGTGAAGCATCACCTTCAAGCGTGAATCGCCCGCTTCACGGGGGGGCAGGCCGGTATCGCTCATGACGCCTCCGGGGCGGCGCCGATCAATGTTTCCAGATGATGGACCTGGGCGCCGAAGTCGGCATGCTCACGGCGATTGTCGGTGGGCAGCGTGATCTCGAGGGTGTCGATGACCCGCGCCGGGGCCCCGCCCTGGTGTCCACCGAGCACCATCACCCGGTCGGCCAGCAGCACCGCCTCTTCGATGTCGTGGGTAACGAAGACGATGGCGGCCTCGGTGCGCTGGCGCAGGTCGATCAACTCGTTCTGCAGGCGACGGCGAGTGATCGCATCCAGCGCCGAGAAGGGCTCGTCCATGAACAGCACCCGGGGCTTTACTGCCAGCGCCCGGGCAATGCCGACACGCTGTTGCTGGCCGCCGGACAGGGTGGAAGGAAAGCGCTCGGCCATGTCACCCAGGCCGACCAGCTCCAGCGGCGCAAGGGCGCGGCGCTGGCGCTCCTCCCGGGACAGCCCCAGTCCCTCGAGCCCGAGCGCCACATTGGCGCGGATGCGTCGCCAGGGAAACAGCCGCGGCGCCTGGAAGACCATCGACCAGGGCCGCGCTCCATCACGTGGGCTCTCGTCCAGCCAGCGCTCGCCTGCCACCGCTGGCAGCAGGCCGCAGAGTGCCCGCAGCAGGGTCGACTTGCCGACCCCGGAGGCACCGACGATGGCGATGAACTCCCGTGGAGCCAGGCGCAGGTCGACATGTTCGAGCACACGCTGGCCGCCGAAGCCCAAGGCCAAGTCATGGGCCTTGAGCACGCAGGCGTCGGCGTTGCGTTCGGCTGTCAGGGTGTCCATATCAGCAGCCTTTTTTGCAGATGCAGGAAGCCCAGGTCGAACAGGGCGTAGAGCGCCGCAATGGTCAGCATGTAGACCACCACGATATCGGTGGCCAGCAGGCCCGAGGCCTCCATCATGCGCTGGCCGATGCCGGGAATGCCGAACAGTTCGGCCGCGACCACGGTCATCCAGCCCTGGCCGAGGCCGGCGCGCAGGCCACCGAGGATGCCGGGGGCCGCCGCGGGCAGGCTGACCTTGGTCAGGCGGGCCAGCAGCGAACCCTGGCCGAAGGCCCTGGCTACCTCGTCATAGCCGGGGTCCACCGCACGCACCGCGCTGTAGCTGGCGAAGTAGTTGATCCAGAACACCCCGATACTGATGATGAAGGCCGCCGCCGATGGCGTGATCCCGAACCAGATGATGGCGAAAGGGATCCAGGCCAGTGGCGGGATCGGGCGCAGCAGGCGCGCCAGCCAGGCGTGCAGGGCGTCGAACACCGGCAGCAGGGCCGCCGCTACGCCCATGGCGATGCCTGCCAGCGAGCCGATAGCCACCCCTACGCTGTAGTGAGACAGGCTCGAGCTGACGACTTCCCACCAGATGCCGTCGACCACCTCGCCCCAGAAGACCGTCGGGATCGCAGAGGGCAGCGGAACCAGATTGCCGGGCAGCAGCCCCAGGCGCAGTGAGATCTCCCAGAGTGCCACAAAGGCGACGAGCCCCAGCGCACCGAGGCCGGTGCGCCGGCTACGAGATACCGACTTCATGGGCTCGTGTCGCCTTCTTCGGCGTCTGCGTCAGCGCTTGCGGTCAGGTCGTCGTACCAGCGGGTGTCGAACAGAGTGTCGATGTCGAGGCCCTGCTTGAGGGTGCCGTTGGCCAGCTGGAAGTCATGCATGGTGCGGGTGCCCTCGACGATCGCGTGGGGATCGGCGCCGTAGTTGGCGAAGGGCGAGGACAGTGCAGCCTCTACGGTTTCCAGCGGCACCAGACGCTTGCCGACGAACTCGCGCACCGAGGGGGCGACCTGCTGTGGCGTATCGACCAGGGCGTGGGTCGCTCGCAGGTGAAGTTCGAGCAAGGTGCTGACGGCATCGGGGCGCTGTTCGAGCAGGCTTTCGCGTGCTGCCAGCACCGCGCCGGGTTGACCCGGCAACATGTCCGAGGCGTGGGCCACGATCTGGGCGTCGTCGAGGCGTTCGGTCACGGTGGAGAGTATCGGCTCCAGGGTCGAGGCGGCGTCCACTGCACCGGCCAGCAGCGCCTGCTGGACACGATCGGCGCCCATGGCGACGATCTCGACGGCGTCACTGCCGATGCCCAGGCGTTCGTCCAGCCAGTAGCGCAATACCGTGTCGGGTACCGAGCCCTTGGGGAAGGTGGCGATCTTGGGCCGACGGCCTTCGCGCTCGGTAAAGTCGGCGATGGCCTGGGCCGGGTCGGCGTCGGCCATCAGGCTGGCCAGTTCGCCGCGGGCGACCAGGCCGATCTGCTCCTGGATGGCGGCCGCCAGTACCTTGATCGGTACACCGTTGGCGCGAGCCACCATGGCCGGGCCGATACCGAAGTACATGACGTCGAGATCACCCGAGGCCAGCGCCTGGACCATCGCCGGCCCGCTGGAAAAGCGTGTCAGCTCAAGTTCCAGACCGGCCTCTTCGGTCCAGCCTTCGCCCTCCATCAAGAATAGCTGAGCCACCGGCAGGATCGGCATATAACCAACCTCTAGCGGACCTTCGTCGGCGGCGATGGCGGTACCAGGCAGAAGCAGGGCGGCGGCGGTCAGCCAGCGGTAAAGGAGCTGGGGCATGGAGCCCTCCCGGAGCAATGAAGTTAATGATCAGCATGATAACGATCGGGGGACGAGGGCGACACGCAGGCGTGCGATCAATCCGTTATATGCTTATTAGGCGCAGGAAGACGCCGACACGACGATGGCCGCCCGGGGGCGGCCATCGCTGAGGGGACAGGCTGTCTGACGTAGCGGTAGATAGAGAGGGGGCGCTGCTCGTCCCTCCCTCGGACACTTCTGTCCTTACGTCTTGCCTGCTCCGTCCTTACTTCTTGCCGGGCTGTTTGACAAAACGCAGATACGGACGCTGTTCGTCCCAGCCCTCTGGGAACAGGGTCTTGGCCTCGTCGTTGGAGACGGCGGGCACGATGATGCAACGGTCGCCATGGTTCCAGTTCACCGGGGTCGCCACCTTGTAGCCGTCGGTCAGCTGCAGGCTGTCCAGCACCCTCAGGATCTCGTCGAAGTTGCGTCCGGTGCTGGCCGGGTAGGTCAGCGTCAGGCGCACCTTCTTGGCCGGATCGATGATGAATACGCTTCGCACCGTCAGGGTGTCGTTGGCGTTGGGGTGGATCATGTCGTAGAGGTCACTGACCTTGCGATCGGCGTCGGCGAGCAGCGGGAAGTTGAGCCCGTGGCCCTGGGTGTCCTCGATATCGCCGGCCCAGGCGTGGTGATCCTCGATGGGATCCACCGACAGGCCGATGGCCTTGGCGTTGCGTTTGTCGAATTCACCCTTGAGGCGCGACACTTCCCCGAGTTCGGTGGTGCACACCGGGGTGAAGTCCTTGGGGTGAGAGAACAGGATGACCCAGCTGTCACCGGCCCACTCATGAAAGTGAATGGTGCCGGCGGTGCTTTCCTGTGTGAAGTCCGGTGCGGTATCACCCAGTCGTAGCGTCATGGTCGTCTCCTTGGCGGTTGATGGCGACGGGCCCGGACGGACCCGTCGGGTCGATCGGTGAGACCGGGGGCGGCCTCGTGGCAGCGTGCGTCAGGGCGCCGGCGCGGCCGCCCCGACGAAGCGATCCTGCCAATAGTCTATGGACAGCGAGGTGGTGGTGACCGTTCGCCCGCGTCCGGGCGCGTGGATCATCACATCGTCGCCGGCGTAGATGCCGACATGGCTGACCCCGGGACCCTTGCCGGTAGCGAAGAACAGAAGGTCACCCGGCCGTGCCTCGTCGATGGGCGGCAGGCGCCGGTATTGCTCCCGGGATGAGCGCGGCAAGGGGATACCCGCCCGGGAATACGTCATCTGGGCCAGGCCGGAACAGTCCAGCCCGCGCGGATCGTTACCGCCGAACCGGTAGGGGGTGCCGACGGCGCTGCGCGCCTCGGACAGGATCAGGGCACGTTCCATGGACAGTCCCTGGCCGCCGTCATCGGTGCTCAGCGGGGCCGAGGCACAGCCCCCCAGAAGTACCAGCAGCAGTGCCATCAGGGCTGTCCAAGAGGACCTGGTGTACCACGGCATCGAAGTGGTCATTGCGGCTTTCCCTGCACAGACGAGGCGCCCTCTACGGTACTCTGCCCTACCAGGCAGGCCAAGGGGGCCGAGGCGTAATGTGTCGCTGGCGCCGCAGGCGTAGCGACAACGACAAGGCGACCAGGGGCGGACGCGACCGACAGGCCGATGCCCCCTGACGACAGGAGATACGTGCCCCCTAACGAAAGGAGATGCGTGTGCCGTTGGCCAGCATCTCGTCGGGGGTCATGGCCTTGCCCTCCACGCCGATCATCTCGTCACCGCACTGGTCGGTCCAGGTCAGGACGCCATGGGTCAGGCCGACGCCGCCGAGTAACTCGCGGATCTCGCCGGTGCCGAGAAAGGTGCGGGTTCGCCCCTTGTCGTCGGCAAGCTCTGTGGTGCCGTTGGCGTGATGAAAGCGCACCGTGTAGATGCCATCCATCGACTCCACCTCGACGATGGGCGAAAACCCGCGGGACAAGGCCTTGGCGAGTGCCTTGAGGGTAATCTGGCGCTCCAGGGTGTAGTCGATGTCAGCCATCTTGGTGTTTCCTCCGGCGAAACGGGCCTCTTAAGACTGGTCCAGCAAAGGACTTCTGGCAAACAGGTAAGTGCGGTGCCGTGACCCAGTCGTTGAAGGCGCGTTCTTGAGGCGGTGTGCCGAGCCGGTATGGTTGATGGCTTCTACAGCTATCGACAGGTGAACCATGCGACACCATTCCATGCCCTTGGCCCTGGCGGCCTCGATTGCGCTCGCGGCTTCCTTCGGCGCCCATGCTCAGGACCAGGAAGATGCCCAGGTTCGTTTTTCCGTGCCCGCCTGGCCCGGTGTAACGGTCAAGACGGCCCTGGCATCCACCCTGCTCGAGACCCTGGGCTATGAGCCGGTCCAGGAAGAGCTGGGTTCCACCATCACCTATCAGGCCTTGCGCCAGGGAGAGCTCGACGCCTTTCTGGCGGCCTGGCTGCCGGCCCAGCAGGGCATGTACGACGCCAGCTTCGAGGATGGCGAGTCCAAGCTCGAGGACCTTGGCAACAACGTCGACGGTGCGCGCCTCGGCTTTGCCGTACCCACCTACGTCTACGAAGCTGGCGTGAAAACGGCGGAGGATCTGGACAAGGAAGAGTTTGCCGACAAGCTGGACCGCACCATCTATTCCATCGAGGTGGGCTCCGGCATGAGCGACTCGCTCAACAGCGCGGTGGATGAGGACACCTACGGTCTGGGCGACTGGGACCTGTCCGAGACGTCAACGCCAGGCATGCTCAGCGCCGTGGACGCGGCGATCGATCGTGAAGAGTGGATCGTGTTCGCCGCCTGGACCCCGCACTGGATGAACATCGAGTTCGACGTGCGTTATCTGGATGACCCCGAGGACATGTGGGGCCCGGAAGGCGGCCGCAGCGACGTGCGCACCCTGGTGCGTAGCGAGTTCGCCGAGAGCCACCCCAATGCCACCCGTCTGCTCGATCAGCTGGTGTTTACCGCCGATGACCAGAGCGCCATGATCCGTGGCTTCAGCTACGAAGAGCGCGAGCCGGAGGCGGTCGCCGTCGATTGGCTGCGTGAACACCCCGAGGAGACCAAGAGCTTCCTCGAGGGGGTCACCACGCGCGACGGCGAGGAGGCCTGGCCCGTGGTGCGCGATGCACTGGAGATCCCCGAAGCCTGATGTCGGTTGCCTCAAGCGTCGACTGAAGACCGCCGTTTGGAGCGAAAGACGAAAGGACCGCCCCAGGGCGGTCCTTTGTTTTCTGCAGGTCGACAGGACGGCGTGTGGCGTCCACTCGAACTGTCGAGCGAGCGGGTCGTGATGACAGGATCAGTGGTCGTGGTCGTGGTCGTGGCCGTCGTGGTGGTCATGGCTATCGTCATGGTCATGACCCTCGGCATCGACCAACCCCTGATGCAGCACCTCGGCATTGTGCAGGATCATTCCCAGGTAGTGAGACGTCATCCCTTCTTCGGACAGGGCGCCGTTGTAGAGTGAGCCGGCGATGGGCACGCCGGTTTCCTCGGACAGTTGTTCCATCAGCGCCGGGCTGGACATGTTCTCGACAAACAGCGCCGGAATCTGGCGTTCACGGATGACGTCCACCATGCGCGCGATATCCGCCGCTGACGGTTCCGCTTCGGTGGACAGACCGACCGGCGACAGGAAGTCGATGCCGTAGGCCCGAGAGAAGTGGCCGAAGGCGTCATGGCCGACGATGACCTGGGCGTGTTCCGGCAGGTCGTCGAGCAGCGCGAGCACCTGGTCGTGGGCCGCCTGGATATCCTCCATGTAGCTGTCGGCCCTGGACGCGTAGTGCTCGCTGTTGTCAGGGTCGACGGCGATCAGTCCGTCGCGGATATTGGCGACGTAGATCAGTCCTGCCGACAGGTCGAGCCAGGCATGGGGGTCGTACTCGCCATGGTCGTGGCTGTCGTGATCATCGTGGCCGTCGTGATCTTCATGGTCTTCATGGCTGTCGTGATCACCGTGGCCGCCGTGCTCTTCATGGCCGCCGTGCTCTTCATGGCTGTCGTGCTCTTCATGGCTGTCATGATCGTGGCCATCGTGCTCTTCATGATCGTGCTCTTTATGGTCGTGTTCGGCCCCTTCCTCTTTCTGGCGATGCAGCGATTGGCCGCCATAGGCCAGCAGCGGCACTCCGTCCGTGGCGACAACGGTCTTGCCCTGATAGCCGCTGGCGTCGAGCAGGCGCGTCATCCAGCCCTCGAACTGCAGGCCATTGAGCACCACCAGGTCTGCCTCGGCCAGGGCCCTGGCGTCGGTCGGGCGAGGGGAGTAGACGTGGGGGTCGCTGTCGGGGCCGACCAGTGAGGTGACCTCGACCCTGTCGCCGCCGACGTTGCGTACCATGTCGGCCAATACACTGAAGCTGGCGACCACCTGGGTGGGCTCGTCTGCCACGGCCTGGGGGCCAAGGGCGAGTCCCGTCAGGGCAATCCAGGCGTGGCGTTTGACGAAGGCATGAGGCAGTGACAGTGGCATGGACGTTGATCTCCGGTTGGTCAGGGGACGGCGGGGCGCGTCAGGCGTGGTCGTCGGCGCGCAGCGGTGTGGCGCGACGACGAAGGCGAGCAGAAAGACTGTGCTGGCGGCCAAACAGCGCCGACAGCAGATAGGCCACACCGGCCAGCAGGATGATGGCCGGTCCAGAGGGCAGGCTCAGGTGGTAGGAAATCAGCAGGCCACCGAGGCTGGCGCCCAGCGCGATCACCACCGACAGCACTATCAGGCCCTCGAGGCGCGTGCTCCAGAAGCGAGCGGTGGTGGCCGGCAGCATCATCAGACCGACCGCCATCAGCGTGCCTAGGGTCTGAAACCCGGCGGTAAGGTTGAGCACGACGAGCCCCAGGAAGACACCGTGGACCAGACCGCTTCTGGTTCCTTGGCTGCGCAGAAACAGCGGGTCGAGGCATTCCACCACCAGGGCGCGGAAGATCACCGCCAGGGTGATGACGATCAGGCTACTGATGCCGGTGATCAGCACCAGGGCGGTGGTGTCCACCGCCAGGATGGAGCCGAACAGCACATGGGTCAGATCGACACTGCTGCCGCCCAGGGCGACCAGCATGACTCCGGCCGCCAGCGAGATCAGGAAGAAGCTCGCCATGGCCGAGTCTTCCCGGTGGCCGGTGAGCTGGGACACGCTGCCGGCCAACAGCGCGATCAATAGCCCTGACAGCATGCCGCCAAGGCTCATGATGGGCAGCGAGAAACCGGCCATCAGAAAACCCAGCGCAACGCCGGGCAGGATGGCGTGGGACATGGCGTCGCCGATCAGGCTCATGCCGCGCAGCATCAGGAAGACCCCTAGCGGCGGCGCCGCCAGCGACAGCGCCAGGCTGGCCAGCAGTGCACGGCTCATGAAGGCATAGTCGAAAGGGGCGATCAGCCACAGGTACAGGGTGGAAAGCAGCGAGTCGAGCATTCAGACAGATCCAGGAAAGGTCAGCGGCAGTCGAGGTGGGCGGGTCAATTGACCGGTGTGACGCTCCACCAGCGCATCCGGCGTGGCCCAGCGGCCGTGGCCCTGGGACAGGATCAGGACGTCATCGGCCAGGCGTGCCAGTTGCTCCATGTCGTGCAGCACGATGATCAGGGTCGCCCCCTGTTCGGCCATCTCGCGCAGCACGTCCATCAGCATCTCGACGGTATCGACGTCGACGTTGGCAAAGGGTTCATCGAGCAGCAGCAGTTCGGCTTCCTGCATCAGCGTCCGACCGATCAGGGCTCGCTGGCGCTGGCCTCCGGACAGCTCGCCCAGCGGGCGGTGGGCCAGCCGCGAGATGCCCAGACGTTCCATGATCTCGCGCCCACGGCGATAGTGAGCGGCGCAGTAACCCTTGAAGGCACCGTGGCTCGGCCAGGTGCCGGTCATGATCAGTTCCTCGACGCTCATCGGGAAGCTCAGGTCCAGCGCCAGCTGCTGCGGCAGCCAGGCGCGGCGCGCCGCCGGAACGGCGCATTCGACGCGGCCCGCGACCGGCGTCAAGTTGCCCATGATGGCCTGGATCAGGGTGCTCTTGCCGGCGCCGTTGGCGCCGATGAGCGCGGTGATGGCGCCATCCTGAAAGCGCCCCTCGAGATGTTCGAGCACGGTGCGCCCGCCGCGTGCCAACTGCAGATCATGCAAGACGAGGCGTGACATCAGTGCCACCATCCGGCGGACCAGGACACCGCCAGCCACATTGGCAGCAGGGGAATCAGCACCAGCATCAGTCGGCGCCGCATGGACAGGGACATCAGCGAGAAGTGGCAAGGCCCTTCGGGGCGGTGACGATGGGTCATGCAGGATAGCTCCGGGGCGAATCGGTCGAGCAAAATGGTTGAAAGTTATAACATAACAATAGCTGGGGTTCCACGACTTCCCTCCCTCGGGCCATCCACTTGAGGTAGCCGCCAGAGCGTTCGAGGCAGGCGTGGAACTTTCCTACAATCGGTACTGCAAAGAATGTCTTCCCACGATAGACTGAAATAAAGTGTCAGGTGTGCTTGGTCTCGCACAACAGGACAACGTTTCTACGGAGTTTTCAGGATGTCACGGATATTGCGGCGGATGGCGCTGGTCGGGGCGGCCCTTGGGCTGGCCCTGCTGACGTCGACCCACTGCGTGGCGGGCGGCAGTACCGGCTTGTACGTCGGTGTCGGCGCCGGCCAGATGCAGGGCGATGACGACTTTGACGACGAGGCGTCGGCGGCCAAGGTCTTTGCCGGCTACAACTTCGGCTGGCTGCCCTTCCTCGATCTGGGGGCGGAGCTGTCCTACCTCAACGGCGGTGAGCTCGACGGTGAGGTCGACGGCACCTCGGCACGGCTCGAGGTGGAGAGCCTGCAGGCCATGGGTATCGCGGGCTTCAGCTTTGGTCCCTTCGGCGTCTACGGCAAGGCCGGCATGGCGGACTGGGACGCCGACCGCAGCGGCAATGGCCTGAACAAGGACTATTCCGGCACCGACCCGGTATTCGGGCTGGGCGCCCGGGTGCAGCTGTTCGATGTGACCGGGCGTCTGGAGGTCGAGCGCATCGATGCCGACGAGATCGGGCACGTCGATAGCCTGACCGGCAGCGTGGTCTATACCTTCTAGCCTGGTGGGTGCGACTCAGGTACCGGTTTCCATCAGGTGCGTTCTACTCCGCAGGGCCGACGCCAAAGCGTCGGCCCTGCGCTGTTTTGGCGTCACGTATCGGCCGTTGGTACTAGTCGATTGACGATTTTTCGTCGGTTCAGAGGGCGTTCTGCGCAAAACGTGATGTAGGTCATGCTGATTGTGTTGTAAGTGATTGCGCACACAAAGGTCAGTCAAAGGGGGTAGGGGAGGAGCAGTATAGAGTATGAATATCTTCCTGCTCGGTGCTCCCCATGCTCACGCTGCCCCACCGGTTCCCACAGCTGCCCGCCCTGTTGACGGAACCTCGCCGCATTTGTCGATGGATGGCGCTTCTCGTGCTGGCCCTGCTGGCGCTGGTCAGCTTGGTGCCCCATGGCGTGCCCGGCGACCTGGCGATCTGGGCCGGGGTACTCAATGCCATGCTGTTGCCGAGCATGGATCTGGTGCTGGGCGTATTGCTCGAGGGGCTTCGCCCGCTGCTGACCTCCCTTGAGCGTCCATGGACGCGCCTCGTACTTGTCGTCTTGGTTGCCGCCGCGATGTGGTGCTTCGCCATCTTTCTGCTGCCGCTGGCGCTGGCCTGCCGTCATCTGCGCGGCCATGGAGCGGCGCAAGACTACTGAGATGGCCGTCAGACCGTTACCATGATGGCAACGCATCGACACCATCGAGGAATCCCATGACGACAACGCCCTTCGACCAGGCCCAGGCAAGGCTCGACGCCCTGCATGCCGAGGACCCTCGCCGCGTGGAGGTGGACGGGGCGTCACAGCCCCAGGAGCTGTGGCACGCCGGGCGCATGAGCGCCTGGCTCGAGCGTCTCGATCCCGAAGCACCGGAGCTGGTGCAGCTTGCCGTGCACAACCAGCACCTGAAACGCTGGGAGGTGCCGCGCAGTGACTATGAAGAGGGCCGCATCGGCTATTTGACCTGGCGACGTGACCAGGGCAAGCGCGCCGGCCAACTGGCGGCGGAGGTGATGCGCGCCTGCGGCTACAGCGACGCCGACGCCGACGAGGTGGCGCGGATGATCCGCAAGCAGGGACTGGGGCGCGACCCCGGCACCCAGGCGGTGGAAGACTGCGCTTGCCTGGTGTTCCTCGAGAACTACTTCGCCGACTTCTCGCGTCAGGTCGATCACGACCACCTGATCCGCATCGTCCAGATGACCTGGAAGAAGATGTCCCCCGCCGCCCACCAGCTCGCATTGGGCCTGCCCATGAGCGACGAGGCCCGCGCCATCGTCGAGGAAGCGCTGGGATAGCCGTAGTCCCTCTGCGGCGCGAGCCCTGATCCGGCTTGGCCAACCGCCTGCCGGGGGCGCACAGTGACTGATCGAGGCTAAAGTACCTTGGCAATACGTCAAACCGTTACATTGGCCACAGGTTGTGGCCGATGTCGGTTGATATCACCAAAATCAAGGGGTGTCGGTCGAGTTACGGATGCCTGCGCAGGTCCTGAAGGCGCATGATCAGCATGCCGACCAGATAGACCAGTGCAGGCGACAGGCCGATGGCGGCGCCAAGCAGGAGTTCGTTGAGTGTCATGCCTTACCCTCCTCTGTCGCGTCCTCATTGGCTCGAAGGGAGCCTAGCCGGTACGCGATCAGCGCCATCAGCAGCATGCCAAGCCCAATGGCGACCAGGGAAGTGGCCATCTGGGCCCTGGGGTTGATCAGGGCGCCAATGGTAGAGCCAATGATGACCCCTGTGGTGACCTTTTCAGATGCCTCCAGCAGTGCCTTCTCCCGATGATGTCTGACATTCATTGTAGCTCCATGGGGTCCTGGTCTCCACGAGGGGCCGTCGGCCCGCAGGAGTCGCCTGAGGACGCAAGCGCCGAGCACAACATGGTTGAGCGTAGCAGCCATGGTGCCAGTCCTCAGGTTCTCTGCTGGATGTTGCCTAGACACCATCTCTCCTAATCGGCCACAAACATCACATCAGGCGGTTTGTAGCCGATTCTTGCCTTGTCTAACCATCGATCGTCGATTTTTTGTATGAAGCCTAGAACCCCTTGGCCTGCCCTCTGGGCCTCGCCGGGGTGGGCTTGTCGCAGCGCAGGAACTGGCCGTCACCGGCTTGGCCGCAGGGCTTGCCATCGCGGGCGACGACCTGGCCTCGGCACAGCGCCATGACCACCCGCCCGGTCAGCTCCAGGCCCTCGTAGGGGGTGTAGTCCACCGCGTGGTGCAGATCGTCGTTGCGCACCGTGACCCGGGCCTCCGGGTCCCATAGGGTCAGGTCGGCGTCGCTGCCCACGGCGATGGTGCCCTTGCGCGGGTATAGCCCGTAGATCTTGGCCGGGTTGGTGGCGGTCAGCGCGACGAAGCGGGTGGCGTCGATGCGCTGCTTGACCACGCCCTCCGAGAACAGGATCGCCAGGCGCGTCTCGAGCCCCGGAATACCGTTGGGGATGCAGGAAAAACTCGCCTCCTCGCCATGCAGCTTCTTGCCCTTGTCGTCCTCGTAGCGGAAGGGCGCATGGTCCGACGAGAACACCTGGAAAACACCGCTTTCCAGCGCCTCCCACACCGCCTGCTGGGCTGCTGGGTCCCGGGGCGGTGGGCTGCACACGCACTTGGCACCTTCGAAGCCGTCCTGATCCAGGTCATCGGCGGTCAGCATCAGGTACTGGGGGCAGGTCTCGCCGTAGACCCGCAGGCCACGGCTCTGGGCCCAGCGGATCTGCTCGATCGCCTGGGGGCCGGAAACGTGGACGATCAGCAGCGGTACGTCGATCAGCTCGGCCAGCGAGATCGCACGGTGGGTGGCCTCGCGTTCGGCGATGGAGGAGTGGGCCTCGGCGTGGTAACGCGGGGCGGTGTGGCCCTGGGCTTCCAGCAGTTCGGTCAGGTAGGCGATGCAGTCGGCGTTTTCGGCGTGGACCATGACCATGGCGCCCTCGCGGCGGGCCAGCGCCAGCACTTCGAGCACCTCGCGGTCGTTGAGCTTCAGGTCATCGTAGGTCAGGTAGATCTTGAACGAGCTGTAACCCTCCTCGATCAGCGCCGGCAGCTCCTCGCGCAGCACCGTCTCGTTGGGGTCGGTGACGATCATGTGAAAGGCGTAGTCGATCATCGCCTTGCCGTCGCTCTCGCGGTGGTAGTCCTCCACCGCCGCGCGCAGCGACTGTCCCTTGAACTGGGCCGCGAAGGGAATCACCGTGGTGGTGCCACCGGCCGCCGCCGAGCGGGTACCGCTGGCGAAGTCATCGGCCATCACCGCGCCGTCACCCAGCGGCTGGGCCAGGTGGCAGTGGGCGTCGATGCCGCCGGGCATCACCCACAGGCCGCTGGCGTCGATGGTCTCGCCGACTGGGCCTGCACCCTCGGCGAGTCCTTCACCGAGGGCGACGATACGCCCGTCGCGAATGCCGATATCGGCGACAAAGCGGTCGGCGGCGGTGATCACGGTGGCGTTGGTGATCAGAGTATCGAGGCGTTGCATCTTGCTCTCCAGAGACCGGCTCGCGCCGGAGTTATTCGTTGTTGTTCAGGTGCTTGGTGCCAAGGCGTGGCGGATATCGCCGATCATCCCATCACCCCCGGCAGCCACAGCACGATGGCCGGCCATGCGGTGATCAGGGCGACGAAGGCGAGCATCACCGCGAGGAAGGGCAGGCTGCCGATCATCACGTCGACGATCGAGCCGCGTCCGCGCACCCCCTGCACCACGTAGAGGTTCATGCCGATGGGCGGGGTGATCAACGAGATTTCCATCATGATCACCAGAAATACGCCGAACCACACCGGATCGAAGCCGAACTGCACCACCATGGGCACCACGATGGGTACGGTGGCGATCATCATCGACAGGGTCTCGAGAAAGCAGCCCAGCACCAGGTAGAACACCACCAGTGCCAGGATCAGCCCCAGCGGCGACAGCCCCAGTTCCGATACCCACTGGGTCAGGGCGAAGGGGATGCCGAGGATGCCGACGATATAATTGAGAAAGAACGCCGCAGAGATGATCAGCATGATCATGGCGGTGGTGCGTGCCATGGACAGAAAGCACTCGTGAAGCATGGCGATGGTCAGCTTGCGGTTGAGCGCCGCGAGCAGTAGTGCTGCCACCACCCCCAGGGCGGCGGCCTCGGTGGGGGTCGCCCAGCCGCTGTAGATGCTGCCGATGACGATGGCGAAGACGAACGCCGGTGGCAGCAGATCGACCAGCGAGCGCAGACGTTGGGCCAGCGGCACCCGCGGCTCGCGCTCGCCGGCGACCCCGGGGCGCAGCAGGCTCATGCCCATGATGACCAGCATGAAGGTGGCCGCCAGGGCAAGCCCGGGTACGATACCGGCGATAAACAGGGCGCCGATGGAGGTGTTGGTGATCGCCCCGTAGATGATCATGTTGATGCTGGGCGGAATCAGGATGCCGAGCGTCGCCCCGGCGGCCAGGGTGCCCAGCGCCAGGCGCTCGCTGTAGCCGCGCTCGGCGAAGGCCGGCAGGGCCACGGTGCCGATGGTGGCGGCGGTGGCCACCGACGAGCCGGACATGGCGGCGAACACCGATGAGGCGCCGATGTTGGTGTGCAGCAGACCGCCCGGCAGGCGGTTGAGCCACACCGACAGCGCCGAGTACATGCGCTCGGTGATGCCGGCCCGCAGCAGCAGCTCGCCGAGCAGGATAAACAGCGGAATGGCGGTCAGGATGAAGTCGTTGAGGGTGCCCCACAACAGGTCGCCGAAGGAGAACAGCAGCGGGGTACCCAGGTAGAGCATGGCGCCGAGGGCGGCGGTGGTGAAGATGGCCACCGCCACATGGATGCCCAGCGCCATCATGGAAATCATCAGGCCAAAGCCCAGCAGTACCTCGGTGACGGAGATCATGGTGTCTTCTCCCGGCCGGCTATCTGGCCATCCGCCGAATGGCCAGGCGAGCCACTCTTCGCGCCAACATAGTGGCGACGCGCTTCGTCGAGCTCGTCATCGGCGCTGAGCGGGTCGCAGCCGGCGTTGAGCGCGCCGATCTGGCCGCGCGTTAGCTGGACTCCGGCCCGGACGGCGGCTCGCAGGGTGACGATGGCGAACACCGAAAGCCCGATCAGCCACAGCGACTGGGGGATCCACAGCGGGGTCTGCAGTGGGGTGCTGGCCAGGCTGGAGAATTCCAGGGTCTCGCCCAGGGTCGCGCCCGCCCGCCACAGCATAAACAGCGAAAACACGCACAACAGCACCAGCGCCACCAGGTTGAGCAGGGCGCGCAGCCGGGGCGGCAGTCGCGTCAGCAGGACGTCGACCCGGGTATGGGCGCGCTGGGTCAGGGCGAAGGCGAAGCTGAAGGCGACACCGATAGCCAGCACATAGCCACCGATCTCGTCGACCCCCTGCAGCGAGAAGGCGAAGAACTTGCGCGCCAGCACCTCGAAGGTGATCAGCGCAGACAGCAACAGCGCGCCGTAGCCGGCGGCCAGAGCGGCACCGCGGGACAGACGGGCAAGTCCCCGGTCGAGCCGGGAGTCCGGTGATACAGCCATCGATGCGGCAGCGGATGCAGCGCCGGGCGATCTGGCGTCGGGTGGCGAATGCGCACCGGAGGGACGGGAATCGGACATCGGGATGCTCCTGGGGACGGGGCCGCCGCATGGGCGGCCCCTGGTCGTGGGCGACAGGGTCGATCAGCCGCCGCTCAGGGCGCGCTGGCGCTCAGGCCGGTGACCTCGCCGACGCTTGCGTTCCACAGCGCGGTGCACTCGGGGTAGCGGGCGTCGCAGGTCTCCGCCCACACCGGCAGCACCGCCTCGGAGGTGATCTGTTCGATGCGCGCGCGGGAGTCCTCGTCGATGTCCACCAGGGTCATGTCGTAGGCGGTGTGGTTCTCGCAGCTCGGCTGACCGGTATTGCAGGCGATGGCATCGTCGTTGACGGTGTAGGCCAGGTCCCACATCTGGTCCTCGAGGCGGGCGAAGGCCTCGCTCAGCGACGCCTGCTGCTCGGCGTCGAAGCCGTTCCAGGTGTCCAGGTTCATGAAGTGGCCCTGCACCGAGTAGGACAACGGCAGCGGTACGAAGTGATCGGTCACTTCCGGCCACTTTCCGTTGCTGCCGGCCGACGGTGCGGTCACTCCGCAGTCGGCGACGCCGCGCTGCAGCGCCAGGTAGACCTCGCTGAACTGTAGCGTCACCGGCACCGCGCCGAGTCCTTCCACCAGCCGTGACATCGACGGCGTGAACACCCGCACCTTCTTGCCAGCCAGGTCGTCGGCACCGTTGATGTCACCGTTGCAGAACATCATCTGCGGGCCGAATGGCCACAGCGTCATCAGCTTGGCGTTGAAGCGTTCCTGCAGGCGGGCGTCGAAGTCGGCGCGGAAGGCGTCCACCGCCTCGCGCTGCTGGTCCAGGTCGGCGGTGACCCCGGCCAGGTCGATGCCCTCGAAGAACGGCTCGTCGCGGGAGGCCATGCCGATCTGCACCGACATCACGTCGAAGGCACCGGAGCGTATGTTGCGCAGGGCGTCCGCGGCTTCCACGCCGATGGCGTCCATCGGGTTGTAGCTCACCGCCAGGTCGTCACGGGCATCGAGCTCGGCGAAGAAGGGCCGCTCCACGTTGTCCACGTGAAGCTTGTTGCCGGAGAAATTGCCGGCCACTCGCAGCAGGGTTTCGGCCTGGGCCTGGCTGGTGGCCACCAGCAGGGGGGCGGCGATCAGGGCGCCGAGGGTAAGCCGGCGGGTCGCCGTCACGAGGGTGGGAGTCGTCATGGGAGAACCTCATCTTGTTGTTGGTGGTTGTTGCAGGTGCTGATGTTGCTGTTGCTGTCGAGAGGGGCAGGGGGTGTCAGCCGAGCCGAGGGTCGTGAAACAGCTGGCCCCAGCCGTTGATGGCGCTGGGGTCCTGGCCTGCCAGCAGCAGGCTCTTCCACACGGTGACGCTGACCGAGTCGTAGATGGGGATGCCGAGCTCTCGCTCCAGCTCCTCGACGATGCCGGCCCCGCGCAGGTTGGTGCACAGGATGGTGATCGCCTCCGGCTCTGCTCGGGCGACCTCGCGGACCATCTCGGCCAGGGTCTGCTCATCGTATTCGGAGAACGAGAAGTTGCCGCGGTCGTTGAGGTGACGCTCGGCCACCACCTCGACTCCTTCACGCCGGTAGTTGTCGACGATGGCGGTCTGGATGTCGTCAAGGTACGGGGTGACCAGCCCTAGACGCTTGACCCCGGTGCGCTCGAGCACCTCGTTGAGCGCCAGCACGCTGCTGGTCGCCGGTATGCCGGTGGCTTCGGTGATGGCGGCGCACAGGCGGCGGTCGGCGTCGAACCCGAGCCAGCTCGAGGAGGTGCCATTCCAGGCGATCACGTCCATGCGGGCATCGCTGAGCAGGCGGGCGGCGTCAAGCTGTGGTGCGGGGTCGAACTGGGCCAGGGCCGCCTCGCTCAGCGAGATTTCCTTGACCGTGAAGCGCTGAAAGTGGGCACTGACCGCTGGCATGAGGTCTCGCAGGATGGCGCTGGTGTAGGGCTCCAGCACGGTGTTCGACGAGGGGGTCAGCATTCCGAGAAGGGTGCGTTGCATGGGCGTGGCGATCCTGTGCAAGGTCGTGTTGTTGTTGTGTGTGGCGCGCCCCGGAGGTGGATCGGCGGTGGCCGGTCTTGCCTGTGGCGCGCTACACTGGATCTTGAAAGAAATTCGGAATTCCAAATTTCTACGACCTTTTCAGCATTGCATAACGTCGAGTTTTTGCAAGTACACTGCATCAATCGCCATGACATCTTGCTGTGAAGGTGGCATTGAACACCTGGCGACCGTCGTGGAATCCGCGCCTTGGGATCTTCGATGGGGTGTGGAAACAACTTTGATTTCAGCGCTTTGTTGAGTGCTGGTGGTCGATGGTCGGCGTGCTGAGCAGTGGGTGCCCGCTCCAGGGCGCTGTGGGCTGAAGCGACGCCCCAGTCCTCCGCAAGCAGCCAGCATGAGCACCCAGGAGCACCGAGGAGCAAAAGGAGCCGCCATGAACGAGTCCCTGGATCAGGACGTGCTGTCACCGCCTCGCCCGGCGCCGCTCAAGCGCTCGAGCCTTTACGAGGCGGTGGCCGAGCGCCTGCGCGAAATGGTACTGGAAGGAGAGCTGGCCCCCGGCAGCCGGATCGCGGAAAAACCCCTGTGCGAGGCCTTTGGGGTGTCGCCGACGCCACTGCGCCAGGCGCTCAAGGTGCTGGCCAGCGAAGGCCTGGTCGAGATGCTGCCCCATCGTGGGGCCCGGGTGACCAGGGTGGATCGTGACGAGGTACGTGATCTGTTCGAGGTCATGGCGGCACTGGAATCGCTGGCGGGCAACCTGCTGGCGGTGCGCGCCTCTGACGCCGACATCGCCGAGATTCGCGGACTCCATGACGAGATGATGGGCTATTTCGCGGACAATCAGCGCAAGCGCTACTTTGCCCTCAATCAACGCATTCACCAGCGTCTGGCGGACCTGTCCGGCAATCGGGTGCTGAAGGACCTGGAGCAATCGCTGACGTTGCGTATCACCCGGGCGCGCTACATGGCCAACCTGGACGCCAGCCGCTGGGAGGAGTCCGCTCGCGAGCACAGCTACTTCGTCGAGGCGCTTGAGGCGCGGGACGCCCAGGCGCTGTCCGAGGCCCTGAGCCTGCATATGCGCAAGACCGGCCAGGCCGTGCTGCAGGGGCTGCCCGACAACGCTGGCGACGACTGACCGCGAGCGTTGCCTGGCGCGGGGCCGGAGGTGCTGGCCGCGCCGTCCCCCGAACCCTTTCTGCCGAACGCTTTCTCCCGAACGCTTTTTCCCAAACCTTTGCCCTCGAGCCCCTTTTCCCAGGGCTCTTTTCCCTTCGAGCCCCCCCTCAAGCTCTGCATCAAGGGGCTTGGGTGCACTGCTCCTTGCTACCGGACACTCCCCGCCGTGCACGGCTTGCCACCCATGGTTCGCCACCCATGGTTCGCCACCCACGGCTCGGCGCCCGGAAGATCTCCTGTCGCATGGCCCCCTCATGTCATAAGTCGCTTCATACTGGATTGGAAAACAACAACTATTTGATAAATAAAGTGTTTAAAAAAAATAGTATTCAAGATTTGGAATTCTTGAGTGTGTTCGACTAAGGTCAAAGCAGGTGGGCTCGCTTGAGCGTTCCATCACCGATTCCTTACCCAATACCAACAACAAGGATTGCGACATGACGACTCCCTCCCGTCTTTCCCTGCTGGGTGCCGGCGCGCTGGCCCTGGGTCTTTGCACACCGCTGCTGGCCCAGGCAGAAGACCTGCGCTTTGGCGGCAACTTCACCGATGATCACTCCAGCAGTCGCGCCATGGCGCGCTTCGCCGAGACCCTGGCGGAGCAGAGCGATGGCGATCTGACAGCCCAGCTGTTCCCCAACATGCAGCTTGGCGGTGCCGGCGAGAATCTCGATCAGGTCAGTTCCGGCGCCATCATGGGCACCTGGATCGGCATCTCCTACCTGTCGCGTACCGTGCCGGAACTCGAGGCGCTGAGCCTGCCGTTCGCCTTCGACAGCCGCGAGGACGCTTTTGCGCTGATCGACGGCGAGGTCGGCGAGCTGCTCGACGAGAAACTGGCCGAGGCCGGGTTCGTGGCGCTGGGCTACATGGAACTCGGCTTCCGCCACGTCACCAACGCCGAGCGGCCGCTTGAGTCGATCGAGGACTTTCAGGACCTGAAGATCCGCCTGCAGCCCAACCAGACCCACCTGGACACCTTCCGCGCCATCGGTGCCAATCCGGTGTCGATGGACATCAAGGAGGTCTACGGCGCGCTGCAGCAGGGGGTACTCGATGGTCAGGAGAACCCCTACAGCATCATCGAGACCAAGCGGCTGGACGAGGTGCAGCCGTACCTGTCCGATACCGGCCACTTCTACGACTACATCGTGGTGGTCGCCAATCGCGACAAGTTCGAGGACCTGAGCGATGACCAGCGTGCCACCCTGATGGCGGCCATGGACGAGGCGGTGGCCTGGCAGCGTGAGACCGCGGCGGCCGAGGATACCCAGGCCCGCGATACCCTGATCGAGCGCGGCATGCAGTTCACCCCGATCAGCGACGAGACCCGCGCGGCCCTGCGCGAGGCCAGCCAGAGCGTAGTGGATGATCTGCGCGAAAAACTCGGCGCTGAGCTGGTCGACAAGGTGCTCGAGGAGCTGGGGGCATGACACGGGCCTGGCAACGCCTGGAGGCCCACGCGGGCCATCCGGTTCGGCGCCATTTCCTGCATCTGCTGGCGTGGCTGGACCGTGGCTCCTACTACGCCATCCTGCTGGCCATGGGCCTGATGACGGTGCTGGTGTGCGCCCAGGTGGTGGCACGCTACCTGCTCGGCACCAGCATCGACTCCGCCGATGAGCTGTCCCGGTTGTGCTTTGTGTGGGCGATCTTTCTGGCCATTCCCCACGGTATCAAGAGTGGCATCCACGTCGGTATCGATGCCCTTGTCAGCCACTTGCCCGCCGGCGCCCAGCGCCGGCTGGCCCAGCTGATGGCGGCGTTGGGGGTGGTACTGATGGTGATCCTGGGGGTGGTGGGAACCGGTGCGGTGATCGACAAGTGGCCGCAGCTGATGCCAACCATGCCGATCACTGCGGCGGTGTTCTATATCGCGGTGCTGATCTCGGCGATCCACTGTGCGCTGCATCTGATCGCCCAGTGCCTTGAGCTTGAGCCGCTGCCTTCCGCCCCGGCTGGACCCGACTCAGGCCATGACCGAGGTGAGGAGGTGCGCCCATGACCCTGGCGATTATTCTGAGCTTTGCGGTACTGGCGCTTCTGCGTATGCCGCTGGCCTTTGCCCTGGGCCTTGCCTCGCTGGTGGGGCTGGTCGTCGGCGGCATGGACCTGGCGGTGCTGCCACAGCGCATGATGCACTCGGTGGACAGCTTTCCACTGATGGCGATTCCGCTGTTCATGCTGGCCGGCGAGTTGATGGTGGCGGCGGGGATCCTTCAGCGCCTGGTCGACTTCGCCAACTCGTTGATCGGCCGCGTCCACGGTGGGCTCGCCCACGTGGCGATCGTCGCCGGCATGGTGCTGGCGGCGGTCAGCGGGGCGGCGGTGGCCAGTGCCAGCGCCCTGGGCAGTTCGCTGGTGCCGTCCATGCGTCAGCAGTACGACACCGGCTACAGCAGCGCGGTGGTTGCCTCGGCGGCCAACCTGGGGGCGATCATCCCGCCCAGCAACGCGATGATCGTCTACGCCTTGATGGCCGGCTCCAGCGTCTCGGTAGGCGGGCTGTTCATGGCGGGTATCGTGCCGGGACTGGTGCTGGCGCTGGGCTTCATGGGCCTGGCCAGCTTCCTGTCGATGCGCCGTGGCTATCCGCTGGCCGGCGGAGTCATCGGGCTGCGCCACGTGCTGGTGCAGACCTGGCGGGCGCTGCCCATTCTGCTGATGCCGATCGTCGTGGTCGGCGGCATCGTCGCTGGTGCCTTCACCCCGACGGAGGGGGCCGGCATCGCCGTGCTCTACGCGCTGGTGATCGGCTTCTTCGTCACCCGCCAGCTACGCCTGTCGCACCTGCCGCGGGCGATGTTCAACGCCGCGGTCACCGCCGCCATGGTGGGGGCGCTGATCGCCTTCGCCTCGACCATGACCTTTGCCTTCACCATCGATCTGGTGCCGATGCGTCTGACCAGCGCCCTGCAGGGGCTGACCAGCGACCCGCTGATGTTCCTGCTGCTGGTGATGGGGCTGTTGATCCTGGTCGGCATGTTCGTCGAGTCCAATGCCGCCTACATCATGCTGGTGCCTCTGCTGGCGCCGATCGCGCTGTCCTACGGCATCGATCCGCTGCTGTTCGGCTTTCTGTTCGTGATGAACCTGGTGGTGGTCATGATGACGCCGCCGGTGGGGGTACTGCTGTTCGTGATGTGCGGCATCTCCAATATCAGCCTGAACGAGCTGATGAAGAGCGCCTGGCCCTTCATCGTCTTCCAGTACGTGGTGCTGGTGGCGTGTATCGCCTTCCCCTCGCTGGTCACCTGGCTGCCGCGGGCACTGGGGTACTGAATGATCGAGGTACTGAATGATCGAGGTACTGAATGATCGAGGTACTGACGTCTGAGGTACTGGCGACTGAAGTACGGCATCGACCGAACGACAAGCTACGAAAAGGCCGAGGTGTCGCATCCGGCGCCTCGGACCGGCCCACTACAAAGAGACTGCCATGAAGCTTCTGGTCATCAATCCCAATATCTCAGACGACGTCAGCGCGCTGATCGAGCGTGAAGCACGGGCGAGCCTGCGCCCGGGCAGCGAGCTGAGCATCGCCACCGCGCCCTTCGGTGTGGCCTATATCGAGACCCGCGCCGAGGCGCTGATCGGCGGCTATGCGACCCTGGGTCTCGCCGCCGAGCGCTACCCCGGCCACGACGCCGTGGTGGTGGCCGCCTTCGGCGATCCCGGTCTGCCCGCGTTGCGCGAGGCCCTGCCGATCCCGGTGGTGGGGCTGACCGAAGCGGCGCTGATGAGCGCCTGTCAGTACGGCGGGCGTTTCTCGATCATCGCCATCTCCCAGCGCATCCAGGCCTGGTACCGCGAAACCGTGGACAGCTACGGCCTGGGCTCGCGGCTGGCCAGCATCCGCGCCCTGGACGAACCCCTTGCGGCCATCGGTAGTGTGCAGCAGGACCAGGGCGGGCGCCTGATCGAGCTGGCCGAACAGGCGGTCAGAGAGGACGGCGCCGACGTGCTGATCCTGGCCGGGGCCCCGCTGGCGGGGTTGGCCCGCCAGGTCGCCGCCGAGCTGCCGGTGCCGGCGCTGGACGGCGTGACCTGCGCCATCACCCAGGCCCAGGCGCTGGTCGATCTCGGTCGCGCCAAGGCCACCGTCGGCAGCTACGCCGCGCCCCCCGACAAGCCGCACAAGGGCTTGAGCAGGGAGCTGGCAACGCTGATCGGCCGGCGCTGACCCTCCGCTACTGTCACCCTGGCAGGCATCACCACAACAAGTACAACAACGAGGTATCACCATGCACCTTCAGTTTCCTGCATCTGTTTCCAGATTTGCCCACGGTCGTCGTTCCCTCACAGGACTCGTCGCCGCCACCCTGCTGTGCGGTTCACTCGGTGCCACCGCGAACGCCAGTGACCTGCCAAGTGCCGCACCCAGCGAAGTGGGAGTGGATGCGGCCCCGCTGAGCGAGCTGTCGTCGTGGCTCGACGCCCAGGGCTACGACGTGCGCAGCCTGATGGTGGTCAAGGACGGCCAGGTCATCATGGAACGCTATACCCAGGATCTCGGCAGGCAGCACAACTATGAGCTCTACTCGGTGACCAAGACGGTGACCGCGCTGCTGGCGGGTCTGCTGATCGAGGAGGGCAAGATCACCCTGGACGCCAGTGTGGCCGATGTCATCGCTACCCTGCGCCCCGATCTGGCCGAGCGTGTCGCCGACAAGGAGGAGGTCACTCTGGCGCACCTGCTGTCGATGTCCTCTGGGCTTGCTTATGACTTCGATCCGGAAGGTGACCCCATCTACTACGGGGCCGAGGATCGCCTGGCGTTGATCGCCGACACCCCGGTTGCGTGGGAACCCGGCAGCGCTTTCGACTACACCGACGTCAATCCGGTATTCGCCGCCGCCATGCTCGAGGCCGCTGCCGGTGAGCCTCTTGCCGAATACGCCGAGCGGCGACTGTTCGAGCCCCTTGGTATGGAGAACGCGAGCTGGCAGCGAGCCGATGACAAGGGATTGGTGTCGGCAGGCTGGGGGTTGAGGCTCAGATCCATGGATCTGGCCAAGCTGGGCCAATTGCTGATCGACCAGGGGCGCTTTGATGGCGAGCAGATCGTGCCTGAGGGCTGGATCGCACAGATGACGACTCCTCGCGCCGCGCGAGACTTTGGCTACTACCTGTGGCTTGGCCATATCGTCGATACCACGCCGAGCTTCGACATGATGGGATTCAAGGGCCAGTTCGTGACGGCGCTGCCCGAGCGTGACGCTGTGGTCGTGATGACCGCGATGCTGCCGATCGACGGTGGGCTGCGCCATTCGAAGAACGTGCGCATCTTCCGTAACGTGGTCAATGACTATGTGTTGCCGGCGCTGGACGGTGAAGGCTCCGCCGAAGCCGACGCAGCACTCGAGGACGAGGTGGCGGCGCGTGCCTCGAGCACCCCGACGCCGGGTGTGTTCGTCGACCCGACCGACGAACCGCAGTCCTGAAGGGGATGTCGGGCCCGGGGCAGGCGATATACTCTGGGCCTTTCTCTCCTTCAATTTTCCAGGGTCCATGCCCATGACGTCGACAACCGACGACGCCACCGTCGCTTCACCCTCCGATAGAGGCGCGCGTCAGCGAGCGCCTCACCGCCGCCGCATCCAGGCGCCGTCCCTGGCCGATGAAGCCTACGACCTGCTCAAGGGGCTGATCGTCCACGGTGAGCTGGCCCCGGGGGAGCGTCTGCTGGAGCCGGCTCTGTGTCGGCGTCTGGGCATCTCGCGCACGCCCCTGCGTGATGCCTTGAACCAACTGGCGGGCGAAGGCCTGGTGACCCTGCGGCGCAATCGCAACGCCCTGGTCACCCTGCTTGATGGTGACGAACTGCGTCATCTGTTCGAGGTCGAGGCCGGGCTCGAGGCCATGGCGGTAGAACTGGCGGCCGGGCGCATGACAGAGACCGAGCTCAAGCGGCTGGCCTCACTGCAGACTCGCCTGGAAAAGCAGCACGCCAAGGGCGATCGCGACGGCTACTTCGCCACCAATACCCGTATCCACGCGCTGCTGGTCGAGGCGGCGCGCAATCCGGTGCTGGTGGAAACCCACCAGCGCCTGCTGGGTCGGTTGGAGCGGGCGCGTTATCTGGCGCTGAATCGCCTCGGCCGCTGGCAGGAGTCCACCGATGAGCATCGCGCCATCCTCGATGCCTTGATCGCCAGGGACGCCGACCTTGCCCGCCGCCACATGCACGAACACGTCATGCACACCGGTGTCGCCATCAGCGCCTTGCTGACACGCTGAGTCCTGCGACAGACACGGCGACGGTCGCCTGCTTCTTCTGGTCGCTGAACAGCGATGATCAGGTCGAGCCTTGACAGGCCATCCAAACACGACCATATTGCAAACGTTAATGATTCTCATTGTTTTGGGCTATCAGCGTCTGCAGGAGGTCATCATGTCCTATCGCATCAAGACCGCGCTTCACGGAGCCAACCCGACCCTCGAGATCTTCGACGTCAGCTCGGGCTCCATGCGCATGGCGTGGGAGTACCCGAAGGAGGTGGGCAGCGAAGAGAAGGATCCCGAGCTTGCCTCGCTGCGCCGAGAGGAGGCGATCCACGAGCTGTTTCGGCGGCTGTTTCTGCTGACCACCGAACAGTACCTGAAAGGCGAACTCGGCAGGGACGGAAGCGAGGCGTCAGGGTCACACGGCGGTGGGCACAAGGCGCATTGAATGGGTGGTCTGGCAGGGCTTGCCGTGGCGTAGCCACAGCACCTTGTCGGTCAGGTCCATGACCACGCTGAACAGCGTTTCCATCCGCTCGGCTTCAGCGACGCTCGGGTCGAAGTGACGACACAGGCTGTCCTCGCCGGGGGAGTGGTCGCCGAGCAGGTCGAACAACCGCTCGGCGTCGAGGGTGGCGCTCTCGTTGGGGGCTGTGCTCGTTGTACCCCGTTCGTCCGCAGCCAATTCATCCGCACCCGAGTCACCCATGCCCAGGTCGTCGAGCAGTTGCCCGACCAGCGCGTCGAGACGACTCAGGCGGGACCAGGAGTCCGGCTTGGGGAAGTCCTCGACCCAGTGGGTGGCGGTGTCACTGACGAGGTGATTGGTATGGGTGACGACCCCGCGAGCCGGTGCGATGGTTCCCGGTTGCCCGGGGTGAACCTCGAGCCCTTCCGCCTGGCCGCTGCCGTCGGCCAGCAGGAAGTGGGCGGGTGCACAGACACCGTCGTGGGCGATTTGCCGGGCGGCGTCGAGGGTCTCGCACTCGAGCATGGCGCGCAGGGCGATATGGATCGGCAGACCCTCGCCACAGGTCGCCGAGCGGATGGCATTGAGTCCGACTCCGACGCCATTGGCGTTGAGTCCTATCTTGCCGACCATGCCGGCCTCGCCCACGCTGATCAACGGCGGCGCGCCGGGAGCCTGGATCTCGAGGATCACCAGATGGTCGAGTTGGTCGGCGCGCCAGTCCCAGTTCTGGGCGAGCCACTGGCGGCCGGCGTGATAGAGCGAAAAGGCCGAGCAGCCACCGCCGGCGCGGGTCAGCGACACCTCGCTGCGACAGTTGAGGGTAAGCACGTCGGCCAGATCACCGCCGATGCCCTGGGCGATGCCGTCTAGCTCCTCGAGAATGGCCGGGTAGCGCCGCTCGATCATCGGCAGGAAGCGTTCGGCGTCGCGTCGCGCCTCGTGCCAGTGCAGGCCCGCCAGGTCATGAAACAGTCGGTCGTAGACGTCGATGCTGGCAAGGATCGCCTCACGGTGCTGACTGCCGTGGGCACGACCGATGTCGAGGCGGCTGCCGGAGAGCCTGGTGGGTGTCAACGACGAGCAGGAGGGGGTGGGAGAGGACGTGGAGGGGGTCATGAAGTGCTCCCTGCGATCGAAGCGGCTGGCGCCGGGTCGCTGACATGGGTGGATATCCCATCAGCGTAGCAGTTCTGCGCTTGGCATGGCGTCGTAGAGGTGGCAGTCGAGGTGTCTTGGATGAATTTTAATATATTGATATCGTTCAGTTTTTACACGATTCGCTACCCTTCTCGACAATTCCTGGCGAGACTCCCACAGAGCGTTTCACTTTATTAGTCTGCGAAGTTGTATGCTGCCAGAGAGCCTTACCGGCCATCTCAGGAGACACAACATGAAGACCAGAAACGCGCTGCTCGTATTGGCCCTCTTGGCCCTGCCGTTGTCCGCTCAGGCAGGTGTTGTCGACGGCAAGATTGCCAAGCTGGCTGAGCCGCTGGCCCCTGCAGAAGGGCCCTGCGCCAATCATCACACCACTTACTGCGCGGCTGAACACGCTGGTGCCACGCAGGATGCCGACTTCGACGCCCGCGAGACGGCAAGCCAGGAGCAACAGGGCCACAGCTGAAAGCGATGATGCTGGCGGAACCCTGAACGACGATGCCCCGGCCAACTGGCCGGGGCATCGTCGTCTGGCAGGGGCTCGGGGGGCTGGTCAGGTCTTGTTGGCGGCGTTGTAGACGTTCTCGTCGAGTTCGCCTTCGCTCTTGCCGACCAGGGTGGTGACCATCAGGTCTCCGGCCACGTTGACGCTGGTACGGGCCATGTCGAGGATGCGATCGACGCCGGCGACCACCGCCAGGGCTTCCAGCGGCAGGCCGATCTGGGCCATGACGATGGACAGCATCACCAGGCCTGCGCCCGGGACACCGGCGGTGCCGATGGACGCCAGGGTACCGGTGACGATGATCATGCCGTAGTCGGCCAGGCTCAGGTCGACGCCGATCAACTGAGCGATGAATACCGCCACCACCCCCTGATAGATGGCGGTGCCGTCCATGTTGATGGTGGCGCCCACCGGCAGCACGAAGCCGGCGACACCCTCGGACACGCCGAGGTTCTTCGTCGCGCAGCGCAGCGAGACCGGCAGGGTGCCGGACGAGGACGCCGACGAATAGGCCACCACCAGGGCATCGAGGATGCCCTGCAGGTAGCGCACCGGATTGAGACGACCGAGCAGCGACAGCAGACCGGAGTAGACCACCAGCACGTGGACGACGCTGGCCAGGTAGGCCACGCCGATCACCTTGACCAGGGGCAGCAGCACCTCGGCGCCGTAGCTGCCGGCGACGTGGGCGATCAGACCGAACACGCCGAAGGGCGCCAGCGCCATCACCAGGCTGGTCAGCTTGACCATGGCCTCGGCGAAGCTTTCGAACACCTTGACCACCGGCTCGCCCTTCTCGCCGATCAGGGTCAGCGAAACACCGAGGCCAATGGCGAACACGATGATCTGCAGGATATTGCCGCTGGCCAGGGCGTCCACCGGGTTCTGGGGCACCAGGCCGACCACGATCTGCACCAGGCTGGGGGCTTCCTTGGCCGCGTCTGGGTTGGCCTCGAAGGTCATGTCGAGGCCAACGCCAGGCTGAAACAGCCAGGAGGCGGCCAGGCCGATGGCGATGGCGAAGGCGGTGGTGACCAGATACAGCGCGATGGTCCGCGCGCCGATGCGGCCCATCTTCTGGGGGTCACGCATGGCGGTGATACCGACCACCAGGGTAGAGAACACCAGCGGCACGATCAGCATCTTGATGGCGCTGATGAAGATGTCACCGATGGGCTTGAACACGCTGGCGCTTTCGCCCATCAGGGTGCCGACGAGGACACCCAGGGCGAGGCCGACCAGGATCTTCTGCCATAGCGGGATACGGCGCCACAGGCCGGGGGAACGATCGGGGGTGGACATGGGGAGGCTCCAGAAGGACAGGGTGGATGGCCTGCCGTGCAAGGTGGGAAGACGCGATACCCATCGATAGCCAGCAAAATGTTCTCGTTGACTGCTATCGAATGGGCGATCGGCACGATGGAGGCGGATTCTACCGAATAATCTGCCTCGGTGTTTTCATCCGTTGCACACCTTCTGGTGCTCAGAGGCCACCTGGGCGCGGCTTCCAGGTGGCCGGGCTGTTGACGACGCTAGCGGTTCAGCCCTGATCCTGCTGTTCCAGGGCGCGCCGCAGCAGCTGGTGGAAGGCCGCCCAGGAGGCCTGGTCGGCCCGAGCCTGGTAGCGATCGCTGCCAAATACCGTGAAGGCGTGGGGAGCACCGGAGTAGACCTGGATCTCGTAGGGGGCGCCAGCCGCCTCCAGTTCCTCGGACAGCGCCGCCACTTGGTCCATGCCGATGGAGGCGTCGGCACCACCGTGGGCGACCAGGATCGGTGGCGTATCGGCGGAGTAGCCCTGGCCTTCCGGTGTGTCGAGGCCGCCGTGGAAGGTAGCGAAACCACGCACACCTTCGTCGGCGTTGGCGCGGGCCATCTCCAGCACCACGGCGCCACCGAAGCAGTAGCCCATCACCACGGTGTCTTCGCCGGCGCCCTGTTCACGGGCCTGGGTCAGCCCCGCCAGGGTCAGCCGGCGCATGCGTTCACGGTCATCGTAGAGCACCGCCATCTCGGCCTTGCGCGCGTCGATCTCCTCGGGGCGGTTGCCGGCGCCGTAGAGGTCGACGGCGAAGGCGTCGTAGCCCGCCTCGGCGAGCATGTCGGCACGCTTTCTTTCATAGTCGGTGAGGCCATCCCAGTCGTGGATGATCAGCACGCTGCCCTTGGAAGAGGACGCGGCGGGGGCGAAATAGCCCTGGAAGGCTTCACCGTCCACCTGGTAGTCAACGTTTTGTCCGGCCATGGCGCCGGCGCTGGCGAGAACAGAGCCGAGACCGATCAGGGCAGGGGCGAGCAGGGCGCAACGAGACATGGTGTGCTCCTTGGCGAGTGAGGGGCGTTGGCCCTGCCAGATGGCAGGGCCTGTGCTGAGTATAGAAGCCTGGCCACAGACGCCAGTCCTGAACCCCGTCTTGTTGCATCCAGCCGGCCTAGCGTTGGCGGCGGGGACTTGAGTTTTCCCCGGCGGCCTTCCAGATTGGGGGTATGAAGATCGAGTGGGCGAGCCGCGGCTGACCGCGCTCGTCTCGGCTTCATCTCAGGACAACCAGAGCGAGACCAACAATCATGAAAAAGCGCGTACTGGCGACCGCCGTGGCTGCAACCACCCTGGCGGTCGGCTCCATGGCCCACGCAGAGGTCAAGATCGGGTTTCTCGGCGGCTTCACCGGGGGGATCGAGAGCCTGACGCCGCCGATCTACGACGGCGCCCAGCTGGCGGTTGACCATATCAACAACCAGGGTGGCATCCTCGATGGCCAGGACGTGGTGATGCCGACCGGCGACACCACCTGCGGCGACGCTTCGGCGGCGTCCAACGCGGCTGACCGCATGGTCAACACCGAGCAGGTCACCGCCATCGTTGGCGCGCTGTGTACCGGTGCCACCATCGCCGCGGCCAACAACGCGGCGATTCCGGGAGGCGTGACCATGGTGTCTCCGGCCTCCACGGCGCCGGCGGTCACCGACCTCGACGACAATGACCTGGTGTTCCGCACCGTGCCCTCCGATGCCTTCCAGGGCGAGATGCTGGCCAAGTTGCTGATCGACAAGGGCATTGAGGAAGTCGCCGTCACCTACGTCAACAACGACTACGGACGCGGCCTGTCCGACGCCTTCAGCTCGGCCTTCGAGGATGGCGGCGGCAGCGTGCTGGAAAACCTCGCCCACGAGGACAACCGTGCCGACTACCGCAGCGAACTCGGCACCCTGTCGGCCACCGGCGCCCAGACCCTGGTGGTACTCGCCTACGCCGACACCTCCGGCCAGACGGTGGTGCGCCAGGCCTACGAGAGCGGCATGTTCACCCAGTACGTGGGGGCCGATGGCATGGTCGGCGACAGCCTGGTCGAGGCCATCGGCGCCGACGTGCTCGACGGCATGATCGCCACCCGTCCGGGCAGCCCGGATCTTCCCGGCACCGAGATCTTCACTGAACTGGCCAACAACGCCGACATCGACCCCACCGCCGTATTCGCCGCCCAGGCCTACGATGCGGCCTTCCTGCTGGGGCTGGCCATCCAGCAGAACGGCAGTGCCGAGCGCGAGGGTGTGTCTGAGGCGCTGCGCAGCGTGTCCTCTCCCCCCGGTGAGGTCATCCTGCCCGGTGAGTGGGAGAAGGCGGTGGAGCTGATCGCGGCGGGGACCGAGATCAACTATGAAGGCGCCTCCGGTACCCAGGACTTCGACGACAACGGCGATGTGCCTGGTGTGGTACAGGAAATGGCCGTGGAAAACGGCACTTTTACCGGCAAGGGCTTTGTTGAATAGCCGCCATGACGTAAAGTAAGGCGAGTCGTCGACGGACGACAACGCATCCGGGCGGTCGCCTCCGCCCAATGACCGCGCCAATGCTCGCAACAGAGGCGCTCAAGGAAAGCCCCCGGCCATCTGGCTGGGGGCTTTATCGTTGGTAGGGGCCTGTCATTGGCGTCGAGCTGGCGATGTCGTGCGAGATGGCCAGTGATGGGGCAAGAGGCGTGAGAGGCGGGCCCTGGCGACCCTGGGCCGCCAGGATGAGACCATCAGTGACGACGACCGGCGTCAGGCACTGTCCGCAGTAGCGGTGTCGACGGACACGCCTCAGTCATGGTGCTTGACCTTCTCCGGCAGCAGCCCTTTGGGGGCGACGCGCAGCACCACCGTGATCAACAGCCCGATGACGAATACCCTTGCCTGCAGGGCTCGGCTTTCCAGGTTGCTGGGTAGCTCCCAGCCGAAGCTGGCCTGGCCGAAGTGGGCGATCAACTCCATCACGTAGAGCGCCAGCGGCTCTGACATGATCCAGATGATGTACACCGCCACCGCGCCGAACAGGGTACCGAGATTGTTGCCCGGCCCACCCAGGATGACCATCACCAGCACCAGGAAGGTGTGGTTGAGCGGCAGGTAGCCGTTGGGGTCGAAGATGCTGTTGAAGCTGCCGAGTGCCGCGCCGCCGAGGCCCATCAGCACGCAGCCCAGCACGAAGATCTCGAGCCGGCGGCGATTGATGTCCTTGCCCATGGCGGCAGATGACACCTCGTTGTCGCGAATCGCCCGGATCATGCGGCCCCAGGGGGCGTTGTAGGCTCGGTTGAGCAAAAAGAAGATGCCCAGGATCATCACCGCCGTCACCGACAGATAGAGCGCCCGCGCCAGGGTGAAGCCGACCTCGCCGGGATCGGGTACCGGCCACGGCAGCGGCGACACGGTAGCGGTGCCACGGGTCAGCCAGTCAGAGTTCTTGAGAAAGGCCTTGATGATCTCGGCGATGCCCAGGGTGGCGATGGCCAGATAGTCGCTGCGAAGCCCCAGGCAGACGTGGCCGATAAAGTAGCCGATACCGCCGGCCAGCGCTCCGCCGACCACCCAGCCGACCCACACCGGCAGGCCGAACCCGCCGATGAAGCCCATCTGGCTTTCGATGGCGTCGGTGACCTCGCGCAGTTCACTGATCACCACCATGTAGACGACGAGGCCGATCACCACGGTGATCAGGGTGCGCAGCCAGGACGGCACGCCCAGACGAGTCATGCGCGACAGCGCGAATACCAGCGCGATGCCGACGGCCAGATACCCCAGCACCTTGGCCAGCTCACCGGGCAGCGGGCTATCCCAGAAGGCCGGATTGACCGGCACGCTGAAGGTCATGGCGCAGAAGCCGCCGAGGGCGACGAAGCCCATGACGCCTGCGTTGAACTGGCCGGCGTAGCCCCACTGGATGGTCAGGCCCAGGGCCAGGATGGCGTAGCAGCTGGCTTCCACCAGCATGCGTGTCGAATAGGCCGAACCCATGGCCATGTAGACCGCGCCGACGGCGACGGCGAGGACCACCAGGAGGCTGAGTTCGCGCACCGGAAAGCGGCTCTGGGGCGCGGTGTTGGCGTCGTCGCGGCGATGAAAGTTGTTGGTCGTCATCAGATCACCTTGCCCTTGAAGATGCCGGTGGGGCGCCACACCAGGATGGCGACGAGGATGAAGAAGGGCACCACGATCTTGTACTCGGTGCCGACGAAGGCCAGGTTACTGGGCAGCTCGAGCCACTCGGGCAGGCTGTCGCTGAAGGGCCGCAGCAGCACCCGCCAGTTGAACACCGCCAGGGTCTCGGCGAAGCCCACCACGAAGCCTCCGGCGATGGCACCGAAGGGGTGGCCAACACCGCCGACGATGGCGGCGGCGAAGATCGGCAGCAGCAGGTGGAAGCTCAAGTCCGGCTTGAACGTCACGTCCATCGACAGCAGGGTGCCAGCGATGGCGGCCAGGCCACCGACGATCACCCAGGTCACGGCGACGATGGTGTTGGTGTTGATGCCCGATGCCCGGGCCAGGTCCGGGTTGTCGGACATGGCGCGCATGGCCTTGCCGAGCCGGGTACGCGACAGAAACAGCTGCAGCCCGATCACCGCCACCAGGGTCAGCACGAACAGATAGATCTGCGGCTCGGTGATCACCACCGGCACCCGGGCGCCCTCGAAGGGCAGCGCCAGGCGGAAGATCTCCTTGCGGTCATCGACGTACAGGCTCTGGCCGCCGGTGCCCGAGAACAGCCGGATCAGGCCCTGCAGCATCAGGGTCACGCCGAGGGAGCCGATGACCATCACGATCGGTTTGACGCCGTGGGCGCGCAGCGGCTTGTAGAAGGCCTTGTCGATGCCCACCGCCAGCGCCGCCGTCAGCACCATGGCCAGCGGCAGCATGACGATGGCGGTGGGCACACCGATGACGTCGCCGGCATGGGGGAACAGCGTCGCCAGCAGCAGCACCATGAAGGCGCCGAAGGTCATCATGTCGGCGTGGGCGAAGTGGGCAAAGCGCATGATGCTGAAGACCAGCGTCACGCCCACCGCGCCGATGGCGTAGATCGACCCGGTGACGCTGCCGGCGATCAGCACGTTGTTGATGAAGAACACGAATTCGTTCAAGGCGATATCTCCGCGCTAGGACTCGGCGTCAGCCGCCGAGGAAGCTCTTGGCCACGTCAGGATCGGCAAGCAGCGCCTGCCCCGTGTCGGTGAAGCGGTTCTGGCCGGCGGCCAGCACGAAGCCCTTGTCGGCGATGGCCAGGGCCTGCTTGGCGTTCTGCTCCACCATCAGGATGCCGACGCCGGCGGCGTTGACTTCCTTGACCCGGTCGAAGATCTCGTACATGTACTTGGGCGACAGCCCTGCAGTCGGCTCGTCGAGCAGCAGTAGTTCGGGCTCGGCCATCAGCGCTCGGCCCATGGCCACCATCTGGCGCTGGCCACCGGACAGCTCGCCGGCGGGCTGATGACGCTTTTCGTGAAGGGGCGGGAAGAATTCGTAGACCTTGGACAGCATGCGTTTCACGTTTCCCGGCTTGAGGAAGGCCCCCATCTCGAGGTTTTCCTTGACCGTCAGGCTGGGAAAGACGTTGTGCTCCTGGGGCACGAAGCCCATGCCCAGTTCTACCAGGCGGTTGGTGGGCAGGTTCTGGATCGGTTCACCGCGCAGCAGGATATCGCCCTGGGTCACGTTCAACTGGCCGAAGATGGCCTTGAGCATGGTCGACTTGCCGGCGCCGTTGGGGCCGACGATGACGCCGATCTGGTCGGCCTCGATGGCCATGTCCACCCCGTTGAGGATGTTCATGCCGCCATAGCCGCCGTGCACCTCGCGTGCATCGAGTAGAGGCATAGTCCTGTTCTCTGCATAAGAGCGCCTGTCGCGCCCTGGTTGTTGTTATCGCCGCGCCTGCAACGGGAGGGTGCCCCGGGTGGCGCGGTGTCTGTTGCCGGGCCGCTGTCAGGCCGCGCCGGCGCCGAAATAGGCTTCGATGACCTCGGGGTTGTTCTGGATTTCCTCGATGGAGCCCTCGACCATCACCGAGCCCTGGGCCAGCACGATCACCGGATCGCACAGTCTGGCGATCATGTCCATGTCGTGCTCGATGACCAGGAAGGTGTAGCCGAACTCGCGGTTCATCCGTTCGATATTGCCGATCAGGTCCCCCAGCAGGGTGCGGTTGACCCCGGCGGCGATCTCGTCGAGCAGCACCACCCGAGCGTCGGTCATCATGGTGCGGCCGAGCTCCAGAAGCTTCTTCTGGCCACCGGAGAGGTTGCCTGCCAGCTCGTTGCGCACATGATTGAGGCCGATGAACTCGATCACCTCCTGGGCCCGGCGCTTGACCTCGGCCTCCTGTGCTCGCACCGCCTTCGGCGCGAACCAGGCCTTGGCCAGGGACTCCCCGGGCTGGTCCGGGGGCACCATCATCAGGTTTTCCAGGGCGGTGAGCTGGGAGAACTCGTGGGCGATCTGGAAGGTGCGCAACAGGCCCTTGTGAAACAGCTCGTTGGCCGGACGATTGGTGATGTCCTCGCCGTCCAGCAGGATCTGCCCGGAATCCAGCGGCAGGGCGCCTGCGATGATGTTGAACAGGGTCGACTTGCCCGCACCGTTGGGGCCGATCAGACCGGTGACGGAGCCTTCCTCGACCTGAATCGAACAGTCGTTGATGACGTGAAGGCCGCCGAAGGCCTTGTTGACGTGTCGTACATCGATGATGGCTGACATCTTGGGTCCCGCCGTGTTGTCTATTGTCGTTGTTGCGTTGTTGCGTTGGTGTCGTTGCGGTCTTGATTGTCGGGCTTCCCGACGTCCCTCAGCCGCTGGCGGCGTGCTGCTCGGCCATCAGCCGGTAGGCGGCGAAGGCGCCTACCAGTACGCAGGCACCGATGGTCGGCAGCCAGTAGCCCTGGACATAGGGCAGGGCCCGCAGAAAGACGAAGGCGACCCCGGTCGGCGCGATGAAGCGCACCAGAAACCGCCACAGCCTGAGCCAGCTGGAGCGGGTGTGCATTTCCTTCATCGATTCGGACTGGGTCAGCGACCAGCCGGCGAACAGCGCCACCAGCAGGCCGCACAGGGGCAGCGTGATGTGGGTCACCAGTTCCAGCACGGCGAAGGCGCTGCGACCGAACACGTCATGCACGGGGCTGGCCTCGGCCCAGACGTTGAAACTCGCCACCGTGGCGAGCCCCAGCCCCCAGGCCAGCACCGACACCAGGGCTACCGCCAGTACGCGACTGAGGTCGAAGCGCTCGACCAGATAGGCCGCGACCGGCTCGATCAGCGAGATCGCCGAGCTGATCGCGGCCCCCAGTACCAGCACGAAGAAGATGGCGCCGACCAGCGAGCCTGAAGGCATCACCGAGAATGCCAGCGGCAGTGACACGAACATCAGTCCCGGCCCTTCGTCGGCGGCGAGTCCTGCGCCGAACACCAGGGCGAAGATCGCCAGCCCCGCGATTACCGCCACCAGGGTGTCGATCAGGGCGATGGCGAAGGCGGTCAGGGTCAGCGAGGTCTCGCTGGGCATGTAGGCGCCATAGGCCATGATCGCGCCCATCCCCAGACTCAGCGTGAAGAACGACTGCCCCATCGCCTCGAGCCAGCCTTCCAGGCTCAACTCGGACAGCGAGAAGGACAGCATGAAGCGACTGGCTGCCGCCATGTCGCCGCTGGTCGCGGCGTAGAACAGCACCACCAGCAGAATGACCAGCAGGGTCGGCATCAGGATGCGCAGGGCACTCTCCAGTCCACGATGGACACCCCGGGCGACGATGTAGGCGCAGATGGCGAGAAACAGCGTGTGGTAGAGCGTCAGCTTCAGCGGCGATGCGATCAGGTTGGCAAAGTTGTCGGCCAGCATGGCGGCGTCGGCGTCGCGCAGTGACCCGGTCAGCATCTCGCCAAGATAGTGCAGCGCCCAGCCGCTGATCACCGAGTAGAAGCTCAGGATCAGCAGCGCGGACAGGCCACCGAGCCAGCCGATGGTCTCCCAGGCGCGGGAGGTGCGATGACAACGGGTGAGAAAGCGCATGCCCATGATCGGGCAGCGCCGGCTGTTGCGCCCAAGCATGATCTCGGCGATCAAAATCGGTATGCCGACGGCAAAGACGCACAGCACGTAGACCAGCAGAAAGGCGCCACCACCGTGCTCGCCGGCCAGGTAGGGAAAGCGCCAGAGGTTACCCAGGCCCACCGCCGAGCCGACCGCGGCCAGCAGGAAGGTGCCTTTGTGGGTCCAGATGTTATCGCTGCTCATGGGGCTTCCGTCGACATGTCGGCGTCGAGACGCGGTAATGGCTGACCGGGCCGAGGCCCGGTCTGACATGTCAACTTTGCGATACAACCATGGCGCCTGACTAGGGGCGATGCGTTTAGCAGGCGTTGGCGGGACGGGTTTCCGTCACTGGCGGGTTCTGGAACTCGTCGTCAGCTGCTGGTATGGGGAGCCAGGGCGCGGTGATCGTCGCCAAGACGCACGGTATCGCCGATCGACAGGTCGCCGATGTTCTTGGTGCGCTCGCCTGTGCGCACGGAGATCAGGGCGACCACGTCGCCGATGCTGGCGGTGTCGTCGTCGACCCTGGCTTCCACCCTGACCCTGACCGAATAGCCATGGTAGCGGCCGGCGATGATACTGCCGACGTGGGCGGTGGGGTATTCGTCGGGCTTGTCGGCGAAGTAGCGCTGAACGCTGTCAGCGCCGGGATCATCCCATTCGACGTGCTTGTGCATTCGCGTATCTCCTTGTTCGCGAAGGATGACGGTGCCCCATTAGCATAGACCGCAACTAGGGCGGTCGCCGTCTTCACCCCTAACGGTTATCAGTCTGCATCAATTGTGGCAGCGCTCGGCCCGGAAAGTTCCTGGATCAGACGGGTGGTGAGATACAGTCGCGGCACAATACTGTCGAGTTCAATGAATTCCTCGTCGCTGTGGTAGCGCCCCCCGACCAGACCGAGGGACTCCAGCACCGCGGGTTGGCCGGTTTCGGGGTCGTAGGCGTAGCCCGCATCGGTGCCCCCACCGATCTCGGCCAGGGCGAGCGTCTGGTCGAGTTCCTGGCGGTAGATAGACTGGGCGAGGGCCGCCAGTTGCTCGGTGGCCGGATTCGGCGGCAGCGGCGGGCGCCCGCGCTCGAGCCGAAACGCTACCTCGGTGTCCGTGACTCGCTGCTCGGCAATAATCGACTGGGCTTCGGCCATGACGCGCTCGTACTCGGTATGATCGAAGTAGCGCATGTCCCCTTCGGCCCTGGCCGAGTCCGGGATGATATTGCGCTTGGTGCCACCCTCGACAATGGTCCAGTTGAGGGTGGTGCCCTTGTCGCTGTCGCCAAGGTCATCGAGCTGGAGCAACTGGTGGGCCAGCTCCATCACCGCATTGCGGCCTTCCTCGGGGGCGCCGCCGGCGTGGGACGCACGTCCCTCGACCTCGAGAAAGGCGTAGTTGATGCCCTTGGTCACGGTGGTGACCGCTGACTCGCCGGGCTTGCCCAGGGTGGGCTCGAAGGACAGGACCGCGTCCTGTTCGCTGGCCAGTTCGGCGATCAGCTCACGGGATCCAAAGGAGCCTTTTTCCTCGTCGGGGTTGAACACCACGGTCAAAGTTCCCCAGGGCGAGAGCCCGAGGTCAGCGAGCAGGCCCAGGCTATGCAGGATGACCGCGATGCCGCCCTTGGCATCGCCGACGCCGGGGCCATAGGCCCTGGAGGCGTCGCTGGAAAAGGGGCGCTTTGCCACAGTGCCTGAGGAAAAGACGGTGTCGTAGTGGATCATCAGCATGAGATCGGCGTCGCCGCTGCCCTGGTGTCGAGCCACCAGCGTGTTGCCGCCGAAGGCCTCGGCCGGGTGCTGTTCGACCTCGAAGCCGAGTTCGACGAGACGTTCCTGCAATAGCGCCTCGACGCGAGCGAGGTCGTCGACATCGCCGGTACCGGAGTCGAGATTGACCAGCGACTCCAGGGTCTCGAGAAAGGCCGAGCGCTCCTGCTCGGCATTGGCGAGCAGGGTGTCATCGGTGGATGGCGAGGCCAGGGCAAATGCTGGCAGCAGGGACAGTAAGGCGATGAAGCGTCGGGCGGCCATGGTGAGCCTCCTTGCTGGGTGGTCACCAAAGGATAGTTCAGTCCGGCCAGGGTGCCGTCCTCACCCCAAATACTGATGTCTCCACTTGCAGACGACACTGGCCGCCATCGGGCGCCGGGCATCGATATTGTCTATATGAGCATTGCCGCAAAACGATGATGCCCGCCATGAACAGCCGGGCATCGATATTGTCTATTCCGCAAAACGACGATGCCCGTCATGAAGAGCCGGGCATCGCTAGAGAGGCCGAAAACAACGATGCCCGCCAGGAGGCGGGCATCGATGAAGCGAGAAAACGCAGCGCTTACTTCTTGGTGGCGCGCTTGCGCTCGTTCTCGGTCAGGAACTTCTTGCGCAGACGGATATGGTTCGGGGTGATCTCGACCAGCTCGTCGTCATCGAGGAACTCGATGGCCTGTTCCAGAGTGAAGCGCACCGGCGGGGTCAGCACGATGTTCTCGTCGTTGCCGGAGGCGCGCATGTTGTCGAGCTTCTTGCCCTTGGTGGGGTTGACCACCATGTCGTTGGCGCGGTTGTTGATGCCGACCAGCATGCCTTCGTAGACCTCGGTGCCGTGGTCGATGATCAGCTTGCCGCGCTCCTGCAGGGCGTACAGGGCGTAGGCCAGGGCCTTGCCCGGAACCATCGACACCAGCACGCCGTTGCGACGCTCGATGGAAGCGTCGGGCTTGAGCGGGCCGTAGTGGTCGAAGCGGCTGGTCAGGATGCCGGTACCGGAGGTCAGGGTCAGGAACTGACCACGGAAGCCGATCAGGCCGCGCGCCGGGATGATGAAGTCCAGGCGGACCCGGCCCTTGCCGTCCGGGTTCATGTTCTTGAGCTCGCCCTTGCGGTAGCCGAGCTCTTCCATGATGGCGCCCTGGTGCTGCTCTTCGCAGTCGATGATGACTTCTTCGTAGGGCTCCTGCTTCTCACCGTCGATCTCGCGGATGATGACCTCGGGACGACCCACGGCCAGCTCGAAGCCTTCACGACGCATGCTCTCGATCAGCACCGACAGGTGCAGCTCGCCGCGGCCGGAGACGATGAACTTCTCCGGGGACTCGCCCTGCTCGACACGCAGCGCCACGTTGTGGATCAGCTCCTGGTCGAGACGATCGCGAATGTTGCGGCTGGTGACGAACTTGCCGTCCTTGCCGGCAAACGGAGAGTCGTTGACCTGGAAGGTCATGGACACGGTGGGCTCGTCGACGGTCAGTGCCGGCAGTGCCTCGACGGCGGCCGGATCACAGATGGTGTCGGAGATCGCCAGGTCGTCGATGCCGGTGATGCAGACGATGTCCCCGGCGGTGGCCTGCTCGGTCTGTACCCGCTCGAGACCCAGGTGGGTCATGACCTGGCCGACCTTGCCCTTGCGGGTCTGGCCTTCCTTGTTGATGACCACCACCTGCTGGTTGGGCGAGATGGCGCCGCGGGTGATGCGGCCAAGGCCAATGACGCCGACGTAGCTGGAGTAGTCGAGTGCCGAGATCTGCATCTGCAGCGGGCCGTCGAGTTCCACCTTGGGCGGCTCGACGATGTCGACGATGGACTGGAACATCGGCGTCATGTCGTCGGACAGCTGGTCAGGCTCGGGACCGGCGATGCCGTTGAGGGCGGAGCAGTAGATGATCGGAAAGTCGAGCTGCTCGTCGCTGGCGCCGAGGTTGTCGAACAGATCGAAGATCTGGTCGATGACCCAGTCCGGGCGTGCGCCGGGGCGATCGATCTTGTTGACCACCACGATCGGCTTGAGGCCCTGATCGAAGGCCTTCTGGGTGACGAAGCGGGTCTGCGGCATGGGGCCGTCGACGGCGTCGACCAGCAGCAGTACCGAGTCCACCATCGACATCACGCGCTCGACCTCGCCGCCGAAGTCGGCGTGTCCAGGGGTGTCGACGATGTTGATGTGGTAGTCCTGTCCCTCGGGGGAATTCCAGCGGATCGCCGTGTTCTTCGCCAGGATGGTGATACCGCGTTCCTTCTCCTGGTCATTGGAGTCCATGATGCGCTCCTGACCCTCGGCCTTGCGGTCCAGAGTGCCAGACTGACTCAACAGCTTGTCGACCAGGGTGGTTTTGCCGTGGTCGACGTGAGCGATGATGGCGATGTTGCGAAGATTCTCGATCACGACGGGATCCTGCTGGAAAAAGTGGGGCAGCATTATAGGGCCTGGGCGATGACAACGACCAGCCTTGTTGGCGCCAATCTCGGCATCGATCCTCAAGATGCTGAACTATCAAGCACCTGCGAGGCGAAAAAAGTAGGCGAAATCGACAGAAAGGACGATCTGACGCTCAGGCGCGCTGCACGACCATCTTGGCGCGACAGGCCTTGAGGCGAGTGGCGAGGTCCTCCACCGCGCTCAAGTCCAGCGACGGGTCGAAGCCTCCCAGTCGATCGAACCAGGTACGTTCGACGCCCAGGGCCCGGGTCGGTGTACGTCGCAGCAGGCTGAGCAGCGATAGTGGACAGGGGCGAGCAGGACGCACCACCGGGCGCGAATCATCGCAGGCGGCTGCCATCATTCGCTCGACCCAGTGGGTGTCCAGAGGGCCGAGGCAGAAGCCGAGCATGCGTCCATTGCTGTGGGAGGCGGCCAGGTTGAGGCGCCGCCCCATGGGCGCGGGCCGGCTGCGCACCTGGCGATAGCCGACGACGGCGTGTTCGCCCGGTTCGCCCAGTAGTGGTGGCGCCATATCGCCATCGTCGATGACGAGGATCTCGCCTCTTCCCTGGAAGAGGGCGACCTGCTGGCGTGCTTCCGCGAGCCGGCGAGGCAGTTCCTTGCCGGTAAGTCGGACATCTATGATCAAGCTGATTTTCACGACGACACTCCGAGGAGGGTGACGCCGGCCGGCAGGAGAGGCGGTCGGAGTCGAACGTAATAAAGTGTATCTTTGCGTTGCGAAAGGTTCCAGCGCCCACTGACACCTCACGATCGGCCCGGCAGAGTTTATAGATCCTGTCACAAAGGTCCAAAGTGGTGCATCGCAGCCTTTGTTGCACTATTGCGGTGCATTAGGCGGCGACTCCTGTAGACGGTGGGCCTTTGTGCCCTAAGCTGGCGCAAAGGGTCTGTTTGGATAAAAAAGATTTGAAACAATGGGTTGAGATTTTTTTGGTCGATGCTGGTGCAATGCTGGCACGCAATCTGCATTGTGGTTGGCAGTGTCATCGTGTCGCGCACGTTGCCATGGGCAGTGTCCCGGGAGCGTGCTACAAAGGATCCCGGTACCCCTTTTGTTCCCTGGATCATCCCCCGTTTCAAACCGGTGACATGGGATTGGCGCCGTTGCGCAACGCTCGAGTCACGAGACAAGTTCCACTCTGGAGGACCACATGTCAGACAAGACCCTCGCCCTGATCAACGAACATGATGTGAAGTGGGTTGACCTGCGCTTCACCGATACCCGCGGTAAAGAGCAGCACGTCACCATTCCGGCCGCCGAGGTCGACGAAGAGTTCTTCGAGAATGGCCAGATGTTCGATGGTTCCTCCATCAACGGCTGGAAGGGCATCAACGAGTCCGACATGATCCTGCGTCCGGAGGACGGCACCGGCTTCCTCGACCCCTTCACCGAAGACGCGACCCTGATCCTGCGTTGCGACATCATCGAGCCGGCCACCATGCAGGGCTACGAGCGTGACCCGCGCTCCATCGCCAAGCGCGCCGAGGCCTACCTGCAGTCCTCTGGCCTGGGCGACACCGCCTTCTTCGGCCCCGAGCCCGAGTTCTTCATCTTCGACGAGGTGCACTGGAAGGCCGATATCGAAGGCGCCATGTACAAGATCAGCTCCGAAGAGGGTGCCTGGTCCACCGACCGCGCCGTCGAAGGTGGCAACCTCGGTCACCGTCCGCGGGTCAAGGGCGGCTACTTCCCGGTTCCGCCGGTGGACAGCTTCCATGACATGCGCGGTGCCATGTGCAACACCCTCGAGGCCATCGGCCAGAAGGTCGAGGTGCACCACCACGAGGTGTCCAACGCCGGCCAGAACGAGATCGGTGTTGCCTTCAACACCCTGGTCAAGAAGGCCGACGAAGTTCAGGAAATGAAGTACGTGATCCACAATGTGGCTCACGCCTACGGCAAGACCGCCACCTTCATGCCCAAGCCGCTGGTCGGCGACAACGGCAGCGGCATGCACGTCCACCAGTCATTCTGGAAGGACGGCCAGAACCAGTTTGCCGGTGACGAGTACGCCGGTCTGTCTGAAATGGCACTGTTCTACATCGGCGGTATCATCAAGCACGCCCGCGCCCTGAACGCCTTCACCAACGCTTCTACCAACTCCTACAAGCGTCTGGTGCCGGGCTTCGAAGCGCCGGTAATGCTGGCCTACAGCGCCCGTAACCGTTCTGCTTCCATCCGTATCCCGTACACCGCAAGCCCGAAGGGCAAGCGTGTCGAGGCGCGTTTCCCCGACCCGACCGCCAACCCCTACCTGTGCTTCGCGGCGATGCTGATGGCCGGTATCGACGGCATCAAGAACAAGATCCACCCCGGCGACGCCATGGACAAGAACCTCTATGACCTGCCGCCGGAAGAAGGCAAGGCCATCCCGACCGTGGCCGAGAGCCTCGACCAGGCGCTGGCAGCCCTCGACGAGGACCGCAGCTTCCTGACCGAAGGTGGCGTCTTCACCGACGACATGATCGACGCTTACATCGAGCTCAAGAACGAGGATGTCGAGCGTCTGCGCATGGCGACCCACCCGATCGAGTTCGACATGTACTACAGCTGCTGATCGGCATAGCGCCTCGTGCGTTCCGTCGGCCCCGCGATGATCGCGGGGCCGATTTTTTTTGCGCGGGCCTTGCGCCTGGGCAAGGGATCCCCTTGGCGCGGGTCGTGGCTGCCGTCATCCTCGTCAGGGGAAGGTCGGCGAGGGCAATCACGATGATGCAGCGGTGGACGCGCAGGGCAGGCCGGGAGAGGGGCGAGAGCGCTCCCTCGTCGCCGAGTCGACCATCACTGATGGCCATTGCCTTGCTGGCAGCATCCGGGCTGGCGTTGCCGGTGGCAGAAACCGTGCCGGCGAGCACCATCTATCGCAGTGTCGGTCCCGACGGCGTCGTGCGCTACAGCGATACCCCCTCGGCCGGCGCCCGCGAGCTGGCACCGCCGTCGTTGTCCAGCGCCCCTGCGCTGGATGTGGCGGCGCCCTCCAGGCCGACGGCGCCTTCAGTACCAGGCCCGGATAGCGACGCCGATATCTTCCAGCCCCACGATGTCCTGGCCATCGCCTCTCCGGCGGATGGCAGCGTGTTGCCCACGGGGGCCGGGGGAAGATTGAAGGTGCTGGCCGCGATCAGCCCGCCTCCGGCGACGGGGGATCGCCTCGGCCTGGAGGTCGACGGTGTGCTCGCCACCAGCGTCACCGGCATCGGCCCACTGTGGCTCACCAATCTGGAGCGTGGCGAGCATCGCCTGGGCCTGGTGGTGCTGGCCCCGTCGGGAGAGGTGCGTCAACGCAGTGCCGATATCGTCATTCACGTACAGCGCGCCAGCCGCCTGCTTCCCGCCAACCCCCTTCGTCCTGCGCCGCCTTGACCCGCGATCTGCGGGCCTTGTGCGGACAGTGATCCAGGCGAGACTGCCCTGCACCAGGTTGGTGCACTAAAATGGTGCGTAGGTGCGCCGACGGTGACCCGCCTCCTCGACAAAAGCACCGTCCTGGCGCCTGCGCGGCGGGAGTGTGCCACTGGCACCAAGGCTGGCCCGCTTCTTGCTTTGAATGTTGTTGTCTGACGCCTGCTCGAGGCCGAGACCTGGACCGCCACCATGGAATGCCGGCTTGGCGCCGTGGCGGCCTCTATCGAGTGGGCGCTTTGCCCCATCAGGATGGACCCATGACGCCTGGCATCATCGAACACCTCACAACTGCGGTCATGCTGCTCGACGGCGAGCTGCGACCGACCTGGATGAACCCGGCGGCGGAGACCTTGCTGGCGGTCAGCGCCAGTCGGGTTGCCGGCGTGGCGCTGAGCGACTGGCTCAGCGGCGAGGATGATATCGCCGAGGTGCTGATACGGGCCCGGGATGGACAGCATCCCTATACCCAACGGGAGGCGCGGCTGGTCCTCGCCGGTGGAGACCCCTTGACGGTGGACTACACCGTGACGCCGCTGTCGCCTGACGAGCTGCTGCTGGAGATGGAACCACGGGATCGGCTGTTGCGAATTTCCCGCGAGGAAGCGCTGCAGTCGCGCCAGGAAACCATGAAGGTGCTGGCGCGGGGGCTGGCCCACGAGGTCAAGAATCCCCTGGGGGGGATTCGTGGCGCGGCGCAATTGCTCGAGCGTGACCTGGAGCAGACGCCGGCGCTCAAGGAGTACACCCGGATCATCATCGAAGAGGTGGATCGGCTCCGCGATCTGGTCGATTCCATGCTCGGGCCCAACCGGGTGAGTCGGCGAGAGCCGCTGAACATCCACCGGGTGCTGGAGCGGGTACGCGCGCTGCTATTGGTCGAGCAGCCGCGGGTGAGCATCGAGCGCGACTATGATCCCAGCCTGCCGGAGTTGACCGGCGATGAAGCCCAGTTGATCCAGGCGGTGCTCAATGTGGCCCGCAACGCCGTCCAGGCGCTGGTCGAGTCCGAGACACCGAACCCGGTGATGACCCTGAGGACCCGCGCGCGCCGCCAGTTCACCCTGGGCGCCCAGCGCCATCGTCTGGTCTGCGACGTCAGCGTGATCGACAACGGCCCGGGCGTCCCCGAGACGCTGCGCGAGACCCTGTTCTATCCGATGGTGTCCGGTCGTGCCGAGGGCAGCGGCCTGGGGCTGTCGATCGCCCAGTCGGTGCTGCACCAGCACGAAGGGCTGATCGAATGCGAGTCCGAGCCTGGACGTACCGAATTCCGTCTGTTGATTCCCCTGGAGATGAGTCATGACTGATACCGCTCGTGTAATGATCGTCGACGACGACCGGGCCATACGCTGGGTGCTCGAGCGCGCCCTGGCGCAGCCGGACCTTGAGGTCGAGGCGGTCGAGCGGGCCGACGGTATCCTCGATCGACTGCTGGCCGAGCCGCCCGACGTACTGGTCACCGATATCCGCATGCCAGGTATCGACGGGCTCGATCTGATGGCCAAGGTGCGCCAGGTGCACCCGGACCTGCCGGTCATCGTGATGACCGCCCATTCCGACCTGGACAGTGCGGTGGCTTCCTATCAGGGCGGGGCCTTCGAGTACCTGCCCAAGCCGTTCGACGTGGACGAGGCGCTGGCCCTGGTGCGACGCGCGGTGGCCCACGTGCGCGAGCGCCAGCGGCCGGTCAGCGTGCCTGAAGGACTCGACGCCGAGATCATCGGTGAGGCGCCGGCGATGCAGGAGGTGTTCCGGGCCATCGGGCGCCTGGCGCACTCGCATATCACGGTGTTGATCAACGGCGAGTCCGGGACCGGCAAGGAGCGCGTGGCGCGTGCGCTTCATCAGCACAGTCCCCGCGCCGCCAATCCCTTTATTGCCCTCAACATGGCGGCGATCCCCCGGGATCTGATCGAGTCGGAGCTGTTCGGCCACGAGAAGGGCGCCTTCACCGGCGCCAGCGCCAGTCGTCAGGGGCGCTTCGAGCAGGCCAACGGCGGCACCCTGTTCCTCGACGAGATCGGTGACATGCCGTCGGAGACCCAGACCCGGCTGTTGCGGGTGCTGGCCGACGGCGAGTTCTATCGGGTCGGTGGTCATACGCCGGTCAAGGTGGACGTGCGCATCATCGCCGCGACCCACCAGGACCTCGAGACGCTGGTCGCCGATGGCCGCTTTCGTGAGGACCTGTTCCACCGCCTCAACGTCATCCGCGTGCACCTGCCAAGGCTGTCCCAGCGGCGCGAGGATATTCCCCGGCTGGCGCGGCACTTCCTGGTCGAGGCGGCCAAGGAGCTGTCCACCGACGTCAAGGTGCTGACCCGCGAAGCCGAGGAGTTCCTGACCCGGGTGGACTGGCCCGGCAACGTGCGTCAGCTCGAGAACACCTGTCGCTGGCTGACGGTGATGGCCTCCGGGCGCGAGATCCTGGTCGAGGACCTGCCGCCGGAGCTGCGCGGCGGCGATGACAGCGCCGCAGGCGGAGACTGGCGTGAAGCCTTCCGCGCCTGGGCCGACAGCGCCCTGGCCTCGGGCCACACCCACCTGCTCGAAGAGGCGGTGCCGGACTTCGAGCGCATCCTTATCGAGACCGCGCTCAAGCACACCGCCGGGCGCAAGGGTGAGGCTGCCGAGCTGCTGGGCTGGGGGCGCAATACCTTGACCCGCAAGCTGAAGGTGCTGCTGCCGTCGCTGGCGGAAGACCAGGAGGTCTGAGCGGGCCGGGGCGGCGAGTCCGGGGGGCACCGGTTTAACCAGCCTGCCCGGACCGGCCTACCCCAAGGGGCATATCATCAGCCTGTTATCGGTGGCCTAGAGTGGTGGCGACGTTGCACCGCTACTCTCGGCGTCGGGGGTAGCGTCACGATTCTGAGGCCTACCCCCATGAACCTTTCACGCTCTCGTCGGCTTGGCCTGGTGGCCATGTCGCTGGTTTTCATCTCGAGCCTCTCGCTTGCCCAGGAGCGGTCCTCGCCACGCACCGTACCGGCCAACAGCGAGCCTGCTGCCAGCAGCGAGGATCTTGCTGCCATCGCCAAGGAAACCACCAATCCGGTGGGTTCGGCCTGGATGCTGTGGATGCAGAACGACTATACCCACCTGGACGGCGACGACTTCGACGGTCGCTGGTCCAATTCCTTCAAGTTCCAGCCGGTCATGTCCTTCCCCTTCGAGATGGCAGACGACAACTGGAACCTGGTGGTGCGCCCGGTGTTCCAGTACAACTCGAGCCCGATGGACGAGAGCTTCGGTACCCTGGCCCGGGGCGGCAGCCCGCTGGAGATCGATCCCGACGAGTGGAGCCGCAATGCTCCCCATCGCGGGCGTACCGAGGGTCTGGGCGACACCGCCCTGGTGACCTTGATGGGGCCTGCGCGCAAGGATGGCGTTATCTGGGGGCTGGGTCTGACCCAGATCTTCCCCACCGCCGAGCATGATGTGCTGGGCCAGGGCAAGTTCCAGGCGGGGCCGGCGGCCCTGATCGCGCGCCTGGCGCCCAATCCCGGTGGCTGGAACATGGGCCTGCTGGCTCAGCACTGGTGGTCCTACGCCGGAGAAGATGACCGCGAGCACACCAGCCAGACCGATCTGCAGTACTTCCTCAACTACCGGCTCAGCGGCACCGAACTGGTGGGCATGACACCCAACGTGCGCATCAACTGGGAGGCCGACAGCGGCGAGAAGGTCAACTTCCCGATCGGCCTGGGCTATTCCAACGTGGTCCGCATGGGCAGCACCCCGGTGCGCCTGGCCGCCGAGATCCAGCACAGCGTGATCCGCGGTGATGAGTGGGATGCGGACTGGAACTTCCGCTTGATGTTCATCCCGGTGGTCAAGAACCCGTTCATGTAACGGCGCTGGCAGCCTACGCAAAGGGGCCCCGCCATGGCGGGGCCCCTTTGCATCTGCGGCCGACCAGCAGGCCCGCTATCAGGCAAGCGTCAGCGGCTCGGTGCGGGCTTCGAGCCAGGCCAGCGCCTGGCCGTCGAGCCTCGGCGCCAGCCGGCGGCGGACCTCGTCGTGGTAGGCGTTGAGCCAGTCGATCTCGGCCTGATCCAGGGTGAACAGGTTCAGGCAGCGGGTGTCGATGGGACACAGGGTCAGGGTCTCGAACTCGAGGAAGTCGCCGAAGTCGCTGGGGGCCGCGGCGCGGTTGGCCACCAGGTTCTCGATGCGCACCCCCCACTGGCCGGGACGGTACACCCCAGGCTCGTTGGAGGTGATCATGCCTTCGCGCATGGCGGTATGTTCGGCGACGGAAGCGCCCGAGCTGATCACCTGAGGGCCTTCGTGGACGTTGAGGAAGTAGCCCACGCCGTGGCCGGTACCGTGACCGTAGTCGCGGCCGGTGGCCCACAGCGGCGCCCGCGCCAGAGCGTCCAGCCGCGAGGCGGCGATGCCCTCGGGGAAGCGCGCCCGCGACAGTGCAATCATGCCCTTGAGCACCAGGGTGCAGTCTTCGCGCTGAGCCTCACTGACGGTGCCGACCGGGACCATGCGGGTGATATCGGTGGTGCCACCGCGGTACTGGCCGCCGGAGTCGATCAGCAACAGGCCGTCGCCCTCGATCACCGAATGGGCCTCCTGGGTCGCGCGGTAGTGGGGCAGGGCACCGTTGGCGTTGAAGGCGGCGATGGTATTGAAGCTCTCGCAGACGAAGTCCTCGTCCTTGGCGCGTTCCTCGTACAGGCGGGCCTCGACGTCCAGCTCGGTGACCCGTTCGCCGGCGGCGAAGGCGGCCTCCAGCCAGGCGAAGAAGCGACACAGGGCCGCGCCGTCGGCTTCCATGGCCTGACGCACGAAGCCGAGCTCGTGGGCTGTCTTGATGCCCTTGGCCAGGGTGCTGGGCTGGAAGGCTTCGACCACGGTCATCTCGTCCGGCAGGGCCTGGCGGGTCCCCAGCGTCAGCCGGGCCGGATCGATCAGCACCCGTTCGTCCCGCGGCAGGGCGGACAGCCGCGCCGCCCAGTCGGCATAGTCGGCCACCTCGACGCCATCGGCCTTGAGCGCGTCGACCAGTTCGGGAGCGAGCTTGCCGGGTGCCACGAACAGGGTGGCGGTGGCGCGACCGATCAGCAGGTGGGACAGGAACACCGGATTGAAGCCCACGTCGGCACCGCGCAGGGTGGTCAGCCAGGCGATGTCGTCCAGCGTCGACACCAGATGCCAGTCGGCGTGGTGCTCGGCCATGGCCGTGCGTACCCGGTCCAGACGCTGGCGCCGGGTCTCGTCCAGATAGCGGCCGGCGTGGGGTTCGATGGCCCCGCTCGGCAGGCTCGGGCGATCGCGCCAGATCTCGTCGAGCAGGTCGCTGTCGCCGCGCAGGACGACGCCCCGTTCACCAAGGATGTCCTCGAACTGGCGGCCGTGGGCCAGGGACACCACCTGGGCGTCGTAGCCCAGGGTGTCGCCGGCCTCGAGACGCTCGGCCAGCCACTGCATCGGTGCGCTGGCCTGGCCCTGGGTCAGCTTCATCATGCTGATGCCGGTGCCGGCGAGTTGAGCCTCGGCCTGCACGAAGTAGCGGCTGTCGACCCACAGGCCGGCCTCGTCCTGGGTCACCACCAGGGTACCCACCGAGCCGTCGAAGCCGGACAGCCACTCGCGACCGGCCCAGTGCTCGGGCAGGTATTCGCTGTTGTGCGGATCGCTGGACGGTAGCCACCAGGCATCGATGGCGTGGCGGCGCATCGCCTCGCGCAGATCGCTCAAGCGTTGGCGAGCGGTATCGGCACTGGCTGAGGTCATGCTCAGACTCCTGTTCTGACAATGGCTTCGGCGTCCGCGCGGTGGGCGGCCGCCGGATCGATAAGACGGTGATGCTTCAGCATGCGCTTGAACACCGGCACGAGCAACAGCAGCACCCCGGCGAAGATCACCAGGGCGATGGCCGACCGCCCGAACAGTTCCGGCAACTGCTGAAGCTCCTCGGCGTTGACGTGACCGCCGATCAGGCCAGCCACCAGGTTGCCGAGGGCGGCGCCGGTGAACCACAGGCCCATCAACTGGCCCTGAGTGCGGCGCGGCGACAGCCCCGACATGGTGGACAGCCCCACCGGCGACAGGCACAGCTCGCCCAGGGTCAACAGCAGCATGCTGCCGACGATCCACCAGGGTGACACCAGCCCTGTGCCTGTCAGTACCTGTTGCGCCGCCAGCACCATCAGGCCGAAGCCGCAGGCCGCCAGCAACAGGCCGAGGACGAACTTCATCGGGCTACCCGGTTCCAGTCGGCGCCGACCGAGCGCCGGCCACAGCCAGCCGAACAGCGGACCCAGCAGCACGATGAACACCGGGTTCAATGACTGGAACCACAGGGTGGGGACCTCCCAGCCCATCACGTTGCGGTCGGTGTAGTTGGCCGCGAACAGGTTATAGGAGGTGGGCTGCTGCTCGAAGGCGGCCCAGAAGAAGGCGGCGGCGACGATCAGCACAAAGCAGATGGTGACGCGAATACGCTCGTCACCGCTGAGTCCGGAGAACAGCATCAGGTAGGCAAAGAAGCCCAGCGAGGCGACGATCAGCACGCTGGTCATGGCCTCGGCCACCGCGCGGGCGTGGATGGTCACCACGCCGGTAGCGACCAGCGCCACCAGGGCGGCGATCAGCGCCAGGCACAGCGACACGACGGGGCCGACGTGACGACGGCGCTGGGCCGGGGCGTCCCAGGTGGAGGCGCGGCCGCGCTCGGCGTCGGCGCGCTGCATGGCGGGCACCGCCCACAGGCGAAACAGCAGCAGTGCGATCAGCATGCCAAGGCCGCCCATGGCGAAGCCCCAGTGCCAGCCCAGCGAGTCCATCAGCAGCCCGGTGAACAGCGGCGCGAACAGGCTGCCGATGTTGATGCCCATGTAGAAGATGGCGAAGCCGCCGTCGCGGCGCACATCGCTTTCGTCATACAGGCTGCCGACCATCACCGAGATGCAGGTCTTGAATAGCCCGGTGCCGAGCACGATGAAGATCAGCCCGACGAAGAAGGCGACGGCACCGAGCAGGGCCGACAGCGCGATGGACAGATGACCGAAGGCGATCAGGATGGAGCCGTACCACACCGCCCGGCGCTGGCCGAGCCAGTTGTCGGCAAGCCAGCCGCCGGGCAGCGCGGCCAGATAGATGGCGCCACCGTAGATGCCGACGATGGCGGCGGCGGTCTTGGGGTCGAAGCCGAGCCCGCCGTCGAACAGTGAGGCGGCGATGAACAGCACCAGCATGGGGCGAATGCCGTAGAACGAAAAGCGCTCCCACATCTCGGTGAAGAACAGTGGCCCCAGGGCGCGGGGGTGACCAAAGAAGCCCTTGTCGGCGGCCGAGCCGTCGGAGGAAGTGGATTGCATGAAACCAGGCCTTTTCAGGGTGGGAAGGCGAACGTCGACGCCTCTACATCAAGCGCCCCGGGACGGAGGCGGCATGCGAACAGAAAAACGTGTGAAGAACACGATAATGTGCGAGTCCGCAACAAAAATTGCTGTGGATCACGATTTGGGCGGTGAATTCTATGGAAATCACCGGTCAAGGGGAATACCTCTGCGGTCTGGCACCGTCAGCGTACGGACGTCTCAGCGAAAAGGCGTATGTCCAACATGAGCCAATAGCCTCTATATTGGTGAAATATCGACTTTTAGGGACTTCTTCGCCATGACGTCATCGCCGCCCCAGCGAGCACCTGCCAGAATCGAACTGACCGAAGTGGGGCTTCGTGATGGCCTGCAGAACGAGGCGCGGGTGCTGTCCACCGAGCACAAGCTCGAATTGCTGCACGGGCTTCACCGGGCCGGACTCAGGCGCTTCGAGCTGACGTCTTTCGTCAGTCCCCGGGCGGTACCGGCGCTGGCCGACGCCGCGGAACTGGTGGCCGCCGCCAAGGGGTTGGCGGATGCCCGCTTCAGCGCCCTGGTGCCCAACCTGCGCGGTGCCGAGCGCGCACTGGAGGTGGGCATCGATCGTGTGGTGCTGTTCGTGTCCGCTTCCGAGACCCACAACGCGCGTAACGTCAATCGCTCGATCGACGCCTCCCTGGCCGGTTTCGCCGATATCGTCGAGCGCCTGTCCGGCAGCGGTATCGAGGTACAGGGCGCCATCGCCACGGCCTTCGGCTGTCCCTTCGAGGGTGACCTGCCGGCCGGGCGCATCGGTGAGCTGGCGCGTCGCCTTGGCGAGCTGGGTATCGATGACCTCACCCTTGGCGATACCACCGGCATGGCCACGCCCGCCGTGGTCTCGCGGGTGGTGGGCGAGATCGCCGAACAGGCTCCCGCGGCGCGGCCGATCCTTCACTTTCATAATACCCGGGGTCTGGCGTTGGCCAACGTCATGCAGGGGCTGTCGCTTGGCGTCACGCGTTACGAAAGTGCGGTCGGTGGTCTCGGCGGCTGTCCCTTCGCCCCAGGCGCCAGCGGCAATTTGGCCACCGAGGAGCTGATCTACCTGCTCGAGGAGCTGGGGCATGACACCGGCGTCTCGCTGGAGTCCTTGATCGAGGTGGCGGGGCTTGCCGCGCGGCGACTGGAACGTGCGCCGGGCTCTCAGCTGGCCCGGGCCGGCACTCGGCTCAGGCTGCATCGACCCGATGCGGTGCCCACAGCAAAGGGCTGAGCCAGATCCCTGAACCTGGCAAGACCAGACGACACCACCACAGACATACCGACGGATACGCAAACCTATGGATGCTAGCCCCGGCAGGGATGACAGCGACGACCCGCGGCCATCGACCCAGGACGCCACCGGCCTTGCCCCGGGCAGCCTGGCCGGCATACGTGTGATCGATCTGACCCGGGTGATCTCCGGCCCCTTCGCCAGCCAGATGCTGGGGGATCACGGCGCCGAGGTGATCAAGATCGAGACCCCGGGGGAGGGCGACGTGGTGCGCCGCCAGGGCAATATGGTCAACGGCTTCAGCGCCTACTTTGCCCAGTTCAACCGCAACAAGCGCTCGATCACCCTCAATCTGCGCGAGCCCGAAGGACGCCAGATCCTGAACCGCCTGCTCGAGGACGCCGACGTGCTGGTGGAGAACTTCCGCCCCGGGGTGCTGGCCAAGATGGGACTCGACGACGACACCCTGAGGCAGCGCTTCCCGCGCCTGGTGGTGGGGCGGATCAATGGCTTCGGTTCCACCGGGCCCTACCGCGACCGACCCGCCTACGATTTTGTCGCCCAGGCCATGAGCGGCTTCATGGGCGTCAACGGGGCCGAGGGGGGCGAGCCGATGCGCGCCGCGCCACCGATCAGCGACATGGTGGCGAGCCTCAACCTGGCCTTCGGGGTCAGCGCGGCACTGGTGCGCCGCGAGCGTACCGGCCAGGGCGAGATTCTCGAGACCGCCCTGACCAACGGTCTGGTGGCGATGCTGGGCTATCTGGCGGCGGAGTACTTCGCCACCGGCGAGGTCCCCCGGCGTACCGGCAATGACCATCCCATGCTCTACCCCTACGGCCTGTTCGAGGCCAGCGATGGCGAGGTCGCCATCGCCCCCAGCAGCGAGACCATGGTGCGTCGTCTGCTGGAGGCGCTGGGTCGTGTCGATCTGCTCGAGCAGCCGCGCTTCGCCGACAACGCCCAGCGCATGGCGCACCGCGAGGCGCTGCGCGAGATCCTCAACGAGGTGACGCGCCGGCGCAGTGTGGACGACTGGATCGAACACCTGAACACCGCCGGCGTGCCCTGTGGCCGAGTGCAGGATCTGCGCGAGACCTTCGATGACCCCCAGATCATCGACCAGCGCATGCGCCTGACCCTGGATCAGGGCGAGGCCGGACAGATCGCCACCACCGGCTTTCCGGTGAAGATGCGCGAGGCCCCGGCGATGATCCAGCGACCGGCGCCACAGCTTGGCGAGCATACCGACGAGGTACTGGCCGAACTCGGCTTCGGTGCCGACGAGTGTCGGGCGCTGCGCCAGCGCGGGATCGTCTAGGCTGGGTGGCGGTCCCCGCCGGACAACGCCAGGCGAGTGGCCGCGCAAGATGGCGACTCGACAACCGCCAGGCAATCCGCCGGATGGCCGGTGCCGGCTGGTGACAACGATGCAGGACCGCAGGACCGCAACACCCACAACGAAAACGCCAACAACGAAAAACAAGGAGCCTTCCATGCCCTCGACTCTGACCACTCGCCTTGGCCTGCCGCTGCTCGCGCTCGGCCTCGGTGTCTCGACCTCGGCCAGCGCCCTGCCCATCGACGAGTGCATCGCCCCGGCCGACCCCGGTGGCGGCTGGGACTTCACCTGCCGCAGCGTCGGCAAGCTGCTCACCGACCTGGAACTGACCGACGGCTCGGTGCAGGTCACCAACATGCCCGGCGGTGTCGGCGCGGTGGCCTTCTCCAACGTGGCCTCCAAGCGTGCCGATGACAGCAACCTGATCGTCGCCACCAGCACCGTGGGCATGACCCAGATTGCCCAGGGTCGCTATCCCGGGGGTGCCGAGACCATGCGCTGGCTGGGCATGCTCGGTACCGACGTCGGCGTCATCCTGGTCGACGACGAGAGCGAGTACGAGTCCCTCGAGCAACTGCTGGAGGCGATCGTCGCCGATCCGACCTCGGTGGCCATGGCCGGCTCCAGCGGTGCCGGTGGCTGGGATCACATTCGGGCATTGATGCTGGCCAAGGCCGCCGGCCTGCCCGGCGACCAGGTCGGCGCCCTGCGCTGGGTGCAGTTCGACGGCGGCGGCCCCGCGGTAACCCAGATGATGGGCAACCACGTGGACGTGGTTTCCACCGACCTGGGCGAGGTCGCCGGCTTCATCGAGTCCGGTGACGTGCGGGTGCTGGCGGTGATGTCGGATGACCCGCTGCCCGAGCCCTTCGACGAGCTGCCCACCGCGGTCAGCCAGGGCTATGACGTCACCGGCTACAACTGGCGCGGCTTCTACACCGGCGGCGAGGTCTCCGACGAGGACTACGCCAGCATGGTCGAAGACCTCGAGACCCTCTACGCCAGCGACGAGTGGAAGGACGTGGCAGCCCAGAATGGCCTGGTGCCGCTGTGGCGTGGCGGTGACGACTTCTCGAGCTTCGTCGAGGAATCCATCCAGCGCGTCGAGGCCATCTCGCGCGAGATCGGGGTTATTCAATGAGTCAGATGAGCGACCTCGACGCTCACCAGCATCGCCGGCCGGCCCAGGTCGGCGATCGCCTGGCCGGCGCGGTGCTGCTGGTGCTGGCGCTGGGGGCCTGGTGGCATTCTCATAGCTTCGTCACCGGCTTCATGCAGCCGGTGGGGCCGGGGGCTTTCCCCCGGCTGGTCAGCCTGCCGCTGGCGGCGCTGTCGGCCTACCTGATCCTGCGCCCGGGCTTCAACGAGCGCTGGCCGGATCGTGCCGGCCTGGCCCGACAGCTGGCGGTGCTGCTGCTGCTGGCGGCCTACGCTGGCCTGCTCGAGCCGCTGGGGTTTGTTCCCGCCACCCTGGCCTGCGCCATCGTACTGACGCGGCTGTTCGGCGCGGCCTGGGGCCAGGCGCTGATCGCCGGCACAGGACTGGCGCTGGGGCTGTACGCACTGTTCGAGTTTGCCCTCGGCATGCCCTTGCCGGACGTGCCCTGGTGGGGAGGGGGACACTGATCATGGAAACGCTTGCCTTTCTTGCCCAGGGCTTCGCCGTGGCGACCCAGCCGGAATTTCTGCTGCTGGCGCTGATCGGCTGCGCCGTGGGAACCCTGATCGGGGCGCTGCCAGGGCTCGGCCCGGTCAACGGGGTGGCGCTGATGATCCCGCTGGCCTTCAACTTCGGCCTGGATCCCACCGCCGCGCTGATCCTGCTGGTCAGCGTCTACTATGGCTGCATGTACGGTGGGCGGATCAGCTCCATCGTGCTCAATATCCCCGGCGACGAGCCGGCGATGATGACCACCCTGGACGGCTATCCGATGGCCCTCAAGGGGCGCGGTGGCGAGGCCCTGGGGCTGTCGGCGGTGGCTTCCTTCGTCGGCGCCACCATCGCCACCATCGGGCTTACGCTGTTCGCACCGCTGTTGGTGGACCTGGCGATCAAGTTCGGTCCGGCCGAGTACTTCGCGCTGTTCCTGCTGGCCTTTGCCACCATCGGCGGGGTGACCAGCGGCAGCTTTACCAAGAGTTTCATCGCCGCCTGTCTGGGCCTGCTGCTGGGGACCGTGGGCATCGACCCGGTGTCCAGCGTCGCGCGCTACACCTTCGGTACCTTCGAACTCTATGACGGCATCGACTTTATCGTGGCCCTGGTGGGACTGTTCGCCATCTCCGAATGCCTGGTGTTTCTCGAACAGCGCCATGACGCCGACAAGCCGCATATCAAGCTGGGCTCGGCCTGGCCGGGGATGAAGGCGTCGCTGTCGTGCAAGGGCACCATCGGTCGTGGCTCGCTGATCGGCTTCGTCTCCGGGGTGCTGCCCGGCGCCGGCGCCTCGCTCGGCAGCTTCCTGTCCTACATGCTCGAGAAGCGCTGGCTGGGAGCCAAGGGCGACTTCGGCAACGGCGACCCGCGGGGCGTGGCCGCGCCCGAGGCAGGCAACAACGCCGCCGCCGGTGGTGCGCTGATTCCGATGCTGTCGCTGGGCATTCCCGGCAGCGGCACCACCGCGATTCTGCTGGCCCTGCTGCTGTCGATGAACATCACCCCGGGGCCGCTGCTGTTCGCCCAGCAGCCCGAGATGGTGTGGGGCCTGGTGGCGGCGCTGTTTATCGGCAACATCATGCTGCTGGTGCTCAACGTACCGCTGGTGGGACTGTTCGCCCGGGTGCTGCAGGCCCCCAGCTGGCTGCTGATGCCGATGGTGGTTCTGATCGCCTTTGTCGGGGTCTATTCGCTCAACAACAGCCCCTTCGATCTGTACATGATGCTGGCCTTCGGGGTGCTCGGCTATGTGCTCAGAAAGCTCGAGATTCCCACCGTGCCGGTGGTGCTCGGCCTGCTGCTGGGCGGGCAGATGGAGTTCAATCTGCGCCGGGCGATGTCGATCAGCGGTGGTGACTGGAACATCCTGGTCAACAGCGGTATCTCGATCGGGATCTACGCCTTCGCCGCCACCCTGATCGTGGCCGGAGCGGTCTACGCCATGATGCTCAAGCGCCGGCTGGCGTAGAGAAGCGTCGCTAAAGAAAGAGGGCCCGGTGGAGGTGTATCCACCGGGCCTTTCCATCGACTTTCCATCGATGCGCCTAGGGCCTGTCATGAGGGTCCTGGCGACCTCGCGGTCGTGGCCTTGCAGGTGTCGTCCCGGGTGTCAGAATGGAGGGCCACAAGGAGGGGCCATCGATGAAGACCATGAACTGGGAACGACTGCTCGATCCGGGCCGACTGCACGATCCGCGCGGCGGGACTCGTGACGAGGTGGGACGCAGTCCCTTCCACAAGGATCACGATCGCATCGTCTTCGCCGGCTCCTTTCGCCGCCTGGGACGCAAGACCCAGGTGCATCCCCTCACCGACAACGACCATATCCACACCCGCCTGACCCACTCGCTTGAAGTGGGCTGCGTCGGCCGTTCGCTGGGCATGAGCGTGGGCGAGCTGCTGCGTGACCGCCTGCCCGACTGGATCACTCCGGCGGATCTGGGGGTGATCATCCAGGCGGCCTGTCTGGGGCACGACATCGGCAACCCACCTTTTGGCCATGCCGGTGAATACGCCATCCGCGACTGGTTCAAGTGCGCCGAGGTCAACGGCAGCGGGCTGCTCGAGGGACTGTCGCCGCTGGAGCGCGAGGACCTGCTGACCTACGAAGGCAACGCCCAGGGCTTTCGTATCGTCACCCAGATCGAGTACAACCAGTTTCGCGGCGGCATGCGCCTGACCGCAGCGACCCTGGGTACCCTGCTCAAGTATCCATGGACGGTGACCCACGGTGGCAAGGCCGGCAAGTTCGGCTGTTATCAGAGCGAACTCGGTGCACTTGAACAGGTGGCCGACCATCTGGGACTGATTCCCCAGGGCGAGCACCGCTGGTGTCGCCATCCGCTGGCCTGGCTGGTGGAGGCCGCCGATGACATCTGCTACGCCCTGCTCGACCTCGAGGACGGGGTGGAGATGGATATCCTGGCCTTCGACGAGGTGGCCGAGATCCTGACCCAGATCGCCGGTGGCGAGCCGTCGGACTACGCCGAGATGAACCGTACCGGTGTGTCTCAACGCCGGCGTATCGCGGCGCTGCGAGGGGCGGCCATGGAGCGAGCGGTCACCGACGTGGGCCAGGTGTTCGTCGAGCATGAGCAGGAGCTGCTTTCCGGGACGCTTCAGGATGACCTGCTGGAGCTGTGCCACCCGGATCTGGACTGGGGGGTCAAGCTGGCCAAGCAGCTGGCGCGCAAGCGCATCTTCCGCAATACCCGCAAGGCCAAGCTGGAGATCGGTGCCTACACCACCCTCGGCATTCTGCTCGAGGCCTTTATCGGCGCGGCCCACGAACTGCACCACACCGGCCATTCAAGCTTCAAGCACCAACGGGTGCTGGCGCTGATCGGCGAGAACACCCCGCTGCCGTCCTGGTCTTTGTACGACAGCTATCGACGCATGCTCGACTTTATCGGTGGGATGACGGACCACTACGCGGTCGACCTGGCCCAGGAGATGGGCGGCAAGCTACGCGGTGATTGAACGGTTGTAGGCGAGCCGCTCGAGCGCGACCGGTACATGCTTGAGCGTAACGGCGGGATGACGGACCGCGACTCTCTTGCCGTCGACCTGGCCCAGGAGATGGGCGGCAAGCTGCGGGGCGATTGAACCAGGGCGTTCCGGCCAAGGGAGCCCAGCGGCGGACGATAGGGCGTTTGTCGCTGCGCGGCCTAAGTCAATGGATGACGTTTGATGCAGCAAGACTGCTTATACTGGGGAAAACGATAACAAGGGTATGGCCCGTGAAAAGGAAATCCTCCCCCGCCTCTTCCGATCAAGGCTTTGATGCGATCGACAAGCCCACCTTCTTCGGTTCGCTGTTTCTCCTCCTTGCAGTCACTCTGCCTCTGGTGGTGTTCCCCGAACAGGGGGCAACCTGGGTCATCGCGGCCAAGAACTTCATTACCAATGAGCTCGGTGTGCTGTATCTGGCCCTGGGGCTCGGGGCCAGCGGCTTCATGCTGTTCATCGTGTTCAGCGATATCGGCCAGATCAAGCTGGGTGACCCCGAGGAGCAGCCGGAGTTCTCGACCCTGTCCTGGGCGGCGATGCTGTTCTGCGCCGGTATCGGCGCCTCGATCCTCTACTGGTCGATGATCGAGTGGATCTACTACTACCAGGCGCCACCCTTCCATGTGGAACCTCAGTCGCCGGATGCGGCGCGCTGGGCGGCGGCCTACGGTATCTTCCACTGGGGGCCGGTGGCCTGGTCGATCTATCTGATCCCGGCGATTCCCATTGCCTACTTCTACTACGTGCGCAATCACAGCGTGCTCAAGATCAGCGAGGCGCTGATGCCGGTGCTGGGCGAGAGCCGTGCCCACCGCTGGCCGGGCAAGCTGATCGACGTGCTGTTCGTGTTCGGTATGCTGGGCGGCGGTGCCACCACCCTGGGCCTGGCGGCGCCCTTGATCAACGAGGGGCTGCATGAGCTGTTCGGTTTTCCGAAGACCCTGGCGACGCGCATCTTCGTGCTGATGCTGTGTACCGTTGTCTTCGGCTACAGCGCCTTCGTCGGCCTCAAGAAGGGCATCAAGGTGCTGTCGGACATCAACTTCTGGCTGGCGGTGTCGCTGCTGACCTTCGTCTTCATCGTAGGGCCGACCCAGTTCATGGCCAGCACCGGCCTGGATGCCCTTGGCAGGGTGCTCAGCAATCTGGTGCACATGGGCACCTGGACCGAGCCCTTCGCCCGCTTCGAGAATTTCCAGGACACCCACTTTCCTCAGGACTGGACCATCTTCTACTGGGCCTGGTGGCTGGTGTTCGCCCCCAGCGTCGGCCTGTTCATCGCGCGCATCTCCCGCGGCCGCACTATCCGCTCCATGGTCGCGGGCTCGATCTTCTTCGGCACCCTGGGATGCGCCCTGTTCTTCATCATCCTCGGCAACTACGGTCTCTACCTGCAGCTGTCCGGCACCCTGGATCTGGTCACCATCCTCAACGAGCAGAGCCCCACGGCGGCGATCTTCGCTACCCTGTCGACCCTGCCGCTGAGCTACCTGGTGATCTTCGCCTTCACCCTGCTGGCGCTGATCTTCACCGCCACCACCTTCGACTCCATCTCCTACATCCTGGCGGCGGTGGTGCAGAAGGAGGTCGACGAGGAACCGATGCGCTGGAATCGACTGTTCTGGGCCTTTGCGCTGTCGTTCATGCCGGCGGTGCTGATGTTCATCGGTGGGCTCGAGACCCTGCAGACGGCCTCGGTGGTAGGGGGTGTGCCCTTGCTGCTGGTGGCGCTGTTGTTGTGCATCTCGACCGTCCGGGCGGCCCACTACGATCTGCGCTATCAGCCGGACTACACCGACAAGGAAATCTATATCGAGGAATTCCCCGAGGATGACCCCTGGACCGAGGATGGCACCTGGGAGTTGCCGGAAGGGGAGCACCACGGTGTCGATCATGACGACAAGCCCCACCAGGAGGGCGACCCGGCGAGCCATCCTTCACGGCTGTAATCAGCGCTCAGCGCCGACTGCCCGGGCCACCGTCATTGCGACGGTGGCCCGTTTTCTTGTGGTCGATCTTGTGAAGGGGGATCGCTCCGAGAGCGGCGACCAGCAAGGCTCAAGGATCAGGCCGCCTGGCGCCAGCTATCCTGCTCGAGGTGTTCGATGATCGCCTCTCCCACGCTGGTCTCGGGGGAGTCGATGCCCTGGTTGCCGAACAGCCGGTTGAACTCCAGCACCATCGGGGCGTCGTCGACCATGGCGATGTCGAAGCCGGCATGATCGATGCCCAGGCGCTGGGCCAGGGTGTTGGCAAGCTCGATGGCGGAGGCCGGCACCGGGTCGTGGCGGATCTCGCCGCCGCGTGCCACATTGGTGCGAAAGTCGCCCAGTGGGCTCTCGCGCCAGTAGGCGGCCAGCACCCTGCGCCCGACCACCACGATGCGCAGGTCGCGTTCGATGGGCAGGTAGCGCTGGGCGTAGAGCAGATTCTCGCTGGACAGGTGATCGATCAGCGCCTCGCGGGAGCGAATCAGGCGCACGCCCTCGCCCATGGAGCTGCGCACCCGCTTGACCACGAACGGGTAGCCGAAGCGCGCCTCCACCTGGTGGATGGCGTCTGAATTGACCCCGAGGATGGCGGTATCGGGCGTTGCCTCGGGGCAGCAGGCCTGGAAGGCGCGGGTCTGTTCGATCTTGTCGTGACCCAGGTGATAGCTGGGTAGACTGGGAAAGACGCGCGGATTGAGGCCGTAGGCCAGGGCATTGATCTGCCAGTATTCGGGGAACAGCAGGGCGTCGGCATCGGCCAGGGCCTGGCGATGGTCATTCATGTGCTCAGGCTTGATGTATCGCGCCCCCGGGACCCCCAGACTCCGTAACGGATCGAAGGTGATCAGGTTCATGAGACAGTCATCCGAGAAAGACGAAAGAGGATTGAAGCGAGGCGGCGCACCTTGCCAACTGTGGTCGCCGATTGCAAGGCGACAGGGGGACCGGGGAGCCCGTCGACGGCAACCATGGCGTGCGCTGGCTGCGGTGCTGCTGGCCCTCACCATGAACGCTGGCGCCCAGGCCCACGAGCCGCAGGAGCAGCGTGAGGCACTGGAGGATCTCGAGCGAGAGCACTTCGATCATTATGTGCTGGCGCTGACCTGGCATCCCGGGTTCTGCGCCAGCCGTCGTCAGCCGCCACGAGAGTGCCGGGATCCGTCGCTGATGGTCGGGGCCGACGATGGCTTCGTGATCCACGGGCTGTGGCCGTCACGCCCCGTCAGGCTGATCTCACAGGGCGTCAGTGTCAGCGAGTGGCGCCGCCAGGGCTGCTTTCTTGAACGCCCGAGGCCAGCGGGCGATTTCTGCCAGGCAGGGCCTGCCATTGATATCGGCTCATCGCTTGAACAGGAGCTCGACGACGCCATGCCCGGCAGGGCCAGCTGCCTCGACCGTTACGAGTACGCCAAGCACGGTGCCTGCCTGTCGATCAGCGATGATGACTTCTTCGACGGTGCCCTGGCGCTGACCGAGATCGTCAACGCCGGGGCCCTGGGGGACTTCATGCGCGACAATCGAGGCTCGACGGTCAGGCGCAATGCGCTGATCGCGGCCTTCGAGGAGGCTTTCGGCCGGGGTACCGGCAGCTCCCTGTCGCTGCAGTGCGGGGGCTCGGGCAACCGACTGCTCACCGAGGTGCGCATCGGCCTGGAGGCGGAGCATATCGATGACTTTCCGGCCAGAAAGAGTTTCGCACCGGTGGATCATGGACGCTGCCCCAGCCGGATCGAGCTGCGCCGCTTCTAGATGGACGGGCCTTCCAGGTGGCCAAGTTCCCGCGTCAGTGTTCGCCGGTTCAAGGCCTCGATGACCCGGTCGTGCAGCGTCGGATCCATCGGTGCGATACCAGGGCAGGCGTCGGTCAGATGGGCGGCCAGGCCTTCGCCGCTGACCACGGCAAGATCGTCGTCGGGGACCTCACGTTCGATCTTCCAGCCGGGCAGGGCAAGGATGCCCTTGACCGGCACCGGCTGCCCCAGTTCGCGACATAGCCAGGAAGCGACCCAGCGGGTGGCCTGGCGGGCCTTGCGCTGGGGGCGTCGCTCCATCCAGCCGGGAAAGCGCAGGCGCTCGTGTTCGACCACCACGGTGTCCTCGGTCTCGCCGGCGGGACTGATGGCCGGGGTGCGGGCACGGGTCTCGATGACGAAGACGGCGTGGGGGGTGATCGCCACGTGGTCGATCACGAAGGTGTCGGCGGGTACGTCGTGGAACACGAAGTAGGGGTGGGCTTCGGGACGAATCAGGCGTTCGAGCTCCTGGCCCACGGCCAGTTCGCAGGCGAGCCCCAGCTTCAGTCGACGGATACGCTGGTAGTCACGCATCAGTCGGAAGCTGACCACGATCGCCAGCAGTGTGCACAGCACACCGTAGAGCGCCCATTCGATCCAGTTCTGGTGGCGCGAGAACAGCATCCTGCCCATGCCGTAGACCAGTGGGGTCAGCACCAGTACGGGGCCGAGGGCGGCGTTGAGGAACAGGGTGGCGAAGGCGCGATCCAGCCGATCGCGCAGGGCCTGCCCAGGCTCACGCAGTGGATGGGCGTCGAACGGCGAGCGTACTCGCGCGTCGTGCAGGCTTCGGAGTGCCACCACCACCGTGGCGGCCGCCGCGAGGGGGAACAGAAAGAACAGCGGCAGCAGGTAGTCCAGCCAGGCCATCGGCACTCCTTGCCCGTGAAGAATCCCGTCCATTGTAGACAACGACGTGCCTGTTGGGCCATGGCGCCCTTGGTCTTATCGATCGCCCGGGGGTAGTCTTGGCCTTGGGGGCTGGGCTGACGGGCCTGCCCCGGGTGTTGGTGCGCGGTCACAAGGGGAGGAGCAATGACGAATGTCGGCGGCGGTAGCGAGGCTCGAACTTGCGTCAACCGAGACGCGTCAGCGTCGGCGATGGATGCGCTGTACGCTCTCGTCTGTCGTCACCGGCGCATCGCGGTGCTTAGTGGCGCCGGCATCAGCACCGCCAGCGGTATCCCCGACTATCGCGACGCCCAGGGCGAGTGGAAGCGTTCGCCGCCGATCGACCATCGCGACTTCATGTCTCGCCACGCCTCGCGTCAGCGCTACTGGGCGCGGGCGATGATCGGCTTTCGTGTGCTCAATGAGGCCAGCCCCAACGCGGCGCACCGGGCCATCGCCGAGCTCGAACGGCGCGGCAAGGTCTCCGGGGTGATCACCCAGAACGTCGATGGTCTGCACCAGCGCGCGGGGACCCGGCGGGTCATCGATCTGCACGGCAGGGCGGATCTGGTGGTGTGCATGAGCTGGGGTGCGCGCCAGATGCGCCATGCCCTGCACGATGAGCTGGCACGCTGCAATCCGCAGTGGGTGGCGCAAACGTCTCCGGTGCGGCCTGCGCCGGATGGCGATGCGGACCTGGAGGCGGACTTCTCGAGCTTTCGGGTGCCCTCCTGTGGCCGCTGTGGCGACGGTATCTGGAAGCCCGATGTGGTGTTCTTCGGCGACAACGTGCCAGCGGCGACGCTGGCCAGCGCCCGAGGGCTGCTCGAGGACAGCGACGCCCTGCTGGTGGTCGGCAGTTCGCTGATGGTCTATTCCGGCTTTCGCTTCGTGCGCGAAAGCGTGAAGGTGGGACGCCCGGTGGCCTGCATCAATCTGGGGCGCACCCGCGCCGATGAACTGTTCGACGTCAAGCTCGAGGCCCCGGCGGATCAGGCGCTGGAAGCGCTGGTGCGGGATCTGGGCTAGGCGCCGCCCCAGCCACTTCTTAGACGAGCCAGAGCTCAGCCTCCGGCCAGCTTGACCCTGTAGCCTTTCTTCTCCAGGGCGTCTTTCAACACCTGGCGATGGTCGCCCTGGATCTCGATGACGCCGTCCTTCAGCGCGCCACCGGTGCCGCAGCGCTTCTTCAGCTCCTTGGCCAGGGCCTTCAACTCCTTGTCGGCAAGCGGCACGCCGTCGATGGTGGTGACGCCCTTGCCCTTGCGTCCGCTGGTTTCCCGGCGGATTCGCACCACCCCATCCAGGCTGGCCAGGCGCGCCTGGTCCTGGATCTCGTCGCAGCGGCAGGCGTCCTTCGGTTCACGGCAGTCCGGGCAGATGTCGCCGTGTTCGGTGGAGTAGACGAGCGAGCCGAGTTGTTCCTTCAGCGATGCCATGGTGGTGCGCTCCTGTCGGGTGGTGCGATGGTGCGGTCGGATCAGGCCAGCTGGACCGGGATGGCGTTGCTGGTGTGGCTGATCTCGTTGCCTTCCTGGAGGTAGACCAGGGAGGGCTTGTGCTGGTCGAGTTCGCTGTCGCTGTAGTGGGCGTAGCTGCAGATGATCACGCGCTGGCCTTCGCTTGCCAGGTGGGCAGCGGCGCCGTTGACCGAAATCACCTTGGAGCCTTCCTCGGCACGGATGGCATAGGTGGTGAAGCGCTGGCCGTTCTCGACGTTGTAGATCTGGATCTGTTCGTTTTCGCGGATACCGGCGAGGTCGAGCAGTTCACCGTCGATGGCGCAGGAGCCTTCGTAGTTGAGCACGGCGTGGGTCACGCGAGCCATGTGCAGCTTGGCCTTGAGCATGATGGTGTACATCTAGGGGGCTCCTATCGAGGTAGCGTCACAGTGAGGTTGTCGATCAGTCGCGTGGCGCCGAGACGGGCGGCCACCAGCAGGATGGCGTCACGGGTGGTGGCGGTCACCGCGCCGAGGTCACGGGCGCGCAGCTCCAGATAGTCGGGAGCAAAGCCGTGGGAGGCCAGGCGCGCGCGTCCCTCTTTAAGGGTGGCGTCGATGTCGGCGCCGGCCTCGAGGCTGCGCGCAAGCGTCACCAGGGTGGCCTGCAGTTCGGCGGCGGTGGCGTGCTCGGCCTCGCTCAGGTAGCCGTTGCGCGACGATAGCGCCAGTCCCGAGGCCTCGCGCACCGTGGGCACCCCGATGATCTCGATCGGCATGTGCATGTCGTGGACCATGCGGCGAATGACCGCCAGTTGCTGGTAGTCCTTTTCGCCGAAGCAGGCGACGTCCGGCTGGACGATATGGAACAGCATGCTGACCACGGTCGAGACGCCGTCGAAGTGGCCGGGTCGGGCGCCGCCACACAGGCCTTCGCTGACCTCGGGTACCCGCACCAGGGTCTGGCCGTCGAGGCCGTCGGGGTACATGGTCGCCGGGGTCGGGGTGAACACCATGTCGCAGCCAGCGGCCTCGAGCTTGGCCAGGTCCGCCTCGAGGGTGCGCGGATAGTTGTCCAGGTCTTCGCTGGGGCCGAACTGCAGCGGATTGACAAAGATCGAGGCGACCACCAGGTCACAGCGCTCGCGGGCCGCTTCCACTAGCGCCAGGTGGCCCTGGTGAAGGTTGCCCATGGTCGGCACCAGGCCGATGCGGGCACCACTGCGGCGGTGAGGCGCGAGCGCTTCGCGAAGCTTGGCGATGGCGGAATGGACGTGCATCGCAGACCTCCTAGAAGCAGTGCTCGGCAGCCGGGAACTCCCGCGCCAGCACCGCTTCGTGGTAGCGACGGAAGGCGCCTTCGATGTCCTCGGCTTCGGCCAGGAAGTTCTTGACGAAGCGCGGGGTCCGCCCGTGGGTCACGCCGAGCACGTCGTGCATCACCAGGATCTGGCCGTCGGTGTCGGGGCCGGCGCCGATACCGATCACCGGCACTTCCAGAGCTTCACTGACGGCACGACCGAGACTCGCCGGCACGCACTCCAGCAGGATCACCGAGGCGCCGGCCTCGACCAGCGCTCGGGCGTCCTCGAGGATACGGCTGGCGGCTTCGGCCTCGCGTCCCTGGACCTTGTAGCCACCGAGCTGATGCACGGTCTGGGGGGTCAGCCCCAGATGGGCGCAGACGGGCACCCCGCGACGGGTGAGTTCACGGATGTCATCGGCCATCCAGCCCTCACCCTCGACCTTGACCAGCTCGGCGCCGGCCCTCATCAGCGCGGCGGCGTTGTCCAGCAGGCGCTCGCGACTAGGATTGCCCATGAATGGCAGATCGACCATCAGCAGGCTGTCGCCCTTGCCGCGTGCCACGCAGCGGGTGTGGTAGAGGATGTCGTCCATGGTGACCGGCAGGGTGCTGTCGTGCCCCTGCAGGACCATGCCAAGGGAATCCCCGACCAGCAGCACGTCGATGCCGGCGCGCCCGGCGGCGGCGGCAAAGGAGGCGTCATAGGCGGTCAGGCAGCTGAAGGGTTCACCGGCGCGCTTGCGAGCCTTCAGCGAGCTCAGGGTGACGGAAGTCATGGCGTGTTCTCGTGTTGGCGGTGGGGCGACTTCTATGACCGCCCCAGAGTGATCACCGCGGATTGTTACCGATGGGTGAATCTGTGTCGATAGGTAACGTTGACCAAGGCAGAGCAGGGTTCAAGGTAACAGCGACCAAAGTGGTAGAGGTCGATCGGCGTCTAGTGAGTGCCTGGAGGCTTCGGGCCACCTGGGCTCCAGGTGCTCAGCGAACGGCCTCGGTGGCGTTCAATGGGGATAGATCACCCGAGGTGAGGGCGCCGTTCCAGCGCTCGGCCAGCGATGCCAGGGTCTGACCGTCGGGCAATCTGAGGTCTGTGGCGATCTCGGCCAGCGGCAGTACCACGAAGGCGCGGTTTACCAATTCCGGGTGTGGCAGCGTGAGGCGCGGGTGGCGCCACTCGGCGTTGCCCATCCACAACAGGTCGAGATCCAGGGTGCGGGGCCCCCAGTGGCGCTGGCGTACGCGTCGATGACGTTGCTCCAGCGCCTGCAGTTGGTCGAGCAGGGCCAGCGGCGACAGCCGGGTGTGGAGTTCGGCCACGGCGTTGACGTAGTCGGGCTGGTCCTGGGGACCGACCGGGCGGCTGGCGTACAGCCGAGAGGCCGCGACTCGACGCGTCAACGGCAGCCGGTCGAGCTCCTCGAGAGCCTGCTCGACCTGACGACGGGGGGCGTCGAGATTGCTGCCGAGGCCGATAAAGGCCTGGGTATGGCGCCCCACCTGGTTCACTCGTCCGACTGCGGCGGTTGTTGCGGGCGCGGCTTGCGCCGCCGGCGACGGCGCTTGCGCGGGGCGGCGGTGCCGGCAGGGTCGGCGCCTACCTTGCCCAGCAGACGGCGCTGTTCGTGCTCGTCGGCTTCCTGAAAGGCGGTCCACCAGTCACCCAGTCCCGGTTCGAGTTCGCCGGCGGCCTCGCGCAGCAGCAGGAAGTCGTAGGCGGCACGGAAGCGCGGATGGTCACGGGTCTGGAAGGCACGCTTGCCACGACGTAGCGGCAGACGCTGCTGTAGGTCCCAGATGTCTCGCATCGGCATGCTGAAGCGCTTGGGCAGTGATACGTGCTGCAGCTCGCGGCTGATGACCTGCTGGGCGGCGGTCTGCAGGGCCGGAACGGGAGGCATACCGTCGGCCTCGAGATCACGCTGGCGCAGCTGCACCGGCCCCCACATGAAGGCGGCCAGCAGGAAGGCGGGCGTGACCGGGCGATCCTCGCGAATGCGACGGTCGGTGCTTTCCAGTGCCTGCTCGATCAGCGGCTCGGCCCAGGGTAGCTCGGCCATGCACTCGTCGGCTTCGGGGAACAGCATCGCGAACAGGCCATAGTCCCGCAGCAGACGGAAGGTGGTCAGACCCTCGCCGGACAGGAACAGCTTGAGGATCTCGTCGAATAGCCGCGCCGGAGGAATCTGCAACAGCAGCGGCGCCATCTCGGCGATCGGCGCCTCGGTATCCGGGGCGATATCGAAGTCGAGCTTGGCGGCGAAGCGGATGGCCCTGAGCATGCGCACCGGGTCCTCGCGGTAGCGGGTCTCCGGGTCGCCGATCAGGCGCAGGGTACGCGACTCGATGTCGTCGACCCCGCCGGCGAAGTCATGCAGGCTGAAGTCGGCAATGCTGTAGTACAGGGCGTTGACGGTGAAGTCGCGACGCAGCGCGTCTTCCTCGATATTGCCCCAGACGTTGTCGCGCAGCAGCAGGCCGTCATCGGACTGGGAGGCGACATGCTCGCCGTGGTCGTCACGGGGCTTGCCACGGAAGGTGGTGACCTCGATGACCTCGCGGCCGAAACGCACGTGCACGATACGGAAGCGACGGCCGATGATGCGTGAATTGCGAAACAGCTGCTTGACCTGCTCCGGCGTGGCGTCGGTGGCCACGTCGAAATCCTTGGGAGCGATCCCGAGCAGGGAGTCACGCAGGCAGCCTCCGACCAGATAGGCTTCGTAGCCGGCGTTGTGCAGGCGGTAGAGCACCTTGAGGGAGGCTTCGCTGAACTGGCGACGGGACACGGGGTGTTCGTCGCGTGTGAGTACGCGGGGCATCGGCGGTCCTGCGGCGGCTTCCTGAGCGCCGAACAGCGACTTCAAGTGCTCGCCTGGGCTCTGTAGAAAGCGGGTAAATCCTTTGATCATGCGGCGATTTGGACTCGCGGGGTACGGAAAGGTGATGAGTGTAGCGGACGCTCCCGGCCTTGCAAAGCGCAGTGGACAAAGCCGCTCGGGTGTCAAGGACGACAGTCGGCGCAGTGTTCGTGCTGCGAAGAGGCGCAAAAGGTCCGGTTGCCCATGGCGATTGAGCCCTTGGGGGCTGTCTCGTCTGGCGGGGCAACGACTGGCTTGACGCTCGGAGGCCAGACAGCAGAAGGGGAGGCCAAGGGCCTCCCCATCAAAGCAGGATGCAGCGTCCGTGCTGCTAATTTTTCTTCGTGATGGCGCATCGCCTTGAATACGCACCACAGTCACCAAGGAGTTTCAGGCAAGCAATGATGTTGTTGTTATTGGCGCTCCTGACGGCGACCGTCTCGTATTCAAAACAATAGTCCAACCACGACGGCATGGGATCATGCCTCCTCCCGGATTATTGGCATTGTTGCCGGGAGTGCGCTCTGACGACCCTGTTGTTCTTGTTGGTCGGTCATCGTTGGCGCGTCGCGTCCTGGTACTCCGGGCCTCGTCGTCTTGTTGTTGTTCGACGAGTGATAGCTCCGCAGGTCCGTATTGTTGTTGTCAAGGCTGCGGTGCCTAGTGCCCAATCCGCCTGCTTCACCTGGAAGCGTTGTTGTTGTTGGGGCGGCGGATTCGATCGTGGCGGTGCAGGTTATTGTTGTTGGCTGCCCACGATCGCCGGAATTTGTTGTTCTTGCCCAGACTTACTGCAGTTGTCGTGCCTACTTTGATTTTTTTCTTTTTTATCAGCCGCTTGCTTCATTGTCGTTGGTTCGAAGCAAGCCGCCGGGTCATTTGTGTTACCTCGGGCTACCCATTTTGGCGCACTCCCCTGTGTGGGATGGTAACAACCGGTGCATCAAGAGGTAGCTGGCGTGCAGGGCCTACAATGCCTGTATTGATCGCTACAGACACTTGCACCATGGTCGAATGAACCAAAGCAGGGGGCATGGCAGGAAGCGGCAGGCAAGGGCGAGCCGAGGGGTGAGTCGAGGGGTGAGTCGAAGGGAGGGCAAGGTGAGGGGCCCAAGGGAGGCCGGGGCGAAGCGCGGGGCCAGGGCCCCTGGGTGTTGAGCCTGTGGTCTCGCGTCAGTGGCGCCGCGCCGCCTTCTTGCGCGGGATACCCAGACGCTGGCGGCGCTCCCACAGGCACTTGCGTGAAATTCCCAGCTTGTTGGCCAGCTCCGTCTCGCTCATCTGGTCCTGATGTTCGAGTACGAAGTGCTGGAAGTAGTCTTCCAGCGACAGGTCGTCCTCGGTAGCCGTGTCGGATCTTTCGGAGGCGGGCGCCTCCAGTGACGTGGCCGCCTCCTTGGGGGGACTGGGCGGTCGCGTTACCGGCACCGTTGCCAGGCCCAGGTCGTCCGGATGGATCAACTGGCCTTCGGCGAGGATCACGCCACGCTCCAGGGCATTTTCCAGCTCCCTGACGTTGCCTGGCCAGGGGTAGTCGGCGATGTCCCGCCGTGCGGCGCGAGACAGGTGCAGACCGTCGCGGGCGTGGCGCTTGCAGGCCTTGGCCAGCAGCACGTCGGCAATCTCGAGAATGTCGTCCTCGCGCTCGCGCAGCGGAGGCAGGTCGATCTGCATGACGTTCAAGCGGTAGTAGAGATCGAGACGGAAGTCTCCGCTGCGTGACAGGGCGCGCAGGTCACGGTGGGTGGCAGCGATCAGCCGAACGTCGACGTGGCGCGTCTCCACCGAACCGATGCGGCGTATCTCGCCTTCCTGCAGCACCCGCAGCAATCGGGCCTGGGCGTCCAGCGGCAATTCGCCGATCTCGTCGAGGAACAGGGTGCCGCCGTCGGCGGCCTCGACCAGTCCGGTGCGCATGGCGCTGGCCCCGGTAAAGGCGCCCTTCTCATGACCGAACAGCTCAGATTCGATCAGCGTCTCGGGGATGGCTGCACAGTTGACGCAGACCAGCGGCGCCTCGGCACGGCGGCTCTGCTGGTGCAGGGCCTTGGCCACCAGCTCCTTGCCGGTGCCGGATTCGCCCTGGATCAGTACCGTCACGTCTGCCGGGGCGGTCTTGCGGATACGGGTGTAGACCGCCTGCATCGCCGGGCAGTTGCCGATCATGGTGTGGCGCCGTCCACCCTCGTCGGCGATGGCGGGCGGCGTGCTGCGCTGACTGGCCTGGCGGTGCAGTACTCGAGCCACGGTTTCCAGCAGTTCATCATGATCAAACGGCTTGGCGACGTAGTCCACCGCGCCGAGTTTCAGCGCATCGACCGCCGAGCGCATGCTGGCGTAGCTGGTCATGATCAGTACCGGGCAGGGGGCGGCGGCCTTGATCAGGTCGGTGCCGGGAGCACCGGGCAGGCGCAGGTCGCTGATGATCAGGTCGTACTCGCCAAAGCCCTGCCCGCATGCCTGCTCCACCGACTCGCATTCGCACACGCGGTGGTCGTGGCGTTCGAGCAGGCGGCGCAGGGCGCTGCGGATGATGGCTTCGTCTTCAACGATCAGGATTCGGCTCATGGATCGGCATATCCCCGGCAGGTCGATGGACATCGGGAGAAGGTAACCATACCTGAATTCTGGTGCCACCGGCCTGCCCCGGCAGGGGAGACTCCACCTCGACCTTGCCCTGGTGCTCGGCCACGATGCTTACCACCAGGGCGAGACCAAGACCGGTACCTTGGCTTGGCGGCTTGGTGGTGGTGAAGGGCTCGAACAGGTTTTCGCGCACGCTGGGATCGATGCCGGGCCCCTGGTCGGTGACCGACAGCCAGTGACGCTCACCCTCCTCGCCGGCGTCGATGACCACCAGGCCGTTGGCCGGGCTGGCGTCACGAGCATTGCTCAGCAGGTTGATCAATACCTGCAGCAGGCGCTGCTCGTCTCCCGTGATGTCGAGCCGCGCCGGACAGCGATTGTCGTAGCGAACATCGTCGCTCTTGCGGGCCAGCTTGAGCAAGTGCAGCGCCTGGTCGGCCAGATGCCTGGCCGATACCGGCGCGAAGTCGCTGCCGGTGACGTGGCGACCGCCGTGGGCAAAGCCCACCAGTGAGCCAACGATACGCGACACGCGCTTGGTCAGTGTCTGGATCTGTTCGGCGGTCTCGAGCACGTGGGGATCCGTGGTGTCATAGCGCAGGTTCTGGGCCAGCGATGAGATGCCGGTGATGGGGTTGCCAATCTCGTGGGCCACGCCGGCGGACATCTGGCCGATGGAGGCGAGGCGAGCCGCGTGGATGAGTTCGTTCTCCAGCCATTTCATCTCGCTGTGGTCCTCGACCAGGATGACCGTGCCACCAGCGGCGTCTGCCGCAGGCTCGTCCACCAGGCTGGCCTTGAGCAGGCTGACGTAACGCAACCCCCGGGGCAGCTCCACGGCTTCCTGGTAGAGGTGGTCCTTGTCGCTTTCCAGAATGGTCCCGAGCAGCTCGGCCCAGGGCGCAGGCAGGGCCTGGCGATGGGCGCCAATGATCTCCTCGCCGGAAATCTCGCTGAGCTCGGCCAGGGCGTCGTTCCACATCAATACCTCGCCGTCGTCACCGAAGGCACATAGCCCCACCGGCAGTCGAGTCAGCATGCGGCGATGGTGGCGTCGCAGCTCGTCGAGTTCACGCGCGAGGCCAGTGAGGCGAGATCGGTAGGCCTCCAGGCGGCTTTCGACGAAGTGGATATCTTCCTTCGGCGCTCGCCCGTCGCGCCGATAGGGCAGGTAGTGATCGACGATGTCCTGGGCGACCGATGGGCCCATCAGACCGGACAGGTTGGCCTGGATACGGTCGCGCAGACGCCGCAGCGCGTAGGGCCTGGCATCCTTGGCAGACTGATGCAGGCTTGCCAGCGCCCGGGTCACCTCGCGCTCGGCGACCTCGTCGCCCAGCGCCATGGCCAGGCGCCGCCTGACGTCATCCCCGTCGGCCAGATTCAGCGGCAGGCGCTTGGGGCGGATGACCGCATCCACCGAGCAGGCCTCGGCGGCCGCTCGTTCTCCGGCGGAGGTGGGGGTGATCAGCGACACCAGAATCAGGCTCAGGCCATTGACGCCAAGCGATACCAGGGCGACCGGATACCAGGCGGGCGAGTCGGTGGCAGCCTCGTCGCCCAGGAGCCCGAGCAAGGCGTCCAGCGGCGCAAGCAGCGGCGGCAGATCGCTGAGCAGCGGCAGCCACAGGCCGGCACACCAGATCGCCACACCCAGTCCGAGGCCGGTCATCACCCCCTTGCGGTTGGCACCGGGCCAGTACAGCAGGGCCAGCAGACCCGGCAGACACTGAGCCATGCCAACCACCGCCACCAGCCCCAGTCGGGTTAGCTCGGTATTGGCGTCGACGGCCTGGGCGAACAGCCAGCCGGCGAGAATGATGGCGCCGATCAGGCCGCGCCGTAGCCAGCGTAGCCAGCGATAGAGGTCGGGGTGCTCCACCGGGGGATGGGCGACCAGCACCAGATGGTTCAGCACCATCCCGGCGAGCGCCAGCGCGCTCAGGATCAGGGTGCCGCAGGTGGCGGCCAGTACCGCGACAAAGGCCAGGGCGGTGACGGCGGGGCTATCGGACAGCGCGAAGATGACGTAGGCGGCCCCCTGGATATCATCGGCCACCCCCATGCGCTGACCGGCCCACAGCACCAGCGGCACCGGCAGTGCCATCAGCAGCAGCACCAGCGGCAGTCCCCAGCCCGCGCTGAGCAGGGTTCGGCGACTGAGCGGGCGGGCGAAGGTCACGTGAAACATGTGAGGCATCAGCAGCGCAGCGGCGAAGAACAGCAGCAGCAGGGTTCTCCATTGGGCGGCATCGAACTGGCTCGCCTGCGCCTGGTGGACGCTGCCGGGCCCGTCCAGCCAGCGCTGCAGGTCGCCGGGGCCGTCGAAGATGGCGTAGAGCGCAAAGGCGCCCAGCCCGAGAAAGGCGGCCAACTTGATCAGCGACTCCAGGCCGATGGCGGCGGTCAAGCCGTCGTAGCGCCGATGGACGTGGGTATGACGGGCGCCGAACAGTATCGCGAACAGTGCGATCAAGGCACACAGCAACAGCGACAGCAGGCCTGGAGAGGCAGCGTCGGTGTAGCGATGGATGGCATGCCTCATGGCCTCCACCTGCATCGCCAGCAGCGGCATGACCGCCACCAGGCTCAGCAGGGTGACGCAGGTGCCGACCCAGCGGGAGCGAAAACGAAAGGCGAACAGGTCCGCCAGGGAAGACAGCTGGTGGGTTCGCGTCATGCGCTGCAGTGGCAGCAGCAGGACCGGTGCCAGCACAAAGGCGCCGGCGGCACCCAGGTAGTAGGCGAGATAACCAAATCCCCGCTGGTGGGCCACGCCAAGGCTGCCGATCACCGCCCAGGCGTTGGCGTAGACGCCCAGGGCCAGGATGCCGATCAGTGGGTGGTGGACCAGCCGCCGCGGAATCCAGCCGCGCTCCACCGCGCTGGCGGTGGCGAACAGTGCCGACAGGTAGCCAAGCCCCAGCAGTACAAGGGAGACGAGCTCAGCGCTCATCCAGCGCTCGCTTCTGCTCGAGCCACAGCGTCAGGGCGATCAGTGCGCCCCAGATCAGGAACGGGCGGTACCAGGCGTTGCCGGGCTGGCCCCAGCCGGTCATCAGCAGCGGCGAGAGCAGATACCCGCAAAACACAAGCAGCAGCATGATGCGGTAGACGTACATGGCAGGCTCACTCGTTGGTGTCAGCGTCGTCGCCGTCCACTTGCAGCCCCTGCGAGGCGATGTCTGCGCGGGGGATCTGGCGAGGGCGCCAGCGGCGGCAGGCGGCCTCGAGCTGCTCGGCCACCGGCGCCTCGCTCGCCGCCGGGTCGGGGGACTGCCCCAGCAGTGCCAGGGTGGCATGCAGCAGCCGGCGTACGTCACGGGGATCTTCGGGCAGTGGTCGGGCCAGGTTCTGCTTGGACAGCTTCTGCCCATCCTGCCCTATCACCAGCGGCAGGTGAAGGTAGCGCGGCGGCTCGGCACCGAGGGCTTCGAGCAGCTGCAGCTGCCAGGGGGTGTTGTCGAGAAGATCGGCGCCGCGCACCACGTCGGTGATGTTCTGGTCGATATCATCCACCACCACCGCCAGCTGGTAGGCCCAGAGACCGTCCTTGCGCTTGAGCACGACGTCACCCTGGGCGGCAGGGTCGAAGCGCTGCAGACCCTGCAGCCGATCGTGCCAGCTGACCGGGCGCTGCCCCAGGTCGCTGCGCAGGCGCCAGGCCTGAGGGGCCTCGGGCTGGCATACGCCGTCGCGGCACCAGCCTGGATAGATGCCGTGGTCCCGCCACTGCTTGCGCGAGCAGCTGCAGGGGTAGGCCATGCCCTGCTCGGTCAGTCGCGCAAGGGCACGTGCATAGGCGTCATGGCGATGACTCTGGTAGCGCACCTCGCCGTCCCAGGCGAGGCCAAAGGTCTCGAGCTGGCGCAGGATGGTATCGACGCTGCCAGGAGGGCAGCGGGGGGGATCGACATCCTCGATGCGCAGGCTCCAGCGGCCTTGCTGGCTACGTGCATCCAGATAGCTCGCCACCGCGGCCACCAGCGAGCCGGCGTGAAGCGGTCCTGAGGGGGTGGGGGCAAAGCGACCATGGACGTGGTGCATGGGGGCTCCAGCGCTATCGGGAATAGGCAACCCTCGTGAACAGGCAGCCGCGGGGCAGGTGATCACGCAAACGGGCACCCTGAGGTGCCCGTTGTCGAAGGTCCGGCGAGGGGGGATCAGCCGCCGAGCTGCTTTTCCTTCAGTTCGGCCAGGGTCTTGCAGTCGACACAGAGGGTGGCGGTGGGACGCGCTTCCAGGCGACGGATGCCGATCTCCACGCCGCAGGCATCGCAGAAGCCGTAGTCGTCCTCATCGATCATCTCGAGGGTCTCGTTGATCTTCTTGAGCAGCTTGCGCTCGCGATCGCGGGTCCGCAGCTCCAGGCTGAAGCCCTCTTCCTGGGTGGCACGGTCAGCCGGGTCGGCGTAGTTGTTGGCCTCTTCCTGCAGATGGCGAACAGTACGGTCGACTTCTTCCATCAGCTCCTGCTTCCAGCCAAGCAGAATCTGGCGGAAGTGCTCGAGCTGCTTCTCGTTCATGTATTCTTCACCCGCCGCCGGCTCGTACGGGATGAACTTCTTGGGCGCTTCCGGTTTTTTCTGTGCAACTGGCATGGGATTGCCTCATTACTTTAGTGACTGCTGATCAATACCCCACGCTAGGCTAAGGTATCTCACGCCAAAGGGAAGGTTGTTTAGCGGATATTTGGCCGTAGTGCAATAGTTTTGCGCGATAACTACCAGTTTTATCCCCGAAAGTCGTAGCCTTCATCGCCCGGATCAATGATTGGCGTCCTGGACGGTGACGGACGGCGACCAGGTTCCATGTTTCAATACCTCCATTGGACCATCAAGCAGGGCTCGGGTTCGCTGCGGGCCGCGATCAAGAGAGGAAGCCATGAGCTTTAACGCCAGGGTCGAAGGGGTCGCCCCTTTCCGTGTGATGCATCTGCTGGAACTCGCTCAGCAGCGCGAGGCGGCCGGCGAGGACGTGATCCATCTGGAGGTCGGCGAGCCGGACTTCTCGACCCCACCTGCGGTGCGCGAGGCCGGCCACCGTGCCCTGGACGAGGGACGCACCCGCTATACCCCTGCCACCGGGATTCCTGCGCTTCGCGAGGCGATTGCCGGCCACTATCGTGAGCACTTCGATGCCGAGGTGGCGCCGGAGCGGATTATCGTCACCCCCGGTGCGTCCGGGGCGCTGCTGCTGGCGAGTCAATTGCTGGCGGGGCCCGGAGACGGCGTGCTGATGGCCGACCCGAACTACCCCTGCAATCGCCACTTCATGGCGCTGGCCGGCGCCCGGGTAGACGCGGTGCCGGTAGGGCCCGACAGCGGCTGGCAGCTGAACGCCGAGCTGATCGAGCGGCATTGGCGCGACGATACGCGCCTGGCGATGCTGGCCTCGCCGTCCAACCCCACCGGCCATGTGCTCGAGCGCGCGGCGCTCGGCGCGGTGGTGGACGCGGTGACCGAGCGCGGCGGTGAGCTCTTGGTGGACGAGATCTACCAGGGGCTCAACTACGGCATGGCGCCGCTGTCGGTGGCGTCACTCAGCGATCGGGCCTTTATCGTCAACAGCTTCTCGAAGTACTTCGGCATGACCGGCTGGCGCCTGGGCTGGCTGGTGGCGCCCGAGGACGCCGTAGAGCCGCTGACACGGCTGGCTCAGAACGTCTTTCTGGCCGCCTCCACGCCGGCCCAGCACGCGGCGCTGGCCGCTTTCAGCCCGGAGTGTCAGGCGTTGTTCGAGGAGCGCCGGCGAGAGCTCCAGACACGCCGGGACGCCTTGCTGGAAGGGCTGTCGCGGCTCGGCCTGGCACCGTCGCTGCCGCCCCAGGGGGCCTTCTATCTTTGGCTCGACATCTCCGCCTACAGCAACGACAGCCAGGCGTTCTGCCTGCGCCTGCTCGAAGAGGAGAACGTGGCGATTACCCCGGGGACCGACTTTGCCCTGCAGGGCGGCGAGCACCACGTGCGCATCGCCTTCACCACCGGGGTGCCGCGTCTGCAGGACGCCCTGGCGCGTCTGGAACGTTTTCTGGCACGGCAGGGCTCATGAACTACCCCACCCTGGTCGGCGGCGTATTGCTGCGCCGCTACAAGCGATTTCTGGCCGATGTGCGCCTCGACGACGGGCGCGAGGTGGTCGCCCACTGCCCCAACACCGGCTCGATGCGCGCGGTCAATGTCCCCGGCGCCCGGGTCTGGCTGTCCCCCAGCGACAATCCGGCGCGCAAGCTGGCCTGGACCTGGGAATTGATCGAACTGCCGTCTGGCGACGCCCAGGCCGGTGCTGCGTCGGCGTTGGCCTCGGTGCATACCGGACGAGCCAACCGGATCGTCGAGGACGCTTTGCGCTCGGGGACGGTGGCCGAACTCACGGGTTATTCGGCGATCAAGCGCGAGGCCAAGGTGGCCAACGCCCGGCTGGACTTTCGCCTGGATGACGACGAGCGCCCGAGCTGCTTCGTCGAGGTCAAGCAGGTCACCCTCAAGGAAAGCGATGGCCACGGTTACTTTCCCGACGCGGTCAGCGAACGTGGGCGCAAGCACCTGGAAAGCCTGGCGCAGCTGGTGGCCGAGGGGAAGCGAGCGGTGTTGCTGTTCCTGGTCGCCCACGAGGGCATCGACGATGTGGCCCCGGCGATGCACCTGGATCCGGGGTACGGCGATACCCTGAGACGGGTGATGGCCGAGGGCGTCGAGGTGCTGGCCTACCGCATCCGCGCCCGGCGAGACGACCAGGGCAGGCCACTGGCGCTGACCCTGGATGCAGCCTTGCCGGTGCGGCCGATGGCGCAGTTCGTCGAGGCCTGAATCGGCGCTTCTGTGAGGGGTGGGTTCAGTCTGCTGCGGACGGACGGCAGTCGGGCAGGGCCGCGAGGACGCGCAGCATGGCGGTGTCGCCCTTGGCTTCCTCGCTGACCTGGTCCCACCACTGACGATGGATGCCGCGGACGCGCACCTCGACCCGTGGTATGCCGATCACCTGGGCCATGGCCATGCGGTGCAGCCCCTTGTTGATCTTGACCAGCTCGCCGTGCCGATCCACCGCCGCGCCCAGACGGTCCTTGCCGAGGCCATTGTCGAATCCGAAACAGGCCATGGCCTCCATGTACAGGAGGTAACGGCGCAGATAGGCGAGGATGCGTTCGGGACGATCCAGCACCATGCCGTCGGAGTGCGAGGCCACCGGCTTGCCTCTGGCCAGGCGTTCGGCCAGCTGGTGGTAGCTGCGGCTCTGGCTTGGGTCGCGACGGTGTGCCCAGATGTCGGCGATGAAGTGCATGCGACGGCTCGACAGGGCGTGGGTCGTCGACAGATCCCAGTCGCCGTCCCATAACAGGCGATCGCTGATTCGGTGACGCTCGCGCCGATCCGGGAAGGAGCGTGGATAGTGGATCTGCTTGAGCAGCCGACGCGGGTCGACGCTGACGTCCAGGGCCTCGCCGTAGCGTGATTCGATGCCGCGTCGGGGCAGGCCGCGGGCCTCGAGGGGCCGGCTGCCCGGGGCCTCGGACAGCCACAGGCGCAGGGCCAGGTGCTCCAGCGGCAGTGTCAGCGAGCGATTGATCAGTCCCTTGGCCCGCTGGGCCAGCCGTGACAGGCTCATGCGCGGGCCCAGGCTGGGATCGTACAGGCTGGGGTCGGCGGGTTCGCCGCCGGGCGTCAGCGGCATGTCGCGGCTGGCATCCAGCAGGCTGATGGCACAGCACAGCCGTGCCTTCAGGGCATCATCCACCGACGCCGGAGGCAACTGCTGGTACAGCGCCATCAAGGCGTCCAGCGTCGGGCGCTGGGCATCCGTCAGCGGAGGCGGCAGAACGACGCGGTCGACATCGAGCCGCCAGGGCGTGGCATCGGCCGGTGTGGCCAACGCCAGGCGCTGGCTCGCCAGGCGCGAGGCGAACACCTGCATCAGCCACGCATGGGGGGACTCGGCGGCGGGGTCGAAGCGCCAGATGTTGTGCCATGCCAGCACCAGGGTGTCGTGGATCACGTCCTCGACATCCCTTGGCGCGTCGAGAAAGTGGCGGGCGATGGCGGTCAGGTGAGGCACCGTCAGCCTGGCAAGGGTCTCGAGGCCGCCGGTGGCGCCCTGAGCGCATTCTTTCAGGGCGTCGCCGACCGCCGAGGTGACGGGTGGCGCCGAAGAGAAAAGGGTATCACTGGTCACGATAGAACCGTTTCAAGAAGCTGACTGCCTCGGGGGAAGCGTTGCGGTCAAGCTGCAGCGAGAGCCGAAAGCGCATCGGCGCACTGGTGTCGATGGCAAAAGTGGCGTAGCGCGAGATGCCATCGCCTTCCCGCAGGGTGCGAAAGGCCAGAGGTGTCTCGCCGGGCTTGCCCACCACCGAGACGCTGCCTTCGGTGGCGACGTTGAGGGCCTGGCCATCGGCGTCGCGAACGCTGAGGCTGACCAGACCCTGGTGCGGGCTGCGCTGGATATCCAGACGGCGGGCCATCTCCTCGGGGAGAAAGTCGGTGGTGATGGCGCTGTAGTGCGCCTCGATATCGCCGAAGCGCTCGAACTGCTGGGCCTGGGCTGGCGCCGTCGGCAATGCCTGCAGCGCCAGCAGCACCAGCAGAGACAAGGCGAGCGCGTAGCGTCGGTGGCTGGCTCGATTGACGTTCATCTCATGCTCCTTGGCAGCAGGCTTGCCTGCTGACGTCCGACTCATTGCTGCCTTGACCCTCGGCCCATCCTGTCGCGCCGAGGCCTGTGGCGCGCCCGCGCCAGGTGTCAGCCGTCGCGGCTCACGCGAAAGATCGCGATCTCGCCAAACAGGTTGGGCCACAGCCGTGACAGCCGTCTACCTTCGTGGTCCTTGATGCCCACCGCGCGGTCGACGATGGTCACCCCCTTGTCACGACACAGCGCCTCGAAGTCATTGAACGTCGACAGGTGGATGTTGGGGGTATCGTACCAGGCGTGGGGCAGCGACTTGGACACCGGCATGTAGCCGCGTAGCCCAAGATGGACCCGGTGGCGCCAGTAGGCGAAGTTGGGGAAGGTGATGATGCATTCCCGGGCCACCCGCAGCATTTCGTCGAGCATGCGGTCGGGGCGGCGCAGCGCCTGCAATGCCTGGGTCATGATCACCAGATCGCAGGCATCATCCTCGAAGTTGGCGAGTCCTTCGTCGAGGTTCTGCTCGATGACGCTGACGCCCTTCTCGATGCAGGCGGTAATGCCGTCAGGATCGATCTCGAGGCCGTAACCGGTGACGCCCTTGTCACGCGCCAGAGCGTGCAGCAGGGTGCCGTCACCGCAGGCCAGGTCGAGCACATGAGCACCCTCGGGAATCCAGCCGTGAATCAGGGTGAGGTCAGAGCGCATGGTCGGCCTCCTGGCGTGATGGCAGCTTGAGGTCATCGGCGACGCGTCTCATGAAGCCGGCGAAGATCGCTTGATAGCGCGGCTCCGGCATCAGGAAGGCATCATGGCCGTGGGGCGAGTCGATATTGGCGTAGCTGACCGACTTGCCGGCACGAATCAAGGCGTTGACCAGCTCCTTGGAGCGTGACGGCGGGAAGCGCCAGTCGGTGCTGAAGCTGACCACCAGGAACGGACACTCAGCCGGGGCCAGGGCCTTGGCCAGGTCGCCCTGGTGGGACGAGGCCGGGTCGAAGTAGTCCAGCGCCTTGGTCATCAGCAGATAGGTGTTGGCGTCGAAGGAGGTGGAAAAGGCGTCGCCCTGGTAGCGCAGGTAGGACTCCACCTGGAACTCCACGTCGAAGCCGAAGTTGAGGTCTTCGCTGCGCAGATCGCGTCCGAACTTCGAACCCATGGCGTCTTCGGACAGATAGGTAATGTGGCCGACCATGCGCGCCAGCTTCAGTCCGCGACGGGGCAGGGTCTCGTGATCGGCGTAGTGGCCGTCGTGGAAGTCGGTGTCCGAGCGAATGGCCTGACGAGCGACCTCGTTGAAGGCGATGTTCTGCGCCGACAGCTTGGGCGTGGCGGCGATGACCACCGCGTTGGCGATGCGTTCCGGATAGGCCAGTGACCACTGCAGCACCTGCATGCCGCCCAGGCTGCCGCCGACGACGGCGGCGAAGCGGCTGATGCCCAGGCGATCGGCCAGGCGAACCTGGCTGTCGACCCAGTCGCAGACGGTGACCATGGGGAAGTCCGGCCCCCAGCGGCGGCCGGTGTCCGGGTTGATGCTGGAAGGCCCGGTGGAGCCGTGGCAGCCGCCGAGGTTATTCAGCGAGATGACGAAGAAACGATCGGTGTCGATGGACTTGCCGGGACCGATGTGGGCGTCCCACCAGCCTGGCTTGCGATCGGCCTCGTCATGATAACCCGCGGCGTGGTGGTGGCCGGACAGGGCATGGCAGATGAGGACCGCATTGCTGCGGTCCTGATTGAGGGTGCCGTAGGTCTCGTAGACCAGGTCGTAGGCCGGCAGCGTCTTGCCGCAGACCAGGGGCAGAGGGTCGTCGAAGTGCGCCACCTGCGGCGTCACCAGTCCGACCGAATCGCGAGTCGTCTCGGGCATCAGTCGTGTGTGTCCAGTGAAAGTTGGTGTTGTCGTGGCCGTGTACGCGAGCGTTGGTTGAGCCTAGAGCCCGACCAGCATCCCGGAGATACCGGCGGCCCGGACCAGCGAACCCACCACGATGCCATCGATCAGGTTGATGCCGATGAACACCACGATGGGTGACAGGTCGAGCATTCCCAGCGGCGGAATCACCCGGCGTACCGGCGCCATGATCGGCTCCACCAGTTGCATCACCAGCAGCGCGCCGGGATGGCTGGCGTTGGGGGCGACCCAGCTGAGGATGATCATCACGATCAGCGCAAAGAAGTAGATCTTCAGGATCGCGCTGGCCAGGGCCGCGACGCCGGCGATGGCCAGGCCATCGAGCCTCGGCATGCCGACACCGGCCAGCTGCAGCAGGATGATGATGCTGATCACCTTGACCAGAAAGCCCGCGGCCAGGGTGGCCAGGTCAAAGCGGCCCATCACCGGGCCAAGCACGCTCTGGAAGGGACGCACCACCGGCTGGGTAATCTTGACCACCGACTGGCTCAAGGGGTTGTAGTAGTCCGCCTTCGAGGCCTGCAGCAGAAAGCGCAGCATCAGCAGGAACAAGAAGATGTTGATCAGGGTGTTGACCAGCAGCAGGCCAGCGTTTCCCAGTTGACTGCCCATGTGGGCTCCTCCGTCTTTGATTAACCCTTGCCGAGTTCGGCAGACATTTCCTGGGCACGCTTGGCACAGGCTTGCATGGCGCCGTCGAGCGCCTGCCGCAGTCCTGCCTGCTCCAGATATTCGATGGCCCTCTCGGTGGTACCCCCTGGGGACATCACATTGCGTTTCAGTTCACCGGGATCACGGTCGCTCTGCATCGCCATCGAGGCGGCCCCGTAGGCGGTCTGCATCGCCAGTCGGCGAGCGCTTTCTGCGCTTAGCCCGAGTTTGACGGCGGCCTCCTCCATGGCCTCGAACATCAGGAAGAAGTAGGCCGGTGCACTACCCGAGACGGCGGTGACCGCTTCCAGCAGGGCTTCGTCTTCGACCCATTCGATGATGCCGACGGACGTCATCAGCTCGCCGACCAGGGCGCGCTGCTCGTCGCTGACGCGCGGGTTGGCATACAGCCCGGAGGCACCGGCACCGACCAGCGACGGAGTGTTGGGCATGCAGCGGACCACCGCCAGGCCGCCACCCAGCCATTGTTCCAAGGTCTCGGCGCTGAGGCCAGCCGCCACCGACACGATCAGCGGCCGACGCTTTTGCACCGACTCCCGTAGAGTCTCGCACACCTGGCGCATGATCTGTGGCTTGACCGACAGTACGACCACGTCGGCGTGCTCGATCGCCGCCAGATTGTCGGTGGTGGTATGGATGCCCAGGCGCTCGGCGAGCGGCGCCAGGGTGGCGTCACGGGTGGCGGTGGCGGTGATGGCATCGGCAGGGTAGCCGCTGTGCACCATGCCGCCGAAGATGGCGCTGGCCATGTTGCCGGCGCCGATAAAGGTCACGTTGCTGGCCATGCGGGGCTCCTTGAAGGGTAGGGCATTGGATATTCGGACAAACAGGGTAGCGTCACCAGGCCTGTCGTGGCGACGGGCTCACTGGCGCGAGCCAAAGATCGCGGTGCCCAGGCGCACGATGGTGGCGCCCTCGGCGACGGCGGCCTCGAGGTCGGCACTCATGCCCATGGACAAGGTGTCCAGCGGTGCGTCCGGCAGCTCTCGACGCAGCGATGACAAGGCCTCGGCCAGTAGCCGGAAGGGCTCGCGCTGCGCTTCTGGGTCTTCGCTGGGGGCCGGGATGGCCATCAATCCGCGCAGACGCACGCGAGGCAGCGCCGCCGCCAGGCTCGCCAGCTCAGGCAGCTCCTCCAGGCTGACGCCTGATTTGGTTGCTTCGCCGCTGACGTTGACCTGCAGACAGATATTCAGTGCGGGAAGGCCATCCGGGCGCTGATCGCTCAGGCGCTGAGCGATCTTGGCACGATCGACACCATGGACCCAGTCGAAATGGCTGGCCACGTCACGTGTCTTGTTGGATTGCAGCGGTCCGATGAAGTGCCAGTGTATGCCAGGGCAGTCGCCCAGTTGGGCCTGTTTATCCAGCGCTTCCTGTAGATAGTTCTCGCCGAAGTCGCGCTGGCCCAAGGCATAGGCATCCCGGATCATGTCGGCTGGCTTGGTCTTGCTGACCGCCAGCAGCAGGGCCGCGTCGGGCGCTCTTCCCGCCGTTGCAAGTGCCTGAATCAGGCGTGTTCGGGCTTGGGTCAAGGATTCGGCAATCGTCGTGGTCATCGGCCTGGGTCTGTCCTATCGTGGGGCTCCCTGCCCCCGAGTCGGGGGTTCAAGCCTGGTAAGCCCATGGATATTACCGAACTGCTGGCACTCTCGGCAAAGCAGGGCGCCTCGGATCTGCACCTGTCGGCGGGACTGCCACCGGTGATGCGCGTCAATGGTGAACTGGAGCGTCTGCCTGGCCCGCCGATGGCCGACAGTCAGGTCAGATTGTTGCTCGAGTCGTTGATGGACGAGGAGCTGCGCGAGCAGTATTCGCGCACCCACGAGGCCGACTTTTCCCACCAGATACCGGGTCTGTCGCGTTATCGCGTCAATGCTTTCGTCCAGCAGCGCGGGGCGGCGGCGGTCCTGCGTACCATCCCCGATCGCATCCCGACGCTTTCAGAGCTGGGGATGGGCGAGATCTTCGAACGTCTTGTCGCCCTGCCGCGGGGCCTGGTGCTGGTGACCGGGCCCACCGGGTCCGGCAAGAGCACAACGCTTGCGGCGATGATCGACCATATCAACCGCCACCGTCGCGACCATATCCTCACCATCGAGGATCCCATCGAGTTCATCCACCACAGCCAGCAGGCGCTGGTGTCCCAGCGTGAGGTACACCGCCACACCGAGGGCTTTGCCGTCGCCCTGCGCAGCGCCCTGCGCGAGGATCCCGACGTCATTCTGGTCGGAGAGATTCGCGACCTGGAAACGGCCCGCCTGGCCATGACCGCGGCCGAGACCGGGCATCTGGTATTTGCCACCCTGCATACCGCCTCCGCGGTCAAGACCATCGATCGGATCATCGATGCCTTCCCGGGTGATGAAAAGAATGCGGTGCGGACCATGCTGTCGGAGTCGTTGCAGGCGGTCGTCTCCCAGGCGCTGCTGCCCAGCAGCCGGGGCGGGCGAGTGGCGGCACGCGAGATCCTCTTGATCAATCAGGCGATCCGTCATCTGATCCGCGAGGACAAGTTGGCCCAGATCTACTCATCGATGCAGACCGGCGGCCAGGCCGGCATGCAGACCCTTGACGCCGACTTGGCGAGACTGGTGGCGTGTGGCGAGGTGGCGCCGGAGGATGCCCGGCGCCTGACGCGTGAATCTCTGGTCGATAGCGCGCCGAGCGCCGGCTGGAGCGGCGGGCAGAACGAGGGCTGGGTGAGCCCCCAGGGCGAAGGCTGGGGGTGAGGCGGTGGTTCAGAGCCAGTCGTGACCCTTTAGCGGGCGTAGAGCCCGCCGAGCACGCGCTCTGCGCTGGCGCCGGTGACCGACGGCAGGTTGCCGGGTTGCAGATTCAGTCGGGCATGGGCCAGCCAGGCAAAGGCGGCGGCTTCCAGCCAGTCGGCCGGCCAGCCCAGGGATTCGCTGTCCAGTAGAGTGGCCTCCGGCAGCTGGCGCGCAAGGCGTGCCAGCAGGTCCAGGTTGCGTGAACCGCCGCCGCAGGGCACCAGGTCGAGGGAGGCAGGGGCGGTAAAGTGCTCCCGCGCCATCTCGATGCCCAGGGCGACGCTGGTGGCGGTCAGTTCCGCCAGGGTGGCCTGGACGTCCTGTGGTGACTCTGAACCGTTCAACTTCGCCTCTGCCCAGTCGAGAGAGAACAGCTCACGCCCGGTGCTGCGAGGCGGTGGGCGGTGAAAGTAGGGCTCTGCCAGCCAACGCTCGAGCAGCGCGGTATCCACCTGGCCGCCGGCAGCCCAATCGCCGTTGGCGTCGAAGTGGGTGCCGCGATGGCGTTGGTGCCAGGCGTCGAGCAGGGCATTGGCAGGCCCGGTGTCGAAGCCCAGCGGGGCACGCGGGTCCGAGGTCGGCGGCAGCAGCGTCAGGTTGGCGATGCCGCCAAGGTTCAGCACCAGCCGCCAGCGTTCGGGGTGGCGAAATACCTGCTGGTGGAAGATCGGTGCCAGTGGTGCGGCCTGACCACCGGCGGCCAGGTCGCGGCGGCGGAAGTCGGCGACCACGGCACAGCGAGTCAGCTCGGCCAGCCGGCTGGGATTGTCCAGTTGCAATGTATAGGGGGGCGAGCCTGGCTGGTGGCCGTAGGGGGCATGCTCGATGGTCTGCCCATGGCTGCCGATGGCAGCGATGTCCTCGGGTTCAAGTCCCTGTTGCTCGAGCAATCGCTGGACTGCCTCGGCCTGGCACTGGCAGAAAGCCTCCTCGGCCCAGGCCAGGTCAGCAAAGCTGACCTGATCGGCGTGGGCCAGTTGCCACAGCCGCTCACGCAGAGCCTGCGGCATGGGAATGCCGACGCTGGCCTCCAGAGCTGCCGTGCCTGTGGCGTCAAAGCGCACCAGGGCGGCGTCGATCCCGTCCATGCTGGTGCCCGACATCAGTCCAATGAAGCGTTGCATGGGCCTTGTCATCTCAACCGGTGGAAAGGTTCATGGTAACATCCCCGCCACTGTCTATACCTGGCGCCGGCGCCGTGACGACGTGCCCCTGCTGACGGGGGCGTCGATGTCCGCGCAAGGGCCGATTGACCAAGCCAAGCCGAGCTGGAAAGCCGAATTGATAAGTGGAGTGAATACCATGAGCGATGTGGACGAGGCCCTTGCGCTGATTCAGCGCGGCACGCACGAGATTCTGCTGGAGGATGAGCTGAAGAAAAAGCTCGCTTCCGGGCGCAAGCTGAGAATCAAGGCGGGCTTCGATCCGACCGCGCCGGACCTGCACCTGGGCCACAGCGTACTGTTGACCAAGATGCGCCAGTTTCAGGATCTCGGCCACGAGGTCATCTTTCTGATCGGCGATTTCACCGGACGCATCGGTGACCCCACCGGCAAGAACGTCACCCGCAAGCCGCTGACCGAGGCCGAGGTCAAGGCCAACGCCCAGACCTACAAGGAGCAGGTGTTCAAGATCCTCGATCCCGACAAGACCGAGGTTCGCTTCAACGCCGAGTGGTTCTCCGAAATGAGCGCCGCTGACATGATCGAACTCGCCGGTCAGACCACCGTGGCGCGGATGCTCGAGCGCGATGACTTCGAAAAGCGCTACAAGGGTGGCCAGGCCATCTCGGTACACGAGTTCCTCTACCCGCTGGTGCAGGGCTATGACTCCGTCGCCTTGAAGGCTGACATCGAGCTGGGTGGAACCGACCAGAAGTTCAACCTTCTGATGGGCCGCGAGGTGCAGAAGCACTTCGGTCTCGAGCCCCAGGTCGTCATTACCATGCCGCTGCTGGAAGGCCTCGACGGCGTGCAGAAGATGTCCAAGTCGCTGGGCAACTATGTCGGCGTCGACGAAGCGCCGGGGGCGATGTTCAACAAGCTGGTATCGATGCCCGACAGCCTGATGTGGCGCTATTTCGAACTCTTGTCGCTCAAGGACAATGCCGCCATCGAGGATCTGCGCGCGCGGATCGAGCGCGGTGACAACCCTCGTGACATCAAGATGGAGCTGGCGCGCGAGCTGATTGCCCGCTATCACGGTGATGAAGCGGCGGCGAACGCACACCGAAGCGCCGGTAACCAGTTGGCGGAAGGTGAGCTGCCCGAAGACCTGCCCGAGGTCGAGGTGGTCTTTGAAGGCAGCGATCAGGCGCCGATTGCGGCAGTGCTCAATCGCTCGGGACTTGCCAACAACAGCGCCCAGGCCAAGGACATGCTGGGTAATGGACGTGTGCGCGTCGATGGCGAAGTGGTGGCCAAGGATCTGATGCTGGCGCTCGGCCAGAGCTATGTCATCCAGGCCGGCAAGAAGCGTTACGCCAGAGTGACGCTGCGCGGCTGATCCGCCGGTGTGACCATCGCTTCCGGGACGCTCGCCACTGGCGGGCGTCCTTCGTTTTGCCACCCGCCTGCCTGCGACCTGTCCACAGGCGGGTGCGAGAAGATGGCTGTGGGTAACATGAAGGCGCGAGTCGTGGGGCAGGCGAAGGCCAGGGCCAAGGCTGGCGCAGCAAGGAAAGCTGGCGCAGCAAGGAAGGTGCATCAAGCAAGGTGCAGCAGGCAAGGTGCATCAAGCACGGCGCAGCAAGGAAGAGACGCAGCAAGGGTGGCTTGGTAACGACAGGTGCGGCTCCCGGGGGCTCAGCGGGAAGTGAAAGGACAGGCCGGCTCGCTGCACCAATCAGCTATTGAGCAATGGTGTGGAATAGCGCAGTAGAAATAGCGCAGTAGAGACGTGAAGTAGGGGGTGGGTGTTGGAGGCTTCTGGCTCATGACGATGTGATGACGCCGGCGTGAAATTTTTTTACACGAAGTGCTTGCCAAGGCCGGCCCCGATCCGTAAAGTACGCATCCGCTGCCGGCGACGAGCAAACGTCACAGGCGGTGAGGGGTGGTAAAAGTGATTGTTTTGAAAAGGCTTTTTCAAGTCTTCGAGAAATTCTCCACTTGACGGGCAACGAGAAATCGGTAAAATGCTCGCCACTCGATCGGAGTCGCCAAGACGGCATCGCAGGATGCGCGTCAGGCTCGCTTCGCTTTCTCTTGGGTCCTGCAGGCATCGCTTGCACGGCGAAAAAAGAAAGCCTTGACGAAACACTTCGATTCTGTAGAATACGCCTTCCTCGCAGGGCGCTGCGCCAACAGGCGCTGCAAAGCGAGACGCTCTTCCGGCCAGGTGCCGCAAGAGCAGCTCTTTAAGCTCTCTATAGAGCCAAGAGCACGCTCTTTAATAATTTGATCAGGTAATTCATGTGGGCGCTTGCCGATGAGTCAGTGACACTGTCACTGAAATATCAAGGCAAGCGACTCGTCAAACGAGACGTTTGAACCTTGAGCCAAGTTTGGTCCGCTTAACGGACTATCAGACTTTAAACTGAAGAGTTTGATCATGGCTCAGATTGAACGCTGGCGGCAGGCCTAACACATGCAAGTCGAGCGGAAACGATCCTAGCTTGCTAGGAGGCGTCGAGCGGCGGACGGGTGAGTAATGCATAGGAATCTGCCCGGTAGTGGGGGATAACCTGGGGAAACCCAGGCTAATACCGCATACGCCCTACGGGGGAAAGCAGGGGATCTTCGGACCTTGCGCTATCGGATGAGCCTATGTCGGATTAGCTAGTTGGTGAGGTAACGGCTCACCAAGGCTGCGATCCGTAGCTGGTCTGAGAGGATGATCAGCCACATCGGGACTGAGACACGGCCCGAACTCCTACGGGAGGCAGCAGTGGGGAATATTGGACAATGGGCGAAAGCCTGATCCAGCCATGCCGCGTGTGTGAAGAAGGCCTTCGGGTTGTAAAGCACTTTCAGTGAGGAAGAAAGCCTTGAGGTTAATACCCTCGAGGGAGGACATCACTCACAGAAGAAGCACCGGCTAACTCCGTGCCAGCAGCCGCGGTAATACGGAGGGTGCGAGCGTTAATCGGAATTACTGGGCGTAAAGCGCGCGTAGGCGGCTTGATAAGCCGGTTGTGAAAGCCCCGGGCTCAACCTGGGAACGGCATCCGGAACTGTCAGGCTAGAGTGCAGGAGAGGAAGGTAGAATTCCCGGTGTAGCGGTGAAATGCGTAGAGATCGGGAGGAATACCAGTGGCGAAGGCGGCCTTCTGGACTGACACTGACGCTGAGGTGCGAAAGCGTGGGTAGCAAACAGGATTAGATACCCTGGTAGTCCACGCCGTAAACGATGTCGACTAGCCGTTGGGCTCCTTGAGAGCTTTGTGGCGCAGTTAACGCGATAAGTCGACCGCCTGGGGAGTACGGCCGCAAGGTTAAAACTCAAATGAATTGACGGGGGCCCGCACAAGCGGTGGAGCATGTGGTTTAATTCGATGCAACGCGAAGAACCTTACCTACCCTTGACATCGAGAGAACTTTCCAGAGATGGATTGGTGCCTTCGGGAACTCTCAGACAGGTGCTGCATGGCTGTCGTCAGCTCGTGTTGTGAAATGTTGGGTTAAGTCCCGTAACGAGCGCAACCCTTGTCCCTATTTGCCAGCGATTCGGTCGGGAACTCTAGGGAGACTGCCGGTGACAAACCGGAGGAAGGTGGGGACGACGTCAAGTCATCATGGCCCTTACGGGTAGGGCTACACACGTGCTACAATGGCCGGTACAATGGGTTGCGAATCCGCGAGGTGGAGCTAATCCCATAAAGCCGGTCTCAGTCCGGATCGGAGTCTGCAACTCGACTCCGTGAAGTCGGAATCGCTAGTAATCGTGAATCAGAATGTCACGGTGAATACGTTCCCGGGCCTTGTACACACCGCCCGTCACACCATGGGAGTGGACTGCACCAGAAGTGGTTAGCCTAACTTCGGAGGGCGATCACCACGGTGTGGTTCATGACTGGGGTGAAGTCGTAACAAGGTAGCCGTAGGGGAACCTGCGGCTGGATCACCTCCTTAAACGACACGTCATCTGACTGTCGGTAAGTGCTCACAATGAATTACCTGATCAAGCAAGAGTAGCGACTGAAGGGTCAACGCTCGAGGCTAGAGTAGCTGGACCCTTGTAGTATGGGGCCATAGCTCAGCTGGGAGAGCGCCTGCCTTGCACGCAGGAGGTCAGCGGTTCGATCCCGCTTGGCTCCACCATTTCTCGATCTCGAGTAAAACAGTCGTCAAGTTCTAAGCAAGAGGCTTGTTCGCCATCAGGCGACATCAAGTCTCTCGCTTAGAGCTTTTGCTCTAACGCTCTTTAACAATGTATATCATGCTGACAAAGTAAGATACGTTTCAAGCGTATCCGGCAATTGTCGTGACATCATCGATTGACAGACCCTTTGGGGTTATATGGTCAAGCGATGAAGCGCATACGGTGGATGCCTAGGCAGTCAGAGGCGATGAAAGACGTGGAAGCCTGCGATAAGGTTCGGCGAGGTGGCAAACGACCTGCGACCCGGACATCTCTGAATGGGGAAACCCACCCAAGGTAACTTGGGTATCTCATGTTGAATATATAGACATGAGAGGCGAACCGGGGGAACTGAAACATCTAAGTACCCCGAGGAAAAGAAATCAACCGAGATTCCCCTAGTAGCGGCGAGCGAACGGGGACCAGCCCTTAAGCAACACAACTGGTAGGTGAACAGACTGGGAAGTCTGGCCATAGTGGGTGATAGCCCCGTAACCGAAACCTGAGTGTTGTGAAATCGAGTAGGTCGAGGCACGTGAAACCTTGACTGAAGACGGGGGGACCATCCTCCAAGGCTAAATACTCCTGACTGACCGATAGTGAACCAGTACCGTGAGGGAAAGGCGAAAAGAACCCCGGAGAGGGGAGTGAAATAGATCCTGAAACCGTATGCGTACAAGCAGTGGGAGCCAACTTGTTTGGTGACCGCGTACCTTTTGTATAATGGGTCAGCGACTTATTTTCAGTGGCGAGCTTAACCGTATAGGGGAGGCGTAGAGAAATCGAGTCTTAACTGGGCGACCAGTCGCTGGAAATAGACCCGAAACCGGGCGATCTATCCATGAGCAGGTTGAAGGTTGAGTAACATCAACTGGAGGACCGAACCAGGATCTGTTGAAAAAGATTTGGATGACTTGTGGATCGGAGTGAAAGGCTAATCAAGCCCGGAGATAGCTGGTTCTCCTCGAAAGCTATTTAGGTAGCGCCTCACGTATCACCGCCGGGGGTAGAGCACTGTTTCGGCTAGGGGGTCATCCCGACTTACCAACCCGAGGCAAACTCCGAATACCGGTGAGTGCAAGCGTGGGAGACACACAGCGGGTGCTAACGTCCGTTGTGAAAAGGGAAACAACCCAGACCGTCAGCTAAGGTCCCGAAATCCTGGTTAAGTGGGAAACGATGTGGGAAGGCTTAGACAGCTAGGAGGTTGGCTTAGAAGCAGCCATCCTTTAAAGAAAGCGTAATAGCTCACTAGTCGAGTCGGCCTGCGCGGAAGATGTAACGGGGCTCAAACCAGGTACCGAAGCTACGGGTTCGTCGAATGACGAGCGGTAGAGGAGCGTCGTGTAAGCCGATGAAGGTGTGTTGAGAAGCATGCTGGAGGTATCACGAGTGCGAATGCTGACATGAGTAACGACAAGGGGAGTGAAAAACTCCCCCGCCGGAAGACCAAGGGTTTCTGTTCGACGCTAATCGGAGCAGAGTGAGTCGGCCCCTAAGGCGAGGCCGAAAGGCGTAGTCGATGGGAAACGGGTCAATATTCCCGTACCTCACAGTATTGCGATGGGGGGACGAAGAAGGCTAGGTGAGCCAGGCGTTGGTTGTCCTGGTGAAAGCCGGTAGGCTGAGGATTCAGGTAAATCCGGATCCTCAAGGCCGAGAGGCGAGACGAACTGACTACGGTCAGGAAGTCATCGATGCCACGCTTCCAGGAAAAGCCTCTAAGCTTCAGATACTGTGAGACCGTACCCCAAACCGACACAGGTGGTCAGGTAGAGAATACCAAGGCGCTTGAGAGAACTCGGGTGAAGGAACTAGGCAAAATGGTGCCGTAACTTCGGGAGAAGGCACGCCGCATTAGGGTGAAGGTCCTCGCGACCGGAGCCTGACGCGGTCGAAGATACCAGGTGGCTGCAACTGTTTATTAAAAACACAGCACTCTGCAAACGCGCAAGCGGACGTATAGGGTGTGACGCCTGCCCGGTGCCGGAAGGTTAAGTGATGGTGTTAGCTCACGCGAAGCTCCTGATCGAAGCCCCGGTAAACGGCGGCCGTAACTATAACGGTCCTAAGGTAGCGAAATTCCTTGTCGGGTAAGTTCCGACCTGCACGAATGGCGTAATGATGGCCACGCTGTCTCCACCCGAGACTCAGTGAAATTGAAATCGCAGTGAAGATGCTGTGTACCCGCGGCTAGACGGAAAGACCCCGTGAACCTTTACTACAGCTTCACACTGGACGCTGATGTTGCTTGTGTAGGATAGCTGGGAGGCTTTGAAACCCTGTCGCCAGATGGGGTGGAGCCAACCTTGAAATACCAGCCTGGCATCATTGGCGTTCTAACTCAGGACCGTAATCCGGTTCGAGGACCGTGTGTGGTGGGTAGTTTGACTGGGGCGGTCTCCTCCCAAAGAGTAACGGAGGAGCACGAAGGTACCCTCAGCACGGTTGGAAATCGTGCAGTGAGTGCAAGAGCATAAGGGTGCTTAACTGCGAGACAGACACGTCGAGCAGATACGAAAGTAGGTTCTAGTGATCCGGTGGTTCTGTATGGAAGGGCCATCGCTCAACGGATAAAAGGTACTCCGGGGATAACAGGCTGATACCGCCCAAGAGTTCACATCGACGGCGGTGTTTGGCACCTCGATGTCGGCTCATCACATCCTGGGGCTGAAGTCGGTCCCAAGGGTATGGCTGTTCGCCATTTAAAGTGGTACGCGAGCTGGGTTTAGAACGTCGTGAGACAGTTCGGTCCCTATCTGCCGTGGGCGTTGGAGATTTGAGAAGCGCTGCTCCTAGTACGAGAGGACCGGAGTGGACGTACCTCTGGTGTTCCGGTTGTCACGCCAGTGGCATTGCCGGGTAGCTATGTACGGACGGGATAACCGCTGAAAGCATCTAAGCGGGAAGCCCCCTTCAAGATGAGATCTCCCTGAGGCCTTGAGCCTCCTAAAGGACCCAGCAAGACCAGCTGGTTGATAGGCCGGGTGTGGAAGCGCTGCAAGGCGTTGAGCTAACCGGTACTAATGGTCCGTGAGGCTTGACCATATAACACCCAAAGGGTTTTGGTCGATGATGTCTCGAATCAATTGACGGATACAATGAAACGTATCGTCAGCATGGTGTACGTTGTCTTTTTTCCGCCTGACGACCATAGCGAGTGGGAACCACCTGATCCCTTGCCGAACTCAGAAGTGAAACCGCTCAGCGCCGATGGTAGTGTGGGGTCTCCCCATGCGAGAGTAGGTCATCGTCAGGCATTTATTCAGAAGAAGCCCGGTTATCGAGAGATAATCGGGCTTTTTCATATGCATGGGAAGACCCCTCTCTTTATATGTGGGGCCGCGCCGATAACCCCCTCGGCGCGGTCCGGCCGCTCGCAAGCTCGCGTCGTTCGTCCCCCCTTGCAGCTTCGCTGCAAACCCTGGGGTGACTCACCCCCATGCGACTACCCTGTCGGGAACAGGGGAGAACCGCCGCAGGCGGGCCTTGAGGAACGAAGGGCGAGTCTCGGGGATGAGACGAGTAGAAACATTGTTACCTTGGTGGCGTCATCCGGCAGTCTTCAGGGGCAGAGCGGCGCCTTGGGCGGGCGCTGTAGATCAGAAGGTCGGCCCGTCCGTCAGGTATCGATTCAAAAGAAGGCCCAATTCCGAGAGGAGTTGGGCCTTCTTTTGTGTAAAGAGTCGTACCCGCGCCACCGGTGAGCGCTATCGCCTGGAGGTTTGCGTGCCGGACGCGCTGCGCCCGGCACAGGGCTACCTCGATAGCCTGTTCGCCATCAGCCCCTAGCTGTGAGGGGGCGACGGCTAACTGCCGCCGCGGATTGAGCGGTGCATCAACGACTATCAGGCACGACTTGTACAGGCCTGTCTTCCCAGTTCGTGCTGTTTGGTGGCGAGGACCAGGGCAGTGTGGGGTGGCCAGCAGCATGTCAGGTCATCGAGCAGCTGAGCCAGCGCTATAACCAGAATCTTCCACCAGAAGGGGAGAGTGGCGACCGACAAACTTGATTTAGGCTTGTGCGATACGCGGGTTGAAGCACGGCGGCTGGACCTCCATCTTGTACAAGCACGTGACAGATAGAGTCGATTGTCTAATTTATCGATCCATGGAGGATGTCATGACGCAGCAAGTGGAAGGCAAACGTGTCGCGATTCTCGCCACCCACGGTTTCGAGGAGTCGGAGCTGGCGGTACCCAAGGCGAAGCTTCAGCAGCAGGGCATCGTGGTGCACGTGGTCTCCCCGGAGGCCAAGGGCATCAAGGCCTGGGCAGAAAACGACTGGGGTGATACCTACGACGTCGACGTGGCCTTGGATGATGTCAGCGAACATGACTATCACGCCCTGGTGTTGCCCGGCGGCCTGTTCAATCCCGACGCCCTGCGCCAGGACGAGAAGGCCTTGAGCTTCGTCAAGGCTTTCTTCCAGGCCCACAAGCCGGTGGCAGCGATCTGCCACGCCCCCTGGATCCTGATCAACGCCGGGGTGGTCGAAGGTCGCAGGCTGACCTCCTACCCGAGTGTCGAACAGGATCTGCGCAATGCAGGCGCCGATTGGGTCGACGAGCAGGTAGTGGTGGATAACGGCCTGGTGACCAGCCGTAAGCCCGATGATCTGGATATCTTCTGCCACAAGCTGGTCGAGGAAATCCACGAAGGGCGTCACGAGAAGCAGCACGCCTGACGCTGTTCGATACAGCAACCTGGCGGAACGCAACAGGCCCCCGGCGACTTGGTCGCCGGGGGCCTGTTGCGTGTCGAGGTGGTGTTGGCTGGTGATGTAGCCGAGCCAGTTCGACGGGCTAGTTCGAAGGGCTGGTTCGACGGGCCTATTTGACGGTGGAAGAAGCGTTCATTGATGGAGTGACCGAATCGGTCTGTTCCTCGCCAGTGGGCTCGATGCGCTTTACGCCGAACCAGCCGGTCCAGGGCCCGATCATGGCAAGCAGGATCGAGAAGACGATACCCAGGTAGTTGAACAGCGCCCAGGGAGCGTAGTCCAGTGTGGCAACACCCAAGGTACCTGCCATGTAGACGGCGGAGACGGTCCAGGGGGCCAGCGGCTCGGGAATCATGCCGCCGTCTTCCATGCTGCGCGACAGATTGAGCTGGTGGAGGCCTCGCTTGCGATATTGCTCGGCGAACAGCTCACGGGTCAAAAAGAAGGTCACATAGCTGTTGCCGGTGGCCAGGATGATGGTACTGCTGGCCGCCAGCGAGGCCAGGATGGTGCCGCGGGCGGAGCGCACGTAGGCCAGGCTGCGATCGAGCACGACCTTGAGGATGCCGGCTGCCTCCAGCGCCGAGGCAAAGAAGAAGGCGCACAGCGCGAACAGCACTGCTCCGTGCATGCTGTAGAGCCCGCCACGGTTCAGCAGGCTGACCAGTGCCGGGGGCAGGGTGGCGACGTCCAGGCCCGGGTTGAAGCCGGCCAGCAGGCTGACGTTGAAGCCCGAGACTGCGGACTTGGCCACCGCCTCGGGGCTGGCGCCCTGGAGCAGTATCGCCAGCAGGGCGGCGCAGGCCGAGGCCAGGAACAGTACCACCAGGGTCGGCTTCTTGCGCACCGAGCCGAACAGCACGATGGCCACCGGCAGCAGCAACAGGAGGTTCAGCTGATAGAGCCCGCCGATGGTCTCGGCGCTGGCGGCGATGGCCTCCGGGGTGCCCTCTGCCAGGTCCATGTTGAGGCCGAGTATCAGGTAGACCACAGCGGCCACCACGCTGGCGGGCAGTGAGGTGTACATCAGGTGGCGGATGTGTCGGTACAGGTCTTCGCCTACCACCATGGAAGCCATGATGGTGGTGTCCGACAGCGGCGACAGCTTGTCGCCGAAGTAGGCGCCCGAGAGCACCGCGCCGGCGGTGATCGCCAGGTTGATGTCCATGGCCGCGGCGATGCCCATGATGGCCACCCCCAGGGTCCCGGCGGAGCCCCAGGAGGTGCCGGTGAAGGTGGAGACGATGGCGGTGCCGAAGAACGCCATGACGTACAGGTAGCGGGGGTCGATCAGCTCCAGGCCATGGTAGATGAAGTAGGGAATGGTGCCCGAGATCATCCAGGTGCCGATGATGATACCGATGCTGTAGAGCACCAGTAGCGCGGACAGGGCGGTGCGTACCTTGTTGCCCATGATGTCCATGACGCCTTCCCAGGTCCCGCCGTGCAGCAGACTGAACAGGGTGGCGGCGGCGCCCAGGGTGATCAGCACCAGTTCGGTGGGTAGGCCCGCTACCACGATGCCGTAGACGATGGCGAAGGCGATGGCGGTCAGCAGCATCAGGGATGGAACAAGACCAGGTTGTCGTTGTGTAGCTGGCATGGGATGTCCTCCTCGTGGTGATCAGCGGTCGAGCGCGGCGAACCCCCGCTCGAGGTCGTCGATGATGTCGTCGATGTGTTCAAGCCCGATGGCCAGGCGAATCAGCGGCTGGCCGCTGCCGTCGGGGCGCATGGGAGACAGCGCAAGACTTTCGTAGCCGCCCCAGCTGACGCCGATACGCATCAGTTCGAGGGCGTCGATGAAATTCGCGATGCGCGAGTAGCTGGGGTGGTGAAGCGCAAGGCTGAGCAGGCCAGAATGGCCGTGCAGCTGGCGGGCGGCCCAGTCGGCGGCGGCGCCTTTGGTGAGGCTCGGGTGATGCACCGCTGCGACCTGCGGGTGGTCAGCGAGAAAACGGGCGACCGCCAAGGCGTTGCGCTGATGCTCGGCCATGCGCACCGGCAGGGTGCGTAGACCGCGCAGGATCAGCGAGGCGCTGTGGGGCGACAGGGCGGCGCCCAGCAACTGGTGACCGTTGGCGAAGAGCCTGTCGATCAGCTCGGCGTCGGCGATAACTGCGCCGCCGACCACGTCGCTGTGCCCGCCGATGTACTTCGACAGCGAGTGCACCACCATATCGATGCCGTGGGTAAGCGGCTTCTGGAACAGCGGGGTGGCCCAGGTGTTGTCGATCAGCGTGAGGATGCCGCGTTTCCGGGCGATGGCGGAGATAGCCTCGAGGTCTGCCAGCTCCATGCGCAGCGATGACGGACTCTCGATGTAGATCAGGCGGGTCTCGGGCCGCAGGTGGTCGCTCAATTGCTGGTCACCGGCGATACCGTCGTGGCTGACGCCGTAGCGGGCCATATGGTCGAGCAACTCGACGCTCGGCCCGTAGGTCTGGTTGATGCGCAGGACGTGGTCGCCGTGCTTCAGCAACGAGAATAGCGTGGCGGAGATGGCGCCCATGCCGGAGGCAAAGGCCTTGCAGGCCTGCCCACGTTCCAGCGCCGCCAGCTTGTCCTCCAGCAACTTGACGGTGGGATTGAGCCCTCGGCTATAGATGAAGCGTTCGCGTTCGGCCAGCTGTGCGCGGCTGAAGCTATCAAGGTCCGGGAAGGTGAAGATGCTGGTCTGGTAGACGGGAGGTGCCACGGCGCCGTGATGATCCTGGCGCTGTTCGAAGGCGTGACTACAGATATGGCGATCCTGTGGGTCCACGGTGCGGTCTCCGCAAGCAGGGTGGATTTAGCTATCAGCCTGTCTGATAGCTAAGCTAGCACGGCCCTGCTGGCCCCACAATTGATCCAGAAGAGGTTTGCCGTTACCGTCGATCAGTCCCCTGGACGCCTTTCCTTCCTGGATGCCAACGTCATGAAACGACTCTACTTATCGGACACCGTCGCCGGAGAGATCAGCGCCTATATCGCCAAAGAGCAGTTGGCGCCGGGGGCGCGCCTACCCTCGGTGGGGGAGTGGATGGAGCGCCTGGAGGTAGGTCGATCTACCCTCCGGGAGGGCCTCAAGAAGCTCCAGGCCGAGGGCATCATCGAGGTGGTCAACGGCAAGGGGATCTTCGTCAGCGAACAGCGGACCTTTCAACTGCTGGCCAGTCTTGGCATCCACGACGCCAGGGCGCATCTGCTGGAGATGCTCGAGGTTCGCCAGGCGCTGGAGGCCCAGGCCATTCTGTTAGCCGTGCGGCACGCCGAAGAGGCCGCCTTCGAGGCCATGGCCGGCCACCTGGATGACTATCGACGTGCTCGGGCGAGGGAGGATTTCCTCGCGGTCAGCGAGGCCGACGCGGCCTTTCACCTTGCGATCTATCAGGCCTGCGGCAATCGCGTGCTGGTTGGGCTGATCCAGATGATGCACGACGAGCTGTACCTGTCCTGGGACTCGCCGGACGATCGTCATGAAGTGTTTGACGCAAGTTTTGCCCACCACGAAGACCTGCTCGAGGCCATGCGGCGGCGTGATGAGCAGGCCGCTCTGGCCGCCTTCGACAACCTGGTCGGTGCCACGCGCAAGAGCGTCGAGGCCATGGTGTCGTGAAGACGCCGGCCTGGTGGCTGGTTCGTTGCGCCTGCAGCAATAGCGTACAGGGCGGGCTTCGCCCATCAGATATTGCTGCTTCGATGCAGCAAGCAGCGACGCAGTGGCCAGTCAGTAGGCGGCTGGCATTGGCGTTGTGGAGGACTTTCGAGTCCAGGCTCCGGCATTGTCCGCGTGGCTACAATCGAGCAGAGTGGCGGACGCTTGCATGGTGCCATTTTCCTTTTGCTCGCCACCGCCCGCCGGTGCTCGTAACACCTGGAGGAGTTGCTCAGAGGCACACCCACAGGAGTGTTGCAGACGCGTGGATTTCCGGCGACAGGCGACATTCGATAGACTATGCCCTTTTCCCGTGGAAGGGGCGAGGGATGACCATTGGTGAGCTGATTCGGCTGTTGAGTGACGGCGAGTTCCACTCCGGCCAGCAGCTGGGGGAAAAGCTGGGCGTGTCGCGGGCGGCGGTGTGGAAGCAGCTGCGCAAGCTTGAGGATCTCGGCATCCCCATGGAGGCGGTCAAGGGGCAGGGGTATCGGCTAGCCGAACCCCTTGAGCTGCTCGATGGGCCCTCGGTGGTAGCCGCGTTGTCACGCGAGTCGCGTCGGCACCTCTCGCGCCTCTTCGTGGAAGACACCCTGCCCTCGAGCAACGAGTTCCTGCGCGAGCGTTTTCGTCAGGGAGCAGGGCACGCTGAGGCCTGCCTGGTCGAACAGCAGAGCGCCGGCCGTGGGCGGCGCGGGCGCACCTGGACGACCCCCTGGGGGCGCACGCTGATGTGCTCCGTGGGCTGGCGCTTCGATTCGGGTGTCGCTGCCCTGGAAGGCCTCAGCCTGGCCATCGGTGTGGTGCTGGCCCAGGTGCTGGAACGCCATGGGCTCAAGCCCGGGCTGAAGTGGCCCAACGACGTGCTGTTGCCCTTGGGTCCGCAAGGATTGGATGAGCAGGCAGCGACCGGGCAGGGGGCGGGTCAGCAGGGCTTTGGCAAGCTGGCCGGTATTCTGGTCGAGATGAGCGGTGACGCCGCCGGCCCCTGCGAGGTGGTGCTCGGCATGGGCATCAACGTGGATCTGCCGGAGAGCTTCCGGGCGAAGATCGATCAGCCGGTCGCTTGTGTGCATGATCAGGCTCCGGGGCTATCCCGTAACGTGCTGGCGGCCGAATTGCTGGACGGCCTGCTGGGCATGCTGGCAGGTTTCGAGGAGCAGGGGTTCGATGCCTGGCGCGACGCCTGGAACGCACGTCACGCCTTTGCCGGTTGGGACATCGAGATCATTCGAGGGGAGCAGCGCGAGCTGGCCCAGGCAGGAGACGTGGATGGCAGTGGCAATCTCTGGGTGCGCAAGGGCATTGACGGAGAGCGGCAAGAGCGCCTGGTGGGAGGAGAGATCAGCGTGCGGGCTCGCCCATGATTCTTGATCTGGATATCGGCAATACCCTGTCCAAGTGGCGCCTGAAGGACGCTGACAGCAGCGAGATTCGCTCCAGGGGCGCGGTGTGGACCCGGGAGGAGTGGAAGCCCGGGTCGGACATTCCCGACCTCGACGTGGTCGAGACGGTGCGCATTTCCAGTGTAGCGAGGCGTTCGGTGCTGGCGCAGACCGAGTCGCTGCTCAAGGACCGGGTGCGTTCGGTGCACGTGGCGCGCTCCTGCCACGAAGCGCTGGGCGTCACCAACGGCTATCACGAGCCGGGTCGACTGGGCGTGGATCGCTGGATGGGGGTGCTGGCGGGCTATCAGCTTGCCGGTGCCAGCTGCACGGTGGACTGTGGCAGTGCCATCACTATCGACTTCGTGCTGCCAGGCGGGCGTCATCTCGGGGGGTACATCCTGCCGGGGCTGCGTCTGATGAAAGAAAGCCTGAAGCTGGGCACCCGCAACGTGGCCATCGACCCGGACAGCGAGGCAGACGAGTTGCTCGCTCCTGGGCGGCGCACGGTAGAGGCGGTCAATCACGGTATCTACATGGCCGCTGTCAGCGCGGTCAATCGGATCTACAGCGAGGTCTGTGATCGTGAAGGGGTGGCGCTACCCATGCTGGTCACCGGCGGCGATGCCAGGGTGGTGTCTCGTGGTATTCGCGTACCCCACGCGATCTGGCCGGACATGGTCTACGCCGGCCTTGAAGCGTGTTTCCCTCTGACCGCGGCGGAGCGTGCCGGCAAGATGGCCGGGGCGCCGGTGCCGCCGGCTCCGGTAGCGCTGGAAAAGATCCGGGCGGGGTTGGCCTTCTCGATGCTGCTTTGATGCGTTGGTGACATGACTGACGGTATAACCGCGCTGGAGGCGGCTCTCTTTCCGGCCTCTGACGGCGGCAGAACGTGCCGGCAAGATGGCGGGGGCGCCGGTGCCACCGGCTCCGGTGGCGCTGGAAAAGATCCGTGCGGGCCTGGCGTTTTCGATGCTGCTGTGACCGTGGTTTTCCGGCGCGCCGGAAAAAAAGCCTATGGAAGCCTTGCGTTATCCATTCTGCTTTGACACAATGCGCCGCGTTCCGAGGTACAGCGACCCGCGGGTTGCAGGCTGCCGTCGAGACAGGTTGTAAGAATTTTGCGTACAGCTTGATTCTTTTAAAACAACCACTTGACTTCTCGGGGCAGGGCGATAAAATACGTCGCCAGTTGGAGGGGTTCCCGAGTGGCCAAAGGGAGCAGACTGTAAATCTGCCGCGAAAGCTTCGAAGGTTCGAATCCTTCCCCCTCCACCAGATTTTGATCGATCAGAGTTGTGGTTTCTGGTTGATGTGGAGCAGGCGGTCGGACGCTGCCAGGCTGGTTTGGGTTCGGTGGGCTTTGCTTCAGCAAAGAAGGTTTAGTACCGATTTTGCGGGCATAGTTCAATGGTAGAACCTCAGCCTTCCAAGCTGATGATGCGGGTTCGATCCCCGCTGCCCGCTCCAGAGTTTAGGCAATGTGAAGTAGTTGGATTGCCGAAGAGTGCGCTCATGTAGCTCAGGGGTAGAGCACACCCTTGGTAAGGGTGAGGTCGACGGTTCAAATCCGTCCATGAGCTCCATCTAAGAAAAGCGAGCCTAGGCTCGCTTTTTCTTTCTCCGCCGCGTCTGCAGGGTGGAGGGGGTTGCCAGGCGAGATCCGTTTCGCTATCATGGCGCCCGCTGTTGCAGAGGCTGCCCGCAAAGGGTGGTTTGCATCGAGTACAGGCCAGTAGCTCAATTGGCAGAGCAGCGGTCTCCAAAACCGCAGGTTGGGGGTTCGATTCCCTCCTGGCCTGCCAGTCTTCCCCAGGCTGGCAGTTTTTTATATACTTTCGTGTTTCGATTGCCGCGCCCTGAGGAGTCTCGTTTTCATGAAGCATAACGCCGAGGTGCAGGAGTCGCGCCACGACGGGCTCAAGTGGGCGGTTGTCGTCGTTCTTCTGGTGCTGGCCGTCGTTGGCAACACCTACTTTGCCGACCAGCCGCTTCTGTATCGTGTTCTGGGCGTTGTTGCCCTGTCTGTCGTTGCTGCCCTGGTCGCATTGACCACCACCAAGGGGCGTGAATTGGTGGAGCTGGCGCAGAGCGCCAGGAAGGAAATTCAACGTGTCGTCTGGCCGACGCGCCCCGAGACCATTCAGACCACCGCCATCGTGCTGGTGGCTGTGCTGGTGGTCGGGCTGCTGCTCTGGTTGGTCGACACGCTGCTCAGCTGGGCGATGTCCGGCGTCATCGGTTAGGAGTCTTCATGTCCAAGCGTTGGTACGTCGTCCACGCCTACTCCGGCTTCGAGAAGCACGTCATGCGCTCGCTGATCGAGCGCGTGAAGATGCACGGCATGGAAGATCTCTTTGGTGAGATTCTGGTGCCGACCGAAGAAGTCGTCGAGATGCGTGACGGCAAGCGCCGCAAGAGTGAGCGCAAGTTCTATCCCGGCTACGTGCTGGTCGAGATGGAAATGGTCGACGAGACCTGGCACCTGGTCAACGAGACGCCCCGTGTCATGGGCTTTATCGGCGGGACCAAGGAGAAGCCGGCGGCGATCACTCAGCGCGAGGCCGACGCCATTCTCAGTCGCGTCAGGGATGGGGCCGAAAAGCCGCGTCCCAAGACCATGTTCGAGCCCGGTCAGTCGGTGCGCGTCATCGATGGCCCCTTCGCCGATTTCAACGGCGTGGTCGAAGAGGTCAACTACGACAAGAGTCGTCTGCAGGTCAGCGTGCTGATCTTCGGGCGCGCCACTCCCGTCGAGCTGGAGTTTTCCCAGGTCGAGAAGGAGTAGGTCGACAAGTTTCTTACGGTGGGTCTGCTCAGGCAGGCCCGCCGTCATGTGCTGAAAGTTTTCAGTGCGTAGGGGTCGCCTCGAGAGGCGGCCGTTTTGTCCGGGGAGCCGCAAGGCGCTACTACCCAACTGGAGTCCATCATGGCCAAGAAAGTACAGGCTTACATCAAGCTGCAGGTTGCAGCTGGTAAGGCCAACCCGAGTCCCCCCGTGGGTCCCGCGCTGGGTCAGCACGGTGTCAACATCATGGAATTCTGCAAGGCGTTCAACGCCGAGACGCAGAACATCGAGCCGGGTCTCCCGACTCCCGTGGTCATCACCGTCTACTCCGACCGCAGCTTCACCTTCGTCACCAAGACACCGCCCGCCGCGGTGCTGCTGAAGAAGGCCGCTGGCATCAAGTCCGGCTCTGGTGAGCCGAACAAGAAGAAGGTCGGTACCGTGACCCGCGAGCAGCTCGAAGAGATCGCCAAGACCAAGGAGCCGGACATGACGGCTGCCGATCTCGACGCCGCGGTGCGTACCATTGCCGGTAGCGCCCGCAGCATGGGCCTCAACGTGGAGGGTCTCTGATCATGGCAAAGCTTACCAAGCGCGCAAAGCAGATTCGCGACAAGGTTGACGCCACCAAGGTCTACTCCATCGACGAGGCCGTGGCTCTGCTCTCCGAGCTGTCCACCGTCAAGTTCAAGGAGTCGCTGGACGTCGCCATCAACCTGGGCGTCGATCCGCGTAAATCCGACCAGGTGGTTCGCGGTGCGACCGTGATGCCCAACGGTACCGGCAAGGACGTGCGCGTTGCCGTCTTTACCCAGGGTGCCAACGAAGAAGCCGCCAAGGAAGCCGGTGCCGACATCGTCGGTATGGACGACCTGGCCGAGCAGGTCAAGAAAGGCCAGCTCGACTTCGACGTGGTCATTGCCTCGCCGGACGCCATGCGTGTCGTCGGCCAGCTGGGTCAGATCCTGGGTCCGCGTGGCCTGATGCCGAACCCCAAGGTCGGCACCGTGACCCCCGACGTCGCTACCGCCGTCAAGAACGCCAAGGCCGGTCAGGTGCGTTTCCGTACCGACAAGAACGGCATCATCCACACCACCCTGGGCAAGGTCGATTTCGAAGCCGACGCCATCAAGGGCAACCTGGATGCGCTGCTCGCCGACCTGAAGAAGCTCAAGCCGAGCACTTCCAAGGGCGTGTACTTCAAGAAGATGACCCTGTCCACCACCATGGGCCCGGGTCTGACCGTCGATCACTCCGCGCTGGTGTGATGCGACACAAGAGGCAAGACACTTTGCGGTCCCCGTGCCGGGTGATTCACCCGGCCGGCGGGGCACCGTCAAAGACCGCAGGCGCCGCCGCCTGACCTTCGGGTCTGCCGGCGGCTTAATCGCCCCCGGGCACCTGCGCAGATGGTGTTGCCGCCAGGCATCTGGTGAGCACCATCATTGAAGCCCCTCTTCTACGGAAGGGGAGATGGTAACCATCGGAGCCCTCGGGTTCCGGCACGAAGGAGTGATCACAGTGGCACTAGCACTCGAAGGCAAGAAGGCAATTGTTGCCGAGGTCAGTGAAGTCGCCAAGGATGCACTCTCCGTCGTAGTTGCCGACTCTCGCGGCGTCGCGGTCCACAAGATGACCGAACTGCGTAAGCAGGCTCGCGAGAATGGCGTCCAGGTGCGTGTTGTGCGCAACACCCTGGCACGCCGCGCCCTGACCGGTACTCCCTGGGAGTGCCTGTCAGAGACCTTCGTTGGTCCGACTCTGCTGGCCTTCTCCAACGAACATCCGGGCGCTGCCGCTCGTCTGTTCAAGGAGTTCGCCAAGGATGAGAAGAACTTCGAAGTCAAGGCGCTGGCCTATGAAGGTGAGCTGATCCCGGCAAGCGATATCGACCGTCTGGCGACCCTGCCGACCTACGATGAGGCGATCGCCAAGCTGATGTCCGTCATGAAGGAAGCTTCTGCCGGCAAGCTGGTTCGTACTCTCGCTGCGCTGCGCGACCAGAAGCAGGAAGAAGCCGCTTAAGGCGTCGTCCTGTCGACCGACCACGATCCATTTCGCGTTCTCGGGTGACCGAGACGCCCGCAAAGTTAGGAATCTAGACAATGGCACTGACCAAAGAAGATATCATCAACGCCGTCTCCGACATGTCCGTCATGGAAGTCGTCGAGCTGATCGAAGCCATGGAAGAGAAGTTCGGCGTTAGCGCCGCTGCTGCTGTCGTGGCTGGCCCGGGCGCTGGTGGCGAAGCCGCCGCTGCCGAAGAGCAGACCGAGTTCGACCTGGTGCTGACCTCCGCTGGCGACAAGAAGGTCAACGTCATCAAGGCCGTCCGCGAGATCACTGGTCTCGGCCTGAAGGAAGCCAAGGGTGCCGTCGACGGCGCGCCGGCGACCATCAAGGAAGCGATGAGCAAGGACGACGCGGAAGAAGCCAAGAAGAAGCTGGAAGAAGCCGGCGCGTCCGTGGAGCTCAAGTAATCCTTGTGCCCATGGCTTTACGCGCTGCGTAAGCTTCCACGGCTGGTGGCGGGACGCCCGCTACCGGCCTTTTTCTGTTGTCACTAGCTGCCTGCCCCCAAGGGCCTGTAGCTTGCAGAATTCCGACGGCGAGTCACTCATCCGAGGACTTGCCGTCAGCGCCTGACGGAGACCGTCCGTCGGGTGGCGCCGACACGCATCGGTCACCCATGGTGAACAAGCTGGGGAATACAGATGGCTTACTCATACACTGAGAAAAAACGCATCCGCAAGGATTTCGGCAAACTGCCCCAAGTGATGGATGTGCCTTACCTGCTGGCCATCCAGCTTGATTCCTACTACGACTTTCTCCAGCAGGACCGCTCTCCCGAAGAGCGCATGGAAGTCGGCCTGCACGCCGCCTTCAGGTCCGTGTTCCCGATCGAGAGCTTCTCCGGCAACGCTGCGCTCGAGTACGTCAGCTATCGTTTCGGCACTCCGGCCTTCGACGTCAAGGAATGCCAGCTGCGCGGCGTCACCTACTCCGCTCCTCTGCGTGTCAAGGTTCGCCTGATCATCTACGACAAGGAGTCGTCGAACAAGGCCATCAAGGACATCAAGGAGCAGGAAGTCTACATGGGGGAAATCCCCCTGATGACCGAGAACGGTACCTTCGTGGTGAACGGTACCGAGCGCGTCATCGTGTCTCAGCTTCACCGTAGTCCCGGCGTGTTCTTCGATCACGACAAGGGCAAGAGCCACAGCTCCGGTAAGCTTCTGTACTCCGCTCGCGTGATTCCTTACCGCGGCTCCTGGCTGGACTTCGAGTTCGACCCGAAGGACAACGTCTTCGTGCGGATCGACCGTCGTCGCAAACTGCCGGCGTCCGTGCTGCTGCGCGCGCTGGGCATGAGCGCCGAGGAGATCCTCGACGAGTTCTTCGACACCAGCACCTTCCACATCGAGAAGTCCGGCTTCTCGGTGGAGCTGGTGCCGTCTCGCCTGCGTGGCGAGACCGCGACCTTTGACATCAAGGGCGCCGACGGTGAGGTCATCGTCGAAGAGGGGCGTCGTGTCACCCAGAAGCATATCCGCCAGTTGGAGAAGGCGGGTCTCGAGCGTCTGGAAGTGCCGATGGACTACCTGTTCGGCAAGACCCTGGCCAAGGATCAGATCAACCCCGCCACCGGCGAGCTGATCTGCCCCTGCAACTCCGAGATCACCCCGGAGCTGCTCGAGGCCCTCGGTCAGGCCGGCATCACCACCATCGAGACGCTCTACACCAACGATCTGGACTGCGGTCCCTTCGTCTCCGACACCCTCAAGCTGGACACCACCGGTTCCCAGCTCGAGGCGCTGGTCGAGATCTACCGCATGATGCGCCCCGGCGAGCCGCCCACCAAGGAAGCCGCCGAGACGCTGTTCAACAACCTGTTCTTCAGCGAAGACCGCTATGACCTGTCCGGCGTCGGCCGGATGAAGTTCAACCGTCGTCTGCGTCGTGATTCCGACACCGGTTCCGGTGTGCTGGATCGTACCGACATCCTCGACGTGCTGCGCGAGCTGATCAACATTCGTAACGGCTTTGGCGATGTCGACGACATCGACCACCTGGGCAACCGCCGCATCCGCTGCGTCGGCGAAATGGCAGAAAACCAGTTCCGTGTCGGCCTGGTGCGTGTCGAGCGCGCGGTCAAGGAGCGTCTGTCCATGGCCGAGAGCGAAGGCCTGATGCCTCAGGACCTGATCAATGCCAAGCCGGTGGCCGCTGCGGTGAAGGAGTTCTTCGGCTCCTCTCAGCTGTCCCAGTTCATGGACCAGAACAACCCGCTGTCCGAGGTGACCCACAAGCGTCGTGTGTCCGCTCTCGGCCCGGGTGGACTGACCCGTGAGCGCGCCGGTTTCGAGGTGCGTGACGTTCACGCTACCCACTACGGCCGTCTTTGCCCGATCGAGACGCCGGAAGGTCCGAACATCGGCCTGATCAACTCGCTGGCGACCTACAGCCACACCAACAGCTACGGCTTCCTCGAGACGCCGTACCGTAAGGTCGTGGATGGTGTGGTCACCGACGAGGTGGTGCACCTGTCGGCCATCGAGGAAGGTGACTTCGTCATCGCCCAGGCCTCGGCCACCGTCAACGCCGACAAGAAGCTGGTCGACGATCTGGTCCAGGTGCGTCACCGCGGCGAGACCACCTTCATGCGTCCCGAACAGGTGACGCTGATGGACGTGTCTCCGCGCCAGGTGGTGTCCGTCGCCGCCGCACTGATTCCGTTCCTCGAGCACGATGACGCCAACCGCGCCCTGATGGGTGCCAACATGCAGCGTCAGGCGGTGCCGACCCTGCGTGCCGACAAGCCGCTGGTCGGTACCGGCATGGAGCGCTTCGTCGCCCGTGACTCCGGTGTCTGTGCCGTGGCCCGTCGTGGCGGCGTGATCGACTCGGTCGACGCCAAGCGCATCGTGGTGCGGGTCAACGAAGACGAGATCATCGGCGGTGAGGCCGGTGTCGACATCTACAACCTGACCAAGTACCTGCGTTCGAACCAGAACACCTGCCAGAACCAGCGTCCGATCGTTCGCCCCGGCGACAACGTCGCGCGTGGTGACATCCTGGCCGACGGTCCGTCCGTCGACATGGGTGACCTGGCGCTTGGCCAGAACATGCGCATCGCCTTCATGCCGTGGAACGGCTACAACTTCGAGGACTCCATCCTGCTGTCCGAGCGGGTGGTCCAGGAAGACCGTTTCACTACTATCCACATCCAGGAACTGACCTGTGTGTCCCGTGACACCAAGCTGGGGCCGGAGGAGATCACCTCCGATATCCCCAACGTCGGTGAATCGGCACTGGGCAAGCTGGATGAGGCCGGTGTGGTGTACATCGGTGCCGAGGTCGGCGCCGGCGACATCCTGGTCGGCAAGGTCACGCCCAAGGGCGAGACCCAGCTGACCCCGGAAGAGAAGCTGCTGCGTGCGATCTTCGGTGAGAAGGCGTCCGACGTGAAGGACACCTCCCTGCGTGCCCCCACCGGCATGAAGGGCACCGTCATCGACGTTCAGGTGTTCACCCGCGACGGCGTCGAGAAGGACTCGCGCGCTCTGTCCATCGAGCAGATGCAGCTCGACGAGGTGCGCAAGGACCTGCAAGAGACCTACCGCATCGCCGAGGACGCCACCTTCGAGCGTCTCAAGCGCACCCTGTCCGGTCAGCCGGTCAACGGTGGTCCGCGCCTGTCCAAGGATGATGTGCTGTCCGAGGACTATCTCGAGGAGCTGCCGCGTCAGCAGTGGTTCAAGCTGCGCATGCAGGACGAGAAGCTCAATGAACTGCTGGCTCAGGCCGACGAGCAGCTCGAGAACCGTCGCAAGGAAATGGACGAGCGTTTCGAAGACAAGAAGCGCAAGCTCACCCAGGGCGACGATCTGGCGCCGGGCGTGCTCAAGATCGTCAAGGTCTACCTGGCGATCAAGCGTCGCCTGCAGCCGGGTGACAAGATGGCCGGCCGTCACGGTAACAAGGGTGTCATCTCGGCCATCATGCCGATCGAGGACATGCCGTTCGACGACAACGGTGAGCCCATCGACGTGGTGCTGAACCCGCTGGGTGTACCGTCGCGGATGAACGTCGGTCAGATCCTCGAGACGCACCTGGGCATGGCGGCCCGCGGTCTCGGCGTGAAGATCGAGCACATGCTGCGTGACGCCCGCGAGCAGCAGCTCACTCAGCTGCGCGAGTTCCTCGGTGAGGTCTACAACTCCACCCAGGGTACCCGCGTCGAGGAGATCGAGTCGCTGTCCGATGACGAGATCATCGCGCTGGCCAAGAACCTGAAGAAGGGCGTGCCGATGGCGACGCCGGTGTTCGACGGTGCCAAGGAGCACGAGATCAAGCACCTGCTGAAGCTGGCCGATCTGCCGGATTCCGGCCAGATGACCCTGTACGACGGGCGTACCGGCGAGTCGTTCGATCGTCCGGTGACGGTGGGCTACATGTACATGCTGAAGCTCAACCACCTGGTCGACGACAAGATGCACGCGCGTTCCACCGGCTCCTACTCGCTGGTCACCCAGCAGCCGCTGGGCGGCAAGGCGCAGTTCGGTGGTCAGCGCTTTGGTGAGATGGAGGTCTGGGCCCTGGAGGCCTACGGCGCCGCTTACACTCTGCAGGAAATGCTCACGGTCAAGTCCGATGACGTGGAAGGTCGTACCAAGATGTACAAGAGCATCGTGGATGGCGATCACACCATGCAGGCGGGCATGCCGGAATCCTTCAACGTATTGGTGAAGGAAATCCGCTCGCTGGGCATCGATATCGAACTGGAGAGCTGAGGCGGCCCGAAAGGCGCTTCAATGAATGACGGTCCGCGGGGAGCAATAGCTCCCCGCCCATGACAACTCCGCAACGGAGCCGACCTAATGAAAGATTTGGTGAAAGTCCTCAAATCGCAGTCACAGTCCGACGAGTTCGACGCGATCAAGATCACGCTCGCGTCGCCGGACATGATCCGCTCCTGGTCCTTTGGCGAGGTCAAGAAGCCGGAGACCATCAACTACCGGACTTTCAAGCCCGAGCGTGATGGCCTGTTCTGCGCCAAGATCTTCGGTCCGGTGAAGGACTACGAGTGCCTGTGCGGCAAGTACAAGCGCATGAAGCACCGCGGCATCATCTGCGAAAAGTGCGGCGTCGAAGTCACCAAGGCCGCCGTGCGCCGCGAGCGCATGGGGCACATCGAGCTGGCAAGTCCGGTCGCCCACATCTGGTTTCTGAAGTCGCTGCCGTCTCGCATCGGCATGCTGATGGACATGACCCTGCGCGACATCGAGCGCGTGCTCTATTTCGAGAGCTTCATGGTCGTCGATCCCGGCATGACCACCCTCGAGCGTGGCCAGCTGCTCAACGACGAGCAGTACTTCGAGGCCCTCGAGGAGTTCGGCGATGACTTCGACGCCCGTATGGGTGCCGAGGCCGTCCAGGCGATGCTCAAGGATATCGATCTCGAGGAAGAGATCGAGCGTCTGCGCGAAGAGATCCCGCAGACCAACTCCGAGACCAAGATCAAGAAGCTGTCCAAGCGTCTGAAGCTGCTCGAAGCCTTCCAGGGCTCCGGCAACGATCCGGCGTGGATGGTGATGGAAGTGCTGCCCGTGCTGCCGCCGGACCTGCGTCCGCTGGTACCGCTGGATGGCGGCCGCTTCGCGACCTCGGATCTCAACGATCTGTACCGTCGCGTGATCAATCGCAACAACCGCTTGAAGCGTCTGCTCGACCTCAACGCGCCGGACATCATCGTGCGCAACGAGAAGCGCATGCTGCAGGAGTCCGTCGATGCGCTGCTCGACAACGGTCGTCGCGGTCGCGCCATCACCGGCTCCAACAAGCGTCCGTTGAAGTCGCTGGCCGACATGATCAAGGGCAAGCAGGGGCGTTTCCGTCAGAACCTGCTGGGCAAGCGCGTCGACTACTCCGGCCGCTCGGTCATCACCGTGGGCCCGACCCTGCGTCTGCACCAGTGCGGTCTGCCCAAGAAGATGGCGCTTGAGCTGTTCAAGCCGTTCATCTACTCCAAGCTGCAGGCCAGCGGCCAGGCGTCCACCATCAAGGCCGCCAAGAAGATGGTCGAGCGCGAGCTGCCGGAGGTGTGGGACATCCTCGCCGACGTCATCCGCGAGCACCCGGTGCTTTTGAACCGCGCCCCGACCCTGCACCGTCTCGGTATCCAGGCGTTCGAGCCGCTGTTGATCGAAGGCAAGGCGATCCAGCTGCACCCGCTGGTGTGTGCCGCCTACAACGCCGACTTCGACGGTGACCAGATGGCCGTGCACGTGCCGCTGACGCTGGAAGCCCAGCTCGAAGCGCGCGCGCTGATGATGGCCACCAACAACGTGCTGTCACCGGCCAACGGCGAGCCGATCATCGTGCCGTCCCAGGACGTGGTGCTGGGTCTGTACTACATGACCCGCGAGCGCATCAACGCCAAGGGCGAGGGCATGGTGTTCTCCGACCTCAACGAGGTCGAGCGCGCCTTCGGCACCCAGAACGTGTCGCTGCACGCCCGCGTCAAGGTGCGCCTGGACGAGGTCGACATCGACGAAGAGACCGGCGAGCGCTCCGAGCACCGCCGTCTGCGTGACACCACCGTCGGCCGTGCGCTGCTGTTCCGCATCCTGCCGCAAGGGGTGCCCTTCGATCTGGTCGACCAGGCCATGAAGAAGAAGGCCATCTCCAAGCTGATCAACGAAGTGTATCGTCGCGCCGGTCTCAAGGCCGCGGTCATCTTCGCCGACCAGCTGATGTACACCGGCTTCCGTCTGGCCACCTGGTCCGGCGCCTCCATCGGCGTCAACGACTTCGTCATCCCGGACGCCAAGGCCGAGATCGTCGAGGCGGCCGAGGAAGAGGTCAAGGAAATCGAGGACCAGTTCTCCTCCGGTCTGGTGACCGCGGGCGAGAAGTACAACAAGGTCATCGATATCTGGGCGCGTGCCAACGACCAGGTCGCCAAGGCGATGATGGCGGGCATCTCCAAGGAGACCGTGATCGACCGCGAAGGCAAGGAAGTCGAACAGGACTCCTTCAACAGCGTGTTCATCATGGCCGACTCCGGTGCCCGTGGTAGCGCCGCCCAGATCCGCCAGCTGGCGGGTATGCGTGGTCTGATGGCCAAGCCGGATGGCTCTATCATCGAGACCCCGATCGTCGCCAACTTCCGCGAAGGTCTGAACGTACTCCAGTACTTCATCTCGACCCACGGTGCGCGTAAGGGTCTGGCGGATACCGCTCTGAAGACCGCCAACTCCGGTTACCTGACCCGTCGTCTGGTCGACGTCGCCCAGGACGTGGTCATCACCGAGGTCGACTGCGGCACCGAGCGTGGCCTGACCCTGCACCCGGTCATCGAAGGCGGCGACATCATCGTCTCGCTGGCCCAGCGTGTACTCGGCCGTGTGGTCGCTCAGGACGTCATCGACCCGAGCACCGACGAAGTGTTGATTCCGCGCGGCACCCTGCTGGACGAGGCCTGGTGCGAGCAGCTCGACACCATGGGCGTCGACGAGATCATCGTGCGCAGCACCATCACCTGTGAAACCAGTCACGGTGTGTGTTCGTCCTGTTACGGGCGCGATCTGGCCCGTGGCCACCAGGTCAACATCGGTGAGTCGGCCGGCGTCATCGCCGCCCAGTCCATTGGTGAGCCGGGTACCCAGCTGACCATGCGTACCTTCCACATCGGTGGTGCCGCCTCGCGGGCCTCTGCGGTGGACAGCGTCCAGGTCAAGCATGGCGGCAAGGTGCGCCTGCACAACATCAAGTACGTGGAACGTGCCGACGGCAAGCTGGTCGTGGTGTCGCGCTCCAGCGCCCTGGCGGTGGCCGACGAGCATGGCCGCGAGCGTGAGTACTACAAGCTGCCTTACGGTGCCGAGCTTTCGGTGCGTGACGGTGACGCGGTCGATCCCGGCCAGGCCGTGGCCAAGTGGGATCCGCACACCCACCCGATCGTCGCCGAAGCGGAAGGCCAGGTGCACTACGTCGACATGGACGAAGGCCTGACCATGCACCGCAGCGTCGACGAGATGACCGGTCTGTCCTCGATCGAGATCATCGAGTCCGCGGCGCGGCCGATGGCCGGTCGCGACAAGCGCCCGATGATCATGCTCAACGACGCCGCCGGCAAGCCGGTGACCGTCTCCGGCAGCGACACTCCGGTGCAGTACCCGCTGCCCGGCAAGGCGATCGTCACCGTCGACAATGGCTCGTCCATCGGCATCGGTGAGATCGTCGCGCGTATCCCGGTGGAGGCGTCCGGCAACAAGGACATCACCGGTGGTCTGCCGCGCGTGGCCGACCTGTTCGAGGCGCGCAAGCCGAAGGAGCCGTCCATCCTGGCCGAGATCAGCGGTGTGATCAGCTTCGGCAAGGAAACCAAGGGCAAGCGTCGTCTGACCATCACCCCGTCCGAAGGCGACCCCTTCGAGATGCTGATTCCCAAGTGGCGTCAGATCGCGGTGTTCGAGGGCGAGACGGTCGAGAAGGGCGAGGTGATCTCGGATGGTCCGAGCAACCCGCACGACATCCTGCGACTGCTCGGCATCGCCGAGCTGGCCAAGTACATCGTGGCCGAGGTACAGGACGTCTATCGTCTGCAGGGCGTTGGCATCAACGACAAGCACATCGAAGTGATCGTGCGTCAGATGCTGCGCAAGGTCGAGATCACCGACGCCGGTGACTCCGACTTCATTCCGGGTGATCAGGTCGAGCTGGTCCGTGTGCTGGAGCAGAATGCCGTGCTCCAGGCCAATGACAAGTTCCCGGCCAAGTACCAGCGCCTGCTGCTGGGTATCACCAAGGCCAGCCTGGCCACCGAGTCGTTCATCTCTGCGGCCTCCTTCCAGGAGACGACCCGCGTGCTGACCGAAGCGGCGGTCACCGGCAAGCGCGACTACCTGCGCGGCCTGAAGGAAAACGTGGTGGTGGGACGTCTGATCCCGGCCGGTACCGGTCTGACCCACCACGAGGAGCGTCGTCGCAAGCGTGAAGACACCGAGCGACTGCTCCAGCCGTCGGCCTACGACGTCGAGCAGGAGCTGGGCGCCCAGCTCACCGCGCTGGACTCGGACGACGACGAGATCTGATGTCGGCAAAAAGCCTGGAGCCTTTGCGGCTCCGGGCTTGACGCGCCTTGGCATCAGCCAGTAGAATGCGCAGCCTTTAACAGTGGGGTGGGTGTATCCGCGCCACTGTGAAAAGGCTTAGGCAACCCATTGGAGTCAGCTAACAGCTATGGCAACGATTAATCAGCTCGTGCGCAAGCCGCGCAAGCGTCAGGCCGCGAAGACCGACGTGCCTGCGCTTCAGGCCTGCCCGCAGAAGCGCGGCGTCTGCACCCGCGTCTACACCACCACCCCGAAGAAGCCGAACTCCGCACTGCGGAAGGTCTGCCGTGTGCGCCTGACCAACGGCTACGAGGTGTCCTCTTACATCGGCGGTGAAGGCCACAACCTCCAGGAGCACTCTGTGGTCCTGATTCGTGGCGGTCGAGTAAAGGACCTTCCGGGTGTGCGTTATCACACCGTTCGCGGCGCTCTCGACACCTCCGGTGTCCAGAACCGTCGTCAGGGCCGTTCCAAGTACGGCACCAAGCGTCCGAAGTCCTAAGGGCTGCGTCGCTTTCCATTACCAAGTTTGACCCGGTCTGATAAGAGTAAGGTCGAGCCGCCAAGCGCGAGTCTCGGGTTTACCTGAAGGACCCTTCAACCGAGGGCTTATCATGCCTAGAAGAAGAGTTGCGGCCAAGCGCGAGATTCTGCCGGATCCCAAGTTCGGATCCGAGCGTCTGGCCAAGTTCATGAACCACCTGATGATCAGCGGCAAGAAGTCCGTAGCTGAGCGTATCGTCTATGGTGCGCTGGACAGGGTTGCCGAGCGTTCCAATGAAGAGCCGCTGGAAATCTTCGACAAGGCGCTGGAAACCATCCAGCCCATGGTCGAGGTGAAGTCTCGCCGCGTCGGCGGTGCGACCTATCAGGTGCCGGTCGAAGTCCGTCCGTCCCGCCGCCAGGCGCTTGCCATGCGCTGGCTGGTGGACGCCGCTCGCCGTCGTGGCGAGAAGACCATGGTGCAGCGTCTGGCTGGCGAAATGCTGGATGCAGCCGAAGGCAAGGGTTCGGCAGTCAAGAAGCGTGAAGACGTGCATCGCATGGCAGAAGCCAACAAGGCCTTCTCTCACTACCGCTTCTAAAGCGCATCGCCAACCAACGGGAGTTACATCGTGGCTCGCAAGACTCCGCTTAAGCGTTACCGCAATATCGGTATCGTGGCCCACGTCGACGCCGGTAAGACGACTACTACCGAGCGTGTCCTGTTCTACACCGGTCTGTCCCACAAGGTCGGTGAGGTCCATGAGGGCGCCGCCACCATGGACTGGATGGAGCAGGAGCAGGAGCGTGGTATCACCATCACCTCCGCGGCGACCACCTGCTTCTGGCAGGGCATGAACAAGCAGTTCGATGAGCACCGCATCAACATCATCGACACCCCTGGACACGTTGACTTCACCATCGAAGTCGAACGTTCCCTGCGTGTGCTTGACGGTGCCGTCGTCGTGCTGTGTGGCTCCTCCGGTGTGCAGCCGCAGACCGAGACCGTCTGGCGCCAGGCCAACAAGTACGAAGTTCCGCGCATGGTGTTCGTCAACAAGATGGACCGCAGCGGCGCTGACTTCTTCATGGTCGTCAACCAGCTGAAGGATCGTCTCGGCGCCAACGTCGTGCCGATCCAGATCAACTGGGGCTCCGAGGACGAGTTCAAGGGCGTCATCGACCTCATCCAGATGAAGGCCATCCTGTGGGATGAAGACAACTTCGGGATGAACTACGACCTCGTCGATATCCCGGCGGAGCTCCAGGAGACCGCCGAAGAGTATCGCGAGCAGATGGTCGAGGCCGCCGCCGAGGCGTCCGAAGAGCTGATGGACAAGTACCTCGAAGAGGGCGAGCTGACCAACGACGAGATCAAGGCTGGTCTGCGTCGTCGTACCCTCGACAACGAGATCGTGCTGGTCACCTGTGGCTCTGCGTTCAAGAACAAGGGCGTTCAGGCCGTTCTCGATGGCGTCATCGAGTACATGCCGTCACCCACCGAGGTCAAGGCGATCGAAGGTGAGCTCGACGACAAGGACGGCACCATCGCGACCCGTGAGGCCGATGACAGTGCGCCTTTCGCCGCGCTGGCGTTCAAGATCGCGACCGACCCCTTCGTTGGCACCCTGACCTTCATCCGCGTCTACTCCGGCGTGCTGAAGTCAGGCGACAGCGTCTACAACTCCGTCAAGCAGAAGAAGGAGCGCGTCGGTCGTATCGTCCAGATGCACTCCAACTCGCGCGAGGAGATCAAGGAAGTTCTGGCCGGCGACATCGCCGCCTGTATCGGCCTGAAGGACGTGACCACCGGTGATACCCTGTGCGACCTGAACGACAAGATCGTTCTCGAGCGCATGGAGTTTCCGGATCCGGTTATCTCCGTGGCCGTGGAGCCGAAGTCCAAGGCTGACCAGGAAAAGATGGGTATTGCACTGGGCAAGCTGGCCCAGGAAGATCCGTCCTTCCAGGTCAAGACCGACGAAGAGACTGGCCAGACCATCATCTCCGGCATGGGCGAGCTTCACCTCGACATCATCGTTGACCGCATGCGTCGCGAGTTCAAGGTCGAGGCGAACATCGGCAAGCCGCAGGTGGCCTACCGTGAGACGATTCGTCAGAGCGTCGAGCAGGAAGGCAAGTTCGTTCGTCAGTCCGGTGGTCGCGGTCAGTACGGTCACGTACACCTGCGCATCGAGCCGTTGACGGCCGAAGACAAGGGCGACGACGAAGAGATGCACTTCAAGTTCGCTTCCGAGATCGTCGGCGGCGTGGTTCCGAAGGAATACGTGCCGGCCGTCGAGAAAGGGGCCTATGAGCAGCTCCAGAACGGTGTCATCGCGGGCTACCCGATGATCGACGTCAAGGTAACGCTGTTCGACGGTTCCTACCACGACGTGGACTCCAACGAGACCGCGTTCAAGGTCGCCTCTTCCATGGCGATCAAGCAAGGCGCTCCCAAGGCCAAGGCAGTTCTGCTCGAGCCGGTGATGAAGGTCGAGGTCGTGACCCCTGAAGAATTCATGGGTGACGTCATGGGCGACCTGAACCGCCGCCGGGGCCTGGTCCAGGGTATGGATGACTCTTCCTCCGGCAAGGTCATTCGCGCCACCGTGCCGCTGGCTGAGATGTTCGGTTACGCAACCGACCTGCGCTCTCAGACCCAGGGCCGCGCAAGCTACACCATGGAGTTTGCGGACTACGAAGAGGCGCCGTCCAGCGTCGTTGAAGCCGTCATCAACCAGAACGGTTAACCGTTAGCTAACGAAAGAGGTCATAGCAGTGGCTAAGGAAAAATTCGAACGTTCCAAACCGCACGTCAACGTCGGCACCATCGGTCACGTCGACCACGGCAAGACTACCCTGACGGCGGCCCTGACTCGCGTTTCTGCCGAGGTGTTCGGCGGTGACTGGCGTGAGTTCGACACCATCGACAATGCTCCGGAAGAGCGTGAGCGTGGTATCACCATCGCCACCTCTCACGTCGAGTATCAGTCCGAGGAGCGTCACTACGCTCACGTCGACTGCCCGGGACACGCTGACTACGTCAAGAACATGATCACCGGTGCTGCCCAGATGGACGGCGCTATCCTGGTCTGTTCCGCTGCTGACGGCCCCATGCCGCAGACTCGCGAGCACATCCTGCTGTCTCGTCAGGTTGGCGTTCCGTTCATCGTCGTGTTCCTGAACAAGGCCGACATGGTCGACGACGAAGAGCTGCTCGAGCTGGTCGAGATGGAAGTTCGTGAACTTCTGTCCGAGTACGACTTCCCGGGCGACGACACTCCGATCATCACCGGCTCTGCCCTGATGGCTCTGGAAGGCAAGGACGACAACGGCATGGGTACTACCGCCGTTGCCAACCTGATCAAGGCTCTGGATGCTTACATCCCCGAGCCGGAGCGTGCTGTCGACCAGCCGTTCCTGATGCCGATCGAAGACGTGTTCTCCATCTCTGGTCGCGGTACCGTTGTGACCGGTCGTGTCGAGCGCGGCATCGTCAAGCCGGGCGAAGAGATCGAGATCGTTGGTATCAAGGACACCACCAAGACTACCGTTACCGGTGTCGAGATGTTCCGTAAGCTGCTCGACGAAGGTCGTGCTGGCGAGAACGTCGGTGCCCTGCTGCGTGGTACCAAGCGTGACGAAGTCGAGCGTGGTCAGGTTCTGGCCAAGCCGGGCACCATCACTCCGCACACCCAGTTCGAGGCGGAAGTGTACGTGCTGAGCAAGGACGAGGGTGGTCGTCACACTCCGTTCTTCAAGGGCTACCGTCCGCAGTTCTACTTCCGTACCACCGACATCACCGGTACCTGTGAACTGCCGGAAGGCGTCGAGATGGTCATGCCGGGCGACAACGTCCAGATGGTCGTCAACCTGATCGCTCCGATCGCCATGGACGAAGGTCTGCGCTTCGCCATCCGCGAAGGCGGCCGTACCGTCGGCGCTGGCGTCGTGGCCAAGATCCTGGTCTAAATCAGACCGGTGATCACCGAAGGGGGCTCCGCAAGGAGCCCCCTTTTCTGCGCATCGTCATTGAGGGTTTGACTCTCGATGGCGCGGCGCATATAATGCGCATCCTTTGAATGCGTGGGTTGACGGCTCGCGCCGTCAAGTTCCATTGGAGTTAGGGCAAATGCAGAACCAGAAGATTCGCATTCGGTTGAAGGCTTTCGACCATCGCCTGATCGACCAGTCCGCCGCGGAGATTGTTGAAACCGCCAAGCGTACCGGCGCCCAGGTTCGTGGTCCGATTCCTCTGCCGACCAATCGCGAGCGTTACACCGTGCTGGTTTCCCCGCACGTGAACAAGGACGCCCGTGATCAGTACGAGATTCGTACCCACAAGCGTGTGCTCGACATCGTCGAGCCGACCGAGAAGACCGTTGATGCCCTGATGAAGCTCGACCTCGCCGCTGGCGTGGACGTGCAAATCAAGCTCGACTGATATCACTAGACACTCGCGGCCCAGCGTCCCTCTCATCCAGTAGAGGTTCAGCAGCCGCCACGCCGGGATGGCGTTACACAACGTGCTAGTGGAATGCTCTGGAAAGGGCAGCCATAGCGGGTGATAGCCCCGTACACTAAAGGAGACTAAGCATGACTATCGGTTTGGTCGGTAGGAAGGCCGGCATGACCCGTGTCTTCACCGAAGACGGCGCGTCTGTGCCCGTAACCGTTATCGAGGTTGATCCCAACCGCGTGACCTGCGTGAAGTCTGTCGAATCCGACGGCTACGCCGCGGTCCAGGTGACAACCGGCTCCCGCAAAGCCAAGCATCTGTCCAAGGCCCAAGCTGGCCTGTACGCCAAGGCAGGTGTCGAGGCTGGTCGTTCCCTGATGGAGTTCCGCCTGAGCGAAGGCGACGAAGCTCCGGAAGTGGGCGGCGAACTCACCGTATCCCTCTTCGAAGCTGGTCAAAGCGTTGACGTGACCGGCACCTCCAAGGGTAAGGGCTTCCAAGGCGCAGTGAAGCGCTGGAACTTCCGTACCCAGGACAACAGCCACGGTAACTCTCTGTCCCACCGTGCTCCGGGTTCCATCGGCATGTGCCAGACCCCGGGCCGCGTGTTCAAGGGCAAGAAGATGGCCGGCCAGATGGGCAACGCACGTTGCACCGTTCAGAGCCTGGAAATCGTCCGTGTCGATGCCGAGCGCAACCTGCTGCTGATCAAAGGCGCCGTTCCTGGTGCTACCGGCAGTGATGTCATCGTGCGCAGCGCCGTCAAAGCTGGCTGAAGGGGAACTTTCCAATGAATCTGAATCTTGCAGGTGCAAGCGCCGGGACCGTTGAGCTGTCCGACGCTACCTTTGGCAAAGAATTCAACGAAGCGCTCGTGCACCAGGTCGTCACCGCCTATCTGGCTGGTGGTCGTCAGGGCACCCGCGCCCAGAAGAACCGCTCCGACGTCCGTGGCGGCGGCAAGAAGCCGTGGCGCCAGAAGGGCACCGGTCGCGCTCGCGCCGGTACCATTCGCTCGCCGATCTGGCGCAGCGGTGGTGTGACCTTCGCGGCCCGTCCGCAGGATCACTCCCAGAAGGTCAACCGCAAGATGTACCGTGCGGCCATGCGCTCGATTCTGTCCGAGCTGGTCCGTCAGGAGCGTCTTGTTGCCGTTGATGCCTTCTCTGTCGAGTCACCCAAAACCAAGCAGCTGGTCGCCAAGCTTTCCGACCTGGGCCTGGAGAAGGTGCTGATCGTCACCGAAGAAGTCGACGAGAACCTGTACCTGGCAGCCCGCAACATCCCCAACGTGGATGTGGTGGACGTCGCCGCCGCCGACCCGGTCAGCCTGGTCGCCTTCGACAAGGTCCTGGCTACCGTCTCCGCACTGCGCAAATTCGAGGAGAAGCTGGCATGAACCAGGAGCGTGTATTCAAGGTTCTGCTTGGTCCGCACGTGACCGAGAAGGCCGCCATGGCCGCCGAGCGTAACCAGTACGTGTTCAAGGTGGCGAGTGACGCAACCAAGCCCGAGATCAAGGCTGCCGTCCAGGAGCTGTTCGGCAAGAAGGTCGATCGCGTTTCTGTTCTGAACGTGAAGGGCAAGACCAAGCGCACCGCGCATGGTGTTGGTATGCGCAAGGGTTATCGCAAGGCGTACGTGACACTGGCCGCCGGCGAGACGCTTGAAGACTTCTCTGGCGCCGAGTAAAGGCAGGAGTACGGATCATGGCAATCGTCAAGACAAAACCCACATCCGCCGGTCGTCGCCACGTCGTCAAGATTGTTGGTGAGGAACTGTACAAGGGCCGCGCTTACGCGCCGTTGCTCGAGAAGCAGTCCAAGTCCGGTGGTCGTAACAACCAGGGTCGCATCACCACTCGCCACGTCGGCGGTGGTCATCGCAACCACTATCGGATCATCGACTTCAAGCGCACCAAGGATGGCGTTCCGGCCATCGTCGAGCGCCTGGAGCATGACCCGAACCGTAGCGCCCACATCGCGCTGCTGAAGTACATCGACGGTGAGCGTCGCTACATCATCGCCCCCAAGGGCGTGAGTGCCGGTGATCGCCTCGAGTCCGGCGTCAATGCGCCGATCAAGAAGGGCAACGCACTGCCGCTGCGCAACATCCCGCTGGGTTCCACGGTGCACTGCATCGAACTGAAGCCTGGCAAGGGTGCTCAGATCGCACGCAGCGCCGGTACCAGCGCCCAGCTGGTGGCTCGTGAAGGCAACTACGCCACCCTGCGTCTGCGCTCCGGCGAGATGCGCAAGGTGCTGGCCGAGTGCCGCGCGACCCTGGGTGAGGTGAGCAATTCCGAGCACAGCCTGCGTCAACTTGGCAAGGCCGGTGCAAAGCGCTGGAGAGGTGTGCGCCCGACTGTTCGCGGTGTCGCGATGAACCCGGTGGATCACCCGCACGGTGGTGGTGAAGGCCGCACCAGCGGTGGTCGTCATCCGGTGTCCCCGTGGGGTATGCCCACCAAGGGCCACAAGACCCGCAAGAACAAGCGCACCGACAAGCTGATCGTCCGCCGCCGCAAGGCTCGCGGTTAAGATCCCACGCCAAGACATTAAGAGGTAACGGCTGTGCCACGTTCACTGAAGAAAGGTCCTTTTGTAGACCTTCATCTGCTGAAAAAGGTTGAGACTGCAGCGGAAAAGAACGATCGCAAACCGATCAAGACCTGGTCGCGTCGTTCAATGGTCCTGCCCAACATGGTCGGGCTCACCATTGCAGTCCATAACGGTCGCCAACACGTCCCGGTGCACGTCTCCGAGGAAATGGTTGGCCACAAGCTGGGCGAATTCGCTGCTACCCGCACCTATCGCGGCCATGCGGCGGATAAGAAAGCCAAACGGTAAGCCAGAGAGGATTAAGAGATGGAAGTCACAGCAAAGCTGCGTGGCGCCAGTTTATCCGCCCAGAAGGCCCGTTTGGTGGCTGATCAGGTGCGCGGTAAGCCTGTCGCCGAAGCAATCGACCTGCTGACCTTCTCACCGAAGAAGGCGGCCAAGCTGGTCAAGAAGGTGCTGCAGTCCGCCATCGCGAATGCGGAAGAAAACAACGGCATGGACATCGACGAGCTGCGCGTCTCGACCATCTGTGTCGATGAGGGTACGACGCTCAAGCGCATCCGTCCGCGCGCCAAAGGCCGTGCGGATCGCATTTTGAAGCGCACTTGCCACATCACCGTCAAGGTAGCCGAGAAGTAGGAGTCGACCAGATGGGTCAGAAAGTCAATCCGACAGGCATCCGACTGGGTATCGTCAAAGACCATACCTCTGTCTGGTACGCCGAGCGCGGCGCCTATGCCGATAAGCTCAACAACGACCTCGCGGTGCGTAGCTTCCTGGAAGAGCGTCTGAAAAACGCCTCCGTTAGCAAGATCACCATCGAGCGTCCCGCGAACAACGCGCGCATCACCATTCACACTGCCCGTCCGGGTATCGTGATTGGCAAGAAGGGCGAAGATGTCGATCGCCTGCGTCGCGACGTTACCGAGATGATGGGCGTGCCTGTTCACGTCAACATCGAGGAAGTTCGCAAGCCCGAGCTGGATGCTCAGCTCGTCGCACAGAACATTGCCGGCCAGCTCGAGCGCCGTGTGATGTTCCGTCGCGCCATGAAGCGCGCTGTCCAGAACGCCATGCGTCTGGGCGCTGGCGGCATCAAGGTGCAGCTCTCCGGTCGCCTCGGCGGCGCGGAAATTGCCCGCACCGAGTGGTACCGCGAAGGTCGTGTTCCGCTGCATACCCTGCGTGCGGACATCGATTACGCCACCTACGAAGCCAAGACCACCTACGGCATCATCGGTGTCAAGGTCTGGGTCTTCAAGGGTGAAATCCTCGGGGGCATCGAGGAGGTCCGCGCCAAGGCGAAGCAGAGCCAGGCAGCGCCCTCCAAGAAGAAAGGTTCCAGGTAAGGGGAGAGCGATTCGATGTTACAACCCAAGCGTACAAAATTCCGTAAGGTGCAGAAGGGCCGCAACCGTGGCCTGGCGCATCGCGGAAGCAAAGTGAGCTTCGGCGAGTTCGGCCTCAAGGCCACCGGCCGCGGTCGTGTCACCGCCCGTCAGATCGAAGCTGGCCGTCGTGCCATCACCCGTCACGTCAAGCGTGGCGGCAAGATCTGGATCCGTGTCTTCCCGGACAAGCCGATTTCCAAGAAGCCCCTGGAAGTCCGGATGGGTAAAGGTAAGGGCTCCGTCGAGTACTGGGTCGCACAGATCCAGCCCGGTCGTGTCCTTTACGAGATCGAAGGCGTTTCCGAGGAACTGGCCCGCGAAGCTTTCGCACTGGCCGCCCAGAAATTCCCGGTCTCCACCACCTTTGTGAAACGGACGGTGATGTGATGAAAGCCCAGGAAATTCGTGAAAAGTCCGCCGAGCAGCTCAACGAGCAGCTCCTCGAACTCCTCCGCGAGCAGTTCAACCTGCGCATGCAGAAGGCCACCGGCCAGCTGAGCCAGACTCATCTGCTCAAGCAGGTTCGTCGGGATATCGCCCGCGTGAAGACTGTGCTCAACGAGAAGGCAGGTGTCTGAGATGGCCGAAGAGAAAAAAGCCCGTACGCTCACCGGCAAGGTGGTGAGCGACAAGATGGACAAGTCCATCGTTGTAATGATCGAGCGTCGTGAGCGCCACCCGATCTACGGCAAATACGTTAAGCGCTCCACCAAGCTGCACGCCCACGACGAGACCAACCAGGCCAAGGCCGGTGACACGGTATCCATCCAGGAATGCCGTCCGCTGTCCAAGAAGAAGGCCTGGACCCTGGTCGAGGTTGTCGAACAGGCCAAGGGTTAAGGCCACGGCCTTAACCTCGTGCAGTCAGTTTAGGTTTGGAGAAAACCGATGATTCAGACTCAGACAATGCTGGATGTCGCCGACAACAGCGGAGCGCGCCGGGTGCAGTGCATCAAGGTGCTGGGTGGTTCACACCGCCGCTACGCTCGCGTTGGTGACGTCATCAAGGTCACGGTGAAGGAAGCTATTCCGCGCGGCAAGGTCAAGAAAGGCCAGGTGCTGAAGGCGGTAGTTGTCCGGACCCGCAGTGGCGTCCGTCGCAGCGACGGTTCGCTGATTCGCTTCGATGGAAATGCGGCCGTCTTGTTGAACAACACCAACGAGCAGCCGATCGGTACCCGTATCTTCGGGCCGGTGACGCGTGAACTTCGCAACGAGAAGTTCATGAAGATCATTTCCTTAGCGCCTGAAGTGCTGTAAGGGAGCGAGGCGACATGCAAAAGATCAAACGTGATGATGAAGTGATCGTCATCGCCGGCAAGGACAAGGGTAAGCGCGGTACCGTGAAGCGCGTCCTCAAGGACGAGCGGTTCGTGGTAGCGGGTGTGAACATGATCAAGCGTCACACCAAGCCGAACCCCATGGCCGGCAATCAGGGCGGTATCGTCGAGCGCGAGGCTCCGATTCACGCGTCCAACGTAGCCATCTTCAATCAGGAGACCGGTAAGGCGGATCGCGTCGGCTTCCAGATCAAGGAAGACGGTACCAAGGTACGTATCTACAAGTCGACGCAAGCGCAGATCGACGCCTAACGCGAGTCGGGTAGCAAAATGGCGAACTTGAAAGAACGTTATCAAAACGAGGTGGTGGCTCAACTGAAAGAGCAGTTCAGCTACGCCAACGTTATGCAGGTACCCCGGATCACCAAGGTGACTCTGAACATGGGTATCGGCGAAGCGACCAGCGATAAAAAGCTGATCGACGCTGCCGTCGGCGACCTGGAGAAGCTCTCCGGTCAGAAGCCGATGGTGACCAAGGCACGTAAGTCCATCGCGGGCTTCAAGGTGCGTGAAGGCTGGCCGATCGGCGTGAAGGTCACACTGCGCAGTGAGCGCATGTGGGACTTCCTCGATCGCCTGGTGAATATCGCGATCCCCCGCGTTCGTGACTTCCGTGGTCTCAACCCGAAGTCCTTCGACGGTCGTGGCAACTACAGCATGGGGGTGCGTGAGCAGATCATCTTCCCGGAGATCGAGTATGATAAGATCGACCGGATTCGTGGTCTGGATGTCACCATCACCACCACTGCCAACACCGATGACGAAGGTCGTGCGCTCTTGAGTGCACTGAACTTCCCGTTCAAGAAATAGGGGTGGGATCATGGCAAAGAAGAGCATGATTGAGCGTGAACTGAAGCGCACGCAACTGGTTGAGAAGTATGCTGCCAAGCGTGCTGAGCTCAAGGCGATCATCCAGGACGTGAACAGCTCCGATGAGGAGCGCTTCGATGCGCAGCTGAAGTTGCAGTCGCTGCCGCGTGACTCCAGCCCCGTGCGTCAGCGTAACCGCTGCCGCGTGACTGGCCGTCCGCACGGCTACTACAACAAGTTCGGCCTTGGCCGTAACAAGCTGCGTGAAGCCGCCATGCGTGGCGACGTGCCCGGACTGAAGAAGTCCAGCTGGTAACGCCACGTAGAATCATCAGGAGCGCAAGTTAAATGAGCATGCAAGACACTCTGGCGGATATGTTTACCCGTATCCGCAATGCGCAGCAGGCCACCAAGGAGACGGTCACCATGCCGTCCTCCAAGATCAAGGTTGAAGTGGCCCGCGTGCTGAAAGAAGAGGGTTACATCACTGACTTCGCCGTGAGCGAATCAGCCAAGCCCGAGCTGACCGTCAGCCTCAAGTACTTCGAAGGCAAGCCGGTCATCGAGCATCTGCAGCGGGTTTCCAAGCCGTCCCTGCGTAGTTACAAGGGCAAGGATGCGCTGCCGAAGGTCGCCGATGGCCTGGGTGTCGCGATCGTCACCACCTCCAAGGGTGTGATGACCGATCGTGCCGCGCGTCAGGCTGGTGTCGGCGGCGAAGTCCTCTGCACCGTATTCTAGGAGTTTGGAATGTCCCGCGTAGCCAAATATCCGGTTAAAGTGCCCGCTGGCGTCGAGGTCAAGATCGACGGCGCCACGCTGACCGCCAAAGGCGGTCAGGGCACCCTCTCCATGCCCGTTCACGACGATGTCGTGGTCGCGCAGGAAGATGGCCAGCTGACCTTCCAGCCGAGCAAATCTGCTAAGAGCTGGGCCATGGTCGGCACCACCCGTGCCCTGGTTCAGAACCTGGTCACCGGCGTGTCCGAGGGCTTTACCAAGTCTCTCGAAATCATCGGCGTCGGTTATCGCGCTCAAGCGAAAGGCCAGACGCTCAACCTGACACTGGGCTTCTCTCACCCGGTCGACTATCAACTGCCTGAAGGTGTCACGGCGGAAACGCCGAAGAACACCGTCATCGTGCTGAAGAGCGCGGACAAGCAGAAGCTCGGCCAGGTCGCAGCGGAAATCCGCGCTTTCCGTCCGCCTGAACCCTACAAGGGCAAGGGTGTGCGTTACGCGGATGAGCAGGTCCGCCGTAAAGAAGCCAAGAAGAAGTAAGGCAGGGTTATGAACGCGAAGAAAGAATCTCGTCTCCGTCGTGCCCGCCGCGCTCGCGCGAAGATCCGCGAGCTGGGCGTGTCTCGCCTGTGCGTCAATCGTACCCCCCGTCACATCTACGCGCAGATTATCTCGCCGGATGGTGGCAAGGTCCTGGCCAGCGCTTCCACGCTGGACAAGAGCCTGCGCGAGGGTTCGACCGGCAATGCAGACGCCGCAGCCAAAGTTGGTGCGCTGATCGCTGAACGCGCCAAGGAAGCGGGCATCACCCAGGTGGCCTTCGACCGCGCTGGCTTCAAGTACCACGGTCGTGTGAAGGCCCTGGCCGACGCCGCACGTGAAGGCGGCCTGGAATTCTAAAGGGTTTTACGATGGCGAAGAACGAACAGCAAAACGGCGATCTGCAGGAAAAGCTCGTGCAGGTCAACCGTGTCGCCAAGGTGGTCAAGGGTGGCCGTATTTTCGGCTTCACCGCTCTGACTGTCGTGGGCGACGGTAACGGTCGCGTCGGCTTCGGTCGTGGCAAGGCACGTGAAGTGCCGGTCGCGATTCAGAAGGCGATGGACCAGGCGCGCCGCAACATGATCAAGGTGAACCTGGTCGGCGGTACCCTCCAGTATCCGGTCAAGGCACGTCATGGCGCCTCCAAGGTGTACATGCAGCCGGCCTCTGACGGTACTGGTATCATCGCCGGCGGCGCCATGCGCTCCGTGCTGGAATTGGCCGGCGTGCACAACGTCCTGGCCAAGTGCTATGGCTCCACCAATCCGGTGAACGTGGTCCGCGCGACCGTGAATGGCCTGGCTTCCATGCAGTCGCCGGAAGACGTGGCCGCCAAGCGCGGTCTCTCAGTCGAAGCGATCACGGGGTAATACACCATGGCAGCTACGATCAAGGTTACCCAGACCCGCAGCACCATCGGCACGTTGGCCAAGCACAAGGCCACCATGAAGGGCCTCGGCCTGCGCCGCATCGGTCACACGGTTGAACTGGAAGACACCCCTGCCGTTCGCGGCATGATCCACAAGGTCAACTACCTTGTGCGTGTTGAGGGAGAGTAATCCATGAAACTTAACAGCCTGAGCCCGGCACCGGGCTCCAAGCACGCTGAAAAGCGCGTCGGTCGTGGCATCGGTTCCGGTCTGGGCAAGACCGGCGGCCGTGGCCACAAGGGCCAGAAGTCGCGCAGCGGTGGCAGCGTGAAGCCCGGCTTCGAGGGCGGTCAGATGCCCCTGCAGCGTCGTCTGCCGAAGTTTGGTTTCACCTCCGCCAAGTCTTTGGTTTCCGAGGAAGTCCGCCTGGCCGAGCTGGCCAAGGTCGCGGGTGACGAAGTCACCCTGGAAAGCCTCAAGGAAGCCAATGTGCTGAAGGATTCCACGCAGCATGCGAAGGTGATCCTTTCCGGCGATCTGAACAAGGCGGTCACCGTTCGCGGTCTGCGGGTCACCAAGGGTGCCCGCGCAGCGATCGAAGCCGCCGGTGGCAAGGTAGAGGACTAAATGGCCAAGTCAGGAAACATGCCGGCGATGGGCAGCGGTCTGAGTGAACTGTGGGCGCGTCTGCGCTTCGTGCTCCTCGCCATCGTGGTCTACCGTATCGGTGCCCACATACCCGTTCCCGGTATCAATCCTGACCAGCTTGCTGCCTTGTTCAGGGAGCAGCAGGGCACCATCCTGGGCATGTTCAACATGTTCTCGGGCGGTGCCCTGGAGCGCATGAGTATCCTCGCCCTCGGCATCATGCCGTACATCTCGGCGTCGATCATCATGCAGCTCCTGACCGCCGTCTCGCCCCACCTCGAGCAGTTGAAGAAGGAGGGCGAGAGCGGCCGCCGCAAGATCAGCCAGTACACGCGCTACGGCACGGTGGTGCTGGCCCTGGTTCAGGCCACCGGCATGTCCGTGGGTCTGGCCAGCCAAGGCATTGCCTATACGGCCGATCTCAGCTTCTATTTCACCGCGATCATCACCTTCGTGAGTGGCGCGGTGTTCTTGATGTGGCTGGGTGAGCAGATCACCGAGAAGGGCATCGGCAACGGCATTTCGCTGCTGATCTTCGCGGGTATCGTCGCCGGCCTGCCCGGAGCTGTGGCTCAAGCCTTCGAGCTTGCCCGCAACGAGGGCGCGTGGAATGTGTTGCCGCTGTTGGCGCTTAGCCTTCTGGGTATCGCCACCGTGGCGTTCGTCGTGTTCATCGAACGCGGCCAGCGCCGGATCACGGTGAACTACCCGCGCCGCCAGGTAGGCAACAAGATGTATGCAGGGCAGAGCAGCTACCTGCCGCTCAAGGTCAACATGGCGGGTGTCATTCCGGCCATCTTTGCCTCGAGCATCCTGTTGTTCCCCGCCTCCCTCGGTCAGTGGGTAGGTGCGGGCGACGGCATGGAATGGTTGCAGCGCGCGTCCCAGGCGTTGGCCCCAGGTCAGCCCCTTTATATCTTGCTTTTCGCGGCGGCGGTGGTATTCTTCTGCTTCTTTTACACAGCGCTGGTCTTCAACCCCAAGGATGTGGCCGACAACCTCAAGAAGTCGGGTGCCTTCCTGCCGGGGATTCGTCCTGGCGAGCAGACCGCTCGTTATGTCGACAAGGTCATGACTCGTCTGACCCTGTTCGGCGCTCTCTACATCACTGCGGTTTCCCTGATGCCCCAGTTCCTGATCGTAGCGTGGAACGTGCCGTTCTTCTTTGGCGGTACCTCGCTGCTGATCGTGGTCGTGGTCATCATGGACTTCATGGCCCAGGTGCAGTCGCACCTCATGTCGCACCAGTATGAGTCGGTGATGAAGAAGTCCAACCTGAAAGGCTACGGTAGCGGCGGCATCATGCGCTAAGGCGCCGCAGGCCGATTTGGCACGCCGCAAGCCGATTTTGGAGAGAACGATGAAAGTTCGAGCTTCCGTGAAGAAAATGTGCCGCAATTGCAAGATCATTCGTCGCAATGGCGCTGTTCGCGTCATCTGCACCGAGCCGCGGCACAAGCAGCGCCAGGGTTAATCCTGGCCTGAATTGAACCGGGTGCTGGCATACCCCTTGCCCTAATGACGGGAAGGGGGTATGCTATTGCGCCTTTTGTAGTTGATTAACCGAGCAAGCCGCTCAAACTTCGGAGTAAGCTGATGGCCCGTATTGCAGGCGTCAATATCCCGGACAACAAGCATGCGGCGATCTCGCTGACCTACATCTTCGGGATTGGCCGTACTCGCGCACAGGAAATCTGTGAAGCGACCGGCATCGCGCCGACCACCAAGATCCAGGATCTGTCATCTGAAGAGATCGACAGCCTGCGTAGTGAAGTCGGCAAGTATACCGTTGAAGGCGACCTTCGTCGTGATGTGACGCTGAACATCAAGCGTCTCATGGACTTGGGTTGCTACCGTGGTCTGCGTCATCGTCGTGGTCTTCCGATGCGCGGTCAGCGCACCAAGACCAACGCGCGTACCCGTAAGGGACCGCGTAAGCCGATCCGCAAATAACACGCACGTTCTGGCGTAAAGACAGGAATTGACATCAACATGGCTAACCCGCGTAGCAACCGTAAAAAGGTTAAAAAGCAGGTAGTGGATGCCGTTGCGCATATCCATGCCTCTTTTAACAACACGATCATTACGATCACAGACCGCCAGGGCAACGCTCTTTCCTGGGCGACAGCCGGTGGTTCGGGTTTTCGTGGTTCTCGCAAGAGCACCCCGTTCGCTGCTCAAGTGGCAAGCGAGCGTGCAGCAACTGCTGCAGCCGAGTATGGTGTGAAAAACGTCGACGTGCTGGTCAAGGGCCCCGGTCCTGGCCGTGAATCCGCCGTGCGTGCACTCAACGCCGCCGGCTTCCGCGTGCAAAGCATCACCGACGCGACGCCCATTCCCCACAATGGCTGCCGTCCGCCGAAGAAACGCCGCGTTTAAGGAGACAGATTCATGGCTCGTTACATTGGACCGAAGTGCAAACTGTCTCGCCGGGAAGGTACCGACCTCTTCCTCAAGAGCGGTGTCACTCCCTTCGAGAAAAAGTGCAAATCCGAACAGATTCCGGGTGTGCACGGCCAGCGCCGTCAGCGTCTTTCCGACTACGGCTTGCAGCTTCGCGAGAAGCAGAAAGTACGTCGCATGTACGGCGTACTCGAAAAGCAGTTCCGCAACTACTACAAGGAAGCCGCCCGCCTGAAGGGTGCGACCGGTGAGTTGTTGCTGCAGCTGCTTGAGTCCCGACTGGACAACGTCGTCTACCGCATGGGCTTTGGCGCCACTCGCTCCGAGGCTCGTCAGCTGGTAAGCCATAAGGCGATTGCCGTCAACGGCAAGACCGTCAACGTGGCCTCCTACCAGGTCAAGCCCGGCGACGTGGTATCCGTTCGTGAAAAGGCCAAGCAACAGGCGCGTATCCAGAACGCCCTGAGCATCGCCGCCAACCGTGGCGACGTGGCCTGGATCGAACTCGACGCCAAGAAGATGGAAGGCACCTTCAAGGCCCTGCCTGAGCGCGGTGACCTGACTGCCGACATCAACGAGCAACTGATCGTCGAGCTGTACTCGAAGTAAGCGGTCCGTCCGCGCCGCCCTCCTCCGGGAGGGCGGCGGTTATTACCGAGTATTCGTTTGGCAGCCTGAAAGGTGTTCATATGCAGCGTTCAGTGACAGAGTTTCTCCGTCCTCGCGACATCAAGGTCGAAGAGATCAGCGCACACCACGCAAAGATCGTGCTCGAGCCGTTCGAGCGTGGCTTCGGCCACACGTTGGGCAATGCTCTGCGTCGTATCCTGCTCTCGTCCATGCCCGGCTGCGCCGTGGTGGAGACCGAGATCGCTGGTGTCGACCATGAGTACAGCGCGATCGAGGGTGTCCAGGAAGATGTCATCGAAATCCTCCTGAACCTCAAGGACGTGGCGATCAAGATGCACAGCCGCGACGAGGCGATGCTCTCGCTGAACAAGCAGGGCCCGGCCGTCGTCACCGCTGGTGACATCGCCGTCGATCACGACGTCGAAGTGGTCAACCCCGAGCACGTCATCGCCCACGTCAATGAAGGCGCCGAGCTCAAGATGCAGCTGAAGGTGGCCCGTGGTCGCGGCTATGAGCCTGCGGATGTCCGCAGCGAAGCCGACGACGAGACACGCGCCATCGGCCGTCTGCAGCTGGATGCGACCTTCAGCCCCGTGCGCCGCGTTTCCTACAGCGTCGAAGCCGCCCGCGTCGAACAGCGCACCGACCTCGACAAGCTGATCATCAACCTGGAAACCGACGGCACCCTGGATCCGGAAGAGGCGATCCGTCGCAGCGCGACCATCCTGCAAGAGCAGCTGGCAGCGTTCGTCGACCTGGAAGCCGACAAGGAACAGGAAGTGGTCGAGGAAGAGGATCATATCGATCCCATCCTGCTGCGCCCCGTAGACGATCTCGAGTTGACCGTTCGTAGCGCCAACTGCCTGAAAGCCGAGAATATCTACTACATCGGCGATCTGATTCAGCGCACCGAGGTGGAGCTGTTGAAGACCCCGAACCTCGGCAAGAAGTCCTTGAACGAGATCAAGGACGTGTTGGCTGCTCGTGGTCTGTCCCTTGGCATGCGGCTTGAAAATTGGCCGCCGGCTAGCCTGAAGGACGACAAGGCCACCGCCTAAGCGTCGGCTCGAGTCCCAGTTTGGTAAGGAATCACAACCATGCGTCATCGTAAGAGTGGTCGTCACCTCAATCGTACCAGCTCGCACCGCCAGGCCATGTTTCGCAACATGAGCGTGTCGCTGGTCGAGCACGAAGTGATCAAGACAACCCTTCCCAAGGCCAAGGAGCTGCGTCGTCATATCGAGCCGCTCATCACCCTGGCCAAGGAAGACAGCGTCGCCAACCGGCGTCTGGCCTTCAGCCGTACCCGCTCGAAGGAAGCGGTCGGCAAGCTCTTCAATGAGCTGGGTCCGCGTTACGTCGAGCGTCCGGGCGGTTACGTCCGTATTCTCAAGTGCGGTTTCCGCACCGGCGATAACGCCCCCATGGCCTACGTCGAGCTGGTCGATCGCCCCGTCGTTGAAGAAGAGGCCGTCGGCGAGGAGTAATCCTTTCGACAGCGCTTCGACACGACGCGAAACCGACACCTCCGGGTGTCGGTTTTTTTGTGTCTGCGTTTTGTCTGCGGGGCCTCCACTCTTCATCCTGAACAGTGACTGCCAAGGGGGCGGTGTGTCTACGCCTTCAAGTGTGTCGGCACCGTTGGCATGGAGGCGGGTGGAGATGGGCGCGGATACTACTGCTTGGAGATATCTTCCACACCGATTTCGTAGGTCTGCTGGGTGCGGCCGATATGGGCGTCCAGCAGCGAGCGCAGGGCTGCGGTATCGCTGACCTGGACGGCGTCGACGATCTCGGTGTGCTCCTTGAGCGATAGCCGGGTATGGTCCGGGCGGGTGGCCAGGTGGGTGCGCAGTGCGGCGATCTTGCCGGCGTACTGTTCGTAGGAGCTCTTCAGGTAGGCGTTGCCACAATGGTTGAAGAAGGCCATGTGGAAAACCGAATCCAGGTCCAGGTAGTCGGTGATGCGCCCGGAGCCGTGGGCTACCTGCATCTGGCTTTCGACCTGCCGAAGTTCCTGGTAGAGCCCTGGCTGGTCGAACTCGATCGCCAGCTCAAGCGCGGCCGGCTCCAGGGTGCGGCGGAAGGTACAGATGTTGCCGACCTCGCGAGCGCTGAGGGTGAAGACCTGGGCGCCCGACTGCGGCTTGATGATCACCAGGCCCTCGTGCTTGAGTCGGGTCAAGGCTTCGCGGACCGGGGTCTTGGAGACGTTCAACAGCGCCGATATGCCGCGTTCGGAGATGGCTTCGCCCAGGGCCAACTCGCCCCGTATGATCATGTTGCGCACGTGATCGGTGACCAGGGCGCCGAGGGAAGGGGGGCGTTCAAAGTCCTGCATCTCGATCCTTTGGACTGGCGGTGTGAGGCCTGAGGCGGGCCATGGGAACTTGCCACAGGGTAGCACAGTCGACTGGAATACCAGATGCCCGCAGCATAAGGGAAACCTGGCCCGAAGCCAGGACCGGTCCTTCACCCCGAGCGGCAGTTCCTGGCAGTGCGTATGAGTCCGATGTGCATGCCCTGTGTCAGTAGGGCCGTATCAGTAGGGCCGCGCGTGTTCGTGAAGGAAGTCCCTGTCGATGGTAAAGCCGAGACCCTCGCCTGTGGGGACGCGTACCCAGCCATCGCTCTGAGTGACCGGTGTGGTGACCAGGTCGGAGCGGAAGGGATGGCTCGAGGTGTCGTACTCAAAGATCGGGCCGCTGGCCGATAGAGTGGGATTGACCAGTGGCGTCGCCGCGATGGCATGCAGTGAGGCGTACTGGCCGATGGCAGTCCCCCACACATGCGGATTCACCTGGACGCCGTTGGCGAGCGCCAGGGTGGTGATATGCGCCATGGCGGTCAGACCGCCGGCCATGGCCACATCGGGCTGCGCAATATCGATGCAGCGCCCGGCCAGCAGGTCACGGAAACCGTAGAGGGTGAATTCCGCCTCACCACCGGCAAGAGGAATCAGTGTCTTCTGTTTCAACAGGCGGTAGCCTTCCTTGTCATCTGGATTGACCGGCTCCTCGAACCAGCGTAGGCCGAAGTCCTTGAGACCTTCTGCCAGCAGCGCCGCCTCGCTGGTGGTGTAGGCGTGGTTGGCGTCGATCATCAGTTCGATGTCATCGCCCAGGGCGTCGCGTATATCGGTCATGACCTTGATGTCGTTGGCCACACCGAAGCCCAGCTTGATCTTCATGCTGGCAAAGCCCGCGTCACGGTGGCGGCAAGCTTCCTCGACCAGGCCGTCGGTATCGGCGCCAAGCTCAGTGCGAAAGAAGCCGGTGGCGTAGGCGGGGAGGCGCTCTCGAAAACCGCCGCCAAGCAGCTCAAAAACCGGGCGCTGGGTGGCCTTGCCCTTGAGATCCCAGAGCGCGATATCGAGGGCGCTGATGGCTGCGATCACTACCCCCTTGCGCCCGTAATCTCGGGTGTGGTTGTAGAGCTCGTGCCAGATGACCTCGCTATCGAACACCGAGCGGCCGACGACCAACGGCGTGATCACGTGCTTGAGGACCGCAGCGGCCAGCTCGGGTTCCAGCAGCCCAGCGCAAAGCGCCTCGCCCCAGCCACTCTGGCCATCCTGAGTTACCACCTCGACCAGCGTCGCGGAGCGCCGGGTGACCCATTGCTGGGAGAAGGCGAAGGGGCGGGGCAGCTCGGACGCCATGGTGTAGACATTGATGCGCTCGATGATCATCGATGGGCTCCAGTGGGGCAGAAGGTATTGGGGGCTGAGCGTCGTGCCGCCTATGGGGTGGCGGTCGCCGCCCAGTCGGCGTGAGCCTCGATAAATGCCCGGGCTCGTCTGGCGACTTCGGCAGGACCGAAACCCGGTTGATAGAGCGCGCCACCGAGGCCGAATCCACGCGCTCCTGCATCAAGGTAGCCCGCCATGCTGGCCGGTGTGATGCCACCCACCGGCAATAGAGGCGTCGTCTCGGGCAGAACGGCGCGCATGGCCTTTACCGCCGCGGGTGAGATCGCCTCGGCAGGGAACAACTTGAGAAAGGCGGCGCCGGCCTCGATGGCCGCGAAGGCTTCACTGACGGTGCCCACGCCGGGGCCGTAGACCAAGCTCCGCGCCGAGGCTTCCCGGGCGATCCGGGTATCCATGTTGGGAGCGATGATCAGGCGACCACCGACCTGTTCGACCTCGGCCACGCGTTCGGGCGTGGTGACGGTGCCCGCCCCCACCAGGGCATCCTCGCCCACATGGCCCGCCAGACGCTGAAGGCTCGTCAGCGGATCGGGAGAGTTGAGTGGTACTTCGATCAGCCGGAAGCCTGCCTCAAGCAGCGCATCGGCCATTGGCACCACCTCATCGGGCGTAATGCCGCGCAGGATGGCGACAAAGGGGCAGGCACCGAAGGCCTGTTGCCAGTTCAGCATGGGATCAGCTCCGCAGCGCGTGCGATGGCCAGCTGCCCGTGGCGTGACAGGCCGGGCGTGGCCAGGGTGGAGGGTAGCGACAGAAGGTCGGTGGCAATGCGATAACGTTCGGCCAGATCAGGGCGACCGATGATGGTGACCTGCTCCGGCGTCGGCCCCTGGCGCAACTGACCGAGGCATTCCTCGCCGATCAGCAGGCCCGAGAGGTAGTCGGCGCTCTGCTCCGGGGACAGCTGATCGAACAGGTGGAGAGAGCGTGTGGTGAACAGGGTCGCCAGCAGCTCTCCTGGATGGCGGCGGGCGGTCTCTACTCCGCGTACAAAGGCCTCGGGGGAGAGCTCGCCCTGGCGCATGGTGCGACCGAGCAGCGAGTGCTCACGCAGCAGCGCGTAGAGCTCGCCGGTCATGCAGGTGACAAACCGGGTGATCCTGCCCTGCTCGACCGTCAGCCACTTGTTGTGGGTGCCGGGCAACAGGAAGGTGCCATCGCTGACCCCCTGGGTGGCCAGATAGCCGAAGATCTCGGTTTCCTCGCCGCGAATCACGTCAGGGCGCTCGCCCTCGGGCGACTGCACCGCGCCGGTGACAAAGTGTACCTGGCCGAGGTCTGGGACATCTTCGCTGACCAGCGCGCCGGCCAGTTCCTCGATCCCCAGGGGAAGCGGCTGGTAAGGGGTCTCGACCCAGCCATTGCGACTGGTGATCATGCCCGAGGCCAGAATTGGCAGGCCAGGATGGGCGTCCAGCCAGTCATGGATGGTATGGCGGAGAAAACCGGCAAAGTCCCTGTCGGGAACCGCAAGAATCCCGTGGGGGCTCTCGCGGCTTTCGATGGCCTCGCCGTGGCGATCGACGAGGCTTGCACGAAACGATGAGGTCCCCCAGTCGATGCTGATCATCAGGGGAGACGGCATCCTAGATCCTCCCGAACTCGGCCAGCAGGTCCTCGACGGTCTTGCCCTGCTGAACCCATGCGCGGGTGGCTTCCTCGCGCTCGGCCTGCTCCAGTGCCAGCTCGACCACCTCGGCGGCCCTGGCCAGCGGAATGACGGTCACGCCCATCACGTCGGCGACGATAAAGTCACCGGGATTGACCGGCACCCCGCCGCAGGCGATGGGCACGTTGATCGACAGCTCTTCCTTGCGTTCGGAGAACATGGTGTGGGTACCGCGCGGAGTAATGGCGCGGGTCCAGATCGGCCAATGTATGTCTTCCAGTTCATCGGTATCGCGGCCGGCGCCATCCACCACCATGGCGCGAATGCCACGATTCTTGGCCAGCGCTCCCATCAGGCCGCCACACACCGAGGTATTGGGGTCACCGCCAGCGTCGACCACGATGATGTCGCCGGGTTGGCCCATCTCCAGCGCCTTGAGCGGGTCGACCAGGTCGCCCTTGGACAGCTGCACGGTAATTGCCTGGCCACAGACCTTGGCGCGGAAGGCCGGCTTGATGCCGCTGTCCATCACCCCGGTGCGGTATTGGGAATCGGCGAAGACCGCCGTGGCGGAGTAGTAGGACAGCACCTTGTCGAATTTCTCGAGCAGTGCCGCGTCGCGCTTGAAGTCGTTGAATTGCTTGAGCATGGATAGGTTCCTCTGGTCGGTGTGGTGGCGTGGTTCAGTGAGACGGCGTGTTGACGGGATTGAGGGGCGCCTGGCCGGACAGCACCCGGGCAACTTCCTGGGCGGCGATGGTGCGGGCCGCGCGCAGGGATTCCTCCGAGTAGTAGGCGGCGTGGGGCGTCACGATGACGTTGGGCAGCGAGAACAGCGGGTTGTCGTCGGGAGACCAGTGCTTGCGCTTGGCCGGCTCCTCCTCGGGGTCATCGAGGCCCGCGCCGGCGATCCAGCCTTGCGACAACGCCTGGTAGAGCGCGCGGTTGTCGATGGTGGGGCCGCGACCGGTACACACCACCAGGGCGTTGGGCTTCATCGAGCGAAACTCCTTTTCGCCCAGGAAGTGACGGGTCTGCGCCGTCATCGGCACCTGCATCATGACCACGTCGGATTCGGCGACCAGGGTGTCCTTGTCCAACGCCGCCACCTGATGGGCGGCGATGGTGGCATCGTCGACGTAGGGGTCGTGGATGATCACCTGGGCGCCGAAGGCCTTGGCGCGTTGGGCAATGGCCTGGCCGATGGCACCAAAGGAGACGATGCCGACGGTCTGGCCACGCAGGCGATGCAGGGGGGCAGCACTCTGCCAGCGCCATTCGCCTCGATGGGTGGCCCGGTCGTAGGGGAACAGACCGCGGGCCAGGGCCAGCCACAGGCTGATGGCGTGATCGGCGACCTCTTCGGTGCAGTAATTGCGCACGTTGGTGACCTGAATGCCCTTGGCGGTGGCCGCCGCGACGTCGACGATGTCGGTGCCGACGCCGTAGCGGGCAATAACCTGGCAACGTTGCATGGCAGCGATGGTGGTGGCGCCGATGTAGGCGTACTGGTTGATCATGGCGGCGCAGTCAGATGCGTGGTCCAGCAGGTCCTGCTCCGACTTGGCCTGCAGCGCCACCACCTCCGCTCCTGCCTGCTCGAGAATGTCTCGCTCAAGCTCGACATCGGCGAAGTCGTGATCGGTGATGATCACCTTCGGTCTGGTGGACATGGCACTTCCTCGTGGTGATTCATTGTCGTGTTTTTGTTCAACTGGTGTACCAGGCACCAGATAGGTTGAAATATACAAGCTGACGTCACGCTGTCAAAGATGATTGATCGCCACCGTTATTAGACATTGGTCTTGCTTGGTGTCGTAACTATTGCGCCGAATCAGCCACCGAACGGCCTTGTGTCGAACCCTGTTTGTTTCTTTCTGAGTTTCTTATAAGCATTTAAAAACAGACATATAAGTCTAGAAGATAGTGGCGGAGTCGGGATCGCTTCGGCGGCAGGGAATGATGGCGGAAAGCAAGGGTGGGCGTGGCCGAGTGCGAGAGAGCCTTGGCGCTTTCTTGACAGATCCTTTTGGCATCAATCAATCTTCAAGTCGAAATCTGGAATACCAGTTGATGGGGCTCTCCTCCATCAACACTGTCTTCAACAACAACAGCGAGAATTTGACATGACCAAGAAATGGCTACTTCTCGGCATGCTGGTCGCCGCCGCGCCGGCTCAGGCCGCCACCGTCATCAAGCTGGGACACGGCGCCAACGAAAACTTCCACATGTCGCGGGCGATGGTGGAGTTCGAGCGTCTGGTGGAAGAAGGTTCCGATGGCGAGATCGACGTGCAGATCTTTCCGTCGTCCCAGATGGGCCCCGACCGGGCCATGATCGAAGGAGTGCAGACCGGTATCCTGGAAATGGCGGTGTCGCCGTCGTCGTTCTTCAACAACTGGGATCCCGCCTTCGGCGTGGTCGAGCTGGCCTACATCTACCCGGACAAGGACACCGCCCTGGACGTGCTCGATGGCCCCGAGGGCGATGCTCTGCTGGAACGGCTCGATCGGCTTGGCCTGAAGGGGCTTGGCTGGGTCGAGAGCGGCATGCGCCATCTGACCAACAATGTGCGCCCGATCGGCTCACCGGAGGACCTCGACGGGATCAAGCTGCGCACCATGAAGGTGCCGGCCCACGTCGACACCTTCAAGGCGCTGGGGGCCAACCCGACGCCGATGAACTTTGGTGAGGTCTATTCCGCCCTGCAGCAGGGGGTCATCGACGGCCAGGAAAACCCGCTTTCGCTGATCGACACCCAGCGCTTCCACGAGGTGCAGAAGTACCTGACCCTGTCGGGACACATCTTCACCGTCTACACGCCGGTCATCTCCAAGGCCTTCTTCGAGTCCCTGCCCGAAGACCAGCAGCAGCTGATCCAGCAGTCGATGGACCAGGCCATCGCCTACGATCGTGAGCTGGTCGCTGCGGAAGATGCCGACCACCTGGCGCGTATCCAGGAGCAGGGTGTCGAGGTATCCGAACTGTCCGATGAGCAGTACCAGGCCTTCGCCGCCATCGCCGAAGACGTCAACGCCCAGTATCGCGAGCGTATCGGCGCGGATGTCTTCGATGGCTGGATGGCCGCCATCGACAGCGCCGCCGCCCAGTGATCAAGCACAAGACCGGCACGCTGACCGCGCCGGGGACGCCGCCATGGCGGCTGTCTCCCGGCTGGCGCCCGAAGCCGGCTAGCCGAGGACACGCCGATGATTCGTTGGCTGAATGAAAGACTGGAAGAGTGTCTGTCAGTGGTGCTGCTGGCGCTGATCGTTGCTCTGGTGTGTGCCAATGTGCTGGCGCGCTATGTGCTGAACGCGTCCCTGTCCTGGGGCGAGGAACTGGTGGGCTGGCTATTTATCTGGTTTATCTGGATCGCAGTGAGCTACGTCTTTCGCCAGGACAAGCACATCGAGATCGCCTTCCTGAAGGAGCGCTTGCCCGAGGCGGCCCAGCGCCGCCTGACCCTGGTGGTCCGGCTGACCGTGGTGGCGTTTCTGGTCACCATCAGCATCCACTGCATCGAACTGATGCTCAACCCCATGGTGCGAAGCCAGGTGTCGGTGGTGCTGCAGATGCCGGTGCCGCTTTACTACGCCTCGGCCCCGGCCGGTGCCCTGCTGTCGGCGTTTCGCATCCTGCAACACTGCTGGTCGTCGTGGCAGTCGCCTCGCACCAGCGTTGAAGGAGGTGCCCTATGATCGCCGTTTCCCTGATCGGCATGCTGTTCGCCTTTATCGCCATCAGCATGCCGGTGGCCATGGCCATGGGGCTCGCCACCCTGCTGGTGATGCTGCTGGTCGACGGCGCGCCGCCGGTGGTGCTGCTGGCGCGTTCGCTGGTGACCGCCGCCGACTCCTTTCCGCTGATCGCGGTGCCGCTGTTCGTGCTGGCCGGCGACCTGATGCAGATGGGCGGCATGTCGCGGCGAATCGTCGGTTTCGCCCACTCGCTGGTGGGGCACGTCAAGGGTGGTCTGGCCTACGTCAATGTGCTGGCTTGCTGCTTCTTTGCGGCGATTTCCGGCTCGTCTCCGGCCACCGTGGCGGCGATCGGTTCGAACATGGTGCCGGAGATGGAAAAGGTCGGCTATCCACGTCGCTTCTCGTCTGCGCTGACCGCCGCCGGCGGCATGGTGGGGGTGATGATTCCGCCGTCGATCCCCTTCATCATCTATGGCGTCTCGGCCGAGGTCTCGATCGGCAAGCTGTTCATGGCGGGGATCGTACCCGGCGTCATGTTCGGCCTCGCCTACATGCTGACGGCGCGCCTGATGCTCAGGCACAACCGCAAGCTGCTGGAAGACCGTACCCGCTTCTCCGGCAAGGCGGTGGCCACCTCACTGCGTGAGTCGATCTGGGCGCTGCTGGTGCCTGTCATCATCCTGGGAGGCATCTACGGGGGGATATTTACGCCCACCGAGGCCGGCGGTGTGGCGGTGATCTACTCGATCATCGTCGGGGTCTTCGTCTACGGCGATATCCGGCTGTCGGAGCTGCCCAAGGTGTTTGCGCGCAGTGCCTCGACCAGCGGTCAGATCCTGATCCTGGTGGTGGTGGCCGGTGGCTTCGGCCAGCTTTTGACCATTGCCCAGGTGCCCAATGACCTGGCCGCCGCCATCACCGACTTCTCCACCAATCCGCTGGTGCTGCTGCTGATGGTCAACCTGCTGTTGCTGATTGTCGGCATGTTCATGGAGACCATTGCGGCGATCATCATTTTGACACCGCTGCTGCTGCCGGTGGCCGCCGCCGCCGGGGTCGATCCGATCCACTTCGGGGTGATCATGACCGTCAACCTGGCCATCGGTTTCTGTACTCCGCCCTTGGGCGTCAACCTGTTCGTTGCCTCGTCGGTGGCCGGGGTGAAGATCATGGAGGTGTCGGCGGCGATCATTCCCTACTTCGTGGCGATGATCGCGCTGCTTCTGGCCATCACCTACCTGCCGGGCATCTCGCTGTTCCTCACCGGCGGCTAGGCATATTTACCCGCGATCACACGTGCACTATCGCGCGTAGCATCGATCGGCGCTTCGATCCCGTATCGCAGCGCCGGTTTCTCGTGTCCGGTCGCTGGCGCCTCCCCTATGCTGTCAGTCAAGGACCAGATAACGGGGAAAGGCATGCAAAGGACGTGGCAGAGACTGTTGTCGATGCTGGTGCTATCGCCAGTCATCGCCGTGGCGCAGACGCCGGGCGATCCAGAAGAAGCGGGCAAGGAGGCTGCCCAGGCGTCATCATTGGCCGAGGTGGGGGGCAGTGCGGCGCCCACGGTCGACGCCGCCGAGGTGCGCGACTGCTTTGTACAGATGGGCCAGGGGGCGGTGGGTGACTGCATCGGACTCGCCGCCGACGCCTGCCAGCAGAGCCCGGGCGGGCCCACGACCCTGGGCATCGTCGATTGTCTGGCCCAGGAGACCCGGGTCTGGGATGAACTGCTCAACGCCCAGTACCAGGAGCTGCGCGCGCTGATGCGCGAGCAGGACGAGGGGAATCCTGACGTGGGTATCTCCCGGGTGGACGCGCTAAGAGACGTGCAGCGCGCCTGGATCACCTTTCGCGACGCCGAGTGCGGCTACGCCTATGCCCGCTATCAGGATGGCACCATTCGCAGCGTCGTCGCCGCCGCCTGTCAGCTTGAACAGACCGCCCAGCGGGCGCTTACCTTGAAGGGCATCCTGCACGAGAGCAGTCTTTAGGTAGGGTGTGGCTGACGCTGCTGTGTCCTCGCGCTTCTGTGTGAAATACAGCGCGAACCATCAGGAACAGAAAAGGGGAAGGCCTTGGCCTTCCCCTTTCGCGGCTTCTGTCATCGGTGTTTTCGATTGTCGCCTTGTCTGCGGCTACACGCGTTCCACCCGCGGGCCTCAGGCGGTCGCGGTTTCCTTGTCGCCCTTGCGCGAGGTGGGGGCGGCGCGTTTGAGCAGCGGCTTGAGGAAGCGCCCGGTGTGGGAGACCTCCATCTCGGCGAGCTGTTCCGGGGTGCCTTCGGCGATGATGCGTCCACCGCCGGAGCCGCCCTCCGGGCCCAGATCGATCAGCCAGTCGGCGGTCTTGATCACGTCAAGGTTGTGCTCGATGACCACCACGGTGTTGCCGTGGTCGCGCAGCCGGTGCAGGACCGTCAGCAGCTGGCGGATGTCCTCGAAGTGCAGGCCGGTGGTGGGCTCGTCGAGGATGTACAGGGTCTTGCCGGTATCGCGCTTGGCCAGCTCCCGGGCCAGCTTGACCCGCTGGGCCTCGCCGCCGGACAGGGTGGTGGCGCTCTGGCCCAGGCGGATGTAGGTCAGGCCCACGTCGACCAGGGTTTGCAGACGACGGGCGATGGCGGGCACCGGGCTGAAGAACTCCAGCGCCTCCTCCACGGTCATCTCCAGCACCTCATCGATGGTCTTGCCCTTGTAGTGGATATCCAGGGTCTCGCGGTTGTAGCGCTTGCCCTTGCACACGTCGCAGGGCACATAGATATCCGGCAGGAAGTGCATCTCGACCTTGATCATGCCCTCGCCCTGACACGCCTCGCAGCGCCCGCCCTTGACGTTGAACGAGAAGCGGCCGGGCTTGTAGCCGCGTGAGCGCGCCTCCTGGGTGCCGGCGAACAGTTCACGAATGGGGGTGAAGATGCCGGTGTAGGTCGCCGGGTTGGAGCGCGGCGTGCGGCCGATCGGGCTCTGGTCGATGTCGATGATCTTGTCGAGCTGATCGAGCCCCTCGATGCCGGTGTAGGGCGACGGCGTCAGGGTAGTGGCCTTGTTCAGCTCGCGCGCGGCGATCGGCATCAGGGTCGAGTTGATCAAGGTCGACTTGCCCGAGCCGGACACCCCGGTGACGCACACGAACAGCCCCAGCGGCAGCTCCAGGGTGACGTCCTGGAGGTTGTTGCCCGAGGCGCCGGTGAGCTTGAGCATCTTTTCCGGGTTGCCGGGGATGCGCCAGGGCGGTACCTCGATGGCGCGGGTACCGGACAGGTACTGACCGGTCAGCGAGGCCGGGTTGGCCATGACCTCCTCCGGGGTGCCCTCGGCGACGATCTCGCCGCCATGGACGCCGGCGCCGGGGCCGATGTCGAGCACGTGGTCGGCGGCACGGATCGCGTCCTCGTCGTGTTCGACCACGATCACCGTGTTACCCAGGTCACGCAGGCGTTCCAGGGTCTGCAGCAGGCGGTCGTTGTCGCGCTGGTGCAGGCCGATGGAGGGCTCGTCGAGGATGTACATCACGCCCACCAGGCCGGCACCGATCTGGCTGGCCAGGCGGATGCGCTGGGCCTCGCCACCGGACAGGGTCTCGGCGCTGCGCTCCAGGTTGAGGTAGTCGAGGCCGACGTTGACTAGGAACTCGAGCCGCGCCGAGATCTCGTTGAGGATCTTCTCGGCGATCTCGCCGCGCCGGCCAGGCAGGCTGAGTTCGCTGAAGTAGCGCTGGGCGTCGCCGATCGGCAGGCGCACCACCTCGGGCAGGGTGGTGTCGTCGACGAACACGTGGCGGGCTTCCTTGCGCAGGCGCGAGCCCTCGCAGGTGCGGCAGGGCTGCACCGCGATATAGCGGGCGAGTTCCTCGCGGACCATGCTCGACTCGGTCTCGCGGTAGCGGCGCTGCATGTTCGGCAGCACGCCCTCGAAGGGGTGCTCGCGGGTGACCTTCTTGCCACGATCATTGACGTAGCTGAAGGCGATGTCGTCCTTGCCGCTGCCGTTGAGGATTACCTCGCGCTCGTGACGGGCCAGATCCTGCCACGGGGTCTCGAGGGTGAAGCGGTAGTGCTCGGCCACCGACTTCAGCTGGTTGAAGTAGTAGACGCTGCGCCGGTCCCAGCCCTTGATCACGCCTTCCGCCAGGGACAGCTCCGGGTGGCTGATCAGTTTTTCCGGGTCGAAGAACTGCTGCACCCCCAGGCCGTCGCAGGTGGGGCAGGCGCCGGCCGGGTTGTTGAACGAGAACATCCGCGGTTCGAGTTCGGCGATGGAGTAGCCGCAGACCGGACAGGCGAAGCGCGCCGAGAACGCCATGTCGTCCTGTTCGCCGTCCATGAAGTGGACCATGGCGGTACCGTCGGCCAGACCCAGGGCGGTCTCGAAGGATTCCGCCAGGCGCTGCTCGAGGCCTTCGCGTACCTTGATGCGGTCCACCACCACGCTGATGTCGTGCTTGCGGTTCTTGTCCAGCGGGCGCACGTCGTCGAGTTCCAGCACCTGGCCGTCGACCATGGCGCGTACAAAGCCCTGGGAGCGCAGCTCTGCCAGCAGCTGCAGGTGCTCGCCCTTGCGACCGCTGACCACCGGGGCCAGCAGCATCAGCTTGCTGCCTTCCGGCAGCGCCATCACCTGGTCGACCATCTGCGAGATGGTCTGGGCCTCGAGGTCCTCGCCGTGTTCCGGGCAGCGCGGGGTGCCGGCACGGGCGAACAGCAGGCGCAGGTAATCGTAGATCTCGGTGATGGTGCCGACGGTGGAGCGCGGGTTGTGGGAGGTGGACTTCTGCTCGATGGAGATCGCCGGCGACAGCCCCTCGATATGGTCCACGTCGGGCTTTTCCATCATCGACAGGAACTGGCGCGCATAGGTGGACAGCGACTCCACGTAGCGGCGCTGCCCCTCGGCGTAGAGGGTATCGAAGGCCAGCGACGACTTGCCGGAGCCAGACAGCCCGGTGACCACGATCAGCTTGTCACGGGGTAGTTCGACGTCGATCTGCTTGAGGTTGTGGGTGCGGGCACCCCTGACCAGAATCTTGTCCATTCCCACCTCGAAGACGCGGCAAAAGGTCGATTATACGTGGCCGGTCGCCCGGCCGGCAAAGCCACCGGTGAAAAGACGCTTGTGAAATGACTCGAGTGTCGGCATTTTCTGGATCGCCCCCAGGCGCTAGAATATGCGGTCCACCTTCGGGGCTCTCTCCCCGCTCTCAAGCCGGAATTCGTTCATGTCCAAGGCCAGACTCTTGTTAGCCTCCGAGCGGCGCGCCATCGTCGGTCTGGCGGGGCTCTACGCCACACGCATGCTCGGGCTGTTCATGGTGTTGCCCGTACTCGCCCTCAACGCCGACCACCTGGTCGGGGCCACCCCTCTGCTGGTGGGGCTGGCGCTCGGCGTCTATGGCCTGACCCAGGCGGTACTGCAGATTCCCTTCGGTCTGCTGTCGGATCGCATCGGGCGCAAGCCGGTGATTGCTGCTGGCCTGGGATTGTTTCTGATCGGCAGCGTGGTCGCCGCTCAGGCGGACTCCATCGCCATGATGATTGTCGGTCGCAGTCTGCAGGGCAGCGGTGCGGTGGCCGCCGCCATCATGGCGCTTCTGGCCGACCAGACCCGCGAGCAGGTGCGCACCGCCGCCATGGCGACCATCGGTCTGTCGATCGGCGTGGCCTTTGGCGTCGCCATGGTGCTCGGCCCGCTGGTGGCCAGCCACTTTGGCCTGGCCGGCGTGTTCTACTTCACCGCCCTGCTGGCGGCGCTGGGGATGCTGGTGCTGTGGAAGCTGGTGCCGCCGGCGCCGCGCCGGCGCGGCCATCGTGACGTCGGCCTCGACCGCGGGCAGCTCGCCAGTATCCTAGGGCGCATGGACCTGTGGCGCATGGACGCCTCCATCTTCAGCCTGCACCTGATCCTGATGGCGATCTTCACCGCCGTGCCGTTCAAGCTGGTCGATGCCGGCGTCGTCGAAGCCCGCCATGGCCTGGTCTACCTGGTGGTGATGGGACTGTCCTTCGTCGCCATGGTGCCGCTGGTGATCGTGGCCGAGAAGAAGCGCAAGATGAAGCTGATGTGCCTGGGTGCCATCGCTACCATCACCCTGAGTCTGGTCGGGCTGGGCCTCGCCGGTTCGGGCCTGGTAGCCCTGGGCGCCTGGCTGCTGGCCTTCTTTACCGCCTTCAACCTGCTCGAGGCCACCCTGCCGTCGATGATCAGCAAGCTGGCGCCGGCCGGGGCCAAGGGTACGGCCATGGGGGTCTATTCCACCAGCCAGTTCCTGGGGGCCTTCCTCGGTGGCGTGATGGGCGGCTTCCTGGCCCAGCAGTTCGGGCTGTCGGCGGTGTTCCTGGGAGCAGCGCTGCTGGGGCTTGGCTGGTTCGTGCTGATGCTCGGCATGCGCGCGCCGCGCCACCTGTCCAGCGAGGTGGTGGCCCTGGCCGACGAGCACGAGAGCGACACCCTGGACAACCTGATGGCGCGCTTTGCCGCCGTCGCCGGGGTCGAGGACGTACTGGTGGTGCCGGAGGAGCGGCTGGCTTACTTGAAGGTGGATCGCGCCACCCTGGACACCGAGGCGCTGGCGCGGCTGACCCGTTCTTCGACCCAGCGCTCCTAGTAGCGGTAGATAGTTGCGGTAGATAGCCGCGGTAGATAGTCGCGGTAGATAGTGTCGGCACCTTGTCGCGACATCACGTCGCCGCACACTGTCTGCGCTCGAGTGCCGAGGCGTTCTTCACGGCGGCGAATCGTCTCGATCTCGCGTATAGTAGCGACATCCGCTTTTGTGGCGTCGACCGATCGACGCCGACCGATTGTCACCGGGGGCGTGGCAGCTATCCTGCCCGCCGGCCCGGCACCCATTGTCTGCATCAAGGAGTCAACCATGGCCCGTGGCGTCAACAAGGTCATCCTCATCGGCAACCTCGGCCAGGATCCGGAGGTACGCTTTACACCGTCCGGCACCGCCGTGGCCAACCTGAACCTCGCGACCACCGATACCTGGATGGACCGCCAGAGCGGCCAGCGCCAGGAACGCACCGAATGGCACCGGGTGGTGATGTTCAACAAGCTGGCCGAGATTTCCCAGCAGTACCTCAAGAAGGGCTCGAAGCTGTACATCGAAGGCCGCCTGCAGACCCGCAAGTGGCAGGACCAGAACGGCCAGGATCGCTACTCCACCGAGATCGTCGCCAACGACATGCAGATGCTCGATGGTCGCGGTGAAGGCGGCCAGGGTGGCGGCTTCGGCGGCGGCCCTCAGGGCGGCGGCAACTTCGGCGGTGGTCAGCCCCAGCAGGGCGGTAGCAACTTCGGTGGTGGTCAGCCCCAGCAGGGTGGCAACTTCGGTGGTGGCCAGCCCCAGCAGGGTGGCAACTTCGGTGGCGGCCAGCCCCAGCAGGGCGGCAACTTCGGTGGCGGCCAGCAGGGTGGCGCTCAGCAGAACCGTCCGCCCCAGCAGGCGCCCAACCAGGGCGGTGGTCAGAAGGGCGGCTTCGGCGCACCGGACCCGGGCAACTTCGACGACTTCGACGACGAGATCCCGTTCTAAGTCCCGTTGTGGATGCCATCAAATGGCGTCATTAGCAAACCAAGGAGGCCCTGCATCGGCAGGGCCTTCTTGCGTTCCGGGTCTTCTTTTTTGGTCAGCGCCTTATCAGTGCAGTGCCTCTTCTCGCCCAGTGCCTCTTTCTCTTGCAGCGTCTCTCTTCGGCCAAGGCGCTTCGCCTCAGGTGCCCGGGGTATCAGGGCGTCCTGGGCATGGCACGCTTGTGGGCGGTGCGTCGCCAGGTGGCGATGATGCGCTCGGCGTCCTCGGGGGCGACGCTCTCGCCGGTGAGGAAGCGGTCGATGGCGGCGTAGCTGACGCCGAGGGCTTCCTCGTCACTCAACTGCGGGCGCAGTGACTCCAGGTCCGCCGTTGGTACCTTGTTGACCAGGGTATCCGGGGCGCCCAGTTGTGCAGCTATGTCGCGGACCTGGCCCTTGGTCAGGCCGGCCAGGGGCACCAGGTCGCAGGCGCCGTCACCGTGCTTGGTGTAGAAGCCCATCACTGCCTCGGCGGCCTGGTCGGTGCCGATGACCAGGCCACCTTGAGCGCCGGCCACGGCGTACTGGGCGATCATCCGCTGGCGCGCCTTGATATTGCCCATCACGAAGTCGCGATGGGCCTGGTCGCGAAACTCAAGGCCTGCCTGCTCCAGCGCTTCCAGCATGGCGTCGCTGGCCGGCTTGATATTGACCGTCAGGCACTCGTCCGGCTGGATCGCGTCCAGCGCCTGCCTGGCGTCGTCATCATCCTGCTGCTCGCCATAGGGCAGGCGCATGGCGATGAAGCGTGCTTCGGGCAGTCGCTCCCGCGCCGCCTCGACCGCCCGCTGGGCCAGCAGGCCGGCGCTGGTCGAGTCCACGCCGCCACTGATGCCGAGCACCAGGCAGTGCTGGCCGGTGGTGTGAAGCTGGTCGATCAGAAACGCCTGGCGCCGCTGAATTTCATCCCTGATGTCCGCCCCGGGCTGGACTTCGAGTTCACGCGCGATGATGCGCTGCAACTGGTCGATATCGTCGTGGGTCATCCGTGCCTCCTTGCGGGATTGGGGTGTCAGTCGTGCTCACGCCAGTAGGGCGCGAGCTTGCCGTCGCGAATGTCGCGGTGCCAGTCACACACCCGTTTGAGGGCATGATGGGCCGCCGCCAGGCGGACCTCGTTGCGATCCCCGTCGAAATGCTCGGTGGTGGTGATCACGTAGATCTTGTCCTCGTAGCGAAAGCCCCAGCCCAGGCACACCGTGCCCTTGGGCGGTCCATCCTCGGGTTCGCCTGGGCCGGCGATGCCGGTGTTGGCGATCGCCAGCTTGGCGTTGGAGTTGTTCAGGGTGCCCAGCACCATCTCCCGGGTGATCTCCTCGCCGGTCAGGCCGTAGCGCGAGATGGTCTCGAAGGGGATCCCGAGGTAGCGGTTCTTGGCCTCGGGCGAGTAGACGGCCAGTCCGCTGTCGATGACCTGGCCGCTGCCAGGTACGCGGGCCAGTTCCGAGGCGATCAGACCGGCGGTGCAGGACTCCGCGGTGGCCAGCTTGATGTCGTGCTCGGTCAGGTAGTCGACAAGATCTTCCAGCCATTCCATGGCGTGCTCTCCTGCGAGGATGAGAGTGGGAAATGCTCGTTTTGGCAAATTCAGCATAGGGGCTGAAGGCCGGGTCTTCCAACCCACTCCTTGCGAGACGGATGCCTCTCTATCTCCACTGATGTCTTATGTTGCCGTGCAGCCAGACAGGCTAAAGTGATAAGCAGACAAATAATTTTAGTGGTGATCCAGAGGGAGCGGCGGATGCAGGATCTGTTGTGGTACCAGTACGCGTTGATCGGGCTGATCTTCTGCTGGAGCGGTTTCGTGCGCTCCAGTCTGGGGTTCGGTGGGGCGGTGCTGGCGCTGCCCTTCCTGCTGCTGGTGCTCGATGAGCCACTGGTGTTCCTGCCGCTGGTGGCGGTGCATCTGCTGATTTTCTCGAGCTGGATCGCCTGGCGTGGCCATCGTCAGATCCAGCAGGCCGGCAACAGCGGCGACAGCAATATCGACTGGCGCTACTTGAAGCGCGCGCTGGCGATCATGATCGTGCCCAAGCTGATCGGCGTGGTTGGCCTCTTGACCCTGCCGGCTGAGCTGATGACGGCGGTGATCTTCGTGATCGTGATCGTCTACGGCGCTAGCTACGCCCTCAATCGCCCCTTTCGTAGCCGCAGCAAGACGGTGGACGTGGTGCTGCTGGCGCTGGGCGGCTACGTCAGCGGGGCATCGCTGATCGGCGCTCCGCTGATCGTCGCGGTATTCGCCTCCCACGTGGCCAAGCACCAGTTGCGCGACACCCTGTTTGTGCTGTGGTTCATTCTGGTGGTGATCAAGATGGTGTCCTTCATCATCGCCGGAGTGGACCTGCAGCTCGAGCATCACCTGTGGCTGTTGCCCTGCGCCATGGTGGGCCATGTACTCGGTGAGCGGGTCCACCAGGCGCTGCTAGGTGCTCGCTCCGAGGTGTTCTTCCGGGTGCTCGGGGTGGTGCTGGTGGCGGTCAGCCTGGTGGGCCTTGCGACCAGCGTCGGCTGATCGCGCCAACCGGCAGCCAGACGTTTCCACCTCGATGGATGGCGAGAGTCTGCTACCTCCAAGAGGGGCGCTGATCGATGAGCAGTTGGTGTAGAATATGGCCCTTTGGTGTCCTCGGGCGTGATGTGCGAGCGGTGGTTCTCGCCGCTATTCTTGTCGCAGCGTCTGGACACCGGCCGTAACGCCAGGGCGTCGTACGAGTCTCGTGCGGCGCTCTCATGGACGAGGAGTCGTCGTGAAGCTGCTGATTCTGGACGCCGGGCATTGTCTGTCCCTGGCCCTGGCGCGGGAAAGCAATCGGCGCGGTGATACCGAGCTGGTGATCGATCCCGCGACCCGCGTGGATCCTGAAGCGCTGCGTACGCTGGCGCCGGACGCGCTGATCATTCCCCCCTTGTCGCGCCCCTTCAGCGTGCCGCCCGCCGCGGTGGTCGAACACGCCGAGGCGGTCGAGGCCTGCATGGAGGCGTGCCGTGACGTCGGCATACCGCTGGTGTGGTGCGTCTGTGACCAGCTCTACGAGGATGGCCACGATTCGCCCATCGACGAGCACGTGATTCCGGCGCCTCGGGATGAGGGGCTGCGCCGGCTGGTGGCGACGGGCGACCGTATCCGTGCCGAGTGCCCCGAGCACCTGATCGTGCGGGTCGGTCCCATGTTCGCGCTGGAGGGTAGCCACGCCTGGCTCGGCGAACTGCTCGATACCCTGATCGATGGCGGCACCGTGCCCGCCGAGACCGACGTGACCCTGTGCCCGACGTCCGCTGATGCCGTGGCCATGGCGCTGATCGGCATGCTGCAGCAGCAGGCCTGCGGCGCCAATGCCTGGGGCAGCTACCACCTGGCCGGGGTAGAGCCGGTCAGCGCCTACACCTTCGTGTGCATGGTGCGCACCCAGTTGGGCACGCGTCTGGAAGGCCAGGGCGAAAACATCGCGCTGGGCGAGGTGAAGGCGCTCAGCCACCACCATGATCAGCCGCTGCGCCGGGTACTCAACTGTCGCCGGGTGCTGGAAGTGTTCGGGGTACATCAGAAGCCCTGGCGGCTCGAGGTGGGGCGCATGCTCGACACTTGGTGTCGGGCGCGGGAAGACGTGGCCTGCCAGGCGACGAGTCAGGGGAAGGACGCATGAATCTGCTGCGCAGCGTGATCTTCTATATTGGCTATTTTGCCGCGATGCTGGTGTGTGGCTTGCTGTTTCTGCCGCCGGCGCCGCTGCTGCCACTGCGCTCGCGCTATCGGCTGCTCAACCTCTACAACCACTTCATCATCGCCTGGTTCAGCCTGGTGTGCGGGGTGCGCTACGAGATGAAGGGGCGTGAAAAACTGCCCGATGGGCCGGTGGTGATCCTGTCCAATCACCAGTGCGAGTGGGAAACCGTCTACCTGCAGTTGCTCAAGCCTCCGGTGTGCACGGTGCTCAAGAAGGAACTGTTGAACTTTCCGATCTTTGGCTGGGGGCTGCGCCTGTTGCACCCCATCGCCCTGGACCGCTCCAAGCCTGCCCGGGCCATGCGCCAGGTACTGAGCCAGGGAGGCCAGCGGCTCAAGGAGGGGTTGTCGGTGCTGATCTTTCCCGAGGGAACCCGGGTAGAGCCAGGCAAGCGTCGCCGCTACAACAAGAGTGGGGCGGTGATCGCCTGTCGCGCCGGGGTGCCGGTGGTGCCGGTGGCCCACAACGCCGGCGAATGCTGGCCGGGGCGTGACTGGATCAAGCGGCCTGGCCGCATCTCGCTGGTGGTGGGCGAGCCCATCGCCACCGAAGGACGCACCCCTGAAGAGGTGCTGGTCGAGACCGAAGCCTGGATCGAGGCGCGCCTGGAAGAGATCTCCAGCGTGCCGAGGCCCGCGCCCGAAGAACTGGCGCGCAGTGTCAGTCGCTGAACGCGATCCGGCCCCACTGGGGCCGGTCTTGGGGCGCTCGGCATCATCGCCGATCGCCGAAAGAAAAGGCGGTCAAGCCGTCGCTTCGGTGGTGTTTTCCATCTCCTGATAGCCTGTCCGCTGTCTTTCGGCAACGCTCAGGTCATGTACACGCTCTCGCATGCCGTGGACGTCCTTGATGCCGGGAATAAGTTGTTGCGGATGGGTCCGGTCTGCCGTCAGCAGTATCAGGTTGCCCAAACCAAAGAGCCTGAGCAGCAAAGGCTCTGATGTCGACAGGTCGCGGATGCGTGCGATCTCCAACTGATCCACGCGGCGATTCAAGACGCCGTGATAGTAGTAGACTCGGCGCGGTGTGATATCAAACTTGGTGTTGGCCAAGCCAATGATCTTGCAGATGGGGATAATAAGACAGATCGCCCAAAGCGCAATAACAACATGTGATTCTTTCAGAGGAAACAATGGGTCCCCGTAGTATATGCCGATGTATATCTCATAAAAAAATCGCCAGATTTGCTTTGCGAATAACGTTCCAATCGATGCGAGCAACAATCCAACTATCAGCGAACCCACTCCCGCCAGAATCGAAGGCTTCAGCGTTGCGATAACGCTTTCATTCGAGGTGCTGTCGCTCATGGTCTTCTCCTTTTGTCGTTGGTGCGGGCCAAGCGAGTGCGGCAGCTCCGAGCACGCAAGGGCTGAAGCTGCCACCTATCGCCAGTACTAGCCGTTGGCCAGGCGCTCGCGAATATTGTCGGCGCGTTCCTTGGAGCCCGGGTGTGACGACATCAGGCTGCTTTCGCCGCCGTCGAGCTCGGCGAACTTCTGGAAGCCGGTCATCAGGCCCTCGCGAGGAATGTCTCGCTCGGTCAGTAGATCAAAGGAGAAGTTGTCGGCGTCGCTTTCCTGACTCTGGGAGAATTGGGCGTTGATGAACTTCTCGCTCAGGTCACCCAGTTGAGAGTCTGACAGGGTCGCCATCGCGCTGTTGCCGGATGCCGCCATGGCGTCTCTGGCGATCGAGGTGGCGTAGGCCGTCTGCATGGCCTTGCGGCTATGCCCCTGGGCCACGTGACCCAGTTCATGACCCAGCACACCCTCGATCTCGTTGTCGTTCATCATGTCCATCAGCCCGCTGTAGACACGCACGCAGCCGTTGGCCATGGCCCAGGCGTTGATGTCGTCGGTCATGTAGACCTTGTAGTTGACCGGGGTGCCTTCGATCTGGTGGCCCAGGCGGTCGGCAATGCGTTCCAGGCGCTGTGCATACTCAGAGTCGGGCGACGCCAGGACGGATTGGCTGTCCATCTGCTGGCAGCTCTGGTCAGACATGGCCTTGACCTCGGCGTCGCTGATGGTGGCGGCGTTGAAGCCGGCGAGCCCGGTGTTGATCATGCTGTCGGTGGACATGTTCTCGCAGCCGGTCAGCAGGGTGGTGCAGCCAAGCACGGCGACAGAAAGCGTAAGGCGTAGGTTCATGCTCATCATCCTTGATGAAAGAGGGAGTCGGGATGGTTCCTGCAGGACAAGGTCCTGATCGGCGGTTGCGCGCGCAGGATCGCGACGGGAGTTTCTGGAGCGCAAGCTGACCGTGTTCGGAGTTGTAGCACGCGCTATTGCAGCGCAACAAACCTACCCATTTTTCGTGTTTTTCAGACAACACTTTGTCAGCAATATCGTCTTGCTCTCCCTGGTAGTGGGAATAGCGCAATCCACAAACAACGACGGCGCCCCGAGGGGCGCCGTCGTGTTACTACCTGGCCGGGCTGGATCAGTCGTTGAAGCGCTGCAGCACCAGACAGGCATTGGTACCGCCGAAGCCGAAGCTGTTGGACAGTACGCGATCCAGCTTCACGCCATCACGGCGGCTGGTGACGATATCGAAGCCCTGGGCCTCGTCGTCCAGGTCGCTGACGTTGGCCGAGGCGGCGATGAAGTCGTTCTCCATCATCAACAGCGAGTAGATCGCTTCCTGCACGCCGGTGGCGCCCAGGGAATGCCCGGTCAGAGACTTGGTGGAACTCATCGCCGGGGTGCTGTCGCCGAAGACCTCGCGCACCGCCTTGAGCTCGGCCACATCGCCCACCGGCGTGGAGGTGCCGTGGGTGTTGATGTAGTCGATGTCGCCGTCGACGCTGGCCATGGCCTGGCGCATGCAGCGAATGGCGCCTTCACCTGACGGTGCGACCATGTCCTTGCCGTCGGAGGTGGCGCCGTAGCCGACCACCTCGGCGTAGATCTTGGCGCCGCGAGCCTTGGCGTGCTCGAGCTCTTCAAGCACCAGCATGCCGCCGCCGCCGGCGATGACGAAGCCGTCGCGGCTCTTGTCATAGGGGCGAGAGGCGGTCTGCGGGTCGTCGTTGTAGCTGGTCGACAGCGCACCCATGGCGTCGAACAGGCACGACAGCGTCCAGTGCTCCTCCTCGCCGCCGCCGGCGAATACCACGTCCTGCTTGCCGAGCTGGATCTGTTCCATGGCGGAACCGATACAGTGGGCAGAGGTGGCGCAGGCAGAAGAGATGGAGTAGTTCACGCCCTTGATCTTGAACGGGGTCGCCAGACAGGCCGAGACGGTGCTGCCCATGGTGCGGGTGACCCGGTAGGGGCCCACACGGCGCAGACCCTTCTCGCGCATCACGTCGGCGGCCTCCACCTGGTTGGCGCTGGAGGCGCCGCCGGACCCGGCGATCAAGCCGGTACGTTCGTTGGACACCTGCTCGGGCGTGAGGCCGGAATCCTCGATGGCCTGGGCCATGGAGACATAGGCGTAGGCCGCAGCGTCACCCATGAAGCGGCGCAGCTTGCGGTCCACCAGTTCGTCCAGGTCGATGTCGACCACGCCGGCGACGTGGCTGCGGAAGCCACGCTCGGCGTATTCTTCCTTGAAACGAATGCCGGACTGGCCGTTCTTGAGTGCCTCGAGTACCTGTTGCCGGTCATTGCCCAGGCACGACACGATGCCCAGACCGGTGACTACCACTCGTCGCATGGGAGCCTCCTGATCAGAAATTCGCGGTGGAGGTGAACAGGCCGACACGCAGGTCGTTGGCCTGATAGATATCGCGGCCATCGACGGAAACGGTGCCGTCCGCCATGCCCAGAATCAGGCGGCGGGTGATGACGCGCTTGATATTGATGCGGTAGGTGACCTTCTGGGCGTCAGGCATGATCTGCCCGCTGAACTTGACCTCGCCGCAGCCCAGCGCCCGGCCGCGTCCGGGGTGACCGAGCCAACCGAGGTAGAAGCCCACCAGCTGCCACATGGCATCGAGGCCGAGGCAGCCGGGCATGACGGGGTCGCCCGGAAAGTGGCAATCGAAGAACCACAGGTCAGGGCGGATATCGAGCTCGGCGATCAGTTCGCCCTTTCCGTACTCGCCACCCTCTTCGTAAATGCGCGTGATGCGGTCGAGCATCAGCATGTTGGGGGCCGGCAGCTGGGCATTGCCCGGGCCGAACAGCTCACCGCGGCTGCAAGCCAGCAGTTCATCGCGATCAAAAGAGTGTTGCTTGGTCACTGGAGCGTTCCGAGAGTCGAAGTGATGTACGCCGCGCACGGCAATCTGCCGCCATGCGGCCTGCCTAGTCTACTGTTCGTGGGGGCTGAATGCACCCCGTGGGCCTTCGATCATGGTCGTGGTAGACAGAAAGTCTGCTTTGACACTACAGATTCCGGGCAAAGCGCCGATAACGACAGCACACTTTTTTCGCGTTCTCTATCGCGGGAGTCCAATTCGACCATGTGGCCTCGGTTATCTTTCAATCGCCCGCTGATCTGGCTCGGGCTCTCGGCGATGTCAGCCGTCCTGTGGCTGCCGAGCGTCTCGCTCAGGCTCGGTGCGCTGTTGCTGATGGCGGTGGCCATGTGGGACGGCTGGCGTCAGGTGAAGCTCGAGCAGCGTCGCTCGCGGTTGACCGAGCAGGTGATGCGACAGTCGGGTGAGGCGGTGATGATCACCGACGACCAGCACCGTATCCAGGCGGTCAACCCGGCCTTTACCGAGCTCTCGGGGTTCGAGCTGTCCGAGGTGGCCGGCCTCAGCGCCAGCAACCTGGCGGCGGCGCGCCATGATAGCGCCTTCTTCGAGCGCTTCTGGCAGGCGCTGATCAGCGCCGGTCGCTGGGAAGGCGAGCTGTGGCAGCGACGCAAGGATGGCAGCGAGTACCCCATGTGGCTGGAGGTCCAGGTGATCACCGACCCCCATGGCCGCGCCGAGCACCATATCGCCACCTTTACCGATATCTCGCTGCGCAAGGCCCGGGAGCAGGACCTCAGGCGGATCGGTCGGGAAGACCCGCTGACCGGGCTTCCCAACCGTTTCCGTCTTCATGAATTGCTGGCCTCGCGTCTGCGTCATCTGCGTGCCGGTGAGTGTCTGGATCTGGCGCTGATCGATATCGATGGTTTCAAGGAGATCAACGACGGCCTCGGTGTCAGCGCCGGTGATCGATTGCTGGCACGTTTCGGCAAGCGCCTGGCCGGGCATGTGGCCGGCGGTGTGGTCGGGCGGCTGGGCGGGGACGAATTCATGGTCCTGCGTACCACTACCTACGACGATCACGAGCGCTGGGTCGAGGGCTTGAGGAGCCATCTGGGGGAGCCGTTCGAGATCGACGGCAGCACCTTGAGGCTCGGCATTACCATCGGCAGCTGTCGTGCCCCGGAAGACGGCAACGATGATGGCGTGCTGTTTCAGCGCATGGAGGCGGCGCTGGCGTCCGCCCGCCGCCATGGCGGTAATTGCTGCCAGCGCTTTCGGCCTGCCCTGGACGTCGGTGACGGTCCCAATCTGACGCTGCTCAATGACCTGCGGGAAGCGCTGGCGCAGGGAGGACAGCTGGAGCTTCACTACCAGCCGCAACATCGCCTCGCCGATGACGCCATGATCGGCATGGAGGCCTTGCTGCGCTGGCGACATCCCCGCGACGGGATGATCTCCCCGGCGGAGTTCATCCCCCTGGCGGAGCGTCATGGACTGATGGCGCCGCTGGGTGACTGGGTGATTCATCAGGCCTTGACCCAGCTCGCCCACTGGCGCTCGCGGGGGCTATCGCCGCTGCCGGTGTGGATCAACATCTCGGCGATGCAGCTGTTCCAGGGCGACCTGGAGAAGACCCTGGCCACCGGCCGCGCGCGCCATGACGTGGCGTCCCAGTGGCTGGGGCTCGAGCTGACCGAGTCGGTGCTGCTGGACGATCGTGGCGGCGATATCGTGCCGCGCCTGGAGCGATTGCGTGACCTGGGCCATCGCATCGCCCTCGACGACTTCGGTACCGGCTATTCGTCGCTGGGCTATCTCAAGGAGTTGCCGCTGGACAAGCTCAAGCTGGATCGTGCCTTCATCAAGGCGCTGCCGGGTGACAGCGCCGATGCTGCCATCGTCAACGCGGTCACGGCGATGGCCCGAGGGTTGTCACTGGAGATACTGGCCGAGGGCGTCGAAACCGCAGAACAGCGCGACTACCTGCGCCAGGCCGGTTGTGATGAGGTGCAGGGGTACTTCTACGCCCGGCCGATGCCGGCCCACGAGCTCGAAGCCCTGTGGCGGGAAAGCGCTACCCGTCAAGAGGCCAATACCCGTCAGGCGGTGGCCTGATGGCGTCTTCCGCCCTTGTTCAGCCAGAGCGCCGACGCAGGCCGATGCCGATGACCAGGCACAGCGAGGCCCAGATCAGCGCCTGGGTCGGCAGCAGCCAGTCGGCCAGCTCGACGCCCGCCAGTGCCGCGCCGCCCAGGTAGGACGAGGGGCCGCCGATCAGGCCGCCGAGGGCGGCGAGCCAGGGGCGCGCCCATAGCCACTCCAGCGAGTGATGAATCAGGGTGGCGAACAGCGGCCATAGCCACAGCAGCCACAACGCCAGCGGACCGAGGCTCGGGCTCTGCGGGTCGAAGCGATAGCCGCCCAACGCCGCCAGCGAGCCATCGATCACGACCCCAGCCAGCAGAAACCCCAGCAACCAGCGCCATTCTCCGGGCTTGGCCAACCAGCGCAGGTGAGCCACGATCACCGCCAGGGCAATGGCTCCGCCGGCCCAGGCGCCCATCAGCACACAGCCGAACCAGCCCAGCTGGAAGCCCGCCACATTGAGCAGCGAGGCCTGCCAGCGGGGGGGCATCGGTCCCCTGATCACGGCTTGCCGAGCCGAGTTCGCGGCCGCGCATCGGGCTTGGCCAGCAACAGGTGGCAGGTGCTGATGGTGCGCTCCGCGAAACCCGCCTCGCAGTAGCACAGATAGTAGCGCCACATGCGCACAAAACGCTCGTCGTAGCCCAGCTTGCCGACCTGATCGAGGCTCGCCTCGAAACGCTGGCGCCACTCACGCAGGGTGCGGGCGTAGTGCGGGCCGATATCATCCAGATCGACCAGGTTCATCGAGGTGTGTTTCGTCAGGTTCTGCAGCAGTACCGTGGGCGATGGCAGAAAACCACCGGGAAAGATGTAGCGCTTGATGAAGTCCATCTCTCTGCGCGCCGCTTCATAGCGCTGGTCACGTACGGTGATGGCCTGCAGCAACGCCAGCCCCTGGGGCGCCAGCAACTGGTCCAGGGTCTTGAGGTAGCGCGGCAGGTAGTCGGCGCCGACCGCCTCCACCATCTCCACCGAAATCAGCCGGTCATAGCGCCCGCTAAGTTCGCGGTAGTCCTTGTTGAGCAGGGTGACCTGGTCCTCGAGTCCCTCCTCGGCCAGGCGGCGAGCGGTATGCTCGTATTGCTCGCGGGAGATGGTGGTGGTGGTCACCCTGCAGCCGCGGGTACGGGCGGCATGGATCGCGAGTCCGCCCCAGCCGGTGCCGATCTCCAGCAGGTGGTGGTGAGGCCTGACGTCCAGCTTGTCGAGCATGACATCGAGCTTGTGGGTCGAGGCCTGCTCGAGGGTAGCCTCCGGGGAGGGGAAGATGGCACTGGAGTACATCCAGTGTTCACGGTCCAGAAAGGTCGCGAACAGGTCATTGCCGATGTCGTAGTGGGCCGCAATATGGCGCCGGGAGCCCTTGCGGGTATTGCGCTGCAGACGCAGCAGCGTGGACAGCAGGGCGCGTCCCAGGCCGGCCAGGCCGCCTTCCACATCGTCATTGACCCGGTCGATGTTGCGCGCAAACAGACGCACCAGTCCGACCAGATCGTCCACGTCCCAGTCACCGTCCATGTAGGCTTCTGCCGCCCCCAGGGTGCCGCCCAGCGCCATGCGCTTCCACACCCGACTGCGGCGTACCACCAGGGTTACGCTCAGTTCCCCCTGTTCCCCAAGCTGATGGCGCTCATGGCCGTCGACAAGGGTGATGCTGCCGTGGCGTAGTTGGCCCAATTGCGCCAGCACCCGAGGCTTGAGCCAGTGGCTGAGCCTGTCGCCGCGTCGGCTGATGGTGACGCCTTGTTCGCTCCTGAGTGTGGTCAAGACGGAGTCTCCTCGGATCTGGATGAGAGGCCTTCGGCCGGCGGTGGGTGATCGTGCAGCGGGACGCCCTTGAGCCACAGCCTGATTGCCTCCCAGTGGATGGCCGCCAGGGTCTTGGTGGCCATCCAGGGTTGCCGCGCAAGGCCGGCGAGCAGCGCCGGTCGGGTAGCCGGCCGGCCTGCCAGGGTCAGGGTGGCATCGAAGTGGCGCTGGCCATCCCGCCAGGTCTCCATGTGCATGGCTAGCTCACGCCCCGGGCTGTTGAAGCGCCAGTGGTAGGTCATGCCCATGGGCAGAAAGGGCGATACGTGCAGGTCCTTGTCGAACTCAGCGCGGTGGCTGTGACGCTCGGGGTCTACCGCGGCAGCGTAACGGGTGCGCTCGCGCCAGGGGGTATTGGTGACTTCACCGAGTATCGCGCCCAGACGCTCGCGTCCCTCGGCGTCGGGTTCGTGGTAGAGGTAGTAGAGCGAGATGGGATTGAACGACACCCAGGGAGAGCCAAGCTGGGTCAGCAGGCAGACGCGGCCCTGGGGCGCCTGGCCCAGGCGCTCGCGGACCTCGGCCCGGGCGGCGTCGGCCAGGGCTATCTCGCTGCCCCGTGCCGGCAGGTAATCCTCGCGCCTGAAGCGGGCCAGCGCCGGCCTGCGGGCACTGAAGCCGGGCACCCGGTCGAACAGTTCGGGCAGCTCCTCCAGGTCGAGCCAGGCCATCCATACGCGATAGGCAAACTCGTGGGGTCGCGGCAGAAAGCGCCGATGGCGCAGGGTGCCGCGGTAGATCCGCGAACGCGGCTTGGCGATCATGGTGCCACCGCCTCCAGCCGCTCATGGTCGCTTTCCTCGCAGCCCAGCGCCTTTGCCACCCGCAGCGCGCTCCATACGCCATCCTCGTGAAAGCCGTTGCGCCAGTAGGCGCCACAGAAGTGAGTACGCAGCGCCGCAGAGGAGATCTCGGCATGACGCGCCTGGGCCAGGCTACCCTGGGCCGTGAACTGGGGATGGGCGTAGCGAAAGCGCCCGAGCACCTTGGCCGGGTCGATGCTGTCGGCGTCGTTCAGGGTCACGCAGAAGGTGTGCGGTGCGCTCAGGCGCTGGAGGATATTCATGTCGTAGGTGACCGAGACCCGGTCAGCGTCGCCGCGGCCGTCGAGGCGATAGTTCCAGCTGGCCCAGGCGCGCCGACGGCGCGGCAGCAGGCGGGTATCGGTATGCAGTACCACCTCGTTGTCGGCGTAGGGCAACGCCGACAGCACCTCGCGTTCGGCGTGGCTGGGGTCGTCGAGCAGCCCGAGCGCCTGATCGGCGTGGCAGGCCAGCACCAGTTGGTCGAAGCGTTCCTCGCCGGCATCGGTGCGCAGCACCACGCCGTCGTGTTCCCGACGAATACCGCGCACCGGCGTCGCCAGGCGGATGGCGTCGGCGTAGGGCGCCACCATGGCATCGATATAGCCGCGCGATCCCCCTTCCACGGTGTACCACTGGGGCCTGTCGTTGACCGACAGCAGCCCATGGTGGTGGAAGAAGCGCAGGAAAAAACGTGTGGGAAAGGCGCGGATATCGGCCAGGCTGGCCGACCAGATGGCGCCCCCCATGGGCAGCAGGTAGTGGCGCTGAAAGTCGTCGCTGAAGCCATGGCCATCGAGATAGTCGCCAAGGGGCATCAGCAGGGCATCGCTGGACGTATCCTGGCCCGGTCGCGCCAGATCGGCGATGGCCAGTCGGTTGAAGCGCAGGATCTCGCCCAGCAGGCGGTAGAACGCAGGGCGCAGCAGGTTGCGACGCTGGGCAAACAGCGAGGTCAGGGTGTGGCCGTTGTACTCGAAGTCGCGGTCGGTGCGATGCACCGAGAAGCTCATCTCGGTGGCCTGAGCGTTCACCCCGAGGTGTGCCAGCAGGCGCTGGAAGTGCGGATAGGTGCGGTCGTTGAAGACGATGAAGCCGGTGTCGATGGCGTAGTCCCGTCCGTCCAGGCTGACATCCACGGTAGCGGTGTGTCCCCCCAGCCGGTCGGCGGCCTCGAACAGCGTCACCTGGTGACGCGCGCTCAAGTAGCGGGCGGCGGCCAGGCCGCTGATACCCCCACCGATCACCGCGATGCGCTGGGCCTCGAGCGGCGGTTGAAGGCGAGTCATTGGTTGCGTTCCTTGTGGGGGGTGGAATCGTCATCGTCTTCGCGCCTGACCAGGCGCTTGCCCAGGGCGATCCTCAGCCGCAGGGGCAGGATGCCCATGAGCTTGAGCAGGTAGGTGAAGCGCCGCGGGAAGTGGATGTCCCGTCGGCGTGCCGACAGTCCTTCGAAGATCGCCTTGGCCGCCTGTTCCGGCGTGACCGCCATGGGCATGGGGAAGTCGTTGCGTTCGGTCAACGGCGTCTTGACGAAGCCGGGGTGGATGACGCTGACGTCGATGCCTTGATGGGCCAGGTCGAGTCGCAGCGACTCGAGAAAGTAGCTCAGTGCCGCCTTGGACGCGCCGTAGGCTTCGGCACGCGGAAGCGCCAGATAGGCCGAGGCACTGGACGTCGCCACGATCTGCGGGCGGGCACCCTGGCGTCGGGCCTTGTGCAACAGCGGCAGAGCCACCTCGATGCCATGGATGGTGCCGAAGAAGTTGGGTTCGAAGTTGTCGCGAACCAGAGTGGTGTCGACGCGGCCGCCGTCGAGGTAGACGCAGGTCCCGGCGTTGAAGATCACCATGTCGAGGCCGTCGAAGGCCTCGTCGATGCGTGCGGCGGCCTCCTGCATCGACGCGCGGTCGGTGATGTCGGCGGGGACCGGCATGGCATTCTCGTGATCCTTGGCCAGTCGTTCCAGGCCAGCCTTGCCGCGCGAGGTCAGGGCGACGCGATGGCCATCGTCGAGCAGGCGTCGTGCCAGTGCCTCGCCGATGCCGGAGGTGGCGCCGGTCAGCCAGATGCGCTGAGGGTTGGGGTCGCGTGCCATCTACTGTCGCTCCTTTTGCGGTGCGGCCTTGCTGTCTGAGCTTGCTGTGGGCTCGATTCAAGCTCGCTGCGATTCACGCTTGTCGAGACTCACTCTTGTTGTACAAGGTCGGATCAGAATTCTGGGCCTGCTGTCAGCTACGTATCGGCGCCGTCCATGGTTTCAGCCGACGGTGCGTATATTTACCGAAGGCGCGGGCATCGACCGGCGCTGTCAGCCTCAACCGGCGGCGTGTCGCTTGATGCTGCGTATCACCGCGCCGAGCAACGGCAGGCGCTCGTAGAGCAGCGCACCGGCGTCGAAGTGGTCCTGGTGGTGGACCACCTTGCCGCCGTCCGGTGAGGCGAAGCGCAATACCGAGCAGCCTTCCACGTCGATCTGGCGGCCTTTGCAAAGGCGCCTGTGGCGCAGCGCCATGGTCCAGCACACGAAGCCCCGGTCGGCGTCCCGCAGGCCATGGTGAAAGCGGAAGCGGCAGTCGATCACGTTGGCGTACAGGGCGTCGAAGTCGCGCTTCAGTGCCTCAATGCCTTCCACCCGATGCAATGGGTCGATAAAGACGATGTCACTAGAATATATACTGTATAGCTTTTCTGTACAGGTATTGTCTAGTTTATTGAAGGTGTCGCAGAAGGTCGCCAGCACAGGGTCCTGGATCATGGGGGCTCCTTGTCGGTGTTGTTGTCGTCGGCAGATCGGACTGAGGTGGATCGGGCTTAGGTGGATCGGTCTGAGGTGGTCAGGGCTTAGGTGGTTCGGGCTTAGGTGGTCAGGGTTTAGAGGGTTCGGGCTGGTGCGGATCAGCAAGGGGGTGTCAGTAAATCTGACCTGGGCTGAGCTATCTCACTAAAGCCCAAGCCAGACAGTAGTATGCCGAGTCCTTATCCCGTGTCCTTATCCCGCGTCCTTCGACAGGCTCTTGAAGGCGTCGAGTGCGCGCTCGCGGGCGGCGCGGTGGTCGACGATGGGGGCGGGGTAGTCGAGGTCGGTGAGCAGATCCCGGGTCGGGGCATGTCGCTTCTTCGGCGCCAGTGACGCAAGCTCCGGCACCCAGCGCGCGATGAACTCGCCTTCGGGATCGAAGCGTTCGGATTGGGTGGTGGGGTTGAAGATGCGGAAGTAGGGCGCGGCGTCGGTACCGGTGGACGCCGCCCACTGCCAGCCGCCGTTGTTGGCGGCGAATTCACCGTCGACCAGGTGCTCGAGGAAGAATCGCTCTCCACGTCGCCAGTCGATCAACAGATGCTTGGACAGGAACATGGCGGTCACCATGCGCAGGCGATTGTGCATCCAGCCGGTGGCGACCAGCTGGCGCATGGCGGCGTCGACCAGCGGATAGCCGGTGCGTCCTTCGCACCAGGCGGCAAGATCCTCGGGGGCATCGCGCCAGTCCAGGGCCTCGGTGTGGCGTTGAAAGGCCCGATAGCGGCACACCCTGGGGAAGCCTGTGGCCACGTGCTGGTAGAACTCTCGCCACACCAGTTCGCTGACCCAGGCGGTCAGGCCGGCGTCGCCGTCGCTCAAGCTACCGTCGTTGATCGCCATCACCGCCTGCATGCACTGACGCCAGGAGATCATGCCCAGCGCCAGATAGGGCGATAGCTCGCTGGTGCCGCGTCTGGCCGGGAAGTCCCGCTGCTCCCTGTAGCGCTTCGCCGGGCTGTCAGGGAAACCTCGCAGAAAGCGCGACAGACGGTCACTGGCGGCCTCCTCGCCGGCCGGCCAGTGGCGACCATCCACGCTCTTGTTCGGATAGTCGGGGCGCTGGCTGGCGCTGGAGGACAGCTCCAGCGGCGCCTGGCGCTCCGGTGGGTCCAGCACCTCGAGTCGCTCGGCGCTGATGGCTTTGTGCCAGGCCTTGGCGAAGGGGGTGAAGACGCCATAGTAGTCGCCCTTGCCGGTGAGCAGCTCGCCGGGACTGAAGGCCACGGCGTCGCGCAGGGCACGCGCCTCGAGGCCGTTGTGCTCGGCCTGCGCCAGCACCGCCTGGTCGCGCCTGACCTCATCGAGGGGGTACTCGCGATTGAAATAGAGGGCGTCGGCGCCGAGTTCCTCGGCCAGCGCCATCAGTGCCTGGGGGGCGTCATCGAAGCGTGGCACCTGACGCTGGATCAACGGAATATTGCGCTCGGCCAGGGCTTCGCCCAGGGCCTCCACGCCACGACACAGAAAGTCGAGCTTGTTGTCGCCGTGGCCATGTTCGCGCCACTGCTGTTCGGCGTGCAGAAAGACCCCGATAACCGGGCCGCGCCGGGCGGCGTGGTAAAGCGCAGTATTGTCGTGAATACGCAGATCGCTGCGAAACCAGACCAGAGTGACAGGCATGGGGAGCTCCCGCGAATCGTGTCGTGGTTAGAGTGGGCATCGCGCCGCGACGGGGATGATCAGGCTGTCTTGTCGTGGCTCAGTGCTGGCGAATCAGCGGCCTCAGCCGGTCCAGCGCCATGGGGATGTCGTCACCGAGCACCTCGATCTGGCTGTCGGCCAGTTCGGCGGCGCGGATGCGTGCCACCGGGCCGCACAGCGCCAGCGGAGTGTCGAGCTGTTCGGCCAGGCGAGGCAGCAGTCGACGGACCACGTCGGAGCGTTCGGCCTTGCCGCTGCACAGCACCACCGCACCGGGGCGCAGGCGCTCCAGCGCCAGCGGCAGATCGGTGAACGGCAGCGGCGCATCCATCAGGGCGATGCGGTAGCCGCGTTCACTGGCGGCGAGCGCCAGCATCAGGGTCCACAGCGAACCGTCATCGTCCGGCAGGGTGTCCAGCAGCAGGGTGGAACCACGGGCGGTGCGATTGGCGTGAAACAGGCGAATACCGATGCGCGTGCGCAGGAAGCTCTCCAGACTGCGTCGCTGCAAGGCCGCGCCAAGCTGCCCTTCCCAGCGCTCCTCGAGCTCTTGGACCACCGGCTGCCACAGCTCACTGATGCAGGTGCCGACCGGGTAGAGGGCCAGGGACTGCTGGTACAGGCCGTCCAGATGATCCATGTCGAGGGCATCCACCGCGCCCAGCATCTGGCGGCGCTGCGAGGTCCAGTCGCCGGCGGCGGGCGGTGCCGTCTCGGCGGGCTCGGGCTGGGTCAACAGATCCTTGACCTGACTGACCGGGACACCGCGGTTGAGCCATTGCAGAATACGTTCGACCCGCTCGATATCTTCCCGAGCGTAGAGGCGATGCCCCTTGGGCGTGCGGCGCGGCTCGATCAGTCCGTAACGCCTCTCCCAGGCACGCAGGGTCACCGAATTGACCCCGGTGAGCCGCGACACTTCGCGGATGGGGTAGAGAGGAGATTCGGTGGGGGGCGCCGTATGACTCATGAGGGCCTCGATGCGTGTCCTGGTGCGATTGTGAAGGCGCAAGCTGCGCCCTGTCCCTGGAAGTTGTCGATGGCGTAGGTGACTCGACGTTTCCGTAGCTGTACAGACGCTACAAAGTGTACAACAGTTTTACCGCTTTTCGCTCACGCTGATTGAACGTCTAGGCTTAGTCCGAAAAGTCGGCGAGCGAAGGTTAGACAAGGCAAAAATCGGTGAGACAGCGCAGTTTACGGGGTGTAAATGAGCATGTTGATCCGATTTTTAACGCCGTATTACCGAGCGTAGGCACTTTTCAGACAAGCCCTAGGGGGCTGATCAGGGGGCCGGTGACAGCGTCTCGCCGACCTGGTCGGCCACTGCGCTTGCCAGCGCCTCGACGAACACGGGGTGTTCTCCTACCGGCGCCAGCAGCGTCAGTTCGAGCCCCGGGTGTTCGCTGCGCAGGGTGTCGATCTGGGCAGGCACATCCTTGCGCAGATGACGACCGGCGGCGAAGAACAGCGGCAGCACCTCGATGCGGGTAACGCCGGCTGCGCTCAGTTCGGCCACGGTGGACTCCAGAGATGGCTCGCACAGCTCCATGTAGGACAGCCGGATCGGCGTGCCAAGGCGTGGCGCCAGGGCGTCGCGGAAGTGCTCGAAGGGCGCCCGCCAGTTGGGATCGCTGGAGCCGTGTGCGAGTAGTACCAGTGCGTATGACATGTTCGGTTTCCTGATGACCTGAAAATGGGTAAGCCTGCGACTGGCGCCCGCTTCAGGCGTCGGTGGCAGTACGATGCAGGGCCTCGGCGACGTGCACGCCCGACAGCCAGGCATCCTCGATACGTCCGCCGCGCAGACCGTCACCGGCCAGTGCCAGGCCATCCTCGCCGAGACGGTGATCGGGCGCCGCCAGCGTAAGGTCCGCGGTGGCGTAGCGCCAGCGATGGGCACCGCTGGCCGTGATCTGGGGCAGAGAGGAACCTGTCGGCAACCTGGTTGCGAGGGCCTTCTGCAGGGCTGCCGTCAGCCTGCTGGCCACGTCCTCGGCATCGTCCTCTAGATGGCACTGACTCCACTCGTCCCGGGCCAGCAGCAAAAGCGTCTCGCTCTGGTGCTCGCGTCCGGGCTTGCGATTCTGGCGAACCGCCAGGTGCAGCGGCCCCTGGTCAAAGCGTACCACTGGCCAGTCGGCGTCGATGCCCTCGAGCGTCAGCGCTGTGTCGAAGCGCACCCAGGCACTCCAGCAGGGCAGCATGCGGATCTCACGACAGGCCTTCGCCAGCGCCTCGTCGTGGGGGCGCAGCAGGGGTTCGGCCTGGGCCGCCGGCGCGGTCACCACCACCCGGTCGAAGGGGCCGTAGCTGTCGCCCTGCGGGTCCTCTAGCCACCAGCCGTCCAGGCGATCGGTCAAGCGGGTGACGCGAGTCGCCGCAAACAGCTCATGGGGGGCGGCCAGGTGGCGGGTGATGGCGCTCATGCGCGGAGTACCGCAGTAACGATGTTGATCGTCGCCTTCCTCATGCCAGGCGCCCGAGGCGTCGACCCGATAGCTGGAGGGCGGCCAGGGCGTGGCCACCCCTGCGGCTTCCCAGCGGTCGACCTCGGCGGCGAAGGCAGCGTCACGCACGCTGAAGTATTGAGCACCCAGGTCGAGGGATTCGTCTCCCTCTCGGCGAGAACTGGCGCGCCCACCGGGTCCTCGGCCCTTGTCGAACAGCACCGCACGGTGACCGTGTCGGCGGAGCTGGCCGGCGCAAGCCAGGCCGCTGAACCCCGCTCCAATGATGGCGACCTGCAGCATCGACGGAAGCCCTCCTCGAGCCTGTGGTGTCAATATCTTGGATGTAGCGTATAAGTGATGTACAACTTGAGTCAAATGAAGTCCTAGGCTCTGTCCGAAAAGTCGACGAGCGAAGGTTAGACAAGGCAAAAATCGGTGAGAAAGCGCAGTTTACGGGGTGTAAATGAGCATTTTGATCCGATTTTTAACGCCGTATTACCGAGCGCAGGCACTTTTCAGACAAGCCGTAGACCGGCCAGCGCACAACCGACTAGGCTGAAATCAGGCTGGTCGCACGTTGCGGTGGTCGCTGCCGTCAGAGAGGGTCGACGGTATGTGGTCGGGGCCAGGGATCGTTGTGTATTGCGAGAGGACAAGCTATGCGAGTACTGATCACCGGTGGCAGTGGCTTTGTGGGCCAGCGTCTGTGTCGACGCCTGGTGGACGCCGGTCACCGCGTACAGGTGGTCTCCCGCTCACCGGCGCAGGCGGCGAAGGTGCTGCCCGAGGGGGCGGATGTACGGGTCAGCGCGCTGGACTTCGTCGACGCGCCGCCCGGGGTGCTGGTCAACCTGGCAGGCGAGCCCATCGCCGACAAGCGCTGGAGTGACACCCAGAAGGAAAGACTTATCGATTCGCGCATCAACGCCACCAGGGAACTGGTGATGCTGTGCGAACAGCTGTCGCAGACCGCCAAGGCCCCCAGGGTGCTGGTCAGTGGTTCGGCCATGGGCTTCTACGGCGATCAGGGCGGGGGCGAGGATGCGCCGCCGGTAACCGAGCAGACAGCGCCCCATGATGAATTTGCCCACCGCCTGTGCAAGCGCTGGGAACAGGCCGCCGCTGGAGTGAAGGACTTCGGCGTGCGCCTGGCGATCCTGCGCACCGGCCTGGTGCTGGATGAAGGCGGCGGCATGCTCAAGAAGCTGCTGCCACCGTTCAAGCTGGGGCTGGGGGGGCGGCTCGGCAAGGGCGATCAGTATATGCCCTGGATCCATCGCGAGGATCTGGTGGAAATGATCCTGTGGTTGATCGAGAAGGAGCACCTGAGCGGGCCCTTCAACGGCAGTGCCCCGGAGCCCGTCACCAACCGCGAGTTCACCGAAGCGATCGGGCGTCACCTGAAGCGCCCGACGCCCTTTCCGGTGCCGGCGATGGTGCTGGAGACCGCCTTCGGCGAGATGTCGCGGTTGCTGCTGACCGGCGCGCGCATGGTGCCGCAGCGCTTCGAGGAGGAGGGCTTCAGCTTTCGCTACCCGACCCTGGACAAGGCGCTGGACGACATTCTTTAAGACGGCGCGAGTTCCGCTGTTCGACACCGGCGCTCGCTACTGCCGGTCGATACCCCAGGCGACTCACCTCACGCCAAGGCCTTGCACCGGATACATCTCGCAAACAGCAGGAGCCCCGCGCTGTCGGTCGCAGCGCGGGGCCGCCCTTAGCGGCTGTCGTCGTCGATGGTCACGATCACGCGAACGGCGTCCAGGCGCAGGCGGGTGCCTTCGATGGCCTGGTCCAGCGCCTGGCGCTCGTCGCGCAGGGCGGTGATCTCGTCCTCGCGTACCGACGGGTTGCGCTGTGCCAGGGCCTCGAGTCGGGTCAGCTCGTTGTCCAGCGTCTGGCGCATGCGCACCTGGGCGGCCTCGACAATCGTCGGCAGCTCACGCAGGGCCTCGGCCTCGGCGCTGTCGAGCAGGTCGCGCAGCTGGTCGTGACGACTCTTGATCAGGTCCCGCGCCACCGCCTTCTTGACCTTCTTGAGGTTCTTCGACAGACCGGTGAAAGACACCTTGTCGGTGAGGTTGGCGCCGGACTCGTCGAGCAGCACCCGCACCGCGGTGGGCGGCAGGAAGCGATTGAGGTGCAGGCGCTTCGGTGCCGGACAATGGGTGCGGAACACCAGCTCCGCCATCAGCCGGCCGGCAGGGATCGCCGGATGCTTGAGCAGGGCAAGGGCGGTGTTGCCCATGTTGCCGTCGAGGATGCGGCCCATCATCTCGCGCAGCAACGGGTGTTCCCAGGACAGCCGCTGGACGTCGTCCCGGGCCAGCGCGCGGGAGCGCGAGGTGGTCACGGTGAAGCCTTCCTCACCCTTCACCAGCCCTGGCAGGCCGTCGAGCATGTGCGAGCCCGGTGACAGCAGGGTCAGGTCGTTGCCAAGTTCGCGACTGTCGACGCCGAAGATGTCCAGCGCCTGGTCGAGGTAGCGTGGCAGGGCGCGGTCCTCGTCGAGTTCGACGATCCCCTGCTTGACCGACTCGACCCGCTCGGGACGGCAGGCGTTGAGCTCCAGCAGGCGATTGCGACCGGCGTCGCGTTCCGCCAGCTTGGCGTCGAACAGCGCGCGGGTCTCGCCGATGACTTCTTCCAGGGCCTCGTCGTCGAGCAGGCTCTCGGCCAGGTCGTCGCCGAAGGCGTCGAACAGGTCATTGCCGATACCGTGCGGCGCACTGAAGGCGTCCATCCCCTCCTGATACCAGCGCAGCAGTTTCTCGCCGGGGCTGCCTTCGAACACCGGCACATGGATCTCGATGGCGTGGCGCTGGCCGATGCGATCGAGACGGCCGATGCGCTGCTCGAGCTGGTCCGGGTGGAGCGGCAGGTCGAACATCACCAGATGACGACAGAACTGGAAGTTGCGGCCTTCGGAGCCGATCTCGGAACACACCAGCACCTGGCAGCCGTCCTCGTCATCGGCGAAGGCGGCGGCGGCACGGTCGCGCTCGACCAGCGACAGGTCCTCGTGGAACACCGGCGCCTGTACCCCGCCGAGCACGCGCAGGCCGTCGGACAGCCCCTGGGCGGTCTCGCGGTCGTGGGCGATCACCAGGACCTTGTCGTCGCCCATCTCGGTCAGCCGTTCGAGCAGCCAGGTCACCCGGGGGTCGAACTGCCACCAGGGTTCGGCGTTGAGCGGATCCTCGGTCAGGGCGCTGTACATGCCGTCCAGATAGACCATCACCTCGGGGTGGTCGAGGCCGGTCTCGATCAGCAGCTCGTCGAGGTAGTCCTCGTCCCGCGCCAGGCGACGCAGCACTCGGCGATAGGACGACGGCAGCTCCAGCTTGTCGACGTGCAGGCGACGTTCAGGGAAGCCGCCGACGTGGCGACGGCTGTTGCGGAACATCACCCGGCCGGTGCCGTGGCGGTCGAGCAGCTGGTCTCGCAGCTGGGCGCTGGCCTGCTGGCGCTGTTCCAGGCTGCATTCGGGGTTGGACAGGGTCGCCAGCAGCGCCTGGCTGTCGCCGTCGTCGGCGACCGCGCCGATGGTGTCCCGGGCGCCGGCATCCAGCGGCCCGTCGACATCGCCCAGGGCGTCGATGGCCTCGGCCACCGCCACATAGCCCTGCTCTTCGGCGCGGAAGGCCTCCAGGTCCGAGTAGCGATCGCGATCGAGCAGGCGCAGCCTGGCAAAGTGGCTGGCCAGCCCCATCTGTTCCGGCGTCGCGGTCAGCAGCAGCACGCCCTCGGTGGCGCCGGACAGGCGCTCGACGCAGGCGTAACCGGGGCCGACCTCGTCCTCGCTCCACTCCAGGTGGTGGGCCTCGTCGACGATCAGCAGGTCCCACTCGCAGGCTTCGGCCTGCTGCTGGCGGTGGGTGTTGGCGAACAGCCAGTCCTGGCTTGCCAGCACCAGCTGGCCGGCCTCGAAGGGATTGGTGTCACCGTGGGCCTGGCTCTGCTGTTCGTCGAGCAGGGTCACCGACAGCGAGAAGCGTCGCAGCAATTCCACCAGCCACTGGTGGGTCAGGCTCGCCGGCACCAGGATCAGCGCGCGCTCGACCCGCCCGGTCAGCAGCAGGCGATGCAGGATCAGTCCGGCTTCGATGGTCTTGCCGAGGCCGACTTCATCGGCCAGCAGCACGCGAGGCGCCTGACGCGAGGAGACCTCGTCGGCGATGTACAGCTGATGGGGGATCAGATCGATGCGTGGGCCGGCCAGACCCAGCGCCGGGTTCTGCTCGATGCGATGGTAGTGATGCAGGGTGCGAAAGCGCAGGTCGAACCAGTCGTTGCGATCGACCTGGCCGGTCAGCAGACGATCTCGGGCCTGGTCGAACTGCATGCTGTCGGCCAGCCGGGCCTCCGGCAATTCGCACAGCTCGCCCTTGTCGTCTTCGCCGATATAGACGATCAGGCCATCGATTTCCTTGGTGTCGTCCACCGTCATCTGCCAGCCCTCGGCGGACTGGATGCGATCACCACTGCCGAAGGCGACTCGGGTCAACGGGGCAAGACGGGTACTGTAGGTGCGGGTTTCCTGGCTGGCGCCGAAGAGCACGGTGACGCTGCGCGCGTCGCAGTTCAGGATAGTGCCCAGGCCGAGTTCGGCCTCGCCGTCGCTGATCCAGCGCTGGCCGGGAGAGAAGTCGCTCATGATGCCTCGGGAGATGCGTCGTTACGGTTCGTGGTCGCGGGCCAGGCCCGCCGCCGACAGGGCGCGGTATCTTACAGCAATCTTCAGTCTGGCTTAAGCGCCATCGTCATGCCCGTGATCAGATGTCGCATGGCGGCTGAAACCTTCGCATCGAGGCGTTCCCGAAACGCCCCCGCGCTTGCCGCCGTGCCCGGGCCAGCGATGAGCTTGGCCGTGAGGTGGCGGATTCAGGCTACGTCAGTGCAGGAAAAGACAGGTTGGGCGGGCCGAGGCGGGGTGTCCCCCTCGGCCCTGAGACTGCGGGTGCGGTTCACCTGCAGTATGTGCTCAGGTTGGCAAAGTTTCAGCGCGCCAGCCAGTCGTCCAGCAGAGGCAGGGTCAGCTCCCCCACATGGCGCTCGAGCAGCTTCCCTTCGGCGTCGAACAGCAGTGTTGTGGGTAGCCCGGGAGATTGACTCGCGGCCAGCAGTTGCTGGCGCGGGTCGAGCAGGGGGTAGCGAAAGTCCAGGCCGGCCTCGTCCAGGTAGCGCGCGACCTGAACCAGCGGCTCGCCCTGATTGGCCACGACCACGGTGACGTCGTCGCGTTGGTCGATGTCGGCCAGCAACGGCATCTCGCGCCGGCAAGGCGGGCACCAGGTGGCCCATAGATTGATGATCAGCGGCTTGCCGGTGGGGCCGCCTGCCAGCGAGGCCAGTTCGATGGGGGCGCCATCGACGTCTTCCAGGGTCAGCTCTGGCACGCGTTGCGGCGCCGGACTTGCCGACAGCGGCGCCCAGCTGACCAGCGCCAGCCAGGCAAGCGAGGCGACCAGCGTCAGACCCAGGGCACCGAGCAGGGCGCCAAGGCGATCACGCAGTGACCACAGGGTCCACAGGGCGGCGGCGACCAGCCCCCAGACCCCGCTGTAGCCGGGCAGCCACAGCTTGATGATATCCAGCCATTTGTCCTGATAGGCGGCCCAGTGCGGCAGCACGTGCCCGAGCCGAGCGCCGACCAGCCAGGCCAGCATCAGGCCGTTGAACCAGCGACCGTGGCGGCGGCGGGGCAGGCCCAGCAGGAAGGCGCTGGCGGCCAGCAGCAACAGGGTGACGACGAGGGCGTAGAGACGCGGCAGGCTCACTAGCACCGGTCCGATGGCGATGGCATCCATGGATGGGGCGAACTCCATTGGGGAAACGCGAAAGCACGAAAATGCGCAGGCGAGCAGGTACACTTGGTGGGCTCGATCCGGCAAGGCTACTGCGCCCGATGCGCGCTGTCATCCCGAGCCGCCTGCCGGGCCATCGGTTTTCGAGCCATCTCTCTGATCAGGATCTGTGATGTCACCACCCAAGACCTTCGACCCCTTGCGCGCCCTGGCCATCGGCAGCCAGGCCCTCGGCTTCGTGATGATCTTTGTGCTCGGCACCACCCTGGAGCACCCGCGCCCGTGGCAGGGGCTCACCCTGGGGCTGATGCTGGTGGTGGCGTTGGTAGTAGCGATAGCCCGTCGTTACCGCAACAACCGCCTGCAGAAGTTCCGTGACGATCGGCGCCAGCGGCTGTTGGGTGATGATGAGGGCGATGACGAGGGTGACGAGGGACGAGACTGACGCTGGTAGTCAGCACTCTCTATCAGTCCGTCGTTACCGCAACAACCGCCTGCAGAAGTTCCGTGACGAACGGCGCCAGCGGCTTTTGTCAGAAGACGAGGGCGACGAAGAAGCAGGAGAAGGCGAGGGGCGCGATTGACCAACAGCGTCAGGCCCGGACCTCTCGGGTCGATGAGGCGCAGCGGGCCGGATCGATGGCGGTAAGCCTCAGCCAGTGCCCCTCCGGCATCCGGCACAGCACCACCCGAAAGGCGCACTGACGCGAGGTGCTGTTGTCTCCCTCCCAGCTCTGTACAAAGCCGCACTCGTGTCCGCAGTCTTCCAGGCGTCGACGCAGCGCAGGAAAGCTGGCGGCGTCGACCTCGAGATTCAGTGTCCTCGGCGGCGTCGGGGTGTGGCTCGCCAGCAACATCAGCACCTGGGTGTTCTCGCCGCCCCCCAATTCAAGGGTCACCCCAGTGTCGCTGGCGACCAGCACCCGAAGGCCCAGTGTCGTCTCGAAGAACTGACGCATTCCCGCCAGGTCGCTGACCTCCAGGGCGCCTGGCTCCAGACTGAGATGCTGCATGACATGCCTCCGTGGGATCATGTGTCGGATTCAGTCTGGCGCCGAAGCCGCTGGTTTTCCCTTCAAGCCTGTTTATGGCCTTTATCGCCTGGCGCTATGGGCGTGGCGATTGGCCGCTTGCAGGTGCCTCCTTGCAGCCCTTTCCAGGGCGTCTTGCCTATCTTCCTTTTCATCCAAGTGGACGACGTCTTCGTCCATAGGTCGCCCTGCCTGAGTATGACAAATCGGCGGCAATGACGTGACCGCCGCATGACAGTCGCCCCCAACTCCTTGTTTTTTATACCTCTGGCGAGGTAATGCCGGTGCGCTTGCTCCGTGTGCAGGGAAATTTGTCATCTCAATGACATTGTCTAGACAACTGGCCTTCATCTTTGATGTCCAGACTGGCGCCATTCCTAGAGGAGAGGCGTCATGTCCATTCCCACCATCATCGTCGAGCGACTCAACAAGAACTTCGGCCATAGCCGAGTGCTCGAGGATGTCAGTTTCGAGATCACCCCGGGGGAGATCGTTGCGCTGATCGGCCCGTCCGGCTCCGGCAAGTCCACCCTGATGCGTCATCTGGTCGGACTGACCTGCTGCAACCGTGATCGCGGTGGCCGAGTCAGCCTGCTGGGGCGCGAGATCCAGGCCAGCGGTCGCCTTCGCCGGGCCAGCCGTGGCCAGCGCTGCCGGGTCGGCTACATCTTTCAGCAGTTCAACCTGGTCAATCGCCTCAGCGTGCTGACCAATGTGCTGATCGGCCAGCTCGGGCGCATGCCGCGGGCGCGGGCGCTGCTCGGTCGCTTCAGCGACGAGGAACGCCAACGGGCCCTTCAGTGCCTGGCCCGGGTCGGCCTCGAGGGCATGGCCTACCAGCGTGCCAACACCCTTTCCGGCGGTCAGCAGCAGCGGGTGGCCATCGCCCGGGTGCTGATGCAGGACGCCGACGTCATCCTCGCCGACGAGCCCATCGCCTCGCTGGACCCGCGCAGCGCCCGGGAGGTGATGGAGATCCTCGAGCGGATTCACGCCGAGGATGGCCGCACCGTGGTCATCACCCTGCATCAGGTCGATATCGCCCGGCGCTACTGCCACCGGGCCATCGCGCTCAAGGATGGGCGCCTGTACTTCGACGGCAAGACCTCCGAGCTGACCGACGCACGCCTCAAGACCCTGTACGAGAACGCCGGCCTCGACGAGCTGCGTGCCGGCAGTCAACCCGACCTGCCGTCACCGCTGCGTGAGCCGAGCTACACCCAGGCCCAGACGGCTGTGTCGGCGCAGGTCGTCCATAGCTGAGCCACCACATCCTGCGACACCTGTTCCCACAACGACCGATAACCTTCAGGAGAATCCCATGTCTCTCGCATCCTTTCGTCGCCTGTCGCTGCCGCTGATCGCCGGTATTGGCCTTGCCGCCAGTGCCCAGCTGGCCGCCGCCGAGACCGAGACCCTCAAGTTCGGCATCATCTCCACCGAGGCCAGCCAGAATCTGGCGCCGCTGTGGGACCCGTTCCTGGCCGATATGTCCGAGCAGATCGGCATGGAGGTCGAGCCCTTCTTCGCCACCGACTACGCCGCGGTGATCCAGGCCATGCGCTTTGATCAGATCGACCTGGCCTGGTACGGCAACAAGTCGGCCATGGAAGCCGTCGATCGTGCCGACGGCGAGATCTTCGCCCAGACCGTGGCGGCCAACGGAGCCCCGGGCTACTGGAGTCTGATGATCACCCACAAGGACAGCGACATCGAAAGCGTCGATGACGTCCTGGCCAACGCCTCCGAGCTGGTGTTCGGCAACGGCGATCCCAACTCCACCTCCGGCTATCTGGTGCCGGGCTACTACGTCTTCGCCAAGAACGGTGTCGACGCCTCGTCAGCCTTCAAGCGCACCCTGAACTCCAGCCACGAGACCAACGCCCTGGCGGTGGCCAATCAGCAGGTCGACGTGGCCACCTTCAATACCGAAGGCATGGAGCGTCTGGAAGTGACCGCGCCGGACAAGGCCGAGCAGCTGCGGGTGATCTGGAAGTCGCCGCTGATCCCGTCCGACCCGCTGGTGTGGCGCGGCGACCTAGACGACGCCACCAAGGAAAAGCTGCGTGAGTTCTTCCTGAACTACGGCGATGACGCCGAAGAGCAGCAGATTCTCGAGCCGCTGCAGTGGTCTGGCTTCGATGCCTCCGACAACGACCAGCTGTTGCCGATCCGTCAGCTGGCGCTGTTCAAGGAGCGCTCCGAGGTGGCCAAGGACGAAAGCCTGAGTGAAGGCGATCGCGAGGCCCGACTGGCCGAGATCGACAGCCAGCTCGACGATCTCGACGCGCGCATGAAGGAAGTGCAGGCCGCCGAGGCGATGCCCGAGGACGCTGCCGCCAACGCCGGCTGATGTGACGCTAGGCCGCGCCGGGACGAAGGCCCGGCGCGGCCTGGACCGCTCACGCTGTCACCGCTTTCTCAAGTTCCCCAGGAAAACGCATGACCACCCAGACACAACTTTCCGGCATCAGCCTGCCGCCCAAGCGTAGCTGGACCACCCTGGCGCTGTGGGGCGTCGGCCTGGCGGTGCTGGCCTGGTCCTGGCAGGGCGTCGAGATGCGCCCGAGCCTGCTGGTGACCAACGCCGACAATATGGCGACCCTGGCCGGCGACTTCTTTCCCCCGGCCTTCGGCAACCTCGGCCACTACATCGAGCAGATGCTGGTGACCATCCAGATCGCCATCTGGGGCACCCTGCTGGCCATCCTGGTCGCCATTCCGGCGAGCCTTCTGTGTTCCGAGAATCTGGTGCCCTGGTGGGTCTACCAGCCGGTGCGCCGACTGATGGACGCCACCCGCGCCATCAACGAGCTGGTGTTCGCCATGCTGTTCGTGGTGGCGGTGGGGCTTGGACCCTTCGCCGGGACCCTGGCGCTGTTCATCCACACCACCGGGGTGCTGGCCAAGCTGTTTTCCGAAGCGGTGGAAGCCGCCGAGGCCGGGCCCATGGAAGGCATTCGGGTCACCGGAGCAGGGCGCATCGAGGAGATCGTGTTCGGTCTGATTCCCCAGGTGCTGCCGCTGTGGATCTCGGTGAGCCTGTATCGCTTCGAGTCCAATATCCGCTCGGCCACGGTGCTCGGCATGGTCGGTGGCGGCGGTATCGGGGTGGCGTTGTGGGAGACCATGCGCGGATTCCAGTACGCCGAGACGGCCACCATCATGCTCGTGATCATCATCGCCGTGACGGCGCTGGACATGGCCTCGCAGTTCGTACGCAAGCGCTTCATCTAGGCTGACACAGCAGAGCCGAGACAGCAGACCTGACACAGCAGGCCAGGGACGGCTGGTCTGCCGGTGGCTTCGGCCACCACCCGATACCTTCTTTTTTTGGAGCGAAGATGTCTAGACAAGTGACCGAGGCAGGCAGCCCGCCGCGCTATCGCCAGTTGGCCGATGTCCTCTCGCGCGAAGTCCGGGCGCAGTACTCACCCGGCGAGCTGCTGCCCAGCGAAGCGGCGCTGTCCAGACGTTTCGGTGTCAACCGCCACACCGTACGCCGGGCGCTGGACGAACTGGTGGCCGCCGGCATGGTGACCCGTCACCAGGGCCGTGGCACCCAGGTGGTGGACCGCCGCCTGGACTATGCGGTCAACGCCGCCAGCAAGGTCACCCACAACCTGGCGGAACTGGGCCTGGCCACCGAGACCTGCTGCCTGACCCAGGGCCTGGCGGTACCGCCGGAGGCCATCGCCCAGCGCTTTGCGCGTGGGCCGGGCGAGAGCCTTCTGTGTGTCGACACCATGCGCCACGTCGACCGGGCCCCGCTGTTGCGGCTGCGCCACTGGTTCGACCCCGAACGGGTGCCGGGCTGGCTAGATCGCTATCGCGGTGGTTCGACCCGGGCGCTGCTGGACCAGCACTACGGGCTGCGACTGAGGCGCTCCCGGGTGCGCCTGGAAGCGGTCCAGGCCGACGCCGACGACAGCCGCATGCTGCAGTGCGCCCGCCTGGCGCCGCTGGTGGTGCTGACCAGTGACAACGTCGACGCCGATGGTCGACTGGTGGAGATCTCCGTCAGTCGGGCACGGGCCGATCGGCTGGCCTATCACTTCGACTTTCCCGCGGACGAGCGTCCGCAGTCCCACGACGACGAGGGCTTCTCATGACCCCGACCATGACCCCGACGCAACGTCATCGCCTGCTCGCGTTGACTCCTTTCGACCGTCTTGCGCAAGGCTGGCAGTCCCTGGGCATCCAGGCGAGCCACCGCTGCGTGCGTGGCCCCGAGACCGGCATGGCGATGGTCCGTGGCCGCATGGGCGGCAGTGGATCGGCCTTCAACCTGGGCGAGATGACCCTGACCCGGGCAAGCGTCGCCCTCGATGACGGCACCCTTGGCCATGGCTGGGTGCGTGGTCGCGACAAGGCCCACGCCGAGTTGATCGCCCTGGTCGACGCCTGTGCCCACCACGACCACTGGGCCAGGCGTATCGACAGCGAACTGATGGCACCGCTCGAGCAGGCACTCGATGAGCAGCGCAACCAGGCCTCGCAGACCGCCGCCGCCACCCGCGTCGACTTCTTCACCATGGTAAGGGGCGAATGAACATGACCCAGCAGACCTCCGAGGCCGTCCGGCCCCACGACTGGCCGGGACTCGCCGATCCCGTTCACGACAGCCAGCGGCTGTTTCGTCAGCTGCTCGGCGCCATGTCCGAGCCCGGCACCCTGACCGAGCTTGTCTTGCCGGAGCTGCCGACCGGCGCGGCGATCTCGCCCGCCGCCTGGGGCGCGCTGCTGGCGCTGTGCGACCTCGATACCCGGGTGTGGGTGGACCAGGGGCTGGCTGGCGCCAACCTCGCCGCCGCCCTGGCCTTCCACACCGGGGCGCGACTGACCGACGACCCGGCCCAGGCCGACTTCGCCCTGGTGACCCCTGACACCCTGTCCCGCGAAGACGGCTTCGCGCTGGGCTCGGACGCCTGGCCCGATCGCAGCACCACCCTGATCGTGATGGTCGAGGCGCTTGCCCAGGGCGAGGACTGGTGGTTATCCGGTCCCGGGGTACCCGGTCAGCGCGGCCTTGCGCTGGGTAACGCCGAGCGCGCGCTGCCGTTGATGCGTGTGCTCGCCGCCAATCGTGCCCACTTCCCCCGGGGACTGGACGCCTTTATCAGCAGCGGGATGCGACTCACTGCTATCGCCCGCAGCACCCGCCTGGCCGGACCTGGATTGGCCGCCACCGATGACGCCGAACATCAAGAGGAGACCGCCTGATGTATGTCGCCGTGAAAGGAGGCGAGAAGGCCATCGCCAACGCCCATCGCTGGATGGCCGATCGTCGTCGTGGAGCGCGCGACCAGCGCGAACTCGAGGTGTCCCAGGTCCAGCAGCAGCTGGGGCTGGCGGTGGACCGGGTGATGGCCGAGGCCTCGCTGTACGATCCCGAGCTCGCCGCCCTGGCGCTCAAGCAGGCCAGCGGCGACACCGTCGAGGCGGTGTTTCTGCTGCGCGCCTATCGCACCACCTTGCCGAGGCTGGCCGAGACCCTGCCGGTGGATACCGGCGCGATGCGCATCGAGCGTCGCATCAGCGCCACCTTCAAGGACGTGCCCGGCGGCCAGGTGCTGGGCCCGACCTACGACTACACCCACCGGCTGCTCGACTTCATGCTGCTGGCCGGCGTGGAGACCGAGGACGCTACACCGGGGCCGCAGGGGGCCGAGGAAGGTCTCGAGGCCTGCCCCCAGATACTCGACTGTCTCAACCATGAAGGCCTGATCGAGCGGGAAGAGGACGACGGCAGCGAGCCCTACGACATCACCCGCGATCCCCCCGACTTTCCGGTGGATCGCGCCACCCGGCTGCAGATGCTGGCGCGTGGCGACGAGGGCTACCTGCTGGCGCTGGGCTATTCGACCCAGCGGGGCTACGGGCGCAACCACCCCTTCGCCGGCGAGATTCGCCAGGGGGCGGTGGAGGTCGAGATCGAGGTCGAGGGCTTCGATGGGCCGGTGTGCGTCGGCGAGATCGCCATGAGCGAGTGCCAGATGATCAACCAGTTCGCCGGCAGCGGTGACACCGCCCCCCAGTTCACCCGTGGCTACGGCCTGGCCTTCGGCCGCAACGAGCGCAAGACCATGGCCATGGCGCTGGTCGACCGCGCCCTGCGCGCCGAGGAGCTTGGCGAGCCGATCCAGAGCCCGGCCCAGCAGGCCGAGTTCGTGCTGGCCCACGCCGACAGCGTCGAGGCCTCGGGCTTTGTCTCGCACCTGAAGCTGCCGCACTACGTCGACTTCCAGTCGGAGCTTGAGCTGATTCGCCGCCTGCGTCGTGAGCACGCCGAGCGTACCGCCGCCACGGCCGAGGCCGTGTCCGACACCCAAGCCGCCAGCGCACGTCCTGCACCAGGCGATGGCGACAAGGCCGATCCCGAAAAGGCCCAGGCCAAGAACGTCCAGGAGAACGTCCGATGAACACCGCCATCGACAGCGGCTACAACTTCGCCTACCTGGACGAGCAGACCAAGCGCATGATCCGTCGCGCCCTGCTCAAGGCGGTGGCGATCCCCGGCTACCAGGTGCCCTTCGGCGGGCGCGAGATGCCGATGCCCTACGGCTGGGGCACCGGGGGCATGCAGCTGACCGCCAGCGTGCTGGGCGCCGACGACACCCTCAAGGTGATCGACCAGGGCGCCGACGACACCACCAACGCGGTCAGCATCCGCGCCTTCTTCGAGCGCGTCGCCGGGGTCGAGACCACCACCGCCACGGCAGAGGCCAGCGTGATCCAGACCCGTCACCGGATTCCCGAGAAGACCCTGCGCGCCGACCAGATCCTGATCTTCCAGGTGCCGATCCCCGAGCCGCTGCGCTTTATCGAGCCCAGCGAGGAGGAGACCCGGGTCATGCACGCGCTTGAGGAGTACGGGGTGATGCACGTCAAGCTCTACGAGGACATCGCCCGCCACGGCCATATCGCCACCACCTACGCCTACCCGGTGAAGGTCGACGGGCGCTACGTGATGGACCCCTCGCCGATTCCCAAGTTCGACAACCCCAAGCTGCACATGAGCGAGGCGCTGATGCTGTTCGGCGCCGGCCGCGAGAAGCGCCTCTACGCGATTCCGCCACATACCCGGGTGGAGAGCCTCGACTTCGAGGACCACCCCTTCGAGATCCAGGCCTGGGACGAGCCCTGCGCCATCTGCGGGGCCACCGACAGCTACCTGGACGAGGTCATCATCGATGATCAGGGCGCACGCATGTTCGTGTGCTCGGATACCGACTACTGCAACTCCCGCAGCGAGGAGAAGGCATGAAGCGCCCACAGCTTGAACGTCCCGCCCTGCTCGAGGCCCGCGCCATCCAGCGCCTGTACGGCCCCGGCAAGGGCTGCGAGGAGATCGACTTCACCCTGCACCAGGGCGAGGTGCTGGGCATCGTCGGCGAGTCCGGCTCGGGCAAGTCGACCCTGTTGCGGGTGCTCTCCGGGCTCGAGGCGCCGGATCGCGGTCAGGTGGTCTATCACGCCGGGGAGGCCGGCTCGGTCGGCGGCAGCCCCGGCAAGGACGAAACGCTCGACCTCTACGCCATCAGCGAGGCACGCCGCCGCGCCCTGCTGCGCATGGAGTGGGGCCTGGTCCACCAGAACCCCCGGGATGGCCTGCGCCTGGGCGTTTCCGCCGGGGCCAACGTCGGCGAGCGGCTGATGGCGCTGGGCCAGCGTCACTATGGCGAACTGCGCGCCGCCGGCCAGGACTGGATGGGCCGGGTCGAGCTCGACCCGGCGCGCATCGACGACGCCCCCCAGACCTTTTCCGGTGGCATGCAGCAGCGCCTGCAGATCGCCCGCACCCTGGTGACCCAGCCCAGGCTGGTGTTCATGGACGAGCCCACCGGCGGCCTCGACGTCTCGGTCCAGGCGCGGCTTCTGGACATGCTGCGCACCCTGACCCGGGAGCTCGGCCTGTCGGTGATCCTGGTCACCCACGACCTGGCAGTGGCCAGGCTGCTGGCCCACCGCCTGATGGTGATGCGCCGGGGCAGGGTGGTGGAGGCCGGGCTGACCGATCAGATCCTCGATGATCCGCAGCATCCCTACACCCAGCTGTTGGTGTCCTCGGTGCTGACGCCATGAATTCGCTTGCTCAGGAGTCCAAGATGACGTCCCCCTTTCTTACCGCCCGGCGGCTCGACAAGACCTTCGTGCTGCACGCCCAGGGCGGCCAGGCGCTGCCGGTGATGCGCGGTCTCGATCTGTCCCTGTCGCCGGGCGAGTGCCTGGTGCTGGCCGGGCGCAGCGGCATCGGCAAGAGCACCCTGTTGAAGATGGTCAACGGCAACTACCGGGTCAGCGGCGGGCAGCTGACGCTGCACTTCGAGGATGGCGAACTCGAGCTGTCGGCGCTGCCGGCCCACGCCTGGCACCTGCTGCGGCGCGACGTGATCGGCTACGTCAGCCAGTTTCTGCGGGTGGTGCCCCGGGTCTCGGCCCGGGAGGTGGTGATGGAGCCGCTGCTGGCCCGGGGCTGCGACGTGTCCGAGGCCCGCGCCCGTGCCGAGGCCCTGCTGGCGCGGCTCAACCTGCCCGAGCGACTGTGGGAGCTGGCGCCGGGCACCTTCTCCGGCGGTGAGCAGCAGCGGGTCAATATCGCCCGTGGCTTTATCGCCGAGCACCCGCTGTTGCTGCTCGACGAGCCCACGGCGTCGCTGGACGCCGCCAACCGCGAGGTGGTGGTGCAGTTGATCGAGGAGGCCAAGGCCCGTGGCACCGCCATGCTCGGCATCTTCCACGACGAGGAGGTGCGCGAGCGGGTCGCCGATCGCCTGCTGGAGCTGGAAGGGCATATGCTGCTTGGTGGCACCGACGCTGACCGCACCGCTTCCGACCAGACCTCATTCCGTCAGACCGACTCCGGGGAGTCCCTTTCATGAACCAGGATCAGATTCTGACCAACGCCAGGCTGGTGCTCGACGACGAGGTGGTGCACGGCAGCCTGGTGATCAAGGACGGCGAGATCAAGGCGCTGGAACGCGGCCCGGTGTCGCTGCCGGGGGTGATCGACTGCCAGGGCGATATCCTGATGCCCGGCATGATCGAGCTGCACACCGACAATATGGAAAAGTACTTCCAGCCAAGGCCCAAGGTGTCCTGGCCGGGCCGCCAGGCGGCGCTGGCCCACGACGCCCAGATGGCCGCCAGCGGCATCACCACGGTGTTCGACGCGGTGTCGATCGGTGACGTCGACGAGCAGAGCATGCGCCACGGGGCCCTCGACGAGATGGTCTCGTCCCTGGCTGCGATCAACGACAACGGCATGGCCCGGGTCGACCACCGTCTGCACCTGCGCTGCGAGGTGTGCCACCCGGATACTCTGGCGCGTTTCAAGAGCTTCATGGACTCGCCGCTGCTGGGGCTGGTGTCGCTGATGGATCACTCGCCGGGCCAGCGCCAGTTCGCCAGCCTTGACGCCTACCGGGTCTACTACCAGGGCAAGTACGGCCTGGACGATGCCAGCCTCGAGGCCTTTATCGAGAAGCAGCTGGCCAACAGCGCCGCCTATTCCAGCGCCCACCGTCGCGCCATCGCCGAGCTGTGCAGCGAGCGCGGCCTGGCCCTGGCCAGCCATGACGACGCCACCGTCGCCCATGTGGCGGAAAGCCTCGAGTACGGCACCCGGGTAGCGGAGTTCCCCACCACCCGGGAGGCCGCCGAGGCCTCCCATCGTCACGGCATGGCGGTGATGATGGGCGCCCCCAACGTGGTCCGCGGCGGCTCCCACTCCGGCAATATCGCCGCGGCCGAGCTGGTGCGCCTGGGCGTGCTCGACATCCTGTCCTCCGACTACTATCCAGCGGCGCTGCTCGATGCGGTCTTCCGTATCGCCGCCATGGAGGACGGCTACGACCTGCCCCGCGCGGTGGCCACGGCCTCGCGTAGGCCGGCCGAGGCCGTGGGCCTTGATGATCGCGGACGCATCGCTCAGGGACTGCGCGCCGATCTGGTGCGGGTGCGCGAGGTCGATGGCCATCCGCTGGTCCAGCGCGTGTGGTGCGCGGGCAGGCAGGTGCACTGATGCTGGTCTACCTGATCGGCGCCAGCGGCGTGGGCAAGGACAGCCTGCTCGACGCCGTGCGAAAGCGGCGCCCGGACCTGCTGGTGGCGCACCGCTACATCACCCGGCCAAGCGGCGTCGGCGAGGACTCGGTGGCGCTGTCGCCGGCCGAGTTCGAGGCCCGGCGGGCACGCGGCCTGTTCTGCCTTCACTGGGTCGCCCACGGGCTTCACTACGGCGTCGGCATCGAGGTGGAGGCCTGGCTCACGGCGGGGGCCACGGTGCTGCTCAACGGCAGTCGTCGCGAGCTGGCGGCCGCCCGTGCGCGCTTCGGCGAGCGCCTCACGCCGGTGGTGGTGACCGCCCCGCCCGAGGTGCTGCGTGAGCGGCTCGCCAGGCGCGGGCGCGAGAGCGACGATCAGATCGAGGCGCGCCTTGCGCGCCACGCCGAGGTGGAGGCCGAACTCGAGCGCTGCCATCCGGCGCTGGATCGCGTCGACAACGGTGGCAGCCTGGACGAGAGCGTCCGGGCGCTGGAGGCGATCATCGCCTCCCGCCACTGACGGAGCCGGCGTCGAGCCTGTCGGCGCCGGCCTTGTGTCGATCGCCGACTACAGCGGCAGTGCGTACCACCTCATCAGCGCAAGCGGCTTGTGCCCCTTGCTTCAGCTCGGAGACTTCCATGGAGTTTCGCTTCAACGGCACCGGAGACAGCGCCCAGGTGCCTCGCTTCGGCTGCGACTGCCGCGCCTGCACTCGGGCCAGGGTGTTCACCAGCCATCAGCGTGGCCCCTGCTGCGCCGAGCTGAGCGTGGACGGCCGGCGCTACCTGCTCGACGCCGGGCGCATGGACCTGGCCCATAGCTGCGAGCTGGAGCGTCCCGCCGCCTTCTTCGTCACCCACTATCACGCCGACCACGTGCAGGGGCTGTTTCACCTGCGCTGGGGGACCGGCACGTCGATCCCGGTCTACGGCCCCAAGGATCCCAACGGCTGCGCCGATCTCTATCGCAACAGCGGCATCCTCGACTTCCAGCCGGGGCTCAAGCCGTTCAAGTCGCTGGACTTCGACGGGCTGACGGTGACCCCGGTGCCGCTCAATCACAGCAAGCCGACCCTCGGTTACTGCCTGGATGATGGCGGCACCCGTCTGGCTTACCTGACCGACACCCAGGGTCTGCCCGGCGCCACCGAGCGTTTTCTGCGCCAGTGGGACGCCGACGTCGTCGTGCTCGACGCCTGCCACCCGGCCAGCCAGCTCGAGACGCGCAACCACAACAGCATCACCCAGGCGCTGGAGATCATCACCCGGCTCGACCCGCCCCGGGCCTATCTCACCCACATCAGCCATGAACTGGACGCCGAGCGCCTGGACCAGCCGATCCCCTTGCCGCCTAAGGTGCGCATCGCCCGGGACGGCGAGACGTTGGAGGACTGGGATCGCCTGGACGCCGTCTGCTAGGGCTTGCAGGAAAAGTGCCTGCGCTCGGTAATACGGCATTAAAAATCGGCTGGTGCGACAGTCCGGTCAAAGTGCTCATTTACGCCTCGTAAACTGCGCTGTCTCACCGATTTTTGCCTTGTCTAACCATCGCTCGCCGGCTTTTCGTACTTAAGCCCAGGCTAGGCGCGGCCTTGGCTTCCTTCATGCTGACTTATCTGCGAGAGCACCCCTGATCATGTCCGATATCCCCACGCCGTCTGTGTCTGACGGCTCCTTATCTTGTGAATCGCCCAGTGACTCGCCCAGTGACTCGCCCAGTGACTCGCCCAGCGACTCATCCAGCGCGCTGGACCAGCCGACGTCCCCGCGTCTTTCCGAGCGGCCCAACGTCGCTACCGATGCTCGCCTGCACCACACTGAGCTTGGGCGCTTCACCGAGGTCGGCAGTCGCTGCGTGTTCAACCATGTCAGTCTCGGCGACTACAGCTATATCGAGCGTGACGGCGACGTCATGTTCGCCACCGTCGGCAAGTTCACCTCCATCGCTGCCAGCGTGCGCATCAATCCGAGCAACCACCCCTGGTGGAGGCCGACCCTGCACCACTTCAGCTACCGCCCCGGCAAGTTCGGCTTCAGTGACGAGGCCCTCGACGGCGAGGTATTTGCCTGGCGCGAGGCGGATCGGGTGGATATCGGCCACGACGTCTGGATCGGCCATGGCGCCATCGTGCTGCCCGGCGTGACCATCGGTCATGGCGCCATCGTCGGCGCCGGCAGCGTGGTGACCAGAGACGTGCCGGCCTACCACATCGTGGTGGGCAACCCCGCCCGGGTGCTCAGGCCACGCTTCGATGATCCTTCCATCGCCGAACGGCTCGAACGCCTGGCCTGGTGGGACTGGCCGGACGAGCGTATCAAGGCCCATCTGAAGGGCTTTCAAGGCAACGTCGAGGACTTTCTGGCCGAGGCGGAGCGGGGGACATCCAGGTAGGGACAAAAGGGGCTGGCGGTGTGGGGGAGGCTTCATGACCCCTAGTCGGTTGGACATTGACGTTATAGGGCGCCGACATACGCTAGCGACTTTGCTGAATTGAAACGATTGATGACGCTTTGATGGCAGCGTTGTGAATCGCCGCCTAGCTTTCCTGAATCGTCGGGGGGAGCGCTCGAGCAGTGGCCAGGGCTCGCAGATTCTCTCCGGCTCTGTCGGCGACCGACCCTGCTCAGGAGTGCCCCTTTTGATCCACCGCCTCTTTTCCCCTGTGCAGCGCCCTCCGACCCTGACGGAGGCGCTGATATCGCTGATCGCCCTGGTGGTCGGCATCGGCGTGTCCATCGTCGTCTACGGTCTCGACCCGCAGATTCCCATGTTGCTGGGGGTGATCGTGGCAAGTCTGGTGGCGCTGCGCTGCGGCTACCGCTGGGACGATATTCAGGAAGGCATGGTGCGAGGCATCCACAACGCCCTGCCGGCGCTGATCATCCTGATGGTGGTGGGGGTACTGATCGGGGTGTGGATTCAGGCCGGGGTGGTGCCGACGCTGATTTCCTATGGCCTCAAGCTGCTGTCGCCGACGATCTTCCTGCCGGCGGCGGTGGTCATCTGCGCCATCTCGTCGCTGGCGACCGGGTCGAGCTGGGGCACCTCCGGCACCCTGGGGGTGGCGCTGATGGGGATCGGCGGCTCGCTGGGGATTCCGCTGCCGCTGGTGGCCGGGGCGGTGCTGTCCGGGGCCTACTTCGGCGACAAGATGTCGCCTCTGTCGGATACCACCAACCTGGCACCGGCCATGGCCGGTACCGACCTGTTCTCCCATATCAAGCACATGTCCTACACCACCGGGGTCAGCATTGGCCTGACCCTGGTGATCGAGATGGCGCTGAGCCTTTACTACTCGGGCACGTCCGGCGGGCTCGAGCGGGTCGAGGTGATGCAACAGACCCTGGCGGCGCACTACGTCATCAACCCGGTGCTGCTGCTGCCGCCCTTGCTGGTGCTGTTCGTGTCCTACAAGCGGCTGCCGGCGATACCTGGCATCACCCTGGGGGTCATCGCCGGTGGTCTCTGTGCGCTGGGCATGCAGGGGGCCGGCTACGCCGAACTGATGCAGGTGGCCTTTGGTGGCGTGACCTCCGATACCGGTGTCGAGGCGGTGGACAGCCTGCTTAGCCGCGGCGGCCTGAACTCGATGTTCTACACCATCAGTCTGGTCATCGTGGCGATGATGTTCGGCGGGGTCATGGAGCGCACCCAGCAGCTCAGGACCATCGCCGAGACCATTCTGAAGGCGGCAAGGACCCGGGGCTCGCTGATCCTGTCCACGGTGCTGACGTCGATCGGCGCCAATGTGGTGCTGTGCGATCAGTACATGGCCATCGTCATGGGCGCACGCACCTACGCCGAGGCCTACCGAGAGCGGGGACTGGCGCCGGAGAACCTGTCCCGGGCGGTGGAGGATTCGGCCACCGTCACCGCCAATCTGGTGCCCTGGAACTCCGGCGGCGCCTACCAGGCGGCGACGCTGGGAGTCGCGACGATTGCCTATCTGCCGTTCAACTTCTTCTGCTGGTTGTCGCCGCTGGTCACCGTGCTCTACGGCTACACCGGCTGGACGATCAAGCCGCTGGCAGCACCCGAGGACGACGCTACACCAGAGGTACCAGGCGCCAAGGAGTGAAGACAGCGCCACGCCAAAGGAGTGAAGACAGCGCCAAGGGGGCGGTGGCGCGGCCGCCCGGCGAGAGGGGAGGCGGGATGGGTTTATCCAGTGACCGCCTCCATTGCCGCCGGCACATCAAGGATCAGTGGCTGATCATCCAGGGGCGCGCAGACGGAAAGGTCTTGTGACCGTCGGCGGTGTAGAACAGCCTGGGCTTGTCGCGCGGTCGATGCCGGCAGCCGCCGTCCTGCTCGCTTGCGTGGTTGCCGTGGCGGGGCTCATGGGCCGCGCGTTCATTTCTGTCCATGGCCTGGCGACGCTCTGGCGCCATGTCGAGCAGCCCCGGTGACACCAGCAACACCCTTGGTGCCAGGTCGCCGCACTCTGGGCAGGGCTGGGTATCGCCGCTGGCATCCATCGCGACCAGTTCATGAAACAGACCGTGCTCAGGGCACTTGTAGTCGTAGACGGGCATCTGTCAGCTCCTCCTCAATGGTCCTTGTCCGATGTCTGGTCCGAAGCCTTGTCGGGCGCCAGCGGCAGGTCCTTGCCGTCGACCTGCTTCGTCGGGCCATCGGCACCGGGCTTGATGTCGAAGTCGAAGATATCCGTGGGTAGCCAGAGCGTGGCGCAGGCATTGGGCACGTCCACCACGCCGCTGATGTGACCCTGGGCCGGCGCGCAGCCGAGCAGCGAATAGGCCTGGGAGCGGCTATAGCCGAACTTGGTCAGGTACTCGATCGCGTTGAGGCAGGCCTGACGGTAGGCGATGTGAACGTCGAGGTAGTGCTGCTTGCCCTGCTCGTCGACGGAGATTCCCTCGAAGATCAGGTAGTCGTCGTAGCGCGGAGCGATCTTCGACGGCTTGAAGATGGGATTCCTGATGCCGTACTTGGCCATGCCGTCCTTGATCAGCTTGACCCTCAGGTGGATCCAGCCGGCCATCTCGATGGCGCCGCAGAAGGTGATCTCTCCATCACCCTGGCTGAAGTGCAAATCGCCCACCGACAGACCCGCATCCTTGACGTAGACAGGGAAGTACACCGTCGAGCCGCGAGACAGGTCCTTGATATCGCAGTTGCCGCCGTGCTCGCGTGGCGGCACCGTGCGGGCACCCTCGGCGGCGGCACGGTCGCGGGCATCACCGTTTAGCTTTCCCATATGGGCGGTGTCGGCGTAGGGCAGGTTGACCAGGCCCGGCACACGGTCAGGGTCGCTGTCGTAGAGCGTCTTCTCGCGTCGGTTCCACTCCTCGAGCAGGGGCCGGGACGGCAGGGTGCCGATCAGGCCGGGATGGATGAGACCGGCGAACTCGACGCCAGGAATATGACGGGAAGAGGTCATCATGCCGTTGAAGTCCCAGATCGACTTCTGGGCCTGGGGGAAGTGCTCGGTCAGGAAACCGCCGCCGTTCTGCTTGGAGAAGAAGCCGTTGAAGCCCCACTGGCTGTCGCCAAAGGCACCGATGTCGAGGATGTCGACCACCAGCAGGTCGCCGGGCTCGGCCCCTTCGACGCCCACCGGACCCGACAGAAAGTGCACTTGGGAAAGGTCCACGTCGCGCACGTCCTCGGCGCTGTCGTCGTTGTGGATCTGCCCTCCGGTCCAGTCGTGACACTCGATGATGAAGTCGTCGCCAGGCTTGACCATGGCGGCCATGGGTATGTCCGGATGCCAGCGGTTGTGTACCTGGGCGTTGTCGTAGGGGGATTGGTGCAGATCGATCTTGATAAGAGTATCGGCCATGATGCGCGTGCTCCCGTGAAGACGATAAACGAGTGACCCCGTGGTCGACCCGTGACTTCACTATCGGAAACATTTGCTCGGCTCACCATGAGGTGGGCCAGGTGATGCCTAGATTGTCAGACCGTGTGCCAAGACACCTGACGCAAGAAGCGAAAAAAGGCGCCACCTGCGGTAGTAACCTCAGGTGGCGCCTTGGGGCAGGTCTGATCGACGATCAGCCCATCAAGAGATCAGCGATGGCAGCGTCGGTCTGCCGGTCTACTGATCCCACTTCGGTGCGAAATCGGGGCTGGCGACGCGCTCGCCCCGATCCAGCTTGGCGATGGCGTCCATGTCCTCCTGGGACAGCTCGAGCTTCAGCGCCTCGAGATTGCTCTTGAGGTTCTGCTCCTTGGTCGAGGAGGGGAAGGTCGGGATGCCGAGCTGGTTGAGCCAGGCGATGGCGACCTGGGCCGGATTGGCGCCATGCTTCTCGGCGATGGTCTTCAGCGTCTCGTCCTCGAGCACCTTGCCCACGGCCAGCGGCATGAAGGCGGTGGGGATGATGCCGTGGCGTTCGCAGTGGGCGATCAGTTCGCGGTTCTGCAGGAAGGGGTGGACCTCGATCTGGTTGGTCAGGATCTCACCCTTGCCGAGGATATCCACCGCCTGATCGATGTGCGCCTTGGTGAAGTTGGACACCCCAATGTGGCGCGCCTTGCCGGCGTCCTTCACTTCCTTGAGGGCGGTCAGGTAGTCGCGCATGGGGACTTCATCATCCGGCGACGGCCAGTGAATCAGCAGCAGGTCGACGTAGCCGGTGCCCAGCTTGGACAGGCTCTCCTCGACGCTTGCCTTGAGCGATACCGGATCCAGACGATCCCACCACACCTTGGTGGTCAGGAAGATCTCGTCGCGGGGGACCGAACTCGCTTCGATGGCGGAGCCGACCTCGGCTTCGTTGCCGTAGAACTGGGCGGTATCGATATGCCGATAGCCGAGCTTCAGCGCGGTGGTGACCGCGTGACGCAGGGTGTCGCCCGTCAGGCGAAAGGTACCGAGACCGGGGTTGGGGATAGGCTGAGACATCTTGGCTCCATTGTCGTGGCGAGGCCCGCACAGCGGGACCCTGGATTCCTTTGTCACCGGCAGGCCGGTGTTTTGCCGATACGTGCTTCGATGTGTCGTTAATGACATGCGGGGAGACCCTTGCGACTTCAAGGGTTCGTCAAAAAAATTTAGCAGGCGAAGCAATGATGCGACAGCCACGAGGCTCTCCCGTTCGCTCGGTGGCTGTCGCGGGACGCGGGTCGCGGGTCGCGGGCTTCAGGCGCTGGCCAGGCGAGCGGCGCGACGCTGATCGAGCCTGCCGGACAGCCGGGTCAGCACCAGCGCCGCCAGCACGATGATGGCGCCGATCCAGGCGGTGTCGGTCAGCGCGAGGTGCGTGACCACCTGGCCTCCGACCACCGAGCCCAGCGCGATGCCGATATTGAAGGCAGCGATATTGAGCCCTGAGGCCACGTCCACCGCTTCGGGCACATAGCGCTCGGCCAGCTTGACCACGTAGACCTGCAGCCCCGGCACGTTACCGAAGGCGAAGGCGCCCCACACCAGGATCGTCAGCACTACCGCAATCGGGTGGACGGCGCTGACGCTGAGCACCAGCAGGATGGCGACGAGTCCGGCAAAGATCAGGGTCAGGGCGGGGATGGGGCCGAGACGGTCGGCCAGCCTGCCGCCATAAAGGTTGCCGATGGCCACCGAGGCGCCGTAGACCAGCATGATCAGGCTGACCATGGACGGCGCGAAGCCGGTGGTCTGCTCGAGGATCGGGGCGAGGAAGGTGAAGGCGGTGAAGGTGCCGCCGTAGCCCAGGATGGTGATGGCGTAGACCAGCAGCAGTCGCGGATGGGTCAGTACCTTGAGTTGCTGGCCCAGCGTCGCCGGAGCCGAGCGCTTGAGGTTGGCAGGAATCAGCAGGGCGCTGCCGATCAGGGCGAGCAGGCCGAGCGCCGAGACCACCAGGAAGGTCGCGCGCCAGCCGAAGGTCTGGCCGATCCAGGTGCCCAGCGGCACGCCGGTGACCAGCGCCACGGTCAGGCCGGTGAACATGATGGCGATGGCGCTGGCTTCCTTGTCCTTGGCGACCAGGCTGGTGGCAATGGTGGAGCCGATCGAGAAGAACACGCCGTGGGCGAGGCCGGTCAGTATGCGGGCGGTGATCAGCGAACCATACCCGGGGGCCTGCCAGGCCAGTAGATTGCCGGCGATGAACAGCGTCATCAGGCCGAGCAGGACCCACTTGCGATTGAAGCGGCCGGTCAGGGCGGTCAGTACCGGTGCCCCTACCGCGACACCGGCAGCGTAGAGGCTGACCAGCAGTCCCGCAGAGGGCAGGCTGACGCCCAGGTCCTGGGCGATGGTGGGCACCAGTCCGACGATGACGAACTCGGTGGTACCGATGGCGAAGGCGCTGAGGGTCAGCGCAAATAGCGCGATGGGCATCTGTTTCTCCTGTCGAGATGGCGTCGTCTCGGAGACGACTTGACGACGCGGAGTCTGGCGGAGGAGACTTTTGCGATAAACGCGTCCAATTGAGAAACACCTTTGTCGCTATCGAGACAATTGCGCGCTAAACAGAAACGAGATAAACAGAAACGAACTCAGCAGCGCCGAACCGAACAGGAACCGCAACGATGAAGACCCGCTCAGAAGATCTGGAACTGCTGCTGGCGGTGGTCGATAGCGGCGGCTTCAGCGCAGCCGCGTCGCGCCTGGACGTCCCGGTGGCGCGGGTCTCCCGGGCGGTGCAGCGCCTGGAACAGCGCCTCGAGGTCCCGCTTTTAAACCGCACCACGCGAAGCGTCGCCCTGACCGATGAAGGCTGTCGCTTTATCGAGCAGGTGCGCGTCGGGCTCGAGCGCTTGATCGCCGCCGAAGAGTCGCTGGCGCTGGGACGCGGCGAGCCCCGCGGGCGCCTGCGAGTGGATGCCGCCAGCCCCTTCGTGCTGCACCAGCTGGTGCCTCTGGTGGGAGAATTCCGTCGTCGCTATCCCGGTATCGAGCTGGAGCTCTCCGCCAGCGACGGCATCATCAATCTGCTAGAGCAGCGTGCCGACGTGGCCATTCGCATCGGTGCCCTGGCGGACTCCACCCTGCACGCCCGGTTGCTGGGGCGCTCGCGGTTGTATCTGGTGGCGAGCCCCGCCTATCTCGAGCGGGCCGGACGGCCAGCCTCGGTGGCGGAGCTGGCCGATCATCAGCTGATTGGCTTTCTCGCGCCGACAGCGCTCAATCGCTGGCCAGTGGAGGGCCTGGACGAGGAGATCACGCCCACGCTTGCGACCTCCAGTGGCGAGGTGATGCGAAACCTGTGCCTGGCCGGGGAGGGCATCGCCTGCCATTCGAACTTCATGGTGGGCGATGATATCGCCAGCGGACGCCTCGAGGTCATCCTGCCTGACGCCATGCGCCACGGCGGTCCCCGTGAACTGGTGCAGGCGGTGTACTACCGCAATACCGCCCTGTCGGCCCGCATTCAGGCGTTTCTCGATGTTATCCAGCCCAGGCTGCGGCTGTAACGGGCGGTCCTTGCCACCGGGTCAGCCCAGCGGGTTCTTGTGTCGGGCCATTTCCCACCGCTATTGCCAAGGGCTATTGCGAAGGGCTATTGCTTCGCTTCTGCCTGCACCTCGGCAAACCGATGACGAAAGCGCTGAACAAACTCCTCGGCCAGCCGCGACAGCGGCTGGTCCCGGGGTGTCAGCAGGTAGAAGGTCTCGGTCAGGGGCTCTTGCAGCGGTAGCGCAATGCTGTCGCTGCCGCCCATGGCGCGGGCGTTGAGGGCGTCGACGATGGCGATGCCGGCGCCCTGGCCAACCAGCCGGGTTGCCTGCAGCGCCAGCGACACCTCCAGCCGCGAGCGCGGCGCGACGCCTCGCTCGGCCAGGGCACGCTCCAGCGTCTGGCGGCTGGGGTCTCCCGGTTCATAGTGGATCAGCGTCTGGCCGTCGAGGTCCTCAAGGGCGATGCTCTCGCGCCTTGCCAGTGGATGATCCCGGGGCAGCAGGCAGACGCTATCGAGGGTGAAGGCTGACGCACCGAGGCGTTCGTCCTGGCCTCCCAGCAGGGAAAAACCGATCTCCGAGCGCTGGGTGACCACGTCTTCCACCACCTGCTCGGAGCGGTAGGTGGACAATCGTAGGTGCTGGTCCGGGTGATCCTTGGCCATCCCGGCGATGACGTCCGGGACAAAGGTCAGGCCGAGCAGCGGCATGGCGCTGATGCCGAGCCCGCCAAGCTCGCGCTGGCGAATCCGCCGGGCGCTGTCTCTGAGGTGTTCCAGTCCCTGCCACAGGCGCTGCTGTTCGCGATAGAACAGGCGCGCCTCCGGCGTCGGTACCAGACGTCCCTTGATCCGCGAGAACAGCGCAAAGCCGAGGTCGTGTTCGAGCTGCTTCAACAGCCGAGTGACGCCTGGCTGGGCGATGCGCATGCGGCTGGCGGCGGCGGTGACGCTGCCGCTGTCCATGGTGTGCTGAAAGGCCTGCAACTGGCGGTCACTGAGCCGGGGGCTGTCCATCGCTGTCCTCCATCGAAACCTCCACTGAACCCACCCATCAGCCCCACCCATCAGCCCTGCATCCAGCCCTGCATCGAAAGGAGCCATAACATCAGGGCATGGGTTTGCCATTGATTGGTATTGGATCGTATGGGATGTGACTTCTATCGTCGAGTCATCGGCAATCGACGGCTAGGGTTTCGAGGCTTCCATGGCACACGAGGTGATGATCGTTGGCGGGGGTGTGGTTGGCATGGCGGTGGCCTACGGGCTTGCGCGCCGTGGCCGTCGCGTCTGCGTTCTCGATGAACACGATACCGCGCTCAAGGCCTCCCGGGGCAACGCGGGCCTGGTCTGGGTCCAGGGCAAGGGTACCGGTATGCCCGCCTACGCGGCGATGTCGCTGGCCTCGAGTCGAGCCTGGCCGAGATTCGCCGGCGAGCTTGGCAAGCGCACCGGGGTGGATCTGGAGTTCGAGCAGCCCGGAGGCGTCGATCTGTGTCTCGACGACGACGAGGTGCGTAAGCGTTGCGCCGAGTACCAGGCACTGTACGACGCGCCCTGGGCCCGTGAGGCCGGCGTGCGCTGGGAGTACCTGGAGGGCACGCGGCTTGAGCGACTGCTGCCGGGCCTTGGCGGCGACGTCCCGGGGGGCATCTGGACACCCCACGACGGCCACTGCAATCCGCTGTTTCTGCTGCGCGCACTCTACAGCGCCTGCCAGGCGCTTGGCGTGGACGTACGGCCTCATCATCCGGTCGCCTCGATCGACCCCGGCGAGGCGGGCTTTGTTGCCCACACCGCCCGTGGCGTCGTGCGTGCCGAACGGCTGGTACTGGCCTGCGGACTGGGGGCGGCGCGGCTGGCACCGCCGCTGGGTCTCTGCTGTCGGGTCACGCCGGTGCGCGGCCAGGTGCTGGTCAGCGAGCGCCTGCCCGCCGCCGGCCGCCTGCCGACACCGCAGATCCGCCAGACGGCGAGCGGCGGCTACCTGATCGGCGACGTGCTCGAGCACGTTGGCCACGACACCCGGGTCACCCTCGATACCCTGCACGCCCTGGCGCGGCGGGCGGTGACCATCTATCCCGATCTGGCGTCGGCGCGCCTGGTGCGCAGCTGGGCGGCGCTGAGGATCATGACGCCGGACGGCTGCCCCGTCTACGAGGCCTCGCAGCGCTATCCCGGGGCCTACAACCTGAGCTGCCACAGCGGCATCACCCTGGCCGCCTTTCACGCCGATGAGCTGGCCGCAGCGCTGGACGATGATCGGCTCACCGAGCGCTATCCGCTCTTCTCGGGAGGACGCTTCGATGTTCAAGCGGCATGAAAGGGCCACGGCCACACCCGAGGTCACCATCACCATCGACGGCGCACCATACCAGGTGCCCTCGACGCTTAGCGTGGCGGCCGCGGTGTTGATGCACCAGGGCGCTGCTGGCTACCGCCGCCACGCCGCCGGTGGCCATCGCGCGCCGCTGTGCATGATGGGGGTGTGCCACGACTGCCTGATTACCATCGACGATGCCCCCAATCGGCAGGGCTGTCTGGTCACGGTGGAGCAGGGCATGCGGGTACGCCGTCAGCTCGACGAAGAGACAGCGACGGCTTCCCGGTTGGACACCACCAACCATGCCAGTGGTGACGACCTAAGGGGGCGCGACGATGCAGACCTGTGAGCCGAAGGAAACCGACGTCACCGACGCCACCGACGGCAGCAAGGACCGCGCCCGAGTGGTGGTGCTCGGCGCCGGCCCTGCCGGCATGGCGGCGGCCCTGAGACTGGCCGAGGCCGGCCTGCGCGCGCTGGTACTGGATCAGGCCAGGGCGCCGGGCGGGCAGATCTATCGCGATCTCGACCAGCCCCAGCTCGACGCCGCCGTCATGGGCAAGGACTACCATCGCGGTCGGGCCCTGGTCGGCGCCTTCCTGGATGCCGCCAGGCGGGGCGAGATCGACTATCGCCCGGGCACGCGGGTGTGGTGGATCGAGGCGCTGGGCGATGCCCTGAACGACGCCCTGAACGACGCCCATCGCCTGGGCGTGAGGGGGCACGATGGCATCAGCCGGGAACTGGTTGCGGAGCGTCTGATCATCGCCACCGGCGCCATGGAGCGGGGCTGGCCCTTCCCCGGCTGGCAGCTACCTGGGGTGATGCAGGCCGGCGCTGCCCAGATCCTGATGAAGCAGGGCGCGCTGCTGACCGAGGGGCCGCCGGTGCTGGCGGGCAACGGGCCACTGCTGTACCTGCTGGCCTGGCAGTACCTCAACGCCGGCTGCCCGCCCCGGATGATCCTCGATACGGCGCCGAACCTGGGACTGGCGCGGACCCTGCGCCATCCGCTCAGGGCCTGGCGGGCGCGCGGCTACCTCGCCAAGGGCGCACGCATGCTGGCGGCGTTGAGGCGGGCTGGGGTGCCGATCGTGCGTGGCGTCCAGTCGCTGGCCGCCGAGGGCGACCAGCGCCTGACCGGGGTGCGCTATCGGCGGCGTGGAGATGGCCAAGAGCACAGGCTCAAGACCGATTGGCTGCTGACCCATATGGGGGTGGTGCCCGAGCCGCAGCTCCCCCGAGGGCTGGGCATCGAGCACCGCTGGCAGGAGGCTCAGCAGGCGTTCGTGCCAGATCGCCGCGACGACCTGTCGGTGCGCCCGGGCGTGTGGCTGGCCGGTGACGGCGGTGGCATCGGCGGCGCTGTGAACGCCGAACGCGAAGGGCGACTGGCGGCGCTGGCCGTGCTGGATGAGCTGATGGCTGACCTGATGGCTGACCCGCAGGACACGACAGCCAACGCGAAAGGCGCCGCGGCGCCGATACCAGACGCCGATAACCGCCGGGCGGTCGCCAGGGAGAGCGCCAGGGAGAGCTCCAGGGAAAGCGCCAGGGAAAGCGCCAGGGAAAGCGCCAGGGAAAGCGCCGCGCTGAGGCGCCGACGCCGCCAGGATCTGTCCGGCCGACGTCTGCTGGATGCGTTGTTCACTCCACCGGCGGACTGGGTCGAGCGACAGTCTGGCGAGACCCTGATCTGTCGCTGCGAAGGGGTGAGCCGGGCCCAACTCAAGGCGGCGCTGGAAGCAGGGCCCGCCGGGCCCAACCAGCTCAAGGCCTTCACCCGCTGTGGCATGGGCCCCTGCCAGGGACGGCTATGCGGCACCAATGTGTCGCGGTTGATGGCCCGCGAGCAGGGCCGCGACATGGACGAGGTCGGCTACTACCGCATTCGCCCACCGCTGACCTCCATCACGCTGGGCGAGCTGGCACTGGCGACCTCCGATCACCTGACCACACAATCACAATAGAGCGAGAAACGACCATGAAAATTAACGCTTCGCTGTCTGCCTCCCTTGGTCTGGCGATGGCCCTTGCTGGCGCCAGCGCCGCTGTTGCCACCACCGCCCAGGCCGATGATCGTCCGCTGCGCATCGGTGTCGACGTGCCCTATCCTCCGTACCAGGAAAAGCTGCCCGACGGCAGCCTGACCGGCTTCGAGGTCGAGCTGGTCGAGGCCGCCTGCGAGCGCATGCAGCGCCAGTGCGAATGGGTCGAGCAGGGCTGGGACGGCATCATCCCGGGGCTGCTGGCGCGCAAGTACGACCTGATCGCCTCGGCCATGAACATCACCGAGGAACGCGCGAAACAGGTACTGTTCTCCGATCCCTACTATCAGGTGCCCTCGGTGTGGGTCGGTCAGGCCGACGCAGAGATCGATCCCGAAGGCGACCTGTCGGACATGACTATCGGTGTGCAGCAGGGCACCATCCAGGACGAGTACGTGACCACCTACCATGGCGAGGCGGACATTCGTCGCTACTCGGACTCCGGCGGCGTGGTCAACGACATGTTTACCGGCCGGCTGGACCTGGTCTTTACCGCCTTCCCGTTGGCCCAGGAGCGGCTGTTCAGCGATGAGCGCTTTGCGCGCAAGGGCGAGCTGGTGACCGGCCCCGAGTCGATCTACGGGCCCGGCGTCGGCGCCGCCTTCCGCCAGCGTGATCGGGAACTGGCCGTCGAGTTCAGCGAGGCCATCCAGGCGCTCAAGGACGACGGCGACTACCAGGCGCTGTGGGCCCGCTACTTCGAGAAATAGCACCGGCGGAGTCGACCTCCCACGGGGGGGAAGACGAGAGGCGTGACAGCCCGCTATGCAAGGAGCCCACCATGCGACGAGCCCCCCATCGGAGGGCTCGTTGGTGTCGGGGGTTCGGCCATTTACGCCGTCGGCGGCACGGTGCAATAGGCGGCTAGGCGCTGTCCGAAAAGTCGACGAGCGAAGGTTAGACAAGGCAAAAATCGGTGAGAAAGCGCAGTTTACGTGGTGTAAATGAGCATTTTGATCCGATTTTTAACGCCGTATTACCGAGCGCAGGCACTTTTCAGACAAGCCCTAGGGCGTCACCGGTAGCGCCGCGTAGGCCACCATCTCGACCAGCATCTCTTCCCGGGCGAAGCCGGAGACGATCACCGCCGCGCGGTTGGGGTAGGGCTCGCTGACGTACTCGGCGTAGACCCGGTTGACCGTGGCAAGGTCCTCGCGTCGGGTCACGTAGATCAATACCTGAGTCAGCGATTCAACGCCGCCACCGGCGCAGGCGAGGGTGTGCACCAGATTGTCCAGCGTCTGGCGGGTCTGGGCCTCGATGCCGCCGTCGACCACCTCGCCGTTTTTGTCGATGGGGATCTGGGCGGTGAACAGGATGCCGTTGCCGACGCTGGCCCAGGACAGTGGGGCGCGGGAGGCGAACAGCTCGGTCTTGACCGGGTGAACCATGGGGTATCCTCGAACGTTGGAAGTCGGGGGCAGTAGGGCAAAGAGAGTGCCAAGGGGTGAGGGTTGTGTGTCAGTCGTTGTCGTGGGTGCCGGCGCCGGCGCCGCTGCGAGAGGCCTCGGTAGACTCCACCAGCAGCCGGGTGGCCAGCGCCTTGAGCTGCGCCCACAGGCCGTCGTCGACCTCGATGCCTTGCTGCATGGCACGCTCGCGGCAAGCCAGCAGGTCGGACTCCTGGTGGCGGGCCAGCAGGTCGAGCTGATACTCGGAGCGCAGCGACGGCAGCAGGTCCACGTGGTTGGCCATGATCAGCGTCACCCCGTCGTTGGGCTCGTTTTCCTCGGGCACCTCGTGCACCGCGTAGACGCGGATCTCCGGCACCGAACTTCCGGCGCGAAAGCCCACCACCTGCTCGATCAGCGGGGTGGCTGCCGCCTGCTCTGCGCCAGCGGTCCGGGCCTCACCGTCAGGCGCCTGGGCATTGCGCCAGAAGGCGGTGACGTTCATCCCGCGCCCGGCCAGTCGCGCCAGGTAGCCCATGATCAACTGGCGATTGTGGCAGTGGCGGATCTTGATCACCGCAAGGCCTCGTGCCCGGGCCTTGGCGAAGCCCAGTTCCAGTGCCAGGGTCGAGCTCTTGAGCACGCTGGCGCCGTGGCTGTCGAGCACCGCCAGGTCGCCGTCGGAGTAGACGAGTTCCGGGGGGCGCTCGCCCTGATCCGCGAGCAGAAAGTCGAGGCCTCGTCCCAGCGCTGCCAGTCCACCGAGCTCGTAGAGCTGCATCCAGGCCACCATGTCGGCGGCGTCGCTGGCGTCTCCGTCCTCGAAGCCCATGGCCTGGAAGGCCTTGCGGCAGAGTCCCTGGAGTTCGTTGTAAGACACCTTCATAGATTGGCTCCGGCGTGCTGGCGGGGTTGGGCATCGGCTTCCCTGAGCGTGCCGGCGGCGTCCTGGTCGGGCTCCAGTGGGAAGCTCCAGTCGTCGAAGTCGATCAGGTCGCTGGGCTCGGCGTTGAGCTCTTCGACCAATGGCGCGCCCTGGAACAGGGTGATGCGCACCCAGCGATCGGACTTGGGATCGAAGCGACTGGCGCCGAAGAACGAAAGCTTGGTGCGAAGCAGGTGCATCGGCTTCATCTCGCGGGCCCACAGGTTGGCGCGGATCTCGCCGAAGGGCGTCTCAGCCATGCTCTGGATCCGCCGGATGATGTCCTTGTGACGCGGGTGGTGAATCAGGAACTCCACCACCAGGGCGCGTGGATGGGCGCTGAGAAAGTCGTCGATGACCCCATGGGTATCGGCCACCCGAGGCGCGATGGCGAGCTTCAGTTCACGGTCGGCGCCGGGTTCGACGTCGCGCACGCCCAGGCGCGGTTCTTCCTTCTCGACCGAGCGATACCAGAACCAGTAGCGCTCCTCGGGGTCGCCGAAGTCATGACGCAGGGCCCAGTCGTAGTGGGTCTCGATCAACTGCTTGAGTCTGACCAGCGGCATGTCCGGGGTCAGCTCCAGGCCCTCCTCGACCCCCATCTGGTCCTCGAAGGGATCGACGATCTCCGGGTAGAGCTCAAGCAGCAGGGTGTGGATCAGCTCCTGGGCTTCCAGGCTCAGGGTCTGGCGGCTCCAGTCGATCAACTCCTGCCACAGCTCCTCGGCCAGTGGTACCTGCTCGAGCCAGGCGCGCACCGCCGGCAGGGCGCTGGCGGTCTCGCGGTTGCGCGCGCTCTGCTCGCTATCCTCGGTCACGGTCTGGACCAGGTGGCGCTCGGCCCGGGCGACAAGCGCCACCAGGCGCTGTCGCTCCGGTTCACCAGGGACCTGACCACTGACCTGGGCCAGCGCCTTCTCGCGGCTTTCGACCCAGCGCTGGATCAGCTGCGGGTGGTTGATCAGAAAGGGCGCCATGCCCAGTCCGGTGGAATTGCCGATGCCCAGATAGCGGCGCAGCGGTGCGGCCATGGCGACGGCGCTGCCCGGCGCCCGGGCACGGGCCATATGCTCGATCTGCTCGATGGAGAAGTGGCGCAGCAGGTAGACCGCCAGCATCTGGGCCGAGAAGGGACGCTGGAAGTCCGGGTTGTGCTTCAGCCGATCGAAGTCGGCGATGCCGAACTTGCCGTTTCCGTAGACCGCGGTGGTGCGATACAGATAGCCGACCCGGGTCAGCCAGGCCGGGTCCGGCTGGCGCCCGGCGCACAGCGCGTCGAGAAAGGCGGCGAAGTTTCTGAGGCTGCGGTTGGCCCGGGACAGCACCAGCAGACGTGGATGCTGGCGCCCGGCCTCCTGTAGCGGCACATTGGCGGCCATCTGTTCGAGCAGCGAGTCGTCCACGTCACCTTCGACCACGCCGAAGGTGACGTCCCAGGCCTCGGCGATGACCCGGTCGGAGCGGGCGGCGTCGTCCAGTGGCTGGGAAAAGATCACCCCGTGGTAGCGGGCCTGGGGTGTCTGCAGACGATAGATGGCGACACCGTGGCCCTCGGCGTCGAGCTCGAAGCGGGTGGTGCTGATCTGCCAGCGCTGGCGCGCCATCTGGCGCACCAGGCTACGCACGAAGCTCAACCGGCTGGCGTGCAGGCTGCCCAGGCGATCGAGTTGCATCACCTCGTCGGGCGCGCGCAGACGCAGGCGCTGCTCGACGTCGGAAAGGCGGCTGGCGAGGTCTTCGCGTCTCATCTCAGGCCTCCCCTGTAGCGCTGGCTTTGTGGCTGGTGATGCCCTGGGCGCGGGCCATGGCGAGGGCGGCCTGGGGGCCGGTCCACAGCGACGGCAGCAGCACCAGCGACACCGGGATGGCGGTCAGCACGATGAACTGCTGCAGGGCGCTGATCTGCCCCGAGCCCATATACAGGAGGATAGCCGCCATCAGCGCCATGGCGATGCCCCAGAAGGCGCGAACCAGCGGGCTCGGCTCGTCGTGACCGGCGCCGACCACGGCGATGGCGTAGCTCATGGAGTCACCGGTGGTGGCGACGAAGATGGTGGTCAGTACCAGGATCGCCACCGCCATGACGGTACCGCCGGGCAGCGCCTGGGCCACGGTCAGCGTAGCCACGTCGAACTGGAAGTTGTTGAGCGCCTCGGTCAGGTCGATGGCTCCAGTCATCTGGTAGAAGATGCCGGAACCGCCCAGCAGGGTGAACCAGATGGCCGTGGCCACCGGTGCCAGCACTGCCACGGTGAGCACCATCTGCCGAATCGTGCGGCCCCTGGAGATGCGCGCGACGAAGATCGCCATCAGCGGGCCATAGCCGATGAACCAGGCGAAGAAGAACACCGTCCACCACTGCATCCACCAGTCCGGCGCGCTCTGGGCGGTCATCGTCGACATGGCGAAGAACGACGTCAGGTACTCGCCGAAGCCCTGGGTGAAGGCGTTGACCATGAACAGCGTCGGCCCGAACAGGAAGATCACCGCGGCGATGGCGAGCGCCAGGAAGACGTTGAAGCGCGACAGGATCTGGATGCCCTTGTCGATGCCGGTAACCGCCGAGGTGACGTAGACCGCGCCGAGGCCGATCAGGATGATCAACTGGGTCATGTAGGTGTTGGCCACACCGAACAGCTCGTGCAGACCGAAGCTGACCTGGGTGGCAAGAAAGCCGATGGGGCCGACGGTACCGGCCACCACCGCAATCACGCACAGGGCGTCGACCACGCCGCCCAGCGGGCCCTTCATCAGCCGCTCGCCGAGCACCGGATAGAGCAGGGTGCGCGGCTGCAGCGGCTGGCCCTTGTCATAGTGGGCGTGGGACAGCACCACCGCGGTCAGGCTGCCGAGCACCGCCCAGGCCAGAAAGCCCCAGTGCATGAACGACTGGGCCAGGGCCGGGGCGATGGCGGAGTCGCTGCCAGCCTCGATGGCCGCGCTGCCGGCAAAGGCCGGCGGCGTGACCACGAAGTGGTAGATCGGCTCGCCGGCGGCGAAGAACACCCCGCCCCCTGCCAGCAGGGTGCACATGATGATCGACACCCACTTGAAGGTGGACAGTTCCGGCGTGCGGGTGTTGCCGATGCGTGCACTCGCCGCCGGGGTGGCGATCAGCCCCATGGCGATAAAAAAGGTCAGCAGCAGCAGAATCTGGAAGTAGCTGCCGAGCGCCTTGGCGGTCCAGGCGAAGCCCGTGCCGATGGCCCCCGCGACGCCGTCGATGTCGTACAGCGACAGGCCAACGAACAGCAGGATGAAACCGATACTGAGACAGAGCACGACGGGGTCGCCCAGGCGATACTGGCCGGCGGGCAAGTCCGTGGTCGCTGGCGCCGAGCGATCGGCGGGTGACGAGGTGCCGGTGGTGGAGGTGGTCATGGCATGAACCTCTGGCGTGCGGCACCGTCGGAGCGGTGCCTGTTATGGTGATTGATGGCCGCAGGCATTCGGTTGTTGTTGAAATCTGGGATGCCGGCGGGTCGGTGGCTGACGGATGGCTGGTCCAGGGTTGGTCGAGGGCTGGTCGAGGACTGGTCGGGGGCTGTTCCGAGTGCCGCCTCAGGCGACCTTGGCGATACCCTGAGGCGTGGCGGCGCGCTCCAGCAGCGCCACCCAGTTGCGGCCCATGATGCCGGCCACTTCGTCCTCGTTCATGCCGACGTCGCGCAGGCCCTGTATCAGGTTGGGGAAGTCGCGACTGTCCTTGAGCCAGGCCAGTGGCCGCGGCCAGCCGGCGTTGGTGGCGCTGCCCTCGCCATAGTCCATGTCCTTGGACCAGCGGCCGTTGCGCATCCAGTCGAGTACCGAGGTGGGCTGGTTCTGACACAGGTCGGTGCCGATGCCCAGGTGTTCGATCCCCATCAGGTCGGCGGTGCGGGCGATCATCTCGCAGTACTCGGCAAGGGTGCAGTCCGGGCCGTTGCGCAGGTGAAAGGGGTAGGCCGAGAAGCCCAGCAGGCCGTTGCACTCGGCGATGGCCCTGAGTACCCGATCGGACTTGTTGCGCTTGGCCGGGTGGAAGCTCTCGGGGTTGGCGTGGGAGATGATCACCGGGCGGCTCGACAGCTCGATGGCCTCGAGGGTCGAGCGCTCGGCGCTGTGGGACATGTCGATGACCATGCCGACCCGGTTCATCTCGCGGATCACCTGGCGCCCGAAGCGGGTGATACCGCTGTCTTCTGCCTCGTAGCAGCCACAGGCCAGCAGGCTCTGGTTGTTGTAGGTGAGCTGCATGATCAAGAGGCCGAGATCGCGCATCACCTCGACCATGTCGATATCGTCCTCGATGGGCGAGCAGTTCTGGGCGCCGAGAAAGACCCCGATGCGCCCGCTGGCCTGGGCCTTGGCGATATCGCCGGGTCCGCGCACCGGCATGATCAGGTCCGCATGGGCCTCGAAGCGGCGGTTCCATTCGCCCAGGCGCGACAGCGTCTCGCGGGTGGTCTCGTGGTAGACCAGGGTGGCGTGGACGGCATCCAGGCCGCCCTCGCGCATCTGCTCGAAGATTTCCCGCGACCAGTTGGAGTACTGCAGGCCGTCGATGGTCAGCATTGCTCGGGACATGACGTCTCTCCTCAGGCCTTGACGTAGCAGGTCTTGACCACGGTGTAGAACTCGCGGGCATAGCGGCCCTGCTCGCGGGGGCCGAAGCTCGACGCCTTGCGGCCGCCGAAGGGTACGTGGTAGTCGGTGCCCGCAGTGGGCAGGTTGACCATCACGCAGCCGGTCTCGGCGCGGGCCTTGAACTCGCTGGCAAGCTTCAGCGAGTCGGTGATGATGCCGGCGGTCAGGCCGAAGTGGGTGTCGTTGAGCACCTCGATGGCCTCGTTGGCGTCGGCGACCTTGATCACGCAGGCGATCGGGCCGAACACCTCCTCGCGATTGATGGCCATGTCGTTGGTGGTATCCACCAGAAGCGCCGGTGCCATGAAGTAGCCGTCGCTGGCCGCGCTGACGCGCTCGCCGCCGAACACCAGCCGGGCACCGTCGGCCTGGGCGCGCTCGACCCATGCCAGGTTGGAGGCAAGCTGGCGGGCGTCGGCCGCCGGGCCAATGTGCACGCCGTCTTCCAGGGCGGGGCCGACACGTACCTGCTTCAGGCGCTCGATCAGTCGCTCGACGAAGGCGTCGTGGACCTTCTCGGTGACGATCAAGCGCGACGAGGCGGTGCACTTCTGGCCGGTGCCGGAGTAGGCGCCGTTGAAGGCGGCCTCCACGGCGAGGTCGAGATCGGCGTCGTCGGCTACGATCAGGGCGTTCTTCGAGCCCATCTCGAGCTGGCACTTGACCAGGTTGGCGGCGGTGGCGCCGGCCACCCGGCGACCGACCTCAAGCGACCCGGTAAAGGTCAGGGCGTTGATTTCGGGACTCGAGATCAGGGCGTCGCCGACGCTCGAGCCCGGCCCCATGATCAGGTTGAAGGTGCCGGCGGGCAGCGCCTGGCGGCTGAGGATCTCGGTCAGCGCCCAGGCGCTGGCGGGGACCAGGTTGGCCGGCTTGAACACCACGGCGTTGCCGAAGGCCAGCGCCGGGGCGATCTTCCACACCGCGGTGGCCATGGGGAAGTTCCAGGGGCTGATGACACCGACCACCCCCACCGGCTCGCGGCGCACCTCCACTTCCACGCCGGGACGCACCGACTCGGCGCGCTCATCGATCTGGCGCAGCACCTCGGCGGCGTAGTAGTGGAAGAACTGGGCAGAGCGGTGGACCTCGCCGACGGCCTCGGCCAGGGTCTTGCCCTCTTCACGGGCCAGCAGCTCGCCGAGCTCGGCCTTGCGCGCCATCAGTTCGTCGCCCACCGCCATCAGCACGCCGTAGCGCTGCTCCAGGCCGCTCTTGGCCCATTCGCGGCCACCCCGGCGGGCGGCGGCGATGGCGTCCTTGACCTGCTCGGTCGAGGCCTGGGCGTAGACGCCGATCAGGTCGCTGGTATCCGACGGACTGCGGTTCTCGATCTGGTCGACGCCGTCGATCCACTGGCCGTCGATATAGAGTGCGTAGGCTGACTGCTGAGACATGATGACCTCCTGTGACGAATGCGACACAGCCTAGGAGAGTCATCAAAATAAAGATAATCAATAATAACGAGCATATGATAAGTAAAGCTTACCACCTGTCTGTGTGACGGCCTGTGTGACGGCCCGTGTGAGGAAATGCCATGCTCCCCGACCTCAAGATCCAGCCGCTGCGCTACGTGCTGGCGATCGTCGACCACGGCGGCTTTCACGCCGCCGCGCGCCAGCTTCACCGCAGCCAGCCGGCGGTGTCGATGGCGGTGCGCGAGCTGGAAGCGCGCCTTGGCGAGGCGCTGTTCGAGAAGGGTGCCCAGGCGAGCCTCACCCCCTTCGGCGAGTACTGCGTGCCGCGCTTTCGCGAGCTGATCCTCCAGCATGATCGCCTGAGCCGTGACCTGCTCGCCCAGGTCGAGCGCCAGGCGGGGCATCTAGATATGGCGGCGGTACCGTCGGTGGCCAGCCGCCTGATGCCGAGCTTGCTGTCGGAGTTCGTCGAGCGCTATCCGGGCATCCGCGTGGCGCTGCACGACGGCAACGCCGACTTCGTGCGCGAGCAGGTGCTGGGCGGTGAGGTGGATATCGGGCTTTCAAGCCTGTGGCAGCCTGACGACGCCCTGGCGTTTACCCCACTGCTGCGCGACAAGGTGGGGGTGGTGTGTCGCGATGACCATCCCTTCGCCGGGCGCGAGAGCCTGCACTGGCGCGAGCTTGCCGGCGAGACCCTGATCGGCAACGGTACCTCGCGGCTGCTCGAGGGCACCGAGGCCGAGGCGCTGCTGGCGAGTCCCACCTTCTTTATCTCCAACATGATCTCGCTGACCGCCAGCCTGGTGGCGGGGCTCGGCATCACCACCCTGCCGCGACTGGCGTTTGCCGAGGAGTACGAGCGGCTGAGGTTCGTTTCGCTGGAGTGCCCGGTGGTAGAGCGCCAGGTGGGCCTGGTGCGCCTGGCCGGTCGCAGCCTATCGCCGGCCGCCGCTGCCATGGCGGCCTTTATTATCGAGCGCCTGGAGGAGGGGCAGGGGGAGGATGGCCATGGCCCGAGCAGCCAATAGCCGATCAGCCAATAGCCGATCAGCCAATAGCCGATCAGCCAATAGCCGTTCAGCCAATAGCCGATAACGCCAGGCGGGCTCGCCGTCCGTCAGCCGTTGCGGTCGAGTTCGCCGGCGTCCATGCCGTTGCGTCGCCGGACCTCGAGCAGCAGGGCGCTGTGGTCGAGGTCAGCACCACCTGCGTTGACCAGATCGCCGAACAGGCGGTCGGTCAACTCAAGCAGTGGCAAGTCGAGGCCGAGTTCCCGGGCGACGTCGCAGGCGGCGCGAGTGTCCTTCAGCTGATGCCTGGCCGGGCCGCCGGGTGCGAAGTCGCCGTCCAGCATGCGTTGGCCATGCTGGTCGAGAATCCGCGAGTAGGCGAAGCCCCCCAGCATGGCCTGGCGCACCTTGGCGGGGTCGGCGCCGCCGGCTTCGGCCAGCACCAGGGCTTCCGACACCGCCGCGATGGTGCTGGCCACCGTCAACTGATTGACCAGCTTGGCCAGGGCGCCGCTGCCTGCCGGGCCAATATGCAGGGGATGCCCCATGGCCTCGAGAATGGGCTTTGCCCTGTCGTAATCGGCGGCGTCTGCTCCGGCCATGATCGAAAGAGATCCTTCGCGCGCGCCCCTTTCGCCGCCGGAGACCGGGGCGTCCACCCAGCCAAGGCCAAGCTCGCGACAGTGTTCGGCCAAGGCGATTGCTTCGCTGTGGCCAATAGTCGACATCACGATGAGCAGAGTACCGGGGGACAACTGACGGGCGATGCCGTCGTCGCCGAACAGCAGCGTCTCGCATACCGCGCCCGAACTTACCATCATCACCACCGCCTGGGCGTTTGCCGCTGCCTCGATGGGTGTCTCGGCCAGAGTGGCGCCAAGTTCGCCCAGCGGGGCGGCCTTGTCGATGCTGCGATTCCAGGCACGCAGGGGGAAGCCTGCACGGATCAGATGACGGCCCATGGGCAGGCCCATGATACCGGTGCCCAGCAGGGCGATGGTGGCAGGAGAGGTCATACGGGCGGCTCGTTGTAGATTAGAAAGTAGGTAACAGCCTAACCTCTTCCGCCCGGTGCCTCCACGCTCAGTCGACCTGCCGCCACCACTGTACCGGCCAGCCGCGCTCGCGGGCGGTGGCGTCAAGCGTCGAGTCGGGGTTGATGGCGAAGGGACGGTCGACGAATTCCAGCAGGGGCAGGTCGTTACGCGAGTCGGAGTAGCCGAAGCTCTCCACCGGGGTGTGCTCGGCCAGCCACTCGCGCAGCGCCTCGAGCTTGCCGCCCTGGAAGGTGCGGATGCCCTCGGCCTTGCCGGTGTAGCGCCCGCAGGAGTCAAGTTCGAGAGCGGTGGCCAGCGCCTGATCGGCACCGAGGCGCTCGGCCAGCGGGCCGACCACGTGGATCGGCGAGGCCGAGATGATCACCACCCGGTGGCCCTGGTCACGGTGCCAGGCCAGGCGTTCGTGGCCCTGGGGGAAGAGCCGGGGCACCACCTTGGCCTCGAGGAAGGCGTCGACCTGTTGCCTGACGTCGGCCTCGCTGCGGCCGGCCAGCGGCGTCAGCAACAGCGCCAGGTGGGCTTCCATGTCGAGCGTCCCGGCGGCGTAGGCGGCCATATGCTCGGCGAAGGCGGCGCGGTAGGCGTCGCCGTCCTCGATCCAGCCGAGATCGATCAGCCACTGGCTCCATAGTCCGGTGATGTCGCCGTCGAGCAGGGTGTCGTCGAGGTCGAACAGCGCCAGGGTCATGGGCGTGTCGGGGGCCTTGGCGGCGTCGCCGTGGCAGGCGTCAGTGGTCATGGTGACAGCGCTCGTCAGATCGTTCATGCATCCAGCTCCTGAACCTCGTCGAGATCGACGTGGATCGTCACCTCGCAGCCGGCGGGCAGCAAGGTGCGGGCGGAGCGATTGAGGGTGTCGACGGCGAGGCTGGTGCCATCGCAGTCGATGTCGTAGCGCACGATGTTACCGAGCAGGCGATGTCGACGCACACGTCCGCTGACGCCCGGCCCCACCCGTGCCGGTAGCTCACCACCTAAAGGGCGGCCCTGCACGCTGAGATAGAGCGCCTCGGGGCGCAGCGCGACTCGCTTGGCCTGGCTGCGAAAGCCCAGCAGTGGCGCGGCCTCGACGGCGTCGAGCAGGCAGTAGTGGCCCATGAAGCCGGCGGCGTTTTCGTCCCGGGGCCGGGTGTAGAGCACCTCGGCGGTGTCCTTTTGCAGGATCCGCCCCTGGTGCATCAGGAACACCCGGTCGGACATCAACATGGCCTCTTCCTGGTCATGGGTCACGAACAGGGTGGTCAGGCCGAGGGTCTTCTGAATCTCGCGGATCTGGTCGCGCAGATGTCGACGAATGCGGGCGTCCAGCGCCGACAGCGGCTCGTCCATCAGCAGTACCTTGGGTTCCACCACCAGCGAGCGTGCCAGTGCCACCCGCTGGCATTGCCCGCCCGACAGCTGGTGGGGGAACTTGTGCGCCTGGTCCTGCATCTCGACCAGGCGCAGCACCTCGTCCACCCGGCGCGCGCGCTCGTCACCGGGGACCTTCTGCATGCGCAGGCCGAAGGCGACGTTGTCGGCGACCTTGAGGTTGGGAAACAGCGCATAGTGCTGAAACACCATGCCGACCCCGCGCCGCTGGGGCGGCAGGCGGGTGATGTCGTCACCGCCGATGTGGATGCTGCCGGCGTCCAGCGAGGTCAGTCCAGCGATGGCCCGCAGCAGGGTCGACTTGCCGCAGCCGGACGGCCCCAGCAGGGTGATGAACTCGCCATGCGCGATATCGGCGTCGATGTCGGCGAACACCGAGGTCTCGCCGAAGCGCTTGGCCAGCCCCCTCAGCGAGACCGCGTTGCCGCTTTCCTGGTGGCCTGGCGCTGACGGGGTCGTGGTCTGGACCGAGGACGGGATAGTGGATGCGACAGTGGACGGGGCGGCGCGCTGGGTGGCAAGTGTGGTGGCAGCCATCATCGTGTGGCCTCCGTGATGGTGTGCTCGGCCTGGCGATTGCCCAGCCAGGTCAGGATCAGGGTAAAGGCGAACAGGGTGATCACCAGGGCGCTGGTGAAGTGACCGCTGGCGCCGCGCATATTGTTGAGATAGACCTGCAGCGTCTCGAAGCGGGTGCCCACCAGCATGTTGGCGAAGACGAATTCGCCGACCAGGAACGAAAACGAGAGGAAGATGGCGATCTGCACCCCGCCACGCAGGTTGGGCAGGATGACCAGAAAGAAGGCCTTCAGCGGCCCGGCACTCAGTAGCTGGGCGGCGTCCATCAGGCTTTGCACGTCCACCGCACGCAGGCTGTTGGCGATGGCGCGGTACATGAACGGCAGCACGATGGTGAAGTAGGTGGGAATCAGGATCCAGGGGGTGCCCACCAGCGGCAGCGGGCCGCCGGCGTAGAGCTTGAGTAGCCCCACCGAGGACACCACCGGGGGCACCGCGAAGGGCATCAGGATCAGGGTGTTCATCCAGCGGTCCAGCCACGGATAGCGGGTGTGGGCCAGCAGGGCCACCGGCATCACCAGCACCAGCGACAGCGCCAGGGCACCCACGGCGACGGCCAGCGACCGGACGAAGGCGGCCACAAAGCGCGGAGTGGTCCATAGCTCCACGAACCAGGCCAGGGTCAGGCCATCGGGGACCAGGGTCGCGCCCCAGCGGGTGGCCAGGGCGTAACCCAGGGTCGCCACCAGCGGCAGGGCCAGCACCGCGAAGACGCTGCCGACGATCCAGGCGTAGGGGTTGAAGGTCGCCGACAGCGGCGCTGCGGTCGGGCTCTTGTGAGCCGGCAGGGTCTCAGCGTGAGCCATGCTGTGCACTCCTTCTCAACAGCCACTGCTGGACCAGGGTGACCAGCACCAGCAGCAGCACCAGGATCAGCGCCAGGGCGCTTGCCAGATTGGGCTCGAGGAACAGGTCGCCGGCCACCAGGTTGGCGATACGAATGGTCATCAGGTTGTAGCTGGTGTTGACCAGCGCGTAGACGGTGGCGTAGGCGCCCATGGCGTTGGCGAACAGTACCGTGAAGGTGCCGGCCAGGGCCGGCCACAGCACCGGCAGGCCGATGCGCTGCCAGTAGGCGATGCGCCCGGCGCCGAGCAGGCTGGCGGCATCACGCCATTCGGCCTTGAGGCCGGCGAAGGCCGGGAACAGCAGCAGGATGCCCAGCGGAATCTGGAACCAGGTGTAGATGACGATCAGCCCGCCGGTGGAGTAAAGACGCACGTCCTCGATGATGCCGAGTCGTTGAAGCGCCAGGGTCAGCACGCCGTTGGCCCCCAGCAGGATGATGAAGGCGAAGGCCAGCGGCACGCCGGCAAAGTTGGAGGTCATGTTGGTGAAGGCGATCATCGCTCGCCTCAGGCGTCCGCCGGAACGCACCAGGGCGTGGCAGGTCAGGGTGGCGATGACCAGGCCGATGGCGCTGGACACCAGCGAGATGGTCAGGCTCTTCCAGATCGCCTGGCGGAAGAACGCCGACTGGGCGATCTCCTGAAAGTGGCCAAGGCCCCAGTCGCCGTTGACGTTGAAGGCACTGATCGCGACCCAGGCCATCGGCGCCAGCTGGAAGGCGGTGAATATCACGGCGAAAGGCACAAGCCACAGCCAGGCCGGTAGTGGCGCCTTCACGATCCGGCCTCCTCGTTGCAGGTGGCGTTCGCGGTGGATGCGACGCTGGCAGTGTTGGTCGCGGCCAACAGCTCGGGATGCCAGGGCTTGTCGTGGGAGAGCCCGAGGACGCTTGCCAAGGTGCCGCACAGGTGGGTCTGGCGGATGACCCGTCCGGCGGGGTCGGCAAAGGCGTCGCCGAACAGCCACAGCGGCACCCGGCGTTCTTCTTCCAGCAGGCCCGAGTGGGAGCGATCGGCGTTCATGCCATGGTCGGCGGTGATCATCACCTGGCAGCCGTCGGCCAGCCAGCGTGGCAGGTAGTCGGCCAGGGCGATGTCGGCGTGGCGGGCGGCGTTTCTGTACTGGGGCGAGTCGCCGCCGTGACGATGGCCGGTGTCGTCGATGTTCATGCTGTGAACCAGCAGGAAGTCCGGCGCGTGGCGTTGCCTCAGGGCCTCGGCGTCGCTGAACAGGTGGTCATCCGGATAGTGGTCCTGCCAGTAGAAGATGCCGGCCTGGATGGCCGCCGCCGGATCGTCGAGAAAACGATCGCTGGTGCGCTCGAAGGGTGCCTTGACGTAGAGCTCACTGACCCAGTGATAGGCCGCCGCTGCGGTGGCAAGGCCCTGGCCGCGGGCCAGGTCGAACAGGCTGGTGCCATGGGACCGGCGCACGATGTCGTTGTGCACTACCCCGGAGTCCACCGGGCGATCGCCGGTCAGCAGGCACTCGTAGAGCGGCCGAGACATGGCCGGCAGCTCGCAGTCGAGGTGGGTGGTGTAGCCGCGGCCGGCCTCCACCAGGGCGCTCAAGTGGCCCATGGCGTGATGGCCGACGGCGTGATTGAGGCCGTCCAGCACCACCAGTATGACGGGTCTGGTCATGATGACTCCCGGCCGCGCGGCAATACAGGGCGCGGCGCTGTCGCGATAAGACGTGGAATGCGCTGAAGACAGGCCTCGTGGGCACTGTCTTCAGCGGTCGATCGTTGTAGCGGGGCTGTCCTCAGCGCTTGATCACTGCTGGTGGATCAGCACCTCGGACTGCCACTGGCGCGGCAGCACCTTGGCGCTCTGTTCCCAGGCGGCAAAGTCCTGGATCGGGCGGGCGCTGGCGTACTGCTCGTTGGGCAGCAGCTTGGCGGCGATATCGTCGGGCAGGGTCAGGTGCTCGGCGCGGATCGGGCGAGCGTAGCCCTCGGCCAGGTTGAACTGGCCTTCATCGGACAGGATGTACTCACGGGCCAGCTTGGCGGCGTTGGGGTGCTGGGCGTGGGTGTTGATGATGGTGGCGTAGCCGGAGGTCACCGAAGCGTCCGAGGGGATTACCACCTCGAAGGCGTCACGGTCGATCTGGTCGCGGTAGTTCAAGGCGTTGAAGTCCCACAGCAGGGCCACTTCCACTTCGCCCTTCTCCAGGTTGGCGATGGACACGTCGGCCAGCGACAGTCGGCCCTGCTCGGCCAGTTCGGCGAACAGCTCGAGGCCCGGGGCCAGATTGGCTTCGTCGCCACCGGCGGCGTAGGCGGCGGCGAGTACCGCATTGTTGGCCTGGGAAGCCTGGCCCACGGCGCCCACTGATACCGAGTAGTCACCCTCGCGCAGGTCGGCGAAGGAGCTCGGGCGCTGGTCCTCTTCCACCAGGTTCTTGTTGATCATCAGCGCAATGGTGCCGGTGTAGCCGAGCATCCAATGGCCATCTTCGTCCTTGGCCCAGTCGGGGATCTCGTCCCAGGTGGTGGGCTTGTAGGGCTGGGTCACCCCCTGCTGCACCGCGATCGGTCCGAAGGCGAAGCCGACGTCGCCGATATCGGCGGTGGCGTTCTCGCCCTCGGCCTTGAACTTGGCGACTTCCTCGGCAGAGCTCATGTCGGTATCGGTGTGCGCCAGGCCGTAGACGCTTTCCAGGTCGGCCCAGGTGTCCTTCCAGTTGGCCCAGGTGTCGGGCATGCCGACGCTGTCGACGTGGCCTTCCTGCTTGGCGGCCTCGATCAGTGACTCAAGCTCGGCGGTGTTTGCCTGGGCGGCGGTGGACAGCAGGCCAACGCAGGCCAGGGCGGTCAGGGTCGGGTAACGCAGAGAAGTGACGATCACGGGAGGGTCTCCGGGTCAGGGGCGTGAAGTCGACGGAAACCGATGCGCCTTTCTGGTCTAGATCAGTTTCCGTTGACGATCACCCTAAGGAGCTAGCGTGACAGCCTCGTGTCAGTTGCGTGGCAGTCTCGTCTCAGTTCATATGAGCTAGGTAAAGGACGAAAAACCCGACTCGTTCGAGCACTGTCATCGCCTTGTCACCGGCTTGCCACTAGACTGCTGAAACTACGTTGAACCTTCTTTGGTCTATACCAGAAAGCTGGACGCCGCCGGAAGCCGCTCGGCGGCGATCCTGGTCAGAGCTTCGAGAGTCCGCCTTGCCTACTGTCCCTGACGACACCTCGCACGACGCCTCACCCGCCCATCGCCTGCGCGAGCGTCTTGCGCCCTTGCTGAGCCTGGCCTCGACACGGGTCGATCGCCGCCTGCCCAGCGAGCGAGACATGATGGCGCGCCTCCAGACCACCCGCATCACCCTGCGTGAGGCACTCAATGAGCTGGAGGCGGAGGGCTGCGTGTATCGCGAGAATCGGCGCGGCTGGTTCGTGTCGCCGCCACGGCTACGCTACGACCTGCTGGCCTGCCTGCCGTTTCACGAGATGGTGCGATCCCAGCAGCGCAGCGCCCGAACCCTGTTGATCAGTGCCGAGGAAGTGATCGCACCCGTCACGGTCGCCCGCCGGCTGGGACTCGCCGAAGGCGAGCGCGTCTACCGCATCTGTCGTGCCCGGCTGGTGGACGAACGTAGGGTGCTCTACGTGGAACACCATCTGTTGCCGCGCTGCTTTCCCGCCATTCTGGAGTTCGATCTGGCGCGGGAATCGCTGACCGAGCTCTACCGCCGCGAGTACGGCATCCGGGTCGGGCGGGTCAGCTACGAGCTCGGCACCTGTGTACTTTCCAGCGACGCCGCCAGCGCGCTCAACGCGGTACGCGGCAGCCCCGCCCAGCGCATCACCCGCATCAACCACGACCAGAACGGCCGTGCCATCGACTGTGACGACGAGTACTGGCGCCATGACGCCATCGAGCTGACGCTTTCCGCCGCCCCTCAGGGAGGTTGAGGTGCGAGATCGAGGGGCTTCGAACGGCAGGGGAGTGCTAGACCGCGGGAGGGCGTTCTTCCAGCAGGTGCCACAGAGGCGCTGCCACCGCTGTCTCGTCGCGATGGCGATAGCAGGCCACTTCCAGAGAGGGGCCGCCGAGGATTTCCTGCAAGGAAATAAGTTTACCGCTCTCGAGGTCTTCCTCGATCAACCCGTGGGGTAGCCAGCCGATACCGAGTCCGGCCAGGGCGAGTTGGCGAATGCCGATGGTGAAGGCGGTCTCGCAGACCAGTTCGATCTCGTAGTGGCGTTGGGCATCGAGCAGGTAAGGCGTCGCCAGGGCCTGGCCAAGAAAGCTGTCTGGATCGTAGCCGATCAAGGGCAGTCGTTGACCTTCCTCGAGTTCGTGCATGAGACCACCGTGATGATCCGATGCGCACACCGGCAACAGCCGTTCGACGCCCAGTGACAGCCGCTCGACGCTGTCGCTGCCACTGAACAGGGGAGCGCCCTCCAGCTCCGAACACAGCAACAGGTCGGCCTTGCCTTGCTCGAAGTCGTGGATGCACTGGCTGCGGTCGGATGAGGTGATCTGCAGTCCCACCTCAGGCGCGTGATGACGCAGGTGGCGCAATAGACGCGGCAGGTAGCTGACGGTCAGGGTGTGCTGGGTGGTCAGAATGGCCCTGGGCCCCTGGCGGGCATCGCTTCTGAGACGACTGCGCATGGCGTAAAGGCGTGCCAGCCACTCTCGCAATTGGGGCTCGTACGCCCGCGCGTGGGCGGTCAACTCCAGGCGCGAGGCGCTGCGATCGATCAGCGCCACCCCCAGCCATTCTTCCAGTTGGCGGATACGGCGCGAGAAGGCCGGCTGGGTGACGTGGCGCCGTTCGGCCGCCTGGGAAAAGGTACCCGCCTCGATAAGCTCGAGAAAATCCTCTATCCATTCGATCTTCATTGGTGTTTTGGTCTGCCTTTGTGGAGAGCGGCCGGGGCTAAGCAGTGGCTATGCAAAAATTTAACAGTTGGTGAGTAACTTGGCATTGGCCGCATGTACCAGGCGGGCTTTAACTTGAAAGCGATCGCTCGAGGGCAGGCCTTCAGGTCTGCTGTAACTTTCGACGTAGGTCGTCAAGAGAGCACGAATATGCCAACAATGACTCGCCTGGAGGCCCGTATGCACCTGTCCCGTTTCCCCCGTGTCCGTCTCGGCCATATGCCCACTCCGCTGGAGCCCATGGACAACCTGAGCAAGCTGCTCGGCGGTCCGCGCCTGTGGATCAAACGCGACGACTGCACCGGCCTGTCCACCGGTGGCAACAAGACCCGCAAGCTGGAATTCCTGATGGCCGACGCTCTGGAGCAGGGCGCCGACACCATCATCACCCAGGGCGCTACCCAGTCCAACCACGCCCGCCAGACCGTGGCCGCCGCCTGCAAGCTGGGGCTCGAGTGCCACATCCTGCTGGAAGACCGCACCGGCAGCGAGGACCCCAACTACAACTACAACGGCAACGTCTTCCTCGATCAACTCCACGGCGCCAGCGTCGAGAAGCGTCCGGGCGGTGCCGACATGGCCGCCGAGATGGAAGGCCTGGCCGATCGTCTGAAGAGTGAAGGCAAGAAGCCCTACATCATCCCCGGCGGTGGCTCCAACGAGATCGGCGCCCTGGGCTACGTCAATGCCGCTCTGGAACTGCTGGCCCAGGCCAACGACATGGGCCTGCGCATCGATCATCTGGTCCACGCCACCGGCAGCGCCGGTACCCAGGCGGGCCTGGTCACCGGCCTCAGCGCCTGCAACGCCGGCATCCCGGTGCTCGGCATCGGCGTTCGCGCGCCGAAGGACAAGCAGGAAGCCAACGTCTTTGCCCTTGCCCAGAAGACCGAAGCCAAGCTCGGCCTGTCCGGCGTCGTCAGCCGCGACCAGGTGGTCGCCAACTGCGACTACGTGGGCGAGGGCTACGGTGTGCCCACCGACAGCATGATCGAGGCGGTCACCCTGCTGGCCCGTCACGAAGGGATCCTGCTGGACCCGGTATACTCCGGCAAGGGCATGGCGGGGCTGATCGACCTGATCCGCAAGGGCCACTTCAGGCAGGACGAAAACGTCGTCTTCCTGCACACCGGCGGCGCCGTTGCGCTGTTCGGTTATCCCGATGCCTTCGACTTCCCCGACCACAAGGGGTGAGTCCGGCGCAATCCAGGGCAGGCGCCCGCTGAGTTCGGGCGCCCTCGACGACGTTATTCGGAGACAACAATGACCATTCGTCATCTCAAGAAGGCGGAGGCCGCCGCTGGCGTTGCCGCCGAAGACCAGCGCGTGACGGAAGCGGTGCGTGGCATGCTCGAGGATATTCGTGCCCGCGGCGAGGTGGCCGTGCGCGAATACGCCGAGAAGTTTGACGGCTGGACCGGCGACTTTGTGTTGAGCGACGACAAGCGGCGTCAGTTGATCGACAGCGTGCCCCAGTCGGTCAAGGACGACATCGACTTCGCCCACCGCCAGATCCGCCGTTTTGCCGAGGCCCAGCGTGACAGCCTGACCTCCTTCGAGATCGAGACCGAAGAGGGCGTGCTGCTCGGTCAGCGTATCCTGCCGGTACACAGCGCCGGCTGCTATGTGCCGGGCGGCCGCTACGCCCACGCCGCCTCGGCGCTGATGAGCGTGGCTACCGCCAAGGCCGCCGGTGTCGAACACGTGGTGGCCTGTTCGCCGCCCCGGGGCGACAGCATCAACCCGGCGGTGGCCTACGCCATGCATGTGGCCGGCGCCGACATGATCCTCGAGATGGGCGGCGTCCACGCCATGGCCAGCATGGCCTTCGGTCTGTTCGGTGGCCGCGAGGCCGACATCCTGGTCGGTCCCGGCAACGCCTACGTAGCCGAAGCCAAGCGCCTGCTGTTCGGTGAAGTGGGTATCGATGTGTTTGCCGGCCCCACCGAGTCGGCGATCATCGCCGACGAATCCGCCGACCCGATGACCATCGCCGTCGATCTGGTGTCCCAGGCCGAGCACGGCCCGAATTCACCGGTGTGGCTGTTCAGCACCAGTGAAGCGATCGCCCGCGAAGTGATGGAGATTCTGCCGAAAGTCGCTGACGACATGCCCAACGCGGATATTGTTCACGCTGCCTGGCACGACTTCGGTGAGGTCATCGTGGGCGACAGCCGCGAGGAGATCGTCGCGATCAGCGATCAGTACGCCTGCGAGCACCTGCAGGTGCTGTGCGAGGATCTGGGCTGGTGGAAGCAGCATCTGAGCAACTATGGCTCGCTGTTTCTGGGTGAGGGCAGCACCGTCACCCATGGTGACAAGTGCTCCGGTACCAACCATATCCTGCCGACCAAGCGCGCCGGGCGTTACTCCGGTGGACTCAATGTCCACAAGTTCATGAAGGTGCTGACCACCCAGCAGTTGAGCGTCGAGGCCAATCTGACCTTCAGCGCGGTGGGGTCCCGGATTTCCCGTACCGAGGGCATGGAAGGCCACGCCCGGGCCTGTGACTGGCGCCTGGCCAAGTACTTCCCCGAGCAGGAATGGGATTTCACTGTTCACCGTCAGGCTCGTTACTGAGTCGCCAGCGGAGGAGCCTGCCATGCGCCGTTTTGCCAAATCCTTCACCCAGCAGGAAGCCATCTCTGACGACGCCATCGCCTCGGCGGTGGCCGTGCTCCAGAGCGGTCGCCTGCATCGCTACAACCTGGCCGAAGGCGAGGCCGGTGAGACCGCCCTGCTTGAGTCCGAGTTCGCCGCGAGCCTGGGCGTCGGCTTCTGATACCGGTCATCACTCGTCAAAAGGACCCGTTATGACGCTTTCCACCGATAACTCCGCAACCATCGCCGACCACACGATGGTCGGCGTGCTGGGCGGCATGGGACCGGACGCCACGGTGGCCTTCATGCAGAAGGTCATCGAGGTGACGCCCGGCGAGGACGATATCGACCACGTGCATATGCTGGTCGACAACAATCCCAAGGTGCCATCACGCATCAAGGCGCTGATCGACGGCGACGGCGAGTCACCGGCGCCTGCCATCGCCGCCATGGCCAGACGACTCGAGCAGGCAGGCTGCGATTTTCTGGTCATGCCCTGCAATACCGCCCACTACTACTGGTCGGCCGCCCAGCAGGCGGTGGACATTCCGGTGTGGCATATCGTCGAGCGCACCCTGGACCGGGTCGCCGCCGAGATGCCAGGGGCCAGGGTGGGCATGCTGTGCTCGCCGGCGCTTCGCAAGATTGGCCTGTACGAGGGCTTCATCGAGCCAAGGGGGCTGTCGTTGGTCTATCCCGACAACGAGGATCGCGTGCTCGACGTGATTCGAGCGGTCAAGCGTGGTGCCGGGCGCGCGCCCGGCACCCACGCGGCCTTCATCGAGGCCGCCCATGACGTCCAGGCACGTGGTGCCGACGTGCTGGTCCTGGCCTGTACTGAGCTTTCGGTGATCCGCGATGCGCTCGACGGTCGCGTGCCGATCATCGATACCGTGCAGGTGCTGGCCGAAGACGTGGTCGCTGCGGCCACCGGAAAGGCACCGCGCGGTTGATTCGGAGAACCGAGTCGAGCGCTGAAGCGAGAGCACTGTAACGAGAGCGCTGTAACGAGAGCGCTGCACAGAGGTTGAAACAGGGCGGCGTCGAGCGCCGCCAGCACGTCGATCTTCCTGTCCCGTTCACCAAAGAGACGCCTTCGTCCGCTGGCCTCATCCGGCAGGACCGGGGTCGCTCGTTTTCACGATCCGGAGTCGTCCCATGACCTCACCCTCTTCTTCCCCCTCGACGGCGACCTCGCGACAGCGGCTAAGCCGTCGACTGGCGTCCCTGAGCCCGATCGGGCGAGGACTGCTGGTGTGCGTGACCATTGCCCTGGCCACCACCTTTATCGCCGATCACTACGGTGGGCCAACCCTGCTCTACGCCCTGCTGTTCGGCATGTCGCTGCACTTCTTGAGCGAGGAGGGGCGCTGCCTGCCGGGTATCGAGTTTGCCGCGCGTACCGTGCTGCGCCTTGGCGTGGCGCTGCTCGGCGCGCGCATGACGCTTGAGCAGGTTGGTGACCTGGGGCTTGGACCGGTGCTGACGGTGCTCGCCGCGGTGGGGCTGGTGATCTGCGCAGGGGGACTGCTGGCCCGGGCGCTTGGCCTGCACCGTGATCTGGGGCTGCTGACTGGTGGTGCCGTGGCGATCTGCGGGGCCTCGGCGGCGCTGGCGCTGTCGGCGGTGATGCCGAAAAACGACACCAGCGAGCGCAACACCATTCTCACGGTGGTGGGCGTGACCACGCTGTCGACGGTGGCCATGGTGATCTACCCGCTGCTGGTGGGAGTGCTCGACCTTGCCAATACCCAGGCCGGCATCTTTCTGGGGGGGACCATCCACGACGTGGCCCAGGTGGTCGGGGCGGGGTACATCATCTCGGAGGAGACCGGCGATGTCTCGACCCTGGTCAAGCTGGTGCGTGTGGCCATGCTGGTGCCGGTGGTGATGATCTTCAGCTGGCTCTATCGCGCTTCGCGCAACAGCGAGGGAAAGCGCCAGGTGCCGATGCTGCCTGGCTTCCTGGTGGGGTTCGTGGCGCTGGTGCTGATCAACAGCCTGGGGCTGATTCCCGAGAGCGTGAACGAAGGACTGTCGACGCTCTCGCGCTGGTGTCTGGTCACCGCCATCGCCGCCCTCGGCATCAAGACCTCCTTTCAGAAGCTCGCGGTGGTCGGCTGGAAGCCGGTCATCCTGATGGTGCTGGAGACCCTGCTGCTGCTGGCCATCGTGCTGGGGGTGGTGGTCTTCGGCGGGCTGGGTAGCTGAGCGGCGATGGAACGCTGCTCTTGCTGATACACCAATAAAACACAATAAGGTCCCTGACAATGACTACAACAACCGCAACACCTTCACTGTCCTTTCGTGGGGGCACCCTGGGAGCCTTGACGCCTCTGATCCTGCTGGTGCTAGGCCTTATCTATCTGTCGGTGTTCGAGCGTGCCGGCACCAAGCCATTCTGGGCCTGCGCCTGGGTGGCAATGGGCGTGGGACTCTTTCTGTGCCGACAACGCACGGCGTACTGTGACAGCCTGCTCAAGGGGATGGGCAATTCCACCGCGACAGCCATCATCGCACTGTGGCTGCTGGCCGGTGTCTTCGGCAAGCTGATGGCTGCCGGCGGCCTGATCGATGGGTTGATGTGGTTGGGAGCAGCGGTGGGCGCCGAGGGTGCGGCCTTCACGCTGCTGGCCTTTGCCATGGCCATGGTGTTTGCCCTGGGGACCGGCACCAGTACTGGTACCGTCATCGGGCTGTCGCCGGTGCTGTACCCGGCGGGCGTCCTGTTGGGGGCGGATCCGTCCATGCTGGCGGTGGCGATCCTGTCCGGTGCGGCCTTCGGTGACAACCTGTCCCCAGTGTCGGATACCACCATCGTATCCTCCTATACCCAAGGGGCGGAAATCGCCGACGTGATCCGCACCCGTCTACCGCTGGCGCTGACGGCTGCGGCGATCTCGATGCTGATCTTCCTGTTGTTCGGTGCCAGCGGCGAGGCCTCGGCGTCAGCCGTGGAGGTGCCTTCCGGTCATGCCTCCGGCCTGGTCATGCTGATTCCGCTCGCGGCGGTGGTGTTCTTTGCGCTGAAGCGCCGACACATCGTCGAAGCCATGTTTATCGGCAATCTGGTGGCCATGTTGTGCGCCCTGGCGATCGGTGCCATTGGACTGGGCGATCTGTTCTCGTTGCCCGAGGCCAGAGGCGAGAGCACCGGCCTGATCGAAAATGGTATCGCTTCGGTAACCGGCGCCGTGCTGTTTGCGCTGATGGTGCTGGCGCTGACTCAGGTGATTCTCGATACCGGTCTGATGGAAAAACTGCTGGACGGCGCCAGGAAGCGCCTGGTCAAGGACCGGACCAGCGCCGAGACCAGCATCGTGGCAGTGACGATTGCCGCATCTACTCCGCTGTCGGCCAACGCCCCGGCGCTGCTGCTGGTGGGGCCGGGATTGGTACGAAGCCTGGCTCAGCAGTTCGGCATCTCGCCGGCCAGGGCCGCCAACCTGATGGACTGCGCGGTCTGCACGGTGTTCTTTCTGCTTCCCTGGCACATCGTGGTGGCGGTCTGGCAGGAGGTCATCGCTTCCACCGCGGTACAGAACGAGGTCGCCGCGCCGTCAGCCTTTGCCTCCTTCCTGACCCCGTACCCCTGGGCCATGCTGGTGGTGCTGGCCGTCTCGATCCTGCTTCGGCGGCGCAAGCAGGGCACCACCGAGGTCGCAGCCGTCTGACCGGCCTCCGCTCACCTGGCAGTAAAAAAACAGCCCCGCCATGCTGGCGGGGCTGTGGCGCTCTTGTGGTTGTCGTTGTTGGTAACCCGGAGATTAGTATCTGTTTTATATCGCCAGGGAGACCAATATTGCGCTGACGATGATCAATAGGCCGAGAGATGCGAAGAACAGCCTGAAATCTCGTGGCCCGGTAGCGGGCGGGATTCTCCCGTAGCGATTGTCGCCATCGGTTCCCTTGATAAACGTCACCATAATAAAGGGAATGAGGCTTATCAGAGGGATGAGAAAAAGGAGTATGAGCCAGCCTGACTTGTTCAGGTCGTTCAGGCGTCGCTTGGCCTGGATGACAGCATAGATAGTAAAAGACACAGTGAGAATAAGCTGAGTAACCAGAAGAAAAAGGGCAGTAGTGAAAGCCGATGGTGAGTAGATGTCAATGTTGGTGAAGCTGATGGCCAGGATGATTCCGTTTACGACAAGGCCAGGAACCGCGGTACGGTTGAAGTACTGGATTCTGCCGATACGACCACTGGTCGACCAGAGTCCCGCGGACGATGATGACAATGCACCGGTGGTTCCCTCGTGTGCTATCGGTGGCGATGGAGTGTCTTTGGAAACGAAGGGGTGAGCCACACTTGTGCTGAGCGTCTCGATTGTCATCTTGTAGATTCCTTCCCTGGTGTTGGTGTGCGGGTGGTCCCTATTCCGAGATGATCCATGCCTTTGCTTCGTGTAGCGGTTGGTAAAGGGTTAGAGGTTGAGCTGTAGTGGTCCATAGCAGATGGCCGCTGATGCCACCGCAACGTTGAGAATAAGCAAGCACCAGAAACGCTTCGTATCCGATGAAGTCGATGGAGAAGGTGGTGGTCCGAAGGGCTTGCTTCCTGGTGTGCCACGAAAGAAGACCAGGGTGATGATCAGCCATACGTTGATCAGGGGAAACCGTCCAAGAAGCAGTGACCAGCCAGAACGACCCTGATTATTAAGGCGACGTTTTGCCTGAAGAATGGCGAAAAGGCTGAAGACTGAGTACACGCCTGCGTAGGCGTAGATCAGGATGGTGAAGGTGCTCTGGGTGAGTGTCGCAGGGTACAGGTAGTCGAGATAGAGTGGGACAAAGAGCGCGAGGTTATAGATGAGTCCTACTGTGGTAAGTCGGCTACAGTAGCGAATGCGCCCGATACGGCCACGAGTTGACCAGAGTCTGCTGCTTCTACCGGGTACGCTATACAGCGGCAGCGGCAAGGTGACGGAAGATGAGGTGGTTGACGACATGGAGTTGAGTCTCATCTTCTTCCCCTGTTTCCTTCTTTAAATCGGTCTTCGATTCATCAAAGGTGTCAAGGCGTTGTCGGATTTTCCAATGCCTTGATGGATGGTCAGTCGTCATGGCAATGGTTGGCGGTGGCGCATGTTGTCCTTGTATGAGGAACGCATCATTGGTGCCTGCAGCGAAGGCTTCACTGCGACTCTAGAAAGCCATTTCGTCAGGGGATATGGGGGATGTCCTACATACTTTCTCTTTTTAAGAATTTTCTAATTTTTTATTCTCTCATTGGCTGAACTGGTACGAAGTTGCGTCGCAGCGAAAAGAATACACCCCGATGGCCGGGCGCCTTGCCCTGCCATCGGGGAGATGTGGTCGAGATGGTGATGGCCGTCTTGATCCTGCTTCGGCGGCGCAAGCAGGGCACCACCGAGGTCGCAGCCGTCTGACCGGCCTCCGCTCACCTGGCAGTGAAAAAACAGCCCCGCCATGCTGGCGGGGCTGTGGCGCTCTTGTGGTTGTCGTTGTTGGTAGTAGCGCGGGGAATATTTTTTAGAGCGTTAAAGAAGCCAGCGCTACGCAAGCAACGACCGACAGTCCGGTCAGGAACCAGAACAGGGTCATCTCATTGGAAGTGAGGGGGGAAGGTTCAGCACCGAAGCGGTTATCACCATCACTCCCCTTGATGAAGGTCACCATGATAAATGGGATGAGGTTTATAAGGGGGATAAAGAAAAGTAGCATGAGCCAGCCTGATTTGTTCAGGTCATTTAGCCTGCGCTTTCCCTGGATTAGCGCAAAGATAGTCAATGGAATTCCAAGCACGAATTGGCTGATGGTAAAGGCGCTGGCGGCTGTCTCTGCAGCGGCCGGTGTTGCCGTCAGACTATAGTAGATAAGTATCCCGTATACGGCATAGACGAACAACACCGGCAAGGTCAAGCGATTAAAGTATCTTACTCTACCGATACGACCATTGGTCGACCATAGTCCAGGGTTTTTATTTGCTACCTGGCGGTCGTTTGCATCACCTTGCGTGTTGGAGATTTCTGTATCTGAAGGGAAGTTGATTTCATTTGAGTTATCTAACGTAGTGCTTTCGTTTGTCATCTTGCTGCTTCCTTCCTTGGGGTAAGAGTTCCGGCGATCCTTTCGCCGAGTCGGTTAATATCTATGCTTTTAGCAGTCCACTGGGAGGGTCTAAAGACCCAGGTGAAACTGTAGTGGTCCATAGCAGATGGCCGCTGACGCCACGGCAATGTTAAGAATGAGCAAGCACCAGAAGCGCTTCGTTTCCGATGAAGTCGATGGAGAAGGTGGTGGTCCGAAGGGGTTGCTTCCTGGTGTGCCACGAGAGAAGACCAGGGTGATGACCAGCCATACGTTGATCAGGGGAATCAGTCCAAGAAGCAGTACCCACCCAGAACGCCCCTGATCGTTAAGGCGACGTTTTGCCTGAAGAATGGCGAAAAGGGTGAAGACTGAGTACAGGCCTGCGTAGGCGTAGAACAGGATGGTAAAGGTGCTCTGGGTGAGTGTCGCAGGGTACAGGTAGTCGAGATAAAGTGGGAGAAAGAGCGCGAGGTTATAGATGAGTCCTACTGCGGCAAGTCGGCTACAGTAGCGAATGCGCCCGATACGGCCACGAGTTGACCAGAGTCTGCTGCTTCTACCGGGTACGCTATACAGCGGCAGCGGCAAGGTGACGGAAGATGAGGTGGCTGACGACATGGAGTTGAGTCTCATCTTCTTCTCCTGTTTCCTTCTTTAAATCGGTCTTCGATTCATCAAAGGTGTCAAGGCGTTGTCGGATTTTCCCATGCCTTGATGGATGGTCAGTCGTCATGGCAATGGTTGGCGGTGGCGCATGTTGTCCTTGCATGAGGAACGCATCATTGGTGCCTGCAGCGAAGGCTTCACTGCGACTCTAGAAAGCCATTTCGTCAGAGGATATAGGGGATCTCCTACATACTTTCTCTTTTTAAGAATTTTCTAATTATTTGACCTCGGGTTGGCCGAACTGGCACGAAATTGCGTCGCTGCGACAAAAAAACACCCCGATGGCCGGGCGCCTTGCCCTGCCATCGGGGTGATGTTGTCGAGATATTGCCTGGGAGATACTGAGTCGTCGCTGAGGCGATGGTCCGGAAACAGGACCGGGAGAGGTTAAGCGGCAGGGCCAATCAGATGCTTTACCTCAAGATAACCGGACAGCCCCCAGGGGCCGAGTTCACGTCCGATGCCGCTGGCGCCGAAGCCGCCCCAGCTGGCCTCGGGCATCACCAGCTGTTCGGAGTTGAACCAGATGCTGCCTGCACGCAGGGCGCGGCCAACACGCCTGGCGCGCTCGGCGTCACCAGAGATCACGGTGGCGGCGAGGCCAAAGGCGCTATCGTTGGCCAGGGCGATGGCCTCGGCTTCGCTCTCTACGCTGCGCGCACACAGCACCGGGCCGAAGATTTCCTCGCGCCACAGACGGCTTGAGGTGGGCACGTCGCGGTACAGGGTAGGGGCGACGAATTCGCCCTGGGCCGGCAGGTCACGATGGCGGCCGTCACGCACCGGCGTCAGACCTTCGTCCTTGGCGATCTCGAGGTAGCGCTCCACGGCTTCGCGCTGACGGGCGCTGGTCATCGGGCCCATGTCGGTGCCCTCGGCCAGCGGGTCACCCAGGGTGAGGCCGTCGATACGGCTTGCCAGGGCCTGGTAGAGCGGTTCGGCCAGCGTCTGATGCACGATCAGTCGCGAGGTGGCGGAGCAGATCTGCCCGGAGTTGAAGTAGATGCCAGCCATCACCCAGTCGGCGGCGGCTTCGACCTCGGCGTCATCGAGCACCAGGATCGGCGATTTGCCGCCGAGCTCCAGTGACACGCCGCGCACGCCGTTGGCGGCGGCCCGCATGACCTTCTCGCCTACCGCATTGCTGCCGGTGAAGGACAATTTATCCACACCCTGATGGGCGGACAGGGGAGCGCCGATGCCTTCGCCGTCACCCAGCAAGAGGTTCAGCACACCGGCGGGTAGGCCGATCTCCACGGCGATGTCGGCCAACGCCACCTCGGGCAGCGGGGTGACCTCGGAGGGCTTGAACACCAGGGTGCAGCCGGCGGCCAGTGCCGGTGCGATCTTCCAGGCGCTGGTGACCAGCGGGAAGTTCCAGGGGGTGATCAGTCCGACCACGCCGGCGGGGTCTTCGAACACCCGCGCCTCGACGCCGTCCATGCCGTGCTCGAGCAGGCGACCCTGACGCTGTTCCAGAGCGCGGGCCTGGCCGGCGTAGTAGCGGTAGCAGGCGATGGCGTCGTCCAGGTCGATGGCGGCCTCGGCCAGGGCCTTGCCATTGTTGGTGGAGGACAGCCGTTCGAGATCGCCGCGGCGGGTTTCGAGGGCCGTGGCGAAGGCTTCGAGAAAGTCGCCCCGACGCTGTCCGCCCAGCGCCTGCCAGGCGGGCAGGGCGGCACGCGCGCTGGCCACGGCGGCGTCGACGTCGCTGGCATCGCCGGCGGTGATCTCGGCGATCTGGGTCTGGCGGTAGGGATCGGTCACAGCCAGGCGCCGGCGGCTGTGGCTATCGACCCAGCGGTTGTCGATAAACTGTTGTGTCAGCTGTTGCACGGAGGGACTCCAGGGGCAAAGACATTAGAGGGAATAAGCGAATGAAATGATCGGCGAGATGAGGGGGTGTCCCGCGTTCACGCCTGGTGGCGCTTGAGCCAGTCATCGATCATGGCGTGGCAGTGACGGCCCGAGAAGCTCGGGAAGTGGCCGCCGTGCACCGTGGCGATCGGCAACCGCCGCAGGCGCTCGAGGCTCGCCGCGTAGTCGTCCAGGTCGCTGTGATAGGCGTCCTCGATCAGCTCACCGTCGTAGATGATGTCGCCGCTGATCAGGGTGGCGCTGGCGGCCTCCCACAGGGCGATGCCGCCGGGCGAATGGCCGGGGGTGTGGATCACCTCGAAATGGCGATCGCCCAGCTCGATGACGTCGCCGTCCTCCAGCGTCTCGATACGCGGCGGCGCCGCAATGCGATAGCCGCTGTGGGCGTAGGGCAGCGGTGGCAGGGCGTCGAACATGGCGTCGTCGAGAAAGGCCTCGGCCAGGGTGCGACGGTTGTCGGGGCTTGCCAGGATATCGGCCTCGGCGCGATGAACGTGGCAGCAGTCGAACTCGTGAGCGGCGCCGATATGATCGAAGTGGGTGTGGCTTGCCACCGCCACGATCTCGCGTTCGGCCAGCAGTGCCACGCGCTCGCGCAGTGGCACCGCGCCCAGGCCGAAGTCCACCACCAGATCGCGCTCGCGGCCGCGAACGTGCCAGATATTGCAGCGGTAGAACGGCTTGATGGCCGGTTCGTCGATCAGGGTGATGCCGTCGGCCAGGCGCTGGGTGCGATACCAGCTGGCGGCGTCACCCCGGGGCAGGGTGAAGGTGCTCACGTGTTACCTCCCGGCAGGGCGCGCAGGTCCTTCAGGTAGTCCTGGTGGCTGCGGCTCTCGTCGATACGCGAGTGTTCGATGTCCACCACCAGCACTCCGGCGTCGTTGCCAAGGCGCCCCAGCACCTCGCCGTCCGGTCCCGCCACCAGGCTGTTGCCGCAGTAGTGCAGCTCGCCCTCGATGCCGGCGCGGTTGATGCAGGCGACGAAGCGCTGGTTGTCCAGCGCCCGGGCGCGGATCTGCAACTGCTGGCGTTCGGCGTTGGGCACCATGTTAGCGGTGGGCGAGAGGATCACCTCGGCGCCGGCCTGGGCCAGCGCTCTGGCTATCTCCGGGAACTCGTTGTCGTAGCAGATCATCAGGCCCAGGCGGCCGAGCCGGGTGTCGACCACGCACAGCTCGTCACCGGGGATGAAGTACTGGTGCTCACGATCCCATAGCTGGCGCTTGTGGTAGCAGGCCAGGGTGGTGCCGGTGTCGTCGACCAGCACCGCCGAGTTGGTCAGGCGGCCGTCGGCCTGGCGCTGGGCCAGGCCGAACAGCAGGTGCAGGCGATACTGGTGCGCCAACCGGGCGACCTGATCGATCAACTCGCCTTCGTCGGCGAGTTCATCGAGCCGTTCGAACACGTTGTAGCCGGTCAGCGCCAGTTCCGGCAGGGCCAGCAGCTGGGCGCCGGCGGCCACCGCCTGCTGGCACAGGCCATCGAGGGCATCGAGGTTGGCGGCGACATCCGCGTGGACGGGGTCGGTCTGGGCCAGCATCAGGCGCATGGATCAGTCTCCTTGGGTAGCGAGGCTGGAACGGGTGAACAGGGCACAGCCCAGCCAGTAGAGTCCGCCGGTGATGACGAACACCGGCAGCGAGGCGCCGATGGACAGCGGTGCCACCAGGGTCCAGTAGGCCGCCAGGGCCGCACCGATCAGGTAGGCGCCGATGGCGATACCGGCGGTGGGCCGACCGAGCTGGTGCGGCGAGCGCAGCAGCTCGGCGTTGTAGCCGTCACGGCCGACCAGGTAGTAGTCGACGATCATCACCGAGAAGGCCGGAATGAACAAGGCGCCGATCAGCAACAGGAAGTTCTGGAACTGGTCGAGGATACCGGGGATCAGGGCGCCAAAGACCGTCACCACGCCGATCACCAGCGCCGGCTTCCAGAAGGCCATGCCGGGGGACACGTTCATGCACGACAGGGTGGCGCTGTAGACCGCCATCACGTTGGTGGTCATCACCGAGAAGAAGATCACCAGCGCGGCGGGCAGGCCAAAGCCGAAGCCGGACAGCAGCCGGGTCGGGTCGTAGGTCTGTTCCATGCCACCGAGCACCGACAGGCCGGATACCGCGGCACCCAGCCCCATGGCGATCATCGAGGCGCAGACGTAGCCGCCGTAGGTGCCGAGTACCGCGATGCGTCCGCTCTTGCAGTTGCGGTTGTAGTCGGCGGAGGTGGAAATCCACGAGAAGGCGGTGGCGACGACGATGTCGAAGGCGATGCCCAGGGTGATGCCGTTGCGGGATTCGGCGGGCATTTCGAACAGCGCACCGACCTCGTAGTGACGGTTGAGCTGGTAGACCACGCCGGCCGCCAGCACCATCATGGCCGCCGCCGCCCAGCGCTCGATGCGCTCGATACCCAGGTGGCCGCGCAGCACGATCAGCACCACGATGGTCTCGCACAGGATCGTCATCAGCGGCAGGTTGGAGTAGCCGGTGGTGGCCTCGATGGCGTAGTCCAGGCTCATGCCGGCCAGCAGCGCCTGGATCCAGCTCCAGGCGATCAGCACCGCCATGTTGACCAGCGAAATGATCTTCGAGCCGGTGGGGCCATAGGCGCGGCGGGTCAGGGCCATCGAGGGCAGGCCAGTGCGCTGGCCCATCAGCCCGACCAGCAGCAGCGGAATGGCGCCGATCAGCGAGCCGATCAGGACCCAGGTCATGGCGACCGGGAAGCGCAGATCGGGCACCAGCAGCATGCCGGTGAGGATGGTGGTGACGACCACGTTGGCGCCGAGCCACAGGGCGAAGGTGGCCATGCCTCCCATGCTCTTATGCTGGTGTTCATCCAGGGTGTCGTGGCCGATCAGCCGCTTGAGTGAAATCATCATGGAAACCTTTGTGGTTATGGTTGGTAGGTACCGCAGGGGAGTGAAATTGGGAGCAAGAAACGGAGCAGATAAAAGGAGCAAAAAACGGAGCAAAAGGGCCGGCGCCGTGGCGCCGGCAAAGGGGGCGTCGCTGGATCAGGCCACCGCGGCGTTCCATGCCGTGGCGTCGATCTCGATCAGCATCGGGCCGTCTTCGGGGCGATGGGCGATGGCCCGGGCGAGGCCGGCGGGGTTGCCGACCCGGGTCGCCGCGCAGCCGAAGCCGGCCGCCAGGGTCTGGAAGTCCGGTGCCTGGATGTCCACGCCGAGGCGGGTGACGCCGGCGTTGTCCATGAAGCGGCGGATTTCCTCGTAGCCCTGGTTGTGCCACAGCAGCACGATGACCGGCAGCCTTTCCTCCACCGCACAGGCAAGCTCGGTCAGGGTGAACATCACCCCACCGTCGCCCACCAGCGCCACCACTGGCAGGTCCGGCTGGCCGAGGCTCGCGCCCATGGCCGCGGGCAGGCCGTAGCCGAGAGTGCCGTAGCCGGTGGACGCGTTGAAGAAACGGCGCGGCGCGTCCTGGCTTACCAGATGGTTGGCGGCGTAGGTGGTGGCGCAGGAATCGCCCACCAGGATCGCCCCCGGCAGGCTCTCGTGCAGGGTGTCGAACAGCGGCACATAGGGGCGGAAGGCCGGATCATCGGCCAGCGCCAGGGCGCTCAGCGCATCATGTGTACGCTTGCGGCCATCGCGCGAAAGCTGCTCACCGCCGAGGCGCTGGTCGCAGCCGGCGGCCAGCGCTTCGAGGCTGGAGGCGGCGTCGGCCACCAGTGCCAGGTCGGCATGCTGGTTGCGGGCAAGCTGCTCGGGGTCCAGGTCGATGCGAATCAGTCGACCGTCGAGGGTGAAGCTGTCGTCGAACACCACGTCATAGTCGGTCTCGCCAAGCTCGGTGCCGATGGCCAGCACCACGTCGGCTTCATGGGCAAGCTCCCGCACCGCCGGCAGCGAGGCGTTGGCGCCCAGATCCAGCGGATGGTCGCGGCCAAGCAGGCCCTTGGCGTTGATGGTGGTGACGGTGGGGGCGTCGAGGTTCTCGACCAGACGACGGGCGGCGTCCGGGGCATCGACGCAGCCGCCGCCGAGCAGCACCAGCGGGCGCTTGGCGTCGACCAGCCAGTCGAGCGCCTGCTCGAGCGCGGCGGGGGCCGGTGCGGCCTTGGCCAGCGCCGTGCGGCGCGTGCTGACAGGCTCGCTGACCGGGGCGTCGAACAGGTCGATGGGGATCTCGATATGCACCGGGCCGGGACGGGCGCCATCGAACACGGCGAAGGCACGGGCCAGCACCTCGCCGAGGCCGTTCGGGTCGAGCAGGGTGTGGCTGAAGCGCGAGACGCCGGCCATCAGCTCGCGTTGGCCGGGGAGTTCGTGCAGCCGGCCCTGGCCGCGTCCCAGGGTGTCGCGGCGGTTGACGCTGGAGATCACCAGCATCGGCACCGAGTCGGCCAGGGCCTGGCCCATGGCGGTGGCGATATTGGTCATGCCGGGGCCGGTGATGATGAAGCACACGCCGGGCTTGCCGGTGGTACGGGCGTAGCCGTCGGCCATGAAGCCGGCGCCCTGTTCGTGGCGCGGGGTGACGTGGCGGATGCCACTGCCCTGGTGGTCGTGTCCATTGCCGCCTTCGAGGCCACGATAGAGCTCGATGGTGTGGACGCCGGGGATACCGAAGACGGTGTCCACGTCGTAGGTGTCACGCAGCAGACGGATCAGCAGTTCAGCGCAGGTCATGCGGTACTTCCTTGAGACGGTTCAGGGGCTTGAGACGAGCCAGAGGCGAGGGCAGGGTCCGGGGCCACCGAGTAGGGGGCTCTTGCGAAGATCCGCCTGACCATGGGCTCGAAGTGCGCCAGCGGCTGGGTGTCATAGGCGGGGTCGAAGGACGGGCAGTCCCAGTCACGACAGAAGGCTTCGCAGTCGTCGAACCAGGGATGGCCGCGGAACCGCTCGCGGGCGTCCTTGTCGCCGCCGACCTTGTCCCAGTAGTAGTGACCCTGGAAGACGTCGTGATGCTGGACGATCCAGTGGGTCTTCTCGCTGACGAAGGGGCGCAGGATCGAGGCAGCGAAGGCGGCGTGATCGAAAAGCGCCAGTTCGTCGCCGATGTCGTGGACCAGGGCGGCGACGATCATCTCTTCGTCGGCGCCGGCACGCTCGGCCCGGGTCGCGCTCTGCAGGCAGTGCTCCAGCCGGGTGATCTGGTAGGGCTGGTGGCCCTCGCCCAGCCGGGCGAGGGTGTCCAGTACGCTGTCGGCGAGGCCGGCCAGGTAGTCGGCGTCGTGGGCGGCGATCACCGCCCAGTCTTCTGCCGTGCTTTGGTCGATGCGGGTGAAGGCCGCCTTGCCGACGGCGTGAGCATCGTTTGGGTCTGTCATGTCGGCCTCCCGATCAACCCACCAGCCAGTGGGCCATGACCACGATGATGGGCAGGGTGATGGCGGTGCGCAGCAGGAAGATCACCACCAGTTCCCACAGCTTGAGCGGGATCCGTGACTTCAGCAGCAGGGCGCCGATCTCTGACATGTAGATCAACTGGGTCAGTGACAGACAGGCGATGACGAAGCGGGTCAGTTCGCTCTCGATATCGCTGGCCAGTACCGCCGGCAGGAACATGTCGGCGAAGCCCACCAGGGTCGCCGGCGCGGCGGCCTCGGCCTCGGGCAGACCCATCCACTCGAGCACCGGCACCATCGGCATGGACAGCCAGGTGAACAGCGGAGTGAACTCGGCCAGTACCAGCGCCACGGTACCGATGGCGATGACCAGCGGCAGCAGCCCGAAGAAGATGTCGGCGACGTTGAACAGCGCCAGACGGGCGAGCTTGAGCGGGCCCGGGGCGGTCTCGGCGCGGGCCACGGCGATGCCCAGGCTGTAGCGCAACAGGCTCTGGTTGCCGGTGTTTTCTTCCTGGATCTGGCAGCCCACCGGCTCGTAGTAGGTGTTGGCCTTGCGTGACAGCGGCGGCAGGCGCGGCACGATGACGGCGGCGACCAGGCCGGCGACCACCACGGTCAGGTAGAACGGCACGAACAGGTGGTTGATGCCGATGAAGCTGGTCACCAGCAGGGCGAAGGCGATCGACACGATCGAGAAGTTGGTGGCGATGGCCGAGGCCTCGCGGGCGTTGTAGAAGCCCTGCTCGTATTGCTGGGTGGTGATCAGTACGCCGACGGTGCCGGAGCCCATCCAGGAGGCGGTGGCGTCGATGGCGCTGCGCCCGGGCAGCCCGAAGATCTTGCGAAAGGGCGTGCGCACCATGGAGCCGATGAACTCCATGAAGCCGAAGTCCACCAGGAAGGGCAGCAGGATGGCGGCAAAAAAGAAGAAGGTCAGCAGCACCGGCGCCAGGTCATTGAGCATCACCCCGCCGGTGAAGGAGGCGGTGACCATCTCCGGGCCGACCTGGAAGTAGGTCATCAGCGCGAAGGCGGCGCCGAGGGCGCGCATCACCACCCACAGCGGGGCGATGTCGAACAGCTCCTTCATCGCGCCCTGGCGGGCCCAGCCTGGTTTGGTCAGCTTGACCACCAGGGTCAGCACGATGGACAGGGTGAGCACTACGGTGGCGATGGCGGGCAGGGCGTCGCCGAGGGTGGCCTTGAGCCAGTCGGCGGCCAGACCCATGCCGATGTTGATGGTATCACCGACCGAGAAGGGCACCAGGAACAGCAGGATGCCGATCAACGACGGGACGAGGAACTTGATCAGACCATGGGTGCTTAGCTTGCCCCCGTCGGTCGTGATCTTGTCGGCAGAATGCAGGTGGGAGGACATGGGCGATCACTCTTTGCTGTTGTAATGGTCGGCGCCCTGACGCGGGCGCCTCGTTGGCTGTCGCCAGGGCCACTCCCTGGCCCTGTGAGGATTCAGTCGCGGCGCGCGACTCCGGGGAGCACGCACAGCATTTCATAGAGCAGGGTGGCGCCCATCAGGGCGGTGTTGCCGCTGGGGTCGTAGGGCGGGGAGACTTCGACCAGGTCGCCGCCGACGATATTGAGCCCCTGGGCGCCGCGCACGATCTCCAGGCCCTGGGCCGAGGTCAGGCCGCCCATTTCCACCGTGCCGGTGCCGGGCGCCACCGACGGGTCCAGGCCATCGATGTCGAACGAGATGTACACCGGGCCATCGCCCATCTGCTCGCGCACCTCGGCCATCAGCGGCTCGAGAGACTTGTGCCAGCACTGTTCAGCCTGGACCACGCGGAAGCCCTGCTGGCGACACCAGTCGAAGTCCTCGGCGGCGTAGCCGGTGCCGCGCAGGCCGATCTGGACGACCCGGTTGGCGTCCAGCAGCCCTTCTTCCTGGGCACGGCGGAACGGGCAGCCGTGGGCCACCTCTTCACCGAACATGTGCTCGTTGACGTCGGCGTGGGCGTCGATATGGATCAGCCCGACCGGGCCATGCTTCTTGGCGATGGCGCGCAGGATCGGCCAGGTCAGGGTGTGGTCACCGCCCAGGGTCAGCGGCACGCAATCGTGGGACAGGACGTCGTCGTAGAAGCGGCTGATGATGTCCAGGTTCTTCGGCAGGTTGAAGGTGTTGATCGGCACGTCGCCGATGTCCGCCACCTGCAGGCTGTCGAAGGGTGCAGCACGGGTGGCCATATTGTAGGGGCGCAGCATGCGCGATTCGTCGCGGATCTGGCGCGGCCCCAGTCGGGTGCCCGGGCGGTTGGAGGTGCCGATGTCCATGGGAATGCCGATAAAGGCGGCGTCCAGACCCTCGGCGCTGGTCTGGGTGGGCAGACGCATCATGGTGGCAGGGCCACCGAAGCGCGGCATCTCGTTGCCGCCGAGAGGTTGATTGAAGTCGCTCACAGGGAACTCCTGGCATCGTGGATGGGGACGGTCGCGGCCCTGGGCCTGACGGTTGTTGTGAGTGATGCAGACGCCGTGCCATCTTTTGAGCATTTATACTAAAGATGTAATAGAGGTGCAGAGATTCCAAGGGATGGTCTGCTGTGGTGATAGAAGTGATCCAGAAGTGAATCACGATCTCGACGCATCGTGATACACTTCTGAATCAATGATGCATTTATGGATCGCTGGATGAGCGACGACGACACCAAGATTCTCAAGACCATCATCGATACCGCCCACGACCACTTCTTCATCGTCGCGCCGGACGGTCGTATCCGCGACGTCAGTCCTGGGGCGGCGGCGGTCTACGGCATGTCCTGCGAAGAGCTCTGCGCCACCAGCGTGCAGCGGCTCGAGGCCGATGGCGTGCTGACCCCGTCGGTCAGCCTGGAGGTCATTCGCAGCGGGCGGCCGGCCCAGCTGGTCCAGCGCACCGGCACCGGACGCCGGGTCATCGCCCAGGCCCATCCGGTATTCGAGGGTGAGCGGCTGGTGGCGGTGGTCAGCCGCTCCATGGACTTGACCGATCTGCAGCTGCTGCAGCAGGAGTACGCGCTGTTGCAGCGCCGCTTTAGCGAGCACCTGCGCCGGGGGCATGCGCTGGAGAGCGACAGCGAAGCACTCGAGGCCGAGCTCGATGACCTGGAGGTGAAAAGCCAGCTGATGCGCGAGGTGGCGCTGCTGCTCAAGCGGGTCGCGCCCACCGACGCCACGGTCTTGATGCTGGGCGAGTCCGGGGTGGGCAAGACCGCTTTCGCCCGCCAGCTGCACCGTTGGAGTTCTCGCCGCGATGGCCCCTTTATCGACGTCAACTGCGCCGCCATCCCCGAAAGCCTGTTTGAATCGGAGATGTTCGGCCATGAAAAGGGCGCGTTTTCCGGCGCCGCGCCGGGGGGCCGCAAGGGGCTGATCGAGCAGGCCGAGGGCGGCACCCTGTTTCTCGACGAGATCGGCGAGTTGCCCCTGGCGGTGCAGACCAAGCTGCTGAAGACCATCCAGGATGGCAGTATTACCCGGCTTGGGGACAGGGCCCCGCGACGGGTCGACTTTCGCCTGGTGGTGGCCACCAATCAGGACCTGTCGGCACGGGTCGAGCAGGGCCTGTTTCGCCTGGATCTGTACTACCGGCTGAACGTGATTCCGGTCACCCTGCCGCCCCTGCGCGAGCGTCGCGAGGATATTCCCGGCCTGGTCGAGCGCCAGCTAAAGCGCCTCAATCGGCGTTATGGACGCGACAAGATGCTGTCGCGAGACGTGTGGCAGGCGCTGATGGGCTGGGATTGGCCGGGCAATGTGCGTGAGTTGGAAAACACTCTGGAAAGGGCCTGGTTATCCAGTGACGATGTCATCCAGGGCGATCTGCTGGTGCCGTCCACGGGGGCCTCGGTAGGGCAGCTCGGCGGGCAGCAGCGTGAAGCGCAGCAGACGGCGGCGTCTGTCACCGGAGCCTCCGCTGCGCTGGCTGATGGCGCTACGTCACCCGCGACACTATCCGCTCCAGGTGCAGCTCGACCCGAGCTGCCGCTTGCCCGGGGCGAGAGCCTGAAGGCCGCCCTGGCCCGGCGCGAGCGTGAGATCCTTGCCGACTGTTGCCGTACCCTTCCCACCACCTACGCCATCGCCGAACACCTGGGCATCAGCCAGCCAAGCGTGGTGCGCAAGCTCAAGCAGCATGGGTTGCGGATCGGGTGACCGGTGATGAAGGGCCGAGCTTTGCGGCACCTACTGACGGAAGACGTAAAAGAACCCGACCCAGGTGGCCAGGATCAGCAGTGGCTTCAGCACCAATACTGCACCGCTGGTGGAGCCCCGTTCGTCGTGCTCGGTGTCGCTGGACTCCCCGGGCTGCATGGCGAGTACCACCGTCAGCAGCAGGTTGGCGCCGGGGACCAGCAGCATCAGGCTCCACAAGCCCGCCTGGCCCAGGTCGTGCAGGCGACGAGTGCCGTGCAGCACCAAGGGCTGAAGGCTGATGACAACCCACCAGATCCCCAGCAGGCCTGCCTTGATCGTCAATGCGTCCTCGAGGGCGGGGGCGGTGATGGTGGTCGCCCACAGGGCGGCATAGTAGAACGATAGCGCCAGGGTAGCGTTGAGACAGAAGTCGAGACGACTCTCGCGCCCCGCCAGGCTGTCGAACCAGTAGCCCGGCAGCACTCGCCTGAGCTCGAAGGCCTGGGGCGATGAGTGACCGGGGGCGACAGGGTCGGGAAATCCGGGAGCAGTAGGGCGATGCATCGGTATCTCGTCCTGTAGATCCAGCGTGATGCCGGTGTGCAGTTGAGGGAGACTGGTTCGATAAGCTGCGTCCTTCCGACTTGAATCCTACCCATTTTCTCTCTTGGTCTAGATAGGCGATCACGTAGTTTCTAGTACGAACCGCGTAAACAGTGCTGGTTCATAAGTCTGGTGGGCGACCTGCTTCCGAAGGATGGAAGCGTTCGGCCTCTGCCTGGTCCTTGAACACCAGAGTGCGGTAGGGGAAGGGAATCTCGATATTGGCCTCATCGAGCGCGCGCTTGATGGATGCCACCACCTGATCGCGGGAAGCGCGGATGTCGACGGGGCGGGACCCGGTCCACCAGGCCACCTCGAAGTCGATGGAACTGGCGCCGAAGGCCTTGGCGAAGACCTGCACCGCACGTACGTCGCTGCGCACCGAGTCCACCTCGGCGACCGCGCCCTGGATGATCTCGCGAGCCTGGTCCACGTCCTCGTCGTAGGCGACGCCAACGATGATGGATGTGCGCCGGATATCGCGGTTGGTGCGGACGATGACCGGCTGCTGGAACAGCAGGGCGTTGGGCACCACGATCATCTGGCCGTCGGTGCGGCGGATACGGCTGTCGCGCACCGTGATCTGCTCTACCTGACCTTCCACGTCGTTGGCCTCCAGGGCGATGTGGTCGCCGATCTGGAAGGGTTCTCGCCACAGGATCAAGAGGCCGGCGAGGAAGTTCTCGAACACGTCCTTGAAGGCGAAGCCGATGGCGATGGAACCGAGGCCCAGGGTGGTAAGGGCCTTGCCGGGAGTGACGGTGGGGAAGATCAGGGTGATGGTGATCAGAAGTCCCCCGAGCCAAAGACAGAGCCCCGTCAGCATGGTCAGGACATCGCGCAGATTGCGTCGGAGCTTGGCCTTGTCAGCCACCCGCGCCACCAGGGCGCGGCCGAATCTCGCCACCAGCCAGGTCACCAGGATCAGCAGCAGGCCGGCGGCCAGTCGTGGGCCAGCAGAGCCAATGTCTGACAGGTAGGCCTGAACCTCTCCCAGCAGCAGCGACACGAAGGGTAGTTGTTCCAGTTCTTCCATCGCATCCTCCCGGGCCATGTTCAGGCGGTGGGCGCACTATCCTGCGCCCATGTTGCTGAGCATAGCGGGGCGCCAGGCAAATCGCGCGTCACCTGCCAACGCTGGCAGTCCGGATACCTCGTCGGTTCCGACTTGACCCTCTATTTATCATGATAAATACTTTTGTTCATCTGGAGGTAGCCGCGATACGCTCGCGGCGTCACTCCATCGCCAGGCCTTCTTCGACAAACGATCCAGAACGGTTCTTCCACAACAAGGACAACTCCATGAGTGCCCACGACCAGACGCTGAAAGAGCGCAAGAAGTGGTATCGCACGGTGCCAGACCCGATGGTGCTGATCTTCCTGATCCTGCTCGCCACCTATGCGCTGACCTTCATCATTCCCGCCGGCGAGTTCGAGCGGGTCATGCAGGATGGACGCACCCGCGTGGTGCCGGACTCCTTTCATTATCTGAGCGACGTGGCGGCGATCTCGCCTTTCGACATCTTCGTGGCGATTCCCAAGGGCTTGAACGCGGCCTCTCTGTACCTGTTCATCGTGTTCATCGCCGGCGGGCTGTTCCATATCCTTCAACGCACCGGCGCCCTCGAGAACGCCATCGGGGTGGCGGTCAATCGCGTCGGCGTCGAACGGCGTAACGTCATCATCACCGCCGGCACCTTTATCTACGGCTTCTTCGGTGTGGCCGTCGGTTTCGAGAACAATATTGCGCTGGTGCCCATCGCGGTGCTGATCGCCAGCGCGGTGGGCTGCTCCAGCCTGGTGGGCACCACCATGGCGGTGGGTGGCATCGGCGTGGGCTTTGCACTGTCGCCGATCAATCCCTATACCGTGGGTGTCGCCCAGGGCATCGCCGAGCTACCGACCTTTTCCGGCGCCTGGCTGCGTGCCTTGCTGGTGCTGACCTCATTGGGCCTGTTGTCCTGGTATATCTGTCGCTTCGTCACCCGCATGGACTTCGAGGAGCCCAACGACGCCAAGGCCATGAGCAAGTCGCTGGACGAGTACCACATGAGCAAGCGCGACAAGCTCACGCTGGTGGTGTTCGTCGGTGGCCTCGCCGCCATGCTGGTGGGGGTCTTTACCCAGGGCTGGTACATCAATGAGATTGCCGGCATGTTCCTGCTGATCGCCATCGTGATCGGCATCGTCAACGGCCTGTCGGCCAACGAGATCGTCAAGCAGATGATGGAGGGGGCATCCGGCGTGACGGCGGGCGCCCTGGTCATCGGCCTGGCCGCCTCGATCCAGGTGATCCTCAAGGACGCCCAGATCATCGACACCATCGTCTACGCCTTGAGCGGTCTGATTCAGGACATCCCGGGGGCGCTGTCGGCGATCATGGCCAGCGTCGTCCAGGGGGTGATCAATCTGTTTGTGCCATCCGGCTCTGGCCAGGCGCTGGTGACCATGCCGATCCTGGTGCCGGTGGCCGACCTGGTCGGCATGAGCCGCCAGCTGATGATCACCGCCTTCCAGGTGGGTGACGGCCTGACCAACCTGATCGTGCCGACCTCCGGTGGCACCCTGGCGATGCTGGCGCTGGGCCGGGTGTCCTACGAGAAGTGGCTGAAGGCTATCCTGCCCTTCATGGCGCTGGTCTACCTGCTGTCCTGGGGTGGGCTGGTGATCGGCCATATGGTCGGCTACTAGGTTGCGCCATGACACTGTCGCTGCTGCATGTTCATCCGGCTACCGGCACGGTAGCCGCCCTCACCGCTACCGGAGGTGTGGCGGTGGGCGGCTACGTTCACCATGTGTGGCGTGGCGTCGGCGCCTGCGCGACCCAGGGGCGGGTTACCCACCCCTGGTATCCCGACGGTGTCCGCCGGGCGCTGGAACGGGGGGAGGATGCCCGCGGTGCGCTTGCCCGGCAGGTCGACGCCGACAAGGGTGCCGCGTTGCGCCAGTGCCTGGTGATGGATGCTCAGGGGCGCTCAGCGCTGCATAGCGGTGCTGACAACCTCGCCACTGTCGCTTCCTGTTGCTATCCCGGCGTGGCCGCGGCGGGCAACCTGCTGGCCAGCGCCAAGGTGGTCGAGGCCCTGGCTCATGCCTTTGTCGATACCTGTTGTACCAACGCCGACGCCGTGCGCCAGGGCGCAACGCCCGAGTACCGCGACGACTATGAGGCGACGCTGCTCGAGGGACTGATCGACGCCCTGGAGGTCGCCCTGGCAGAGGGGGGCGACGTCAGAGGCACGCGCTCCGCCGCCCTGCGTATCGAGTCGTTCACCCAGGCCCCCCTCGATCTGCGTGTCGATTGGTGTGAGGGCGATATCGCGGGCGAGTTGCGCGCCCTGGCCAGGCGTGTGCGCGCGCCTGCCTTTGCCGACTTTCTGGCGTCCCTGCCGCGTCGTTGACGCTATTCCTTGGTTATTCCGGTGCCTGAAGGCACCCGATCTGGAGATATCATGACCGCTGACCACGAGACCATGACGCTCGGCGCACAACTGCTCGAGCGCCTCGACGAGGCTGCGTGTTTCTCGGAGCCTGGTGCCGGCGTGACCCGGCAGTTCTGCTCGCAGGAACACCGCCAGGTACTCGAACTTATCGCCGATTGGATGCGCCGGGCCGGACTTGAGCCCGAACTGGATGCCTCCGGGAATCTGGTTGGCCGATGCGACAAGGCGCGCGCCGGCGCGCGCACGCTGATCATGGGGTCACACCAGGACACCGTGGTCGAAGGTGGCAAGTATGACGGCATGCTCGGCGTAGCGCTGCCGCTGCTGGCGCTGGAGCGATTGAAGAAGGATGGGATCGAGCTCGACTACGGCGTCGAAGTGGTGGCCTTCGGTGATGAGGAGGGGACCCGTTTTCAGTCGACGCTGATCGGCAGTCGTGCCCTGGCCGGTATCTTCGATCCTGCCAGTCTGGAGGCCAGGGATGCCGATGGCATCAGCGTGGGCGAGGCGCTTCGGGCCTTTGGTGGTGATCCTGAGCAAATTCCGTCATTGGCCCGAGATCCTGACTCGGTGCTGGGCTTCGTCGAGGTCCACATCGAACAGGGGCCGGTACTTGAACGGCGCGATCACGCTCTCGGCGTGGTGACCTCCTTGACCGGGATCGAGCGTCACCGGCTGACGGTTGCCGGCAAGGCAGGCCACGCCGGCACCACGCCGATGCCGGGCCGTCGCGATGCGCTGGTGGGGGCTGCCGAGATGATCGCCGAGGTCGACCGCATCCTTAACGCCACCGAGGATTTTGTCGGGGTGGTGGGTAAGCTGGAGGTACGCCCCAACGCGGTCAACGTGATTCCTGCCGAGGTGGTGTTCACCCTCGAGCTGCGCTCTCCCCACGCCGAGGTTCGGCGTCGTGGTCGCGAGGACATTCTGGCCGCCTGCCGACAACTGGCACAGGCGCGCGAGTTGTCACTGACGGTGGAGACGACCTATGAGGCCGAAGCAGTGGCCTGCGCGGACTGGCTGATCGAGGCCTTGGGGGATGCCTGCCAACGGTGCGATGAGCCGGCTGATCTGCTGTTCAGCGGCGCCGGTCATGACGGTCTGGCGATGTGCGACCTGACCGGTATCGGCATGTTGTTCGTGCGTTGTACCGATGGCCTGAGTCACCATCCGGACGAAGCCATCACCGCCGCCGACGGTGAGGCGGCCACGCGTGTACTGATGCAGTTTCTCAAGGACCTGACTCCGAAAGCGCAATAGGCGTCGCCGAGGTGGGCAAGGCACTCGCACCTCCGCCTCTGATGGTCGTTAACCTTCGTTGAGAAAACCGCGCCGCACCTGCGCTTCGTTGTCGTGCATCACCGCCTGGGCTTCCAGCAGATGCTCGCGCATCAGGGTGCGGGCGCGTTCTCCGTCGCCGGCCTCGATGGCGTCGAGCAGCCAGGCGTGATATTGGCAGCCGGCGGGACCGATGTGATGGTCGCCGGGCTCGTACAGCCGCCGATAGACGGTAAGGTCTGACAGCACTTGGGCGGTGAAGCGGATGATGAAGGACAGCAAGGGGTTGCCGCCGGAAAGCTGCGCCAGTTGTTCATGGAAGTCCAGCGAGTCGATGTGCTGCTGGCGCTCGGCGTCCAGGTCACAGGCGGGCTCGGCGTAGCTCGCAAGTGACTGGCGCAGCCTGGCGATCTCTGAAGCCTCGACCTGCCCCGCCAGCGAGGCTACCAGCTCCGGCTCCAGCGCCAGGCGGATCTGGTAGATGTCGCGGATCGAGATGTCCTTGAAATAGAGATAGTGGCTGAGCAGCGAGATGGCGCGGGATTCGCTCATTTCCCGGATAAATACGCCGCCGCCGGGGCCGGTACGCGTCTCGACCAGCCCCTGGGCTTCCAGCACCCGGGTGCTTTCACGAACGGTGCCCTTGGAGGCGCCGAGGATCTCCATCAACTCCGCCTCACCGGGCAGGCGATCACCCGGTGACAGCTCGCGCTCAACGATCCAGCCCTTGATGGTCTCTGCCAATTGATAGGGTCGTCTGCGAGGTGTCGATCCGGTCATGTGGGTCTCTCGTCGGTGATGAAACCCCAGCATATCAGAGCTCATGACGGACTGGCCGCCACCTCGTCGGCCAGACTTGCCGCGACTGCGCGGGGCAAGACGGCAAAGATTTTGTGAATATTAGTTACATTTAGTAACAGTATGGCTATTCTAGAAGCCGAAGGGTGAAGTCTGTCCCTGAAGTGGCCTAAGCCGGCCAGGCCGCAGTGCCCGTGAGGGGGTTACGGGTGACTTTATCTGCCACTCTATGTACAGCGTTTGTGTGGTGGTGGCGCCATCGACAATCTGTGGAGGCCTTTCGATGTCCTTTCGTGCTCGGCTACTGCTGGTGATGCTGGTCCTGACCATCGGGATCCAGCTGGTCGTGTCATGGGCGGTACTCAGTGCGCTCAAGACGACCGCCATGGAGCAGGGCGAGAAGGAACTGGGCGTGGCCTCCGGCGTGGCGCAAGCCCTGCTCGATGGCTGGGGCCAGCAATTGCTGGACAGTGTGGATCTGCTGGTGGAAGATCCGCGTTTCCGCGAGGCCATCGACCCGCTCGACAGCGCGGTGCGAGTGGACGTGCTTGGCGAGTACGCGGAGCGCATGGGTGCCAATATGGTGAGCCTGCTCGATGATGAGGGCCGTGTGATGGTGTCGAGTCATCATGATACCGGGGCTACGGATGCTTTCCCTGACCTCCGGGATCAGGCGAGACGCACCGATGGGACCATCACCCTGTTCATTCATGATGGCGAGGCCTTTCAGCTTGTGCTGCATCCGGTGCGGGGGACGACGTCCGCGGGCTGGCTGGTCATGGGGTTTCGCCTCGACGAGGACATGGCAACGGCGCTGTCGGCGCTGATTCGCAGCGACACCCATTTCGAGGTACAGGTGGGTGAAGGTGAGGACGTAGGCCTTGTGGGGAGCGAGGGTCTGCGCCAAGCCTCGACGCTGTTCGAGGATGCAGAGGGGCGTATCCAGCTCGTGGTAGAACGTTCCTACGAGACTCTGCTGGCCGACTATCAGGCGATAAAGCGCCAGCTGGCGATCATCCTGGCGATCAGCCTGGCGCTGATGCTGGTGGCCGCCATCCTGATCGCTCGAGGCGTGAGTCTGCCGCTGTTGCGGCTGGTAGGGGCGGCCAAGAGTGTGGGGCGAGGGGAACCTCTGGATCTCGATCGGCTTCCCCGCCAGGGAGAATTTGGGCTGCTGTCCTCGACCATGCTGAAGATGCAGAACGACCTGGTGCGCCGGGAAGCCGACATTCGCAAGCGCTCACGCCAGGACCAGTTGACCGGGCTAGGCAATCGCCAATGCGCCAACGAGGATATCGAGGCTGCCATCGCCACCGGGCGTCCCTTTACCCTGCTGCGCCTGACCATCAACCATATGCGCCGGATCAACGACACCTTCGGCCATGACTTCGGTGATCAGGTACTGAGTACGCTGGCCGGACGCCTGGCGGATCTGCCGGCACCCAAGGCAGGGGCTTACCGTCTCAGTGGCGACGAATTCCTGCTGCTGCTGTCGGTGTCTCATCTCGACCCGCTGTGGCTTGAGGATACGCATCGTCGACTGACCCGGGCGATCCGTCTGGATGGGTCGCCGGTGACACTCGATTGCGCCATGGGCGAGGCGCGCTATCCGGAGCATGGCGGCGAGGCCAACCTGCTGCTGCGGCGGGCCGAAATCGCACTGGATCGAGCACGTCAGCTACGCCAGTCCTACCAGTGTTACCTGCACGGCCAGGACGAACGCCATCTGCGCCATCTGTCTCTGGTGCGCGATCTCCAGCACGCCGCCAGCAACGGTGAATTCTCGCTGCGTTATCAACCCCAGGTGTCGGCCCTGACAGGCCGGGCCCTCGGCATGGAGGCACTACTGCGTTGGGATCACCCCAGGCTCGGGCGCATCCCTCCGGATGAATTCATTGCCCTGGCCGAACGCTCGGGGCTGATCCACCAGCTGACCCAGTGGGTCATCGACACCGGCTGCCAGCAGCTGGCCAGGTGGAGCGAGGCAGGGCTCAATATGCGCCTCGGGGTGAATATCTCGGCCATGGACCTGCAGCAGCCAGGGTTGATCAAGCGGGTCGAGCGGGCGCTGGACCGCCATGGCCTGCGCGGTGAGCGTCTGTGCATCGAGCTCACCGAGAGCGCGCTGATGGAGTCGCCGGAGATGGGGGCGCGCAAGCTGCAGTCATTGCGCGCCATGGGGGTGGAGCTGGCCATCGATGACTATGGAACAGGCTATTCGTCGCTGGCCCAGCTCAAGCGTATGCCGGTCCAGGAGCTGAAGATCGACAAGTCTTTCGTCATGCAGCTGGTGAAGGGGTCCGAGGACGACGTCATCGTGTCCTCCACGATCGAGCTTGCTCACCACCTGGGGCTCAGCGTGGTCGCCGAGGGGGTGGAAGACCAGACGGTGGCTGACCACCTGGCGGAGCAAGGCTGCCATATGCTGCAGGGCTTCCTGATTTCACGACCAATGACCGACGAGGCCGCCACCGAGTGGCTGCGCAGTCGCGTCGGGGACGGCATCCGCGACGCCGCCAACGAAGAACTGCGCTGAGCCTTGACGACGCTGTTTCAGGCGAAGCCGCCGTTGGCGCGGATGACCTGGCCATTGATCCACTCGGCCTCGGGGCTTAGCAGGAAGGCGATCACCGCGGCGATGTCTCGCGGTTGGCCCAGTCGCTCCAGTGGTGGCATATGGGTGAACCTTTCGATCTGTTCCTCGGTCTTGCCCGAGCGGAACAGTTCGGTATCCACCGGTCCCGGCGCTACCGCGTTGACGGTGATCCGCCTGCCGCGCAACTCGCCGGCAAACACCCGGGTCAGCGACTCCACCGCAGCCTTGGTGGCGTTGTAGAGCCCGTAACCAGGCAGATTCAGCGCCAGCGCGCTGCTCGACAGGTTGACGATTCGGCCGCCATCTTCCAGTCGCGAGGCGGCTTCCCTCAGGGTGTTGAAGGTGCCGCGCGTGTTGGTCTCGAAGTGCGTGTCGTAGTCGTCGTCCGCCGCCTCGGCGATGGGCACCGCCTTGAGCACGCCGGCGTTGTTCACCAGCGCATCGACGCGACCGAAGTGCTGCATGGCAGTGTCGAAAAGCTGCGCCACTTCGTCGGTGCGTGAGATGTCTGCCTGAACGGCCAGCGCCGCGCCGCCCTGGGCCAGGATCTCCTCGACCAGGCCGTCGGCGACTTCGCGGTGATGGGCGTAGTTGATGATCACTGCATAGCCATCGTTGGCCAGACGCCGACTGATGTCGGCCCCGATACCGCGTGAGCCACCGGTGATGATGGCGGCCTTGGGAGAGTCGGATTCGCTCATGCTTCAGGCCTCTGGGGGTGCGTCGTAAACCTGGGGGCGCCGCCGCCGATGGACAAGCCTAAAGCGGAGGCATGTGAGCAGCGATTCAGCGCAGTGCGATCGGTGGATCATCGAGCCCACGTACGCCGGGAAGCGCTTCGCTCAGGTCGAACAGGAAGGTGGCGCCGTCCTGGCGGCCTTCCTTGTGTTCTCGCTGTCCTTCGGTGGCGGTGGTGATCAGCAGGGTGGTCAGCTCACGCCCGCCGAAGGCCGGGCAGGAGGGCTGGTCGGCGTTGACCCTGACATGACCGACCTCCTCGCCATCCGGCGTCAGCCGGGCAACCCGCCCTGAACCCCATAGCGCCAGCCACATGTAGCCATCGGCATCGATCACTGCGCCGTCCGGGTTTCCCGGGTCGTCGTTGAAGTCCGCCCAGGGTTCGGGCTCGGCCAATTGCTCGGGCCTTGCTGCTACCCCGTCCTGAAGGAAGGCGCCGCCATCCTGGCGCAACGGGAAGCCCTCGGCGTCGAGCGCCCAGCGCATGACTACCCCGGTGGCGGTGTCGGTGAAGTAGCCAAGGCGACCATCCGGCGAGAAGCACAGGGCATTGGGGATGGTAATGTCTTGCTTCAGGCAGAAGATCTCGCCGCGGTACAGGCGATAGAGGCTTCCGGCTGCGGCTTCGGCGGCCTTGCCCATGGTCGAGAACCACAGCCCGCCGTGGCGATCGATGCGCGCATCGTTGCTGCGCGTCACCGGGTTGTCAGCCTCCACCTCGCGCCAGGGTGACACGCCGCCGTGGGCGTGGTCGCGTTCCTTGAGGCCGTGTTCGGTGACCAGCAGATCATCACCGCTGGTCAAGGGGGCGGCGAAGGACACCAGCTCATCCAGCGCCTGGGACTGATGATCGCCGTCTTCGAGGCGGTAGCGATGTAAGCGGCGCCCGAGGATATCGAGCCAGCGAAACTCGCCACGCCGGGCGTCCCAGCTGGGGCCCTCGCCGAGTTCGCAGGGGGCCTCGACGATGGCGTGAGCCTCGCCAAGGCAGGGGGATGCGGAACGGGACATGACGTCTCCTCGAACTTGGCGGATGGCTCCTTGGGGCGCGCATCCACCAGTACTGTTGTCATTGTTCGGCAACGCGATCAGCCGTCGCTCACCACTCGGCGACGGAGCCGTCATCGTGCTGCCATACCGGGTTGCGCCAGCGGTGTCCGACCTTGGCGCGTTCCTCGACGAACGCCTCGTTGATCTCGACGCCCAGGCCTGGCCCTTCGGGAATGGCACAGAAGCCGTCCTCGATCGCCAGCGCGTTCTTGTCGACCAGATAGTCGAGCACGTCGTTGTCCTTGTTGTAGTGGATGCCCATGCTCTGTTCCTGGATAAAGGCATTGTGACATACCGCATCCAGCTGCAGCGACGCCGCCAGGGTCAGCGGGCCCAACGGGCAGTGGGGCGCCAGGGCCACGTCGTAGGCCGAGGCCAGGGTGGCGATCTTCAAGCCTTCACTGATGCCGCCGCAGTGAGACAGGTCCGGCTGGACGATATCGACCATGTTGTCGGCGAGCAGGTCACGGAAGGCGAAACGGGTGTGCAGGCGTTCGCCGGTGGCGATCGGGGTAGCCAGATCCTGGGCGATGGTCTTGAGCACCGGCAGGTGCTCGGGTGCCACCGGCTCCTCGATGAACATCAGGTGATAGGGCTCGAGCTCGCGCATCAGCGTCTTGGCCATGGGCCGATGGACACGGCCGTGGAAGTCCACCGCGATGCCCACGTCGGGACCGACGGCGTCGCGAGCCTCGGCGACGCGGGCGACCGCCTCGTCGATCTTGCGATGGCTGTCGACGATTTGCATTTCCGGCGTGCCGTTCATCTTGAAGGCGGTAAATCCCTGATCGGTCAGTGCCTTGGCGCCGGCACCCACGTCGGCGGGACGATCGCCGCCGGTCCAGGCGTACATACGCATGCGATCACGCACCTTGCCGCCCAGCAGTTGATGCACCGGCACGCCGAGTTCGCGGCCCTTGAGATCCCACAGCGCCTGGTCGATGCCGGCGATGGCGGACATCAGAATCGGGCCGCCGCGATAGAAGCCGGCCCGGTACATGACGTTCCACAGGTGCTCGATATTGCGCGGATCCTGGCCGATCAGGTAGTCCGACAGCTCGTGCACTGCGGCTTCCACGGTGGCGGCCCGGCCCTCGATGACCGGCTCGCCCCAACCGTAGACGCCCTCGTCGGTCTCGATCTTCAGAAAGCACCAGCGCGGCGGAACCTGCCAGGTCTTGAGTCGGGTGATCTTCATGGTCGATGCCTCTTGTGGGGGCCTGCTTGGCCCGATGTCGATGGGGTTGGGTGAAGCGAGCGGACGGGCTTAATGGTGTCGCGACGCAGGTGTCGTGATGCCACTGGCCGGGAGTGTCTTGTCCAGGTCTCGGGCGGTGCGCTCGAGCAGCAGCTCGGTGGCGCGGCGGGCCTGCTCTGGCTGCCTCAGGCGAATCGCCTCGAGTAGCTGGCGGTGGCGCTCCAGGCTGTCGCCGAGTCCACGCGCATGGCCACCTGCTGCGCCGTCCGTGTAGTCGTCAGAGGAACTCCCGGCATGGCGCTGCGAGCGCTGGATCAGTGCCACGATGGAGGGCTTCAACAGCAGCCCCATCTGGCGCCAGACCAGGTTGTGGCTGGCGCGATAGATGGCGTCGTGAAAGGCCACATCGTGTTCGGCGTGGGCCAGTCGTTGCGAGGGCGCATCGGCGGTTTCCCGCATGCCGACGAAGGCGCGTTCGATGCGTGCCAGGTCTTCGCCGGAGGCGTTAAGCGCCGCCAGCTCACCGATATAGGGTTCCGCTGCCAGGCGAAAGGCGAACACCGCCTCGACCAGTTGTGGGTGGGGCGCGTCCAGGCTGGCCATCCAGCCGCTCATCTGCGGATCCAGCAGATGCCAGTCGACGATATCGCGCACCACGGTGCCGCGACCTGCGGTGCGCTCGATCAGACCCGCCGCGCTGAGTTCGCCCAGGGCGTTACGCACCCGATTGCGGCTGGCCTCGAAGTGCTGGCACAGATCCAGCTCCCGAGGAAACAGATCCCCCGGCTGCCAGTGCCCCGACAGAATCGCCCGTGCCAGTACCTCGGCCAGCGCCGCGGCTCCGCGACCCTCGGCGGGCCTCGGGAGTGAAGCGAGAGCGTCCATCCATGCCTCCATAATGTTCGATGTTACTATAGTTAATGTCTGACATTTTAGGCAAGGCAGGAATGCCTCGAATGGGGTAGACCTTGGTGGAAGAATCGATAACGAGGTGCAGCGTCCCGTCTCGCGCTCGTTGGCGTCGTAGCTCGCTGATTCGTGAACATGTCGAGCCATGCAACATCGCCGTCGTCTTGGGCGAAGTTCTGCAGTAGATCTGGTGGGCGACGTGGTGTGACAAAAGTGCTGGAGAATGGATTGAAGCTGAGAAACATCGGGCCAGTCAGTGCCCGCCAGGTCGGCTTCCTCGTCGATGCAATGGTGGGGAGCATCGTCTGGCGGTTGTTGCCTAGGCGAGAGGAGGTCCTGTGGGCCTGACGAGTGTCAGCCTCGAGCGCGCTTTGATTTTCTGAATGTGCTCCTTCCTGGTTTGAAGTGATCGGCAAACGGATGCAGCATCGTCAGCACCAGCCACCAGTGCCTCGTTCAACAGTTCAGCCTTCAGCCAGGGAGAGGTCGTGGCGGTTGGCCACATCGATCATGACGGCCAGGCGAGTATGGCCGATGCGCTTGAGGGCTTCCGGCGAGACGACAAGCAGGGCGCCAGACACTTGCTGACCGATGCTCCGCTTGAGCATGACAGGGTCAACATCGATCCGAGCCTTCTGACAGAACGACCACATGTAGCTGTGGATCTGCTCAACCATCTCCTGCATATGTCACCTCGAGAATAGTGAAACGACTTTATCCGTTGCCTCACCCTCGAGCGGCTCAGGCTCGTTGTAAGGGTACCTGGAGCCTTGGTCATGGTAGAGCGTGAAGGCTACTCCCGTCGGGGTCATATCCTCGAGCAGAGCCTGCCCCATGTCCTTTCTCGGCAGACCTGCTTGGTAGCTTTGAAGCAGGTTGATGAACAGGTCACTCAGTAAACGAGGGGGCAGGTTATCGATGGCCCAGGGCGTGAGCACATCCCCCATGACATCCAGGAAATAGTTGATCGACCGGTCCCTGCCGGCGAGGCCCCCTTGTACCTTGTGTTCGATAAAGGCAAGTCGAAGTGTGCGTTTAGCCCTTTCCAGTGGTGTATCCATGGTCTTGTAGTCCCTTTTCTTCTCATTAAATGTTGGCTGGACCATGACTGCCAGGATTTCTACGCGGATACGCGGGCGCGGTGCCGGCAGGAAATGGTGTATCGATACCCTGGTGGCATTCAGAGAGGGAGTGCCTTTGGTTGCAGTCTATCCAGAACGATATCCCTGCGTTGAGCGATTTGACCTGAGTTTGACGAGGATCGTTAGATGGGGTGACCGATGCCTGAAGGGTGTTAACGCCATTTGCCACAAGACTTTCTGAAATGCCAGGGAAAGGAGCCTTAAAGCCGTTTCCTTTCAGCATGTATTTTGACAACTCCACTTAGATTGCTCCGTACGTATCACTTTTTTGGCTGGTCTTTGCCGAGATCTTCTCGTGCGCTGGAGCTCTCGAGGGGCCCACGTCATTGTCTGGTTCAGGATGCATAAATGGACCAGCCTGCCATGCGTGATAGACACGATCAGAGCTACAAGCTGCTGTTCAGTGAGCCCAAGGTGATACGTGACCTCTTGACGGGGTTCGTCGAAGGGGAGTGGGTCGAGCGGCTGGACCTGGACAGCCTGGAGAAGGTCAGCGGCGGTTTCGTGACGGATGATCTTCGCGACCGCGAAGGTGACGTGATCTGGCGGGTGCATTCTGGTGATGATTGGCTGTACCTTTATCTGCTGATCGAGTTTCAGAGCAGCGTCGATCCCTTCATGGCGCTGCGCATCATGACCTACGTGGGGCTGCTGTATCAGGACCTGGTGAAGCAGAGAAAGTTGGCCAGCGAGCGCAGCTTGCCGCCGGTACTGCCTATCGTCCTCTACAATGGAGAAAGGCGCTGGAGCGCAGCGCAGGAACTGTCCGAACTGGTTCATCCCGCAGCGACGGAGCTGGCTCGCTACCAACCCTCGCAGTCCTATCTGCTGCTGGATGAAGGTGCAATCGTCGCCGACGAGCGCTGGCCTACGGACACCCGCAACCTGGTTGCCGCTATCTTTCGGCTGGAGTATCACCACAGCCAACAGGACGTGATCGACACCATCGGCCAGTTGGTGGAGTGGTTGAAATCACCCGGGCAGGCTCGGCTGCGGCGCCACTTCGCGACATGGATCAAGCGCGTCCTGCTGCCCAACTGGGTGCCGGGCGGGAAGGACGACCACGAGCAGTGGCAGGCGCTCAATGACCTTGAGGAGGTACACACCATGCTGTCGGAACGTGCCAAACGATGGCCTGAACAGTGGAAGCAGAAGGGACTCGACGAAGGGCGCCTGGAAGGGCGTCTGGAAACCGCGCGTAACCTGCTTGCGCGCACCGCCATGGATGACCGCGAAATCGCAGAGATCTGCGGACTCGACCTTGAGCAGGTGGCGGAGCTGAGAAGAAAGGAGTGAGCTGAGTCGGCCCGACTCGCAAGATGGATGTGTGTGCCAAGCTGCCGCATCGCTCGATGGCCCGGGTGGCGGTGCGGCCGAGCGCGAGACGCCTTCTCGATTTAGGGTTGCGCATCACGTAAGGCAATGTAATGCAGGTGTGCGTATGTAAGAGTCTAACTTTTGTTAACTCTATGTATAAGGTTTAACTTGCTGATATAGAAGAGGTGTTTCGTTTCTTTGCATAAGAGGGTGCTTCGATGGAGGTTTGAGAGTTGTAGATCTCTTGCCTATAAGGGAATGGCTTGTTTGGCGGTGTGACTGGTAGTTGGCGCCGACCGGACCGATGACGGCCCACGCCTGGTGGCGTGGAAGGCTCATTTCCCGAGCAAACAACGGAGTGTTTGTCATGGCGAAGAATCCGTACACCCAACCGAATCGAGACGAGGCTCATGACACTGAGCGTTGTACCGACGCCAACAGCAAGTCCGACAATCTCGAGACCTACCGCAGTGATGCGACCGGGCATGACCTGCGTACCAACCAGGGCACCCGGATCGCGGACAACCACAATTCGCTGAAGGCCGGCGAGCGCGGCCCGACGCTGATGGAAGACTTCATCTTCCGCGAGAAGATGAATCACTTCGATCACGAGCGCATTCCCGAGCGTATCGTCCATGCCCGCGGTGCGGCGGCTCACGGCTACTTTCAGCCCTATGAGGCGGCGGCAAGGTACTCAAAGGCGGGACTGTTTCAGGATACCGGCAAGAAGACGCCGGTATTCGTGCGCTTTTCCACCGTGCAGGGCGGCCGCGGCTCCAATGACACCGTGCGCGACGTGCGCGGCTTTGCCACCAAGTTCTACACCGATGAGGGTAACTGGGACCTGGTGGGCAACAACATGCCGGTGTTCTTCATTCAGGACGCGATGAAGTTTCCCGACCTCGTGCACGCGGTGAAGCCCGAGCCCCACAACGAGATTCCCCAGGGGCAGTCGGCCCACGACACCTTCTGGGATTTCGTCTCGCTGATGCCCGAGAGCGCCCATATGGTGCTGTGGACCATGTCCGACCGGGCCTTCCCGCGGCACTACCGCTATATGGAAGGCTTTGGCGTCCACACCTTCCGGCTGATCGATCGACAAGGCAAGGCCCGCTTCGTCAAGTTCCACTGGAAGCCGCTGGCGGGCACCTACTCGCTGATCTGGGACGAGGCCCAGAAGCTGTGGGGGCGTGATCCAGACTTCAACCGCCGCGAGATGTGGGGCGACATCGAGAATGGCGATGCCCTGGAATGGGAGCTCGGCATTCAGGTGGTCGAGGAAGAAGACGAGCATGCCTTCGACTTCGATATCCTCGATCCGACCAAGCTGATTCCCGAGGAGCAGGTGCCGGTGACTCCCATCGGCAAGATGGTGCTGGATCGCAACCCGGACAACTATTTTGCCGAGACCGAGCAGGTCGCCTTCAACCCCGGCAATGTGGTACCCGGCATCGACTTCAGCAACGATCCGCTGCTTCAGGGGCGCCTGTTCTCGTATCTGGATACCCAGATGCTGCGCCTGGGTGGCCCGAACTTCCATGAGATCCCGATCAACCAGCCGGTGTGCCCGTTCCACAATCACCAGCGCGACGCCCCGCACCGTCAGACCATCAACAAGGGCCAGGTTTCCTACGAGCCCAACTCGATCGAGGATGGCTGGCCCCGAGAGACCCCGCCGGCGGAAGAAAACGGCGGTTTCGAGAGCTATCAGGAGCGCATCGATGCTCACAAGGTCAGGGCGCGCAGTGAGTCCTTCGGCGACCACTACTCCCAGGCCAGGTTGTTCTGGCATAGCCAGAGTGACGTCGAGAAAGAGCACATCATCGCCGCTTACGCCTTCGAGTTGTCCAAGGTCGAGCGTCCGTGGATCCGTGAGCGGGTGATCAAGGAGATCCTGCCCAATATCGACATGGAGCTCGCGCGCCGAGTAGGCGAGGTGCATGGTGTCAAGCCGCCGGAGCATCCACCGGCACCCTCGGAAGAGTTGGGCACCACGTCGCTGGACGCCTCCTCGGCGCTTAGTTTGATGCATCGCGGTCAGCCGGATATTCGCTATCGCAAGGTGGCGATCCTGGCCGCCGACGGGGTCGACGGTGATCAGGTGGAAGCACTGCAGAAGCGCCTTGAAGCCGAGGGGGCCCAGGGGCTCATCATCGCGCCGTCGATGGCGCCGGTGGCGACCGTTCAAGGCGGCACCCTGACCCCGGATGCCATGCTTAACGGTCTGCCGTCGGTGACTCTGGACGCCGTGGCGGTGGCCCCTGGCGATGACAGTGTCAAGGCGCTGGCGGGTTCCGGCCTGGGGCTTTACTACGTGCAGGAGGCCTACAAGCACCTCAAGCCGATCGCTGCACTCGGCGACGGTGCCAATGTGCTGCAGGCGGCTGGCATCGAGGTGCCGGAAGACGGTGTGTTCTCGGCGCAGACCGTGGACGATCTCTACGCCGATTTCCAGGAGGCGATTCGTGGTCACCGGGTCTGGTCGCGCGACGCCAAGGCCAACGACATGCCGGCCTGAGGTCCGGCGATGGCAGACCCCTTTGAACAGGCGGTCAGCACAGCAGCCCCCGAGGAGACTCGGGGGCTTTTTTTGGGTTCATCGCATTTTGCCGGGAAATGCGGCGCGGATCTTCAGGAAGAAGTACGCCGTGTCGCGTTATCCATAGGCCATCCGCCGATCGGACCTGATCCACGGCTTGCTGTTGGGGCTATTGGCCGGTCTTACCCATGCCCTGTATTCGTGGACGGCACGCCGCCTCATGCAGCGGGGCATCGCTCCCCGGGCCGCCATGAGGGCCACCTTTGACCACCTTTGGATTGGGTGGCCTGATCTGAAACCTGTCCTCATGGTCGCCGAGGCCTTATGACTCCCAGACTTGCCAGCTGAGCCGAAACCAATCATTATTCGGCTCACAATGCGAGTCGAATACCGTTGTCATTCGGCTCCTCCGCCTTCTTGGAGGCCTGGCATGACCGATCACGCCTCGACATGGATCTGGCAGCATCCTGACTGGCCGAACTTCACCTGGCACGCGGCCGAGATTCAGCCGCGGGTCCAGGCATGCTGGAGGGATCTCGGCATCTTGCTGGGACGCTCGTGGGCTCTGACATCCGCGGATGACCAGGACGCTGAGGCAAGAGCCGCCCTGGATACGCTACTGCAGAGCATCGTTACCTCTTCGGCCATCGAGGGAGAGCGTCTGAACGTGGTGTCAGTTCGCTCTTCCTTGGCCCGACGCCTTGGTGTGGAGGAGCCGGAGGGGGCTACCTCACCACGTGCTGAAGGCCTGGCGGAGTTGATGCTGGATGCCACCTTCAAGCCTGACACGCCGCTGGACACCACCAGGCTGTTTCAGTGGCATCGGTGGTTGTTCCCTGATGCTGACGCGGGGCTTACGACGTTAAGGCCCGGGCAGTGGCGCGGAGTGGAGCCCATGCAGGTGGTCTCGGGTCGCCTCGATCGACCCAAGGTGCATTTCGAAGCGCCGCCGCGAGAGGGGTTGGAACATGAGGTTGATCAGTTCCTCACTTGGTTCGCGTCCAGCCGTCATGACCCCGAGTTGGATCCCCTGGTTCGAGCGGGCCTGGCACACTTCTGGTTTGTAACACTGCATCCATTTGAAGACGGCAATGGTCGAATTGCCCGGGCTATCGCTGATCGCGCCTTGGCGCAGGCGGATCAGCAGAGTATCCGCCTGTATGCCATGTCGGCTGCCATCCTGGAGCGCCGCGCTGACTATTATCGGCGCCTGGAAGCGAACCAGTGTGGCACGCCTGACCTGACGGCCTGGCTTGTCTGGTTCCTGGAGACGCTGGATGCCACCTTGTTGGATGTCCTGGGGAAGGTCGATCGGACGTTGGCCAAGGCCCGTTTCTGGCAGCACTTCAGGGCGGCCGGCCTGTTGCCTGAGCAGGTGAAGGTGTTGAACCGCCTGCTGGATGGCGGTGAGAGAGGCTTCGAGCACGGCATCAGTGCGTCGCAGTACCAGAAAGTCGCCAAGGTCAGTAAGGCAACTGCCACCCGTCATCTCGCTGGGCTGGTCGAGAAGGGTTGCTTGGTGAAGCTTCCAGGAGGTGGCCGCAGCACGCGCTATCAGGTACCGGAACGGTTTCATCAGGACAGCGGGGAGTAGGTGTCCGCTGTAATGACACGAGGAGAAGGAGTGCCGAGCCATACTGCTGAGCCCCGCGGTTGCGGGTAACGGTAGGACGGGGTGCCGCCCTCTCGACCTCGGTAAGGCACGTTGCCGACAGCTAGCTTGGCCTTTCCCCAATAGCGATAGTAACTCGTTGAGACCGCCACATTTTTTTTCTTCGACTCCGCTCAAGCGCACCACTGGTGACCCTGAGTTCAAGCATCAGCCGGTGTAAGCGTCACCTGGATGAAAGGTGTAGGAGTAAAGACGGTTCCCTCAAGCTAAATAAATTGCCTGAAGTGCGCATCATTGCCCGAGCTGATATCGACCTTGGTTGAGTCATCAGGAGATGTCTTGCAAGAGATGTCGGCGATTTCGTACTGATCGGTGAGACGTTGTTTTTTCTGCTACCGCCACTTTCACGAAGTTGGCGGTTTTTTGTTGCTGTTTCCGTTAGTTACTTATTCAAGTGACTCACTATGTGGTGGATTGGTTGACTATTTGACCGTGTATGGGGCCTTGCCTTGAATGGGATGAATCAAGGAGGCGCCATGGATGAACTGATTCCCCCAAAAGACCGCTCCGGCACCCAGACCCTGAGTCGAGGGCTCGAAGTGCTGCAGTGCGTCGGGCGTGGTATTTCCACGATCAAGGCGCTGTCCCAGGCGATGCAGCTCCCCCGCAGTACGGTGGCCCGTTCCCTGTCCTGCCTGGTCAGAGACGGCTACCTGCACAAGGTGCCCTACAAGGGTTACTACCTCGGGGCGAAGTTGATCGAGCTGGGTGAACGGGCGGCGGAGCAGCAGCCCCTGGTCGATATTGCCAGGCCGTACCTGGAGGCGCTGGCCGAACAGACGCGGGATACCGTGCACTTCGGGGTGCTCGACGGTGGTGATGTGCTCTACCTGTGCAAGTTGCCGGGCAAGCGGACTCTTGAGATGCGCTCGCGCACCGGAGGGCGCATGCCGGCGCTGGCCACTGCCCTGGGCAAGGCAATGCTGGCATCGAAGGATCCCTCCAGCTGGCCCGCCTACTATGCCGCCGTGCAGCGGGTAGCCAGGCCTCGCGAGGATGCTCCTGCACTCAAGTCATTCGCGGAGGTCCGTCGCGATCTGAAGGAAGCCGACGTGCGCGGCTGGAGCTTCGACTGGGAAGAAAACGAGTACGGCATCCGCTGTGTCTCGGCACCGGTCAAGAATCATGTCGATAACGCCGTGGCCGCCGTCAGTGTCACCAGTGTCATCAGCTTTATGCCGAGAGACCGCATGGCAGCCTTGGGCCCCCAGGTCAAACGCACCGCCGACACCATCTCGCGGGCCCTTCGTGGTGAAAGTTAGCAAGCAGCATCGCGTCCATGCGCGGTCGCGCGTGGCGCTCTGTACCTGGCAGCCACCGCCCACGCTGGAGCGTGAGATGGACGTATTGGTCGATACCGGCCCCTGCAGCGCCGGGGATGACATGAATGGACCACCGATGATGCTGGCATCACCTGTCTCTGACGATGTCAGAGAGGCCGTTCCGCCTGCGGACAGTGGTTGCCTGGGATCTTGAAAAGGACACCTGCCATGAACATTGTCTTCTCCGATCTGGATCACGCCGATCATGACATCGAGCAGGACATCCTGGCTTCCGCCGGATTCGACGCACCGATGCTGGCCTGTCGCAGCGAGCAGGATCTGGTCGATCAGCTTACTGACGTGGACATCGCGCTCAACCAGTACGCCCCCTTCACCCGTCGGGTGCTCGAGGCACTGCCACGACTCAAGCTGATCGTGCGCTACGGTGTCGGCGTCAATAACGTGGACCTCGAGGCGGCTACCGACGCCGGGGTGCAGGTATGCAACGTACCTGACTACGGCATGAACGAGGTCTCCGACCATGCCCTGGCGCTGACGCTGGCGCTCACGCGCAAGCTGGTGCCGATGAACCTTGCCTGTCACCAGGGTCGCTGGGACTACGTCGAGGCCATTCCATTGCGGCGGCAGTCGACTCAGACGGTGGGTCTGATCGGCCTGGGGCGGATTGGTCGACTGTACGCTCGGAAAGTCAACGCCCTCGGTTTCCGCGTCATCGGCTACGACGCCTTCTACCGCCCCAGTGCCGAGGATGGCACCGACTATATCGAAGCCGTCGAACTTGATTCGCTCTACGGCCGGGCCGACGTGGTGGCGGTGTTCTGCCCGCTGACGGAGGATATCCGTCACCTGATCGACGCAGGGGCACTGGCCGCGATGAAGCCCGGGGGCTTTCTGGTCAACACCTCACGAGGCGGGATCATCGACGAGGTGGCACTGGCCGAGGCGCTCGCCTCCGGTCACGTCGCCGGGGCAGGACTCGACACCACCGAACGGGAGCCGCTGGAACCCGATAGCCCGTTGTGGGCCCAGCCACGCTGTCTGATCACACCGCACATGGCCTGGTATTCCGAGGACGCGGCTGCCGAGCTCAAGCGCAAGGTGGCCGAGGAGGCGGTGCGTTTTGCCAGAGGGGAGGCGGTGTACTGGGCCGTCAATCGGCTCGCGTGACGAACCCTCGAGAAGCGGATGCAGGATCGCTGTGACGACGGGCGCCTTGGTGCCCGTGCTCTTCAATGCCAACAACGCCAATAAAGGAAGACCTCATGCCAAGACTCTCCAGAATGAAGCTGTCCCTGATCGCCGCGGCACTGGCGATGACCCCGGCGCTGTCTCAGGCCGAAACGCTGCGCATGTCCAGCGTGACCTCGACCTCGGCCAAGGACGCCAGTGTCGAGTTCAAGCGCCTGGTTGAAGAGCGGACCGACGGCGAGCTCGAGATCACGCTGTTCCCGGATAACCAGCTAGGCGATGACAGGGTGGTGGTGGAAAGCACCATCTTCGGTGATATCGACATCGGTATCTCCTCGACCAGCCCGATGGCCACGCTGTTTGCGGACCTGTACGTGTTCGATGCTCCCTTCCTGTTCCTGTCGACGGAGGCCACCTACAGCGCCCTGGACGGCGAGGTCGGCGACAAGCTCCTCGAGTCGCTGGAAAGCAAGGGCCTCAAGGGGCTGGCGTTCTGGGAGAACGGCTTTCGCAACTTCACCGACAGCGGCAAGGTGGTGGCCGAGCCGGCAGATCTGGACGGCATGAAGGTGCGGACCATGGAGAATGAGGTCCATCTGGCGGCCTGGCGCGCCTACGGTGCGAATCCGACACCGATGGCCTTCACCGAGCTGTTTACCGCGCTGCAGCAGGGGACCGTGGACGCCCAGGAAAACCCGCTGGGCATCATCGACGGCAATCGCTTCCAGGAAGTGCAGGACCATGTGTCGCTGACCCAGCACGTCTATACGCCCTACCTGGTGTTCATGAACCTCGACAGGTACAACGCCCTCGACGACTCCCTGCGTGAGGCACTCGACGCCACCATCGATGAGATGACGACGTACCAGCGCGAGCGCTCCCAGCAGCTGGAAGGCGAGATCCTCGACAAGTTTGCCGATCAGGGGGTGACGGTGACCGAGATTACCCCGGAGCAGAAGGAGCTGTGGCGTGATGCCGCCGTCGAGGCCGACATCTATTCGCTGGTCAAATCGAAGATGGAGCATCCCGAGTACCTCGACGAGCTGTTGAAGCCATGACCCGATGAGGCCAGAAGGCGCCCGCCGCACGCGGGCGCTTCGCTGTAGCCTTGCCGACTTCTGTCATCACCCCGCTGCCAGGGAGAGAGCGGATGAAACTTGTGAGATGGCTCGATGAATACGCGGAGATCTCGATCTGCGTGGCGCTGATGTCCGCGATGACGTTATTGCTCGCGGTGCAGGTGTTCATGCGATACATCATGGGCGCGTCGCTGTCCTGGTCCGAGGAGCTCGCGCGCTACTTCTTTATCTGGTTGATTTATCTTGGGATCAGCTACGGCGCCCGGGAAATGCGGCATATCAAGATCGACGCGGCACTCAAGCTGTTCCCGCGCTCGGCGCGTCATTGGGTGGTCATCCTGGGGGATCTGCTGTTTCTGGCCTTCGCGCTTTATGTGGTCTGGACCAGCTGGGCGGTCATTGAGCGTCAGCTGATGCTCGGCCAGGCCTCCCCGGCCATCGGTGTTCCCATGTGGGTGGTCTACGCGGCGCCTTTCGTCGGCTTTGCGCTGACCACTCTGCGCCAGGTCCAGAGCATTCGCTGGCGGCTTGCGCATCCCGACGCCGTACACGACAAGGAGGTGTGAGATGACCGCGACGGTATTGTTCGTGAGCCTGGTCGTATTGTTGATCCTGAACGTCCCTGTGGGCATCGCCATCGGTCTGTCCTGTGTGGTGACCATCCTGTCCTTCGGCACCCTGTCCGAGCTCTATGTGGCCCAGACCCTGGTGTCGGCCACCGATAGCTTTCCGATCATGGCCATACCGCTATTTATTCTGGCCGGCGACCTGATGGGGGCCGGCGGTGTGTCGCGGCGGATTCTCGGGGTGGCCTCGGCCTTCTTTGGTCGCTTCACCGGGGGGCTTGCCATCGTCACCGTGGTGGTGTGCATGTTCTTTGCCGCGGTATCGGGCTCGGGCCCGGCCACGGTTGCAGCGGTGGGGTCCATGGTGGTGCCGACCATGCTCGAGGCCGGCTACTCGAAGTCCTTCGTGCTGGCGCTGGTGGCGGCGGCCGGCAGTATCGGCGTGATCATTCCGCCTTCAATCCCGATGGTGCTGTACGGGGTCTCCACCGGCACCTCGATCTCCAACATGTTCCTTGGCGGTGTCCTGCCGGGGCTGTTGATTGGTCTGGTGCTGATCACCTACGCCTACTTCTATTCCCGCAAGATGGGCTGGAAGGGCGATGATACCCCCTTCGATGGGCGCAGGACCCTGTGCCTGGTGTGGGAGGCCAAGTGGGCGCTGCTCAATCCGGTGATCATCCTGGGGGGCATCTACGCGGGCATCTTCACTCCCACCGAGGCGGCGGCAGTGGCGGCGGTGTACGCCTTTGTCTGTGGGGTGTTCATCCATCGCGAGCTGTCGCCCCGGGATATCTTCAAGACCATCGCAGGGTCCTGCGCCACCACCGGCACGGTGATGGTGATCCTGGGCTGCGCCTCGACTTTTGCCCGTATCCTGACCATCGAGCAGATCCCGGTGGCAATCGCCGACTTCATGCTGCAGTTCTCGTCGAGCCCTGCGGTGTTGCTGCTGGTCATCCTGGTAATGCTGCTGCTGGTGGGCTGCGTCATGGATACCACACCGGCGATTCTGGTGCTGTCACCGATTCTCTATCCGGTGGCGACCTCCATGGGTATCGATCCAGTGCACTTCGGCATCGTCATGGTGGTCAGCCTGGCCATCGGCTTCATTACGCCGCCGCTGGGGATCAACCTGTTCGTGGCCTCGCGCATCGGCAATGCCTCGCTTGGCACCGTGATCAAGGGCATTGTGCCCTTCGTGATCGTGATGATCCTGACCTTGCTGGTGATCGCCTACGTACCGCAGCTGTCGCTGGTATTGCTGTCGGTGTTCAGCGGCTAGCCGCCGCTTGGGGGAGGCGAAGGAGCAGCCTTGCCCTGGGCCATCGTCAGGCCCAGGGCAAGGTGCTTCCTGGAACCTCAGCGGTCCAGATAGTTGCGATAGATGCGCGCCATGCGCTTGCGGTCGCGGTAGCCCCTGAGTTGTTGCGTTTCCAGATGGTGGGGACGCGCCTGGCCGTCGTCATCGAACACAAAGGAGCGGCTGGCCCCCATGATGCCGGGGGCGGAGCTATAGATGTACAGCACCAGCAACTCGAGCACGTAGTCGCTGTCTTCGCCCTGACACAGGGTATTGTCTTCGTCCTCGATGTCGGCGGCGCGTGCCCGGCGCACCAGACTATCGATTTCGCCGGCATCCAGGTGGGCGTTAGATGGCAGCGGACCCTGCAGCGTACCCCTGGAGATGGAGGTGGGGGTGTTGCCGTTTTCGTCGGTATCCACCTCCGACACGGTGCAGCGGCGTATTCCGCACTTCTCGTGCAGCCACACCTGGACGGTCTCGATATGGATGCCCTCAGCGCTCATGTTGCTGATCAGGCAGCGGCCCTGGGTGGACAAGCCCATCACCTGATTGATGACCACCTTGGGGCGCCGCTGGCGACGGAAGCCGGCGTAGAGCAACTGAGCGTAGAAGATCCAGACCGCCAAGGTGCCGAGGCTGGTCATGAATTGCAGAAAGGTACCGTGGCTGGAGATCCATTCCATGGGAGAGGTCCTTGTGGCAAAGAGGGGGAGTGAGATCGAGTCCATGATCTCCACGTACGACGCTGCCTTTATTGTGCAGGGCCGAGCATCTAGAAAGAGTGGGTCAGCGGTGACGGACTTGCAAGACGTGGGGAGGTGAAGGGGGGCGTGCAACGAAAAACGGCCACCGCTCGTGTGAGCTAAGTGGCCGTCTTTACTAAATTCTTGGTCGGAGTAGCAGGATTCGAACCTACGACCTCTGCCTCCCGAAGGCAGCGCTCTACCAAGCTGAGCTATACTCCGATGTTTGAGGTGTGTCCCTCAACGGATGCGTAGTATACGGATCCGTGTGGATGATGCAACCCTCGCGAGCCCAAGTCAGCCACTTTTTTCCTGCTTCCCCGTCACTTGAGGGCACTTGCCCGGTGATTTTCAGGTCTTGCGTTCCACCGCCAGGCGGGCCAGTTCGGCCATGCTGTCGCGGTAGGGCGAGGGCGGCAGATGGTCGAGTTCGGCCAGGGCCTTGGCGGCCATCTCTTCGGCCTTCTGGCGGGTGTAGTCCAGTGCGCCGGTGGACTTGACGATGGCCAGCACCTCGTCGAGGTGGTCGAGTCCCCCCTTGCGGATGGCGCGACGCACCAGGCGGGTCTGGTCGGGGGTGCCGGCGGCCATGGCCTGGATCAGCGGCAGGGTGGGCTTGCCTTCGGCCAGGTCGTCGCCGACGTTCTTGCCCATGGCCTTGGCGTCGCCCTCGTAGTCGAGCAGGTCGTCGACCAGTTGGAACGCCAGACCCAGGTAGCGTCCGTACAGCGCCAGCGCCTGTTCCTGGCGTTCGTCGGCGCCGGCCAGGATGGCGCCGCTGTGGGAGGCGGCCTCGAACAGCATCGCGGTCTTGCCGAGGATGGTGTCGAAGTAGGCGGCCTCGTCGGTGTCGGGGTTGCCCACATTGGTCAGCTGCTGAACCTCGCCCTCGGCGATGGTGCAGGTGGCGGCGGACAGCACCTCCATGATGCGCATGGAGCCGACCTCGACCATCATCTGAAACGAGCGCGAATACAGAAAGTCGCCGACCAGCACCGAGGGCGCGTTGCCCCAGGCATCATTGGCGGTGGCCTTGCCGCGACGCATGTGCGACTCGTCGACCACGTCGTCATGCAACAGCGTCGAGGTGTGCATGAACTCGATCAGCGTCGCCAGGGTGATATGACGATCGCCCTGATACTCTAGCGCGCGTGCCGCCAGCAGCACCAGCAGAGGGCGCAGACGCTTGCCGCCGCTTTCGATGATGTACTGGCCGATGGTCTCCACCAGCGGGATGCGCGAGGCGAGCTGGTCGAGGATGGTCTGGTTGACGGCGGCGAAGTCGTCGGCGACCACCGCGTGAATCGGCGAAGGAGCTGCTGATGGTGACGGGGTGGCGTTGACTGACATGAAGGCGGCTTCGACTGGAGGTGAGGGAGGCCGTGGGCCTTGGGTTGCCGGTCATGCTATGGGCCGCCCATGGGGGCGTCAAGACGATTAGCGCCCGGCGGCGGCCTCGCGCGGGGTTTTTTCCGGTCTCGCCACTTGACGCTGGTTGTCGGGTTGTGCCCACGCGAGGGTGTCGCTATAATACGCGGCCCACTCATCCATGCTCCCTGTCAGATGGCTGCCAAAAGGGGCGCCACTCGAAGCAGGTCGATCAAGAGCCAACCCCGATGAGTTTCTGGAGAAACAGCATGTACGCAGTGATCAAGAGCGGTGGCAAGCAGTACCGCGTTCAGGAAGGCCAGACTCTCAAGCTCGAGAAACTGGAAATCCCCACCGGCGATACCGTCGAGTTCGACGAGGTTCTGCTGGTCGGCAACGATGACGACGTCACCGTTGGTGCCCCGCTGGTCGAGGGTGCCAAGGTCAGCGCCGAAATCGTCGCCCACGGCCGTGGCGAGAAGGTGACTATCATCAAGTTCCGTCGCCGCAAGCACAGCATGAAGCGTCAGGGCCACCGTCAGTGGTTCACCGAAGTTAAAATCACCGGAATTTCTGCCTAAATACGCCTCGCCCTCGGGCGAATGCGTAGCGGACTATTCCCTCAACGAGCGAGGACTTTGCAATGGCTCATAAGAAGGCAGCCGGCTCCACACGTAACGGTCGCGACAGTGAAAGCAAACGCCTTGGCGTCAAGCTGTTCGGCGGCCAGGCCGTGACCCCGGGTAACATCATCGTGCGTCAGCGTGGCACCCGTTTCCACGCCGGCACCGGTGTTGGCATCGGCAAGGACCACACCCTGTTCGCTCTGGACGAAGGCGTGGTCAAGTTCGAGACCAAGGGTCCGAAGAACCGTAAGTTCGTCAGCGTCGTCTCTGCCTGAGACCGCCCGAACGCCATGGGCCGCCGGCGAGCGTGACTCGCTTGCCGACAGGCCCCGGAAGGCCCCGCCAAGCGCGGGGCCTTCTTGTATCATGGTGGAAAGCATCCGCCAGGAGAGTGATAGATGCAGTTCGTCGACGAAGCCTCGATCATCGTGGAGGCAGGCAACGGAGGTAACGGTTGCCTGAGCTTCCGGCGCGAGAAGTACGTGCCCAAGGGCGGCCCGGATGGCGGCGATGGCGGCCATGGTGGCAGCGTCTACCTGATTGGTGACGATGCCCTCAATACGCTGATCGATTTCAAGTATCAGCGCTTCTACAAGGCGCAGAACGGCCAGCCCGGCCAGGGTCGCCAGATGAGCGGCCGCGCCGGTGAGGATCTCCACGTCAAGGTGCCCGTGGGTACCACGGTGATCGACGAGGATACCCTCGAGGTGATCGCCGACGTGACCGAGATCGGCCAGGTGGTGCAGGTGGCCCAGGGCGGTCGCCGTGGGCTCGGCAACATTCACTTCAAGTCCTCCACCAATCGGGCACCGCGGCGTACCACGCCGGGCACCGAAGGTGAGCGGCGCAACCTGCGCCTGGAGATGAAGGTGATGGCCGATGTCGGTCTGCTGGGGCTGCCCAACGCCGGCAAGTCGACGCTGATCCGCTCGGTGTCGGCGGCCAAGCCCAAGGTGGCCAACTACCCCTTCACCACCCTGGTGCCGAACCTGGGAGTGGTGAAGCTCGGCATGCACGAGCACTTCGTCATGGCCGACGTGCCGGGGCTGATCGAGGGTGCCTCCGACGGTGCCGGCCTGGGGCTGCGCTTTCTCAAGCACCTGACGCGCACCCGCCTGCTGTTCCACGTGGTGGATGTGGCGCCGTTCGATGAGTCCGATCCGGTGGAAGCCGCCGAGGCGATCATCCATGAGCTGGGCGAGTTCTCGCCGACCCTGGCCGAGCGCCCGCGCTGGCTGGTGCTCAACAAGCTCGACCTGCTGCCCGAGGACGAGCGCGAGGCTGCCGCCGACGAGATCGTGCGTCGACTCGGCTGGGAAGGCCCGGTCTTTCGTATCTCGGCGATCTCCAACGTCGGCACCGAGGCACTGGTGCAGGCGGCCCATCGCTGGCTGACCGAGCAGCGCACCCTCGAGAACGAGGATGAAGAGGCCATGGAGCGCGAGCAGGAGATGCGCCGGCGCATGGAAGATGAGGCGGTGGCCAGGACAGAGGCGCGCCTGGGTCGTCGTCGCAAGCGTGACGAAGACGACGATGACGATCTCGATGACGACGACTACGACGTCGAGGTCGAATACGTTCAATAGCGGTCGTCAGGGGAGTCGACAGCCTCCCCGTTCGGCCAGAGCAGCGGGGCGAGAAAAGGATGCACAGCGGAGAGCGGGTCCCGGGGCGTGACGCCCTGTCCAGCGCGCGACGGGTGGTGGTGAAGATTGGCAGCGCCCTGTTGACCAACGACGGGCGTGGCCTCGATGACCCCGCCATCGGTGGCTGGGTGGATCAGATCGCCGCCCTGGCGAGTCGCGGCATCGAGGTGGTGCTGGTGTCTTCCGGGGCCGTGGCGGCAGGCATGGTGCGTCTCGGCTGGCGGGCTCGCCCGTCATCGGTGCGAGAGCTCCAGGCCGCTGCGGCGGTGGGGCAGAACGTGCTGACCGAAACCTACGAGAATCACTTCGGGCGCCATGGCCTGGTGACCGCGCAGATTCTGCTGACCCACGACGATCTGTCCAATCGCAAGCGTTACCTCAACGCGCGCTCGGCGCTGAGCACGCTGGTGGACCTCAAGGTGGTGCCGGTGATCAATGAAAACGACACCGTGGTCACCGACGAGATCCGCTTTGGCGACAACGATACCCTTGGCGCCCTGGTAGCCAACCTGCTCGAGGCCGATGCGCTGGTCATCCTGACCGATCAGGAGGGCTTGTTCGACGCCGACCCGCGTCATGACCCCAGCGCCCGGCTGATCGAGGAGGGGCGCGCCGACGATGCGCGCCTGGCGGCGGTGGCCGGCGGCGGCGGCGCCCTGGGGCGCGGTGGCATGACCACCAAGGTGCGCGCGGCGCGCCTGGCCGCGCGCAGCGGGGCGGTCACGGTGATCGCCAGCGGTCGCCAGCCCCGGGTACTGGAGCGGCTGGCCGATGGCGAGCGGCTGGGCACCCTGTTGACCCCGGACCGGGCCCCCATCGCTGCGCGCAAGCGCTGGCTCGCCGGCCAGCTGCAGGTGCGCGGTACCCTGACCCTGGACGCCGGCGCGGTACGGGTGCTGCGTAGCAGCGGCTCGTCGCTGTTGCCGGTGGGCGTGAAGGCCGCCTCGGGTGACTTCGCGCGTGGCGACATGGTGCTGTGCGTCGACGAGCAGGGCGAGCGGATCGCCAAGGGACTGGTCAACTACAACGCCGAGGACGCACGCAAGATTCTCGGCCAACCCAGCGGGCGCATCTGTGAGTTGCTCGGCTATATGGAAGCGCCGGAGCTGATTCACCGCGACAATCTTGTGGTGCTGGCTTGATCCAGGTCGGTATCAGGCGCCTTGTTGCCCCCGGCGCCTCTCTTTAGGGATATGGTTCCCGTCTTTTCTCCGTGCTCTTATGCGCCGCCGACGGCAGCCGCTGTCGGCGGCGCATGCGCGACATCTGTCCTGTCGCGTGAGCCTTGAAGCTGAAGCGTGCCCCGGTGCGTGGTCTCAGCGGTCTTTGGAGAAGAGGGAGCGTTGTCGATGAAGTCTATTCTGGTAACGGGTGCTGGTTCCGGCGTCGGCTTTGAGGTCGTCAAACTGTTTTTGGAGAAGGGCTTCAAGGTCGGTGGCCTGGATATCAACGTCAAGGCGCTGAACGAGCTGCAGGCGCAAGGGCAGGCGAACCTGTTTGCCTACAAGTGCGATGTCTCCTGTCGTGCTGGTGTGCATGACGCCATCGAGCAGTTCGCCACCGTCTGCGGTGGAGTGATCGATGTCGTCCACTCCAATGCTGGGATTCAGGCGAGTGGCCTGTTCAAGGACGTCGAGCTCGAAAAGTACGAGATGATGAACCTGATCAATGCCATGGGCACGATCTACATCATCAAGGAGGCGCTGCCCTACGTGATGGCGTCCGAGGCAGGCGCCATCCTGCTGACGTCGTCGGCGTCGGCGATCACCGGGCTGCCGATGTTCAGCGTGTACGGTGCGACCAAGTCGTTCGTGACGTCGCTGGGCGAGTCGCTGAGTATCGAGCTGGAGTCCGATGGCATCTATGTAGGGATCATCGAACCCGGCCTGATCAATACACCGATGAACTCGAACAATCCTGACTCCATGGTGTGCACGGAGCAGCAGATCACGCTGGGCCCGAAGGAAGTGGCGGAGGCCGCCTACCAGGCGATCAGCACTCGCCGTCAGCTCTACTGGCACGTGGGCGAAGAGGCTCATGATCTGGCGGAGGCGATCCAGGGGCTGCGGCTGCAGGAGCGTCAGCGCTTCGTCAAGCAGATGATCCAGTCGAAGCTGAAGTGATTCGAGTGGCGATGGCGGCGGCGACGTCTGCGGTGACCTGAGGCGCCCGTGGCGTTGGGACAAGTGGCGCGATGACCGCTGCGGTGGCCGCCGCTGGCCGGGCACAGGGTCGGTGGAGTGAGCCAGGCGCGCCAGGCCGTAAAAGGCTGGCGCGCAGTACCTTGACATGATAGGATGCGCCATCCTCTCAGACACGGCCCGTAACGATTGCCTCGCGACAGTGCTTGCGATGGCGGTCGGCCAGATGGCCAGGCCGACGGGGATTTTTTTATTTCCCTGTTGGATCAATACGTTATCAAGTCATCGTGCGACGGTGACGACAACTTTCTCCAAGGAGACAGTCAGTGGCTAACAGCAAGCAAGCCCGTAAGCGCGCCCGTCAGGCAGAATCTCGTCGTGTCCTGAAGGCAGGCCAGCGCAGCATGGTCCGCACTTACGTCAAGCGCGTGATCAAGGCGATCAACAGCGGTGACCACGCTCAGGCAATGGACGCCTTCAAGGCGGCACAGCCGGTCATCGACCGCATCGCCGACAAGGACACCCTGTCCAAGAAGAAGGCCGCTCGCATCAAGAGCCGTCTGAACAAGCGCATCAAGGCGCTGGCTGCGTAAGCCGGTCCCGCGCTTTCGGCGTGACGCGGATGCGTCCGTGTCGCGCACGCGAAAAACCGGCTACGGCCGGTTTTTTTTGTGCCTGCCAATTGATGACCCGCGGCGCCCCGGTGCCCATTCGTCGCCCTTCTCCGGGCGATGGCGAGCCACAGGGCGGAGACTGTCAGCGTGGCAAGAGGGCCGGACAAACGAGCCGGGAATTGAGCAGGGAGCCCGCAAGCAAGGAATCAGTGATGTGACCGACGAGCGTCGACAGCAGGCCTCGGATGAGGACATTGATCAGGCCCTGGAGCAGGGAGCGGGCACCTCGGTGGGGGGCGCCAAGGCGCCCGTGCGTCGGGGCCTGATGCGCTCTGGGCTGGTGGTCAGCAGCATGACCATGCTGTCCCGGGTGCTGGGGCTGGTGCGCGACGTGGTGATCGCCACCCTGCTGGGTGCAGGACAGGGCGCCGACGCCTTCTTCGTGGCCTTCAAGATCCCCAACTTCATGCGTCGGCTGTTCGCGGAGGGCGCCTTCAATCAGGCCTTCGTGCCGGTGCTGTCGGAGTACTCGACCACCCGTACCCGCGAAGAGATACGCGAACTGCTCAATGCGGTGTGCGGTAGCCTGGCGGCGGTGCTGGCGCTGATCACCGCCCTGGCTATCGTCGCCGCGCCCTGGTTGACCTGGGTGTTTGCTCCTGGCTTTGCGCGGGATCCCGACAAGCTCGCGCTGACCACCGACATGCTTCGGCTGACGTTCCCGTATCTGCTGTTGATCTCGCTGACCGCCTTCGCCGGCAGCGTGCTCAATACCTGGAATCGCTTCGCGGTACCGGCCTTCACCCCGGTGCTGCTGAACCTGTCGCTGATCGGTGCGGCGCTGGTGCTGACGCCGATGATGAGCGAGCCGGCCATGGCGTTGGCCTGGGGCGTGCTGATCGCCGGCGCCGCGCAGCTGCTGTTTCAGGTGCCCTTTCTGGTGAGGCTCGGGCTGATGCCCCGGCCCTGGCCCAACTTCGCCCACGAGGGCGTGCGGCGCATCCTTCGACTGATGGCGCCGGCGTTGTTCGGAGTCTCGGTGTCGCAGATCAATCTGCTGCTGGATACCATCCTGGCCTCGCTGCTGGCGGCGGGCAGCGTGTCCTGGCTCTACTATTCCGACCGCCTGGTGGAGCTGCCACTGGGGGTGTTCGGCGTGGCCATCGGTACGGTGATCCTGCCGGCGCTGTCGCGGCGCCACGCCGAGGCGTCCACCGAGCACTTCAGCCAGATGCTGGACTGGGCGCTGCGAGCGGTGCTGCTGCTGGGGCTGCCAGCGGCGCTGGCGCTGGCGCTGCTGGCCGAGCCGCTGTTGATCACGCTGTTCCACTACGGCGCCATGACCGACAACGATATCGTGATGGCGGCAATGAGCCTGCGTGCCTATGCCCTCGGCCTGGTCGCCTTCATGCTGATCAAGGTGCTGGCGCCGGGTTTCTTTGCCCGCCAGGACACCAAGACGCCGGTCAAGGTCGGTATCATCGCGATGGTCGCCAATATGGTGTTCAACCTGATCCTGATCTGGCCACTGGCCCACGCCGGGCTGGCGTTGGCCACCGCACTGTCGGCCTTCCTCAATGCCGGGATGCTGGCCTGGCTGCTGCGCAGGCAGGGCGTGCTGCGCTTCCAGCCCGGCTGGGGGCGCTTTGCTGTGCAGCTTGGAGGCGGCTGTGTGGCCATGGGCCTGGTGCTTGTGTTGCTTGCGCCGGAGTGGCACCAGTGGCTCGGCTGGGGGCTCATGCCTCGGGCACTTTGGATGGCAGCACTAGTGGCGGCCGGCGGGCTTGCGTACTTCGCCTGGCTGGGGCTGACAGGAGTCAGAGTCCGCCAGTTCCGGCTCAAGGGTTAGGGCTGGGTTTGCGAGGGCACCGGCGCTGCCCACCCAGACGCCTTCAGACGGTGGGAAGACGCGGCGCCCCGCACTTCGCTATAATCGACTCCCTTTAGGTTCGGTGTGACCCGACTCATGGAAGTAATTCGAGGCCTGCACAATCTGCGCGAGGAGCACCGTGGCACGGTGGCGACCATCGGCAACTTCGATGGGGTGCACCTGGGCCATCGGGCGATCCTTGAGCAGTGCCACGCCGAGGCGGCGCGCAGCGGACTGCCGGTGACCGTGGTGGTGTTCGAACCCCAGCCGCGCGAGTACTTTGCCGGCGACCAGGCGCCACCGCGCCTGACGCGGTTGCGCGACAAGGTCGGCCTGCTCAAGGAGTGCGGCGTCGATCGGGTGCTGTGTCTGCCGTTCAATGAATCGCTGCGCCAGCTGACGGCGGCAGAATTCATCGAACGGGTGTTGCTGGAAGGGCTCGGCGTACGCCATCTGGTGGTGGGCGACGACTTCCGCTTCGGCTGCGATCGTCGCGGTGATTTTGCGCTGCTGACCGAAGCCGGCCGCAGCAGTGGTTTCAGCGTCGAACACACCCTGACCTTTCGCATCGACGATGACCGGGTGTCGAGCACACGGGTGCGCACCCTGCTGGCCTGTGGCAACTTCGAGGCGGCGGCGCGCCTGCTGGGCCGGCCTTACCGCGTCAGCGGCCGGGTGGTGCGTGACCAGCAGCGCGGGCGCACCATCGGTGTGCCCACCGCCAACCTGCCGCTGCTGCCGGGTCCGCTGGTGCTGCGCGGTGTCTATGCGGCGACGGTGGAGATCCACGGCGGCAGCGATGGCGAGGCGTCCCAGCGTCATCCCGCGGTGGTCAACATCGGCTGGCGGCCCACGGTAGGGTCGCCGCGTCCGGTGCTGGAGGCGCATCTGCTGGACATGCAGGCGGATCTGTATGGCAAACGCCTGACGGTAGTGCCCTGCGCCAAGCTGCGCGGTGAAGAGACCTTCGCGGACTTCGCCGCGCTGAAGACCCAGATATATGCCGACATCGACCGGGCGCGAGCAGTGTTTGCCCGGGACCCTGACGGCCCACGACCTTATCCTCTGGCATCGGCGCCACGTGCGCGCGAGGCCGCAACCCAGGATTCCCCGGCGGGGCAGGCCCCCGCCGATCATTACGACGGCTGACCCCAGGACTATGAGCGACTACAAGCACACTCTGAATCTGCCAGAAACCGAATTCCCCATGCGCGGCATGCTCCCCAAGCGCGAGCCGGCGCGGGTCGAGCAGTGGCAGAAGCTGGACATTTACCAGCGCTTGCGCGAAGCACGCCAGGGCCAGGAGGTCTTCGTGCTGCACGATGGCCCTCCCTACGCCAACGGCAGCATTCACATCGGTCACGCCGTCAACAAGATCCTCAAGGACATCATCGTCAAGTCGAAGAACCTGGCGGGCTTCGATGCACCCTACGTGCCGGGCTGGGACTGCCACGGGCTGCCCATCGAGCACAAGGTGGAGACCACTCATGGCAAGCACCTGGAGCCTGAAAAGGCCCGGGCGCTGTGTCGCGAGTACGCCGACGAGCAGGTCAAGGGCCAGCTTCAGGACTTCGTGCGTCTGGGCGTGGTCGGCGACTGGGACAATCCCTACCGCTCCATGGAGTACGCCAACGAGGGCGGCGAGATCCGCGCCCTGGCCGACATGGTCAAGGGCGGCTACGTGTTCAAGGGACTCAAGCCGGTCAACTGGTGCTTCGACTGTGGTTCGGCCCTGGCCGAGGCCGAGGTCGAGTACGCCGACAAGAAGTCCGACGCCATCGATGTAGCCTTCACCTGCGCAGACGACGCCAAGCTGGCCGCCGCCTTCGGGCTGGACAGCCTGCCCAAGCCCGCGGCGGTGGTCATCTGGACCACCACCCCCTGGACCATCCCGGCCAACCAGGCGCTGAATGTCCATCCGGAGTTCAACTATGCCCTGGTCGACACCGGCGAGCGGCTGTTGCTGCTGGCCGAGGAACTGGTCGAGAGCTGCCTCGAGCGCTTCGGCCTGAGCGGTGAGGTCATCGCCACGGCGCGTGGCGAACGGCTGGAGCTGATCGAGTTCCATCATCCGCTGTATGAGCGTACCGCGCCGATGTATCTCGCCGACTACGTGACCAGCGACGAGGGCAGCACCGGCATCGTCCACTCGGCGCCGGTTCATGGCGTCGATGACTTCGACTCCTGCCGTCGCTACGGCATGGACTTCAGCGACTTCATCAGCGTGGTCAAGGGCGACGGCGTCTACGTCGACGACCTGCCGCTGTTCGGTGGCATGCTGATCTGGAAGGCCAACCCCAAGATCGTCGAAGCACTGTCCGAGGCCGGCGCGCTGATGGCTCACAAGACCATCACCCACAGCTACATGCACTGCTGGCGTCACAAGACCCCGGTGATCTACCGGGCCACCGCCCAGTGGTTCGTCGGCATGGACATCCCTGGCCATGACGGTCGCACCCTGCGCGAAAGTGCGCTCGAAGGGATCGAGGCGACCGAGTTCACTCCGGGCTGGGGCAAGGCGCGGCTGCACAGCATGATCGCCAACCGCCCGGACTGGTGCATCTCGCGTCAGCGCAACTGGGGCGTGCCGATCCCGTTCTTCCTGCACAAGGAAAGCGGCGAGCTGCACCCGCAGACCGTGGAGCTGACCGAGAAGGTCGCCGACCTGGTCGACCGTGACGGCATCGACGCCTGGTTCCGCCTGGACCCGGCCGAGCTTCTGGGCGAAGAGGCCAGTCAGTACGACAAGGTCACGGATACTCTGGACGTGTGGTTCGACTCCGGCACCACCCACCGCCACGTGCTGCGCGGCTCGCACCCCCACGGCCATCAGAGCGGCCCGCGTGCCGATCTGTACCTGGAGGGCTCGGACCAGCACCGCGGCTGGTTCCACTCGTCGCTGCTGACCGGCTGCGCCATCGACGGTCACCCGCCGTACCGGGGCCTGTTGACCCACGGCTTCACCGTCGACGCCCAGGGCCGCAAGATGTCCAAGTCCATGGGCAACGTGGTGGCCCCGCAGGAGGTAATGGACAAGCTCGGCGCCGATATCCTGCGTCTATGGGTGGCCTCCACCGACTATTCCGGCGAGATGGCGGTGTCCGACGAGATCCTCAAGCGCACCGCCGACGTTTACCGGCGTATCCGCAACACCGCGCGCTTCCTGCTGGCGAACCTCAACGGCTTCGACCCCGAGCGTGACGCCCTGGCCTTCGACGACATGCTGGCGCTGGACCAGTGGGTGGTGGACCGTGCCGCGCAGCTTCAGGCACGCATCGAGACGGCCTACGACGAGTACCGCTTCCTCGACGTCTACCAGCAGGTGCACGGCTTCTGCGCGCGGGAACTGGGTGGCTTCTACCTGGACGTGATCAAGGATCGCCAGTACACCACCCAGTCCGACTCCCAGGCTCGTCGCAGCGCCCAGACCGCGCTCTATCACGTGGTCCAGGCGCTGGTGCGCTGGATCGCACCGATCCTGTCGTTCACCGCCGAGGAGATCTTCGAGAACATCCCCGGCGAGAAAGGCCTGGCCGAAGGCCGCAGCGTGCTACTGGAGACCTACTACACTGGCCTGTCCACCCTCAGCGACGACGCCAGCATGGGCCGTGACTTCTGGGAGCGGGTGCTGACGGTCAAGCAGGCGGTCAACAAGTGCCTGGAAGACGCCCGCAACGCCAAGACCATCAAGGGCAGCCTGGCCGCCGAGGTGACCCTGCACGTCAGCGACGAGCTTGACGAACTGCTCTCGCGCCTGGGCGACGAGCTGCGCTTCGTGATGCTGACCAGCGAGGTCCACCTGGCGCCGCTCGACCAAGGAGGCGATGCCGCCGAGACCGACGTCGAAGGGCTCAAGGTGGCGGTGCGCGCCAGCGACAACGCCAAGTGCGAGCGCTGCTGGCACCATCGCCCCGAGGTGGGCTCACTGCCCGAGCACCCGGACCTGTGTTCGCGCTGCGTCAGCAACCTGCCAGACGGTCCGGGCGAGGTGCGTCACTATGCCTGACGCCACGGATTCCACGACCAAGGAGGGTGACGGGCACATGAGTTCACAGGTGGAACCGATGCGCCAGCCGCTGCGCTGGTGGTGGCTGGCGCTGGCCTGGGTCGTGCTCGATCTGGGCACCAAGGCACTGATGAGCCAGACGCTGACCTACGCCACGCCGGTGGAGGTGCTGCCGTTCTTCAATCTGACGCTTCTGCACAATACCGGGGCGGCCTTCAGTTTCCTGGCCGATCACCCCGGTTGGCAGCGCTGGCTGTTCGCCGCCATCGCGGTGGCGGCCACCGTCGGCCTGACGATCTGGATGCGTCGCCTGCGGCGTGACGAAAAGCTGCTGGGGGCGTGTCTCGCGCTGATCATCGGCGGCGCCCTGGGCAACCTCTATGACCGCCTGGTGCACGGCTACGTGGTGGACTTTCTGTCCTTTCACGCGGCGGGCTGGTACTACCCGGCGTTCAACGTGGCGGATATCGGCATTACCCTGGGCGCCATCGGCCTGATCTGGGAGTCGATCTTCGGCGAGCGCCGCCGCGCCCGGCGCGGCTAATTATCTGTTGCCGGCAGCGACGTATCGGTCCCTGCCGGTCCGTCACTCTTTCGGAGATCCCAATGAGCGACTACCGTATCGACGAGGGCATGGAAGTCACCCTTCACTTCACCCTCAAGCTGGAAGATGGCACCGTGGTGGACTCCACCCGGGACAAGGCCCCGGCGACCTTTCAACTGGGCGATGGCAACCTGCCGCCCGGGTTCGAGCAGCCGTTGAAGGGTATGACCGACGGCGATAGCGGCAGCTTCGAGGTCAGTCCCGAGCACGCCTTCGGTCAGCACAACCCGCAGAACATCCAGCGCATGAAGCGTGAGGTGTTCAACGGCGACGAGCCCGAGGTCGGCACCGTGATGTCCTTTGCCGACGCCAACGGCGACGAATTGCCCGGGGTGGTCACCGAGATCGACGGCGACATGGTGGAGGTGGATTTCAATCATCCGCTGGCCGGGCGCACCCTGACCTTTGAGGTCGAGGTACTGGGCGTCAAGCCCGCCACCACCCACTAGGCGATTCACGTCTCCCGGTGTGCCGGTAAGGCGCAGTACGTGACAACCACGCAATGACCACGCGAATCATCCGCTCAACCAGGTGCCAAGACGGCACCGAGGCAAGGCAAACCATGCAAATCAAGCTGGCCAACCCGCGCGGCTTCTGCGCCGGCGTCGACCGGGCCATCGACATCGTCAACAGCGCGCTGGACGTGTTCGGGCCGCCCATTTACGTGCGTCACGAGGTGGTCCACAACCGCTTCGTGGTGGATAGCCTGCGCGAGCGTGGGGCGATCTTCGTCGAGGAACTCCACGAGGTTCCCGATGACGTCATCGTGATCTTCTCTGCCCACGGGGTGTCCCGGGCGGTGCAGGAGGAGGCCGAGCGGCGCGGGCTCAAGGTCTTCGACGCCACCTGCCCGCTGGTGACCAAGGTGCATATGGAAGTGCTGCGCTACGCTCGCCGTGGCCAGGAGTGCATCCTGATCGGCCATGAAGGGCATCCCGAGGTCGAAGGCACCATGGGGCGTTACGACACCTCCCACGGCGGCCAGATCTACCTGGTCGAGGACGAAAAGGACGTGGCCCGTCTGGAGGTCAAGGACCCCAGTCGGCTGGCTTTTGTCACCCAGACCACCTTGTCCATGGACGATACCGCTCGGGTGATCGATGCCCTGCGCGCCACCTTCCCCGACATCCAGGGGCCGCGCAAGGACGATATCTGCTACGCCACCCAGAACCGCCAGGACGCGGTGCGCGAACTGGCGGCGGGCTCCGATCTGGTACTGGTAGTGGGAAGCCCCAACAGCTCCAACTCCAATCGCCTGCGCGAGCTGTCCGAGCGAGTGGGCACCCCGGCCTACCTGATCGACAGTGCCGAGCAGATCGATCCGGCTTGGCTTGCGAATATCGGTGCAGTCGGCGTGACCGCCGGGGCCAGCGCCCCGGAGGTACTGGTCAAGGGGGTCATCGACCGCCTGACCGAGCTGGGCGCCGAGGCCCCCGAGGAACTGGCCGGCCGAGAGGAAACCATCACCTTCTCGATGCCGCGTGAACTGCGCGAGCGGGTCATCGTCAGCGACTGATGCCACCAGAGGATTGCCGTGAAGGCATTCCACCGTTCGTTTTTCCAGTGCAGCATCTCGACGCCGCCCCCAAGGGCGGCGTCCTTGTTTTCAGGCGTAGGAGAAAGCCTCAAGTCTGTGCTTAAGCGTGGTGTCGCGACACAACCTTGATCCAGCGCCTGCCGCCCATGGCGGACGTGCGACATACTCGAAGGGAAAACGAGCCGGAGAAGCCCGATGCAGGGAATACGAAAAACGCGAGGCTCAATTTACGCAGAGACGCGCTGGGATGAGCATGGATTCAGTGAGCTGGACCAGAAAGTCAGTGCCGCTTCGACACGGGCTTCGTCACCAGGCCCGATGGAGCGTCAGGGCGGTTTCACCCTGATCGAACTGTTGCTGTGCATCGCCATCATCGGTCTGCTGGCGTCGGTGGCCTACCCCATGTACACCGAGCATCTACGCGAGACCCGTGTCGCCGATGGCCGCGCTCTACTGATGACGACCGCCTCGTCGCTGGAGCGCTGCTACAGCCGTGACCAGGCCTATGATATCGCCGCCTGTGACGGCCTTGAGCGACCGTCGGAGTCCGGTTTCTACCAACTGTCGGTGGAACGCCACCCAGGGCGCTATTTTCTCGAGGCCAGGGCCCTCGACGCCCAGTCGGTGAAGGAAGGCTGCGATAGCCTGACCATGGACCAGACCGGCGAACGGGCACCAGATGACTGCTGGTAGCCGCCAGCGCGGGGTCACCCTGCTGGAGCTGGTCGTCTGTGTCGCGGTGATCGGCCTGATGGCTGCGGTGGCGGTGCCTGGCCTGCACCATTGGCTGGCCGGCGAGCGTCTGGTGGCGGATACCAATCGCCTGGTCGGCGCACTGACCCTGGCACGCACCACCGCCTTGACCCGACGCCAGGAGGTCAGGGTACTGGTGGTCGACTGCGGGGGACGCTGGCGGCTCGAGGTGCTGGCGGGAGACGCGGACGCCGGCGGCTGCCAGTCCACTCCAACCGCGCATGGTGATGTACTGATGGTCGATGAAGCAGCGCACACTGACGGTACCCGGGTATCGCCCGGTGGGGTCAGCTTCGATCTGATGGGGCGCCTGGATGAGTGCAGCTACGGTAGCCCCTGCCGTTGGCAGCTTCGCGGGACAGGAGGCGCGGGTCGCTGGGTCTCGGTGGAGCCAAGCGGCGTGGTACGTTCCGGCGATGAGGAAGATGCCGCGTGAGAAGCCTACGATCCCAGGCCGGGTTTTCCCTGCTCGAGGCACTGGTGGCGCTGGTGCTGCTGTCGGTGGGACTTTTGGGGGTGGCGGGGATGCAGTTGCGCAGCTTGCAAAGCGCCCATTCCAGTATCCAGAGATCGCTGGCGGACCTGGCCGCCCAGGATGCACGGGAACTGCTTTGGGCAAGCCTGGTGGCCAATGGCGGGTACTGTCCTGAAGGTGTGCCCGAGAGCCTTTCCCGAGAGCACTGGCGCGAGCACTGGGCCGATTTCCTTCCCGGTCTCATTCCCCTGAATGAGGCGGTGATCGCTCAGGACGACTGCGCCTTCGAGCTGCGTATTGGCTGGAAGGACGAGCGCTTCACCGAACCTAGCCTGTTTCAGTACTGGGTCAAGCTGCCCGCTCGGAAGGCGTCATGAGTCCGCACCGCGTCCTTTCCCCGGGCAAGTCGTTGCGTCGCCAGCGCGGCGTTTCCCTGGTCGAGCTGATGGTGGCCATGGTCGTCGGCAGCCTGGTGATCCTGGCTGCGGGCTCGCTGTTTCAGGAGGTCAACGCCAATGCGCGCGAGGTGCTGCGCCTGGCCGATCGCCAGGCGGTCCTGAGCTACGCCCTCGATACCATCACCGCGGCGGTGCGCCGGGGCGACGCCTCCCCCGGCGATTACGTGCTGCGCCCGGCGCCAGATGGCGAGTCCTGTACGCTGCACGAGGTCGACAGCGGCGAGCCTCTGGTCGATGGCCTGGCCTACGATGGTTCCTGCGAGGACGATCAGGTGCTGGAAGATCTGGGTGGGGGACTCTATCGCATCACCCTGAACCTGCCCCACGCAAGGACACCGATCCGGCTGCACGCGGTGGATCGTCTTCAGGCCGTGTCCGCGGCGGAGGCCGACGGGTGAAGCCTCAAGCCCGCCAGCGAGGCGCGGCGCTATTGGTGGTGCTGTCGCTGGTAGCGATCGCCTCGGTGGTGGCCATGGCCGGGGTCAAGTCGGCGCTGGTGGACGAACGCCTGGCCGGCAATATGCGCGCCATGGCCCAGGCCCAGATGGCGGCGGATTGGGGGGCCACCGAGCTTCTCATGGCGCCAGATCAGGTTGCCAGCGGGGAGCGAGAAGCCTGCGAGACCCTCGAGCAAAAAGTGGTGGAAGGTAGCTGGAGCGGTGATTGGCGCCAAGGCGGAGTGATTCCGGACCAGCCCAATATTGGCTATCGCTGGGTGCCTTGCTCTTATGCCAGTGTTCCCGCTCGACTGGTGGTTGGTTTTGTCGACGGAGGACAGCACAACCTGGCCTTGCACGGTGTCATCGTTGCGGCGGCCGATGATCAAGGCGCGGGAATCGGTGGACTGCCCGCCTTGCCGGAAGGTTGTGACACTGTGTCTGCTGGTTCGTTTGTCAACTATGGCCCCAATCCAGTAGAAATGTGTTGGAATTCTGCTCCGGCTCCAGGACAGCCAGCGCCATCGCTGGATCCACAAGACAAGGTGACAGAGGTAGCAGCCGAGTTTGAGCAAGATGAGTTCGATGAAACCGGTTGCGCGAAGCATGGGACCATCCTGTTCTGCGACCAAAGCTATGGCTTTTCAGGTCAGTTAGAGCTTGCTGATGTGCCAGAGGCAGAACTGATTGTTGTCGATGGAGCAGCCAATATTCTTGTCTCGGAGGGCGAGTACGAGTGCAACCTGGTGGCGTCAGGCCAGATTGTGCTCAATGCTTCAGGCGAAGTAGCTCTGGCAGGAGACATCTGGGCAGGGGGGATAGTGATCAACGGGGACAACGAGAGCTCGCCCTTCATCGTCGATGGAGCCCTGGTTTCATCCGGTACCATCGGCTTGAATTACAATGTCATGGTCAACGGAACCGATGATCCTTCGGACAATGAACACCACAGCATCCTCTGGCTGGATCGATCAGCATAGATGTCTCGTTAGGTGTCTAGTGACAGCCACCCTTTAACTCGCGACGCAAGCGGCCAAAGTTGCTCAATACCAGCCTGGCTCCGGTGTTATCTTTCGCGCAGATCACAAAGGTCCCGTTATGGCCGCTGGCACGTCCATTGGCCAGAAAGCGCACCGGCTTTGCATCCTCGCGAAAGCCGATGCTTGAGAGCCGGCTGGGCGCAAAGACATGAAGTGTCGCTCCCTCCCAGCTCGGCGCTCCCGCCTTGATCAACAGCTTTCCCCTCCAGTCCTCGCCGCAGTGAATGCCGTCGTCGCTCGGGCAAAGGGTGACGGGTCTTGCCCGGGTGATAGCCGTGCCCCGGGCCAGCATCAGGGCGCCTTCTAGTCGCGAAAGCTCGCTGGCGATATCCTGTCGGGCGGCCATTGCCCGGTAGCCCGACAGGGCCACGCTGGTCAGAAGGCCTACAATAGCCACCACCAGCAACAGCTCCAGCAAGGTAGTTCCGGACTGGCGGAAAGCGATTCGATGAGGTTCGGGATGGCAAGACTTGGGGCGGTAAGGTTCGGGGTGGTGAGGTGTGTGCCAGTAAGCTCGGGACATGCAGACATGACGGGGGCGTCGGGCGTCGTCGTCCATGGCGAACGCTTCCTTGTGGTTGTTGTTTGAATTCAGGGTTCCTTGAGCCTAGCTCGGAGAAGGGAGAGCAGACGTTGGAGAAGCGCTTTGAGTGATTTCCTGGTGATTGGCGGCGGCGTCATAGGGCTGATGACGACACTGCAACTGGCCGATGCCGGTCACAGTGTGACGGTGGTAGAGCGAGGCGGCTGCGGTAGCGAGGCCTCCTGGGCCGGGGGCGGGATCGTCTCGCCACTTTATCCCTGGCGCTACAGCTCGCCGGTATCGCGCCTGGCGAGCTGGTCGGAGGGGGCCTACCCCGAACTGGCTCTGCGCCTGCTGGAGGAGACCGGGATCGATCCGGAGTATCGCCAGAAGGGGCTTCTCTACCTGAGGGTGGAAGACGAAGCGCGCGCACTCGAGTGGGCGCGGGAGGTTGGCAAGCCGCTGTCGCGGGTAGGCGCTGCAGTGATCCGCCGAAAGGAGCCCAACGCCCGCCGCGATATCGACGAGGCGCTGTGGATGCCGACCCTGGGCAGCATTCGTAACCCCCGTCTGATGCGCGCGCTGAGGTCCCGACTGGAAGACATGACGTCGGTGACGTTGCGCGAGCAATGCACGGTCACCGGGTTCGAGCGGCAAGGGGAGCGGGTGGCGGTGGTGAACACCGACCAGGGCAACCTCAGTGCCGATCAAGTGGTTATCTGTGCCGGCGCCTGGTCGGCGGGGCTTGCCGACATGGCCGGGCTCGATCTGCCGGTACGTCCGGTCAAGGGTCAGATGATTCTGTTCAAGGCACCACCCGGACTGGTCGAGCGGGTGGTGCTGATGGATGGACGCTACGTGATTCCTCGCGGCGACGGGCGGATCCTGGCCGGCTCCACCCTGGAAGACGCCGGGTTCGACAAGGGCACCGACGACGACGCCCGTAGCTCACTATGGCATAGCGCTACCGCCATCATTCCGGCATTGGCCGACTGCGAGATCGAGCACCACTGGGCCGGGCTGAGGCCTGGATCACCGGACGGCATGCCTTATATTGGCCAGGCCCCCGGCTGGGACAACCTGCACGTCAACGCCGGGCATTACCGCAATGGGCTGGTGCTGGCGCCGGCCTCGACGCGCCTGCTGGTGGATCAACTGCTGGGAAGAGAGCCGATCATTGATCCCGCGCCCTATCGGTTGCAAGGACGTGTGGAAGAGCGCCCAAGGGGATAGGAGAAACAGAAACGCCCAACATCTGCAGGCTGGCCTTGCAAAGGGACTGTGTCAGCGAGTCTTGAATATCGCACCAGGGCGCTACCTCACCGATAGCTGCCATCCGATTGGTGTTCCAGGCCGTAGTAGCTCGGGAAAAATGTACGATTTTCTTCCTGCCAGGCTCGCGACAGGGCGATGGCTTGCTGGACCTGCTCCGGTGTCATTTGTGCTTCCAGGCGTTTCTTGTCGGGGACGCCGGCCGTGCCTTGGAGGTCGAAATACTTGTAGGCTTGTACCAGGTCCACCTCGGTGCCAATGCCTTTCTCGTAGTAGTTGGCAAGACCTCGGTGGCTCAAGAACCCATTGAATGGCATATGTTCGGCGCGCTTTAGCCACTCGAAAGCTGCTCGCTCATCCTTGGGCACGCCAATCCCTTCTTGATAGATGCCGGCAAGCTGGGTGGCTGATTCGGCGTCGCCCTGTTCGGCTGCGCGGGTGAACCAGATTCTCGCCTGCTGGATATCTTGCTCCACCAGTCCGCGAGGATCGGAACCCAGGTAGGCGAAGCCCAGTCTTTTCTGGGAGAGAATATAGCCTTTCTCCGCGCTTGCTTGGAGGTAGGCCAGCGCTAGGGGTTTATTGATTCGGGTGCCGATACCCCAGTTATAAGCAGTGAATAGTGAAGATCCTGCATCGACTACCCCCATCTTCCACGACTCCTTCACGAGTGGTAGTCCTTGGGACCTATCGACGTACTCTTCATACCCTGTTATCAACTCCGCATAGATCAAACCGAGAAGGAACTTGGCTGTTATGTCACCATTCTCGTTTTCACGAATCAACTTTTCGATCGATGTGTTGTCGTAGAAGTCAGCGAGCGCGTAGCGGTCCGGGTTGTTAGCAATAAAATATGGCGTCCCCTCCATTTCCGTAAAAGTTGTTTCTCGAGAATTAATAAAGTTGAAAGTGGAAGATTCGTCGCAAGCTGTTAAGCACGGTGCTGCACATGTAAGAAATAGGATGATCGAGATTTTCTTGACGTAGTGGGGCATGGCTATATCCTCACTTTGAATGCATCTGTTTTCATATCGATTGGCCTTTTTTGGTTGATAGAACCAAGATGAAGCGTCAGAGATTTAGGTGGTATATTGCTATGCATGTACTTTTCGATAGAAATGCAGTGATAGCTATTATTTTTTAAAACTTCTATGTTAAGAGACTCCTCATTGGACAGGTTTCCTCCGTCGCGCTCCTCAAGGATTGTAGATTCCACTGTCTTGATGTAATTTCCTTTGAATAGAACCGCGTGGTCGTCGTTTTTTGCTTCACCGATCTCGAGTTTCAACCCCAGCTCCATCCCCTCAAGGTCGGGCACCGTGACCAAAATATCGATCTTTATATCGTTGGTGGCGATTGTAGAGATATCTTCCCAACATCCATCTAGTGGGATAGGACCTCTGCTTTCAAACGCTTCATCGTATTTCTCCCAGGTCATCTCCACCGTGACACCCTTGAACAGCAGTTCCAGGCCGTTTTTTTCCTCTTCCAAGGCTTCATAGGGAGGTCACTGTCTCTGGTGATTGCCATAGCGACAGCGGTTGACCCAGTCTTCGACGCCGGCCACAAGACGAGAGAGCTTAAGATGTCTATAGGTGATGGGAAGAAATAGCTATAGATCCGAAGGCTAGCCTTTTTGCTCGAATTCAGGTGCTTGAGATTGGGATAGAAAGCTAGAATTGTATAGTGATTCATCAAAAAAGAAATCACGTGTTTGTTGCATTATTTGAAACTGCCGTCCGGTTGGTATTCCAGTCCGTAGTAGCTCGGTACAAAAATGCCATGCTCCTCCTGCCAGGCTCTAGAGAGCTCGATGGCTTGCCGTATTTGATCCGGCGTCATCTGCTCGGCAAGCCGTCGTTTATCAGGCGCTCCGGCAGGGTCCCGGAGGTCATAGTACTTGTAGGCCTGGACTAAATCGACCTCGGTACCGATGCCTTCTTCGTAGTACACTGCAAGGCCGCCATGACTAATACGTCCATCGAATGGCATATTTTCGGCACGCTTTAACCACTCGAAGGCTGCTCGCTCATCCTTGGGCACGCCGAGGCCTTTACGATAGATGCCGGCAAGCTGTGAGGCTGATTCGGCGTCGCCCTGTTCGGCTGCACGGGTGAACCATATTCTCGCCTGCTGGATATCTTGCTCCACCAGTCCGTGAGGACGGGAACTTCGGTAGGCAAAGCCCAGTCTTTTCTGGGAGAGGATATAGCCTTTCTCCGCGCTTGCCCGGAGGTAGGCCAGCGCTAGGGGTTTATTGATTCGGGTGCCGATGCCCCAGTTATAAGCAGTGAATAGCGAGTACCCTGCGTCGACTACCCCCATCTTCCACGACTCCTTCACGAGTGGTAGCCCTTGGGACCTATCGACGTACTCTTCATACCCTGTTATCAACTCCGCATAGATCAGGCCGAGAAGGAACTTGGCTGTTGTGTCACCATTCTGGTTGCCACGAAGCAACTGTTCGACCGATGTGTTGTCGTAGAAGTCGGCGAGCGCGTAGCGGTCCGGGTTGTTAGCAATAAAATATGGCGTCCCCTCCATTTCCGTAAAAGTTGTTTCTCGAGAATTCATAAAGTTGAAAGTGGAAGATTCGTCGCAAGCTGTTAAGCACGGTGCTGCACATATAAGAAATAGGATGATCGAGATTTTCTTGACGTAGTGGGGCATGGCTATATCCTCACTTTGAATGCATCTGTTTTCATATCGATTGGCCTTTTTTGGTTGATAGAGCCAACATGAAGCGTCAGAGATTTAGGTGGTATATTGCTATGCATGTACTTTTCGATAGAAATGCAGTGATAGCTATTATTTTTTAAAACTTCTATGTTAAGAGACTCCTCATTGGACAGGTTTCCTCCGTCGCGCTCCTCAAGGATTGTAGATTCCACTGTCTTGATGTAATTTCCTTTGAATAGAACCGCGTGGTCGTCGTTTTTTGCTTCACCGATCTCGAGTTTCAACCCCAGCTCCATCCCCTCAAGGTCGGGCACCGTGACCAAAATATCGATCTTTATATCGTTGGTGGCGATTGTAGAGATATCTTCCCAACATCCATCTAGTGGGATAGGACCTCTGCTTTCAAACGCTTCATCGTATTTCTCCCAGGTCATCTCCACCGTGACACCCTTGAACAGCAGTTCCAGGCCGTTTTTTTCCTCTTCCAAGGCTTCATAGGGAGGTCACTGTCTCTGGTGATTGCCATAGCGACAGCGGTTGACCCAGTCTTCGACGCCGGCCACAAGACGAGAGAGCTTAAGATGTCTATAGGTGATGGGAAGAAATAGCTATAGATCCGAAGGCTAGCCTTTTTGCTCGAATTCAAGTGCTTGAGATTGGGATAGAAAGCCAGCCTTGCGATCGGATTGGGCCAGGAAGTGGTTGGCGATCGCCTAGGACGCTACCTCACCGATAGCTGCCATCCGATTGGTGTTCCAGGCCGTAGTAGCTCGGGAAGAATGTACGATTTTCTTCCTGCCAGGCTCGCGACAGGGCGATGGCTTGCTGGACCTGCTCCGGTGTCATTTGTGCTTCCAGGCGTTTCTTGTCGGGGACGCCGGCCGTGCCTTGGAGGTCGAAATACTTGTAGGCTTGTACCAGGTCCACCTCGGTGCCGATGCCCTCTTCGTAGTACACTGCAAGGCCGCCATGACTAATACTTCCATCGAATGGCATATTTTCGGCACGCTTTAACCACTCGAATGCTGTTCGTTCATCCTTGGGCACGCCGAGGCCTTTACGATAGATGGCGGCAAGCTGTGAGGCTGATTCGGCGTCGCCCTGTTCGGCGGCGCGGGTGAACCAGATTCTTGCCTGCTGGATATCTTTCTCCACCAGTCCGCGAGGGTCGGAACCTCGGTAGGCGAAGCCCAGTCTTTTCTGGGAGAGGATATAGCCCTTTTCCGCGCTTGCCTGGAGATAGGCCAGCGCCAAGGGTTTACTGATTCGGGTGCCGATGCCCTCGTAGTAGACGGTGAAAAGAGAATGACCCGCGTCGATCACTCCCAATCGCCATGCTTCTTGAAGCAGTCGTATACCTTCACTTGTATCTGGTTCTCGCTCGAATCCCGTGATATGGCCGAACTGGATAAGCCCTAGCTGTCAGGTCCCGGATGATTAATTACACGCTTGGTGAATAGCTCAGGACGCCTGTTCTGCCAGTCTTTCATCGCAGAAATGGGGGCTTGGTGCTTCAATGCCTTCTGCGGGATGTGATGATTGTACAGCCAGCAGTATCGTTTTAGCGTTTGCTCCAGGTCTTCTCCGGAGACATAGCGACGCGTCGCCAAGACGTCACTGATACGGCCATTGAAGCGTTCGACCATTCCGTTGGTTTGAGGGTGGCCCGGTCGAATCAGGCGGTGCTCCACTTGGTGCTCTGCACATGCCTGGTCAAACGGATGCTGTCCGGTGGGCTTGCGCTCTCCACCAGAGGTGAAGCGATCCGTGAAGCTCTTGCCATTGTCCGTCAGCACCTTTTGGACCTTGAACGGGGCCTTCTCAACGACCCGATGGAAAAACGCTTCAGCATCGCTTGCCGCCTGGCTGGAGCGCAGCTCCAGATAGACCCAGCGCGTAGCTCGGTCGATGGCAACGTACAGATAGCGGCGCTGCGTCTCATCAGGCATCTGCGGCAGATATTTGATATCGATATGGAGGTAGCCCGGTTCGTAGTCTCGAAAGGGCTTGGGCGTTTCCTTCTTGCCCTCCTGATCCCTCTTAGCCAATTGGGCCAAGGTGGGCACCTGGCGGCGTTTCAACATCCGGTGGAGCGCCGCTCTGGATAGCGTGGGATGCAAGAACTCCCGGGCGACGACGAGCAGGTCGTCGAGCCCGAGACGAAGGAATTCGCGTGCCGCAATCAGCACCTCTTCCTGCTCGTGGTTGAGCGTTGCCTTGAGGTTGTGACGGGTGTGGGGGCGATCATAGACGTCATCGCGGTGCCGCCACCGACGTATCGTCATGTCACTGACACCAAAACGCTCCGCCAGCGCCGTATCGGTAATGTGAGCAGGAGCCGCCTGGATCTCAGCGCGAATCTTCGGGGTTGTAGTGGCTTGCTTATGAAGCTTGATCTCCATGGCAATGCTCCTGGATGAACTGACGGAGAAGCCCTCGGGCGGCTATCAAAGGATAGCTCCTTTTGGTCAATTGAACATCCGAGACACCACACCTAGCAGAAATGTGGCTTCGCCATCACTAGCTTTAGCTTTATTTGTAAGGTCTTCTACTGTGATACCTTCAAAGCTGTCCCAAAGAGGGCTGTTGTCGGTGGAGTTTGCGATAAAGTATGGAGACGCTTCCATCGCTATGGTAGAAGTGCTGTGTCCTCTAGTGGTGCTGAAAGGGGATGTGCCGTCACAACCTGTTAAAAGGAAGAAGTGAATTAGTATAAAGGCTTGCATGTTAAATATCTTTCTGTTCCTGTCCATGATCAGATGCTCATCCTGAATATATCAGCTTTAGTGTCTGATGAAGTGTCTGAAGAAACGAAGCTGACGGAAAGTTTTAGTGGTATGAGAGGGTTGTTGCTACGTAAAAAATTTTCTATTTTAACGGCATGGTATCCGCTGACCTTTGAAACTTTTACAAGAAGTTGCGCTTCCATGCCAAGGCTTCATAGGGAAGTCGCTGTCCCTGGTGATTGCCATAGCGACAGCGGTTGACCCAGTCTTCGCCGCCGGCCACAAGACGAGAGAGCTTAAGATGTTTATAGGTGATGGGAAGAAATAGCCATAGATCCGAAGGCTAGCCTTTTTGCTCGAATTCAGGTGCTCGAGATTGAGGTCGAAAGCTGGAATTGTATAGTGATTCCTCAAGAAAGAAATCACGTGTTTGTTGCATTATTTGAAACTCCCGTCCGGTTGGTATTCCAGTCCGTAGTAGCTCGGTACAAAGATGCCATGCTCCTCCTGCCAGGCTCTAGAGAGCTCGATGGCTTGCCGTATTTGATCCGGCGTCATCTGCTCGGCAAGCCGTCGTTTATCAGGCGCTCCGGCAGGGTCCCGGAGGTCATAGTACTTGTAGGCCTGGACTAAATCGACCTCGGTACCGATGCCTTCTTCGTAGTACACTGCAAGGCCGCCATGACTAATACGTCCATCGAATGGCATATTTTCGGCACGCTTTAACCACTGGAAGGCTGCTCGCTCATCCTTGGGCACGCCGAGGCCTTTACGATAGATGCCGGCAAGCTGTGAGGCTGATTCGGCGTCGCCCTGTTCGGCTGCACGGGTGAACCATATTCTCGCCTGCTGGATATCTTGCTCCACCAGTCCGCGAGGATCGGAACCTCGGTAGGCGAAGCCCAGTCTTTTCTGGGAGAGGATATAGCCCTTTTCCGCGCTTGCCTGGAGGTAGGCCAGCGCCAAGGGTTTATTGATTCGGGTGCCGATGCCCTTGTAATAGACGGTGAAAAGAGAATGACCCGCGTCGATCACTCCCAATCGCCATGCTTCTTGAAGCAGTCGTATACCTTCACTTGTATCTGGTTCTCGCTCGAATCCCGTGATATGGCCGAACTGAACAAGCCCTAGCAGAAATGTGGATTCGCCATCACTAGCTTTAGCTTTATTTGTAAGGTCTTCTACTGTGATACCTTCAAAGTTGTCCCAAAGAGGGCTATTGTCGGTGGAGTTTGCGATAAAGTGTGGTGCGGCTTCCATCTCAATAGAAGTGTTGTTTGTCTGTCTGGTGTTGAAAAAATATGTATCGTCACATCCGAAAAGGGTAGTAAGCGAAGCTAGGACCGCTAAGGTTGTGAAAATCCTGTATTTATTGTTTTTCATGACTAAAATTCCATCGTGAAAGACCCTGTCTTGGCATCTCGGGGAGTTTCAGAGTTGCAAAAATCAATATAGAGGGTCAGAGGTTTGGGTGGGTTGTTTTTCCTAGTAAATTTTTCTATAGCAATAGTATGTAATCCATTGTGTTTTGAGATGATTGCAAGAGGTGATTCTTCTATTTGAGATGCAGATCGATTTCTTCTTGTAAGAGTATCGCTTTCTCTAGTTTTTATGTAGTTTTCATTAACTAAAATTTCGTTTTGGTCGTTTTTTTTCTCACCGATCTCAAGCTTCAGCCCAAGTTCAATCCCCTCGAGGTCGGGCGCCGTGACCAAAATGTTGATCTTTATATCGTTAGTAGCGATTGTAGCGATATCTTCCCAACGTCCATCTAGTGGGACAGGACCTCTGCTTTCAAACGCTTCATCGTATTTCTCCCAGGTCATCTCCACCGTGACACCCTTGAACAGCAGTTCCAGGCCGTTTTTTTCCTCTTCCAAGGCTTCATAGGGAAGTAGCTGTCCCTGGTGATTGCCATAGCGACAGCGGTTGACCCAGCTTGCGACGGCAGGGGCAACGAGGATGGTCAAGCTGGAGCCGAGAAAGAGTTTCAGCGCGGCAGTGATGAGTCCATTGCCAATGGCCAGGGCGGCGGTGACGCCCAAGACCGGTGCGCCGTAGATCACGCCGATTGCCACAATGCTCAGGGCGACAATGCCGCTGGTGATATCGATACTGCCCGCGTACTTGTGCTTGTTCTGCGTGCTTTCCGGCATCCCGAGTTTTCTGGCTCTGTTGGCGTTGTCGAGTTTGTTCAGTCCATCCATGATGCTGAGGGTGCCGATCGCTGCATCGAGTGGGCCCCTGGCGTACCGCAGGTAGCGAGCCAGTGATGCCAGCATTCCGTTACTGCTAGCCATGAAGGTTGTAGTGAATTCCACGCCATCGATTGCTACCAGACCGAGTTTTGCCATAGCGGTAGTGATCTGTATGGCGTCGGGACTATCGGACGAGAATTCCTTGCTCAGAATGCCGATATTATTGTAGAAGACCAGCGCTCTGTTGAGGCCTGCGGCTCCACGTTCCAGTCCTGCGTGAGAGGAGGGCGCACCGACCCTGATGCCTTCGGCAATATAGCTGCCGAGGTCCCGCGCATTCTGGCGGTCGTTCCACCCGTTGGTGGTGATATCATCTTCGTTGTAGTCATCAGTCGTCGTGTTGTAGCGCTCGAGAAAGTCCGGATCCGAAGTGTTGACTGGAATGACCACGGTGATCTGGTAATCATTCTCAATATGGGATACGGAGAAGTTGCCGCCAACGCCATTGTCTTGATAGAACTTCATCGCCTCTGGAGATGGGGTGTTGGGGTTTGCCTTTCCTCTTGGGTAAAGCTGGCGTGTCAGCTCGTCCAGCCAGTCATGAAAGTCCTTTCGTCCGACCGTTACACTCGCCAATACCGGTAGAAGCCGGAACTGGGAACTGTCACTACTGTCCTGTGATGCCTGTACCTGTTGAACATCGTGACTACCGGTAATAATCAGTTGCTGGTAGCGATTGAAACTGTCCAGAGCTCTGAAGGAAGGGGAGCTGGCAAGGTCGAAGTGCTGTTCTTGGCCGCTTCCGTTTGAGATGGCTTGGACGTTTGAAGGAGGCTCAGATGCCGCAGAACGTGCGGCATCATGGAGAGCCCTTTCCATGTCGTATACCGTCAGGCTATACAGGCTATTGCCAATGGTTGAAATGACTGCCGCCATGGTGGTGTCGTACTGGAATTCACGCTCCTCATGCAAGAGTGTACGGTACTGTTCTCTCCAGTGTAGAAGCACACGGGGTGATACGAAGATATGTGCTGGAAGCGAGTGACGAATGGTGATGGCCTCGTCGACCAGCCGACGCTGGTTGGAAAACATGATCTTCATCAATGTCGATTGAGGCGAATCAAGATTCCCCGCCAGTCGCTCCCACAGCCGTTTGCTGGCATCGCTCAAGATGCCTCCAAGCAGTGCGTTGGAAAGCATGCCGCTCATTCTCAGTCCGGGTGAGTAAGTATCGTCAGAATAGCGTAGTGTGACGCGGTCAAGATGAGCCTCGACCCACAGTGAGTAGTCTTCGTCGTATGCCCTCACTAACTTATTTATCTTCGCGATCAGTCTCTCGTACCTCACCTTGAAGTCTTCGAGATCCGGGTTGATGCGCTTGCTTGTTTCCGGATCCACGGCTGCGTCCGGTAAGGCGTAGCAGTCTGCCAACTCCTTGTTGTAGGCATTGATCAAACGCCAGGGTTCCTCGGTGGAATCTTCATTGTCTTCTTTCAGGCAGTCGATTTGATCCTGCAAATCGCTTCTTTCATTGCGCAAGCGGTCTATCCGAGTTTTATCTAGCCAGCTGATATCACCATCGGATCGAATCTCTTCGATTTGTCGATTTAGCTGATCTATTTGTCCCTGAAGTTTAGTAATTTTGGGCTCGCTAGTTTTTTCGATTCTTCGATTGGTTGGTTCCTGAGCAATCTTTCGCTGTACCCGGTAGTTTTTTTCGAAGATGTCGATGGCTTTGTAGCACAGAAGGTTGCGTCGATTCGGATATCCCTGGTCGTCATACTGATGGAGAAACTCCTCGAGCAGCTCCAACGGTGCTTGACGGTAGGCGTTAAGTTCATTGATCAGGCCGACTTCATCATGCACCGCCAATACCAGACTCTTGTCCTGCAACTGGGACGACGCCGCGCGTAATCGGTGACTTAGCGCCTGCCTCAGCTCCTTTCGGGTGAACAGCTGTCGGTTGCTCTGGTCGGGCCAGAAAAAGGCCTCCATGCCCTCGGCATTGTCGCTGTACTCGGCGACGTGGTGGAGTTCTTCGGAGGTGAAGGCGTAGGGTTGCTGAATCTCGCCAGTGTTATTGCGCCATTGCTCGACGTCGAAGCACTGCATGGCGACGTCGCGCATCCGGCGTCCGTCACTGTACCTGCCGGTGCGCAGGTGATTGAGGAAGTCGGAGGATAGCGGATGTTCGGTGTACAGATAGTAGATATTTTTTGCGGTATCGACGCTATCGAGGGCGATCACCGAGGCGCTGACAATCCGGGTGCGTCGATCATCATCGTTGAGTCCACAGGTGAACTCTGGTTGCTCGGGTGAGGGTGGTGTTTCGCTGATGGAATACTGGTAGAACATGCCATCGGTGGTAACGACGTAGGCATACCAGTTGTGGTTGATGCGGTCCCCCGAGGTCGTCCCATCGTGGATATTGCGATCATTTTCGTCGTCAAGCAGGTAGAAGTAACCAGGTCTGAGCTGTCGCAGGATGTACTTGCTGACCTGGCTATCGGTGGCATCGCCTAGATAATCCCGAACGTGGCTGCCCAGGGTGCGGGCTGATGGCCCCTGGTCGGACACGGACTGATCCAGCCTGATATCGGTGAACTCTACTACCCGATTCGTCGGCAGTTCTGCGAATCCTCTGGTTTCGAGGCTGCGCTGACAAACGCTGTAGCGCACCGGCAGAATCGGCAGGCCGACTCGTTCGCACAGCGGGCACTGGCCTTGCTGCACACCAGGCAATTCGACACAGGCATCATCAATCTGCTTTAGCAGGTGCTCACTGTACATAGGCGACACTCCTCGGTTTGATTGAGATGGTGCTCCATTCACTGGTGGGAGTGTTCGGGCCAGGGTGAGGTCCCTGTCTTGCCGGTCGGTAAGTACCAGCAGGTTCTGTTTGATGGGGTGCCGGATGGCGTCGTCGCCAGGACGCAGACCGTGCAGTACAGACGTGCCCATGTTGTTGGCGCCCTGGTTCAATGTGGGGTTCATCAGCGACAACAGATCGCCCTTTGCATCTTGCTCCATGCCAATCACTTCCCTTGCCAGTCCGTCGGCCACTGGTGCCACGCTGCCGCTCGAGGGCGTCACGAAGACGGGTTCCTCGGTGTTTGGCGTCGGCACCGGCGCCAAGTCGCGGACGGGGTTGAGCGATGAACCGTCCTGTCCAGATGACGAAGCGACTCGATGCCTATGGTCAATAAGCCATAGTCAGGCGGATGGGAAAACGAGCAGAGAGATAGGGGAAGCGCTAAAGATTAGAAGTTGAGAATATAAGAACATCGACATGAACAATGTCTTACGAATATCGCTTGTTCGTGCAGGTGCGAGAAAGGCGGGAGGAGACGAGCAGTCTTTGGCGAGAACGAGTGAGTGCGGCAGGCGCGCGGCATGGCGAGGCTCGACGTCCGGTCGTCGCCATGCTGCGGGCGTCAAGCTCTGAGAAAGGGGCGTCTAACGCCCCTGGGTGTCATCGCCGTTATCGCCGTCAGCATCGTCGCCTTGGCGGCTTTCGGTGATGAACTTGTCACGATGGTCACCGCAGCAGAACCACTCGCCCTTTTCGCGCAGGGCGTCCTGCTCTGGCAGGTGTACCTTGCACCAGGTGCAGCGGACCATTTTGCCACCCTCATGGGAGGTGGGGCCTTGATCCTGCTGCTCAAACTTCCACTCGCGGTACATGCGATAAAGCTTGAGCCCGGCAAAGAACACCACGGCGAAGATCAGAAGGCGGATTATCAAGAGGTTCATCCTTACTCCACACGGATTGGAGGCGGCCTTTGCCTGTTGGCGGCCCTTGCGGGACAATGGGGGCTGATCCCCCCGATTCTCGAGAGATTTCTCCGCTCATGCAAGACCTGACTCTGGTGATGGCGCAGCTCGACCCCTTGGTCGGCGACATCCCCGGCAACGCCGACCGGGCCATCGAGACCGTACGCGAGGCTTTCCTCGAGCACGGCGCCGACGTGGTTGTTCTGCCGGAACTGTTCTTGACCGGGTATCCGCCCGAGGACCTGTTGCTGAGGCCGTCGATGGAGACCCGCCTGCGCGAGGCGCGTACCCGCATGGCGGAAAAGATGGTCCGCGACGTCATGGTCATCGTGGGCTATCCCGGCCGTCGCGAGGGCGCGCTGCACAACATGGCCGGCGTGCTCTACAACGGCCAGTGGCTGGATGAGTACGCCAAGCAGGCCCTGCCCAATTATCAGGTATTCGATGAGCAGCGCTACTTCCAGCCCGGAGACACGCCGCTGGTGGTGGAACACAAGGGCGCCAGGCTCGGGATTCTGATCTGCGAGGATATCTGGCAGGAAGCGCCGGTCCGCCAGGCTCGCGACGCCGGTGCCGATATCTTGGTCACCCTCAATGCCTCGCCCTACCACCAGAACAAGCCAGCCGAGCGGCTCGAGCTTCTCGAGCAGCGTGCCAGTGACGTCGGCCTGCCGCTGGTCTATGTCAATCAGATCGGCGGTCAGGATGAGCTGGTGTTCGACGGTGGCTCCTGCTGTGTCGACGCCGAAGGCAAGCTGGCGGTGCAGGCGCCGCACTGGGATATCTGGCTGAGCCCGGTGCACTTCGTCGAGGAGCAGGGCAAGTGGACCCCGCGCCAGGGCGAGGTGGATCTGGACGTGGCGCCGGAGGAAGACCTTTACAGCGCCTTGGTCACCGGTCTGCGTGACTACGTCAACAAAAGTGGGTTCAAGGGCGTGGTGCTGGGGCTGTCTGGCGGCATCGATTCGGCCCTGTCGCTAGCCATCGCGGTGGATGCACTCGGCCCCCAGCGGGTCCATGCGGTGATGATGCCGTATCACTACACCGCCGACATTTCCAAGGAAGACGCCGCCGAGCAGGCCCGTCTGCTTGGGGTCAGCTATGAAGTGATGCCGATCGCGCCCATGGTTGAAGCCTTCATGGACACCCTGGCCGAGAGTTTCGAGGGTACCGAGCGCGATACCACCGAGGAGAATCTCCAGTCGCGCTGTCGCGGTGTGCTGCTGATGGCGCTGTCCAACAAGAAGGGCCTGATGGTCCTGACCACCGGCAACAAGAGCGAGATGGCGGTGGGCTACGCCACCCTCTACGGTGACATGGTCGGCGGTTACAACGCCATCAAGGACGTCTACAAGACTTGGGTATATCGCCTGGCGCGCTGGCGCAATACCGAGAACCTGGTGATCCCGGAGCGTGTCATCGAGCGTCCGCCCTCGGCGGAACTGGCGCCGGACCAGCAGGACAGCGACTCGCTGCCGGACTATGACACCCTGGACGCCATTCTGGTGCGCTACATCGAAGGCGACATGAGCGCCGAGGCGATCATCGAGGCTGGCTTCAGCGCCGAGGACGTCTACAAGGTGGTCAAGCTGGTGGACCGCTGCGAGTACAAGCGCCGCCAGGCACCGGTAGGCGTGCGCGTGACCCAGCGCGGCTTCGGCCGTGACCGTCGTTATCCTATCGTCAATGGATGGCAACCGGGCCTCTGACGAGACCTGCTTCTTTCCTCTTGTCGGTACCCCACCCGTCGGGCCAGATCGGCTCGGCGGGTGGCGATGTTATGCTCACCCTTCGCTGTTTGTGACGTCACTTCCCGTCGTTGGTCATGATTTCCCGGGCCGGGGTTTCTCTTGCGCTCGCTAAAGCCCCGCGACCATTAGATGGTATTTGCTTTGATGCGTACGCCGTTTTTACACGGTGATCGACGTCACTTTGTATATTCGTCGGAAGAGATGATTTAAGCCTTCATGACTGAAGCGCCAATAGGCATCGTAAAGGTAATGAAGAAGAGTGCGGTGCGAGGTGTAGGCGATATCGCAGTTCTTGCTGAACTAGTATGGTTGTTTTCAGGGGGATAGGCGCAGATTTATTCCTTGCCATTGTTTTTCATGGGTTTTTTGAAATCATATATGCCTAATTAAATTAATTTGTAATAGTGGTTTCTGGGTGTGTTTAGACCAATGTCCCGGTAAATAAAGCGCGACATTTCAATGTTGGGGCGACTCGATGGTGCTAAGGTTTTTTAGAACAGGAACCTATAACGCCGGCAGAGGGAGCGCGAATGATGACGTCCTTTCGAGTTAAAACCGCTTGTGCGCTGGTGATAGGGGGTGGGGCGGTGTTTGCCCAGCATGGCGTGGCTGCCGAGTTGACCATTGCCACGGTGGATAACCGGGACATGCTGCGGATGCGAGAGCTGAGCGAGGACTTTGTCGCGGGGAATTCCGATATTCAGCTCAACTGGGTGACGTTGGACGAGAGTACGCTGCGCCAGCAGGTCACCACCGATATCGCCACCTCCGGGGGGCGCTTCGACATCGTTACCATCGGCACCTACGAAGCCCCCATCTGGGCGGAGCGTGGCTGGCTTGTACCCATCGCCGACATGCCTGGCGACTACCAGCCCGAGGATCTGCTGCCCACCGTGCGCCAGGCGCTGTCCTATCAGGATGTTCTCTACGCGGCTCCCTTCTATGCGGAGTCCGCCTTCACCATGTACCGCACGGACCTGTTCGAGGATGCGGGCCTGAGCATGCCCAGGGCGCCGAGCTGGGACTTTCTGGCACAGGCGGCAGAAAAGCTCTCGGGCTCCGATGAACACTACGGCATCTGCCTGCGGGGCAAGCCGGGGTGGGGCGAGAACATGGCCCTGTTGACCGCCATGGCCAACGCCTTCGGCGGTCGCTGGTTCGATGAAGAGTGGCAGCCACAGCTCGAGGGAGGTGGCTGGCGTGATGCGCTGGATCTCTATCTGACCTTGTTGGGAGAGTATGGCCCGCCGAATCCGGAAGACAACGGCTACAACGAGAATCTCGCGCTGTTTCAACAGGGCAAGTGCGGCATCTGGGTGGATGCCACCGTGGCCGCATCCGCGGTGACCGATCCCGAGGCCTCCGAGGTCGCCGATCGCGTGGGGTTCGCTCTGGCGCCTGATAACGGACTGGACAAGCGCAGCAATTGGCTGTGGGCCTGGGCGCTCGCAATTCCCACCAGTTCCGAGCAGAGCGAGGCGGCCAAGCGCTTTGTCGCCTGGGCCACCTCCAGGGGCTATCAGGAACTGGTGGCCGAGCGAGAGGGCTGGTCCCAGGTGCCGCCGGGGACCCGTGCTTCGCTTTACGACAATCCAAGTTACCGCGAGGCAGCGCCCTACAGTGAGCTGGTGCTGGAATCGTTGAGAAGCGCCAATCCGGATGACCCGACGGTACAGGCGGTGCCCTATCGAGGCGTTCAGTACGTGGCGATCCCCGCTTTTCAGGGTATCGGTACGGCGGTGGGTAACCGCTTCGCCAAGGCGTTGGCCGGAGACATCTCCGCCGAGGAAGCCATCGAAGATGCTCAGTGGGTCACCGAGAAGGTGACCGAGCAGGCACGCTTTGCTCAGCAGTAGTGGCGATCGGCTCCTCGAAGGAAGCCGGCGGAACGGGTGAGCCCGCAGGTGCGACGTTCACCCGCAAGCGAGATGAGTGACACACAAGGAGGCGCCCATGGCGACATCCGGATTTGACCCGCAGCAATCTCTAGACAGCGTCGACGATGAACAGCTGCCGGTTCCGCCCCATAAACAGCACGGTGCCAAGCACTTTCTCGGACTGTATGCCGCAGAACACGTGGCCGCGACCGAGTTCGTGATCGGTGCCACCTTCGTCGGCCTCGGTGCCGGCATCTGGGACATTCTGATCGGTCTGGTCATCGGCAACACCCTGGCGATACTGAGTTTCACCCTGATCACCGCACCGATCGCCGTCGGCACCCGGCTCAGTCTTTTCGCCTACCTGGAACGCATCGCCGGCAACGTCATGGCGAAGCTCTACAACGGCGCCAATGTGGTGATCTTTGCTGCCATCTCGGCGGCCATGATCACGGTCTCTGCCACCGCGGTGCGGGTGCTTTTCGATGTGCCACCTCAGGTGGCGCCCTATCCCACCGACATGGCCTTCGTCATCATCGCCTTTGCCGTAGGGGCCATCGTGGTGCTGGTCGCGGCCTTCGGCTTCAACGCCCTGAGCGAGTTCGCCAGCATCTGTGCACCCTGGCTGATGGTGATGTTCACCGCCGGCGGCATGGTATTGATACCGGCGCTGTCGGAGTCGGTGACCGGTTTTACCACCTTGACGAGTTTTTCGGATTTCGTCGCCATCGCCAGTGCCAGCGTATTCACCGGCATCAACGCCGATGGCGAACCGGGGATCGGGCTGTGGGAGGTCATTGGCTTCGCCTGGGCCGCCAATACCTTCGCCCACTTCGGACTGATCGACATGGCGCTTCTGCGCTATGCCCGCAAGAAGCGCTACGCCCTGGCCACCAGTACCGGCATGATGTTCGGCCACTACGTTGCCTGGATCTCGGCGGGCCTGATGGGGGCGGCCACCGCCGCCACCATGAAGCTCAGTATCCTGGTGGTCGACCCCGGCGATGTGGCGTTCTACGCGTTGGGAATGTCCGGCTTCGTGATCGTGATCGTGGCCGGCTGGACCACGGCGAATTCCAACCTGTACCGCGCCGGTCTGGCCGCCCAGGCGCTGATGCCCGAGGTCAAGCGCTGGAAGGTGACCATGCTGGTGGGGCTCGGGGTGATGGGCGCGAGCTGTTTCCCCTTCGTCTACCGCAGCATGTTGCCACTGCTGACTTACGCTGGCCTGATTCTGGTGCCGGTGGGCGGCATCGCCTTTGCCGAATACCAGCTGTTCCCGCGGCTCGGCATGACCCGCTACTGGGCCAACTTCAAGGGCCTTGCCGACAACCGGCCGGCGATCGCCAGCTGGGGTATCTCGCTGATCTTCGGTTTTGGGCTCAATGTCCTCGACGTGATGCCGTTCTACTACCTGTTCCTGCCGACCTGGTTTGTGTCGATCCTGGTCTACGTGGTGCTGGCGCGAAGGGCCGGTGCCTGTGAGGCCTATCCAGAGAAGGAAAAGGCCCAGCAGGAGTTCAACGAGCGGGTGGTCGAACATCACCGGCGCAAGGCGGCGGAAAAGTACCGCGAGGGCGTGGAGGACAAGACACTGCTTTCCAAGGGCATCAAGGTGATGTGGGGGATCGTCGGACTGGGTGTGCCAGCGGTGCTGGCCTGGCGGGTGATGTTTGAAAGCCCCGACCTGTATCAGTACTACGTCAATCGTGAGCTGTTCTACGACATCACCATCTGGTGCACGGTTATCTACTTCGTCTTCGCCTACTGGGGCCTGCAGCGCTCCAAGCAGTTCAAGCGTCGGGAGCCCGAGGGCACTCCGTCCCAGGCATCGACAGGTTGAGTAGAAGCAGAAAATAGCCGGAGCCTGGCCTGCGGTGGACGCCAAGGGCAGCCACAGGCCAGCGACGGCGGAAGGATGGTGGATCGCAGCCCTGGAGCGTCAAGATGGGAGCTGAACGAAGATAAAAGAAGCGAAGCGCAGAGCGAATGACAGCAAGCGCTGCAACAAGAAGGGGCCGCCCATGGGCGGCCCCTTCTCCTTTCTTTGGCCTGCCGGCAACCTCAAGGCACCGCCTGCCTTGCGGTCGTTCAGGCGCTCAGTGGGGCGCCGTCGACGTACTTGGGTTCGAAGCGACGACCGTTGAGGCGCTCGTTGTCCGGGTCGTTCTCGATCAGCACCTGCAGTGTCTCGCTGGCGCGATCACGCAGGCCCATGCCGAGGTAGCCTTCGACCATCACCGCCAGGGCGTCGCGGGTAGCCTCGGCCTGGGGGTAGTTCTCCAACACCCAGCGACCCCGCTGCACGGCGGCCATGTAGGCCTTCTTGCGCAGGTAGAAGTCGGCCACATGCAGCTCTTGCTGGGCCAGCAGGTTGCGCAGGTAGATGATGCGCTGTTGTGCGTCCGGGGCGTACGGACTGTCCGGATAGCGGGTGATCAGGTCGGTAAAGTCGGTGTAGGCGTCACGGGTAGCGCCGAGGTCCCGCTCCGAGATATCGATGACCTTGAGCGACTCCAGGCTGAAACGACCGGCCTGCCAGGCGGCCAGCCCGCGCATGTAGTAGGCGTAGTCGACCTGCGCATGGTTGGGGTGCAGGCGAATGAAGCGGCTGGCGGCGGCCCGGGCGGCTTCCCAGTCATCCATCTCGTAGTAGGTATAGATGAGTTCGAGCTGGGCCTGTTCGGCGTAGTCGCCGAAGGGGAAGCGGGTGTCGATGGCTTCCAGGCGGTTCATGGCCGTGGTAAAGCTGCCGTTCTCCAGGGCCTGGCGACCTTCCTGGTAGAGCTGGCGTTCGGTGGCGCCGTCGTAGCGCTCTTCCTCGACGTCGTTGCTGGCGCAGCCGCCGAGTACCGCGCCCATCAACACCAGGGCGCCCAGGCGAGCGGCGGAAGTAGTGAAAACGCGCATCTTGGTCCTCGTGTCAAACAACCCGGGTCGGCCGTGGTAGAATCGGCCGCGATCCGCCCACTATAAAGCACCTTGCCTGGAAACGCAGTCTTCCTGCTGCGGGCCACGTGTTTTGTGCGCGAGTTGCCATCAATCTTCGATCCCCACAGAGAAGTGTTCCGAACCATGTCACAGACCCTCGACGTCCACAGTCGCATTCCCCTCGACATGGCAGGCTATCGCCTGGACCAGGCCGCAGCGGAATTGTTTGCCGACTATTCCCGGGAGCGGTTGAAGGGTTGGATCAAGGACGGTTCCCTGACCCTGGATGGGGCTGCGGCCAAGCCCAAGGACAAGGTCCACGGCGGTGAAAGGCTGGTGCTCAAGGCCTTCATCGAGGATGACACTCGCTTCGAGGCGCAGGATATTCCGCTTGAGGTGGTGTTCGAGGACGACCAGGTGCTGGTGGTCAACAAGCCGCCGGGGCTGGTGGTTCACCCCGCTGCGGGCAACCCCGACGGGACCCTGCTCAATGCCTTGCTGCACCACTTTCCCGACGCTGCCACCTTGCCTCGTGCCGGTATCGTGCATCGCCTCGACAAGGACACCAGTGGTCTGATGGTGGTGGCCAAGTCCCTGGCCGCCCACGCTGACCTGGTAGCGCAGCTGCAGGCGCGAAGCGTGTCGCGGGAGTATGACGCCATCGTGGTGGGCAAGATGACCTCTGGTGGCACCGTGGATGCGCCGATCGGCCGGCATCCCAAGGACCGCAAGCGCCAGGCGGTTACCGCCTCGGGCAAGCCGGCGGTGACCCACTATCGGGTGGTGGAACGCTTTCGTGCCCATACCCACGTTCGCTGCAAGCTGGAGACCGGCCGTACTCACCAGATTCGCGTGCACATGGCGCACCGGCGCTTTCCATTGATCGGCGACCCGGTTTACGGTGGGCGACTCAAGCTGCCGCCCGGAGCGGAGCAGACGCTCAAGGAAATCCTGCGCGAGTTTCCGCGCCAGGCGCTGCACGCGCGTCGACTGGCCTTCGTCCACCCGAGTCGCGGTGAGGAGGTCAGCTTCCAGGCGCCGCTGCCGGATGACCTGCTGATGCTGCTGGACTTCCTGCGTGACGATGCGGAGACCATGCAATGATCGATGCCCTCGACCTGCGCCCCAGCGTGATCGTGCCCGACTGGCCTGCTCCGGCCAATGTCGGTGCCTTCGTCACCACCCGCGAGACCGGCCCCAGTCAGGGACCCTACGCCGCCTTCAACCCGGCGAGTCACGTCGGCGACAAGCCGGAACATGTGGAGCTTTGTCGGCGCCAGTTGAGCAAGGAACTGGGCGATGAGCGTCCGCTGCTGTGGCTCGATCAGGTCCACGGCGCCAGCGTCCAGCATGGTTTCAGTGACACCATACCCAAGGCCGATGCCTCGGTGGCAACCACCCGTGACTACGCCTGCGTGATACTGACGGCGGACTGTCTGCCGGTGTTCTTCTGTGATCGTGGCGGTGAGCGCGTGGCGCTGGCCCATGCTGGCTGGCGCAGCCTGGCCGGTGGCGTGCTGGAGGCTACCGTGGCCTCCCTGGGCACTGCGCCTGGGGAACTGATGGCCTGGTTGGGGCCGGCGATCTCCAACGCTCAGTTCGAGGTTGGCCCCGAGGTGCGTGAGGCCTTCTGCGGCGTGCACCCCGAGGCAGCCAGCGCCTTTGAACCGAGCCCCTATCGCCTGGGGCACTATATGGCGGACCTTTACAAGCTGGCGCGTCTGCGGCTTGAACGTCTTGGCGTCTCCCACGTCAGCGGCGGGCACTTCTGCACCGCCTGTGAATCACGCTTCTATTCCCATCGTCGTGACGACGGCGTCACTGGACGCATGGCCAGCGTGATCTGGCTGCGATAGAGCGGACCGACGTCGCACTTATCCCGAGACTCCCTTCTAGACGTCAAACTGCTTCTCTAGACTTGAAACGTCCCTAAAGCACCGCCATATCTCTGTCAAGTCACATTGACAGGGTCAAGCGGTGCGTCCGAACGCATCGCCATCCCGAAAGGAGATATCGATGCGTTTTGACAAGTTTACCGCCAAGCTGCAGCAGGCTATCGCCGACGCCCAGTCCCTCGCCGTGGGGCGTGGGCACAATCAGATGGAACCTGCGCACCTGCTGCTGGCGCTGCTCGACAACCGCGACACCGGCGTCAAGGCGCTGGTACAGAAGGCGGGGGGCGACGCCGGTCGGCTGCGTGACGCCCTGGCGGGCCAGATCGACGATCTGCCCCAGGTCGCCCAGTTCGACGGCGAAGTGCAGCCGTCCCGGGATCTGATCAAGCTGTTCAACCTCACCGATGCCGAGGCCCAGAAGCGTGGCGATCAATACATCGCCAGTGAACTGGTACTGCTGGCGGCAATCGCCATGAAGCATGCCGTGGCCAAGGCGCTGACCCAGGCTGGCCTTGCGCGCAAGTCGCTGGAGGGCGCCATCGATAGCGTGCGCGGTGGCCAGAAGGTGGATGACGCCAACGCCGAGGACAGCCGCGAGGCGCTGGAGAAGTACACCCTGGATCTGACCCAGCGGGCCGCCGACGGCAAGCTGGATCCGGTGATCGGGCGTGACGACGAGATCCGTCGCACCATCCAGGTGCTGCAGCGGCGCACCAAGAACAACCCGGTGCTGATCGGCGAGCCCGGCGTCGGCAAGACCGCCATCGTCGAGGGGCTGGCCAGCCGCATCATCAACGGCGAGGTGCCCGAGGGGCTCAAGGACAAGCGCGTGCTGTCGCTGGACATGGGCTCGCTGCTGGCTGGCGCCAAGTTTCGCGGCGAATTCGAGGAGCGCCTGAAGGCGGTGCTCAACGAGTTGTCCCAGGAAGAAGGGCGGGTCATCCTGTTCATCGACGAATTGCACACCATGGTCGGTGCGGGCAAGGCCGAGGGCGCCATGGACGCCGGCAACATGCTCAAGCCGGCGCTGGCCCGGGGTGAGCTGCACTGTGTCGGTGCCACCACCCTGGACGAGTACCGCAAGTACATCGAGAAGGATGCGGCGCTGGAGCGGCGTTTCCAGAAGGTGCAGGTGGATGAGCCCAGCGAGGAAGACACGGTGGCGATCCTGCGTGGCCTCAAGGAGCGCTACGAGGTGCACCACGGCGTCGACATTACCGACGGCGCGATCATCGCGGCGGCCAAGCTGTCGACGCGCTACATCACCGATCGTCAGCTGCCGGACAAGGCCATCGATCTGATCGACGAGGCGTCGTCGCGCATTCGCATGGAGCTCGACTCCAAGCCGGAGGAAATGGACCGTCTGGATCGTCGCCTGATCCAGTTGAAGATGGAGCGCGAGCACCTCAAGAAGGAAACCGACGAGGCCTCGCGCAAGCGCCTCGATACCCTTGAGGAACAGATCGGCGAGCTGGAGCGCGAGTACGCCGACCTGGACGAGATCTGGAAGGCCGAGAAGGCCAGCATCCAGGGCGCGGCCCAGTTCAAGGACGAGCTAGACCGGGCGCGGGTCGACCTGGAGCAGGCTCGCCGCCAGGGCGACCTGGGGCGGATGTCGGAACTGCAGTACGGGGTGATTCCGGAGCTCGAGAAGAAGATTGCCGAGAGCGGCGATGCCGAGGCGGACACCCGTCACCACAAGCTTTTGCGCTCCAACGTCACCGAGGAGGAAATCGCCGAGGTGGTGTCACGCTGGACCGGCATTCCGGTGGCCAAGATGCTCGAGGGCGAGCGCGACAAGCTCCTGCGCATGGAGGAGGCCCTGCACGAGCGGGTCATCGGTCAGGACGAGGCGGTCACCGCCGTGGCCAACGCGGTGCGGCGCTCCCGCGCGGGCTTGGCCGACCCCAACCGGCCCAACGGCTCCTTCCTGTTTCTCGGCCCGACCGGGGTGGGTAAGACCGAACTGTGCAAGTCGCTGGCCAACTTCCTGTTCGACACCGAGGAAGCCATGGTGCGCATCGACATGTCCGAGTTCATGGAGAAGCACTCGGTGGCGCGGTTGATCGGCGCGCCTCCCGGCTATGTCGGCTATGAAGAAGGCGGCTACCTGACCGAAGCGGTGCGCCGCAAACCCTATTCGGTGCTGCTGCTCGACGAGGTGGAGAAGGCCCACCCGGACGTCTTCAACATCCTGTTGCAGGTGCTGGAGGATGGTCGCCTGACCGACGGCCAGGGGCGCACGGTGGATTTCCGCAACACCGTCATCGTGATGACCTCCAACCTGGCGTCCGACATCATCCAGCAGTTCGGTGGTGACGACGCCGACTACGACAGCATGCGCCAGACGGTGATGGAGGTGGTCGGAAGCCACTTCCGGCCTGAGTTGATCAACCGCATCGATGAAGTGGTGGTGTTCCACGCCCTCGGCCAGGATCAGATCCAGGCGATCGCCGGCATCCAGCTTGAACGTCTGCGCACGCGGTTGGCAGAACACGATCTCGGGCTCACGGTCTCCGACGAGGCGTTGGCACTGTTGGCGGTGGTCGGCTTCGACCCTGTCTATGGCGCTCGTCCGCTCAAGCGCGCCCTGCAGAGCCGGATCGAGAACCCGCTGGCACAGGACCTGCTGGCCGGCAAGTTCAGCGCTGGCGACGTGATCCGCGTGGTCGCCGACGATGGTCAGTTACGTTTCGACCGCTGACCACGGGTCGATCACGCAAGAAGGCCCCTTCATCAAGGAGGGGCCTGATGCCTTCGGCTGGCATTCGTGCATGATTGGTAATTCGAATACCCATTCTCAAGCAAATGGTTAATCGGTCGCTATACTGAAGGTCAGGTTGCGTCCTGTGACCCCCTTGCCCGCCCGGTTCCCCACCCGGCGGGCTTTTTCGTGGTGTTCCTCAAGGCCTGGGGCTGTTTGAAAGGTCGAAGTGCGCGGGCTTATTCTTGCCAAGCCCTAGCGCGTCGCCCGGGCGCCGGAAAGGTGCACGCGTCGCAGGCGTACGTTGTCGCCCACCAGGTGCTTTTGCAGTTCCTCGAGACTGACGTTCTTGGTCTCTGGCATCAGGAATATCACGAACACCAGTTGCAGCAGCATCATTACCGCGAAGAAGGCGAACACCGGCCCGCCGCTGAAGGTGCCCAGCACCCAGGGCATGACCAGGGTGATCAGCGCAGCGAAGACCCAGTGGATCGAGGCACCGAAGGATTGGCCGCGGGCACGCACGTGGTTGGGGAAGACCTCGGAGATGAACACCCAGATGACCGCACCCTGACTGATGGCATGGGCAGCGATGAACAGTCCCAGCAGCAGCGGGACTTCGAGTCCGCCCAGGGCGTCGGCGAAGAAGGCGCGAGAGATCAGCACCAGCGACACTAGATAGCCGGCCGAGCCGATGAACAGCAGGGTACGGCGGCCGAAGCGGTCGATCAGCGACATCCCGATCATGGTGAAGACCAGGTTGACCAGACCAATGCCGGCGGTGGACAGAAGCGCTGCCTGGCTACCGAGTTCGGCGGCTTCGAGCACCCGGGGGGCATAATAGATGATGAAGTTGATGCCCGAGAGCTGGTTGAAGAAGGCGATCAGGAAGGCCAGCAGAATCGGCAGACGATAGCGACGCGAGAAGAAGGGGGCCTTGGCGGACGCTTCGTCGGTTTCGGCGGCGCGAATGGCGTTGATCTCGGCGTCGACATCGGCATCAGGGTTGATCTGGCGAAGTACCTGGCCGGCTTCCTCGATAGCGTTCTTCTTGAGGATGAGCCAGCGCGGACTGCGCGGTACACGGGTGATCATCAGGGTGTAGATCAGTGCAGGGATGGCCTCGATACCCAGCATCCAGCGCCAGGCGTCGTCGCTCATCAGGCTGCCGATTACATAGTTGGAGACGAATGCCATGAGGATGCCGAAGACGATATTGAACTGGTACATGGCGACCAGAAAGCCGCGATGGCGCGGCGGGGCGATCTCGGAGATATAGGTGGGGGCCGCCACCGACGAGATGCCGACGCCGATGCCGCCGATCAGGCGGAAGAAGGCGAACAGCCAGGGGTCGGACACCACCGCCGAGCCCACCGCGGAGACCAGGTACAGCACACCGATCATCAGCAGGGTGGCGCGCCTTCCCAGCGCATCGGTGGGCCAGTTGCCGAAGATGGCACCGATCACGGTGCCCCAAAGGGCCATGGACATGATCAGCAGGCCATGCTGCAGGTCGCTGAGACCCCACAGCGCCTGGATGGGCTTGTCGGCCCCGGAGATGACCGCGGTGTCGAAGCCGAACAGGAATCCTGCCAGCGCCACGGTGATGGACCATTGCACGATGCGAGACATGTAGTGCTACCTCCTGTGAAAGGGGGGCGTTGTTGTGGTTGTCTAGGGCTTGTCTGAAAAGTGCCTGCGCTCGGTAATACGGCGTTAAAAATCGGATCAACATGCTCATTTACACCCCGTAAACTGCGCTGTCTCACCGATTTTTGCCTTGTCTAACCTTCGCTCGTCGACTTTTCGGACTGCGCCTAGAGAAATCCTTGGATGAATCGATTCTCTCTTGAGGCGTCAGCGATCCAGATGGCAAGTGTCAGCGACCCGATTCGAAAGCGTCGGCGAGTCGTTCGCTGATCGTCAGCGGTGCCGATCAGACCCGGGGCGGGGCAGAGAGAAACTCTCCTGTCGTCATGCTCCGGCTGTCGTGGCGACTTTCCGCCGCACCCTCTCCATCGGTGTCTGGTAAAGTAAGTGAATCGTGTCACCTGGCGTCATTACAGCAGCGTCATGGCCAGATTTCGAGAAAACGGCGTTAGACATTGGTCTTGCTGCACCCGCGAAAAGAGGCCTTTCAGAGTGCTCTGACCGAGCGCGATGGGAACGGCGGTTGACAGTCACAGAGCGCTATTGGAATCTTGAGGGTTCCTGACTGCGGGCGCGGCACGATGGGTGACCCCCAACGCCGCGTGAAGGGTAGGCCAATGGGCCTCTACCCGCCGAAGGACTACCAGGTTCGGGTTAACCGCCCCGCCTGGCCAACGCCCCGACGCGGTGACCCGCCGTGATGAGAGTGCAGGCCCCAACCGGGCCGACGGACGCCAGGGTTTGGCATCAGGTGCCGGTGCGCCGGCAGCAGCATACCGCTGCACTCGACTTCGTACCCACGACAGGTGCGAATCGCACTCGAGACCTCCAGGGGAGATACATCTGTGGAATTGCTTTCAGGCGCGGACATGATCGCCCGCTTCCTCCAGGATGAGGGCGTGGAATACATCTACGGCTATCCGGGCGGCGCCGCACTACACATCTACGATGCCTTGTTCCGTCAGGACAAGGTCAAGCACATCCTGGTTCGCCACGAGCAGGCCGCGACCCACGCCGCCGACGGCTATGCACGGGCGTCCGGCAAGCCCGGGGTGGTACTGGTCACCTCGGGTCCGGGGGCCACCAATGCGGTGACCGGCATCGCCACTGCCTATATGGACTCGATCCCGATGGTCGTGCTCTGTGGTCAGGTGATGAGCCATCTGATCGGTGACGATGCCTTCCAGGAGACCGATATCGTCGGTGTCACCCGGCCGATCGTGAAGCACAGTTTCTCGATCAAGCACCCGAGCGAGATTCCCGAGGTGCTCAAGAAGGCCTTCTATCTCGCCGCCACCGGGCGTCCCGGTCCGGTGCTGGTGGATATACCCAAGGACATGACGGCGCCCACCGAGCGCTACGAGTACGTCTATCCGAAGAAGGTCAAGATCCGCTCGTACAACCCGGTCAGTCGCGGCCATACCGGACAGATCAAGAAGGCCGTCGAGCTGATGCTCAAGGCCCGTCGTCCGGTGTTCTACACCGGTGGTGGCGTGGTCCAGGGGCGTGCTTGCGAGGGGCTGACCGATCTGGTCAAGCAGCTCGGCTTTCCGATCACCACCACCTTGATGGGCATCGGGGCTTACCCCCAGAGCGACGATCAGTGCCTGGGCTGGCTCGGCATGCACGGCTCCTATGAGTCCAACATGGCGATGCATCACGCCGACCTGGTGATCGCCATCGGCGCGCGTTTCGACGATCGTGTGACCAACAATACCTCGAAGTTCTGCCCCACGGCCAAGATCATCCACGTGGATATCGACCCCAGCTCGGTGTCCAAGACGGTGCGCGCAGACGTGCCCATCGTTGGACCTGCGGCCAGCGTGATCAACGAAATGATCAGCCTGGTGCAGGGCCATGAGATCGCCAATCCCGACGCGCTCAAGGACTGGTGGAAGACCATCGACGAGTGGCGCGACGATCGCAAGGGCAAGCTCTACGAGCCGTCCAGGCCCGGCGAGGTGCTCAAGCCGCAGGAGGTGATCGAGGCCATCTGCCGGGTGACTCGTGGCGAGGCGTACGTCACCACCGACGTGGGTCAGCACCAGATGTTCGCAGCCCAGTACTACAAGTTCGACAAGCCTAACCGGCTGATCACCTCCGGTGGACTCGGCACCATGGGCTTCGGTTTTCCCGCGGCCATGGGCGTCAAGCAGAACTTCCCCGATGAGGAGGTCGTCTGCGTGACCGGCGAAGGAAGCTTCCAGATGATGATGCAGGAACTCTCCACCTGTAAGCAGTTCGGTGGTGGGGTCAAGATCATCAATCTCAACAACGGCTCGCTGGGCATGGTGCGCCAGTGGCAGGACCTCAACTACAAGTCCCGCCATGCTCACTCCTACATGGAGTCGCTGCCGGACTTCCAGATGCTGATCGAGGCCTACGGTTTCACCGCGCTCAGGGTCGAGAAGAAAGAGGATCTGGAAGAGGCGCTGGCGCGTACCTTCGCCGACACCCATGAGCTGGTGTTCCTCGACGTCGCGGTGGACCCGCACGAGCACGTCTATCCGATGCAGGTGCCTCTGGGCTCCATGCGTGACATGCTGCTTTCCAAGACGGAGCGGACCTGATGCGACATATCATCTCGATTCTGATGGAAAACGAACCGGGTGCGCTGTCGCGGGTCGTGGGGCTGTTCTCCCAGCGCAACTTCAACATCGAAACCCTCAACGTGGCGCCCACCGATGACCCGACCCTGTCGCGTCTGACCGTGACCACCGTCGGGGACGACCGGGTGATCGAGCAGATCACCAAGCACCTCAACAAGCTGATCGACGTGGTCAAGCTGGTGGATCTCACCGAAGGCAACCATATCGAGCGTGAGTTGATGCTGGTGAAGGTCAAGGCGCTGGGCGCTGCCCGCGATGAGGTCAAGCGCACGGTAGACATCTTCCGTGCCCAGATCGTCGACGTCACCCCGAGTCTGTACACCGTGCAGATCACCGGCGATGCCGAGAAGCTCGACGCCTTCCTGCAGGCGATGGGCCCCGTGGGCATTCTCGAAGTAGCGCGCACCGGCGTCTCGGGTATCGCCCGTGGTGACAAGGTGCTGAGCCTCTAGCAAGCCGCTGGCCCTGGTGGGCAGCCGGTGAACCTGTTACGCCGCCTCTCGGGGCGGCGTTTTCGTGCCCGGCCTCAACGCTCCACGACTTCCTGCCACAGGGCATCGATCAACGGGCTCTTCAGGCGCCGCTCCAGCACACAGAGGCCCACGTCGTAGTGCGGCAGTTCCGGCTTGACCGGGAGTATTCTCACGCGTTCGGCCAGCGGGCTCGCCTCCAGCACGATGCGTGGCACCACACCGATGCCGAAGCCGAGTCCGACCATACTGACGATGGCTTCGTGGCCGGCTACCTGGGCGTAGATGGTCGGGGTCACGCCCAGCGCCTTGAACCAGGTGTCGGCCAGTTCCCGCGATAGCCCAGCCTCCGACAGGATCATTGGCACCCCTTGCCACTGTGTCTGGCTCGGGCTCATCGGCTGCTGTGGCACCCACGGTCGTTGCTCTTGTGGGGCGATGAACACCAGTGCCGAACGGGTCAGCGACTTGAAGGCGAGACCATCGGGCAGGCGGCGCGGGCGTGAGGTAATGGCCATGTCTTCGTCGCCGGCCAGCACTCGCTGGATGGCTCGGGCTGGGTCGCCGGTGTGCAGCTTGAGCTCGATGGCGGGATAGCGCTGGCGGAAGTCGGCCAGCAGGCTGTAGAGAAAGCTGTAGCTCGCGGTCACCGAGCAGTAGATGCTGATTTCACCACTGAGGCGCTTGGCCTCGCTCTGCAACGATAGGCGGACCTGTTCCCACTCTTCCAGGGCTTCCTTGGCATAGCGCTGGAAGCGCTTTCCCTGGGGGGTCAGCACCACGTGGCGATTGTCACGGTTGAACAGCACCACGCCGAGCTGTTGTTCCAGTTGGCGAATGGAGCGGCTCAGGGTCGATGGGCTCACGTGGCAGGCCTCGCTGGCACGGCCGAAGTGCAGTGAATCGGCCAGCATCAGAAAGTGCTTCAGGGGGCGGAAGTCCATGGGGAGTCCTGACCTGTAATTGCATATTTTGGCACGTAGTATTGCAAATATAGCGTTTTACGCAATACGGGCGCTGGCGTAAGGTGGGATGCATCGACGGAGGGCGAGCCCTCTCGTCTGCCCAGCGCCGCACAAGACGGCGCGGGTGGCCATCAACGCTGAACGCAACACGACACAGACAAGATCTCTTCTATCGCCGAGCAGGCACTCGTTTTCAGGAGCACCAGATGCGCGTTTATTACGACAAGGACTGCGATCTTCAGCTGATCCAGAACAAGCAGGTCACCATCGTCGGTTACGGCTCCCAGGGCCACGCCCACGCCAACAACCTGAAGGAATCCGGCGTCAGCGTCACCGTCGCGCTTCGCCCGGGTTCTTCTTCCGCCGCCAAGGCGGAGGCCGCCGGCCTGAAGGTGGCCTCTGTGGCCGAGGCTTGCCAGTCCGCCGACGTCGTCATGGTGCTGGCGCCGGACGAGAACCAGAAGGCTATCTACGAGCAGGAAATCGAGCCGAACCTCAAGGAAGGCGCTACCCTGGCCTTCGCCCACGGCTTCAACATCCACTACAACCAGATCGAGCCGCGCAAGGATCTGGACGTGGTGATGATCGCCCCCAAGGCGCCGGGCCACACTGTGCGCTCCGAATTCGCCCGTGGCGGCGGTATTCCTGACCTGATCGCCATCCACCAGGATGCCACCGGCCAGGCCAAGGAACTCTGCCTGTCCTACGCCGCCGCCATCGGTGGTGGCCGCAGCGGCATCATCGAGACCACCTTCAAGGACGAGACCGAAACCGACCTGTTCGGTGAGCAGGCTGTCCTGTGTGGTGGCGCTGTCGAACTGGTCAAGGCCGGCTTCGAGACCCTGACAGAAGCGGGCTACGCCCCTGAAATGGCCTACTTCGAGTGTCTCCACGAGCTCAAGCTGATCGTTGACCTTATGTACGAAGGCGGCATCGCCAACATGAACTACTCCATCTCCAACAATGCGGAGTATGGCGAGTACGTGACCGGCCCTGAGGTCATCAACGACGAGTCGCGTGCCGCCATGCGCAACGCCCTCAAGCGTATCCAGACCGGCGAGTACGCCAAGATGTTCATCAACGAGGGCAACAGCAACTACCCCTCGATGACCGCACGTCGTCGCCTGAACGCCGAGCACGAGATCGAGCAGGTCGGTGAGAAGCTCCGTGGCATGATGCCCTGGATCGCCGCCAACCAGCTTGTCGACAAATCCAAGAACTGATGGGTTCCTGGTAACCCATCGTCGGGCTTGCCCGCCGATGGGGACAGAAACGGGGGAGGAGCACACTCAGTGCTCCTCCCCCGTTGCGTCATGGGTGAACGACTGAGTGGTCATGGTGCTGCCGCATGAATCCTGCGCTGTGCCTTGCGTTTGGCCCGCAGGTGCCCGAGGCTGGAGGTAGAGGACGGCTGCCGCGAGGTTGGCGGTAACGGCCGGCCGGTCGTGTAGAATGATCCCATACTCGAAGCCAATGGATGACAGAGATGAGCGAAGACGCAGGCAAGCGTGAGCAGGAACCACGAGAGCCCCAGGATGAAGATCTGGCCAGCGCCTTCATGCGGGAATCCGAAGTCGTGGAAGAAGCGGTCGAGGACGGCAAGAAGGTGCGACGGCGGGGGATCTACCTGTTGCCGAACCTGTTCACCACCTCGGCGCTGTTTTCGGGATTCTTCGCCGTTGTCGCCGCCCTCAATGGCGATTTCACCGCCGCTTCGGTGGCCATCTTCATCGCCATGGTGCTCGATGGCCTCGACGGCCGGGTAGCCAGGCTGACCAATACACAAAGCGAGTTTGGCGCCGAATATGACAGCCTTGCTGACATGATCTCCTTTGGCATGGCGCCGGGGCTTGTCGCCTTTACCTGGATCCTGCAGGACATCGGCAAGACCGGATGGGTGGTGGCGTTCCTGTACGTGGCCTGTGCGGCGCTTCGCCTGGCGCGGTTCAACGTGCAGATCGGCAGCGTCGACAAGAAGTGGTTCATCGGCTTGCCCAGCCCGTCGGCGGCGGCGCTGGTGGCGGCCAGTGTGTGGACGTTCCACAGCTTCGACGCCACCGCTCTTGGCTTCAAGCTGTTGATGCTGCTGGTGGTGGGGGCGGCTGGCATTTTGATGGTCAGCAACATTCGCTACTACAGCTTCAAGGATGTCGATCTCAAGGGGCCAGTGCCCTTTGTGGCCCTGCTGGCCATCGTGCTGGGATTTGTCGTGATCTCGATCGAGCCGTCGGTCATGCTGTTGCTGCTGTTCGGTACCTATGTGGCGTCCGGTCCGACGATGGCGCTGATGCGCAAGCTCAAGACCTAGCCCAGGATCATCTTGCGGTAACAATACAGGCCGATGTGAGCAGCAAGCCCAACGCTTCGTTATACTGACGACCGACAGGAACGCCCGCCTAGCGCGGGCGTTCCTGTTCTTGTATGAGTGCCGAAAGCGCCTTCTGGGGCTGTCTGTGCATTCATCCACAGGGGGGCTTCCATAGAGCGGTGTGGACAAGATGGTGCCGCTGTTGGATCGACACTGCTCGATGATCTGGTATTTTTTTCCGAAAAGCGCTTGCCAAGGCCGGAGGTGATGCGTAAAGTACGCATCCGCTGCCGGCGACGAGCAAACGTCACAGGCGGTGAAGGGTGGTAAAAGTGATTGTTTTGAAAAGACTTTTTCAAGTCTTCGAAAAATTCTCCACTTGACGGGCAACGAGAAATCGATAGAATGCTCGCCACTCGATCGGAGTCGCCAGGACGGCATCGCAGGATGTGCGTCAGGCTCGCTTCGCTTTCTCTTGGGTCCTGCAGGCATCGCTTGCACGGCGAAAAAAGAAAGCCTTGACGAAACGCTTCGATTCTGTAGAATACGCCTTCCTCGCAGGGCGCTGTGACAAGGGCTCGGGTTAACGATTCGGGCTGCGGCGCAGCAAAGCGAGACGCTCTTTAAGCTCTCTATAGAGTCCAGAGCATGCTCTTTAATAATTTGATCAGGTAATTCATGTGGGCGCTTGCCGATGAGTCAGTGACACTGTCACTGAAATATCAAGGCAAGCGACTCGTCAAACGAGACGTTTGAACCTTGAGCCAAGTTTGGTCCGCTTAACGGACTATCAGACTTTAAACTGAAGAGTTTGATCATGGCTCAGATTGAACGCTGGCGGCAGGCCTAACACATGCAAGTCGAGCGGAAACGATCCTAGCTTGCTAGGAGGCGTCGAGCGGCGGACGGGTGAGTAATGCATAGGAATCTGCCCGGTAGTGGGGGATAACCTGGGGAAACCCAGGCTAATACCGCATACGCCCTACGGGGGAAAGCAGGGGATCTTCGGACCTTGCGCTATCGGATGAGCCTATGTCGGATTAGCTAGTTGGTGAGGTAACGGCTCACCAAGGCTGCGATCCGTAGCTGGTCTGAGAGGATGATCAGCCACATCGGGACTGAGACACGGCCCGAACTCCTACGGGAGGCAGCAGTGGGGAATATTGGACAATGGGCGAAAGCCTGATCCAGCCATGCCGCGTGTGTGAAGAAGGCCTTCGGGTTGTAAAGCACTTTCAGTGAGGAAGAAAGCCTTGAGGTTAATACCCTCGAGGGAGGACATCACTCACAGAAGAAGCACCGGCTAACTCCGTGCCAGCAGCCGCGGTAATACGGAGGGTGCGAGCGTTAATCGGAATTACTGGGCGTAAAGCGCGCGTAGGCGGCTTGATAAGCCGGTTGTGAAAGCCCCGGGCTCAACCTGGGAACGGCATCCGGAACTGTCAGGCTAGAGTGCAGGAGAGGAAGGTAGAATTCCCGGTGTAGCGGTGAAATGCGTAGAGATCGGGAGGAATACCAGTGGCGAAGGCGGCCTTCTGGACTGACACTGACGCTGAGGTGCGAAAGCGTGGGTAGCAAACAGGATTAGATACCCTGGTAGTCCACGCCGTAAACGATGTCGACTAGCCGTTGGGCTCCTTGAGAGCTTTGTGGCGCAGTTAACGCGATAAGTCGACCGCCTGGGGAGTACGGCCGCAAGGTTAAAACTCAAATGAATTGACGGGGGCCCGCACAAGCGGTGGAGCATGTGGTTTAATTCGATGCAACGCGAAGAACCTTACCTACCCTTGACATCGAGAGAACTTTCCAGAGATGGATTGGTGCCTTCGGGAACTCTCAGACAGGTGCTGCATGGCTGTCGTCAGCTCGTGTTGTGAAATGTTGGGTTAAGTCCCGTAACGAGCGCAACCCTTGTCCCTATTTGCCAGCGATTCGGTCGGGAACTCTAGGGAGACTGCCGGTGACAAACCGGAGGAAGGTGGGGACGACGTCAAGTCATCATGGCCCTTACGGGTAGGGCTACACACGTGCTACAATGGCCGGTACAATGGGTTGCGAATCCGCGAGGTGGAGCTAATCCCATAAAGCCGGTCTCAGTCCGGATCGGAGTCTGCAACTCGACTCCGTGAAGTCGGAATCGCTAGTAATCGTGAATCAGAATGTCACGGTGAATACGTTCCCGGGCCTTGTACACACCGCCCGTCACACCATGGGAGTGGACTGCACCAGAAGTGGTTAGCCTAACTTCGGAGGGCGATCACCACGGTGTGGTTCATGACTGGGGTGAAGTCGTAACAAGGTAGCCGTAGGGGAACCTGCGGCTGGATCACCTCCTTAAACGACACGTCATCTGACTGTCGGTAAGTGCTCACAATGAATTACCTGATCAAGCAAGAGTAACGACTGTTTGGGATTTATGCCCAATATTGCTCGGCAATGGGTCTGTAGCTCAGTTGGTTAGAGCGCACCCCTGATAAGGGTGAGGTCGGCAGTTCAAGTCTGCCCAGACCCACCATCTTCATAAGTTCAGCGAGTGCACGCCTTTGGTGTGGTGAAGATCGGTGAGCTCGCCGGGTAGCATCGGATTTGCCCAGGCCCATCGTTTGATAGCTGGTTCTGGTCAAGCATACCCGACAGGATATGGGGCCATAGCTCAGCTGGGAGAGCGCCTGCCTTGCACGCAGGAGGTCAGCGGTTCGATCCCGCTTGGCTCCACCATTTCTCGATCTCGAGTAAAACAGTCGTCAAGTTCTAAGCAAGAGGCTTGTTCGCCATCAGACGATATCAAGTCTCTCGCTTAGAGCTTTTGCTCTAACGCTCTTTAACAATGTATATCATGCTGACAAAGTAAGATACGTTTCAAGCGTATCCGGCAATTGTCGTGACATCATCGATTGACAGACCTTTTGGGGTTATATGGTCAAGCGATGAAGCGCATACGGTGGATGCCTAGGCAGTCAGAGGCGATGAAAGACGTGGAAGCCTGCGATAAGGTTCGGCGAGGTGGCAAACGACCTGCGACCCGGACATCTCTGAATGGGGAAACCCACCCAAGGTAACTTGGGTATCTCATGTTGAATATATAGACATGAGAGGCGAACCGGGGGAACTGAAACATCTAAGTACCCCGAGGAAAAGAAATCAACCGAGATTCCCCTAGTAGCGGCGAGCGAACGGGGACCAGCCCTTAAGCAACACAACTGGTAGGTGAACAGACTGGGAAGTCTGGCCATAGTGGGTGATAGCCCCGTAACCGAAACCTGAGTGTTGTGAAATCGAGTAGGTCGAGGCACGTGAAACCTTGACTGAAGACGGGGGGACCATCCTCCAAGGCTAAATACTCCTGACTGACCGATAGTGAACCAGTACCGTGAGGGAAAGGCGAAAAGAACCCCGGAGAGGGGAGTGAAATAGATCCTGAAACCGTATGCGTACAAGCAGTGGGAGCCAACTTGTTTGGTGACCGCGTACCTTTTGTATAATGGGTCAGCGACTTATTTTCAGTGGCGAGCTTAACCGTATAGGGGAGGCGTAGAGAAATCGAGTCTTAACTGGGCGACCAGTCGCTGGAAATAGACCCGAAACCGGGCGATCTATCCATGAGCAGGTTGAAGGTTGAGTAACATCAACTGGAGGACCGAACCAGGATCTGTTGAAAAAGATTTGGATGACTTGTGGATCGGAGTGAAAGGCTAATCAAGCCCGGAGATAGCTGGTTCTCCTCGAAAGCTATTTAGGTAGCGCCTCACGTATCACCGCCGGGGGTAGAGCACTGTTTCGGCTAGGGGGTCATCCCGACTTACCAACCCGAGGCAAACTCCGAATACCGGTGAGTGCAAGCGTGGGAGACACACAGCGGGTGCTAACGTCCGTTGTGAAAAGGGAAACAACCCAGACCGTCAGCTAAGGTCCCGAAATCCTGGTTAAGTGGGAAACGATGTGGGAAGGCTTAGACAGCTAGGAGGTTGGCTTAGAAGCAGCCATCCTTTAAAGAAAGCGTAATAGCTCACTAGTCGAGTCGGCCTGCGCGGAAGATGTAACGGGGCTCAAACCAGGTACCGAAGCTACGGGTTCGTCGAATGACGAGCGGTAGAGGAGCGTCGTGTAAGCCGATGAAGGTGTGTTGAGAAGCATGCTGGAGGTATCACGAGTGCGAATGCTGACATGAGTAACGACAAGGGGAGTGAAAAACTCCCCCGCCGGAAGACCAAGGGTTTCTGTTCGACGCTAATCGGAGCAGAGTGAGTCGGCCCCTAAGGCGAGGCCGAAAGGCGTAGTCGATGGGAAACGGGTCAATATTCCCGTACCTCACAGTATTGCGATGGGGGGACGAAGAAGGCTAGGTGAGCCAGGCGTTGGTTGTCCTGGTGAAAGCCGGTAGGCTGAGGATTCAGGTAAATCCGGATCCTCAAGGCCGAGAGGCGAGACGAACTGACTACGGTCAGGAAGTCATCGATGCCACGCTTCCAGGAAAAGCCTCTAAGCTTCAGATACTGTGAGACCGTACCCCAAACCGACACAGGTGGTCAGGTAGAGAATACCAAGGCGCTTGAGAGAACTCGGGTGAAGGAACTAGGCAAAATGGTGCCGTAACTTCGGGAGAAGGCACGCCGCATTAGGGTGAAGGTCCTCGCGACCGGAGCCTGACGCGGTCGAAGATACCAGGTGGCTGCAACTGTTTATTAAAAACACAGCACTCTGCAAACGCGCAAGCGGACGTATAGGGTGTGACGCCTGCCCGGTGCCGGAAGGTTAAGTGATGGTGTTAGCTCACGCGAAGCTCCTGATCGAAGCCCCGGTAAACGGCGGCCGTAACTATAACGGTCCTAAGGTAGCGAAATTCCTTGTCGGGTAAGTTCCGACCTGCACGAATGGCGTAATGATGGCCACGCTGTCTCCACCCGAGACTCAGTGAAATTGAAATCGCAGTGAAGATGCTGTGTACCCGCGGCTAGACGGAAAGACCCCGTGAACCTTTACTACAGCTTCACACTGGACGCTGATGTTGCTTGTGTAGGATAGCTGGGAGGCTTTGAAACCCTGTCGCCAGATGGGGTGGAGCCAACCTTGAAATACCAGCCTGGCATCATTGGCGTTCTAACTCAGGACCGTAATCCGGTTCGAGGACCGTGTGTGGTGGGTAGTTTGACTGGGGCGGTCTCCTCCCAAAGAGTAACGGAGGAGCACGAAGGTACCCTCAGCACGGTTGGAAATCGTGCAGTGAGTGCAAGAGCATAAGGGTGCTTAACTGCGAGACAGACACGTCGAGCAGATACGAAAGTAGGTTCTAGTGATCCGGTGGTTCTGTATGGAAGGGCCATCGCTCAACGGATAAAAGGTACTCCGGGGATAACAGGCTGATACCGCCCAAGAGTTCACATCGACGGCGGTGTTTGGCACCTCGATGTCGGCTCATCACATCCTGGGGCTGAAGTCGGTCCCAAGGGTATGGCTGTTCGCCATTTAAAGTGGTACGCGAGCTGGGTTTAGAACGTCGTGAGACAGTTCGGTCCCTATCTGCCGTGGGCGTTGGAGATTTGAGAAGCGCTGCTCCTAGTACGAGAGGACCGGAGTGGACGTACCTCTGGTGTTCCGGTTGTCACGCCAGTGGCATTGCCGGGTAGCTATGTACGGACGGGATAACCGCTGAAAGCATCTAAGCGGGAAGCCCCCTTCAAGATGAGATCTCCCTGAGGCCTTGAGCCTCCTAAAGGACCCAGCAAGACCAGCTGGTTGATAGGCCGGGTGTGGAAGCGCTGCAAGGCGTTGAGCTAACCGGTACTAATGGTCCGTGAGGCTTGACCATATAACACCCAAAGGGTTTTGGTCGATGATGTCTCGAATTAATTGACGGATACGATGAAGCGTATCGTCGGCATGATATATATTGTCTTTTTTCCGCCTGACGACCATAGCGAGTGGGAACCACCTGATCCCTTGCCGAACTCAGAAGTGAAACCGCTCAGCGCCGATGGTAGTGTGGGGTCTCCCCATGCGAGAGTAGGTCATCGTCAGGCATTTATTAAGAAGAAGCCCGGTTATCGAGAGATAATCGGGCTTTTTCGCATGCATGGGGAAGACCCCTCTCTTTATATGTGGGGCCGCACTGCGTGCGGTCCGGCCGCTCGCAAGCTCGCGTCGTTCGTCACCCCTTGCGGCGTTGCCGCAAAACCCTGGGGTGACTCACCCCCATGCGAGAAACATTGTTACCTTGGTGGCGTCATCCGGCAGTCTTCAGGGGCGGAGCGGCGGTCTGGGCGGGCGCTGTAGATCAGAAGGTCGGCCCGTCCGTCAGGCATTTATTCAGAAGTAGGCCCGATTATCGAGAGATAGTCGGGCCTTCTTTTTGTAAAGAGCGCATGCATGGCTCTCTACAAGTTCAGCCCCTCTCTTTATATGTGGGGCCGCGCCGATAACCCCCCTCGGCGCGGTTCGGCCTGGCTCTTCTCAAGGGCAGGCTCGCGTCGTTCGTCCCCCCTTGCGGCGTTGCCGCAAAACCCTGGGGTGACTCACCCCCATGCGAGCGACCTTGCTGTCTAAGCGTCATCGTCAGGCATTTATTCAGAAGAAGCCCAATTCCGAGAGGAGTTGGGCCTTCTTTTTGTAAAGAGCGCATGCATGGCTCTCTACAAGTTCAGCCGAATAAGGCGAGGTGACTCACCCCCATGCGACTACCCTGTCGGGAACAGATCAGGCATGTATCACGAAGAAGCCCGCTTCCGAGAGGAGGCGGGCTTCTTTGGTTTCAGGCAAGTTTCAGCAAGACGATTGTCGCGGCTCTGTGCCTAGAACGCGATGGTGGAGACGACCAGTTGGCTCGCTTGCAGCGAACGCAGGCCCAGGCGGTCGCCGGGTTCGATGACCAGAAGATCACCGGCCGCGAGTACCTCGCCGGAGACGAGTTCCACACGACCACTGATCAGGTACCAGGCTCGAAGTAGTGCGGGTTCCGGTGACAGGTGCAGGGTTTCCTGTTCGCGGAGCAACTGGTGTGTGAGGTAGCCGCGACTGCCGTATCTCACCATCAGGTTGAAGTCGCGATAGAGCCCCTGGCTCAGGGTTTGCCAGGCGCCGTCAAAGGTGTCGACTTCGAAGCGCCTGAGGTCCCTGGAGCGGTGCCCTTGATGCTCAAGGTGGGCCTCGCCTTCCAATACCATGAGGTGTCGTTCGTAGCCTGCCAGAGGGGTGAACAGGCACTCTTCGGACTCTACCGTGGCGGTGCTCAGGCGGACCTGAAAGGTCCGGTCGGCATAGTCACTGTCAACGGGAGCGATAAACAGCTCCCGCGTCGTGCCGCCGGACCAGAGGCGCGCGGGTGTCTCGGATGAGCGTCGAATGATCATGGGAGGTTGGCCAGCGAGTGCTGCGTCTCCTTTTGCCAAGGATCGTTTCATCGTCTCAAGGGTTTAAGTCGACGTGCTTGATCTGGCTCAAGAGATGCTGGGGTAGAGCGACTCTCGCTCGGCGCTGACTCCCGAATCGCAACAGTACGGCGAAAAAATTGTGCTTACATCAAAATGATAGTTCTACGCCCGCATAGAAGGAACGGTCTGGCGCCGGTTCGAAATAGCGGTCGTTGCTGGCATTGATGCGGACATTGGCATAGTGGTCTTCGTCAAACAGATTGCGGATGCCGAGGTAGGTCGACAGTATCTGGTTGCCGCCCAGTCGCCAGCCGTCACCCGCACGAAGGTTGACCAGCCAGTAGCTGTCGACGTCTACCCGGTTGGCATTGTCCGCGACCATGTCGCCCACATACTGGGTTTCCAGGGTGGCAAAGTAACGTGTGTCCTGGCTGCCTGTCCCGTACCAGGTGAGCTGGTTGACCCAGGTTGTCTCCGGAAGCCCGGGCAGACGGTTGCCGTCCAGGTCACTACCGGAAACCTGGTCGAACTCGTAGCGTGCCAGGGTCAGGGCGGTATTGAGCTCCAGACGCGCCGAGGGCTGCCATCCTAGCGCGACTTCGAGCCCGTCGCGGCTGGTGTCGCCAAGGTTTTCGTAGAAGGTGCGATCGCTACCATCGATCTCGTAGGGGACCAGTTCATCGTCGACGTCGATCGAGAATAGGGTGACGTCGTAATCCAGTCCGGTGGGCAGGGTGCCGCGCACCCCGAGCTCACGGCTCCAGCTCTCCTGGGGCTCGACGTCGGGGTTAAAGCCACCACCTGCGGGATTGGCAAACTCCGAGAAGGTCGGTGTCTCGAAGGCGGTGGAGGTGTTGGCGTAGACCTGGTGCAAGGGATGGAAGCGGTAGCTGATTCCCAGGCTTCCATTGGTTTCGTGGAAGGTGCGTTCACCGCTCTGGTCGCCATCGTTGTCGTAGTCGTCATCGATTTCCATGTCGATGCGATCGAAGCGTCCGCCGGCCGACAGTGTCCAGTGCTCATTCAGGGCAAGGTCGCCCTGGGCGAAGATACCCAGGCTGGTCGCCGTCTGGGTCTCGTCGGCCACTTCTCCCGTCACGCTGCCATCGAAGGCTACATCGCGGCGATGGCGGTCGTCTTCCTGGCGAGCGCCGTCGATACCCACCATGCTGTCCAGCGTCATGCCGGCTAGGTTGAAGCGTTGGTGATATTCGGCGCTGCCACCGAAGTGGTGACGTCGGTAGTCGATCAAGCTGTCGCCCGGATAGGGCAATTGCTGTTCGAAGTCTCGCCAGGTGGTAAATCCCTTGAGGTAGAGCTCCCCGGGGCCGAAGCCAAGATCCTCGTACTGTAATCCCACGACCTGCTGGTCCACCTCCTGGCCGGTGTCGTAGTCCTCGGTGAAGCGGCCCGCCTGTCGGCGATCTTCATCGACCTGGTCCTGGGTCAGGCCACCAGGATCTTCGGAACGGGGGTTGTCGAGCAGGTTGATGATGGCGGTGAGACGGCGTTGATCGCCCATATCCCGTGACAGGCTGGCGTTCAGCAAGCGCTTCTCGGTGCGGCTGTGATCCCGATAGCCGGCTAGTTCCAGTCGCGAGGCACCCAGGTGGTAGGCCCAGCCGTCGTGCTCGCCGCCGGTGGAAAGGGATTGCTTGTTGTAGCCGTCGCTACCGATACCGGCACGTATCGTCGTCGAGTCGTCACCTTCGTCACGCCCGTCCGCCGTCGTGACCGAAATGACGCCACCGGCGGCATTGCCGTACTGAACCGACGCCGGTCCCCTGATGACCTCGATCTGTTCTGCGTTGTCCAGGTCGATGGCATCGAGCTGGGCCTGGCCATCGGGGAGGGTGTAGGGAATACCGTCCACCAATATGGTGATGCCGCGCACGCCGAAGGGAGCGCGGGCACCAAAGCCCCTGATGGAGACACGAGCACCCTGGGCGAAGTTGTCGCGATTCTGGATGAAGACCCCGGGCACTCGAACCAGGGATTCATCGAGACGGACCCGCTGCTGACCTTGATGGATGTCGTCTTCATCGACCACCGAGACAGCCATCGGGGTGGTGAGTAGCTCGCGCTCCAGGCGCGGCGCCGACACCGTCAACACGGGGTGCTGCAACTCGACGGCGCGGTCGTCGGTTGCGGCAGTCTGTGCGGTGACAGGCGTTGCCAGCGGGAGCAGCAGCAGGGCGGCGGCCGGGCGAGAGGTCATCAGGTTCATCCTTGAACGGCGAGGCGAGAAGGGAGTGGTGGCTCGAAAGAGCATCTTTATCGTTTAAGCACAATTCTAGAGAAGTCGCATCCTTGGCACCACTCTGGTGAAGAGAGCCTGGTTCCCGTCGGTGGAGGCCTTCCGCTAGACCAAAGTCGCTTTTCGTTGTGTGGCCAGGTAGTTTATCTTTTGAACTGAAAAAACGAACAGAAGTTCACTATGCGAACGAGCGCCGCTGGTCGAGTTGCCGGAAACGGTGTCGAGCGAGAGACCAATAATGAGCGCGCGTCGCCGATAACGATAAAGTCCGGAGGATCCCCATGAAGACCCCCCTCGCGTGCCTGATGGCCGCATCCCTGACGGCCCTTTCCTGTGCCTCGGTTCAAGCGGCGACCACGCTGCGCATGGCCCACTTCTGGCCTGGTGCCTCTGGTATCAATACCGAGATCTTCGAGCAGTGGGCCAAGGCGGTGGAGGAAGACTCCGGCGGTGATCTGCGTGTTCAGGTCTTTCCCTCCGGTACCCTGGCCAAGGCTGACGACATCTATGAGGCGACCGTAAACGGCATCGCCGATATCGGTGCCACCGCTCAGGGCTATACCGCCGGGCGCTTCCCGCTGTCGCAGATCGTCGAGCTCCCCGGGGTGGCCGATTCTGCGATACAGGGTTCATGCATTCTGCAGACCCTGCACGACGATGGCGGCCTGGGAGGAGAGTACGACGACACTCGCGTGTTGTTCATGTTCACCACCGGTCCCGGTTACATCCATACCGTGGATACCGACGTCCAGGTACCGGCTGATCTGGAAGGGCTGCGAATCCGTCGCCCGACCGCGGTGGCAGGCGATATCCTCGAAAACATGGGGGCAAGCCCGGTAGGCATGCCCGCCCCGGATATCTATACCTCCATGCAGCGGGGCGTGCTCGATGGCTTGAGCTTTCCCTGGGAAGGCATGAAGGGATTTCGTATCAACGAACTGGTCGAATACCACACCCAAGTGCCGTTCTATTCGCTGATCTTTGTGGCGACCATGAGCCAGCGTGCCTACGATCGGCTGACGCCGGAGCAGCAGGCGGTCATCGATGCCAACTCCGGCATGCAGTGGGCACTCAATGCGGGGGAGGTGTTCCACGCCATCGACGAGGTGGGGCGCCAGGAAGCGGTGGATGCCGGTCACACCATTCGGGTGGTCGATGCGCCCCTCGACAACGCCGACTGGGCACCGCCGCTCAAGCAGGGCATCGAGGATTACCTGAGCGGACTCGAGGAGCGCGGCTTGAGCCAGGCGCATGACGTCTATCAGGCGGCGCTGGCGGCACGTGAAAGCTGCGCCGGGACGGAGTGACGCCATGCAACCCTTTCTGGAAGGGGCCAGCCGTTGGCTGGCCCTGGTCTGTCGCTGGGTGGCGGGCGGCTGTCTGATACTGATGCTGGCGGTGACCATCGCCGACGTGGTGACACGCTACCTGCAGCGTCTGACCGATGGCGCCATCTCCTTTCAGGTCTTCGGTAGCGTCGAACTGATCAGCTACCTGATGCTGTTTGCCTTGCTGGCGGCCATGTCGGCCAGCGTGGAGAAGAGCCAGGTGGTGGTCGAGGCCTTTTCCCACCGTCTTCCTGCGTCCATCGCAGCGCGCCTGCATGGCGTCTATTTGCTGGGCTTTGCGGTGCTTGGCGGGGTGCTGGCGACGGGCCTGGTGGGTGCGGCCCACGCCGCTGTCGAGTACGGCGAGGTCACCCAGGACCTGAGGATCTCGCTCGGGCCGATCTATCTTGTCGCTGCAGTGCTCAGTGCTCTGCTGGCGTTGCGCAGCCTGCTGCACGCGCTCCTGGGGGCGCTGTTCGGCCAGAGTGCGGAGGTGTCCCATGGCGACTGAGACGATCGGCGGGTTCGGGCTGCTGCTGTTGCTGGTGTTGATGATCCTGCGGGTGCCAGTAGCTCTGGCGATGCTGCTGGTCGGTGTCGGTGGTTTTGCCTCGATCATCGATCTAGGCGCGGCGGTATCGATGTTGAAGTCGGTGCCGGTGGAGGTGTTGTCCAACTACAGCTTCAGCGCGATTCCGATGTTCATCCTGATGGGCGTGCTGGCGGCGCATTCTGGCATGGCCGGCAAGCTTTTCCAGTCGGCTCGGGTGATCTGCGGTGGCTGGAAGGGCGGCCTGGCGATCGCCGCCGTCGGCTCCTGTGGCGTCTTTTCGGCGATTTCCGGATCTTCTCTGGCCACCGCCAGCACCATGACCCGGGTGGCCCTGCCGGAGATGGAGCGATATGGCTACCATCGTGGCCTGGCCACCGGGGCGCTGGCCGCGGGCGGCACCCTCGGCATCATGATTCCGCCCAGTATCGCCCTGCTGATCTATGCCATCCTGACCGAGCAGTCGGTGGGTGACATGTTCATGGCGGGTCTGGTGCCCGGGCTCCTGGGGCTGGTGCTGTACGCCCTGACCGTCAGCGTGGTCATGCGGGTAAAGCCGGATCTGGCGGTGGCAGGGGAAGCGACGGGCTGGGGCGAGAAGCTTGCCTCGCTCGGCGGGCTGGTGCCCTTCTTCGCGGTCTTCCTGGTCATGATCCTGGGCATCTACCTGGGCATCTTCACTCCCACCGAGGGGGCCAGCGTCGGTGCCTTTGCCACCCTGATCTACGCCCTGGTCAAGGGGCTGCGTGCACAGGAGCTGTGGTCTGCGGTCCAGGAGACCCTGGCGCTGTCGGCGGTGGTGTTCTTCATGCTGGTCGGTGCCGAGGCGCTGGGCTACTTCATTTCGCTCTCACGCATCTCGTTCTCCATCAGCGACAGTCTGTTTGCCATGGAGCTGACGCCCTTCGTTGTCGTGCTGTGCATCCTGGCCATGTACTTCCTGCTCGGCATGTTCATGGACTCGATCGCCATGCTGGTGATCACGGTGCCGGTGGTGTTCCCGATCATTCAGAGCCTGGGTATCGACCCGGTGTGGTTTGGCATCGTCACGGTGCTGACGGTCGAGTTGGGGCTGATCACGCCCCCGGTGGGGATGAACGTCTTCGTGATCAAGGCCATGGCGCCCCATGTGGGACTGGGAGAGATCTTCCGAGGCGTCTCTCCCTTTATCGTGTCTGACTTTGTGCGCCTGGCTCTGTTGCTGTTGTTCCCGACCTTGAGCACCCTCTTTTTGCTGTAGTCGGCATCCAAGCGGCGGCCAGTATTACGCTCAGCTCACCCCAAGCCCGCCATACGGCGGGCTTTAATGAGATGGTCAGCCTGACCTCGAAGCCCAGCAGGCTATGCTTGCTGGGCTTCTTCTTTTCAGAGGACCACGCTCATGACCGCTCCCGCCATCATCGGTATCGACCTGGGCAAACGCAGCTTCCATCTGCATGCTCAAACTCGCCACGGCAAACCCTTGTTCCGCAAGGCGCTGTCACGCCAGAAACTGCTGTCGCAATTGGCCCAGCAGCCTGCCTGTCGGGTGGTCATGGAATCCTGTGCCGGAAGCCATTACTGGGCCCGCCAGATCCAGGCGTTAGGGCACGACGTACGGCTGATTCCGCCCCAGTACGTCAAGCCCTTCGTCAAGACCAACAAGAACGATTTCGTGGATGCCGAGGCGATCTGCGAAGCGGCCTCACGTCCGGCCATGCGCTTCGCAGCGATCAAGAGCGAAGACCAGCAGATCCTCTGTGCGCTACACCGTACTCGCCAAGGGCTGGTCGCCGAACGCACCGCGATCATGAATCGCCTGCACGGCTTCCTGCTCGAATTCGGGGTGGCCTTGCCGGTCGGGCATGCGGCGATCCGTCGTCTCACGAGCTATCTGGAAGGCTTGCCACCCGCTTTCGTGGCGTTGGCTCAACGCCTCCAAGGGCACTATACCTGGCTAAGTGACGAGATCGCGGTTCTCGAGAAAACGCTCGAGCAGCATACCCGCTGTAACGATGGTGCCCGCCGCTTGATGACGGTGCCAGGAATCGGACCCATCACGGCCAGCGCCATCGTCGGCGCGGTAGGTGATGCCTCGCACTACCGTTCGGGGCGTGAGTTCGCCGCCGCCCTGGGGCTAGTGCCTCGCCAGTACGCAACCGGCGGAAAGCCGCGACTCCTGGGTATCAGCAAACGCGGCGATGGCCATCTACGACGCTTGCTGGTGCAGGGTGCCCGCGCGGTGATGCAGCGCCAGGATCAGCGTAACGATCAATTAGGTGACTGGCTGAGAGCACTGGGTTGCCGACGGCATTCGAATGTTGTGGCCTGTGCCTTGGCTAACAAGATGGCCAGAATCGCCTGGGCGATCCTGGCCAAAGGGGGTGAGTTCCGTCCATCGCCGGGGGCGACACTCGCCTGAGAGGAGATACCCTGTCACGGGTTTTGCGGCGTAGGATCACGATGACGACAAACGGCTCACTGCCTGTCCGAGAACCTGACAACAAAAACAGCACATTGATGCTGAGGCTTTTTTGAGGTCGGACAGGCGCGGCTTCTCATCGAGGGCCGGGCGCCAGTGATGCGTGCCCATCGAGAGCCCGAATACATTGGCGCAAGCCCACTTTGTCAATGTCGTAGATCCACGTTGCAAAAGCCAGGCTGACCATACATTTTGATGCATTTAATGTCGGTTGGATGAGGTTTCTGATATGGCGCTCTAGTCCAATATGAGCCTTTGTGGGAGGCGCGTTTCACTAAGCTTGCAGCGTGACACCATCGTAATGACGCGAGGGCTTGACGTGAGTGCGCGCAATATTTTTGTGGTGGGGCTGAACGATGACAATCATGAGCGTCTGCTGCGCTTGAAGGGTGCCGAAGAATGGCGCTTTCACCGAATTATTGCGCCGGAGGCGGTCTATGACACCGAGGAATTCGATATTCCCGCGATGCTCGAGGAAGCCGGCCAGACCCTGGACCGATTCGGCAGGCCGATAGACGCGATCATCGGCTATATGGATTTTCCGGTATCCACCATGCTGCCGATCCTGTGCAAGCGATTCGGTACCCGATCGACGTCGCTGGAAAGCTTGCTGAAATGTGAGCACAAGTACTGGAGCCGTTGCGTTCAGCGCGAGGTGGTGCCGCAGTACATCCCCGGGTTCACCGCCTTCGACCCCTTCGACGATGCGGCGTTGGGTCAGATCGGTGCGGCGGGGCTGTCCTTTCCCTTCTTCGTCAAGCCGATCAAGTCGTCGGGCTCACGGCTCGGTTTTCGCATCGAGACGCCGGAAGACTTTGCGCTTGCCATTGACCGTCTGAAGGCGGAGATCGGTTCCATCGCCGAGCCGTTCAACAGCGTGCTGGATCAGGCCAACCTGCCTCCGGAGATCGCGGCGATCGATGGCCATTACTGCATGGCCGAGGAAATCATCGGCGGCTGGCAATGCACGCTGGAAGGCTACGTCCACGATGGCGAGGTCGTGGTCTATGGTGTGGTCGACTCGATTCGCTACCCAGGGGTGTTGAGCTTCTTCCACTATCTGTACCCCTCGGCCCTGCCACAAAGGGTTCAGCAGCAGATGATCGACGCCACCCGCCTGGTCATGACCCGCACCGGCTTCGATCAATCCGCGTTCAACGTCGAGTTTTTCTGGGACGAACTCCAGGATCGCATCTGGCTGCTCGAGATCAACACACGCATTTCCCAGTCACATTGCGACCTGTTCGAGAAGGTCGACGGGATCAGCCATCAGCAGGTGACGGTGGACCTGGCGCTGGGGCAGCGTCCGAGACTGCCCCACCGGGAGGGCGCCTACGCGGTCGCGGCCAAGTTCTTCTACCGCGTGTTCTTCCATGACGCCACCGTCGAACGGGTTCCGTCGGCGCAGACCCTCGCACAACTCGAACAGGACTACCCCGGCACGGTGATCAGTCTGCAGGTGGAGGAGGGGCAGCGTCTGTCGAGCCTGCCAGAACAGGATAGCTACAGCTTTGCATTGGCCTATATTTGGATGGGGGGCGACGACTATCAGACGCTGCTTCGTCGCTATCAGCAACTGGCGGCCCGACTGACCTTCGCATTCGGCGATATCGATAGTTGAGTCGGCGCGCCGCCGCTGTACCGAGCGTCACCGAGAGCGCTGGAGTGGCCAGGTTGCAGGGGTAGGGCGATCTCGGCAGCGCGGTATGGACAGGGCGATCTCGACAGGGTGAGCTTGAAGCCAGTGCAAGGAGCGACGATGCGGGTGGTCAGCGATTTTCCGCGCAAGGTGATGGAGCAGGAAACCTGGATTCTACTGGCCGACGGCACGCGTCTGGCTGCCCGTATCTGGCGGCCGGTCGACGCCGACGATGATCCGGTGCCGGCGATCCTCGAGTACCTGCCTTATCGCAAGCGTGACCTGACCGCGGAGCGAGACGCTCAGGTGCATCCTTACTGGGCCGGGCATGGCTATGCCGGGGTTCGCGTCGATATCCGAGGCACCGGCGAATCCGATGGCGTACTGACCGACGAGTACCTGCAGCAGGAACTGGACGACGGGGTGGCGGTACTCGAGTGGCTGGAACGCCAGCCCTGGTGTACGGGAAGTGTCGGCATGGTCGGTATTTCCTGGGGGGGCTTCAACGGCCTGCAGATCGCCGCCATGCGCCCACCGCAGCTCAAGGCGGTCATCACCATCTGTTTTACCGATGACCGCTACGCCGATGATATCCACCATATGGGTGGCTGCCTGCTGGCCGACAATCTTTCCTGGGCGTCGACCATGTTCGATGGCAATGCCATCCCGCCCGACCCGGCGCTGGTGGGTGGCGACTGGTTCAGGATGTGGCTCGATCGCCTGGACGGCAGCGGCCTCTGGCTTTCGCGCTGGCTTCAGCACCAGCGACGTGACGACTACTGGAAACATGGCTCGGTGTGCGAGGACTACAGCCGTATCCAGGTGCCGGTGTACGCCATCAGCGGCTGGGCGGATGGTTACTGCAACGCCGTCTTCCGGCTGCTGGCCGGTTTGACCTCGCCACGCAAGGGGCTGGTGGGCCCCTGGGCTCACAAGTACCCCCACCTCGGGGTACCGGGGCCGGCCATCGGCTTCCTGCAGGAAGGGCTACGGTGGTGGGACCACTGGCTGAAGGACCAGGATACCGGGATCATGGACGAACCGATGCTGAGGGTCTGGATGCAGCAATCGATGCCGCCATCGGCGCGCTACAGCGCTCGTCCCGGTCGCTGGGTCGCCGAGCCGAGCTGGCCCTCTCCCCACATCATGTCCCGGAGCTGGCGGCTGACCAGCGGACATGACCTGCGTGGCGAGGACGGCACCGACGCGAAGGACGGCGATGACGACGAGAGCCTGGATATCCGCTCGCCGCTGTCGGTGGGCCTGTATGCCGGCAAGTGGTGTTCCTACAACGCACCGCCGGATCTGCCTCACGACCAGCGTGACGAGGACGGCGGCGCCCTGATTTTCCAGACGCCCCGGCTCGAGCAGGATCTGGAAATCTGTGGTGCCCCATCGGTGCAGCTGGAACTGTCCGCCGACCAGCCGGTGGCGATGGTGGCGCTGCGTCTTGTCGATATCGCCGAAGACGACAAGGCGACACGGGTGTCCTATGGGGTGCTCAACCTGACCCATCGTGACAGCGACGAACACCCGGAGCCTCTGGTGCCGGGGCGCCGCTACCGCGTGACGGTGTGTCTCAAGCATATTGCCCAGCAGTTTCCGGCGGGGCACGCCATCCGGCTGGCGATCTCGACCAGCTACTGGCCGCTGGTATGGCCTGCGCCAAGGCCGGTACGCCTGACACTGTGGCCTGGTGCCTGTCGCCTGGTGCTGCCGACCAGGGTCCCCAGGCCGGCGGAAGAAGCGGCTCTGCGCCCCTTCGAGGAGCCGGAAGGGGCGCCACCGCTGGCCAAGACGCTGCTGCAGCCTTCCCAGGAAAGCTGGAAGGTGATCCGAGATCTGGCCAATGACCAGACCACACTGGAGGTGTTCCACGACGAGGGCAGCTACCGGCTGGACGATATCGCGCTGGACATCTCCGGCTCGGTGACCGAGCGCTACAGCTATTCCTACGGCAACTACGACAGTGTTACCGGCTGGACCGAGTGGCAACGTACCTTCCGCCGGGGGGACTGGGAGATCCACACCCTGACCCGCACTCGGCTGACCAGCGACGCCGACAGCTTTCGGGTGCGTGCCACCCTGGACGCCTGGCAGGGCGATACTCGAATCTTCTCGCGAAGCTGGGATGAGGTCTTCCCCCGGGATCTGGTCTAGGGCTTGTCTGAAAAGTGCCTGCGCTCGGTAATACGGCGTTAAAAATCGTCTGGTACGCCAGCCCGGTCAAAATACTCATTTACACCCCGTAAACTGCGCTTTCTCACCGATTTTTGCCTTGTCTAACCTTCGCTCGTCGACTTTTCGGACAGCGCCTAGGGCGAGCTTGGCGATCCGTCGCCTTGACGATGGAACTGGCGGCGGCGGAAGTCGCGGGGAGCCACTCCGCTGAGCCGCTTGAAGAAGCGGGTGAAATAGGCGGGCTCGGAAAATCCCAGGCCATCGGCGATCTGGGCGATGGTCAGGTTGGTATAGGTCAACTCGCGCTTGGCTTCGAGCAGTAGACGCTGGTGCAGCACCGCCAGGGCGCTTTGGTCCGCCAGGCGCCGGCACAGGGCGTTGAGGTGGGCCGCGCTGATGTCCAGCTCGCGCGCCATTTCCTCGATGCTCGGCTGCTGGCGAAAGCGCCGCTCGATCAGTGTCTGGTAGCGGGCCAGGTGGCCGTGGCCGGGATCGGTGCTCACGGCAGACCTGGCCCGGGTGGCCGGATGCGTCGCCAGGCGAGCCGCTTCCACCGTCAGCGCCTGGATCAAGGCGTCGAGCAGCACGTCGCGGTCCCGCGCCGGCCGTCGGTATTCCCCGTCGATATGTTCCACCAATGCCTGCAGTCGGTGTCTGGCGTCGGCTAGTGCAGTGACTCCCGCGCTGCGCCAGACCCTGCTGGCGTCCGGCAGTACCTGCTCGAGGTGGCTGACCAGCGGTGCCGCCAGGGTCAGGATGTGGCCCTGGATGTTCGGAGCGAAGGCAAACCCGTGAATGGTGAGCGCAGGCACCAGGATCAGCAGCGGGGCGGCCCGCCGTTGTCGGCTGTCTTCCAGTTGCAGTTCGACCTCGCCCGCGTACAGCAGCAGCAGGTGAGTCAGGTCGACGTGGCGGTGAGGATGGATGCGCCAATCGTGAAGCCGACTGCGTTCGGCGATGGACTCGCAGTGCAGCAGGTCGGGGGTCGGCCAGCTACCGGTTTCCCCGTAAAGGGTAAAGGTGGGAACCGCTGACGATATCGTGGTGGACGGGGTCTCGGGGTTCATGGTCTGCGCTCCTGGCGGTTGCCGGGGGGGTGATTGAGCGTGACTACGACAAATGTCAGGGTAGATTCCGCGAAAAGTCCAGTTTGTGGCGAGGAATATGCCTTATCTGGGGTGGTGTTTCAGCGAAAAATACAAGGCATAACCATAACGTTCCGCTGACGAGGTAGCCACCATGACGACAACATCTTCCCCCGAGCGTATCGATAGTGAACTCACGACCCAGGTCGCCATCATCGGGGCCGGGCCCTCCGGACTGCTGCTGGGGCAACTGCTCAGCCGGGCCGGGATCGACAATGTGATCGTCGAACGCAAGAGCGGCGACTATGTGCTGGGACGTATTCGTGCCGGGGTGCTCGAGCAGGGCATGGTCGACCTGCTGCGTGAAGCCGGCGTCAGCCAACGCATGGATGCCGAGGGCCTGCCCCACGACGGCTTTGAGCTTGCCTTCGACAACCGCCGGGTACGCGTCGACCTTGCGGGGCACACCGATGGCAAGCAGGTGATGGTGTACGGCCAGACCGAAGTCACCCGGGACCTGATGGAAGCACGCGAGCGAGAAGGCGGTATCAGCTACTACGAGGCCAGCGACGTCACCCCCCATGATCTGGAGAGCGAGTCGCCCTCCCTCACCTTTCAGCATGAAGGCAAGGGGTACCGTCTGCGCTGTGCCTATGTGGCGGGGTGCGATGGATACCACGGCGTGTCACGCCAATCGATCCCGCAGGAGCGTCTGAAGACCTTCGAGCGGGTCTATCCGTTTGGCTGGTTGGGGCTGTTGTCCGATACGCCACCGGTGACCGATGAGCTGATCTACGCACGCCACGAGCGGGGCTTCGCCCTGTGCAGCATGCGGTCGGAGAATCGCAGCCGCTACTACGTGCAGGTGGGCCTCGATGAGAAGGTCGAGGACTGGTCCGATGAGCGTTTCTGGGACGAACTGAAACGGCGCCTGCCGGATGACGTGGCCGAGACTCTGGTGACGGGACCTTCGATCGAAAAGAGCATCGCACCACTGCGCAGCTTCGTGGTCGAGCCGATGCAGTATGGTCGCCTGTTTCTGGTGGGGGACGCCGCCCATATCGTGCCGCCCACCGGTGCCAAGGGGCTGAACCTGGCGGCGAGTGACGTCAACACCCTGTATCGCCTGCTGGTGAAGGTGTTTAACGAAGGGCGCAGCGATCTGATCCCGCGCTACTCCGAGGTGTGCCTCAAGCGTATCTGGAAGGCCGAGCGCTTCTCCTGGTGGATGACGTCGATGCTGCATCGTTTCAGCGACGAGGAAGACTTCGAGGCGCGCATGCAATTGGCGGAGCTCGATTATCTGACCGGCTCGACAGCGGGCCTGACCACCATCGCCGAAAACTACGTGGGGCTGCCCTACGAACCCCTGGAGTAGCGTCATAGAGGTATCTGCCGGCGAGGGACCTGCGAGGGAAAAGCGGCTCTCGGTCAGGGGCAATACCGACATCGGGGCATCGACAGGGAAAGGTGCAATGGGGTCGACGTTGACCTGGTGAGGGCTCGGGGCGTGTCCTGCCGCTAGGCAGCTTCCGGTGCATCGCGTAAGGTCGTGATTCTGCTTCCCGGTCGATGTCGAACCCCATGAAACAAGAGCGCTTGACTCCATTTCAGATCCTGATTCTGATCCTCTCCTTTTACGTGCTTGGTGCCATGGCGGTGCAGGAGCTGAATGACCTGCCGCCGGAGGTCGATGACCTGATTTTCAAGCTGGACCTGGTGGTCTGCGGCTTCTTCTTTGCCGACTTCTGCATCCGTTTCCACCGTGCGGAAAGCAAGTGGCGCTTTATGCGCTGGGGCTGGATCGATCTGCTGGCGAGCATCCCGGTGAGCTTCTTCATGGCTGGCCGTCTGGTGCGCGTGGTGCAGATCATCCGCATGCTGCGCGCGATCAAGTCGGTACACCTGATCTGGAACCTGCTGTTTCGCAACAAGGCCAAGGGCATCTTCGCCTCGGTGGCCTCGGCCACGGTACTGCTGTTGATCTTCGGCTCGGTGGTGATCCTGGTGGTGGAAGGCCCCAACCCGGAAAGCGCCATCGATACCGCCGAAGAGGCTTTGTGGTGGGCCTTCGTCACCGTCACCACGGTGGGGTACGGCGATTACTATCCGGTGACGTCGCTGGGACGGGTCGTGGCGGCGCTGTTGATGGTGGCCGGTGTGGGTCTGTTCGGTAGCTTCGCGGCCTACGTCGGTTCACTTTTCATCGATGATCAGGAGGACGAGTCCGAACGGCTGCATCGGATCAATCGAGACATGCTGCGAGAGTTGCACCGCGAGGTGCGAGAACTCAAGGCCGAGGTGGTGGCCCTGAGGGGGGCACTCGATGGGAGCAGCGACGCCCCGTCAAGCGGGCAGGTTGCCCGCGAAGACCGGGCAGGCGGGTCTGATCAGGTGCCCGAGCCCGGTCCCGAACGGCTGCCGGGAGGCGATCCGCGCGAGTGACGCGCACTCGTCGCTGCATCGCCCGCCGGGTGCTTCACTTGACCTCATACTGGCCTTCCCACACGCGGGCATCGTCCTGACCGGGGGCTCGGGTGGTCACCCCCGGCGTGATGTCGTCAGCATGATCGGCGCGGTAGGCCTCCATGCGCTTCTTCATGCGGTGACGCACCAGCGGCATCAGCGCCAGTCCCACCAGGCTCAGCACCAGGGCCATCATGGTGGCCAGCACCAGGGTGACGGCGCCGACCAGGGTGGCGAGAGCCAGCTTGAAGCCACCCATCCGGCGGGCGGGGCGTGCCTGGCGAGCGCGTTGCTGCCAACGGGACGCCGCCCTCCAGGCGGCGTTGTGCTGGTAGTCGTCGGTGCTGAAGGAATGATCAGTCGTCATGCTGGACTCCGGTCACGTCAAAGGTTTGGCGATCGAGACGGACCTCGAGCTCCTGGTGCTGGGCGTCGTAGCCTTCGATCTCGATATCACCTGTACGGTCGACATCCAGCGAGCTGAACAGTTCCAGGCCGGCCGACTGGGCGGCGTCCAGTGCCGTGCCGACATCGTCGCCGCTGAGGCTCCAGGTCGGGATCTCGCTCTGGCGCCGGTGTTCGCCCAGCAGGCTGCCGTCGCTGAGGTCCATGTCGACGTCGAGGCGCCAGCCGTCGTCGCGCCAGCCTTCCGCCTCGAAACGATCGCCGTCGTCGATACCCAGCTCATCGTAGTGGGTGAAGCCGTACTCCCCGGTGCTGGCCAGCAGGCGGTCGATCTCCTCCCGGTTGACCGCTTCATCGTCGGCCATGGCGGTGGTGGCGAGGGTGCCGCTCAAGGTCAGGGCGGCCAGGCTCAGGGTGACAGTCTTGTTCATGCTGGGGACTCCATTCGCTGTTGAGGTAAGCTCACCGTGTGCTTGGTGATCTCGGCGAGTGGGACCATCCTGGCAGGGGGGACCTGTCGCCAGCCTGACGGGATCGTTCATCTTTCATTCATCTGCAGTGGGTCAGACTTCGCCTCATGACCTCCAAGACACTTTTCTTGCTATGCACGTCCGTGATGGCCGCGAGCCTGGCCCAGGCCCCGCGCCCGAGCGACGACGTCAGCCTCGCGGCACTGGCGAGCGAGTCGCTGGGAATCGGTTTCGCCAGCGCGGATGACGACTGGCGTGACTTGCACCAGGAGGTGCGTGAAGGCCGGCTGGTGGCGTTGCCGACGCTGCTGGACTGGCTCGATGAGCGCTACGACGGGCAGGTGCTCGAAGTGGAGCTCGAACGTGACGACGGCAGAATCCTCTACGAGATCGAACTGGTCGGCGCCCAGGGACAGGTCGTGGAGTTCGAGTTCGACGCAGGCAGTGGTGAGCTGTTGAGCATCGAAGGGGTCGGCATCGATGCCATGCAGCGCCCCGCGCCGCGCGATGCCGACTAGCCCGCGGGGATCACCGCAATACAGGGATGACGCCGGAGGAGGCGTGGCATGAAGATTCTGCTGGTCGAGGATGACCAGGCGCTGAGCGAAGCGCTCGCGGCCTCCCTTGAGGAAGGCGGGCTGCTGGTGGAAGTCGCGGCGACCGGAGGCGAGGCGGATTTTCTGCTGCGCACCGAGCGCTACGACGCAGTCGTGCTCGACCTGGGACTGCCGGATGGCGATGGCACGCGCTGGCTGGCCCAGTGGCGCGACGACGACATCGACCTGCCGGTACTGGTGCTGACCGCGCGAGAGCGCTGGTCCGACAAGGCTGCGGGCTTTTCTGCCGGGGCCGACGACTACGTCACCAAACCCTTCGAGACCGCCGAAGTCATGTTTCGGCTGCGGGCCCTGGTGCGCCGCAGCCACGGCCACGCCCACCCTGTGCTCAGCGCCGGGGTGCTCAGCTTCGACACCCACACGGGGGCCGTGACGCTGGCCGGCAGGCCGGTGGCACTGACGGCCCAGGAGTCACGGTTGTTGTCCTACCTGATGCACGCCCGCGAGCGGGTGGTCAGTCGCGCCGAGCTGGCCGAGCACGTCTACGACCGTGACCATGAACCCGATTCCAACGTCATCGACGTCCAGATCAGTCGCCTGCGGCGCAAGCTGGGCAGCGAGCGGATCGAGACACGGCGCGGCGAGGGCTATCGCCTGGTGACCCCGGCGGGAGAGGATGCGCCGTGACGCCGCCGCGCGGTTCGCTGACCCGGCGGCTGCTGCTGGCGTCGCTGGTGCTGGTGCTGGTGATCCTGCCGCTGGTCGGCGGTGGGCTGTCCTACAGCTTTCGCGAATCCGCCTCGGCCTCGTTCGACGAACGCCTGTCGTCGATGCACCGGGTGCTGCTGGCGGCCCTGGATCGAGACCCCCAGAGCGGTGCCCTGGTGGTCAACGACAGTCTCGGCGATGCGCGCTTCGATCAGGTGTTCTCCGGTTGGTACTGGCAGATCAGCGACGGCGAGCGCCTTTCCCGGGGCTCGCGTTCGCTGTGGGATCAGCGCCTGCCGATCACCGCCTCCCCGGACACCGTCTGGCGTACCATCGAAGGGCCTCGTGGGCAGCGGCTGAGGCTGGTCGAGCGTTCCCTCAGGCTGTCGGGACATCCCCACCCCGTTCACGTCAGCCTGGCGGTCAGCCGTCAGGAGCTCGATGCCGAAGTGGCACGCTTCGAATGGCTGCTATGGCTGTCGCTGCTTGGGCTCGGCGTGCTGTTGCTGACCGGTCTGGCGCTGCAGATCCGCTGGGGGCTGGCGCCCTTGAGGTCGCTTCACGCGGATCTGGCGGCGGTCAAGGGCGGCCAGCGGGAGCGCCTCGATACCCGGCTGCCGACCGAGCTCGCGGAACTGGCGGTGACCATGAACGAGGTGCTCGACCATGACCGGCGGCTGATCGAGCGCGGTCGCGCCACCGCCGGCAATCTGGCCCACGCGCTCAAGACGCCGGTCAGCGTATTGATGACCCAGGCGGAACGCCTTCCCGAGACCGAGCGAGCCAGGATGCGCCAGGAGCTAGGACGTATCGATGCTGCCGTGCGCCACCACCTGGCCCGTGCCAGCGCCGTCGGCAGCGCCGCCCTGGCCGCCAGGGTACGTCTGGCCAGGGTGCTGGCGCCGGTGCTGGACGGCCTGTCTCGGCTGGCAACGCGTCGCGGTATCCGTCTCGAGACCCGCGTGGCGGATGGGCTGGCGCTGCGCATCGATCCCAACGATCTGCAGGAGCTGACCGGCAACCTGCTGGAGAACGCCATCGACTGGGCGCGCACCCGGGTCGAGCTCGATCTCTGGCTCGAGGGGGACAGCGTGCGCCTGCGGCTGGAAGATGACGGTCCGGGCATGAGCGCGCAAGAGCGTGAGGCGGTACTCAAGCGCGGCGTGCGTCTGGATGAGCGCCGCCCCGGCAGTGGGCTGGGGCTTTCCATCGTCGAGGAACTGGTGTCACTGTACGGCGGCACGATGACCCTGGATCCCGCGGCGCTCGGTGGACTGAGGGTAAGCGTCACGCTGCCCGGCGGCTTGCTGGAAAAGGCGCCGGCCGAGTAAGCCTGCGTTGTGCCGGTGTCCCTGGCTTGCGATGATGCAGGCTGTACGATCAGCCAGAGAGACGATGCGTGGACAAGTTCGAGGTCAAGCTGGACCAGGCCGCACGAGCCGCCTGGCTTTCCTATGTGGGTGGACAGACGCAGGATGAGATCGCCGCACAGCTTGGGGTCTCCCGGCCGGGCGTGCAGCGACTGCTGGCGCTGGCCAGGCAGGAAGGCCTGATCAAGGTCCATATCGACCACCCCGTGGCCCACTGCACCGCACTGTCCCAGGCCATCCGTGAACGCTTCGAACTGGACTACTGCGACGTGGTGCCTGCGTCCGCCACCGCCGAGGACAGTACCCCCTACCTGGCGGTGGCCGGCGCCGAGCGTCTGTCACGCATCATCGAGCGCAGCGAGCCGCAGACCCTGTCGCTGGGCTCCGGCCGCTCGATTCGTGCGACCGTGGAGGCCCTGAGTCGGATCGACCGTCCACGTCATCGCTTCGTCTCGCTGGTCGGTAACGTGGCCAGGGACGGCTCGTCCAACCGCTACGACGGGGTCATGGTGGCGGCGGACAAGACCGGCGGCGAGCGCTACCTGCTGCCGACGCCGGTGGTCGCCAGCTCGGTCGAGGAGAAGCGGGCGCTGGCGGCACAGCCGCTGTTTCGCGCCATCGGCGAGGTGGCCGAACAGGCCAGCGCGGCCTTCGTCGGGGTAGGGCGGATCGATCGCCAGGCGACGCTGTTTCAGGATCATTTCATCAGCGAGTCGGAACTCGACGAACTGCTGGCGCTGGACGCTGTGGGAGAGCTGGTGGGCTGGCCGATGGATGCCGATGGCCGGTTGATCGACTGCTCCACCAGTCAGCGAGTGACCAGCCTGCCGCTGACCACGCTGAAGCGTCAGGCGATGGTGGCGGTGGCCGGCGGCCGCGACAAGGGGCCGGCCATCCTGGCCGCGCTGCGCGGCGGCTGGCTGACCAGTCTGATCACCGACGATCAGGCGGCGCGCTATATCGTCGAGCGCCTTTCCTCGCACATCTAGGCAGCACGGCTGCTGTATCGTCGAGCGCCTTTGCCTGGCCCCCTTCCTGGCGCCCTCGCGCCCCGCCGGGGCGCGAGGGAGTTGTCTGATGCGCTGCTTCGTCACTTCGTGTGGATCTGGCCTGCTTGCCTTCATGCCTTCACGCCTGCTGGTGCTGCAACTGCTGCTCCTTGCGCGTGGTGATCGCCTTGAGCTTGAGCGATGCCAGCATCCCGACGATGCCCATGCAGGCGATGTAGCCGAAGTACAGCTGGTAGGCGGTGACCGCCTCGAAGCGTGCCGACAGGAAGCCGTATATCTGCGGCAGGAAGATGTCCGGGGTGTAGGCGAGCAGCGAGATTACGCCGATGGCCAGTCCCGCCACCTCCATGGAAATATCGCAGTCGTCGAGTATCGCCCAGTACAGTCCGCGCAACGCATAGGTGAGCACACCGATCATCAGCACCACCGCCAGCAAGGCCACCGTGCCCACCGAGGTCGGCATCAGGATCAAGGTGGCCAGAAAGGCGGTGGCGCCTAAAAACAGCAGTGCCAGCACATTGGTCTTGCCGAAGCGGTCACCGAGAAAGCCGGCGGTGATGCCGCCGATAGGGCGCATCCACAGCTTGGCCACGGTGATGGCGCCGGCGGCGACGGCGGTGACGCCATATCCCTCCTGGACATAGGCCGAGAAGGAATAGGTCGCCCAGAACAGCTGGTAGCCGCACAGGATGATAAGCGCAACCAGCCACAGCGCCGGAATCGACGCCAGATGCTTGAGGTCGGCGAGTACATTGCCGTTGGTCTTGAACTTCTTGGCGCGTATCTCGGAGCCGTCATGGCGAGTGAAGAAGATGAAGGTCAAGGCGGCGATCACCAGACAGGTGAACGAATACATGTAGACCACCACCTTGAGCGCCTCGGTGGTGTTGTCCTGCTGGTCGTTGAGGTAGTACGCGAACAGGCTGATCGCAATGGTCGCCAGGATCGCCTCGATCAGTCCGCGCCCGCCATCGAGGATACCGAAGAAGCGGCCCTGCTCGTCTTTCTTGGCCAGCATCTTCACCCCCTTCAGCATCGCCGACCAGAAGGTCAGTCCCGAGGTCAGTCCCCAGCCGAGAAAGACCATCGTCAGCATGACGCCGGAAGGGATGGTCGCGAACAGTAATCCGAGCAGCCCGGTGCCGGCCATGGAGACCGTCACCAGCAGGCGGGGCGAGAACTTGTCGGCGAGCCAGCCGCTGGGCAGGTAGCACAGGAAGAACACGACACCCAGCATGGAATAGAAGTTACCGAGTTCACTCGAGGTGATGTTGAAGACCTCGAGGATCGGTGTTTCGAAGTTCTGGCGCAGGTAGAGCAGGGGATAGATGGACCCTGCCGCCAGCAGCATCAGACTGAACTGAAAGTAGCGCTTGCGATTGGACTTGTTGGCGATGGCCGGAGGCAGAGCAGCGTGGTCTGTCATTGTTGTGGCTCCCTCGATCCAGGATCGATTGGCTTGGCATGCGTGGTGGCGTGGGGCCTGCAGGCATGCTCGGCGAGGCCCTGGCCGGCGCTTCACGCAAGGGCCCCGGGGCACCGGACGAGAAGGCGGGGAAATAAATGACAGGTCGCGCGGTGGATCTGCAGAAGTGCCGCAAAGGACGCATCGAACTGCCGGATCAGCGATCGATCGAAGCCTAGGAGGCGGGTCTGAGAGCGTCAATTTTATTCCATATAGGGAATAAGGTTTCTATATATGGAAAATAAGGAGGAGCTTGGGGTAGTTGATTGATTTTAAAGAAAGTACTGACTGCTACAACGGCTTTTCGATGTAAGGGGCCAGGCTGAAGCCAGGAACGGGAAAATACGATGGGAGGATGAAAAGCCTTTAAACAACAAGGTAATGAAGAGGCTGAATATCTAATATTTGCTGTTTTGTGCGAGCTCGGTGAAGGCCAGACGTTTGGCTGATTTACGTCGATGAGTGGTTGCCGGGGTAGGGGCTGAAAGGCGTCCGTGTACCGCTAAAGTCTAAAGCTATCGGCTTTGCGTTTTGTGTGGCTGTGTCCGATCATTTGATCATCAAGAGATTTGATTGATCATTTTCTGGGAGAGGTATCCGCAGCGTTGGCTTGCTCGGATGCACGCAAGGCCCGACCACCACGACGAGTCCGAGGATTCGCGTCGGCGGTACAACAATATCCCCGCCAAGCGGGTAACGATCAGGAGTGCGCCATGAAGCCGTCTTACACCCTCCGTCCTCTTTGCGCGGCGCTGTCCAGGCCGCTGGTGCCGGCAAGCGCGCTGGTGCTGTCGCTGGGCGCGTCAGCCGCCCAGGCCGAGACCATCACCGTGGCCACCGTCAACAACAACGACATGGTGATCATGCAGAGCCTGACCGAAGCGTTCGAGAAGGCGCATCCGGACATCACCCTCGACTGGGTGGTACTGGAAGAGAACGTGCTGCGTCAGCGCATGACCACGGATATCGCCACCCAGGGTGGCCAGTTCGACGTCATGACCATCGGCAGTTACGAGGCCCCGATCTGGGCCGAGCGAGGCTGGCTCGAGCCGCTGGATGATCTGCCCGAGAGCTATCAGGTCGATGACCTGCTGGGACCCGTGCGCGATGGCCTGAGCCACGAAGGCAGCCTCTACGCGCTGCCGTTCTACGCCGAAAGCTCGATGCTCTACTACCGCAAGGATCTGTTCGCCGAGGCCGGTATCGAGATGCCCGAGCAGCCCACCTGGAGCCAGGTGCGTGACTGGGCAGAAGCCCTGCACGACGACGACGGCGAAGTGGCCGGCATCTGTCTGCGTGGCAAGCCGGGCTGGGGCGAGAACATGGCCTTCGTCTCCACCCTGACCAACACCTTCGGTGGCCGCTGGTTCGACATGGACTGGAACGCCCAGATCGACAGTCCGGCCTGGCAGGAGGCGGTCGCCTTCTACGTCGACCTGCTCGACAACTACGGGCCGGCCGGTGCCAGCTCCAATGGCTTCAACGAAAACCTGGCGCTGTTCTCGCGCGGCAACTGTGCCATGTGGGTAGACGCCACCTCGGCGGCGGGCAAGCTGTTCGATGCCGATGAGTCCCAGGTCGCCGACCAACTGGGCTTCGCCCCGGCGCCGGTGGCCGAGACCCCCAAGGGCTCTCACTGGCTGTGGGCCTGGGCGCTGGCCATCCCCGCTTCTTCGGATGCCAAGGATGCGGCTCGTCAGTTCGTGACCTGGGCCACCTCGCCGGAGTACGTGGCCCTGGTCGGCGAGCGTGAAGGCTGGACCAGCGTGCCCCCCGGCACCCGCCAGTCCACCTACGACAACGCCGAGTACATCGAGGCCGCGCCCTTCGCCAGCTTCGTGGTCGACGCCATCAGCAAGGCCGACCCGCTCGACTCGAGCCTCGAGCCGAACCCCTACGTGGGCGTCCAGTTCGTCGGCATCCCCGAGTTCCAGGCCATCGGCACCCAGGTCGGCCAGATGGTGGCCTCGGCCCTGACCGGCGAGACCAGCGTCGAGCAGGCGTTGTCCGCCGCCCAGCGGGCCACCGAGCGCACCATGAAGCGCGCCGGCTACACCGACTGAAGCTCGTTCGCGGGCCGGCCTCCACGGTCGGCCCCTGGCTCCGATCGCCTGCGGACTTACCCCGCAGGCCTGACCAAGCGTGATCCCCCATGAACAAGAACCGTACTTCCGGGCGCACCGTCGGAGGGCTTCGCACCCTCTCGCTGCAGGCGCCGGCCGTTACTCTGCTGCTGCTGTGGATGATCGTGCCGCTGGCGATGACCGTCTGGTTCTCGTTTCAGCGCTACAACCTGTTGATGCCGAGCATGACCGGCTTTGCCGGTTTCGAGAACTACGAATACCTGCTGACCGACCCGGCGCTGTGGTCGGCGATGGGCACCACCCTGCTGCTGGTGGGCTGGGTACTGGCCATCACCGTGGTCGGTGGCACCCTGCTGGCGGTGCTGTTCCAGCAGGACTTCATGGGGCGTGGCGTCGCCCGAGTGCTGGCGATCTCGCCGTTCTTCGTGATGCCCACGGTCAGTGCCCTGGTGTGGAAGAACATGATGATGCACCCGGCCAACGGCGTGTTCGCCTGGCTCGCCGAGAGCCTGGGGCTGCCGGCGGTGGACTGGTTCTCGAGCCTGCCGCTGACCTCGATCATCATCATCGTGTCCTGGCAGTGGCTGCCCTTTGCACTGCTGATCCTGCTGACCGCGATGCAGTCGCTGGACGACGACCAGGTCGAGGCGGCGCGCATGGATGGCGCAGGCCCGGTGGCGATCTTCTTCTACATCACCCTGCCGCACCTGAAGCGTGCCATCAGTGTGGTGGTGATGATCGAGATGATCTTCCTGCTGACGATCTTCGCCGAAATCTTCGTCACCACCTCGGGCGGACCGGGGCTGGCCACCACCAACCTGGCCTACCTGATCTACATCCGCGCGCTGCTCGACTTCGACGTGGGCACCGCCTCCGCCGGCGGCGTCATCGCCATCATCCTGGCCAACATCGTCGCCATCTTCCTGGTGCGCATGGTGGCCAAGAACCTCGAGCAGTAGCGCCTTGCGGCCGCTGACGACCCATCGACCAACAACAAGCTGACGAGGTGCACCACATGACCACCACCACTACCACCGGCGACAGCGTCAAGGCGCCGGTCGCCGACGCCGGGCGAGGTGCCTCGGCCCTGCGCGCCCAGCGCAGGCGCAAGTTCGGCATCACCCTGCTGGGCTGGGGCGTGGCCCTGATCATCTTCTTTCCGATCTTCTGGATGATCGTCACCGGCTTCAAGACCGAAGCCGAGGCCATCGCCGATCCGAGCCTGATCTTCACCCCGACGCTGGAAAGCTATGTCGAGGTACAGGAGCGGGCCGACTATCTCAAGTTCGCCTGGAACAGTGTTGTCGTTTCCTTTGGTTCGACCCTGCTGGCGCTGTTGATCGCGGTGCCCTCGGCCTATGCCATGGCCTTTTTGCCGACCAAGCGCACCAAGGGCACCCTGCTGTGGATGCTGTCCACCAAGATGCTGCCCTCGGTGGGCGTGCTGGTACCGATCTATCTGCTGTTCCGCGACTTCGGCCTGCTCGATACCCGAATCGGCCTGACCATCGTCTACACCTTGATGAACCTGCCGATCGTGGTGTGGATGCTTTACACCTTCTTCAAGGACCTGCCCAGGGAGATTCTGGAAGCGGGCCGCATGGACGGTGCCAGTACCTTCCAGGAGGTGTGGTACCTGCTGCTGCCGCTGACCCTGCCGGGGATCGCTTCCACCGGATTGCTGTCGGTGATCCTGAGCTGGAACGAGGCTTTCTGGAGCCTGAACCTGACCACCTCTCAGGCGGCGCCGTTGACCGCTTACATCGCTTCCTTCTCCAGCCCCGAGGGACTGTTCTGGGCCAAGCTGTCGGCGGCCTCGACCATGGCCATCGCGCCGATCCTGATTTTTGGTTGGTTGACTCAGAAACAAATGGTCCGTGGTCTGACCTTTGGCGCGGTGAAGTGAGAGGATCGACGGGAAAGAAACCTTGGATGGTGCTCTTCACAAATCCAGAAACAGATGGTCCGTGGCCTGACCTTTGGCGCGGTGAAGTGAGCGATCTTCGGCGCGATGAAAAAACCGATCTTCGGCGCGGTGAACGACGCACCGGCAGACAGATATTCCAGGCGGCGCCGAGGCGCCCCTGACAGAACTTCGAGGACAACAAGATGGCAACACTGACACTCAACCAGGTGGTCAAGAGCTTCGGCGACACCCACGTCATCAAGGGCGTCGATCTGGAGGTCAAGGACCAGGAATTCGTGGTCTTCGTCGGCCCGTCCGGCTGCGGCAAGTCGACCCTTTTGCGGATGATCGCGGGACTCGAAAGCACCAGTGACGGCGATATCGTCATCGACGGCCAGCGGGTCAACGACCTGGGGCCGGCGGAGCGGGGGCTGGCCATGGTGTTCCAGAGCTATGCGCTGTACCCCCACATGACGGTGGAGGACAACATGGGCTTCAGCCTCAAGCTGGCGGGGGTGTCCCAGCAGGAACGCCGCCAGAAAGTGCTGGACGCGGCGAAGATCCTGCAGCTGGAGCCCCTGCTCGAGCGCAAGCCCAAGGCGCTTTCCGGCGGTCAGCGCCAGCGCGTGGCGATCGGCCGCGCCATCGTGCGCAACCCCAGCATCTTCCTGTTCGACGAGCCATTGTCCAACCTGGACGCGGCGCTTCGGGTCCAGATGCGCATCGAACTGGCGCGTCTGCACGAAGAGCTCAAGGCGACCATGATCTATGTGACCCACGACCAGATCGAAGCCATGACCATGGCCGACAAGATCGTGGTGCTCCAGGGCGGCGTGGTGGAACAGGTCGGCTCGCCGATGGAGCTGTATCACCATCCGCGCAATCGTTTCGTGGCGGGGTTCATCGGCTCGCCCAAGATGAACTTCCTGAAGGTCGAGGCCGTTGCCGGTGACGCCCAGGGGGTCGAGGTGCGTGTGCCGGGCGGCGATACCGTCAAGGTGCCGGTGGAAGGCGACGAGGTGGCCCAGGGCCAGGCGCTGGAGCTCGGCATCCGTCCCGAGCATCTGATGCTCGACGACCAGGGACCGCTGAAAGCCAGCGTCAGCGTGATCGAGCGGCTGGGCGGACAGACCTCGCTGTACGTGGAAATGGACGGCGACTTGCTGACGCTGATGGTGGATGGCGACGTGACCCACCGGGTGGGAGACGAGATCCGCTTCGGCTTCGAGCCGGGCCGGGCACATCTGTTCGGTGAGCAGGGTCTGGCGCTGGCAAGTCTGGAGCGTCACCCGCTGGCGTCGCTGACCCGCCAGGACAATCGTGCCGCCAGTACCGCGGAAGCCTGAGGAGCGACCATGACGACCCTGATCTTCGACTGCGATGGCGTGCTGGTGGACAGTGAGGTGATCGCCGAGGCGACCCTGGCCGAGCGGCTGGCCGAGTGGCTACCCGACCTCGACGTCGAGGCGGCCCTGAATGAAGCCCTGGGCCGCACCACCGCGGCGATTCTCGAACTTCTCGACGGCCAGAGCGCCCACGCGCTGCCCAAGGACGCGCTGGCCCTGCTCGACGACGAGATCGAAGCCCGCCTCGCTCGCGAACTCACCGCCATCGATGGCGTGGCGCAGGCGCTGGCGGCGATTCCCGGTGCCAAGGCGGTGGTCTCCAACAGTCGTCGTCAGCGGGTCGTCGCCTCGTTGTCGCGCACTGGTCTGGATCAGGTGCTGGGCACGGCGCCGATCTTCTGTGCCGAGCAGGTCGACAAGCCCAAGCCCGATCCCGGCGTCTACCTGCTGGCCGCCGAGACCCTGGGGGTCAGCCCTGGTGCCTGCCTGGTGGTCGAGGACTCCATCGCCGGTGCCAGCGCCGCGCTGGCCGCCGGCATGACGGTCATCGGCTTCGTCGGGGCAAGCCATCTGCCCGCCGATCACGCCGAACGGCTGAGCCAACTCGGTGTGTGGCAGGTGATGACCCATATGGCGCAATTGCCCGCCCTGGTGTCCAACTGGCAGCAGCGTCAGCAGGCCAGCGTATGAAAAACGGCTCTGTTGGCCCGGTGGCGGGCAAGCTCCAGGACAAGACCGCCGTGATCACCGGTGGTGCACGCGGGATCGGGCTCGCCATCGCCCGGCGTTACGCCGAGGAAGGCGCGCGCGTGGTGATCGCCGATCTCGACAGCGAGGCCATCGACGAGGCGCTGGAAGGCTTCGACCGCGAGCGTGCGATGGGTACTGCGCTGGATGTCCGCGACAACGCCGCCATCACTGCTATGGTTCGAAAGGTAGAGAAACGTTTTGGCGCTATCGACGTGCTGGTCAATAATGCGGCGGTCTTTGGCATGGCGCCGGTGCTCGAGGTGGATGAGGCCGACTTCGAGCGGCAGTTCGCGGTCAACGTCAAGGGGTTGTTCTTCACCCTGCAGGCGGTGGCCAGGGCCATGGTCGAGGCGAAACGTGGCGGTGTCGTCATCAATATGGCCTCCCAGGCCGGGCGGCGTGGCGAGCCTCTGGTCAGCACCTACTGCGCCACCAAGGCAGCGGTGATCAGTCTGACCCAGTCCTGCGCGCTGGACCTGATTCGCCACGGTATCCGTGTCAACGCTATCGCCCCGGGGGTGGTCGATACCCCCATGTGGGACGAGGTCGACGCCCTGTTCGCCCGCTACGAGGGACGCCCCCTCGGCGAGAAGAAGCGACTGGTCGGCGAGGCGGTACCCTGTGGCCGCATGGGGCGACCGGACGATTACGCCGGCGCTGCGGTGTTTCTGGCCAGCGCCGACAGCGACTATGTCATCGCCCAGACCCTGAACGTCGATGGCGGCAATTGGATGAGTTGAGCCACGGGCACGAGCGAGGTGACAGATGACCCCCACCATGGAAGCGATCGCTGACGAACTGCTGACGCGCAGCGAGGGCAGGGCGCGCTATATCGTTGCTCTGGCCGGCCCGCCGGGGGCCGGCAAGTCCTTTCGCTCCGCCTGGCTGGCGCGTCAGCTCAACGAGCGGCAACCCGGCGTCGCTGAGGTGGTACCCATGGATGGCTATCACTTCGACAACGGCGTGCTGGAATCGCAGGGGCTGCTGCCCATCAAGGGCGCGCCGGAAACCTTCGATGTGGATGGCCTGCGCCATGACCTGGCGCGGCTGAAACGAGCCGACCGGGACGTGGCCGTACCGGTATTCGACCGACCGCTGGACCTGGCGCGTGCGGGCGCCCGGGTGATCACGCCCGGTCATCGGGTGCTGATCGTCGAGGGCAACTACCTGCTGCTGGATCACGGGCCCTGGCCGGCGCTGGCGGACTACTTCGACTTCAGCCTGTTTCTCGAGGTCGCCGATACGGTGCTCGAGCAGCGATTGATCGAGCGCTGGCTCGGCATGGGCCAGGACCAGGCCGGGGCCATCGCCAAGACCCGGGACAAGGACATGCTCAACGCGCGCCTGATCAAGACCCGCTCGATCACCGCCGATCTCCATTGGCACTAGCCATTCCCATTTTTGGAAAGCGGCTCTGCTTTCTCATTGTTCATCTGGCGGAGAGCCTTCATGACACGACTTTGCAACGCGGAACTGGCTGGCCTCGCTCCGCATATCTCGGTGCCCAGCTACGATCGTCGGGCGCTGACACCGGGCATCGCCCATTTCGGCGTCGGCGGTTTTCATCGGGCCCATCAGGCCATGTACCTGGATCGTCTGATGGAAGCCGGGCAGGCCCATGACTGGGGTATCGTCGGCATCGGCGTGATGCCAGGCGACAAGCGCATGCAGGAGGCGCTGGCCAGCCAGGACCACCTCTATACCCTGGTGGTCAAGCATCCCGATGGCGCGCTGGAACCCCGCGTCATCGGTTCGATCATCGATTACCGCTTCGCGCCGGACGACCCCGAGACGGTGATAGAGACCCTGTCGGACCCGACCATCCGGATCGTCTCGTTGACGGTGACCGAGGGCGGCTACAACGTCCACCCGGTCACCGGCGAGTTCGATCTCGATGCCGCCGAGGTGGTGTATGACCTGTGCAACCCCGAGCGTCCGCGTACCAGTTTTGGCCTGATCGTGGCGGCGATCGAGCGTCGGCGCGAGCGCGGCGTCCCGCCCTTCACGGTGATGTCCTGCGACAACATCCCGGGCAACGGCGAGGTGGCGAGGCGGATGTTCACGGCCTTTGCCTACGCTCGTGATCGCGCGCTCGGGCAGTACGTCGAGGCGGAAGTGCCTTTCCCCAGTTCAATGGTAGATCGCATCACGCCGATGACCACGCCGGGCGACATCGAGGAGCTTTCCGAGCGCTTCGGACTGGAAGACGCCTGGCCGGTGATCTGCGAACCCTTCACCCAATGGGTGCTGGAGGATCATTTTGCCAGTGACCGACCGGCGTTTGATGAGGTCGGCGTGCAGCTGGTCGAGGACGTCGAGCCCTACGAGCTGATGAAGCTCAGGTTGCTCAACGCAGGCCACCAGGCGCTTTGCTATGTCGGCTATCTGGCCGGCTATCGTTACGCCCATGAGGTCTGTCAGGATCCGCTGTTCATCGACTTCCTGCTTGGCTACATGGCCGAGGAGGGCAGCCCGACACTGCCTCCGGTCCCTGGCGTCGATCTCGATCAGTACCGGCACACCCTGATCGAGCGTTTCGCCAACCCCGAGGTTCGGGACACGCTATCGCGACTCTGTGCTGAAAGCTCGGACCGAATTCCGAAGTGGCTGTTGCCGGTCATTCGTCACCAGCTCGAACACGGCGGCGAACTCAAGCGTTCTGCCGCGGTGGTGGCAAGCTGGGCGCGCTACGCCGAAGGCGTGGACGAGCAGGGCCAGCCCATCGTGATCGTCGATCGCTGGAAGGATCGGCTGACCGAGCTCGCCGGTTCCCAGCGCGAGCACCCCACCGCCTTTATCGAGAACCGTGAGCTGTTCGGGGATCTCGCCGACTCGCCGCGCTTCGTGGTGGCCTACGTCGAGGCGCTGAAGCTGTTGCAGGACAAGGGCGCCAGGGCGACCCTGGAGGCGCTGGCGTCCTGACCCACCGCTGAGCGCGTCGGCTTCGACGCACCGTGTCGATGCGCCAACGAGGAATCTTTTCATGTATCTCGGTGTGGATTGCGGCACCCAGAGCACCAAGGTGGTGGTGGTGGATCTGGCGCGTGGCGCCACTATTGGCGAGGCCAGTCGACCCCACCGCATGATCGAGGGCGCCAGGGGGCGGCGCGAGCAGGACCCGGCACAGTGGATCGAGGCCTTTATCGGCGCCTTCCACGCGGCGATCGCGTCGGCCGGTGTCAGCGCCGGTGATATCCGCGGCATCGGTGTCTCCGGCCAGCAGCATGGCATGGTGGCGCTGGATGCCAGGGACCAGGTGCTGTACCCGGCCAAGCTGTGGTGCGATACCGAGACCCATGCCCACAACCAGGCCCTGATTGGCGCTCTGGGCGGGGAAGAGGGCTGCCTGGCGCGGCTCGGCCTGGTGCCTCAGACCGGCTACACCGCCTCCAAGGTGGCCTGGCTGCGCGAGCACCATCGCGACATCTATGATCGCGTGGATGGCGTGCTGTTACCCCACGACTACCTCAATCTGTGGTTGACCGGCGAGCGTGTCAGCGAGGCGGGAGACGCCTCGGGTACCGGTTATTTCGATAGTCGCTCACGGCGCTGGAGTCCTGAGGTGTGGCAGTGGATCGCCCCTGAGCTGGACCCGGCCCGGGTGCTGCCAAGACTGATCGATTCCCGCGACACGGCAGGGCAGGTCCGGCCGGTGCTGGCCCGGGAGCTGGGGCTTTCCCCTGGCGTCGCGGTCGCCAGCGGCGGCGGAGACAATATGCTCGGCGCCATCGGCACCGGCAACATCGTGCCGGGCAAGGTAACCATGAGCCTTGGCACCTCGGGCACCGTCTGCGCCCACTCCGATCACCCGGTGCTGGCCGATTCCGCCATGGTCGCCAACTTCTGCGCCAGCCACGCGGGCTGGCTGCCGCTGGTCTGCACCATGAACACCACTTCGGCCACCAATCGCGTGCGTGAGCTGTTCGGTCTCGACCTGGCGGGGTTCAACCAGGCCCTGGCCCAGGCGCCTGTCGGCGCCGATGGCGTGACGGTCTTGCCGTTCTTCAACGGCGAACGGGTACCGAGCCTGCCCGAGGCCAGCGCCTCCTTTCTCGGCCTGACCAGTCGCAATACCAGCCCCGCCCATCTGTGTCGCGCGGTGGTGGAGGGCGCCACCTTCTGTCTGCGCTACGGCCTTGACCTGATGGGGCCGCTGGCCGACCAGGCACGCCAGATTCGGCTGATCGGCGGCGGCGCCCACAGCGCCGCCTGGCGCCAGATGGTGGCGGACATCACCGCCACCGAGGTGGTGTGCCCCCGGGTGACCGACGCCGCCGCGCTTGGCGGCGCCATCCAGGCGGCCTGGTGTGCCAGGGAGGGCGAGCTGGACGAGCTGTGTCAGACGCTGGTGCAGCTGGATGAAGGCTCCCGGGCCGAGCCCGACGCAGGCCGAGTCAAGCGCTATGGTGAGGTCTACCTGGGCTGGCTGGTCGCCCTCGACCGTTTGCATGGATGACAGCTGAGGCTCCGCCCGCTAGCGTTGGAACATGTCGGGCCAGCCCGCTCGTCTCAATGCCGTGCAGCGAGGACGCCATGCCTATTCCACCGCCATCGTCACCTTTACCGTCTGATTCGCCCACCTCACCGCCCGGCGCTTCATCCTCTGCTCCGTCCGTGGGCGAGGGCGCCACCAGCCCTGCCCAGCGCGAGATCCTGGCGCTGGGAGCGCTTGCGCTGTCCCGGGCGATCCATGCACGAGAGCTTAGTTGCCGCGAGGTGATGAACGCCTACCTGGCACAGATCGACGCGGCCAACCCGGTGGTCAACGCCATCGTCTCTCGCCGTGACCACGAGGTGCTGATGGAAGAGGCCGGGGAGTGCGACCGCGAACTGGCGGCGGGGCGCTCTCGCGGCTGGCTCCACGGCATTCCCCAGGCGATCAAGGACCTTTCGGCCACGCGTGACCTGCCGACCTCGATGGGCTCGCCCTTGTTCAAGGGTCAGGTGCCACAGCAGGACGGCATCATGGTCAGGCGGATGCGTGAGGCCGGTGCCATCTTTGTCGGCAAGACCAACACGCCGGAGTTTGGCCTCGGTTCCCAGACCTACAACCGCGTCTTCGGCGCGACCCGCAACGCCTTCGATCCCGCCCTGTGCGCCGGTGGCTCCAGCGGCGGGGCCGCTGCCGCCCTGGCCATGCGCATGCTGCCGGTGGCCGATGGCAGCGACATGATGGGGTCTTTGCGAAACCCCGCCGCCTACCACAACCTGTTCGGGATGAGGCCTTCCTTCGGTCGCGTTCCCCATGGTCCAGGCCCTGATATCTTCGGCCATCAGCTGGCCACCGAAGGGCCCATGGCGCGCAGCGTCGGCGACCTTGCCAGGCTGCTGGCGACCCAGGCCGGGGCCCACCCCCGCGCTCCCCTGTCACTCGCCGATGATCCCGAGCGTCTCGCCGATCCGTTCGATGACGCTGACGCGGCGTCGGGCCTGCGTATCGGCTGGCTCGGCGACTGGCAGGGCTACCTGGCGATGGAAGAGGGTGTGCTGGACGTCTGCCAGGGGGCGCTGTCGGTGTTCGAGCGCCTCGGTGCCCGGGTCGAGCCGGTGGTGCCGGAGATGTCACCCGAGCGGCTGTGGCAAAGCTGGCTGGTGCTGCGCCAGTGGGCGGTGGCGGGCAGTCTGTCAGAGGTCTGGGCCGACGATAGCCGTCGTTGCCAGCTCAAGCCCGAGGCCTGCTGGGAGGTCGAGCAGGGCATGGGCCGAACGGCGCTGGATGTGCACCGCGCCAACGTCGAGCGCAGTGCCTGGTACGCCTGTCTGCTCGGACTGTTCGAGCGCTTCGATGCGCTGGCTCTGCCCAGCGCCCAGGTATTTGCCTTCGACGTCGACACACCCTGGCCCGGGCAGATCGCCGGGCGAACGATGGACACCTACCATCGCTGGATGGAGGTGGTGATCGCCGGCTCCCTGTCGGGGTGCCCGGTGATCAATCTGCCCGCAGGCTTCAACCCGCGCGGCCAGGCCATGGGCGTCCAGCTCATCGCTCCCCATCGCCGTGATCGCGACCTGCTGCGCTGGGCTCATGCCTTCGAACAGGCCGCTCCCGACTGGCTCGAGCGCGAGCCCGAATGGCGTACGCCCGGGGCTCACCCGCCGCGTTGAGCACCCGTCGCGCCACGTTGTCTGGCGGGGCTCAGCCCTGCCAGGCCTCAGCGACCAGGCGGTAGCTCTCGAGGCGATCCTCCAGGGCATAGGTGTCGGTGTTGATCATCAGCTCATCGGCCTGGGTGCGTTCGAGCAGGCGCTCCAGCCCGTCGCGTACCGTCGCCGGGCTGCCGATCACCGCGGCGCCAAGAAACCCTTCCACCTGGGCGCGCTCCATGGGGGTCCAGTCCAGCGTCGCCACCGGTGGCCGGGCGCGTCCGCGCTGGCCGCGAATCAGGCCCAGAAACTTCTGTCTTGCGGTGCTGGCGAGGTAGTCGGCGCGCTCGTCCGTGGCGGCGGCCAGCACCGGCAGACCGACCATGGCGTAGGGCGCCGCGAGCACCTCGGAGGGGCGGAAGTCGCGGCGATAGATGGCCAGCGCTTCGTCGAGCTGGGCCGGGGCGAACTGGGCGGCGAAGGCAAAGGGCAGCCCCTTGTGGGCGGCCAGCTGGGCGCTGTACAGGCTCGAGCCCAACAGCCAGATCGGTACTCGGGTGCCCTGGCCGGGCACCGCCCGGACCCGCTGCTCCGGTCGGGCCTCCCCAAGAAAGCCTTCCAGTTCGGCCAGACGCTGGGGGAAGTCCTCGACGCCAGCGTGTGGATCGCGGCGCATCGCCGCCATGGTGGCCGCGTCCGAGCCCGGAGCCCGGCCCAGTCCCAGGTCAATGCGGCCCGGATAGAGCGTCTCCAGGGTGCCGAACTGTTCGGCGATCACCAGCGGTGGATGGTTCGGCAGCATGATGCCGCCGCTGCCCACGCGGATGCGTGAGGTCTTCTCCGCCAGGTGTCCGATCAGTACCGAGGTCGCCGCGCTGGCGATCCCCTCCAGCCCATGATGTTCGGCCAGCCAGTAGCGGGTGAAGCCAAGCGATTCGCTCAGGCGGGCGAGGGCAACGCTGTCGTGGAAGCTGTCGGCGACGGTGCCTCCATCCCGGATCGGCGCCAGGTCCAGGACCGAAAGGGGCGTAGTGTCGAGACGGGCCATGGGGCTCTCCTTCTTTTGGGCCGAGTTTCTGGCCGGGTTCTTGGTCAGGTTTCTGGCCGGGTTTCTGGCCGTGCCTGTAGCCGTGCTTTTGGCCGGGAAAATTCGTACCTGAGGCGACGAATTTGGCGGATGTTTTGCTGCGCCGACTGGCGGGTGGTGGATTCCGCTGTCTTGGTGGCGAACTTCACTATGATGTCACCGAGGTGCCTCATCGGTGCTTCGACTCTCCAGTGGCAGTCCAGTGTCAGCTTAGTGCCAAGCCGGATCGGTGGGCTGCCCGGGGATGATAGATAACAACCTAACTGTTATCAAAGTACGGGTCTGCAAAGGCTGCTCGGCGAATGCCCGGGCAGAAGCGTTCGATAAGGAGCGTCCGAGCGTGGTCTTCGCCGGAGCGGCGCTGCACAGGCCTTCCAACAAGCAGTCGAACAAAAGGAAGGCGATATGCAACGCAATGAAGGACAGCGGGTCTTTTACGTCTCCGCGATCATCATCCTGATTCTGGTGGCCCTGGGGGCCATGTTCCCTGAAGGTTTCGGCGAAGTCGCCAGTCGCGCCCTGGGAGGCGTATCCCACTATTTTGGCTGGTTCTATCTGCTGTCGGTCACCGGCATCGTGGTATTCCTGCTCGGCCTTGCCATGAGCAAGTACGGCAAGGTGCGCCTGGGGCCGCAGGACGGCAAGCCAGAATACGGCTTCTTTTCCTGGGTCAGCATGCTGCTGGCCGCCGGCTTCGGGGTTGGCCTGGTGTTCTACGGCATGGCCGAGCCCATGACCCACTATATTGCACCACCCTACGCAGACATGACGCCGGAAAGCGCGGAGTCGGCCCGCTACGCGATTCAGTACAGCTTCTTCAACTGGGGGATTCATCAGTGGGCGGCCTTCGCCCTGGTGGGCTTGATCATCGCCTACTACCAGTTTCGCAAGGAGCAGGCGGGCCTGGTGTCGGTGGTGCTGCGTCCGCTGACCGCCAAGCGACCTGGGCTGCGCAAGTTCAACGGCGCCCTGGACGTCTTTGCCGTGGTGGCTACGGTGATGGGGGTGGCGACCTCGCTGGGGCTTGGCGTGCTGCAGACCAACGGCGGCCTGCACGCGGTGTTCGGCATTCCGGAGAACGGCCTGTGGCAGTTCATCATCCTGTTCTGCATGTTCCTGGCCTACATGGCGTCCACCTGGTCGGGCCTGGACAAGGGGATCAAGCGACTGTCCAACCTCAACATGATCATGTGTATCGCCATGATGGTCTACGTGTTGGCCACCGGCCCCACCATCAAGCTGCTGGAGACCATCACCCTGGGACTGGGCGACTACCTGCAGAACTTCTTCGTGATGAGCCTGCGCATGTCGCCCTACAACGATAATCCCTGGGCCCAGAACTGGACCATCTTCTACTGGGCCTGGGTCATCGCCTGGTCGCCCTTTGTCGGTACCTTCGTGGCGCGCATCTCCAAGGGCCGCACCATCAAGGAGTACGTGTTCGGCGTGCTGTTCGTGCCGCCACTGCTGGCCTGCCTGTGGCTGGGCGTGTTCGGTGGCACCGCCATCCATATGGAACTGGCCAACGAGGGCCTCGGCCTGGCCCAGGCGACCCAGGACAACATCACCGTTGCGCTGTTCGAGATGTTCGATCTGATGCCCTTCTCGGGACTCTTGTCGGTGATGGCGATGATGCTGATCTTCATCTTCCTGGTGACCTCGGCAGACTCGGCGTCCTATATCGTTGCCCAGATGACCGACAACGGCTCGATCAATCCTCCCCTCTACAAGCGGGTGCTGTGGGGTGTGCTGATCGCCGCCATCTGCCTGACGCTGATCGCCGCTGGCGGCCTCAAGGGACTGCAGTCGGCATCGGTGCTGTCGGCGCTGCCGTTCACCTTCATCCTCTACATGATGGTGATCGTGCTGGTGAGAGAGCTGCGCAAGGATCGCAAGCTGATGCTCGACGGTCTCTATCAGCATTACCGCGAGATGCCGGTCGGTGCAGACGCCTTCGAGGCGCGTGACCAGGCCAAGACCGAAGGCATGGAGCCCCCCGAGGAAGCGCTGAAAATGGATGACAGTGAGGAGGGTGGCTCCAGCGAGGCGATGGCCACACCGAAACCGCAGTAACCACTAGTGGCGGCCGGGCCTCGATCACCCGTCTGTGATAGACCCGGCTGGACTGGCCCCTGCTGGACGGGCGGCCGGTAAAAAGCAGGCTGGTAAAGGACAGACGGAGCCAGACCTGACCGCAGGAAACCAGAAGGCCCGCCCCATGGCGGGCCTTCTGCTATGTCGTTAACTGACGGCGCTATTGGAGGCACTATTTCCGACACTATTGCCGGTACTATTTCCGGCACTATTGCCGGTACCCCAGGGTGCCGGCAATTTTTTGTGCCGAATCGAATATTCGCCTACCGTGATGGAGAGTCCGACTTTTGTTAGGGTGCTACGCCCCTCACATCATGACCGCCGTCTGGCAAGGAGTGTCCATGAACGGTCGAGCGCTGCAGGAGCGCCTGCCGCTGTCTGGCAAGGATCGCGTCTTTCGTCTATCTGCCCTTATCATCATCGCCCTGGTCGCCGTGGGCGCCAGTTTCCCCGACGCCTTCGGTGACGCCGCCAACACCGCGCTTAGCCAGGTGACCCACTACTTTGGCTGGTTCTACCTGATGGCGGTGTTCGCCTTCGTCATCTTTCTGGTGGCGCTGGCGATGAGCAAGTACGGCAAGGTGCGCCTGGGGCCCCAGGATAGCACCCCCACCTACGGCACCTTTTCCTGGATCAGCATGTTACTGGCGGCCGGCTTCGGCGTCGGTCTGGTGTTCTACGGCATGGCCGAGCCCATGACCCACTTCGCCGAGCCTCCCTATGGCGCGGTCCCCGCCGAAAGCGTGGAAGCGGCGCGCTACGCCATCCAGATGAGCTACTTCAACTGGGGGGTGCACCAGTGGGCGGCATTCTCGCTGGTCGGGCTGATCATCGCCTACTTCCAGTTCCGCAAGGACCAGGCCGGGCTGGTCTCCTCGGTGCTGTCGTCGATGACCGCCAAGCGCCCGGCGCTGCGCCCCTACACCGACTGGCTCGACATCTTCGCCGTGGTCGCCACGGTGATGGGGGTGGCGACCTCGCTGGGGCTCGGGGTACTGCAGGTCAATGGTGGCCTCAATGCGGTCTTCGGGCTGCCGGAAAGCGGCCTTTGGCAGGCGGGTATCCTCGGGGTGATGTTCGTGGCGTACATGGCCTCGACCTGGTCGGGGCTCGACAAGGGCATCAAGCGATTGTCCAACCTCAATATGGCGCTGTGCATCGCGATGATGCTGTACGTGCTGTTCACCGGCCCCACGGTCAAGATCCTCGAGACCATCACCCTGGGCATCGGCGACTACCTGCAGAACTTCATCGGCATGAGCCTCAAGATGTCGCCCTACAACGATGACCCCTGGGCTTCCAGCTGGACCATCTTCTACTGGGCGTGGGTGATCGCCTGGTCGCCCTTTGTCGGCACCTTCGTGGCTCGGGTCTCGCGGGGACGGACCATCCGCGAGTACGTACTCGGCGTGCTGGTGGTGCCGCCGCTGCTGGCGTGTCTATGGATCGGGGTGTTCGGCGGGGCGGCCCTGCATATGGAGCTGGGCGGTGATGCCGGCCTGGCTGCCGCCACCCAGGACAATATCACCGTGGCACTGTTCGAGATGTTCGACCTGATGCCGTTTTCCACGGTGCTGTCGGTGCTCGCCATGATCCTGATCTTTATCTTTCTGGTCACCTCGGCAGACTCCGCCTCCTTTATCGTCGCCCAGATGACCGACCATGGCTCCATCGCGCCGCCGCTGTACAAGCGGATCTGCTGGGGGCTGTTGATTGCCGCCATCTGTCTGACGCTGATCGTTGCAGGTGGGCTCAAGGGACTGCAGTCCGCCGCTGTGCTGGCGGCCCTGCCGTTCTCGTTCATCCTGTTCGGGATGATGTTCGTGCTGGTCAAGGAGCTGCAGGCGGATCGCCGCAACATGCTGTCACAGCTGTACCGTCAGCATGGCGAGACCCCGGTGGGCGCGGATCCGTTCGAGGCCGGCAATCTGGCCGAGGAGGAGCGTCTGCGGCGTGCCCCCAACGTGGTCAACCGGCGCATCAACCACTGACGTGACGTCGACCGGCACCGGCGATCTGTGACCCCGGGCGAGCACCGTCAAACGAAACTTGGCGCAAAATGCAGTATCCACGATGCATTGGTAGTCAGGAAGAGTGCCAGGACGTAAGCTCAGGGTATCGTCGGAAGGATCTCGGCCATGTCTTCACCCCCTGCCCGCGGCGCGACCCGCCGCGGGCCTCCGCCTCGTCGCAGGCGGCTGACATTCAACTGGGTCACCTTCGATCGCTGGCTGGACCGTATCGTCATCCTGGCGGTGGTAACCGCCGTGACGGTCGGTATCGTCGCTCTGGCGCTATCCTTGTTGGTGGACCCCTGATCGTACTCGACGCCCCGGTCGTGGGATGAACCGTGGCCAAGGGTCGGGCGCAGGAAGGGTTGGGCACAGAAAGGGTCGGGCACAGGAAGGAACTATATGGGGCAGTGGCTGTTGATCATGCTGCTGGTGTTGGGCGTTGCCCTGGACAAGGGGATGATCGCAATTCCGGATCGCTGGTTGCCCTGGACTCCGATATTGATCGAGACGCCGCCTGGTCCTTTCCTCGGCTGGAAGCTGGCGCGGCTGGCGGATGACCCCGAGGCCTGCCGTGCGGTGCTGGCGGCGGACCCGCCCCAGCGATATACCCCACTGGATGACGTCACCCGGGGCCAGTGCGAGCTTTCCAATCTGGTGCGGTACGCCGGTGGCCAGTCGCGCATGCAGCCGAGCGTGATGACACGCTGCCCGCTGGCGGTGGCCTGGGCGGTGTTCGAGCGTCATGAGCTCAACACCGCTGCGCGCGCCCACCTTGGCGTGGACGTGGCCCAGATCGAACACTTTGGCAGCTTCGCCTGCCGCAATATCTATGGTCGGGCCGAGGGACGTCGCAGCCAGCATGCCAGTGCCGAGGCCCTGGATGTGGCCGCCTTCGAACTCGAGGACGGTCGTCGCGTCAGCTTGTCGGGCCACTGGGGCAAGGGAGCCGAAGGACGTTTCCTGAAGGAAGTGGGGCAGCGCGCCTGCAAGGTCTTCGGCACCGTGCTGGGGCCGGACTACAATGCTGCCCACGCCGATCACTTTCATCTCGGCGTGGGCGGTCGGGTCTGCCGCTGAGGGCGGCATCCTGGCTCGGATCGGGGCGGGGTCGAAACCTGCCTGGACTCCTCGGGCCTGGACTTAGCGACTGAGGTCGATGTCCCGGGAATCGGTGGCAGCACCGGTCGCCGCACCCACGCCGCCGCCGATGACCGCGCCCTTGCCCACGTCGCCGCCGGTGATCGCCGCCGCGCCGGCACCTACCGCTGCACCGACCCCCGCGCCACTCAGCGCCCGTTCTCCGGTACCGGTACCGCAGGCCGACAGTGCCAGGGCCATGGTCAGGGCAGTAGCGCTCAGCCCGGTCATCTTCAGAAGTTTCATGTCGTCGTCCTCATGCTGGGGGATGACCCTAACAGTAACAACGGCACAGAAAGGAGCAAGTGAAGCAAATATGCAGCAATTGTCGCCAATTGGCGCCAATTGTGGGAGCCGTGCTCGCTTGGTCGAACCAGGTCAGACACACGACAGCTCAGACACACGGCCGGCCAGACCCAGGCGAGATACCCGACCGGCCAGACCCAGGCGAGATACCCGACCGGCCAGACCCAGGCGCGATACCCGGCCGGACAGACCCGGGCGAGATACACGACCGGCCAGATACAAGAACACCGCCGGCAAGCCGGCGGTGTTCTTGTGCGTCGAGCAGGTCTGGAACGAGGCGCCCTCGCCTCGCCCCAGGCCCAGGACCTTAGTTGTCCAGGTCGACGTCGTCCTCATCGGTGGCGGCGCCGGTGGCCGCGCCTACGCCACCGCCGATCACGGCGCCTTCGGCGACGTCACCACCGGTGGCGGCGGCGGCGCCGGCACCTACGGCGGCACCCACGCCAGCGCCACTGGCGGCGCGTTCACCGGTGCCGGTGCCGCAGGCGGCGAGGCCCAAGGTCATGAAAGTGGCCAGCAGCAGGCTGGAGAGTGTCTTGATGGAACCCTTCCTCATGATGTTTCTCCTATGCTGTTATGTGCCATATCGAGCCTATTGGCCAAGAGAGCCGAGCACAACCCCTTGATTCTCCGATGCGGTGTCGCTTTCAGCAGACATTTTCTGGTGCCGTGTCGTTACCGACGACGACGCCCGCCTGTCAGGTACGTCTTGGATCCCTCGGCTGTTGTTGGGTAATGCAGTGGACGTTGCCGCCGCCGAGCAGGATCTCTCGGGCGGGCACGCCGATCACCCGACGCTCGGGAAAAAGCCTCGCCAGAATGTCGCGAGCCTCGTTGTCGCGGCGTTCATCCAGCAGGGGCATGACCACCACTCGATTGCCGATGTAAAAGTTGACGTAGGAGGCCGCCATGCGGTCCCCGGGCTGGCGTGGGTGCGAGCTCGAGAGCCGGTCGATGCCGCTGGCCTCGTCTTCACCGATAAACAGCGGGCCGGGCTGGGGCAGGCGGTGCACGGTGAACGGTCGACCGCAGGCATCGGTACTGGCTTCCAGCACCGCCAGGGCGTCGCGGCAGATCTGGTACTCCGGGTCCGCGGCGTCGTCGCACCAGGTCAAGGCAACTTCGGCGGGGCCCACAAAGCAGCAGAGGTTGTCGACGTGGCCGTCGGTTTCATCGAGGTAGCAGCCCCGGGGAAGCCAGATGACCTTGCTGATGCCCAGCTGCTCACCCAGGCGCGCCTCCATGGCGGCGCGATCCAGACCCGGGTTGCGGTTGGGGTTGAGCAGGCACTCCTCGGTGGTGATCAGGGTGCCCTCGCCGTCGACGTGAATGGCACCGCCTTCCAGCACGATACCGGCATCGAAGCGGGGGATGCCCAGCATTTCGGCGATCTTGGGGCGAATCCGGCGATCCTTGTCCCAGGGAAAGTAAAGCCCGCCCTTGAGTCCGCCCCAGGCGTTGAATTCCCAGTCCACCACCGCCAGGCCATGTTCGGGGTGGGTCAGAAAGGTCGGGCCCACGTCCCGCATCCAGGCGTCGTTGCTGGATAGTTCGACCACGCGAATTGATTCCGGAAGCTGATAACGGGCGTTTTCGTACTGATCGTCGTTGACGCCCACGTAGACGGTCTCGCTCTCGGCGATGGCGCTGGCCACCGCGACGAAGGCCTGTTGGGCGGGCTTGGCTCCCAGGCGCCAGGTATCCGGGCGCTGGGGCCACAGCATCCAGCAGGCGTCGTGAGGGGCGAATTCCGCCGGCATGGACCAGCCAAGTCGGGCGGGACTGTGCGCGTCGCTGCCAGCGGAACGCGACGCGATAGGGGACGCGATAGGGGCCGGGGTCGGTGAAGACGAATGGTGTGTCTGGTTCATGTAGGCTCTCACAAGAATCCGATCAGCAGGAACACGCCGGTGGCCAGGGCCGCGGCGATCAACACGTAGGGGATCTGGGTCAGGGCGTGGGCCATGGGGCTGCAGCCGCTACCCTGGGCCGACAGCACCGTGGAGTCCCCGTAGAAGCAGGCGTGGCTGCCGAAAGCGCTGGCCGAGATCAAGGCGCCGACCACCAGCGGCATATTGGCGTCCATGCTGATCGCCAACGGCAGCACGATAGGCATGGCCACCGCGAACAGCCCCCAGAAGGAGCCGGTGGCAACGGCCAGGAAGGCCATGGTGACGAATACCACGGCGGGCAGCAGGCCGGCGGTCATCAGCGGCTGTACCGCCTGGATCACCACCTCGGTGAGGCCCAGGACGTCGTTGACCTCCTTGAGCGAGAAGCCGGCGACCAGGGTGCCCAGCGGCATGATCATCGCCTTGAAGCCTTCCAGGGCGGTATCGAAGGTGTCATTGAAGCTCAGCAGACGCTGGACGGCGATCAGCACCAGGGTGACGGCCAGGGCAACGATGACCCCGCGCAGGATGTCGATATCGAAGTACCAGGTGGCGACGATCAGGCTGGCGATGGGCAGCAGGAAGTTGAGCAGATGCGGGCTCTGGCCATCGTAGTTGGTGTCGATCTGCAGCGCGTGCTCCTCGCCGCCATCGGGCACCGGCTGGCCGGCCTTGGCACGGGCCTCGGCGGTCTTCATCGGGCCGATGTCAGGCAGCCAGCCCAGCGCGACCAGGGGCACCAGGGCCGCCGCCACTCAGGCGTAGGCCATGTACGGGATCGCCGAGATGTACAGCGACATGCCGTTGTCGGCGACGTTGTTGTCCTCGAGCAGGCCGGCGAAGAACACCGCCCAGGTCGAGAAGGGCACCAGGATGCACACCGGGGCGGCGGTGGAATCCACCAGATAGGCCAGCTTTTCGCGGGAGACGCCGAAGCGATCGGTGATCTTCTTCATCGAGGCGCTGATGGTCAGGGCGTTGAGGTAGTCGTCGACGAAGATCACCAGCCCCAGCACCCAGGTGGTCAGCAGGCTCTGGCGACGACTGTGCAGTCGTTTGGTCATGGCGTCACCGAAGCTCAGCACGCCGCCGGTCTTGACCAGCAGGGCGATCAGGCTGCCGAACAGGCCGCAGACCAGGATGATCCAGGTGACGGTGTCATTGCCGAGGACCGTGAGCAGGATGTCCGACCCGCGGGTGACGACCTCGCTGGGGGCGATCATCAAGAGCCCGACCAGGCAGCCGGCAAGCAGTGATTCGATGGTGCGACGAGTGATGATGGCGGTGACCAGCACCACCAGGGTGGGAACCAGGCTCCAGACGCCGTAGGTTTCCATGCAAGCTCCTTGTATCGCCTGTGGCGACGGTTGTTATTGGACGGAAGCTATCGCGCAGGGGCGAGCCCTGCGCTGGCCGCGCGGCAAAAAAGCGTGCGGCCTCGTGTTGCAGGGGCATTCGTGGCTAGAGATAGCCGTCGCGACGCAGGGACTCGGCGGTGGCGGCAAGCGCCTCGTCGAGGATGGCGACGGCCTCGTCGACGGTGTCGCGGGTCCAGATCAGGGGCGGCGAGATCACGTTGAGATGCCCCACCGGGCGAATGATCAGTCCGCGCTGCTGGGCCTCGAAGGCCACCCGATCGCCGACACGCGCGTCCACCGGGAACAGCGCCTTGGTGTCCTTGTCGGCCACGTTCTCGATGCACATCATGAAGTGGCTGCCGCGCACGTCGCCGACGGTGGGATGTCGTGACAGCGTCGCCAGTGCCTGCTCCAGATAGGGGCCGACCTCGCGGACGTTGGCGCAAAGCTCTTCTCGCTCGAGGATCTCGATATTCTTGAGCGCCGCGGCGCAACTGACCGGATGTCCGGAGTAGGTGAAGCCGGTGCTGAGTACTCCGCCCTTGCCCTGGGGCGTGCCCAGCACCTCGTAGAGGCGGTCGGAGATCAGGGTCGCGCCGAGCGGGGCATAGCCCGAGGACAGGCCCTTGGCCAGGTTGATGACGTCGGGCTGGGTGTCGAATACCGCTTCCGAGGCGAAGATGTGGCCGAGGCGACCGAAGCCGGTGACCACCTCGTCGGCGATATACAGGATGTCGTGGGCGCGCAGCACCTCCTGCATGCGGGCGTGATAGCCCCGGGGGGCCACCAGTACGCCGCCGGCTCCCATGATCGGCTCGGCGATGAAGGCGGCGATATTGTCGGCGCCGATCTCGGCGATGGTGGCCTCGAGTTCCGCGACCAGATGATCACAGTACTGTGCTTCATCCATGCCTTCGGGGCGACGATAGAGGTTGGCCTCGCTTAGATGGGTGACCAGACCATCGAGGGTGTCGAATTCCCAGTTGTTGCTCTCGATGCCGGTCAGGCTCGCGGCCAGGTAGGTGGTGCCGTGGTAGGCGTTGCGGCGCGACAGGATACGCTTCTTGTTCGGCTTGCCCAGGCGGTTGAAGTAGTAGTGCACCAGGCGGATGGTGGCGTCGTTGGCGGTGGAGCCTCCGCAGCTGTAGAAGACATGGTTGAGGTGGGCCGGGGCCAGTTCGGCGAGCTTGGCGGCCAGCCGCGTAGCCGGTGCGTTGGACAGATTGTTGAAGGTCGAGAAGTAGGCCATGCGGGTGGCCTGTTCGGCCATGGCCTGGCCGATCTCGGCGCGACCGTGGCCAACGTTGACGCACCACAGCCCGGCGATGCCGTCGATAAAGCGGTTGCCGTGAATGTCCTGAACGTGGATGCCCTCGGCATCGGTGATCAGCTCGCAGCCCTTGTCGTGGAAGACGCTGAAGTCGGTGAAGGGATGGACGAAGTGGTCCCGATCCTGGCGCCACAGGGTCTCGGCATCCACTGTTGTTGGGACTGGGGCCGGAACCGGAGCCGTGTCGGCGACGGGAGTCGAGGGGCGGGACGAGAGGCGAGTGTCGGGTGTTGTCATTGGAAACCTCCTTGGGAAGGTCTCCAGTCTCGCCAGACTGCCCCTGTCGATGACATATCCTTATGAGGGTAGGTCTCCTCGGGCCGCCAGGCGGCGGCAGTGCCGGTATCACCGATGGGGTAGCCTATGATCGACTCAGGTTGCCATGACCTTGATCTACCTCATGATTGAGAGAGGGGTGCGCGAAACGGCACTACCGAGACTTGAGGCAGACGTAGCGATCCTCCGACGTTGGTGTAGGCTGTGCCGTAATGATCCGCAGGTGCCGGAAGAGGTGGCCCAGATTCTGGCGCGGCGGATGCTGAATGGTCAGTCCGGATACTTTGCCATGTTGCCAGCACCACCCTTTACTCGTCGTGCCCTGGGCACCCTTGTCGCCTTTCTGATGTCGGCCCCGTTACCCGCTATCGCCGCCAACTGTGGTGCCTCGGGAGGGCTGGCTTTTGTCGGTGTCACCAACGATGGTTCGCGCTCGGTGTGGTTGTCGGGGACCTCGCCGGGTGACTTCGGGTTGGAGGCGGCGCAGGGAAAGCAGAGCGTCGATGAGTGGACGCGCAATGCCGGCGGCCTGCACCTGACCCTGTCGCCAGTGGTATCCAACGGCAACGGTGGTGTGCACAAGCTTCTGGATCTGGGGGGCAACAAGGATTGTCTGCTGGATACCCAGAACCAGAAGGGTGGCTTCACATTGCCGCCGGCCGGGCAGATCCCGATGCCGGAGCGTCCGGGCATTACCCCTCCCATCGGCAAGATCTTTCCGGATTTTTCCCGCCCTGGCGGGGTGACGCCGCCGATAGGGACGGTGCCGCCAGGCTTCCGGCCACCCACCGGGGTGACGCCGCCGATAGGTACGGTGCCTCCGGGCTTCCGACCGCCCACCGGGGTGACGCCGCCGGTGGGCACGGTACCTCCAGGCTTCCGGCCGCCGACCGGGGTGACGCCGCCGATCGGTACGGTGCCTCCGAACTTCCGGCCGCCCACCGGAGTGACGCCGCCGATAGGGACGGTGCCGCCAGGCTTCCGACCCCCGACCGGGGTGACGCCACCGATAGGCACGGTGCCGCCAGGCTTCCGACCCCCGACCGGGGTGACGCCGCCGGTAGGTACGGTGCCTCCAGGCTTCCGGCCCCCCACCGGCGTAACGCCGCCGATAGGTACGGTGCCCGCCCCCGAGCGTCCGCCGGTGGGGGTGACGCCGGGGCGGCCCACCCTGGGGCAATGGAGCCTTCCTCCGAACGTTGCGCGGCCGGGCGAGGTAGCGCCCCCCATCGGTGTCGTGCCTCCGGATGTCAGGCCACCTTCCGGGGTGACACCTCCCATCGGCGTCGTACCGCCTGAACAGCGTCCGCCGTCGGGTCTGACACCTTCTGTGCCATCGATGCCCCAGGGCCAGATCGTTGGCCGTGTCGACGCGGCCGAGTGGTATGCCGGGCGGGTGCCGCTGCCGGCTAACCGCTGCATCGACCCTCGTCACGACCCCAGGCTCGGGGGCGCACCGCTGGCCGACGGTACCCTGCCGGTGGTGACCTGCCCCGAGAACCTGCTGCGCCAGCACGCCCAGGCAAGAACCCGGAACGCGCTGGAGGCCACCGTGATGGAACAGGTGCCGATCACCGCAGGGCGTCAGGGAGAGCCGGTCTCTCCCTGGAACACCTGGGTGGATGCTCGTTATACCGATATCTCCGATGACCGTGATGGCCAGGATCTGGATGGCGAGGCCCAGGTAGTGGCGGTGGGTGTCGACCGCTGGGTGTCGGAGCAGACGGTGGCGGGGGTCAGTTTCAGCGTCGACTCGAGCCGCTCTGACAACTTTGGCGGCGCCTGGGACAGCGACAGCGATGGCTTCAGCATCTCGCCCTATGTCGCCTATCGACTGTCCGAGCGCTGGGCGTTGGACGCATCACTGATCTGGCGCTGGGGTGACAATGACACCGAACTGGCGACCCTGGAAGGCAGCTTCGACACCCGTAGCTTCGGCGGCGCGCTCAATGCCCACGGTCAGTACCGCTGGGGGGAGGCCCTGTTGCGTCCCACCGTCTCGCTGTTCTACTCCCGTGAGCGCAGCGACGACTATGACCTGGACGGCAAGATCCTGGGGATACCGGTGGAGGTGGAAGTGCCCGGCGACTCCTACAGCACTGGCGTCGCGTCGGTCAGTGGTGAGCTTAGCCGTATCTACCACACTGACCACGCGGGTCTGATCATGCCCTACGCCGAACTGGGGGTGGACTGGGCCTTCGAGCAGCCCAACGACGGGCGCTACCTCAACGAGGATCTGGAGTGGGAGGACCCTTCTGACCTGACGGGTACCCTGCGCACTGGCGCCCGCTGGTTTGTCGGCGAGGCCACCCTGCTCGAGGCCAGCGCCGGCTATCTCAGCATCGGCCATGATGACCTGGATATCTGGGAGGGGCGGTTGTATCTCTCCTACCGCTTCTGAGCGGGTGCGTCAGTCACGCTGCTGGCGGGAGATCAGCGCTACGTGATCGAGAAAGGCGCGAAACAGCTCGGCCTGACTCGTGACCTGCAGGCGCTGATAGACGTGCTTGCGGTGGACCTTGACGGTGCCGTCGCTGATGCCGAGCTCTCGCGCCGCCGACTTGGCCGAGTGGCCCGCGAGCAGCAGGCGCACGATATCCTGCTCGCGGCGGGTGAGCACACCCTGGCCAAAACTCGAGAAGGCGGCGTCGACGGGCTCGACCTCCTGGTGTTGCGGTTCGAAGGCACTGCGTTGCCAGCTCCAGAACCGCTGAAGCAGGGCTTCGACGATGGGCGTCAGGTGGCGTAGCGCCTGTACGGTGCGCCGAGTCACCGGTCGCGACTGGGTACGGAAGCCGAGAGACAGCACCATCACGGTGTCGTCGCTGACCCGTGCGAAGAGTCCGATCTCATCCTTGAGTCCCAGGCCGCGATAGTAGTGGTGGTAGTACTCGCTGCTCTCGAAACGGTCCGGCGCCAGATCGCGCAGTCGATGGGTACCGTTATCCTGACCAGACTCGATGGCCTGGAACATCGGGTCGAGCAGGTAGACGCGACTCAGATAAGGGTCGATGTCGCGCTGGCGGCGTTCGGGGGGATAGTTGTCATGGACCACTCGCGGACGGCCTCGGCCCTGGTAGGCATGCAGGATCAGGGTGTCCATGGGCACCAGCTCGGCGAGTGCCTGCTCCAGCTGTCGCGGAAGGTCGCTGCGATCGGCACCCTGAATCAGGCCAGCCAGTCGTTGGTGCCAGGCCTGGGCCGCGCTGGATGCCAGGTAGTCGATGGGAGTCATGAGGCTCGCTGGGTCGAAAGTCTGAAGCCCACACTGTATCACTTCGTTATTGGTGTCAGTGGTCGTCCCGAGGGTCTGCCGGGCTCGGCGTGACGTGGCGCTGGGGCGAGTCGGGCTGCTATCTTGGACTCCTTTGCCAACGGGACGGCAGCATGAGCGTGAGCATGACGACTCCAAGGGGCGGCGACAGGGCGAGCCGGCGCGAGATCTTCGGCTGGGCGATGTTCGACTTCGCCAATCAGGCCTACACCCTGCTGATCATCACCGTGGTGTTCGGTGAACTCTTCACCACGGTGATCGTCGGCGACCGAGGCGACGACTTTCGCCTGGCCAACCTGCTGTGGAGCCTGGCGCTGGCGCTGAGCTTTCTGCTGGTGGTGGTGACCGGTCCGCTGTGTGGTGCGGTGATGGACTACCGCGCCGAAAAGAAGCGCTTCCTGTTTGCCAGCTATCTGGCCACCATCGCCACCACCGCCATGCTCTACTTCGTCGAGCCGGGCTACGTGGCGCTGGGCTTTGTGTTGATCATCCTGTCCAACTACGCCTACTCCATGGGTGAGTCCTTTATCGCGGCCTTTCTTCCGGGGCTTGGGCCGCCAGAGAAGCTCGGCGCCATCTCCGGTTTCGGCTGGGCGCTGGGCTACGTCGGCGGACTGGTGGCAGCTGGCTTCACCCTGGCCATACTGGGCGAGGCCACCGCGGATAACTTCGAGCGGATCCGTTGGGTCGGGCCCTTCGCCGCGGGATTCTTCCTGTTGGCGGCGATACCAACCTTCGTCTGGCTCAAGGAGCGCGCCGAACCACAGCCCCATCGCCAGCCCTTCGCCCGCATCGCCTGGCAGCGGGTATCGACCACCTTGCACGAGCTGCGTCGGTTCCGTGACCTGGGTCTGTTTCTGACCTCGGTGCTGTTCTCCATGGCTGGCGTCTACATCATCATCGCCTTCGCCTTCATCTATGGCGCCCAGGTCATCGGCTGGCAGGAAAGCACCCGCAACCTGATGTTCATCATCGTCCAGATCACCGCCGCGGCAGGGGCACTCGGATTTGGCTTTATCCAGGACCGCATCGGTACCCTGGTGACCTATCTGATGACTCTGGTGCTGTGGGTGCTGGCGATCCTGGCCATCTGGGCCACCCCCGAGGTCACCGCCTGGCTAAACGCTACCTGGGGACTCGACTGGCAGGCCGAGCAACTGTTTCTGGTGGTCGGCTGCCTGGCGGGCCTCAGCCTCGGCTCCAGCCAGTCGGCCAGCCGGGTCCTGGTAGGCCTGTTCTCGCCCCGCCAGAAGGCGGCCGAGTTCTTCGGGTTCTGGGGGTTGGCCAACAAGCTGGCGGGGGTCATCGGTATCGTCGGCCTGGGACTGCTGCAGGCGGCGGTGGGGCTCAAGGCTTCGATCCTGTTGTGCGCTGCCTTCTTCATCATCGCCATCGTGATCTGCGCTGGCGTCAATCAGCGCCGCGGCCAGCGGGTGGCAGGGGAGTGGGAAGCCAGGCTGGACGATACGCACTGAACCACCTGGGCCGAGGGAACGCTATCGAGGACCTTGGCCGAGAGACCCGCTCCGAGGACGTTTGAATGCTGCCGGACGCGCTGTTCGCACCCGATACCCTGATCCTGCTGTCGGCCATCTTCGTCCTGGCAGGACTGGTCAAGGGAGTGCTCGGCATGGGCATGCCCACGGTACTGCTGGCGCTGTTGACCGCGACCCTGGGGCTGCCTCTGGCCATGGCGCTGATGCTGGTGCCCACGGTGGTCACCAACGTCTGGCAGGCCCTGGTGGGAGGGCATCTGCTGGCGCTATGCCGTCGGCTCTGGTTGTTTCTGTTGGCGGCGGTGCTGGCGGTCTGGCCGGGGGTATGGGTGCTGGCCAGCGTCGAGGCTCACTGGCTGTCGTTGCTGCTGGGGCTGTTGCTGATGCTCTACGCACTGATGAATCTGAGCGGGCGACGGCTGCGCTTCTCGGGAAGCCCGGTCCAGGCCGGCGCCGTCGGCGCGATGAATGGCGTCCTGACCGGGCTGACAGGCTCCAGCGTCTTCCCCGGGGTGCCCTTTCTGCAGGCCATCGGTCTGTCACGGGACGCCCTGGTTCAGGCCATGGGGCTGTTGTTCAGCCTGTCGACCCTGAGCCTGGCGCTGGCACTCGGCGAGAGGGACTTGCTCTCCACCGACCTGCTGCTGGCGTCGAGCCTGGCGCTGCTGCCGGCGAGTCTTGGCATGTGGTGGGGCGCCTGGCTCAGACGCCGGCTATCCGAGGCGCGCTTTCGCCAGGTGTTTCTGCTTGGCCTGCTGGCCATGGGCGGCTACCTGGTGACGCGTTCGCTGCTTGCGGCTTGAGCAACGACCCGGGCGACCCGAGCTTCATCGAGAGCTGCATTGGGCCGTTGCAGGCGCCGTCAGGGGTTGCCGGGGCGCCCCAGGGTTCGTTACTTCGGACGTTCCAGTGAGAACAGGTCGGTGCAGCGTGCGTAGTCGCTGCCGGCCATGCGCCCGATCGGGGCCAGGGCGTCGCAGCTGACGTGTCGACCGTTCCACACCCGGGGATCGGCGTGGATGACGGTCACCTCGGCCAGTACCAGGTTGCCTGACAGCGGACGGTCGCCGAAGTGCAGGATATCGTGAAGGCGACAGCCGAAGGCAACCGGTGCCTCCTGAATACGCGGTACCCGCAGGTCTCCCAGGCTGGCCTTGGTCAACCCGGCATGGTCGAACTCGTCTCCCTCGGGCGGCAGGCTTGCGCTGGTGGCGTTGAGCGCCTCGGCCAGCGCCTCACCACCGATATGCACGATGCACTCGCCGACCTGCTTGAGGTTGGCGATGGTGTCCTTGGTGGCGCCTTCGCCGTTGAGCAATGGAGAAAACGCCAGCACGGGGGGATCGACGCTGGCCACATTGAAAAACGAGAAGGGCGCCAGATTGGCGTGACCGCTCTCGCTCAGGGTCGACACCCAGGCGATGGGACGCGGAGCGATGGCTCCGGAGAACAGTCGATAGATCAGGCCGGCGTCCAGCTCGCTGACCTTGAGGGTGGCGTCGTCGCTCACTGTCGAACTCCTTGTGTTCATTGTCGTTGCAACAGCACCCGTTGTGCTGGTGCCAGTTGGCGTGGGGCGGTCCAGGCGCTATCCCAGCACGCCGAGCCCGACAGGTCCAGCCTTGGCGGAGCTGCGTGATCGAGGCCATCGCCTCGGTCCTGGAAAGGCGCCAGGGCCGCCAATCAGGCCCCGGTGCCTGGTCGGCGACGGCGAGCGTTCAGGGAATCGGTGCCTCGAGGAAGTCACGCAACTGTTTTTCGGCCTGCTGGATGTTCACCACACCGTCGATGTGGCCGCGGTCACCCTCCAGGGCCTCGAGGGTCACCGGAGTGCCGTCGGCCTCGATCAGTGCGGCGGTCTCGCGAACCTTCTGGGGCGAGAACACCAGGTCGTCTTCGCTGTAGAGCATCAGGGTCGGGGCCTCGATGGCGGCCAGGCCCGCCTCCAGGCTGTCGCCATGGCCAGTCATGAAGGCCTGGTTGGCCTTGACCAGATACAGCAGGTGATTGGCGTCGGCGGTGGCAGCCCGCTGTTCGGCGACGTTGTCCAGGGTCGCCTCGACCTCGTACTGGGCTTCCAGTGAGCTCATCGGTGAGGTGTTGGCGTCGGCCCAGTCGCGGTCGAAGGTGGCGTCCGCCCAACGCCAGTGGTTGGCCTGCAGGGTGATCAGCTTCAACGACTCGCGTAGACCGTCGAGCGGTGGCGTCTGTGCGTAGTAGTCACCGCCGCGCCAGTTGGGGTCCAGCGTGATGGGGGCGGCCCAGGCGTCCAGGCTGGCGATCAGCCAGGGATCGGCCACGCCCGCACCGATCACCGGAATCAGGCGTTCGACCCGCTCGGGATAGGCGCTGGCCCACTCGTAAGCCTGCAGCGCCCCCATGGAGGCACCCATCACCGCGTGCAAGCGCTGGATACCGAGATCATCCAGCAAGGCCTTCTGCACATTGACGAAGTCGCGAATGGTCACCAACGGGAAGTCGGTGCCCCAGGGCTCGCCGGTGTCGGGGTTGTGACTGGCAGGGCCGGTGGTGGTGACTCTGGGGTCGCCGGCGTTGAGGTTGACCAGGGTGTCCGACGACACGACGTAATAGCGGTCGGTGTCGAGCGGCTTGCCGGGGCCGATGATGGCATCCCAGTAGCCCGGGGTCTCTTCACCGTCATAGCGGCCGGCGGCGTGACTGGTGCCGGAGAAGAAGTGGGTGATCAGGATGGCGTTATCGCCTGCCTCGTTAAGCTCGCCATAGGCCTCCCAGCCGACTCTGACCGGGGCGATGGTGTCACCGCCGACGGTGGTGTAGCTTGGCATCTCGAAGACCTGTTTGGTGACATTGTCCAGGCCGGTGGAGGCCGCCTCGTCATGGTTGTCGGCGCTGGCCAGTGCCGGCGAGGCGATAAGCCAGATCGAGGCGACGAGGAGGCCAAGGGCGACGGCGGCGCCAGGCTGGCGCCGGTCATGGAGAGCGGACGCATAAACTGTCATCATGAACCTTCCCTGGTGGTGGTTGGCGCGGACGATGCCGCGTACAGACACCAGTACAGCGTTCACCTGGCGCCTTCGCCATGCTGCCTTCGTCGTCCCGGCGCGAGGAGGACGAAACCGCCCGTGAGGAGAAACCGATGACCCAGCGACAGGGGACACGTGGCCCCGGGCTCGCCATGATGCTGTTGTTCTGGGTGCTGTTCATGGGGCTCGGTGGCTGGTGGGCGACGTCCTGGCTGGAGCAGCGCCTGAACCCCAATGCCAACCTGAATCAGGTGGCCGAGGGCGAGCCGTTGAGGCTCAAGCGCGGGCCTGGCGGACACTTCGTTGCGCCCGGCAGTATCAATGGCACGCCGGTGACCTTCCTTGTCGACACCGGCGCTACCCGTGTCGCTCTGCCGGGAGATCTGGCGGCAAGACTGTCGTTGCCGGACCTCGGCAGCGCCTGGTTTCATACCGCCAATGGTCGTGCACAAGGCACCCTGACACGCCTCGACAGCGTTACCCTGGGCGGCCTGTCGGCGACTCGGGTCGATGGCTCCATCAGCCCGGGCATGGAAGGTGAGACGGCGCTGCTGGGCATGAGCTTTCTCGGACGCTTCGACATTGCCATCCGTGGCGATATCCTGGAATTGCAGGCGCGCGGCTCCTCGTCACCGAGAGCCGACGCCGCTCCACACAAGGAGATTCAACCATGACCGCGCTCTCTCGATTGCGGCTGAAGTGGCCCATCCTCCAGGCTCCCATGGCCGGCGCCCAGGACGAGACACTGGCGCTTGCGGTCACCGCAGCCGGAGGCCTGGGAGGCCTGCCTGCCGGCATGCTGGCCCTCGAGGCGCTGGATCAGGCCCTTGCAGCGGTGGAAGGACAAGGCCCGGTCAACGTCAACTTCTTCAGCCATGTGTCGCCCGAGCCTCAACCGAGTCGACTGGAGAAGTGGCGAGCGTTGCTGGCCCCTTACCATGAAGAGTTGGGAATCGCGCCGCCACCTCCAAGTGACACGCCTACCAGACGGCCGTTCGACAGCGATGCCTGTGCCATCGTCGAGCGCCACCGTCCCGCAGTGGTGAGCTTTCATTTCGGTCTACCTGAGGCACAACTGGTCGAGCGGGTGAAGGCCTGCGGAGCGCTGGTGCTGTCTACCGCCACCACGGTGGATGAGGCCCGGTGGCTGGAAGCCCATGGCGCCGACGTGGTGATCGCCCAGGGCCTTGAAGCAGGCGGTCACCGGGGACATTTCTTGAGTAACGACCTGAGTCTTCAGTTGCCGCTGGCGTCATTGCTGCCCCGGGTGGTCGAGGCTATCTCGTTGCCGGTGGTGGCGACCGGAGGGATCGGCGACCCCCAGGGGGTCCGGCAGGCACTGGACCTGGGAGCCCAGGCGGTCCAGATCGGTACCGCACTGCTGTGCTGCCCCGAGGCCTCGGTGAGGGCCGTCCACCGAAGGGCGCTGCTGGATGATGAAGCCTCCACCGACATCACCAATGTCTTCTCCGGTCGGCCCGCCCGCGGGATCGTCAATCGTGCCATGCGCGAGCTGGGGCCGCTGTCGGATGAGGTACCCGACTTTCCGCTGGCTGCCAGCGCCTTGTGCGAGCTGCGCGCGGCCCACGAGTCCCGTTGCAGCGGTGACTTTTCTCCGCTGTGGGCGGGCCAGAATCGGCGCCACTGTCGTGAGGTACCGGTGGCCGAGCAACTCCAGTGGCTGGCCAGCGAACTCGAGGAGTAATGAGGGGCACGTCGTTCTGTGCGCTCGCAACGCCAACCTGGCGACAAGCGTAGATTGCGGTTCCTGCGGGCAGGTCAGGGTCGCGAGGCAGCGCTAACGCTTCGGAAATCACGCGGCGCTTTTGCATAACATGCGGCTTCGCTCTGGCACGCAAGGCCGCGGCGCTTTTGCATAACCTGCGGCTTTGCTCTGGCACGTAAGGCCTCGGCGCTCTGGCATAACATCCAGCTTCGCTCTGGCATAAAAAAGCCGCGGCACTCGGCGATGAGTGGCCGCGGCTTCTGCTGATATCGGTTGATTATTGCTTTACCGATGTATTACCGCCTTGTGGCGGGGCGAACGACATCGCCGAGCATGCTTTCGGTCTGTCGATCAGCACTCGCCTTCGGCGCACTTCTCGGTCTCGGCCAGGTCCGCGGCGTAGATGATGACGTCACCGTCTGTCTCATTCTTCCACCAGTGCCAGATCTCGTTGAACTCGGCGATGATCGACGGCGCCTTGTGAACGCGCGGCTGCTCATGCTTGGAGTTGTACTCGACGATCTCGCCCTGGAACACGAACAGGATAGCCGGGCGGTTTTCGTGGGAGTGGTAAGGCACGATGCCACCTGGTGCCACGTCGACGCGGCGGAAGCGCAGGTGACGTTGCTCGAGCGGTGCAGCGCCTGCCGGCAGCTTGACGTCCGCAAGGTCGATGTAGGCCAGTGTGGTATCGACCTCGTCAACGGGTTCCATCGGCGGATTTTTCTGATGTTCAAACATGGCGTAATTCCTTCTTGCGCAGCGTTGGGTTTGGTGGGGCGTGTATCACCGTGGTGATCTTCAGGTATCGGGGTAGATGTCTTTGACGGCCAGCACCGCATTGATGGTGACCGGGAAGCCGGCATAGGGCGCCAGCTGCATGAACAGTTCGACCAGCTCGTCACGGGTGAAGCCCAGTGAGCGTGCGATGCCGATATGGATGCGTAGCTGATTCTCGTGGCCTCCACAGGCCAGTGCCGAGAGCGTGGCGCTCTGGCGCAGCTTGGGGTCCAGGCCATCACGACCGTACATTTCGCCAAAGGGGAATTCGGCGACCAGGCGCATCAGGTCGGGGGCGAAGTCACCGAGCTTTTCCTCCAACGCTTGTGCGGCGGCGGGATTGTGCTTACGGAAGAAGGCGAGTCCCTTCTCCATGTTGGGTGAAACGGCGGTGGAACTCATTTTCCAGCATCCTCATGGCGACGATAGTGGTCGGGGTAATCGCATTCCGTGTCGGCCTTTCCGTAATCGGCGGCAGCAGGAAGACAAGCCATTTTTTTGCCGCTACCAATCTCTATGTCGTTTGAAACATACGACTGTTTTATCTTGCTGAGTCATCATTTCGCGTCGGACTGATCCGTTTGCTCAGCTTGGTCGGTGCCGGGTCTGCAACCTTACCGGCACCGCTATGCCATAACGCCTATCGGGGCCCGTTGCCGATCAGTGGGTGCCCTCGAACATGGCTCTCAGGTCGACGCTGTCCTGCTTGCCGATGTCGTCGTAGTGTTGCTCGATCCAGTCCTGGGCGCGTTTGCGGCCGAGATCTCGCAGATGGCACAGGAAGTCCCACTCGGCGTTGAGCTTCGATGAGGCCCCGAGGGGTTTCAGCAGGTCCTGGCTATCGATGATATGGACCAGCATGTCGCGATAGTTCTTGGGGTCGAGGTGGCCTTCGTGGATCAGTCGCTTGACGAAGGCAAGCGCCCTCAACTCCTTGAGCAGACTGGCGTTGAAGGTGATCTCGTTGGTGCGATTGAGGATCTCCTGGGCGCTGGTCGGCGACCCCTCACGCTCCACCGGATTGACCTGGACGATCAGAATGTCCCGGGACTCGGTGGTGTGATAGAAGGGAAACAGCGGAGGGTTACCGGAATAGCCGCCGTCCCAGTAGGGCACGCCGTCGACTTCGACCGCTTCGAACAGGAAGGGCAGGCAGGCCGACGCCATCACCATGTCGGGGGTGAGTTCGGCGCGATCGAAGATCTTGACGCGCCCGGTCTCGGCGTTGGTCGCGGCCACGAAGACCTTCATCTGGTCGCAGCCACACACATTGTCGAAGTCGACCTGCTCGACGATGATGTCCCGCAGGGGGTTGTACTTCATGGGGTTGAACTGGCTCGGCGAGAAGAATCGCGTCATCAGGTCGAAGTACACGTGGCCCGGCGAGTAGTCGAGGCTCCAGTTTCCGCTAAGACGATCCCAGGGGGTGCGCTGCAGAATGCTGAAGCGCGCCGACTGGGACACGGCACGCCAGAACGTTTCCAGTTTTTCGCGCCCAGCCTCTCGCCCGCCCTGGACCAGACCATCGGCCAGAACGACAGCGTTCATGGCGCCAGCGGAGGTGCCGGAAATGGCCTCGATCTCGATGCATGGGTCGTCGAGCAGGGCATCGAGGACCCCCCAGGTAAAGGCGCCGTGAGCGCCTCCACCCTGAAGTGCCAGACTTATTTTCTTGGGTGGCTTGGCCATCAAGCTCTCCTGTCATCTTGGTGCGGTCGTCCGTGAGGCCGTCTTCCCTTGCCGGGAAAAGTGCGGCAGCAGCGGCGTCGGCGGCAGGTTCGCCGCATGCTTCACCCTGTCGAACGGTGCTTCAGTGTGCTGTCCAGCCGCCATCGACCGGCAGGGCGATTCCCGTCATGGAGGCGGCGCCGTCCGAACACAGGAACAGCGCCGTGGCCGCCAGTTGTTCGGTGGTGACAAATTGGCGGGTCGGCTGGTTGGCGAGCAAGACGTCGCGAATGACCGAGTCCTCGGAGATACCGCGTGCCTTGGCGGTGTCGGGAATCTGCTTCTCGACCAGAGGCGTCAGCACGTATCCCGGGCAGATGGCATTGACGGTGATGCCGTGTTCGGCGACTTCCAGCGCCACGGTCTTGGTCAGTCCCAGAACGCCGTGCTTTGCGGCCACATAGGCCGACTTGAAAGGCGATGCCACCAGAGCATGGGCGGACGCGATGTTGATCACTCGCCCCCAGCCACGTGCCTTCATGCCAGGCAAGGCGGCCTTGGTCAGGTGGAAAGCGGAATTCATGTTGATGGCGATGATCGCGTTCCACTTGTCCTCGGGGAACTCGTCCACCGGTGCCACGTGCTGAATACCGGCGTTGTTGACGATGATGTCCACGCTGCCGAATTCTGCCTCGGCCCGCTTGTGCATGGCGCTGATCTCGCCGGGGTCCATCATGTTGGCGTTGTCATAGACGACCTTGACGCCGTGCTTTTCGAGACTGGCGCGAGTGGCCTCCACGTCCGCGGCGGCCTCGATACCGTTGATGACCAGGTTGATGCCCGCCTTGGCGAAGCCTTCGGCGATACCGAGACCGATACCGCTGGTGGAGCCGGTGATGATGGCGGTCTTCTGCTGGGGCATGGATCACTTCCTCTAGAGACGAGATCGCCGGTGCTGGCCGGCAGGAACTTGCAGCGTGTTCATGGCTTGACCGATAGGTCGCTTCACTGGCCTCGCTTCGTCGACGAGCTTTTTCGATGGCTTCATCGTCGGGCTGTATCGACGAGCTTTGTCGATGCCGTCATCGACATCGACCAGCCCCACAGAGCTCGACGTGTTTCACCGAGTCCGATCAGGCGACAGGCCGGCAGCAGGCTCGTTAGTCATGGCCTTGTTCGACAGTGTCACCAGCATAGACTGGCATGCAAGATTCGGCTTTTGCTGAAATGGCTTTATCCACATAATGCTCATCAATGCTTAGCAGCAAAGCCGTTTGCCGCCTGACGAATACCCGGGCGCGCGTCGGTAACTTCCTTGGGAGCGCAGCGAACCACTGGTAAAATGCCTGCATGAATCCCAAGTCGCCCACGCTACCCGCCGACCTGCGCGACGATCCTCTCTACTATCTGCGTCACTTTCAGTTTGTGCTCGACTGGGTGATGGCACGCCACGCCGACCTGCTGGCAGAGCCAGAACAGCGCTTTATCATGGCCTTCGGCGAGCTGCCGGAGGCAGCCCAGGCGTTGCTGGTACGCATGGTCTCGCGCAAGGGTGAGCTGTTTCGCACAAGTCGCCTGGTCTACACCGAGGTCGATGATCTCGAGCAGGCGCTGAGCCGACTGGCGGCGGCGCAGCTGGTGGAGCTTGATCCCGTGCTGAGTCTCGATGACCTGCTTGCACAGTTGCGCCTGCCCGAGGCTCGACGGGTCTTCGCCGAAACTGTGTCCGCTTGCGGTCTGCCCACCTCGGTCTCCAAGTCGCGTCTGTGCGAGGCGCTGGACGGCCAGTTCACGCCGCGGCGCTGGAGCGTCTGGTGGCCTGAGTCCGACGAGACCCTGGTGCGGGTCTCGGTAATGTCGGAGTGTGATCGACTGCGCCTGATGTTCTTCGGCAATCTGCGCCAGAGCTGGTCCGATTTCGTGATGGCCGAGCTTGGCCATATGCGCTATGAACGGGTGAGTTTCGATCCCGCGTCGCGGGGGTTTCAGCAGCGTCAGGAGGTGGATGCCTATCTCTGCCTGCATCGGCTGCGAGAGCGATTCGACGACGGCGAAGCCGTGGCTGATATCTGGTCGGCAGTACCAAGGCTGCCCGACGACAACCCCTGGCTCGCGGCACGGCGGTCTCGCCTGCTGCTGCGTCTGGGCCAGCAGGCCCAGCGAGAGGGGCAGGTGGCGCTGGCGCTGGAGATCTTCTCCTTTGCTGGCCCGGGCGAAGCGCGGGTGCGTCGACTGCGCCTGCTGGAGCGAGAGGGCGAGCATCACCAGGCGTTGACGCTGGCGACCCAGGCGCTTGAGGCACCGCTGGACGACGCCGAGCGCCAGGCGCTTGCCCGGCTGGTGCCGCGATTGCAGCGCCGCCTGGGTCTGCCGGTGCTCAAGCCGGCAGCACAGGCGCCGCCGAAGAGCTGGAGCCTGAGCTTGCCGCCACAATCGCTGGCGGTCAGTGGCTCGGTGGAGCTGGCGCTGCGTGATCACCTGGCCCGGGATGAGGCCCCAGCCTTCTACGTCGAGAATCACCTCTTCGGCGGGCTCTTCGGGCTGCTCTGCTGGGACGTCATCTTCGCCCCCTTGCCGGGAGCCTTCTTTCATCCCTTCCATCGCGGGCCGGCGGATCTGTATCGGCCAGACTTCGTATCGCGGCGGCGTGATCGCTTCGATGCCTGCCTGGAGGCGCTGGCGAGCGGCGACTACCGCGAGCGTATCAGGGCCAGCTGGCGCGACAAGCAGGGGCTGGCCAACCCCTTCGTCTACTGGGAAGTGCTCGACGAAGCCTTGCTGGAACTGGCACTTCACTGTATTGCGCCTGAACACCTGGCGGTGCTGTTCGAGCGCCTTCTCGAGGATCTCAAGGCCAACCGATCGGGCTGGCCGGACCTGATCCAGTTCTTTCCCGATGCTGGGCAGGGCCAGCCCCGCTATCGTCTGATCGAGGTCAAGGCGCCAGGAGACCGGCTGCAGGACAACCAGCGACGTTGGCTTGAGCACTTCCAGTGCCACGGCATTCCGGTGTCGGTGTGCCACGTGAGGTGGTCCGATGGCTGAGGGATCTTCAACGTCTGACGATGCCGAGACAGCTACCTCGGACACGGCCGAGTCGGTCTCTCTCAGCGTCGGCGTGCGTGAACTGTGCGAGTTCACCGGTAGACGCGGTGATCTGGATCACCGCTTCACCCCGGCCCCCAGCTCGCGGGAAGGGATAGAGGGCCATGCCCGCGTCGTGGCCCGACGTGGCGAAGACTACCGCAGTGAGGTGATGGTGGTCGCCACCCTCGAGGGACTCAAGGTCCAGGGGCGCATCGACGGTGTGGCCGAGAACGGTGGGCGACTCGAAGAGATCAAGACCCACCGGGGACGCCTGGAGCGCATGGCCGACAATCAGCGCGCGTTGCACTGGGCCCAGGTGCGGGCCTACGGCGCACTTTGGTGCCGCCAGCAGGGGCGCGAGCGGATTACCCTGGCGCTGGTCTATCTGGATCTGGTCAGCGGTCGCGAGACTTGCCTGAGCGTCGAGGCCGAGGCCGCCACGCTGTGGCAGGAGCTTGAGTCGGCCTGTCGCGCCTATCGAGCCTGGGCGCTGGCCGAGGCCTCACATCGCCGGCGGAGAGATGAAGCGCTGGACCGTCTGACGTTTCCCTACCCGGCGTTCAGGCCTGGGCAGCGCGAGATGGCCGAGACCACCTACAAGGCCGTCGCCACTGGCCGGGATCTGCTGATCGAGGCGCCGACTGGCATCGGCAAGACGCTGGGGAGCCTGTTCCCGCTGCTCAAGGCGATGCCCCGCCAGGCGCTGGACCGCGCCGCCTTTCTGACCATGAAGACCACCGGCCGACAGCTGGCGCTGGCGGCACTTGCGCAGCTCGACCCTGGCCCACTGCGCAAGCTGCGCACGCTGGAGCTGATCGCTCGGGACAAGGCCTGCGAGCATCCGCAACTGGCCTGCCACGGAGATAGCTGTCCTCTGGCTGAGGGCTTCTACGACCGACTGCCGGAGGCGAGGCAGGCGGCAGTGGAGCAGGGCTGGCTAGATCGTGACGGACTCAGGCAGGTGGCGCTTGAGCATCGCGTCTGCCCCTACTACCTGGGCCAGGAGATGGCTCGCTGGTGCGATCTGGTGGTCGGCGACGTCAATCACTATTTCGACTCGAGCGCGCTGTTGCACGGCTTGGCCCAGGCGCGACAGTGGCGCCTGGGTGTGCTGGTGGACGAAGCCCACAACCTGATCGAGCGTGCCCGTGGCATGTACTCGGCGAGCCTCGACCAGCGCCGTCTTGCTCGTTTGCAAAAGGAGGCGCCGGGGGCGCTGCGCCAGCCTCTGGCCAGGGTGATCAAGCAGTGGCAGGCACTTGTGCGTCAGCACGGCGGAGAGGACCCGGGCAGTCGCGAAGCGCCACGCTGGTTTGCCCTCGACGCCTTGCCGGCGGAGTTGATCGGCTCCCTTCAGGGGCTCTGTGGTGCCATCGGCGACCACCTGGGCGAACATCCGGAGGACACCCAGCCGGCGCTGACCGACTGCCTGTTCGAGGCGTTGGCCTTCGTTCGGCTGGCGGAGCGTTTCGGTGATCATTCGCTGTGCGAGCTCACCCGTCACGGGCGCGGGCGGGCACGACTGGCCATCGTCAACCAGGTGCCCGCCGACTTCCTGCGGCCCCGTTTCGCCGCGGCTCACGCAAGCGTGCTGTTTTCCGCGACCCTGGCGCCACCACGCTATCAGATCGACCTGCTGGGGCTAGCCGAGGACACGGTATGGTCCGAGGTCGCGTCGCCTTTTGTCGCCGAGCAGCTCGAGGTGCGGGTGTGCGCGCAGCTGTCTACCCGCTACCGCGATCGGAAGCGATCCCTGCCGGGAATACTCGACGTCATGAGCGAGCAGTACCGTCGACGTCCCGGCCACTATCTGGCGTTCTTCTCGAGCTTCGCCTACTTGGAGCAGGTGCGAGAAGCCCTGGCCGAGGCCCATCCCGACATTCCTCAGCGCACTCAGCGACGCGCCATGAGCGAGGCGGAGCGAGAGGCCTTTCTGGAGGATTTTGTGCCAGGGGGCGAGGGGATCGCCTTCGCGGTACTCGGAGGCGCCTTCGCCGAAGGCGTCGACCTGCCCGGCGAGCGTTTGATCGGTGCCTTTGTCGCCACCCTGGGACTTCCCCCCAGCGATGCCCGCCAGGAGGCGCTGAAGACACGCCTCGAGCAACGCTTCGGTCGCGGTGACGACTACGCCTATCGTATCCCCGGGCTGATCAAGGTGGTCCAGGCGGCCGGGCGGGTCATTCGCGGGCCCCAGGATACCGGCACCCTGGTATTGCTGGACGATCGCTTCGCCAGACCTGAGGTGCAGGCGAGGCTGCCCCGCTGGTGGGAAACGGCCCGGCGCTGACGTCGTCCCTGTGTCTGACCTGTCGCTGCCCTTGTCCGTTCTCTGTCCTCGCCAGGGCAGACTGGCCGTCGACGTGGCCGGTGAATGGCAGTGCAAGCGACTTCTGGCACAAGGGCCGGAGGTTCTGGCATGAGGGCCGGAGGTCAGGACTCGTTGGCCGAGCGCTTGGTGTCGTCGCCATCCGAGGCTTGGCGCCGGGGAATTTCCTCGACCCGGGTCAGGATGTCCTCGTCGGCCTCGAATAGAGTCTCGAGCTCCTTGGCCGCCTGTCGCACGGTCTGCATCTGCTTCTTCTCGTTGCCGAAGACCTCGAGCTGACGCCGCAGGGTCTCCTCGTCGTGGGGGCGGAAGGTGTCGATGGTGTGCTGGGCCTGGTCGCGGGGCACACCGAGCCCGATCAGCACCTCACGGGTCATTTCCAGGCTCGCCGGCAGCAGCTCACGAAGGATAAAGCCAACCTTGGCACGCATCAGCAGTTGGGCATGGTGACGATCTCGGGCACGTGCATAGATCTTGAGGTGGGGGAAGCGCTTGCTGGCGCGATGGATGATGCGCATCGAGATATCCGGATCGCCGACCGCGACCACCAGCACCTGGGCATGACGCGCGCCGGCGGCATCCAGCAGGTCCAGTCGGGTAGCGTCGCCGTAGTACACCTTGTTGCCGTAGCGACGCACGAAGTCGACGTGGTCGGCATTGATGTCGAGGACGGTGTAGGGGATCTCGAGCCCTTGAAGCGCACGCCCCATGATCTGACCGAAGCGACCGAAGCCGACCAGAATGATGCGTGGCGAATCATCGTCCATGGCATCGAAGTCACGCTTGGGCCGAGGCTTCTTGAACAATGGCCGCACCAGCCGTTCGTGGCCCAGAAACAGGATCGGGGTGGCGGCCATGGACAGCGACACTACCAGCACCAGAACGTGCACGAGGTCCTGCGCCAGCAAGGCGGCGGAACCCGCGGCGGTCAACAGCACGAAGGCGAATTCTCCGCCCTGTGACAACAGCACGCCGAGGGTGGTGGTCTCGCGCCAGCCGCAGCGGTAGACCCGAGCGGCGATCATCAGGCTGGCGCCCTTGGCCAGCAGCAGCAGTGCGGTCAGCCCCAGCACCAGCCCAGGGGACTGTGCCAGCAGGCCGACCTTGGCGGTCATGCCCACCGCCATGAAGAATAGCCCCAGCAGCAGACCGCGAAACGGTTCGATGTCGGCCTCGATGCTGTGGCGATACTCGGAATCGGCCAGCAGGATACCGGCGATAAAGGCGCCAAGTGCCATGGACAGTCCGGCAAGCTCCATCAGCAGGGCGGCACCGATCAGTACCAGCAACGACATGCCGGCGAACACTTCGCGGCTGTCGGTGGCCGCGGCCAGGCGGAACAGCGGCGGCAGCAGCTTGCGCCCGCCAAAGATCAGACCGGTGAACGCGACGACGGCGATGGCGACTTCCTTGAGCACCGCAGTCATGCCGCCGCTGACCAGCGAGTCGGCGGCAAGGATCGGAATCACCGCCAGTACCGGAATGGCCGCCATGTCCTGGAACAGCAGCAGCGCAAAGGCATGGCGTCCGTGGCGGCTGTTGAGTTCCTGGCGCTCGCCCAGCAGGTGCAGTACCAGCGGCGTAGAGCAAAGCCCCAGACTGAAGCCCACCACCGCCGCCGCCACCGGCGGAAGGCCCAGTGCCAGGGCGGTCAGCCCCAGCACCAGGGTTGTGATGGCCACCTGCAGGCTGCCAAAGCCGAACACCGCCTTGCGCATCAGCTTGAGCCGCGCCGGTTTCAGCTCCAGGCCGATGACGAACAGCAGAAAGACGATACCGACCTGCGAAAACTGCAGTACCCCTTCGGCGTCCGGTACCAGGCCGAGGGCCGAGGGACCGATCAGCACGCCGGCGATCAGGTAGCCGAGCACTTCCCCCAGGCCAAGGCGTTTGATGATCGGGACCACCAGCACCGCCGCAGTGAGAAAGATCAAGACGTTGAGAAGCAGCGCGGTGGCCAAGGTCGGGTCTCCAGGGCGGCTCGTGGGTGGGCCCCATAGCATACCTGATGTCACCGGCATGCATGTTATGCCGATGGCAGCGTGGGCTCTGTTGCAGGAGGGCTCTGTTACAGGGCTCTGATGCAGGGCTCTGAGGCGGAGCTTTGCTGCGGTGTGCTGGTGCCGGGGGCTGGTTCGCGGTGCTGGACAGCCCCCGGCGTCACGCCACCTTTAGCGCCGTGGGCCGCAGCGGGGGCTTCTGCTCATTCGGACGAGAGGCTGTCCTCACCGAGGGCGACATAGCCTGGCAGTGCCTGGATACGCTGGATCCAGGCACGAATGCCGGGAAAGGCGCCGAGATCGAAGCCGCCCTCGTGGGCCACATGGGTGTAGGCGTAGAGCGAGATGTCGGCGATGGTGGGGTGCTCGCCCACCAGAAAGGGCGTAGCCTCCAGCTGATGCTCCATGACGCCGAGCGCCTTGTAGCCGCCTTGCTGCTTGGCATCGAATTCGGCCCGCCGGTCCTCCGGCAATCCGAGGTAGAGCGAGATGAAGCGCGCCACGGCGATGTAGGGCTCATGACTGTACTGTTCGAAGTATTGCCACTGCAGCACCTTGGCATGGCGGTAACGATCCTCGGGCAGCCACTCACTGCCGCTGGCCAGGTAGTGGAGGATAGCGTTGGATTCCGCCAGAAAGCGTCCATCATCCAGCTCGAGCAGGGGGATCTTGCCGTTGGGGTTGCGGCCCAGGAAGTCTTCTTCGCGGGTGTCCCCGGCCAGGATGTCGATGCCTATCCACACCATGCGAATGTCCAGCAGCGATGCCAGCAGCTTGATCTTGTAGCAGTTTCCCGAGCGTGTATCGCCGTAGAGATTCATGGAGGTGTCCCCTGGTGCATGGATGATGAGTCTATGGTGTCACTATTGCGGGAGGCGGGAAGGTCGACAGCGCGATTCGGCACTGAGCGACGCTGCGGGAGTCGCAGTGGCATCTGGCAGCTTCTATCCTGTTCCAGGCGGTCAGGGCCGCCCCGTACCGAAGGGTAGTCTACCCCTTGTAGCATGGAGCTGCGCCCCAGTAGCAAGAGCGGCGAGAGCGGCAAGAGCGGCAGGATGGGCAAGAGCGTCGAGCTGGCCCGACTCGAAGTCAAGGATGCCGGAGGTAAGGCGATGGATGACAGGCGTGCCGCAAGGTGGCCAGCACGACTGCTTGGCCTGTTGGTGCTGGCGACAGCGTTGGTTGCACTGGCCGCCGGGGGCTACCTGCTGGCGCTGGGTGGCTCGGCGTACTACGTGCTGGCAGCGGGGGGGCTGGCGCTGACGGGATGCGGCCTGATGGCACGATGGCGCCTCGCCCCGGGGCTTTACGCTTTACTGCTTGGAGCAACCCTTGGCTGGGCACTGTGGGAAGTGGGGCTGGACGCCTGGCGCCTGCTGCCGCGTCTGGGCCTGCCGGCATTGCTGGGGCTGGTGCTGCTGTTGCCCTGGTTCGCCCGCGGTGCCTACGCCTGCTGTAGGCAGGCGCTGGGATTGATGACGCTCTCTTGCTTGTCCTTGCTGCTGTTGCTGGCCTTTCTCCCTGCTGTCGAACCGTCCTTGTCTTCGCGTCCCGAGAGTTCTGGCTCCTCGGTGCCCAAGGCCCCGGCAAACCCCCAGGGTGAGTCCGCCACTGGCCTTGATGCGCTATGGCGTCTCGAGCTGGAGCAGGATAGGGCGGAGGCAGAGGCAGAGGCAGAGGGAGAGACAGAGAGCCACTTGGCCACCGCCTTCCCTCTGGTCATCATCGACGACAGATTGATTGTCTGCACCTCGAGCGGTATCGAAGCCCGCATGGTCGCTACCGGCGAGCGTCTTTGGTCGCACTCGAACAGCGACGGGCACCCGAACAGCGATGGAAAGGGCAACGAGGACAATGTCGAGCCGCTGGGGCCCTGTCGCACGCTTGCCTATCACGATGCCGCTGAGCGAACGCAGGATATGGTCGAGGGCGTCTTTGCGCCGACCCCCGGGGAGGGCGAGCCGGATCCCCTGGAAATGTCGGCGACCCATGAAGGTGCCGGGGAAGAGGGGGTCGCGGAAAGCGATCTGGTCTGTCCGCAGCGGCTGTTCGTTGTCACCCGAGATCGGCGCTTGCTGGCGCTGGATGCCGACACCGGCAGACACTGCGAGAGTTTCGGCACCGACGGCCAGGTCGACCTGGCCGAAGTGGCTGACGTGGCTGACGCGGCTGACGCGGCTGACGTAAGTGCCGACACATCCGCCGAGGTGCTGAAGGGAACCGCTGGCATCCAGGTCACCTCGCGACTGGTACTGCTGACGGGGTTCGGCCCCGAGGTGGTGGCGCTGGACATCGCCACCGGCGATCGCATCTGGCGCTGGCGGCCCGAGACGCCAGGCGCCGACAACCTTCGGATCGTCGCCGTCGATGAGACCCAGGGCCTGCTGATGGTGGCTGTCCCTGCTGACCCTGCTGACCCTGCTGCCTCTGGGGCCGAGCGCCGCGACAACACCCGAGATGAGAGTGAGCAGGGCCCGGGGGGCCGGGTGACGGCGCTGGAGGTGACCACCGGTGAACCGCTATGGACGCGAGCGCTGGATCTTGCCCCCATGCCTGTCGATGCGGCGATCACAGCGTCGGCGGCAGCAAAGGATGTTGTCATGGTCAGCCTGGACGATCGACCCCAGGCCGCGGTGGTGGCGACGAGCGAGGGCCGGCTGTTGATGCTGGACATGCCCAGCGGGGAGACCCTGGCGTCGCTCGACCTGATGCCACCACCGCCGCTGTCGGCAGAGACCTGGCGAACCCCGCCCTCTGACCCGAAGGCACTGCGCGAACGCGACATGTGGGGACTTTCGCCGGTGGATCAACTGCTTTGCCGTATTCGCCTGCGGGCCAGGGACAGCGCTGGGCCAGTCACCTTGCCGGCGTCGCTGGAGCGGCTGATCCGACCGACGCTACCCTTGGCGTCACCCCGTGTGGCGCTGAGGCTCGGCCCGGATGGGCAAGCGCTCTACGCCAGCGTCGGCTCCCGTGGTGCCGACCCTCGTCATCCCTGGCTATCCTGCCGTACGCCTCCCTGGGGGGAGCTGGTCAAGGTCGAGCTGTCCACGCTTTACGCTCTGCACGGCAGTGATGGTAGTGATGATAGTGATGGTAGCGATAGCTCGGCGATCGTCTGGCGTCGTACCGTCGGTGACCTCGACGTCGAATTGCCCCAGGAGTTGCGCTTGCCGTTCGAGCTTTCTTTGCCTGTCGGAACGGCGAACCTGTCCACGCCGATGATGCTCGCGGGTAGTTCCGGCGACGCAGCGGTGGTCGTCGCGGACCAGACAAGGTCAGTCGCGCTCTACGCCTTCGCTCTGGATGATGGCCGGGCATTGTGGCGCCAGCGAATGGTCGAGGGGGCGCGGGGTGCAAGCCAACTTACTCACCAGGGCAGGAGCGAGGCGAACGTGGTGGCGCTTGTCCTGCCGCAAGGTGCAGCGCCTTCAGACCAGGCCGCCGAACTGGTGGTGTACGCAGCGCCCGAGGCTTTGCCCCAAGGGGGGGGCACGAAGTGAGCGATGGCGGGCGTCGGTCCCGCCGCGCCCGGCCATGGCTATGCTGAAAAACAACATTGCAGGTTACGCAGGGGGCACCCATGAGAACCATGTTGATTGTCGTCGTCGGGGTGGTCGTGGTCCTGGTGTTGCTGTGGCGCTGCCCCAAGCCGCGACAGCACACCGCCATGTGGATATTCAGCCTCGCCTGGCTGGCGATATGCGCCTGGAACCTGAGCGTCGGGCTGTCGCACGGCTACGCCCTGGGCGAAGAGTTGCTGGTCCATGCGCTGCTTTACGGGGTCCCCGTGGGGCTTGGCTGGTGGCGGGTGTGCAGGGAGCCGTCCTCGATCTGACTGGCGCAGGACAGAGGCTGGCGCTCTGTTCAGTCGCCGGGCGCCTTTTGTTTATAGTGGCCGGGGATCTTGACGCGCTCGCCATTGGGCAGCGTCTTGACGTGGGTGGGAACGTAGACTCGCTTGATGACACTCTTGGATGTCGCCATGACGGACCTCCTGCATGTTCCATGGAGAGGACCTCCGATAGTCCTCATCACTACCAGAGCCTGATGAGGTTGTAAATGAGAGCATATATCTTTTGCCATCAAATCACATTTGACCTGCATCAAGGGAAGCGACCATTGCCTGCGCAGCGAGTGCGGGGCTAGACCGATGAGCACCCACGCCCCCCTGATCGAACATCGACACTATCCAGACCGAGTGTTGAGTGACCGCCACGACTTTCAGCAGCTGTTGCTGGGCCGCGGCGGCATGGTGGAACTGGACGTTGGCGGACGTGGTCTGCGCGTAGGGCCGGGCGTACTGGCCCCGGTCCCCAGCGGCGAGACTCACCACTATCTCGCGCCGGGGGCCAACGACATTCTGGTGCTTGACCTGCCGGTGGCCTGGTGCCAGGCCCTGGGGGTGGAGGGGATCTTCGAAAACGAGCGAGCGAGGGGCTATCGCGCGCCGGCGAGCCTGGTCGAGGCCGCGCCTGCCCCGGGCGCCGGCGTCGAGGCGCTGGCCCGGTGGCTTTCCCGCCTGCAGCACGCGCTGGATGAAGGGCGCGGCAGGCCGCTCCCGGCGCCGCGTCTGCGTCTGCTCCAGCTGCTGCCAAGGCTACGCGGCGAGCTGGCCCACCCCTGGCGCGTCAAGGAGATGGCGGCGCTGTGCCACCTGTCCGAGGCGGTCTTCGCCCGTCAGTTTCGTGAGCTGCTCGGGGTGCCGCCAGCGATCTGGCTGCGTCGTGAGCGGCTGGCCCTGGCGCGACAGTTGCTGGTCGCCCGGACTCGTTCCGGCTCGGCCATGGCCCTCAGCGAGGTCGCGCTGGTCTGCGGGTTCCACGACGCCGCCCACTTTTCCCGCGTCTTCCGCGAGGCCCATGACGTTTCTCCCGGCGCCTGGCGGCGTCAAGCCGCAACCGCCAGGCACTACAGGTCAGAATCGTACAAGACCTAGTGTGGGCGGCTGGCCCACACTCGAGACCTCGGTGCTCTGGAGGTCTTTATGCGCTCTTCCTCATCTTCCTCTTCTTCATCTTCTTCCTCTGCCCAGGCGGGGGCATCCTCCGATGCGGTCGACATCTCGCGTAGGCGCGCCACCTGGATCGGTGCCACCACGGTGCTCAATTGGGCCATGCTGGCCCTCTTTACCCAGTTGTCGGGGCCCGTGCCACCGTTTCTGCTCACCGCTCTGGCGTTCGGCGTGGCCTTTGTGTGCTTTGTGGTCTATCAGTGCCTGCGCGGCGAGGCGGTGCTGGCGCCGATGCGCCAGCCGCCACTGGTCTGGGCGCTGGGCGTCGGCGGGCTGTTCGGCTACCACGCCCTCTACTTTATCGCCCAGCAGAACGCGCCGCCGGCCAACGCCGGCCTGATCAGCTATCTCTGGCCGCTGTTGATCGTGCTGTTTGTCGCTCTGCTGCCCGGCGAGCGCCTGCGCGGGTTTCACGTGGTCGGCAGCCTGCTCGGTTTCGGCGGGGCGGTGCTGTTGATCGGCGGAGACGTCGACGCCGGCGGTAGCCTCCTGGGCTACGCCGCCGCCTTCGCCTGTGCCTTCGTCTGGAGTGGCTATTCGGTGCTGTCCCGGGCCACCCGCACGGTACCCACCGCCGCGGTGGGGGGCTTCTGTCTGGTCACCGCGATACTGGCGGCAGCGTGTCATCTGGCCTTCGAACCCGGCCGCTGGCCCCAGGGCAGCGCCTGGTTCGGTGTCATCGCTCTCGGCCTGGGACCGGTGGGCAGCGCCTTCTTTACCTGGGATATCGGGGTCAAGCAGGGGGACCTGCGGCTGCTGGGTCTGCTGGCCTACTTCACGCCGCTGCTGTCGACCCTGGTGCTGGTGGTGACCGGCTTCGCCGCGCCTACCCTGTGGCTTGCCGGGGCGGCGGTGCTGATCACCCTTGGGATGCTGATCGGCAGCGGCTGGATTGGGCGTAGAAGGTCGTCCCGGGCGTCGGACTGATACCCAGCCGGGCGACTGTATCCTTGGGACAATAGGGAGCCTCAAGCGCGTCTTTCAAACTGGCCTCGGCGTTCGACAATAACGTCGGTCTTCAAGGAGGACGCCAGTCATGAAAGAACACGATTTCGAACTACGTTTTCGACTGCCCCGAGGGGTGAACCCCGAGGATCTCGCCGAGCGGCTGTGTGACGACGGCTGCCGCGACGCCCTGGTCGGCAGGGCCCACGATGATGAAATCGCGCTGCAGTTCTGCCGCGCGGCGGCGTGCTCCGGCGAGGCCATGCGCAGTGCGCTGCAGGATGTGATCAGGGTGGAGCCCAAGGCGAGGTTGCTGGTCAGCCGCTAGGGCTTGTCTGAAGACGCCGACGACGCCGGCAGAGCGCTCGATACACGCAAGGCCCGGTGACGGGCCTTGCGCATTTTTATGCCAGTGAGGCCGTCGTCAATGACTCCTGACGCGATGGCGCGACAAGCGGGTAAAGCAGATCGGTGGGGTACTGGCCGTGCTCATGCGGTCGGTATCGGGCTGCGCCCGCCAGCCGCGATATAGCGCCCAGCGCTTCAAGGCGTCCAGGTTGAGGTGCGGGTGGTGCTCGTCGCGGGGATCGTACTCGGGGGAAGGAAAGGCGTGGGCCAGGTGGTCGTAGCGGGCCAGGGCGCGTTCGCCGCCGTGGGCGGCCAGAGCCCGGTCCAGGGCGGACTGCCAGGCGCGGGTGTCATGCTGCTGGGGTCTTCCATTGGAAACAGCCATGCTGTTGCCCTCCTGAAATCACGTCAGAACATTGGTGGTGTCGCCATTCCCTGGTGGGGTTGTCGGTGGAGTGAAGGAAAGACGCCCGAGCCGTCAGGCCCGGGCGTCGTCTCGATCAATCCCAGCTCAGCGCGCCGCCGACCTGATACTCGGTGACGCGGGTCTCGAAGAAGTTCTTCTCCTTGCGCAGATCGATGATTTCGCTCATCCACGGGAAGGGGTTCTGGGCACCCGGGAACTGCTCCTTCAGGCCGATCTGGGCCAGGCGACGGTTGCAGATGAAGTGCAGGTACTCCTCCATGATCGCCGCGTTCATGCCCAGCACGCCGCGGGGCATGGTGTCGCGGGCGTAGCTGATCTCGAGCTCGGTGCCCTCGAGGATCATCTGGGTGACCTCGTCCTGGAACTCCGGCGTCCACAGCTGCGGGTTCTCGATCTTGATCTGGTTGATCATGTCGACGCCGAAATTCAGGTGCATCGACTCGTCGCGCAGGATGTACTGGAACTGCTCGGCCACGCCGGTCATCTTGTTGCGCCGGCCCATGGACAGGATCTGGCTGAAACCGCAGTAGAAGAAGATGCCTTCGGTGACACAGTAGAAGGCGATCAGGTTACGCAGCAGCTCCTGGTCGGTCTCGACGGTGCCGGTCTGGAAGTCAGGACGCGCCAGCGACTGGGTGTGCTTGAGGCTCCAGGCGGACTTGGCGGCGACCGACGGGACCTCTCGGTACATGTTGAAGACTTCGCCCTCATCCATGCCCAGCGACTCCACGCAGTACTGGTAGGCGTGGGTGTGGATCGCTTCCTCGAAGGCCTGGCGCAGCAGGTACTGGCGGCACTCCGGGTTGGTGATCAGGCGATACAGCGCCAGCACCAGGTTGTTGGCGACAAGCGAGTCGGCGGTGGAGAAGTAGCCCAGTGAACGTTCGACGATGCGGCGCTCGTCGGCGGTCAGGCCGTCGTTGCTCTTCCACAGCGCGATGTCCGCGTTCATGTTCACTTCCTGGGGCATCCAGTGGTTGGCACTGCCGTCCAGGTACTTCTGCCAGGCCCACTCGTACTTGAACGGCACCAGCTGGTTCAGGTCCGCACGGGCGTTGATCATCTTCTTGTCGTCGACCTCGATCCGGGCGGCGCCCATCTCGAGTTCCTCGAGGCCGGCGGCCACGTCGAGCTCTTCCAGCGACTTGCGTGCCCGGGCCATGCGGTCCTGGTCGGCAGCCTGGTAGTTGCCGGCGCTTTCGCGCACCTCATCCGTCGCCTCGGCAGCCGGGGCCGGGGTCGGCTCGGGTGCCTTCTTCGGCTCAGGTACTTCTGCGGTGGCGGTGTCGTCCTCGTGGAACTCGTCCCAGTTCAGCATTGTTGCGGTCTCCCGATCATCTGATCGGCCGACGCGCCTGGCGTCGGCGTGGGGTTGTCTGGTGGCCCCGGCGGTGCCGGGGCGAGGTGTGCGGGCCTGGCCCGCTCGTCCGTCATGGCGTTGTCGCCGGTGTTACTGGCAGGCCTCGCAGCCCAGCTCGTCGATTTCCCCGGCGGACGGCGGACGCTGGCCACCCTTGCCCTTGAGGAAGTCCTCGATGCCGCGGGGCTCCTCGGCTGCGGGTGCCGCCGCCGGTGCAGACGCCTGGGGTGCGGTACCGTTGGAGACGGCGTTGAGCTTGCCGCGGTCCACCGTGGACTTCTCCACCGAGGTGGCGCCGAGGGCGCGCAGGTAGTAGGTGGTCTTGAGGCCACGGAACCACGCCATGCGGTAGGTCACGTCGAGCTTCTTGCCGGACACGCCCTGAATGTAGAGGTTCAGCGACTGGGCCTGGTCGATCCACTTCTGGCGCCGTGCGGCGGCTTCGACCAGCCACTTGGGCTCGACCTCGAAGGCGGTGGCGTACTTGGCCTTGAGGTCGTCCGGGATGCGGTCGATGGGCTGGACGCTGCCGTCGTAGTACTTGAGGTCGTTGATCATGACCTCGTCCCACAGGCCGCGTTCCTTGAGGTCGTTGACCATCCAGGAGTTGACCACGGTGAACTCGCCGGACAGGTTCGATTTCACGAACAGGTTCTGATAGGTCGGCTCGATCGACTGGGTCACGCCGCAGATGTTCGAGATGGTCGCGGTGGGGGCGATGGCCATCACGTTGGAGTTGCGCATGCCCTGGCTGCGCACCTTGTCACGGATGCGATCCCAGTCCTGGGTCTGGCTGGTGTCGACCTCGATGTACTGCTCGCCACGCTCGGCCTTGAGCTTGTCGACCGAGTCGATCGGCAGCACGCCCTGGCTCCACAGCGAGCCCTCGAAGCTCTCGTAGCGTCCGCGCTCGGCGGCCAGGTCGCTGGAGGCCTCGATGGCGTGGTAGCTGATCAGCTCCATGGAGCGGTCGGCAAAGGCCACCGCCTCGCCGCTGGCGTAGGCGATGCCCTGGGCGTACAGCGCGTCCTGGAAGCCCATCAGGCCAAGGCCCACCGGGCGGTGCTTGAAGTTGGAGTTGCGCGCCTGGGGCACCGCGTAATAGTTGATGTCGATGACGTTGTCGAGCATCCGCACCGCGGTGCGCACGGTCTTCTTGAGCTTGTCGTTGTCGAGCTCGCCGTCGACCACGTGCTGCGCCAGGTTGATCGAGCCCAGGTTGCACACCGCGATCTCGTCGGGCGAGGTGTTGAGGGTGATCTCGGTGCACAGGTTGGAGCTGTGGACCACGCCGGCATGGCTCTGGGGGCTGCGAATGTTGCAGGCATCCTTGAAGGTGATCCAGGGATGGCCGGTCTCGAACAGCATCGACAGCATCTTGCGCCACAGGTCCTTGGCCTTGACCCGCTTGAACAGCTTGAGCTGACCGTTGCGGGTCATCTCCTCGTACTCGGCATAGCGCTTCTCGAAGGCCACGCCGTACAGGTCATGCAGGTCCGGGCAGGTGGACGGCGAGAACAGGGTCCACTCCTCGTCATTGAACACCCGCTTCATGAACAGGTCCGGCACCCAGTTGGCGGTGTTCATGTCATGGGTACGACGACGGTCATCGCCGGTGTTCTTGCGCAGCTCGAGGAATTCCTCGACATCCAGGTGCCAGGTCTCGAGGTAGGCGCAGACTGCACCCTTGCGCTTGCCGCCCTGGTTGACCGCGACGGCGGTGTCGTTGACCACCTTGAGGAAGGGGACCACACCCTGGGACTTGCCGTTGGTGCCCTTGATGTAGGAGCCGAGCGCACGCACCGGGGTCCAGTCGTTGCCGAGACCGCCGGCCCACTTGGACAGCATGGCGTTGTCGCGGATCGCGCCGTAGATGCTCTCGAGGTCATCCGGCACGGTGGTCAGGTAGCAGCTGGAGAGCTGGCTGCGCACGGTGCCCGCGTTGAACAGGGTCGGGGTGGAGGCCATGTAGTCGAAGCTGGAGAGCAGCTCGTAGAACTCGATGGCCCGCGTCTCGCGGTCGTCCTCGTTCAGCGCAAGGCCCATGGCCACACGCATGAACATCACCTGGGGCAGCTCGTAGCGCACGTCATCGCGGTGGATGAAGTAGCGGTCGTACAGGGTCTGCAGGCCCAGGTAGGTGAACTGGTTGTCGCGGCTGTGGTCGAGCGCCTCGCCCAGACGTTCCAGGTCGAAGTTGGCAAGCTCGGGGTCGAGCTGTTCGAACTCGATGCCGCGCTCGACGTAGCGCACGAAGGCCGGCTTGTAGAGCTCGGCCATGTCGCCGTAGGTGGCGTCCTCGGCCACGTCGAGGAACGACAGCGCCTCGCGGCGCAGGTTGTCCTGCAGCAGACGAGCGGTGACGTAGGTGTAGTTCGGGTCCTTCTCGACCAGGGTGCGGGCGGTCATCATCAGCGCCTGGGACACGCCATCGATGGTCACGCCGTCGTACAGGTTCTTCAGCGAGTCCTGGACGATCTTGTTGGGGTCGACGTTCTCGAGGCCTTCGCAGGCGTCGAACACCAGGGTCTCGATACGCCCCAGGTCCAGCGGACGACGACTGCCGTCGGCGGCGGTGACGTTGAGGGTCGGGTGCGGCTTCTCGATGCCGCTTTCCTCGCGGGCGCGGGCGTGTTCCTCGCGGTACAGCACGTAGGCGCGGGCGACCTTCTGCTCGCCGCTGCGCATCAGCGCCAGCTCGACCTGGTCCTGAATATCCTCGATGTGCACGGTGCCACCGTCGGCCAGGCGACGGGCAAAGGTCTGCTCGATGGCCTCGGCGGATTCCTTGACGAAGTCACGGACCCGGCTAGAGGTGGCGGCATTGTCCCCCTCGACGGCGATGAATGCCTTGCTGATGGCCACGGCGATCTTGCCGGCGTCGAAGGGCACCACGTCCCCGGTGCGCTTGATCACGCGCAGCGTGTCGGGGGCGGTGACGGAGACGGACGGTCGGTCCGGGCTAGCGAGGGTATCCATGGCGCCGAGGCTCCCTATGAGGTAAAAAAGTCGTGAAAACAGGCGTGACCAACTGCGAGAAAGAGGCAGTTGACAGGCTTCTGTGATATTGCTAGAGACACATGATGTGGTGTCTCTCTGGATGTTCGGACACAAGATAGTGTGCTTCTTGCCCGTCATCAAGTGGATAAGTCTGTGGATGAGGTGTGGTCATCAAGGGGGCAACTGGGCACAACCGACGTGGACGCCGTGGTGGCGGCCTTGATGCGCATCCGGGCGAGGGCAGGCGACAGCGCAAAATTCGGGTATCCTTGTGTTATCGCGTGTGACATTGCTCAGCACCAGTCATTCGGCCAGGTTGGATAATGCCCGGCATTCGCCAAAAGGAATGAGACCCCCTATGGAAGAACGTTCAGAGCAACGAGAACAGGATCACGTACTTATCATCGAAGATGATGAGCGTCTCGCTGGTCTGACGCGGGACTACCTCGAAGCCAACGGCTTCCGGGTGAGCCTGGAGGATGACGGCGGTCGCGGCGTCGATCGTATTCTGTCGCTGCAGCCGGATCTGGTGATTCTGGATCTGATGCTGCCGGGCGAGGATGGCCTGTCGATCTGTCGTCGAGTTCGCAGCGACTACGGTGGTCCGATCCTGATGCTGACCGCGCGGACCGACGACATGGATCAGGTCCTGGGGCTCGAGATGGGCGCCGACGATTATGTGCCGAAGCCGGTGCAGCCGAGGGTACTGCTGGCACGCATGCGTGCCCTGCTGCGTCGTCTTGACGGAGCCGAGGTCAGTGGCGAAAGCCGCTTGACGTTCCAGGACCTGGAAATCGACAACGCCACCCGCGAGGCCTGGCTCAAGGGCGAGCGTATCGATCTGACCAGCGCCGAGTTCGACCTTTTGTGGCTGCTGGCCAGCCACGCCGGTCGGGTGCTGACCCGCGAAGAAATCTTTTCCCAGTTGCGTGGCATCCGCTACGACGGCCAGGACCGCTCCATCGACGTGCGGGTGTCGCGGATTCGGCCCAAGATAGGCGATGACCCCCATCATCCGCACCGCATCAAGACGGTCAGGAGCAAGGGCTATCTGTTCGTGAAGGACAGCTGAACCCATGCGTCGCGCCCTGGCCGACAGTACCTTCCTGCGGGTCTACGTCATGCTGGCGGCGACCCTGGTGCTGGCGCTCGGCGTGGCGATGGTGGGCATGACGCTGATCGACAAGGTGCGCATCGAGCACTATCGCGAACAGCTGGCCGAGGCGCCCATGCACCTGTTGGCGACGATGATCGACAGCATGCCGCGGGGCGAGCGGCGTGAGTGGATGGCCGAGAAGTCCGAGGCGCTGGACATGTCGATGTCGATCGTGCCCCTGTCGTCGCTGTCGCCGAGCTACTTCACCCGTCTTCGACTGCAGCGCGGCGGCGTGCTGGTCGGGCGTGACAGTCCCCATGAGTGGCGCTTCTGGCGGCTGATGCCCGCCGGTGGCGCGGTCCTGCAGGTGTCGCTGTCCGGCATGTCGGAGCGCCAGTTGCGGGGCCTGACCCAGCTCAGCGGGGAATGGCTCGCCAGCCTGCCGGCGGGGGCGCGCCAGGCGAGCATCGACAGCATGACCCGTGGCGATCTGCCGGTATCGATCAGCCAGTCCCCTCCGGATATCCTCGAGCCACGTCAGCGCAACCGCCTGGCCGGTGGCGAGGTGATGATGCAGCTACTGCCCGAGCACTGGTCGGTGGTGCTGTTCATGCAGGTGACGCCGCCCGGCGAAGCCCCCTTCTGGCTGACGGTAGGGCCGATGGCCAGCTACGAGGCGCTTCCGCCGGCGCTGTTGGCGTCGATGCTGGTGCTGCTGATGGGCGCACTGGCGATCGTCATCTACCTGATCGTGCGGGGTATCGAGGCGCGCATGGCGCGACTCGAGATGGCCGCCACCCGGCTTGCCAGCGGTCGCCTCGATACCCGGGTCAAGGTCGAGAGCGGCGACTTTCTCGGGCGTGTCGGCATGGCCTTCAACGGCATGGCCTCCCAGGTGCAGTCGCTGTTGCGGGCCCAGCAGGACATGATCCGCGCTGTGTCCCACGAACTCAGGACGCCGGTGGCGAGGATTCGCTTTGCGGTGCAGATGGTCGAGGACATGTCCGAGGATGCCCTGGTCAGGCGCCAGTTGCAGGGGGTCGACAGCGACATCGATGAACTCGACGATCTGATCGACGAAATCCTCACCTATGCGCGCCTCGACAGCGAGACCATCCACGGTGTCGAAGCTTCCCCCGAACCGGTGGAGCTGCGTGATATCTGCGAGCGGGTGATCGACTCCCTGATGCCATTGCACGGCAATCTTGACGTGCGTCTGACCGCGGGGCCGGAGATCGAGGTCCACGCCGATTCCCGCTATCTGCAACGGGCCACCCAGAACCTGGTGGCCAACGCCTGCCGCCACGCCCGCACCCGGGTCAAGGTCAGCCTGCTCGACGAACCCAACCAGGTGAGGGTCGACGTGGAGGACGATGGGGAAGGGGTTCCGCCGGAGGCACGCCAGGATATCTTCAAGCCCTTCGCCCGCCTGGACGACAGCCGAACCCGCCGCTCCGGCGGCTACGGGCTGGGGCTGTCCATCGTGCAGAAGGTGATGGCCTGGCACGGCGGCACCGTCAGCGTGGACGAGAGTCCCGGCCTGAAGGGCGCGCGCTTCTCGCTGATCATCCCCCGCCGGGTCTGAGAATCTGCCCGCGGGCCAACCTGAATGCCGGTGAACGGCCCCTGTTTCGGGCGGGCCTGATTCGTTCAGCGCCTCGACGATGCTTTCTGCTCAGGCCGGCTTGATCCCTTCCAGTACCGCAAAGGACGTCTCCCGCTCAGGCCGGCTTGATCCCTTCCAGCACCGCAAAGGACGTCTCCCGCGCGGTGCGCAGGAAGTCGACCATCCACGGCGCTTCCCGGGTGTCCTCGCGGATCGCCGCGAAGAGCGTGCTCCAGACACCATCCTCGCCGAGCGCGACGGCCTTGACGTAGTCCCGCTCCAGGTACTCGGTCAGTGCCCAATTGGGCAGCGCACAGACTCCGCGACCGCTGGCCACCAGTTGCATCATCATGATCGTCAGTTCGGCGGTGCGCACCTCCCTGGGGGTGACGCCGGCCGGGTCGAGGAACTGGGTGAACACATCCAGACGCGAACGTTCCACCGGGTAGGTGATCAGGGTCAGGTCGGCCAGATCCTGGGGCGAGACGTGGGAGCGCCCGGCCAGGGCATGCTGACGCGCCACGGCGAGCAGGCCTTCGTAGCGAAACAGCGGCTCGTAGTGAACGCCGGGCAGGGGTTGGGGGTCGGCGGTGATCACCAGATCGAGCTGCTCGCGGGCCAGCGCCGGCAGCGGATCGAAGTGGTGGCCGCCGGGGATGTCGATCTCGACCTCCGGCCAATGGTCGCGGAAGTGATCCACGGTGGGCATCAGCCACTGAAAGCAGCTATGACACTCGATCGCCATGTGCAGGCGGCCCTGCTCGTTGCCGGCCAGGCGCGCCAGGTCACGCTCGGCCATGCGCACCTGGGGCAGGATCTGTTCGGCCAGGTTCAAGAGGCGCAGCCCGGCCCGGGTGAACTCCACCGGCCGGGTCTTGCGCAGGAACAGTGGCCCGCCCAGACGCTCCTCCAGATCCTTGAGCTGGTGGGACAGCGCCGACTGGGTCAGGTGGACCCGTTCGGCGGCCTCCACCAGGGAGCCGGCGTCGCGCAGCGCTATCAGAGTGCGCAGATGACGGAGTTCGAGCATTATCGTGAGCTTCTTTCATAGTAAAGATTAAGAAGTTTAGTTTGATTCACCCTTCGGATGCCAGCGACACTTCGTCGTATCATTCATGATCAAGGTGAATCACCATGACTTTTTCTCATATTCTGGGGTATCCCCGCATCGGTGCCGACCGCGAGCTCAAGCGCGCCACCGAAGCCTACTGGAAGGGCGACGCCGATCGGGCCAGCCTGGAGGCGACCGGTCGCGAGTTGCGCAAGCGTCACTGGCAGGATCAGCGCGAGGCGGGACTGGACCTGGTGACGGTGGGCGACTTCGCCTTCTATGACCAGGTGCTAAACGTGTCGCTGCTGCTGGGTGCCGTGCCGGCGCGTTTTGCTGCCAAGGCCGAGCTCGAGCGTGGTGAAGTCGATCTGGACACCGCCTTTCGCATGGCCCGGGGCCGCGCACCCAGCGGAGAACCCGCTGCCGCCTGCGAGATGACCAAGTACTTCGATACCAACTACCACTATCTGGTACCGGAACTGCACCAGGGTCAGGACTTCCGCCTGGCCAGCACGCGGCTGTTCGACGAGGTCGTCGAGGCGCAGCAGCAGGGGCACGCGGTCAAGGTGGCGCTGGTCGGGCCGCTGACCTGGCTGTGGCTCGGCAAGGAGCGGGGCGAGTCGTCCTTCGATCGTCTGGCGCTGCTCGATGGTGTGCTGGCGGTCTACGCCGAGGTGTTCGCCAGACTCGCCAAGCTGGGTGTGGAGTGGGTGCAGCTCGACGAGCCGGCCCTGGCCCAGGACCTGCCCGGCGACTGGAAGGTAGCCTTCGAACGTGCCTACCATCATCTGCAGGGGTCGGGGGTCAAGCTGCTGGTGGCCAACTACTTCGGCGGCCTCGGCGACAACCTGACCCTGGCGGTCAATCTGCCGGTGGCGGGGCTGCACCTGGACGCCGTGCGTGCCCCACAGCAGGTCGAGACGGTGGTCGACCGTCTGCTGCCTCACAAGGTGCTGTCGCTGGGCGTCATCGACGGACGCAACATCTGGCGCGCCGACCTGGCTGCCCTGCGCGATCAGTGGACCAACGCCGCCAGCCGTCTGGGCGAGCGTCTGTGGATCGCCCCCAGCTGCTCGCTGCTGCATGTGCCGGTGGACCTGGAGCGCGAGACCGAGCTCGACGCCGAGTTCAGAAGCTGGCTGGCCTTCGCTCGCCAGAAGCTCGACGAGACCGTGACCCTGGCAAGACTGCTCGCTGGCCGGGTGCGACCCGAAGACGAGGCGCTGCTGGCGGCTTGCGTGCAGGCGATTGCCTCGCGGCGTGAGTCGCCACGCATTCATCGTCCCGAGGTCGGTGCACGCCTGGCGGCGCTTGGCGAGGCCGACAGCCAGCGCCCGAGCCCCTATCTGCAGCGCGCCGAGCAGCAGCGTCGCGCCCTCGGACTGCCGCTGTTTCCGACCACCACCATCGGCTCCTTCCCCCAGACCGCTGAGATTCGCGCTGCCCGTCGTGACCACAAGGCAGGACGCCTGTCCGCTGACGACTACCACACCAGGATGCGCGAGGAGATCGCCCAGGCGGTGCGGCTGCAGGAAGAGCTGGGCCTGGACATGCTGGTCCACGGCGAGGCCGAGCGTAACGACATGGTCGAGTACTTCGGCGAGCAGCTCGACGGTTACGCCTTCACCCGCTTCGGCTGGGTCCAGAGCTATGGGTCACGCTGCGTCAAGCCACCGATCCTGTTCGGCGACGTGAGCCGTCCTGCACCGATGACGGTGGAGTGGAGCCGCTACGCCCAGTCGCTGACCGGGGCGCCGATGAAGGGCATGCTGACCGGCCCGGTGACTATGCTGCAGTGGGCCTTCGTGCGTGATGACCAGCCTCGCGCGACCACCTGCCGCCAGATTGCCCTGGCACTGCGTGACGAGGTGTGTGACCTGGAGGCGGCGGGCATTCGCGCCATCCAGATCGACGAGCCGGCGCTGCGGGAAGGTCTGCCGCTGCGAAAGGCCGAGTGGCAGGAGTATCTGGACTGGGCGGTGGAGGCGTTCCGCCTGTCGGCCAGCGGCGTAGCGGACGCGACCCAGATCCACACCCACATGTGCTACTCCGAGTTCAACGACATCATCGCCTCCATCGCCGAGCTGGACGCCGACGTCATCACCATCGAGACCTCGCGCTCCGACATGGAGTTGCTCGACGCCTTCCGTGACTTCGACTATCCCAACGAGATCGGACCGGGGGTCTACGACATCCATTCACCGAACCTGCCCGAGGTGGACTGGATGGTGGCGCTGATGGAAAAGGCCGCCGAGCGCATCTCGCTGGAGCGGCTGTGGGTCAACCCGGACTGCGGCCTCAAGACCCGTCAGTGGGAGGAGGTGACACCGGCGCTGGCCAATATGGTCCAGGCCGCCAAGGAGCTGCGTCGACGCCACGCCTGACGACCGCGCAGCACTAGAGGGCCCATGACGCCGGGAAGCGCGGTTGAAAGTTCGTCGATTGTGCGAGGGGGCGATCCCATGGTGGCAGAGCCGCGCCTTTTGACGATGTGGCTGGTAAGCTTCGCCAGTAGGCCCCGACAGGGACACGCCAGACGGCACCTGGCGGGGCCACGGAATCGTACTGATGTCGTGATCGAAGGAGCCTGTCATGTGTCGTCCCGCTGTCGTCTCACCCCTCCTTGTCGTGATGCTGAGTGGACTGGTGGGGTGCGCCACTACCAGCGCTCCCGGTCCTGCCAGCGAGCAGACCGATCGCGCGGAGCGGCGCGGTTCCTTTACCGATGCGCCGGTGGAGCAGAAGGCGCCGCTACTGCCCTCTGCCTACTTTGTCGGTGATGGCGCTACCTTCGTTGGCTGGCGCTGTTCGCCGAGTCAGGACATGGTCTCGGCGACCCAGGAGGATTCGCTCAGGTTGTGGACCACCCACGGTGCCGAGCAGTTGCCCCAGGCGGTGGTGGACCAGGGCGAGCGTTACCAGCGAGGGGAACTCAGCGCCCATATCATTGGTGATCGGGCGGTGATCAAGAGCTCCCGCGGTCGGCTCGAGTGCGAGGCCCGTACCCGCCGCGACTCCCTACGGCGCAGCGACAAGCCCGGGGTGATGTTCCTGGCCCGGGGCAACGAGCCAGGCTGGCACCTCGAACTGGCCAATGACGTGCCGCGCATCGACATGAGTCTGGACTACGGCGAGCGTGAAGTGAGCCTGCCCTATCGCGTCACCACCCTGGACAACGGTGCCGGTCGAGTGATCCTGGAAAGCGGCCGCGCCGATGCGCCCTTCGAGCTGCGCATCGAGGCCGGTGCCTGCTTCGATGATATGGCGGGCACGCCCTGGCCGGCCCAGGTCACCTTGAACGTCAACGGACGTCAGCTGCAGGGGTGTGGGCAGGGCATCGCGCCCTGACGGGGGGCGACGTGGACGCGCTTGGCAAGCCGACGAAAGCGTCCTTGGCTTGTGTAGCCAGCACACGCGAATAAAGCGCCGAGCGGCGCTTTATTCGTTTTTATCGAAAGATATTCCGAGATTTATTCGCTTTTCGACAATTTTATTGGCGGTAAACTGTGCGCAGACATCATCTTCCACAGGAACTCGCCATGACCCGCGTACTGCTTGTCACCTCATCCATCCTCGCCGACCAGGGCCAGTCCACCCAGCTGGCACGCCACTTCGAGCGCCTGGCGCGCCAGCGTGACGATATCGAGATCACCCATCGCGACGTGGTCGCCGACGACCTGCCACACCTGGGCCTCGACGAGCTGTCCAGCTGGCAGGTGGCGGACGCAGAGCGCAGCGAGGCACAGCGCGAGCTGGCGACACGCTCCGATGAGCGTCTCGCCGAGCTCGAGGCCCACGACGTGCTGGTGCTCGCCGCGCCACTGTACAACCTGGGCATTCCCTCCCAGCTCAAGGCCTGGTTCGACCGTATCCTGCGCGCGGGCAAGAGCTTCCGCTACACCGAGGATGGCCCGGTGGGGCTGCTCGAGGGCAAGCGTGCCATCGTGCTCGGCGCTCGAGGCGGTCAGTACGCCGGTAGTGCTCTGGATACCCAGACACCGCACCTGCGCCATATGCTGGGCCTGATCGGCATCAATGAGGTCGAGACGGTGTTTGCCGAAGGGCTCAGCATGGGTGACGAACACAAGGAAGCGGCCCTCACCACTGCCCACGCCGAGATCGAGGCGCTGGTCGCCAGGCTGTAAGCCGCGCCCGAGGTCTGAAGACACTGATTCGCACGCCGCCGTGGCCAGGGCCACGGCGGCGTGCGTATGGTGATCGTCGCTCAGGGAAGAGGCCGACACCCGGCCGGGTGTCAGCGAGCGTCGCAGTCGTCGCCTGCGCCCAGATGCCAGCGGGAATCGACGAAGTCAGCGACACACAGCGCGGGCTGTGGTGACAGCATGCGCTCGAACAATTGTCCCATGGGACGCTGGCTTGCGCTCATCGGCAGTTGCAGGGTCGGTTCCAGGGTGCGCCAGGCGCCATTCTGGCGTTGCGCCAGGGCGAAGCGAAACGGATGGAAGCCGGGAAAGCCCAGGCGCAGGTCGGTGGCCAGCAGACGTTCGGCGTCTCCCTTGCGCTCCACCTCGTAGCGCACAAAGGGGCCAGCGAACCAGGCCAGGCGGCGACCGCTGTCGAGCGCCAGGGCGGCAGCCTCGAGTTCGGTACCGCGTCGAAACAGTTCGACGACCGGGCGGGTATCTCCGTCGAGCAGGCCGACCAGCGTCTCGGCGTGGCGATCGCCGTCCACGGCGGTGACCCGCCACAGCAGGATCGAGAAGGGCGCCGGCTGGATCAGGCGCGGTGCCTCGGCCATGCCGACTCGGTCGAGCGCCTCGTCGGCCCTGGCATCGACCCAGCCGCGCGCGCCCAGCGCCAGCAGCAGGTACAGCGTCGAGATCACCAGGCCCCAGCTGGCGGCGCGTTGCAAGGTCGCTGGCCGATGGCCACGCCACAGTGCGATCACCAGCGCGACCAGCAAGGCCAGGGTGTAGGCCGGGTCGATGATGAACACCAGCGGGGTGGCGCTGGGCGCGGTGACCTCGAGTGGCCACCACAGCTGGGTGCCGTAGGTGGTCAGCGAGTCCAGCAGCGGATGGGTCACCAGGCACAGCCAGAAGAACAGCCACCAGCGCAACAAGCCAAGGTGTTGCAAGTCCGGGTTCAGACCCGAGCTCAAGCCCCGGCCCTGTGCCGGGGGCGGGCGTCTGGCCCGACGCTCGGCCAGTCGCTGGGCTAGTCGCTGAGCTAGCCCGGCCAGCACCAGCGAGAGCCCCGTCAATACGAAGAGCGAATGACTGAAGCCACGGTGGTAGGTGACATTGGCCACGGCGTCGCCGTAGTCGATCAGCACGTCCAGGTCCGGCAGGCTGCCGACCACCGCGCCGGCGAGCAATGACTTGCGGCCCAGGTGACGGCCCAGAACCGCGCCGCCCAGGGCCGCGCCGAGGGCGGCCTGGGTCAGCGAGTCCATGGTGGCGCCGCCGCCAGTACTCGGGCTTGCACCGGGCAGTCGTCGCGGTGGGCGCCGGCCAGGTAGCCCGCGCTCATCAGGAACTCCTTGACGATCTCCGGCCCGGTAAAGCGAAAGTGACGCTTGAACAGCTTCACCCAGTCAGCGTGCTCACGTGGGTGGTGGGCATCCAGCCAGGCCTGGAAGCCGCCGTGGGACTCCCGCATGGCCTGGATCACCCGGGCGTTGTGGATCACCGCTTCGATCTTCAGGCGGTGACGAATGATGTCGGCGTCGGCCAGCAGACGTGCCCGATCATCGTCGTCGTAGGCGGCGACCCGATCGACGTCGAAACCGTCGAAGGCGCGCTTGAAGCCCTCGCGCTTCTTCAGCACCGTAAGCCACGACAGACCGGCCTGATTGATCTCGAGTGCCAGGCGCTCGAACAGGTCGGACTCGCCTCGGATCGGGAACCCGTATTCGCTGTCATGGTAGGGCCCGTGCAGCGGATGCCCCGGGGCCAGGTCGCAGTACTCGCTCATGCGGCTTGCTCTTGTTGGTAGGATGTCTCGATTCCCTTGGGACCGATCTGCGCTAGGACAAAAAGGGTACCGACTCGGCATACCCTTGATGGCGCGATTCTGCGATCCTGAGGCCTGTCCTTCTCTTTTTTCCGTCAGGAGATCATACGCGATGACACGTCTTTCTCGCGCCCTGGGCGCCGTTCTCATGGGTGTCTTCAGTCCGCTCGCACTGGCCGCCGGCCTGGACATGCACAAGGATCCCAACTGCGGCTGCTGCAGCGCCTGGGCCGAGCATATGCGTGAGGCCGGCTTCGAGGTGCGTCTTCACGATAGCCCCGACATGGCGGCGGTCAAGCAGCGCCTGGGGGTTCCCCAGGCGTTGGCGTCCTGTCATACCGCTACCCTGACCAATGAAGACGGCAGGCGCTACCTGATCGAGGGCCATGTCCCCGCCGAGCAGGTGGCCTGGCTGCTGGAGACGTCCCCGGATATCGATGGTCTGGCGGTGCCGGGCATGCCCCATGGCTCGCCCGGGATGGAGACCGGTCGCCTCGATGACTACGCGGTGCTTGGCTTTACAGTCGACGATGGCCGCGCCAAGGTAGTGGCCCGTTACCCTTGAGCTCGCGCAGCAGACGCGGCCTACCCCTGAACTCCGAGGAGACCCGAATGCAATTTCTACACACCATGGTGCGTGTCAGCGACCTCGACGCCTCTCTGCACTTCTATTGCGACCTGCTGGGCCTCAAGGAGGTGCGTCGCAAGGACAACGACAAGGGACGCTTTACCCTGGTGTTCCTGGCGGCGCCAGAGGACGAGGAACGCTCAAGCCAGCTCAACGCGCCGGAGCTCGAGCTGACCTGGAACTGGGACCCGGAGGAGTACCAGGGCGGACGCAACTTTGGCCACCTGGCCTATCGCGTCGATGACATCTACGCCCTGTGTCAGAAGCTCATGGACAACGGCGTGACCATCAACCGGCCCCCCCGCGACGGCCATATGGCCTTCGTCAGGAGCCCGGACGGCATTTCAGTGGAACTGCTGCAGAAGGGCGACGCCCTGGAACCCGCCGAGCCCTGGGCCTCGATGGAGAACACCGGCAGCTGGTAGCGAGCGAAAGGCCGCTGTCGATCGTGCCAGCGAGCGGCGCCGAAGGGGCAGCGAAGGGATGGGGGAGCTGACTCCCCCATCGACGCCTTGTCTTGCAGCTTGCCACGTGACCCGCCGCGCGGGCGTCGTTTGCTCAGGCGGGGATGGCGCTGTCTCTCAGCAGGTGTGACGACAGTGCCGGCCACTGGTCTTCCCAGTGCTCGGTGGGGCGGTGGCGGTAGTCGCTGCGCACGTACTGGGCGATGCGTCCCTCGATCTGGGCGGTCAGCAGGTTGGCGCCGGCGCTGGCCGGCATCGCCAGCCGGCGACCCTCGCGCAGCTCCGCCTCGCGTAGTACCTGCTTGAACTGGGTATCCAGCCGCTCGAACAGCTGGTGGATACGCTGCCTCAGTCGCGCCGTCTCGCCGGTCAGTACGTCGCCGCCCAACAGCCGCGACAGGCCCGGGTTCTTTTCGGTGAAGGCCAGCACCAGGGTCATGATCTGATGGCAGCGCGGCAGCGCTTCCTGCTGCTCGTCGAGGATGCGCGTGATGCGCTCGAACAGGGTCTCCTCGATAAAGCTGATCAGGCCCTCGTACATCCTGGCCTTGCTCGGGAAGTGGCGGTAGAGCGCTGCCTCCGAGACGCCGACCTGGCGCGCCAGGGCGGCGATGGTGATGCGCTTGCCGCTGTCTTCTTCCAGCATCAGGGCCAGCGCCTGCAGTATCTGGTCCCGCCGACTTGGGGTCTTTTCCTGCGTCATGATATCGAATTCTTTTGTCGTTGATGGCCCGCCGGGGCGCCGGCGGGCGAGTTCCCTTGCGTCCGGAGCTTGTGCCCGGTTCGCACTTCCTTGCGTCGTTATCGTGTCGCTTTCGTATCGCCTTGGTACGGGTACTTCAGTTGGGCGATTCGTTGGTGATCAGGGTGCCGACACCCGCGTTGGTAAAGATCTCCAGCAGGGTGGCGTGGGGCACCCGGCCATCGACGATATGGGCGCTGACGACCCCGTCCTTGACCGCGTCGAGGGCGCAGCGGATCTTCGGCAGCATACCACCGTGGATGGTGCCGTCGGCGATCAATTCGTCGACCTGAGCGGTGGAAAGTCCCGTCATCACCTCACCGTCGCGGTTCATCAACCCGGCCACGTTGGTCAGCAGCATCAGCTTCTCGGCGCCGAGCGCCTCGGCCACCTTGCCGGCCACCAGATCCGCATTGATATTGTAGCTGCGACCCTCGCCGTCGACCCCGATGGGGGCGATCACGGGAATGAAATCCCGGGCGGCGAGCATTTCGATCAGGTCGGTGGAGACGTGTTCCACTTCGCCCACATGGCCGATGTCGATGATCTCGGGCGCCGTCATTTCCGGGCTCTGGTGCTCGACCTTGAGCTGGCGCGCGCGGATCTGGGCGCCATCCTTGCCGGTCAGGCCGATGGCCTTGCCGCCGCACTGATTGATCTGGTTGACGATATCCTTGTTGACCAGTCCGCCGAGCACCATCTCGACCACGTCCATGGTCTCGGCGTCGGTGACACGCATGCCACCGACAAAGCGCGACTCGATGTTGAGCTTGGCCAGCAGATCACCGATCTGGGGGCCGCCGCCGTGGACCACCACCGGATTGATGCCGACTTCCTTCATCAGCACCATGTCCCGGGCGAAGGAGTCGATCAGGGCGTCCTCGGTCATGGCGTTGCCGCCATACTTGACCACCACGGTCTTGCCGGAAAATTTCTGGATATAGGGGAGGGCCTCGGAGAGGACCTCCACCACCAGGCGCGGATCGCGTGCCTGTTCGCTCATGGGCGTCATGTCTCCTGCACGTCAGTTGGGTAGGGTGAGCGAGGCGTCCACGTCGGCCAGCGCCTCGGCAAAGCGCGTGCGAATGCGCTCCAGCGCGGCGGCGTCGTTACCCTCGAAGCGCAGCACCAGCATCGGCGTGGTATTGGACGCGCGGCACAGACCCCAGCCATCCGGGTAGTCCACGCGGATGCCGTCCAGGGTGGTCTTGACGCCCTCGTCACCGAAGTCACCTTCCCGGGCCAGGCGCGCGACCAGGTCGAACTTGGTCTCGTCGGTGACCTCGATGTTGATCTCCGGGGTGCTCAGGTTCTGCGGATAGCGATCGAAGAAGGTGTCGGCGTCGCCGTCGAAGCGCGACAGGATCTCGAGCAGGCGGGCGGCACCATAAAGGCCGTCGTCGAAGCCGTACCAGCGTTCCTTGAAGAAGATATGGCCGCTCATCTCGCCGGCCAGCAGGGCGCCGGTTTCCTTCATCCGTGCCTTGATCAGGGAGTGGCCGGTGCGCCACATTTCCGGCGTGCCGCCGGCCTTCTCGATTACCTCGATCAGCTTGCCGGTGCACTTGACGTCGAAGATCACCCGGGCGTCCGGATTGCGACCGAGCATGTCCTCGGCGAACGCCATCAGCAGATGGTCGGGGTAGATCAGGCGCCCCTTGGGGGTGATCACGCCGAGGCGGTCGCCGTCACCGTCGAAGGCCAGGCCGATGTCGGCGCCGTGCTCGGCCACCGCGTGGATCAGGTCCTTGAGGTTCTCCGGCTTGCCGGGGTCCGGGTGGTGGTTGGGGAAGTTGCCGTCGATGTCCTCGAACAGCGGCACGGTGTCGGCACCGAGCTGTTCGACCAGGCGCGGGCCCAGTTCACCGGCCACACCGTTGCCGCAGTCCACCACCGCCTTGATCGAGCCCGACAGCGAGACGTCTTCGAGGATGCGCTTCAGGTAGGCGTCACGCACATCGTGCTCGGACACCTGGCCCTGGCCTTCGCGCAGATCGCCGTTCTGAAGGCGAGTGTAGAGCGCGGTGATCGCCTCGCCAGAGAGCGTCTCGCCCCCCAGCACCATCTTCAGGCCGTTGTAGTCCGGCGGGTTGTGGCTGCCGGTCAGCATGACCCCGGAGCGGGTACCTTCCAGGGTGTGGGTAGCAAAGTACAGCACCGGCGTCGGCACCATGCCGATGTCGACCACGTCACAGCCGCTGGCGGTGAGGCCGCGGGTCAGGGCCTTGATCAGGCGCGGGCCGGAGAGTCGCCCGTCGCGGGCCACCACTACACGGGATTCGCCGCGGGCCTGGGCTTCGCTGCCGATGGCCTGGCCGATCGCCTCGACCCCGGCTTCGGTCAGGGTCTCGTCGACGACGCCTCGAATATCGTAGGCACGAAAGATCGTGGAGGGGACTTGAGTCATATGAGGGTCCTGTCCTTTTGACGTGGCGCTTGAATGAACGGGTAGTCGAACCTGGGCGTCAGTGGCGGCCGGAGCTGCCGAAACCGCCGCCGCCGCGAAGGCTCTCGGAAAAGTCCTCGACCACTTCCAGCTCGGCCTGGACCACCGGCACCAGCACGTACTGGGCCAGACGTTCGAAGGGCTCGAGGGTGAAGGCGGTGGTCGATCGGTTCCACACCGACACCATCAGTTCGCCCTGGTAGTCGGAGTCGATCAGGCCGACCAGGTTGCCGAGCACGATGCCGTGTTTGTGGCCAAGCCCCGAGCGGGGCAGGATCATGCCGGCCAGGCCCGGATCGGCGATATGGATCGAGAGCCCGGTGCGGACCAGTTCGCAATCCCCGGGGGCCAGCGTCAGCGGCGCGTCGAGCAGGGCGTGAAGGTCCATCCCGGCCGAGCCGTCGGTGGCGTAGCGGGGCATGCGCTCCTTGATCCGTTCATCGAGGATCTTGACGGCGAGGCGAGGGCGCGAGGCGATGTCGTGCATGAAAGGTCCTTGGTCTTCGGCAGCCAGACAGGCTTCCTGATAAATAAGTGGTGTCGTGGCTCAGCGCGGGTTCGGCCGCACCATCTGACGTCGCGCCTCGAGGCAGGCTCGGGCCTGGGCGATGATGGCCTGGGCCAGGCTGGCCTTGTCCTGGTCGGTCTCTTCGCGGCGGGCGAGAGACTCGCCGTCGCGCCACACCAGGGTTGCGGCATTGCGGTCCGAACCGAAGCCGAGTCCCTCCCGGGAGACGTCGTTGGCGACGATCATGTCGAGCCCCTTGCGCGCGAGCTTGTCCTCGGCGTAGCGCACCACGTCGCGGGTCTCGGCGGCGAAGCCGACCATCAGCGGACGCGGATCGCGGGCAGCCAGGGTGGCGATGATGTCGGGATTCTTGACCAGCTTCAGGGTAAGACCGTCGTCGTCATCGCGCTTCTTTATCTTGTGCTCGGCCGGAGCCTCGGCGCGATAGTCCGCCACCGCCGCGCAGCCGATGAAGATGTCGCAGCCATCCATCAGCCCTTCGGCCGTGGCGAGGAGTTCTTGTGCGGTTTCTATGTCGTGGCGGGCAACGCCCGGGGGCGTCGGCAGACTGACGGGGCCGGCGATCAGGGTGACACGTGCGCCACTGTCCCGGGCCGCTTCGGCCAGGGCGAAACCCATCTTGCCGGAGCTGTGATTGGACAGGTAGCGCACCGGATCCAGCGGCTCCCGGGTGGGGCCGGCGGTGATCACCACATGAAGGTCTGCGTCCGGGGGCACTGCTTCGCCTTTCTCTCCCACGACGCTTGTCGCTGTCCGGGGCGTGGAGGGAGAGCCGGCATCCAGCAGGGCGCCGAGAATGGCCTCCGGTTCCATCATGCGTCCCGGGCCGACGTCGCCACAGGCCTGGTCACCCTGGTCGGGGCCCAGCAGGGCCCAGCCATCCTCGACCAGCCGGGCGGCGTTGCGCTGGGTCGCCGGATGGCGCCACATGGCCTGGTTCATCGCCGGGGCCAGCATCCGCCGGGCGTCGCTGGCCAGGCAAGCGGTGGTCAACAGATCGTCGGCCATGCCCTGGGCCAGGCGCGCCATCAGGTCGGCGGTGGCGGGGGCGATCAGAATCAGGTCGGCCCAGCGGGCGAGTTCGATATGACCCATGCCGAGCTCGGCGTCGGGATCCAGCAGCGAGGTGCGCACCGCGCGTCCGGTCAGCGCCTGCAGCGTCAGCGGCGTGATGAAGGCCTGGGCTCCCTCTGTCATCACTACCTGCACCTCGCAGCCCGCCTGCACCAGCAGTCGGGCCAGGGAGGCGCTCTTGTAGGCGGCAATACCGGCGCTGATGCCCAGCACAACCCGCTGCCCGGGGCGCAGGCCGCCGGGGCCTGAGCCGGTCAGGCCGCAACCGGAAGAGGAGGGAGCGTGCAACATGAAAAAAGTCCGCAGCCAGAGTCAGCCCTCTACCTTACCACCGGTACCGGATCATGCGTAGCCGCGCACCCTGGCTCCAGATCAGGCAGACCGCACTAGACTCAACGGGTATGTCGGCGCTCGCCGACAGGGCGTGAAGGGAGGATGTGACAAGAGGATGTGGGAAGAGGATGTGGGAAGAGGATGTGGGAAGAGGATGTGGCGGCTGGGTGTGATGACAGAGCGTGTCGAGAGGATGTGACGACAGGGCGTGACGACAGGGCGTGACGACAGGGTGTGACGACAGGGCGTGACGAGAAACGGAGCAGGAGACAGGGATGTCGATACGAGACTGGCCAGAGGGCGAACGCCCTCGCGAGAAGCTGCTGACGCTGGGCCCCACCGCGCTATCCGACGCCGAGCTGCTGGCGATTGTGCTGCGGGTCGGGGTGGCAGGACGCTCGGCGGTGGACCTGGCGCGGGACGTACTGGGTGCCTTCGGCGGACTGCGTGCCCTGCTCGAGGCGCATCAGCAGGAGGTCTGTGCCCAGCGTGGCCTGGGGCTTGCCACTTTCGTTCAGTTGCAGGCCGCCCAGGAGATGTCGCGCCGTCATCTGGCGAGCCATCTGGAGCGGGGCCAGGCGCTGAACTCTCCTGCACGGGTCAGGACCTTTCTTTCCGCCCAGCTTCGTCATCTGGACCACGAGGCCTTCGCCGCACTGTTTCTCGATGCCCAGCATCGGGTGATCCGCTTCGAGGTGCTGTTTCGCGGCACCCTGGACAGCGCCTCGGTGTACCCGCGTGAGGTGGCCAAACGTGCCCTGGCGCTGGGGGCGGGCGCCTTGATCCTGTGCCACAACCATCCCTCCGGGGTGGCCGAGCCCAGTGATGCCGACCGGCGTATCACCGATCGCCTGAAAGAGGCACTGGGCCTGTTCGATATCCGTGTACTGGATCATTTTGTGGTGGGAGACGCAGAAGTGGTGTCATTTGCCGAGCGAGGTTGGGTATAATGCGCCGCGCGCAAAGAGAGCTGGCCCAGGCGGGGCGAGGATCGTCTCGATCCTATCGCGTCCTGGCCGGGCGACTCTCTACCCGAACACGTCACGTCATCGCCGTCGACGCAGCGGAGCCGTTTCGAGCACCTCGACACGGGCCGTGAGCGAGCGACCTGGCGAACGTTGGTGTATCCCTTGCCCATGGAGGCAGGGTCTGGTATAAAGTGCACCCTTTGAATTCCCTTGGGTCAAAAGCACGGGGCTCATGACAGGGCTCGAGGTTGCTGAGGGCATGATGAATGCGGACTTTCGCCGGCACCGCGCGGCCAGTCTGCGACACATCCCTTCGGTTCTCGCCCTTCCCGGTTTGCCCGACAGGTTTTGAACAACTCGCCACGCGGTTGGAGGCTCTCATGTCCAAAGTATGTCAGGTTACCGGCAAGCGCCCGGTGACTGGTAACAACGTTTCACACTCCCAGCGCAAGACCCGTCGTCGTTTCTTGCCGAACCTTCACAGCCATCGCTTCTGGGTCGAGTCCGAAAAGCGTTTCGTGACCCTGCGTGTTTCCTCCAAGGGCATGCGCATCATCGACAAGAAGGGCATCGAAGAGGTGCTCAGCGATATCCGTAAGCGCGGCGACGCCATCTAAGGATGACGTCCTCGGGAGCCCACTGGTTCGCCTGAGCGAACGGCCTCCGCCGACTTGAATGACTGGCCTGGTGTGCACGACGCGTACCAGGCGGCAAACTGGGAGAAGTCTCATGCGTGACAAGATTCGTCTGGTGTCCAGCGCCGGTACCGGCCACTTCTACACCACCGACAAGAACAAGCGTAACACTCCGGACAAGATGGAAATGAAGAAGTTCGATCCGGTGGTTCGCAAGCACGTGATGTACAAGGAAGCCAAGATCAAGTAAGGCTTGATCTCGCTTCCACCGCAGGCGAGTTGTCGCCTGTCACCGAGAACCCGGCCCCGAGGTCGGGTTCTTGCGTATGTCCCTGTCAGCGGCCCTGGGCGATGGCATGATGTCGCTCGCTGCTCGCCGCTCTAACCCCAGGCCCCAGGTGTGCCATGCCAGAGCTTCCCGAAGTCGAGACCACCCGGCGCGGCATCGCCCCCCACGTACAAGGGCGCGAGATCCGTGAGGTGCTGGTGCGCCAGTCGCGCCTGCGGGTGCCGGTGCCTGAGGATCTCGCCGATCGTCTGATCGGCGCCCGCCTCGGCGAGATTCGCCGTCGCGCCAAGTACCTGCTGCTGCCGGTGCTGTCGGGCGAGGGCGGTGAGAGCGCAGAGAGCGTCGAGATCGGCGAGACGGTCGCCAGCACCGAGGGTGCCTGCACGGTCGCGTCCCGGGCGGACGACGGCGGCGGAGTGCGCGAAAAGGGCACCCTGCTGTGGCACCTGGGCATGTCCGGTAGCCTGCGTATTGCCCGCCTCGGTGAGCTGCCCAGGAAGCACGACCATGTGGACCTGGTGCTCGAGGACGGCGTCATCCTGCGCTATCACGACCCGCGTCGTTTCGGCTTCGTCGATTGGCTCCGGGACGACGAGGCCCACGATACCCGCTTGTCGCGGCTAGGCCCCGAGCCGTTGTCGCAGGCCTTCGACGGCGCCCGGCTGTACGCCCTGTCGCGGGGGCGCCAGGCGGCGGTGAAACCGTTCTTGATGGACAACGCCGTGGTCGTCGGGGTGGGCAATATCTACGCCAGCGAAGCGCTGTTTCTGGCCGGTATCGATCCGCGCCGCGCGGCCGGACGCATCGGACGCGAGCGCTACGATCGCCTGGCCGCCGCCGCCAAGGAGGTGCTGGCCGCGGCCATCACCCAGGGCGGCACCACCCTGCGCGACTTCGTCAGCGGCACCGGCGAACCCGGCTACTTCGCCCAGCGCCTCAACGTCTATGGGCGTGCCGGCGCACCCTGCCGCCGTTGTGGCGGTGAGCTGAAGCACGTGACCCTGGGGCAGCGCGCCAGTGTGTTTTGCCCTCGTTGCCAACGTTAGTCCTGTCGATGCTTGAAGGGCTCGCCCAATTATTCATGTAGTTTCCGTAGAGAGAGTGATCACCGTGACTCGTCCGCTGCGCCTGAAAAAGAACGCCGATCGTCGCCTCAAGTCCGGCCACCTGTGGCTGTATTCCAACGAGATCGACATCGCCGAGACGCCGCTCAAGGGGCTCGAAGTCGGTGAGCAGGTCATCGTCGAGGCCGCCAATGGCAAGCCCATGGGTCTGGCCTACGTCAATCCCAACTCGCTGATCTGCGCCCGCATCGTCTCGCGTGACCCGAGCATGCGGCTGGATCGCTCGCTGCTGGTGCATCGCCTGAATCAGGCCCTGGCGCTGCGCCAGAGCCTGTTCGACAAGCCCTTCTACCGCCTGGTCCATGGTGAGGCCGATCTGCTGCCGGGGCTGGTCATCGACCGCTACGCCGAGGTGCTGGTGGTTCAGCTCAACACCGCCGGCATGGAAGCGGTGAAGGACGAGCTGCTCGACGCACTCGACAAGGTGCTGTCCCCTGCCTGTGTGGTGCTGCGCAACGACACCAGTGGTCGTCGTCAGGAAGGCCTCAGCGAGGTGGTAGAGGTGGTCAAGGGCGAGCTGCCGGAGCAGGTGCTGCTGGAAGAGAACGGCGTGCAGTTCGCCGCCCCCGTGCTCGACGGCCAGAAGACCGGCTGGTTCTACGACCACCGCATCAATCGCGCCTGGCTCAACCAGCGGGTGGCCGGCAAGCGGGTGCTGGACCTGTTCAGCTACGTCGGTGGCTGGGGCGTGCAGGCGGCGGCCCATGGCGCCAGCGAAGTGCTGTGCGTGGATGCCAGCGAGTCGGCGCTGGATCGCGTCGCCGAGAACGCCGCGCTCAACGGCCAGCACGAGCGGGTCGCTGTGGGTCACGGCGACGCCTTCGAGGCGCTGGCGGCGCTCAAGGCCGACGGCGAGAAGTTCGACGTGATCGTGCTCGATCCGCCGGCCTTCATCAAGAGGCGCAAGGATATCGCCAACGGCGAGCGTGCCTACGCCCGACTCAATCGCGACGCCATGCGCCTGCTGGGCCGCGACGGCCTGCTGCTGTCCGCCTCCTGCTCCATGCACCTGGCACAGGATCGCCTGGTCGACGTGGTGCGCGGTGCGGTACGTCACCAGGATCGTCAGGGACAGATCCTGTTCCAGGGCCATCAGGGGCCGGATCACCCGGTGCACCCGGCGATCCCCGAAACCGCCTACCTCAAGGCGCTCGGTGTGCGCGTCTTTCGCGACTGAGCAAGGCGCGATTGAACAAGGCATGAGCTAGATAGGCGCGACGTGACTCGCCGTGGCTGAACAGGCTGGGCCGAACTAGCTGGGCCGAACTAGCTGGGCCGAACTAGCTGGGCCGAAAAAGGCGCAGGGGCTTGCCTCGGGCGATGGAAGTGTCACATCGTGCCTGGGCAAGCCCGCGCCAAGGAAGACACCATGACCGAGGTTCCCTGGACCCTGATCTTTGCCCACGGCAACGCCCTGCTGGTGGGCCACGTGCGCAACCTGCTCGACGCCGCCGGGATCCCCTGCGAACTGCGCAACATGACCCTCGGCGGTGGCGCCGGGGAGCTGCCGCCGCTGGAGTGCGAGCCCCAGGTGTGGGTCGCCGAGCACAACCGTGAGCGAGCCGAAGCGCTGGTGAAACAGGCGCTCGAGGAGCCAGCGCCGGACAGCGCCTGGCGCTGCCGGGCCTGCGGCGAGGAGCTCGAAGGAGCCTTCGATACCTGCTGGAACTGCGGTGGCCGCAAGGAGGACGATCATGACCGCTGAACAGGGTGCCTTCGACTGGGATCTGCCCCGGCCCTTCGTGATCGACATCCTGGTGGCGCCCGAGGCCATCGACCACTATGGCCACGTCAACAACGCCCAGTACCTGCGCTGGGTGGAACAGGCCAGCTGGGAGCACTCCGGCCAGCTGGGTCTGACCCTGGAACACTACCGGGCGCTGGATCGCGCCATGGCGGTGCACCGTCACGAACTCGACTATCTGGCGCCGGGTTTCGAGGGCGAACGCCTGGCCATGGCCACCTGGATCGTCGCCTGCGACTCGCGCCTGACCCTGACCCGCCGCTTTCAACTGATACGCCCGCAGGATGGTGTCACCCTGCTGCGTGCACGTACCCGCTACGCCTGCATCGCTCTCTCAAGCGGCCGTCCCCGCCGTCTTCCTCCCGAATTCGTCAGCGCCTACGGCGGCGCCCTGGTCGCGGAAAGCTGACGATAACGTCCTGACGACAGAGACCTGACCACACCGACCTGAGCGTACTCAGCTGGCCTCCACCCCTCCCGGCAATTTTCTGGCTCCCTGGGTGTCAAGTTGGCGAGTCTCAATACTGGCAGCTTTTTTGTCCTGACCCTGGGTGTGATAGGTCGCACTTTGTTCCTGAATGCGTCTAAAGACTCCCTGGGTTCATGGAAGAACTGCAGCACTTTGGACCACGAGGTAGAGGCGGGAGGGTCAGCCTGGTGGCCGTGGACGGCGACGTGGTCAACGACCGCCTCAGCGAGGTGACCCTGGGAGGCAGGATTTGCGGGTGTATTGTGACACCCGAAAGAAATGTTATAACATAACGTTTTGTGCGAGTGTGATGGTCTCAGACGCCTTGTGCAATCGGCGTGGCGGGAGGAGCGGTGAGATGCCAACGATGGATGACGGAGCGCATCTTCTCGAGATGCCGGACGACGACTACATGAACGGTGAGCAACTGGCGTTCTTTCGATGCCGGTTGCTGCAGGAACGGGCGCTGGTCGAAGAGCGGTTGCAGGAGGTTCGCCTGCGCATGTCGGCTCGAGAAAGGTCGAGCGACGACCTGGACCAGGCAGCCCAGGAGGAAGAGCTTCAGCTGCAGCTTCGCCAGGCCGACAGGGAAACCCGCTTGCTGGGCAATATTGCCAGCGCCTTGAAGCGCGTCGAGACGGGTGAGTACGGCTACTGCGAGGAGACCGGCGTTCCCATCGGACTGCCACGGCTGTTGCACCGGCCCACGGCGCGTCTGTGCCTCGAAGCCAAGCAGCGCCAGGAACAGAGAGAACATCACTTCGCCAGGACGCGGAAGTAGCGTCGCCGGTAAGCATCCACCGCTTGTGACCGTGATGGCCGCCCCAGGGGCGATGCTGAGTCTGGACGAGTGCCTGCGCGGTGGGCTTGTCCACGGACGATCCAACCGGCTCAGCGAAGGCGGTGGCGTATGTCGTATCGAGATTCGCCCATGCCGACCACGCCGGGCGACGATCACTATCTGATTCGCAGGAATCACAACCAAGGAAGCATGAATGATTCGCAAGAATCCCTACGGTGATTTGCCGGTTGTCCACCCCAGCGCCTTTGTCGATCCCACGGCCATTCTCTGTGGGCGGGTGATCGTCGAGGAGAACGTCTTCATCGGCCCCTACGCGGTCATTCGTGCCGATGAGGTCGATGCCGATGGCAAGATGGAGCCGATGATCATCGGCGCCCACTCCAATATCCAGGACGGTGTCGTCATCCACTCCAAGTCCGGCGCGGCGGTGATCATTGGTGCACGCACGTCGATTGCGCATCGGGCCATCGTGCACGGTCCCTGCGTGGTCGGAGAGAGCGCCTTTATCGGTTTCAACAGCGTGCTGTTCAACTGCACTATCGGCAAGGGCGCGGTGGTGCGGCATAACGCCGTGGTGGATGGTTGCGATCTTCCCGATGACTTCTATGTGCCGTCCACCGAGCGAATTGGCCCAGGGACCGATCTGGACACCCTGTCCCGAGTAACGGTCCAGGATTCAGCGTTTTCCGAAGACGTGGCGCGCACCAACAATAGCCTGGTGGAAGGCTATAGGCGGATCCAGAACTCTTTCTAGCCCGGCGCCCTGGTTCGAGGATAGGCGGATGGCCTCTGGGCGGCGAGACGGGAGGTTTGGCAACCGCAAGCGCTTGCGCGCCTGATGCAAGGCGAAGGAGGGGGGTAGCGCCCTTTATCGGCCACGGTTGTTCGCTGTCGCCAATCCGCTACGCGCTTTTTCGCGCCTTGTCAGCTTGTGTTCATGTGGGCTTAATGCCGCGCTCACCCGCCTGACAGGATGCAACGAGCGGCCCACGGTAGCCTCGGGATGTGCCTTCATCCCAGAGGATTACCGCCATGACCTGTGCCGCTGCCGTGACTCCCTTCGCCGTCCCCGCCACCGCCAAGTGGGCCTTTACCACCCGCCGCGCCAGGCGCGATGACGTCCGTTCCCTGGTCAGTCTCGACCATCCTTTGCGCGCCGGTGACCTGATCCTGTGTGAAGTCCTCCAGGTCGGGCAGCACAAGCGGGTCCAATTGGCCTGCGGCCGTCCCAGCGAGAGCTATCCCGGTGATCTGCTGGTGCTGTGTGTGGGAGATCGCTACGCACCGGATCAATTCATGGGCCGCGCTGAGGTGGATGTGCGTATGGATCTGCTGGCCGGTGGCGGCATCGCCGGCAAGGTCGAGGCGGCACATGCCAGGATGGCTCGCCCCACTCAGTTGCGACCGCTGGGTTTTCTCGCCGACCTTCATGGCGAGGTGATCAATATTGACCGCTATGCCATCGCCGATGCGCGTATCCCCGATGACATAGTGGTGCTTGGGGTGTTCGGCGCTTCGATGAATGCCGGCAAGACTACGGCGGCGGTGAGCCTGGCCCACGGCCTCCAACGTGCGGGCTTTGCGGTGGAGGGGGTCAAGGCCACCGGCACCGGCGCCTTTGGTGACTTCAACGCCTTCGCTGACGCCTCGGTGGCCGTCAGTGACTTTACCGATGCCGGCATGGCGTCGACCTTCCGCTGTCCGCTCGAGCGCATCGAACGTGGCTTCGAGGCGCTGGTCGGAGGTGCGGCGGCGCGCGGTGCCGAGGTGGTGGTGGTGGAAATCGCCGACGGGGTGTTCCAGGACGAGACCGCTGCCATCCTGGCGGATTCCACGATCATCGAGCGCCTGGACGGTATCCTGTTCGCGGCTCCGGATGCGCTGGGTGCGGTCGGGGGTGTGTCGGTGCTCAAACGTCATGGCCAAACGCCCTTTGCCCTGGCGGGGATGGTCAGTCTGTCGGCGCTCGGTAGCCGTGAAGCCAGCGGCGAGACCGGGCTGCCGGTGGTCAAGCGTGAGGCGCTGTGTGACCCCGAGGCGGTATCGAGGCTGGTGGCGCCAATCATCAGAAGGCGTCTCGGTCAGACCATGCTCAAGGACCTGACAGAGGATAACCGGCTTGCCACGGGTGCCGCCGCATGAGCGAGCTTCCCGAACTCTCGGGGCGTGGCAGAGGCCGTCATATCGCGCTGGTGGTGGGCTTGGGGATCATCCAGGCTGGGCTGATGATGGCCACGGCCTTCGCCACCCGCGATGTCTTCGTCGCACTGCGTTCGACGTCCGGCTCGACCTACTCCCAGCTGCCGCTGACCTCGCTGCTGATACTGGCAGCGGCAGCGCTGGTGATCGCTGCCTGCCAGGCCCTGGCCAGGGTCCGGGGCGAGGCCATCGGCCAGAGCTACGCGGTGGAGCTTCGCAGCGTCGTCTTCCGCGCCATCGCTGCCCTCGGTGCCGAGCGTGCCGGTCGTCGTCTCGGAGGGCTGTCGCTGCGCTTTGTCGGTGACCTGGCGGCGGCCCGGGGCTGGGTCGGCATGGGCATCACTCGGCTGGTGTCTGCGGCGGTGGTCTTTCCCATGGCGGCGCTGTGCCTGTGGCTGATCGATCCCGTCCTGGCGCTGGCCGGCATGCTACCCATATTCGCCGCCGTGGCGCTGGCCGCCGGGCTGGGTCTGGCGCTGGGCCGCCTGCATCGGGATCTGCGAAGGCGGCGTGCCGGGGTGGCCATTGCCGCGATGGAGCGGATTCCCATCGCCCGCGAGCTGGCGTTGATGAATCGCCTGCCCCGTGAAATCGCCAGCCTGGAGCGCAAGGGACGTCGCAGTGCCGAGGACGCCGTGCGTCGCGTACGTCGGGTATCGCTGCTGCGTGCGCTGCCCAACGCTTCTCTGGGGCTTGGTGGAGCGGCGGTGCTGTGGGCTACGGCGCGCTTTGGTCTGGCGGCGGCGGACGCCGCCGCGGCACTGTCGGTGCTGGCGATCCTGGTGGTACCTGTGCGCGAATGTATCGGCGTATGGGATCGCTACAGCGCCTGGTGTGTCGCCCGCGACAAGTGTCGGGCACTGCTCGCGCGGACCGAGGCCTTGCCGCGAGTGCGTCGACGTGGACGGCCGGTGCCGCTGGATCTGGAGCACCTCCGGGTGGGTGGCTGCACCCTGCATCTGCGTATTCGCGCGGGCCAGCGGGTGTGTCTCGCCACCGATGATCCCGACCTGGCGTCGCGGGTGCTGGCGGTGCTGGCACGGCGGCGTGCACCCGAGGCGGGGCGACTGCGGTTTGACGGCTTGCCGACCGAGCCGGCCATCGCCTGTATCGGTGATCGCCCCGCCTTGCTCAGGGGCAGCCTGCGCCGCGCGCTGACCATGGGGGCCGCCGCGCGCCCCGACGATGACGACATCGGCCGGGTGGCGCGAGAGTGTGGTCTAGGCCCTGCGATCGCTCGCCTGGGAGGTCTGGATGGGCGGATCGAGGAAGCAGGGCACAATCTGACACCCGGCGAGTCCCTGCGGTTAGCCCTGGTCCAGGCGCTGCTGTCGCGCCCTGATCTGGTGGTGGTCGACAGTTACCTGTGGCCGCTGCTCAAGGACGCCGTCGAGCTGTTCACGCTGCTTGACGCACGCTGCCAGGCGACCCTGGTGCACAATCTACCTGATTCGGTCACCGGCGGTGCCGGCATGTTGCTGCGCCTGTCGGAGAACATGGATCATCCGAAAACGCCTTCCGTCTGCGGGAACAGTAAACTGGGGTCATGAAAATCATCAGTGTGGTAACCGCCTATACCCTGGTCTTGCTGACGATGGCCTGCACCGGAGCGGTGTTGGCCTACTGGAGCGTCGAGCGCAGTACCTGGTTGAGCGATCGCATGAACCTGGCGCATCACTCCTACGAAGCACACCTGAATCTGTCGACCCACAGCTATCGGCTGTTCAAGCAGTACGCAGATGCCTTGCTGATCGGTGATCAGGACGGCGGTGAGGGGGAGCGCAGGTTACAGGAGCTGGTGCGCCAGGATATCGGCGAGATCCGCGATATCATCGGCGCCGAGATCGAGCTGGTAGGGGACGAGGAAGTCGAGGAGCTGGAACTGCTGGCCAGGCTCGAGGACCAGCTGGACGAGGTGATCCGCGGCTACGCTGAGCTGCTCGACTCGGAGCGGGAGCTCGATCCGGTCAGCCGCTGGTTGAGTTTCTATGCGCTGCTCGATGAAGCCATTGATGAACGCTTTCGCAAGCTGATGGACGTGGCCCTGGAGGGCGAGATCGAGGAGGTGCGCGAAGCCCGCGAGGAATTGGCCCGAGGCGCCCGCCAGACGCGCTGGCTGGCGCTCGGGTTTGCGCTGCTGGCGGTGGTGCTGACGGTGGCGGTCATGGTGTTCTACCGTTGGCGGGTATCGCGGCGCTTTCAGAGGCTGATGGCGGGCGTCGAGCGTATGCACGGGGGTGCCTTCGGTCATGCCATCAAGGTCTCCGGCGGTGACGAATTAGGCCGCATCAGCCGTCTGCTCAATCAGATGGGTGCAGACGTGCACTCCCAGCGGCGCGCGCTCGAGCGCCAGAACAGCGCGCTGGAGGAGGCGGTGGCGGATCGCACCGGAGAACTCGAAAGGTTGCTGGAGGAAGCGCGTCGGGCCGAACGGCATCGGCGTCGACTACTGGCCGATGTCAGCCACGAGCTGCGCACACCGTTGACCATCATCCAGGGCGAATGCGACGTGGTACTGCGCGCGCGCCAACCCGACGAGGACGACTACCGCGAGGCGTTGCGTCGTGCCCGTGAGGCGGCCGGCCATACTGCTGCTCTGATCGACGACCTGCTGACCATCGCACGGCAGGAGAGCGGCGAATTGCGCCTGCAACCGCAACCCACCGAACTGGTCGGGTTTCTCAAGGATGTCATCAGTCTGTCATCGGTGCTGGTGTCTCTTGAGACCGAGGTGACCGTTGCCCCCGTGGAGGTGGATCGCCTGCGTCTACGCCAGTCGGTGCTGGCGCTTCTTCAGAATGCCCGGGTCCACGGGGGCCCCCGGGTGGTGGTGCGCCTGTGGCGTCATGGTGGTGGCTGGCGAATCGCGGTGGAGGACGATGGCAGGGGGGTATCGGCGGTCGATAAGGCGGTGGTGTTCGAACGCTTTTATCGCGGTGCCAATGCCTCCACCAACTACACTGAGGGCAGTGGTCTGGGACTACCCATTGTCCGTGCTATCGCCCGTGCCCACGGAGGGGAGGCCGGTCTGGAGGACCGGCCGGGAGGCGGGCTGATCGTCTACATCGATGTGCCAGGGATGGCCGAGGAGTCCACGACGACGTGAACGTGCTGGTAGTGGAAGACGAAGATAGGGTCGCGGACTTTCTGTGTCGCGGGCTCAAGGGCGAGGGGTGGACCGCCACCCGTGCCGGTGATGGTGAAACCGCCTTGTCGCTGTTGAAGGAGGGCGGTTTTGATGTGGTGCTGCTCGACATCATGCTGCCGGGGCTGTCCGGGCATGAGGTGTGCACGCGAGTCAGGGCACGGGGCGACGAGGTCCCGATTCTGATGCTGACGGCCCTGGATGCCACCGACGAGAAGATCGTGGGGCTTCGCAAGGGAGCCGACGATTATCTGAGCAAGCCCTTTTCCTTCGACGAGCTGATTGCGCGCATGGAGGCCTTGCATCGACGCGCCCGGGCACGGGCAGGAGCGACACCGGGCGCTCAGGCGGAGGATCCGGTGCAGTTCGATCGCGAGGCGCTGTGCCTGAAGGTCGACGGTGAGGTCGTCGAGTTGTCGACCAAGGAGCGTGATCTGCTGGCGCTATTGCTCGGCAATGCCGGGCGGGTGATGAGCCGTGAACGTATCCTCAACGCGGTCTGGGGGCTCAACGAGGACCCCATGACCAATACCGTCGATGTCTACGTGGGGCGGGTTCGGCGTAAGCTCGGTGACCACGCCTCGCGCATCACTACGGTCCGCGGCGCCGGATACCGCTACGACGCTCAAGGCCTTTGAGGTCCTTTACCATCGGGTTGTCTCCGGGGCAGAACTTCACGCCCTGGTGTGTCTTGCTGTTTTTAGGGGCCTGGGAAGAAAGTTCAAAGGTCTTTGAGGGTGAAGTTTTCTGATCTTTCCGTTTTTTCGCCGGGGGTTTATTGGCAAAAAATTCCTGTGCTTCACTGTGGGTGACGATAAAAAATCTGTTGTACGAATCGATGGGAGAGTCGCCATGCAGATCGCCGTCCCCAAGGAAATCAAGAACCATGAGTACCGCGTCGCCCTGACCCCCAGTGGTGCGCGGGAGCTGACCGAGCGTGGCCACGCGGTGGTTGTGCAGGCCGGTGCGGGTGAGGGCGCCGGTTTTGCCGACGAGGCCTATCAGGCTGCCGGTGCCACCATCGAGGCCGACGTGGACGCGCTGTTCGATGGCGCCGAGTTGATCCTCAAGGTCAAGGAGCCCCAGCCCGAAGAGGTGGCCCGGCTGCGCCCCCAGCACACCCTGTTCACCTACCTGCATCTGGCTGCCGAAGAAACCCTGACCAAGGGGCTTCTGGACAGCGGCGCGACCTGCATCGCCTACGAGACCATCACCGCGCCTCAGGGCGGACTACCCCTGTTGGCGCCGATGAGCACCGTGGCCGGACGCATGGCCGTGCAGGCCGGTGCCCACAGTCTCGAAAAGGCCCAGGGCGGTGCGGGTGTATTGCTGCCCGGGGTGCCTGGGGTGCCGCCTGCCAAGGTTACCGTGATCGGCGGTGGCGTGGTCGGCGAGAACGCCGCCCGCATGGCGTTGGGGCTGGGCGCCGATGTCAGCGTGCTGGACAAGTCGATCCCGCGCCTCGAGACCCTGGATGATCGCTACCAGGGGCGCATGAAGACGGTGTTTTCCTGCGCCGACGCACTGGAAGAAGCGGTGCGCGAATCGGACCTGATCATCGGGGCGGTGCTGGTCCCGGGGGCGGCGGCGCCCAAGCTGATCAACCGCGCCATGCTGTCGGAAATGAAGCCGGGGGCGGTGCTGGTGGACGTGGCCATCGATCAGGGCGGTTGCTTCGAGACCTCCAGGCCCACCACCCATGCCGAGCCGACCTACGTGGTGGACGGCGTCGTGCACTATTGTGTCGCCAACATGCCGGGTGCGGTGGCGCGCACCTCGACCCAGGCCCTGACCAACGCCACCCAGCCGTTTGTGGTGGCGCTGGCCGACAAGGGCTGGCGTCGGGCGCTCGGTGAGGATCGTCACTTCGCCGCCGGTCTCAATGTCCATGACGGCCAGCTGACCTACAAAGCCGTAGGGGACGCCTTCTCACTGCCGGTGACCAGTGTGGACAGCGTACTTGGCTGATGGATTGTATGGGTGATGGGCGACGGGGCGGCCAGCGGCGTCGCCCCGGTCGCCATCCACAGGCCTTGGCGTTACCATAGCGGGCATTTGCCGATACTAGAGTGCCGTCCATGTCCGCAACGACCACCGCTTCCGACAAGACCCGGGTGCTGACCGGTATCACCACCACCGGTACCCCCCATCTGGGCAACTACGTCGGGGCCATCAAGCCGGCGATCGAGGCCAGCCTCGATCCCAACGTGCAGTCCTACTACTTCCTCGCCGATCTGCACGCGCTGATCAAGTGTCAGGACCCGCAGCGGGTCCAGCAGTCGCGCCTCGAGATCGCCGCGACCTGGATGGCGCTGGGGCTGGACACCGACAACGCCATCTTCTATCGCCAGTCCGATATCCCCGAGATTCCCGAGCTGACCTGGATGCTGTCCTGCGTCTGTGCCAAGGGCCTGATGAACCGCGCCCACGCCTACAAGGCGGCGGTGGCGGAGAACGACGAAGCCGGCAACCAGGATCCGGACAAGGGTGTCACCATGGGGCTGTTCGGCTATCCGGTGCTGATGGCCGCCGACATCCTGATGTTCCAGGCCAACAAGGTGCCGGTGGGACGCGACCAGATCCAGCATATCGAGATGGCCCGAGACATGGCCGGGCGCTTCAATCATCTCTACAAGGGTGACTTCTTCACCCTGCCCGAGGCAGTGGTGGACGAGCGGGTCCAGGTATTGGGTGGCCTCGACGGTCGCAAGATGTCCAAGAGCTACAACAACACCATCCCGCTGTTCGTGCCGGAAAAGAAGCTGCTCAAGCTGGTGCGCAAGATCAAGACCAACTCGCTGGAGCCCGGCGAGCCCAAGGATCCCGACACCTGCACCCTGTTCCAGATCTATTCGGCCTTCGCCAGCGCCGAGGAAACCCAGGCCATGCGTGATGACTACGCCGCGGGCATCGGCTGGGGGGACGCCAAGAACCGGGTCTTCGAACACCTCAACGAACAGCTGCGCGCCCCGCGTGAGCGTTACCAGGCGCTCATGGAAGATCCGGGCCATATCGAGACGGTGCTGCTTCAAGGGGCCGAGCGTGCTCGTGCCGAGGCTGCTCCGCTGATGGATCGACTGCGTGTCGCCGCGGGGCTTGGTCGCTTCGTTTGAGCCGTTTCCTACGCGTCTCATCGTCGAGTCGCTCTTGTCTGAGCTAAAGTGCGCATGGGCCCTGCGTTGAGGGCCCGCTTGTGCGGGGCTTTCTCGACGGCGTGCTAGAGTGGGCACAAAGGAAGAATGGTATAACGCCTTGTCAGGCAGGCGCCGCCTGAGCCCGGTGCATCGCGCACGGGCGATGTCGTCAGTGTTTCCCCAAGGGTACCGAGAAGAGTGCCCGGACTCGCCAGAGTCCCTTGACCGAGTCACCAAACGAGACGAGAGATGAGCACAGAACCCAAGCGTCCCCTCTATATTCCCTACGCTGGACCCTCTCTGCTGGAGATGCCGCTGCTCAACAAGGGCAGCGCCTTCACCCAGAAGGAGCGCCTGCAGTTCAACCTGATCGGCCTCTTGCCGCAGAACGTCGAGACCATCGACGAACAGGTCGAGCGTGCCTACCACCAGTACCAGCAGTGCCAAAATGACCTGGACCGCCATATCTACCTGCGGGCGATCCAGGACGACAACGAGACGCTGTTCTTCCGCCTCGTCTCCGAGCATCTCGAGGAGATGCTGCCGATCATCTACACCCCCACGGTCGGCAAGGCCTGTGAGGAGTTCTCCAATATCTATCGCAACCACCGGGGGCTGTTCATCTCCTACCCCGACCGCGAGTACATGGACGACATCCTGCGCAGCGCCACCAAGGACAACGTCAAGGTGATCGTGGTCACCGACGGCGAGCGCATCCTCGGCCTCGGTGACCAGGGCATCGGCGGCATGGGCATCCCCATCGGCAAGCTGTCGCTGTACACCGCCTGTGGCGGCATCAGCCCGGCCAATACTCTGCCGATAATGCTCGACGTCGGTACCAACAACCAGCAGTTGCTGGACGACCCGCGCTACATGGGCTGGCGCCACCCGCGTATCAGCCAGGAAGAATACGACGAGTTCATCGATGCCTTCATGCAGGCGGTGAAGCGGCGCTGGCCCAAGGTACTGCTGCAGTTCGAGGACTTTGCCCAGGCCAACGCCATGCCGCTGCTGGAGCGCTATCGCGACGAGCTATGCTGCTTCAATGATGACGTCCAGGGCACCGCTGCGGTCTGCGTCGGCACCCTGATGGCGGCCTGCCAGGCCCGTGGCGAGGGCATGGCCCGTCAGCGGGTGGTGTTCGTCGGCGCCGGCTCCGCCGGCTGCGGCATCGCCGAGATGGTGGTGGTGGCGATGATGGCCGAAGGCCTGACCGAGTCCCAGGCCCGCGAGCGGGTCTACATGGTCGATCGCGAGGGCCTGGTGACGGACGACCAGACCTGGCTGCGTGACTTCCAGCGCCGCCTTGCCCACCCGGCCGGTATGGTCGAGGGCTGGGAAGGTCAGGACCTGCTCGAGGTGGTCAAGCAGGTTCAGCCGACGGTGCTGCTCGGCGTCTGTGGCCAGAAGGGTATCTTCACCGAGGCGGTGGTCAAGGCGATGCACGCCAACTGCAAGATGCCGCTGATCATGCCGCTGTCCAACCCCACTTCGCGGGCCGAAGCGATCCCCTCCGACGTGCTCGAGTGGACCAACGGCGACGCCCTGGTGGCCACCGGCAGTCCCTTCGCCCCGGTCGAGATCAATGGTCGTCGCATTCCCATCGCCCAGTGCAACAACGCCTACATCTTCCCGGGGATCGGCCTCGGGGTGGTGGCAAGCGGTGCACGCCGCGTCACCGATGCGATGCTGATGGCGGCCTCACGGGCTCTGGCCCGGGAGGCACCGATCGTCAAGGAGGGCGAGGGTGCCATGCTGCCGGCGCTGTCGCGCATCCGCGATATCTCCAAGTCGATCGCCTTCGACGTGGCGGCCCAGGCCCAGCACGAGGGCGTGGCCCTCAAGAGCGACGGTACCAAGCTGCGCCGCGACATCGAAAAGAGCTGCTGGATGCCCAACTATCGCGACTATCGTCGCCGCGCCTTCTAGGCATCTGCGCGCTCAAGCGATCACTGAACCCCGCCACAAGGCGGGGTTTTTATTTGCTGGCGTGAGGCGCAGTCGGGTAGCAACACAGGCGGGTAGCAATAGATGCGGTCGCTCAAGCGCTGCGCTGAAGGGTCTGTAGATGGAGTAGAAAACAAGATTCGCACAAAAAAAGACCTCGCCGGTGGGCGAGGTCTCGGTGTGACGGTCAGTGCGAGGCGCCGGCCGTCTGTGTGGCGGGCCTGGGCCCGCCGGGTGATCAGGCGGCGCCGATCATCTTGCGCAGCACATAGTGCAGGATGCCGCCGTGGCGGTAGTACTCGAGCTCGTTGGCGGTGTCGATGCGACACAGGGCGTCGAGGGTCTTCTCACCCTTGTCGCCCTTGATGGTCACCTTGACCTTGCCGCCCGGTTCGAGGCTGTCGAGGCCCTCGATGGAGACCGTCTCGTCGCCGGTCATGCCGAGTGACTTGCGATCCTCTCCTTCGGGGAACTGCAGCGGTACCACGCCCATGCCGATCAGGTTGGAGCGGTGGATGCGCTCGTAGGACTCCGCCAGCACGGCGCGCACGCCGAGCAGCAGGGTGCCCTTGGCCGCCCAGTCGCGGGAGGAGCCGGTGCCGTACTCCTTGCCGGCCACCACCACCAGGGGGGTGCCTTCCTCCTGGTACTTCATGGCGGCGTCGTAGATCGCCATCTGTTCGCCGCTGGGCACGTGGCGAGTCTCGCCACCGACCACGCCATCGAGCATCTCGTTCTGGATGCGCACGTTGGCGAAGGTGCCGCGCATCATCACCTCGTGGTTGCCGCGCCGCGAGCCATAGGAGTTGAAGTCCACCGGCTTGACGCCGTTCTCCTGCAGGTAGCGGCCCGCCGGGCTGTCGGGCTTGATCGCGCCGGCCGGCGAGATGTGGTCGGTGGTCACGCTGTCGCCGAGCATGGCCAGTACATGGGCGTCCTTGACGTCCTCGACCTTGGACGGCTCCTTGCCCATGCCCTTGAAGAAGGGCGGGTGCTGGATGTAGGTCGAGTTGTCGTCCCACTCGTAGACCTCGCTTTCCGGCACCTTGATGGCCTTCCACACCTCGTCGCCGTCGAACACCGCGGCGTATTCCTTGCGGAACATCTCGGTGTTGACCTTCTCCACCGCCTCGGCGACCTCGGCCTGGGTGGGCCAGATGTCCTTGAGGTAGACCGGCTCGCCGTCGCTACCTTCACCGATGGGGTCATTGTCCAGGTCGCAGCGCACATTGCCGGCCAGGGCGAAGGCCACCACCAGGGGCGGTGAGGCCAACCAGTTGGTCTTCACCAGCGGGTGCACCCGGCCTTCGAAGTTGCGGTTGCCGGACAGTACCGAGGCCACCGTCAGGTCGCCGGTCTTGACCGCATCCTCGATCGGCTCGGGCAGCGGGCCCGAGTTGCCGATGCAGGTGGTGCAGCCATAGCCCACCAGATTGAAGCCCAGGGCGTTGAGGTCGTCCTGCAGGCCGGCGGCGGCCAGGTATTCGGTGACCACCTTGGAGCCGGGAGCCAGCGAGGTCTTGACCCAGGGCTTGGTCGCCAGGCCCTTCTCCTTGGCCTTGCGGGCCAAGAGGCCTGCAGCCATCATCACGCTGGGGTTCGAGGTGTTGGTGCACGAGGTGATGGCAGCGATGACCACCGCGCCGGGGTCCAGGCTGAAGTCCTCGCCCTTGTAGTTGACGTCCTGGCTGTCGGCGTGACGATAGCTGCGCTCGACGCCGACCGCGGTCTGGCCGCCCTCGGAGCCCATCTTGTCGTCGCGGCTGTCCTTGGCCGACTTGCCCTCGTCCTCCATCAGTTTTTCGAAGGTGGTGGCGAGCTGGCTCAGGGCGACACGGTCCTGGGGCCGCTTGGGACCGGCGAGGCTGGCCTCGACGTCACCCATGTCGAGTCCCAGGGTGTCGCTGAAGATCGGCTCGTGGCCGGGTTCGCGCCACAGGCCCTGCTCCTTGGAGTAGGCCTCGACCAGGGCGATCTGGTCGTCGTCGCGGCCGGACAGCCGCATGTAGTTCAAGGTCTCGTCGTCCACCGGGAAGAAGCCGCAGGTGGCGCCGTACTCCGGGGCCATGTTGGCGATGGTGGCGCGGTCGGCCAGGGGCAGGTCCTTGAGGCCGTCGCCATAGAACTCGACGAACTTCCCGACCACGCCTTTCTTGCGCAGCATCTCGGTGACGGTGAGTACCAGGTCGGTGGCGGTGATGCCTTCTCTGAGCTTGCCGGTCAGCTTGAAGCCGATGACCTCGGGGATCAGCATCGACACCGGCTGGCCGAGCATGGCGGCCTCGGCCTCGATACCGCCGACACCCCAGCCGAGTACGCCGAGGCCGTTGATCATGGTGGTGTGGGAGTCGGTGCCGACCAGGGTATCCGGGTAGGCCAGGGTCTTGCCGTCCTCTTCCCGGGTCCACACCGTCTTGCCCAGGTACTCCAGGTTGACCTGGTGGCAGATGCCGGTGCCCGGCGGCACCACGCGGAAGTTGTCGAAGGCCTGCTGGCCCCAGCGCAGGAACTCGTAGCGCTCGCGGTTGCGCTCCATCTCCAGCGCCACGTTGTCCTTGAAGGCGGACGGGTCGCCGTACTTGTCGACCATCACCGAGTGGTCGATGACCAGATCGACCGGCGACAGCGGGTTGATCTTCGACGGTTGCTCACCGAGTTTCTCCACCGCGGCACGCATCGAGGCCAGGTCGACCACCCCCGGCACGCCGGTGAAGTCCTGCATCAGCACGCGGGCGGGACGGTAGCCGATCTCGCGGTCCGAGCGGCCTTCCTTCTGCCAGTCCACCAGCGCCTGAAGGTCGTCTCTGGACACGCTCTCATCGTCGGCAAAGCGTAGCTGGTTTTCCAGCAGTACCTTGAGCGTCATCGGCAGACGCTGAATATCGCCAAGGTCCTCGGCAGCCTGGGCCAGGCTGTAGAAGTCGTACTGAGTCCCGCCTACATCTAGCGTGCGACGGGTATCCGGTAGGGAATCGCTACTCATGCTGTCCTCCTGAGGCATTGAATCGAACGGTCCAGGTTCGCTGGGATCGGCGCGGGGCCAATATCGATCCCTTGGTGGTACTAGTAGTGGTACTTGGTCATCATAGTTGTGTTCTTCAACCGTTGACGTGTAAACGGATGCCGGATCACGCCTTGAAAGGCTGTCGGGTCACCCCCATGGTGAAGGTTCACGTCGATCGCGACCAGAGGGGAGGTGCATCGTGCACGAACAGACGCTGCCGAGCTGGCCGCTTGATTGCCCCTACTGCGATGCCCATATCGAGCTGGTGGTGGACACCTCCCAGGGCAGCCACGAGACCTGGGAAGACTGCCCTCAGTGCTGTGCGCCGATCCACTACCGTATCGAGGTGGATGCGGTGACCGAGGATATCGTCTCGGTGGTCGCCGGCGACGATGACGAGGTCATGTGACAGGGCTCATGTGATGGAAGTGTCATGCGCCGCTGTGGGCCGCGTAACGATCTCATTCGAGCCTGGCGGATGTCGATGACGGCGTCATTGCGACGTCATCGCCGTCGGGTGACAATAGCCGGCGACTATCGGGTCGATGGTCCAGGTCGATTGGCCCGGTGTGGTTCGCTGGCCTAGGGTGACATCCGGTATTTGCCCCTGATTCTTGAACCCTCACGTTTCACTACTCCAAGGAGACTTTCATGAGCGTACTGGTAGGACGTCAAGCTCCCGATTTCGAAGCCGCCGCCGTCACCGGCAACGGCGAAATCGTCGAGAACTTCAAGCTGTCCGACAGCAACGGCAAGCTGCGCGTGCTGTTCTTCTGGCCGCTGGACTTCACCTTCGTGTGCCCGTCCGAGATCATCGCCCATGACAACCGTCTGGCGCAGTTCAAGGATCTGGGCGTCGAGGTGATCGGTGTCTCCATCGATTCCCAGTTCACCCACTACGCCTGGCGCAAGACCAGCCCGGACGCCGGTGGTATCGGTGAGGTCGGCTTCCCGATCGTGGCCGACGTCAAGCACGAGATTACCCAGGCGTACGGCATCGAGCATCCGGAAGCCGGTGTCGCCCTGCGCGCCTCCTTCCTGATCGACGAGGATGGCGTGGTGCAGCATCAGGTGGTCAACAACCTGCCGCTGGGCCGCAACGTCGATGAGATGGTGCGTATGGTCAAGGCCCTGCAGCACCACCAGAAGCACGGCGAAGTCTGCCCGGCTGGCTGGGACGAAGGCCAGGAAGGCATGAAGGATACCGCTGAAGGTGTCGCCAAGTACCTGGGTACTCACTCCAGCGAGCTGTAAGACGCTGCCAGCGCTCACCGCCAGGTGAGCCGGCTCGGGACAGCCCGAGCAGTGTCACGACGGGGCGGCCTGGCCGCCCCGTTGCGTATATTCTCGGCATGCTGGTGTGCTGGCCAGTCGCGACAGACCGTTGCGCGGCAGACCGCACCCTGCCGACCCGAGTTCCGGGTGGATTGGCTCATGACGACGCTGCGTCGCCGTCATCATCGAATCCATTTTCCTTTAGCGTCGCGGCCCCCCAGGGGAGCCCCCGGCTTAGTCAAGTTAGTCTTGTGAGGTAGCCATGAGCGAAGTGCGCCACGAACGTCTGATCATCCTGGGCTCGGGGCCTGCCGGCTACAGTGCGGCGGTCTACGCTGCGCGGGCCAATCTCAAGCCGCTGTTGATCACCGGCATGCAGACAGGCGGTCAGTTGACCACCACCACCGACGTGGACAACTGGCCAGGCGACGACGCCGGTGTCCAGGGGCCGGAGCTGATGGAGCGCATGCGCCGTCACGCCGAGCGATTCGATACCGAGGTGCTATTCGACCATATCCACGAGGTGGAACTGCGCGAACGTCCCTTCACCTTGAAGGGCGACAACGGCACCTACACCTGCGACGCCCTGATCATTGCTACCGGGGCCAGTGCGCGCTACCTGGGGCTGCCCTCGGAGCAGCAGTTCATGGGCCAGGGCGTGTCGGCCTGCGCCACCTGCGACGGCTTCTTCTATCGCAACCAGGAAGTGATCGTGGTGGGCGGCGGCAACACCGCCGTGGAAGAGGCGCTGTACCTGTCCAATATCGCCTCCAAGGTCACCCTGGTGCACCGCCGCGACAGCCTCAGGGCGGAGAAGATTCTGCAGGACAAGCTGTTCGAGAAGGCCGAGAACGGCAACGTCGAGCTGATCTGGAACCACACCCTGGACGAGGTGCTGGGGGACAACACCGGGGTCACCGGCGCGCGACTCAAGGCGGTCGAGGACGGTTCGACCCGCGAGATCACCGCACCCGGCGTGTTCATCGCCATCGGTCATAGCCCCAATACCGGCATCTTCGAGGGCCAGCTCGAGATGGCAGGTGGCTATATCAAGGTCAAGTCAGGGCTTGAGGGCAATGCCACCGCCACCAGCGTGCCCGGTGTGTTCGCCGCCGGCGACGTCATGGATCACGTCTATCGTCAGGCGATCACCTCCGCCGGCAGCGGCTGCATGGCGGCGCTGGACGTCGAGCGTTACCTGGACAGCCTCGACTAAGGCGCTAGTTAGACTCGATCATTGGGCAAGTACAAGAACACCGCCAGGCGATCGCCTGGCGGTGCTTTTTTGTCGATGGCTATCGATGGCTCTTAATAGTGTGGCGGCAACTCGTCCTCGGGGCCGGGGGCATCGCCCAGTCCGCGGTCGTTGCTGGCCGCCAGTTCGCGTAGTCTTTCCTGCATCAGGCGATTGATGCGTTCCAGCTCCATCATTCGGCGCTCCTGGCCGGCGATGGTGGCGTCCAGGCTGTCCAGCCAGTGTTCCTGGTAGGCCAGACGGCTCTCCAGTTCTTCGACACGCTTTGCTAGATCGGCGGACGACTTGTCAATACCCGTGATAGACTCATGTTGCGGTGTGTCACTGTTCATCGTGTCAACTGCCTGCCTTGGGCTTTTTTCGAGAAGTCGTGGCGGAAGGATCTCGTCTGTGTATCGTGCATGGCCGCAGATCCCATGGTCATTCCACCTGTTTTCACCATAAGAAGAGAGTTTTTCACGTCCATGAAAAAAAGGGTATTCGTTCGTTGTTGTGTGATCAGTCTGCTGTTGGCCGCGCCTGCACCGCTGCTGATTGCTCTTGCCGTCAGCCTGGTGACCCGGCTGTCCGTCGAGGAGTTGCACGGCGCCATCGCCGAGGAGGCACTGCTGCATGGCTACCTTGCCGCTGCCGGAGCGGTCTTTGGCGTGTTGCTGGTAGCCACCCTGGCCCTCAATGCCCTGACGCCAAGGCTGGTCAACCTGGCCGAGGTCGAGGATGACGATCGCGAGATCGGCGAGGTCAAGTGGTTCAATGTCAACAAGGGCTACGGCTTCATCACCCGTGACGGGGGCGAGGACGTCTTTGTTCACTTCCGTGCCATCCGCGGCCGGGGCCATCGCACCCTGGCCGAAGGCCAGAGAGTACGCTACTACGTGATCGAGAACGAGCGCGGCCTGCAGGCCGACGACGTCACCGTCATCACCTGAGCGCGATGCTCTCGCCATTGCCACGACGCCCCGCCTAGTGCGGGGCGTTGTCGTTTGTGGCGCCGCGGGTCTGTCTCTGCGCCCGGCTCAGTGCCCGGCTCTGCGCCCGTTGCAGGGCCCGTTTCAGGGCCCAGCTGGGAGCGCCTCTTCAGTGTCCCGAGTCGGGCCAGTCGATGGCCGATTCGCTGCCGTCGGGTAACACCTGCAGGAAGCGGTCGGGGTCGTCGCCGGGCTGCCAGCCGCCCAGCGAACAGCGCACCTCGCAGCCAAGCGCCAGGGCGGCGGCCCTGGCGAAGTCGGCGTCGGTGGGCCAGGGGGACTGGCCGCTGTCGAGCCACAGGCTGGCGAAGCCATCGGCGGCCTTGCCGACCAGCAACACGGGAATGTCGGCGCCATCGAGGTGACCTTCGGTGCGCCACTTGAGCTTGCCGCAGGGGGTCAGCGGCGGGGCATTCAGCGTGGCGCCGAGCCACTCGCCGATGCGCTCGGCGCTGGCTTCGCCAAGATAGATCTCGATATCCGGGTAGCGCTCGGTCATCACTTCAGCTCCTTGCGTCGGCAAACAGCCGCGTCAGGATGGCTTCGTAGACCCGGCTCAGGTCATCCAGGTCCGCGGCGCTCACGCGCTCGTCGACCTTGTGGATGGTGGCGTTGAGCGGGCCAAGTTCCACCACCTGGGCGCCTAGGGTGGCGATGAAGCGACCGTCGGAAGTACCGCCGGAGGTGGACAGCACCGGGGTGGTGCCGGTGACGTCGCGGACGCCGGCCACGGCGGCGTCGACCAGCGCCCCTTCGCGGGTCAGGAAGGGCTGGCCATTGAGCGTCCAGTCGATCTCGAAGTCCAGGTCGAAGCCACGCAGGATGGCCTCGGTGCGCTCGCGCAACTCGGCATCGGTGGTCTCGGTGGAGAAACGGAAGTTGAAGGTGGCCTCGACCTCGCCCGGGATCACATTGGTGGCACCGGTACCGGCGCGCAGGTTCGAGATCTGGAAGCTGGTGGCAGGAAAGCAGTCGTTGCCGGCATCCCAGTGTTCGTTGGCGAGGGCGTCCAGCGCCGGCGCGATCTGGTGAATCGGGTTACGCGCCAGGTGAGGATAGGCCACGTGGCCTTGGATGCCGCGGACCTTGAGCACGCCGCCCAGCGAGCCGCGCCGGCCGTTCTTGATCACGTCGCCCAGGCGCTCGGTGGAGGAAGGCTCGCCGACGATGCAGTAGTCGAGGCGTTCGTTGCGCTCGCGCAGGTGCTCGACCACCGCACGAGTGCCGTCCACCGCCGGGCCTTCCTCGTCGGCGGTGATCAGAAAGGCGATGCGTCCGGGGTGATCGGGGTGGGCGCTGACAAAGCGTTCCACCGCCGTGACCATGGCGGCCAGGCTGCCTTTCATGTCGGCGGCGCCACGACCGCGCAGCATGCCGTCATCATCGATGATCGGGGCAAAGGGCGGGGTCTGCCATTGGTGCTCGGGTCCGGTGGGTACCACGTCGGTGTGGCCGGCGAAGGCCAGTACCGGGCCGTGGTGACCGTGCACCGCCCAGAAGTTTTCCACTTCGCCGAAGGGCAGCGACTCGATGTTGAAGCCCAGGCGCTCGAGGCGTTCGATCATCAGCGCCTGGCAGCCCATGTCGTCCGGGGTCACCGAAGGACGCCGCAACAGCTCGAGGGCAAGCTCCAGGGTGGGCGAGAGTGTCTCGGTGGTCGCGGGGGCGTCGGTCGGTGCAGGCAAGTCGGTAGTCGGCATAGCGGTCTCGAAGAAAGGCGGCGGCCAGGGCCGCCGCGCTCGGGATCAATTGTGGGCGTGCAGCGCTTCGTTGAGGGCGATGGCGCTCTTGTTGGTCAGGCACTCGATACGGCCGTTGGTCGAGTTGCGACGCAGCAGCAGATCGTCCTGGCCGGCCAGTTCGCGGGCCGCCAGGGTGCGTACTTCCTGGCCCTGGTCATCGAGCAGGGTGACCTTGGCGCCGGCGGTGATGTAGAGCCCGGCCTCGACGGTGCAGCGGTCGCCCAGCGGGATACCGATACCGGCGTTGGCGCCGATCAGGCAGCCTTCACCCACCGAGATGATGATGTTGCCGCCACCTGACAGGGTACCCATGGTGGAACAGCCACCGCCCAGGTCGGAGCCCTTGCCGACCACCACGCCGGCCGAGATACGGCCCTCGATCATTCCCGGGCCTTCGGTGCCGGCGTTGAAGTTGACGAAGCCCTCGTGCATCACCGTGGTGCCCTCGCCCAGGTAGGCGCCCAGACGCACCCGTGCGGTGTCGGCGATGCGCACGCCATTGGGCACCACGTAGTCGGTCATCTTGGGGAACTTGTCGACACAGTCCACCGACAGGGTGCGACCTTCCAGGCGGGCCTTGAGGCGGCGTGCCGGCAGCTCGATGATGTCGATGGCGCCTTCGCTGCTCCAGGCAATATTGCGCAGCAGACCGAACATGCCGGTGAGGTCGAGCTGGTGCGGCTTGACCAGGCGATGGGACAGCAGGTGCAGCTTGAGGTAGACCTCCGGGGCGCTCTGGGGCGGCAGGTCCTCACTGATGAAGGTCGCCACCAGCGGACGCTGGCTGGCGCTGAGGCTGGCGGCCAGTTCGGCCTGCTCCGGGTGGCCGGCGTCGCGCAGGGCGTCGGCCAGGGCCTGGCAGTGTTCCGGCAGGAAGCTGACGGCGGCGGTGCCCTGGGGCGCGTCGAGTACCCGGGCGGCGGCCTCTACCAGGCTGGCGTCGGGGGCGAGCAGCGGCGCCGGGTAGTAGACCTCGAGCCAGTCGCCCTGGGTGTTCTGGGTGCCGATGCCGAGTGCAAAGCTGTGCATGCCGTATGTCCTTTTCGTAGGTACTGGAATTCGCAAAGAGGGGCGAAAAATTAGAGGTCGTCGTAGTCGCCGTCGCGATAGCCGAGCAGGATGTCGTCGCCGGTGTCGAGCAGCGGGCGCTTGATCAGGGTCGGGTTGGCGAGCATCAATTCGCGGGCCTTGTTGGCGTCGACGTCGTTCTTGTCGTCCTCAGGTAGCTGGCGCCAGGTGGTGCTGCGCTTGTTGAGCAGGGTCAGCACCGGCACCGACTCGAGGAAGTGCTCGAGCAGCGCCGCCGATACGCCATCGGCGCGCAGGTCATGGACCTGGTAGGGGTGGCCGCTGCCGTCCAGCGCCTTTTGGGCCTTGCGGCAGGTATCGCAGTTCTTGATCACGTAGAGCGTCAGCATGGGGCCCGTCCTCAATGTTCGTTGGTCGTGGCGTCGGTCGGGATCAGCCGCGTGCGAGCAGGTCGCGGATGCGCTCGGCCGCTTCCCGAGTGGGGGCTAGTTCGTCCACCAGCGCCAGTCTCAGCCGACCGGCGCCTGGGTTGGTGCCGTCGCTGCCGGTTCTGCCCATGTAGCTGCCCGGCAGGACGCTGACGTGGGCCTCGGCGTAGAGTCGCCGGGTGAAGGCGGCGTCGTCACCGTCGGGGACCGCTGGCCACAGATAAAAGCTAGCCTCGGGGGCGGGAAAGTCCATCACCGGTGCGAGGATCTCGGTGACCGCGGCGAACTTGGCGCGGTAGGCGTCTCGGTTGTCGCGCACGTGGGCTTCGTCGGACCAGGCGGCGATCGAGGCCTGCTGGATCGGCAGCGCCATGGCGCAGCCGTGGTAGGTGCGGTAGCGACGAAAGCGGCTGATCAGCTCGGCGTCGCCTGCGACGAAGCCCGAGCGTAGCCCCGGCAGGTTCGAACGCTTGGACAGCGAGTGGAACACCAGGCAGCGGTGATAGTCGTGGCGCCCCATGGCGGCGGCGGCCTGCAACAGTCCCGGTGGGGGAGCCTGCTCATCCAGGTACAGCTCCGAGTAGCACTCGTCGGAGGCGATGATGAAGTCGTACTCGTCGGCCAGGGCGATCAACTGCTGGAACTCTTCGATCGGGGTCACCGCGCCGGTGGGGTTGCCCGGCGAACACAAGAACACCAGCTGCACCTGGCGCCAGGTGTCGGCGTCGACGGCCGAGAAATCCGGGCGGAAGTCGTTGTCGGCACGGCAGTCGAGGTACAGCGGGGTGCCGCCGGCCAGCAGGGCGGCGCCTTCGTAGATCTGGTAGAAGGGGTTGGGCACCGCCACCCGCGCCGGGCGGGAGCGATCGAGACAGGCCTGGACGAAGGCGAAGATGGCCTCGCGGGTACCGTTGACCGGCAGCACCTGGCGCTCGGCGTCGAGTCCGTCCAGGCCGAAGCGGGTACTGGCCCAGTCGGCGATGGCCTGACGCAGCTCGGGCAGTCCGGCGATGGCCGGATAGCGGGCGAAGTCATGCTGATGTCGGACCAGGGCGTCGAGTGCCGCCTGGTAGGGCGCATGCTGTGGCTCGCCGATGGTCAGCGGACGATGGGCGAGGTCGGCTGGTGGCGTCAGGTCCGCCTTCAGCGCCGCCAGGCGCTCGAAGGGGTAGGGTTGCAAGGCGTCGAGATCAGGGTTCATGGGGTCCAGGCGCGCCCTTGGGGCGTCGTTGTCATCACGGGAGTGGGTGCCGTCGGCGCGGGGCGCGGCCGGGCATCGATTATAGGGAAGGGGCGTACCAGCCTCAAATCGACGCGCCTTGCCTGCTGTGTGATTCAGCTCAGCTCGGCGGGGCCGCTAGACACTGAGGACGTCGATCAGCCGTTCGCGCAACTGCTGCTGGCGCTCGGGGTCGGTGATCGGTCGGCCTTCGCGGTCGGTGACGTAGAAGACGTCCTCGACGCGCTCGCCGAGGGTCGCGATCTTCGCCGCCGACAGGGTGATGCCCTGCTCCATGAAGATACTGCCGACCCGAGCCAGCAGGCCGGGACGGTCCGGTGCGGTCAGCTCCAGCAGGGTGCGCTCGCCACCCGGGTCCTGCTCGATGGCCACCTGAGTGGCCACCTTGAAGTGCTTGAGCTGGCGCGGGGTGTGGCGGGTGACGATGGTCGGGTAGTCGTCCGGGTCGTCGAGCTCTTCGACCAGGTGGCGGCGAATCTCCTCGAGGCGGCTGGCATCGCGGATCGGCTTGTCGTGGTCATCGAGCACGATGAAGGTGTTCAGCGTCCAGTCATTGAGCGAGGTGGCGATGCGCGCGTCGTGGATCGACAGCCCGAGCTGCTCCATGGCGGCGGCGGTGGCGGCGAACAGGTCATCCACCGAGCGGGTATGGATAAATACCTTGGTCCCGCCCTCGGCCATGTCGTCGGTGGGCGCGTTGATCAGGATCAGCGGCAGCTCGCTGCCGGCGTGGGCCAGCATGCCCTGGGTCTGCCACACCACCTCGCTGGAGGCGTACTGCAGGAAGAAGTCCTCGCCGAGCGACTCCCACAGGGCGTCGACCCGCGCCATGTCGGCGCCGATCGTGGCCAGCAGCGAGTGCGCCTCCTCACGGGTCTCGCGGACCCAGTCGGCGCGCTCCAGCGGGTTCTCGAGGCCACGTCGCAGCGCCCGCCGGGTCTCGGCGTGGAGCTGGCGCATCAGCGAGGCGCGCCAGCCATTCCACAGGGTGGGATTGGTCGCGGTAATGTCGGCCACGGTGAGGATGTACAGGTAGTCCAGGCGGGTCTCGTCGCCGACGCTGGCGGCGAAGTCGCGGATCACCTCGGGGTCGGTGATGTCGCGCTTCTGGGCGATCATCGACATCAGCAGGTGGTTTTCCACCAGCCAGCTGACTAGCCGGGTATCACGCTGACTGAGCCCGTGGCGTTCGGCGAAGTCCTCGACCTCGCGGGCGCCGATCAGCGAATGATCGCCACCGCGGCCCTTGCCGATGTCGTGGAACAGTCCGGCGATCCACAGGATCTCCATCTTCGGCGCCTGGTGGATCAGGGTCGCCGCCACCGGGAACTCCTTCTTCGCCTCGGGCTTGCGGAAGCCGTGCAGGCACTTCAGCAGGCGCAGGGTGTGGGCGTCCACGGTGTAGATATGGAACAGATCGTGCTGCATCAGGCCGACCGCCTGGCCGAAGGCCGGCAGATACTTGCCCAGCACCCCGTAGCGATTCATCCGGCGTAGCTGGCGGGCGACATTGCCACCGGAGCGCAACAGCGCCATGAACAGCGCCTGGTGACGCGGGTCGTTGCGGTAGCGGTCGTCCATCAGGTGGCGATGGTCGCGGATCAGGCGGATGGTGTCGGCGCGCACGCCTTCGATCTCGGGGTGCTCGGCCATCAGGTAGAACAGCTCGAGCAGCGCCGCCGGCTTGTCGCGGAACAGGGTCCGCGAGCGCACCTGGATGTAGCCGCCGGCGATCTCGAAACGCTCGTTCAGCGGGGTCACGCTGATCGGGGTGTCGGGCCTCAGGATCTGTTCGTCGAAGTGCTGCAGCAGCATGTCGTTGAGCCCGGCCAGGGCGGTGACATGGCGGTAGTAGCGCTTCATGAACTGTTCCACCGCCAGGCGCTCGGGACTGTCGCGGTAGCCGAACAGCTCGGCGATGGTGTTCTGATGGTCGAACAGCAGCCGATCCTCGGCGCGTCCGGTGAGCATGTGCAGGGCGTAGCGGACCTGCCACAGGAAGGCCTGGCCCTGGCTCAGGATGCGGTGCTCGGCATCGTTCATGAAGCCCTTGGCGACCACGTCCTCGTAGGACTCGGTATCGAAGTGGCGCTTGGCCACCCAGCCGATCATCTGGATATCGCGAAGCCCCCCGGGGGAGCTCTTGAGGTTCGGTTCGAGGTGATACTCGGAGTTGTTGAAGCGGTAGTGGCGGGTGATCTGCTCCTGCCACTTGGCCTCGAAGAAGCGGTCTGCCGGCCACATGCGCTCACCGGACAGGCGCTCGCGCATGGCCTGGCGCAGGGCCTCGCGGCCGGCCAGGGTGCGTGACTCGAGCAGATTGGTGATGACGGTGACGTCGGCCTTCGCCTCGCGCTCGCAGTCGTTGAGCGAGCGCACGCTGTGGCCGATCTCGAGACCGATGTCCCACAGGAAGGTGATGAAGGCGGTCAGCGGCTCGCGGTAGGGCGTGTCGTCATCGTCCTCGAGCAGGAACATCAGGTCGATGTCCGAATGAGGATGCAGCTCACCGCGGCCGTAGCCACCCACCGCCAGTAGCGCTACACCATCGTCCAGGCCTGGCTGGCGCGCCCAGGCCAGCGCCAGCAGCTGGTCCAGGCACCAGGCCCGTCCTCGCACCAGGTCGCGGATGTCGGCGCCGCCGAGGAAGCGCTCGTCCAGCCGCGACTGGATCTCCTTGAGCGCGCCCTTGAAGGGCGCGATGGGGGAGCGCTGGCCCTCGAGCTGGCGAGCGAAGTCGTCGAAGTCGAACAGCTCGAATTCCGGTGCGAAGCGATAGTGGTGCAGCAGCATGGGCTCTCAGCGCTCGAGGAAGGACAGGTCTTCGTCGGAACGGGCGGTCAGCACCTCGACCCCCGTCTCGGTCACCAGCAGGGTGTGCTCCCACTGGGCGGTCAGCCCCTTGTCCTTGGTCACGGCGGTCCAGCCATCGCGCAGTACCTTGGTGCGATGGTCGCCGACGTTGATCATCGGTTCGATGGTGAAGCACATGCCGGCGGCCAGTTCGATATCCGCCTCGGGGGCGTAGCCGTCATAGTGCAGCACCTGGGGGTCCTCGTGGAAGCCGGCGCCGATGCCGTGGCCGCAGAAGTCACGCACCACCGAATAGCCGTTGGCCTTGGCGTGGCTCTCGATGGCCTGGGCCAGCTCCGACAGGCGGGCACCAGGGCGCACCAGCGCCATGCTGCGGTAGAGGCACTCCTGGGTGACCCGGCACAGCCGTTCGCCCTGGATGGTCTCGCCGATGATGAACATCACGCTGGAGTCACCGTGGTAGCCGTCGGCGGTCCTTACGGTGATGTCCATGTTCATGATGTCCCCCTTCTTCAGCTTCTTGCTGTCGTCGGGGATGCCGTGGCAGACCACGTGGTTGATCGAGGTGCAGATCGACTTGGGAAAGCCGTGATAGTTGAGCGGCGCCGGGGTGGAGCCGAGCTCGTTGACGATGTAGTCGTGGCACAGCTTGTCCAGGTGGCCTGTGCTGACACCGGCTTCCACGTGGGGGGCGATCATCTCCAGCACACTGGCGGCCTGGCGGCCGGCTTCGCGCATCTTCTCGATTTCTTCGGGCGTCTTGATGGGTACGTTCATGGAATCTCGGTCTGGGTGGTGTCGCCCCGGCGCAGGCGGCTGAGCCGAGTCGCTGGCTCGCGGCGACGATGACCGCGGCGACTCCGGGGAGGGACGCGTCGAGGTGCGCGAGACGTTGGGCGACTTCAATTCGAAGGTCATCCATGGTATAAAGCTGCGCGCTTTCCTGCAATCGCCGTTCCTTGCTGGTGTTTTCGTCGAGACCCTGGTCTTGCGATCGCCTGCAACGGGATAGCCCGCTGGCGAGCGACAAACAGTAGAAGAGGTCTCCATGACGGAGCCTCGCGCCTTGAAAACACACACGCACCGACACATGGTCCCGGGTGCCTGAGGGAAACCTCTGGTCGGATCCATGGGGTGCGTGGAGGCCTAACCCGATTTTTCAGGAGTCATCCATGGCACACGTCAATATGCGTGACCTGCTCAAGGCAGGCGCACACTTCGGTCACCAGACCCGTTACTGGAACCCGAAGATGGGCAAGTTCATCTTCGGCGCTCGTAACAAGATTCACATCATCAACCTCGAGCATACCCTTCCGGCGCTCAACGAGGCGATCGATGTGGTCGAGAAGATGGCCGCTTCCAACAACAAGATCCTGTTCGTCGGTACCAAGCGTAGCGCGAGCAAGATCATCAAGGAAGAAGCGAACCGTGTGAGTCAGCCGTTCGTCAACCACCGCTGGCTCGGCGGCATGCTGACGAACTACAAGACCATTCGTCAGTCCATCAAGCGTCTGCGCGAACTCGAAACCATGCACGAAGATGGCACCTTCGAGAAGCTGACCAAGAAAGAAGTCCTGATGGCCACCCGCGAGCAGGACAAGCTCGAGCGTTCCATCGGCGGTATCAAGGACATGGGCGGCCTGCCGGACGCACTGTTCGTGATCGACGTCGACCACGAGCGCATCGCCATCAACGAGGCGAACAAGCTGGGCATCCCGGTCATCGGTGTGGTCGACACCAACTCCGATCCGGACGGCGTCGACTACGTGATCCCGGGCAACGATGACTCCATCCGCGCCATCCAGATCTACGTCAAGGCCATCGCCGATGCCTGTGGCCGTGCGAAGGAAGGTCGCCCCGATGAGTTCGTCGAAGTGACCGACAGCGAAGGCGACGCCGCCGCTGCCGCTGCCGAGTAAGCTTCGGCCCGCCTGGGCCAGCCGATCGCGCAAGCGATCCACGCCGGACAGGCGCAAAGGGGGCCGTGGCCCCCTTTTCTCTACTTCAGGCCCGCGGTAATACCGAGGGTCTCTCCGACACCCAGGTCGAACCATTTAGAGGTGAATACCATGGCAGCTATCAGCGCCTCCCAGGTCAAGGAACTGCGCGAGCGTACCGGGCTCGGCATGATGGAGTGCAAGAAGGCACTCACCGAAGCCGGCGGTGACATCGAGCAGGCCATCGAGGATCTGCGCAAGAACTCCGGTCTCAAGGCCGCCAAGAAGGCCGGTCGTACCGCCGCTGAAGGTGTCGTCGTCACTCGTGTGGCCGAAGACGGTGGCTACGGTGTGATGGTCGAGATCAACTCCGAGACCGACTTCGTTGCCCGTGACGACAACTTCAAGGCCTTCGCCGACAAGATCGCCGACGCCTTCTTCGCCGCCAAGAGCGACGACGTGGCCGCAGTGACCGAAGGCGAGCTGGAAACCGCCCGCGAGCAGCTGGTGCAGAAGATCGGCGAGAACATCGGCGTGCGCCGTGCCGTCGTCGTCGACGCCGCTGAAGGCAACCTGGTGGGTGCCTATGTGCACGGTGGCCGTATCGGCGTGCTGACCGAGCTCAAGGGCGGTACCCAGGAAGCCGCCAAGGACGTGTCCATGCACGTCGCCGCGATCAACCCGGCCGTGGCCCGTCCCGAGGACATGCCTCAGGAAGCCCTCGACGAGGAAAAGGCCATCATCCTGGCTCAGCCGGACATGGCCGGCAAGCCTGAGCAGATCGCCGAGAAGATGGTCCAGGGCCGTCTGAAGAAGTACCTGGCCGAGAACAGCCTGACCGAGCAGCCCTTCGTCAAGGACCCGAACCAGAGCGTGGCCGAGTTCGTCAAGGCCGCCGGTGGTGAAGTGGTCGGCTTCACTCGCTTTGAAGTGGGCGAGGGCATCGAGAAGGAAGAGGTCGACTTCGCCAAGGAAGTCATGGAACAGGCCAAGCGTAGCTAAGGTCCAAGGTTCCAAACTGTGCCTGCACAGTGTAATGATGGCGTGCGCGAAAGCGCACGCCTTCGTGTATGCGTCAGCGGTGGGTGTCTCGCGGCCTGACCGACCGCCACCCGACCCAGTCAAGCCCAAAGCGGAGAAATGCCATGAGCAGCGTCGATTCTTCCTCCCTGTCCAAGTCCGAGAAGCCCCGTGCCGCGGTGTCGAAGTACAAGCGCATCCTGCTGAAGCTCTCGGGTGAGGCGTTGACCGGGGATGCCGACTTTGGCATCGACCCCAAGGTACTGGACCGCATGGCGCTGGAGATCGGGCAACTGGTCGGTATCGGTGTCCAGGTCGGTATCGTGGTCGGTGGCGGCAACCTGTTCCGCGGTGCCGCCCTGCACGAGGCCGGCATGGAGCGCGTGACCGGTGACCACATGGGGATGCTGGCCACGGTGATGAACGCCCTGGCCATGCGTGATGCGCTGGAGCGCTCGAACATCCGTTCGCGAGTGATGTCGGCCATTCCCATGAGCGGCGTGGTGGAGCACTACGATCGGCGCACGGCGATTCGCTACCTGACCTCCGGTGACGTGGTACTGTTCTCCGCCGGTACCGGCAATCCCTTCTTCACCACCGATTCCGCCGCCTGTCTGCGCGGTATCGAGATCGACGCCGACGTGGTGGTCAAGGCCACCAAGGTGGACGGCGTCTACAACAAGGATCCGGTCAAGTTCGACGATGCCGTGAAGTACGACGAACTGTCCTATGATGACGCCCTCGATCAGAAGCTCGGGGTGATGGATTTGACCGCGATTTGCCTGGTGCGGGACCATGACATGCCGGTCCGGGTCTTCAACATGAACAAGCCTGGCGCCCTGCTCAACCTGGTGGTGGGCGGCAAGGAAGGCACGCTGATTCACAGAGGGTGACATCGTGATCAACGAGATCAAGAAAGACGCAGAAGCAAGAATGCAGAAGACCGTCGAGTCGCTGCATCACAACCTGAACAAGATTCGTACCGGTCGTGCTCATCCCAGCATTCTGGACGCGGTGCAGGTCGAATACTACGGTTCCATGATGCCGCTCAACCAGGTGGCCTCTGTCAACGTCGAGGACGCCCGCACCCTGGCCGTGGTGCCCTGGGAGCAGAGCATGGTGCCGAAGGTCGAGAAGGCCATCATGACCTCCGACCTGGGCCTCAACCCGGCGTCTGCCGGCAACGTGATCCGCGTGCCGATGCCGATGCTGACCGAGGAGACCCGCAAGGGCTACATCAAGCAGGCGCGTCAGGAGGCCGAGAACGCCCGGGTGGCGATTCGCAACGTGCGTCGTGACGCCAACAACGACCTCAAGGCGCTGCTCAAGGACAAGGATATCTCCGAGGACGAGGAGCGTCAGGGCGAGGACGAGATCCAGAAGATCACCGATCGCTTTGTCGCCGAGATCGACAAGACCCTGACCGCCAAGGAAGAGGACCTGATGCAGGTCTGAGGCGCCCTGGCGATACCCGTACTGGCCTGCCTGTGCGGCCGGGAGGGGGCGCGATACCGAGCGGTCACGCCTGGCGTGGCCGGTCGGCCGTTGGGTACTACCGCCGTTCAGCGATCCCTGGCGACTCCGCCATCGGTCATACTGTCTGGACTCCCCGAGTCAGGGATGCCTCGGGGCCTGATTCAACCGTCATGCGAGACACCATGAAGTCAACGCCGTCTCCCGAACTCCGCCCGTTACCGCCGACCGCGAGCCTGCCTCGCCATGTGGCGGTGATCATGGACGGCAACAATCGCTGGGCCAAGGCGCGCGGCCTGTCAGGAGTGCGTGGACACCACGCCGGCGTGGAGGCGGTCAGGGCCGTCATTCGTCGGGCGGCGGAGCGCCGCATCGAGACGCTGACGCTGTTCGCCTTCTCCAGCGAGAACTGGAAGCGCCCGGCGGCCGAGGTCAACGCCTTGATGGAACTGTTCCTGATGGCACTCAAGCGTGAGGTCAAGAAGCTGCATGAGCATGACATCCGGCTGTCGGTGATCGGCGATACCTCGGGGTTTTCCTCGGCCATCCAGAAGCGCATCGAAGAGGCCGAGCGACTGACCTGCGACAACCAGGGGCTGCGCCTGGTGATCGCCGCCAACTACGGTGGTCAGTGGGACATCGCCCGGGCTGCGCGGCGGCTGGCCGAGCGAGTGGCTGCCGGCGAGCTCGACCCGGGCGCCATCGACGAGCAGGCGCTGGCCGATCAGGTCAGTCTGAGTGACGCCGCGCCGGTGGATCTGTGCATTCGCACCAGCGGTGAGCGACGCATCTCGAACTTCCTGTTGTGGCAGCTGGCCTACGCCGAGCTGTACTTCACGCCCGTCCTGTGGCCGGACTTCGATGGCGAGGCCTTCGATGACGCCCTGGAGGATTTCTGCCGGCGCAAGCGCCGTTTCGGCATGACCGACGAACAGCTCGAGGCCCAGGGTGCTTAGACAGCGGATCATCACCGCAGCCTGGCTGGCGCCGCTGGCGCTGGCCGGGCTGTTCGGTCTGGGGGGCGGCCCCTTCGCTCTGTTTACCGCCGCCATCGTGGTGCTGGCGGGCTGGGAGTGGGCCAATCTGGCGGGGCTCGAGCGCGGGGCCTCGCGCCTGCTGCCACCGCTGGTGCTGGCCCTTGGCATGGCGCTGCTGTGGCATTTCGGCCAGCACCTGGCGCTGTGGCCGCTGGTCATTGGCGCGCTGGGCTGGGCGCTGAATCTGTGGTGGGTGCTCGGTCATCCTGGGCGCAGCCATCAGTGGTCCTCGCGGGCGATGCGCCTGGCCATGGGAGCCTGGGTGCTGCTGCCGACCTGGGTCGGCTTCAATCTGCTGCGCGAGAGCGGCAGCGCCTGGCTTCTGTTCGTGCTGCTGCTGGTGTGGGGTGCCGACATCGGCGCCTACTTTGTCGGGCGTGCCCTGGGGCGGCGCAAGCTGGCACCCAACGTCAGCCCCGGCAAGTCCTGGGAGGGCGTCTATGGGGGCATGGCGGTCACCGCTGCGCTGGCGCTGGTGTTCGCGCTGTGGCAGCAGCTGTCGCTGTCGGCCGGTCTGGCGCTGGTGGCGTTGACCCTCGGCGTGACCCTGGTGTCGGTGCTCGGCGATCTGCTCGAGAGTATGCTCAAGCGCCATCGCGGCCTCAAGGACTCCAGCGCGCTGTTGCCGGGGCACGGCGGGGTGCTCGATCGCATCGACAGTCTTACCGCGGCGGTCCCGGTGTTCGCCCTGTTCTTTACCTGGCTGGTGCAAGCATGACGGCATCTGCAGTTTCTGCCTCGTCCCAAACCTCCTCGACCACCATCAAGGGCGTCTCGGTGCTCGGTGCTACCGGCTCCATCGGAACCAGTACCCTGGACGTCATCGCCCGCCACCCCGACCGCTATCGGGTCCACGCTCTCACCGCCCATCGCTCCCGCGAGGCCCTCTATCGTCAGTGTCTGACCCATCGTCCCGACGTGGCGGTGCTCGGCACGCCGACCGACGCCGACTGGCTGGCCACGCAGCTGAAAGAGGCTGGGCTTGCCACCGAAGTGCGTCACGGCGAAGCGGCTCTGGCCGAGGTGGCAAGCGCCCCTGAGGCCGAGGTGGTGATGGCGGCCATCGTCGGCGCGGCGGGCCTGTTGCCGACGCTGGCGGCGGTGCGGGCCGGCAAGCGCGTGCTGCTGGCCAACAAGGAGGCCCTGGTGATGTCCGGGGCCCTGTTCATGAAAGCGGTGGAGCAAAGTGGTGCGGCGCTGCTGCCCATCGACTCCGAGCACAATGCGATCTTCCAGTGTCTGCCTGGCCAGCATCGTGGGGGACTCGGGCGCCACGGCGTGACTCAGCTGCTGCTGACCGCCTCGGGCGGCCCCTTTCGTGGATTCGATGCCGAGCGTCTGGCCCGGGTGACCCCGGATGAGGCCTGCGCCCACCCCAACTGGTCCATGGGGCGCAAGATCTCGGTGGATAGCGCCACCCTGATGAACAAGGGGCTGGAATTGATCGAGGCCTGCTGGCTGTTCGACGCCCGCCCCGAGCAGATCCAGGTGGTGGTGCACCCTCAGAGCGTGATCCATTCCATGGCCGCCTACAGCGATGGCTCGGTGCTGGCGCAGCTCGGCAATCCCGATATGCGCACCCCCATCGCCTACGGCCTGGCCTGGCCCGAGCGGATCGAGGCAGGGGTCGAGGCGCTGGACCTGTTTCAGGTGGCCAGGCTCGACTTCGAACCCGCCGACGAGGCCGCCTTTCCGTGCCTGCGGTTGGCCCGTGAGGCGATGGACGAGGGTGGGCTGCAGCCGGCGGTACTCAACGCCGCCAATGAGGTGGCGGTCGAGGCCTTTCTCGACGGGCGGCTTGGGTTCACCGAGATCCCCCGGCTGGTCGAGGCGGTGCGCGCAGGTGCCCCCGGTGGTGGTGCCGATGATCTGGAGGCGGTACTCGCCGCCGACCATGACGCCCGCGCGCGTGCCCGTGCCTGGTTGGAGGCGTTGTGATGATCGCGCACCCGGTTGAACCTTTTGCCTTTGGCGCTGCCGGAGCCTGGGAAGCGGCGGCGACGGCGGCCGTCGTGATACAGCCAAGGAGGCTTGCGTGGGCCTGATTCAAAATATTCTGGCCGTGATCGTCGTACTCGGCCTGCTGGTCACCTTCCATGAGTTCGGTCACTTCTGGGTGGCGCGGCGTTGCGGGGTCAAGGTACTGCGCTTCTCGGTAGGTTTCGGTAGCCCGCTGTGGTCACGTTTCGATCGCCATGGCACCGAATTCGCCATCGCCGCGATTCCGCTGGGCGGCTACGTCAAGATGCTCGACGAGCGCGAAGGCGAGGTGCCCGAGGACCAGCTCGATCAGGCGTTCAATCGCAAGTCGGTGTGGGCCCGCATGGCCATCGTTGCGGCGGGTCCGCTGGCCAACTTCCTGCTGGCACTGGTGGCTTACTGGGCGCTGTTCGTCGCCGGGACCACTACGGTGGTGCCGGTGGTGGGTGACGTCACCCCGCAGACGCCGGCGGCCGAGGCTGGCCTCGAGTCGGGGATGGAGCTGACCGCCATCGGTGGCGAGACGGTGCGCTCCTGGGACGAGGTCAATCTCAAGCTGGTGGCGGCCATCGGCGCCAGTGGCAGCCTGGAGATCGAGGCCCGCGAGGAGGGCTCGAGTGCCTCCCGCAGCTATCGCGCGCCGGTCGAGAACTGGCTGGTGGGGCAGGACCCGCCCGCGCCGCTGGCAACGCTCGGTATCGCCCCCTGGCGTCCCGACATGCCTGCCGTCATCGGCCAGGTGATGGAAGGGGAGCCCGCGGCCGAGGCAGGGTTGCAAGCCGGTGATCGTGTGCTGAGTATCGACGATCGCGCGGTGAGTGACTGGCCTGATCTGGTCGAGCGGGTCAGAGCGCGACCCGGCCAGACGCTGTCGCTGGAGGTCGAGCGTGACGGCGAGTCGAAGGCGCTGAGTCTGACGCCGCGGATCAACCGGCTGGATGATGGAAGCGAGATCGGCTATATCGGTGCCGGCGTTGCCCCGGTAGACTGGCCCCAGCAGTACCAGCGGGAAATCCGCTACGGCCCCCTGGACGCAGTGGGGCAGGCGGCCTCACGTACCGCCGAGATGACGCTTCTGACGTTCGACGCCGTGCGCAAGATGGTGGTCGGCCTGATTTCGCCGACCAATCTGTCCGGGCCCATCACCATCGCTCGGATCGCCGGTGACACGGCGCGTTCCGGGCTCGAGAGCTTCATCAACTTCATGGCCTATCTGTCGATCAGCCTTGGGGTGCTCAACCTGCTGCCGATTCCGGTGCTCGATGGCGGCCATCTGCTGTACTACCTGGTCGAAGCGGTACGTGGGCGCCCGGTGTCCGAGCGCACCCAGGCCGTTGGCCTCAAGGTCGGGCTGGCGCTGGTGGGCACCCTGATGATCATGGCCCTGTACTTCGATGTGATGCGCTTGTGGTAGAAGTTGCCCCCGCCATCGACGTGGTGCGTGCGCAACAACGAGCGCCCAGGTGAATCGCGCTTTGCCGGGGACGTCACCAAGCGAGACGCCGCCGCCAACTTGTCAGTAAGGCGGAGAAATGTATAAGGTGCCTGTCTGGACAGGTACGCTGACTCAACGCGAGCGAAACGACTGCATGAAAATCAAGACCATCGGATTGGCGACACTCTTGACCGCCTGTGCCCAGGTGGCGCACGCGGCCCCTTTCACCGTGTCGGACATTCGCGTGGAAGGCCTTCAACGGGTCTCTGCGGCTTCCGTCTTCAATGCTTTTCCCGTCAACGCTCGCGATCGAGTGGACGACAGTGAACTGGCCGAAGCGGCTCGCCAGCTGTTTGCCACCGGACTGTTCGAAGATATCCAGCTGGCCCGTGAAGGCGACGTCCTGATCATCCAGGTGGAGGAGCGCCCGACGATCTCGGCGCTGAATATCGAAGGCAACTCCCAGATTCCCGACGAGGACCTGCGTGCGGGCCTCAAGCAGGCCGGCATCAGCGAAGGCCAGGTGCTGCAGCTCTCGACCATCGACGAGATGAAGCGTGAGCTGGAAGGCCTCTACCAGTCCCAGGGCCGCTACAGCGCACGCATCGACACTGAGCTGACGCCGGTGGGCCAGGGCCGGGTGCGGGTCGACATCAACATCAATGAAGGTGCGGTCGCCAAGATCCGCCAGATCAACATCGTCGGCAATGAAGCCTATTCCGACGAGATCCTGCTCGACGAGTTCGAGCTCGAGGACGATCCCGGTCTGTTCTTCGGCTGGTTCTCCGCCGACGAGTACTCCCGCGAGGCGCTGGCTGGCGACCTGGAGCGGCTGCGCTCCTACTACCTAGACCGCGGCTACGTGAACTTCGAGATCACCTCGAGCCAGGTATCGATCAGCCCGGACAAGTCGCGCATCTTCATCACCATCAACGTCAATGAAGGCAATCGCTACCGGGTCGGCGACATCAGCTTCGTTGGTGATCTCAAGGTGGCCGAGGCCGAGGCCCGCGAGCTGCTGCAGTTCGAATCCGGTGATATCTTCTCGCGCAGCGACGTGGTGGCGTCCTCCGAGGCCATGCGCTCACGCCTGGGTGCGGAGGGCTTTGCCTTCGCCGAGGTCAACGGCATCCCCGAGGTGCGCAGCGACGGCGAGACGGTGGACCTGAGCTTCCAGGTGGCGCCGGGGCGTCGCGCCTACGTACGGCGTATCCAGTTCGTCGGCAACACCACCACCAAGGATGAAGTGCTGCGCCGCGAGATGATCCAGATGGAGAGCGCGCCTGCCTCCACCGAGGCCATCTCCCAGTCGCGCCAGCGCCTCGAGCGCCTTGGCTTCTTCAAGCAGGTGCAGGTGCAGACCGAGCCGGTCCCCGGCGAGAGCGACCAGCTCGACGTCACCTACACCGTCGAGGAACAGCCCTCAGGCTCGCTGTCGGCGAGTCTCGGCTTCTCCCAGAGTGCCGGCGTCATCTACGGTGCCTCGCTGTCCCAGAACAACTTCCTGGGTAGCGGCAACCGGGTCAACATCGGCGCCCAGAAGAGTGATACCTACACCAGCGTCAACTTCGGCTTCACCGATCCCTACTGGACCCTGGACGGTATCTCCCGCGGCTACAACTTCTACTACCGGGCCACGGACTACGAAGATTCCGACATCTCCACCTACTCCACCGATGCCCTCGGTGCCGGGATCAACTTCGGCTACCCGATCAACGAGCTGACGCGGATGAACTTCGGCGCCAACATCGAGAAGCTCGAGATCGACACCTACGACGACACCCCGTCGGAGATCAAGCGTTACGTGCTCGACGAGGGTGACGACGCCAATACCCTGTCGGTCACCGGCAGCTGGACCCGCAACGACCTCAACCGCGGCATCATGCCGACGGCGGGTAATTACCAGCGGCTGTCGCTGGAGCTCGGCGTGCCCGGCAGTGACGCCGAGTACTACAAGGCCAGGGCCCAGGCCAAGCACTTCTTCCCGTTCAACGAAGAGCAGACCTGGTCGTTGAAGTTCAGTGGCCAGGTGGGCTACGCCGATGCCATCAATTCGAGCGACCCCTATCCGTTCTACGAGAACTTCCTCGCCGGTGGTCTGGGCTCGGTGCGCGGTTTCACCGACAACACTCTTGGCCAGCTCACCACCGAACGTGAGGACGGTGATGACGAGACCCTCGGTGGTAACGTGCTGCTCGAGGGCAGCATGGAGCTGATCTTCCCGATGCCGTTCGTCGAGGACAAGCGCTCGGTGCAGCCGTCGCTGTTTGTCGATGCCGGTAACACCTTCCTTACCGAGTGCTACGACGTGCTGTCCGAGGACGAGGATCGCAAGAAGTGCAACTCTGGGGTGGAATTCAGCGATATACGCTACAGTGTGGGCGTGGGCGTCTCCTGGCTGACGCCGGTGGGCCCCCTGACCTTCAGCGTGGCCGAGCCGCTCAATGACGAGGACGAGGACGACACCCAGGTGTTCCAGTTCTCGCTGGGTCAGACCTTCTGATGAGGGCAGGCGGCCGTCGCCGCTGGCTGGTGTGGCTGACGCTGGCCGCTGCACTGAGCAGCCCGGTGTCGGCGTCGGCGTCCCAGGTGGCGGTGCTCGACTGGCGTCGCGCCGTGCTCGACACCGAGGCCGCCCGCAGTGCCATGCAGAGCCTGCAGGAACAGGTCGCACCCTGGCAGCACGAGGCCGAAACGCTACGCCTTGAGCTCGAGGCCCTGGCCGACGACCTGGCGGCTGCCGAAGGGCAGCCGAGCCCCTCACGGGTTCAGGAATTTCAGCGCAAAGGGCAGCGTTTCGATCGCCTCAGACGTGATATCCTCGAGGCTCGCCAGGAAGCCGAACAGCGTTTGATAAGTCGCCTGGAAGGCAGGGTCGACCAGGCGGTCGCTCAGGTCATCGAGCGTCACGAGGTCGAGGTGCTGGTGACACCGGACGGTGTCCTGCACAGCGGTCGTGATCTGCCGGACCTGACGGCCGAGGTCACCCGGCTGCTCAACACGTACTGAGGGAATCGCCGACAGCGCCTGTCCCGAATTCCGTCGTCACCGCATTACGGTCATACATGAAATCGACACGTACACAGCCAAACCTCTCCGATATCGCCTCTCGCCTGGGCGCTCGCCTGCACGGTGACGGCAGCCAACGTATCGTTGGCCTGGCGACGCTCAAGGACGCCGGCCCCGATCAGGTGAGCTTTCTTGCCAATCGCGCCTATCTGAAGGACCTGCCGTCCACCCGGGCGGCGGCGGTGCTGCTTCACGCCGACCATCTCGACGCCTGCCCGGTGCCAGCGCTGGTGCTGGACAATCCCTACCTCGGCTACGCCGAGCTTTCGCGCATGCTTGACCCCCAGGCCGACGCGCACCAGCCGGGCATCCATCCCAGTGCGGTGGTGGCCGAGGACGCCAGTCTGGGTGCCGACGTCTCGATCGGCCCCAATGCGGTGATCGAGTCAGGTGCTCGCCTGGGGGATCGTGTGGTGGTAGGGCCCGGTTCGGTGGTTGGGGCGGACTGCGAGATCGGCGAGGACGGTTTCCTGCACGCCAACGTCACGCTGTATCACGGCGTGGTCGTCGGCAAGCGTGTCATCTTGCACAGCGGTTGCGTGATCGGTGGCGATGGCTTCGGTTTTGCCCACGACGGTGGCGGCTGGCGCAAGATCGCCCAGCTCGGTGGCGCGGTGCTCGGCGATGATGTCGAGGTCGGCAGTTGTTCGAGCATCGATCGTGGGGCGCTGGGTGACACCGTGATCGGCAATGACGTCAAGATCGACAGCCAGGTGCAGATCGCCCACAACGTGCACATCGGTGACCACAGCGCCCTGGCCGGGTGTGTCGGCATCGCCGGTTCCACCCGGGTGGGCCGCCACTGCATGCTGGGTGGCGGCGTGGGGCTGTCCGGCCACCTGACCATCTGCGACGGCGTCCAGGTCACCGGCATGAGCCTGGTGACCAACTCCATCCTCGAACCCGGGGTCTATTCCTCGGGCACCGGGGCCATGGAAAACAGTCAGTGGCGCCGCAATGCGGTGCGTTTCAAGCAGCTCGACAGTATCGCCAAGCGGGTCAATCGTCTGGAGAAGCGAGGCTCCGGCGAGGCTTGAGGGGCGGGTACAGGTCGGTATAATCCACCGCCTATTTGCCGGTATGGTGCCCTTGGCCCCCGCCGGTCATGTCCTTCCAGGGAGAAGGGCTCTTGTCATTTCAGAGGTCGCTACGATGGTTATGGACATCAACGAGATTCGCGAATATCTGCCCCACCGCTATCCTTTTCTGCTGGTGGATCGGGTCACGGAACTGACCCTTGGCGAAACCATCGTTGCCTACAAGAACGTCAGCATCAACGAGCCGTTCTTCAATGGTCACTTCCCCCATCACCCGATCATGCCCGGCGTGCTGGTGGTGGAAGCGCTGGCCCAGGCCTGCGGTATCCTGGGCTTCAAGACCGTCAACAAGCTGCCCGCCGATGGCTATGTGTACTACCTGGTCGGTAGTGACAACGTGCGCTTCAAGCGCCCGGTGATGCCGGGCGACAAGCTTGAGCTGCGCGCCGAGGTCGAGCGGGCCAAGCGGGGTATCTGGAAATTCAAGTGCCGTGCCACCGTGGAAGGCGAGCTGGCCTGTGAGGCCGACATCATCTGTGCCGAGAGGAAGATCGCTTGATACATCCGACCGCCATCGTAGACCCCGGCGCCCGCCTGGCCGACGATGTCGAGGTGGGGCCCTTCAGTGTGATCGGCCCAGACGTCGAGATTGGCGCCGGGTCGGTCATCGGCCCCCACGTCGTGGTGCAGGGCCCCACCGTGCTGGGCGAGCGTACCCGCATCTTCCAGTTTGCCTCGGTGGGGGAGGCCTGTCAGGACAAGAAGTATCAGGGCGAGCCGACCCGCCTGGTGATGGGTGACGACAACGTCGTGCGCGAGGGCGTCACCCTGCACCGGGGCACCGTTCAGGATCGCAGCGAGACCACCATCGGCTCGCGCAACCTGTTCATGGCCTACGTCCACGTCGGCCATGACTGCGTGATCGGCGACGACTGCATCCTGGCCAATCAGGTCACCCTGGCGGGCCACGTGCACCTGGGCGACTTCGCGATCATTGGCGGGCTATCCGCCATCCATCAGTTCTGTCGTTTTGGCTCCCACGCCATGGCAGGCGGTGGCTCGATCATCACCAAGGACACCCCGGACTTCGTGATGATCAACGGCAATCCGGCCCAGGCCCACGGACTCAACGTGGTCGGGCTCAAGCGCCGCGGCTTTGCGACGGAAGCCATCCGCGCCCTCAGCGAGTCCTACAAGCTGGTGTACCGCCAGGGGCTCACCGTGGAACAGGCCATCGGCGAGATCCGCCAGCGCTTCTCGCTGGCCGAGACCGAAGCCTTCGTGGCCTCGATCGAGGCGTCCTCGCGGGGCATCATCCGCTAGGCAGTCATCGGCCCGGCGGTCGGCGCCCGCAGCGGCGGGCGTCAGCCCCAGTGTCGTCGGTCATCTTGATGGCCGTCGTCGGCTTGGGCACCCTTCCATCGTCAGACTTGTTCAGCCAGTCAGGGATCCGTCATGACACACGCTGCACGCGATGTCGCCAGCGAGGCAGGCTCAATCCGCCGCGTCTACCTGGTGGCCGGTGAACTGTCCGGCGATATTCTCGGAGCGAGCCTGATGCGCGCGCTCAAGGCGCGTCATCCCGAGGTGGCATTCCGAGGACTGGGTGGCCCGCGCATGATCGCCGAGGGGCTCGAGTCGTTGTATCCGCTGGAGACCCTGTCGGTGATGGGGCTGGTGGAGGTGATCAAGCACCTGCCGGAGCTGATCCGCGTGCGCCGCACCCTGCGTCGGGATGCGCTGGACTGGGAGCCCGACATCATGGTCGGGATCGATGCCCCGGACTTCAATCTTGGTCTCGAGCGCCAGCTGCGTGAATCAGGTGTCACCACCGCCCACTACGTCAGTCCGTCTGTGTGGGCCTGGCGTCAGGGTCGGGTCAAGGGCATCGCCCGCTCGGTGGACGCCATGCTGACCTTTCTGCCGTTCGAGGCGGCCTTCTACGTCAAGCACCGGGTACCGGTGGCCTTCGTCGGCCATCCGTTGGCCGATGAGCTGCCGCTGGTCAACGACCGCCGGGCCACGCGCGAGGCGCTGGGGATTGCCGCCGACGCCCGGGTGCTGGCGTTGCTGCCCGGCTCCCGGCGCAACGAGATCCGCTTCATGGGGGAGACCTTCCTGGAGGCTGCCGAGCGCCTGGTCAAGGCAAGGCCGGGGCTTGCGGTGGTGATCCCTGCTGCCACGCCCGAGCGCAGGCAGGAGCTCGAGGCGCTGCTGGCCGCGCGGCCGGCGCTTGCGGCCTGCGTCAGCCTGCTCGATGGCCAGGCCCGTGAGGCCATGGTGGCAAGCGACCTGGTGCTGCTGGCTTCCGGCACCGCGGCGCTGGAGGCGATGCTGTGTCACCGTCCCATGCTGGTGGGCTACCGCATGGCGCCGATGACCCATCGCATCGCTCGGCTGATGGTCAAGACCGAGTGGATCTCGCTGCCCAATCTGATCGCCCGCGAATCGCTGGTGCCGGAGTTGATCCAGGACGAGGCCAGCAGCGAAGCCATTGCCACCCGCCTGGGCGAGTTGCTCGACGATGAAGCGGCGCGGACTGCGCTCGAGGCTCGCTTTGCCGCCATGCACGAGGGGCTGCAGCGTGACGCCAGCCGGCGTGCGGCGGAGGCCATCGAAGCGCTGGTCGCGGGGCAGCCGTTGCCGGACAGCGTATCGCCTCGGCTGGCCGAGGAGGTGGCCGAGGCCACGGCTGATGAAACGGATGATGTCCGTCAGGAGGCAAGCGGTGGCCGCTGAAGCGAAGCCCAGGCGCAGCAACAAGCCTGCCTTGCCGCCGCTGGTGGTGGACTATGATGGCAGCTTGCTGGCCGGTGTCGACGAGGTAGGTCGAGGGCCGCTGGTGGGCTCGGTGGTGGCAGCGGCGGTGATCCTCGATCCCTCGGTGCCGATCAGCGGACTCAATGACTCCAAGGCGCTGAGTGCCAAGCGTCGCGAGGCGCTCGACGGCCAGATACGCGAGCATGCACTGGCCTACCATGTGGCCGAGGCGAGCCCCGAAGAAATCGACCGGCTCAATATCTATCACGCCACCCATCTGGCGATGCGCCGGGCCATCGATGGCCTGGCGCCGGCTCCCGAGTACCTGCTGGTGGACGGCAATCGGCTGCCCGGGCATCATGTTCCGGGCCAGGCCGTGGTCAAGGGCGATGCCCGCCATCCGGCCATCGCCGCCGCCTCCATCCTGGCCAAGGTGGCCCGTGACGCGGCCATGCTGGCCCTCGACGAGCGCTATCCCGACTACGGCTTCGCCCGCCACAAGGGCTACCCGACGCCTGAGCATCTGGCCGCGCTCGAACGCCTCGGGCCGCTGGCCGAGCATCGCCGGTCGTTTGCACCGGTAAAGCGTCAACTGGCGCTGTTCTGACCCGTTTTCACACACCCGCCACGGCGGGTCGAGGTAAGGCTTTCTCATGTCCGCTCCCTTCGTTCATCTTCGCGTCCACAGCGAGTTCTCCCTCGTCGATGGCCTGGTGCGCCTCAAGCCGTACGTCAAGGCGGGCATCGAGCACGGGGCGCCGGCGCTGGCGCTGACCGACGAGGCCAACCTGTTCGGCCTGGTGAAGTTCTACAACGGTGTCCAGGGCGCCGGCATGAAGCCGGTCATCGGCGCAGATCTGTGGCTGGTCAACGGCCACGACCTGGATCACCCCTATCGGGTGACCCTGCTGGCGATGAACGACGTCGGCTACCGCAATCTGACCGAGCTGATCTCGCGTGGCTGGGTCGAGGGCCAGCGCCAGGGGCGGGCCTACCTGGAGAAGGCCTGGGTGCTCGAGCAGAACGAGGGGCTGATTGCGCTGTCTGGTGGTCGCGACGGCGATGTCGGTCGCCACCTGCTCAGCGATCTTCACGCCGATGCCAGGCGCCTGCTGGACGACTGGTGCCAGGCCTTCCCGGGACGTTTCTATCTGGAGCTGACCCGTACCGGCCGCCCGCTGGAAGAAGACTGTGTACACGCCTCGGTGGCGCTGGCGCTGGACACCGGGGTGCCGGTGGTGGCCACCAACGACGTGCGCTTTTTGAAGCGTGAGGACTTCTGGGCCCACGAGACCCGGGTTTCCATCGGTGAGGGCAAGGCGCTCGACGATCCCCGACGTGAGCGCCGTTACACCGAAGAGCAGTACCTGAAGTCGCCCCAGGAGATGGCCGAGCTGTTCGCCGATATCCCCGAGGCGCTGGAAAACAGCGTGATGATCGCTGCGCGCTGCAACGTCGACGTGCGTCTGGGCGAGATATTCCTGCCGGAGTACGGCATCCCCGAGGGCATGACCCAGGACGAGTTCTTCCGCAAGATCTCCCACGACGGTCTGACCGAGCGCCTTGATGCGCTCTATCCGGTGGCCCAGCACCCCCGCGACAGCGACGAATGGGCGGCCCTCGAGCAACGCTACCGCGAGCGCCTGGACTTCGAGCTGAACATCATTCTGCAGATGGGGTTCCCTGGCTACTTCCTGATCGTGATGGACTTCATCCAGTGGGCCAAGGACAACGACGTGCCGGTGGGGCCGGGGCGGGGGTCCGGTGCCGGCTCGCTGGTGGCCTACGCCCAGAAGATCACCGACCTCGACCCGATCCAGTACGACCTGCTGTTCGAGCGCTTCCTCAACCCGGAACGTGTCTCCATGCCCGACTTCGACGTCGACTTCTGCATGGAGAAGCGCGACCGGGTCATCGACTACGTGGCCGAGCGCTATGGCCGCAACGCGGTGTCCCAGATCGTCACCTTCGGCACCATGGCCGCCAAGGCGGTGGTGCGCGACGTGGCCCGGGCCCAGGGCAAGCCCTATTCGCTGGGTGACAAGCTGTCCAAGCTGATCCCCTTCGAGGTCGGCATGACCCTGGCCAAGGCCATCGAGGAGGAGCCTCAGCTCAAGGAGTTCCTCGAGGCCGACGAGGAGGCGCAGGAAATCTGGGACATGGCGCTCAAGCTCGAGGGCGTGACCCGAGGCACCGGCAAGCACGCCGGTGGCGTGGTGATCGCCCCCACCAAGCTGACCGACTTCTCGCCGCTGTTGTGCGATGAAGACGGCTCCGGCCTGGTGGTGCAGTTCGACAAGAACGACATCGAGGACGCCGGCCTGGTCAAGTTCGACTTTCTTGGCCTGCGCACCCTGACCATCATCGACTGGGCGTTGGAGATGGTCGACAAGGTGCGCTCGAAGGAGGGCCAGGGACCGCTCGATATCGACACCATTCCGCTGGATGACGGCAAGACCTTCGAGATGCTCAAGAAGGCCGAGACCACCGCCGTGTTCCAGCTCGAATCCCGCGGCATGAAGGAGCTGATCAAGCGCCTGCTGCCGGACTCGCTGGAGGACATGATCGCCCTGGTGGCGCTGTTCCGTCCCGGTCCGCTTCAGTCCGGCATGGTCGACGACTTCATCAACCGCAAGCACGGTCGGGCGGAGATATCCTATCCGCACCCGGACTACCAGCACGAACTGCTCAAGCCGGTGCTGCAGCCCACCTACGGCATCATCCTGTACCAGGAGCAGGTGATGCAGATCGCCCAGGTGATGGCCGGCTACTCGCTGGGCCAGGCCGACCTGTTGCGGCGTGCCATGGGCAAGAAGAAGCCGGAAGAGATGGCCAAGCAGCGCGCCGGCTTCATGGAGGGCTGCGCGGCCAACGGCATCGATGCCGACCTGGCGGGCAACATCTTCGACCTGGTGGAGAAGTTCGCCGGCTACGGCTTCAACAAGTCGCATTCCGCCGCCTACGCCCTGGTGTCCTACCAGACCGCCTGGCTCAAGGCCCACTACCCGGGTCCCTTCATGGCGGCGGTAATGTCCACCGAGATGGACAACCTCGACAAGGTGGTGCCGCTGATCGAGGAGTGTCGTCACCTCAAGCTGACGGTGACCCCGCCGGACGTCAATGTCGGTGGCTACAAGTTCACCGTCGACGAAGAGGGGCAGGTGGTCTACGGCCTGGGCGCGATCCGCGGCGTGGGCGAAGGTCCCATCGGCGCCATCGTCGAGGCGCGCAGCGCAGACGGCCCCTTCAGCGACCTGTTCGACTTCTGTCGGCGGATCGACCCCAAGCGCATGAACAAGCGCACCCTGGAAGCCTTGATCCGCTCCGGGGCGCTGGACAACCTGGGGCCCAACCGCGCCGTGCTGGCCGCCTCGCTGGATGACGCCCTGAAGGCCGCGGCCCAGAGCCACAAGAACCAGAGCGCCGGGATGATGGATCTGTTTGGCGAGGCCTTTGCCCCGGACGAGGACGACAGCGCCAGCGATCCCTACGCCGACTATCTGCGGGTGCGTGAGTGGAGCGATCGCGAGCGCCTGGCCGGCGAGAAGGACACCCTGGGCCTCTACCTGACCGGCCATCCCATCGATGAATACGAGGAAGAGCTTTCGCGCTTCGTCTCGACCCGCATCGCCGACTTGAAACCGTCCCGCGAGCCCCAGCGGGTCGCCGGCCTGGTGGTGGCCCAGCGCACCATGAAGTCCAAGCGTGGCGACACCATGGCGTTCGTGACCCTGGACGACCGTACCGGACGCATCGAGGCGTCGCTGTTTGGTGAACTCTACGACAGCGTGCGTGAGCAGCTCGACAACGCCGAGGTGCTGATCATCGAAGGCGAGGTGTCCAGCGACGACTACTCCGGCGGCCTGCGCCTGCGCGGCAAGGAGGTCACCCCCATGGTCCAGGCGCGCTCGCGCTTCGGTCAGGCGGTGGAAGTCTCGGTGGATGGGCGTGAGGCCAACGGTCGACTGATCGACAGCCTGCGCACGAGCCTCGAGCCGCATCGTCACCAGGAAGGCCTGCCGGTGCGCCTGCGCTACCGCAATCTGGAGGCCACTGGCTGGCTCGAACTCGACGAGCAGTGGAAGGTGCTGCCATCCGACGACCTGCTGATCGCGCTGCGTGAGGTCGAGGGCCAGGACGGCGTCCGCCTCAAGTATCGCTAGCGGCGCGGGGTTGCGAGGGCGCCTCTACGACGATCTTGACCCGCTGCGCCTTGCGTGGCCCGGTCAGGGTGCGATAATGCACACCACTTTTTCTTTGCCATGGGTGGGCTTGCGACGACTGCGTCGCGCCCGCCTGACCATGACCACAAGGCTGGCCCATGAATCCCAACTATCTCGATTTCGAACAGCCCATCGCCGAACTGCAGGCCAAGATCGAAGAACTGCGTCTGGTCGGCAACGACAGCCAGGTCAGCCTGGCGGACGAAATTTCCCGACTCGAGGAAAAGAGCCGCAAGCTCACCGAGTCGATCTTCAAGGACCTGTCGCCGTGGCAGGTATCCCAGCTGTCGCGCCATCCCCAGCGTCCCTACACCCTGGACTACCTCGAGCACGTATTCACTGACTTCGACGAACTGCACGGTGATCGCGAGTTCGCCGATGACGCTGCCATCGTCGGCGGTGTGGCGCGACTCAATGATCGTCCGGTGATGATCATCGGCCACCAGAAGGGCCGCGACGTCAAGGAGAAGGTGCGCCGCAACTTCGGCATGCCGCGGCCGGAAGGCTATCGCAAGGCCTGCCGTCTGATGGAGATGGCCGAGCGCTTCAAGATGCCGGTGCTGACCTTTATCGACACCCCTGGTGCCTACCCGGGCATCGACGCCGAGGAGCGCGGTCAGAGTGAGGCCATCGCCTACAATCTGGCGGTGATGTCGCGGCTTGAGACGCCGATCATTTCCACCGTGGTGGGCGAAGGCGGCTCCGGCGGCGCCCTGGCCATCGGCGTGTGCGACGAGCTGATGATGCTCGAATACTCCACCTACTCGGTGATCTCGCCGGAGGGCTGTGCCTCGATCCTGTGGAAGAGCGCCGAGCGGGCCAGCGACGCCGCCCAGGCCATGGGGATCACCGCCAGCCGTCTCAAGGAGCTGGGCTTCGTCGACACCTTGATCAAGGAACCCCTGGGCGGCGCCCATCGCTTCCCCCATGAAACCGCCACCCGAGTCCGCGATGCCATCGGCGAAAGCCTCGAGCGCCTCGACGCCATGGATACCGCGGCGCTGCTCGAACGTCGCTACGAGCGTCTGATGAGCTACGGCGCCCCGGCCTGAGCCCGAACGCTCTGCATCGATGAGCGTCTGATGAGCCACGGCGCCCGGCCTGAGCTCGAATGCTCTGCATCGATTGTGCGGCCCCCATCGTCCTGCGATGGGGGCCGTATGCATAGTAGGTGCCACCGCCCACCCTGACCCTCAGGAATCGCCGACATGCCGACGTCTCCCACCCTTGAAGCGCGAATCGAGCGGGCCCTCGACCGGGTGCCGCCGGAGCGGTCGTTGTGGATCGCGCTGTCCGGTGGGCTCGACTCCTGCGTGCTGCTGGCGCTGGCGGCAAGGGCCTGCGGGCAGCGGTCGCGCCGATTGAGGGCGATCCACGTGCACCATGGCCTGCAGGCGGCGGCGGATGACTTCGAGCGCCACTGTCGCAGGCTGTGCGCGCAGCAGGGGGTAACCCTCGAGGTCGTCCGGGCAAGGGTGGACCGTACCTCCGGCAAGGGCCTGGAGGCGGCGGCGCGCCAGGCGCGCTACGACGCCTTCGTCGAATGCCTGGACGCCGGTGATGTGCTGTGGCTGGCCCAGCACCGTGATGACCAGGCCGAGACCCTGCTGCTGGCCGCACTCAGGCGCGCAGGCGTTGCGGGCCTTGCCGCCATGCCGGCGCGGCGTGAGGAGCGTGGCCTTTCGATCGAGCGCCCCTTGCTGGAGGTCCGGCGAAGCGAACTGGAAGCCGAAGCCCGGCGTCGCGGGCTCGATTGGGTCGAGGACCCCAGCAACGCCAGTCGCGAGTTCGATCGCAACTATCTGCGTCATGAGGTGGTGCCGGCGCTGGAGCAGCGCTGGCCCGACGCCGCGGACGCCCTGGCGGCGAGTGCACGGCATGCCGGCGAGGCGGCGGCACTGCTGGACGAATACGCGCTTGAGGATCTGGCGCGGCTGGGTGGCGACCCCGCCAGGCTGGAACTCGAGGGCCTGCTGTCGCTGTCACGGCGCCGTCAGCGCTGGTTGATCGGGCTGTGCATGCGTCGGCTGGGACTTGCGCCGGCACCGGGACCACGGTTGGACGATCTGCTCGAGCAATGTCATGCCCGGCGTGACGCCGAGGTCAAGGTGAGCTGGCCCGGGGCAGAGGCGCGGCTCTGGCGCGGTGCGTTGTGGCTGATGGGGGAGGGTGCCGGAGATCCGCTGGAGGTTGCCGAAGGCCCCTGGTCGCCAGGGAGCGCCCTGGTGGTCGCGGGGGTGTCGATGAAGCTGCCGACGACAGAGGAGGAAACGCCGCTGCCACTGTGGCTGCGCCAGCGCCAGGGCGGCGAAAGGCTGAGGCTTGCCGGGCGAGGAAGTCGCGACCTGAAGCGGCTGCTGCAGGAGGCTGGTGTGCCGCCCTGGCGGCGTGCCCAGGTGCTGGTGGTGTGGCAGGGCGAGGTCTGTGTGGCTGCGCTGGACGCCGGCAGGGGGTGCTGGATCGCCCTGGCCGAGGGCTGGACGGCGTCGCCCTTACGGGCAACGCCTGGGGCCGGCTGATGGCTTGGCCAAGGGCTCTGGCCGTGGCTTTTGACCAAGGGCTCTGGCCAGGGACCGTGTGAGAGGGCTCAGGCCTCGGCGTGGGCCGTGCCCGCGTGCAGCTTGAGCGCGAAGTCGGTATTGGCCAGGTAGTCGGCCTCGCGTTCCAGGTCGGTGCACAAGAGGCCTGGCTCGTCGCTGCCCTGGTAGTGCAGATGCAGGACCTCGCCGTCCACCTCGAGCCGCGGCGTCGCCGGCGGCTGCTCCGGGCGCGAATGGTTGAGGATCACCGCCAGTCGAAGCAGGCGTGCCAGGCGCTGGCTGTCACGCTGTTCGGCCTTCGGCAACAGCTGCCATTCCTTGCTCGGGAACTTGCGTCGGTGGGCGCGGACCAGGAAGGCCAGCAGGCGCTGTTCCGGGCGCGAGAAGCCGGCCAGATCCGAGTGCTCGAGCAGATAGGCGCCGTGGCGATGGAACTGACTGTGCGAGATCGACTGGCCGATCTCGTGCACCCAGGCGGCCCACTCCAGATAGCGGCCACGTTCCTCATCGAGCCCCCAGTCGTCGGCGACCTGGGCGAACAGCGCCTTGGCCGAGGCGGCCACATTGTCGGCCTGGCGAACGTCGACGGCGTTGTAGCGGGCCAGGGTCTCCAGGCTCTTTAGACGCGAGTCCTCGGGACTGTTGCGGCCAGCCATGTCGTAGAGCACCCCTTCACGCAGGGCGCCGTCGGCGTAGCGCATTTCGCTGAGGTCGAAGGCCTCGAAGATCGCGCACAGAATCGCGACACCGGCGGGAAAGACCCGGGCACGATCGGCCTTGAGCCCGTCCATGGAGACCTTGTCGAGCTGCTTGGTCTTGATCAAGCGCTTTCTCAACTTGGCCAGACCGTCGCGAGTGATCACTCCTTCCGGCGCGTCGCCTGCCGCGTGCATCACCGCCGCCGCCGCCTTGATGGTGCCGCTGGAGCCCACCGGGTCATCCCAGCCCAGACGCTGGTAGGGTCTGCGGATATTAGCCAGTTCCGACAACGCCGCGAGTTCGGCGTTGCGCATGCGCTTCTCGCTGATATCGCCGTCGCCGAAGAAGCGTCGGGTAAAGGTCACGCAGCCCATGGAGAGGCTTTCCAGCGCCTTGGGTTCGAACTGTTCGCCGATGATGAACTCGGTGGAACCGCCGCCGATATCGACGATCAGCCGGCGCCCGTTCTCGGCCAGGGCGTGGGCCGCGCCGAGGTAGATCAGGCGTGCCTCCTCGCGCCCGGCGATGATCTCGATGCGCGTGCCGAGCATGGCCTCGGCGCGGTCGATCAACTCCTGGCTATTGTGGGCATCGCGCAGGGCGTTGGTGCCCACCACCCGCATACGCGAGGCGGGGATGCCCTCGAGAAAGGGCGCAAAGCGAGCCAGGCAGTCCAGCGCCCGCGTCATGGCGTCCTCGTTGAGGTAGCCGTCGTCGTCCAGGCCCGCCGCCAGCTGGACCTTTTCGCCCAGCCGCGCCACCACCTGCAGCCGGTCATCCTGATAGTTGGCCACCAGCAGGTGAAAGCTGTTGGAGCCCAGATCGATGGCGGCCAGGCGGGCGGGGTCCTTGGTGGCGTCGTGGGGCGACTCGCGCAGGGTGCTGAGCGTATCCGAGGGTTGATTCATGGCGGGTCCTTCACTGGAGATGGATCAAGGTTGCGTTTCGCCCCGGGGGATGTCAATGATCCGGGTCCGCCACGGGGCTTGCGTTCCCCTTCCGGCTTGTCTAGTATCGGGTCATTCGCCTGTTTCGAATGTGTTTTCCCGGTCGCGCCGCCGCCGCGACGTGACCATCCCAAGTCGTCAGACAGCCCGCACGACGTCAGCTCCGCTCCCGGCCAAGGCCCCGGCCCAAGCCCGCGAGACGCTGGCAACGGCGAATGAACCTGCTCCCTCGTCCAGACGCTGGCGTGGATCTCCCCTCCGGAGAATCCAGTCAATGGCCCTATTATCTTTACCTGGCCTCGCACGAGCAGCCTCGGGCTCTGAACGCACTCAATCGGCGTGTCTTTTCGCCCCTCGGCGCCTTGCCGCCCGGCTTCCACGAGTAATTTCTGAACTCTGATGAATCTGACCGAACTCAAGCAAAAGCCCGTGCCGGAGCTTCTCGATATCGCCCGCGAGATGGGTATCGACAACCTGGCCCGGTCCCGCAAGCAGGACATCATCTTTGCCATCCTGAAGAAGCACGCCAAGAGCGGCGAAGACATCTTCGGCGATGGCGTGCTGGAGATCCTTCAGGACGGTTTCGGATTCCTGCGCAGCGCCGACAGCTCCTACCTGGCCGGCCCCGACGATATCTATGTGTCGCCGTCCCAGATCCGGCGCTTCAACCTGCGCAAGGGCGACACCATTTCCGGCAAGATTCGCCCGCCGAAAGAAGGCGAGCGCTACTTCGCGCTGTTGAAGGTCAGCCAGATCAACCTGGACCGGCCGGAGAACGCCAAGCACAAGATCCTGTTCGAGAACCTCACGCCGCTGTTTCCGCAGGACCGTCTGCGCATGGAGATCGGCAATGGTTCCACCGAGGATCTGACCGCGCGCATCATCGACCTGACCGCACCCATCGGCAAGGGCCAGCGTGGCCTGATCGTGTCGCCGCCCAAGGCGGGTAAGACGCTGATGTTGCAGAACATCGCCACCTCGATCACGCGTAACAACCCCGAGTGCCAGTTGATCGTGCTGCTGATCGACGAGCGCCCCGAGGAGGTCACCGAGATGTCGCGCACCGTGCGCGGCGAAGTGGTCGCCTCGACCTTCGACGAGCCGCCGGCGCGTCACGTCCAGGTGGCCGAGATGGTGATCGAGAAGGCCAAGCGTCTGGTCGAGCACAAGAAGGACGTGGTCATCCTGCTCGATTCCATCACCCGTCTGGCGCGCGCCTACAACACCGTGGTGCCGTCCTCCGGCAAGGTGCTGACCGGTGGTGTCGACGCCCACGCCCTGGAAAAGCCCAAGCGCTTCTTCGGTGCCGCGCGTAACATCGAGGAAGGCGGCAGCCTGACCATCATCGCCACGGCCCTGGTGGACACCGGCTCCAAGATGGACGAAGTGATCTTCGAGGAGTTCAAGGGCACCGGTAACATGGAAGCCCACCTGGATCGCCGTCTGGCCGAGCGTCGCGTCTATCCCGCGCTCAACATCCGCCGCAGCGGCACCCGTCGTGAGGACCTGATCGCCTCCGACGAGGAGATGCAGCGCATGTGGATCCTGCGCAAGCTGCTAAACCCGATGGACGATACCGCGGCCACCGAGTTCCTGATCGACCGACTCAAGGACACCAAGACCAACCTCGAATTCTTCGAGGCGATGAAGCGCCGCTAGCGTTGGCCAACGCCGCGCCTGGGCGGTCGCCAGACGCAAGGTCCAGGTGACCGAGGTCAAGACGAGGGGCAGCATGCTATGCTGCCCCTTTTGTGTTCAGGGGAGCGAGGCAATCGCATGAAATATGGTGACTTGCGTGACTTTATCGCGGGTCTCGAGGCCGCCGGCGAACTCAAGCGGGTGACCGCCGAGGTGGACCCCTATCTCGAGATCACCGAGATCTGCGATCGCACCCTGCGCGCCGGTGGCCCTGCGTTGTTGTTCGAGAACGTCAAGGGCAGCGAAATGCCGCTGCTCGGCAACCTTTTCGGCACCCCCAAACGCGTCGCCATGGGCATGGGCCAGGACTCGGTGGAGGCGCTGCGCGAGGTCGGTGAGCTGCTGGCCTTTCTCAAGGAGCCGGAACCTCCCAAGGGCTTTCGCGATGCCTGGGAAAAGCTGCCGATCTTCAAGCAGATCATGAGCATGGGTCCCAAGACCGTGCGCTCGGCACCGGTCCAGCAGCGAGTCTTCGAGGGCGATGAGGTGGACCTGGATCGACTGCCGATCCAGCACTGCTGGCCCGGTGATGCCGCCCCCCTGGTGACCTGGCCGCTGGTGATCACCAAGGGCCCGCACAAGAGTCGTCAGAATCTCGGTATCTATCGCCAGCAGAAGCTCGGCAAGAACCGCCTGATCATGCGCTGGCTGTCCCATCGTGGCGGCGCGCTGGACTTCCAGGAATTCCAGCAGGCGCACCCCGGCGAGCCCTTCCCCGTAGCGGTGGCGCTGGGCGCCGACCCGGCGACCATTCTGGGGGCGGTGACCCCGGTGCCTGACTCGCTGTCCGAGTACGCCTTCGCCGGGCTGCTGCGTGGCTCGCGCACCGAACTGGTCAACTGCGGTCACGCCGACCTGCAGGTGCCGGCGTCTGCCGAGATCATCCTCGAGGGCTTCCTGTACCCCGATGATACCGCGCCGGAAGGTCCCTACGGCGACCATACCGGCTACTACAACGAGGTGGAGACCTTTCCGGTGTTCACCGTGACGCGCATGACCATGCGCAAGGACGCCATCTACCACTCCACCTACACCGGACGTCCACCGGACGAGCCTGCGATCCTCGGGCTCGCCTTGAACGAGGTGTTCGTGCCGATCCTGCGCCGCCAGTTCCCTGAGATCGTCGACTTCTATCTGCCCCCGGAAGGCTGCTCCTACCGCATGGCGGTCGTGACCATGAAAAAGCAGTACCCGGGCCACGCCAAGCGGGTAATGATGGGGGTATGGAGCTTCCTGCGTCAGTTCATGTACACCAAGTTCGTGGTGGTGCTGGATGATGACGTCGACGCTCGCCAGTGGGAGGACGTGATCTGGGCCATCACCACCCGCATGGACCCGGCCCGCGACACCGTGATGGTCGAGAACACCCCGATCGACTACCTCGATTTCGCCTCTCCGGTGGCTGGGCTCGGCTCCAAGATGGGCCTGGACGCCACCAGCAAGTGGCCGGGTGAAACGGACAGGGAGTGGGGCGTGGCGATTGCCATGGACGACAGCATCAAGTCCCGGGTCAGCGAGCGCTGGGACGAATTCGACATTCCTCTCCCCGACAGCAACAAGAGGTCGACATGACGGCAAGGACCCTGACCTGCCAGGTCATCGAGGTCGAGGACCTCACCCCTGACGTGTTTCGCGTGATTCTGGAAGGACGCGCCGAGGCCATGGCCCATGCCCCGGGCCAGTACCTGGAAATGTGCCTGGACGATGACTGCTGGGTGCCCTTTTCCATCGCCAGCCGCCATCGTGACGATGGGCGACTCGAGCTGCATATTCAGCACTGGCCCGAACGCTCCAACTCGGCCCAGCTCAGGGCCATGCTGGTCGAGGCCCAGCACCTGACCGTGCGTCTGCCGGGGGGCGACTGCGTGCTGGATGGTGAAAGCGATCGTCCGCTGACGCTGATCGCCGCCGGTACCGGCTTCGCCCAGATGAAGGCGATCGTCGAGGCGGCGCTCCACGCCAACCCCGGGCGCTCCATCAGCCTGTGGTGGGCGGCCAAGGAACGCCGTGATCTGTACGCCGAGAGCCTGGCCCGGCAGTGGGTCGCCGAGTCCGATAAGGTCAGCTTCCACGCGGTCTGCGAGGAAGGCTTCGAGCAAGGCTTCGCCGACGAGCGGGTGCACGCCCATCATGGCCGTATCGACGCCGCACTCGCCGCCGAGCTTGGCGATGTGTCGGGCCACGACGTCTATCTGTCGGGCTCGCCCGGCATGGTCTATGCCTGTGTCGACGTGCTCGCCTCGCTGGGGCTGGACCCGTCACGGGTGTTCTCGGACGTCTTCGCCTACGCGCCACGCGACCCTCTGGTGCCGGTGGTCGGTAGCCTGGTCGGGGAAAAGCAGTCATGAGCGCGTCGCCGATCCTGATTACCGGTGGCGCCCAGCGTCTGGGGCGTCACTGCGCCGAGCGCCTGGTACAGGACGGCCAGCCGGTGATCATCAGCTATCGCCGCGAGCGCCCGGAGCTCGAGGCCATGCGCGAGCGCGGCATCGTCACCCTCCAGGCGGACTTCTCCAGCGAAGACGGCATCCTCGACTTCCTGGAGCGGCTCAAGAGCGAGACCGGATCGCTTCGCGCCATCGTCCACAACGCCAGCGACTGGGCACCGGACAGCGATGGCGAGGATGCCGGGGCCGCCTTCGAGCGGCTGTTCCGTATCCATATGCTGGCGCCTTACCTGATCAACCTCCACGCCAAGCCCTTGCTCGACGCCTGTAGCGAGCCCCAGCGGGACATCGTCCACATGACCGACTATGTGGTGCAGAAGGGCTCGCGCAAGCACGCCGCCTACGCCGCCACCAAGGCCGGGCTCGACAATCTGACGCTGTCCTTCGCCGCGCGCTATGCCCCAGAGATCCAGGTCAACGCCATTGCACCCGCGCTGATCATGCTCAATCAGGGCGATGACGAGGACTATGCCGCCAAGGCCAGGGCCAAGTCGGCGATGGACATGGTGCCGGGGCCCGGGGTCATCTACCAGAGCCTGCGCTACCTGCTCGACAACCGCTATGTGACCGGCACGACCCTGGCCGTGGACGGTGGCCGCCACCTGCGCTGAATCGCCGGCGGACTCGCCTGACCCGAGGAATCCCCCTAGACTCTGGATGACCCTGACAACAACATCACAAGGAGGCGACCCATGGCCCATCACGACGACGACCTGCATGGCGACAGCTCTCACGACGGCTTTCATGACGAAAGCGGATTCCTGACGATCTTTCTCGGCCTGGTAGTGATGGTCGGCATGACCTGTCTGCCGGCGACCATCGGCTGGGTGCAACTGGCGACAGGCTAGCCAGGGGCGTCAGCAGACCATGGTCGACGGCACGGCGCTTTTCCTGCCCGTGCACAGGGGTTGCCATTTGCTCCGGCGCGGGGCAGGATGAAACAAGATTCGAGGAGACACCGATGACCGATCACGCAAACCCGACCCGACCCCGACCCGATGGCAGCGACAGCGCCCTCGTCGGTGCTGTCTTGGGTTCGGATTGTGTGCATGCGGACGCGGTGTCCTTTTATTGGCCCAGCTTTTCCTGGTATTGGTTTGATACCGGGGCGCTGGTGCGCGAGGCCTGATCCAAGTATCTGGCACTCGCGAGGCGCTCCCCCCCAGGGCCGCCTCCCAGAACCCCCGGACGGCTGCCCGTCCGGGGGTTCCTTGTTTGTGTGGCCAGACGTTTTCACTCAGTAGCACTCACCTGCGAAAGGCAGGCAACCGGAGCAATGACATGACCGCATATCGACTCTTCGCCAGCACCATTTCCCATGGCTATGCCTATGGCGATAGCTGGCGATTTATCGACGCGCGGTCGGCCCAACTGGCCACCTCCGACCGTGAGCGCCTCGGTGGTCGACGCACCCAACGATGTACGACCACACGGAGCTGATACCATGACCGCCAGCCTTTCGCTTGCCACCGCCGACCTCAACGCTGCCGCGACGCAAGAGACCGCCCCCCAGATGACCCTGCCGACCCCGCAGGCGCTCAAGCGCCAGTGCCCACTCGGGACGACCCTGAGCGATCGCGTCGACGCTCAGCGTCAGCAGATCCGTGACATTCTCGAGGGTCGTGATGATCGCCTGCTGGCGGTGGTCGGGCCCTGTTCGATCCATGACCCCAGGTCGGCGCTTGAATACGCCCGGCGTCTGGCCTCCCTGGCCGACAGCATCCGTGATCGAGTGCTGGTGGTGATGCGGGTGTACGTCGAGAAGCCCCGCACCACCGTGGGCTGGAAGGGCCTGGCCTATGACCCGGACCTGGATGGCAAGGGCGACATGGCGCGTGGGCTCGAGCTGTCACGCCAGCTGATGCGCGAGATCGTCGAGCTGGGCCTGCCGGTGGCCACCGAGATCCTGCAGCCGATGATCGCTCCTTACCTTGAGGACCTGCTGGCCTGGGTCGCGATCGGCGCACGCACCACCGAATCCCAGCTGCATCGCGAGATGGCCAGTGGCATCGGCGCGGTGGTCGGCTTCAAGAACGCCACCAGCGGCGACGTCCAGGTGGCACTGGACGCCATGCGCTCGGCCGCCCACCCCCACCAGCACTTCGCGGTGGGCGAGCAGGGGCAGCCGGTCATGCGCGAGACCGCCGGCAACCCCTACACCCATGTGGTGCTGCGGGGCGGTCACGGTGAGCCCAACTACGGGGTCGATGCGGTCGCCGCGGCTAGAAAAGCGCTGATCGGCGCCGGCCTGCCGCCACGGCTGATGGTGGACTGCAGCCACGCCAATGCGCGCAAGGACCATCGCCGCCAGAGTGAGGTCCTGCTTGAGGTGCTGGCCCAGCGCCTGGCCGGTGACACCTCGCTGATCGGGGTGATGCTCGAAAGCCACCTGAACGAGGGCAAGCAGCCGCTGGAGCCCGGCAAGTTGCGCTACGGTGTCTCGGTCACCGACGCCTGCATCGGCTGGGAGACCACCGAACACCTGTTGAGCCTGGCTGCCGAGCGCCTCGCCCAGCAGGGTTGAGCCCGACGATGCGAACGAACCAGACCAGAGGCCCTTTCGGGCCTCTGGTCGTTTATGTCCGGCGTAACTGGCTCGCGCCGTGGGTGGGGACGTGACTCAGCGGCAGAAGGGCCATACCTGATAGAAGCTGTCGCAGCGGAATTCCGCCTCGCAGGCTGCCAGTTGGCTGCGGTAGCGGGAAGCATAGTGGATGGCCACCTGACTCAGCGGCAGAAGGGCCATACCTGATAGAAGCTGTCGCAGCGGAATTTCGCCTCGCAGGCCGCCAGTTGGCTGCGGTAGCGGGAAGCATGGTGGGTGGCCACCTGACTCAGCGGCAGAAGGGCCATACCTGATAGAAGCTGTCGCAGCGGAATTCCGCCTCGCAGGCCGCCAGTTGGCTGCGGTAGCGGGAAGCATGGTGGGAGGCCACCTGACTCAGCGGCAGAAGGGCCATACCTGATAGAAGCTGTCGCAGCGGAATTCCGCCTCGCAGGCCGCCAGTTGGCCGCGGTAGCGGGAAGCTGTGCTGGCCACCTCCCGCGCCGCGCGTTGCACCGCCGGCTTGGCGCGATAGCTGCCGCGCTGATAGCCGCCCTGGCCTTCGTGGTAGGCCAGGTACAGGTGCTCGGGGTTGGACAGTGACACCCCCGTCATGCGCCGCGTGCGGGCGTTGTACCAGCCGATGAAGTCGGTGGCGTCGTCCATGTCGGTGCGACTGGCGAACAGCCCGCCGGCGGCGTCATCGTATTCGCCCCATACCGGATCCTGGGCCTGGGCATAGCCGTAGGCCGAGGACGGGCGCGTCCACGGAATGAAGCCCAGTAGTTTGGTACGTGGCGGCCTGACGTGGCTGCGAAACGACGACTCGCGCTTGATGAAGGCCATCTGGGTCCAGGGGGGCGTGCCCCACTTTTCATAGGAGGCCTGGGTGGCGTCGTACCAGTCCGGCTGCTGGCGAAAGATCTCGCACAGATTGTCCTGATGGCTCGGCGGCGCCGGGGCGAAGGCGGCGCAGCCGTTGAGGGTAACAAGCGCCGCGGCAAGCACCGTAGTGAGTAGAGCAGACCGCATCCTTGGCATGGCCCGTTTCACAACATTTTCCCGTTCAGTGATATCGCCCCCAGTATGCCCTCCCGTGCACTTCCGGACCATCCTTGCACGTCTTAGACGGGCTCGGGTTCTCTCTGCCTGGGTTGGCCTCCACCTCCGATGTCCGAGGGCACCAGTGGCAGGTCCTCGGGCAGGTGGCGGGCACAGAAGTCCAGGCAGTCGAGGCCGTTGACGGCCTGGGGGGCCAGTGGACAATTCCATGGCGACTCGCGCAGCACTTCCGGAAGAAGGTCGCTCAGATCCTCCATGTCCTGACTCTTGGGCCAGCACAGCCAGCGCTCCCGTTCAGGGGTCTCGGGGTGGCGCCACTTCAGCATCCAGTCGTCGCCCCAGGGCAGTACGCCCAGGGTGTCGGGTTCGGGCGGCGGCAGACCCTGGAAGGCGCTGGCCCACCAGCGGGGCGAGAGGTGATGGCGTCCCAGGCGTCGGCTGCACTGGGCCAGCAGGGTACGCTGAACCACCATGACATCCAGGGCGCTGTCATCGCGATAGAGTACATGGAGCGCGAGAGTGTGCGGTATTACGCAAAGCTCCCGCTCAACCAGTTCATCCAGTGACTCCCTGCTGTCGACCTCCTCGGCCAGGGCGCCGTCCAGCGTTACCAGGGTGACCGATTGTGGAGGTATGACGAGACAACAGGGAAGTGCCTGGTCGAGGAATGAAAGCGATTGGACATTGGCGGCGCTGCCCCGGTCGAGGCTCTGTTGATCGACACAGTGGACCCAGTACCAACGAGGCTCGGGATCTTCGTCGGCTGAAGGGGCGCGTTGGGGCATAAGAAGTATGCGCTGATGTCGGTGTCCCAGATTCCACATGGTTCTGGTCCTGTCGATAGCGATTGTTGGTGCACTGTGTCGACGAGCAAAGCCATTTTCTTTCACCAACTGTTACTCTTTTTACAATAGCGCTACTTCCTGTGCTCTGCTTCAACCTCGTCTATCGTCATACGAGTGTCATCTGGACTACCTAGTGTTGTCGGCGGACCGCTGGCGCCCCTGTGATCGACTTTCCCTCCGATACCCGAGGCCGGCAACAGTGACTGGCACCGACAGCCCACGCCTTGACGGCGAACAGAGGGCTGCAAGAAGAGGACTGCGCAATGAGCAAGGAAATTGAAGATCATCGTCTATTGAACCCCAGCCGAAACGAACCCTTCTCCTCGGTGCTCGACCGTCGTCTTTCCCGGCGAGCGGTGATGAAGGGGGGCATGGGCATGGCGGCCATGACCATGCTGGGAAGCTTTGGTCTCTCGGCCTTCGCCAACGAGCCGTCGTCAGGGATGGCCAAGACGCCGCTGGCGCTGGCCTTCGAGTCGATTGCCGGTTCGCGCAGCGACGCCGTGGTGGTGCCGCCGGGCTATACCGCCCAGGTGCTGGTGCCCTGGGGTACGCCGCTTGACGACAGCGCGCCCGAATGGAGCGAAGATCTGACGATGACGCCCCAGGCCCAGGCGGCCAGCGTCGGCATGCATCACGACGGCATGCATCCTTTCGCGCTGGATGAGAGCACGGCCTCCGAGCGCTTCCTGCTGGTGATGAACAACGAATACATCGACGAGAACGCGCTGTGGGCGCCCCAGGGCGGCCCTACCAACATGACCGAAGGCAAGCGTCCGGCGGACGAGGTGCGCACCGAGATCAACGCCCACGGGGTGACCGTGGTCGAGGTGAAGAAGGACGCCGATGGTCGCTGGAGCCACGTCAAGGGTTCCGCCCATAACCGTCGCTACACCAGCGCCACCCCGATGCACCTGTCAGGGCCGGTGGCGGGCAGCGACTACGTCAAGACCAGGTATTCCCCGGGCGGCACCCAGGCCCGCGGCACCAACAATAACTGTGCCCACGGCTACACGCCCTGGGGAACTTACCTCACCTGCGAGGAGAACTGGCCGGCCTACTTCGTCAAGAACGAAGGCCGTACCCTGGACGATGACCGACTTGGTATCGCCAGCGGGCGCGGACGCTACGGCTGGGAGACCGCCGCGGGCGATGACAGCGAACGCGACGACGAATTTACCCGTCTGATCGGCGACCCCGTCGCCGACGACGCCAGCGGTGACTACCGCAACGAGCCGCGTCAGTTCGGCTATATCGTCGAGATCGACCCCTATACCGGCAGGCAGGCGATCAAGCGCACGGCGCTGGGCCGCTTCCGCCACGAGGGGTGCTGGCCGGGCAAGCTGGTAGCAGGCGAGCCGGTGGTGTTCTACTCCGGTCACGACTCGCGCAACGAGTACATCTACAAGTTTGTCTCCGAGGCGGCCTGGGACCCGGCGGATGCCATCGCTCCTGGCGCCGAGGCCGACCGCCTGGCGATCGGTGACAAGTACATGGACAGCGGCACCCTGTACGTCGCTCGCTTCAACGCCGATGGCAGCGGCGAGTGGCTGCCGCTGACGCCGGACGCCACCACCCAGGATGGCCGTACCCTGGCCGAGGCGCTCGAACTCGACGCCGATGACCTGGCCGGGGTGATCATCCACACCTGTGACGCCGCCGACCTGATGGGTGCCACGCCGATGGATCGCCCGGAGTGGGGCGCGGTGGACCCGTCCACCGGCGAGGTCTACATGACCTTGACCAACAACTCGAAGCGTACCGAAGACGGCACCGAGGCGACCCTGACCGGCGACGGCGACAACATCACCGCGCTGGGCAACGGCTACGCCACGGCACCGGTCAATGCGGCCAACCCGCGGGCGAACAACGAGGCCGGTCAGATCATCCGCTGGCGCGAGGGCAGCGACGCCACCGCCTTCGACTGGGAGGTATTCGTGTTCGGTGCCGCGGCCAGTGACCAGAACAACCTGTCCGGGCTGACCGCCGACAACGAATTCGCCAGTCCCGATGGGCTCTACTTCGATGAGCGCGGCGACGGCCAGGGCATCCTGTGGATCCAGACCGACAACGGCTACGAGGGCGTTACCGAGAGCACCAATGACCAGGTGCTGGCGGTCGTGCCGGCGGAGCTCGAGCGTGCCGATGGTGCCGCCGCAGTGATCTCCGGGGCCAACCAGGACAAGCTCAAGCGTTTCTGCGTGGGCCCCAACGGCTGCGAGGTCACCGGCATCTTCCCCACGCCGGACAAGACCGCGCTGTTTATCAATATCCAGCATCCGGGCAATTGGCCGGCCAGTGACGACGCGACCCAGGCGCCTGATGCCAGCGTGCGCCCGCGCGCCGCCACGGTGGTGATCCAGCGCGAAGACGGCGGCCAGATCGGCGTCTAGGACGTGTCCGAAAGGTGTCGGCTTGCGTCGGCCTTTCGGGCAACCTCCAGGGGCGTTCTCTACGTCTGACGTCTTGCGCCGCCCCAGCACCCCGGCTCCCTTTTCAGGGAGCCGGGGTGTTTTTTCTAGGGTCTGGGTGTCCAGGGCTGGATGATCGGCAGCCTGAAGCGGGAGGCGGTTGGTCCGGGGACCGCTTGGGTCGGCCAAGGCGCGGGCCAAGCGGCGCCCGGCAGCCGTCAGGACACATGACGACAACATGAAGAAGCCCCCGCCGCCGGGGGCGAGGGGCCTGGGTGGTGTTGCCGGTGCGTCTGTGGCGCTTTAACGCGCCGCTTTACTCAAGCCCGGGCGGCGTAGGCGTACAGCAGCGTTTCCTGGGCGGAGATCGGTGCGGCCTCGCCCGGATCCTGCTTGATGTAGGTGCCGTCGGCCTGCAGCAGCCAGCTCTGGCAGTTGTCGACCAGATAGGTCTCGAGGTCCTTGCGCACCCGGGCGGCGAGCTTCTTGTCGAGCAGCGGGAAGCAGGTCTCGACCCGATGGAACATGTTGCGCGCCATGAAGTCCGCGCTGGAGCCCCATATCTCGGGCTTGCCGTCGTTGTGGAAGTGGAACACCCGGGTGTGTTCAAGGAAGCGACCGATCACCGAGCGCACCCGGATATTCTCGGAGATGCCGGGCAGGCCAGGGCGCAGGCAGCACATGCCGCGGATGATCAGGTCGCACTCGACGCCGGCCTGGGAGGCGCGGTAGAGCGCCTGGATCAGCTTGGGTTCGGTTAGTGAGTTGCACTTGACGATGATATGGGCGCGCTTGCCCTTGCGCGCGTAGCTTGCCTCCCGCTCGATCATTTCGACGACCCGTTCGTGCAGGGTGAAGGGGGCGTGCAGCAGCTTCTCGATCTGGCGGGTGCGGCCCATGCCGGACAGTTGCTGGAACACCTTGTGCACGTCGGCGCACAGCACAGGGTCCGCGGTGAGCAGGCTGTAGTCGGTGTAGAGCTTGGCCGTCTTGGAGTGATAGTTGCCGGTGCCGAGGTGAGCGTAGTGGCGCAGCGCGCCCTTCTCGCGGCGCACGATGTGCATCATCTTGGCGTGGGTCTTGTAGGCCATCACCCCGTAGATGACGATGGCGCCGGCCTCCTGCAGGCGCGAGGCCAGCGCCAGGTTGTCGGCTTCGTCGAAGCGGGCGCGCAGTTCGATGACCACGGTCACTTCCTTGCCTTGGCCGGCGGCCTCGACCAGGGCGTTGACGATGGGTGAGTCGGCACCAGTGCGATACAGGGTCTGCTTGATCGCCAGCACGTCGGGGTCGCGGGCGGCCTCGCGCAGCAGGTCCTCCACCGGGGTGAACGACTGGAAGGGGTGATGCAGCAGGATGTCGCCTTCCTGCATCGACTGCATGATGGAGTTGGGTTGCTTGACCTGCTTGGGCACGCCGGGGGTAAAGGAGCGGTACATCAGATCGGGCCGGTCGGCGTCACCCAGTACCGACATCATGCGGGTCAGGTTGACCGGGCCATTGACCCGATAGAGGTCACTGGGTTCGAGCTGGAACTGCTTGATCAGGAAGTCGGAAAGCTCCTCGGGGCAGTTGTCGGCCACCTCCAGGCGCACGCCGCTGCCGTAGCGCCGGGCCAGCAACTCGCCGCGCAGGGCCGAGGCCAGGTCCGAGACTTCTTCGGGATCCACTGTCATGTCGGCGTTGCGGGTAAGACGGAACTGGTAGCAGCCCTTGACCTTCATCCCCGGGAACACCTCGTCGGCGTGGGCGTGGATCATCGACGACAGGAACAGGTACTCGGTGAAGCCTTCCTCGCACAGCTCTTCCGGCAGCGCGATGACCCGGGGCAGCGAACGTGGCGCCGGCAGGATGGCGAGGCCGCCCTCGCGGCCGAAGGCGTCCTTGCCCTCGAGCTCGACGATGAAGTTGAGGCTCTTGTTGACCAGCCGCGGGAAGGGGTGCGAGGGGTCCAGCCCGATGGGGCTGACCACCGGGATGATCTCGGTGGAGAAGTAATCATGGACCCACTTGCGCTGCTGCTTGGTCCAGTCGCCACGCCGACGGAAGCGGATGTTGTGGGCTTCCATGGCAGGGATCAGCTGCTCGTTGAGGATGCGGTACTGACGCTCCACGTGTTCGTGGGCGATCTTCGATATCTCGTCGAGCACCGAACGTGGGCTGCGGCCGTCGGCACCGGTGGCGTCGTCGCCCACGGCCAGTTGGCTCTTCAGTCCGGCCACCCGGATCTCGAAGAACTCGTCCATGTTGGAGGAAAAGATCAACAGGAACATCAGGCGGTTGAGCAGCGGGTGCGCCTGGTCCAGCGCCTGTTCCAGCACCCGGATGTTGAACTGCAGATGCGACAGCTCGCGATTGAAGTAGAGGCTCGGGTCGGTGAGGTCGGCCTCCGGGTCCGGCATTGCCTTGGGCTTGATGCCGGTGCGCGTCTGGTTAAGGCGCGGCACCGGGGTATCGGCCTGGGGCGCGTCGCTCATCGAGACGTCGGACTTGCCCAGGGTCGCATGTTCAATCGTGGTATTGTCGCTCTGCGCGTCTTCCATGGTGGTTCCTCATCGGGGCTCGGGAAGGGCGCCGCTCCCTCCCCTGATCAGCGGGCCAATAACCTGGCCGCGCGTTTGGCAAAGTAGGTCAGCACGCCGTCGGCGCCGGCACGCTTGAAGCACATCAGCGACTCGAGGATGACAGTGTCAGCGTCCAACCAGCCGTTGTCGAAGGCAGCCATGTGCATGGCGTATTCACCGCTCACCTGGTAGGCGTAGGTGGGCACGCGCAGCTCGTCCTTGACCCGGCGGACCACGTCCAGGTAGGGCATGCCGGGCTTGACCATCACCATGTCGGCACCTTCGGTGATGTCCATGGCGACCTCGTGGAGGGCCTCGTCGCTGTTGGCGGGGTCCATCTGGTAGGTCGACTTGTCGGCCTTGCCCAGGTTGGCCGCCGAGCCCACCGCATCGCGGAAGGGGCCGTAGTAGCGCGAGGCGTACTTGGCGCTGTAGGCCATGATGCGGGTGTTGGGCAGGCCTTCACGCTCGAGCAGTTCACGGATGGCACCGATACGCCCGTCCATCATGTCAGAAGGGGCGACCACGTCGGCCCCGGCCTCGGCATGGGACAGCGCCTGCTTGATCAGGGTCTCGACGGTGCGGTCATTGGCCACATAGCCGTCTTCATCGAGGATGCCGTCCTGACCGTGGCTGGTGTAGGGGTCCAGGGCAACATCGGTGATCACGCCGAGCTCGGGCAGGGCGGCCTTGAGCTCGCGTACGCTACGCTGGACCAGGCCGCTGGCGCTGTAGGCTTCTTCCGCCAGCTCGCTTTTCTTGTCGGCGTCGACCACCGGAAACAGCGCAATGGCGGGAATGCCCAGCTCGACGGCCTCGCGGGCCTCTTCGATCAACAGGTCCAGCGACAGGCGCTCGACCCCGGGCATGGACGGTACAGCCTCGCGTCGGCCTTCGCCCTCGAGCACGAAGACTGGCCAGATCAGATCGTCGGCACTCAGCTGGTTCTCGCGCATCAGGCGGCGGGAGAAGTCGTCCTTGCGCATGCGGCGAGGACGGCTGGCGGGGTAAAGACGAGGGGTAATGGCACTCAAGACGGCACTCCACGGAAGCAGGGATTCGGCGCCACGCGCTAGTCTGGTGGCACTTCATGACAAAAGCATGACATTGATTGAGTATATTCCTCCTCTCCCGTTCGCCGAAAGTCACGTCTTGTCGCACCCGTGGCGACTCTCTAGAGTAGTGGCAGTCTTGGCCGCGTCCGGCCCCGTTCGCGACGCGCTATAAAGGAGAATGACATGAGTAAACAGGTAGCGATCGTCTTGTCGGGCTGCGGCGTACAGGATGGTTCCGAGATCTACGAGACCACCCTGACCCTGCTGCGCCTGGACCAGCTGGGCATCGCCTATCGCTGTTTTGCCCCGGATATTGCTCACCAGGAGGTGATCGACCACCACAGCGGGGAGGCCGTCGAGGCGTCGCGCAATGTGCTGGTCGAGTCCGCCCGCCTGGCCCGGGGCGAGATTTCGCCGCTGGACGAACTGTCGGCATCGGACTTCGATGCCCTGATCCTGCCCGGTGGCTTCGGGGTGGCCAAGAATCTTTCGAACTACGCCACGGCCAAGTCCGAGATGGAGGTCCACGAAGACCTGGCCGAGCTGTTGATCGAGTTTCACGATGCGCGCAAGCCGATCGGCCTGATGTGCATCGCGCCGGTGCTGGTGCCCAAGGTGCTGGGGCCGGGCATCGCCGTCACCATCGGTACCGACCCCGAGGTGTGTGGCTGCATCAGCGCCATGGGCGGCCTGCATCGCAGCTGTGCGGTGGACGATATCGTGGTGGACTTCGAGCATCGCCTGGTGACCACCCCCGCCTATATGCTGGCCACCCGCATCAGCGAGGCGGCGCTGGGCATCAACAAGCTGGTGGATCGCATCGACGAGATGATGGACGTCAACACCTGAGCGCTGTAGGCAGCGGGGCCAGGCCCCGCTGAGACGCCAGACGATGGCGGATCATTGTCGCCAAGCGCCTTGAATACCACCGGTGCGAGAGCGGTAAAAAAGCAAAGCCCGAGGCCAATGCCTCGGGCTTTGTGCATTCTGCTGACGGGGGCTCTGCCGGTGTGGCGATCACGCCTCGTCCGGCGCTTCCTCGTCATCGCTGCTCCGCCTCTTAACCAGCCGGCCGAACAGCAGCCCGACCTCGTAGAGCAGGTACATGGGTACCGCCAGCAGGCTCTGGCTGACCACGTCCGGCGGGGTCATCAGCATGCCGATGACGAAACAGCCGAGGATGACGTAGGGGCGCTTGGCGCTCAGGCTCTTGACGCTGGCGGCGCCGGTGAGGATGAGCAGGAAGGTGGCAATCGGGATCTCGAAGGCGATACCGAAGGCGAAGAACAGCTTCAGCACGAAGTTGAGATACTGGTTGATATCGGTCATCACCTGCACGTTCTCCGGCCCGGTCTGGGTGAAGAAGGCGAACAGCAGGGGAAAGACCACGTAGTAGGCGAAGGCCGCGCCGAGATAGAACAGCAGCACGCTCGAGGCCAGAAGCGGTAGCGCCAGGGCCTTTTCCTTGTCGTACAGCCCTGGCGCCACGAAGGCCCAGGCCTGGTGCAGGACGAAGGGAATGGCCACGAACACCGCTACTACCAGGGTCAGCTTGAACGGCGCCAGGAAGGGCGACGCCACCTCGGTGGCGATCATCTGGGAGCCTTCCGGCAGCAGCTCCATCAGGGGGTCTGCGACAAACTGGTAGATGTCGTTGGAAAAGGCGTAGAGCGCCAGGAAGATCACCAGGATGGCGATCACGGCGCGCATCAGCCGCGAGCGCAGCTCCACCAGGTGTTCGATCAGTGGGGCGTGGCCCTGACTTGACGGCGGAGTGTCACCGGTATCGCTCATCGGGTGGCGGAGTCCTTGTGCTCGGAAGAGGCGGTGTCATCGCTGGGAGCGGGGGAGAGCGTGGAAGCCGAAGCGCTGGACGACGAGGCGCGTGCGGCGCTGTCGACGGCGTCGTCCAGCCGCTGGCCGGCCGAGGCAGACTGGGCGCCGGTGGAATCCGCCTGCCCGCCGTTGCCCTTGTTCGGGGTGTCGGCGATGGATTCCACGCTGCGCTTGGCTTGTTCGGCGCTGCGCTTGGCCTGGTTGACGCTGTCGTCCAGCTTGCGTTCCTGCTCCTTGAGCTTCTGGCGCAGTTCCTCGGCCTCGAGCTGGGCGCTGATCTCGCGCTGCATGCCGGCCACCGAACGCTTGATGCGTCCGATCCACAGGCCGGCGGTACGCGCGGCCTTGGGCAGCCGCTCGGGACCCAGCACCAGCAGTCCCACCACCCCGATGATCAGCAGTTCCAGAAAGCCGATATCGAACATGTGGCGTTACTTGCGCTCGTCGGAGGACTCGGGCTTGCGCTCCGCCTCGACGTCGTAGGTGTTATTGGGCGTATCGGTCTCGTCATGACGGACCTGGGCCTGGGGCTTGGCCTCGTCAGTCTTGTCCTCATCCTCGCTGACGGCCTTCTTGAAGCCCTTGACCGCGCCACCCAGGTCGCTGCCAACGTTGCGGAGCTTCTTGGTGCCGAAGATCAGGATGATGATGCCGAGTACGATCAGCAGTTGCCAGATACTGATACCACCTAACATAAGAACTTCCTCAATATGCGGCGCCAGGCGCCGTGAATCGTTGGTTCCCGCCGAGGCTCAGGAGCGGCGCGAGGCCTTCTCCTCATGCCCCGATACGCCGAAGCGCCGGGCGAGTTCATCCAGCACCTGCCGATGGTCGAGTCCCAGGTGCGAGAGCATCACCAGACTATGAAACCACAGGTCTGCCGTTTCGGCGATCAACGCCTCGCGACTGGCTGGATCCGCGTCAACATCCTTGGCGGCAAGCACGGTTTCTACCGCCTCTTCGCCCACCTTCTCGAGTATCTTGTTCAGCCCCTTGTGATGCAAGGAGGCAACGTAGGAAGTGTCAGGGTCGGCGTGCCGCCGTTCGCTGAGGGCGGCGTCGAGCTGGTTCAGAATATCGCTCATCGGTGAAGATTCCATTAAAAGATCAGTTCCAGATCACCAGCAGTGTGCCGATGCCCGCAGCGACCAGGACCGGCCAGGGCTGATCGGTCAACCAGCCGGACAGCGGTTGCCAGGCCAGCGCCACCGCGGCCAGGGCGAGCCCCAGTCGGGTCCGGCGTATGCGCCTGGCCTGGCGGGTCAGTTGGCCGAGAATGTGGGTCATGACCTCGCCCTGCTGGGTGATCTGGCGCGATCGCTTCTCGGTCTGGGACAGCGCCTGGTGGGCCAGCACCGGCAATTCCGGTAGCTGTCGGGTCAGCTCCGGTGCCTGCCGCTTGAACGACTCCCACAGGCCCTGGGCGCCGGCGCGTTCCTTCATCCAGCGCTCCAGGTAGGGCTTGGCGGTGGCCCACAGGTCCAGGTCCGGGTAGAGCTGACGGCCCAGGCCCTCGATATTGAGCAGGGTCTTCTGCAGCAACACCAGCTGGGGCTGGACCTCCATGTTGAAGCGCCGCGCGGTCTGGAACAGGCCCAGCAGCACCTGGCCGAACGAGATGTCCTTGAGCGGTTTCTCGAGGATCGGCTCGCATACCGTGCGTACCGCCGCCGCGAACTCGTTGGCGCGGGTATCTTCGGCTACCCAGCCGGACTCGATGTGCAGCGCCGCGACCTCGTAGTAGTCCTGGTGGAAGAAGGCCAGCAGGTTGCGCGCCAGGTAGTCCTGGTCTTCCCGGGTAAGGCTGCCGACGATGCCGCAGTCGATGGCGATATACTGGGGGTCGGACGGTGCCTGGCGGGAGACGAAGATGTTGCCCGGGTGCATGTCGGCGTGGAAGAAGTTGTCGCGGAACACCTGGGTGAAGAAGATCTCCACGCCGCGCTCGGCCAGGCGCTTCAGGTCGGTGCCCTGGGCCTTGAGCGCCTCGATGTCGGCCACCGGCACGCCGTGGATGCGTTCCTGGACCATCACCTTGTGGCGGGTCAGCGGCCAGTGGATCGACGGCACATACAACAGTGGCGACTTGTCGAAGTTGCGCTTGAGCTGGGAGGTGTTGGCCGCTTCCTTGGTCAGGTCGAGCTCGTCGAACAGGGTGGTCTCGTAGTCGCGGACCACTTCCACCGGGTGCAGCCGGCGCGCTTCCGGCACCTTGTTGAGCGCTCGCGCCACCAGGTACATCAGCGCCATGTCCTGGCGCATGACCCGCTCGATGCCTGGGCGAATCACCTTGACCACCACGTCCTGGCCGTCGGGCAGCCTGGCGGTGTGGACCTGGGCGATCGAGGCCGAGGCCAGCGGCTCACGGGAAAATTCGGCGAACAGTACCTCGAGCGGCTCGCCCAGGGACTCTTCGATCAGTGCCTCGGCATGCTCGCCGGGGAAGGGCGGTACCTGATCCTGCAGCCGCTTGAGTTCATTGGCGATATCGTCGGGGAACAGGTCGCGACGGGTCGACAGCATCTGGCCGAACTTGATGAAGATCGGCCCCAGTGACTCCAGCGCCAGGCGCAGGCGTTCGCCGCGGGAGCGCTCGCCGACGGGAATCAGTTTGAGCGGCGACCAGGTGAATATCAGCCGCAACCACCAGGGCAGCTTTTCCAGCGGCAGCAGGGTGTCGAGACGGTAGCGGGTGACGACCCAGATGATGCGCAGCGGGCGGAGGATCATTAGACGTCGTTCTCCCGGGCCAGGCGACGGGTCAGGCGCTTGAGACGTGCCTCAGTACGGTCGGTGGCCAGCTCCAGTTCGGTCAGCGCCTCGCGCATGGCCTCGAGCTGATGGCGGCCGGGCAGCCAGCGGGCTTCCTCGAAGACGTACTCGGAGACGTCGGCGCACAGCTCACGGTGGGTGCGCAGGCCCCAGCGGGACAGGCCGCGCAGGCCTTCGGCGAGCTGGTGAGCCGGCAGGTCGCCGAGATAGCGGGCAAGCTCAGCCTCCCAGTCCAGGTCGAGATCCAGCAGCAGGTCGCGGGTCGCCTCGAGCAGGTGGAGCTTGCCGCGCACCGCGAGACGGCCCTCGAACATCAGCCGTTCCATGTCGGCGCCGCCGGCCAGCCGGCCCAGGGTGTCGCTGTCCAGCTCGACGATGGCGTCCCAGGCGCCTTCATCGACCTCGTCCACCAGCAGCAGGTCAACCCCCTGGGGGTGATAGCACAGCGCCAGCTGGACACGCGGGGACTCCAGGCACATCAGCACCCGCTGGCCCGCCAGCGAGCGCAGCCGAGAAGGCGAGGCAGGGTCGCGTGCGAGCAGGGCGTTGACGGTCTTCTCGATGCCGGCCAGCAGCAGGGTCGGGGTCAAGGCCATCATGTCCTCAAAGCTTGATGCCGCGATGCAGCGCGACGATGCCGCCGGTGAGATTGGTGTATTCGACGCGCTCGAGTCCGGCGGTTTCCATCATGCCCTTGAGCGTTTCCTGATCCGGGTGCATGCGGATCGACTCGGCCAGATAGCGATAGCTGTCGGCATCGCCGGCCACCAGTTCGCCCATCTTCGGCAGCAGACGGAAGGAGTACTCGTCGTAGGCGCGGGTCAAAAGCGGATTGTCGGGCTTGGAGAATTCCAGCACCAGCAGGCGGCCGCCGGGCTTGAGGATGCGCGCCATGGAGGCCAGGGCGGCGTCCTTGTCGGTGACGTTGCGCAAACCGAAGGCGATGGTGATGCAGTCGAAGGTATTGTCGGGAAATGGTAGGCATTCGGCATTGGCCTGGACGTACTCGACGTTGCCACCGACACCACGGTCGATCAGCTTGTCGCGTCCCACCCCAAGCATGGAGGCGTTGATGTCGGCCAGCACCACCTTGCCGCGCGGTCCCACCATGCGCGAGAACTTCAGCGCCAGGTCGCCGGTACCGCCGGCGATGTCGAGTACGCTATGACCAGGCCGGACGCCGGAACGTTCGATGGTCAGGCGCTTCCACAGCCGATGGATACCGAAGGACATCAGGTCGTTCATCACGTCGTAGCGAGCCGCCACGCTGTGGAAGACATCGGCGACACGTGAGGCCTTTTCCTCGACCGGCACGTCCTGAAAACCGAAGTGGGTGGTGCGCTTATCCATGGGACTCCCGAGTCGTGAGCGATTGCGAGAAGAGCCGATGGGGGCTCTTTGGCAGCGGCCATTGTAGCCTTGCCGAGGTGGCTTGTCTTTGACCGTCACCCGGCTTGTCGCCACACCGGTGTCGATCGCTAAAGCTGACGGATCTCGATACCCAGCGGCTCGCGACTGGCGCCGGCCTCGTCCAGACGCTTGAGATAGTCGGTCCAGTTGGCCTCGCGCTCGCGGATCAACCAGTCCAGATAGTCCCAGCTGTAAAGGCCGCTGTCGTGGCCATCGTCGAAGTGCAGCTTGAGGGCGTAGCGGCCCGCCTGGGTGATGTCGGCAAGGCCCACGTCCTTCTTGCCCACCTGAAGGGTGGCGGTGTCGCCGCCGTGGCCACGGACCTCGGCGGAGGGAGAAAACACCCGCAGGTACTCCACCGACAGGCGGTGGCGGGAGCCGTCGGCGTAGCCGATCTCGAGCTCGCGGGCCTTTCTGTGGTAGTGCACCAGGGTCGGAGTGGGGGCGCTCATGGCGATCCTCTCTGTTTCAGCACGGTGGGCGTGCCCTGACTTCAGCATTTGCGGCATCGAAAGCACGACCGGGCCGCGGCGCAGTGCGCGGCGGCCCGGTCATCGAGGGTGCTTGGCCGGTGGTTACAGGATATACCGGCTCAGATCCTCGTCCATGGCCAGTTCGCCGAGCTGAGAATCGACGTAGGCACGGTCGATGATCAGCGGGTTGCCGAGATCCGAGCCCTTGAACGAGGCCTCCTCGAGCAGCCGCTCCATTACCGTGTGCAGGCGACGGGCGCCGATGTTCTCGGTGCCTTCATTGACGTTGAAGGCGATCTCGGCGATGCGCTCGATGCCGTCATCGGTGAAGCGCACTTCGAGGCCGTCGGTGGCCAGCAGCGCCTCGTACTGACGGGTCAGGGCGGCGGACGGCTCGGTCATGATGCGCTTGAAGTCGTCCGGCGTCAGCGCCGACAGCTCGACACGGATCGGCAGACGGCCCTGCAGCTCGGGGATCAGATCCGAGGGACGCGACAGGTGGAAGGCGCCGGAGGCGATGAACAGGATGTGGTCGGTCTTCACCATGCCGTACTTGGTCGACACCGTGGAGCCTTCGATCAGCGGCAGCAGGTCGCGCTGGACGCCCTCGCGGGAGACCTCACCGCCGCTGGACTGACCGCTGCCCTTGGCGACCTTGTCGATCTCGTCGAGGAAGACGATGCCGTTCTGCTCCACCGCCTCCACCGCGCGGGACTTGATGTCGTCCTCGTTGACCAGCTTGCCGGCCTCTTCGTCGCGCAGGATGGTGAAGGCCTCCTTGACCGTGACCTTGCGGGTCTCGGTCTTGCCCTTGCCCATGCCGGAGAACAGGTTCTGTAGCTGGCTGGTCATCTCTTCCATGCCCGGCGGTGTCTGGAACTCGAGGTTGGGTGCCTGGGGCGACACCTGGATCTCGATCTCCTTGTCGTCGAGCTGGCCTTCACGCAGCTTCTTCCTGAACATCTGGCGCGTCGAGGAGTCCTCGCGCGGCTCTTTTTCCTGGCCACGGGGCGGCGGCAGCAGGGCGTCGAGGATGCGATCCTCGGCGGCGTCCTCGGCGCGGTGGCCGACCTCTTCCTTGGCCTGCTCGCGTACCAGCTTGATCGCTGCCTCGGTCAGGTCACGGATGATCGACTCGACGTCACGGCCGACGTAGCCCACCTCGGTGAACTTGGTCGCCTCGACCTTGATGAAGGGAGCCTTGGCCAGCTTGGCCAGGCGCCGGGCGATTTCGGTCTTGCCGACGCCGGTGGGGCCGATCATCAGAATGTTCTTGGGGGTGACCTCCTGGCGCAGCTCGCCGTCGAGCTGCATGCGGCGCCAGCGGTTACGCAGGGCGATGGCCACGGAGCGCTTGGCATCCTGCTGACCGACGATGTACTGATCCAACGCGTGGACGATTTCGCGGGGCGTCATCTGGGTCATGATCAAAGCTCTTCCAGGGTCACGTGATGGTTGGTGAACACGCAGATGTCACCGGCGATCTCCAGCGACTTCTCGGTGATCTCGCGGGGCGACAGTTCCGTGTTCTCGAGCAGCGCGCGGGCGGCGGACAGGGCGTAGTTGCCGCCGGAGCCGATGGCGATGATGCCACGCTCGGGTTCCACCACGTCACCGTTGCCGGTGATGATCAGCGAGGCCTTCTTGTCGGCCACCGCCAGCAGCGCCTCGAGGCGGCGCAGGGCGCGATCGGTGCGCCAGTCCTTGGCCAGCTCCACCGCGGCCTTGACCAGGTTGCCCTGGTACTTCTCCAGCTGGGCCTCGAAGCGTTCGAACAGGGTGAAGGCGTCGGCGGTGCCGCCGGCAAAACCGGCCAGCACCTGGCCGTGATAGAGGCGACGCACCTTGCTGGCGTTGCCCTTCATCACCGTGTTGCCCAGTGACACCTGGCCATCGCCGGCCAATGCCACCTGGTCGCCGCGGCGAACGGAAACGATCGTGGTCATGGAGAATTCTCCTTGGGGAAGCCGAGGCCTCCGGTGACTGTCGAGGGGCAGAGCCCTCTGCATAAGCGATAGGCTGGTAGGTGCGGGCGGGTCGCAAGGATTTCAAGCGCGGGCGACTCGGGAATGCGGCTCGCTTCGACGAGAAGACGGCGCAGCAGAAGGACGAGAGATACCGCCACGATGGGTGCTTGAGCGGTGGCCAGCACCCACCAGGCCCAGACATGACGTTCTGGGCCTGGTGGGCGTAGCTTCAGAAGGAGGAGGTGTGCCGACGTCAGTTCTGCAGCTGGATCAGCAGCGGCTCGATGCCTTGAGTGCTCATTAGATCCTGGGCCCGCGACAGTTCATTGCGATCGCTGTAGGGGCCGACCTGCACCCGATGCCAGGTGGCGCCGCCGGTGGCCTCGACCTCGCTGATCTTGGCCAGCAGGCCGAAGTCCTTGAGTCGCCCGGCGAGCTGTCGGGCATCGTTGACCTCGCGGAAGGAGGCCGCCTGCAGCATGTAGCGACGTTCGGCGCTGCGCGGGGTCTCGGATGGCGTGGACGACGCTTCCTCTTCGCGGGAGTTGGCGGCGATCACCGCGGCGATGGGGTCGTCCGAGGAGATCTCGTCCTCGCTCGGCTGGGCCGCCTCGGGGCGCTTGGCAGTGGACGCCGGCATCTCCTCATCGGAGGCGATGACTTCGGACTCCGGCAGCAGGGTATAGAACTCGAACGTCGGCATCGGCGGCTCGCTTTCGCTGGTCTGTCCGCCTTGTGCACTGCCACTCGCATTGCTGCCCTGCTGCTCGCCGCTGGAGGGCTTGGGCAGCACCGCCGCCACCGGTGAACGGGGATCCTGCCAGGGAGCGGTACCGTTCTGGTGGTGAGCCAGCAGGAAGCCTGCGGCCACGCCGACGGCGGCCCACAGCCAGCCTGGGATACCCCCGCGGGCCTGCTTGGGTGCTTGCCTGCGCTTCTGGCTGGTGGTTGCTCCGCGCTTGCGCGGGGGCGCCTTGCGAGTGGCCATGGCTTACATCTCCTCCGGTGCACCGACGCCCATCAGGTCGAGTCCATTACGCAGCACCTGACGCGCGGCCAGGCCCAGCGCCAGGCGCGCATTGCGCAGGGCGTCGTCGTCGACCATGACTTTGCAGGCGTTGTAGCAGCTATGGAAGTCGGCTGCCAGATCCTGCAAATATTGGGCGATCTGCTGCGGCTCGCGGGCCTTGGCGGCGTGCTCGACCACCTCGGGATAGCGCGCCAGGCGATTGAGCAGGGCCTTTTCCTGGTCTGCCTCGAGCAGGCCCAGGTTGGCCATGGCGGTGGCGTGGTCGAAGGCCAGGCCTTCGCTCTCGGCCTTGCGCAGCACGCTGCACACCCGGGCGTGGGCGTACTGGACGTAGTACACCGGGTTGTCATTGGACTGCGAGCGCGCCAGATCGATGTCGAAGGTCAGCTGCGAGTCAGCGCGACGGGCGGCGAGGAAGAAACGGGTGGCGTCGCGGCCGACCTCGTCGATCAGGTCGCGCAGGGTAACGTAGCTGCCGGCCCGCTTGGACAGCTTGACCTCGACCCCGGAACGGGTGACCAGCACCATCTGGTGCAGCACATAGTCCGGCCAGCCCTGGGGGATACCGACATCCAGCGCCTGCAGGCCGGCGCGTACCCGGGTCACGGTGGAGTGGTGGTCGGCACCCTGCTCGTTGATCACGCTGGTGAAGCCGCGCTGCCACTTGTCGAGGTGGTAGGCCACGTCGGGCAGGAAGTAGGTGTAACCGCCTTCGCTCTTGCGCATCACCCGATCCTTGTCGTCGCCGAAGTCGGTGGTGCGCAGCCACAGGGCGCCGTCCTGCTCGTAGGTGTGGCCGTTATCGGTCAGGCGACGGGCGGTCTCCTCGACCTTGCCCTGCTGGTACAGCGAGGACTCGAGGAAGTAGACATCGAAGCCGACGCCGAAGGCGCGCAGGTCCAGGTCCTGTTCGCGACGCAGGTAGGCCACGGCGAACTCGCGGATGGCGTCGAGATCCTCCGGGTCAGCCTTGGCGGTGACGTGGCGGTCGTCGGCGTGGATGGTCTCGCCGGCCAGGTAGGCCTTGGCCACGTCCTCGATGTAGCCGCCGCGGTAGCCGTCCTCCGGCCAGCCGTCGCTGTCCGGGTCCAGCCCCTTGGCGCGGGCCTGCACCGACAGCGCCAGATTGGTGATCTGGGCGCCGGCGTCGTTGTAGTAGAACTCGCGGGTGACGTCGTAGCCGGTGGCCTCGAGCAGGCGACACAGGCAGTCGCCCACCGCGGCGCCTCGGCCGTGGCCGACATGAAGGGGGCCGGTGGGGTTGGCGGAAACGAACTCTACCTGCACCTTTTCGCCAGCGCCGGCCAGGCTGCGGCCGAAGGCGTCGCCGGCGTCCAGCACCTGGCGCACCACCTGGGCCGCGGCGTCGGTGGCGGCGAAGAAGTTGATAAAGCCGGGGCCGGCGATCTCGACCTTGGACACGGCGGCGCTTTCGGGCAGGGCCGCTACCAGTTTTTCCGCCAGCTGGCGCGGTGCGGCCTTGGCCGGCTTGGCCAGCATCAGGGCGAGGTTGGTGGCGTAGTCGCCGTGGGCCTTGTCCTTGGTCGGGTCGACCTTGTAGGCCGGGGAAAGCTCCTGGGGAACGACTTCCTGCTGCTTGAGCTCGGCAAGAGCGGCATCCAGCAGCGCAACGATGGTGTCTTTCATGAGGCGTCTATGTCCTGTGGCACGGTGGCCGAGCGTGGCGAATCCTGGCGGGAGCACCTGTCGGCGGGCAGACCGCGTATTATCGATGATTGCGCCTGGCCTTTAAAGGCCGGGGCGGCAAAGCTCAGCGTATCGGACCTCAGCTCAGGGTCTGCGGATCGACGTCAATGGACCAGCGGATACGCCGCGCCTCGGGCCAGGCTTCCAGACGGTGGGCCAGCCATTCGAGCGCGGGGTGCAGCTGACTGCGTCGCTCCGCCATCAGCGCGATCTGCAGGTGGTAGCGGTTCTGACGGCGCTCCATGGGGGCAGGTACCGGGCCGAGGCAGTCGAGATCCAGAGCCAGGCTACGTACCTGCTCGCGCAATTCGCCGGCGATCTCCCGGGCGAGTGCCGTCAGGGCGTCTTCCCGCGGGCCTTCCAGGCGGACCAGGGCCATGAAGCGCAGTGGCGGCAGGGCGGCGATGCGGCGTTCTTCCAGCAGCGACTCGGCCAGGGCGTCGTAGCCGCGCTCGGCCAATAGACGAAGGCTGGGGTCGTCCGGGTGCATGGTCTGCACCAGCACTCGGCCAGGGTGGGCGGCGCGGCCGGCGCGCCCGGCCACCTGCTCGAGCAACTGGGCCGAGTGCTCCAGCGCGCGAAAGTCGCTGGCGTAGAGGCCGGCGTCGGCGTTGACCACCACGACCAGGGTGACGTGGGGCAGATGGTGGCCCTTGGCCAGCATCTGGGTCCCGACCAGGATCGCTGGTTCGCCACGCCGGACCTCGGTGAGCATCTTCTCGAGCGCGTCCTTGGCCCGGGTGCTATCGCGGTCGATGCGGTGGACCGGGGTCTCGGCAAAGGTTTCGGCCAGGCTCTCCTCCGTACGCTCGGTGCCGCTACCCAGCGGACGCAGGTCGGCGCTGCCGCAGTCCGGGCAGGCGTCGGGAATGACCCGGCGGCGGTCGCAGTGGTGGCAGGCCAGCATCGGCGGCTGGCGGTGCCAGGTCATGCGTGCGTCACAGTGGTCGCACTCGGCCATCCAGCCGCAGGCGTGACAGGCCAGGGTGGGGGCGAAACCGCGGCGATTGATGAACACCAGCACCTGGTGGCCGGCATCCAGCGTTGCCTTGATGGCGTCGATGACCGGCGGAATCAGACCGCCGCGTCGAGGGCGCCCCTTGAGGTCGACCAGCTCCAGTCGAGCGGGAGCGTGGCGAGTGGCCCGCCGGGTCAGCCGCAGGTGAGCGTAGTCACCGGTGCGCGCGCGGTGCAGGCTCTCCAGCGACGGCGTGGCGCTCCCCAGCAGCAGCGGAATGCCATGGCGCTTGGCGCGCACCACCGCCAGGTCGCGGGCGTGGTAGCGTAGCCCGTCCTGCTGCTTGAACGAACCATCGTGCTCTTCGTCGACGATGATCAGGCCTGGGCGAGCCAGCGGGGTGAAGATGGCCGAGCGGGTGCCGATGACAATCGGCGCCCTCCCGCTGGCCGCCGCCTCCCAGGCGTCCAGGCGCTCGTGGTCGGTCAGCCCCGAGTGCAGTGCCACCACCGGGACCCGGAAGCGCTGGCGAAAGCGCCCCAGGGTCTGCGGAGTCAGGCCGATTTCGGGAATCAGCACCAGCGCCTGGCGCTTCTTGGCCACCACCGCCTCGATCAACTGCAGGTAGACCTCGGTCTTGCCGCTGCCGGTCACCCCGTGCAGCAGGCAAGGGTGAAAGCGATCGAGCCCCTGGTGGAGCTGGTTCAGCGCCTTGGCCTGCTCGTCGTTCAGGGCCAGCGCCGGGCTCGCCAGCAGGCCCTGGCTGTCGTCGGGGGTGGGGCCGGTGAGGGTTTCCTCGTGGCAGCTCACCAGCCCCTTGGCTTCCAGCGCCTTGAGCTGGTCGCGGGTGAAGGATTGCGCCTGGATCACCTGGGTGGTGAGGCCCTGGGGATGCTGGCGCAGCATCTCCAGCAGTTCGGCCTGGCGCGGAGCTCGGCCCAGGCGGGCAGGATCGCCGTTCAAAGCGACCTGCCAGCGTTCGCGTACCCGCGCCTCCAGCGGGCGTCCCTGACGCAGCAACACCGGCATGGCATGGGCCAGGGTGTCGCCGAGGGCGTGCTGGTAGTAGCGCGAGGTGAATCGACATAACCACAGCCAATCGCCTGGCAGCGGCGCCTTGTCCAGACAGGCCTGGATCGGCTTCAGCTTGGCCAGCGGCAGGTCGCTGTCGTCACGACAGTCGACGATGACGCCCACCACCTGGCGGCGGCCGAACTCGACGCGCACGCGCAGTCCCGGCGACCAGCCCCCTGGCGGGGGCGCCCCCTGGGGGAGGTAGTCGAACAGGCGGCGAAGGGGGGATGGAATGGCGATCCGCAGCACGCGCGGGGCAGGAGAGTCAGCCAATTGGCCTCCACAATGAAGTCTGCTAGAATACTCCGCCGCTTCCTTGATGGGAGCGGATCACCGGCCGGCACAGGGGCTTGACGACGCACCAACGAGTGCCCGTGCCATTACCCGTATGCGGTGCCTGGCAATGGATCAGGTGGCGGCATACCGAAAAGTGAGGTTCACGATGAAACAAGGTATCCACCCGGATTACAAGACGGTCAATGCGACCTGTTCCTGCGGCGCCACCTTCGAGGTCGGTTCCACCGCTGGCCACGACCTGAGCCTGGACGTCTGCTCTCAGTGCCACCCGTTCTACACCGGCAAGCAGAAGCAGGCCACCACCGGTGGTCGCGTCGAGCGCTTCAACAAGCGTTTCGGTGCCGCGCTCAAGCGTTGATCGTACGGAGCTGAACGCGCCAGCGAGAAACGCTGGTCGACGATGCTCGGGCAATGTCCCCTTCGAACCCGCCTTCATGGCGGGTTCGTTGCGTCTGGGGTTGCGCAGAGGAACGTGGGGAAAGGACAGGGGGCAAAGGGCAGGGCCCGCGACCGCGTGAGCGTTCCCGTTATTGCGTTGCATCAATGCGCAACGCGCGGCGGGCGACTAGGCTTCAAGCAGCAAAGGGAGGCGATGGTCGGGCCTCATCGTTGTCAATGGGCGAACTCACGCTTGCCCGAGCGGTGAGCTTCCAGCGTCACCCTTGGCCCATCTCTGCGCTCACCTTCCTTGCATCTTTCTTCATGACAAGGGTTGGTGCAATGCAGCAAAAGTTGTCGACATTGTCAGCGAAAATCCTGAAACGGGCGTATAACTGACGCTTTTCTCAATCATGTTGAGAAATGGAATATTTTTCTATATTGTGTTGCCACCGTTCCACAAGGACATCCGGACACCAAGCATGACGGACGCAAAGAAGCAGGCTGCGCTGGACTATCACGCCCTCCCCATTCCCGGAAAGCTGTCGGTCGAACTGACCAAGCCGACCGCCACGGCCAAGGACCTGGCGCTGGCCTACAGTCCCGGCGTGGCGGAGCCGGTGCGAGAGATCGCGCGGGACCCGGAAAACGCCTATCGCTATACCGGCAAGGGCAACACCGTGGCGGTGATCTCCGACGGCACCGCCATCCTTGGCCTCGGTAACCTGGGGCCGCTGGCGAGCAAGCCGGTGATGGAAGGCAAGGGTGTGCTGTTCAAGTGCTTCGCCGGCATCAACTCTGTGGATATCGAGGTCGACGCCGAGAGTCCCCAGGCATTCATCGATACCGTGGCGCGGATCGCCGACAGCTGGGGCGGCATCAACCTCGAGGACATCAAGGCACCGGAGTGTTTCGAGATCGAGCAGGCGCTGGTCGAGCGCTGCAAGATCCCGGTGTTTCACGATGATCAGCATGGCACCGCCATCGTCACGGCGGCGGGTATGCTCAATGCGCTGGAAATTGCCGGCAAGTCCCTCGATCAGGCGCGTATCGTGTGCATGGGCGCCGGCGCCGCGGCGATCGCCTGCATGAAGCTGCTGGTGGCCTGTGGTGCTCGCCCCGAGAACCTGGTGATGCTCGATCGCAAGGGCGTTATCCATACAGGTCGTGAGGACCTCAACCAGTACAAGGCGATGTTTGCGGTGGACACCGACAAGCGCACCCTGGCTGACGCCATCGATGGCGCCGATGTGTTCATCGGTCTGTCCGGCCCTGGTCTGATGACCGCCGATCATATTCGCAAGATGGCCAAGGACCCGATCGTCTTCGCCTGCACCAATCCGGATCCGGAGATCCATCCCGACCTGGCGCGGGAGACCCGCCCGGACGTGATCATGGCCACCGGACGTTCGGACTATCCGAACCAGGTCAACAACGTGCTCGGTTTTCCCTTTATCTTCCGCGGTGCCCTGGACGTGCGCGCCACCCGCATCAACGAAGAGATGAAGGTTGCCGCCGTCCACGCGCTCAAGGACCTGGCGCGGGAGCCGGTGCCCCAGGCGGTGCTGGAAGCCTACGAGAAGGACGCCATGAGCTTCGGCCGTGAGTACATCATTCCGACCCCGGTGGACGTGCGTCTGCTGGAGCGGGTGACCTCGGCGGTGGCCCAGGCGGCGGTGGACTCCGGCGTGGCCAGAAAGCCCTACCCGTCGCACTATCCGCTCAAGACCATCGACGACGTCTACGGCGGCTGAGCCAGGCGCCGATAGATCCAGGCGCCGCTAGATCCAGACGCCGATAGATCCAGACGTCTCGACAGCAACGACAAGGCCCTCCAGTGGAGGGCCTTGTCGCGTCTGGTGGCCGTAATCCGATCGGTCCTGGCCTCGGCGTCCTCAAGGGGTGGGAGCTGCTTGAGAACTCGTAGCGTAGCGAGGCCGAGGAGCCGGTCGGTTCTTGGTCGCTAGAACTCGTAGCGTAGCGAGGCCGAGGTGATGCGGTCGGTCTTGGCCTCGGCGTCCTCGGGGGGATCCGAGTTGTGCTTGATCTCGTGGGACAGGCGCAGCGACATATGGGCGTTGATGCGGGTATCCAGGGCGGTATAGGAGCGCACCGTCGAGTTCTTGCGGGTGGTCTCCAGCGACAGTTCCTGTTCGAGGGTGGCGCTATCGCTCAGCGCATAGCCGGCCTCCAGGGCGCCGTATGCCACCGCCAGACGCTGGTCGTTCTCGCCGGGCAGGATGTCGGCGCGATAGCCGGGGCCTGCCTCCAGCGCCAGGTGGGCGCGATCGTCGTCGATCAGCTGGCGGCCGTAGCCGGTAATGGCGGTGAACTGGTGGTCGTAGCCGCTGAAGCGATCCTTCTCCCAGCGGCCGAAGCCGAACAGATAGTGCGGGCCGACCAGTTCCCGGCGTTGGCGAAAGGACACCAGATACTGCTCCGCACTGGTCTCGCTGTCCTCGCTGGCGTGGCGGGCCTCGCCGCGCAGGCGTGACAGCCAGGCGCCCTGCAGCCAGGTGAGCTGGGCCTTGCCGAGAAAGGTCTCGCTGTTGGAGTTGCCCGACAGATGGGTGTAGCCGAACTCGACATGGCCGAGAAAGTCCGGCGAGTCGTCATGGACGGGAGTCGGGGCGTAGAAGGTATCTGCCAGGGAGGCTTTTATCGGCACAAAAAGCCCGAAAATGCATAGTGCCGTCGCGGGCAAATGAAAACGGGAAATCACCATAAGGTGGTCTCTAGGAAGGTTCAAGGCGTGCTGGGTAGCGCGAAGTGACAAGGGGCCCCTCCTTCCCGACGGGAAGGAGGGGTAATGGCCTTAGAAGATGGCTTCGTAGGCGCCGGTACCCTGGGAGCCGCTGTGGCGCTCGACGGCGCTTTCGACACGACGGGGCTGTACGGTGGGCATGTGGTCTTCGTCGAACAGTTCCTCGACGCCGCCACCCTGGCCGTCGCGCAGCAGGCGACCGCTGTTGGCGTCGACCCTGGCGGTGATGATGCCGGGCGGCTGTTCGGGGATGTTCTCCGGCTTGCCGGCCAGCGCCTGGCCCATGAAGTCGACCCAGATCGGCAAGGCGGCCTGGGCGCCGTACTCGGCGGTGGGGGTGTTGTCGTCCTTGCCCACCCACACGGTAGTAGCGTAGTCGCCGTTGAAGCCGGCAAACCAGGCATCACGCTGGTCGTTGGTGGTGCCGGTCTTGCCGACGATGTCGGTGCGCTCGAGTGCCAGGGCGCGGCGGGCGGTGCCGCGCTCGACCACGTCGCGCAGCATGTCGCGCAGCAGGTAGACGGCACGCTCGTTGGCGACCCTGGGCGCCACCTCGTAGGTCTTGCCGTCGATCTCTGTGGTGGTCTGGCCTTCGCTGCATTCGCGGCAGGCCACGCGGGGGCTTGCCTCTTCCACCAGGGTCTGCTGCTCGCCTTGGGTGATCTTCTCGATGAACCAGGGCGACACCCGGAAGCCGCCGTTGGCCAGCACCGCGTAGGCGTTGGTCATTTCCAGCGGGGTCAGGCTGGCGCTGCCCAGTGCCAGCGACAGGCCGTTGGGTAGACGATCACGGGAGAAGCCGAAGTCCACCAGGAAGTCGATGGTGCGACTCAGCCCGATGTTCTGCAGAAGGCGAATGGTGACCAGGTTGCGCGAGCGGGCAAGGCCGACCCGCAGTCGGGTCGGGCCGAGGAAGTCACCGCTGGAGTTGGACGGGCGCCACAGTTCGTTGCTGCCGTCGTTGAGCACCACCGGGGCGTCGTTGATGACGGTGGCGGGGGTCACCTCGCCACTGTTCAGGCCCGCCAGGTAGATGAACGGCTTGAAGATGGAGCCGGCCTGGCGACGGGCCTGAATCGCGCGGTTGAACTTGCTGGCGTCGAAGTCGAAGCCGGCCTGGAGTGCGAGGATCGCGCCGGTCTGCGGGTCCATCACTACCAGTGAGCCCTCGGCTCCCGGTTGCTGGGACAGGCGCCAGCTGCCGTCCTCGCGCTGGAGGATGCGTACCAGGTCACCCCGGCTGGCGATCTCTGAGGCCGAGGACGGTGAGGCGCCGCGATAGCGGGCACTCTTGTAGGGCGCGGCCCAGTCCAGCCCGTCCCAGGCCAGGGTGATCAGCTCGCCCTCATGGGCCAGAACCTGCATCTCGCGACCTTCGCTCTTCACCACGATGGCGGGTTCCAGCGGGCCGTAGGTCGGGGTGCGCTCCAGTACCTGCAGCCAGTTGCTGACGTCGCCGTCGACGCCCTCGACGCTGGTCTGGCTGCGTTCGGCCGCGCGACGGGCCGTTTCCATGACCTCGGGGGACTCGGACAGCTCTTCCTCCAGGCCGGTGCGCTCGGTCTTTTCCTGGGCTTCGGCCAGACTCTGGGGAATCTCGGTGTCCTCAGGCCCGCGCCAGCCATGGCGTGTGTCGTAGGCGATCAGGCCATTGGCCAGCGCCTGGCGAGCCATGGGCTGAAGCTCACTGTCGATGGTGGTGGTGATGCGATAGCTGCCGGTGTAGGCCTCGTCTCCGAAGCGATCGGTGGCGAACTGACGGGCCATCTCGGCGACATAGTCGGCCTGAACCTCGGCCTTGGCCACGTGGCGACTGGCGGTGATCGGTGCCTGCACCGCCTCGTCGTAGGCGCTCTGGTCGATGTAGCCCAGCTCGCGCATGCGAAACAGGATCCAGTTGCGGCGAATCAGCGCGCGCTCGGCGTTGGCCAGGGGGTTGAAGGCCGAAGGCGCCTTGGGCAGGCCTGCGATCATCGCGTGCTGGGCCAGCGTCAGCTCATCGAGCGGCTTGTCGTAGTAGACCTCGGCGGCGGCGGCGATGCCGTAGGCACGGTGCCCCAGGAAGATCTTGTTGACATAGAGCTCCATGATTTCCTGTTTGCTCAGGATCTGTTCCATCTGCAGCGACAGCAGGATCTCACGCAGCTTGCGGGTAAAGGTGCGGTCCAGCGTCAGCAGATAGTTGCGCGCCACCTGCATGGTGATGGTCGAACCGCCCGACTGGATATCGCCACCGCTGGACACCAGTTCCACTGCGGCCCGGGCCAGGCCCTTGGGGTCGACGCCGGGGTGTTCGAAGAACGCCGAATCCTCTGCTGCCATCAGTGCCTGGAGCATTGGCTCGGGAATGTCCTCGAAGTCGACCGGCATGCGGCGTTCCTCGCCGAATTCGCCGATCAGCTGACCGTCGCGGGTGTAGATGCGCAGTGGCGTCTGCAGCTCGAAGTCCTGCAGTTGACGGACATCGGGAAGCCCAGGAGCGAAGTAGAGGGCGGCACCGACGACGCCCAGGGCCGCGGCGGCGCCAAGCGATATCACCAGCCACACGGCGGAGAAAATGAGCGTTCTGAGATACTTCATGAAATCGCGGTGTCCATGCTGAGAACGAAAAACGGCGGGGCGAAGAGATGGGGTAAGGCAGTCCTTTGCGTCGGCCATTATAGGAACTGGGAGGGCCTGTCACCACCATTGTGACGAATTGCCCGTCTTGTTGCACAAAGTGCCGTCATGGATCAGTAAGGCCCGGCTCGGTTTTGGCTAGGCTGGCGCCACAGCGTCGTGCATCGGGCGCGGTGCCATGGTGGCAGTGTGATGGGCTCATGTGGTTTTCCTCGAAGGACAAGGGTCTGGTCGGTGTCGATATCACCTCCGCCTCGGTCAAGTTGATCGAGCTGGTGGAGGACGACGCCGGCCACCGCGTGGCCGGCTACGCGGTCAGACCGCTGCGTCAAGGGGCCGTGGTGGAGCGCCGCATACGTGATATGGGCGAGGTCATCGAGGTGCTGTCGCGGGTGGTCGAGCTGGCCTCTCCAGGGAGTCGAGAGGCCGCCGTGGCGGTGCCATCCCGCGCGGCGATAACCCGGGTACTGCGCTATCCGGCAGCGCTCGATGATGAAGAGATCGAGGCCCGTATCGAATGGGAGTCAGACAAGCACATACCGTTTCCGTTCCGTGAGGTGGCCTTTGACTTCTATCGCCTGGGGCGCTGCTCCGACGATCCGCAGTGGCAGGAGGTACTGCTGGTGGCCTGTCGTCGCCAGGACGTCGAGCAATTGACCCAGGCGCTGGAGGCCAGCGGGCTCATGCCTGCGGCGGTGGATGTCGAGAGCTTCGCCATCGAGCGGGCCATCGCTGGCCTTTGCCGTCGTCGCCGACTGGGGGACGGCGCCCTGGCCCTGGTGGACGTGGGCGCCTACCTCAACACGCTGCACGTGGTGGTGGCCGGGCGCATCGTCTACAGCCATGACAGCCTGTTCGGCGGCATGCAGCTCACCGAAGCGATCCAGCGTCACTACGGTATCGGCATGGATGAGGCCGGCTTCGGCAAGAAACGGGGCGGTTTGCCGGACGACTATTCGCAGACGGTGCTGGGGCCCTTCGTCGAGACCCTGGTGGAGCACATCCAGCGATCGTTGCAGCTGTATCAGGTGTCGGACCATGTGCGCCCGCTCGAGCGACTGCTGTTGACGGGAGGTGGCAGCCTGGTCGCGGGGCTTGCCGATCGTCTGAGCCAGGCCCTCGGCCTGCCGGTCAGCCAGGTGGACCCGCTGGAGGGGATGGCGCTCAAGCCATCGCTGGACGCGGCGGCACTACGCGGCGAAGCGCCGGCCCTGCTGACCGCCTGCGGCCTGGCCATGCGAGGACGACCATGAAAGATGTGACGATCAACGAGGTCCAGGTCAATCTGCTTGACTGGCGCGAGGCCGCTCGCGCCAGGCGCACGCGACGCTTCTGGCTGGCGGTGGCGCTGTCGGCGTTGGCGGGTGTCGGGCTCGCGTTGATGGCGACGCTCTGGCTGCAGTGGGGGTTGAGGCAGATGGAGGCCCGCCAGCGACATGTCGCCGCTGCCGTCGAGCGTCTGGAAGAAAAGTCCGCCGAGATGGTAGATCTCGAACGCCAGCTCTCATTGCTGGATCAGGAACAGGCGTTGCTCGAGCGGCTGCAGGACGAGCGGCGCCAGACGCTTGCGGTGGTCAACGCCCTGGCAGCCACCCTGGCGCAGGGGGTCCGCTATCAGCGTGTCGAGCGCATCGGCGACAGATTGATGCTCGAGGGCGAGGCCGTGGACAGCGCCAGGCTGGTCGAGCAGCTGCGCTCCCTCGAGCGAGCGCAGGTCTTTGCCGAACCGCTGTTGTCGCGGGTGGGGGCCGAGCAGGGCTATCAGCATTTTGCGCTGGAGATGACCCTCGCGGCATTGCCGGCGCTGGAGCCCTTGCCATGAATTCAGAGCAGGGCGGTGACGTCAGCTGGCGTGAGCGCTGGCTCGATGAGTGGCGCCGGCTCAAGGCGCTGGACTGGCGTCGGCTGGAGCTGAGTGAGGCCGGGCGCTGGCCGATGTCGCTGCGGACCCTGGTGGCGATCCTGGCTTTCGTGCTCGCCCTGGTGGCCATGGTGGTGGGCTATCTGCATCCCCTGTCACAGCGTCTGGTGGAGCTGCAGCGTCAGGAGCGAGAGGTGGTCGCCGACTTCGAAGGTCGCGCACGCGAGTTGGCGGAGCTTGATCGCCTCAAGCGGCTGTTGGTGGATCTCGATCAGCGTGTCAGCGAGCGGCGGCGCATGTTGCCGGATGGCGCCGCCATCCCATCGCTGTTGGAAGGCATCGGCCAGGTGGCCAAGCGTCGCGGGCTATCGCTGGAGGAGCTCGAACTGAGGCCGGCGCGTCCCCTGGAGCTGTATGTCGAGCGGCCTTTTGATCTGCGGGTGCGGGGCGACTACCACGCCATCGGTGGTTTCGTGGCTGATCTGGCCAACCTGCCCCGACTGGTGACGTTGCACGATTTCAGCCTGTCGCCGGTCGAGGGAGGGCTTGAGCTGCACGCGCTGGCGCAGACCTACAGTATTGGTGACGGCGCGCGCGTCGCGGATTCGACGCCGGATGCCGCCGATGCGCTGGTGGAGGATTCATGAGGCGGCGCCGGCTGGTGGGCGTGCTGATGGGCGCCTTGTTGGGTGTGGCCCTGACGGGTTGCCAGCAGGCGGACCTCGACGCCCTGGATCGGCGTCTGGCCGAGGCGCTGGCGCCGGAGCTCGATCGGCGGCCGGTAGCGTTGCCCGAGGTGGTGAGCCTGCCGGTGCTTCAGTATCGCTACGCCAACGCGAGAAGCCCCTTTCGCTTCGAGGGCCAGGGCTTCGGCGGTCAGCGGTTTGGGCAAGGCAGCGGTCTTGCTGCCTTTTCCCTGGACGAACTTGAACTGGTGGGAGTGCTGGGTCGAGGGCAGCGGCATTGGGCGCTGTTCGAGGCGCCCGATGGTCATCTCTATCGGGTGGCGCAAGGGGAGATGCTGGCCAATCCGCCCGCCAGGGTCGCGGCGATCAGCGCTGAGGCCGTCAGGCTGGAGGCGGTTGCAGGCAAGGACTATCGCTGGAAGGAGCGTGTCATGAGGGTAGGCGAGTGAGCAGGCGACCTGATATCGGTTCATGTCGGACAGGCGAATCGGCGTTTTCGCCTGGGCAGGCGATCGCGCGGTGGCTGGTGGGGCTGGTGGTCGGTGTGCTGCTGGTGTCGCCGGGCTGGGCGCAGGGCGAGGGCTATCAGGGCGCGCCGATCACTCTGAACTTTCAGGATGTCGAGGTGCGCTCGGTGCTGTCGGTGTTGAGTGACTTCACCGGCCTCAATATCGTCGCCAGTGATAGCGTCGCTGGGCGGGTGACCCTGAACCTGGAAGCGGTGCCCTGGGACCAGGCGCTGGACATGGTGCTGGAGAGCCAGGGGCTCGATAGTCGTCGGCAGGGCGACATCCTGCTGGTGGCGCCGGCCTCGGAACTGGCCGAGCGTGATCGCCTCAAGCTCGAGGCGGCCTCGCGGCTGGACGAGCTTGAGCCCCTGGTGACCGAACACATCGAAGTGCGCTATGCCAAGGCGGCGGAGCTCGCCGCCTTGCTGCGTGGCGAGAACGGTTTCGGGCTGTTGTCCGATCGCGGGCGCGTGGCCACCGATCCGCGCACCAATACCCTGCTGGTCCAGGACGTGGCCAGTCAGCTTGACGAGATTCGCTGGACCCTGGCGCGCCTGGATGTGCCGGTACGCCAGGTGCAGATTTCGGCGCGCATCGTGGTGGCCCGAGACAACACCGCCGAGGAGATTGGCGTCAACTGGGGCGCGCGCAGCCGCCACGACAAGTTGCCTGTGGGGAGCGGCGACGGTGCCCTGTCCGGGGCGCTGGGTGAATCGGTACAGATCGGTGATGGGGTCTTCGGCAATCGAGGGGATGCCTACGGTGGCCTGGGGGTGGATCTGGGCGATGCCCTGGATCCGGGAAGCTCTTTCAAGTTCGGCTATCTGGCCGGGGATGTGCTGCTGGATCTGGAGTTGCATGCGCTGGAGAGCGAGGGCAAGAGCCAGACCATCTCCGAGCCGCGGGTGATTACCGCCAATCAGCACACCGCCCTGATCAAGCAGGGCAAGGAGATCCCCTACCAGGAGTCCACCTCCAGCGGTGCCACCAACGTGGAGTTCAAGGAGGCGGTGCTGGCGCTGGAGGTCACCCCGCAGATTACCAGCGATGACCGCATCGTCATGGATCTGACCATCAACAACGACACCCTGGCCGAGCAGAGCTTCGACGGCGAGCCGGCCATCGATACCAACGAGATCCAGACCCAGGTGCTGGTCGAGGACGGCGAGACCGTGGTGCTGGGGGGGATTCTCACCACCCAGCAGCTGCATACGCTGTACAAGACGCCCTGGCTTGGCGATATCCCCTGGCTGGGAAAGCTGTTTCGCTATACCGAGGACGTCAACGATAAGGTAGAGTTGTTGGTATTCATCACTCCCCGGATACTCGACGACGGCCTGGCGACTCACTGATGCAGGAAGTACCCAACCTGATTCTGATAGGCCCCATGGGGGCGGGAAAGAGCACCATCGGCCGCCTGCTGGCGGCCGAATTGTCACGTCCGTTCTACGACAGTGACCACGAGATTCAGTCACGCTGTGGCGCGGATATCCCCTGGATATTCGATGTCGAGGGCGAGAGCGGCTTTCGTGACAGGGAAAGCGCCATGATCAGCGAGCTGGTGGACTACGACAAGGTAGTGATCGCCACTGGCGGCGGCGCGGTGCTGCGCGAGGAAAATCGCCAGCGTATCCGCGAGGGCGGTACCGTCATCTATCTGTTCACTACCGTGGAGCAGCAGTTGAAGCGCACCGCCAAGGATCGCAACCGGCCGCTTCTGCAGCGCGGTGATCGCGAGCAACTGCTGCGCGACATGTTCGCCCTGCGTGACCCGCTGTATCGCGCCACCGCGGACCTGGTGATCCGCACCGACCGCCGCGGGCCGCGCTCGGTGGTCAACGATATCGTTCGTCGCGTCCATCGCCTCCTCGACCCTCTCACCTGCAAGGCCTCATCATGAGCACACCCACGTCCGTGAATCCCTTGACCCTGACCGTCGCCCTGGGCGATCGCAGCTACCCCATCCATATCGGACCGGGGCTGGTCGATGACGGTGAGCGTCTGGCCTCCTATCTCAGCGGTCGCCAGGTGATGGTGGTGACCAACGACACCGTTGCCGCGCACTATCTCGAGCGGCTGACCTCGGCGCTGGCAGCGGCCGACGACCGCCTCAGGATCGAGACCCTGGTGCTGCCGGATGGTGAAGCCCACAAGAATGTCGATGGCGTCTCGCGCATCTGGGACGCCCTGCTGGAGGCCGGTTTCAACCGCAAGGCCACGCTGGTAGCGCTGGGCGGCGGGGTGATCGGCGATATGGTCGGCTTCGCCGCGGCGTCCTATCAGCGCGGCATCTCCTTTATTCAGGTGCCCACCACTCTGTTGTCCCAGGTGGATTCTTCGGTAGGGGGCAAGACCGGGGTCAATCATCCGCTGGGCAAGAACATGATTGGCGCCTTCTGGCAGCCCCGCGCAGTGCTGATCGATACCGCCACGCTCTCGACCCTGCCCGAGCGGGAGCTGTCCGCGGGTCTTGCCGAGGTGATCAAGTACGGACTGATCCATGACAGTGACTTTCTCGGCTGGCTGGAAGATGAGATGGCTGCGCTGCGTGACCTCGACGATGTTGTGCTCGCCAAGGCCATCGAACGTAGTTGCGCGATCAAGGCCGAGATCGTCGCCCTCGACGAGACCGAGCAGGACGTGCGGGCGCTTTTGAATCTGGGGCACACCTTCGGGCACGCCATCGAGGCCTACATGGGCTACGGTACCTGGCTGCACGGCGAGGCGGTGGGTGTGGGCATGCTGATGGCGGCGGACCTGTCGATGCGTCAGGGCTTTATCGAGCAGGCCGATGTGACGCGCACCCGTCGAGTGATCGAGCGGGCGGGTCTGCCGGTGGCGGCGCCCAGGGAGATGACGGTTGAGGATTTCGTGTCGCGCATGAAGCTCGACAAGAAAAATACCGATGACCGCATGCGCCTGGTGCTGATGCGCGCGCTCGGCGAGGCCTGCGTCTACGATCAGACCCCGCCGGCGCTGCTCGGCGAATGCATCGAGGCCTACCCGCGGGCCTGATGATGTCAGTCTCCAGCGTATCGACTGCGACGCCCGCCTTGCGCGGGCGTTGTCGTGTCTGGGGCATGCCGAGCGGCAAGGTTGGCTTCGGCACGGGTGGCTTTGGCGTGGCAAGAGGCAGGCGCTGGTATCGCCTGAGCACGGCTTTACGGAGTGCGCTACGAGGTGCTGTCGACGGCTTCGGGATAGGGGGAATAGGCGCCGCTCATGCGTGGATCTGTATGTCGTATGCCTGATCGGCATGGGGTGTCGACAGTTTTTGCGACTAAAGTCTAGTGGCGAAAGGCGTACAGCAAGACTTGCTGGAAACGGCTTCCAAGTCGTTGACCTGATAAGGTTTTTTTTCGAAGCCTTGGTGCAAGCATCAGATTTACGGTGTTTTTTTATCGGGCGTGCGCGGCGGGGAGATTGCGCGAGGGCGGGGGGCTGGCTATGCTGGGTACCCATTTTTCGTGCAGTTAGCGAAAGCCCTTAAGGGCTTAAAATCAAAAGAAAAACCGATAATAATATCGCGATTATGCTGTGACTACAACCCTTTCACCTGAGGCGCGCCCATGAACAGAGGTCTTCACCAGCCCGGCGAGTTCCGTGACAACTGCGGGTTTGGCCTGATCGCCCACATGGAAGGGCAGGCTAGCCATGAACTGCTCAGTACTGCCATCGAATCCCTGACCTGCATGACCCACCGTGGCGGTATCGCTGCCGACGGCAAGACCGGTGACGGCTGTGGCCTGCTGTTGAAGATGCCCGACGGCTTCATGCGCCACGCCGCCAAGGAAAGCCTGGGTATCGAACTGGGCGACAGCTATGCCGTGGGCGTGATCTTCCTGCCCGACGACGACCAGCGTGAGGAGCGCGCCCGCCAGGTGCTCGAGGCGAGCCTGACAGAGCGTGGTGTCAAGGTGCTCGGCTGGCGCGAGGTGCCGGTGGACCCCAGCGTGTGCGGCCCGATGGCGCTGGAGTGCCTGCCGCGTATCCGTCAACTGTTCGTCGAGCCCGGTGACGCCGAGGAAGCCTTTGACGTCTCGCTGTTCATGGCCCGCCGACTGGCCGAGCAGGCGCTGATCGACGAGCCGGACTTCTACGTCAGCTCGCTGTCCAGCGACGTCGTCTCCTACAAGGGACTGGTGATGCCGGTGGACCTGCCGGCTTTCTATCAGGACCTGGGTGACGAGCGCCTGGAAACCGCCATCTGCGTGTTCCACCAGCGTTTCTCCACCAACACCGCGCCGCGCTGGCCGCTGGCTCAGCCGTTCCGTCTGCTGGCCCACAACGGCGAGATCAACACCATCGAGGCCAACCGTGGCTGGGCCAACTCGCGCAAGGAGAACTTCGTCTCCGAGCGGCTGCCCGACATCGCCAGCCTCGACCAGATCGTCAATACCACCGGTTCCGACTCCTCGAGCATGGACAACATGCTCGAGGTGCTGCTGACCGGCGGCATGGAGCTGCATCGGGCGGTGCGCATGATGGTGCCGCCGGCCTGGCAGAACGTGGAGATCATGGACGGCGATCTGCGTGCCTTCTATGAGTACAATTCCATGCACGTGGAGCCCTGGGATGGACCCGCCGGTGTGGTCATGACCGATGGCCGTCAGGCCCTGTGCATGCTCGACCGCAACGGCCTGCGCCCGGCGCGCTGGGTGATCACCCGCAACGGCTTCATCACCCTGGCTTCCGAGATCGGTACCTACGACTACAAGCCCGAGGACGTGGTGGCCAAGGGCCGTGTCGGCCCCGGTCAGGTCCTCGCCGTGGACACCGCGACCGGCGAAGTGCTGCACACCAGCGACATCGACGAGCGGCTGAAGTCGGCCTATCCCTACAAGCGCTGGCTCAAGCAGGAGGCTCAGTTCCTGGAGTCCGCGCTGACCGAGCTCGCCGCCTTCAAGAACATGGACTCCGACACCCTTCAGGTGCAGCAGAAGATGTTCCAGGTCAGCTTCGAGGAGCGTGACCAGGTGCTGCGTCCGCTGGGCGAGAGCGGCCAGGAAGCGGTGGGCTCCATGGGTGACGACACCCCCATGGCGGTGCTCTCCGGCAAGCACCGGATGCTGTCGGACTACTTCCGTCAGAAGTTCGCCCAGGTCACCAACCCGGCCATCGATCCGCTGCGCGAAGCCATCGTGATGTCGCTGGAGACCTGCATCGGTGCCGAGCGCAACGTGTTCAAGGCGACCCCGGAGCATGCCCACCGTATCGTGCTGACGACCCCGATCCTGTCGCCGCGCAAGTTCACCGCTCTGGTAGGCCAGGACGACCCGGCCTTTGCCAGCCAGCGTCTGTCGCTGGGCTATGACCCGGAGCAGACAGGGCTCAAGGCGGCGCTGCTCGAACTGTGTCGCGAGGCCGAGGCGGCGGTTCACGAGAACAAGGTGATCCTGGTGCTGTCCGATGCCGACCTGCCCCAGGGGCAGGTGCCGATCCATCCGGCGCTGGCGGTGGGCGCGATCCACAACGAACTCGGTCGCAAGGCCCTGCGCCCGCGGGTCAACCTGATCGTCGAGACCGGCTACGCCCGTGACGCCCACCAGATGGCGGTGCTGTTCGGAGTGGGCGCCACCGCGGTCTATCCGTGGCTGGCCTACCAGGTGATGGCCGACATGCATCGCACCGGTGAGCTGTCAGGCAATCCGGCGGACGCCCGCGAGAACTACCGCAAGGGCCTGCAGAAGGGGCTGTTCAAGATCCTCTCCAAGATGGGCATCTCGACCCTGGCCTCCTACCGTGGTTCGCAGCTGTTCGAGGCGGTGGGTCTGTCCTCCGAGGTGATGGATCTTTGCTTCACCGGCATGGCCTCGCGCATCGAGGGCACCGGCTTCAACGAGATCCAGCTGACTCAGGTGGCGCTGGCAAAGGACGCCTGGAAGCCGCGCAAGGGCATCTCCCAGGGCGGCCTGATGAAGTACGTCCATGGTCACGAGTACCACGCCTACAACCCCGATGTGGTCAAGGCGTTGCAGGAGGCGGTGCAGGAGGGCGACTACGCCAAGTGGAAGAAGTTTGCGCAGCTGGTCAATGATCGCGCGCCCGCCACCATCCGTGACCTGCTGAAGCTGAAGCCCGCCGCCGAGGCGTTGCCGCTCGAGGAAGTCGAACCGGTCGAGGACCTGCTGCCACGCTTCGACAGCGCCGGCATGTCGCTGGGTGCGCTGTCGCCGGAGGCTCACGAGGCCCTGGCCCAGGCCATGAACGAGGCCGGTGGGCGCTCCAACTCCGGTGAGGGTGGTGAGGATCCGTCGCGTTACGGCACCATCAGAAGCTCCAAGATCAAGCAGATCGCCTCCGGGCGCTTCGGTGTCACCCCGGCCTACCTGGTCAACGCCGAGGTGCTGCAGATCAAGGTGGCCCAGGGCGCCAAGCCCGGCGAGGGTGGCCAGCTTCCCGGTGGCAAGGTCAACGAGTTGATCGCCCGGCTGCGTTATTCGGTGCCGGGGGTGACCCTGATCTCGCCGCCGCCGCACCACGACATCTACTCCATCGAGGATCTGGCCCAGCTGATCTTTGACCTCAAACAGGTCAATCCCGACGCCCAGGTATCGGTCAAGCTGGTCTCCGAGCCCGGCATCGGCACCATCGCCACCGGCGTGGCCAAGGCCTACGCTGACCTGATCACGGTGTCCGGCTACGACGGCGGCACCGCGGCGAGCCCGCTGACCTCGATCAAGCACGCCGGTTCACCCTGGGAGCTGGGCCTGCCGGAGGTGCATCAGGCGCTGCGCATCAACGGCCTGCGCGACAAGATCCGGCTGCAGACCGACGGCGGCCTGAAGACCGGCCTGGACGTGATCAAGGCGGCGATTCTTGGCGCCGAGAGCTTCGGCTTCGGTACCGCACCGATGGTGGCGCTGGGCTGCAAGTACCTGCGCATCTGCCACCTCAACAACTGCGCCACCGGTGTCGCCACCCAGATGCAGTACCTGCGCGACGAGCACTTCCGTGGCACCGTCGACATGGTCAAGCACTACTTCCGCTTCATCGCCGAGGAAGTGCGCGAGCTGATGGCGCTGGTGGGTGTGCGCAAGCTCACCGACCTGATCGGGCGCACCGACCTGCTCGAGGTGTTCGAGGGGCTGACGCCTTCGCAGCACAAGCTTGACCTGACGCCGTTGCTGGCCAACGACCATGTGCCGGCAGATGCCCCTCAGTATTGCCAGGTCAGCCGTAACGTGCCGCATGACCCGGGTGCCAAGAACCTCGAGGTGCTGGAGGCGCTAAAGGACGCCATCGAGTCCAAAGGCGGGGCCGACGTGTCCTTCACCATCACCAACTGTGATCGTTCGGTGGGTGCGCTGACTTCCGGTGCCATCGCCAAGCGTTACGGCGAGGCGGGTCTTGACGACGCGCCGGTGACCGCGCGCTTCACCGGTGTCGCCGGTCAGAGCTTCGGGGTGTGGAACGCCCGTGGTCTCAATCTGTACCTGGAAGGTGACGCCAACGACTACGTCGGCAAGGGCATGAATGGCGGCAAGATCGTCATCACCCCGCCGAAGAGCAGTCAGTTCGAGAGCCACAAGACGGCGATCATCGGCAACACCTGCCTGTACGGCGCCACCGGCGGCAAGCTGTTTGCCGCGGGTACCGCCGGCGAGCGCTTCGGCGTGCGCAACTCCGGCGCCCACGCGGTCATCGAAGGCTCGGGCGATCACTGCTGCGAGTACATGACCGGCGGCATCGTCTGCGTGCTCGGCGAGACCGGCGTCAACTTCGGTGCGGGCATGACCGGCGGCTTCGCCTACGTGCTCGACGAGGATCGCTGCTTCGTCGACCGTTACAACCACGAACTGGTGGAGATCCATCGGGTCAACACCGAGGCCATGGAGGCCTATCGGAGACACCTCAGGGAAACCATCGAGGAGTATGTGGCCGAGACCGGATCATTGCGCGGTCAGGCGATCCTCGAGGACTTCAGCGACTTTATCCGCCACTTCTGGCTGGTGAAGCCCAAGGCGGCGAGCCTGAATGGCCTCTTGGCCCAGTCCACGCGTCAGCCCGAATAACCCGACGGCGTCCCGAACAAGGCAGGAGAACATCATGGCAAACCGTTTGAACAACGACTTTCAGTTCATCGACGTCGGTCGTCAGGATCCGCAGAAGAAGGCGGCGCGCACCCGCGCCCGCCAGTTCGCCGAGATCTACGAGCCGTTCAAGCCCATGGAGGCGGCCAGCCAGGCGCATCGCTGCCTGCACTGCGGTAATCCCTACTGCGAGTGGAAGTGTCCGGTCCACAACTACATTCCCAACTGGCTGCAGCTGGTCAGCGAAGGCAACATCCTCGAGGCGGCGGAGATGTCGCATCGCACCAACTCGCTGCCCGAAGTGTGTGGCCGGGTGTGCCCCCAGGACCGCCTGTGCGAGGGTGACTGCACCCTCAATGACGGCTTCGGCGCGGTGACCATTGGTTCGGTGGAGAAGTACATCACCGACACCGCCTTCGCCATGGGCTGGCGCCCGGACATGAGCCAGGTGACCTGGACCGACAGGAAGGTCGCGATCATCGGCGCGGGCCCCGCTGGCCTCGGCTGCGCCGACATCCTGGTGCGCAACGGCGTCAAGCCGGTGGTCTTCGACAAGTACGCCGAGATCGGCGGCCTTCTGACCTTCGGCATCCCCGAATTCAAGCTCGAGAAGACGGTAATGGAACGTCGTCGTGCGGTGTTCGAGGAGATGGGCGTGGAGTTCCGCCTCAACGTCGAGGTGGGCAAGGACGTCGCCTTCGAGGATCTGTTGGCGAAGTACGACGCCGTGTTCCTCGGCATGGGCACCTATACCTATATGGAAGGTGGCTTCCCCGGCGAGGACCTGCCCGGGGTGCACAAGGCGCTCGACTACCTGATCGCCAACGTCAACCACCGCCTGGGCTTCGAGAAGAATCCCGAGGACTTCGTCTCGCTGGAAGGTCAGCGTGTGGTGGTGCTGGGTGGTGGCGATACCGCCATGGACTGCAACCGTACCGCCATTCGCCAGGGCGCCCGTGAGGTGACCTGCGCCTACCGCCGTGACGAAGAGAACATGCCGGGCTCCCGGCGTGAGGTGGCCAATGCCCGCGAGGAAGGCGTGGACTTCCTGTTCAATCGTCAGCCGGTGGCGGTGGTCGGTGAAGAGCGGGTCGAAGGCGTCAAGGTGGTGCGTACCCGCCTGGGCGAAGCCGACGAGAACGGCCGTCGCCGTCCCGAGGTGGTGCCGGGCTCCGAGGAGATCATCCCCGCCGACGCCGTGGTCATCGCCTTCGGCTTCCAGCCGAGCCCGGCGCCCTGGTTCGAGTCGGTGGGCATCGAGGTCGACGAGCGTGGCCGGGTCAAGGCGCCTGAGCATGGCAGCTTCGCCTTCCAGACCACCAACGAGAAGATCTTTGCCGGTGGCGACATGGTGCGCGGCTCCGATCTGGTGGTGACTGCGGTCTATGAAGGTCGCCAGGCCGGTGAGGGCATCCTCGACTACCTCGACATCTGAGGCTCTGCCGAGCCCCGTCCCCCGTTGTGAGAACCATGGCGGAGGGGCGGGGCGGTTTCTCCAGGATGACTTCCTGTTGTGCAAATTGAGCCGTTAGTCGATATCTGCTAGTCTGTCGTCCCATCCTGGCGCGGCTTCCTGCCGGGCCTACCGATCACGTTTCGACAGGTTCTCCATGACACGATATATCTTCGTGACCGGCGGCGTTGTGTCCTCTCTTGGCAAGGGCATTGCGTCGGCCTCGCTGGCGGCGATTCTCGAGGCTCGCGGCCTCAAGGTCACCATGCTCAAGCTCGACCCGTACATCAACGTGGATCCGGGCACCATGAGTCCCTTCCAGCACGGCGAGGTGTTCGTCACCGAGGATGGCGCCGAGACCGACCTGGACCTGGGCCACTATGAGCGCTTCATCCGCACCAAGATGACCCAGTCCAACAACTTCACCACTGGCCGGGTCTACGAGCACGTGCTGCGCAAGGAGCGTCGTGGCGACTACCTGGGCGGCACGGTACAGGTCATCCCGCACATCACCGACGAGATCAAGCGTCGTGTCTACGAAGGTGGCGAGGGCTTCGACGTGGCACTGGTGGAGATCGGTGGCACCGTGGGTGACATCGAGTCGCTGCCGTTCCTCGAGTCCATCCGTCAGATTCGCAGCGAGAAGGGCGCCAGCAACGCCATCTTCATGCACCTGACGCTGGTGCCCTACATCCAGACCGCCGGCGAGACCAAGACCAAGCCGACTCAGCACTCGGTCAAGGAGCTGCGCTCCATCGGTATCCAGCCGGATATCCTGATCTGCCGCAGCGAGGTCGAGCTGGAAGAGACCGAGCGTCGCAAGATCGCGCTGTTCACCAACGTGGAAGAACGCGCGGTGGTACCGCTGCAGGACGCCGATACCATCTATCGGATTCCGCTGATGCTGCACGAGCATGGGCTCGATGACATCGTCTGCGACAAGCTGCGCCTCGAGGCCGACGAGGCCGACCTCAGCGAGTGGGTCAAGGTGCTCGACGCCAAGCTCAACCCGCTCAAGTCGGTGAACATCGCCATGGTCGGCAAGTACATGGAGCTCTTGGACGCCTACAAGTCTCTGAACGAGGCGCTGATCCACGCCGGCATACAGACCCGCGTGAAGGTCAACGTCGACTACATCGACTCCGAGGACATCGAGCGTCACGGCACCGACCGGCTGGCCGGCAAGGACGCCATCCTGGTGCCCGGCGGCTTCGGTGAGCGCGGTGTGGAAGGCAAGATTGCCACCGCGCGTTTCGCCCGCGAGAACGACATTCCCTACCTGGGCATCTGCCTGGGCATGCAGGTGGCGGTGATCGAGTACGCGCGCCATGTGGCCGGCTGGAACGATGCCGACTCCACCGAGTTCACCCACGACACCCAGCACCCGGTGGTGGGCCTGATCACCGAATGGCTCAACCCCGAGGGCAAGATCGAGGTGCGTGACGAGGCCTCCGATCTGGGCGGTACCATGCGTCTGGGTGGCCAGGAGTGCCGTCTGGCCAAGGGGTCCAAGGCCCGCGAGGCCTACGGTGACGACATCATCGTCGAGCGTCATCGTCATCGCTTCGAGGTCAACAACCAGTTCATCGAGGACCTGGAAAAGGCAGGCCTGGTGGTCTCCGGACGCAGCGTCGACAACTCCCTGGTGGAAATGGTCGAGCTGCCGGACCACCCTTGGTACGTGGCCTGTCAGTTCCACCCGGAGTTCACCTCGACGCCGCGTGATGGCCACCCGCTGTTCACCGGCTTCGTCAACGCGGCCCTGGGTCACAAGGCCAAGCGCACCCGCGCCCAGTCCGCGCATCAGGAGTGATCGCCATGTCAGACGCCCAGCGTACCATCGAATTTGCCGGCCTGAGGGCCGGCAATTCATTGCCTCTGGTGCTGTTTGCAGGGATGAACGTGCTCGAATCTCGTGAGCTGGCCCTCGAGGTCGCCGAGGCCTACGTCGAGGTGACCGGCAAGCTCGACATCCCCTATGTGTTCAAGGCCAGCTTCGACAAGGCCAACCGCAGCTCGGTGCATTCTTACCGGGGCCCTGGCCTGGACAAGGGGCTCGCGATCCTCGATGAGGTCAAGTCGCGCTTCGGGGTGCCGGTGATCACCGATGTCCACGAACCGCACCAGGCGGCGCCGGCGGCCGAGGTGGCCGATGTCATCCAGCTGCCGGCGTTTCTGGCTCGCCAGACCGACCTGGTGGTAGCGATGGCCGAGACCGGTGCGGTGGTCAACATCAAGAAACCGCAGTTCCTGGCCCCCCACGAGATGCGCCACATCATCACCAAGTTCCAGGAAGCCGGCAACGAGCGGCTGCTGCTGTGCGAGCGCGGCTCGAGCTTCGGCTACAACAACCTGGTGGTGGACATGCTCGGCTTCGGCGAGATGAAGGACACCGGCTTCCCGCTGCTGTTCGACGTGACCCACTCGCTGCAGCGCCCGGGCGGGCGCAGTGACAGTGCCGATGGCCGCCGCGCCCAGGTGCTGGACCTGGCCAGGGCCGGGGTGGCAGTGGGCATCGCCGGGTTGTTCCTGGAAGCCCACCCCGATCCCGATTCAGCAAAATGCGACGGCCCCTGTGCACTCCCGCTTGATAAGCTCGAGCCTTTCCTGTCGCAGATCAAGGCGCTGGATGACGTAGTAAAAAAACTACCGTCGATCGAGATACGCTGACGCTACCTCCGTTGGATCGTGTGTTCTGGCCCTGGGGCCTATGGTGTCACCCGGGCGGATCGACAACGCTGACACGAGTTTTTCACCCACAAGGATCCTCAAGATGACCAAGATCGTCGATATTCGTGCCCTCGAGGTGCTGGACTCTCGCGGCAACCCCACCGTGCAGGCGGAAGTCCGCCTGGAAAGCGGCGCGATCGGTGTCGCCTGCGCACCGAGCGGCGCCTCCACCGGCTCTCGCGAGGCGCTGGAGCTGCGTGATGGTGACAAGAGCCGCTACCTCGGCAAGGGCGTGCTGAAGGCGGTGGACGCGGCCAACGGCAAGATCCGTGAGCGTCTGCTGGGTATGGACGCACGCGATCAGCGCGGGCTGGATGATGCCATGCTCGAGCTCGACGGCACCGACAACAAGGAAAACCTGGGCGCCAATGCCATCCTGGCGGTCTCCCTGGCCGCGGCCAAGGCCGCCGCCAACGCCAAGGGCGTGCCGCTCTACGCGCACATCGCCGAGCTCTACGGCCAGCCGGGCAAGTACCTGATGCCGGTGCCGATGATGAACATCCTCAATGGTGGCGAGCACGCCGACAACAACGTCGACATCCAGGAGTTCATGGTCCAGCCGGTCGGCGCGCCGAGCTTCCGCGAAGGGCTTCGCGTCGGTGCCGAGATCTTCCATGCGCTGAAGAAGGTGCTGTCGGCGCGTGGTCTGGCCACCGCCGTCGGTGATGAGGGCGGCTTCGCCCCCAACCTGGCCTCCAACGCCGAGGCGCTGGCGGTCATCAAGCAGGCCGTCGAGGATGCGGGTTACGCGCTGGGCAAGGACGTCACCCTGGCGCTGGACTGTGCCGCCAGCGAGTTCTACAAGGACGGGCAGTACCTGCTGGCCGGCGAGGACAAGAGCTTCGACGCCGAGGGCTTCGGTGACTACCTGGTGGGCCTCAGCGACGAGTACCCGATCGTGTCCATCGAGGATGGTCTGGACGAGTCCGACTGGGACGGCTGGAAGTCGCTGACCGCCAAGCTCGGCGATCGCGTGCAGCTGGTGGGTGACGACCTGTTCGTGACCAACACCCGCATTCTCAAGCGCGGCATCGACGAGTCCATCGGCAACTCCATCCTGATCAAGTTCAATCAGATCGGCTCCCTGTCCGAGACCCTCGATGCCATTCGCATGGCTCAGGACGCCGGCTTCACGGCGGTCATCTCCCACCGCAGCGGTGAGACCGAGGACACCACCATCGCCGACCTGGCCGTGGGCACCTGTGCCGGTCAGATCAAGACCGGCTCTCTGTGCCGCAGCGATCGTGTGGCCAAGTACAACCGTCTGCTGGTCATCGAGCAGGAGCTGGGTGAGCGTGCGAGCTATCCGGGCCGCTCCGCCATCAAGGGGCAGGCGTAGGCCCTTGGCAAGGCACCGATGGTGCTAGTGTCGACGCGTCTTGTAAGAGATTGACTACAGTTCTTGTAAGACATTGACTATTTTGGCGTCGAAAAGGCTCGCAGTCGTGCTGCGAGTCTTTTTTATCATATTGATTTTTAGTTACTTTTCCCGCCAAGCCCTCTCGGTCTGCGTCATGGGTGAGAAAAGCAGGGTGCTTGTGATGACCCCAGAAACTGACAGAATGGCCACACGAATCGAGAGGTCAGGCTTCGCGGCGGCAAGTCGCCCGTCTGTCCCACGGAAACTTCATTGTTTCGGCATCGTTTCCGCAAGGAGGTGGAGTCGACGTCGGCAGTGAAGGGGCATGGATGTCCTCGGTGGTTGACACCCGGATGGGCCGGACTTGCCACTCTTCGGTTCAGGTAGGTGTTTTCGGGATGCGTTCAGGAGTCAAGAGCGCGCCTGGTGCGACAGGAAGTCGCTTCTGGGCACGGAGGGCGCTCAGGGAGTAGGGCGGAGGGAGCCGCCCAAGGAAACGCTTGGAGCGGGCGGCCTACGGGCCGCCTTTTTTTATGCCTGCCTGTCGGGCACCTGCTTCGAAAGGCCATTGCACCACGTCCTTCCTGCGCCGATGTCAGGCAGAAATCCGCGCCGGTCGATGCTTGTCCGGGGGCGAGAGGGCCGGACACCCTCCTTCAAGATTGCCGTTACACAAACGCGACAGCCGCCCGGATAAGGCGGCTGTCGCGTTTGTTCAGGTACTGCCTGGCGGCTAGGCTCAGCGCTCGAGCTTTTCCAGCTTGCCCGGCTTGCCGTCCCACTGCTCGGCGTCTTCCGGCGGATCCTTCTTCTCGGTGATGTTGGGCCACACCTCCGCCAGCTCGGTATTGATCTCCAGGAACTGTTCCTGGCCCTCGGGCAGTTCATCCTCCGAGTAGATCGCTTCGGCCGGGCATTCCGGCTCGCACAGGGCGCAGTCGATGCATTCGTCGGGGTGAATCACCAGGAAATTGGGGCCTTCGTAGAAGCAGTCCACCGGGCAGACCTCGACACAGTCGGTGTACTTGCACTTGATGCAGTTTTCGGTGACGACGAATGTCATGCCAGTCTCCCTTCCTCGGGCCAGCGCCTTGCCGGCCTCTCTGTACAGTGGTGGCTTTCGCCCGGGTCGTTGGTGACGTGCGTGCGGCGTGGCGCCCATGCAGGCCATGCAACCTTCGCGTCCGGCGTAACATGCCGGCGCGTCTTAAGCCTTAATGTTATATAGAAATGGCTTTTTATAATCTACGGTCCTTGGGTGCCACATTCTAGTCCTCGCGCCGCTATCGGGCAAGAGTATGCCTCACAAGGGCCTCACAGTGCCGACTTCCAGCGGTACAGCAGTTCCAGTGCCTGGCGTGGACTGAGGTCGTCGACCGCCAGGCCGCCGAGTTCTTCCACCAGAGGGTGGGGGGCGCTGGCGAACAGGTCCGCCTGCTGGGGGGTGGACTGGTGGTGTCGGCTTCCGCCATCCGGATCAGCGCTCCTGCGGCCATGATCGATCTCCTGCTGCTCCAGGGCGGCAAGCTTGGTCCGTGCCTCGGCGATGACGGTCTGGGGCACACCGGCCAACTGGGCCACCTGCAGGCCATAGCTCTGGCTCGCGGGGCCGTCCTCGACCCGGTGCATGAAGACGATGCCATCATTGTGTTCGGCGGCGGTCAGGTGGACGTTGGTCACCGCCGGCGCCTCTGTGGCCAGCGCCGTCATCTCGAAGTAGTGGGTGGCGAACAGGGTAAAGGCGCGGGTACGGGTCAGGTGTTCGGCGCTGGCCCAGGCCAGTGACAGGCCGTCGAAGGTGCTGGTGCCCCGGCCGATCTCGTCCATCAGCACCAGGCTGTGGTCGGTGGCGTTGTGCAGGATATTGGCGGTTTCGGTCATCTCCACCATGAAGGTGGAGCGCCCGCCGGCCAGGTCATCGCTGGAGCCGATGCGGGTGAAGATGCGATCCACCGGGCCGATGGTGGCGGTGTCGGCGGGCACAAAGCTGCCGCTGTGGGCGAGCAGGGTGATCAGGGCCGCCTGGCGCATGTAGGTCGACTTGCCGCCCATGTTGGGGCCGGTGATCACCAGCATGCGGCGATCGTCGTCCATGCGCAGGTCGTTGGGCACGAAGGGGCCGTCGCTGACCTGTTCGACCACCGGATGGCGACCACCGCGGATATCGAAGCCTGGGGTCTCTGACAGCGTCGGGCGGACGAAATCCAGCGCCCGGGCTCGCTCCGCCAGGGTGCACAGCACGTCGAGTGCGGCCAGCGCCCTGGCCGTCGCCTGGAGCCTGGCAAGTTCGGCGTTGAGGCTGTCGAGCAGGCTGTCGTACAGCAGTTTTTCCCTGGCCAGGGCGCGGGACTTGGCCGACAGCGCCTTGTCCTCGAACTCCTTGAGCTCCGGGATGATGAAGCGTTCGGCGTTCTTCAGCGTCTGGCGGCGAATATAGTCGGCCGGGGCCTCCTTGGCCTGGGCACGGGGGATCTCGATGTAGTAGCCGTGAACCCTGTTGTAGCCGACCTTGAGCCCGGCAAGCCCGGTGCGCGAGCGTTCGCGGGTCTCGAGCTTCACCAGGTAGTCCCCGGCGTGTTCGGCCAGGCCCCGGTGCTCGTCGAGCTCGTCGTCGAAGCCTTCGGCGATGACGCCGCCGTCGCGGATCACCACGGGAGGATTGTCGACCAGGGCTCGGGTCAGCAGTTCGGCCAGCTCCGGGAAGGGGCGAATGTGCTGACGCAGGCCGTCGAGCGTGGTGCCGTCGGCGTAGCCGGCAAGGCTCGCCTCGAGTGCCGGCAGGGCGTTGAGGGCGTCGCGCAGCCGTGCCAGGTCCCGCGGGCGGGCACTGTTGAGGGCCACCCGGGCCAGAATGCGTTCGACGTCACCGATCGCCTTGAGGTCGTCGCGCAGAGGCTCATGGCCGTCATGGTCGAGCAGCAGGCTGATGGCCGCCTGGCGCCCCATGACCTGCTCGCGATCACGCAGCGGTCGATTGAGCCAGCGCTTGAGCAGGCGTGAGCCCATGGCGGTGGTGGTGGTGTCGAGCACGCTGGCCAGGGTGTTGTCGCCGCCCCCGCCAAGGTTGGTGTCGATCTCCAGGTTGCGCCGGCTGGCAGCGTCGATGACCACGGTGTCGTCGCGACTCTCGACGCCGATGGCGGTGACATGGGGCAGGGCGCTGCGCTGGGTGTCTCTGGCGTAGTCCACCAGTACCCCGGCGGCGATGATCGCCGCGTGCAGGTGGGCGCAGCCGAACCCCTTGAGGTCCTGCACGCCGAACTGGTCACACAGCACCCGATGGGCGCTCTCGTGGTCGAACAGCCAGTCGCTCTGACGACGCAGGCCCCGGCGTTCGCCAAGCGCCGGCGGCAGCTCGGTACTTTCCGGTACCAGCAGCTCCGCCGGGTCCAGGCGGGTCAGCTCCGACAGCATCTCTGCCTCGCTTTCCACCTCGAGCACGCTGAAGCGGCCGCTGGAAACCTCGAGCCAGGCCAGGCCGATGCGCTCCCCCTGGGGCGCGATCGCCACCAGCAGGTTATCGCGGCGGGCGTCGAGCAGGGCTTCGTCGTGGAGGGTGCCGGGGGTGACGATACGCACCACCTTGCGCTCCACCGGCCCCTTGGAGGTGGCCGGGTCGCCGATCTGTTCACAGATCGCCACCGACTCGCCGGCGCTGACCAGGCGTGCCAGGTAGCCCTCGGCGCTATGATAGGGAATGCCGGCCATGGGAATCGGCTTGCCGGCGGACTGCCCGCGCTGGGTCAGGGTAATGTCGAGGGCCGCGGCGGCGCGCTTGGCGTCCTCGTAGAACAGCTCGTAGAAGTCCCCCATGCGGTAGAACAGCAGCACCTCGGGGTGCTCGCGCTTGATCCGCAGGTACTGGGTCATCATCGGCGTATGGCTGGGGGCGCTGGGCTTGGCCATGTCGTTCATGGGATCTCGAAGCGATGTTGATGAGTCGTCGGCGGCGGGCCGGCATCGCGAGGGACGCTGGCGAAAGGCGTCAAGGATAGCATGGGCGCAGGGCGCGCCTGTACCGCTGTGCCGAGATCCGTCTCGGGCTTTCTTCCCGGGGGCCAGGCGTGTCAGCATGATGTATCCACGATGCAGCATTTGTGGGGCCAGAGGGTGTCCGTCTACCCTTGTGGGTGATCGGTCGACGCCTTTTCTGGTGAGTGCGGAGCGATTTTCAAGGAACTCTCTTCCCTTGCGGGACTCTCTCAAGGAGTCGCCTACAAGGAACTGTCTTTACGGACTATTCAAAGGAGCTGTCATATGGACGTTGTACGCATTATTCTCGCGATCCTGCTGCCCCCGCTGGGCGTCTTCCTGCAGGTGGGCTTTGGTCTGCACTTCTGGCTCAATATCCTGCTGACCCTGCTGGGCTATATTCCCGGTATCGTTCACGCCATCTGGATCATTGCCAAGCGCTGAACCTGCCTGGATGACGGGTATCACTGTCGCGGCGACCTCGGTCGCCGCGATGCGTTGGTGGGCGCTGTACCTGTCGGCTTGTTGTCGCGGTTGTCGTGGCAAGACGTTTCCGAGGCGACGACGAGCCTGTCATTGTTGTCGTGATGTCGTATCGTGACACCCTGTTTTCACCACAAGAGACGGGCCTGCGATGACAAATGCAGACGATCGTGTTCGTCGCCTGGCGATTCGGCTGGGTGAGTTGTGTGTCGAGCGTGGGGTCTCGGTGACCGCCGCCGAGTCCTGTACCGGTGGCGGCGTGGCCGCTGCCATTACCGATATCGCCGGCAGTTCACGCTACTTCGAGACCGGCTACGTGACCTACTCCAACGCCGCCAAGCAGCGGCTGCTGGGGGTGCCCGGCGAGACCCTGGACGCCCATGGCGCCGTCAGTCAGCCGGTGGTGGAGGCGATGGTAGAGGGTGCTTGTCGCGACAGTGGTGCCCGACTTGGCGTCTCGGTCAGTGGCGTCGCCGGTCCGGATGGCGGCAGCGCTGAAAAGCCTGTCGGTACGGTGTGGTTTGCCTTCGCCGTCGACGGGCGGCTCGAGGCCGATCGCCAGCGCTTTGCCGGCGGTCGCGATGAGGTTCGCCAGGCCGCCGTGGTCCATGCGCTCGAAGGCCTGATCAGGCGGCTCGAGAGCCTGACCTGAGCCCAGCCGGCGGTGCCCTTGAGGTGGCCGTGGGCGTAGCGCCCAGCGCCGTGCGCCGGGCGTGTGGCGCAAGCGTTCCGGCCCCGCGGGTGTGCCAGCGCAGCGATCAACCCCTCATCCACTATTGATTTGCCCTATGCGCTCGATTCGTCACCTCGAAGGGCTGGTCGTCGTCCGAAAATTTCGTCATACTACTGTTCAGTCATACAGTAATTGCCAGGGTCCGGCGCAGGGCCCGATGGGGATTCGGGCAAGGCGCTCGACCCCGATCCATTGTCTACAGGAGCTCCGTAATGGCGCAGGATCAGAACCGCAGCAAGGCGCTGGACGCCGCCCTTTCCCAGATCGATCGCCAGTTCGGCAAGGGTACGGTGATGCGTCTGGGAGACGCTCCCAGGGTGGTGATGCCGTCGGTATCCACCGGCTCGTTGGGTCTCGATATCGCACTTGGCATCGGCGGTCTGCCCTATGGTCGAGTGGTGGAGATCTTTGGTCCGGAGTCCTCGGGCAAGACCACCCTGACACTGTCGGTGATCGCCCAGGCCCAGAAGGACGGCAAAACCTGCGCCTTTATCGACGCCGAGCATGCCCTCGATCCCAGCTACGCCGAGAAGCTTGGCGTCAATCTGGATGATCTGCTGGTGTCGCAGCCGGATACCGGTGAGCAGGCGCTGGAAATCTGCGACATGCTGGTGCGTTCCGGTGGCGTCGACGTGATCATCATCGACTCGGTGGCGGCGCTGACGCCCAGAGCCGAGATCGAAGGCGAGATGGGCGACTCCCACGTCGGCCTGCAGGCCCGACTGATGTCCCAGGCGCTGCGCAAGATTACCGGCAATATCAAGAACGCCAACTGCATGGTGGTGTTCATCAACCAGATCCGCATGAAGATCGGGGTGATGTTCGGTAGCCCCGAGACCACCACCGGCGGTAACGCCCTGAAGTTCTACTCGAGCGTGCGTCTGGATATCCGTCGTACCGGCTCGGTCAAGCAGGGCGACGAGGTCACCGGCAACGAGACCCGGGTCAAGGTGGTCAAGAACAAGGTGGCGCCGCCCTTCCGTCAGGCCGAATTCCAGATCCTCTACGGCAAGGGCATCTACCACGCCGGCGAGGTGGTGGACCTTGGCGTTCAGTGCAAGCTGGTGGACAAGGCCGGCGCCTGGTACAGCTACCAGGGCAACAAGATCGGCCAGGGCAAGGCCAACGCCGCCCAGTTCCTCGAGGACAACCCGGCCATCATGGAAGAGATCGAGTCCCAGATTCGTGCCCAGCTGCTGACCCAGCCGGAGCCGAAGAAGAGCGAGAAGGAAGCGGAAGCCGCGGCGCCCGCTGGCGACGACCTTGGCGACGATCTGCTGTAGCAGGTCGACTCGCGGCAGGCCGGCACGCCGGCCTGTGACGTCGCAACGTACGATTTTCCTCGGGCCCCTCGACAGGGGCCCGAGGCGTTTGTGAAAGGGGACTCGCGCCGTCAGTGCTCGCCGTCCCGTGCCAACAGGAGATGACATGCACAAGGCTGCCAGCCAGATGTCCCCACGTGAGCACGCCATCGATCTGCTCGCTCGACGCGAATACGGCCGTGAAGAGCTGCGAGGGCGATTGCTGGCCAAGGGGCACGTCCTCGAGGACATTGACCAGGCCCTGGAAGTGCTTGCCGATCAAGGCCTGCAGAGCGACCGGCGCTTCGCCGAGAGCTTTCTGCGCGGCCGGTTGATGCGGGGGCAGGGGCCGGTGAAGATGCTGGCGGAACTGGGCCAGAGGGGCGTCGATCGAGCGTTGGCCAGGGAGGCGCTGGCAGAACTGGAGCACGAGGAGTCCGTCGACTGGTATCGACTGGCGAGCGAAGCGCTGGAGCGGCGCTTCGGCCGAGAGCTGCCAGCGGATGCCAGGGAACGTGCTCGACGTGAACGCTTTCTGGCCGGGCGCGGTTTCGACTTCGACCATGTGCGCGAGGCGATACGGGCCCTCGGCGATGATTGAACCGCCGCCAGACGGGCCTTCTCGGATGCGGTTTTGCACGACCCACTTTAGTCGCTTGACAACTACGCTATAATGTCCCCTTTTGCGACAGCCCCGGGTCGCGGTTTCATGCTCGGATGCTCCGGCGTGCCACGGCAGTGGGCCGGTTCGACGCGCTCTATCGCTCATCGCCACGGATATTTCATGAAAAGCGCAGATATCAGACAGGCCTTTCTGAGGTTCTTCGAAGAACAGGGTCATACCCGCGTGCCGTCCAGTTCGCTGGTGCCGGGCAACGATCCGACGCTGTTGTTCACCAACGCCGGCATGGTGCCGTTCAAGGACGTCTTTCTCGGGCGTGACCCCAGGGACTATGTGCGGGCTACCTCCTCCCAGCGCTGCGTGCGCGCCGGTGGCAAGCACAACGATCTGGACAACGTCGGTTACACCGCGCGTCATCACACCTTCTTCGAGATGCTGGGCAACTTCAGCTTCGGCGACTACTTCAAGCGCGACGCCATCGGCTTTGCCTGGACCTTCCTGACCGAGGTGCTGGGACTGCCCAAGGAGAAGCTGTGGGTCACCGTCCACGTCAGTGATGATGAGGCCGAACGCATCTGGAAAGACGAGATCGGTATCGATCCCGAGCGCTTCTCCAAGCTGGACGAAGACAACTTCTGGCAGATGGGCGACACCGGCCCTTGCGGTCCCAGCTCCGAGATCTTCTACGATCATGGCGCCGAGGTGTGGGGCGGCCCTCCCGGCAGTCCGGAGGAAGACGGTGATCGCTACATCGAGATCTGGAACCTGGTGTTCATGCAGTTCGATCGCGACGCCAGCGGCGAGATGAAGCCGCTGCCCAAGCCGTCCATTGATACCGGCATGGGGCTGGAGCGCATCGCCGCGGTCATGCAGGGGGTCCACTCCAACTACGAGATCGACCTGTTCCAGAATCTGCTCAAGGCCGCCGCCGAGGCGACCGGTGCGAGCGACCTGGAGGCGCCGTCGCTGCGCGTGATCGCCGACCATATCCGTTCCTGTGCCTTCCTGATCGCGGACGGCGTGCTGCCTTCCAACGAAGGTCGTGGTTACGTGCTCAGGCGGATCATTCGCCGGGCAATCCGCCATGGTCACAAGCTGGGCGCCCAGGGAGCCTTCTTCCATCGCCTGGTGGCGGCGCTGGACGCCGAGATGGGCGAGGCCTACCCGGAACTGCGCCAGGCTCGCGCGCAGATCGAGCGCGTGTTGCTGAAGGAAGAAGAGCAGTTCGCTCGCACCCTGGATCATGGCATGGGCCTGCTGGAGCAGGCGCTGGCCGCGCTCGACGGTGACACCCTGCCGGGCGAGACGGTGTTCAAGCTCTACGACACCTACGGCTTTCCCTATGACCTCACCGCCGATGTCTGCCGTGAGCGTGGCGTCACCCTGGATGCCGAAGGCTTCGAGCGGGAGCTCGAGGCGCAGCGTGAGCGGGCCCGGGCGGCCAGCCAGTTCGGCGCCGAGTACAGCGCCACCATCGAGCTCGAGGGCCAGACCGAGTTCACCGGCTACGACCGCCTCGAGGACAGCGCCAGGGTGGTCGCGCTCTATGACAGCGAAGGCAATGCGCTCGACCGCCTGACGCCTGAGCATCCCGCCGTGGTGGTGCTGGACCGCACCCCCTTCTACGGCGAGTCCGGTGGCCAGGTCGGTGATACCGGCTACCTGAACGTCGAGGGCGGACGGTTCCTGGTCAAGGACACCCAGAAACAGGCGGGGCATCACCTGCATCAGGGGGTGTTGCTCGAAGGTGAGCTGGTGGTCGGCAGCGAGGTCACGCCCCAGGTGGACGAGAGCCTGCGTGCGGCGACGGTGCGTAACCACTCGGCGACCCACCTGCTGCACAAGGCCCTGCGTCTTGTGCTGGGCGATCATGTCCAGCAGAAGGGCTCGCTGGTGACGCCTGAGCGCCTGCGTTTCGACTTCAGCCACTTCGAGGCGATGAGCGCCGAACAGCTCAAGGAAGTGGAGCGCCTGGTCAACCAGCAGGTGCTGGCCAATGCGCCGACCCGGATCGAGAGCATGACCCTCGATGAGGCCAAGGAGAAGGGCGCCGCTGCCCTGTTCGAGGCCAAGTACGCCGACAGCGTGCGGGTGCTGACCATCGGTGCCGACGACTTCTCCATCGAGCTGTGTGGTGGTACCCACGTGGCCCGCAGTGGCGACATCGGCTGCTGTCATATCGTCGCCGAGAGCGGCATCGCCTCAGGCGTGCGGCGGATCGAGGCGATCACCGGTGAGGGGGCGCTGGCCTACTTCGGCGAACAGGAGGCGCGCCTTGCGCGTGTGGCCGAGCGCCTCAAGGCCAAGCCCGAGCAGCTCGAGGAGCGCGTCGACAGCCTGGTCGAGCGTAATCGCGGCCTGGAGAAGGAGCTCGAGCGGCTCAAGGCCAAGCTCGCCAGCGCCGCCGGCAGCGACATGCTGGCAAGCGCCACCGAGGTCAAAGGCGTCAAGGTACTGGCGACGCACCTGGATGGCGTGTCGGGCAAGGAATTGCGTGGCGTGCTTGACCAGCTCAAGAACAAGCTGGGCTCCGGCATCATCGTGCTGGGGGTGGCCGACGAGGCCGCCGGCAAGGTCAGCCTGATCGCCGGGGTGACCGATGATCTGATCGCCAGGGTCAAGGCCGGGGAGCTTGTCAATCACGTCGCCGGGCAGGTCGGCGGCAAGGGCGGCGGTCGTGCCGACATGGCCCAGGCCGGCGGTAGTGACGTCAATGCACTGCCGGCGGCGCTGGAGAGCGTCCCGGCCTGGGTGGACGCCAAATTGTGATCCCTCTGGGGTCGGGGGCTCGAGAGGGTCCCCGGCCCTTTTTTCTGCCCTGACAAAACTTCGCAGAGACAACAGTTTCATTCATTGAATCCAACGAGCGAGGAAGACGGCATATGGCACTATACGTACAGAAGTTCGGTGGGACGTCGGTCGGCTCGGTGGAGCGCATCAAGGCCGTGGCCGAGAAGGTCAAGGGCTTCCGCGACCAGGGCCATCAGGTCGTGGTGGTGGTCTCCGCCATGAGCGGCGAGACCAACCGCCTGATCGGGATGGCCAACGAGATCAACGACGAGCCGACCCCCCGTGAGATGGACATGCTGGTGTCCACCGGCGAGCAGGTGACCATCTCGCTGCTGGCGATGGCGCTGCACAAGCTGGACGTGCCGGCAACGTCCTACACCGGCTCTCAGGTCGGCATCATGACCGACAGCGCCCACACCAAGGCGCGTATCCAGCGCATCGAGACCGACGAGATGCGTGAAGACCTGGACGCTGGCCAGGTGGTGGTGGTCGCCGGCTTCCAGGGGGTCGATGAGGAAGGCAATATCACCACCCTGGGTCGTGGCGGCTCGGACACTACCGGTGTGGCGCTGGCGGCCGCGCTCAAGGCCGACGAGTGCCAGATCTACACCGATGTGGACGGCGTCTACACCACCGACCCGCGGGTCTGCTCCAAGGCCCAGCGCCTGGATTCGATCACCGTGGAGGAGATGCTGGAGCTTGCCAGCCTCGGCTCCAAGGTGTTGCAGATTCGCGCCGTCGAATTTGCCGGCAAGTACAATGTTCCGCTGCGCGTGCTGTCCAGTTTCGAGGACGGCCCCGGCACCCTGATCGTTGCAGACTCCGAACAAGACGAGGATTCCATGGAAGAACCGCTGATCTCAGGCATCGCCTTCACCGCCAACGAAGCCAAGCTGACCCTGCTCAACACGCCGGACGTGCCGGGCGTGGCCTCGCGCATCCTGGGCCCGATCGCCGACGCCAACATCGAGATCGACATGATCGTGCAGAACGTGGCGCCGGCCGGTGACTACACCGACTTCACCTTCACCGTAGCCAAGGGTGACTACAAGCAGACCATGCGCATCCTCGAGCAGCAGGTCATCCCCGATCTGGGCGGTGGCGAGTTGCGTGGCGACGATAATATCGCCAAGGTGTCTCTGGTAGGGGTGGGTATGCGCTCACACGCCGGGGTCGCCTCGAAGATGTTCCGCGTGCTGTCCGAGGAAAACATCAACATCCGCATGGTCTCGACCTCGGAGATCAAGATCTCCGTGGTGATCGACGAGAAGCAGATGGAATTGGCAGTACGTGCGCTGCACAAGGCATTTGGTCTCGACAAGGCCGATATCGAGAGCGAATAAGTTTCTCGGCGCGGCGCACACCTTCTACGCTTTAAGGAGTCCCCTCGCCAATTCGGCCGGGGGCTTCCCTTAAACGGCACAATCAGGTGTCATGAGTCGCTAGTGCTCGCCACCAAGAAAGAGGGCACGTCGTCCGGAAGCGTGACGGCGTAGCGACTCACGTAACAAGTCTGAGAAGGAGATCAGTCATGCTCATCCTGACACGCCGCGTCGGCGAAACCCTGATGATCGGGGACGATATCACCGTCACCGTTCTGGGGGTGAAGGGAAATCAAGTGCGTATCGGCGTGAATGCGCCCAAGGACGTTGCCGTCCACCGTGAAGAGATCTACCAGCGCATCCAGCGCGAGAAGGCTGACGATGGCGCTGCCGATGATGAGTGAAGGTGGTGGCCGAGCGGAGAACTTTTTTCGCCTCGGGCTGGACAAAGGCCTTACGTCTCGGTAGGATACGCACCGTGCCGATGAGGGAGAGGTGGCCGAGTGGCTGAAGGCGCTCCCCTGCTAAGGGAGTATGGGGTTTATAGCCTCATCGAGGGTTCGAATCCCTCCCTCTCCGCCATTTTACGATGCATGTCGTGAAGCGGCTTCATGGGTACCGATGATCAGGCATGTTGGATGCCTGGTGCATCAAGAGATTGATACGCGCCCGTAGCTCAGCTGGATAGAGTACCTGACTACGAATCAGGTGGTCGGAGGTTCGAATCCTCCCGGGCGCGCCATCTTCTCCCAGGTTGCATTCCGATAGTTTCCTGGAATACGACATCGCAATGAGTTTCATTGCCTACGCGCCCGTAGCTCAGCTGGATAGAGTACCTGACTACGAATCAGGTGGTCGGAGGTTCGAATCCTCCCGGGCGCGCCAGATTCAGACCCGCTCTCTTCGGAGGGCGGGTTTTCTGTTTCCTGCCAAGTTTCCTGTCCAGTTTCGTGCTGACCGGCTGGCGACCACTGCCGGTTGCGATCGTTTAGGCGCCTGTCGAAGGATGGGCGCCTTTTTTTATGCTGTTTCCTGCCAAGTGTCCAGACAAGTTCCGTGCTGACCGGCTGACTGGTGTCGATCCGTTATGAACGGTGCTGTGTCGAGCGTCGGTCGTTGTCTCCCCTGGCCTGGTCTAGGCTGAAGCCTGACATTCACGCATCGGGAGGGCGGCGCATGGGCGGCAAGGTGGCGGCGGCGTATCAGGCGACCAGGGGGTCAGTGCTCGACGTGGATCGCGCCTTCTATGACGGCCTGACCGAGCGGGCGGGGAGGCGGCGGCGGGTGGCCAGTCACCGGGTCCCGATTCGTGATGGGCTGGCATGGGAGGTCAAGGCGGGGCAGGTCTTTCGCATCGCCATCGTCGATGGCGCCCAGGTCGGTGACTTCAACATGTGGCATCGCCATGACCCGCGCGAGCGCATGTGGGCCTCGCGCACCCGTCAGCTGCAGCGGGCCCATGTCAGCACCTACGACAGGCTGTGGTCGACGCTGCCCTTTCTGCGTCCCATGGCCACCATCATCGACGACACTCTGGCAGGCTACGGTGAGGACGCCGAAGGCGGGCGTGTGCATGACCTGCTGGGAACCCGCTGCGATCCCTACGTCAATCGCCTGTTGACCGGCGAGGACTTCGACTTTCACTGCCATTCCAACCTGGTGAGGGCGGTCGCGCCCTGGGGGTTGACCGAGTTTGACGTGCATGACGTGCTCAATGTCTTCCAGTGCACCGGGCTCAACGACGATGACCAGTACTTCATGAAGGCCTGCCCGGCGCGGCCTGGGGACTATCTTGAGCTGTTTGCCGAGATCGACCTGTTGTGCGCGCTGTCCTGCTGTCCCGGTGGCGATCTGTCGGTGGATCTATGGGGGCCGGACGCCAGGGATCCGCTGTCCACCTGCCACCCCTTGGCGGTGGAAGTGTTCGAGATCGAGTCCGAGCGGCTGGCGCAGTGGCAGCCGCCCGAATCTCCGGCCTATGCAGGCGCCCACGGGCGGCGTGATCCCGATGTGGATTGGGCCGATCTCAAGGACAAGAGCTAGGCGCTGCTCCGATCGGATTCCTTTCTGGGAGGGGAGGTTGGCCTGCCTATCCCTATTGGGCGGCGGCGACTGCCTCGCTTCGGTGCTTGGGTGAGGCGAGATTCTGGCGCAGTGTGGCGTCAGGTGCGGTTTCTGGCGCTGCGTCTGATTCGATGCGCTGGGCGCCGAGCCCCGCAAGGAATTCATCGAGATCGGTGATGCGGCGCAGGGCCTGAAAGCGGGAGGCGGCCTCGCGGTCGCGCGCCTTCATGTGGTTCATCCACTGCTTTAGTAGCGATACCACCACTTTTGCCGGGAGTGTGGTACGCTGCATTGCAGCATAGGACGTCAGGATACCGGCTCGCTGGGCCCATGTCGTGGCCGGCAGGCGCTCTCCGGTGCACTGCCAGTGGCGGATGCGCGGGGCGAGTTTCGGGTCGGCCAGGGCGCCGCGGCCAAGCATGACGTCGCGACAGCCGGACAGGGTGCGTGCCTTCCAGTAGTCCTCGAGGGTCCAGATGTCGCCATTGGCGACGACCGGGATGCGCAGGCGCTGGTTGATGCGGCCGATCCACTCCCAATGGGCTGGCGGGCGATAGCCCTCGTCCCGGGTGCGGGCATGCACCACCAGTTGGGTGGCGCCGGCGGCCTCGGCGGCCAGGGCGCAGTCCAGCGCCCGGCGGCGGTCGGAGAAGCCCAGGCGGATCTTGGCGGTGACCGGGATGCTGTCGCCCACGGCACGGTGGACGGCGTCCACGGCACGCTCCAGGCGTCGCGGATCGCGCAACAATGAGGCGCCGCCGTCATGGCGGTTGACCAGCTTGGCTGGGCAGCCGAAGTTCAAGTCCAGGCTGATGGCGCCGAGGCGTAGCGCCTGGCGGGCATTGGCGGCCAGGGCGTCGGGGTCGGAGCCGAGCAGTTGCAGGTGCACCGGGATGTGGTTGGGGGTGATGACGCCCTCGGTCGCCAGTTCTGGGCAGTGCTTGTAGAACACTCGAGGCGGCAGACGCGCGTCCACCACCCGTACGAACTCGGTGACCGTCCAGTCGAAGCCGGCGTCGCGGGTCAGCAGGTCGCGGGTATGGGCGTCGATCACGCCCTCCATGGGCGCGAGCCCGATGCGACCTTCGTCTAACCCCTGTTTATGTAGTAATTTAACAACCAAAACTGCTACCTTTAGACCATGGTGCTGTGCCGGGGATGTGGCAGGGTATAGCATCAAAATTTTTGCGCAAGCCGTATGATCCAGAAAGATCAAGGCAACTTTGGCGCTACAACGCGGAGGATCCCGCATGCAAGACACTCAGTTGCTCAACGAGGGCCTCAGCCTGATGGCGCTCGGCATGGGTTTTGTTTTTGTTTTTCTTACGGTGCTGGTGATCACCACCACGCTGATGTCTCGTGTCATCGGTCGCTACTTTCCCGAACCGGTGCCGGTCGAGGCGCCCAAGCGCGGGGCGGCACCCGCCGCGCCGGGACAGGACGATGCGGTGATGGCGGCGATCTCGGCCGCGGTTCACCGCTACCGCCAGCGTCGCTGAGGTCGTCCGTACCAGGCGACGACCCTGACCGTGAATTTCGACAAAGCGCTTCATAACGATAAGGACCCAGCCATGAGCGAATCTGCACGCCCGCTAGGCATCACCGATGTCGTGCTACGCGACGCCCATCAGTCTCTGTTCGCCACCCGCATGCGTATCGACGACATGCTGCCCATCGCCGAGAAGCTCGACAAGATCGGCTTCTGGTCGCTGGAATCCTGGGGCGGCGCCACCTTTGACGCCTGTATCCGCTACCTCGGCGAAGATCCGTGGGAGCGGATACGGGCGTTGAAGGAAGCCATGCCCAATACGCCCCAGCAGATGTTGCTGCGGGGCCAGAACCTGTTGGGCTATCGCCACTATGCCGATGACGTGGTCGACCGCTTCGTCGAGCGCGCCAAGACCAACGGGGTCGATGTCTTCCGCGTGTTCGATGCGATGAACGACCCACGTAACCTCGAGCGTGCGATCCAGGCGGTCAAGGCCAACGATGGCCATGCTCAGGGTACCATCTCCTACACCAAGAGCCCGGTGCACACCCTGGACAGCTGGGTGGAATTGGCCAAGTCCATCGCCGACATGGGCGCCGACTCCCTGGCGATCAAGGACATGGCGGGGCTTCTGACTCCCTATGACGCCTTCGAGCTTGTCACCAAACTCAAGTCGGCGCTGAATATTCGCATCCATCTGCACTGCCACGCCACTACCGGGCTTTCATCGGCGACCGCGCTCAAGGCCGCCGAGGCAGGCGTCGACAACGTCGATACCGCCATCTCCTCGATGTCGATGACCTACGGCCACAGCCCCACCGAATCGCTGGTGGCGATGCTCAAGGACACCGAGCGCGATACCGGCCTGGACCTGGAGGCCCTGGAAGATATCGCCGCCTACTTCCGTGAGGTGCGCAAGAAGTACGCCGCTTTCGAGGGCTCGCTCAAGGGCATCGACTCGCGCATTCTGGTGGCCCAGGTGCCCGGTGGCATGCTCACCAACATGGAAGGCCAGTTGAAGGAGCAGGGCGCCGGTGACCGTCTCGATGAGGTGCTCAAGGAGATTCCTCGGGTCCGTGAAGACCTCGGCTATATTCCGCTGGTGACCCCCACCTCCCAGATCGTCGGCACCCAGGCGGTGATGAACGTGATGATGGGGGAGCGCTACAAGTCCATCTCCAAGGAGGTGCAGGCGCTGCTCAAGGGCGAGTACGGCGCTGCGCCGGCGGACTTCGACAGCGAATTGCAGAGCCGGGTGCTGGACGGTGCCTCGCCGATCACCGAACGTCCCGCGGATCGACTGGATCCCGAGATGTCGCGGTTGACCGATGAGCTGGCCGCCAAGGCCAAGGACGACGGCATCCGCCTGGCCGAAGGCGAGCGTCAGGTAGACGACGTTCTGACCTACGCACTGTTCCCGCAGATCGGGCTCAAGTTCCTCAAGAACCGTGACAACCCCGACGCCTTCGAACCTGCGCCCAGCGTCGAGGCGGCGACGCCCGCTGCGCCCGCCAAGGCGCCGGCGGCCAAGGCTGGTACCGCCGGACCCGAGACCTACACCGTCAAGGTCAACGGCACCGCCTACGTGGTCGAGGTCGCCGAGGGTGGCGACATTTCCCAGGTCAAGGAAGCGCCCGCCGCTGGCTCTTCTGACGCTGCACCGGCGGCGCCGGCAGCTTCCTCCGGCGAGACCATCGATGCACCGCTGGCCGGCAACATCTTCAAGGTCAACGTCAAGCCCGGCGACAGCGTGGCCGAGGGTGACGTGGTGGTCATCCTCGAGGCGATGAAGATGGAGACCGAGGTCCGCGCTGCCGCTGCCGGCACCGTGTCCGACGTCCAGGTCGCCGAGGGCGACAGCGTCTCCGTCGGCGACACCCTGATCGTGCTTTAAGGACCTCCCATGGAGAAGATTCTGACCCTATGGTACGGCTCCGGGCTGTACAACCTGACCCTGGGCCAGGCGGTGATGCTGGTGGTGGGCCTGCTGCTCTTGTGGCTGGCCATCTCCAAGAAGTTCGAACCGCTGTTGCTGGTGCCGATCGGCTTCGGCGGCATCCTGGCTAATATTCCCGAGGCGGGGCTGGCGTTGTCGGCGGCAGAGCAGGCGGCCCACCTGGGGCGTCCCGAGCTGCTGGCGCAGATGGCCCAGGCGCTCGGCACCAGCCTGCCGGCGGGCGCCGACGTGGATACCTGGCGCTACGCCATCAGCGAGACGCTGCACGGTGATATCTCGCCGGCGCTGCTTCGTACCGCCAACGACCTGGCCATGGATGGGGGCTATTCCCATGGCATGCTGTATCAGTTCTACAGCGTGGCCATCGCCTCCGGTATCGCGCCGCTGGTGATCTTCATGGGGGTCGGCGCGATGACCGACTTCGGTCCGCTGCTGGCCAACCCGCGCACCCTGTTCCTCGGCGCCGCCGCCCAGTTCGGCATCTTCGCCACTCTGATCGGGGCGGTGGGCATGACCGCCATGGGCTGGATGGACTTCAGCCTCAACCAGGCTGCGGCCATCGGCATCATCGGTGGAGCCGACGGTCCGACCTCGATCTATGTCTCGAGCATCCTGGCCCCCGAGCTGCTGGGTGCCATCGCGGTGGCGTCCTACTCCTACATGGCGCTGGTGCCGTTGATCCAGCCGCCGATCATGAAGGCGTTGACCACCCAGAAGGAGCGCAGCATCGCCATGACCCAGCTTCGTCCGGTGTCGAAGCTCGAGAAGATCGTGTTTCCGCTGGCACTGCTGATCCTGGTGGTATTGTTCCTGCCGGATGCGGCGCCGCTGCTCGGGATGTTCTGCTTCGGCAACCTGATGCGTGAGTGCGGGGTGGTCGAACGGCTCTCGGACACGGCGCAGAACGCCCTGATCAACATCGTGACCATCTTCCTCGGACTGTCGGTGGGCTCCAAGCTGATGGCCGACCGCTTCCTGGCGGTGGAAACCCTGGGCATCCTCGGGCTCGGCATGGTGGCCTTTGCCATCGGCACCGCCTGCGGTGTGCTGATGGCCAAGCTGCTCAACCTCATCAGCAAGCATCCGATCAACCCGTTGATCGGCTCCGCCGGTGTCTCGGCGGTGCCCATGGCGGCGCGGGTGTCCAACAAGGTGGGGCTCGAGTCCAATCCCCACAACTTCCTGCTGATGCACGCAATGGGGCCCAATGTTGCTGGTGTCATCGGCTCGGCGGTAGCCGCCGGGGTGATGATCAAGTACCTGGGATGATGATCGGGTCCCCGACATGATGGTCCCGGGATGGTGATCAAGACCCGGGAGTAGAGTCATCCGGGCCCGCAGCCCAGGTTTGACCGAACGCAGCGCCCCCGCCGCCAGGTGGGGGCGCTGCTTTTGTAGCTGACTCTGGTCGAGCCCGTCATCCCGCTTACACGCGATCGCCACGGTGCTGTCATGCGCGCTTTCTAGTCTGGCGGCTATTGCCACCGACGGAGGACGGGCATGATCGATGTCGAAAAGGCCTTGATGGCCAAGGTGCCGAAGGCACAGAGCTGGCCAGCCTGGTGCCGCCGCCTGTTGAGCGCCGGCCTCAAGGGGCTGGTGCACGAGCGCGAGATCAATGCCTTTCTCGAGCGTCATCGCCGCGCCGGAGGGCTCGAGTTCATCGACGCGGTGCTCGATCAGCTGAACTTCGGCTATTCGCTGTCGTCGCGTGATCGCGACAACATTCCGGTCGCCGGCAGGGTGGTGATCGTCGCCAATCATCCCCTCGGTGCTCTGGATGGGCTGGCGCTGGTACGCATGGTGGCGGATGTACGCCCTGACGTGAAGATCGTCGCCAATGATCTGTTGATGCAGCTTTCGCCGTTGGCACCGTTGCTGCTGCCGGTGGACAACCTGTCGCGCAGGGGCTTTCGCAAGAGCCTGCAGGGCATCGTTGATGCCCTCGACGATGAACAGGCGGTGATCGTCTTCCCCGCCGGCGAGGTGTCGCGGGCGGGGCCCAAGGGGGTAAAGGACGGCAACTGGCTGTCGGGTTTCCTGCACGCGGCCCGGCGCACCAATGCGCCGATCCTGCCGGTGCACGTGGGCGGTCGCAACTCCTCGCTGTTCTATTCGTTGGCCTCGCTGTACTCGCCGCTGGGCACGCTGCTGTTGCCCCACGAGATGTTTCGCCAGAAAGGGCGGCACATCACGCTCAAGGTGGGGGGCGAGATCCCGCTGTCACGCTTCGACCGCGAGGACCTGGCCACCGTCGCCAAGCTCAAGCTGTTGCGCAAGCACGTCTACCGTCTGGGGCGGGGACGCAAGGGCGTGTTTGTCTCCGAGGCCGGTATTGCCCATCCGGAAAATCGCCAGCACCTGCGAGAGGAGCTGGTCGACGCCGAGGTGCTGGGCAGGACGCCTGACGGCAAGCAGATCCTGCTGTTTGACCATCGTCCCGACTCTGCGGTGATGCGTGAGATCGGGCGGCTGCGCGAAATTGCCTTTCGCCGGGTCGGCGAGGGCACCGGCAAGAAGCGGGATCTGGACGAGTACGACGAGCACTATCGTCATCTGGTGCTGTGGGACGATCGTGACCTGGAAATCGCCGGGGCCTATCGTCTCGGTGAGGTCGGGCGCATCCTCGATAGCAAAGGCATCGAAGGGCTCTACAGCGCCACCATCTTTCATCTCGAACAGGCGCCGATGGATCGCTGGCGCCACGGGCTGGAGCTGGGCCGCAGCTTTGTCCAGCCACGCTACTGGGGACGTCGCAGTCTCGACTATCTCTGGCATGGTCTTGGCGCCTACCTGCGCCATCATCCCGAGGTGCGCTGGCTGTTCGGGCCGGTGACCATTCCCAATCATCTACCGCCCCTGGCCAAGGACCTGCTGGTCAGCTACTACCGGCACTACCACGGGGACGGTGACAGCCCGATCCGGGCCAAGGCGGTGTGCACGATGTCGCGCGCCGGGCGCGAGGAGGCGGATCGGCTGTTCGCCGGCAACGATGCCGGCGAGGACTTTCAGCGCTTGAAAGGCGCCCTGCAGGCCATGGGGGCGGGGGTGCCGGCGCTCTACAAGCAATACGTGGAGGTGGCCGAACCTGGCGGCGTCAGCTTCAAGGCCTTCGGCGTGGATACCGCCTTCGGCTACTGTATCGATGGCCTGGTGGTGGTCGACGTGGCACGGCTCAAGGCCGACAAGCGCAGACGCTATATCGGTGAAGACGCTGTCTCGTCTGGAGAGGACGCTCTCACCAAGGACGAACACGCCGTCCTGGAGAGGCCGCTTTAGCAGGGGTCGCGTCGGACCGGTCCCGGAGGCGGAACAGACGGGGCTGGAGGCTCCCTCGACGTTAGCATCGAGCGGGCCTAGCCTGCCTGATGGTCCAGGGACTCGATGCGGCCCTTCAGGCGAGTGCTGAGCTCGCTCAGGTCGGTGGACCGTTCACTGGGCCAGCCCAGGGTCAAGGTGACGCCTTCGGCCCCGTAGTCGACCGCCTGCACCGGGATATCCTGCCCCTGGCACCACTGCCGTGCGTCGGCCTCGCCGGCAAAGTCGACCCGTATCTTGAGTGGGCGGCGCTCGATGCATTCGCCCCTGGGCAGGCTTTCCAGCGCCGTGACCAGCGCCTGGGTATAGGCGCGGGCGAGTCCGCCGGTACCGAGTTTGGTGCCGCCGAAGTAGCGGGTCACCACCGCGCCCACCTGGCCGATGCCATCGCCATCGAGTGCCTGAAACATCGGTCGGCCGGCGGTACCGCCCGGCTCGCCGTCATCGGAGAAGCCAATGTGCACCTGCTCCCCGGGCGGGCCTGCGATGTAGGCGCTGCAATGATGGCTGGCATTGGGATGCTGCCTGCGAGCCTCGGCCAGCAGCGCTTCGAAGTCCGCCACCTTGGGGGCGTGGGCCACCCAGGCGATAAAGCGGCTCTTTTCCACCTCGATCTCGCTTTCGTGCCACTCACCGGGGGCAAGCTCGGGTATCGGGTAGCGCATCAGGCGGCCATTTCTTCCTGGCGGGCGACACCCATGACAAGGCCCAGCACACGGATGTCACTGTTCTTCAGGTAGATCGGGGGCATGGTCTCGTTGGCCGGCTGCAGGCGAACACCATTCTTCTCGATATAGAGCTTTTTCAGGGTGACCTCCTGGTCATTGATCATCACCACCGCCGTTTCGCCGTTCTCGGCGCTTTCCTGGCGTTCGATGATGATCACATCGCCGTCGAAGATATTGCAATCGATCATCGAGTTGCCGCACACCTTGAGGGCGTAGGTGTTGCGCCTGACCATGCGCGATGGCACCTGCAGGGTGGCGTTGTCCAGGCAGGCCTCGATCGGCATGCCGGCGGATACCTGCCCCAGCAGGGGGACCTCCACCAGGGCATCCGAGGTGGAGTCGACGGGTGCCCAGCTGTCGGCGATGGGCAGGTTGGGCAGGCGTTCGAGGAACTGGCAGGTCGCGATATCCATGGCGCGGGGTCTCCCTTGTTGTGAGGGTCGGGCTGTCACGGGATGGAGTAGCGGGTGGCGATTGGTGTCAACGTCGAGGGATCTTGATACTGTCGATTCATACAGTATGTGAAAGATAGCAGGCCTCGCCGCTCGTGCAAGTGCCATGGATCAACGAAAGGTGCATTGCCTGTGCGATTGCGGCTGTCAGCTGCGCTGGCTGTCTGGTTCGGGTAGTGCAATCGGTGTAAAGTCTGTGCGTGATTTGCTGCCCCGTCCCTGGTTGTGGAGTGCCCTTTGCGTCTGTGTCTTGAAGCCCGACAACTGGCCTGTGAGCGCGATGGCCGCTGGTTGTTTCGAGGATTGGATGTTGTCCTCAAGGCGGGGGAAGTGCTCCGAGTCGAGGGACCCAACGGCAGTGGCAAGACCACGCTGTTGAAGATCCTGTGCGGCCAGATCGCCGACGTCGATGGAGAGGTGCGCTGGCAGGGGCGGGCGCTGCCCCGCGCCCGCGCCGACCTGCTGGCCAACCTGCTGTATCTGGGCCATGCCCCGGGTATCAAGGCCAACCTGAGTGCCCTGGAAAACCTGCGTTGGTATCAGGCGCTGGGGGGCGAGGGGCGCCCCGATGCCGAGCTCGAGGCGGCCCTGGCCGAAGTCGGCCTGGCCGGCTTCGAGGACGTCCCCACCGCCCAGCTATCGGCCGGCCAGAAGCGCCGGGTGACCCTGGCTCGTCTGGTGTCGAGTCGCCGTGCCCTGTGGGTGCTGGACGAACCTTTTACCGCGATCGATGTGGCCGGCGTGGCCGCCCTGGAGCGCCGCCTGGCCAACCATGCCGCCAGCGGCGGCGCGGTGCTGGTCACCACCCACCATCCGCTGTCCAATGTGCCTGGCGTGCGCCGGCTGACCCTGGACGGACACCGACAGGTGGCTTCATGAACACGCCGACGTCTGGGTCGATCGAAGCCGCCGAGCCGGTCAGAGAGGCCGGTGATGGCCTTGGTCGCGCGATGGCTGCCACCTTCCGCCGTGACTTGACGGCGGTCGCCCGTCGACCGGGTGACGCCCTGACCCCGCTGGTGTTCTTCGCCATGGTGATCACCCTGTTTCCACTGGGGATCTCGCCGGAACCCGAACGCCTGGCGCTGATCGCCCCTGGCGTGTTGTGGGTGGCCGCCTTGCTGTCGGCACTGCTGTCGCTGGACGGCTTGTTTCGTGGCGACTTCGAGGACGGCACCCTTGAGCAACTGTTGCTTGCACCGCACCCGCTGTCGTTGCTGGTGCTGGCCAAGGTCGCCGTGCACTGGTTGACCACCGGGCTACCGCTGGCGTTGATGGCCCCCTTGCTGGGGGTGCTGCTGGCATTGCCCCAGGGCAGCTACCTGGCGCTGAGCGCGACCCTGGCACTGGGAAGTGGCTGCATCAGCCTGATCGGTGCCATCGGCGCAGGGCTGACGGTGGGGCTGGCGCGTGGTGGCATGCTGCTGTCGCTTCTGGTGTTGCCACTTTTCATGCCGGTGCTGATCTTCGGCACCGGCGCCATGGGCGCGGCGCTGGGCGGCGGGGAATGGCTTGGGCACCTGGCGGTGATCGGCGCGCTGTTGTCGGTAGCGCTGATGGCGGCTCCTGTGGCCATTGCCGCGTCGCTGCGCATCAGTATCCATGGTTGATCGGGCCGTCGTGGCCATCACGAATTCAAGGTTGATCGAGGTACAACGCTCATGTGGGCCTTCTTTCACAAGCTGGGATCGCCGCGCTGGTTCTACGGCATAGCCGCGCGTCTCTCTCCCTGGTGCTGGGCGCTGGCGCTGGCGCTGATCCTGGTCGGCAGCGTCTGGGGGCTGGCCTTCGCTCCGGCGGACTACCAGCAGGGCAACAGCTTTCGCATCATCTACGTGCACGTGCCTGCGGCCTTCCTGGCCCAGTCGATCTTCATGGCGCTGGCCGCCTCCGGCTTCGTGTTCATGGTCTGGAAGATCAAGATCGCCGACATGGCGGCAGCGATGATGGCGCCGCTGGGCGCCGCCATGACCGCCATCGCCTTGCTGTCGGGGTCGGTCTGGGGCAAGCCTACCTGGGGCACCTGGTGGCAGTGGGACGCCCGCCTTACCTCGATGCTGATCCTGCTGTTTCTGTATCTTGGCGTGATGCTGATCCGGCGCGCCTTCGCCCGCCCCCAGAGCGGCGCCAAGGCGGCGTCGGTGCTGGCCATGGTGGGGGTGATCAACATACCCATCATCAAGTACTCGGTGGAGTGGTGGAACACCTTGCACCAGCCCGCCAGCTTCACCATCACCGAACGCCCGGCGATGCCGGTCGAGATGTGGATGCCGCTGTTGATCATGGTGCTGGGATTCTACGCCTTCTTCGCGGCCTTCACCCTGACCCGCACCCGTACCGAGATCCTGCGCCGTGAAGGCCACAAGCGCTGGGTGAAAGAGCTGTTCGAGGAGCGTCCATGATGGCTTTCGAATCGCTGGCCGAGCTGGTCAGCATGGGCAGCCACGGCCCCTATGTGTGGACCGCCTGGGGTGCGACCCTGGGCTTTCTGCTGTTGAGCGTGATTCTGGTTCGCGGTGAAAGCCGCGGTGTTCGGCGCACCTTGCGCCGCCGGCTGAGGCGTGACGCCGCGGTCGCAAGTTCCCCCTCGGAGGATTAAGATGAGGGCTAAACGCCGAAATAAGATGCTGCTGGTGCTTGGACTGGTGGCGCTGTGTGCGGTGGCGGTGGGACTGACGCTGTACGCCCTGCGCTCCAACATCAACCTGTTCTTCAGCCCGGTGCAGATTGCCGCCGGAGAAGCCCCCGTGGACCGGCAGCTACGTGCCGGCGGGATGGTCAAGGAAGGCAGCGTCCATCGTGACAGTGACAGCCTGGACGTCAGCTTCGTGGTCACCGACTACGTCGACGATGTCGAGGTGCGCTACAGCGGCATCCTGCCGGACCTGTTTCGCGAGGGGCAGGGCGTGGTGGTGGTCGGCGAACTGACCGGCGACGGCTATATCGCGGCCGACAAGGTGCTGGCCAAGCACGACGAGAACTATATGCCGCCCGAGGTCGCCGAGGCATTGGAAGACGCCGGCTATTCGCCGGCAGACTACAAGCAGGCGGGCCCAGGCACGTCGCAGTAGGCTGCGTGCATCGACAAAAAAGGTATCCCGACAACAGGGCTCCGTGGTGCGGGGCCTTGTTTGCCCGAGGGGGGCAGGGCCGAAGGCGTTTCTTCGAGCCAGAAGGGGACAGGGTCAATCGACCATAACGCAGGCGTTCCGGGCCCATGGGCCCACGCGATTCAGTCGCAGAGCCAGGCGCCAGTGGACTGACGCGGACGGAAGGCGGGCCAAGGTGAATCCATGCTGATCAAGATGATTCCGGAAATCGGACACTACGCGCTGATCGTGGCGCTGCTGATGGCCTGCGTGCAGGCGGTGCTGCCGCTGGCCGGGGCTGCCACTCGGCGCCCGCTGTGGATGGCCTACGCGCGGCCGATGGCGGCGGGCCAGCTGGCCTTTCTGTTGATCGCCTACGGCTGTCTGACGGCGAGCTACATGCTCGACGACTTCAGCGTGGTCAACGTCGCCAACAACGCCAACTCGCTATTGCCCTGGTACTACAAGTTCAGCGCGGTGTGGGGCAACCACGAAGGCTCGGTGCTGCTGTGGAGCCTGATCCTCGGAGTCTGGACCTTCGCCGTGGGCTGCTTCTCCCGGGGGCTGCCACCGGACATGGTGGCGCGCGTGCTCGGCGTGATGGGGCTGGTCAGCGTGGGCTTTCTGGCCTTTGTGCTGATCACTTCCAACCCCTTCGAGCGTTCGCTGCCGAATATCCCCGCCGACGGCGCCGACCTCAATCCGCTGCTGCAGGACGTCGGTCTGATCATCCATCCGCCGATGCTGTACATGGGTTACGTGGGCTTCAGCGTGGTCTTCGCCTTTGCCATCGCTGCGCTGCTGGGCGGACGCCTGGATAGCGCCTGGACCCGTTGGGTGCGCCCCTGGACCAATATCGCCTGGGCCTTTCTCACCGTCGGCATCGCGCTCGGTAGCTGGTGGGCCTACTACGAACTGGGCTGGGGCGGCTGGTGGTTCTGGGACCCGGTGGAGAACGCCTCGCTGCTGCCCTGGCTCGCCGGCACCGCGCTGATCCACTCCCTGGCGGTGACCGAAAAGCGCGGCACCTTCAAGAGCTGGACGGTGCTGCTGGCGATCACCACCTTCTCGCTGTCGCTGATGGGCACCTTCCTGGTGCGCTCAGGGGTGCTGACCTCGGTGCACGCCTTCGCCAATGATCCTTCGCGGGGCCTGTTCATTCTGGTGCTGCTGGGCATCACCGTGGGCCTGTCACTGTTGATCTTCGCCCTGCGCGCGCCACGGGTCAGCCAGCCCGGAGGCTTCAACTGGGTATCCCGCGATGCCCTGTTGCTGGTCAACAACATCCTGCTGGTGGTGATGACGGTGACGGTGCTGCTCGGGACCGTCTATCCGCTGCTGCTCGACGCGCTGAACCTGGGCAAGATCAGCGTGGGGCCTCCCTACTTCAACGCCCTGTTCGTGCCCCTGACCGTATTGCTTTGCGTGTTCATGGGGCTTGGCCCCAGCGCCCGCTGGAAGCGCATGGCCGGGCGCGAGCTGCTGACCCGCCTGTGGTTCGCCGGTCTCGGCGCTCTGGTCATCGGCGTGGCGGCGCCGCTGGTCTACACCGGGCAGTGGAACCTGAAGGCGTCGCTGGGCCTGGTCGCGGCGCTGTGGCTGGTGCTGTCGCTGGTGCGTGACCTGTGGGGCAAGACCTCCCGAGCCGGCTCGCGCCTTGGCGCCCTCAAGCGCCTGACGCCTGCCTACTGGGGCATGGTGCTCGGCCATCTGGGGCTTGCCGTGACCATCATCGGGGTCGCCCTGGTGTCCAACTATTCGGTGGAGCGCAACGTGCGCATGAATGTCGGTGACCGCGTCGAGGTCAACGGAATCGGCTTTCACATGACGGCGCTGGACGAGCGTCGTGGGCCGAACTATGTCTCCGACGCGGCCACCATCGAGGTGACCCGAGAGGGCGCCAGCGCAAGCTTCGAGATGCACCCGGAGAAGCGCCTGTACATCGCGCGCGGCATGCCGATGACCCAGGTGGCGCTGCGGCCTGGCCTGTTCCACGACCTCTACGTGGCCATGGGCGAGGAGCTCGACGACGGCAGCTGGGCGCTCAGGGTGCAGATCAAGCCCTTCGTGCGCTGGCTGTGGCTGGGCGCACTGCTGATGGCCGCCGGTGGCATCATCGCCGTCGCCGACAGGCGCTACCGTCGCCGCTTGAGCGTACGTGAGCCCGAACCTGTCGTGACGGCCAGGGAGGCCAGTGCATCATGAAAGATCGTCAGCCGCTGGCCTTCGCTCCTGTCATTGTCGTCACGGCCAGGGAGACCCGTGCATGAAACGTCGACTTCTATTGCTGTTGCCGCTGGTGCTGTTTCTGGCGCTCGGGATCTTTCTCTATCAGGGGCTGTCGATCAACCCCTTTGAACGGGAATCCGCGTTGATGGCCAGGGAGTTCCCCGACTTCGAGCTGTCGACCCTCGAGGAACCCGAGCGCAAGGTGAGCCAGGACGCGCTGTCCGGCGAGCTTTCCCTGGTCAATGTCTGGGGCAGCTGGTGTCCGACCTGTCGTCAGGAGATGCCGCAGCTTCTGGATCTGGCCGAGCGCGGGGTACGCCTGGTCGGGGTCGACTACAAGGAAGAAGGTGCCAGCGACGGTGAGCGCAGGGCCAGGGGACGCGCCTTCCTGACCCAGTTCGGCAATCCCTTCGAGTTCAATATCTTCGATCCCGAGGGTACCCTCGGCTTCGATCTCGGCGTCTACGGCGCTCCCGAGACCTTCCTGGTAGACGCCGAGGGGATCATTCGCTACCACCACACCGGCTATATCACCGCCGACGATGTGGAGAAGATCATCTTGCCGGAGGTGGAAAAATGGCGTTGATCGATCTGTGCTGCTCGAGCGCTATCAGCGCCCGCACCCGCGCTATCAGCTCCAGCGCCCGCACCCGCGCTATCAGCTCTAGCGCCCGCACCCGCGCTAGCGGCGACGACCGCAGCGCCCGTGCACGTAACCTGCCTGGCTCGGGCCTTGGCTGGCTGGCGGGCATGGTGCTGGCGCTGTTGATGCTTGTCGCTGCGCTCGACGCTCGGGCGGAAGCCATCGAGGTACGCGGCTTCGACAACCCGGTGACCGAAAAGCGCTATCAGGAGCTGACCGCCACCCTGCGCTGCCCCAAGTGCGAGAACCAGGCGATCGGCGACTCCAACTCGCCGATCGCCGCCGACATGCGCGAGCGGGTCTACGCCCAGCTTCAGGACGGCCGCTCGGACAAGGAGATCATCGACTTCATGGTCCAGCGCTTCGGCGACTATGTCCTCTACAATCCGCGTCTCGAGGGGCGCACCCTGCTGCTGTGGGGGCTGCCCGGCGCGCTGGTCGTCATCGGCGCCCTGGTGCTGTGGCTGATCATCCGCTCACGGCGACGCACCCAGGTACGCAGGCTATCCGCCGAGGAGCAGGCGCGCCTGGACGACCTGATCGATAGAGAGGGATCCGCATGACCCTGTTATGGCTGGCCTTTGCCGTTCTGCTGCTGCTCGCGGCCTGGCTGCTGATCCTGCCCCTGCGCCGTGCGGCGAAGGTGGAACGCCTGCAACGTGCGCTGGAGGACAGCGATGACGCCGCCGCCCAGAACGTGGCGGTCTATCGTCGTCGGGTGGCGTCGCTGGAAGCGGCCAAGTCTCGGGGAGACATCGACGCGGCACGCTTCGACGAGGATCTCAGTGAACTCCAGCGCAGCCTGCTCGAAGACACCGAGCGGCTCAAGCGCTCACCGCTGAAGTCTGCCGCTGCGGGCAAGCTGGCGGTGCCGCTGGTGCTGGTGGCGGTGGTGGTGGTCAGCGTGGTGTGGTACCGCTGGGAGGGCGCCGAGGGCGACCTGGTGCTGTATCAGGCCATCGAAGAGGTACGCAACGACCCCGAGGCGAGCCTCGCGCTGATGATCCAGCGCCTCGAGCAGCAGGCCGAGAGCCAACCCGACAACCCTCGCGTGTGGCAGACGCTGTATCCGCTTTACCGCGACAGCGGCGCCTACGCCGAGGCCAGCGATGCCATCGAGCGTGTGCTTGCGCTGGAGGGGCGTTCACCCTGGTGGATCGGCGAGTTGGCCAAGATGCAGTACTTCATCAACGAAGGGCGGCTCGACGATCGCATTCTGGCGCTGTCCCGGGAGGCCAGTCGCGAGGCGCCGAATCTGCCCTCGGCCATGTGGTTTCTGGGGGTCGAGGCCTTCCAGCAGGACGACTACCAGGGCGCCCTGGGCTTCTGGCGGCGCGGTCTGTCGACGGCAGACGACTCGCCGTTGTCCGAGGCCATGCGCCAGGGCGTCGCCCAGGCCGAGCAACGCCTGGCCCCTGCGGCGAGCGAGCGCAATGTGCTGGTCAGCCTGTCGCTGGCCGACGAACTGGTCGGGCGTCTGGCGCCGGAGACCACGGTGTTCGTGGTGGCACGGGACAGCGAAGGCAAGCTGCCGCCGCTGGCCATCGAGCGCCTGACCCTGGCCGACCTGCCGGCCAGCCTGACCCTTGACGCCAGCGATGCCATGTCGCCCATGGCAAGCCTCGCGCAGGTCGATGAGGTGCGTCTGCTGGCGCGGGTATCGTCCAGCGGCCAGGCCCAGCCCCAGGCCGGCGATCTCATGGGTGAACGACAAGGGGTTGCAGTAGGCGGCCCGGACATGGATCCTGTCGCGCTTATCATCGATCGAGTGATTGAATAGTCCATGCGTCTGACGTCGATCCGGCTGGCCGGGTTCAAGTCCTTCGTCGATCCGGTCACGGTGCCCTTTGACGGCAACATGACCGCCATCGTCGGTCCCAACGGCTGCGGCAAGTCGAACATCATCGACGCCGTACGCTGGGTCATGGGCGAATCCTCGGCCAAGACCCTGCGTGGCGAGTCGATGACCGACGTCATCTTCAACGGCTCCACCGGGCGCAAGCCGGTGGGCATGGCCTCCATCGAGCTGACCTTCGACAACCGCGACGGCACCATGGGCGGGGTCTACGCCCAGTACGCCGAGATCTCGGTCAAGCGTCAGGTCACCCGGGACGCCCAGTCCAGCTACTTCTTCAACGGCCAGAAGTGTCGCCGACGCGACATCGCCGACCTGTTCCTGGGCACCGGCCTGGGGCCGCGCTCCTACGCCATCATCGGCCAGGGCATGATCTCGCGGCTGATCGAGGCGCGTCCCGAAGAGCTGCGCGCCACCCTGGAAGAGGCCGCCGGTATCTCCAAGTACAAGGAGCGCCGTCGCGAGACCGAAAATCGCATGCGTCGCACCCAGGAGAACCTGGACCGGCTCGACGATATCCGTGAGGAGCTGGACAAGCAGCTCGAGCGGCTCAAGCGTCAGGCCGAGGCGGCCAGACGCTACCAGTCGTTGAAAGAAGAAGAGCACCGGGTCAAGGGGGAGCTTGCGTTGTTGCGCGGACGCGCCTTGCGTGCCGCCCAGACCGAGCAGGACACCCGGGTGCGCGAGCTAGAGACCGCGGTGGAGCGCGAGGTGCTCGGCATGCGCCAGTGCGAGACCCGGCTGGAAGAGGCCCGCGCCGAGCACGATGGCCTGGCCTCTGAGCTCGACCAGCGCCAGGCACGCTTTTACGAGACCACCACTGCCATCGCCCGCCTCGAGCAGGAGCTCGAACACACCCGCTCCCGCGATCAGCAGCTGGCGCGGGATCTCGAGAGTGCCCGCCGCGAGCTCGAGGAGCTCGATCGTCTCGGCGAGGACGACAGTCAGCGCCTGCTGGCCCTCGAGGATCGCCTGGAGACCCTGGGCCCCGAGCAGGAAGAACTGGCAGAGCAACTGGCCGAGCTGGAAGCGGCGCTGGAGGAGGCCGAGCCCGCGGTGGAGGAGGCCGACGCCGAATGGGAGGCCTTCAACGAACGCTGGCGCAGCGACAGCCACGAGGCCGAACGCACCCAGGACCGCCTGCGTGAGCTGGAAGCTCGGCTCGAGCGCATCGCCGCCGACCGTGCCAAGCGCCGTCAGCAGCTCGATGAATTGCCGGACCTGGCCGGCCTCAGCGCCCAGCGCGAAGAAGTGAAGAGTCAGCTGGCCGAGCACGAGGCCCGCGCCGAGGAGCTCGAGGAGCGTCGTGAACGGCTGATCGAGCAGCGAGATGCCAACCGTCGCGAGGTTGTCGAACATGACCGCGCGCGCGAGCAGGCGCTCTCCCGTCACAGCGCCCTGGGTGGCGAGATCGCCTCGCTGGAGGCGCTGATCGAGGCGGCCCTGGCCGACCACGACGAAAGCCTGGACCGGCACCTGGCCGAGCATGGCCTTGCCGAGGCGCCACGCCTGGGCGAATGCCTGAATGTCGAGCCCGGCTGGGAGGAGACGGTGTCCTGGGTGCTGGGTCCCTGGCTCAGGGCCCGCATGGCGTCGTCGAGTCACTGTCGTGAGGTGATGGCCTCGCCGCTTGCCGCCGAACTGGCACTGCTCGATTCAGAGGCCAGCGTCGACGCTGCCGGCGACAGCCTGGCGGCGAGGGTCAAGGGCGCCGGTGCGGCCGCGCAGTGGCTCGCCGGCATTCGCTGTGCGGCCTCCCGTGACGAGGCCTGGCAGGCACAGGATCGGCTCGAGGCGGGGGCCAGCCTGGTGACCGCCGACGGCCTGTGGCTAGGCCCTGGTTGGGCGCGCCAGCGGGGCGAGGGAGATGGGCCGGATGCGTTGCTGGTGAGCCGTGCCCGGCTGGACGAGGCAAGTGCCGCCCTGGCAGAGCAGGAACAGCGGCTGGTGTCCGTCGAGCAGGCCCGCGAAGGTGCCCAGGCGCTGGTCGATCAGGCCGAGCAGGGGCTCGAGCAACTGCGGCTGTCGGAGCGTGAGCTGGATCAGGCGCGTCAGCAACTGGCGGTCCAGGACAATGGTCTGGCCAGCCGGCTTGAGCATCTGTCCAGTCGCGGCGCCGAGATCCACGAGGAGCTCGAGGGCCTGGCCGAAGCCGACGAGGAAGCGCGGCTGGCCATCGAGGAAATGCGCGAGCAGTGGCAGAGCGCCATGGCTCGGCTGGAAGAGGGCGCTGAGGTACGCGAGCGTCTCGAGCGCGAGCGCACCCAGGCGCGCGAACGGCTGGCCTCGCTGCGTACCCGCCAGCGTCCGCTGAGCGAGCGCTCCCAGCAGCTCACCCTGGAGCACCAGCGGTTGACCACCGAGCGTGCTGGCCTGGCCGAGCAGCAGGGGCGCGCGGGGGATACCCGCTCACGCCTGGAGGAGCGGGTGGCCGAACTCGAGGAAGCGCGTGAGGGGCTGCATGAGCCGGATGAGGAACGCCGCGAGCGTCTCGATGAGCTGTTGCACCGGCGCGAGCAGGAGGAGCGCCAGCTCAATGAGTCGCGGGCACGGGCGGCGGCGCTGGTCGAGCGCCTGCGCGACGACGAGCAGGCGCGGCAGAGCCACGAGCGAAATCTCGATGGCGTGCGCGAGCGTCTGCAGGAGGCGCGTATGCAGGTTCAGGCATTGGCGTTGAAGGCCGAGACCCAGGATGAGCAGCTCAGGGAACTTGGCCACGATGCCGAGGCTCTGACACAAGGGCTGGACCCCAATGCCACCGAGTCCGCCTGGCAGACCCGGCTGGAGGAGCTGGGCGAGAAGATTCGCCGGCTGGGGGCGATCAACCTGGCCGCCATCGAGGAGTACGAGCAGCAGGCCGAGCGGCGTGACTATCTCGAAGCGCAGCAGGCCGAGCTGAACGAGGCCCTCGAAACCCTGGACAAGGCGATCCGACGTATTGATCAGGAGACGCGGATGCGATTCCGCGATACCTTTGAGCGGGTCAATGCCGGCCTGCAGTCGCTTTTCCCGCGAGTCTTCGGTGGTGGAACCGCATGGTTGACCCTGACAGGCGATGATTTGCTGGAAACCGGGGTGGCCATCATGGCGCGACCTCCGGGCAAGAAGAACAGCACGATTCATTTGCTGTCCGGGGGAGAAAAAGCACTGACGGCGTTGTCCATGGTATTCGCCATCTTTCAGTTGAACCCGGCGCCGTTCTGTATGCTCGACGAGGTGGATGCGCCCCTGGACGATGCCAATGTCGGGCGCTATGCCAAGCTGGTGAAGGAAATGTCCGAGAGCGTTCAGTTCATCTATATCACCCATAACAAGATCGCCATGGAGGCCGGTGAACGACTGATGGGTGTGACGATGCAGGAACCTGGCGTCTCGCGACTGGTCTCGGTGGGCGTGGACGAGGCGGCCGCGCTGGCAGAAGCATGATGCACTTGAAAGGTGGTTATAATAGGGTTACCAAGTAAGACCATGATACTGCATGGCAAGGTAAGCAAAGGGAGTTGGAAGGGCGAATGCGAAGGGCACTGTCGAGAAGACCGGAGAAAATCCGGCGCTTGACAAATAAAAAAAGTGGCCCTTTTTTTCGCAATCACGCTATGCTGTTGACGGACAACCATCAGGCATGGCGCCTTAGCAAAGGCATGACGACCCATGGAACTAAGAGAGTGGCTGATCATTCTGGGGCTGGCACTGGTGACCCTCATCGTTATCGATGGGGCGCGTCGCCTCCAGCGCCAACGTCGCACTCCCCGCCTTGATGAGGTGCAGGGAGACGTCCTCGATAGTGGCTACGGTAGCTACGAAAGCGGCTATGGCAGTGGTCATGGCAGTCGCCATGATCAGGAACCCTCCATGGCGGCGAGCCCCGGACCCAGCGCGCCAGAGCGTCGGGAGGTGGCCTCGGTAGAGGACGACCCCGAGGAGCGTGCGCGCCAGGAAGAAATCAACTGGGAGCTGCCCAATGGAGGGGCCAGGGTCGTCAGGCCTGCGGACTTCTCCAATGTTCAGCCCAAGCCCAAGCTGCAGCGCCAGGAGCACCCCGGGCCATCCCGGGTGTTGTCCGAATTCCGCTCCAGTCAGGCCAGTCGCGCTCAGGAGGCTGGGGACAGCCAGCGCGCCGATGGATCGTCGACCAATGACCGGCCGGCGGACACCGTTGCCCCGCGAGCCAGTCAGCCGGCACCTGCAGCCCGGGCCGAGCAGCCCACCCAGGCAGAGGGTGTAGAAGAGGGTGCAGAACAAGCGCCCGCCGAGGCAGAACCGACTCCAGCACAGGCAGAGCCGTCGGTGCGGGTCGATCAAGCGCCCGCGCAGGCCCCGAACGCTGAAAACGCTGAAGAAGTGGCCGAGCAGTCCTCCCTGACCGACGAGCCCATGGCGGCCGACAGCCGCGAGGAGCCACGGGCCACCAGCGAGACGACGATGGACGCTCCGGTGGACGCTGACGCCTCCACCGGCAAGACTGCCCAGGACGAACACGCGGTGCGTGACGATGTCGCCGACGCGGGTGATGGGCGCCGCGAGCCCAGCTTGAGCGCGCGTCGCGACGATGACGTCGCCAGCGAGCCCGGCGACGCTGCCATGCCGTCTCTGGCGGCGGACCCACAGGACCACGAGGAATTCGACGAGGATCAGTATCGTCTGGTGGACTTCGAGGGGATGGGAGATTCGTTGAAGGATCGCTCTCGTCGCATGGGTTCCTCCGTGCATCGTTTTGGCGCTTCGCTGCAGAAGTCGCTGGGAGAACGCCGGGAACAGAAGCGTATCGAACGCGAGAAGCGTGAGAAGGAAAGAGCCGAGAAGGCACGACTCAAGGCCGAGCAGAAGGCCGAACAAGCCAAGCTCAAGGCCGAGGAAGAAGCTCGCCGGCAGGCCGAACAGGCACAGCATCAGGCCGAACAGCAGCGTCAGCGGCAGCAGGAAGAAGGGCTGCGTCAGGAGCAGGCCGCTCAGGAGGCCGAGCGCCGCCGTCAGGAAGCCTTGCTTGCCAGGCAGGCCGCTGCCGATCAGCGTGGCGCCTCGTCGATGGAAGACGGAGCCTCGTTCGACGATGCCACGTACGACGAAGCCGCGTATGACGAAGCCGCATTTAACGAAGCAGCGGACGCCAATGTCGAAGACTCCAGGGTGCGCACCCATCCGGTGCTCGAGAAGGCCCTGCGCCACGACGTCAACGCCGAGCATGCCCGTGACAGCCTGAGCAATGCCGAGGAAATCATCGTCATCAGCGTGATGTCCCGTGACGAGGACGGCTTCCCTGGCACGACCCTGCTGGAGCTGATGATGGCCTGCGGTTTGCGCTACAGCCGAGACATGGGCATCTTCCATCGCTTCGAGACCGAGGATGAGGGCAGCGCCCTGCAGTTCTCCATGGTCAACGTGCTCAAGCCCGGGACCTTCCCGATCGAAGCCATGGACGACTTCACCACACCTGGCATCACCCTGCTGATGCCGCTGCCCAGCGCCAAGGACAGCTCGGCGGCCTTCGAGGCCATGGTCGAGACCGCGATGGTGATCGTGCGCCATATGGGGGGTGAGCTGAAGGACGAGAATCACAGCGTGATGACCGCCCAGACCGTGGAGTTTGCCCGCCAGCGGGTGCAGGAGTTCGAGCGCCGCCACCGCCTGCATCGTTATCAGGTGAACTGACCGCGCAGGCGCTGCCTGGTACGCGACGGCCCCGTGGAGACACGGGGCCGTCTGCGTTTGCCTTCTGTGTCTTGATGGGGCGGACCGGGCTTGCCTGTCGGGGGCGGTGAGGTCTGGCGGTTTTCTCCCGGCGGGCATGGGGTAGAATGGCTGATCATCAGCACTTCGCACTTCGCCAGGACAAGGGTTTACATGACCACCGATGCTTCGACCCGTGACGAGGTCGCGCGGCTTCGCACCGAACTCGATGACGCCAACTACCGCTATCACGTGCTCGACGACCCGCGCCTGCCCGACGCCGAGTACGACCGGCTGCTGCGTCGGCTGACGGAGCTCGAACAGGCCCATCCCGAGCTTGCGAGCCCCGACTCGCCGACCCAGCGGGTCGGTGCCAAGCCCGCCGACGGCTTCCCCGAGGTGACCCACGCGCTGCCCATGCTGTCGCTGGACAACGCCTTCGATGACGATGAGATACGAGCCTTCGTCAAGCGGGTGGCCGAGCGTATGGAACTGGACACCGACGCACTGTCGTTCAGCTGTGAGCCCAAGTTCGACGGCGCCGCGGTCTCGCTGGTCTACCAAGACGGTGTGCTGGTCAGCGGTGCCACACGTGGCGACGGCCGTACCGGCGAGGGCATCCTGTCCAATCTGAAGACGCTGAAGTCCATTCCGCTGCGCCTTCGGGGTGAGACGCCGCCGACGCTGATGGAGGTGCGCGGCGAGGTCATCATGCGTCACCAGGAGTTCGAGGCGATGAACGAGCGTGCCCGTGAGCAGGGCAGCAAGGTCTTCGCCAATCCTCGCAATGCCGCCGCCGGCAGCCTGCGCCAGCTCGACCCCAGGGTGACCGCCACGCGGCCACTCGAATTCCGTGGCTACCAGGTAGCGCGCCTTGAGCCCGATGGAGGCGCGAGCACCCATAGCGAACTGATGCAGCGGGTGGCCGAGGTCGGCCTGCCGGTCAGTCGCGAGCTCGAAGTGGTCAAGGGGGCGGACGGTGTGATCGACTACTGCCGCCGCCTGGGGGAGCGTCGTGAGCGCCTGGACGTCGATATCGACGGGGTGGTGATCAAGGTCGACGAGCTACGCCTGCAGCGCGAGCTGGGCTTCGTTTCGCGCGCGCCGCGCTGGGCCATCGCCTTCAAGTTCCCGGCCCAAGAGCAGACCACGACCCTCACCGACGTGGAATTTCAGGTGGGGCGCACTGGGGCGATCACCCCGGTGGCACGGCTCGATCCGGTCAGCGTGGCCGGGGTGACGGTGTCCAACGCCACCCTGCACAACGCCGACGAGATCGCGAGGCTTGGCGTGCGCATCGGCGACCGGGTCGCCATTCGCCGCGCCGGCGACGTGATCCCCCAGGTGGTCAGGGTGGTCGAGGCGGCAGGCGAAGGTCAGGATATCGTCTTCCCCGAGCGCTGCCCGGTGTGCGAGTCCGAGATAGAGCGGATCGAGGGCGAGGTGGTGGCACGCTGCTCCGGCGGGCTGGTATGCGCCGCCCAGCGCAAGGAGGCGCTCAAGCACTTCGCCTCGCGCCGGGCGATGGACATCGACGGCCTCGGCGTCAAGCTGATCGATGCCCTGGTCGAGCGTGACTGGGTCAAGACCCCGGCGGACCTGTTCAGCCTGTCCGCCGAGCGGCTGGCAGAATTGCCGCGCATGGCCGAGAAGTCGGCCAGCAATCTGGTCGAGGCGCTGGAAAGGGCCAAGGCCACCACCCTGGCACGCTTTATCTACGCCCTGGGTATCCGCGAGGTCGGCGAGGCCACCGCGGCCAACCTGGCGAGCCACTTCGGCAACCTCGATGCCCTCAAGCAGGCCGACCGTGAGACGCTGGAGGTGGTGGACGACGTGGGTCCGGTGGTGGCCGCCCATATCGCCACCTTCTTCCACCAGGCGCACAACCTCGAAACGCTGGAGGCGTTGATCGCCGCCGGGGTGCACTGGGACGAGGTCGACGTCGGCGAGCGCCCCACGCCATTGGAAGGCCAGACCTGGGTGCTCACCGGTACTCTGGAGACCATGACAAGGGACGAGGGCAAGGCGCGCCTGCAGGCGCTGGGCGCCAAGGTGGCCGGCAGCGTGTCGAAGAAGACCCATTGCCTGGTGGCCGGCCCCGGTGCTGGCAGTAAACTGGCCAAGGCCGAGCAGGCGGGGGTCGAGGTGATCGACGAGGCGACCTTCCTCGCGCGCCTTAACGAGTGGGAATCCGAGAGTTCGGAGGAGCAAGCATGAGCCGTTTCGTCGAAGTACCCTATCGCATATTGCCCGGGGAGACGCTGGACGCCCTGCTGGAAAGCTTCGTCACCCGTCAGGGCTACGACACCACCGACACCGGAGAGGGCATGAATGGCTGGGTCAAGGAGCTCAAGGGCCAGCTCGAGCGCTCGGAGCTGATCATCGCCCACGATCTGGAGACCGAGAGCACCGAGGTGCTGACCCTGGCCCAGTGGCGATCCTTTGGCAGAGACATCGCAGATGACGAGGAAGAAGGAGACATCTGATCTGCCGATGCCCCCGGCCACCAGACGCTTGCTGCGGCGGGTGAAAAAGACGACGGGCCGCCTTCAAGGCGGGCCGTCGGCGTCTGGGCGTTGCTGCTTGCGTCCAGCCCTGGAGCAAGCCCTGGTGCTCATCCTGGAGTCAGCCCTGGCGCTTGCCCTGGACGATATCGCGGATCAGCCGCCGCCCCGGGTGCAGGTGGTCGGCCAGGGGGGCTTCCAGCGGCAGCGGTTCATCGCAGATCCGCGAGGCCAGCAGTTCGGCGCACAGCGGCGCGCTGGCCAGCCCCCGTGAGCCGTGGGCGGCGCTGATCCACAGGCCGGGATGGTGGCTGCCCGCGACGTCCGGCACCCGGGTGGCGTCCTTGGCCAGCACCGCGTAGTCGCGAAGCCATGCCGGCTGATCGGGTAGCGGGCCAGCGTAGGGCGTCTTGTCGGGGCTTGCGCAGCGCACACCGCCACGACCGTCGAGAGTCTCGAGCGCCAGCGGGTGGCCGGCTTGGCGCAGCTGGTCGAGGTAGCCCGGCAGGGTTCTGTCGAGTTCCTCCAGGTTGGCCTGGTGGTCTTCGTCGAGGGTGTCGTTGTCGCTACGCCCCGGGGCAAAGGTCGCGCCGAAGGTCAGCACGCCATCCAGCGGCGGTGCCACGTAGCCACCGGCGCAGACCACTCGCTTCGGCGCGGGGGCCTCGAGCGCCAGGGGCGCGCGGCTGACCTGGCCGCGTACCGCCTGCAGCAGCAGGCCAGTGACCTGGCTGAAGTCAGCCGAGCGATAGGCGGCGGCGACGATGACCTGATCCACCTCGATGGCGACGCTGGTGTGATCGCCCTTCAGGGCGTGGCTGCCGACAAGACGCCAGCCGCCGTCCTCCAGAGGCTCGATGCTGTCGATGCTGGCCTGGACGAAGGTCACCCCTGGCGTGCGGGCGAGCTGCTCGCACAGCTCGCGCGGCCTGGCCCAGCCTGCCAGCGGATAGTAAAGGCCGCCGTGGGGCAGCGAGAGCCCGGCGAGGCTGGAGGCCTCGTCGGCGTCGATGCCACGCACCACCGTGTGGGGAAGGCCGTGGTGATCGAGAAAGCGTCGCTGACGACGGGCCTCGCGCTCGTTGGCACCGAGTTGCAGCACGCCACAGGGCGACCACAGGCGCTGCTCGGGGTCGAGCCGGGCGAGCCAGCGCTGGCTGTAGAGCAGCCCACTCAGATAGACCCGGCTCTGGTGGTTGGTGTCGGCGGCGAGCTTCACGTAGAGCGCGCCCTGGACATTGCCGGAGCCTCCGCTGCCGGGTCGCGAAGCGTCGATCAGGGTGACCTCGACACCGCGTCGGGCCAGCGCCTCGGCGGCGCTGCAGCCGGCGATGCCCGCGCCGACGATGGCCACGCGCCGACAGGGTCGCGCCTCAGGGGGGCGAAACCAGGGGGTGTGACGTCTGCCGGTATCGTCGGGAGGCGAGTCGATCTCACCGGCGAGCATCTCGCGCTTGCGTCCATGGCCCGGTACCTTGCGCCAGGTGAAGCCGGCGGCCTTGAGCCCGCGCTTGACGATACCGGCGCAGGTGAAGGTGGCGAAGGTGGCGCCAGGGCGGGAGTGCGCCGCCATCGCGGCGAACAGTGCAGGCTGCCACATCTCGGGATTCTTCGAGGGGGCGAAGCCGTCGAGGAACCAGGCGTCCACCAGGCCGTCGAGCAGCGCAAGGCGTTCGCTGCTGTCACCCAGGTGCAGATCGAGAATGACCCGTGGCGACAGCACCAGTCGATGCACCCCGGTGACCGCCGCCGGCCATTGGCGAATCAACGCCGCTGCCTTGTCGGCCAGATCCGGCTGGCCTGCCAGGGCCCGAGTCAGATCCTCGGCGCTCATGGGATAGCGCTCGGTGGAGACGATGTGCAGCCGCGCCCCGGGGGGCGCCAGCGCCTCGAAGCTGTGCCAGGCGCACAGCACGTTGAGCCCGGTGCCGAAGCCCGTTTCACCGATCACGAAGGGGCGCTGCTCGTGCCAGGCGGCAAAGCGCTGGGGCAGCCGGTTGGCGGCGATAAACACGTGCTCGGTCTCGGCGCGACCGTCGTGGCGCGAGAAGTACACATCGTCGAAGGCACGGGAGTGAGGGCTTATCCCGCTGTCGTCCTCGCGCCAGTCCAGTTCGGCGGTAGTGGCGGCGGTCAGGGCGGGGAGGCCATCTGGAGATGATGTCACGTCGAAGATTTCCGGCTGGCGGGGCTGGTCAAGAATTGATCACTCTGTTGTCGAGGGCGTGGCAACAGGGTTACAGCAATGCGTCCGCGGCGTTTCAACAGACTTTTCCACAGACTCTGTGAACAAGCAGGCTGTGAACAAGCAGGCTGTGAACAAGACCTGTGCAAACAGGCTGTTCGTGAACGGCAGCCAGGACATCGCCTGTCCACGAACAGGTGCCAGAAGCTGGGTGCCCGCGATCCCGCCAGGTGCGCGGGGCAGGCACTCGGCTCGCCTCAGGGCAGGACCTTCTTGAACGGCTTGACGGTGACCGACGCGTAGACGCCGGCGATCATGTAGGGGTCGGCATCGGCCCAGGCCTGGGCGCTGGCCAGGTCGTCGAACTCGGCGACCACCAGGCTTCCGCTGAAGCCGGCGTCTCCGGGATTTTCGCTGTCCACCGCCGGGTGCGGTCCGGCCAGCACCAGGCGTCCCTCATCGCGCAGGGCCTCGAGTCGAGCCAGGTGGTCGGGCCGGGCGGCCAGTCGACGTTCCAGGCTGTTGTCCACATCTTCGCTGATGATCGCGTAGAGCATCGATAGTTCCTCGATAGGGCCCGGTTGACGTTGGCCCGGGCAGACTCGCCGGGCGGTCGGATGCCGCTCTACGGCATCCTGGATGACGATCACCCGGCTCGGGGAGGCGCATGCGCGACGCAACCAGCATTGACCGCGGCAGGCGCCACGCGCACCATGGAGGCCATATTCTGTCAAAGTCGCCGCCCGGCGTCATGTCGAGGAGCCAGTTTCCTGTCCCATGCCAGCCCTTCCTGAGTCCTTCGAGGGCACGGCCCTCGCCATCGATCTGCATATGCACTCGACCGCTTCCGACGGCGCTCTTGCGCCGTCGGAACTGGTGACGCTGTGCCACGCCAAGGGGCTTTCGCATATCGCCCTGACCGACCATGACAGCCTCGAGGGAGTCGCCGAGGCCGACCTTCGCGCCCGCGAGCTTGGGCTGTCGGTGCTGCCCGCCAGCGAACTGTCCTGTCAGTGGCGGGGACTCAATATCCATGTGGTCGGGCTGTTGCCGTCGGGGCCGGGGGCCATGCTGGAGGCCGGCCTTGCCGAGCAGGCCATCGCCCGCGAGAAGCGTGCCGAGACCATTGCCCGGCGACTCGAGCGCATCGGCCTGAGCGACGGGCTGGCCAAGGCGCGTGCCTGGGCCGGCAGCGACCGGCCGCTCAATCGCCCCGACTTCGCCCACGTGATGGTGGCAGAAGGGCTGGTGGCGGATCTGTCCGGGGCCTTCAGCAAGTATCTTGGCAACGGCAAGATCGGTGACGTGAAGTCGCATTGGCCCTACCTGTCCGAGGTGGTGGAGTGGATCCTCGACAGCGGCGGCGTGGCGGTGCTGGCTCATCCCCTTCGCTACAAGCTGACCCGGCGCAAGCGCGGCCTGCTGCTCGATGAGTTCTGTCGGGCGGGGGGCCAGGCGGCGGAGCTGGTCAGCGGCTTCCAGAACCCGGATGTCACCCGGGACCTGGCGCGACAGTTGATGGAGCGCGACCTGTACGGATCGCTGGGCAGCGACTTTCACTTTCCGGGAGGACACCTGGCACCGGGCAGCATGAGTCCGATTCCGCGCACCGCGGTGGCGCCGGTGTGGGCCCATCCGCGCCTTGCCGCCTGGTTCGCCAGCGCGGCGAGTACGGACGTGGCGGGCCCTGGCGCGATAAATGAGAGCGTGGACGATGACACCCCGCGCGCCCTAGGCCCTGAAGACCAGAGCCCGGAAGGCGAGAGCCCGGAAGACAAGAGCCCGGAAGACAAGAGCCCGGAAGACAAGAACGCCGCCCATTCGGTCTAGTCTGAGAGGGAAGGCCCGCGCTGCGCCTCGTGCTTTCTTCGCCAACTTCTTTTGCCCGTTTGTTCGCCAGGGAGGCAACATGACCCAGTACTTTCAGATTCACCCCGACAACCCCCAGAAGCGCCTGATCGACCGCGCGGTCGAGATCATCCACAAGGGCGGAGTGGTGGCCTATCCGACCGACTCGGGCTACGCCCTGGGCTGCCACCTGGGGGACAAGAAGGCCATCGAGAAGATCAAGTGGCTCAGGTCGCTGGACGACAAGCACAACTTCACCCTGGTGTGCTCGGACCTGTCGGAGATCGGCACCTACGCCAAGGTGGACAACGCCGTCTTCCGCCTGCTCAAGGCCCACACCCCAGGCGCCTACACCTTTATCCTGCACGCCACCACCGAGGTGCCCCGGCTGCTGCTGCATCCCAAGCGCCGCTCCATCGGCGTTCGGGTGCCGGACCACGAGATCTCGCGTGCCCTGCTTGAACGCCTGGGCGAGCCGCTGATGAGCGTGACCCTGATTCCGGTGGGGGAGGCGTTGCCGATGACCGACCCCGAAGAGATTCGCGATCGCTTCGGTGCGCACCTGGATCTGGTGATCGACGGTGGCGCCTGTCAGCTGGAGCCGACCAGCGTGATCGATCTGCGCGACATGCCGCCGGTCATCGTGCGCGAAGGGCGCGGCGATATCTCGCCCTTCCAGGAGTAGCACTCGACGCAAATCAGCGAAAGCATGCGGCGCATTGTCAGCAAGCCGACTGGCGCATGCCGCCACGATGTTTCGACCGGTCCCGTCCCTGGCTCGCTCTCCTGAACCCCCCGCCCTGGACAGGGGCCCGCTGCGGCCAGGGCCTTGGACAGAGGGCCCGTTGCGGCCAGGGCCTTAGACAGAGGGGCCGCTGCGGTCGGGATTGCTGACGCCATCGTCGCCATCATCGTCGTCATCTTCGCGCTTGGCCTTTTCTTCCCCGCCGCCGTCGTCCTCCGGTTCCTCTTCAGGTTCTTCCTTCGGTGCGTTGGGGTCGGGGGTGTCCTCGTCGAGCCAGGTGCCACAGATCAGGCAGTACTTGGCACGCTGCTCGTGGCGGTCGTGGCCGCAGCCTGGGCAGGCTTCGTCGGAGTAGCGATCGGCACGAATCGAGCGGATTACCTCGGCGGAGAAGACCCCGGTGGGGACCGCGATGATCGAGTAGCCGATCAACATGACCACCACGCTGATGGCCTGGCCAAGCGGCGTCACCGGCGAGATATCGCCGTAGCCCACCGTGGTCAGGGTCACCACCGCCCAGTAGATGGCTACGGGAATGCTGGTGAAGCCGGCCTCCCTCGGCTCGATCAGATACATCATCGAGGCGAAGATGGTCACCAGCATGAACACCGTGAACAGGAACAGGAAGATCTGGTGGCCGCTGCGCTTCAGCGCGTCGATCAACAGGCGTCCCTCGCCGACAAATTCCATCAGTCTCAGTATCCGGAAGATGCGCAGGCTGCGCAGCAGGCGGATGACGATCAGCGACTGGGCCCCGGGGATCAGCAGCGCCAGCCAGCTCGGCAGGATGGCGATCAGGTCGACGGTGCCGTAGAAGCTCTTCAGATAATTGAGCGGCCGCTCGAGGCAGTAGAGCCTGAGGACCAGCTCGATGGTAAAGAGGATGGTGAAGGTCCATTCGATGGCCCTGAACAGCTCGCCATGCTGCATGCGCAGGCTATCGACGCTCTCCAGCACCACCACCAGCACGCTGGCCAGGATGGCGGTGATCAAGGCGATGTCGAAGCCCTTGGCCAGCCGGGTATCCGACTCGAAGATGATCTGAAAGATGCGCGTCTTGAGGCCTTCGGCGGCCGGCTTGTAGCCGTTGATCACGGGCGTGTCCTTGTGGTCTCGGGGCATTCTCCTGCAGGGATTGGGTTATCGCCTACAGGAAATGGGGCCATCGTCGGCGTTGCTCGCTATTGACGTTACTCCATCTCGACGTTGTCGGGTAGCCGGCGACCGAGTCTCAACAGGCCGGCGCCGACCTCGGCACTGAGCCAGTCGGGACGGTGCTCGGCGTCATCGAGACAGCCTTGCAGGTGCTTGACTTCCTCACCGACACCGGGCGCCGACGAGCACTGTGCAAGCCGCTCTAGCGTCTCCCGGGCGGTGACCATCCAGCCGCTGTCCTGGGTGTCGGCGTAGGCGTCGAGGGCGACCACCAGGCGATGCAGCAGGGTCGAGGGGCTGTCGCCGGACGGCAGCCGCCAGCCCTCCGCCAGTGCCGTCCCGCGAGCCGCCTTGCTGGTGTCCGATGGGCGCAGCGGGACGCTCTCGGCGAAGCCATCGGCCAGCTCCAGTAGCTGTCTGGCGTCTCCCCGCTTGAGCTCGAGCTCGACCTCGCGGATGGTAACGCTTAGCTCCCCCACGCGAATCTCGCCCTCGTCGAGGGCGATTTCGACCTCGCCACCATCGCTTTGCAAAAGCCACACCTCCCGCTGAAAGTCGGTGGTAAAGCAGGGGGCGAGGCGGGTCAGCAGGGTCTCGTCCAATGCCTGGATCGTCTCGAGCCCCTTGAGACCTTCCAGGTCGAGGGTGTCGCCGGCCACCTTCCATTCCCATTCTCCCCGGGTGGACAGGCCACCACCGCCCTGGCCGCTGGTCTTCAGGGTCTGGCGCCACTCGTCGCCGATACGCCGCAGACGCAGGGCGACGCGGGCCTCTTTGAGATCTCCCTCAGGGGTGTCGTAGTAGGTATTGACCAGCGTCTGACGGCGGGAAGCCTCTCCGGCGAGGCGGGGGTGGCGTCGTAGCGCATCCGGGCCATCCGGCCCCAGGGCGAGTTTGAGTTCGACTTCATGGCTCATGCGGAGCGTCCTGGCAGGGATAATGGAGGGTGAATCACATCAATGTGACGTTAGTGAGGCAGTATTTTTTCCATGACGTGACAGTTTGGGGTCACTATACTGTCGCCGCCATTTCTCCAGTGTCCGTGACTCCCTATGGTGACATCAAATCCGTTTTCGGCGATGTTTGGCCGCTCCCCCTTTCAACCGCTGCTGGCCCATATCGAAAAGGCGCACGACTGCTCTGCCGAGCTGCTGCCCTTCTTCGAGGCGACCCTTAGGGGCGACTGGGATGCGGCGGCCTCGCATCGTGAAGTGATTACCCGGCTCGAACACGAGGCGGACTCGCTGAAGACCGAGCTGAGGCTGAACCTGCCCAACACCCTGTTCCTGCCGGTTTCCCGTTCGGACCTGCTGGACCTGGTCAGCGTTCAGGACAAGATCGCCAACAAGACCCGCGACATCACCGGCATCATGCTCGGCCGCCAGATGCAGGTACCCGACGCCCTGGCGACCCCGATGCGCGAGTACATCGCCACCGCCGTCGACTGTGTCGCCCAGGCGCGTCAGGCCCTCGAGGAACTCAAGGACCTGCTCGAATCCGGCTTCGGACGCAATGTCACCGAGCTGATGCAGAAATTGATCCGTGGGCTGCATGATCTCGAGCAGCGTGCCGACGAGCAGCAGATCGCCATTCGTCGCCAGCTGTTCGCCCTCGAGAAGGACCTGCCGCCGGTAGACGTGATGTTCCTCTATCAGATCATCGAATGGATCGGAGAAGTGTCGGACCGCGCCGAGCGGGTCGGCAGCCGACTCCAGATCATGACGGCGAACTGAAGACCGTCTTTCCATCCGACCGCCCGCGGGCGGTCTGACGTCATTCAGACTTTCCTCAGTCAGCAATCAAGGGATCTTCTCCCATGTCGATCATTGCCCAGCACGGTGACATCTTCATCCTACTGGCCTGCGCGTTCGGTTTCTTCATGGCCTGGGGCGTCGGTGCCAATGACGTGGCCAACGCCATGGGTACCTCCGTAGGTTCACGGGCGGTCACCATCAAGCAGGCGATCATCATCGCCGTCATCTTTGAATTTCTCGGTGCCTGGCTGGCCGGTGGCCAGGTCACCGAAACCATCCGCAAGGGCATCATCAATCCGGCCCTTCTGGAAAACGACCCCCAGTTCCTGGTCTACGGCATGCTGGCCTCGCTGCTGGCCGCCGGCACCTGGCTGCTGATCGCTTCGATGAAGGGCTGGCCGGTGTCCACCACCCATTCCATCGTCGGTGCCATCGTCGGTTTTGCCCTGGCCGGGCTCGGTATCGAGGCGGTGGGCTGGGGCAAGGTCGGCCAGATCGCCGCCAGCTGGATCGTCTCGCCGCTGCTGGCGGGCTCCATCGGTTTCATGCTGTTCAAGTCGGTGCAGCGTCTGGTGTTCGAAGCCGACGATCCGTTCGCCGCCGCCAAGCGCTATGTGCCGATGTACGTGTTCCTGGTGGGTTTCATCGTCGCCATGGTGACCCTGACCAAGGGCCTCAAGCACGTGGGCCTGCACCTTGCTCCGTTCGAGAGTCTGCTGATCGCGGTGCTCTTTGGCCTGGCGCTGATGGGCCTGGGTATCTGGCGCGAGCGCAGCATCGGCCGTAGCCAGCGCAAGACCGACTCCTTCGGTTTCGAGGGTGTCGAGCGGGTGTTCGGCGTGCTGATGATCTTCACCGCCTGTGCCATGGCCTTCGCCCACGGCTCCAACGACGTGGCCAATGCCGTCGGCCCTCTGGCCGCGGTCATCAGCGTGGTGCATGAGCATGGCAGCATCGAAGGCGCCTCGGCGGTGCCCTGGTGGGTGCTGGTGCTGGGCGGTGGTGGCATCGTGGTCGGCCTGGTGACCTATGGTCACAAGGTCATCGCCACCGTCGGCACCGGCATCACCGAGCTGACCCCGAGCCGTGGCTTCGCCGCCACCCTGGCCGCCGCCACCACCGTGGTGCTGGCCTCGGGAACCGGCCTGCCGATCTCGACCACCCACACCCTGGTGGGTGCGGTGCTGGGCGTGGGTTTGGCCCGCGGTCTTGCCGCCCTCAACCTGAGGGTCATCGGTACCATCGTGATGTCCTGGCTGATCACCCTGCCGGCAGGGGCGGGCCTTGCGATCATGTTCTTCTTTATGTTCAAGGGGATCTTCAACTAACGGGTTGGAAAGGGGCGATAGGGCTGACAGGCGAGATCGCCTTGCGATCGTGTTGCTCACTCCTCCCCCCCCACCACACACACCCGCTACGGCGCCTTCGGGCGCCGTTGTCGTGTCTGGCATTCACAGGTGCGCAGGTGGCAGCAGGGCGTAACGGGCGGGGCGGGTGTGGGTCGATAGCAGGCTCTGATATAGTGAGAACTCCTTTCTCCTTGTCCGCCGCAGCAGGTCCGGTCCTTGAACACGTCCTTTTCCTTCGTCGACTGGTTTCGCCATTCCTCGCCCTATATCAATGCCCACCGTGGCCGCACCTTCGTCGTGCTGGTCGAAGGAGAGGCGATGGCGGCGGGGCGAGGGGAGTCGCTGATCCAGGACCTGGCGCTCTTGCACACCCTGGGGGTCAAGCTGGTGGTGGCCTTCGGCATTCGCCATCAGGTACACAGCGTGCTCGAGGCCGAGGGTATCTCGCCGGTGCGCCATCAGGGGCGCTGGGTCGCCGACGAAACCATCATGGCCAGGGTCGAGCGGGTCGCCGCCGAGCAACGCCTGTGGCTCGAGGCGCGGCTGTCTCTGGGGCTGCCCAACACGCCGCTGCACGGTATCGAGTTGACCACGGTGTCCGGCAATCTGGTCATGGCCAAGCCCCTCGGGGTGCGTGACGGCGTCGACTTCCAGCGTTCCGGCGAGGTACGCCGGGTCCGCTCGGGGGCGGTCAGAGCCCTGCTCGAGCAGCACTCGCTGGTGCTGCTGCCGCCGCTCGGGTTTTCCAGCACTGGCGAGGTCTTCGATCTGGACGCCGCAGAGGTCGCCCAGCAAGTGGCAGTGGCGCTGAAGGCCGACAAGTTGATCCTGCTGGGGGAATCCGACGGTCTGCGCGATGACAGCGGGCGGTTGTTGCGACAGCTGTCTCCAGCGGAGGCGCGGCCGCTGCTGGACGACGCCTCTATCGGTGAGGAGCGCGCACGCCACCTGGGAGCCGCCTGCGAGGCGGCGTCCCATGGCGTCGCACGCACCCACCTGTTGTCCTGGCGAGACGCCGACGCTCTGCTGGGCGAACTCTTCACCCGTGACGGCGTCGGCACCATGATCACCCAGCATCGCTACGAACAGCTTCGAGCGGCGGGCGTGGAGGATATCGGCGGGCTACTGGAACTGCTGGATCCGCTGGAGAAGCGCGGCATGCTGGTCCCGAGATCCCGCGAACGGCTCGAGCACGAGATCGACGACTACCTGGTGATCGAGCGTGATGGCATGGTCATCGGTTGCGCCGCCCTGCACCGTTTCGACGACGCCAACGTCGGTGAGCTGGCCTGCGTGGCGGTGCACCCGGACTATCGTAGCGGGGCCCGTGGTGAACGCCTGCTGGCAGAGATCGAGCGTCAGGCCCGGCGCCAGGGCATCGATCGTCTGTTTGCCCTGACCACTCACACTGCCCACTGGTTTCTTGAGCACGGCTTTGTCCCCTCGGCGCTCGATGAACTGCCACCGCTGCGACGCGACGCCTACAATCATGCGCGGAAGTCGAAGGTAATGAGCAAGGCCTTGTAGGGCGTAGCAGGGAAGGTGCTCGTCGACGTTTCGGCCAACCATTACGGCGTCTCCATTTGGAGACGCTGTAATTGTTTGTTAAGTAAGGGTATTTTGATTTTGGCTCGTTTTGCGTCTGGATTTGGCGACGTTTGTTCAAGGTTCAGACCTCGAAAGTCGGCCATGACGCTCAAGATGGCTGTGGTTGGCAATTTTTGATAATTTTAAGTTATTGATAATAAATAGGTTACTTTGTTTTTGGCACGGTGATCGCAATAGTCTTGGCGAGCAGGGAAGGTGGCGATCAAGTGTCGTTGTCCTTCCGGGATCGGCGGAGAAATCACTGCCCTGTGCGACTCCGACGACCCCAGCGCCTGCTCCGCGTGATGTGCGACACAAGGTTGCGATGAGACGGCACCGGCCGATCAGGCATGGAGAGGTGTCGTGAAGAGCAAGGATGCTCTGGCAAGGAAGCCGACCCCTTCGGGGGAGTCTTTCGCTCCGCCGCCCAGGCGACGGAGCCAGAACGAGGCAGGATGGGAGACCATCCGAGAGGTGAGATCAGGTTCCTGGTAACGACGATCGCACCTTGGCTTCGGGCCCTTCGGGCCACCCGAAAACCGTTCAATGGGCGGACCAGGCCATCGATTGATCTGTTTTCGACCCTTCAGTTCCCTGCGTATTCGGGCCGGCCTAGCCGGCCCCTTTTTTTTCATACGGTTTTTTGCGAAGTCGGCTGAGCGTTTGACGCGGGGGTAACGGGCCAATTCTGGTATTCTTCTGGATGGATTGATGGACGCTTCATTCACCTTCCTTCACAGAACTCTGGTCATGACCTCTGCTGCCACGCGCCGTTGGCGCCCTCGCTCGCTGTTGCAACTGGTGCTGCTGGCCTTCGTGGTGGTCATGCTGCCGCTTGGTGTGCTGATGTACCAGGCTGGCCAGGCGCTGTCGGAGCTGTCGCGGCTGGCCGAGGTCAGCGCTCGTCAGGCGGTGTCCGAGACACGTCGGGCACGCACCCTGGGGTCGCTGGCGGTGGAAATGGAGCGTGGTGCGCGCCAGTACGCGGTGATCCAGGAAGAAAGCCTGCTCGACATCTATGCCGATCGTCTGGCCGAGTTCCGTGAGTTGCTGGCGCGCCAGCGCCTGCTGCTGCCCGATGACCCCGACATCCAGGCGCTGGAACGCCTGCTCGACGAACTCGCGACCCTGCCGCAACAGCCGCCGGAGGCCTACGCGGCTTCGCTCGACGACTTTGTAGCTTTTTCCCGACACGTCGAGGGTATGCGCCAGGCCACCAACAGGCGCATCGATCTGCGCCTGGACGCCATCCGTGAACGGGCTCGACAAGTGCAGCAACGCCTGTGGTGGCAGACCGGGGCGCTGGTCTCGGCGAGTCTGATGCTGATGCTGTTGTTCACCCGCTTGATCATACGCCCGGTGCGTCAGCTCGAGCGGCGCATCCTCGGCATCGGCAGTGGCTATCAGGACAGCCAGCAGCGCCACGTTCAGGGTCCTGCAGAGCTGGTGGCGCTGGGCGAGAGGCTCGACTGGTTGACCCATCGCCTGGAAGAGCTCGAAGCCCAGAAACAGCAGTTCCTGCGCCATATGTCCCATGAACTGAAGACACCGCTGGCCAGCGTTCGTGAGGGATCGGCGCTGTTGTCCGATGGCGTGGCCGGTGAGTTGAGCCCGCGTCAGCGTGAAGTGCTGGACCTGATCGACGCCAGCGGCGCCGAACTGCAGCGCCTGATCGAGCAACTGCTCGACTATAATCTGTTGCAGCACCACCGCAGTGCGGCCATCGAGCGCCTCGACATGGCCACGGTGGCACGCGAGGTGCTGGCCAAGCATCGATTGAGCCTGCAGTCCAAGGAGATGGCGGTCGAAGTGTTCTCGGGCCCGCTGCAGTGGCGTGCCGATCATCAGGCCACCGCCCGATTGCTCGATAATCTGGTGTCCAACGCCGTGGCTTACGGTGAGGATGGTGGCAAGCTGCTGATTCGCGCCCGTGCACGCCACGACAGGCTCGAGCTCGAGGTGGCCAACACCGGCGAGCCGATCGCCGAGCAGGACCGTGACCACCTTTTCGAGGCCTTCTACCAGGGACGAGCACGACGCAAGGGTGCGCTCAAGGGCTCCGGCATCGGACTCTCCGTGGCGGCCGACTGCGCTCGTCTGCAGCACGGCCGGCTCGAGCTGATCGATGATCCCGAGTGGCCGGTGTGCTTTCGACTGACGCTGCCGGCAGCACCACCGGAAGATGGCCGACATTACGGCCTACATAACGATACAAGGCCCGCATTGACGGGCCAGGACGCAAGGAACCTGACGCTATGAACTCAAGGGGTGTGACCCTGACACCTCGACGCTCGCTTACCCGAGTCGTCGGCCCTGCCGCTGTTGTCAGTCTGATGCTGGTGATCAGCGGTTGCGAAATGCTGCCTATCGAGTCAGTCGGTGACGAAACACCGGCGGTCGAAGCGCTCGATCTGACCACCTGCCATGCAGAGGTGCCGACCTTTGCCGAGTCTTCTTGCATGTTGACCGACTGGATCGCCTTCGGTCTGGCCTCCCAGCGTGGCGATCGCCAGTGGCGTGACGCCATGCTGGCGCGGCTGGAAGGTCATGCGCCCGAGCAACGCCTGGGGCGTGCCGTGGCCTTGAGCTGGGGCAGCGAAGCCCAGTGGGACCAGGCGTCGGAGCTTTACAAGGCGGACCTGAGCCTGGCGCCCGTTGAACTCCAGCCCCTGCTGCGCTATTGGCTCAACGAACTCGAAGGGCGGCGCGCCCTGGATGACCGCGCCGGTCGCCATCATGGCGAGGTGGCTCGGCTACGCCAGGAAAACAAGGAACTGGCAGACAAGCTCGATGCGATGACCGCCATCGAGCAGAACATCAATCTGCGACAGCAGGCGGAATGAGAGCAGAGCACCAACCAGCGACAGCGGATGGAGTGAAATTGTGGAGACGGTGATATGAAGCAAGTCGCAGCGACCGCGAACGCCAGGACATCGGCCCATGTACTGCTGGTAGACGATGATGTCAGCCTGCTGAAGCTTCTGGGCATGCGCCTGGAAAGCCGCGGCTATCGGGTGACCACCGCCGAGAGCGGTCGCGAGGCGCTCAAACGGCTGGAAGAAGGGCGGCCGGATCTGGTGCTGTCTGACCTGCGCATGGATGAAATGGATGGCATGGCGCTGTTCCAGGATATTCAGCGGCGCATGCCCGGCCTGCCGGTGATCATCCTGACCGCCCATGGCTCGATTCCGGATGCGGTCAGCGCCACTCGCCAGGGCGTGTTCAGCTTTCTGACCAAACCGGTGGACCGCGAAGAGCTGTTCGGGGCCATCGACGATGCTCTGTCCAATACCGCCAGCAGCGGCGAAGGTGATGACAGCTGGCGCGACGAGATCATCACCCGCAGCCCTGAAATGGAGCGTATTCTCGAGCAGGCGCGGATGGTGGCGGGGTCCGATGTCAGCGTGCTGGTCACTGGACCATCGGGCTCCGGCAAGGAGCTGCTGGCCAATGCCATCCACAAGGCCAGTGCCCGCGCCGACAAGCCCTTTATCGCGATCAACTGCGGCGCGCTGCCGGAGCAGTTGCTGGAAAGCGAGCTGTTTGGCCACGCCAAGGGCGCCTTTACCGGGGCCATCAGCGAACACGGCGGGCTGTTCCAGGCGGCCGACGGTGGCACCCTGTTCCTGGACGAGATCGGCGACATGCCACTGGCGATCCAGGTCAAGCTGCTGCGGGTACTGCAGGAGCGTCAGGTGCGCCCGGTGGGCTCCACCACGTCGGTGCCGGTGGACGTGCGGGTGCTGTCGGCGACCCATCGCGATCTGGATCAGGCCATGCATGAAGGTGAGTTCCGTGAGGATCTCTACTATCGCCTCAACGTGGTCAACCTGAAGCTGCCGGCGCTCAAGGATCGCGCCGAGGATGTGCCGCTTCTGGTCAAGCATCTGGTGGCCCAGGCGGCGTCGCGCCACAAGCCCTTCGTCAAGGGATTCTCGCCGGAGGCGCTCAATCTGCTGGCAACCTGTGCCTGGCCCGGCAATGTGCGTCAACTGGTCAACGTGGTCGAGCAGTGCGTGGCACTGTCCAGTGCGCCGATGATCCCGGAAGCCCTGGTGGCCCAGGCGCTGGCGGCGGAAGACAACGCCATGCCGACCTTCAACGACGCTCGCGCAGGATTCGAGCGTAGCTACCTGGTCAAGGTGCTGAAGATCACCGAGGGCAACGTGACCCAGGCGGCGCGCATCGCCGGACGTAACCGCACCGACTTCTACAAGCTGTTGTCCCGCCATGAGCTGGAACCCGCCTCGTTCAAGCCGGGGGTGGCAAGCCCTTCTCGCTAGCCCGATGGGCAGGCTTGGTCCGATGGGCCGAGCCCCCGAAGATCCCCGCTCCGGCCCCGTCCGGCTGCTTCAGCCGGCGGCGGTTCGTCGGCAAGGTGCCGCCCGCAAGATGCCGACAACCTAGGCCCCGTCGTCGTCCGACCGGTCGCCGGTGGCCTGCTTGCCTGCCGGCCATGTCTCGATCACCTCGACGTCCAGCTCGCCTTCGGCGAGACGAGCGTGCAGTCGCTCGCCGGGCGCGGCCTGATCGGCGCGGCGCACCGCCTGGCCGTCGCTTGCGGTGAGGATGGCGTAGCCACGACCCAGTACGGCCAGCGGACTGACCGCCTGCAACTCCCGAGCAGCGGCCGCCAGGCGCTCGCGCCGATGGACCAGCGATAGCCGCTGGGCGCCGTCGAGACGGCGTCTCAAGCGGCTCAGTTGGCGCCGATTCTCGTCCAGGGTGAGTCCGGGCGAGCGCAGCGACAGACGGTGAGCCAGGTCTGTCTGGCGGCGCCGCTCGGCGACCACTCGACCGCTGATGGCGCGTCCGAGGCGTTCCTTCAGCTGGCCAAGACTATCGCGCTGACGTGCGATCGCCTCGCCGGGGTGACGCAGGCGCGAGCGCAGGTGATCCAGCCGCTGGCCTTCCCGCTGCAACAGGCGTGCTTGTGCACCCTTCAGACGATTGTCTGCCTGGGTTAGCCGGGCCGTCAGTTCCTGGCGCGAGGGCACCAGACGTTCGGCGGCGGCGGAGGGCGTCGGTGCGCTGGCGTCGGCGGCCAGATCCGACAGGCTCTGGTCGGTCTCGTGGCCCACCGCAGACATCACCGGCAGGCGCGAGTGGTGGATCGCTCGGGCCAGGTGTTCATCGTTGAAGGCCCACAGATCCTCGAGACTGCCGCCGCCACGGGTGATCAGCACCACGTCCCTGTCCGGGTCCAGCGTCGCCTGGCGATTGAGCAGGCCCAGGGCGGCGATGATCGCGGGCGCCGCCTCGGCCCCCTGGACCGGTACCGGTATCAGGGTCACCGTGACCAGCGGCCAGCGTGCCTGGAGTACCGCCAGCACGTCGCGCAGGGCGGCGCCGCTGGCGGAGGTCAGCACCAGCAGATGTCGCGGGGGAAAGGCCAGCGAGCGAGCGTTGGTGAAGACCCCCTGGTCGCCCAGGCGTTGCTTGAGCGCCGCCAGGGCGGCGAGCAGGGCGCCGGCTCCGGCGGCCTGCACCGCCTCGACGATCAACTGGTAGTCGCCCCTGGGCTCGAACAGCGAGACTCGGGCGCGCACCCGCACCAGATCACCGTCACGCATGGGCGTCGACACAAAGCGTCCACGCGTGCGAAACAGCACCGCCTTCACCTGGGCGCGTTCATCCTTGAGGGTGAAGTAGACGTGCCCCGAGGCCGGGCGCGAGACCCCCGACAGCTCGCCTTCGATCCACTGTTCGCCGAGATCGGCTTCCAGCGTAGCGCGCGCGCGTCGATTGAGGTCGCTGACCGAGAGTACGTCCTGGGCGCTATCCGACGTCGCTGTCATGGAGGCTTCCTGGGCTGGCATTGAAGAGAATCGGCGAGCATCAGCGACTGGCAGGACCACGCTGGCAAGTGACAGGTTACCAGAGCCCAGGTCGCCGCTTCAGCAAAGTCGAACTACGCTTAACGGGACAGGCGGGCAACCGGTCTGCCTCGCACGCGCCGCTGCGACGGAGGAGGGCACATGTCGGGACTTCGCGCGCCCGATATCGGGCCTATCGTGGGGCACACCACGGCTCACAGCTGTCGGCTGTGGGTTCGCGGTATCGCTCCCAATGATGATGGCGTCGACCTGACCGCGTCCTTGCGCACCGTGGGCCTGCTGGCGGTGGTCGAGGACAATGGCTTGCCCCGCCTGATCGACGGTGATCCGTCACGTCCCCACGCCTTCTATTTTCGTCTGCACCGGGAGTTTGATCGTACCGGGACCTTCGAGCTGGGGGCCGAGGAAGGTCTGGGAGCGATCGATGGCGTGGCGCCGCTGGGCCAACCCGATGGGGTGGTGCCGTTGACGCCCGATACCCGCTACAAGGTGCGTGTCGCGACCCTCACCCTGGATGACACGACGCCCGACGTGGAAAGCCTGAGTGACGCCCAGATCGCCGCCAGGCTGCCCGACGTCAACGGCATGGCGTCGCTGCTCGCCGACCTCGATGGCGAGCACTACGAGGCCGAATTCACCACCTTCGCCGCCGCAGTGGAGCCACGACTGGCCTTTCTGCTGGGGTCCTGTCGCTATCCCGGTACCCTGTGGAAGACCAAGGAAGCCGATCGCATCTTCGGCCCCATGGCCAGTCACTTGAGGCGTCGAGGCAGTCGGCCGGCGGCGCGCTTCAGCCTGCTGGTGGGCGATCAGATCTACGCCGATCAGTACAGTCGCTTCGTGCCGATCGGTCGCGCCGAGACCTTCGCCGAGTTTCAGGACCGCTATCGCCAGGCCTTTGGTTCCCCGCAGATGCGCCACTTCCTGCGCCAGGCACCGGTGTACATGATCCTCGATGACCACGAGATCGAGGACAACTGGCATCGTGACCGCCTCGCCGCCAAGCGCGAGCTGTTCAATGTCGCCATTGGCGCCTACATGAGCTACCAGTGGTCACACTGCCCGCGCAGCTTCGGGCGTCATCTGCACTATCACTTCGACTGCGGCGGCTATCCCTTCTTCGTCTGTGACACCCGTACCCATCGTACCTACGGTCGCGAGAACCGGGTGATGGACAACCATCTGCTGGGACGGCCCAGCATCGACCCTCAGCATCCTTCCCAGCTGGATGTGCTGCTCCGGTGGCTGAGCGACCAGCAGGCCCGCTGCGGTGCGATGCCCAAGTTTGTCGTTACCTCGACGGTGTTCGCGCCCAGTCCGCTGGATGAAAGGCTCGATCCGGCCCTGGATGGCCATGACGCCCAGGCGCCGACGGATCTGGTGCGGACCAACCTCTCCCGGCGTGCCGAGAGCGATAGCTGGTCGGGGTTTCCGGCCACCCGCAAGGCGCTGGTCGAACATATCGTCGAGGCCGGCATCGACAATGTGATCTTCCTCAGCGGCGACGTGCACTGCGCCAATATCGCCGAGATGGTGGTGGAAGGGGGCGGTGGCGAGCCGCGACGGCTGTATGACGTCACCTCCTCGGCGCTGTACTGGCCGTTCTTCTGGGCCGACGGGGACCCCAACGGTTTTGTTCACGACTCCCGTCTGCCCGGTCAGGTGGATGGCTTTCCGCTGTTTGATGGTGACGTGACGCTGCACTACCGGGCCTTTGGCTTCTATCAGCAGGAAAACTTCTGTCGCCTGGAGCTGGACCGCGCTCACCACCGTCTGCGGGTCAAGGTGATCGATCGCTACGGCGATGAAGTCAGGGTGACGGACCCCGATGGCTCCGTGGTGCCCTATAACGATCTGGCGCTGGTGCCCTGGTAGCGAGCGATATGGCCGGTAGCGGCAATGTCGAAAGCGGGGCTGAAGGGCGCTGGGCTGGAGAGCGCTCGTCGGAAGAGTGCTCGTTGGAAGAGTGCTGACGGGCCGGTCGCCAAAGGGCGGGCGGCCCGGACGACAGGCGCAGGAGCAGGTCCTTTCCTGGAGAAATGGCGGTGAATACGACTAACCCCATGCTGGCGGGATTGCTGTTCGAGGAAACCATGCGAGGCCATTTTTCGCTCGGAAGCCAGGCGCCCGAGCGTGGTGAACGGCTGGGGCATGCAGAAGGCACCGAACTGGCCCTCCACGCCAAGGTCCAGATCGATGACATGGGCGCCTTCCTGGCCGACGACCGCCACCACGGCAGGCTGGGTGGTGTCGTCGATTTTGCCCCGCTGGGCCTTGGGCTGGTGATTCTCGAGGGCGACTTTCAGTTGTTTTCCCAGGGCCCCGGGGCGGGGCGTCAGATGGTCTACGACGCGGTTCTGGAACTGGATGAGCGGCGATTGTTCCTGCACGGGGTGAAGCGGGTCAACGACGATCCGGGGCCTGATCTCTGGCGCGATACCACCACCCTCTATACCACCCTGCACGAGGGCGAGAGCGCCACGGCCGACATTCTCGGGGCGGGCATCCTGCACCTGGGCGTGGCCGAGTTGATGGCCATGCTCAAGACCATGACGCCGACGGGCCAAGGGGATCTGCGCACGGTGGCGGATTTCGGTCGCTTCTTCTTTGGTGAACTGTGGCACCTCTATGCGCCCTGGGTCATTCGCCGGGAGCCCGAGGCATGAACTACGACGCCATCGTGGTGGGGTCAGGGTTTGGTGGGGCCGTGGCGGCCTGCCGGCTCGCCGAGGCTGGGCTCAAGGTGCTGGTACTCGAGCGCGGAAGACGCTGGGAGCGCGAGGACTTCCCCCGGGGGCCGGATGATGACTGGTGCTTCGATGTGGACGCGCCGCGGCAGCGCCATGGCTGGCTCGACCTGCGCTTCTTTTCACGCATGGCGGTGGCACAGGGCGCTGGCGTGGGTGGTGGTTCGCTGGTCTACGCCAATGTCTCGGTGCCGGCTGAGCGCTTCGCCTTCGACAGTGGCTGGCCGGAGGCGATCGACTTCGATGAACTCGTCCCCTACCAGGACCGGGTAGGCCAGATGCTGGAGGTGGCCGAGGTCCCCGCGGGCCAGGTCAGCGAGCGCTATCGACTGGTCCAGGAGGCCGCCGTGCGCAGCGGTGACGGCGATCGCTTTCGCCCCTTGCCGCTGGCGGTGCGCTTCGACCCCGACTGGAACTATCAGCTAAGTGAGCCTCACCACCGTCGACACAGTCGGCAGGCCCTCAATGTCCACGGCAAGGAACAGGGGACCTGCATCCACTGCGGCTATTGCGATATCGGCTGCCCGGTGGGGGCCCGCAATACCCTTGACCTGAATTACCTGGCCCGGGCGGAGCAGCTGGGGGCACAGGTCCGTCCATTGAGCATGGTGCGATCGCTGGTGCCGGAATCCGGGGGCTACCGGGTGACCTTTCAGCATCTGGAAGGCGCGCCGACGATCCGTCACGAGCGCGCCGAGCGAGTGATCCTTGCCGCTGGCTCGCTGGGGTCCACCGAGCTGTTGCTGCGGGCCAGGGACCAGTACCGCACCCTGCCGGAACTGTCGCCGCTGCTCGGCCATCACTGGTGCGCCAATGGCGATTTCCTGACCCCCGCGATCTACCCGAACAGACGCATCGATGCCTGTCGCGGGCCGACCATCAGCGCCGCCATCGACTATCTCGACGGCAGCGACGGCGGTGAGCGCTACTTCGTCGAGGACGGCGGCTACCCTGACTTGATCGCCCACGCCTTGACGCAATTGCTGTCGCGCTCCGCCACCGCGAGCATGTTGCGGGGTGGCTGGCGCGCGGTGCTGGCCGAGGCGCTCAAGGAGAATGACCCCGATCGTTGCCTGATGCCCTGGTTCGGCCAGGGCATGGACACCGCCGACGGGGTGCTGAGGCTGACGCGGCGTTGGCTGGAGCGAGAGCCGTCGTTGAGCCTGGACTATCGGGTGGCCGCGTCGCGAGCCACGGTGCAGGCGCTGTGCGAACGCCACAAGCGCCTGAGCGCGGCCACCGGAGGCGTCGCCATCGAGCCACCGAGCTGGCGCCTGCTGGACTATTTGATCACCCCGCACCCACTGGGCGGTTGTCCCATGGGAGAGAATCGCTGGGACGGGGTGGTCGACCATGCCGGGGAGGTGTTCGGCTATCCGCGACTGTACGTGCTCGACGGTGCCATCGTGCCGCGCGCGCTGGGGCTCAATCCCTCGCGCACCATCGCCGCCCTGGCCGAGCGCGCCATGGCGCGGATGCTGGCCTAGCAGACGGAAGCGGCGACCCACCGGGAGGTAACATCATGGCCCGCGAGATCCCCCTCTATACCCTCGACGGCGTTGTCGACGCCGGGGTCACCCAGCACGGCTTCTGTACCGAGGACGGCCTGGGGCTGTCACTGCTGCGCTTTCGTCGTGGCCAGGGGCGCATGGCGGTAATGATCGTTCACGGCCTGACCACCTCCAGCGACATGTTCATCCAGCCCGAGCATCGCAATCTGGTCAGCTTCCTGCTGGACGAAGGGGTCGACGAGGTGTGGACGCTGGACTTCCGCATGAGCAACCGCCACCCCTACAACCTGCAGCCCAACCGCTACTCCATGGATGACTGTGCGCTGTTTGACTTTCCCGCGGCGGTGGCAAAGATCCGGCAGGTCGCCGGTGACGACGTCGAGCTGCACGTGATCGCCCACTGTCTCGGCTCGATGGGCTTCGCCATGGCACTGTTCGGCGGCACCGTCAGCGGCATTCGCTCCTGCATCCTCAACAGCGTTGCGCTGACGCCCCATGTACCGCGCTGGTCGAGGATCAAGGGCCACATCTTTCCCTTCGTGATCGAGCGCATCTTCCAGCAGCCCTACGTCAGCCCGCGCTGGAGCGAGGATCCAAGATTCACGCTGGGCAAGCTGTTGTCGAAAGGCGTATCGCTGTTCCACCGCGAATGCGACGTGCCGGCCTGCCATATGCTGTCGCTGATGTGGGGCACCGGCTGGCCGGCACTGTACAACCACGAGAACCTGGACGAGCGCACCCACCGACGGGGTGGTGACCTCTACGGCCCGGTAGGGCTCAACTACCACCGGCATGTCTTGAAGATGCTGGGCCGGGGCCATCGCACGGTGAAGATGCGCGAGGCGCCCGAATACGCCGCGCTACCCGACGACTACCTGCTCGAGGCGCGCCGCGTCGATACCCCCTGCCTGTTGCTGACGGGACGCGACAATCGCGTCTTCACCGACAGCAACGTGCACTGTCACCGGGCCCTGGAGGAGGTCGCCCCGGGCCGCCATGAGCTCGCGATCATCGACGGCTACGGCCATCAGGACGTGTTCATGGGCGCCCGGGTCGACCGTGAGGTCTTTCCCCGGTTGATGACGTTTCTGAACGCCCACGCCTGAGCCCAGGCGCCACACCTGAATCCAGATGCCGTCAGGCCCTGAGGCGGCGATGGGCCCAGCCCACCAGCGGCGGCAACGCCACCAGCAGAACGGTGATGCGCAGCAGATGGTGGGAGGTGACGAAGGCCGGTTCGATATTCAGTGACAGCGCCACCAGGCTCAGCTCCGGCGCCCCGCCCGGCATGTAGGCCAGCAGTGCCGCAGCCACCGAGATGCCGGTCAGCGCCTGGCCGACCCAGGCTGCCGCTACCGCCAGCACCACCAGGATCAGCGCCTGGACCACCGCCAGACCCAGTTGCCGCGCCATGTCGGATAGCGCCACGCCGACGAAGCGCACGCCCACCGAGGTGCCGATGACTACCTGAGCCAGGGCGATCAGCGCCGGTGGCAGCACCGCGTGGGTCAGCCCGGAAAAGTGCAGCAGCGACGACGCCAGCGCCGGGCCGAACAGCAGCGCGTTGGGCAGGCGCAGCACCCGGCCGACCACGGCGCCGAGCGCCGCCGCTACCACCAGCCAGGCGGTGCCGGCGAGCGAGGGTAGCTGGCTCCACTGGGCCGGCCCGTTGCTGGCGCCGGCCAGATCCACGTGGCCGAACAGGCCGAGGATCGGTGGAATCGCCAGCAGCAGCACCAGGATACGCACCGCGTGGGTGATACCGACGGCACGCAGGTCAGCGCCAGACTCGTGGGCCATCATCAACAGCGCCGACAGTCCGCCCGGGGCGCCGGCGTAGAGCGCGGTGTCCAGCGAGTGACCGGCCACGCGGTAGCTGAAGGCCACCGCCACCACCATCATTACCGCGGTGGCGGCGAGCATGATTGCGGCGCTGGCGGCCCAGGCGGTGATATCGCCGGACAGCTCCGGGGTGAAGGCCGAGCCCAGCATCACCCCGATGACCACCAGAACCCCCTTGCGCAACCGTCCCGGCGAGCCCAGGCGCACCCCGGCGAGGCTGGCCAGGGTGGTGGTGATCAGGGCGCCGAGCAGCCACGGAAGCGGCAGGTCGATCAGGTAGGCGATGACCCCGCCCAGGCCGCCCAGGGCGAGGGTGGGCAGGAAGCGCCAGGCGCCGGGGGGAAGGAGTGTGGGGGCGGCGGGCATGGCGTCTCCTGTGTGCGTTGCCTGTACTCTGTGCACAGGTGGTGGTGATCGAGCCTGACGACGGCGCGCGGCGCCAGATGGCGCCGCGCAGGGACTACACGAGGGCTACATTAAGGGCTACACAAGGGCTACGCAGGGGCTTCGTGCGGGCCATATAAGAGCGATGCCAGGGCCTTTGCCGGGGCGACTCGAGCATGGCCCTGAAGCCCGTTGCATCAAGCCTGGCTCGAGGGCCGTTGCTTGAGCAGCTTGGGTACCAGCCAGGGCAGTACCAGCAGCGCCGAGGCGGCGATCCACAGCGACAGCGAGATGCCGGACTGCCACAGGATGGCGGTGTCGCCACCGCTGATCGCCAACGCCCGACGCAGGTTCTCTTCCATCAGGCCGCCCAGCACGTAGCCGAGGATGACCGGCGCCAGCGAGAAGCCGAGCTTGCGCAGCAGGTAGCCGAAGACACCGATGACGAGCATCAGATAGATGGCGGTCAGGTCGGAATGCAGCTGATAGACCCCGACGAAGGATAGCACGGCGATGGCCGGCACCAGCACCCAGCGCGGGATGGTCAGCACCTTGGCGAAGACCCCGGCCAGCGGCAGGTTGAGCGCCAGCAACACCAGGTTGCCGATGTACAACGAGGCGATCAGGCCACCGGCGACCTCCGGGTTGTCGGTGAACATCATCGGACCCGGGGTGATGTTGTAGAGCATCAGCGCGCCGAGCAGCACCGCGGTGGTGCCGGATCCGGGGATGCCCAGGGTCAGCATCGGTACGAAGGAGCCTGCGGCGGAGGCGTTGTTGGCCGCTTCGGGCGCCGCCAGGCCACGCATGTCGCCGGTGCCGAAGGTGTTGTCCTTGTCCACCAGCCGCTTTTCGGTGGTGTAGGACACCGCCCCGGCCACCGAGGCGCCGGTTCCGGGCAGTACGCCGATAATGAAGCCGAGCACGCCGGAGCGCAGCATGGTGCCCTTGCAGGCCATCACTTCCTTGAGGCTGACGAACACCCGGCCCAGCGGCGGCAGGGTGTCATCGACGTCGTCGCGATGGGCGTGCTCGAGCATCAGCAGGATCTCGCTGATGGCGAACAGGCCGATGATCATCACCACGAAGTCGATACCGTCATAGAGCTCCGGCATGCCGAAGGTGTAGCGCATCACGCCGGTGCCGGAGTCGACGCCGACGGTGCCGATCAGCACGCCGAGCACGGCGCCGATGGCGGTCTTGATCGGGTCCTTGCCCATCATCACCGACATCGACGAGAAGGCGAACACCATCAGCGCGAAGAATTCGGCGGGGCCGAACATCACCGCCACCCGGGCCAGCAGCGGGGCGAACAGGGTCAGGCCGATGATGGCGATGGTGGCGCCGACAAACGACGCCACCGCCGACAGGCCCAGCGCCGGACCGGCCAGGCCACGCTTGGCCAGCGGATGGCCATCGAGGGTGGTCATCACCGCGCCGGCGTCGCCGGGCACATTGAGCAGGATGCTGGACATGCGCCCGCCGTACTCGGCACCGGTGTAGATGCCGGCCAGCAGGATCAGCGCGGATTCGGCGGGCAGGCCCAGGGTGTAGGCCAGCGGCATCAGGATGGCGATGCCGTTGATTGGCCCGATGCCCGGCAGGGCGCCGAACAGGGTGCCCAGCAGCGCGCCGAGGAAGGCCAGGCCAAGATTGAGCGGCGTCAGGGCGACGCCGAAGCCTTCAATAAGAAAGTCGAACATGGGAACACCTTGATCAGGGATCGGTGGCGGTCAGGGCTGGGGCAGCGCTGGCAGCTGAGCTGTTACAGGAGCTGGCTTCAGGGCGGCGGTTCGCGCTACCACGGCAGGCCGGGCAGGCCGATGCCAAGGCCATGGGTGAACAGCCACTGGCCGCCCAGCGCCATCAACACACCGGTGGCCACGGCCTTGAGCGGACTGGCCTCGAACAGCCAGGCCAGGGCGGCGATCACCAGCATCGAGCTCAACAAAAAGCCCAGGCGCGGGAACAGCACGGCGTAGACCAGCAGCAGCACCAGCACGCCGACCAGGCGCAATCCCAGGCGCTTGTCGGGCCAGTGGCCGTTTTCACCCGGGCGAATCACCAGCACCAGCGACAGCAGCCCCAGCAGGATGGAGAGCCCCAGCGGAAAGGCCTTGGGGCCGACGGGGTCGTAGCTGAAAGGCACCTCGAGGGACAGGGCGTTGACGGCGGTAAACGCCGCCAACCCCATCAGGGCGATACCCAGACAGCGGTCGGCGGCGATACTCATTGGGTCAGACCCACTTCCGTGGCCAGCTCCTTGAAGCCGGCGACCTGATCCTTGACGTAGCCGTCGAAGTCGTCACCGAAGCGGGCCATGGGGAACAGTCCGCGGGCTTCGCGCAGCTCGGCGAAGGTCTCGTTGCCGGCCAGGTTCTCGAGGCGCTCGACCCAGGCCTGGTAGGCCTCGTCGCTGACCTCGGGGCCCATGTAGTAGCCGCGCCAGATCGGCCACTGGACGTCGTAACCCTGTTCGGCGGCGGTGGGAATCTCGGCGTAGGGGCCGCCCATGCGCTCCTCGGACAGCGCCGCCAGCACGCGGATGTCGCCGCTCTCGAGCTGGGACTTGAGCTCCGACAGGTCACCGGAGAACACCTGGATATGGTTGCCAAGCAGTGCGGCCAGGGCTTCACCGCCACCCTCGAAGGCCACGTAGCGCAGGCTGCGCGGATCGACGTCGGCGGCCTTGGCGGTCAGCGCGGCCTTCATCCAGTCCTGGCTGCCCACGCTGCCACCGGCGCCGAAGGCGACCTGGGTGGGGTCTTCCTGCAGCGCCGTCATCAGCTCATCCAGGGTCTGCCAGGGCGCGTCGGCCTTGACCACGATGGCGCCGTAGTCGACCCCCAGGGCACCGACCCAGCGCACTTCGCTGGCGTCGTACTGGCCGAACTTGCCCAGCGCCAGGTTGACCGCAGCGCCGGTGCTGGCGGCGACGATCAGGTTGGGGTCGTCGGTGCGCACGCCATTGACGTGGTTGTAGGCCACCGCACCGATGCCGCCGGGCATGTAGGTGACCAGCATTGGGTCCTCGATCAGGCCGGTCTCGAGCAGGCCATTGGCGGCCAGCCGGCAGGTCAGGTCGTAGCCACCGCCGGGCTTGGCCGGGGCGATGCATTCGGCCTCGTCGGCGGCCTGGGCGGTGCCGACGCTGAGGCTGGCGCCGAGCAGCAGGGCGGCGGGCAGAGCTGTGATATTCTTCATGCGGACTCCTGACAACTATTATTATGGATTGATGAAACCGGGGTGCTTTAACGTGAGAGATGCTAGGCCGACTAGCTTTCATCAACCTGTCATGCCCTCCCTGCCTGGATAAGACATTAGTCGCATGCGCCTTCTCGTCGTCGAAGATGATGCCCTCATCAGCCGCTCGCTGGTCGAGGCCCTGACCCCCCTTGGCAATACCGTAGAGGTGTTTGCCTGCTGTAGTGATGCCAGGGCAGCGCTGCGCCAGGGTGGGGTCGACCTGATGCTTCTGGACATCGGGCTGCCCGACGGTGACGGCCTGTCACTGCTGGCCGAGTTGCGTGACGCGGGCGATCGCACCCCGGTGATCATCCTGACCGCCCGGGACGCCCTGGATGACCGGGTCAGGGGACTCGACCTGGGGGCCGATGACTACCTGGCCAAGCCCTTTGAACTGGCCGAACTTGAGGCGCGGGTACGCGCGCTGCTCAGGCGCAGCCAGCAGCGTGCCGACAACCGTCTTGGCCTGGGTCCCTTGTCCTTCGATCCGGCCAGCGGCGCCGCCAGTCTGTTCGGCGAGCCCATGGCGCTGCCCCATCGCGAATTGCTGCTGGTCGAAAGCCTGTTGCTGCACGCTGGAGCCATCGCGCCTCGCGAGACCCTGGAAGGGCGACTTTTCGGCTTCGGCGAGGTGGGCTCCAACGCCCTGGAGGTCTACGTCAGCCGGCTGCGCAAGCGGCTCAAGGGCGCAGGTCTGCGTATCCGCACCTTTCGCGGACTTGGCTACCGTCTGGAAGAGGACGACGGGTGATCGAGGTCGATGGATCACTCAAGCGTCGGCTCGGTGGCTGGCTGGTGGTCACCGTCGGAGTGCTGGGGCTGGCGCTGATGGTGGAGGCCTGGGTCAGCAGTCAGCGGGCGGCGGCGCGGGCCTTCGACGCCCAGTTGCAGGCGGCGGCGCTGACCATCGCCGAGGCGGTGCGCTGGCAGGACGGCATCCCCCAGGTGGTGGTGCCGGCGGCGGCGCTGCAGATCCTCGCCACCGACAGCCAGGCGCGGGTGTTCTACGCGGTGCTGGACGATGAAGGCAGGACGCTGTCGCGTAACTGGCCGGTGGACATCCCCACCGCCTGGCAGCAGGCGCTGGATGAAGGCGGTATGTCGCGGGACCTGACCACGACGCTGGGAGAGCTGCGTCTGCATGCCCAGCGGGTGGCCTCGGCGGGTTGGGTCACCCAGCTGCCGGTGCAGGTGTGGGTCGGGCATACCCTCGAGGGGCGCCGAGCCCTGGCCCGCTCACTGTTCGAGCGTTCGCTGTCGCGCTTTATTGCCATGGTGCTGCTGACCGGGGTGCTGATGGGCTTGACCATGCGCGCGGCGCTGTCTCCCCTGCGCCGCCTGCGCCGCCAGATTCGTGGGCGCGGCGCCGATGACTTCAGTCCGCTGGCGACCAGGGTGCCCAAGGAGCTTCATGAGCTCGCCCAGGCCTTGGACCACCTGTTCGCCCGTCAGCGCCAGGGACGCGAGGATCTTCTGCGCTTCACCGCCGACGCCAGCCACCAGCTCAAGACGCCGCTGGCGGGACTCAAGACCGTCAGCGAGCTGGGCCTTCGCAGCAGTGATCCGGATGAATGGCGCCAGGCGCTCATGCGCGTTCACGCCCGGGCCGAGGACACCAGTCGACTGGCCGGCCAATTGCTGTCGCTGGCACGACTGCGCCACCTCGACCGGGAGACGGCGCTGCCTGCGCTCGACCTGGGTGAGCTGGTACGCGACGTCGCCCTGGACTGGGCGGCGCGGGAGCGGGCGGCGGAGCATGACCTCGGGCTTGGCAGCCTGCCAGCCGAGCCGCTGAAGGTCTGTGTCGAGGACTGGGCACTGCGCGAAGCCCTGGGCAACCTGATCGACAACGCCCTGCGCTACACGCCGACAGGTTGCGAGATCACCCTGCATCTGGCGCGCGAGGGCGACTGGGCGCGGTTGTCGATCGTCGACGACGGCCCTGGTGTCGCCGACGCGGCGCTGGCGACGCTGGGGCAGCCGTTTCAGCGGGGTGGGCGCCAGGACACCGAGGGCTCCGGGCTTGGTCTTGCCATCGTCGATACCACCGCCCGGCGCATGGGCGCCCGCGTGCAATTCGCCAACCGCTCGCCGCAGGGACTCGAGGTGGTGCTGTGGCTGCCGCTGGCGAAGGACGAACAGGATGTCACCGGTGCCTTTGCTGCCGGCGTGAATCCAGGAGAGAGTACTTGATGTCCCTGCAGCCCGGACAACGCCTTCGATCCTGTGAACGTCTCCCGGCCCGCTGTGCGACGCAGGTCACACGGCGGCAGCCCCTGGTGGTGTCGCAGTGGCTGCCGCTTTTACTGCTCATGCTTCTGCTGCTGGGTGGCTGTCACAGCGGCGACAGCCGCACCCCCTCAGATGACGATCCGCTGGTGATCTCGGCGGCGCTGGATCTCGACGTGGTGGCGCCGCTGCTGGACGCCTTTCGCCAGGCCTATCCCCAGATTCCCCTGCGCTTTGAGGATCGCACCACCCGGGAGGTGGACGACAGCGTGGTGGGACATCTTCAGGGAGGCCAGGCGACGGGCGAAGGGGCGAGCAGAGCGCCTGACGTGGTGATCAGCTCGGCGATGCCGTGGCAGATGGCCCGGGTCAATGAAGGATTGGCGCGGCGCCTGAGTGGCCCGGAGATCGAGCGCTGGCCCGAGTGGGCGCGCTGGCGCGACGAGGTCTTCGCCTTCACCTTCGAGCCGGTGGTGATGGCCTATCGGCTGGATCTGTCGCGGCATATGCTGCCGCCCCAGACCCATGGCGACCTGCACGCGCTGCTGGCGACCCAGGCCCGCTGGCTGACGGGCAAGGTGACCACCTACTCGCCGCTTTCCAGCGGGGTGGGCTACACCCTGGCCCAGCAGGATGCTCGCTACTCCTCGCGCTTCTGGGAGCTGGTCGGCGCCATGGGGCGTGTCGATACCCGCCTGGAGACGACCACCCGGGCCATGCTCGAAGGGCTCAGCCAGGGACGCTACTGGCTCGGCTACAACCTGCTGGGTTCCTACGCCATGGTCTACGCCCAGGAACATCCCGAGGTGATCGTGCAGGTGCCCAGGGACTATTCGCTGGTGCTGATGCGCATGGCCTTCGTGCATCGCGATGCCCCCCACGTTGAGGCCGCCGAGACCTTCGTCAAGTTTTTGCTGAGTCAGCGTGGCCAGCGGGTACTGGCGGGGCAGACGCCACTGTTCAGCGTGCTGCCGGGGGTGACCGGCCCCTACACCGCCGCCAGGCTGCGCACCCAGGTGGGGGAGCGGCTCTACCCGATACTGCCCAACGCCACCTTGCTGGCCTTCGTCGATCCTGCCCGCCGGGAGGCCTTCACCGACCACTGGCGAGCGCGTTTTCAGGGCGAGCAGGCGTTGGATGAAGCGGTCGAACGGGGTAGCGGGGCGCTGGCGCCGGAGTAGACGGCGGATGGCAACCGAGGAGCATCGATGTGTCAAGCTGGCACATTGCCGGAGGCCGGGGCGGAACGTTATAATGGGCGATTAACTTCTTCCCTCCCTCTAAAGCCTCAGTGGGTGTTGCCGATTATGCTACGTATGGCCCAAGAAGCACTTACGTTTGACGACGTATTGCTCGTTCCCGGCTATTCCGACGTTCTCCCCAAGGACGTCAGTCTCCGGACCCGCCTGACTCGCGACCTCTTCCTCAATATTCCCCTCGCCTCCGCCGCCATGGATACCGTCACCGAAGCCCGCCTGGCCATCGCCATGGCCCAGGAAGGTGGCATTGGCATCATCCACAAGAGCATGGGCATCGCTCAGCAGGCGCTGGAAGTGCGCAAGGTCAAGAAGCACGAGAGCGTCATCGTCAAGGATCCCGTCACCGTCGGACCCAAGGCCAAGCTGCAGGACCTGCTGGCGATGGCCAAGGAACACGGCTTCTCCGGCTTCCCGGTGGTCGAGGGTGAGACCCTGGTCGGCCTGGTGACCGAGCGTGACATGCGCTTCCAGCCCAACCATGGCGACAGCGTCGCCGACATCATGACCCCGAGCGATCGCCTGGTGACCGTGCCGGAAGGCACCCCGCTGGACGTCATCAAGGGCAAGATGCAGGAGCACCGGGTCGAGAAGATGCTGGTGGTGGACGGCGACTTCCGCCTGCGTGGCCTGGTGACCTTCCAGGACATCGAGAAGGCGCGCACCTTCCCCAGCGCCGCCAAGGACGCCGATGGCCGCCTGCTGGTCGGCGCCGCCGTGGGCACAGGTCCGGAAACCCCTGACCGGGTCAAGGCGCTGGCCGAGGCCGGCGTCGACGCCCTCGTCGTCGATACCGCCCACGGTCATTCCCGTGGCGTGATCGAGCGGGTGCGCTGGGTCAAGGAGCACTTCCCGCAGATCCAGGTCATCGGCGGCAACATCGCCACCGCCGACGCCGCCCGGGCGCTGGCCGAGGCCGGTGCCGACGCGGTCAAGGTGGGCATCGGTCCCGGCTCCATCTGCACCACCCGCATCGTCGCCGGTGTCGGCGTGCCGCAGATCACCGCGGTGTCCAACGTGGCCGAGGCGCTCAAGGAGTTCGACATCCCGCTGATCGCCGACGGTGGCGTGCGCTTCTCCGGCGACATCGCCAAGGCGGTGGCCGCCGGTGCCAGCTGCATCATGGTCGGTGGCCTGCTGGCCGGCACCGAGGAGGCGCCGGGCGAGGTCGAGCTGTTCCAGGGGCGTACCTACAAGGCCTACCGTGGCATGGGTTCCATGGGCGCCATGTCCCAGACCCAGGGCTCCAGCGACCGCTACTTCCAGGACAAGGACGACGGCGTCGAGAAGCTGGTGCCGGAAGGCATCGAAGGCCGGGTGCCCTACAAGGGCGTGATGGGTGCCATCGTGCACCAGCTGATGGGTGGCCTGCGTGCCTCCATGGGCTACACCGGCTGTTCCAGCATCGACGAGATGCGCACCAAGCCCGAGTTCGTCAAGATCACCGGCGCCGGCTTCAACGAGTCCCACGTTCACGACGTCCAGATCACCAAGGAAGCGCCCAACTATCGAGCAGGGTAGGCGCTGACGTGACGCGCCAGGCGTTTTCGCACCAGACGCGTTGCACCAGAGGGCGCGCGGGGCGACTCGCCCCTCGTCACCCTGAGCTGGAAGCGGTCCGCCGCTTCCAGCTTTTCGCTTTTCGATTGCTCGGCCCACCGGCCCCACTGCCTGCAAGGTAAGTCCCCATGACCGATATCCACGCCCACAAGATCCTGATCCTCGACTTCGGCTCCCAGTACACCCAGCTGATCGCTCGCCGGGTGCGCGAGATCGGCGTCTACTCCGAGATTCGCGCCTTCGACATCACCGAGGAGGAGATCCGCGAGTATCGCCCCAACGGCATCATCCTGGCCGGTGGCCCGGAGTCGGTGACCGAGCTGGACTCGCCGCGGGCGCCGGCCTGCGTGTTCGAGATGGGGCTGCCGGTGTTCGGTATCTGCTACGGCATGCAGACCATGGCCGAGCAGCTGGGTGGCAAGGTCGAGGGCTCCAACAAGCGCGAGTTCGGCTACGCCCAGATTCGCCTGGACGCCGAGACGGCGCTGTTCAAGGACATCAAGGATCACGTCGATCCGGACAGCGGGCGCGGCCTTTTGGACGTGTGGATGAGCCACGGTGACAAGGTCGCCCAGGTGCCGGAGACCTTCACCGTCACCGCCTCCACCCCGAGCTGCCCGATCGCCGCCATGGCCTGGGAGGAAAAGCGCTTCTACGGCGTACAGTTCCACCCCGAGGTCACCCACACCCTGCAGGGTCAGCGCATCCTCGAGCACTTCGTGCTGGAGATCTGTGGCGCCGAGCGCAACTGGACGCCGGCCAAGATCATCGAGGACCAGATCGCCCGGGTGCGTGACCAGGTCGGTGACCGCCACGTGCTGCTGGGACTGTCAGGCGGGGTCGACTCCTCGGTGGTCGCGGCCCTGTTGCACAAGGCCATCGGCGATCAGCTGACTTGCGTGTTCGTCGACAACGGCCTGCTGCGCAAGAACGAAGGCGATCAGGTGATGGAGACCTTCGCCCAGCACATGGGCGTGCGGGTGATCCGCGTCGACGCCGAAGAGCTGTTCCTCGGCAAGCTCGAAGGCGAGGCCGACCCCGAAGCCAAGCGCAAGATCATCGGCAACACCTTCATCGACGTCTTCGACAGCGAAGCGGCCAAGATCGAGGGAGTGGACTTCCTGGCCCAGGGCACCATCTACCCGGACGTGATCGAGTCGGCCGCCGCCAAGACCGGCAAGGCCCACGTGATCAAGTCCCACCACAACGTCGGTGGCCTGCCGGAGACGATGAAGCTCAAGCTGGTCGAGCCGCTGCGTGAGCTGTTCAAGGACGAGGTGCGCAAGCTCGGCCTGGAACTCGGCCTGCCCTACGACATGGTCTATCGTCACCCCTTCCCGGGGCCGGGCCTGGGCGTGCGTATCCTCGGCGAGGTCAAGAAGGAGTACGCCGACATCCTGCGCGAGGCCGACGCCATCTTCATCGAAGAGCTGCACAACTCCGGCTGGTACCACAAGACCAGCCAGGCCTTCGCGGTGTTCCTGCCGGTCAAGTCCGTCGGCGTGGTCGGTGATGGCCGCCGCTACGAATGGGTCATCGCCCTGCGTGCCGTCGAGACCATCGACTTCATGACCGCCCGCTGGGCCCACCTGCCCTACGAACTGCTGGAGAAGGTCTCCAACCGCATCATCAACGAACTGTCCGGAGTCTCCCGCGTCACCTACGACGTCTCGTCCAAGCCGCCGGCGACGATCGAGTGGGAATGATCCCTGATCCGACGACCTGACGGCGTCGGTGCAATGTTCGAAAACCACAACACCCGCCACTAGGCGGGTGTTGTGCGTTCAGGTGCAGATGATTGGCCCGGGCCAGGCGGGCCATCTGACTTGCTCCAACGCGGTGGTGCCCGGTACCGGCTCTCGATCTGTCATGGCGTGGGTGTCGATGAATACGCTGAAACAGGTGAGTTTGATGGTTATTGATCCCCTGTGGGAAGCAACGCTACTGCTGGTCCCCATCCCCCCTCACCATGTCCGTATTGGCGCCGGCTTGATTGAAGCCGTCGTACACCCTTGGTGACTGGGGTGAAGCCATCGCGAAGGAGTTTTTCTGGCACAAGGGGCGGGTGAGGGTTGTCAGTTGACAACTATGAGTGGCCGTTCCCATACTGGAGGCAAGGAATGACTCGTCCATCGCACCCGAAAAAGGAGATTGAAGCCGCGATCAGGCACGCGGAAGGGGAGGGCTGGCGAGTTGAAGTGGGGGCGCCGGGGTGAGTCGGAATCGGAGGATTGAGCCTTGGAGTATATTTTTACACTGAAATACCAACTGGCTGACCACGACTGCGACCCGGATGCCCTGGTGGAGCGCCTTGGCGCTGCGGGTTGTGATGATGCTTTGGTGGGTGTCGGTCAACCGGGGCGCCTGGCGCTGGAATTTTCCCGGGAAGCAGACAGTGCCGAAGAGGCGATGCGCTCTGCCTTGTCCGACGTCAAGAGCGCCGTGTCGTCGGCACGTCTTGTCGAGGCTTCGCCGGACCTGGTGGGTTTGACCGATGTGTCGGATGTTGTGGGTGTTTCCCGACAGGCAATGCGCAAGTTGATGCTTTCCCACCGAGCGACGTTTCCCGTTCCGGTTCACGAAGGTAGCGCCTCGATCTGGCATCTCGCCGAGGTGCTTGAGTGGCTCAAGGGCAGAGGAGGCTACACGATAGATGCCGGTGTGCTGGAAGTGGCGAAGGTGGCTTTGACGGTGAATATTGCCAAGGAGACCCAACGCCACCCCGTGCATTGCTGTGGGGATATGGAGCTTCTGACCGCCTAGTCCTTCTTGTAGCCCGTCTTATAGCCCGACTTATGGCCCATAACATTGCCCGTCGCATATACGGTCGGAGTATCGTTACGACCTTGACTGGCTCTGTGGCCAGCAAGGATACGTCATGCGGGGAGGATGATCGGCGGCGACGAGTCTATGCGTGTTCCTTGGGTGGTTTGATGAGTGCTTCGGCTGGAATACCCAGCCCCTGGTGAAGCTTCCATATCATTTCTGTAGGCGTAGTTTATCCAGACGACGAGTCGATACTTGTTTCCAGCGATATTGAACACCGCCCGACCATCTTTGAGAACGCTGGCGTTTCTGAAATCGAGCTTCCACAAACCACAACACCCGCCACTTGGCGGGTGTTGTGCGTTCAGGTGCAGACGATTGGCCCGGGTCAGGCGGCACCATCAAGCCGCGCCGGTCGGGGACTCTGTCGTTCAATCGCTCTCGTACAGTTCTGCCTTGGCGTCACGCATGATGTCCTCGCAGGCGGCCTGCTGGGCCAGCTCGGTCATCAGGGTCTGGGAAAGGGCAAAGCCCTTGCCCAGGCAACGATCCACATCGTCCTTGGCGATGGAGGGCTGGACATCCACATCCAGAATCAGGGTGCGGCGGCCTCCTTCGAGACGGTCTGCCATCTGCCTGAGCTGCCAGGCCAGGCGATTCTTCCAGCTTGCGGTCTGCTCTGCGCCCTCGGTCACGTTGAGGGTACATTGCCACTGAGGTTTGTAGACCTTCATGTGAACCTCCTTGCTGGTGAAGTGAGCGATCTCCTGTTCTTTCATCACGTTCAGGTCCCAGCATACTCGCATATGACGTCCTTGCCACTCCCTCCCTCGGGGGCGCTACCTCAACCCTGTTGGGTCGTCTCTTGTAAGTGAGTCCTTGCTGGGGGATGCGGGCACTATCCTTCCTCTGGGTTGAAACTTCGCTGGCGGCACAGTGCGGCAGGAAAGGTATGCCGGAAGGAAGCGGCTACACTGAGTCTGGGCGACAAGGAGTGCTGCGATGCAGTGGGGCGGGGGAGGTGAGTCGGGCAGAGGCATGGGGCGGCTTTGGCTTTTGTTGACCGCGATGGTGGTGCTGCTGGCGTGGGAGCTGGCGGGGGAGGCCTCTCGCCCACAGCCCAATGTGTCGCTGTGGGTACTCGACCACCAGGGGCAGCAGCCACCGGAGAAAGGGGCGCTTACTACGGTTACCGCAGAGTCTCTCGATGAGCAGGTCAGCCTGGGACTCAAGGCGCATCCGGTATGGCTGCGACTGAGGGTGGTGGGTGCTCTGCCCGGGCAGCGCCTGGTGCTGTCCAATCCGCTGGTTCAGGGAGTCGAGCTGCTGGTCTGTGACGACTCGGGGTGTCGCCCCGTCGAGAGGGAGACGCATTTTGCCGATGATCCGGGGCTCGCTGCTGCCTTGCCCCAGTTCCGCTTGCCTGTGGCAACGAATGACCTGCTGTTGCGCGTCGAGACCGATCAGGCGATACGCTTCAATGTGCAGGTACTGGATGACGTCGATCTACACCGTTACTGGCGTGACTTGTTGCTGGGGCAGGGGCTCTATTTCGGCTTGATTGCGGGCCTGGTGATCTACAACAGCCTTCTACTGTTCAGTCTTCGCGATACCAACTACCTCTGGTATCTGGGGTTCTTGAGTGGAGCGGGCGCTTACTTCTTGTGTCAGAACGGCTTGCTATTGCTTTACTTCCCGCAGATGGGGGCACGCCTGAACGAGGCCTTGCTGCTGACGGCCCTGTCGGTGATCAGCATCTGCGGGTTGCAGTTCTGCCGGCGTTTTCTGATGACGGCGCGCCAGGACCCGAGAGTGGACTCGTTGATGCGGTGGCTGTGCTGGCTCCTGGCGCTGGCCGCCGCCATCGCCTGGCTGCTGCCGAGCTTCTTGACCGTGGTGTTCTATTCGCTGCTGGGGGTGCTGACGCTAACGGCTTTTCTGCTGTCGTCGGTGCGCGGCTTGTGGCGCGGCTTCCGCGCCGCGCAGTGGCTGTTGATGGCGTGGTCGGTGCTGGTGGTCGGGGTGGTTCTGTTGCTGCTGGTGACCTATGGGTTGTCCCCCCACAACTTCTGGACGCTGCACGGTTTCCAGATCGGTTCCGCGCTGGAGGCCATCCTCTTGTCGCTGGCCCTGGCCGATCGCATCAGTCTGTTGCAGCGCGAGCGAGAGACGCTGCTGGAGGAGAAGGCGCGGTTGCACGGCATGAGCTATCTCGATGGTCTTACTGGTGTGCACAATCGCCGCTATCTCGATGAAGCCTTGCCCGCTGCGGTGGCCCAGGCCGAGGTAAGCGGGCGACCACTGTCGTTGATCATGCTGGATATCGATAACTTCAAGCGATTCAACGATGGCTGGGGGCATGCCGAAGGTGATCGCGCGCTGCAGCATCTGGGCAAGGTGATCGAGGAGGTCGTGCGCGACATCGATCCGGTGTGTCGTTACGGGGGAGAAGAGTTCGTGATTCTGCTCAAGGAGCGCGACGAGCATCAGGCGCTGGATATCGCCGAACGCATTCGCAAGGGTCTGGCGACGACGCCCTTGACGTTGCTCACCGGAGAGCAGGTGTTGTTGACCTGTACTCTGGGGGTGGCCAAACGACTGGAGGGCGAGAGCGCCTCAGCACTGTTGCGGCGGGCCGACCAGGCGCTGTATCGAGGCAAGTATGCCGGCCGCGATCGGGTGGTGCTGAATGCCTCCGGTGGCGTCGCCTCGACAACCTCATGAAGGTACCTTCTGAAGTCTGGCGTCTGGCCGGTTCCCTGATCTTCGACATGCGCAGGCGGGGAACCCTTGGCAGGATGGCGGTCCAAGATGCGTTATATGTTGCCACAGCCGTGTGCCAGCATCGTTTCTTCAACACCAAGGGGGCACCATGAAACTGACTCCAGGAACTCTACGCCAGTCGCGTCTGTGGGGCACGGCCTGGCTGTTGCTGCTGATGGCCGGTTGTACCGGGGCGTCGTCGAGTGGCACCGGGTCGAGCGAGTCGTTCCCGGCAGAGGCATCCAGCCTGGCGCCACTTCCTGCGAGCTTTCGTGGTGAACTGTCCTGTGATGACTGCAAGGCGGTACGTCTCGATCTGGCGCTCGATGACGGGGGGCGATATCTGCTCAAGGAGACCCACCTGGGACCCGGCGAGCAACCTCGCCGCCGCCACCGTGGTCAGTGGCAGTTGACGGATGGCGAACTGTCGCTGGGCGAGCCCGCCCCGGAAGCGGCGCAGCGGTGGCAAGTCGTGCAGGGTGGCGATCTTGTGTCGCAGGCGTCGCGTACGCCGGATGGCGAGGCTGCCCGCCTGGCGCGTCTGCCCGAACCGCTGCGCGAACCACTGGAAGAGCGCTACTGGAAGCTGGTGCAAGTCGACGGAGAAGTCGCTGTCGACGGTTCTGCGCATATCGTGCTGCACACCCAGGAGGGTCGTCTGGCCGGATCCGGAGGGTGCAACCGCTTGATGGGAAGTTACCAGCGGGAGGGGGATGCGCTGTCGCTGGCCCCGCTGGCGACTACCAGGAAGGCCTGCCAGGGGCCTGTCATGGCCCAGGAGCGCGCGCTGGTCGAGGCACTGGGGGCCACCAGAGTGTTTCGTCTACTGGCCGATGAGCTTGAACTGCTCGATGAAAACGACAAGGTGCTGGCGCGATTCGAGGTGGTGCACCTGACCTGAGTCCTACCTCAAGGCAGGCTTTGACGGGCGGCATTAGATTGGCGTGGGAGCGATGACCGAGCGCTGTCCGAGTGGTCGCTTGGCGCTTGCCGGCTAGAGCGGCGGTGGGACCTGCTCCCCGGTCTGATCGCTGATGATTCTGTCCCGACCTTCGGCCTTGGCTCGGTAAAGCAGGTGATCGGCGCGATTGATCAGCAGATCATAGTGCATGCCGGGCGTATGGCTGGTCACGCCGACGCTGACGGTCAAGGAAATGACGTCGCCGTTGTGCATGATGGGAAGGCTGTGAAGGCGCTCCTGGAAACCTTCGAGCACCGGCAGGATCTCGTTCAAGTCGGCGCCGGGGAAGATCAGCAGGAATTCTTCGCCGCCCCAGCGGCAGAGTACATCCGAGCGGCGAAAGTGGCGCACCAGCAAATCGGAAATCTGGATCAGGCACTGGTCGCCGACCTTGTGCCCATGCTTGTCGTTGATCAGCTTGAAATGATCGATATCGATCAGCGCGAGGCTGTAGGGCGTGTTGGTGCCATCCTGTCTGTCGCCTGACAACTGGCGCAGGTATTCGCCGGCAAAACGACGGTTGTGCAGGCCGGTGAGGGCATCACGGGTCGCCATGCTGGTCAGCGTTTCTTCCTGGGTCTCGTAGACGTGGCGCGCCAGCATGGCGAAGCCGACCATGGTAAACAGCGCACAGGAGAGGTTCAGGGTCGCCAGCATCAGCGGGAAGCCGGGGCCGCTTTCCAGCGGAAACATCTGGGATAGCGGGAACTCCAGGAACAGGAAGATCAGCATCCCCATCAGACCGAGCACCAGCGCGACCCACTTGACCGAGTGGGTGACGGCCGCCCAGCAGGACAGTGTCAGCAGGTAGAAGTGGAAGCCGGCGGAGGTACCCAGGATCACGGTGGCGATGATGGCGTGGCAGTAAGCCTCGGTGGTGATCAGGTAGACCGCGCGGTCCTGCTCGCCATGTTGATTGGCGAGATAGGCGCCAAGCCACATGGCCACGCTGATCACGTTGACCAGCGCCAGCAGCGAGTGATCGAGCACCCAGAACAGTGGAATGAAGAGGAAGTGCACCGCCGCACCCATCAGACTGGCCCAGCGGGTGAGCAGGTGCTTGCGAAGATTGCGGTGTCTAATGTTGTCCGGGCGTTGTGCGGCAGCCTGGGTCAGGGTTGAAAATGGGGCCATGCACGGAAACTCGCTCTCGGTGGAAGTAGTCGTCGAAGCGTTCCAACGAACGGTAGAGTCCTCGCAGTTCTATCGAATCCCATGCCCGGAAGCAGTGTCAGGGCAGGGCTCATGCCTGGGTACGAGCCCCTGCCGGGCACTGCGATGCTACTTAACTGTAGCAGTTTCGTCAGTCGAAAGGCGTCGATGCGCTAGGGTAATTCAGCGCTGTGGTAAACGTTCTGGACGTCATCGAGGTCGTTGAGCATGTCGAGCAGCTTTTCGAACATGGCCAAGTCATCCCCCTCCACCGGCGTGGTGGCCTGGGGCAGGAATTGGATCTCGTCGATCTCGAACTCCTCGGCGCCGAGGGATTCGCGCAGCGCCTGACGCGCCTTGGCGTAGTCGGTCGGCGGAGCAAACACGGTGATCAGGCCGTTCTCGTTCTCGATGTCGGTGACATCCACGTCGGCTTCCATCAAGGCTTCCAGCGCGGCTTCTTCATCCTCGCCGGTGTAGGCGAGGATCGCCAGATGGTCGAACATGTGGCTAACGCTGCCCGGTGTGCCGATCTTGCTCTTGGTCTTGGTGAAGCAGGCACGAACGTCGCCGAAGGTCCGGTTGGGATTGTCGGTCAGACATTCGACGATCACCATGGCGTTGCCGGGACCGAAGCCCTCATAGCGTGCCAGCGAGTAGTCCTCTCCGCCGACGCCCGACGCCTTCTCCAGCGCCCGATCGATGACATGACCCGGTACCTGGTCCTTCTTGGCGCGGTCGAGAAGGCTGCGCAGCGACAGATTGGCGTTCGGATCGACGCCTCCGGACTTGGCGCAGACGTAGATCTCGCGTCCGTACTTGCTGTAGACCTTGGTCTTGGCGGCGGCCGTCTTGGCCATGGATTCCTTGCGGTTCTGGAAGGCCCTGCCCATTGCGTATTCCTGTGGCGTGTCTACACGAGTCTGGAATTCTACGAGAGTCCGCCCCTCGGCGAGAAGTCTTATTTCCCCTCGGCTTGCCCGGGATCGCCTGGAAGACGAACCGGCTTGACTGTCTACACTGTGGTGAATCGATCAAGGAGACGGCCCATGGATCACCATCAGTACCGCCAGGCCCTGGCGGTAGAGCACGCCGGAAGCGAACTGCCGTTTGCCGCCGAGGAGTTCGATCGCCGGCTGGCGCGCGCTCGCAGTGCCATGCAGCGACAGGGGCTGGACGCCCTGCTGCTGTGCCAGGCGGCGGACATCTTCTATCTATGTGGCTATCACACCTTCGAAGTCTCCGTGCACGCGGCCCTGGTGGTCACCCCTTCGCGCACGCTGCTGCAGGTGGCGTCCATCGAGACCGGGCCCGCCGTGGTGACGGCGAGGGTCGATGAAGTGGTCGGCTATCGCTGGGAAGCCCTCGATGAGGTGATCGATCCGTTGGCTGACGCCTTGGCGGACAGTCACGACATCGGCATCGATGGCAGCAGTAGCGGTCTACGGTTTGGCCTGATGCGTCATCTGCAGGGGCGACTCGGTGGCGATCGCTTCCATGATAGTGCCGGTGGCCTGATGGCGAGCCTGAGACTGGTCAAGAGCGACGCCGAACTCGATTGCCTGACGCGCAGCGCCAAGATGACATCGCTTGGGCTTGCGCGTGCCATCGAGGTGGTCGAGCCCGGTGTCACCGACAACCAGGTGGCCGCCGTCGGTGCCCAGGTGATGCTCGAGGCCGGCAGCGAATTTTTCAGCCTGGCCCCGATCGTCACCAGCGGGTCGCGCAGTGGCATCATCCACGTCAACCACAAGCGCCGGGGCATCGCTTCGGGCGACGCGGTGTTTCTCGAGTTTGGTGCCGTCTGGCAGCGCTACACCGCGCCGACCATGCGCACGGTGGTGGTCGGGCCGATCAGCGACGAGATGCGCCTCGCCGCCGACCTGTGTGTCGAGATGGAGGCCCGCATGTGCGAGGCCATGACGCCGGGCACACCTTTCGAAGACGTCGCCCGGCTCGCCGATGCTATCCTGGCGCCACACCGCGAACGCTTCTTCCATTCGGGGGTTTACGGCTACGCGGTCGGTGCCCAGTTTCCGCCGAGCTGGGTGGAAGGCACGGGTTTTCTCGCCGCCGGGCAGACCAAGCCGCTTGCCCGCAACATGGTCTTCCACCTGCCGCTGTGTCTGCGCTTGCCGGGAGGTTTCGGCATCGGTCTAAGCAATACGGTGAGGGTCACCGATCGAGGCGCGATGCGCCTGACCGACCACGACATGGCACTGGTGCACCGACCTTGACAGCACACGCCGCATGAACGGCACAAGGGTATGATGAGCGGCTGGCGTCATGCGATACGAGAGCGGAACATGCTGCGTTTTTTCGAGAGGCTGGTGGATCCCTATCCCGACCAGCCCGAGTCGGTACCCGCGGACCGGTTGTGGCCCTTCGTGCTGCACTATTCGCGTCCCTTCGCCGGGCTGTTGGCGGCCATGGCGGTGGTCACGGCGCTGGTCTCCATCGCCGAGGTGGTGTTCTTCACCGCCATGGGCGAACTGGTGGACTGGCTGGCGGAAGCCGACCGTGAGGGCTTCGTCGATACCCACCTGACCAGCTTGATCAGCCTGGGAGCGGCGGTGCTGGCAGGACTGCCACTTCTGGTGCTTTTGCTGTCGTTGATCACCCACCAGGGAATCTTCGGCAACTACCCCATGCTCGGGCGCTGGCTCTCCCATCGGCTGATGCTCGAGCAGAGCCTGTCGTTCTTTCATGACGAGTTTGCCGGGCGCGTCTCGCAGAAGGTGATGCAGACCGCGCTGGCCATGCGCGAGACCGTCACCAAGGTGCTCGACATGCTGGTCTATGTGCTGGTGTATTTCACCGGCGCGCTGGTGGTGCTGGGGGCCGCCGAGCCCTGGTTGATGGCTCCTCTGGTGCTATGGCTTGCGGGCTACCTGGCATTGATGAGGGTTTTTATCCCCCGGCTGCGCCGGGTGTCCATGGCCCAGGCGAACGCGCGGGCGGTGATGACCGGGCGGGTCGTGGACAGCTACAGCAATATCCAGACGATCAAGCTGTTTGCCGATGCCGGGGCGGAACGGGCCTACGCCCGGGAAGCCATGGATGGCTTCATGGGAACGGTACATCGGCAGATGCGCCTGGCCACCTGGCTATCGGTGTCGTTGGCGACCCTCAATACCCTGCTGCTGGTGGGTATGGCGGGACTGGTCGTGCTGGCCTGGTATCACCGCTGGGTGTCCCTCGGAGAAACGGCGGTGGCGATCGGTCTGGTCATGCGGGTGCGCTCCATGTCCGACTGGATCCTGTGGGAAGTCGCTGGCCTGTTCGAGAATGTCGGCACCGTTCAGGACGGTATCAACACCCTGTCGCGTATCCCCGAAGTGCAGGATCGACCAGCGGCCCCTGCGCTGCGCGTCCAGCACGGCGAGATTCGCTTCGAGGACGTGGTCTTTGGCTACGCCCGGGGAAGCCAGGTGGGCCCCAGGGTGTTCGACGGTTTCGATCTGAACATTTCCCCGGGCGAAAAGGTGGGCATCATCGGCCGCTCCGGCGCCGGCAAGTCGACCCTGGCGTCGCTGCTGATGCGCTTTCATGATCTGCAGGCCGGGCAGATAACGATCGATGGTCAGAATATCGCCGAGGTCACCCAGGCATCGCTGCGTCGACAGATCGGTATGGTGACCCAGGATACGTCCCTGCTGCATCGATCGCTGCGCGAGAATCTGACCTACGGTTGTCGAGACTGCAGCGAAGAAAGGTTATGGCAGGCGGTGCGGCAGGCGCATGTTCACGAGTTTATCGAAGACTTGGTCGATCCTCATGGGCGTCGGGGCCTGGATGCCCAGGTGGGAGAGCGCGGCGTGACCCTGTCCGGGGGGCAGCGCCAGCGGATCGCCATCGCTCGGGTGTTGCTCAAGGATGCGCCGATCCTGGTGCTCGACGAGGCCACCTCGGCGCTGGACTCCGAGGTGGAAGCGGCAATTCAGCAGCATCTCTATACCCTGATGGAGGGCAAGACCGTTATCGCCATTGCCCATCGTCTGTCGACCATCGCCATGCTCGATCGACTGGTGATTATCGACAAGGGGCGCATCGTCGAGATGGGTGAGCACGAATCTTTGCTGGCCCGGGATGGCCTCTATGCTTCCCTGTGGCGCCGTCAGGTCGGAGGTTTTCTGGGGGAATGACGGACCATGGCCAGCTTGGTGTGATCAAGAAACTAGGCGGTTTAATGCGCGAGTGGTGCGCAAGTACTGCGCAAGTAGTGCAGGGTTGGCTATGATCACTCGTCCATGCCCAAGACAGTCGACGGAATCTGGATGCGCACCTTCCACATGAATGCTCTAGAGGCGAAACGACGACGTGTCCGTGTCAGTTGATCCATCCCCCTTTGTGACGAATGCGTCCGACTCGGGGCGTCGTCGTGCCATTGCGCTCTATGTGACCGCCTTGATGCTGCTGGTCGCCGGCATCGTGTGGACCCTCAGGGGCCAGTATCTGGCCGAGGTGGAGCGTGTGGAGCAACGTCTCGACGCGCGAGCGGAGGTGGTCGAGGCGCTGGTGGCCGAGCCTTTTGACGTCGCGACTCACGCGCTTGCCGGGCTACTGGCTCTCGATGAAATGATCAATCCTGCCGGCAATGGACCGCCGATGGCACCCTTGCTCAGGGAGCGAACCAGGTCCCTTCCCCTGGTAGAAGACCTGGCGATCCTCTCGGACCCGACAAGCGCAGAAGCTCGCTTTTTCGAGGGTTGGTTACCCCAGGATGCGTTTCTTCGACAGTTGGCCGGATTGAGGAGGGGAGAGACCCTGGTTTCGTCTCTGCACTATTCGCCGTCTGCCGGCGAATATCGCATGACTCTGGTGCAACGGAGCACGGCAGAGACCACTCAGATGCATGTTGCCATGGCATCGATCGACCCCGGGCCCCTGGCGGAAGCGATCAAGGGGTTCGGCCTGATGCAGGGAGAAAGCATCGCCCTGGTCGACAGCGAGGCACGACTGGTAGTCCGCGTGCCTGCGGCTGGGCTGGCGCCGGGAGAATTGGTGTCGCAGGCGGGAAGTCGATCACTGACCGCGGACTCGCCTGATACGCTTCACTTTCGTCAGCAATCCCCGCTGGATGGTCAGGAGCGGTTGTTCGTGGCGAGGCGAGTGGCCGAACTGCCTCTGTGGCTGGTGCTGGGCTACAGTCACGAGGCGTTGCTGTCCGGCTGGAGCCAGCGCCTGTGGCCACTGGTAGTGCTGGGGGCGTTGCTGGCCCTGCTCGGATTATGGTTGCTGCGTCACGTGCTGGCGCAGGGACGTGCCCAGCTGGCGTTGCAGGGGGAGGTGGTCGAACGGCAGCGCGCCGAACAGGCCGCCCACCGCCGTGAAGCTCGCTTGAAGGCGTTGATCGGTTCCATGCAGGACCTGGTACTGGTGCTGGATCGCGGTGGCCACTTCTCCTTCGTCCATGCCGGAGACGAGGCCTTGCTGCTGGCACCACCGGAGGTCCTGGTCGGCAGCCACTACCGCGCCTTTCTGCCGCCGGACATCGCCAGACGTCTGGACGAGGCGCTGGCCGAGGTGGCGGCCAGCGGTGAAGTACGTCGGCTGGACTATTCTCTGAGCGTAGGTGGTGGCCCCCGTGACTTCAGTGCATTGATCAGTCCGCTGCTCAGCGGTGACGGGGAGCATGACGGTGTCCTGCTGGTAGTGCGTGACGTCACCCTGGAGCGGTTGCATCAGGCCAACATGAGCATCGCCGCGGTAGCCTTCGAGACCCACCTGGGCATGATGATCACCGATGTCGATGGCCGCATTCTCAAGGTCAATCGGACCTTTACCGACATCACCGGCTATCGCGAAGACGAGGTCCAGGGGAGTCGCCCTGACATCCTGCGCTCGGGGCGACATGACGAACACTTCTATCGACAGCTGTGGCAGCGGATCGGCGATACCGGTGCCTGGCAGGGCGAGATCTGGAATCGTCGCAAGAGCGGAGACATCTATCCTCAATGGCTGACCATCAGCGCGGTGCGTGACGAGCGGGGCCAGCTGCGCAACTACGTGGCGACGCTCAGCGACATCACCGAGCGCAAGGCGGCGGAGGAAGAAATTCATCAGCTTGCCTTCTTCGACCCGCTGACGGGGCTGGCCAATCGACGCCTGCTGCTCGATCGACTCGGCGAAAAACTGGAACGTTGTCAGCGGGATGGCTGCTACGGCGCACTGTTGCTCATTGATTTCGATAACTTCAAGCAGGTCAACGATACCCTCGGCCACCACGGCGGTGACGAGCTGCTCAGAGAAGCCGCCCGTCGCTTCGAGTCGGTATTGCGCGAGGAGGATACTCTGGCACGTCTCAGCGCCGATGAGTTCGTGGTGGTCCTCGAAGGCGTGGGCGTGGAACTCGAGACCGCGGTGCGCGTGGCCGATACCGTTGCTCGCAAGCTGCTGAACACGCTGGATATGCCGGTCTGGATCGAAGGACGTCCGGTGTCGCCGAATGCGCGCGTCGGTATCAGTCCGTTTCGCGACGAGGTCTCTCGCGAACGGTTGTTGCAGCAGGCCGACATGGCCTTGTTCCAGGCCAAGAGTCAGACCGCCAGCGACGTCTGCTTCTTCGACCCGGGGATGCAGCGACGGATGCAGCAGCGTGCTCAGCTATACGAAGACCTGCTTGGCGCGCTGGCGCGCTCTGAGCTGTATCTGGTCTACCAGAAACAGGTCGATCAGCTTGATTGTGTCACCGGGGTCGAGGCGCTGATCCGCTGGCGACACCCCGACAGGGGCCTCGTTCCGCCGTCCGAGTTCATTCCGCTGGCCGAGGAGCGCCCACTGATCCATGAACTCGGTCTCTGGGTCATCGAGCAGGCCTGCCTGACGCTGGTGGATTGGGTGCAGCAGGGTGATGACACCACCAGGACCGTGTCGGTCAACGTCAGTCCCAGGCAGTTTCAGGATCCCGGCTTCGTTGCCCGGGTCAGTGATATCCTCGCGCGCACCGGGGCGCCGGCCCGACGTCTCAAGCTTGAGGTGACCGAGTCGCTGTTCGTGGCGGATCGCGACGGGGTCGAGCGCACCATGACGCGGCTCAAGGCACTGGGCGTGACCTTCGCGCTGGACGACTTCGGCACCGGCTACTCGTCGCTGGCCTATCTGAAGCGTCTGCCGCTGGACGAGCTGAAGATCGACCAGTCCTTCGTTCGCGACGTGCTCGACAACGCCACCAGCTCCGCCATCGTGGCAAGCACCATTGCTCTGGCGCGCAGCCTGGGGCTTGATGTGATTGCCGAGGGAGTGGAGTCAGCGGAGCAGCGGGACTGGCTTCATCGACACGGTTGCCACCGCTACCAGGGCTTTTTGTACGGACAGCCGGCGCCGCTGTCCGAGCTTGATTTCTCGACCTTGTAAGCGGCGGGCGCGGCCCGCCTGACGAAGACCTGATGGAGCCTGCATGACCGCGCCTTTTTTCATCGACGCCTGGTCGTTTGGCCAGGAAGTCCGACAGTTGCCCGAGCCAGCGCCAGGTCCGCTTCAGGCAGGCGCCTGGTACCACTTTCAGCGGGATGCCGATGCTACCTGCGAGCGCCTCGAGCTGGCAGGAATCCCGGAATCCGCCATCGACGGCGTGCTGGCCGAGGACACCCGGCCGCGCTTCGAGACCCTCGGCGACGGCAACTTCCTGTTGATTCTGCGTGGGGTCAACCTCAACCAGGGCGAGCAGCCCGACGACATGCTCAGTATCCGCATCCTCTATTACGATGGGGTGCTGATTTCCACCCGCAAGCTGCCTTCCCGGGCCATCGCCGACATACGCCGTGAGCTCGAGCAGGGCAAGGGGCCTGACGATCTGGGAGCAGTGGTGGTGGATATCATCGAAAAGCTCCACGAGCGCATCGAGGATTTCGTCGAGCCCTTCGACGCCACCATCGCCGCCCAGGAAGAAGAGCCTGAGGCCGACAACGCCGTCCTGATGTCGCTGAACAAGCGGTTGATCAAGCTGCGTCGCTTCCTCAAGCCCCAGCGCTACGCCATTGAAGCGATGATCGACAGCCTGCCACCGCTGCTTGCCGATGATCGATTCGATCTGGCCAATGCCCGCGACACCATCCAGCGAATCAACGAGTCGGTGGACTTCTATCTTGAGCACGTAGGCATGGTTCAGCAGTACCAGACCCATCAGCACACCGAAAAGGTCAACCGCAACACCTACCTGCTGTCGATCATCTCCGGCATCTTCCTGCCGATCAGCTTTCTGACTGGCCTGCTGGGCGTGAATATCGGCGGCATGCCTGGCGTCGACAATCCCATGTCCTTCGCCCTGTTCTGCACCTTCATGGTGGTGCTGGTGGCGGTGGAGCTGGTGGTGCTCAAGCGCTGGCGTTTTATCTAGGCCCCGTCAGCCACTTGAGCCAGCCTCTTGAGCCAGACGCTTGAACCAGCCGCTTCAACGACCCTTGGCAGCCGAACGCTGGTCACACCGCGTCGACGGTTAGCCGGGAGCGGCGATGGCCCGTCGCGCCTTCAGCAGAAAGCCAAGGCCCACCAGGGAAAGTCCTGCCAACAGCCCGAACAGGGCGGTATAGCTGCCGAACAGCCCATGTAGCGCACCCAGCAGGGGGAGCCCGACAAGCACCCCGCTGTAGGTCAGCACCAGGCAACCGCCGGCGGCGTCGGCCACCCGTTCGGCGGGGGCCAGACGGGTGATCTCGGCCATGAACACGCCGTTCCAGCCAAGTGCCGACAGACTCATGACGCACAGCACCGCGACCATCGCCCAGCGCGGCCAGTCGGCGTCCATGGTGGCGATGGCCAGGCCGCTACCGGCGCTCAGGCAGGCCAGCCCCATCAGGGTGATCAGGCGATCGTCGAGGATATCGCCGACAAGGCCCCACAGCACTCGGCCGATGATGCCGAAGACCTGGACCGCGGACATGGTGGCGCCGGCGACGACCAGGCCGACGCCCAGATCCTCGACCAGCAGCGCCACGGTGAAGGCCGAGACCGATAGCTGGATGGCTGAAAAGCAGAGACTCAAGAGGGCCAGATAGCGCAGCGCCGGGCGCTGCCAGACCACCTGGAGACCGGCCAGGGGCGTGGTCAGCCAAGGAGTGCGAGGGTCGCGCTCGCGGTCCCAGTGATGGCGCTGAACCTGCAATAGCAGAATACCGATGACGGCGACCAGGAACAGACAGCCCAGAGCCGCCTGCCAGCCGATGGCCAGCGCCAGGGCGGGGGCGACAAGGCCCGCCAGCACGCCACCGAAGGGCACCCCGGTCTGCTTGAGCGAGAACACCAGGCCCTGGCGGTGACGCGGAGTCACCCGAAACAGCAAAAGCGACGCGGAGGGGTTGGTCAGGCCATAGCCGAGCCCGGCGATCAGCGAGGCCAGGGCGAAGGTGGTCAGCGACGGCAGGGTTAGCAGCGCCGCGCCGCCGCCAAGCAGCCCCAGCGCCAGCTGGCTGACCCGACAGGGGCCATAGCGTCGGGTCAGCGGCCCGCCGACCAGCGAGGTCAGCATGGCGCCACCGAAGATCAGGCTGACCTGGATACCCACGGTGGCGGTGGAAACCCCCAGCGAGTCCGCCAGGGTCGGCGCGATCGCCGAGGGAAACAGCGCCACCAGCGACGAGAAGGCCAGCACCAGGGTCGTTGCCAGCAGGGCGATACCGACCTGGGGAGGCGGAGAGGGTGGTGAAGAGGGAGCTGGAGAGGGCGCCGTCTGCTGGTTCATGCCCCCGCGTCTGCCCCGGCCAGGCCCTCACGTGGAACCCGCCGCAGGTGGCTTTCGGTCTTGCCTCCGGGCAGTGCCGCGATCAAGTCGGCCGCGTGCAGCAGCGCGCCAAGATCGATGTCACCTGCCAACCCGCCCCCCTGCAGGGCGTAGACCAGGTCTTCACTGGCGGTGTTGCCGGTGGCCCCCGGAGCGAAGGGACAACCGCCGAGTCCTGCGCAGGCGGCGTCGAGTGCGGTGGCACCGTGGCGGGCCGCGAACAGGGCGTTGGCCACGCCCATGCCGAAGGTGTCGTGGCCGTGGAACGCCCAGGACAGGGCGGGGGATCGGTGGCGCTCGGTCAGCTCGGTGAAGTGGTCCGCCACCTGGAAGGGTGTGGCGCGACCGGTGGTGTCGCACAGGGCGACTTCCACCGGCAACTCGCCGGTGATGGCGAGCGCCTGGGTGAGCACCTCATCGACCCGGCGCCAGTCGACCCTGCCGTCGAAGGGGCAGTCGAAGCTGGTGCCGAGGTCCAGGCGCAGGGCGGTGTTGCCCTTGGCGCGCACCGCCTCGACCACACGGGCGAAGGCCGCCAACGATTCATCCACCGACTGGCGCACATTGTTGCGGTTGTGCGCCTCGGACACCGAGACCACGTAGACCAGCTCGCTGACATCGTGTTCAAGCGCAAGCTCGGCTCCCTTGAGGTTGGGAACAAGCGCGGAGAAGCGCACATCGCGGCGATGGGCGAAGGCGCGGATCAGCTCGCCGGTGTCCGCCATCTGCGGAATCGCCCGGGGGCTGACGAAGGAGCCGATCTCCATGCGTCGGATGCCGGCGTCGAGCAGCGCCTGGATGACCTCGATCTTGCGCTCTGTCGGCAGCGGATCGGCGATCGACTGGAAGCCGTCGCGCGGGGCGACCTCGACCAGTTCGATCGGGGCGGGTGACGAGGTGGTCATGCGGGAGTCTCCGTCGGGTTCAAGGGTGGGTGGCATCGATGTGATCGGAGCCGTCCGGCGGCGGCAGTGGGGCGCCGCGGGAAAGGCTCGCCAGGGTGTCGATCAGAAACTGAAGGCCGAGTGCGGTGAAGCCGATCGGCAGCAGTGCGTAGGGGATGCCCATGGGGGTGCCGAGGGCGCTGGACACCCGTTCGCCGTACTCGAAGGCCTGGGCCGCCATCAGATAACCGCGCCAGGCGAGGATCGCGCAGAACGTCATCCCGGCAAGACCAGTGAACACTTCCAGCATCCGACGCGCCTTGGCGGGAAGCTTGTCCTTGAAGAAGGTGATACGGATATGGGCGTCGAAGCGCTGGGCCTCGGCGGCGCCCATCACCGCCAGATAGACCAGCAGGAAGGAGTTGATCTCCAGGCTCCAGTGGGTGGGGGCGGAGAAGGCGTAGCGCATGACGGTGTCGTAGCAGATCGACACCGTCATGAACACCAGCACCGCCATCGAGGCCAGGCGCAGGATGGCGAGTACGCCATCCCAGCCCTTGAGGGGGATCCTCTGTGCGTGCGCTTTCATGGCGATCTCAGGCCTGTCCCAGCGCGAGCTTGATGGCGCGTTCGCCGAGTTCCTCACCGACCTCGCCTTTCCAGTGGTCCCATACCTTGTGGGTGGCCTCGTTGAAGGCGGCCAGATCCTCGTCGCTGGGGGCGATGATCTCGACGTTCTCCTCGCGTACCTGGGGCCAGTACTCGTTGGGATAGATATCGTCGTTGCAGTGGCTGATGAAGTTCTCGTCGTACCAGCGGGCGGCATCTTCGAGGATCGCACGGCTGTCGTCGTCGAGGCTGTCCCAGCGGTCTCGCAGCATGAAGGGCGCCACCGAGAAGCCGGTGATCGGCAGCTGGTAGCACACGTCCACCTGCTCCTGCAGGCTGCGCCCGATGATGGTGGAGATATTGAACACGCCGGCGTCCACGGTACCGCGCTGCAGCGCCATGTAGGTCTCGGACGAAGGAATGCGCACCGCACCGATGTCGTAGGCCTCCAGCGCCGAGGTGGCCTCGAAGCTGACCACCCTGACCTTCTTGCCGCGAATGTCCTCGAGGCTGCGCACCGCGTTGTCCTGGGTGCTCCAGATGTACTCGGGCTCGAGGATGCCGCCGCCGGAGGTCAGCATGTAGAGGTTTTCCTTGGCCAGCTCCTCATTGATCAGGTCGAACAGCGGGCTGCCCTGACGCAGCCGCTCGGGGTGGCGGTACAGCTCGCCGACGACACCGGGCAGCCCGGTGATGCCGAGGATCGGCAGCGAGCGGGTGATGTAGGAGGTGGTGTGGAACATGAAGTCGATATTGCGCGAGCGCAGCGCGGGAAGCTGTTCGTCGGCCTTGAGCAGCTGGCCCGAGTCGTAGAAATCGACCTCGAGCACGTCGCCGCCGTTGTCGCGCAGGTAGTTGACGAAGCCGGCGGAGCCGTAGGTCAGCGCCTTGTAGGACGGTGGCAGGTAGGTCACGCCGGTGAAGGTGGTGGCGGCGCGGGCATGGCGTGGCATCAGCGCCTGGGGGCCCAGCAGCGAGGCCCCCGCGGTGGCGAAGGCGGTGGTCTTGAGCAGTTGGCGGCGGGTCAGGTTCATGGGAATGTCTCCGTCTTGTCATTGTCGTTGTTGCCCCTGGCCAGCGGGGCGAGTGAATCGGGGCCCCTTCAGTGCATCAGGCTCGGTAGCCACAGGCTGATGCTGGGGAAGAACACGAACAGCATCAGCACCAGGAACTGCACCGCCACGAAGGGCAGCGCGCTCTTGATGATCTCCTCCACCGACAGCTCCGGGCAGACGCCCCTGAGCGCGTAGAGGTTGAGTCCCACCGGCGGGGTGATCACCGCGATCTCCAGGTTCAGCACCATGACGATGCCGAACCACAGGGGGTCATAGCCCATGGCCTGGATCAGCGGCAGCAGCACCGGCGTGGTGACCACGATCAGCGAGACCGCATCGACGATCATGCCGAGCAGGATCAGCAGCAGCATGACCGCCAGCAGGATCGCCCAGTCCGGCAGGCCCGAGGCGGTCAGCGATTCGGTCAGCAGCTGCGGTACCCGCACCATGTTGAGGTAGTCGCCGAAGATCTTGGCGCAGCCGATGATCAGCAGGATGGCGCCGCTGACTCGTGCGGTGCTGGCCAGGATGCGGCCGAAGGAGGCAAGCGTCAGGCAGCGGAAGATCAACGCGGCGATCACGAAGGCGCCGAAGGCGCCGATGCCGGCGGCCTCGCTGGGGGTGGCCAGTCCAGAATAGATAGAGCCAAGCACCACCAGCACCAGCAGGGCGGCGTGCCAGATGTGGGCAAGGCTGGCGAAGCGCTCGCGCCAGCTGAAGCGTTGCTCGACGCTGGGCGCTTCCTCGGGCTTCAGACTCACCCGGATAAAGATGTAGAGCGACAGCGCCAGGGCCAGTACCACCCCGGGGACGATACCGCCGATGAACAGGTCGGCCACCGATACGCTGGCCACGGCGCCATAGATGATGAAGGGCACACTGGGCGGGATCAGCATCGCCAGGGCGCCGGCGCTGACCACCGCACCGGCGGCCAGCGAGCGGCTGTAGCCGCGCTCGAGCATCTGCGGTACGGCGATCGAACCGACCGCGGCGACGCCGGCCAGGCTCACCCCGGACACCGCGCCGAACACCGCCGAGGCACCCACCGAGGAGATCGCCAGGCTACCCCTGAGCCAGTGCAGCCACCTCACCGCCGCCTGGAACAGGTTGCTGCCCACCGGCGTAGCGCCGAGCAGGTTGCCCATCAATATGAACAGTGGCAGGGCGATCAATTCGAAGGCATTGAGCTGGCCAAACAGCGACGACGGCGCGAAGAAGAACGCCATGGAGCCCCGGGCCATGTACAGGCCGGCGAGCCCGGCCAGCCCCAGGGACAGAAAGATCGGCAGGCCGACGGCGATCAATACGATCAGCAGCGCCAGGACGAGTAGGGGTTCCATGCAAGAGCCTCTAGGTTGTTGTTGTCGGCAGAGTGGTCGCTGGTTGGCGGTGCTAGATCACGCTGTCCTTGCGCAGGGCATCGATGCTGTTCTGGTCGAGTTCCAGCCAGTCGCCGAGCACCGCCTCGGTGTGCTCGCCCAGGCCCGGACCGACCTGGCGTACCTTGCCAGGCGTCTGCGACAGCCGCGGAAAGACGTTCTGCATCGGCAGCGGCTTGCCGTGGCGGTCTGGCACCTCGACGATGGAGCCGCGCTCCTTGATGTGCTGGTCCTCGAGCATGTCCTTGGCGGTGTACACCAGGCCCGCCGGGACACCGGCGTCGGCCAGCAGGTCGACGATATGCTGGGCATCGTGGTGGGCGGTCCAGGCGGCGATCAGCTCGTCGATGGCCTGCTGGTTCTCGCCGCGCGCGCGATGGTCGGCATAGTCCGGATGATCGGCCAGGGTGGGCTGGCCCATGGCCTCGCACAGCCGGCGGAAGACGGTGTCCTGATTGGCGCCGATGATGACATCCCGGCCGTCCCTGGCGGGATAGGCGTTGGACGGGGCGATCTTGGGCAGAAAGCTGCCTGCGCGCTCACGGATCTTGCCGGCCCGGGCGTAGTCGGGGATCAGGCTCTCCATCATCGCCATCACCGCCTCGAAGATGGCGCTGTCCACCACCTGGCCACGTCCGGTCTTCTCGCGCTGGTGCAGCGCCAGCAACGCGCCCATGGCGCCCTGGACCCCGGCCAGGGTGTCGCCCAGCGAAATCCCCACCCTGACCGGGGGGCGGTCCGGGTAGCCGCTGATGTAGCGCAGCCCGCCCATGGCTTCGCACACCGCCGCGAAGCCGGCACGCGACGCGTAGGGGCCGTCCTGGCCGAAGCCGGTGACCCGCACCATGATCAGCCCCGGGTTGTCGGCCGACAGGCTCTGGTAGTCCAGGCCCCAGCGCTCCATGGTGCCGGGGCGGAAGTTTTCGATCAGCACGTCGGCCTTGGCCGCCAGTCGCCGCAGCAGGTCCTGGCCCTCTGGCTTGCGCAGATCGAGGGTCAGCGATTGCTTGTTGCGGGCGATCACGTTCCACCACAACGGTTCGCCGCTCTCGTCGGTCTGGCCCCATTGGCGCATGGCGTCGCCCTTGCCCGGTGGCTCGATCTTGACCACCTGGGCGCCGAAGTCGGCCAGTACCTGGCCGCAGGTGGGCCCGGCGATCAGCTGGCCGAGTTCGAGCACCTTGAGGTCGTCCAGCGGGAGTGAGGCGATAAGCTCGTTCATGTTGGAGGTCCGTGGTCAGAGGTCGAGGGTGGAAGATGAAGGGTGAAACGCAAAAAAGGGCCGCGTCGGGAGGATCACGGGGGCGATGCGCTCGCGGTCGAGGTGTCGACGGTCACGTGCAGTACCCGTGCGGCCAGCAGGTGGGCGCGCATCACGTTCTCCGCCCAGGCGGCGTTGCCGGCGCCGATGGCGATCAGCATCTCGCGGTGGTGCTGCATGCTGCGTTTGAGCGCCGAACGGTCGTAGCTGGCGAAATTGCGTCGGATGATCGAGGTACGCACCACGCTCTCGAGGATCTGGGCCAGACGCTGGTTGTCGCTGGCCTGGATCAACAGGCGGTGAAACTCGTGGTTGAGCGAGGCCAGTTCGCTGTGGCCCGCACCATCGAGGGGGCTCTCGGTCAGGGTCTCCATGCGCGAGGCCAGGTCGTCCAGATGGGCGAGGGTGTCAGCGTCGATGTGTCGGCAGGCGAGTCCGACCGCCATGGGTTCGAGTACCAGGCGCAGTTCGAACACTTCACGAGCGTCCTTTTCGGTCCACTCGGCCACCCTGGCGCCCTGATGGGGAATGGCCTCGAGCCAGCCCTCGGAGACCAGCTCCCGCAGCGCCTCGCGGACCGGGGTACGGCTGACCTCGAGTTCCCTGGCAACCGCCGCCTCACGCACGAATTCGAGCGGTCGATAGACGCCGTCGAGGATGCGTTGCTTGATGGCTTCATGGACCTGGGCGGTGGCCGTGCGGGCACCGCTGGCTTCGAGCGGGGTGGTCGGAGTCACGAGGAAATCTCTTACATTGCATACAATCGTAAGAGTAGAGGGCTTTATGGCTGGGCGAAGTTAGACTTTTGGTCGAAATTGCATGCAGCGTCTGGTGATTCCCCGGTGGTGGACCAGTCCTAGGCGCTGTCCGAAAAGTCGACGAGCGAAGGTTAGACAAGGCAAAAATCGGTGAGAAAGCGCAGTTTACGGGGTGTAAATGAGCATTTTGATCCGATTTTTAACGCCGTATTACCGAGCGCAGGCACTTTTCAGACAAGCCCTAGCCCACCGCGTCGTTGGCCGCGAATACGCTGTCGGCCAGGTAACGTTCGTCGAACTGGCCGGCATCGGCCAGGGCGGCCGGATCAGGCAGCAGCAGACGATGACGGTTCCGGTGCAGCAGGCCCTCCTCGTCGAGTGCGCTGAAGGTGCGACTGACGTGCACAGGACTCAGCCCCAGCACGTCGGCCAGCATTTCCTGGGACAGTGGCAGACGGATGCTGTGGTCTTCCTGCCGGCCAGCGGTCTTGGCCAGGCGCTCGTACATTTCCATGATGAAGTGGGCCAGCTTCTGCCTGGCGCTGCGTCGCGACAGGTTGACCAGGCGCTCGGTCAGCAGCACCTGCTGGCGGCTGGCCATGGCGAAGAGGATCGAGGTCAGGGTGGTCGACTGTTGAAAGATGTCGGTCAGACGGGCGTGGGGGAAGCGGCAGATGGTGCCGTCCTCGATCATCTGGACGCCGGTAAGACGCTGATGAAAGGCGTATTCGCGTAGCCCGATCACGTCGCCGGGGAGATAGACCTCAAGGATCTGGCGCGCACCGTCTTCCAGCTGCCGGTAGGAGAAGGCCCAGCCCTGGCTCAGGGTGAAGAAGTCCTGGGCAGGATCGCGTTCTTCCCAAAGGCTATCGCCGGCCTTGACCTCCAGCGGTGACTTCTCGAGCGCGCCCAGCAGCTGGCGATCGCCATCGCTGAGCGGGTGATAGTGGCGAAAATGCTTGACGATGCAGCTGTCCCGGTTCGACACGGCAAGGCTCCTTGCACGACAGGCTCGATGGAGAATGCGTATTAGGGGTTTACGTTAACTCAGGTTATGTCGGCGCGGTAGATACACGCCCAGGATGGGGGTCCATCGCCGAGGTCGGTCAAGGCACAGCGTCTCCGGTCACGGCGATCCATTCTGGAATCGTTACGGAGGCGGAGTCATGACTTACGCACCCAACCAACTGTCGATCCGTTCGGATGATGGCTATCCCACGCGGCTCGACGAGCCAATGGGCAATATCGCCCGCCATTGCCCGGTCGTCCATGCGACGCCCGAGCAGCGCCAGGCCGGGCCGCTCGACGAGCAGGAGCTGGCCGCATTCGAAGAACGTGGCTTTCTCTGGTTCGACAGCTTCTTCGAGGCCGACGACATCGAGCCCTTCTTCGATGAACTAAGCGCCATGGAGCGTGATCCCGAGCTGACCGGCAGCGACAAGGTCATCACCGACCCTGTCTCAGGCGCCATTCGTTCGGTTTTCGGCATGCACGAATTGTCCGAGCGCTTCGATCGCCTGACTCGCTCGCCGCGGCTTCTGAAGATCGTCGAGCAACTGCTCGGGGGCGGTGTCTACGTGCACCAGTCGCGGATCAACGACAAGGCCGGCTTCCAGGGCAGTGGCTTCGATTGGCACTCGGACTTCGAGACCTGGCACGCAGAAGACGGCATGCCCGGCATGCGCGCGCTGAGTGTCTCGCTGATGCTCACCGACAACGGCGAGTTCAACGGACCGCTGATGCTGGTGCCGGGGTCCCATCGCCAGTTTGTTCCCACCGTGGGACGCACCCCGGACCAGAACTGGGAGACCTCGCTCAAGGCGCAGCACATCGGCGTACCCACCCGAGAGCAGCTGGGACCGATCATCGAACAGCAGGGCATCGAGGCGCCCAAGGGGCCGGCCGGGTCGATTCTGCTGTTCGACTGCAACGCGCTGCATGCGTCCAACAGCAACCTGTCACCGTGGCCGCGCTCCAACCTGTTCTTCGTCTATAACAGCGTCGACAACCGCCTGGTCACCCCCTTCGGCGCCAAGTCCCCACGGCCCGAGCACCTGGCGGCGCGCGAGCGCACGCCGGCACTGGGATGATCCGGCGCCTGCCAATGTCGGTAGATGGCTTCGCCCTTGGGCGTGGCCGCTACCCATCAAGAGAAAAGAGCCATCAAGAGGAAGCCCCCATGCACATTGGCGACACCCTGCTGATTGCCCGTGATCTGGTCATGGTAGCCGAGGACCAGTTGTCCTCGGGTAACACCGCCGAGATCATCGATACTTCGGCGCTGGTCGAAGGTGACGGTGACGACATACGTCTGCCGCGCTATCGGGTACTGATCGACGAGGTGGGGGAGCGGGATTGCTCCTGCACCATTCTCGAACGCCTCGAATAGTCGGGCGCTGGCGCCTGGTCTGATTGTCTCATTGGCATCGACATCGACATCGACATCGGCATCTGTATCGGCTGCGACTTCCAAAGCCACACGGGGTGACGGCCCGGCCACGCGTCTGTTAAGGATGGAGCACATTCTCGGTCGTGGAGGCACGATGACGATTCAGCTCAAGCGGGCCTACGATGCGCCCGCCGACAACGACGGCTATCGGGTGCTGGTGGACAGGCTCTGGCCGCGGGGGATCGCCAAGGACGAGGCGCGTATCGATGAATGGATCAAGGAGGCCGCCCCCAGTGATGACCTGCGCAAGGCCCTTCACAGCGATGCACTGGGCTGGGGCGAATTTCGTCAGCGCTATCTGGCTGAGCTGAAGGCGCAGCGGGAAACGCTCAGACCCCTGGCCGAGCGCAGCCAGCAGCACAAGGTTACCCTGGTGTTTTCCTCGAAGGATGAGACCCACAACAACGCCGTGGTGCTCAAGGACTACCTGGCCATGCTGACCGGGTGACATTCGGGCGGATCAGCGGGCATCACGGTCTATGTCCGTCGTGGTGCCGGTGAGAGGACTCGAACCTCCGACCCACGCATTACGAATGCGTTGCTCTACCTGCTGAGCTACACCGGCTTGACACCACCTTCTCGATCACACCGGGCCTACCGCCAGCCCGGCTAGCGGGGTTTCCAGGCGTCCCTGATGGCCTCCCGTGCGCTAGTCCCGGGGCTCCCTCAGGCGCGTCAGGCCTTCCTGGGCGCTGGAGGCCACCAGTTCGCCTTTTCGATTGTAGATGCTGCCACGAGCCAGGCCTCTGGCGCCGCCGGCCCAGGGGCTGTCCATGTCGTACAGCAGCCAGTCGTTGACGGCCACGTCCTGGTGAAACCAGAGCGAGTGGTCGAGGCTGGCGATCTGCAGCTTGGGGTCGCCGAAACGGATGCCATGTGGCACCAGGGCGGTGGTCAGCAGGTTGAAATCCGAGCTGTAGGCGAGCAGGTAGCGATGCAGAGCGGGGTCATCGGGCAGTTCGCCATTGAGCCGGAACCACAACCGCTTGCGTGCGGGCGCGCCCTCCTCGGCGGTGTCTTCCACATGGCGAAATTCGATCGGGTGGCCGGGGAAGCGCAGGATCTCGTCGCTGTCGCCGGGCTCTGTTGCCTCGAGGGCGGGCATGCTGGCCTGGTGGCTCAGGCTGTGTTCCTGGCCATGGAAGGAAGCGCTGCAGAAGAAGATCGGACGGCCCTTCTGGATCGCGGTGATGCGGCGGGTGGTGAAACTGCCTCCGTCACGAACGCGGTCGACCTGATAGACCACCGGCATGGCGGCGTCGCCGGGACGCAGGAAGTAGCCGTGCAGCGAGTGCACCTGACGCTCCGCCGCGACGGTCTGGGTGGCCGCCGACAGCGCCTGGCCCAGTACCTGGCCGCCGAACAACTGGGGAAGCCCCAGGTCCTGGCTGCGTCCACGAAACAGGTTCTCTTCCAGCATTTCCAGGCCCAGCAGGTCTACCAGACCCTTCAAGGCGTCCGACATTCGCGTATCCTCCTTGCGCCGGGGTAGCCCGGCTAGTCGATGGCGGTGACACGGTGGCGATTGCCGTGCCCGCGACAATGGTTCAGCATTTGCCTGGGCTCAGTGTACGGGAGTGCAACACCTTGCGCAGTGACGAATTTTACATGCATCGAGCGCTGGAACTGGCCGAGCGGGCGGCCCAGGCAGGAGAGGTGCCGGTCGGTGCGGTGGTGGTGGACGCGGCCGGAGAGATCATCGGTCGCGGCGCCAACGGCCCCGTGGCGAGCCATGATCCCAGCGCCCATGCCGAGGTTCAGGCGCTCAGGGACGCCGGGGTGAGTCTGTCGAACTATCGGCTCGAGGGCTGCACGCTTTACGTGACGCTGGAACCCTGCATGATGTGCTCCGGGGCCATCATCCACGCCAGGATCCGGCGTCTCGTCTACGGTGCCGCGGAGCCTCGTTCCGGCATGGTCGAGTCCCGGGCCAACTTGTTCGCCCAGCCCTGGCACTTCCACCAGGTGGAGGTCGAAGGTGGGGTGCTGGCGAGCCGAGCCTCTCGCCTGCTCAAGACGTTTTTTGCCGAGCGCCGATGAGCCTTTGCCGCAGCGCAGAGCACTGAGGTAGCGTCGGCGGTGCCGACAGGGTGTTCAAGACTTTCGTTACAGGCCCCGAGCCTCGCTCAGGCGGTGAAGGGCGGTGTGTCCAGGTCCGATGCGCCGTCGACGGTATCCACGAAAAGCTCGACCCGGTCGCGTCCCTGGTGCTTCGCTAGATAGAGCGCCTGGTCCGCCTGCTGTATCAGGCGTGCCAGATCAAGCGGTGAATGATCCTGGCATGCCACCCCCAGGCTGATGGTCAGTGGCGTGCCGTCGTGATGAGCCAGCGGCGCCTGTCGGACGGCACGCCGCAGACGCTCGGCCACAGCGCTGGCTTCGGCTAGCCGTCCTTCGGGAATGATCACCAGAAACTCTTCCCCGCCGTAGCGCCCCAGCAGGCCGTCATCCCCCAGGGTCTCCTGTGCAAGTCGACCTACCGCCTTGAGCACTCTGTCGCCTTCGGCGTGGCCGAGGCAGTCGTTGATGCGCTTGAAGTGGTCGATGTCGACAAGAATGACGCTCAGGGGCAAGCGCGCCCGCCAGGTCTGGGCGGTGGCCTGAAGGTGACGTCGGTTCGGCAGACCGGTGAGTTCGTCGTGATCGGCGAGCCAGCTGAGTTGCTGCTGCAGGCGATGGCGAGTACGGACCTCGCGGCGAAGGTCTCCGTTGGAGCGAGCAATCGCACGATGCTGGGAGGCCATCTGATGCTGACTGAACAATGTCAGATAGAGGAACTGGCTAAACAGCAGACCCAGCACCAGGGTCACGGCCGGAAGACGGCTGCGCAGACGCTCCAGCAGTCGCGTGTCGGGACGCAAGGACAGCTCGAGCGGTAGATAGGCTGTGTCGACTGTCACCGCTTTATTGCCGGGTCGATGCAGGGGAATGGCGTCGAGGGGAACGGATACTGTCCACGAGGCCGGATGCCCCTCCATGGGCCATTCCTTGATCAGACGGTTGTGGTAGGTAAGTCGGACCTGCAGGCTCCCCGCCCCCGAGGGGGGATGCGTATACATATTCTCGGCCATGGCTGACAGTGACAAGGTCGCTGCCAAGTGCCCGAGCAGCTTTCCACCGGGACGGCGAATCGGTAGCGAGAGCGTGATCTTCATCGTCGGTGCAGGAGCGTCGATGGCGAGGGTAGTGATCTGGGCCTCCGGGGGGAGCACCGCGGCAGGTTGAGGCATATCAGTTGACCTGGGGACGACTGTGGGCGCGGGGCTTCGCACATTGCCACCGGTCACTGCGACGTAGCGCAGCGTCGCAAGGTAGGGAAAGTGGTCGCGAAGAGGTCGCGTCAGGTGCTGCCAGCGTTCGGTAGGGGGCGGGAGCGGCGATTGTTCGAGGAAAACCTGCAAATGTTGCAGTGAGTGTCGAAAGTCATTGAATTCGCTGGCCAGGCGTTCCTCCATGGCACGGCCTTCGCGCTGTCCCAGGTGTTGGAGTTCGTCATCGGCCTGAAGCTCCAGGTACTGCCAAAGCGCCAGGGTCATCACGACCAGAAGTGTCGAGGGCCAAAGACCCCGTCTGAGGCTGTCGCGGGTCGGACGCCAGCCGCTCACCACGCCCACCCACTGGCCGGCCAGCAACAGGCCGAGGACGGCGGTGACGGTGAGCGAGTGGGCGTGCAGCAGTGCCGCTGAAGGTAGCCAGCGATGCAGTGGCGTCTGGTCCAGCAGCAACATCAGCAAACAGGACATATGGAGCAAGGGGACCCCCAGACTCGAGCGCGTGCGCGCCAGTATCCCCAGGGTCAGCAGCGTCAGCATGACCAGTTCGACCAGCGGCGGGCGCCAGTCCAGCAGAGTCGAAGGCGCTGTCAGCCAATGGAAGGGTTCGGACAAGCGCTCCACGGATAGCCAGTCTTCCGGTGCGCAGGCGCTGAACACCAAACCTAGAAGGCATAGGAGCAATGGCCATAGCACCAGGGCACTGGTGAAGACCCCCTTGCGTGTCCATCGCCATTGACCGATGGCGACGATAAGGGCCAGCGCCAGGGTCGTCTGATTCGCCGGCAGGGAGGCTACCCGAGTATCGAGCACGGTAAGGGAGGCGACTGCCAGTACCAGAGCGAGCAGGGTCAGCCCTTGGCTCAATAACCGGTAGTGACGAACAACGGGGGTCGAGGTGTACCACATTCAGGCGTTCCAACCCTGGCGGCTCGCGGCCTGACTGGCCGCGCTACGACCAGCTTACCCAGGCGCTGATCGAGGCTCAGGAAGAAGTGCGCCGCCTCGCGCCAGTGGGGTTGACCTGAGTCAGGAGTGCAGCAGACCGTTGGGCTCTGTGGCCTCGCTGGGCTCAGCAGCGGGCTTTGCCTCGGCGATCTCCACCCGATTGCGGCCCAGCCGCTTGGCGCGATACAGCGCCAAATCCGCTCGATGCAGCAAGTCCCTTGGCACCACGGGGCCGTCGGTCTGGGTGATCAGACCGATACATACCGTCATGGGAGTGCCGTCTTCGTGTTGTACGCCACAGGCCTGAACCTCCCGCCTCAGGTGTTCTGCCCAGTCATGTACCCAGGCGATATCGCCCTGTGGCAGATAGACCACGAATTCCTCGCCGCCGTAGCGAGCCAGCACGCCACCCTGTGGAAGCAGTTTCTGCGCGCAGGCGGCGAAGCGCTTGAGCGCCTGGTCCCCGGCTTGATGGCCTTGTTGGTCGTTGATGCGCTTGAAATGGTCGAGGTCACATAACAGCAGACTGAGAGGGTTCTGTCCGGCATCCGTCGGCAGGCTGGCGAGAAAGGTGCGTCGATTGGCCAGGCCCGTGAGGTCGTCGTGTCCTGCCAGCCATTCGATGTTTTTCTGCAGGCGTGAACGACGCCGCATCTCTCGGCGTAGTTCGAGATTGGTATCGGCAATCTGGCGGTGCTGCTGGCGCTGCCGATGGCGGCTGAACAACAGCAGGTAGAGCAGCAGAGCCATGATCAGGCCGGTGCACAGCGTTGAACTCGGATAGTGCAGCTTCAGGTGCTCCAGCAAACGGCGGTTGGGGCTGAGCTCCAGGCTCAGGGTATGGGACAGCAGACGAACGTCGCTGACGAGCCTCCAGGGCGAATTAGCCGCTGACGTCGGTACCCGCCATAGGGTGCTGTCGCCGTCTTTCAATGTCAGCGTCATGGCGTCCGGTATATCGGCGAGCGCGGGCAGGAGGTTGGAAGCTAAGGCGTCGAGGCTGAAGACCATGGCGACCGAACCCAGCAGCCGATCACCATCCACCGTGTGGATCGGCAGAAAGTGGATGATGCCCCAGCCTCCATCGGGCAGTGGCAGGATATCCGATGACACCGCGTTGCGCTGGTGAAAGCTCTGCTGCAGCACATCCATCAGTGGCTGGTCGAGGGCTCCATCCAGCAAGCGCATGCCCGGGTAGGCCTGGTGCCAGTTGTCGTCGGGATAGAGGTGCTGGACCCACCCGGAGGGATCGATCAGGGCCAGCAGGGGCAGCTCCGGGAAGTCGTGCATAAAGCTCTGGGCTTCGTGGTGCCACATCGATGCCGAGGGCAGGCGTTGATCGATCTCCCAGATCAGATGGAAGCGATGCATGGCTCGAAGGGTATCGTCGATGCGGTCTGTCATCGTTGCCGACAGGCGATCGGTCTCCCGCTGAGCACGTTCGAATAGCTGCCGATTGGCCTCGCTATCCTGCTGGCACCACAGCAGAACCGTTGCCGTGGCAATAAGAAGACCGGGGCCCAGGGCGCGCAACAGGCTCGCCTGGTTATGGCGCCAGCCGGTCACCACCGCCAGGAACTGGGTCAGCAACAGCAGCCCGCTGCCCGCCAGCGCCCAGGGCCCCGCGGGTGGGGTCAGTGGTGGCAAGGCCTCGGGTGATGTCACCTGGTAGGCCAGGGTCCCCCACAGCAGGACGGCGATGGCGTGCAGCAAGGGGGTGCCCAGGCTGGCACGGGTGCGCAGGGCAAGACTCAAGGCCAGGCACGCCAGCAGCAGGCTGTCGGCCAACCCCGGCCACTGCCAGGAAAGGCGTGGGTGGCCAGTATCGAGCGGCGCCGGTGGATCGAAAGTCGCCAGAGACAGCCAGCCCTGGGGCAGGGTTTCGCCGGCCACGCCGATCAGCAGAGCGGCCAACACCGCCACCACCAGCGTCAGACTCAAGCCCAGCCGCTGGCGATACCAGGCCAGTTGAGCAAGACCGATCAAGCCGCCCAGGACCAGGGTGGGCAAGGTGGTCGAGGCGGTAGTCCCGGCGAGGCTGGCGCAGAGCCCCGCAATGTACAGTGCCAGGGACAACAGTGTCAGCGGGATTCTGAGACGTAGCATGTACCCACTTTTCAGGCGAGGAGCTGGCGGTTGTTGGGCGTTGTGGTCAGCGAAATATTTCGCCGAACCGATCAGCGAGAAGAATAGACGTTCGGGGGATTGTGCTGGAAAATGCGGCCAAGTGGGCGCGGAACCGAGCCTTTCCTGATGTAGATCAAGGACATCGAAGGGGCAGGTGGGTGTCTGGTTGGCGCCGGGTGTTGAGGCCGCGCGCCAGATTCGCGCGAGGCCGAGCTCAGGCGGGTGACGTGCACGCCTCGATGCGATTACGCCCCTGTCGCTTGGCTCGATAAAGTGCCAGGTCCGCGCGATGGAGCAGGTCTTCGGCGATCAGGTCGCCGGCGCCGTGGCTGGCGATGCCGATGCTCACCGTCATGGGGCGCCCATCGGCATGCTCAACGCCGCAGTTCATCACGCTCTGGCGCAGGGATTCGGCGATCTCGACGGCCTCGTCCGCGGCCACCCCGGTCAGCAGGGCCACGAATTCCTCGCCGCCGTAACGGGCCAGCACCACCCCTTCGGGCATCGCCAGGCGTCCCACTCGGGCGAAGCGACGAAGCGCCTCGTCCCCCGCCTGGTGGCCGAGCTGGTCATTGATGCTCTTGAAGTGATCGATGTCACACAGAAGAACGCTCAGCGGGCGGCACTCCTGCTGTTCTCGCAACGTCGACATGAACAGGCGGCGGTTGGGCAGCAGCGTCAGCTCGTCGTGGCCGGCAAGCCACTCCACCTCACGCTGCAGTTCGGTACGATGGCGGACCTCTCGGCGCAGCTCCTCGTTGGAGCGGTACATCGACGAGTGTTGTACCGACATGCGGTGGTGGCCGAATACCACCATGTACAGCAGGTAAGCCAGCAGCAGCCCGATGCTGAGACTGGCCACCGGCTGGCGCGAACGCAGACCTAGCAGGTAGCCGATGGAGGCGTTCAAGGCGACGGTCAGCTCTTGTTCGTCGAGGGCAAGCAGGCTCAGCATGGTCCATGGGCCTGGCGACTCGCTGGTCGGCCAGTCGCGAATGGTGTCACCGTCCACGGCGAAGCGCATGCGGATATGCTCACGGTCCAGCAGGGTCTCGGCGTAGAGCTTGTCGGCCAGCACCGGGAGGCTGAGCACCATGGCCGCAGCGCCGGTGACGCGCTGCTGGTCGGGGGAGGTGATCGGCAGGTAGTAGATCATGCCGGGCATCCCCTGCAGCAGTGGCACGACGCCGGTGTGGCCCTCCTGGTTGTCGGAAAGTGCCTTCGCCAGTGCGTCGACGTAGGGGCGGTCCACGTCTAGTGCATTGATGCCGATGATCGCCCGGTTGCTGTCATCGCGTGGGTGGACAAGGCGGATGGTACCGTCGGCTTCGATATAGGCGATGTTGAGAAAGTAGCTGAAGTCCTGGTGGTAAAAGGCGGCCTGGCGCTCCCACTCTTCGGCGCTGGGGGCCTCTTCCAGCAGGCTCCAGAAGCTGGCGAAACGTCTCACTGCCTCCAGGTGGGCCGTTATCTCGGCGCCAAGCTGAGTCGCCAGACGATCCGATTCGCCCTGCAGCTCGTCTTGAAGCTGCTGGTCCACGTACACACGTTGCTGGTTCCAGACGAACAGACTGACCAGCACCAGGGCGAGCGAGGGAATCAGGCTGCGCAGGATGCTGATCCGGGTGTGGCGCCACCCCGAGACCACGCCGACGAACTGGGCGACCAGCAACAGCGCCAGCAACAGCATGCTGGCGGGGGTGCCTGCCAGGTTCTGCGGCGAGCGGATCTCGTCGGTGATCACCAGCAGCGCTTCGGTGACCAGTAACAGCGCCGCCAGCGCCTGCAGCAGCGGGGCGGCCAGGCTCGCCCGGGTGCGTCCCAGCAGCCCGCCAGTCAGCGCCAGCAGGATGAGCAGCTCCATCAAGGGCGGTCGAAGATCGTCGAGGCCCTGGACCCCGGGTAGCCGCGATGCCCATTGGTCGAGCGTGACGTAAGAGATCAGGGCTTCGGGCAGCAGGTAGCTGGCCAGGCCCAGCAGCAGGATCGCCAGCACCGGCAACAGACACACGACCGACATCCTCACCCCACGCCAGTACCACATCGCCTGGCCGATGCCGGTCAGCAGCAGCAGGGTCCAGCTGGCGCTGTGGCTCTGATCCTGGATCATCGAGGGATCGACGATCAGTCCTGCCGTGGCCAGCAGGATGACCAGCAGCGTCATGGACAGGGCAATTCGAGACATGAAGGCAAGGTGTCCTAGGGCATGGGGGGCACGAGTTCGAAGATCTCGGCGTCGGCTTGATCGGGCAGGCGGGCATTCAGCTGGTGGAACTGCTGCTGGCTGCGATCGACGTAGTCGAGGATCTCGAGATAGCGGCGAATATTCTGCACATAGATGACCGGTTCGCCACCCCTTGCGTAGCCGTGGCGTGTCTTGCTGTGCCACTGGCTTTCCTGCAACAGGGGCAGCGCCTCACGCACATCACGCCACAGATCCGGGTTGCCACCCCGCATCCGGGCGATGTCACGGGCGTCATACAGATGGCCGAGGCCCACGTTGTAGGCCGCGAGCGCCATGTAGAGGCGGTCCTCACCGGTGATCGACTCGGGCAATCGCTGTTCGACGCTGCGCAGATAGCGTGCGCCGCCCTCGATGCTCTGGGCCGGGTCCAGCCGGTTCGATACTCCGACTTCCTCGGCGGTGGCGTTGGTCAGCATCATCAGCCCACGCACCCCGGTGGGCGACGTCGCCTCCGGGTCCCAGTGGGACTCTTGATAACCCACCGCTGCCAGCAGCTTCCAGTCGAAGTGCTGCGCGCGGGCGGCCTCTCGAAACAGGGCATCAAAGCGGGGCAGGCGCTTGTTGACGTGGTTGATGAAGACCCGGGCGCCAACGTACTCGAGATAGTCGTCATGACCGAAGTAGCGGGCGGTGAGGCGGTCGAGTTCACCGTCTGCGCGAAGCTCGTCGAAGAACGTATTGGCGCGTTCGATCAGCGCCAGACCGTCTTTCCCGGAGAAGGCCCAGGCCATGGTCACCGGCTCGCCGACGTCGAAGCCGTCTTCCACTTCGGGGAAGAACAGACGATTGAGGCGGAACTGGTGGGCGTACACCACCGCGGCGTCCAGCTCGCCATCCTCGATGCGCCTGAGCAGCGAGGCGATCTCCAGGTCTTCCGCTTCCTTCCAGCTGAGGCGAGGGTGCTCGCGCTGCAATTCGTGCATGACGCGGCTGATGCCGGTGCCCTTGGCGATGCCGATGTTCCAGTCCTTGAGGTCATCGAGCGCCTTGGGCGGCTGCAGTCCTCGGCGATACACCACCATTGGCTGCATCGACAGGATCGGGCGCGAAAACACCAGGCCTTCTGCCAGCGGGTCCAGCGGCAGGGCGGCCGCGCCGAGGTCGCCCTGGTGGCGCACCGCGTCGAGCACGCTCTGCACATGGTGGTCATCGCTCAGGTTCAGGCTGACCCCGAGGCGGTCGGCGAAGCGACGCATCAGTTCGTACTCGAAGCCGGTAGGTCCCTGGCGCCCCTCGTAGTAGGTAAAGGGGGTATTGCGGGTGTGCACGGTGATGAAATCACGTGCCAGTACTCGCTCCAGGGCAGCGCTTGAGGAGGGGCCGGGCGGCGTCGGCCAGAGCGCCCACAGCAGGCCCAGGCCACTGGTGGCAAGGATGCGCAGGCGCCGCGCATGACGGAAACCGTCCTTCATCGGGGCAAAATCGCTCATGGTGGAGCGCCCACCTTACCCAGCCCACGGGGCGCTGTCATCCGCATCGATTTCTCGCACCCGTCGGTTTCCAGTATCATATGCCGTCTCGCCCGCCGCGGCCCCCTTCTTTTATCGCTGATCTTCAGAGGCTCCTGGATATGCTCGAACTGCGCGGAGCGCCCGCCCTGTCCACCTTCCGTCACGCCAAGCTGCTGGCTCAACTGCGTGTGTCCGTCCCCGAGATCGAGGCGCTGCACGCCGAGTATGTGCACTTTGCCGATCTGGAGCGGGAGCTCGATGCCACCGAACTGAGCCTGCTCGAGCGCCTGCTCGACTACGGGCCGGCACAGCAGGATAGCGATGTGGAGGGGCTTGCGTTGCTGGTGGTGCCACGTATCGGCACCCAGTCTCCCTGGTCATCCAAGGCTACCGACATTGCCCATAACTGCGGTTTGACCCAGATCAACCGCCTGGAGCGCGGCATCCTCTATCGCATCAAGGTGCGCGGTACGCTGAAGGAAGCCCACTTCGACGCCATCGTCGCCGGCCTGCACGACCGCATGACCGAGACGGTGCTGCGAGACAGCTCCGACGCCGCCACCCTGTTCGCCCACCATGAGCCGGCGCCGCTGGGCCAGGTGGACGTGCTCGAGGGTGGCCGTACTGCGCTTGAGGTCGCCAATCGCGAGCTGGGGCTCGCCCTGGCCGAGGACGAGATCGACTACCTGGTCGAGGCGTTTGTCGAGCTGGGCCGCAACCCCAGCGACGTCGAGCTGATGATGTTCGCCCAGGCCAACTCCGAGCACTGCCGCCACAAGATCTTCAACGCCGACTGGGTCATCGACGGCGAGGCCCAGAGCCACTCGCTGTTCAAGATGATCAAGAACACCTTTGAGGCCTCACCGGACGGCATCCTGTCGGCCTACAGCGACAACGCTGCGGTGATCAAGGGCAGCGAGGCGCGTCGCTTCTTCGCCACCCCGCTGACCGGTCGTGACGGTGAGCGCGCCAGCTACGGCGGTGAGGTGGAACCGATCCACATCCTGACCAAGGTCGAGACCCACAACCACCCGACCGCCATCGCACCGCATCCCGGCGCGGCGACCGGTGCCGGCGGCGAGATCCGCGACGAAGGCGCCACCGGCATCGGCGGCAAGCCCAAGGCGGGGCTGACCGGCTTTACCGTGTCCAACCTGCGTATCCCCGAGTTCGTGCAGCCCTGGGAGGCGTTCGACTACGGCAAGCCCGAGCGCATCGTCAACGCCCTGGAGATCATGCTCGAGGGCCCCATCGGCGGCGCCGCCTTCAACAACGAATTTGGCCGTCCCAACCTCACCGGCTACTTCCGCACCTACGAGCAGGACGCTCTGGGTGCCAGCGGCATCGAGCGTCGCGGCTACCACAAGCCGATCATGATCGCCGGCGGCTACGGCAACATCCGCGAACAGCACGTGGCAAAGGGCGAGATCCCGGTGGGCGGCAAGCTGATCGTGATGGGTGGCCCGGCGATGCTGATCGGGCTCGGCGGCGGTGCGGCGTCGTCGATGGCCTCCGGCTCGTCGAGCTTCGATCTCGACTTCGCTTCTGTTCAGCGCGACAACCCCGAGATCGAGCGGCGTGCCCAGGAGGTCATCGACCGCTGTTGGTCGCTGGGTGACGACAACCCCATCTGCTTTATCCACGACGTAGGCGCCGGTGGTCTGTCCAACGCCTTGCCGGAACTGGTCAAGGACGGCGATCGTGGTGGTCTGTTCAGCCTGCGTGAGGTGCCCAACGCCGAGCCCGGCATGAGCCCGCTGGAGATCTGGTGCAACGAGGCCCAGGAGCGCTACGTGCTGGCGGTGGCACCTGCGGATCTCGAGACCTTCGACGCCCTGTGCCGGCGCGAACGCTGCCCCTACGCGGTGGTCGGCGAGGCCACCGCAGAGCACCACCTGGCGGTGGTGGACGGCCACTTCGACACCCGTCCGGTGGACCTGCCGATGAGCGTGCTGTTCGGCAAGCCGCCCAAGATGCAGCGTGAGTTTGAGCGTGCGCCGCTGGAACTGCCCGGTGTGATGCTCGACAACCTGGACCTGCGCGAGGCGCTGGATCGCGTGCTGCGTCTGCCCACCGTGGCCTCCAAGAGCTTCCTGATCACCATCGGCGACCGCTCGATCACCGGCCAGGTCGCGCGTGACCAGATGGTCGGTCCCTGGCAGGTGCCGGTGGCCGACGTGGCGGTGACCACGGCAAGCTTCGATACCCACGCCGGTGAGGCCATGGCCATGGGCGAGCGTTCGCCGGTGGCGCTGATCGACCCCGCCGCCAGCGCGCGCCTGGCGGTGGCCGAGTCGATCACCAACCTGGCCGCTGCCCCGATCGCCCAGCTTGGCGACATCAAGATGTCGGCCAACTGGATGAGCGCGGCGGACCATGAAGGCGAGAACCAGGCGCTGTATGACGCCGTGCACGCCGTCGGCATGGAGCTGTGCCCGGCGCTGGGCATCGCGGTGCCGGTGGGCAAGGACTCCATGTCCATGCGCACCGCCTGGGAGCAGGACGGTGAGCAGAAGGCGGTGACCTCGCCGCTGACCCTGGCGATCACCGGCTTCGCTCCGGTGACCGACGCCATGAAGACGCTGACCCCGCAGATTCGCCTCGACCAGGACGAGAGCGACCTGCTGCTGATCGACCTGGGCGCCGGCAAGAATCGTCTGGGCGGCTCCGCCCTGGCCCAGGTCTACGGTCAGGTCGGCAACGACTGCCCGGACCTGGACGACGCCGAGGACCTCAAGGCGTTCTTCAGCGTCATCCAGGGGCTCAACGCCGACGGTCGACTGCTGGCCTACCACGACCGCAGCGACGGTGGCCTGATCGTCACCCTGCTGGAGATGGCCTTCGCCGGGCGCGCCGGGCTCGAGATCAAGCTCGACTGGTTGATCGACGAGGCTGCCGAGGCAGTGGACGCGCTGTTCAGCGAGGAGTTGGGGGCGGTCATCCAGGTCAGCCGTGAGCACACCGAAGAGGTGCTGGCCCAGTTCGCCGCCGCCGGTATCGAGACCTGTGGCGTCATCGCCCGTCCGCGCTACGACGACCAGATCCGCGTGACCCTGTTCGAGGAGCCGTTGCTGGAGACCACCCGGCAGCTGACCCAGCGCACCTGGAGCGAGACCAGCTACCGCCTGCAGGCCCTGCGCGACAACCCCGAGTGCGCCAAGAACGAGTTCGACAACCTGCTCGACACCCGTGACCCGGGCCTGAGTGCCAGCCCGACCTTCGACGTCGACGAAGACATCAGCGCACCCTTCGTCAACAGCGCACGTCCGCGTGCCGCCATCCTGCGCGAGCAGGGCGTCAATGGTCACCTGGAGATGGCCTGGGCCTTCGACAAGGCCGGCTTCGAGGCGGTCGACGTGCACATGAGCGACCTGCTCGAGGGACGTGTCGCTCTCGACGAGTTCAAGGGGCTGGCCGCCTGTGGTGGCTTCTCCTACGGCGACGTGCTCGGCGCCGGTGGTGGCTGGGCCAAGTCGGTACTGTTCAACCCCCGCGCCCGCGAGCAGTTCGCCGACTTCTTCGCGCGCGACGATAGCTTCGCCCTCGGCGTGTGCAACGGCTGCCAGATGCTGTCCCAGCTCAAGGAGCTGATCCCCGGCGCCGAGAACTGGCCGCGCTTCGTGCGTAACGAGTCCGAGCAGTTCGAGGCCCGGGTGGCCATGGTGCAGGTGGAGAAGACCCCGTCGATCCTGCTCGCCGGCATGGAAGGCTCGCGCCTGCCCATCGCCGTGGCCCATGGCGAGGGCCGCGCCGAGTTTCGCGATAGCGCCCACCTGCGCAGCATGCAGGGCTTGGGCCAGGTGGCCCTGCGCTATATCGACAACCACGGCCAGTGCACCACCCGCTACCCGGCCAACCCCAACGGCTCGCCCTCCGGTATCACCGGCCTGACCACGCCGGATGGCCGGGTGACGATCATGATGCCCCACCCGGAGCGGGTGGTGCGTGCCGTCACCAACTCCTGGCGGCCGGCCGAGTGGAGCCAGGACGGCGCCTGGCTCAGGCTGTTCCGCAATGCCCGGGTGTGGCTGGGCTGATCCTTCAGCCCCTCCAGACCTGCGACAACGCCGCCCGCGGGCGGCGTTGTCGTATCCGGGACAAAGTCAGGTGTTGTATCGAGCGGCGTCAGGTGCCAAGTTGAAGTTCCCGCTTGCACAGTTTCGCCCCTTTATCGATCACCTGACCGGCCACTTTATCGACGGAGCTTCCATGTCCTCATCCACCCAGCGCAGTTTTCATGACCGCTTGAGCGTCTCCCTGATCGAACATGTGGCACGGGTACATCTCGAGCGGCCAGATCGCCACAACGCCATGGATCCGCCGATGATCGACGCCCTGCTCGAGGTCCAGCGCTGGCTGGGCGAACGGGTGGGCCTGCGCGCGGTGGTGCTTACCGGCGAGGGCGAGAGCTTCTGCTCGGGACTGGACGTGGCCTCGGTGGTGGCAAGCCCCGAGCGCGTGGCCTGGCTGCTGACGCCGGACGCCAGTGGGGTCAATCCGGCCCAGCGCCTGGCGCTTGGCTGGCGTGACCTGGGGGCGCCGGTGGTCGCGGCGCTGCATGGTCACGTCTTTGGCGCCGGCCTGCAGATGGCGCTGGGTGCCGATCTGCGTATCGTCCACCCGGAAGCGACGCTGGCGCTGCCGGAGATCGAGTGGGGGCTGATGTCGGACATGGCGGTCAGCGTCACCGCTGCAGCGCTGCGCCAGGACGTGATTCAGGATCTGATGCTGACCGGCCGTCATCTGGCCGGCGACGAGGCCATGGTGCTGGGGCTCGCCTCGCGGCTGGACGAGGACCCGCGCGAGGCGGCGCTGGAGCTCGCCGTGTCCATGGCCCGGCGCTCGCCCAAGGCGGTGGCCGCGGCGCGTCGGCTGTGGCGAGAGGCGCCACGTCTGGATGAGCGCGGACGCTTGGCCATGGAGGCCGAGCTGCAGCGCAATCTGCTGGCCGGGCGCGAGCAGCGAGAAGCGACCCGGGCACGCCTGGACGGGCGCCCACCACGCTTCGATTGAGCGCCGGCGGCCTATGCCGCAAGCCAACGACAAGGCCCTCGCGGGTATCGCCCGCGAGGGCCTTGTCTTGCAGTCACCTTCCGATAGGGGTCAGGTTCCGGTAGGCCCCTCGACTGGCGACGGAGGATGGATGCGGAACAGGGTGGCGTAGATCACCGGCAGGATCACCAGGGTCAGCAAGGTGGCCGCACCCAGACCGAACACGATGACCACCGCCATGGAGGCGAAGAAGGCGTCGCCGAACAGCGGGATCATGCCCAGCATGGTGGTGATCGCCGCCATGGATACCGGCCGTACCCGGCTGATGGCGGCGGCCATCACCGCATCGAAGGGCGCCTCGTACAGCGGCATCTGGATCTTGATCTCTTCGACCAGCACGATGGCGTTCTTGAGCACCATGCCGACCAGGCTCAGGGTGCCGAGCAGCGCCATGAAGGTGAAGGGGGCGTTGAAGGTCAGAAGACCGCCGACGATACCGATCACGGTCAAGGGCACGATGGCCCAGATCGCCAGCGACTGGCGCAGGTTGCCGAACAGCAGCATGGTCAGGATGAACATGCCGAGGATGCCCAGCGGCAACAGCTTGAACAGCGCCTTCTTGGCGTCACGCGAGGTCTCGTCCTCGCCGCCCCAGCCCAGGTGGTAGCCCTCGGGGAGATCGATGGCCTCGATCTGGGGCTTGAGCCGCGCAAGGATGTTGGCCGCCGTCTCGCCGGACAGCGGTAGCGGCTCGGCGTAGACCGCCAGCATGCGCTGACGGTCGCGACGCTTGATCAGCGGATCATGCAGCTGGGTCTCGAGCGGCCCCAGCACACTGCCGGCGCTGATGTAGGTCTGCTGCTCGGCGCTCCAGACGTTGAGGCTGGCGATGTCGTTGAGGCCGTAGCGCTCTTGCCGTTCATCGCGCAGCACGATGGGGATCAGGTCGGAGCCCTCGCGGTAGACGCCGGCCATCTGGCCGTCGTTGTGGATCAGCAATGCCTGGTGCAGCGCCTGGCGGGTGACGCCGACGCGCCGCGCCTGCTGCTCGAGAAACTCAGGCGTCAGTTCCTCGACCCGATTGCCCCAGGACAGGCGGATACTGTCGACGAAGGGATCGGCGCGGAACACCTCGCTGACCTCGGTGGCGAGGTTGCGCAGGGTATCCGGGTCCGGGCCGTAGAGGCGTGCTTCCAGGCTGGCCTTGGCCGAAGGGCCGACCTGCAGCGCCTGGACCTTGTACTGCGCCTCGGGGTAGTCATCGCGCAGCAGGGTGATGATCTCGGCCATGCGCCTGGCCCTGCTATCGAGATCCTCGGTCTCCACGATCAACTGGCTATAGCTCGGATAGCGGTCCTCGGGCGAGTAGGTCAGGGTGAAGCGCTGGGCGCCGCCGCCGATCACGCTGGTCACGTGGGTGACCTGGTCCATCGTCGCCACCTGGGCCTCCAGGCGCGAGGCCACCCGCTCGCTCTCGAGAATGTCGGTGCCCTCAGGCATCCACACGTCGACGAAGAACAGCGGTGTGGTGGAATCCGGGAAGAAGGCGTTCTTGATGTTGGAGGACAGCGCGAAGGCGCCGACCAGCAGGCCCACGCAGACCGCGATGGTCAGCCAGCGAAAGCGAATGCCCTTGTCGACCAGCCAGCCGAACAGCTGGAAGATCACTCCCTTGTAGGGATCCTCGTGACTGTCGCCGTCGCCGATCTCACGATCCTTGAAGAAGATGTCGAAGAAGAAGGGGGTCAGCGTCAGGGCGGTGATCCAGCTCAGCAGCAGCGAATAGAACAGCACCCAGAACAGTGAGCCCACCAGTTCGCCGGTGGCGTCCGGTGACAGGCCGATGGGGGCGAAGGCGGTGATGGCGATGGCGGTGGCGCCGAGCAGCGGCAGCCAGTTCTGGCCGGCCACCTCCTTGGCCGCCTCGAGCTTGCTCTTGCCCTTGCCAAGGCCGATCAGCATGCCCTCGGTGACCACGATGGCGTTGTCCACCAGCATGCCCAGGGCAATGATCAGGGCCCCCAACGAGACCTTCTGCAACTGCAGGCCGTGGGCGGCCATCAGCATCAGGGTGCCGAGGATGGTGATCGACAGGATCAGCCCCATCAGAAGGCCGGAGCGCAGGCCCATGAACACCAGCAGCACCACGATGACGATGCCCACCGACTCCATCAGGTTGATGACGAAGCCGGACACCGCCTCCTTGACCACCTGGGGCTGGTGGTAGACCGGGGTCAGCTGCATGCCCAGCGGCAGGCGGGATTCCAGTTCGGCCAGGCGGGCGTCCACCGCCTCGCCGACCTTGACCACGTTGACCCCGGACACGAACGACAGGCCAAGCGAGATCGCCGGCTTGCCGTCGGCATGGTAGAGCTGGCCGGGACGGTCGGTGAGCGCGCGCGTCACCGTGGCGATGTCGCCCAGGTGCACCGGGTTGGCGCCGGGGCGACCGACGATCAGGTCCTCCAGCGCCTCGACGCTTCTGAATTCACCGCTGGGCTGCAGCGAGATGATCTTGCCGTGTCGACGCACGCTGCCGGCGTCGGCTACCGCGTTCTGGGCGTTGAGCAGGCCGATCAGTGCATCCGGGGGAATGTTCAGAGCCTGCATGCGCTCGCGGTTGAGCGAGATGGTCACCTGCTCCGGGCGATCACCGGCGATCACCACCTTCTTGACGCCCTCGATCAGGCGCAGTTCGCGCTGCAGGAAGTCGGCCTGATTCTTCAAGTCGTAGAGGCTGTAGTCATCGCCGGATAGATTGAACAGCAGACCGTAGACGTCGCTGAAGTCGTCCACCACCAGCGACTCCGAGGTGCCGGGGGGCAGCCCCGCCTGGGCGTCGCCGATCTTGCGCCGAAGCAGGTCCCAGTACTGGGGCAGGGCAGTGCCCTGGACGTCGGTGTCGAGCTCCACGGTGATCTGGGAGAGCCCGGCGCTGTTCACCGAGCTGACCCGCTTGAGGTTGGGAATCTCCTGGATCGCCTTTTCCAGGCGCAGTGTCACCTCTTCCTCGACCTGCTGCGGGTTGGCGCCGGGGTAGGCGGTGCTGACCAGCGCCATGCGGATGGTGAAGTCGGGAAACTCCAGCTGCCCCAGGCCGAGAAAGGAGACGATACCGCCCACCGACAACAGGATCGTGACCATCCAGCTGATGGTCTTGTTGCGCAGAAAATAGCCGACCATGACCTAGAGCCCCTCTTCCTGGGTCCAGGCGGTGACGCGAAGACCTTGGCGCATCAGATGGGCGCCGGCGCCGACCAGTCGGTCGCCGGCCGCCAGATCGCCGGCGATGAAGATGCCGTCGTCGCTGGCGGTGCGGACCTGTACCGGTACCGCTTCCACCTTGCCCGAGGCTTCGTCGTCGGCGATATAGCGCCACACCACCGTGGCCTCGGGGTCGTCCTCTAGCGTGACCACGGTGCCCAGCGGCACCCGCCACAGGCCGTCGCTTTCGCCGGTCAGGGCGTTGAGGTCCATCGATACCACGGCGCTCATGCCGGCCAGCACGTAGACGTCGTCCGGCGTCGGCAGGGTCAGGGTGACGGTGTAGCTGAGGGTGCCGCTGGAGGCGCGGGTATCGTGCTCCTTGTAGCGCGCGGGGAAACGACGCTCGTCATCGCCGAAGCGCACCCAGGCGACGCTGTCGGCCTTCTCGAGGGCGGCACGCACGCGTTCCAGATCGAGCTGGCGGATCTGCTGTTCGGGCAGGTCGAAGGTCACGTCGATATTGCCGGGCTGCTGCAGCACTGCGATGGTCTGCTGGGGGGCCACCACCTGGAAATTGTCCACCGGCACGCTGGCGATGACGCCGTCGAAGGGCGCCTTCAGCTCGGTGTAGCCGAGCTGGTCCTTGGCCAGGTCGAACTGGGCCTGGGCCGACAGGAAGGCCGCCCGGGCTTCATCGAAGGCGGCGCGGCTGATGGCACCTTTTTCCAGCGATATCTGCATGCGGCGGTAGGTCGCCAGCGCCAGGTCGTAGCTTGACTGGGCGTTGGACAAGGCGTTGCGGGCGTCGCGGTCGTCGAGCAGGGCGATACGCTCGCCACTGGTGACCGCCTGGCCGGCCTGGATGTTCAGCTCCTTGAGTTCCCCGCCGATGCGAAAGGCCAGGTCGGTGCGTTCGGAGGCCTCGACCACGCCGGGGTAGCGAGTCAGGGAGCGATTGCCCATCTCGTCCAGGGTGAGCAGCTTGACCGGGCGGGTGACCTGCTTGGCCAAGGGCGGATCTCCCTCGGAGCAGCCCTGCAGCAGGGGCAGACCGGCAAAGACGAGCAGGGAGGCCATCTGACAGAGTTGGCGAAGCGACATGGCTGAGTCCTTGAAGACGGAGCCGCTTGACGTGCGGCGTGACTCGCCGAGGCCGGTGCCCCAGGGCTACCCGGAGGGTGGGGAGGGTCCGGCCCTGTTGTGGAGCATCGAGCGCTTGGCGTAGAGTGCGTCGGTTCGACGCGCAGGCGCCTATGCTACTGGCGCCGAGTGCACGCTGATGTGCCCTGGATCAATATTTGCCGAACCCTGCAGAGTAAAGGCGTCGTCATGCCCCAGACCGAGTCCCGGCTCCCGCCATCGTCGCCTCCCGCCTCCGTCAGGCCAGAACTGCGGCCCTATCAGCGTGAGGCGGTGAAACGCGTCATTGGTCACTTTCGTCAGTCCGATGAGCCCGCGGTGGTGGTGTTGCCCACCGGCAGCGGCAAGTCCCTGGTCATCGCCGAACTGGCCCGCCTGGCCCGGGGGCGGGTGCTGGTGCTGGCCCACGTGCGTGAGCTGGTCGAGCAGAATCATGCCAAGTACCTGGCCTATGGCCTCGAGGCGGACATCTTCAGCGCCGGACTCGGGCGCAAGGAGAGCGCCCGCCAGGTGGTGTTCGGCTCGGTGCAGTCGGTGGTTCGCCACCTGGACGCGGTAAGTGACGAGCAGAACGCCCATGGCCCCTTCACCCTGCTGGTGATCGATGAGTGCCACCGGGTATCGCTCGACGCGGACTCCTCCTATCGGCGGGTCATCGACCATCTGCGTTCTCGCAATCCCTCACTCAAGGTGCTGGGATTGACCGCGACGCCCTATCGACTGGGCCAGGGCTTCATCTACCACCGCCACCACCACGGCATGGTGCGCGGTGACGCGGACAGCTTCTTTGGCGACTGCGTGTTCGAGCAGCCGCTGCGGCTGATGGTGCGCCAGGGCTACCTGGCAAGCCCGCTCAAGGTGGATGCGGCGGTGGCCCGCTACGACTTCTCGCAACTGGCGCCGGGAACCGGCGGGCTATATCGCGAGGAAGAGCTCAATCGCGTGGTGGCCGGGCACCGGGCCACGCCGGGCATCATCGCCGAGGTGATCGAGCGGGCGCGGCAGCGCGAGGGGGTCATGCTGTTTGCGGCAAGCGTGGCCCACGCCGAGGAGATCCTCGGCTATCTGCCGGCACAGGCCTCGGCACTGATCACCGGCGATACCGACAGCGACGAGCGCACCCGGCTGATCGAGGACTTCAAGGCGAAACGGCTAAAGTACCTGGTCAACGTCTCGGTGCTGACCACCGGTTTCGATGCGCCCCATGTGGACCTGATCGCGATCCTCAGGCCCACCGAGTCCGTCGGCCTGTACCAGCAGATCGTCGGGCGGGGGCTCAGGCTCTCGCCCGGCAAGCGCGACTGTCTGATCCTCGACTACGCCGGCAATCCCTGGGACCTGTATGCGCCGGAGGTGGGCAGTCCGCGGCCGGACAGCGACAGCGAGCCGGTGCAGGTGCCCTGTCCGCTGTGTGGCCACGCCAACCTGTTCTGGGGCAAGCGCGACGGCGAGCTGGTGATCGAACACTTCGGCCGTCGCTGCCAGGGCCTGGTCGACGCCGAAGGCAGGGCGCTGGCCGCCGCCGAGCCAGGGGCGCGCCAGTGCGACTTTCGTTTTCGCTTCAAGACCTGCGGCGACTGTGGCGCCGAGAACGATATCGCCGCCCGACGCTGCCAGGGTTGCCAGACGCTGCTGGTGGACGCCGATGACAAGCTGCGCGAGGCCTTGAAGCTCAAGGACGCCAGGGTGCTGCGGGTCAGCGGCATGCTGCTCGAGTCCACCGTCAATGGGCGGGGGCTGCCGCGGCTCAAGGTCACCTACCATGATGAGGACGGCGCCACCCTGGCCGAGTGGTTCGCACTGGAGACGCCCGCCCAGCGGCGGGCCTTCGAGGCAGTGTTTCTGCGTGATCACGCCCGGGCGCCCGGTGTGCCCTGGTCGCCGACGTCACCCGATCAGGTATGTCGCGAGCAGCAAAGACTCAGGGCCCCGGATTTCGTGGTCGGGCGCAAGGTGGGGCGTCACTGGCAGGTGCGTGAAAAGCTGTTCGACTATCGCGGCCGCTATCGCACCGCCGACAGCGCCGACTGAAGCGCCGCCTGAAGTGCCGCCTGAAGTGCCGACTGAAGCACCGACCGGGCCTCGCTGATTTAGCCAGATCGCGCGGAGCTTGATAGACTGGGGGATTGGTGGCGCCTCGGTCCAAGCGGCCGCATCCTCCCTTGTTCATCGTAACCACTACCATGGCAACCCAGGTCCCCCACGCGTGAGCGACTCGCCGACGACACAACAACCCCAGGGTGGGACTGACGAGGAAGGTGCAGCGACTCGGCCTGACACCGAGGGCGATTTGCAGGCCCAGGCCGGTGCGGCCCCTCACGCCGAGGTCGAAGCCCACGCCCAGGTGCTGGGACGCCTGTTCGATGAGCCGATCACCGAGCTGCCCGAGGATCTGTACATTCCCCCGGAGGCGCTCAGGGTCTTTCTCGAGACCTTCGAGGGACCGCTTGACCTGCTGCTCTATCTGATTCGCCGGCAGAATCTGGATATCCTGTCGATCAATGTGGCCGCCATCACCCACCAGTACATCGAGTACGTGGAACTGATGAAGGCCATGGAAATCGAACTGGCCGGCGAGTACCTGCTGATGGCGGCGATGCTGGCCGAGATCAAGTCGCGCACCCTGCTGCCGCGCCCGCCCAGGAGCGAGGACGGTGACGAGGACGAAGACCCCCGCGCCGAGCTGATTCGCCGCCTGCAGGAGTACGAGCGGCTCAAGCTCGCCGCCGAGGCCCTGGCGGAGTTGCCCCGGGTTGGACGTGACTGGTTTCCTGCCCGGGCGGCGCTGCCCCCGGTGGAGGCCCGGGTCATCCACCCGGACGTCGAGCTCGATGAATTGCTTGGCGCACTGGCCGGCATTCTGCGCCGGGCCGAACTCAACCAGGCCCACCAGATCGAAAGTGAAGTACTGTCGACCCGGGAGCGCATGCTGGCGATCATGAAGCGCCTGACCCATGAGCACTACACCCCCTTCGAGGCGCTGTTCTCGCTTGAAGAGGGCAGGGCCGGGGTGGTGGTGACCTTCATGGCGATCCTGGAACTGGCCAAGGAGGCGATGATCGAGATCGTCCAGAATGCGCCGATGTCACCGATCCACGTCAGGGCGCGGTTGGCCGAGGACGGCGACGAAGATCCGTACGAAGGGCTCGAGGACGAGGGCGAGAGCGCCTTCGACGACGAAACCTTCGACGACGAAACCTTCGACGACGAAACCTTCGGCGATACCTTCGGTGATGCCTTTGATGATGCCTTGGATGATAGTGCCGCCGAGGACAGCGCTGTTGACGACGAGGCGGGCGACGACAGCGCCTTCGATGATGCCGGTGAACAGGATAGGCGTATCGGTCAGTCGGTTGACAAGACACAGGGAGATGAGCCCGCATGAGCGTGATGGAGACGCCCGATGCGTTGGACGACATCGTCGAGGCGGCGCTGCTGGCCGCCGGCCAACCGCTGGCGCTGGACCGCCTCGAACAGCTGTTCGATGAACACGAGCGCCCGCCGCGACGGGCGCTCAAGGAAGCGCTGGAGCGATTATCCGAGCGTCACCTCAGAGGCGCCATGGAGCTGATCGAGACCGCCTCCGGGTACCAGCTGCGCATTCGCCCGCGGCTGGCCAACTGGGTCGCCCGGTTGTGGGATGAACGCCCCCAGCGCTATTCCCGGGCGCTGCTGGAGACGCTGGCGCTGATCGCCTATCGTCAGCCGGTGACCCGAGGCGATATCGAGGAGGTCCGCGGGGTCACGGTGAGCGGCTCGATCATGCGCACCCTGCTCGATCGTGGCTGGATTCGCGTGGTCGGGCACCGAGACGTGCCTGGACGACCGGCGGTGTTCGCCACCACCCGTGGCTTTCTCGACGATTTCGGGCTCAAGACCCTCGACGAACTTCCACCGATGCACGAGCTCAAGCAGTTCGAGCAGTTCGACACCGAGGACGAGCCACCGCCTCCGCCCTCGGCGCTGCTGGCCCAGGCCGACGAGCCGCTGGACGATGATGATGAGACCGCCGAGGGTGAAACTGCCGAGGGTGAACCCGCTGAAGATGGAAGCGCTGAAGCTGCAACCGAAAGAGGCGAGACCGAGGAAGGCGAGGCATCATCGCCCGATCAGGATGAAATGACGGCTTCCCGCGAGGAAGCCGAGACGACGGCGGGCCAAGCGCCCGACGTCAATGAACCGACGGCCGGGACGGCCGACGACGAGCACGCCGGGACGGCGTCCGAACGGGCTCGCCTGAGCTTTGCCGATCTGGAAGCCAGGCTGTCCGAACGCGCCCGGGGCCGCGTCGACGATGACGCTGCCTCGGGGGTGGAACCCACAGAGAGTGAGAACGACGAATGACGACCACCAGCGAAAAACTGCAGAAGGTGCTGGCGCGTGCCGGCCTGGGATCCCGCCGGGAGATGGAGGCCGCCATCGCCGATGGCCGGGTCAAGGTCAACGGCAGCGTGGCGACCCTGGGCGACCGAGTGGAGGCCCGTGACCGGGTCAGTTTCGATGACCGACCGATCACCCTGCGCGCCGCCGACGAGGTGCCAAGGCGGGTGATCATGTACAACAAGCCCGAGGGCGAGCTGTGCACGCGCAAGGATCCAGAGGGGCGGCGTACGGTATTCGACCGCCTGCCGCGCCTCAAGGGCGAGCGCTGGATCGCGATTGGCCGCCTGGACATCAACACCAGCGGGCTGTTGCTGTTCACCACCGACGGCGAGCTGGCCAATCGGCTGATGCATCCTTCCACCGAGATCGAGCGCGAATACGCGGTGCGAGTGATGGGGGAGGTCAAGCGCGAGCACGTGGTGGCCATGGTCGAAGGCGTGATGCTCGAGGATGGCCCGGCACGCTTCAGCGACGTCCAGGAGTTCGGTGGCGAGGGCATCAACACCTGGTTCCACGTGGTCATCATGGAAGGCCGTAACCGCGAGGTCAGGCGTCTGTGGGAGTCCCAGGGGCTGACCGTCAGTCGCCTCAAGCGGGTCCGCTACGGCAACATCTTCCTCGACAAGCGGGCCAAGGCCGGCGAGTGGACCGAGCTTTCCCAGGACGAGGTCGACGACCTGGCCGGACTGGCGGGACTCGAATCGCGCAAGGTGCCTGAGTTGACGCCGGACGAGAAGAATCGCTGGAGCCGCGACAAGAACAAGCGTCGCCCGGTGCACACGATGAAGCGTGGCGGCAAGCCGGATCGCGGCGACAAGAAGCGCTAAAGATACGGTAATCGAAAAAAACACTTGCGTCGAAAGGGGCATGTCCGTAATATCTGCACCCGTTCGGAAGGGTCGTTAGCTCAGTTGGTAGAGCAGTTGGCTTTTAACCAATTGGTCGTAGGTTCGAATCCTACACGACCCACCATCCGAACCTGTGCATGGTCAGGACGATGTCCTGTCATGATCGGGTCGTTAGCTCAGTTGGTAGAGCAGTTGGCTTTTAACCAATTGGTCGTAGGTTCGAATCCTACACGACCCACCAGATTCACGGCCCTCGCTGCTTGCAGCGGGGGCCGTTTTTCGTTTGCGCAGTCTGTGGCTGGAGTCGCCGCCGCAGCCACGACGGCGCTGTCAGCCTGAACAGGCCGTTCCTCAAGCGACGCGAGTACGCCGCGCCGAGCCGATGCCATCGTGTCGACAGGGAATCGAGAACAGGTATGCCGCAGGCGCAATCTTGCGCCGATGCCATGCGTGGAGACTCGGCATAACCGTCCGCCTGCGTTAAACTGTCAAGTGACTCGCCGCTGCGATAGACGCATGGGCGAGGGAGAGAACCACCGGCAGCGGGTCTGGAGCGGCAGTGACGCCTTTCCAGCGCCGCATCAGGAGTCGCAGCTGGCGCTTCCGGCGCCGGGCTCCACGCTCGAGGGTTCTCCTGGCGTGTCGCCGAACGGAGCGTTCGCGGCACTGTCCCATCAACAGGGGGATCCCCTGTCGATCACAGTGGTAGACACGATGACGATCATGACTTCTCGCGCCGAGATCAGAGAGCATCTCGCGCGCCCGTACTGCCCTACCCGTATTCCCTCGGAAGACGCTGCGCGCGTCGATGAGATCAAGCGCCTGCTCAAGGCTCACAATGCCGTACTGGTGGCGCACTACTACACCGATGACGCTATCCAGCAGCTGGCCGAAGAGACCGGCGGCTGTGTCGCCGATTCGCTGGAGATGGCGCGCTTCGGTGCACGCCACGAGGCCGATACGCTGGTGGTCGCCGGCGTGCGCTTCATGGGCGAGACCGCCAAGATCCTGTCACCGGAAAAGCGCGTGCTGATGCCGACTCTGGAGGCCACCTGCTCGCTGGACGTGGGTTGCCCGGAGGACGAGTTCGCGGCCTTCTGCGACGCCCATCCGGATCGCACCGTGGTGGTCTATGCCAACACCTCGGCGGCGGTCAAGGCGCGTGCCGACTGGGTCGTTACCTCCTCCATCGCGGTGGACGTCATCGAGCACCTCAAGGCCAGGGGCGAGAAGATCCTGTGGGCCCCGGACAAGCACCTGGGCGGCTACATCCAGAAGCAGACCGGCGCCGACATGCTGCTGTGGGACGGCGCTTGCATCGTCCACGAGGAGTTCAAGGCCAAGGGGGTCGAGGACCTCAAGTCGGTCTATCCGGACGCTGCCGTACTGGTGCACCCGGAGTCGCCCGAAGCGGTGGTCAGTCTGGCCGACGTCGCGGGTTCCACCTCCCAGTTGATCAAGGCGGCCAAGGAGCTGCCCAACGAGCAGCTGATCGTCGCCACCGATCGCGGCATCTTCTTCAAGATGCAGCAGGCGGTGCCCGACAAGACCCTGTTCGAGGCCCCGACGGCGGGCAATGGCGCGACCTGTCGAAGCTGCGCCCACTGCCCGTGGATGGCGATGAATGCCCTGGACAATCTGGCCGCCGCGCTGCGAGAGGGCAGCGGTGAAATCCAGGTCAGCGACGCCCTGCGGACCCAGGCGCTGAAGCCGCTGACGCGTATGCTGGAGTTTCAGGCCTGAGGCCAGCCGTTACTTTTTTCTGGTGACACCCCGCGCCCACGCCCACGAGCCCACGCCCACGAGAGAGTCTCGTGGGCGCTTTTGTTCATGGGCCGAGTCGTCTGTGGGCTGGCGGGCCTGAGCGCTGCGTCGCCTGAGCACGGTGTCGTCGCCGCGTCCGTCGCTGTCGGGTTCAGCGGAGCTTCCTGCTCAGCGGAATTTCTCCATGGTCCGGCGGTAGTCGAGGAAGGCGTCTCGACGACGCTGAATGCTTGACCTGGCGTTGAGGTCGCCTTCGCGCTCGGCCATCGCCTCGGCGACTTCCAGCTGGCGAATGGCGCGATCGATCTCACCGGTCAACTGCAGCTGCTCGGCTCTGGCCAGATGGCCCCAGGCTTCGCGGCCACTGCGCCCGGCGGCTTCCGCCAGTAGCCCGAACACGGTGGGGTCCTCGGGACGGCGCTGGGCCAGTGCGTGGAGTTCCCGGTAGGCCGCGTCGGGGTCGCGCTGCAAGAGCGCCTCGCCCAGCAGCTGGCTGGTCGGTGGGTAGCCTGGCATCAGGCGCAACTGACGCCGGGCACGCTCGATGGCCTCGTCGACGCGCCCGCCCTCCAGTGCCACCTGGACGGCGCTGGCGGGCAGCAGGGCGGTATCCGGGTGTGCCCGTGCCAGGCCGTCGAGCGTATTCAGTGCCGAGCCGGTCTGGCCGGCCCGGGCGTCGATCAGCGCCTGCAGATAGCGCTGGGCGTCCGCCGGCGCCTGGTCCTGGCGCATCACCGTCATCGCCTGGCTGGGCGCACGCTCGTGGATCGCCAGCAGTGCCCGGGCACGGATGAACTGGTACTGCAGTTCATCCGGTGCCGAGCCCGTCACCCGGGTCTGGTTGACCCTGGCCTGGGTGTCGCTGATGCGTGATTCGGTGATCGGGTGGGTCAGCAGGAATTCCGGCGGAGTGCCGCCCTGGAGGCTCATCAGGCGTTGCATGGAGCGAAACATGTCGACCATCGCCTGGGGTTCGTAGCCGGCGCTGGCCATGGCCTGCAGGCCGATGCGGTCGGCCTCTTCCTCGTAGCGACGCGAGTAGCGCAGCTGGTCCTGGATCATCGCCGCCTGGCTGCCGGCCAGGGCCGCGATGCCGGCGTCACCGGCGCCACTGGCGGCCAGGATCAGGCCCGCCAGCATGGTGGCCATGGCCGGCACCTGAGTCTGCTCGGCGCGGGCCTTGCTACGGGCATAGTGGCGTTGTGACAGGTGGCCGAGCTCGTGGGCCAGCACCGAGGCCACCTCGGCTTCCTGGTCGGCAAAGGCGAACAGCCCGGTGTTGACGCCGACCACGCCGCCGGGGACGGCGAAGGCGTTCAAGGTCTTGTTGTCGACCAGGGTGATGGTGGTGTTGATGCCTCCCAGGTCGCTGTAGGGCACCAGACGGCCGACCAGTGTCTCCACATAGTGCTGGGCCAGGGGGTCGCGCCATTCCGGCACGTGGGCGCGAAACTGGCGTAGCCAGGCACGTCCAAGGCGGGTTTCCTCGCCGCTGATGGCGTTGCTGCCGGTGGACATCAGCGATGGCAGGTTCAGCTCCCTCGGCTGATCGAGCAGGGTGCCCTGGTCCAGATACTGGGCCTGTGCCGTGGTGGCGTTCAGGCTCAACGCAAGCGTCGACGCCAGGGCCAGGGCCGGCATCGGGCGCCAGCGGCCGCGATGCCAAGGCAATGCCTGACGGCGTGCCCGCGCGGGGCGAGCGGTGACGGCAAACAGCGTGCGCTTGGGCATCGAAATCCTCGTCGATAGCGTTGGAGGGGGTTGCCTTGGGACATTGATTCAGCCGGAAAAGTGCCTTTAAATCGCAAGGGCTCGCCCCTCGGGGCAACGGCGCTGCGATGTGCAGCGATCCGATATCGCATTCTCTCGGGAGAGATCATGGCAGTGCAACCTGACGATGTGCTAGATGCGTGCGGACTTCCGTGTCCGCTGCCGCTGCTCAAGGCCAAGCAGGCGCTGTCGCGCCTGTCGCCTGGGCAGGTGCTGGAGGTCAGGGCCACCGACGCCGGTTCCTGGCGAGACTTTGAAAGCTTTGCCGAGCACAGCGCCCACGTGCTGGAAGGGCGCGAAGAACGCGACAAGGTCTATGTCTACTGGTTGCGCAAGGCGGGTGATGCATGAGTCTGCGTAGCGTATTTCGCGGCTGGGTCGATCACTACTTCTCCGATGAAGAGGCGGTGCTGCTGCTGGTGTTGCTGGTGGTGGGGCTGGCGGTGGTGATCTGGCTCGGCCAGATGCTGGCGCCCTTTCTCACCGCGCTGGTGGTGGCCTTTCTGCTGCAGGGCGCGGTCAACGCCCTGACGCGACGCAAGGTGCCACACCTGGTGGCGGTCATGACGGTCTTTCTGGCCTTTGTCGGGGTGCTGCTGGCGTTGGCGCTGATCCTGCTGCCGTTGATCTGGAACCAGCTCGCCAGCCTGATCCAGGAAGCGCCGCGGATGTTTGCTGCCGGCCAGCAGATGCTGGACGACCTGCAGATGAGCTACCCCCAGCTGATCACTCCTGACCTGGTCCAGGACTGGATCGCTGTGCTCAGCCGCGAGGCGACCCAATTGAGCCAGCGTGCGCTGACGCTGTCGCTGGCGTCGCTCGGCAATGTGCTGGGACTGCTCATCTACCTGGTGCTGGTGCCGATCCTGGTGCTGTTCATGCTCAAGGACCGTGACCGTCTGGTGGGCTTTACCGTGTCCCTGCTGCCGGCCAAGCGCGACCTGATGACCCGGGTGTGGAAGGAGATGGACTGCCAGATCGCCAACTATGTGCGCGGCAAGGCCACCGAGATCGTTATCGTCGGTAGCGTGACCTTCTTCATCTTCGCCTTCTTTGGCCTTCCCTATTCGGCGCTGTTGGCGGTACTGGTGGGTTTTTCGGTGCTGGTGCCCTACATCGGCGCCGCGGTGGCGACACTGCCGGTGGCGGCGGTAGCGGGCTTTCACTTTGGACTGGGGGACCAGTTTCTCTATGTGATCGTCGCCTACGGCGTGATCCAGGCGCTGGACGGCAACGTGCTGGTGCCGGTGCTGTTCTCCGAGGCGGTCAATCTGCACCCGGTGTCGATCATCCTGGCGGTGCTGTTCTTCGGCGGCGTCTGGGGTTTCTGGGGGGTGTTCTTCGCGATCCCGCTGGCGACCCTGTTGAAGGCGCTGGTCTATGCCTGGCCTCGCGGGATCAAGGAGCGCAGCATGGCAAGGTTGCCGCCCCACTCTGATGCAGGTACGGGGACCGGTACCGACGGTTGAGCCCTGCTCTCGAGGCGAAACACAATGCCCGGCCAATGGCCGGGCATTCGTCCTTTGCCGGGGAGGACGAGGCTTGCATCCGTAGGCCGGCGTGTCAGGACTGGGCGTGCAGTTCGCGGGCGGCTTCCAGCACTTCTTCCACGTGGCCCTTGACCTTGACCTTGCGCCATTCCCTGGCCAGGCGACCTTCGCTGTCGATCAGGAAGGTGCTGCGCTCGATACCCAGGTGCTCCTTGCCGTAGAGCTTCTTGAGCTTGATGACGTCGAACAGGCCACACACGGCTTCGTCCTTGTCTGATATCAGCTCGAAATTGAAGCCCTGCTTGGCCTTGAAGTTTTCCTGGGCACGGATGCCGTCACGGGAGACGCCGATGACCACAGTGTTGGCATCGTCGAAGTCTGCCTTGTGGTCACGAAAGTCGCCGCCCTCGGTGGTACAACCGGGGGTGCTGGCCTTGGGGTAGAAGTAGATCACCACCTGGCGACCGCGCAGTTGCGACAGGGTGATGGTGTTGTCGCCGGTGGCGCTGGCGCTGAAGTCGGGTACCGGCTCGCCGATGGACACTGTCATGGTGGCTCCAGAATCGCAAAAATAGGCGTCCGATTACACGCAATGACGCTCTTCATGTAAAGACGCGGCTGTACAGGATATGGCCGCCTGAGTACCATTTGTGCTCTGGTCACGACCTCGCTTCCCCGGGTCGCGACCCCCTTGGCCACATTCGTTCACCCCGACCGCCATCGTCAGGGTCGCGGGAGGGCAGACAACAGAGGAACAACGAGGATGATCACGGGCAGTATTGTCGCCTTGGCGACACCGATGAAGGCCAACGGCGATATCGACTGGGAAGTGTTGCGCAAACTGGTGAATTTCCACCTCGACAATGGCACAGACGCCATCGTGGCGGCGGGTACCACCGGTGAGCCCACCACCATGACCTTCGCCGAGCACTTCGACGTGATTCGCAGCGTGGTCGAAGAGGTCAATGGCCGCATTCCCGTCATCGCCGGCACCGGCTCCAACAACACCACCGAGGCGGTGGAGCTGACCCGCTACGCCAAGGAAGTGGGGGCCGACTACTGCCTGACCGTGGCGCCTTACTACAACAAGCCGACCCAGGAAGGTTTGTATCAGCATTTCAAGGTGATCGCCGAGACCAGTGATCTGCCGGTGATCCTGTACAACGTGCCGGGACGCACCTGTTCGGACATCTACAACGAGACCGTGCTGCGTCTGGCCGAGGTCGACAACATCATCGGCCTCAAGGATGCCACCGGCAACCTGGAGCGCGCCGAGGACCTGATCGAACGCCTCAAGGGCAGCGACTTCATGCTCTACTCCGGCGATGACGCCACCGCCTGCGACTTCATGCTGATGGGGGGGCATGGCGATATCTCGGTGACCGCCAATGTGGCGCCGAAGGCCATGCACGAGTTGTGCGCCGCCGCCGTGGCCGGCGAAAGCGACAAGGCTCACCAGATCAACACCCGGCTTCTGCCCCTGCATACCAACCTGGGCATCGAGGCCAATCCTATCCCCGTCAAGTGGGCGCTCAACCGCATGGGTATCATCGAGCCCGGCATCCGCCTGCCGTTGACCTGGCTGAGCGAGAAGTATCACTCCACCATCAGCGAAGCCCTGCAGCTGGCAGGACTGATCGAGGACTGACGCCTGAACCGTGCCTCCGGTCGTGATGTCGTGGACCCAATTTTCAATCAAGGTGGATGCATGAATTCTGCGCTTAAAGGACTGCCGCTGGCGATGATCGCGGCCCTGACCCTGGCCGGCTGTGCCAAGGACGGTCACTATCACGATCGCAACGAGGATTACGCGGGCGCCCGTCAGGCGGCTCCGCTGACCCTCCCCGGCAGCCGCGACCAGAGCCGCTATCGCGATATCATGCCGGTGCCTCAGGCTCGCGGCGACTTCTACGCCCGCGAGGGGGACTTCGCCGCGCCTTTGCCACAGACGCTGTCTGCCAGCACCGCGGTGGCCGCCGGTGACGTGGCGGTGCGCGAGACCGACGCCGATCGCTGGCTGGTGGTAGGGGCCGCGCCCGCGGTGGTGTGGCCGGAGCTCGAGCGCTTCGTCGAACAGCGCGGGCTGGAGATCACCCGCAGCGACAGCGCCAGCGGTGTCATCGAGACCTCCGACGCCAGCCTGGTACTGCGCCAGGGCCTACGGTCGGGCACCAGTGAGGTGCGCTGTGATACCGCGGGCCAGCTCAACCGGCTGTGCCTGAACTCCCTGCAGCGTCACTTTGAAGCGCGTAGCGCCTCGGCCAGCATCGCCTCGGCGTCGGCCCAGCAGACGGCCGAAGCCGACAGCGTTCGCTTCGAGCCTCGCGGCGATGACTGGGTGATGGTGATGCCCTTCGACATCGAGCGGGCCTACGCCGAGCTCGCCTTCCAGCTCGAGAACAACTTCGAGATGGAAGATCGCCGCGAGCTGGTCTCCGTGGATGAAAGCGGCAAGCGCTTCGTGATCGACTACATCACCGAGAGCGAGCGTACCCGCGGCTTTATCGACTCCTTGACCTCGATGGACCTGCTTGAGTCGATGCAGCGCATTGAACTCAGGTTGTCGCCCCAGGGCCAGGAAACCCTGATGGAGGCACGTAGCGCCGACGACGAGCCGCTTTCCGGCGATGATCAGCGTGAGCTGCTGCAGCGCATGGAGGGCTTGCTGCGCTGATGAGCGTCGGGCATGCCAAAGGTTCCCGGGGAGGCTTGCGTTTCGCCTCCCTGGGTAGCGGAAGCAAGGGCAACGCCACCCTGGTCAGCGACGGCGAGTCGATGTTGCTGGTGGACTGCGGTTTCGGTCTCAAGGAAGCAGAACGCCGGCTGGCGCGGCTGGGTGTCCATCCGCGTCAGCTCGATGCCTTGCTGGTCACCCACGAGCATGGCGACCATGTGCGTGGCATCGGACCCCTGGCCCGTCGCTATGACCTGCCGGTACATCTGACCCCGGGCACCTGGCTGTCCGGCAAGCTCGGCCGGCTGCCCCGGACCCACTGGATCACCCCTCAGTCGCGTTTTGCCATCAAGGGACTCGACGTCGACGCCATCACGGTGCCCCATGACGCCCGAGAGCCGGTGCAGTTTCGTATCGCCGCAGGTGACAGGAAGCTGGGGCTGCTGACCGACCTGGGCCACCCCAGTGAACACGTGCGCCAGGCCTTCCGTGGCTGCGATGCCCTCGTGCTCGAGTGCAATCATGACGTGCGCATGCTGGCTGAAGGCCCCTATCCGCCCAGTCTCAAGCGCCGTGTCGGCGGACGTTGGGGGCACCTGGCCAATGGCCAGGCTGCGGCGCTGTTGACCGAACTGGGGCTGGATCGGCTGCAGCGTATCGTCTGCTCCCACCTGTCGGAGCATAATAACCGCCCCGAACTCGCTCTGGAGGCATTGACGCCTCTGCTGGATGGCGACGAGCCCCGCCTGACCGTGGCTGCCCAGGATGACGGCCTGGATTGGCAAGCGATTCACTGATTCAGGACCCTGGTCCTGCTTGAACCCCTTTTTTTGATTTGCCTGTGGAGGCACCCATGGAAAAGCGCGAAGAACTCTATGCCGGCAAGGCCAAGTCGGTCTATGCCACCGATGACCCGGATCGTCTGATCCTGCACTTCCGTGACGACACCAGCGCCTTCGACGGACGCCGCATGGAGTCGCTCGAGCGCAAGGGCATGGTCAACAACCGCTTCAATGCCTTCATCATGGCCAAGCTGGAAGAGGCCGGCATCCCCACCCACGTGGAAGAGCTGCTGTCGCCCACCGAGTGTGTGGTCAAGAAGCTCGACATGATCCCGGTGGAGTGCGTGGTGCGCAACATCGCCGCCGGAAGTCTGGTCAAGCGTCTCGGCGTCAAGGAAGGCGAGCCGCTGACACCGCCGACCTTTGAGCTGTTTCTGAAAAACGACGAGCTCCACGATCCCATGGTCAACGAGTCCCTGGCCGAAAGCTTCGGTTGGGCCAGCGCCGAGCAGTTGGCCGAGATGAAGGCGCTGACCTTCAAGGTCAACGAGGTGCTCAAGCAGCTGTTTGCCGACGGCGGCATGCTGCTGGTGGACTACAAGCTCGAGTTCGGCGTATTCCACGGCAAGATCGTGCTGGGTGACGAATTCTCACCGGACGGCTGCCGTCTGTGGGACGCCAAGACCCGCGAAAAGCTCGACAAGGATCGCTTCCGCCAGGGGCTGGGCAGCGTCATCGAGTCCTATGAGGAAGTCGGCCGTCGTATCGGCATCGATTTCAGCTGACAGCCGCTTGCCGTCACTGGTCTGCGCTGACTGCCGCAAGGGCATGATGCAACGACGGTGGTGCAAGTGGTGATAACACCGAAAGCATGTAGAGGATCGCCCGGGCCTGGCCCGGGCGATCTGCGTAAGGGGGGTGAGAAAAGGTGTCGAATTCGGTGCAGGTCATCGAATTCCGAGTAACGAAAAACGTCCTTTCTTTCTTCGCGACCTGGCGTTTAGGGAAGCGAATTTTTTCAGAATGTCGTGGTAATAGGGTAAGTGACATAACGTTCATATCTGGTCGTTGCTCTGATTTTTTTATGCCGTAACCCGCTTCACTTTACGTCCCTCCTGTCCTTCTGTCCTGTATATAGGCCAGATATCTCCTTCAATGCCGGATAGAGAATAACCTCCGTCCTCATGATGAATATGTATTGGGTGTTTATAATCCTTATATGTTTCCCGTGTTGTAGCGGGGGAACCGGAATATTTAATAGTGACTGGCATCTACATGTTGCCTTATATCGATTAAAAACGTCGTAACAGCAAAGAATAGTTGAAATACAAACTGTGCTTTTATATCTGTCACTCCTGCTTGTTACCAATAGTTACACAGGAGTACTGTCTCGGTGGATAGCGATAGCTGGCTCTGAGGGAGCCAATCGATAGATCGCATCGCGTCGCACGGCTGTCTCTTCACTGTCGGCAAGGTCCTGATAGCCACCGAGGCGGCCATCTGTTGGCGCGAATGGCGATAGTTTCAGCCAAGGAGGCGGGACATGGCAGGGAATATCAGGAACCAACGTAGTACCGGGGAGGGCCGCAGCGTGCTGCCAATGGCGAGGCGTCACCCACTGGCGCAGGCGGTCGGTGGGGCCGGCCGGATGCTGACCGGCGGCGCTCTGGTATCGAGCCTGGGGCTGATCGCCTGGCTGGGCGCCGCGACCACGGCGCAGGCCAGTACGATCAGTACCAACGAGTCGTGTGTCGGTGCGAGCCAGGCCAATGACGCCTATGTGGGGCGCGGGCCGACCAACCGCGTTACCCAGCAAGCAACGGATGGTACCGGTAACTATACCCTGGCGTCGGGCTGCAATGCCAATCAGGGGGGAGCGGCGAACTATGCGGTGACCGCCTTTGGTGCCTTTTCCAAGGTCAACGGTGATGGCGCCCTCGCCTTGGGCTTCAAGGCCTCGGCGACCGCCCGCTATGCCAGTGCGGTGGGCCTCGACACCGTGGCCGATGCCATGGGCGCCACCGCCCTAGGTTTTGGCTCCAACGCCAAGGGGGTCAACGCGGTGGCCATCGGCGGCGCCAGCGACGGCACCACCGATGGCGCCGGCAGCGCTGCCGGCGGCACCTTGAGCGTGGCCAATTCCACCACCGCTTCCGGTGCCGGCTCCATCGCTATCGGCAGCAATACCGTCAAGGGTGCCCAGGCCACCGGGATCGGCACCATCGCTCTGGGGGGCGAATCCAGTGCCAGCGGCGAGCAGGCCATCGCCCTGGGCGAAGGCAGCAACGCCAGTGGCAAGCTGGGCACCGCCCTGGGCGTGGACACTGTCGCCTCCGGGGAGAACAGCGTAGCGCTGGGGTCGCTTGCCAGCGCCAGCGCCAAGGATACCCTGGCCTTGGGGGAAGGCAGCGCCGCCACCCAGGATGGTGCCCTGGCGCTGGGGCATGAAAGCCAGAGTAAAGGGATCGACAGTATCGCCATCGGCTCGGCGGCCAAGGCCAGCGGCACGCAGTCCATCAGCCTGGGCTACGGCAATACCGTCAGCGGGGACTTCAGTGGCGCCTTTGGCGATCCTTCCGAGGTGTCCGGCGATCAGTCCTACTCGGTCGGCAACGACAACACCATCAAGGCGGAGCTCAGCGGCGTCTTCGGTAGCGGCAGCCGTATCGACAGCGGCGCCGACGGCAGCTATGTGCTGGGCAACTCCAGCAGCGTGACCGCGGCCGGCGGCCTGGCGCTTGGCAATGACGCCGCGGTCAGCGCGGCCCAGGGTATCGCCATCGGTAGCGGCGCCAGTGCCAGCGTGGCCGACAGCGTGGCGCTGGGCAGCCATGCCGCCACCGAGACCGTGGTGGCCACCACCCAGGCTAGCATCGCAGGCAAGGACTACAGCTTCGCCGGCGCGACCCCTAGCGGTACCCTGAGCCTCGGCGCGGCGGCCACCACGGACAGCGAAGGCAACGCCGTGGCCAGCGTCGAGCGCACGATCACCCATGTGGCGGCGGGACGGCTTTCCGCCACCAGCACCGATGCGGTCAACGGCAGTCAGTTGCACGCCACCAACCAGGCGGTGGACCTGGCCAGGACCGATATCGGTGCATTGGACACCCGGGTCACCAGCAACAGCGACAACGTCACCACCAATACCACCAGCATCGCGGGCAACACCACCGCCATCAGCACCAATACCAGCGCCATCGCCACCAACACCAGTGATATCGCCGGCCTGCAAGGTGGCGTCAGCTCCCTGCAGCAAGGGGCGGTGACCTTCAAGGACAACGGCGATGGCACCTTCGACAGCGGCACGATCGTGCTGGACGAGGAGGGCACCACCATCGCCAACCTGGCCGACGGCAGCCTGGCCGAGGACAGCCAGGAAGCGGTCAATGGCGGCCAGCTGTTCGCCACCAACCAGAAAGTCACCGGTAACACCACCGCCATCAGCGACCTGACCACGGTGATGGCGGACACCACCAGCACCCTGACCAATCTGTCAGGTGACGTGGCCGACAACACCACCGCCATCACCAATCTGTCACAAGGCGTGACGGACAACGGTACCGCCATCACCAACCTGACCACCTCGGTCGGCAGCAATACCACTCGTCTCGATGCGCTCGCCGAGGATTCCACCTACTACCAGGCGAACTCCAGTGCGGCAGGGGCCACGGCCAGCGGCGCGGAAAGCCTGTCCATGGGGCCACAGAGTACGGCCTCGGCGGCCAACAGCGTGGCCATCGGCAACGCTGCCAACAGTAGTGTAGCCGGTGGCGTGGCGCTGGGGGCAGGGTCGGAGGTCTCGCGCACGGTGGTGGCGGACAGCGGCTCCATCGCCGCCGGTAGTACCACCATCAGCTACAACACCAGCGACAAGACGCTGCTGGGGGCGGTGTCGGTGGGCAACGATGGCGCCTACCGCCAGATCACTAAGGTGGCAGATGGTATCGAAGCGCATGACGCGGTGACCCTGCGTCAGTTGCAGGGGGCCATGGGCACGCTCACGGTGGGGGACGGTAACAAGTACTTCCACGCCAACTCGACCAATGCCGCCGATTCCCTGGCGGTCGGTGATGAAAGCATCGCAGTGGGCCCGGCGACCGTCGTCAACGGCGATCATGGCCTGGGGATCGGCGACGGTGCCGAGGTCGAGATGACCGCGCCTGGTGGTATCGCCCTCGGCCAGCACAGCCACAGCTTCCTGGAAGATACCATCGCCATCGGTACCGAGAGCCAGGCCCAGGGACAGCTGTCGCTGGCGTTGGGTGCGGGCGCTATGTCGCTGGGTGCCTCCAGCGTCGCCCTTGGCAGCAACTCGGTGGCGGATGAGGCGGTGGCAACCGGCGGCATGACGCTATTGGGGCAGGACTACGTCTTCGCCGGCGGTACGCCGGTGGCGACGGTGGGCATCGGTAGCCAGGGGCAGGAGCGCACCCTGACCCATCTGGCGGCGGGGCGAGTGAGTGCCGACAGTACTGATGCGGTCAACGGCAGCCAGCTCTACGCCACTGGCCAGGCGGTGGAGGGCGTAGGCGAACGGGTCGACAACCTGGAGACGGGGTTGGGTAGCGTCACCGAGCGGGTCGATGGACTGGATAGCCGCGTGGATGGCCTGGAAGGCCAGTACGCCAGCCTGGCCGATGGTGCGGTGGGCTACGACCCAAACTCCGAGCACGGTTCGATCACCCTTGGCGGCTCAGGGGGCACCACCATCACCAACCTGGCCGACGGGGACATCCAGCAGGGCAGCAGCGACGCTGTCACCGGTGGACAGCTCTGGGATCTCAGTCAGAAGGTCGACAGCCTGGGCAGTGGCGGCAGCGGTGGCGGCGGCATCTATACCGATATCGCTACCTCGGGGCCGGCGGCCAGCGTCGCCACGGATGAGGGGGTGGCGATCGGTGGCGGTGCCCGGGTCGAGGATGGTGCCGAAGGCGGCGTCGCCCTGGGCAGCGGCTCGGTGGCCGACCGCGAGGGCATGAATGGCCAGAACGAGGCTTTCTCGAACACGGCGGTGGCATCGAATCAGGGGGCGCTGTCGGTGGGCAGTGCCGGTGGCGAGCGCCAGATCACCAACGTGGCCGGTGGCACCGAGGCCACCGACGCGGTCAACGTACGCCAGCTCGAGGCGGTGCAGCAGGGGGCGGCCAACTATGACCGCCACGAAGACGGCAGCATCGACTACGCCAACCTGACCTTCGGCAACGGTGAGGGGCCAACCCAGCTGCACAACGTGGCACCCGGGACCAGCGAGTACGACGCAGCCAATGTGGGTCAGCTCAGCGCTCTGGATCGCAAGTTCAGTCGGGCCTACGACCACCTCGACGACAAGATCGATGACGTCGAGCGTGACGCCAGTGCGGGTATCGCCGCAGCCGTGGCCATGGGGGATGCGCCCTATCTGGCCGGCAAGTTTACCTACTACGTGGGAAGCGGCTACCACGATGGCGAGAGTGCGGTGGGGGTCAACCTCAGGCGGACCGCGGACAACGGCCGCTGGAGTATCGCCGGCGGTGTCGCTGGTTCCCGAGCTGGAGTGACGGCGGGACTGGGGATGACGGGTGCCTTCCGCTAACTCGGCATAGGCGTCGACGGATGTTTTACCGAAGCATCGTGAACAGCACCTTTCCGCTTCATCACACCACGCCAGTGTCACTGTGGCGTGGGTGACCGCGACGTGGTGCTTAACGGCAGGGAGTCCCGTCTTGCTATCTCCACTATCGGGCGGGCTAGCGACGTCGACAAGGCTCGAACGGATCTTGCCCGGACAGAGCAGTAGAAGCGGCAATGTCTGCTGACAAGGAGCAGGACATGTCAGGGAATATGACTATGAACAGACGTGTGAAAAGAAGACATCTCGCACCTCCGGTGGCTCATCGCCACCCTCTGGCGCAGGCGATCGGCAGCGCCGGCCGGGTGCTGGCTGGCGGCGCCCTGGTATCGAGCCTGGGGCTGATCGCCTGGCTGGGCGCCCCGACCACGGCGCAGGCCGATTACATCTTGACTGACGGGTCGTGTGTCGGTGCAACCCAGGCCAATGACGCCTATGTGGGGCGCGAGCCGGTAAACCGCGTTACCCAGCAAGCAACGGATGGCAACGGCAACTATTCCACCGTGGCAGGCTGCAACGCGAACCAGGGGGGGGCGGCGAACTTTGCGGTGACCGCCTTCGGTGCCTTTACCACGACCGGGGGGGATGGCGCCCTCGCCTTGGGCTTCAAGGCTTCGGCGACCGCCCGCTTTGCCAGTGCGGTGGGCCTCGACACCGTGGCCGATGCCATGGGCGCCACCGCCCTGGGCTTTGGCTCCAACGCCAAGGGGGTCAATGCGGTGGCCATCGGTGGCGCCAGCGATGGCACCACCGATGGCGCCGGCAGTGCTGCCGGCGGTACCTTGAGCCTGGCCAACTCCACCACCGCCTCCGGCGCTGGCTCCATCGCCATCGGCAGCAATACCGTCAAGGGTGCCCAGGCCACCGGGATCGGCACCATCGCCCTGGGGGGCGAATCCAGTGCCAGCGGCGAGCAGGCCATCGCCCTGGGCGAAGGCAGCAACGCCAGTGGCAAGCTGGGTACCGCCCTGGGCGTGGACACTGTCGCCTCCGGGGAGAACAGCGTAGCGCTGGGGTCGCTTGCCAGCGCCAGCGCCAAGGATACCCTGGCTCTGGGGGAAGGCAGCGCCGCCACCCAGGATGGTGCCCTGGCGCTGGGGCATGAAAGCCAGAGTAAAGGGATCGACAGTATCGCTATCGGCTCGGCGGCCAAGGCCAGCGGTAAGCAGTCCATCAGCCTGGGCTACGGCAATACCGTCAGCGGGGACTTCAGTGGCGCCTTCGGTGATCCTTCCGAGGTGTCCGGCGATCAGTCCTACTCGGTCGGCAACAACAACACCATCAAGGCGGAGCTCAGCGGCGTCTTCGGTAGTGGCAGCAGTATCGACAGCGGCGCCGACGGCAGCTATGTGCTGGGCAACTCCAGCAGCGTGACCGCGGCCGGCGGCCTGGCGCTTGGCAATGACGCCGCGGTCAGCGCGGCCCAGGGTATCGCCATCGGTAGCGGCGCCAGTGCCAGCGTGGCCGACAGCGTGGCGCTGGGCAGTCGTGCCGCCACCGAGACCGTGGTGGCCACCACCCAGGCTAGCATCGCAGGCAAGGACTACAGCTTCGCCGGCGCGACCCCCAGCGGTACCCTGAGCCTCGGCGCGGCGGCCACCACGGACAGCGAAGGCAACGCCGTGGCCAGCGTCGAGCGCACGATCACCCATGTGGCGGCGGGACGGCTTTCCGCCACCAGCACCGATGCGGTCAACGGCAGTCAGTTGCACGCCACCAACCAAGCGGTCGACCTGGCCAGGACCGATATCGATGCACTGGACACTCGAGTCACCAGCAACAGCGACAACATCACCACCAATACCACCAGCATCGCGGGCAACACCACCGCCATCAGCACCAACACCAGCGCCATCGCCACCAACACCAGCGATATCGCCGGGCTGCAAGGTGGCGTCAGCTCCCTGCAGCAAGGGGCGGTGACCTTCAAGGACAACGGCGATGGCACCTTCGACAGTGGCACGATCGTGCTGGACGAGGAGGGCACCACCATCACCAACCTGGCCGATGGTAGCCTGGCCGAGGACAGCCAGGAGGCGGTCAATGGCGGTCAGCTGTTTGCCACCAACCAGAAAGTCACCGGTAACACCACCGCCATCAACGACCTGACCACGGTGATGGCGGACACCACCAGCACCCTGACCAATCTGTCAGGTGACGTGGCCGACAACACCACCGCCATCACCAATCTGTCTCAAGGCGTGACGGACAACGGTACCGCCATCACCAACCTGACCACGTCGGTCGGCGGCAATACCACTCGTCTCGATGCGCTCGCCGAGGACGCTACCTACTACCAGGCGAACTCCAGCGCGGCAGGGGCCACGGCCAGCGGCGCCGAGAGCCTGTCCATGGGGCCACAGAGTACGGCCTCGGCGGCCAACAGCGTGGCCATCGGCAACGGTGCCAACAGCAGTGTAGCCGGTGGCGTGGCGCTGGGCGCAGGGTCGGTGGCCTCGCGCGCGGTGGTGGCGGACAGCGGCTCCATTGCCGCCGGTAGTGCCACCATCAGCTACAACACCAGCGACAAGACCCTGCTGGGGGCGGTGTCGGTGGGCAACGATGGCGGCTACCGTCAGATCATTAAGGTGGCAGATGGTGTCGAAGCGCATGACGCGGTGACCCTGCGCCAGTTGCAGGGGGCCATGGTGTCGCTGTCGACGGCGGGCGGCAACCGGTACTTCCACGCTAACTCGACCAATGCCGCCGATTCCCTGGCGGGTGGAGACCAGAGCGTCGCGGTGGGCCCGGCGACCGTCGTCAACGGAGATCATGGCCTGGGCATCGGCGACGGCGCCGAGGTCGAGATGACCGCGCCTGGTGGTATCGCCCTCGGCCAGCATAGCCACAGCTTCCTGGAAGATACCATCGCCATCGGTACCGAGAGCCAGGCCCAGGGACAGCTGTCGCTGGCGTTGGGCGCGGGCGCTACGTCGCTGGGCGCCTCCAGCGTCGCCCTTGGCAGCAACTCGGTGGCGGACGAGGCGGTGGCAACCGGCGGCATGACGCTATTGGGGCAGGACTACGTCTTCGCCGGCGGTACGCCGGTGGCGACGGTCGGCATCGGTAGCCAGGGCCAGGAGCGCACCCTCACCCATCTGGCGGCGGGGCGAGTGAGCGCCGACAGTACTGATGCGGTCAACGGCAGCCAGCTCTACGCCACTGGCCAGGCGGTGGAGGGCGTGGGCGCACGGGTCGACGAACTGGAGACGGGGTTGGGTGGTGTCACCGAGCGGGTCGATGGACTGGATAGCCGCGTGGATGGCCTGGAAGGCCAGTACGCCAACCTGGCCGATGACACGGTGAGCTACGACCCGGACTCCGAGCACGGTTCGATCACCCTTGGCGGCTCAGGGGGCACCACCATCACCAACCTGGCCGACGGGGACATCCAGCAGGGCAGCAGCGACGCTGTCACCGGTGGACAGCTCTGGGATCTCAGTCAGAAGGTCGACAGCCTGGGCAGTGGCGGCAATGGCGGCAGCGGTGGCGGCGGCATCTATACCGATATCGCTACCTCGGGGCCGGCGGCCAGCGTCGCCACGGATGAGGGCGTGGCGATCGGTGGTGGTGCTCGGGTCGAGGAAGGCGCCGAAGGCGGCGTCGCTCTGGGCAGCGGCTCGGTGGCCGACCGCGAGGGCATGAACGGCCAGAACGAGGCCTTCTCGAACACGACGGTGGCATCGAATCAGGGGGCGCTGTCGGTGGGCAGCGCCGGTGGCGAGCGCCAGATCACCAACGTGGCCGGTGGCACCGAGGCTACCGACGCGGTCAACGTACGTCAGCTCGAGGCGGTGCAGCAGGGGGCGGCCAACTATGACCGCCACGAAGACGGCAGCATCGACTATGCCAGCCTGACCTTCGGCAACGGTGAGGGACCAACCCAACTGCACAACGTGGCGCCCGGGACCAGCGAGTACGACGCGGTCAATGTGGGTCAGCTCAATGCACTGGACCAGAAGTACAGCAGTGCCTACGACCACCTCGACGACAAGATCGATGACCTTGAGGAGGATATCAGCGCTGGCATCGCCTCAGCCGTGGCCATGGGATCGGCGCCGTATATGGCCGGCCTTTACACCTACTACGTGGGAGTCGGCTACCACGATGGCGAGAGTGCGGTGGGGGTCAACCTCAGGCGGACCGCGGACAACGGACGATGGAGCGTTTCCGCAGGATTTGCAGGCTCCAGGGTTGGAATGACGGCAGGCCTGGGTGTAAGCACTACCTTTTGACCGGATGACAAGCCTGACTATATTTCCGGCCCAGATGGCAATCGCAGCAGCCAACCGGACTGGATAAAGTTCCACCGTTGTTCTTGCGGTGGCGAGATGCATCAAAAGCGTCTTGTCACCGCATTTTCATATCTTGGCCACTTCTGCCGATGACGAGACTGATCGGGTTGGTTTTCCTTATCTCAAGAGGTGTCGATCTGAGCAGCTGACACCAACGCGATCGGTCAGGTGTTGCACTTGCTCATTGAGACCGCCGGGGCGGATCCGGTGATCAGGGGGAGTGCGTCGCGCCAGATAAATGTCTCTTAGACACGAGTTATTCGTGTATTATGTTTTAAGCAATGGATGGTCGAGTCACTGAAGTTTATGCAGAGCCCCCTTCATCTGATTGTGAATATTCTGTGTAGGTTATGATTTTTCTTTGCGATATTGCTTTTTTGAGGGGGAGGAGTCCTTTTGTCGATGGCCACGAGCGGCACGAGGAAGCGGGAGTTGCCGGACGACAGGGCAGCTGTGGGTATTCGTGGCACTCCTTGGTTGGCTCGTCACGAATGCAGTGGAACAAGGTTCGCTTTCAAATATGATCGTTTAGGGTGAAGTTGTAATCCATGTTGTGAAAAAGTTGAGAATTTTCCGGAAAAGCTGGTCGCTTGGCGCTTGGATAATTAGCGTTGATTCTTAGTTTCTTTGCCATTGTGGGATTTGTTTGTGTGGCCGCTGAACGTTAGGACAATGTTGTTAATTGAGGTGCTTGCTTAGTTTTACCTTGCACCCGGAGGCCCCTAACGGGTTTCCACGACGTTCAAGGGATGACCAAGATGAGCACCTCAACTTCCGACAACGCGACTCAGGCAGCGGTACTGCTTGCCAGTGACTGCGACTGCGAGATAGGCACGATAATCAATCTTGATGAAGACGGTATGCCCGACGGTATTGCTGGTGGTATCGCTGATGACCCGGGCGAGGTCGTCAAGGTCACCGGTAACCTTGGCTACAGCTTTGGTGCCAGCGGGCCAGCCGACAGCGGGGCCTTTCGCTGGGACCCCGATAGCCTGCCAGTACTGAGCTCGGGCGGGGAGTCGCTAAGCTATCAGTTGTCGCCCAGCGGCGAGACCCTGACGGCGCGTACACCGGACGGTACACCGATTCTGCACGTCAAGCTGCTCGATCTGGACACCGGAGACTTCAAGGTCACCCTTCTGGGGGCGCTCGACCATCCTTCCCAGGGTGTCGAGGATAACCTGCTGCTCTCGCTGGGCTATACCATCACCGATGGCGATGGTGACAAGGCCACGGCACGACTTGGTATCGATATCGACGACGATACCCCGACCAATAGCGTCTACACCCCTGACTCTGTAGCAGCTGGAGATGTGGTCACCGGCACATGGTCCCAGCAGGGTGGCGCCGACGGCGTCGCCGATACCGTGGTCAAGCTGCCTGGTGACAACACCCAGTACCCCCTGGGTACTGCCATCGATACCGGTGTCGGCACCCTGGTGGTGAAGCCCAACGGGACCTGGCGTTTCGAAGCGGACGATGACGTCGCCGCAGACGCCGATCTTGACTTCAAGATCATCACCACCGACGGCGATGGAGACAGCGTCACCTGCAATGGCCACATCGACATTACCGGTGGCGGTGGTGGTGGCAATGGCGGTGGGAACGGCACCCCGGTTACGCCGGAAACCGACGGCGACCCGAGCACCAGCTCCGGCAAGGCGGTGGTCGACGAGGATGGGCTGCCCGGCGGTATCGCCGGAGGCATCAATGACGTCGCCGGCGAGCGCGTGGTCGCCACCGGTTCACTCGGCTACGACTTCGGCACCGACGGCGCAGGGGGCTTTAGCTGGAGCACCACAGGGTTGCCCAACCTGACGTCGAATGGCAGCTCTGTCAGCTGGTCGCTGAGCAGTAACGGTCGCTCGCTGGTCGGCTTCGATGGTAACGGTGATCGAGTCATCTCGATTCAGCTGACCGACGTCGCCAACGGCACCTACAAGGTAGTGCTGGCCAAGCCCCTTGACCATTCCAACCCCGACGTGGAAGACGACATCAACTTCAATGTCGGCTACACCATCAGCGATGCCGATGGTGACAGCGCTGCGGGCCAGCTCAGGGTCATCATCGATGATGACCAGCCTCATTTGGTCAATGACAGTGCCAGCACCGACAGTGATGGTTCGGTGACCGTGGACGTGCTCGACAACGATCGCTTCGGTGCCGACGGTGAAGGCGAGCTGACCGATGCCAGCGTGGTCGGCGGCGGCAATGTCGGTAACGTTACCATCAATCCCGACGGCACCCTGACCTTCAAGCCCGCACCGGGCTTCAGTGGCAACGCGGTGATCGACTACACCGCTACCGACGGTGACGGTGATACCGTTGATGGTCGCCTGACTGTCAATGTCGAAGGTTCCGATGGAACCCCCACCACCCCGGAAACCGACGGCGACCCCTCGACTGGCCCGGCCAAGGCGATTGTCGACGAGGATGGACTGCCTGGTGGCGTGGCGGGCGGCGTGGCCGATGTCGCCGGTGAAAGAGTGGTAGCTACCGGCAGTCTCGGCTACGACTTCGGGGATGACGGCGCTGGCGAGGTGCGGCTATCCACCGATGGACTGCCGTCCCTGACCAGCGGTGGCAGCCCGGTCACCTGGACACTGAGTGGCAACGGTCGCTCGCTGGTCGGCTTCGACGGCAGTGGTGATCGGGTCATCTCCGTTCAGCTGACCAACGTCGCCAATGGCAGCTACAAGGTGGTGCTGGCCAAGCCGTTGGACCACGGAGCCTCTGGCCGTGAGGACGATATTTCCTTCAGCGTGAAGTACACCGTCACCGATAGCGATGGTGATACTGCCGTCGGCCGCCTCAACGTGGTGGTGGATGACGACAGCCCGGTAGCCCAGGACGACGGTGCCAGTACCAACGGTGAGCCGGTCACCGTGGACGTGATCGCCAATGACCGGGCCGGCGCCGACGGTGGCCAGGTGACCGGCGCCAATGTGGTGGGCGGCAGCGCCGTGGGCAGCGTGACGGTCAATGCCGACGGCACCCTGACCTTTACCCCGGCGGATGACTTCGATGGTCAGGCACAGATCCGTTACACCCTGACCGACGGGGACGGTGACCGCGATCATGGTGATCTGTTTGTCCAGGTGACGCCGGATGCCCAGGACGAGCTGTTCGTGGGGGACAACGGAGACAACGCAGCCTTTACCCACGGCGGTAACGACGTGATGATCGGTGATCAGGGCTGCATCTTTACCACCCTGGAGCCGGCCACCGACTACAATATCTCGCTGATTGTGGATACCTCGAGCAGCATGGGTGCAGCGTCTGGAAGCCCTGGCCTGACCAAGCTGAAGCTGGTACAGCAGGCGCTGAAGAAGCTGGTGGTGGATCTGGTGGACCACGATGGTCAGATCAATCTGCAGATCGTGGATTTCGGCACCAATGCGGTCCAGCACGTGGCCCTTGATCTCGGCGCAAACAGCAATGATATCAACTCGGTCATCAGCTTTATCAATGGCTTCAAGAACGATGGCGCGACTAACTTCGAAGCCGGTATTCGCACGGCAAGTGAGTGGCTGGCCGCCCAGGATGCCAACCCCGAGTACAGTGGCTTCGAAGATCTGACCTTCTTTTTGACCGATGGGGGGCCGAACTACTGGCTCAACGATTTTGGCCAGGTAGAAGGCCAAAGCCGAATCACTAAGGCAGCTGTTTCCGAAGCGGTGGAAGCCTTCAAGGAACTGTCAAGTCTTAGTGAAGTCAATGGTGTTGGGATTGGGAACGGAGCGATCGTTGATATCCTGAGGTTCTTTGACAATACCGATGTACAAGGCCTTGACGCTATTCCGTATAGCGGAACCTTGGTAGAAAAGACCAGTTTGGCTGACTTTGACCCTGGCTCTACCGATCCTCTCCGCATCGAGGATTGGACACTGGTTTCGGGTGCTGGCACCAAGGCATTCCAGAACCAGCACGGACAGCTTCGCATTGAAGACTGGTATAAGGATGGTAAAGGAGCATTCGTTGTCAGCCCTTCATTCTTCGTTTCTGATACGGGTAGTGATAGCCTGAAGACCGCACTTGTCTTCGCTTACGCGACCAACGATTATACCGACTGGGACCGTATCTCTTACACCATAGAGTCATATGTTGACGGTGGTTGGCAGCTCTACTCTTCTGCTGATGTCATTGAATCGACTAGTTGGCGAGTGTGGGATGCTGGCTTTCTTGAAGCAGGTCAATATCGCCTGATCTTCGAGGTGGAAAACAACGATGGTGGTGATGATTTCATTGCCATTGATCCAATCTCTCTCGAGGAGCGCCTGGTGGGCGATGATGATCTGGCTTACTACGGACAGGTGGAGATTGTCCAGGATAGTGACGATCTTGATGCCGCTCTTTCCAACGGCGGCCAGATTGACACCCTGAAACCATTGGGTAACGACGTACTGACAGGGCAGGCGGGAGATGACCTTATCTTCGGTGACACCGTCAATACCGATCACCTGGCCTGGACCAACGGCGATACCGGGGAGGCCTTCGTCGCCAGTGAGCATGATGGTCTGGGCTATGAAGGTCTGACCGAGTATCTCAAGTGGGCGGTGAATGGTGGCTCCGACGCGTCGAGCGAGCAGATTCGCCAATACGTCAGCGACAACTATGTCTCACTGCTGGATGAGTTGCGAGTGGATGGCGGTGACGACGTCCTTCGCGGTGGCGCTGGAGACGACATCCTGGTGGGTGCCGCTGGTAATGATTTGCTGCTGGGAGGCGCCGATGATGACCTGATGATGGGCGGTTTCGGCGCCGATACCTTTGCCTTCGAGTCCGGCGACGCCGGCAGTGATGGTGCGCCAGCAATCGATACCATTGCGGACTTCACCTTGGGCAGTTTTGGCAGTGATGACAACGCGGACAGGCTCGATTTTTCCGATCTGCTTGATGATGCCCCTGACGCAGATGTGTCAGATTACCTGTTCGCACGTCAGAGTGGCAGCGATACCCTGCTTTCCCTCAACACCGGTGGCGACATCAATGTTGGTGGAACGAACGCCGATCAAACGATTGTGCTTCATGATGTCAGCATGGGAGGTGCGACTAGCGACAACTTCCTGCAGCAATTGATTCAGGATAATCAGCTCGATATCTGATATTGAGGATCAGTTGGTATTAAAAAGGAAAAACACCCGGCCTAAGCCGGGTGTTTTTTTATTATTATAATGGATGAGTTTGTTGGTGAGAGTGTTCTACTGTATTTTGTGCTCGTTCGCTATTTTTCATGTTTTTTGGATTTCTGTTCAATGGTTTTTTTAAATTCTTTTCGTTAGCTTCCAGATAAGTGGTCATCAATAGAAAATTGTTTTCACAAACGTTGGAGTGGGCATGGAAACTCAACAAGTAAAAGAAATTGATCTGGGCGCGGCACTCTACTTGGATGGGCAACATCTGGAAGAAAATGACAGCAGAAGGCTTGCCAGTACACCGGACTCTGACGGCGACCCGACGACCAGGACGGCAAAGGCAATAGTCGATGAGGACGGGCTTGCCGGAGGCGTACCAGGAGGTGCCTACGATGTGAATGGTCAGCGAGCCGTGGTCTTCGGAACGCTCGGGTACGATTTTGGTGATGGAGGAGTGGGGCGCTTCAGGTGGAGCACTGATGAGTTGCCGGAGTGGACTTCTGCAGGGTCTACAATTGCCTGGACCTTGAGTGGTAACGGACGCTCACTCGTGGGGTTTGATGAAGAAGGCAGGCGCGTCATCTCAGTGCAGTTGACGGATGTGGCCAACGGGACCTACAAGGTAGCGCTGGCAAGACCGCTGGATCACGCTGCTGCAGGGCGAGAAGATGATCTTGCTTTTCCACTGCGCTATACCATCACCAGTTCCGAGGGAGACACGGCAGAAGGGCAGCTCGATGTCGTTGTCGATGACGATAGTCCTGTGGTCACGGAAGACATCGCCAGGAGCTCTAATGGTGAAGCCGTCGTTGTGGACGTGCTGGCCAATGATCAGACAGGTGCGGATGGAGGTAGACTGTCGACGGCGAAGGTGGTGGGAGGAAATGATGCAGGGCATGTGTCGATCAACGACGATGGCACCCTGACCTTTGTTCCCGCGAGTGGCTTCACCGGCAGTGCCAGCGTCATCTATACCCTTGTCGATGGCGATGGTGACCATGCCCAAGGCGAGTTGACCGTCGATGTGTCGGCAAGAGCCCCCGATACACTGGTGGTTGACGGCAACACAGGAGATGTTCTTGAGGGCCAGTCTGGTGAGGATATTCTGATTGGAGATAGAGGGGGAGTTACAATACGTACTGACCCGGCTGCCAATTATAATGTCTCCCTGATCATCGATACCGGTAGTAGTATGGCTTCCGGTTTCGGTGTCAGCGGGATTTCCCGCTTGCAGCTAGTCAAGGATGCCTTGAAGCGGCTTATCGTCGACTTGGTCGATCACGAAGGCCAGATCAATCTACAGATTGTGGATATGGGATCGAATGCCAGCGAGCAAGTAGTGATCGACCTGGGAAGCCTCAGCGATGATATTGAGGTGTCATTGAACTTTATCGATGACATGAGTGCATCCGGCGGCTCTAATTACGAAGCAGCTTTTCGCACTGCGACCGAATGGTATGCGGACCAACGAGTCGAATTTTTCGGTTTTCGTAACCTGGCTCTTCTTCTTTCTGATGGTACCCCTACCCATTATCTTGACCAGAACAAGAATGTGATCAGTGCTTCGAGTGTCAATGAAAAGGCGATCAGCGAAGCAGCGGATGCTTTTTTCTATCTTTCGTATTTCAGCGAAGTACACGCTATGGGCGCCGGCGATGGTTCTCGGCTCGATGTTCTTGACTTTTTTGACAACACCAGCGTAAAGGAAATGCAGGTGGCACCGTATGGCGGAGAGACGCTGAGTACCAGTTTTCTGGCCCGGTTTTTTGCCGGGTCGACCGAACCCCTGCGGGTCGAAGATTGGAGACTGACATCAGGAGCGGGCACCAAGGGTTTCCAGACGAATGGCCATCTGAGGATTGAAGACTGGAAGAATGATGGCCATGAAGCACAGTTGGTCAGCCCGATATTCTTTGTTTCAGAAAGTGATGAGGCCAATGTAAAGACAGCGCTGCTTTACGAGTACTCAACGAATGGGTATGCCCTGGGAGACCGAGTGGCGTACAGAGTCGAGACCTTGGTGGATGGTGAATGGTCTGTATACTCAGATGCTTCTTTAACACCGTCAACCAGTTGGAAGACCTGGGATGCCGGATTTCTCGAAGCGGGGCAGTATCGAATTGTTCTCGAGGTGGATAACGGAGCTGGTGGTGATGATTATCTTGCCATCGATAATATCCGTTTGGAAGAAAGAGAATACGATGTGTTCTCTGTCTTTGAGCGTGGAGAGGCAGAGATACTGACTTCTGCAAGCGAACTGGAGGTTCCGTTGTATGCTGGTGGGGAAGTGAGTAGTGAGAAAAGTGTCGGTGGCGATGAGCTTTTCGGCAGGTCGGGTGATGATGTTCTTTTTGGAGACTCAATAGATACAGATGGATTGAGTTGGGTGAATGGTGATAGTGGTGACGCCTTTCTGCCGGGGCAGCACGACGGCTTTGGATTTGAAGGTTTGCTGGAGTACTTGAAGTGGGCCGTCAACGATGGAGATATGGCTTCCGGGCAGCAGGTGCGCCAGTACATACGGGATAATCACCAGAACCTGTGGGGTAACAGTCGAATTGATGGGGGACAGGATACACTGGATGGTGGTGAAGGTGATGATATCCTGGTCGGGGGTGGTGGCATGGACCTGCTCAAGGGAGGTGCGGGTAATGATCTTCTCGTGGGGGGGAAAGGTGCTGATACCTTCGCGTACCATCTTGCCCATCTTTCGGGAAATGAAGCTCAAGAAGAAGACACTATTGTGGACTTTACCTTTGGTTACTTCGGTAGGTTTTCTCAAGGCGATCGCCTGGATCTTTCTGATGTTGTTGAATTGGACGAAGAGGGATCAATATCGAAGTATATTTTAGCTCGACAGTTGGGTGAAGATACCTTGATCTCGGTCGACTCCGACGGCGTGATAGGTGACTCGGGGGAGCATGCAGACCTTTCGATCATGTTGCTAGACGTGGACATGGCGAGTAGCACCAGCGAACAGTTTCTCTCCACCTTGATCGATAACGGTCAATTGGTCGTGTAGCAGTCGCAGCTATTCTGATGCTTCAAGCTTGGCTTATGCCGGGCTTTAATGAGATGGTCAGCCTGACCTCATGAATTCAACCAATAAGCCCAGCAGGCTATGCTTGCTGGGCTTCTTCTTTCAAGAGGACCACGCTCATGACCGCTCCCGCCATCATCGGTATCGACCTGGGCAACCGCAGCTTCCATCTGCTGGCTCAAACTCGCCACGGCAAACCCTTGTTCCGCAAGGCGTTATTACGCCAGAAACGGCTGTCGCAATTGGCCCAGCAGCCTGCCTATCGGGTGGTCGTGGAATCCTGTGCCGGAAGCTATTAATGGGCCCTCCTGGTCCAGGTATTAGGGCACGACGTACGGCTGATTTCGCCCCAGTACGTCAAGTCCTTCGTCAAGACCAACAAGAACGATTTCGTCGATGCCGAGGTGATCTGCGAAGCGGCCTCACGTCCGGCCATACGCTTCGCAGCGATCAAGAGCGAAGACCAGCAGATCCTCTGTGCGCTACACCGTACTCGCCAAGGGCTTGTCGCCGAACGCACCGCGATCATGAATCTCCTGCACGGCTTCCTGCTCGAATTCGGGGTGGCCTTGCCGGTCAGACATGCGGCGATCCGTCGTCTCACGAGCTATCTGGAAGGCTTGCCGCCCGCTTTCGTGGCGCTGGCTCAACGCCTCCAGGGGCACTACACCTGGCTAAGTGACGAGATCGAGGTTCTCGAGAAAACGCTCGAGCAGCATACCCGCTGTAATGAGAGTGCCCACCGTTTGTCGGCTTTCGATTACGGCTGGCTATGACTGCGTGGATAAGATGCAAATTACCAGTAGCCGCAATGCTTTCGAAAGTGACCGGTGGTTTTGTGCCTTTTTTCATGTCCTTAATCAACCGAAATAAAGAAATGATCTGTGTCACGTTTTGCAATGGAAGTGACGGTGCTGCGCGTGTAGGTTTATCTGGCTGTGTTTGTTTGTGCTAATTTTGTGTCTGCAAGGTAAGTTTTTGTGCGCTATTTTTGTTACTTTTCTTTCCTTTTTACAGGGGTTTATGAGGTGGAAGAGCGGTTGAAGATGGTTTTTATATAGAAGTTTATTTCTTGGTTGTGCATAAAGTCGTCACGTAACTGTTGGTGGCAAGGAGGTCGGGGTGAGTGAATGGGATGGCCGTACTTTTTGGTTCGTTGACTCGCTCAAAACAGCAAAAATCGGGACCAGAAGCGTTTATATCTCCTGTATCCTGATGTCGCTGTCCGCTGTAGGGATGACGTCTGGGCTGGGGGTGGGTAAAGCAGAGGCTAGCCCCCTCGTTGATGGCTGTTCGACTGTGGCTGGCGATGTCGGAAAGACAGCGTCAGAAGAGGCAGCGATACCTCTAGCGTCACCGATTAAAGATAGATGCGTGATGCCGAATGAGGCGTCGACGCCTGCCGACAAACCTGAACAGATGGTCGTCAGCCGATATCTGGCGCCGATGGGTATCCAGCCCGCTGCGGGGGCATCTGCCATCCATATAGGCACCGGTGCCGTTGGCGATGGTGATGCATCTATAGCGATGGGCTACTATGCGACCACGAGTGCGGCGGCAGATTCTGGTGTTGCCCTGGGTGATCAGGCCGTTACCAGCGGTTTGGCCGGTGTCTCCATTGGGCGTGGAGCCTACGTGACAAGCAAGAATGGCGTTGCTATCGGTGGTGGGGCGCTGTCGAGCGGCACCGTCACTCGATTGAACGGCGCACAAGCTAAAGGTGTAAACGCCATAGCCATTGGCGGAGACCTGACCGGAGGGTCCGTTGCCAGCGCCACCTCGAGTCTTGCTATTGGCGCAAAGGCGACGTCCACGGCGACCAATGCGACGTCACTTGGTGCCACGGCTAAAGCGACAGGCGGCCACTCCACGGCACTGGGATCGGGCAGTGTTGCCAACGGCGCGAAAAGTGTCAGTGTTGGCCATCTCAACATTTCCAATGGCGATAATAGCCTTGCATTGGGTGAGAGCAACTCAACATCGACAGGTGCCAAGAGCGCGATTGCCATTGGTACTTCCAACAAGATTGAAGGCGCATCGACATATGCGTCTGCGATTGGTCTCAACAACACCGTTAAAGGCAATGCAGTCCGGGTCGTTGGAAATACCAATAACGTGACTAGCGATTTTTCCGGTGTTTTCGGCTCAAGTAACACGCTGTCATCGACTGCCACAGGCGCCAATGTGGTAGGTCTTCAAAATACCGTCGCCGGCGGCTCTACCAATGTCGTGGGAAATTGGTCGAAAGCGAGTGGCAACTACTCCATGGTGCTCGGTGATTCCGGAGAGGCGTCCGCCAGCAACGCCATTGCCATCGGTACCAATGCCAAGGCCAGCGTGGCCAACAGCGTGGCCTTGGGTAACGGCGCCACCACCGAGGCGGTGGTGGGAACCACCCAGGCTACCATCGCGGGCAAGAGCTACAGTTTCGCCGGTGCGGCACCCACAGGCACTCTGAGCCTTGGCGCGGCGGCAACGACCGATAGCGGGGGCAATGCGGTAGCCAGCGTCGAGCGTACTATTACTCACGTAGCGGCTGGACGGTTATCTGTCACCAGCACCGATGCCGTTAACGGCAGTCAGCTGAACGCCACCAATCAGGCGCTGGGAGAACTGTCTGAAGGCGTGCAGGCGTTGGGAGATCTGTCAGACGGAGTGGTGGTCTACGATCGCGGCACCGGTGGCACGCTCAATGAGGGCAGCATCACCCTGGCCGGTGACGCCGGTACCCGGATTACCAATCTGACCGACGCCACCCTGTCCACCGATAGTACCGATGCGGTCACCGGCCGTCAGTTGAACGCGACCAATGTGCGGGTGACCCAGAACGAAGGGGATATCACCAATCTCACCACCAACCTGGGGGATATCGCCGCCGACAGCATCTACTATCAGACAAAATCCAGCGGTAGTGGCGCCAGTGCCAGCGGCACTGACAGCCTGGCGATGGGGCCGGCGGCGGTGTCCTCGGCAACCAATGGGGTAGCTATCGGCAATGGCGCGAAGGCCAGCGTCGCCAACAGCGTAGCCTTGGGTAACGGTGCCACCACGGAAGCGACGGTGGCCACCACGACGGCCACCGTGGCCGGTACTGACTACGCCTTGGCCGGTAGCAGCCCGACCGGTACGGTCAGCGTGGGCACCAGCGGCAGCGAGCGCACCATCACCCACGTGGCAGCAGGTCGACTCTCGGCCACCAGTACCGACGCGGTCAACGGCAGCCAGCTCCATGCCACCAACCAGGCCCTGGGGGCTCTAGCCGAGGGCGCAGTGGTCTACGATCGAGGCACCGGTGGCACGCTCAATGAGGGCAGGATCACCCTGGCCGGCGATGCCGGCACCCGAATCACCAACCTGACCGACGCCACCCTGTCCACTGACAGCACCGATGCGGTCACTGGCCGTCAGTTGAACGCGACCAATGTGCGGGTGACCCAGAACGAAGGCGATATCACCAATCTCACCACCAACCTGGGGGATCTGGCGGCCGGTGCGGTGGTCTACGACCGCAGCGACGACGGCACGCTCAATGAGGGCAGTATCACCCTGGCCGGTGATGCCGGCACCCGGATCACCAATCTGACCGACGCCACCCTGTCCACCGACAGCACCGATGCGGTCACCGGCCGTCAGTTGAACGCGACCAATATCCGAGTGACCCAGAACGAAGGGGATATCACCAATCTCACCAGCAGCCTGGGGGATCTGGCGGCCGGTGCGGTGGTCTACGACCGCAGTGACGACGGCACGCTCAATGAGGGCAGTATCACCTTGGCCGGTGATGCCGGCACCCGGATCACCAACCTGACCGACGCCACCCTTTCCATCGACAGCACCGACGCGGTCACCGGTCGTCAGTTGAACGCCACCAATGTGCGGGTGACCCAGAACGAAGGGGATATCGCCAATCTCACCACCAACCTGGAGGATATCGCCGCTGACAGCGTCTACTACCAGGCCAAATCCAGCGGTAGTGGCGCCAGTGCCAGCGGCACCGACAGCCTGGCGATGGGGCCGGCGGCGGTGTCGTCGGCAACCAATGGGGTAGCTATCGGCAATGGCGCGAAGGCCAGCGTCGCCAACAGCGTAGCCTTGGGTAACGGTGCCACCACGGAAGCGGCAGTGGCCACCACCACGGCCACCGTGGCCGGTACTGACTACGCCTTGGCCGGCAGCAGCCCGACCGGTACGGTCAGCGTGGGCACTAGCGGCAGCGAGCGCACTATCACCCACGTGGCAGCAGGTCGACTCTCGGCCACCAGTACCGACGCGGTCAACGGCAGCCAGCTCCATGCCACCAACCAGGCCCTTGGGGATCTGGCCGAGGGCGCAGTGGTCTACGACCGCGGTGCCGGTGGCACGCTCAATGAGGGCAGGATCACCCTGGCCGGCGATGCCGGCACCCGAATCACCAATCTGACCGATGGCACCCTGTCCTCCGACAGCACCGATGCGGTCACCGGCCGTCAGTTGAACGCGACCAATATCCGAGTGACCCAGAACGAAGGGGATATCACCAATCTCACCACCAACCTGGGGGATCTGGCGGCCGGTGCGGTGGTCTACGACCGCAGTGACGACGGCACGCTCAATGAGGGTAGTATTACCCTGGCCGGTGATGCCGGCACCCGGATCACCAATCTGACCGACGCCACCCTGTCCACCGACAGTACCGACGCGGTCACTGGCCGTCAGTTGAACGCCACCAATGTGCGGGTGACCCAGAACGAAGGCGATATCGCCAATCTCACCAGCAACCTGGGGGATCTGGCGGCCGGTGCGGTGGTCTACGACCGCAGTGACGACGGCACGCTCAATGAGGGTAGTATTACCCTGGCCGGTGATGCCGGCACCCGGATCACCAATCTGACCGACGCCACCCTGTCCACCGACAGCACCGATGCGGTCACCGGTCGTCAGTTGAACGCCACCAATGTGCGGGTGACCCAGAACGAAGGGGATATCACCAATCTCACCACCAACCTGGGGGATCTGGCGGCCGGTGCGGTGGTCTACGACCGCAGTGACGACGGCACGCTCAATGAGGGTAGTATCACCCTGGCCGGCGATGCCGGCACCCGGATCACCAATCTGACCGACGCCACCCTGTCCACCGACAGCACCGATGCGGTCACCGGCCGTCAGTTGAACGCCACCAATGTGCGGGTGACCAAGAACGAAGGCGATATCACCAATCTCACCACTAACCTGGGGGATCTGGCGGCCGGTGCGGTGGTCTACGACCGCAGTGACGACGGCACGCTCAATGAGGGCAGCATCACCCTGGCCGGCGATGCCGGCACCCGGATTACCAACCTGACCGACGCCACCCTGTCCTCCGACAGCACCGATGCGGTCACTGGCCGTCAGTTGAACGCGACCAATGTGCGGGTGACCCAGAACGAAGGGGATATCACCAATCTCACCAGCAACCTGGGGGATATCGCCGCCGACAGCACCTACTACCAGGCCAACTCTTCGGCCAGCGGCGCCATCGCCAGCGGCACCGACAGCCTGGCGATGGGTGCAGGCGCGGAGTCTTCGGCAACTAATGCGGTGGCCATCGGCAATGGCGCTTCAAGCTCGGTGGTTGGCGGTGTGGCACTGGGCAGCGGAGCGATCGCGAACCGCGAGGTGGCGAAGGTCTCCGGCCAGATCGTCGTGGGCAATGCCACCATTCAGTACAACACCTCGGATGCTGATCTGATAGGTGCGGTTTCCGTGGGTCAGGACGGTGAGTATCGCCAGTTGATCAACATCGCCGATGGTATCGAGGATCACGATGCGGTGACCATGCGTCAGCTCAAGGGGGCAGTGGGGTCGCTCTCGGATACAGGATCGCTGTATTTTCATGCCAACGGGGAAGGGGAAGTCGACGCTCTTGCCGCCGGGGAAGGCTCCATCGCCATTGGGCCTGATACCACGGTCAATGGCGATGACGCCATCGGTATGGGGGTGAGCGCCAAGGTGGAGATAGGGGCAGCCGGTGCGGTTGCCATTGGCGACCAGAGCCACACCCTGCTGGAAGATGCGATTGCGGTCGGTAGTTCGGCGGTCTCCTCGGGCGAGCAGGCGATGGCCCTGGGTGCTGGAGCCAGCGCCAATCAGGCTCTGGATGTGGCGCTGGGGGCCCAGTCGACCACACAGGAGGCAATAGGCACCGAGTCAGGCATTATCTTCGGTGAGCAGCATGAATACGCCGGCACTAATCCCATTGCTACCGTCAGCGTCGGTGACGAAGGGCAGGAGCGAACCTTGACCCACCTGGCCGCGGGTCGAATCTCCGCTACCAGTACCGATGCGGTCAATGGCAGTCAGCTCTATGCGACCAATAAGGCGCTTGAGGAAGTGGTGGCGTATGACCACTTCAACGACGGCAGCGTCGACTGGAACCACGTAACCCTGAAGTCGTCTGGTAGAACCTCAGGGGGCGCTGTGCTCGGCAATGTGGCGGATGGGTCGCTTTCCGACTCCAGTCTAGAGGCGGTCAACGGCAGTCAGCTCCACGCCACCAATGGTCGTCTCACCGATCTTGAAGGCGATGTCGGTGATATCCAGACGACCCTCGACAATTTGGGGGGCGGCAATGGCAACTCGCCCCAGGAAGTCGTGCAATATGATCCGAATTCCAGCCAGGGAAAGATCACTCTGGCTGGCGCTGGCGGTGGTACCGTGATCAGCAATCTAGCCGATGGCGATATCCGCCAAGGCAGTACCGATGCGGTCAACGGTGGTCAGATCTGGGACTTGATGGAGGATATGGGTGACCTGTCACTGGGTGGTCAGGACAGTAAGCACTTTCAGGCGAATTCGCAGGGAGACGCTGCCACTGCCAGTGCTGCTGACACCGTTGCCATTGGAGGAGACGCCAAGGCACAAGCTGAAGGAGGTGTTGCTCTTGGTGATGGCGCTGTGGCCGATAGAGAAGGCATGAAGGGGGAGGAGGAAGCCTTTTCGGGCGTAGCGGTGGAGTCATCCAAGGGCGCTGTTGCGGTCGGCAGCGAGGGTGGTGAACGCCAGATCACCCACGTCGCCGGTGGCACCGAGGACACCGATGCGGTCAATGTGCGCCAGCTCAGTGCCGTGCAAGAGGGAGCGGTCAACTACGATCGTAGCGAAGACGGTAGCGTCGACTACAACTCTGTCAGCCTGGGCAATGGCAGTGGCCCCACCCAGTTGCACAACGTGGCTGCCGGTTCTGCACCCACCGACGCGGTCAACATGTCGCAGCTCAATGAACTGAACCGTAAGTTCACTTCCGACTACAACCAACTCGACCACAAGATTGACGAAGTAGAGCGAGATGCCAGTGCGGGGATCGCGGCCCTGGCCGCCATGGGCGATGCCCCCTATGTCGCAGGAAAGCTCACCTATCATCTGGGGACTGGCTACTACAACGGAGAATCGGCACTAGGTGTGAGCCTACGACGAACCGCTGATACTGGCCGCTGGAGTGTCGGGATGGGGATTGGCGCCTCCCACGGTGGCCCAACTATCGGTCTGGGAATCTCCGGGGTCATCGATTGAGACCAGTGGGCAGGTCAAACGAAACCTGGTCGTTCACCCTAGGTGTGGCTGTGTCGTAAAGCACAGCGGTACTGACGGTGTCGCGATCACGGATGGTGATCGGCATCGATGCGCAGTGACAGGGGGCGCGGACGTTGAAGTAGCGGCATATGATGCTGCGGCCAGTCGAGTTGCGAGCACAGCGGGTCATTCGTTTCGTCCTGGTTCCTGTCGGGTTTCAAGGGCGTCCACGCGAAAGCGCAGGGCGCCCTTGTCGTTTTCGGCGCGAAAACGCACGTTGAAGCCTCTCAGGCTGACGCCGTACTGGCGATCGTCGTCACTGTCCTTGCTGCGATAGGCGGGGCGCGGGTCCTGGGCGAGGACCTGGGCGATCAAGCGACGCAAGGAACCATCGTTGTCACTGCTGGAGAGCACCGCTTCGGCCTCGGCCGAGAACACCACCGGATGCTGCGTCGGCGCTTCAGGTGCAAAACCGGTACGGGCGTCGGGACGACTCTCGGCCCAAGGCAGGTAGGGCTTGATATCCACCACTGGTGTGCCGTCGACCAGATCGGCGCTCTTGAGCACCAGGCTGACGCCGTCGCGCGTATCGATGTCGATCAACTCCACCAGCGACAGCCCGAGACGGTTGGGGCGGTGGGTGCTGCGGCTGGCAAATACGCCTATTCGTGCATTTCCTCCCAGTCGAGGCGGACGGACCATCGCTTTCCAGTGGGGCGGACTAAGGTGAAAGATGAAGGTCAGCCACAGGTGGCTGAACCCCTCCAGCCCACGCACGGCCATGGGATCGGCGAAGTCGCCTTCCAGCACCAGACGCGCTCTGGCATCTTCTGCAAGCCCTGGCTGACGGGGTACGCCGAACTTGTCCGGGAAGTCGCTGCGTATGGTGCCGATGGGCGTCAGGGTATAGATGTCGTCGGGCATGATCTGGTGAGGCTCTGATGTCGAGGCTTTGATGTGGATGCTGTTACGTCGATGCTTGGATGTCGAAACTCTGATGTCGCAGGAAGTGGGTCAGGGGTGACCTGAATGGCTCCAGCAACGTGCTTGCAGGTATCGTGACATGACAAAGCTCCAGTTGGGCATGAAACAGCGTCGCCGGGCATCAGGGTGGTCAGGAGTGTTGGATCGAGCCCGTTATCTGATTAGGCTTGGCGAACCTCGACGCGCCGGATTATCCGTCTCCAGTCCTGCAGGAGTTCCCTACATGTCCGAACCCAGAATGTCGCAAGCCATGCCGGTCGAGCGACGTTCCCGTATTCACTATCGTGAGGCCCTCGCCAAGGATGGCTCGGATCAGGCCGAAGTGTTCTATCACGCCGTCATGATGGGGGCCAGTCGCCACTACAGCTTGGCCCAGCGTCAGGCCTGGGCTTCGGCGCTGCCCAGGGACGGTTCCGCCTGGCGTGCTCGTCAGGCATTGTTTACTACCCTGGTGGCCGAGTGTGACGGTCGCTGCGTCGGCTTTGTCGAGTTGGACCCCGGTCGCGCGCGCGTCGAGACGCTCTATGTGTGGCCCTCGCTGGCCGGCCAGGGCATCGGCGGCCGCTTGCTGTCGCTTGCCGAGGAGCGCCTGAGAAACGCCGGCGCCCGGCGGATGATCATCGAAGCCAGCCTGATGCTGGCAGAGCCACTGCTCGACGCCGGCTGGGAATCCCACGGTGAAGAGTGGGTCGAGCGCGCCGGAGAGCTGCTGCCACGGCTATGCATGAGCAAGCCGTTGGAGTGACCCCCGCTGGAGAGCCCCCTGAGAGTAATCTCCAGAAGTGCCCCCCAGAGTGCCCTTCAAGAACAGCCCCCAGGCATGGGCCAGGGTCCAGGCCGGGGGGAGCGCTTCTCGAAACGGACAGGGCCTCAGCCCGCCGGGCCTTCCTCGACCATGCGCATGGACAGGTCGATGGCCTTCACGTCCTTGGTCAGTGCACCGCTCGAGATGCAGTCGACACCTGTCTGGGCGATGGCTTTCAGCGTCGTCTCATCGACATTGCCGGACGCCTCCAGCGTCGCCTGGCCTGCGACGCGGCGCACCGCTTCTCGCATGTCATCCAGTGAAAAGTTGTCGAGCATGATCACGTCGGCGCCGGCGGCCAGCGCCTGATCCAGCTCCTCGAAGGTCTCGACTTCCACCTCCACCGTCAGGTCGCGCGCGATGCTGCGGGCCTCCTTCACGGCGCCGGCAATGCCGCCGCAGGCGGAGATATGGTTTTCCTTGATCAGGAAGGCGTCGTAGAGGCCGATCCGGTGGTTGCAGCCACCACCGCAGGCTACCGCGTACTTCTGGGCGATACGCAGACCTGGCAACGTCTTGCGAGTGTCGAGCAGCCGCACGCCGGTGCCCTCGAGCAGGTCGACGTAGTGGCGGGTGCGCGTGGCGGTGGCCGATAGCGTCTGCAGCAGGTTGAGAGCCGCGCGCTCGCCGGTCAGCAGGCTGCGTGCGGGGCCTGCCAGTTCGAGAAAGGGTTCGTCTGGCGTCAGTCGATCGCCGTCCGCGGCATGCCAGGTCAGAGCGACCCGGGGATCGAGGCGGCGGAACAGCTCGTCGACCCAGGCCACGCCGCAGAGTATCGCCGGCTCGCGGCTGATGACGCGGGCCTTGCCCAGATGCTTTTCGGGAATCAGTTGGGCGGTGATGTCCACCGGACCGACGTCCTCGGCCAGCAGGCGAGCGGCACTGTTGCGGATGTCTTCGGCAAGGGCGTCCTGAAAGTGCATGGGTATCTCTGTATTGCGGCGCGTGGAGCCGACATTATAGGGGCACTAGCACCTCGACGTCAGTGGGCGAGGTGACGATCCCATATTCAGACAATGGAGACACCAGCATGCAGTGTCACGACGGGTGGCTCGACGGGGCCAGGCGAGTGCCTTCGCCCAACGTCAATGAACGACCCGAACGAGAAATATCGGCGGTGGTGGTGCATTCCATCAGTCTGCCGCCGGGTCAATTTGGCGGCGAGCACATCGAGGAACTGTTCACCAACCGTCTGGATCCCGAGGCCCACCCTTACTTCGCGAGCATCGCTGGGCTCAAGGTTTCGGCGCATCTGTTGATCCGTCGCGACGGAGAGTGTGTTCAGTTTGCGCCCTTCGAGGCGAGGGCCTGGCACGCGGGACGCTCCAGCTGGTTCGATGGCCATTGCCTGCGCCGCGAGCTCAACGACTTCTCGATCGGGATCGAGCTCGAAGGGGACGAGGTGTCGCCCTATCGAGACACCCAGTACCGTGCCCTGGCCCGGGTGCTGCACGCGCTGTTTGACGCCTACCCCGAGATCACCCCCCAACGACTGACCAGTCACGCGCGAATCGCTCCCCTGCGAAAGACCGATCCCGGCCCCTCCTTCGACTGGGCGTACCTGCGGCGCTGTTTGCAGCACCGCTAGATGAAGATGCAATGCATCGTTTCGGCATAGCCTGAGCCATGGCCTTCAGGTCAAACGGTAGTTTGTTTACAAGTGGCTGACTTGAGGCGCTTAAGTCATACCCGCTTTGGGTTAAGCCATTGTGTTGCAGTGCAATATGAGGTAATTGAAAAATATTTCCATAGCTGCTTCAATTGGCAGTGCAGGGCGTTTGAGGTATCTTCTTGCCCAATCGTGCTCGTTTGGCACGGACATTCTAGTAATATTACTACATGCCTGACGCTGCGAGGCGGGCGGGGAATCACCCCCTCTATCCCGCTCGCTCATTGGCCTCGATCGTGGGGCAATGGACCCCCATCGTCATTCGGAGAGACGTTCTATGAGTCTTGGTTCAAGAGAAGATCTCGATCCGGTCGAAACCCAGGAATGGTTGGATTCCCTGGAGTCTGTTCTGGATCGTGAGGGCGAGGATCGTGCCCGGTACCTGATGACGCGGCTCGCCGACCGTTATCGCCAGGACGGCATGCAGGTGCCCTTCTCGGTCACCACCCCGCATCGCAACACCATTCCGGTGCACTGCGAGGCCCCGATGCCTGGCGATCTGTTCATGGAGCGTCGTATTCGCTCGGTGATCCGCTACAACGCCATCGCTCAGGTCATTCGCAACAACAAGGCGAAGCCGGGACTGGGTGGCCACATCGCCAGCTTCATGTCCTCCGCGACTCTCTACGACGTGGGCTTCAACCATTTCTTCCGTGCCCCCAACGGCGACTTCGAAGGCGACCTGATCTACATCCAGGGTCACGTGGCACCGGGCATCTACGCCCGCGCCTACCTCGAGGGCCGGCTGACCGAAGAGCAGATGGACAGCTACCGCCAGGAAGTCGACGGCAACGGCCTGTCATCCTATCCGCACCCGTGGCTGATGCCGGAGTTCTGGCAGTTCCCGACGGTTTCCATGGGTCTGGGCCCGATCCAGGCGATCTACCAGGCCCACGTCATGAAGTACCTGCACTCCCGCGAACTGCACGACATGCAGGATCGCAAGATCTGGTGCTTCATGGGCGACGGTGAGTGTGACGAGCCCGAATCTCTCGGCGCCATCCACCTGGCCAGCCGCGAGAAGCTCGACAATCTGATCTTCGTGATCAACTGCAACCTGCAGCGTCTCGATGGCCCGGTGCGCGGCAACTCCCGCATCATCGACGAGCTCGAGGGTGTCTTCCGCGGTGCCGGCTGGAACGTGCTCAAGGTCGTCTGGGGTCGTCACTGGGACCCGCTCTTCGAGAAGGACAAGAAGGGCATGCTGCAGAAGCGCATGGACGAGGCGGTCGACGGCGACTACCAGAACTACAAGGCCAACGGCGGCGCCTACACCCGTGAGCACTTCTTCGGCAAGTACCCGGAGACCGCCGACCTGGTCAAGGACATGTCCGACGAGGACATCTGGAAGCTCAATCGCGGTGGCCACGATCCGTTCAAGGTCTACGCGGCCTACCACGAGGCGACCACCAACCCCAACGGCCGTCCTACCGTGATCCTGGCGCATACCGTCAAGGGCTACGGCATGGGTGGCGGCGACGGCGAGGCGGCCAACGAGGCGCACCAGGTCAAGACCATGGAGTACGAGGCGCTCAAGCGCTTCCGTGATCGCTTCGGCATCCCGATCTCCGACGACCAGCTCAAGGAAGTGCCGTACTACAAGCCGGACGACGATTCGCCCGAAATGAAGTACATGCACTATCAGCGCGAACAGCTGGGCGGCTATCTGCCGAGCCGTCGCAATGACTTCGAGGCGCTCGAGATTCCCGGCCTCGATGACAAGACCTTTGCCTCCCAGACCGGCGGGTCCAAGGGCCGCGAAGTGTCCACCACCATGGCCTTCGTGCGGATCCTCAATGGCCTGGTCAAGGACAAGAAGATCGGCAAGCGGGTGGTCCCGATCATCCCCGACGAGGCGCGCACCTTCGGTATGGAGGGCATGTTCCGTCAGCTCGGCATCTACACCTCCGAAGGCCAGAAGTACGAGCCGGTCGACAAGGGCCAGATCATGTTCTACCGCGAGGATCAGAAGGGTCAGATCCTCGAGGAAGGCATCACCGAGGCTGGCGCCATGTCTGCCTGGATCGCCGCGGCCACCTCGTACTCGAACAACAACACCACTCTGCTGCCGTTCTACATCTACTACTCGATGTTCGGCTTCCAGCGGATCGGTGATCTGGCCTGGGCCGCCGGTGACATGCAGGCTCGCGGCTTCCTGTGCGGTGGTACCGCCGGTCGCACCACGCTCAACGGCGAGGGTCTCCAGCACCAGGACGGTCACAGCCTGTTGCAGGCAGCGATGATCCCGAACTGCCGCACCTATGACCCGACCTACGGGCACGAAGTCGCGGTCATCGTGCAGGATGGTCTGAAGCGGATGTTCTCCGACAAGGAAAACTGCTTCTACTATCTGACCCTGATGAACGAGAACTACGAGCATCCCGAGCTCGAGGAGATTCCCGCCGAGGACATCATCAAGGGCATGTACCTGCTGCGCGAGACCAAGGGCAAGAAGGGCCACGTCCAGCTGCTGGGCTCCGGTACCATCCTGCGCGAGGTCGAGGCTGCCGCCGAGATACTGGCCGAAGAGTGGGGTGTGGGCTCCGACATCTGGAGCGTGACCAGCTTCAATGAGCTGCGTCGCGAGGCCCTGGGGCTCGATCGTCAGGCCTTCATCAACCCGGATGCCGACCCCGAGAAGCCTCACGTCACCAAGTGTCTGGAAGGGCGCAAGGGACCGGCGATCGCCTCGACCGACTACATGAAGCTGTACGCCGACCAGGTCCGCGCCTGGGTGCCGACCGACTATCATGTACTGGGCACCGACGGCTATGGTCGCTCCGACACCCGCGAAGCGCTTCGCCGGTTCTTCGAGGTCGACCGCTACTACGTCACCGTGGCGGCGCTCAAGGCGCTGGCCGATCGTGACGAGATCGACCGCAAGGTCGTGGCCGAGGCACTCAAGAAGTACGACATCGACCCGAACAAGCCCAACCCGCTCGAGGTGTAAGGCATCGGTTGGACTGTCCGGTGGCATGGCGGGCCGGTGGCCCGCCTCCGTCAAGAGTTTGAAGGAGCGCGACCTTGAGTAGCGAAATCATCAAAGTGCCCGATATCGGTGGTGACACCGATGTGGAAATCATCGAAGTCGCGGTGTCCGAAGGTGACGTGATCGAGCCGGAAGACACCCTGATTACCCTGGAATCCGACAAGGCCAGCATGGACGTGCCGGCGCCCAAGGGCGGCAAGGTCCTCAAGGTTCTGGTCAAGGAAGGCGACACCGTCTCGGAAGGCGATGACATCGTCGAGATCGAGGCCGAAGGTGGTGGCGACGCCGACGAGGATGCTGACGCCGACGCCGATCCGGCTGAAGAGTCGCAGGCCGATTCCGGCGGCGACGAGCAGGAAGCGCCCAAGTCCGACGACAAGCCGGCACCGAAGAAGAAGAGCGGCGGTGGCAGCAAGACCGTCGAGATCAAGGTGCCGGACCTGGGTGGCTCCAGCGACGTCGAGATCATCGAGGTGGCGGTGTCCGAAGGCGACGAGGTCGGCGAGGAAGACACCCTGATCACCCTGGAGTCCGACAAGGCCTCCATGGACGTGCCGAGCCCCCACGCCGGCAAGCTGGTCAGCCTGACCGTCAAGGAAGGGGATACCGTCTCCGAAGGTGACGTCATCGGCTCCATGGAAGTCGCCGGTGAAGGCGATGATGGCGATGACGACTCTGCCGATGAGTCTGGCGACGATGGTGCAGCCGAGTCCGATGATAGTCAGGACGAACCGGAAGAGCAGGAAGAGGACGATTCCGACGACGAGGCCGCCGAAGGTGGTCGTCAGGAGGTTCGTGTTCCCGACCTGTCCGGTTCCAGCGACGTGCCGATCATCGAGATGGCCGTCAGCGAAGGTGACGAGGTGGACGTCGAGGACGCCCTGATCACCCTGGAGTCCGACAAGGCCTCCATGGACGTGCCGAGTCCGTTCAAGGGCAAGGTGGTGGAGCTGTCGGTGAAGGAAGGCGACAGTGTCTCCGAGGGTGACCTGATCGGCTACATCGAGGTCGCCGGCGCGGCGCCCAAGAAGAAGGCGCCGAAGAAGGACGCTCCCAAGAAGGACGCCCCGAAAAAGGATGCCCCGAAGAAGGACGCGCCCAAGCAGCAGGCGGCCTCCGGTCAGGGCTCTGCGGTGGCCGACAAGCCGCGTGATGCCAAGAGCGTCCACGCCGGCCCCGCGGTGCGCATGCTGGCCCGCGAACTGGGTGTCGACCTGGCCCTGGTGAAGCCCTCCGGTCCCAAGGACCGAGTGCTCAAGGAAGACGTGCAGAACTACGTCAAGCAGGCCATGGCCAACCAGGGCAAGGGCAAGAGCGACGCTGCTGCGGCACCTGCTGCCGGGGGCTCTGGCATTCCGCCGATCCCGGATCAGGACTTCAGCCAGTTCGGCGAGATCGAAGAGAAGCAGATGGGCCGCCTGATGAAGATGGGCGCCAACAATCTGCATCGCAGCTGGGTCAATATTCCCCACGTCACGCAGTTCGACGAGGCGGACATCACCGAGCTCGAGGCGTTCCGCAAGTCGATGAAGGCCGAGGCGGAAGCCCAGGGCGCCAAGCTGACTCCGCTGCCGTTCCTGATCAAGGCGTGCGCCTATGCCTTGAACAAGTACCCGCAGTTCAACGTCAGCCTCAAGGCCGACGGCGAGACCGTGGTGCAGAAGAAGTACGTGCACATCGGTATCGCCGTGGATACGCCCGATGGCCTGATGGTGCCGGTGATCCGTGATGCCGACAAGAAGTCGCTGATCGACCTGGCCAAGGAGTCGGTGGAGCTGGCCAAGAAGGCTCAGTCGAAGAAGCTCAAGCGTGACGAGATGACCGGTGGTTGCTTCACCATCTCGAGCCTGGGCTCCATCGGCGGGACCGCCTTCACGCCCATCGTGAACCCGCCGGAGGTGGCGATCCTCGGGGTCTCCAAGGCGTCGATGAAGCCGGTGTGGAATGGCGCGGACTTCCAGCCGCGACTGATGATGCCGCTGTCGCTGTCCTATGACCACCGTGCCGTCAACGGCGCCGATGCCGCGCGCTTCACCGCGTTGCTGGGACAGTTGTTGACCGACGTGCGTCGCCTTCTGCTGTAATTCAGGCTGAATGCGAGAACAGAACGGCGCCGCAAGGCGCCGTTTCTCGTCCTGCCGTCAGCTCTGACAGCGTGCCATGTGGATGTGCCAGGCCGGGCGAATCGTGACGCTTTGATGACTCCTGACCAAAGTGCAATCTAGATGCCAGCAGCTTGATGTTAAACGCTTTTTCTGCAGGTTTTCGGTGAGTTGCGAGTAACCTCAGGTTGTGTCGCCAAGACGGCACGGGTATTGTTCGCTTAACCCATTCTTCACCCCGACTTTTCGCTTTCTCGAAGGAGTTCCAACGATGCGTTTGATCCTCTTGGGTGCCCCGGGTGCCGGCAAGGGCACCCAGGCCCAATTCATCTGTGAGCGCTACGATATCCCGCAGATTTCCACTGGTGACATGCTGCGTGCAGCGGTCAAGGAAGGCAGTGAACTGGGCCTCAAGGTGAAGGAAATCATGACCACCGGTGGCCTGGTCTCCGATGACATTATCATCGCCCTGGTCAAGGAACGCATCGCCCAGCCTGACTGCGCCAACGGTTTCCTGTTTGACGGCTTCCCGCGCACCATTCCCCAGGCCGATGCCATGAAGGAAGGTGGCGTCAAGATCGATCACGTGCTCGAGATCGCCGTGGCCGACGAGGAAATCGTCAATCGTCTGGCGGGTCGTCGGGTCCACCCGGCGTCCGGCCGCGTCTACCACGTCGACCACAATCCGCCCAAGGAAGACGGCAAGGATGATGTGACCGGCGAGGCGCTGGTTCAGCGTGATGATGATCGCGAGAATACCGTTCGCAATCGTCTGTCGGTCTACCACGAGCAGACCGAGCCGCTGGTGGGCTACTACCAGCAATGGGCCCAGCAGGCGCCTGAGGATGCCCCGCGCTATCATCGCGTGGAAGGCGTGGGGAGTGTCGATGACATCACCCGTCAGGTGCGCGAGGCCCTCGAAGGCTGATCTACCGCACCACGCTTGCTGCATTCGACTCACGGCTCGCCCCAAGGCGGGCCGTGAGTCGTTTATAATGTGCGGGATTCACTACCAGGATGAGCCTGACATGACCTTGATTGTGGCCCTCGATGCCTCCTCGAGCGCCTGCTCCGCGGCCCTGCTGCGTCGCCAGGAGGGTAGCCCGGACGAGGTGATAGCGCGTTTTGCGCAGACCCCGCGAGAGCATACCCGTCGTCTGTTGCCGATGGTCGACGAAGTGCTGGCCGAGGCCGGGGTGGCGGCCAGCGAACTGGACGCCGTGGCCTACGGGCGCGGACCAGGCTCCTTCACAGGCTTGCGGATTGCCGCGGGTGTGGCCCAGGGGCTGGCCTATGGACTGGACCGGCCACTGGTCGGTGTATCGACGCTGGAGGCACTGGCGCTGGGCGGCCACCTGCGCCATCGCTATCGCTACATGGTCACCGCGCTGGACGCCCGCATGGGCGAAATCTACGTCGGTGCCTGGCGGGTCGAGGATGGGCGGCCGTTGGCACTGATGGACGAAGCGGTGCTGCCGCCCGAACGGCTGGTGTTGCCCCGCGAGCATGAAGACCATGATTGGGTGGGACTGGGGTCTGGCTGGGCGCTGTGGGATCAGATGCCCGCCGAGATCCAGGCCAGCCTCAATCTGACCGTGACCGATGTTGACCCTGCCGCCGAGGACATGGTGCGCCTGGCCGTCGAGGTCTTTGCCGCAGGCGATGCCCAGCGTCCCCATGACGCCCAGCCCGTCTATCTGCGCGATCAGGTGGCCTGGAAGAAGACCGAGCGAAAGGCGCGTTCGTGAGTGTTCGCCTGAGCCCTGACCTGGCGCTGCCTTTCGTGTTGGACACCGATCCCGAGGCAGCGCTGGCGCTGGAACGGGATGACCAGGGTCGGCTGGTGCTGGTCGGTGACGAGGCCCGCTATGGCAAGCCGCTGTGGGTGGACTTCGTCGGTGGGCGAGCCGGCCACCGACGGCGTTTCGGCGGCGGGCGCGGTCAGCTGGTGGCTCGGGCCTGTGGTCTGGCCAAGGGCGTCACCCCGAGCATCATCGATGCCACCGCGGGTCTAGGCCGTGACGCCTTCGTGCTGGCGAGCCTAGGCGCCGAGGTGCTGCTGATCGAGCGGGTAGCCGCGATTGCGGCCCTGCTGGATGACGGACTCCGGCGTGCCCGGGAGGATAGCGACACTCAGGAAGCGGCGGTGCACATGCACCTTGCCCATGGCGACAGCAGTCGTGAGCTTGGCGCCATCGTGGCAGCGGCCGGGGTAGCCCCGGAGGTGATCCACCTGGACCCGATGTTCCCCCACCGCGACAAGTCGGCCCTGGTCAAGAAGGAGATGCGGCTGTTTCGCGAGTTGGCGGGGGACGATGACGATGCACCGCGGCTATTGGAAGCCGCGCTGGACGTCGCCAGCCACCGCGTGGTGGTCAAGCGTCCGCGCAAGGCGCCTGCCATAGCAGGCCCCGAGCCGAGGCATCGACTCGAGGAGAAGACCAGCCGCTACGACATCTATGTGCACCGCTCGCTCAAGGCTGAGCGCTGACCTCCGAGGGAGCCTCGACGGCCTCCTCGCGGTGACGGCTGATCAACGCCAGTCGCCGTCGCAGCGAGGCGTCGAGCAGGCGTGAGGCCCGCTGGGCCGCGCGCTTGAGGCACTCGTCGAAGTGCAGCCGGTCCTGCTCGAGCCACACCCAGCCTTCCTGTTCCAGGGTATCGATCAGGGTCTCGAACAGCTTGGGGTCGAAGAACTCCGGTGCCTCGCGACCGCTGAGGAGTCCAAGTCGCTCCGACAGCGCACGCGAGCGCTCCTTCAGGGTGGCCCGGTCCAGTGCCCCCGATCCGGATCGCAGCAGCACCTCGATCAGCAGGGCGTTGCGCTCCAGCGATGGCTGGATCATGCGGCCGATCAGCTCGAGGCGTTCTCGGCCTTCGAGGCTTTCCACCGGCGTAAAGCCTTCGCCATGGCGCTCCAGCAGCCCCAGGTCCACCTGGACGGCAAGAATGGCCGCGAGGCGTTCTTTCATGTCCGCGCTTTCATCGACACAGAACTCCCGGGCCAGCGGTGGCCAAAGCGGCGTCAACAGGTCGCAGAGTTCGTGGAGGCTGCGTTGGTGGCGGCTGCGAAAGGCGAAGGCGACCAGCGCCGGCAGGGCGAACAGGTGCAGCACGTTGTTGCGATACCAGGCCAGCAGCGCCGCCTGCTCGGGCGTGGCGCTGACGATGTCGCCAAGGCTATGGGCGTGGCGCTCGACCATGTCCAGGTCCACCGCCCTGGCGATGCAGGCTTCCGGAGACTCGTCGGGCAGACTGGGTCTTTCGCCGCAGGCGGGGCTGTCGGCCAGGCGACAGAGCAGGGCGAGCTGGTCTGTCAGGGTGGCGTACTCCAGGGCGCGGTGCGGGGACGAGAGTAGCGCGAGGCCTGTCAGGTTGATGGCATTCAGCGCCGCCACCCGATTGATGCGCCGGGTCAGGGATCTGCCAAGCGTGGTGACCGTCGGCGCCAGCCAGTCGGGGCGCGGCGATTCGTCGTCTCGCCAGCCGGGGGCGTGGCTATCGAGAAAGCCCCCGATGGGCAGTGGCTCGCCGATATTGACCGATACCCGGCCGTAGGGCTCGCGCAGACGTCCGAGCACCCGCAGCAGGTCCAGCGGGGACTCCTTGCGCTTCTTGCCACCGCCCAGTTCGCGCTGGTAGCTGGAGTTCTCGAGAATGCGCTCGTAGCCGATATAGACCGGGACAAAGACCATCGGCCGCTCGTCGACCCGCTGGCAGCGCAGGAAGGACCTTAGTGTCATCGCCAGCATGCCGGGACGAGGCGTGAGCATGCGACCGCTGCGGGAACGACCGCCTTCGATGAAGTACTCCATCGGATAGCCCCGGGCCAGCAGGCGGTGCAGATATTCGTTGAACACCGCGCCGTAGAGGCGGTTGTCGCGAAAGCTGCGTCGCAGGAAGAAGGCGCCACCACGTCTCAGCAAAGGGCCGATCAACGGCATGTCAAGGTTGCGTCCTGCGGCGATGTGGGGTGGCATCAAGCCTTCGCGGTAGAGCACGTAGGACAGCAGCAGGTAGTCGATATGGCTGCGGTGGCAGGGCACGTAGATCAGGGTGTGGTCCTCGGCCAGGGCCTTGACCTCGTCCAGACCATTGACGTCGACGCCGTCGTAGAGCCGGTTCCACAGGCGCTTCAAGGCGCCGGCCAGAAAGCGCAGCACCGGATAGGTCATGTTGGCCGCGATCTCGTGGCCATAGCGTCTGGCGCGTCGCTTGAGTCGTTTGCGTGAGCTGGCCTTCTCTGCCAGTTGGTCGATCTCCCGACGCACCTCGTCGCTTGCCACCACTCCCTGGATCATCGTGCTGCGGTGCGACAGGTCCGGCCCCAGCACCCGCGTACGCACCCGGCGAAAGTGTACCCGCAACAGCCTTGCCGCCTTGCGGTTGGTGCGTGGGGCGTCACCGTCATGCAGTTCTTCGAGGTGCAGCGGGGCGCCGAACTGGATCTCCACGTCGCGGCCGTTGACCAGCACCGACAGCGCTCTCCGCAGTCGTCCGGTCAGGCGCCAGCTGTCCGCCGCCAGCAGATGCCAGAGACCGAAGTCCTTGCCCGGGGCTCGCCCCCAGAACACACTGACGGGCACCAGCTGTATCCGGGTGTCGCTGGTGATCACCTCGGTGAAGGGCGCGACACCGGTGGCTTGGCCCGGCCACAGCCGAAACCGGCGTGCCGGCAGCGCCACGCAGCGCGGCAGGTTGCTGTCGGGCAGCGCCAACCGGCCACGCGCCGGGGGCAGGCCATGACGTTGGCAGTAGCTGTCCAGCAGCAGGGCGTCGCTCAGCGAGGGGCGCGGTAGCACATAGAGCGTCGGCAGCTGCGGATCCAGTGCCAGTTTATCCGGCGTCGGTTCCGCCAGCCGAACCTCGGTCCACAGTTCGATGAGTCGGCGCAGCGGTGCGCGAAGCATGCCAGGCATAGCAATTCCGTTGTTCGGGGCAGTAGGCGAGGACCGTCTGCGGGCCATCCATGTCGTGCCGTCAGTATAACGATCGGGTAGGGTGGCGCCATGATCTGCTTGATATCCGGTTGATATGACACCGCCAGGGAGACGTGCAGCATGACCACCGCGTGGCGACAGCATAATCGCGTCGATCTATTGCCGGAGGCCGATCGCTTCCTGCCGGCGCTGTTCGAGGCGGTGGCCGAGGCCCGTCAAAGCGTACTGATCGAACTTTACCTGATGGAGTCCGGCGAACTGGCCGACCGCGTCATCGAGGCGCTGGTGGCCGCATCGCAGCGCGGCGTCGCCGTCTATCTACTGTTGGACGGTTTCGGCGCCATGGGGCTTTCAGGCCAGGATAGAGAACGCCTGGTCGCATCCGGCGTGTGGTTGCGGGACTTCAACCCGCTGGGCTGGCACTCGCTGGGACGCAACGTCAGTCGTGATCATCGCAAGCTGGTGGTGGTGGACCAGCGCCTGGCCTTTACCGGGGGCTTTGGCGCCGTCGATGAGTTCCTGGCGGCCTGGTTCGAGGTGGCCGTGCGTGTCGAGGGCCCGGTGGTGGACGACTGGGTGGCGCTGTTTGCCCAGGTGTGGAACTCGCCGTTGACCAGAGGCGCCCCGCAGGCGCCGGCGCTGCCTTCGTCGAGTGGCGAGAGGCGCCATGACCCTGGAGTCAGGGCACGGGTGATCTGGGGGCGGGGTTACCGCTTTCAGGCCATTCGCCACTCACTGCAGGAGCGAATCGCCCGCGCCGAACGGCGCCTGTGGCTGTGTACGCCCTACTTTGTGCCCACCCTGGGGCTGAGGCTCAGGCTGCAGCGCGCGGCGCGCAAGGGCCGTGACGTGCGCCTGCTGCTGCCAGGACGGGACCACGACCATCCCGGTATCCGCTACGCCGGGCAGCGCTTCTACTCTCGGTTGCTGCGGGCAGGGGTGCGCATCTACGAGTTCCAGCCAAGCTTCATCCACGCCAAGTTCGTGGTCGCCGATGACTGGGTCAGCCTGGGATCCTGCAATTTCGACCACTGGAGCCTGCAGTGGAACCTCGAGGCCAATCAGGAGGTCGAGGACGCCGTCCTGGCCGACGAGGTCGCGGCGCTGTTCGAGCGCAATTTCGCGGCGAGTCGGGAGATCACCCGGGAAAGCTGGGCGCGCCGCTCCTGGTGGGCCAGGATCAGGACCTGGCTGTACGGCACCCTTGATGGTTGGCTGACCCGCTTGCGCTGAGGCGCCGGCTATCGCTTGCTCCGGTGCTGGCCAGCGCCTGGCCTGTGACGCGCTATCGCTTGGCCTGTTATTCGCTAGCGCTTGCCCTGTTATTCGCTATCGCTTGCCTTTGGGGCCTTTGGCCTGGGGTCTGCCCTGGCCGCCCTTGCTCTTGTTGTCTTGGCTCTTGTTGCCAGGGCCCTTGTGGCCTGCCTTGCCACCCCTGCCGCCGGCTGGCGCCTTGCCACGGGGTTTGGGCTTGGGGGTGTCCGGCGGTACCCGGAAGTGCAGGTAGAGATCCAGCACCAGTTCCGGCAATTGACCGACCAGGCGCTCGAGTCGCTCGCCTTCCCCGGCCAGATCGGCCATGTCGGGCTCGTCGGCGAACAGTCCCGACAGCGCCATGAAGGGCAACAGCAGTGTGGCCACGGTTTCTTCATCGCCCTCGAACCAGGCGGCCTCGTCGAGGAAGACGCCTTCCATGAAGCCGGCACACCAGTCGCCGATGGGCGTCTCTTCCGCCGCCATGCCGTCCAGCGTCAGCTCGAAGGGCAGCTCGGGAAGACCGCCGCCTTCCAGCACGCCGATAGCGTTGGTCCTGAGCTGCTCGAGCAGGCCCAGGATGATCTCCCTTTCCTGGTCGCTTTCGAACTCGGGGGTGCCGTGGAACAGCTCCGCGACCCAGGCGGCAGCCTCGACATCCCGTGGCGCCACCGCCAGCGCGACCAGGAAGCCGTGGGCGCCGATCAGGTCCAGCGCATCGGGACCGGCGCGCTCCTCGAGAAAGTCATCGAGCAGGTCCAGAGCGTCGTCTTCGAGCAAGGGGAGGGGGAGCGGCGTTTCGGCGTCGGACATGGGGCGCTCACTTGGCGAGGGGATGACTGGACGGTGGTCTTTACCGTCCCCGTTCGAGGCGGCATTCTAGCACTCCTTTACCTACTCTGACTGCGTCATGACCTCGACCCGGCCATCAATTCGCCCGCGCGCTCGCGGTGACTCTCCCACCCCGGTGTTGCCCGACGTCGACGACGCCTGGCTTCAGTCACTCGACGTCGCCGCCCTGCGCCAGGCGCTGATGGCAAGAGTCGTGGAGGCGGTGGCGCTGTGTCGTGACTATCATCCTGGGCTGCCGGAGCCGAAGGTGTGGTGCGATCTGCGCGGCAAGGGCGCAGGGCAGGCCCACTTCGGTCGCGGCGGACTGCGCTTCAATGGCCAGCTGCTGGAAGAGAACCGCCACGCCTTCTTCACCGAGGTGGTGCCCCACGAGGTGGCCCACTGGCTGGTCTGGCACCTGGAAGATGGGCCTACCTTTCGCCCCCATGGCAGGGAGTGGCAGACCGTCATGCTCAGGCTGTTCGGCTTGGCCCCCCGGGTCACCCATCGCTTCGATACCGCCCGCTCGAGCCCTGTCCCGTATCGCTATCGCTGCGCCTGTCGCGAGCACGGATTCTCGGCACGGCGTCACGCCAACGCCCAGGCCGGTCAGGAGTATCGCTGCCGGCACTGTCGCGGCCGACTGTGCCTGGTTGGGAAGAAGTGCTGAAATTTGCGCTTAACCTCTTGTTATAAAATAAAAAAATAGTCATACCAATGTCTAAGGGGAAACCCTGGCCTGGCGACGTTATGCTGGCTGTCAGGTTATTCGCGCCGGTCGGTCTCTCTTATTCAGGCGGCTGGCTCTTCACTTCGATGGGTATCCAAGGACAGAGCACCATGAGCGATCATCAGCACGTCTATCCGGTTTCCGATGCGTTTGCCAAGACCGCCTGGGCCGACAAGGCCACCTACGACAAGCTCTACCGGCAGTCGGTGGAAGATCCCGAGGGCTTCTGGAAGGAGCAGGCCGCACGCCTTGACTGGATCAAGCCGCCGCAGACCATCAAGTCGGTATCCTTCGCCAGCGACAATGTCGATATCCGCTGGTTCGAGGATGGCACCCTCAACGTGGCGGCCAACTGCCTGGATCGACACCTCGACAAGCGTGGCGACAAGCCGGCGATCATCTGGGAAGGGGACGATCCGAACGAATCTTCGGTGATCACCTACCGCGAGCTGTACGAGCGTACCTGCCAGCTGGCCAACGCCCTGAAGTCCATGGGGATCGGTAAGGGTGACACCGTGACCCTGTACATGCCGATGATCCCGGAAGCCGCCATGGCCATGCTGGCCTGCGCCCGTATCGGTGCGGTGCACTCGGTGGTGTTCGGCGGCTTTTCTCCCGACGCCCTGGCACAGCGGGTCAAGGACGCTGCCTCACGGGTCATCATCACCGCCGACCAGTCCGTACGCGGTGGCAAGCAGGTACCGCTGAAGGACAACGTCGACGCCGCCCTGACCCGTGATGGCACCGACGTGGCCGAGAAGGTGCTGGTGGTCAAGCGTACCGGCGGTGACATCGAATGGCACGAGGGACGTGACGTCTGGTACCACGACGCAGTGGCCGACCAGGACACCGACTGCCCCGCCGAAGAGATGGGCGCCGAGGATCCGCTGTTCATCCTGTATACCTCCGGCTCCACCGGCACCCCCAAGGGGCTCAAGCACACCACCGGTGGCTACCTGACCTACGCCAGCCTCACCCACCAGTACGTGTTCGACTATCACGAGGACGAGGTCTACTGGTGCACCGCGGACGTGGGCTGGGTCACCGGCCACAGCTACATCGTCTATGGGCCCCTGGCCAACGGTGCGGTGACCCTGATGTTCGAGGGGGTGCCGAGCTATCCGACCCACGGGCGGATGGGTGAGATCGTCGACAAGCACAAGGTCAGTATCCTCTACACCGCCCCCACCGCAGTGCGCGCCCTGATGGCCCACGGCGACAAGGTGATGGACTCCAGCTCTCGGGATAGCCTGCGCCTGCTTGGCTCGGTGGGCGAGCCGATCAACCCCGAGGCCTGGGAGTGGTTCTACCGGGTGATCGGCAACAGCAAATGCCCGATCGTCGATACCTGGTGGCAGACCGAGACCGGCGGCATCATGATCACCCCGTTGCCCGGTGCCATCGACCAGAAGCCGGGCTCCGCGACCCTGCCGTTCTTCGGTGTGCAGCCGGCGCTGGTGGACAACGAAGGCAAGCGCCTCGAGGGCGCCACCGACGGCAACCTGGTCATCCTCGATTCCTGGCCGGGACAGGCGCGCTCCATCTGGAACAATCACGAGCGCTTCATCCAGACCTACTTCTCCACCTACGAGGGGACTTACTTCACCGGTGACGGCTGTCGCCGTGACGAGGACGGCTACTACTGGATCACCGGCCGGGTGGACGACGTCCTCAACGTGTCCGGTCACCGCATGGGCACCGCCGAGATCGAGTCCTCGCTGGTGGCACACTCAGCGGTGGCCGAGGCCGCCGTGGTGGGCTTCCCCCATGACATCAAGGGGCAGGGTATCTATATCTACGTGACCCTCAACGACGAGGCCGAACCCACCGACGAGCTCAAGAAGGAACTGACCCAGTGGGTGCGCAAGGACATCGGCCCGATCGCCTCGCCGGATCATATCCAGTGGGCACCGGGACTGCCCAAGACCCGCTCGGGCAAGATCATGCGCCGGATTCTGCGCAAGATTGCCGCCAATGAGTGCGATGGCCTCGGTGACACCAGTACCCTGGCCGATCCCTCGGTGGTCGAGGATCTGATCGAGCACCGCGCCGCCAAGTAAGGCTCATGGCGTAACAGCAGGTCCTGCGGGCCGGCTGCCGGAAACTTCCGGCGCCGGCCCGTTTTTGCATAGTGATGGAGGCCGCAGAGTCGGCACCACGGGTAGCCGTTGAGGATGCTTGCGTCAGGGCGCTTGGGAAAGCCGGCAACCATGGGGTAACATGCTGTGCAAACAAGCGTCTTGCGTTGCGGCGTCCAGGCCTGACACGCTGCATCGGAATCCGGAGGAGAGTCCATGGCCTTTGCCCAGAAATTCATCGTAGCCGATGATCATCCGCTGTTCCGTGCCGCCCTGACGCAGGCGCTTCGCCAGCTCGCGCCCCAGGCCGAAATCATCGAGGCCGACACCATGGAGGCCACCTCGGACGTGGTCATTCGCCACCCCGACGCGGACCTGATCCTGCTCGATCTGCACATGCCTGGAGCCCACGGCTTCTCCGGGCTGATCCAGCTGCGTGGTCAGACCCCGGATGTGCCGGTGGCGGTGGTATCCGGCAGCGATGAAGTGCACGTCGTGCGCCGCGCCATCGACTACGGTGCCTCGGGGTTCATTCCCAAGTCCTCGTCGCTGGCGTTGATCGCCGAGGCGGTGGGCGAGATCCTCGACGGCGAAGTGTGGCTGCCGGAAGAGATGGCCGACGCCCTGGGTGAGGCCAACGAGGAAGAGGCGCGCTTTGCCGAGGCCATCGCCTCGCTGACGCCTCAGCAGTTCCGCGTACTCAACATGTTGACCGAAGGCCTGCTCAACAAGCAGATCGCCTACGAGCTGAACGTCTCCGAGGCCACCATCAAGGCCCACGTGACCGCCATCCTCAGAAAGCTGGGCGTGCACTCGCGCACCCAGGCGGTGATCGCTGCCCAGAAGCTCGAGGTCGAGCCACCCAAGGTCGAATCCTGACGCGGTTGCTTGCGCATCGACGACACCCCGCCCAGGCGGGGTGTCGTGGTTCTGGGGCTTGCGACACCACCGCGCCAGCGGGGGCCCAGTCCTATGCTGGCGCCGGCCCTGGTGGCAGCCAGCCGGTGTTCATTCGACGTCGTCCGGCAGCACCAGCCGGTCATGGCGTCCCATCAAAAAATCCTGGTTCATTGCCAGCGCCTCGCGCAGGAAGTCCCACAGCAGACGCACCCGGGCAAGCTGGCGCTGCTCCTGCCGGGCGGTGATCCAGAACTGACGCACCACCGATACTTCGTCCTCCAGCAGCGGCATCAGCCCTTCTCGTCCCGCCGTCATGAAGCACGGCAGAATGCCCAGGCCTGCGCCGCTCTCGGTGGCCATCATCTGGGTCGTCACGCTGGTGCTGCGAAGCGCAAAGTGGGTCTGCTGCGCCTGTTGCACCTGCGGCGACAGTAACGGATCCAGGTAGTTGAGCTGCTCGCTGAACAACAGGTCGTCCACGTAGCCGATCAGCGGATGTGTGCCCAGCTGGGCAAGCTGCGGCGGCGCCCCGTGGCGCTCGACGTAGTGCCTCGCCGCGTAGAGCTTGAGCCGGTAGTCGCACAGTCGCGAGGTGACCAGGCCGGGGTTGCCCGGTCGTTCGATGGTGATCGCCAGGTCTGCCTCATGGCGGCTGAGATTGACCACGCGAGGCAGCGCCAGCAGGTCCAGGGTGAGGCCGGGATGACGCCGGCAGAAGGCGCTGAGCAGCGGGGCCACCACCCAGGTCCCGAAGCCTTCGGTCACGCCAAGTCGGATCTGGCCCTCCAGACGCAGGTTCTGATCGGTCAGACTGTCGGCGGCCTCGTCGGCGTGTCGGGCCATCTGTTCCGCGTGGCTCTTCAGACGTTCGCCGGCGGGAGTCAGGCGGTAGCCATGGGTGCTGCGTTCGAACAACTGGGTGTTGAGTCGCTGTTCGAAGCGGCGGGTTCGCCGCGACAGGGTCGAGTGGTCAACGCCCAGCCGTCGGGCGGCGTCGGACAGGCGGGCATGCCTGGCCACCTCGAGAAAGACCTGCAGGTCCTGCCAGTCAAGCAAATATCACCTCCGCTGAGCGACGACGTCGTGGACTTCGATGTGTTTGTGGTTGTGCGTCAGTGCACAAGCAATGTGCCTGGCTGGCCGTTGTTTGGCCATCCTACCTGTGTCTAGACTGGTCAGCATGGATAGCCGTGCCGTGGTGCACACCGCCACAGCGATCAAGGCGGCTGCAGGCATGGCAGTACGCCCAGTCCATCTCATACGACGCCACGCTCATGCACAACGACAACAGCCGGAGCACGCCCATGTCAGTCCGCGAAATTCCCATGATCATCGATGGCCAGGCCGTCCTCTCGCAGTCCAGCGAATGGCGCGATGTGATCAATCCGGCGACCCAGCAAGTGGTCGCGCGGGTGCCGTTCTGTACCCTGGAGGAGGTCGACCGGGCCGTTGCCAGCGCCCATCAGGCCTTTGCCACCTGGCGCAAGGTGCCGCTGGCCAAGCGCATGCGCATCATGCTCAAGCTGCAGGCGCTGATTCGCGAGCATACCCCGGAGCTTGCCGCCCTGATCACCGAAGAGCACGGCAAGACCCTGCCCGACGCCGAAGGTGAAGTCGGTCGTGGTCTCGAGGTGGTCGAACACGCCTGCTCGATCACCTCGCTGCAACTGGGGGAGCTTGCCGAGAACGCCGCCAACGAGGTGGACGTCTACACCCTCAACCAGCCGCTGGGGGTAGGTGCCGGCATCACCGCCTTCAACTTCCCCATCATGTTGCCCTGCTTCATGTTCCCGCTGGCCATTGCCACCGGCAACACCTTCGTGCTGAAGCCCTCCGAACAGGACCCGAGCTCCACCCTGCGCCTGGTGGAACTGGCGCTCGAGGCCGGTGTCCCCGCCGGTGTGCTCAACGTGGTGCATGGCGGCCCTGATGTCGCCAATCACCTGTGCGAGCACCCGGATATCAAGGCCATGTCGTTTATCGGGTCCACCCATGTCGGCACCCAGCTTTATCGCCGTGCCAGCGAGTCCGGCAAGCGCGCTCAAGCCATGATGGGCGCCAAGAACCACTGTGTCGTGATGCCTGACGCCAACCGCTCTCAGGCCATCAACAACCTGCTGGGGTCGGCCTTCGGTGCCGCCGGCCAGCGCTGCATGGCCAACTCGGTGGTGGTGCTGGTCGGCCAGGCCCGGGAGTGGCTCGATGATATCGTCGAGGGGGCTCGCAACATGAAGGTGGGGCCTGGCACCGACCGCGAGGCGGATCTCGGGCCTCTGGTGTCACCGGCGGCCAAGGATCGTGTCGAAGGCTTGATCGCCAAGGGCGAACAGGAAGGCGCCCGGCTGCTGGTCGACGGACGTGGCTGCCAGGTCGAGGGCTACCCCGACGGCAACTTCGTCGGCCCGACCCTGTTCGCCGGTGTGACGGCGGACATGAGCATCTATCGTGAAGAGGTGTTTGGTCCGGTGCTGTGCGTGGTCGAGGTGGACACGCTGGACGAGGCCATTGCCTTCGTCAACGCCAACCCCAACGGCAATGGTACTTCCATCTTCACCAATTCTGGCTGGGTGGCGCGTCGCTTCGAGAGCGATATCGATGTCGGTCAGGTGGGCATCAATGTGCCGATCCCGGTGCCGGTGGCCTACTTCAGCTTTACCGGCTCGCGCGCCTCCAAGCTGGGCGACCTTGGCCCCAATGGCAAGCAGGCCATCAGCTTCTGGACCCAGACCAAGACGGTGACCGCGCGTTGGTTCGAGCCGGAAAACGTCTCGAGCGGCATCAACAGCACGATTTCGCTGAGCTGATCCAGGGCTGAGCAAAAGTGGCAGCGGGGCGCAACGTCCTGTCTGCCTGGAGTTCTCGGGCCTGACCCGGCTGCAGGCTGCGATGCCCCCATCAAGGGGGCATCGTCGTTTTCGGCAGCGGCGACCCGGCATTCGATCAAAGTACCAGAGCGCAATATTGACCTTTACGTTAACGTCAATGAGTTGCCTGCCCCTTCTTCCATGTCCGCGTCAGCCCGGAGCCCCCATGAGCCCTTCAATCAGTCCATCACTCAGCCGCTTTCCCGTCCCCGAATCACTGAACGATCTGCCCGATGATATCCGTGACAGCATCCTGGCGGTTCAGGAGAAGGCGGGATTCGTGCCGAATGTCTTCTTGATGCTGGCCCACCGACCGGCGGAGTTTCGCGCCTTCTTCGCCTATCATGATGCGCTGATGGAGCGTGAGTCCGATAGCCTGACCAAGGCCGAGAAGGAGATGATCGTGGTCGCCACCAGCGCCCGCAACCACTGCCTCTACTGCGTGGTGGCCCATGGTGCGCTGGTCAGGATCTACAGCAAGGATCCTCTGCTCGCCGATCAGGTGGCGGTCAACCATCGCAGTGCAGGCTTGAGCGAGCGACATCGCGTCATGCTGGACTTCGCGCTGCACTGCGCAATCGATCTGGGCGAGCTGACCGATGAGTGGGAGCAACGTCTGCAGGCGGTCGGGTTCAGCCGCGACGATATCTGGGATATCGGTGCGATCTGCGCCTTCTTTGGGCTGTCCAACCGCCTGGTGACCTTGACCGGGACGCCACCCAACCCGGAATTCTACTTGATGGGCAGGGTGCCCAGAGACGCCTGAACTCAGCCCATCAGCTTCGACAGTGGTTGCTCTGCCAGATCGGCAAGCCAGTGGGTGAGGGCGGAGCGCTGGGCCGCATGAAGGACCAGGCCCACGGTGTCATCGCTGTCGGCGGGGGAGTCATCGTGGGGCAGGCTGACGGCGAAGTCGCCTTCTTCGAGGTGGAACTCGTGAATCTCGCGCAGGCCTACCGGGGTCTCGCAGCGAATCGAGCGGTAGCTGTCGTCTTCGCCATAGATGAGGCGATGGCAGACCTTGTAGCGTGTGTAGAGCGAGAGTCCGCCGGGGAAGGCCGGCCACTTCGCCGGGTGAAGGCGAATATCGCTATCCAGCCCCATGGCATTGGCCTCGGCGCTGGACAACGCCTCTTCCAGGGCCGGGGCGAGCAGTGGGCGTGACTGGGTGTGTGGTGCGGCGTTGATGAGGTCCTGGGGGCGGTGGATGTCGGCGTCCCGGAAGTTCAGGGTGTGCTGTTCGCAGTCGCCGTTTTCCCAGCCATCGAGGAGTCGTAACGTCAGTCGGCCCTGGCGCATCGGCGCGAAGACCAGCAGATTGAGGGCCAGCAGCAGATGCAGGCGTCGCTCGCTGGTCTGGTTGTCGAAGGCGGTATAGGGCGAACTGAATAGCCGATGCAGGCGACCGGGCGCGTGTTCCTTGGCTTCATGGTAGGACATGGGGCATTTTCCTCGAGACCGTACGACAACCAGCACATGCCACCATCAGGACCTGGTTGAAGCAGGGGCGTCTGCCGAGCTTCCCGCATGCCCTGATCGAGGCTTTTTATTTTAGATCCAACTTTATTAGCAGAAATTTAAATTTTTATCGAGACAATGCTGAGCCAGGCGAGTGGAAGTCAGTGATCGTCACTCTGGGCGGCCGTTGAGCTGGTTGTCTTTTCTGCTGCCTGGGCGGGGGCTGGCAACGTCCTGGCTGAGGTCTTCGAGGCGGCCTCTGCGGCACTACGCTTTCTGGCTTCCTTGTTGCGATACATCATGGCGTCGGCGGCGCGCAGCAGTTCTTCCTCGCGCAGGTAGTCTCGATCCCCGGTCTCGGCGACGCCCAGGCTGATCGAGAAATTCGGGTACTTGCTCTGGAAGCCCAGTTCAATCTTGCTGCCGATGGTCTTGGCGCTCTTGGCGTCACAGTCTGGCAGGATGCAGCAGAATTCATCGCCTCCGAGGCGGCAGCAGATGTCGCTGCTGCGGACCGTTTCACGCATGATCTGGCCGAAGGTGACGAGGATTTCATCACCCTTGTGGTGGCCGTGGGTATCGTTGATCTGCTTGAAGTCATCGATATCGCAGTAGATCAGGCTGACCAGCGAGTGACGTCGCTCGGCCATGCGGATCTCTCTGTTCAGGGCCTCGCTCATGCCTCGCTTGTTGAACAGCCCGGTAAGGGCGTCCTTTTCTGCGTAGGTGGCCAGCTCCTTGGTTTTCTCCTCCAGGTTGCGGGCGTAGAGCTCCATCCGGCGCTTGGCGCTGTGGACCTCGTTGAGCAGGGTATCGATATAGGTATCGAAGACCAGGGTGATATCGAAGTACATCAGCTTGTCGAGGTTATTCTTCGCCGACTTGGTCGCCTGATCGTCCTCGAGGTTCTCGTCGATGACGCGAAACAGGATTTCCTTGAGCGTGCGCATGGCGGCCAGAAAAAGCTTGGGCTCGACGCCGATACGCTTGTGCACCAGACCGATGCGCAGCCGACTGTTGACGTATTCCGCGTCGTAGTAGCCGGTGAAGATGTCGAGGACGTACTGGCGCTGGGCCGAGCGCAGTCGCTGCAGGGTCTCGGAGTCGCCGATCAGCAGGCTGATCTCGTCGATCTCGGTCTGCCGCTCGTAGAACTCTTCGACGATGATCTCGATATGCTCGTTGATGATGGGCTTGAGCGCTGCCAGATCCGCCAGATCGGCTTCGTCGAGGTTCAGGAATTCCTTGCGACGCTGGATCTCGACCTCGCTGATGTGCATCTGTTCCAGCAGGGACTTGTCGATTGGCCTCATGGCAACTCTCACTGGATGGGTGTGACGCGCCACGGAACGACATCGAGCCGTGGGGCCACACCATGTCTTGAAGGCTACCTTCAAGATATATCGTGGATTGGATACTTGTGCATCGCATTTTCGCGGTTTTACACGCAATTGACACACGCCTATTCCACGCGGTGCGCGATCAAGTACACCATCCTAGGTATGCTGTGGATCTAGTGCTGGAGAGGGGGAAAGTTGGCGCCTGGGCCTAAGTCTATTGAATGACCGAACGCAACAGCTCACCAACGTTGCCACTCTGGGATGGCAATGCCAGCAGGGCAGGGTCGGGCGACGTCGCCGTCAGGCTGGCCACCTGGAACTTGTCGCCAAAACGCAGAAGTCCGAGCCCCTGTTGCTCGAGCCTTGCCGCCACCGGGTCCGGTTGCCCCGACAGAATGCTCTGATAGCGGTCGACGACCCGTAAAAGCTCGATGACCTCCGGTCGCTGGCTGAGTACCAGTTCATCCTCTCGGCGATCGCCCTCCTGGGTAATCCAGTCAAGACGATAGACCTCGCCCTCGATGCCGGCGACGCTTTCCCGCGTGCCGACAGGCTCCAGCGACAGCACCTGCTGGGCCTGGTAACTGCCGAGATCGGACAGGTCCTGGCCACCGAGTTGCCCGGCGATGGATTGAACATCGCGGATGCCCAGCACCACCGTCTGACCACCGAAGTTGGTGACCACGTGGCCCTTGCCGTCTCTCAACAGCAGATAGCCCTTGGCCGCGTGGCGGGGAAAGTCCAGGCGCAGTTGATCACCGATCCAGCGTGCGGTGACGGCGCTCTCGGGGTCGCCACTGCCATCGACCAGGGTGGCCTGGCCATCGGCCAGGGCGCTTGCAGACACACATAGCAGACAAGCCGCTAGCAGACGGCGCATCGATGATTCCTCATGGCATGAAGATCAAGGGGAAAGGTGGGGCAATGGCTCGCGCCAACAAGACGCGGCGCCCTGGCAGAATTGCCTTCCGGGGCGCCGTCCAGCACGGGCCATTCAGGAGAGTGACAGATGGCCATCGTCGATGATGCGGCGAATGGCCTGCAGCTCGTCGCAGGTGAAGTGTTCCAGTCGTCCCGACAGCAGATCACTGATCTTCTGCATGGGGAGACCCGCGCGGCGTGCGATCTCGCGGCTTCCGAGATCAGATACGGCGATAAGCCGCGTAACAATGCGCATCAGTCGTGTGCGCTGTTCCAGGTCCCTGACATCGAGGTCAGGGCATCGTCGAGGAGGCGGTTCGGAAGCGTCTGCTCGAGACAAGGAATCTGCGGTGCTCATGGTACTCCAATGGGCGTTTTCGACCCCTACAGCATGCAACCTTTTTTGCCCTCTTGCCAGTCCAATTTGGTGTCCGTTCTGGGCGTGGCGCAGCGACGAAAACTCCTCATTCCGCAGACGCCGCGGGAGACTGCTGCTGACGGCGATGGCGCCATCTGCAGGCCCTACAAACTTAGACCAAAGAGGTATAAACGAAGGCTGCGGACGGCAAACATCCTCATGATAAGTTGCACGCGCGATTGATAAATTCAACGGTGCGTCCTGTCCCCGGTCAACAATCACTGTTCTGCGGGAACGCACCACTGCGGCGAGAGGTTTATCTCATGGACAATAACAGCAATGGCGGAGCCCAGCTGAGCCGAGTGCTGGCCCGCAAGGACGTCCTGGCGCTGGCCTTCGGTGCCATGGTCGGCTGGGGCTGGATCGTATTGACGGGTGGCTTCATCACCTCGGCAGGAAGCCTTGGCGCCATACTGGCATTCGTGCTGGGCGGCATGGTGATCGTGCTGGTGGGGCTGACCTACTCTGAGCTCGCTTCGGCGATGCCCCAGGTCGGTGGTGAGCACGTCTACAGCTACCGTGCCCTGGGCCATTTTGCCTCCTTTCTGTGTACCTGGGCGATCGTGCTGGGTTATCTCAGCGTGGTGGCCTTCGAGGCGGTAGCGCTGCCCACCGTGGTCGAGCATCTGTTCCCCGGCTACGCCGTCGGTCACCTGTGGACCCTGGCGGGCTGGGACGTCAAGGCCACCTGGGTTGCCGTCGGTGTGGCCGGCTCGGTGGTCATGATGGCCATCAACTATGTTGGCGTGCGCACCGCGGCGCTGGTGCAGAAGGTGGTGACGCTGCTGATTCTGGCCGTCGGTGTGATGTTCATCACCGGCGCCCTGTTCGAGGGTAGCAGCGCTTCGCTGACGCCGTTGTTCAACACCGAAGAGGGTGTGCTGGGCGGGATTACCATGGTGCTGATCATGGTTCCTTTCCTGTTTGTCGGCTTCGACGTCATCCCGCAGGCGGCGGAAGAGATCGACCTGCCGTTTCGCGAGATCGGTCGGGTTTTGATGCTGTCGGTGGTCCTGGCGGTGTTCTGGTACGCCTTCATCGTGCTGGGAACGGCATTGATGCTGCCCAAGGCGGAGCTCGAGAACAGCTCCCTGGCGGTACCTGACGCCATGGGGGCGGTGTTCAACACCCCCTGGGCGGCCAACCTGATGGTGCTGGCGGGTATCGCCGGCATCCTGACCAGCTGGAACGCCTTCTACGTCGGTGGCTCGCGCGCCATCTATGCACTGGCCCACTGCGGTATGCTGCCGGCCTTTCTGACCAAGCTGCATCCTCGTCACAGGACGCCGGTCAACGCCATCCTGTTGATGGGAGCCTTGTCGAGCCTGGCACCTCTGCTGGGACGCCAGGCCATGGTGTGGCTGGTGGTGGCCGGTGGTCTCGGCATCGTCATCGCCTACCTGTTCGTATCCATTTCGTTTCTGGTGCTTCGGCGCAAGGAGCCGGAACTCGAAAGACCGTTCAAGGTCAGCCATCCTCGCCTGGTCGGCTGGCTGGCGGTGGTGCTGTCGCTGGGACTGATCGGGCTCTACCTGCCCGGCAGCCCCTCGGCGCTGTCACCCATCGAGTGGGGACTGTTCGCCGGCTGGATGGGCGCCGGGCTTTGCCTGTACCTGTGGTCCCGCCGCCGCTATGGCACGGCCTACAGCCAGCGACAGATGCGTCGTGAGCTGGAAGGCACCTGACGCCTTGACCGCAACGCCGGTCGGCATCTTGCCGCCCGGCGGACGCTTTTAGAACTCTGGACCTTGTCGAGAATGTCAGAACCCGGCGGCAGCCGGGTTTTTGTTGACCAAAAATAAAAATGTAGATATTTTGGCAAAACGTCAAAACAAATACGGAGCCCTGCCATGTCCATCCTTGCCTCTGCCCAACTTCAGGATCGTGATGATCAGACCACCGCCCCTGGCGCACGCGATCCGCGCGGGTTCACCCTGGTCCCGTCGACCTCTTCCGAGCGTCTGCAGGAGCTGCGTGTCGAGCGGTCGGTCGTCGCTGCCTTCCTCGACGCCTGTGCCGAATGGCCGATTCAGGCGCTGGAGTACAAGTCGATGCTGCGTTTTCGTGTCGCGGGGATACTCGATGAGCTGTGCGAGGGAACGCTCAGGCCGCGGCTGGCGAATATCCTGCTGGACCGTCGCCAGGGAGCGCTGCAGGTCGTGCCGGAAGGGCTGGACCGGGTCGAGCAGGCCGAGGACATGGTCAAGTTTGCCACCGCCGTTGCCCACCTGATCGGACGATCCAACTTCGATGCCATGAGTGGTCAGTACTATGCCCGCTTCGTGGTCGAGAATGTCGACACCTCCGACAGCTATCTGCGGGCGCCGCATCGGGTGATGGAGCTTCACAACGACGGCACCTTCGTCGAGCAGGTCACCGACTACGTGCTGATGATGAAGATCGACGAGCAGCACATGGAAGGCGGCAACTCGCGGCTGCTGCATCTGGACGACTGGCACGAGCTGGAGCGGTTCTGCCGTCACCCGCTGGCGTTCAGTGAGATGCGCTGGTCGGCTCCGCCCAGCAAGAATGTGGTGCGCGACGTCTTTCACCCGGTATTCGACGTCGACCGTGATGGCCGCCCAGTGATGGCCTACATCGATCAGTTCGTCCAGCCACGTGATCTGGAGGAGGGCAACTGGCTCTGCGAGCTGTCCGACTCGCTGGAGTCGAGCGACGGCGTCATCTCCCTGCCCAACCCGGTCGGCAGCTTCCTGCTGATCAACAACCACTTCTGGCTGCACGGTCGCGACAAGTTCAAGGCTCACCCGCAGCTCAGACGCGAGCTGATGCGCCAGCGCGGTGTCTTCACCTGTGGCAGCACCCTGCGAGCGCGCCAGGGCTGAGGTGTCCTCCGGGGAAGAGGGGGGAAGCGGGGCACGGCCCGACGCGGTACTCTAGGGTGATGGGCCCCGCGATACCCGGTCGCCCAGGATATATCCGGCCCCGTCCCGGCGGCGGGGCAAGACCAAGGACTACGAGACCCCCATGTACGACTTCATCATCATCGGCGGTGGCATTCTGGGCATGTCCACCGCCATGCAGCTTAAGGACGCCTATCCTGAAAAGCGCATGCTGTTGCTGGAAAAGGAGGACGGTCCGGCTCGCCATCAGACCGGTCACAACAGTGGCGTGATACACGCCGGGGTCTACTACACACCGGGCAGCCTCAAGGCGCGCTTCTGTCTGGAAGGCAACCGTGCCACCAAGGCGTTCTGCGAGACCCACGACATCGCCTACGACAGCTGCGGCAAGCTGCTGGTCGCCACCAACGAGGTGGAGTTGGGGCGGATGAAGGCCCTGTGGGAACGCACCGAAGCCAATGGGCTCGAGCGTGAATGGCTCGACGCCGGTGCCCTTGCAGAGCGTGAGCCCAACATCACCGGCGTCGGCGGCATCTTCGTGCCGTCCAGCGGTATTGTCGACTATGCCGAGGTCACTCGCGCCATGGCCGCCGAGTTCGAGCGACGCGGTGGCGAGATCCGCTATTCCCGTGAGGTCACCGGGCTCGACGAACGTCGCCAGGAAGTGGTGGTGACCACCACCACCGAGACCTTCTGCAGTCGCTACCTGGTAAGTTGTTCGGGGCTGATGGCCGACCGGGTGGTGCGCATGCTGGGGCAGACCCCGAGCTTCACCATCTGTCCCTTCCGCGGGGAGTACTTTCAGTTGCCCGAGCACCGCAACGCCATCGTCAATCATCTGATCTACCCGATTCCGGACCCCAGCATGCCGTTTCTCGGCGTCCACCTTACCCGCATGATCGATGGCAGCGTGACGGTGGGGCCCAACGCCGTGCTGGCACTGGCCCGCGAGGGCTATCGCAAGCGGGATGTCTCGGCAGCGGATCTGGTCGGCATGGTCAGCCATCCGGGTATTCTCAAGGTGCTGTGGCGTCATCTGGGCCCTGGCATGCGCGAGATGAAGAACTCGCTGTCACGGCGTGGCTATCTGGAAGAGGTGCGCAAGTACTGCCCGAGTCTCACCCTCGATGACCTGAAGCCCTACCCGGCCGGGGTGCGTGCCCAGGCGGTGACACGAGACGGCAAGCTGGTTGACGACTTCCTGTTCGTCAACACGCCGCGCACCATCAACGTAGGCAATGCGCCATCGCCGGCGGCGACCTCGGCGTTGCCGATCGGTGCCCATATCGTCGCCAAGGTACGCGAGCAGGTCGACAGTCAACGCTGAGGCGTGAAAAGCCGGCGCGACGCCAGCTCCCTGAGAAGCGCGCCCTTCGGGGGTTCGACGGGCAGGATGGCGGGCCAGTGTCTCTAAGACCTTGTGAGAATTGCAGACAAAGATAAAAAACGTCGAAATGTCTGCAGTGGCAAGCGAGGCCGGCTCTTGCTAGCTTGCCTAGGCGATTGCTGTATCGACACTTCAATTCCGCACAATAAATTCTAAGCGGTTCCCACGAGGAACGGAGGAAGACCATGCGAGCACTGACCCTTGCCCTGACGGCATCCCTGCTGGTTGCCAGCCACAGCGCCGTGGCCCAGAGCCAGCTGTCGATCGCCACCGGTGGAACCGGCGGCACCTACTACCCCTACGGTGGAGGCCTGGCCGAGCTGATCAAGAAGCACGTCGACGGCTACGACGCCGTGGCCGAAGTGACCGGCGCCTCGGTGGAGAACATGGGACTGGTCTGGCGTGGTGACTCCGATCTGGCGCTGGCGCTGGCCGACACCGTCCACCAGGGCGCTACCGGTACCGGTGACTTCGAGGGGCGCAAGCTCGAGAACATTCGTGCCATCGCCTCCATCTATCCCAATGCGGTGCAGATCGTGACCATGGCCGACTCCGACATCGACTCGCTGGATGACCTGGAAGGCAAGGTCGTGTCCGTGGGTGCGCCGGGCAGCGGCACCGAGCTCAACGCCCGCGCCATCCTCGAAGCCAACGGCATCAGCTACGACGACTTCGACCCGCGCCGCTTGAACTTCAACGAGACCGCCGACGCCCTGCGTGATGGCGATATCGATGCCGGTTTCTGGAGCGTGGGGCCGCCCACCAGCTCGATTCTGAACCTGGCCACCACCAGCGATGTTCGGCTGATCGGCCTCAGCGACGAGGAAGTCGCCAAGGCGCGCGAGGACGAACCGGTGTTTGCACTCTATGAGCTCAAGGCCGGTCTCTACGAAGGCATGGAAGAAGCGGTGCAGACCCTTGGCGTACCCAACGTGCTGATCGCCAGCAGCGAGATGGACGAGGAACTGGCCTACCAGATCACCAAGACCCTGTTCGAGCAGACCGACGAGTTGATCGCCATCCATCCGGCGGCCAATGACACCACCGTCGAGTTCTCGGTGAACTCCACACCCATCGCCTTCCACCCGGGCGCACTGCGCTACTACGAGGAAGTCGGTGCCGAGGTGCAGGACAAGCAGCGTCCCTGATGGCGGGGCGTCGATTCATGGCAGGGCGGGCCTCCGGGCTCGCCCTGCCTGCGCTTGGGCTGGTCACGCTGATGACCGTGGCGGGCGCTGGCCAGGCAAGTGATGCCGACTGCGATGCTCTTTTCACCTTGAGCGTGCGCGACGCCGAGGGCGCCGCGCTGGTGGAACTGCCGATGCCCGATGGCGCCGGCTGGTGCCTGGCCTGGAACCACTCGGTAGAAGGCTTCGAGGTGCTCGACTGCTATCGCAACCTCGGCGGTGCCATGGTGCTTGAACGTAGCCACCTGCCGGACTTTGCCGCGGGCCTCGACCACGTGCCCGGGCGCGGACGCCAGGTCAGCGACGGTCAGGGCGGCTACTGGATCGAGGACATCGACGAGCCCGTCCCCGGCAATCGCTATCGGCTTAGGGTCGGCGCCAAGCGCGTCGATCATCGCCTGGTCAGCCGTGGTGAGCCGACCCTGGAGACGTTGATCAAGGCTCGGGCCGACTGTCCGGACGGGGACTCCCTGGCCGTGCCGGCGGCCTCCAAGCCCATTAGCCTGAGCGATCTGGCGGCGGGGCGTTTGGTCAGCGTTGGACTCGAGCGGCGCGACTAGCCTGTCGTTGGCCCAGGCTATCGAATGATGCCACCAACCGCGTGGGCACTTCGGCCCCTTGAGGGGCCGGCGACCTGCGACAGCATTCCGAATTATGCCGACCGGCCAAGCGCCGGCAAGGCCTGACGAGAATCACGACAATGAGCGAAACGGCAGCTTCACCGGTGGTGCCTGGCAGCCAGGCCAACCACCCCAAGACCATCCTATGGCTGATCACCCTGGTGGCGGTCGGCCTGTCGCTGTTCCAGCTCTACTCGGCGGGGATTCAGCCGCTGGGGCTGTTCTATCAGCGCAGCATCCACCTCGCGCTGGTGATGATGCTGGCGTTCCTGATGTTTCCGGTGTTCGGTCCCAAGCGTGACAGGGGCGTACTGGGTGGGGCGATCGACCTTGTGTTCTTCATCGGGGCGATGATCACCGGCGGCTACATGGCGCTGTTCCTGGACGAGATCATCAATCGCGCCGGTTTCTGGAGCCAGACCGACATCACCGTCGGCATCATCGCTACCATCACGGTGCTGGAGGCCAGCCGTCGCGCGGTGGGTCTGGGCATGACCATCATCGGCCTGATCGCCATCCTCTACGCCTTTGCCGGGCCCCGTGGCGAGTTACCCTGGCTCGGCCAGTTCCTGCCCGGCATCCTCGAGCATCGCGGCTACAATCTCGATCGCCTGGTGGGCCAGCTTTACCTGGGGCAGGAAGGCATCTTCGGCCTGCCCATGGGGGTGGCCGCGACCTATATCTTCATCTTTGTGTTGTTCGGTGCCTTTCTCGAGATCACCGGGGCGGGCAAGTTCTTTATCGATCTGGCCTACGCCGCCACCGGACGCCAGCGTGGCGGTCCCGCCAAGGCCGCGGTCATCGCTTCTGCCGGCATGGGCTCGATCTCCGGCAGTGCCATCGCCAACGTGGTCACCACCGGCGCCTTTACCATCCCGCTGATGAAGCGCCTGGGCTACAAGCCCCACCAGGCCGGTGGCATCGAGGCGGCGGCGTCTACCGGTGGCCAGATCATGCCTCCGCTGATGGGGGCCGGTGCCTTCCTGATCGCCGAGTACACCCGGCTGCCGTATCTCGAGGTGGTCAAGGTCAGCATCCTGCCGGCCTTCATGTACTTCGCCACCGTCTATCTGTTCGTGCATATCATCGCCCTCAAGGAGGGTATGCAGGGCATGGCCAAGGACGAGCTGCCGCAGATGAGCGACGTGCTCAAGCACGGTTGGCACTTCCTGCTGCCGCTGGCGGTGCTGGTGTGGCTGTTGATGATGAACATGTCGCCGATGCGAGTGGGCTACTACGCCATCGTCTGCATGCTGCTGGTGGCGGTGCTGCGTTTCGCGGTGTGGTTCTTGTTCGTGGCGCCAGGCGAGGGGCAGCCGGTGACCGCCGAGCGTCTGGGGCTGGCCTGTCGCAACGGTCTGCTCAAGTTGCTTGAAGGCCTCGAACTCGGTGCGCGCAACGCCGTGGCGGTGACCATGGCCTGTGCGGTGGCAGGGATCATCGTCGGGGTAGTGGGGCTGACCGGTCTCGGCCTCAAGTTCTCGGCCATGATGCTGGCTTTCTCGGGCGGTAACCTGCTGCTGGCGCTGATCATGGTGCTGCTGGCGAGTCTCGTGCTGGGCATGGGGCTGCCGGTGACGGCCAGCTATATCGTGCTGATCGTGCTGGTGGGACCGGCGCTGGCCAATGAGTTCGGGGTGCCGTTGCTGATCGCCCACCTGGTGGTGTTCTGGTATTCCCAGGACTCCAACGTGACGCCGCCGATCGCGCTGGCCGGCTTCGCCGGGGCCGCCATCGCCGGGGCCAAGCCCATGGAGACCAGCTTCCAGTCGTGGAAGTTTGCCAAGGGCCTCTACCTGGTGCCGCTGTTCATGGTCTACAACCCCGAGATCATCGTCGGCGGGCCGGTCTGGCTGCTGATCTGGAAGGGCTTCACCGGGCTTCTGGCGCTGGGCGCCTTCGCCGCCACCCTGGAAGGCTATCTGTTCACCCGCATGGCGATCTGGCAGCGCGTGCTGCTGCTGCCGGCGATCGTCGGGGTGTTCCTGTCGTCGCTGGTGTTCGACGTCGCCGGTGCCGCCGTCATGCTGGCGATCATCAGCCTCAACTTCTGGCAGGCCCGCCGCTCGCCGGCAACAGCGTAGCGGCGCCAGGGCAGCCGCCAACAGCGACAACGCCGTGCCCTTGGGCACGGCGTTGTCGTATCGGGAGGAGCCGGTCCGTCGAGGGCGCTCGCTTACTGCGGCTGGCTGGACGACGTCTCGGTATTGGCACCGGTGTCGGCATTTTCGCCGCTCGCCGCGGCGGCGCCCTGGCTGGGCTCCTGCATGCCGGCGGCCTGTTCGGCCACGGCGTCGGCCTCTTCCACGGCCTGCTTCTCGGCGGCGGTGGGTTCATCACCGCTGGACAGCAGCGCCTCCTGGGCCTTCTGCATGCTGTCGCTCTGGGCATTGCCGTCGGCACCCACCGGGCGCAGCACCACCGACACCGGCGGCTGGTCGGCGTCGGCACCGACTTCCACCGGAGTGGCTTCGGTACTGGTCCACACCAACTGACCTTCGTCGTTGCGGATCTCGCCACGCAGGCTGTGGGTGTGGCGCGGGTTCACCGCGTCGCTTGCGTAGCTCAGCGAGAAGTCGGTCGGTGCCTGGCGCTCGATGGTCACCGTGGTTTCGGCGATGGTCCTGGCCGGGGCGTCGGCGAGGGCAACGTCGTTGAGCAACACCGTGACCTCGGCATTGTCGGGCAGGCTCTGGCCGGCCTCGGCGAAGCTCAGGGTACCGTCAAGCGTCATTTTCTGCGCCTGTTCGGTGGTGCTCTGCTGGCTGGCGTTCGAGCCCTCCTGCGCGGTGCTGGCGGTGCTCTGTCCCTCATCGCAACCGGCCAGCGCCAGGCCGGAGGTCAGGGCGGCAATAAGCAGCAGGGTCGGTTTCATGGCTCTCTCCTTGGGTGAGCGGGTCGTCCTGTCAGGCGGCGTGGAGTGTCGGCGATGGCCGCGACAGCAGCGTTACCCTAGCAGGCCAATGCGCAGTCAGGGTGAAAGGCGCTGTCGCTGGCTGGCGACGTCTCCGCATAGGGAGAGGTACTGCTCCCCCGGCTCTGCTAGACTATGCCGCTTCCCGATTGTTCCCTTGTCGTGGCGATTTCTTTGCCGCGGCGCCGTCGTTTCTTCGAGGAGTTGCCGATGTCATCCACTTCCCCAGCGCCCCGGGTCGGCGTGATCATGGGTTCCAAGTCCGACTGGCCGGTCATGGAACACGCCGTGACCATGCTCGAGCGCCTCGGCGTGAGCTACGAGACCCAGGTGGTCTCCGCCCACCGCACCCCGGATCTGCTGTTCGACTACGCCAAGGGCGCCGCCGAGCGTGGTATTCAGGTGATCATCGCCGGGGCCGGCGGTGCAGCGCACCTGCCCGGCATGGTCGCCTCCCAGACCGCGCTGCCGGTGCTCGGCGTGCCGGTGGAGTCCAAGGCGCTCAAGGGACTGGATTCACTGCTGTCGATCGCCCAGATGCCGGGCGGCGTCGCCGTCGGCACCCTGGCCATCGGCAAGGCTGGTGCTACCAATGCTGGCCTCCTGGCAGCCCAGATCGTGGGTCTCGGGGACAGCCAGGTTCGCGAGGCCGTCGAGGCCTTCCGCGCCGAGCAGACCCAGACCGTGCTCGACAATCCCGATCCTCGTCCGCCCGAGACTCGCCAGGGCTGAACGGCGTCGTGTACCCGCAGGAAAACAGGAGCAAGTCATGAAGATTGGCGTTCTCGGGGCCGGACAGCTCGGCCGTATGCTGGCGCTGGCCGGCTATCCGCTGGCCAACCGGTTCCGCTTTCTCGATACCACCGGCCACCCCAGCGCCGGGATCGGTGAGGTGATGATCGATACCGACCAGAAGCACGTCCAGAGCTTCCTCGAAGACGTCGACCTGGTCACCTACGAGTTTGAGCACCTGCCGGTGTCGCTGGTCCAGGCGATCGAAGCCGAGAAACCGGTCTACCCCGGCAGTGAGGCGATCCGGGTGTGTCAGAATCGGGCCGAGGAGAAGGCGCTGTTCGATCGACTGGGTATTCCGACGCCGGCCTATCGCCTGGTGGACAGCGCCGAGTCGCTGGAAGCCGCCGCTCGTGAGCTGGGCACGCCGGTGGTGGCCAAGTCGATCACCGAGGGCTATGACGGCAAGGGGCAGGCGGTGCTCAAGGACCCGGCGGAAGCGGCCGATGCCTGGAAGCGCATCAATCACCCGCGGTTGATCGTCGAGTCCTTCGTCGACTTCGTGCGCGAGGTGTCGATCATCGCCGTGCGCGGACGCGACGGTGAGGTGGTGTTCTATCCCATGGCGGAAAACGTCCATGTCGATGGCATCCTGCGTTACTCGCTGGCGCCGATGCCGGATCTCGACGATAGCGTCCAGCACACCGCCGATGAATACATCCGGGCGCTGCTGGATGAGCTGGACTATGTCGGTGTGCTGACCCTGGAGCTGTTCCAGTGCGCCGACGGCAGCCTGCTGGCCAACGAGATGGCACCGCGAGTGCACAACTCCGGCCACTGGACCATGGATGGCGCGGTGACCAGCCAGTTCGAGAATCATCTGCGTGCCATCCAGGGCCTGCCGCTGGGGGACACCAGTGCCCGGGCGCCGACCTGCATGGTCAACGTGATCGGACGCGAGCCCGAGCCGAGCCAGGTGCTGGCCATGCGCGACGCTCATCTTCATCGCTACGACAAGAGCGAGCGCGCCGGTCGCAAGCTTGGTCACATCAACCTGGTCGCCGACGATCACGCGAGCCTGCTCGAGCGGGTGCGCGAATGCGCCGCCCTGGTGCCGGACGCGCCCGAGGTGCGCTTCAGCTTCGAAGACTGAGCCAGGCGCTGTTTCGCCTCCTCCACGACGGGCCCCAACACGGGGCCCGTCGTTGTTTCGGGGTGGCGATGACGCCACCGCGGCGCTAGAGTAGTTGATGCGTTCTGTATACAAAAATAAGTAATGAGGTGTTCGATGATTCGCAAAGTTGGATACATGGCGGCGCTGTGTGGTCTCTCGCTTTCGCCTTCCCTGGCCGTGGCGGATGCCTTCGAGGTGGCCATGCTATTGCCTGGGCAGAAGGATGACGGCGGCTTCATGGAGGCGGGTTACCGTGGACTCGAGCGCATCGAGGCCGAACTTGGCGCCGAGATCAGCTACGAGGACGGGATAGCGCCGGAGCCCGACGCGCTTGAGGCCGCCCTGCGGCGATTGGCGGATGCCGGGCCGGACCTGATCATCGCCCACGGCGGTCAGAATTCCGAGGCGGTGATGACGGTGGCCGCGGACTATCCCGAGGTGCTGTTCTCCGTCACCCAGGGGGATGTCACCGGCGACAATGTGTCGAGCTATGAGGTCCTTCAGGAGCAATCCGCCTGGCTCGCCGGTGCAGCGTCGGGTCTGCTGACCCAAAGCGGCGTGGTGGGCCATATCTCGGGGATTCGCGTCACTCCGGGTCTCAAGGGTCGCGGGGGCTTCTACCACGGTCTGCAGCATACCCGACCGGACGCCGACTTCCTCACCATCTTCGCCGGCGATCAGGACGACGTGGCACTGGCCCATGACGTGGCCAGCGCCCAGATCGATGCCGGTGCCGATATCATCTTCACCATGCTCAACGCAGGTCGCCAAGGGGCCATCGAGGCGATGCAGGAGGCCGAAGGCGTTTGGCAGTTCGGCAATGTGCGCGAGTGGCATGAGGACTACCCGGAGGTGTTCGCCGGCTCCGCCATCGCCAACGTGTCCATGGCAGGTTTTGTAGCTGCCGAGGCGGTCAAGGAGGGCAGCTGGAGCTCGGGTGAGGTGGTGCGTATCGGCCTGGAGAACCCGGAGGCGGTGCGTCTGTCGCTGGCGCCCTGGGTCGAGGACGACATCGTCGCCTAACTCGATCGCCTCGCCGCCGAGATCGTCGAAGGAAGCATCGAGGTACAGACGTCCTACGACGGCGAGGAATTCTCCCTGTAGCAGGGGGCATGTCGAGGATGCAAGTCTCTCGCTGCTCAATAATGGATCAGCACCACGCAAGAAGGCGGCCGCAAGGCCGCCTTCTTCGCTGTGTATCGGGTTCCTGCCCGGTCCATCGATCCGGTCAGCCCATCAGCAGGGCACTGGCCATCCCGCCACCAACCACCAGTAGCACAAACAGGATCAGGGCGAGCAGAAAGGGCTTCACGCCGAGTGCCTTGAGGCGAGACATCCGGGTGTTGATGCCAAGCGCGGCCATGGCCATGGTCAGGGCGATCTGGCCGGCCAGCACCAGACCCGAGTGCAGCGGCGCGGGCAGGGTGATGACGCTGTTGACGCCGACCATGGCGATAAAGCCGAGGGCAAACCAGGGGATCACCAGCTTGGCCTTGTGTGCGCCCTGAGCGCCGGCCTCGGCGCCTTCCTGGGTCGGCTGACGCAGCCACCATTGGCCGACCACCAGCAGGAAGGGCACCAGCAGCATCACCCGCACCAGCTTGACGATGACCGCGTTGGCCAGGGCATCCGGGCCGACGGCGTCGCCGGCGGCGACCACCTGGGCCACCTCATGCACGGTAGCGCCGATATAGACCCCGAACAGTCCCTCGTCCATGCCCAGCCACGGATACAGCAGCGGGTAGGTCAGCATGGCCAGGGAGCCGAACAGCACCACCGTGGCCACCGCCATGGACGCCGCTGCCGGCTTCGAGCGAATGGTCGACTCGGTGGCGAGCACCGCAGCGGCGCCGCAGATGGCGCTGCCGGCACTGGTCAGCAGGGTGGTCTCGCGATCCATGCCGAGCACCCGGGTGCCGATCTGGTAGCCGACCAGCAGTACCGCGGTGATGATCAGCGCGTCCAGCAGCAGCACCTTGGGCCCGAGTCCGACCACCTGAGCGAAGGTCAGCGACAGGCCGAACAGCACGATGCCGCCGCGCAGCAGCCAGCGGGTAGCGAAGGCGAGCCCCGGCTGGGCGCCCTCGACGGTGCGCTTGAGCGGCAGATTGCCGACCACGATGCCCAGCAGCAGGGCGAACACCAGCGGACTGACGCCTGCGTCGGCGATACCGGGCAGTCGGCTGATGGCCTGCCCGGCCAGCGTCAATAGTGCGCATAGCGCAAGTCCTTGCCACATGAGCGGATCTCCTCTTCGTGTCAGGGTATCGTCGCTACCGGCTCGTCTGGGTGGAGCCTGAGGCGTCGGTTCGATAGGGAGATTCTAGGCGTGGATATACCAGATGATTATCGTGTAATAACGAAACCTGTTATAAGCTGAGCCGATATAGGAGCCGTTGTCGTTTCCCCGCCATCTTCCCTGCAACCGTCGAGCACCGTGATGAGTTTCTCGCCAGACAGTCCCACCCGCTCCCATATCACCCTGCGCCAGCTCGAGGTCTTCGTGGCGGTGGCCCGGCTGGGAACCGTCAGCGCCGCGGCCAGGCAACTGAGCCTGTCCCAGTCGGCGACCAGCCAGGCGCTGGCAGACCTGGAGCGTCAGCTTGGTGTCACCCTGTTCGAACGCCCGGGAAGGCGGCTTGGCCTGAACGACATGGGCCATCGGCTGCTGCCGCGCGCCGAACAGCTGCTGGATGATCTGGGCGAGCTGATCGCCGCCGCCGAGGAACCGGGAGACGAGCTCCACGGCAGCCTGGCGATCTCCGCCAGCGCCACCATCGGCACCTATCTGTTGCCGCCGCTGGCCGGGGAGTTCGGCGGGCTGCATCCGGGGGTCGACCTGCGCCTGAGGCTGCGCAATACCGGCGAGGTGATCTCCGAGGTTCAGCGCTTCGACGCCGATCTGGGGATGATCGAGGGGCGCTGTCACGAGCCGGGGCTCGCCAGCGAAGTGTGGTGCGAGGACCATATGGTGATCGTCTGCGCGCCCGGACATCCGCTGGTGGCCAAGGGCCGGGTCGAGGACGCTGATCTGATCGAGCAGTCGTGGATCCTGCGCGAGATCGGCTCCGGCAGCCGGGAGGTGCTCGAGGCGGCGGTGCTGCCCCGGGTGCCGAGGCTCAAGGTACGCATGGAGCTGGGGCAGCACGAGGCGATCAAGCAGGCTGTGGCGGCGGGCCTGGGACTGGGTTGCTTGTCGCACCTGAGCGTGCGGGGAGAGCTCGAACGAGGGGAGTTGCTGGCGCTGTCACATGACCTGCCGCTGACCCGCCACTTCTCGCTGGTGTGGCATCCGGACCGCTACCGCAGCCCGGCCTGGCAGGCCTTCAAGGTCTTCTTGATGGAACAGAGAAGCCGCTTCGCGCTGCCGGCGCAGGACGCCTAGAGGATCTGGGCGTTGCCGGTCCACAGCAGGATCGCGGCGATCACCGCGAAGTGGGCCTGGGGGTATCAAGAGCAGGCGAGCCACCTTGGCGGGTTCTTTGACCGTTGCCGGTGCCGTTACATTATCTGAGCGTTGCCGGTCCACAGCAGGATGGCGGCGATCACCGCGAAGTGGGCCTGGGGGTACCAAGAGCAGGCGAGCCACCTTGGCGGGTTCACATGATCTGGGCGTTGCCGGTCCACAACAGGATGGCGGCGATCACCGCGAAGTGGGCCTGGGGGTATCAAGAGCAGGCGAGCCACCTTGGCGGGTTCTTTGACCGTTGCCGGTGCCGTTACATTATCTGGGCGTTGCCGGTCCACAACAGGATGGCGGCGATCACCGCGAAGTGGGCCGGATACCATGCGAGCCACATCCGCCGCGGCATGACGATGCCGGGCGCGCGGCATAGCCGGTGAGCACCAGCGGCCAGCAGCAGTACCGCCAGGACCGTGGCCACGGTCACCGACTTGGCCATGTCGGAGCTGTTCATCATGCCTGCCACCAGCAGCAGCGGCAGGCAGCCGACCACCGCCAGCAGGCGCGAGAGCAGGGCGTCGTCGGTACGATGGAGCTGGCCCATGCCGAGCATGAAAAACGGCACCAGCAACAGGCCATGGTGGCCGTATTCGACCCAGAAGCCGGCAAAGTACCAGCCGGTTGCCACGCCGAGGGTTTCCAGCGCCAGGCGTACATGGCCCAGCTCTCCAGCTTCCTGTCGCCGGGTCAGTTGCTCAAGCCAGTGGCCGGCCATCAGCCCGAGCGCCAGGGTAAAGTAGATGTTGAGCTGAAACAGCGCCTCGCGGGGCATCAGTTGGTAGGGTAACTGGGCCAGCAGACCGATGATCATCACCCGGCGCGCGTAGCGCAGCGGATCACGGGTATTGAACAGCCCGTGCCAGGCGACCATGCCGGCGAACAGTGGAAAGGCGATACGGCCCACGCTCGAGTCGACCCAGCCAAGGTGCCAGGCGTCGGTGGCCAGGTAGCGTGCCAGGTGGTCCAGGGTCATGGTGACAAGCGCGATCCACTGGCCCCAGCCGGTCCAGTGGGAGGACGGTCGTTCGTGGTAGCTGGCGCTGGCGACGTAGGTCATCGGACTTCCCTGTTGTTCGGCTTGCCAGGGTAGACTTGTGCCGGACCGACAAGTTCCGCAGGAGTTAGAGTAGAGCTTCGACACCGATCAGGATCAGCACCGGGTCAAGGATCCCTGCGACAGCCCCTGCAAGAGCCGACAACAGCGCCGAGACAATAACAACATCACCACCGAGGAGACGCCATGAAGAATGGCTTCGGCTTCGACCTGCGCAGTATGGAAATCTTCGTCGAGACCCTGGAACGCGGTAGCCAGAGCGCCGCCGCCGAGGCGCTCGGCCTGACCCAGTCGTCGGTGTCGCATTGTCTGGCGACCCTCGAAGAGAGCCTGGGGCTGGCGCTGTTCGAGCGCCGCTCGCGGCCGCTGGAGCCCACCAGCGCCGGGCGCTTCTTTTATGACCGTGCCCGCCGTCTGCTGGGCGAGGCCCGGGATACCCGCCGCGAACTGATCACCGGCGCCTTCGGTCAATTGCATCAGATGCGCCTGGCGCTGGTGGATTCGCTGGCCACCGCCGTGGGCAAGCCGCTGATCGACGTCATCCGCCGCCACACCCGTGACTACACCTTGACCACCGGGCTTTCGCACATGCACGGGCACTCGCTGCTGACGCGGCACGTGGACGTGATCATCTCCGACGATCGGCTGGAAAACTATGACGGCCTGGAGCGTCACAGGGTGCTGGACGAGCCCTTTGTGCTGGTGCTGCCGGCGAGCTGGAAGGGGCCCGCTGACAATCTGCGCTGGCTATCGCGTCAGCTCGACTTCGTGCGCTACGTGCCACAGTCGCTGATCGGCCAGAGTATCGAGCGCCACCTGCGCCTGGCCGGTGTGGAGCTGCCGGCGCGGCTGCACCTGGACAACACCTGCGCCTTGCTCAAGGCGGTGAGCGACGGCGTCGGCTTTACCGTGACGACCCCGTTGTGCCTGTATCAGGCGGGGCTCGATCAGCTCAGGGTGCGTATCGAAGCGCTGCCGCTGGCGCCGCTCAAGCGCTCGTTGACGCTGGTCGCCAGGCGCGACGAACTCGGTGGCTTGCCTGGGCAGCTGGCGCGGGACGCCCGCCGCCTGCTGGACGGCGACTTTCGTGCCACGCTCACCGAGGAGCTGCCCTGGGTCGAGGAGCAGATCGTCACTTCCGTGTGAGGATATTCCCGGCGATGGCCAGTTTCATGGCCGGTTTCGGTGCAGTGGCTGCTTTTCTCTGCACTTTGCTTGAGCAGTATCGAAAGCTTCGATAGTCATCACGTCGTTGAAGTCGATGCAACTGGCACGTCCGGCCAGGCTGGGCCAAGACTCAGGAGATTCCTCTTGTGTCCGGGAGCGCCCATGCCGGCAGCCATTCGTCTCTACGTCCGCTACGTGGACCGATTCAATCGGCGTATCGGTCGTATCGTCATGTACCTGATCTTCGTGATGATCGGGGTCCTGCTCTACGCCTCGCTCTCGCGCACCCTGTTTGATCGGCCGTTGATCTGGGGCGTCGAGGTCTCCCAGTTCCTGATGGTCGCCTACTTTCTGCTGGGCGGCGCCTACTCCATGCAGCTCGACGACCATGTGCGCATGGATCTCTTCTATACCCGACTGTCGCCACGGGCCAAGGCCATGAGCGACGTCCTGACCATGCTGCTGTTGCTGGTGTTCCTCGCCACCCTGCTGGCCGGCGGCATCTCCAGCACCAGCTACGCGATCAAGTACGGCGAGACCAACTACAGCTCCTGGGCGCCGCCGCTGGCGCCGATCAAGATCATCATGACCCTGGGGGTGGCGCTGATGCTCGCCCAGTGCCTCTCGACCCTGTTCAAGGATATCGCCGTGCTGAGAGGACACCCGCTCGAGCAGAGCGATGGGGAGAAGGACGGGAAGGACGGGAAGGACGGGGAGGGCGATCGATGAGCCATGAAATGATCGCGCTTATGCTGCCCTTGTCGAGAGCGTCGATGATGTTGCTGTTTCTAAGCCAGAGCCAGAGCCAGAGCCAGAGCCAGAGCCAGGGACGGAGGGCGATCGATGAGCTATGAAATGATCGCGCTTACGCTGCCTTTGTCGAGAGCGTCGATGATGTTGCTGTTTCTAAGCCAGAGCCAGGGACGGAGGGCGATCGATGAGCTATGAAATGATCGCGCTGACGATGTTCTCTTCGATGATGTTGCTGCTGTTGACCGGACAGCGGGTGTTCGGCGTCATCGGCTTCGTCGGCGCGGCGGCGGCGCTCTTGCTGTGGGGCGATGGCGGCATGGAGATGCCGTTCAGCGCCGCCATCCAGTTGATGAACTGGTATCCGCTGTTGACCCTGCCTTTGTTCATCTTCATGGGTTACATGCTGTCGGAGTCGGGCATCGCCTCCGAACTCTACGAGATGTTCCACGTATGGATGGGCGGGCTCAAGGGCGGGCTCGCCGTGGGTACCATCGGGCTGATGGTGGTAGTCTCGGCGATGAATGGACTGAGTGTGGCCGGCATGGCCATCGGTGCCACCATCGCCCTGCCGGAACTGCTGCGTCGGGGCTACGACAAGATCATGGTCACCGGGGTGATCCAGGCCGGAAGCTCGCTTGGCATCCTGGTGCCGCCCAGCGTGGTGCTGGTGCTCTACGGCATGATCGCGCGACAGCCGGTCAGCCAGCTATGGCTGGCCGGAGCCATCCCCGGGTTGATCCTGGCGGCGATGTTCGTCATCTACATCGTGGTGCGCTGTCGCTTGCAGCCGAGCCTGGGGCCGGCGCTGCCGCCGGAGGAGCGCAACCTGTCCACCGCCGACAAGCTGAAGCTTCTGCGCGCGGGCATCATGCCGCTGGCAATCTTCTTCTTCATGACCGGGCTGTTCGTGATGGGCGTCACCAGCCTGGTCGAGAGCGCCGCGGTGGGGGCGCTGTCGGCGACCCTGGCGGCGGCGTTCAAGCGCCGTCTGACGCTGGCGGTAATCGAGACCACGGTGCGCCGCTCGCTCGGCATCACCTGCATGTTCATGTGGATCATCCTGGCGGCGCTGTGCTTTGGCGCGGTGTTCGATGGTCTCGGCGCGGTGCGCGCCATCGAGTCAGTATTCCTCGACCAGTTCGGCCTCACCCCCTGGCAGATCCTGGTGATGATGCAGCTGTCCTACATTCTGCTCGGCATGTTCCTCGACGACACCGCCATGCTGGTGATCGTGGCGCCGCTGTACGTGCCGCTGGTGATCACACTGGGCTTCGACCCGATCTGGTACGGAGTGCTCTACACCATCACCGTGCAGATCGCCTACATGACCCCACCGTTTGGCTACAACCTCTTTCTGATGCGCGCCATGGCCCCGCCGGAGATCAGTCTCGGCGACATCTACCGCAGCGTCTGGCCGTTCGTCGCCATCATGCTGGCGGGGCTTGCGCTGATCACCGCGTTTCCCGAGCTGGCGCTATGGCTGCCGGGTCTGTTCAGGGACTACTGAGGCAGGACTGTCGCAGTCTTGGCCCGGCAGACAGGGATGTGAAGCAAGGAGCTTTAAAGAAGGCAGGAGAAGACGACAACAGGCGTCCTTTACGGACGCAACGTCAGGCAACAACAACGAAAACGGGAGAGAACGGATGACCAATCGTCGCGACTTCCTCAAGAAGGCCGGTGTCGCCACCGCCGCCACCGTGGGGGCGGGCACCCTGGCCGCCCCCTACGTCCACGCCCAGTCGAAGACGCCGATCCGCTGGCGACTGCAGACCTACGCAGGACCAGCCCTGGCGGAGCACGTGATCAAGCCCTCCATCGAGGCCTTCAACAAGGCCGCCAACGGCGAGATGGAGATCGAGCTGTACTTCTCCGACCAGCTGGTGCCCACCGGCGAGCTGTTTCGGGCGATGCAGCGGGGCACCATCGACGCGGTACAGAGCGACGACGACTCGATCAATGCTCCGGTCGACGTCTCCGTGTTCGGCGGTTACTTCCCGTTCGCCTCGCGCTACAGCCTGGACGTGCCGACCCTGTTCAACCACTACGGTCTCAAGGAAATCTGGGAGGAGGCCTACGGCGAGATCGAGGGAGTGACCTGGCTCGGCTCCGGCAGCTGGGACCCCTGCAACTTTGTCACCCGGGAGCCGATTCGCAGCATCAAGGACCTGGAGGGCAAACGGGTCTTCACCTTCCCCACCGCCGGGCGCTTCCTGACCCGCTTCGGGGTGGTGCCGGTGACCCTGCCCTGGGAGGACATCGAGGTCGCCATGCAGACTCGTGAACTCGACGGCATCGCCTGGGCCGGCATCACCGAGGCCTACACCGTGGGCTGGGCTGACGTCTCCAGCTACTACCTGACCAACAATATTTCCGGCGCCTGGGCCGGCTCCTACTTCGCCAACAGCGAGCGCTGGAACGAGCTGCCGGATCACCTGAAGACGCTGTTCAGAATGTGCATGGACAGCTCTCACTACTATCGTCAGCACTGGTACTGGTGGGGCGAGGCCCACTACCGCACCCAGGGCGGCAAGCTGGAGCTGACCTCGATCCCGGAAAGCGAGTGGCAGACCATCGAGGACGAGGCGCTGAGCTTCTGGGACGAGATCGCAGGCCAGAGCGAGCGCAACGCCAAGGTGGTGCAGATCCTCAAGGACTATCGTCAGACCATGCAGCAGGCGGGACCTCCCTACCGCTACAGCTGACACTCTCGGTAGATATCGGGCGTTGCGGGCCGGCCCGGCAATCAAGGTCGGCCCGTTGTTTCTTCGCCTTTGTTCCTTCGCCCATGAGGAGGGTGATCGATGTCAGGACTCAATCCCAGGGACGTGCGCACGGCGGATGACGTCCGCCGGGTGGTCGAGGCGCGCAACCTCTCCCACGTCAAGATCGGTTTCCTCGATCTGGACGGGGTGATGGTCGGCAAGTACATGCACCGCGACAAGTTCTTTGCCGCCCTCGACGGCGGCTTCGCCTTCTGCGACGTGGTGCTGGGCTGGGACAGCAAGGACGAGCTGTACGACAACACGCGCTATACCGGCTGGCACACCGGCTATCCCGACGCCCAGTTGCGCGTGCTGCCGGAGAGCTGTCGCGAGGTACCCTTTGAAGGCGACATGCTGCTGTTCATGGCCGAATTCACCGAGCGGGCCGAGGCGATCTGTCCGCGTGGCCTGCTGCGGCGGGTGCTGGGCCGGGCCGCTGAGATGGGCTTCTCGGTACACGGCTCGCTGGAGTACGAATTCTTCATGTTCCAGGAGACGCCGGAATCGGTGCGCGAGAAGGGCTTTCGCAACCTGCGTCCGCTGACCCCGGACATGATGGGCTACTCCATGCTCAGGAGTTCGGTGCATGCCGAGCTCTACCACGAGCTGCTGGAGCTGTCCCAGCGCATGGACTTCCCCATCGAGGGGCTGCACACCGAGACCGGGCCAGGCGTGCTCGAGGCCGCCATCGGCGTCGACGAGGCGCTGGCCGCCGGCGACAAGGCGGCGCTGTTCAAGACCTTCACCAAGGTGTGGGCCCAGCGACGCGGCCTGATGGCCACCTTCATGGCCAAGTGGTCGCCGGACTATCCCGGCCAGAGCGGCCATATCCACCTGTCGTTAAAGCACCTCGAGAGCGGCGAGTCGGCCTTCTACGACGCCGACGCCGAGCACTCCATGAGCGCCATCCAGCGTCACTTCGTCGCCGGCCAGCAGCGGCTGATGCCGGAGTTTCTGGCCATGTTCGCCCCCACCATCAACAGCTACACCCGGCTAATTCCCGGCTTCTGGGCGCCGACGGACGCCACCTGGGGCGTCGAGAATCGCACCACCGCCCTGCGCGTGATCCCCGGCAGCGCCAAGTCCCAGCGGGTCGAATACCGGCTCGGCAGCGCCGACGCCAACCCCTACCTGGCGCTGGCCGCCGCCATCGGTGCCGGCCTTTATGGCATCGAGCAGGGGCTCGAGCCCGATACCGCGGTCACCGGCAACGCCTACGAGCTCGACCATCCCGAGCACCAGGCGCTGCCGCGAACCCTGTGGGAGGCGGCCCAGCGGCTCAAGGCATCGACTCCGGCGCGCGGGCTCTTTGGCGACGACTTCGTCGAGCACTTTGCCGCCACCCGGGAGTGGGAGGAGCGCGAATTCCGTCGGCATATCACCGACTGGGAGCTCGATCGCTACTTCGAGATCATCTGACGCGGATGCCCGGCATCATGCCGATCGACGGACGATAGAACGGCATCGAGATCATCTGACGCGGATGCCCGGCATCCCGGCATCCCGCCAACCGACAGACGAGAGAACTGCATGGCCATTCAACAGACGATATCGCCGGTGGACGGCTCGGTGTACGTGGAGCGCGAGCAGGCCGGTGCGGCCGAGATCGAAACGGCCCTGGCCCGCGCGGTCGAGGCCCAGCAGGACTGGCGCGAACGTGACGTCGCCGAGCGCTGCCGCCTGTGCAGTGCGATGGTGGACGCCTTCGTCGCCCGGCGCGATCAGCACGCCGAGGAGCTGTGCTGGCAGATGGGCCGGCCCATTTCTCAGGGCGGCGGGGAAATCGGCGGCTTCGAGGAGCGCGCCCGGGCAATGATCGCCATGGCGCCTGAGGCGCTCTCGCCCCTGCGCCTGGCCGACAAGCCCGGCTTTACCCGCTACATTCGCCGCGAACCGCTGGGCGTCTCGCTGATCGTCGCGCCCTGGAACTTCCCCTACATGACCGCGGTGAACGCCGTGGTGCCGGCGATCCTCGCCGGCAATGCGGTGATCCTCAAGCACTCCGCCCAGACCCCGCTGTGTGCCGAGCGCATGGTCGAGGCCGCCCGAGAGGCGGGTATCCCCGAGGGGGTGTTCCAGTACCTGCACCTGAGCCACCAGGCCACCGAGACCCTGATGGGGGACCCTCGCATCGACCATGTGTCCTTCACCGGCTCGGTGGGCGGTGGTCGCACCGTCGAAGCCGCCACCGCCGGGCGCTTTATCGCCACGGCGCTGGAACTCGGCGGCAAGGACGCCGCCTATGTGCGTGCCGACGTCGACCTGGACAGCGCGGTGGAAGGGGTGATGGACGGCGCCTTCTTCAACTCGGGCCAGAGCTGCTGCGGCATCGAGCGGATCTACGTCGAGCGCGCCATCTTCGATGACTTTGTCGAACGGGCGGTGGCCTGGCTCAAGCAGCTCAGGCTCGGCAACCCCTGCGACCCGTCCACCAGCCTGGGACCGGTGGTCAAGCCCGCCGCCGCCGACTTCGTGCGGGGCCAGGTGGAGGCCGCGGTGGCCGCCGGCGCCCGCGCCTGGATCGACCCCGGCGACTATCCGCTGTCGCGCCCCGGCAGCGCCTATCTGGCGCCACAGCTGTTGACCGGGGTCGACCACAGCATGGCGGTGATGCGCGAGGAGAGCTTCGGCCCGGTGGTCGGGGTGATGGCGGTGGATGGCGACGACGAGGCCATCGCCTTGATGAATGACTCCGAGTTCGGCCTGACCGGGGCGATCTTCACCCGCGACCTGGTCGCCGGCGAAGCGCTGGCCGCGCGGCTTCAGGTGGGTACCGCCTTCGTCAATCGCTGCGACTATCTGGACCCGGAGCTGGCCTGGACCGGCGTCAAGCATTCGGGGCGCGGCTGCTCGCTGTCGCGGCTCGGCTTCGACAGCCTGACCCGGCCCAAGTCCTTCCACCTGAAACACGCCTGAGGCAACCATGAGCGATATCAGCCGCTACACCACCAGCTGGAACTACCCCTCGGCCATCCTCACCGGCGCCGGTCGAATTCGTGATCTGCCAGCCCAGTGCCGAGAGCTTGGCATGACGGCGCCGTTGTTGATCACCGATCCGGGGCTCGCGGCGCTGCCGATGGTGCGCGAAGTGCTCGATCACTGCGCCGGCGAAGGACTCAGGGCGGGGCTGTTTGCCGAGATCAAGGGCAATCCCACCGGTGCCAACGTCATCGCCGGCGTCGATGCCTTCCGCCAGGGGGAACACGACGGCGTGATCGCCTTCGGCGGAGGCTCCGGACTCGACGCGGCCAAGGCGGTGGCGCTGATGGCCAATCAGCGCGACGGCCTGTCGCTGTGGTCGCTGGAGGACGTCGGCGACAACTGGAAGAACGCCGACGGCGACGCCATCGTGCCGCTGGTGGCGGTGCCGACCACCGCCGGTACCGGCTCGGAGGTGGGACGCGCCTCGGTGATCACCGACGAGGCCGAGCGGGTCAAGCGCATCATCTTCCACCCCGGCATGGTGCCGGCCCGGGTGATCCTGGACCCGACCCTGACCGTGGGCCTGCCCCCTGCGGTTACCGCCGCTACCGGTATGGATGCCCTGTCCCACTGTCTGGAGGCCTGGTGCGCGCCGGGCTATCACCCCATGGCCGAGGGCATCGCGGTGGAGGGCATGCGCCGGGTCCGTGACTATCTGCCCCGGGCCTACGCCCACGGCGACGACCTGGAGGCCCGGCTCAACATGCTGGTGGCATCGAGCATGGGCGCCACCGCCTTCCAGCGGGGGCTCGGCGCCATGCATGCCCTGGCCCATCCACTGGGGGCGCTGTACGACGCCCACCATGGCACCTTGAACGCCATCCTGATGCCCTATGTGCTCAAGGCCAACGAGCGCGCCATCGGTGAGCCCATGGTGCGCCTGTGTCGCTATCTCGATATCCGCCAGCCGGGCACCTCAAGCGCCATCGACTGGGTGCTCGAGCTGCGCGAGCGGCTCGCGATCCCCCACGACCTGGCGGCCATCGGCATCGACGACGCCGAGGCGGTGAAGATCGGCGAGATGGCGGTGGTCGACCCGTCCGCGGCAAGTAATCCCATCGCCTTTACGGCCGAGGACTATCAACGCATCTTCCTGGCGGCCCAGCAGGGCCGGCTATAGCGCTTGGTATAGCGTTGGTATAGCGCCCGGCCCCGCCCGATGACGTAGTCCTGGCGGCGCCCGGGTCGTCTCTGGCAAGGTGGCCGGCCAGCGTCAAGGGAGTACTGGTGATGGAGAACATCATGCGAATCGGTCTACTGCAGTGCGACGACGTGGCGCCGGAGCTGATCGACGCCCACGGCAACTATCCGGCCATGTTCGAGGCGCTGCTGGCGCCGGCGGCCTTTTCCCTGGGGGTCAGCCTCGAGTGGCAGGTCTACCGTTGCCTGGACGGCGAGATTCCCGATGACGTCGAGGCAGTGGACGCCTGGCTGACCACCGGCTCGAAGTTCGGGGTCAACGACGGCCACGCCTGGATCGCCCGGCTTGAGGACTTCGTGCGCGCGCTCTATCGCGCCGAGAAGCCGCTGGTGGGGGTGTGCTTCGGCCATCAGTTGATCGTCAAGGCGTTGGGCGGCGAGGTGATCAAGAGTCCCAAGGGCTGGGGCGTGGGGCTTTCCAACAATCGGGTCGGCGAGCGCGAGCCCTGGATGACCCCCTGGCAGCATGACCTCGACCTGCTGGTCAGCCATCAGGATCAGGTCGAGACGCTGCCCGAAGGCGCCTCGACCCTGGGCGGCAGCGGCTTCTGCCCCCACTACCTGATCCGCGTCGGCCGCTGCTTTCTCGGCGTCCAGGGCCACCCCGAGTTTCGCCCCGACTACTCCCGCGACCTGATGCACCTGCGCCAGGGCCTGGTCGGGGAAGAACGGGTACGCCAGGGCCAGGCCTCGCTGGCCGGACGCATCGATGACGGCGTGATGGCCGAGTGGATACTGCGCTTCATGCGCGAGGCGATGGCGGTCAGGGAGGGGTGACGAGACGCAAGATGGAGGCCATTATTTGGTGGTGGCAGCCAAGGCACCTGGCAAGCATTAGTTTCGGCAACGAGTGCGTTGTGGGAGAACGAACCTTCTTGTCCTTTTTTTGTCCATACATTTAAAGCATGATCATCGACTTCGATCCGGGGAAGAGCGCTTGGAATGCCAGAGAGCGCGGCCTGCCCTTCAGCGAGGTGTCTCATTTCGATTGGGAAGGGGCGCTACTGACCGAAGACAAGCGCAACGATTACCCGGAGCGTCGGTTTGTTGCCATCGGGATGATCGGTCAGCGGGCCCACGTGGTGTGCTTCACGCCGATTGAAGGTGGAATTCGCGTCATCAGCTTGAGAAAGGCCAACGCTCGGGAGGTGCGGCGCTATGACAAGGCGACTCACGGACAGGACAGGTGAGGTCCGGGAACTCACCGATGAGGATATCGAACGTATGCGCCCCATGGATGAGGTGTTGCCTGCAAACCTCAAACGGGCCATCGGACAGCGGGGGGCGCAACGAACGCCGACGAAGGTGAAGACGTCGATCCGTCTGTCTCGGGACGTCATTGACCACTTCAAGCAGGGCGGTGATGGCTGGCAGCGCCGCATCGACCAGGCCCTGAAACAGTATATTCGAGAACATGGTAGCGATTGAGGTCTGGCCGCCAAATAGCTGGCGGACACGCCAGGCGAGGCCTCGCTGGCCGGACGCATCGACGACGGCGTGATGGCCAAATGGATACTGCGCTTCATGCGCGAGGCGATGGCGGTCAGGGAGGGATGACGATGACTGCAGCAAGCTGAATACGGCTGTACGCTTGTCTCATGTCGCAGGCAGTTTGTCGTGACCAGGCGCGGGGAAGAGCATGCGATCCTTTGACATCGAAGAAGCCAGCACGCAATTGGTACAGCTCGTCGAGCGAGTCCGTCAGGGAGAAGGATGCTTCATTACAATGGCGGGCAAGCCGGTGGTTCGGGTTACCTCCATCGAAAGACCGGAGCCCGAGCACCTGAGGCGGCTTGGCTTTCTTGATGGCCAGTTCAGCGTGCCGGAGGACTTTGATCGTATGTCGGTATGGGACACCTTCTCCCAGTTCGACTCGTCGCAAGGGATACCGTGATGGCGCGTCGGGTTATGGACTCACCGGTCGCGCAGGCGTCTTGTCGCGGGCCTGCTCGAACACGGCAAATTCGCTGTCGCTCAGCCTGGCCTGCTTGCCAATATCGGCCAGCAACGAACCCAGCTTGACCTTGCCCTTGAGCGATACCGCCGTCTCGAGGATCTCGCGTACCTCCGCCTCCATGCTATGACCGTGTCGAGCCGCACGGATGCGCAGGGCGCGATGTACCTCGTCGGGAAGGTTGTGAACCGTCAGCATGGCCATAGGTAGCGTCTCCCAGTGCATTCAGTGCATTCATCGTAGTCACCTGATTGCATGGCAACTAGGCGCGCTGCGGTGTTGGTTGGCAGTATGGGAGCTTCCTTCGCCAGAAAAGCCAGGCTCAGGTGCTCCCTCTTTGCCTATCAACCATCAAACCGCTGTCTGAGTATCCTCAGTCCGTTGCCGACGACCAGCAGGCTCGAGCCCAGGTCGGCAAACACCGCCATCCACAGGGTGGCGTGGCCGGTCAGCGCCAGGGCCAGGAATACCGCCTTGATGCCGAGCGCCAGGGCGATGTTCTGCACCAGCAGGCGGCGGGTGCTACGGGCCAGGTCGATCAGCCGTGGCAGGCTGGCCGGGTCGTCGTTCATCAGTGCGATATCGGCGGTCTCGATGGCCACGTCGCTGCCTGCCGCGCCCATGGCGATGCCGATATCGGCCCGGGCCAGTGCGGGGGCGTCGTTGATGCCGTCGCCGACCATGGCGCACACACCACGGCGGGACAGCGCGTCCAGGCGCGCCAGCTTGTCCTCCGGCAACAGCTCACCGTAGGCCTCGTCGATGCCGGCTTCACGAGCGATGGCATCGACCCTGGCCTGGGCGTCGCCGCTGAGCATACTGACGCTCACCCCCTGGCGATGCAGGCGCTCGATGGCTTGGCGGCTGGTGCTGCGCAGGGCGTCCCTGACCGCGAAGTAGGCCAGCAGCCGATCGTCGCGCCCCAGCCAGACGATGCCGGCGTCGTCGTTGTCGGCGTCACCGCTGGTCAGCTGGGCCTGGCTGACCCCCATCTCGCCGGCCAGGCGGGCGTTGCCGAGCCACACCGTCGCACCGCTATCGGCCTCGCTTGCCACCAGACCACGACCGCCGCGCTCCTCGACACCTTCCAGTGAGACCGCGGGCTGAGAAGCAGGCTGAGAGCCCAGCCCCTGCACCAGGGCGCGGGATACCGGATGGTTGGAGCGCTCCGCCAGGGCGAGGGCCAGGCGCTGTCCCTCGGCGTCGCTGCTGTCACCGAGCGCAGCTGAGCGCACCAGCCGTGGCTTGCCCTCGGTCAGGGTGCCGGTCTTGTCCAGCGCCAGGTGGGTGAGTCGGGTGGCCTGCTCGAGAAAGACGCCGCCCTTGATCAGGATACCCTGGCGTGCGGCGGCACCGAGGCCGCTGACCACCGTTACCGGGGTGGAGATCACCAGCGCGCAGGGGCAGGCGATGACCAGCAGCACCAGGGCGCGGTAGACCCCGTCGAGCCAGGGGCCGAGGCCGAGCAGTGGCCAGCCCAGCGCGACCAGCCCGGCCAGCACGAACACCACCGGGGTGTAGATGGCGGCGAAGCGATCGATGATGCGCTGCGTAGGCGCGCGACGGGACTGGGCTTCTTCCACCGCGTGGATGATGCGCGCCAGGGTGGTGTCATTGGCCCGCCGGGTGATGCGGTAGTCGAAGTCGCCGGCCAGGTTGATGGAGCCGGCGTAGACGCTCTCGCCGAGGGAGCGATCACGCGGCAGGCTCTCGCCGGTGATCGGCGCCTCATCCAGGCTAGGGTCACCGCGCACGATCTCGCCGTCCAGCGCCAGACGCTCGCCGGCGTGTACCCTGACCAGATCACCGATGGCGACGTCGTCAGCGTCGATCTCGCGCCACTCGCCGCTGCCAGACTCTCCTTCATCCAGCACCCGTGCCCTGGGTGGGGCCAGGTCGAGCAGTCCAGAGATGGCCTGGCGCGCGCGTGCAAGCGACCTGGCCTCGAGGTGCTCGGCCAGGGTGAACAGCACGATCACCATGGCCGCCTCGGCCCAGTGGCCGATCAGCATGGCGCCGGTTACCGCCACGCTCATCAGCGCATTGATGTTGAGGGTGCCGTGGCGCAGCGCCACAAGGCCCTTTTTCCAGGTGGGAATGCCGACCAGGGCGATGGCGACGATGGCCAGCAGCGGCGTAAGCCAGCCAGCGGTCAGCCCTAGCCAGCCGATGGCCTCGGCGCCCAGGGCCAGAATGCCGGCCAGCGCGAGGCGCCCCCAGGGCGTCGTCGTGGTGCTGCGGGAATCATCGGCGGCGTCGGCGCCTTGGTCATCCTCGAAGCGAGGCGTCATGCCGGTGTCGCGGACACGGGCGGTCAGGGCGTCTCGATCGACCCCGTGGTGATGGACGACCAGACGACGCTGCATCAGCTGGAAGCTCAGTGCCTCGACCCCGGGAAGATCGGCCAGCGCCTTTCTGAGCACGCCTTCTTCGGTGGGGCAGCACATCTCGTCGATGGTCAGCGCAAGACGACTGGCCGAAGGGGACGCTTCGCTGCTCTGTGGGGTGTCGGCAGTCTCGGCTGCCCCGCAGCAGGTACTGGTTCCCGCCGGCCTGGTTTCGCTTGTTGTTTCGTCTCTAGTTTCGGTCTTGGTTTCAGTGCGGGGCGTGGCACTGGAGGCGCAGCAACTGCCAGCGCTTGCCGAGCTGGTTTCGCTTACTGTTTCGGTCCTGGCGTCGGAGCCGCAGCAGGCATCTGTGCTTGCCGGTCTTGCATCAACACTGGAATCGCCGTCTGCGCTTCGGTAAGCGCAGCAGCCGGCCTTGCTCGTACTTTTCGCGCTGCGCTCTTCAGGGGAATCTGCCATCTTGGGGGAATCTACCATCCTGGGAACTCCACTCGGGTCTCTGAGTCAGAGTTGACACCCTGTAGTCACTATAGGGTCAAGGGCTGGCACGAGACAGTCGATGCCTGGCCAGAATGGACGGACGTTTGGCGAGAGGAAAACCCATGAAGATCGGCGAGCTGGCAAGACGCAGCGGGGTCAAGGTGGAGACGGTGCGCTACTACGAGCGCGAGGGCCTACTGCCCGAGCCTGCGCGCAGCGAGGGCAACTATCGACTCTATCGTGAGGCCCACGCCGAGCGTCTGGACTTTATCCGTCACTGCCGCGCCCTGGACATGACGCTGGACGAGATCCGCGCGCTGCTGGCGTGTCAGGACGATCCCGATCAGCCCTGCGAGGAGGCCGACGCCCTGATCGAGGCGCACCTGGGGCACGTCGAGCAGAGGATCGCTCAGCTCTCCAGGCTCAAGGTCGAACTGGAAGGCCTGCGCCGTCGCTGCGCAGGCCAGGGCAAGGTCGGCGAGTGCGGCATCCTTAATGAACTGTCCCAGCCGGTCGATCCCCCCGAGACGCTGGAGCATGCCCACGTCGGTGGCGTCCATCCGCGGCGTTGAGCCCGGCTGGCGCAAGCCCGCGTCTCCCCTTGCATAGAGCCCGGACAGGACCAGGAGCCGGACACGACAGCGCCGCCCCGAGGGGCGGCGCTGGTGGGTGCCGTGATGCGATGGCCTGGTTGACGTTGTCAGACGACGCGCATCAGGCCTCTTCGGTGCGCCTGGGCAGTACCCAGTCCTTGCGCGGGAAGTGGCAGGTGTAGCCATGGGGAATGCGCTGCAGGTAGTCCTGGTGCTCAGGTTCGGCCTCCCAGAAATCCCCCACCGGCTCGACCTCGGTGACCACCTTGCCGGGCCACAGACCCGAGGCTTCCACGTCGGCGATGGTGTCGAGCGCTTCACGCTTCTGCTCTTCATCCACGTAGTAGATGGCCGAGCGGTAGGACATGCCACGGTCGTTGCCCTGACGATTGGGCGTGGTTGGATCATGGATCTGGAAGAAGTACTCCAGCAGCTTGCGATAGCTGATCACGTCGGGATCGAACAGTATCTCGATACCCTCGGCGTGGGTTCCGTGGTTACGATAGGTGGCGTTTTGCACGTCGCCACCGGTGTAGCCGACCCGGGTGTACTCGACCCCTGGCAACTGGCGAATCAGATCCTGCATGCCCCAGAAGCACCCGCCTGCGAGAACTGCGCGTTGTTGTGCCATGTTCAGACCTCCTCGACTTGATTCAGATATTCGCCGTAGCCCTCGGCTTCCATGTCATCGCGATGGATGAACCTGAGCGACGCCGAGTTGATGCAGTAACGCATGCCTCCCTTGTCCCTGGGGCCGTCGTTGAAGACGTGACCCAGGTGGCTGTCACCGTGGGATGAGCGCACCTCGGTGCGGATCATGCCATGGGACGAATCCACCAGCTCGTTGACGTAGGCCGGCTCGATCGGCTTGGTGAAGCTGGGCCAGCCACAGCCGGACTCGTACTTGTCCGACGAGGCGAACAGCGGCTCGCCAGAGACGATGTCCACGTAGATGCCGGGCTCCTGGTTGTGCAGGTGCTCCCCGGTGCCGGGACGCTCGGTGCCGCTTTCCTGGGTGACCCGATACTGCTCGCGGTTCAGTCGGGCGATGGCCTCGGGTGACTTTTCATAGCTTTTCATGGGCTCTCCTCGTGGGTGGGGGAGACGCAGGCTCGGCGCGATGGCTTGCCATCAAGGTTACACGCCAGCTTGCGGGACCGTAATCAGTCGTGGTGATGGAGAGATCCTTACACGCCTAACGATTCGTGTCACGCCGATGCAGGCATTGGCCCAGCGCCCAGACCTGGTCGATGGCCCAGTCATCGTCGCCGAGCACCAGCAGATCGGCGTCCTGACCGACCGCCAGACGTCCCTTGCGCTTGAGCCCGAGGGCGTCTGCGGCGTGGGTGCTGGCGAGGCCCACGGCGACCTCCAGGGCGATGCCGTGGTCGTTGACGCACTCGCCCAGTACCTCGAACAGGCTGTCCAGGCGGCCCGCCTCGAGGCCGACGAATCGCCCCTCGGCGTCAAAGCGGGGCAGGGAGGCGTTGGCGTCGGAGGACAGGCTGATGCGCGAAGGGTCGACGCGGGCCTTGAGCGCCCTGGCGGCGGCCTCGGAGGCCGGCACCTCTCCGTCGGCCAGAAGCTCCTGCGTGGTGCTGGTGGTGAAGTCGACCCGCCCGCCGTCCCGGGCGAAGCGCAGGCCATCCTCGAACAGCGCCGCGGTGCGGTTGATGTGGGTCGGCATGAACTGGGCGATGGGCAAGGCCGTGGTGCGTGCTACCTCACGCAGGATCTCCAGGCCACCTTCGGCGTCGCCGGTGTGGATGAAGACGATCCCGGACTTGCCGGCGAGCATCCCGGCGGTGCGGCTTTCCGAGGCCAGCCGAGCAAGCTCATGGGCGCTGGGCTGGGAGCCGCGATGGTCGCTGATGGCGACCTCACCGACGCCGATGAACTCGGGGATATGGACGATATCCTCGGCCACCGAGCCGGTCAGGGTCACCGGCGGCAGCTGGTAGGAGCCGGTGTAGGCGTAGCAGCTCAGGCCGCCGGCGGCGAGCTCGCGTACCTTGCCGAGCAGGTTGGCCGGCGTGCGGGTCAGGGCGTCGGTGCCGAGCGCCCCCACCAGGGTGGTGACGCCGGAGGCGATGGCATCCTCGAGGCGGAGCTCGGGGGTGCGGGTGCCAAAGCCGCCTTCGCCACCACCGCCGGTCATGTGCACCAGCGGATCGACCAGGCCAGGGATGACCCGCCGGCCCTCGAGGTCGTGTACCTCGAGGCCGGGAAAGTGTTCATCGACGCTGGCCTCGGGCTCCAGCACCGCCGCGATGCGGCGGTCGGTGATCAGCAGGTGCTTCAGGCCCACCGCGGCAGGGGCGTAGAGGCGGGCATTCTTCAGAAGGGTCAGCATGGCGGCTCCCGAGACAGGGCCGGCCCTGGGGCAGGCCGGCCTGAACGATAAAGGGCAACGTTCACAGTTTGACGTCGTAGCTGAAGTACTCGTTCATGATCTCGTCGTAGGTGCCGTCTGACTTGAGCTCGGCCAGGGCCTCGTTGAAACGCTCGGCGAGTTCACGGTCGCGCTTGCGGAAGGCCACGCCGACGCCCTGGCCGAAGTAGGTCTCGGGCTCCTTGATGAAGTCGCTGATGCGCACGAAGTCGCTCTGCTCGGTATCGATGTCGATCATCGCCTCGGCGATCGGGTAGTCCATGAAGGTCAGGTCCAGGCGGCCGGCACGCAGGTCGGCGACCACGTCGTCGGCACTGGCGTAGCGGCGCACTTCGAGCACATCGCCGTACAGGTCGGTGACGTAGCGATCCTGCAGGGTGGCGCGCTGCACGCCGACGCTCAGGCCCTCGAGGCTGGCCTTGTCGGCGATGTCGATGTCGCGGCCGCGCGGCGTGATCCAGGCGCTCGGGGTGGTGTAGTAGGGCTCGGAAAACAGCACCTGGCGGCTGCGTTCCTCGGTGATCGCCATGGACGACATGATGGCGTCGAACTTGCGCGCCATCAGCGCCGGGATCATGCCGTCCCAGGGCTGCTCGACCCAGGTGCACTGGATCTCGAGGCGCTCGCAGACGGCGTTGCCCAGGTCGATCTCGAAGCCGGTCAGGGTACCGTCGGCGGTCTTGTACTCGAAGGGTTCGTAGGGCACATCGACGGCCAGGCGCAGCGGCTCATCGGCGAGTGCCGGGCCTGCGGCGATCATCAGCGCGGACAGGGCGGAGGCCAGCAGAAGGGGGGAACGATTCATGGGGACTTCCTTGGACAAGAGTGAATAACCACAGCATATGACCCCTGCAGCGATGCATTAGCAGGGGGCTGCCGACAGACAGGGGAATGTCGCCAGGGGAGGGCGAACAAGCAGAACTTTCAAGGCGTTGGAGTATACGCCGGGGACGCTATTCGTCGAACCATTCGCTCAGGGCAAAGCCATCCAGCCAGGGCGGCCGGGGAAGGGACTCTGCGAAGATGGGGAGCCAGGTCAGGGGCACGAAGATGTCCTGTCGCTTCAAGGTGCTGTCGAGTGTTCTAGCGAGTGTTCTAGCGAGTGCTATAGCAAGATTGCCAGCAAGTGTTCCAGCGAGTGCCGGTGGTGACGCCGGACCCGGAAGGTCCGGCGCGGTGCCTGCTCGAGGCGTTGGCTCGAGCAGGACTTGTTGCTTCAGCAAGATGCTTATTCAGCAAAGACTTATTCAGCAAAGTACTTGGCATGAATCTCTTCGTAGGTGCCGTTGTCCTTCAGGGTGGCGAGCGCCTCGTTGAAGGCCTTGGCCAGGTCCTCGTCACGCTGACGGAAGGCGATGCCGAAGCCGTCACCGAAGTACTCCTTGGGCTCGGTGATCTGCTCGCCGACCACCTTGTAGTCGCCTGCCTCGCTGTCCAGCAGGGTCGACTTGCCGACCGGATAGTCGAGGAAGCCGATGTCGACGCGGCCGGAGTCCATGTCCAGCACCAGGTCGTCGGCGGTGGCGTAGCGGCTGACATCGGCCACGTCGCCGTACAGGTCGGTGACGTAGTTGTCCTGCAGGGTGCCACGCTGCACGCCGATGGTCAGACCCTCGAGGGACTCGACGTCAGGGTTGCCCATCTCCAGGTCGGTCGGGGCGAACCAGGCGGACGGCGGGGTGAAGTAGGGGTCGGAGAACAGCACCTGCTCACGACGCTCGTCGTTGATAGTCATGGAGGACATGATGGCGTCGTACTTGCGCGCCATCAGGCCGGGGATGATGCCGTCCCAGCCCTGAACCACCCACTCGCACTGGATGCCGACTTCAGCACAAAGAGCGTTACCCAGATCGATGTCGAAGCCGGTCAGCTCGCCGTCGGGGGTGCGGTATTCCATCGGCTCGTAGGGCACATCGACGCCGATGCGGATGTCACGAACCTCGGCCTGGGCGGTAGAAGCGAGAACCGCGGTGCCGATCAGGCCAGCGGTAAAGAGCTTGCGCAGTGTCATATCGGTAAACCCTTGTTATTGATAAGCGGGTGTTGATGCGATGGGAGGGCGTCTTGTGGACGCATACCATCACCTTAGCGAATCGGGGCCCTCTCAGGAAGGGCAGGGCGGCAGAAATGAAACGCCAGTTCCCAACGCTTGTTTGACGATAGCGCGACGGCGCCGGAGGCGGTGGCCTCCGGCGTCACGACGGCTTAACCGGAGGCCGGCTTCAAGTGAGCCAGCAGGCGCTTTTCCAGATAGCGGAACAGGTACAGGATGGCGAAGGTCAGGCACAGGTAGATCGCCGCCACGAACAGGAAGGCGTCGAAGGGCGCGTAGTAGCGGGCATAGACGAAGCGTGCCGCACCGGTCAGGTCCATGATGGTCACCACGCTGGCGATGGCGCTGGCGTGGAGCATGAAGATCACCTCGTTGCCGTAGGCCGGCAGCGCCCGGCGGAAGGCGCTGGGCAGCACGATGCGGCGCATCATCAGCGAGTAGCGCATGCCGTAGGCCCTGGCCGCCTCGATCTCGCCACGCGGGGTGGCCTTGATCGCACCATGGAAGATCTCGGTAGTGTAGGCCGCGGTGTTCAACGAGAACGCCACCAGCGCCGGGAAGAACGGCTTCTCCAGCAGTACCCATAGCCAGGTGTCCTGGATGCCCTCGACGAACACCACGCCGTAGTAGATAAGATAGAGCTGCACCAGCAGCGGCGTGCCGCGGAACACATAGGTGTAGAAGAAGATCGGCATCTTGATCCAGCGGCGCTTGGAACCCCGGCCGATGGCCAGTGGCACCGCGGCGATCAGGCCGACGATCAATGACAGGAACACCAGCTGGACCGTGGTGGTCAGGCCCTCACCGTAGTAGGACAGGGTGTCGAGGGTGAAGATGGTGTTGTTGGCCAGCAGTGCTTCGATTGAGGCAAGCAGTGAATCCATCAGTCATGCCCTCCGAAGCCGACGTCGTAGCGCTTCTGCAGTCTGGCGAAGAACCACTCCGAGACGCTGGCGATCAGCAGATAGATGACCGCCACGATGATCATGAACAGGAAGGGCTCGCGGGTGGCCTTGGAGGCCTCCGCGGCGACCCGCACCATGTCGGACAGGCCGATTACCGAGACCAGGGCAGTGGTCTTCAACAGCACCATCCAGTTGTTGGACAGGCCCGGCAGGGCATGGCGCATCATCTGCGGGAAGCGAATACGGCGGAACACCAGGGCGTGGCTCATGCCGTAGGCGCGGCCTGCCTCGATCTGGCCGCTGTCCACCGCCAGAAAGGCGCCACGGAAGGTCTCGCCCATATAGGCACCGAAGATCAGGCCGATGGTCAGGACGCCGGCGACGAACTCGTTGACGTTGATGAAGATGTCGATACCGAAGCGGGCATACAGCCAGTCGGTGACCATGTTGATGCCGATCTGGCCGCCGAAGAACAGCAGCATCATCAGCACCAGGTCCGGTACGCCGCGGATGATGGTGGTATAGAGGGTGCCCAGGCGGTGGGCCACCCAGTTGCGCGACATCTTGGCGCTGGCGGTGACAAGGCCAAGCCCGATGGCCAGGATCAGTGACAGCACCGCCAGTTCGATGGTGACCAGCGCCCCCTCGAGAAGGCGTGGCCCGTAACCGTGAAGGTCAATCATGGGTCTCTCCTGGCCGCCTCAGCGCTTGGGTGCAAGGAATTGCTTGAGTCGCTCGGAGCTGGGGTTGCCCAGCACCTGGTCGGGCGGACCCGCTTCCTCGACCTGACCCTGGTGCAGGTAGATCACCTGACTGGAGACGTCGCGGGCGAAGGCCATTTCGTGGGTTACCACAATCATGGTGCGGCCTTCCTCGGCCAGGTCACGCATGACCTTGAGCACGTCGCCGACAAGCTCCGGGTCCAGCGCCGAGGTCGGCTCGTCGAACAGCATGACCTCCGGGTCCATGGCGAGTGCCCGGGCGATGGCACCACGCTGCTGCTGGCCACCGGAAAGCTGGGCCGGATAGTAGTCGGCGCGTTCGGCCAGGCCGACCCGCTTTAGCAGGGCGCGGGCGTGTTCGATGGCCTCCTTCTTCGACTTCTTGAGCACGTGGACAGGCGCTTCGATGACGTTCTCCAGAAGGGTCATGTGGGCCCAGAGGTTGAAGCTCTGGAAGACCATCGACAGCTTGGCGCGCATCTGTACCACCTGGTTCCAGTCGGCAGGCTCGCGGCCGTGCTTGGTTTCCTTGAAGCGGATCTGTTCGCCGTGGACAAACAGCTCGCCCTCGTTGGGCTGTTCAAGCAGGTTCATGCAGCGCAGGAAGGTGCTCTTGCCGGAGCCGGAGGCGCCGATCAGGGTGATGACGTCCCCCTTGCGGGCCTCGAGAGACAGCCCCTTGAGCACTTCGGTGTTGCCAAAGCGCTTCTTGATATTGCGCACTTCCAGCGGAATTGGTGTATCAGCCATGAATCGGGCTCCAGATAGAATCGGCCGTGCCGGGTGGGCCGGCCGGATGGCGCGGGCTGGCGCGAAAAAAACGGGGGATTCTAACAGGCTTGGAACGGCGCAGCAGACGAAGCTGATCCGAGGGGGTATAGACCTTCGTCGAGTATAGGGGCGGGAGTTGTCATGCGTCTATCTCCAGGTTGTTGTTATGTATATATTTATTGTAAGTAAAAGAGGTGCGATCTTACGCTGATGTCAGCCTCACCGGGCGCACCAGCAGCGCCGCTCGAGCGCCGAGTTCTACCCTGGCGTTGGGGAACACCACCTTGAGCGGCTCGTCACCGATACGGGTATCGCCGGCCTGGGCGTCACGCGCCACCACGGTACCGGGGGCGAACTCGGTGAAGTTGGGAATGTCATCGGCAAAGCACAGCGCGAAGTCCTCGCTTTCACGGAACACTTCGACAGCCACCGCAAAGCCATCCAGCTGCTGGATCTCGCCCGACTCGGGCAATTGTCCGGCGATCAGCGATTGAATCAGCCGGCCCATGGGTTCAAGTGGCTCGAGATCATTGTGGCCGAACGGCAACGCCTTGCCGAGTTCCAGGGTAAACGCCTGGGCGCCGTGGTAGTGCTTGCTGTAGTGGGAGAAGGTCCAGCTATGCTGATGCTGCTTGAGCGCCGCCTGGATGCCCGCGCCGGCCATCCAGTGCCACTGCTCGCTATCGGTACGAGTCTCGGCGAAAGGGTCCACCACGAAGCGTGGGTAGTGGCTGTCGCGGATCGCGGTGTGCAGGTCGTAGTGCAGCCTTGGCAGCTGGCTGTGGTCGGCGAAGAAGGCATCCACCGCGGCCATCAGCTCACGCGCGCGGACGGCCTCGTCGCCTAGCTGGTCGAGTTCCCGCCGGAACAGCCGATTAAGGTTGGTCTCGACGAAGCGGGTGTTGCGACGAATCGCCTCGAGGTTGCCGAGGATCACCAATACCGGAGCACCGACAGAGGCAAGCCCTGCCTCCAGGCGCGCCAGGCAATCACCCAGCAGCTCGATCGGCGCGGTCTCGTTGCCGTGGATGCCGACGGACAGCACGCAGGCGCGTGCATCTGCGCTGACGGTGTCCGGGATCAGGCGCAGCAGGCCTGGCCCCTCGATCCGATAGCGGCCGCCTTTTAGCGAGCCTTCCCGGCCCTTGATCGGCCGGTCGGGGGACGACGCATCGGCCTCAAGACTTGCCGTCAGCCACTCAGCCAGCATGGCGACCTCCCGCCAGAGGCGAGGAACAAAGGGAACCTGAGTCGGGTGTCAGAACAAACGTCATCGGGAGTCTTCTTGTTGCCAAGGCATTTATCGAATTCTTGTCGCCGCACCATTGCGAGCCCCCAGGAGGACCCCGTTGCCTCTTATCGGCCCAGAGCTGGCCCACTACCTACCCACTAGCGACCCTCCGGGCCGACTCGCCAGCCGAGCTGGGGCGAACGGAAACAGGGCAGGGCGTGGCCTGTCAGCGGCCGATGGTCGGGCATTCGATCATCGCTGGAGGCGCGGATGCCGCTTCACCTTCTTAGGCAGCGAGGGACCTCGCAAGAGCGAGCGTCGATCTGGTGAAAACCGGGGGTGCGATAATGAAAGGCCCGGCAGCATTCGCCGCCGGGTTGGAGATGAGCGGCCACAGCGGCAGGCGCCTAGAGACCGCGAGCGCCGGTATAGAGGGTATACAGCGATTGACTGGCGGCCATCAGCAGACGGTTGCGCTTCTCTCCGACGAAGCAGACGTTGGCGCAGACTTCTGGCAGCAGGACGCGACCGATCAGGGTGCCATCCGGAGCAAACACGCTGACCCCATCCTTGCCCTCGCCCCCTGAGGTGCCGACCCAGAGGTTGCCGTCCTCATCACAGCACATGCCGTCGTAGCCCTCGCTGGTGCTTTCCACCAGCCTCTCGGCACCAGCCAGCGTCCTGTTCTCGGCGCTGAAAGTGAATCGCGTGATGGTAGCGGGCTGATCGGGATGGTGCGAAGGGGCGGTATCGGTGACATACAGCGAGCTGCCGTCCGGCCCCAGGGCGATACCATTGGGCTTGTAGAGCTCTGTGGTCAGACGGGTCGGCTCCTGCATGCCGTCCTCCCAGTAGTAGATGGCGGTCTCGAGTTCGAGCGAGCGCTGCTTGCCCTCGTAGTCGGAGTGCGCGCCGTAGCCGGGGTCGGTGAAGATGATGGCGCCGCCGGGCAGGGTGACCAGATCGTTGGGGGCATTGAGTGGCTTGCCGTCGAAGGTGCTGGTCAGCACATGGCGACTGCCGTCCCACTCGTAGCGAACCACCTGGGCCGGCGAGTGTTCGCAGGCGATCAGGCGACCACGATCGTCGAAAGCGTTGCCGTTGGAATGGCCGATATGATCACGCAGCACGCTGACCTGGCCGCTGGCCTCGTCCCAGCGCATCTGCCGGGCCCTGGGGATGTCGCTGAACACTGCGTAGCGACCCACGGCGTTCCAGGCAGGCCCCTCGAGCCAGAGTCCGCCCGTCCATTCCCGTTCCAGCGGGGCGTTGAACAGCATGTACTGCTTGAAGCGATCATCCACCACCTGCCAGGCGTCGATCGGATAGCGCTCGGGCGTGCCGCCGGCGTGGGCAAATAGCGACGGCGCCGCAGCGGTGGCGCCGATGGCCGCCGTGGCGGCAAGAAACTCTCGTCTTCCCAGTGACATTGCTTGACCTCCATGCAGTGAAAGGGCGACCGAGGTGGTCGCCCTTTCAGCGTATGAGGTGTTCACTGGTCTGTATGTTATACATTCTGACGAAGTCAGGCGGCCCTGCGGCAGCGCCTGACTATTGCTCAGCCCTGGCGATAGGGCTCGCACTCCTCGCCCTGTTCGACCTCTATCAGCTCCTCGACCGGGTAGTCCAGATCCTGTGCGCGCTGGACCAGCGAGCGGTAGGTCGCATCGTCAAGCTGGGGACTTCTGGCGAGGATCCACAGATAGTCGCGGTCCGGTCCGGTGACCAGCGACCATTGTCCGGCGTCATCCAGCGCCAGAATGTTGTAGCTTGCATAGAAGGGGCCGAAGAAGCTCACCTTCAGGCGGCCGACGTTGTCTTCCTCCAGCAGGTAGGCCTTGCCTTCGGCCACGTCGGGCTCGCCCTTGGACAGGTCGACGCCACGGTTGATCACCTGGACGCCACCGTCATCCCGGGTGGCGTAGTCGGCGGTGACGCAGTCGAGCCCTTCCTCGAAGCTGTGATCGAAGCGCGCGATCTCGTACCAGCGACCCAGATAGTCCTCCAGGGCGAAGTCATCGATGGGCTGGGTGCCAGAGGGCAGGCCTGTGCAGGCCGACAGCACCAGCGGGGCGCCAACGGCTGCGAGCAGGGTGGAGAGGCGCGTCGGCTTTCGAGCCGGGGCCGACGAAGGCCGGCGTCCTTGCGTATCCATGAGGGCTCCTGAAGGGTGGCAGGCGGGTGGAAGACGAGTCACCGCTGAATGTGTTGCATAATTTCCGTACAAGAAGTGTATGTCTTTTTTGCTGCTGTTGTCCAAGAGGCTTCCCGCTTGAGGTCGAGCAGCCATAAACGTGCAAGGAGCGCCGCATGACGCTAAAGGGGACACCCGGAGAGGCCGCGCAGGGAACGGCAGGTAGCCAGCTGGGCCAGCACTATGATGCCAAAGGAAGCCTGCTGGCACGGCTCGAGCGTGCCTTCGTCGAGGCGGGATGCGACCCCGACCATCTGAGTCACAACGAGATGGCCGGTATCGATCAACTGCATCTGGGGGGCAGGGCGGCCAGCCGGCGATTGATGGCCCTGGCGGGGGGAGATGCCGGCCAGTCCCCGAACAAGGGGGACGGTCCTCGCTTGGACGCGGTCGCGGGCACGGGTTCCAGCGGCGCAGCGCGCCTTCTCGATCTGGGGTGCGGTACCGGCGGCGCCAGTCGTCTGCTGGCCCGCGAGCTTGGCTACGAAGTGGTGGGGGTGGATATCACGCCGGGTTTCATCGAGGTCGCGACCTGGCTGAGTCGGGCCTGTGGACTGGAGGACAGTACCCGTTTCGTGTGCGCCGATGCTGCCGAGTTGCCGCTGGGGGATGCCAGTGTCGAGGCGGTGTGGTGCCAGCATGCCCTGCTCAATATGCCGGACATCGCCGCTGTGCTGAGCGAGTGTCGCAGGGTGCTCGCCCCGGGCGGCAGGTTGCTGCTCCACGAGGTGGTTCGAGGCGACAATCCTGCGCCGTTATCGCTGCCGGTGCCCTGGGCGAGAACGCCCGAGCATAGCCGACTGTTGTCCCTGAAGGATCTCGAGCAACACCTCCAGGCCGCCGGGTTTCAGCGCCAGGCACTGGAGGATGTCAGCGCCGAGGCGCTGGCCTGGCGCAGCCATCACCGGCGTCGCGAGCAGGGCGGGACCGACCGCCGAGCCCATGGGGGCAGCAACACGGACCAGGCGCAGCCGCCCAGGCAGGAGGGGGGCGAGTCGTCACCTCAGGCGTCAGGACCTGCTGCCCGTCCTCCCATTCGTCCCCGCTTGCCCGGGCCTGCGCTGATCTTTGGTGAGGTCTTCGTGGAGATGGGCCGTAACCTGCTCGATAACCTCAGCGACGACCGGGTTAGGGTGGTCCAGGGGGTGTGGCAACACCACCCATTGCCGCGAACCTGACAGTTTGACCCCCTGAATTCAAGCACCTGGATTCATAGAATAAGCGCCGCTGTATGTCGTTCAGCGGACGGCCTCCTCCAGGAGGCTCCCTCTCCCATGGTTGCCTCCTCGGGGGCACGGGTTTGCCAAGCCTGCTAATGCTCTGTGCTCTCTGGTCGTCTCTCTGCATTCTTCTCTCGGCATCCTTCTCTGTTTCCTGCCTTCCCTCCGTGCTTTTTTCGCGGGCTCTCTCGGCCGACGCGCGACGCCTTGGTACAGGGTGGCCTGGTGCGGTTGTGTCACGTCGAGCTGGCATGCGCCACCTGACCGGGTTCTGGTCTGACCATTGTCTTGATGGATCACAGGGGCGGGCTTTCACGGCGCTCTTGCATTTGGGTATCCTGTAAATATATTTTATACAATCTACGTTTTTGGCGGCGTTGCCTGAGTCTGGGTGTATCGGCCTGTCGAAGCGTTGGGGAATGTGGAATCTGGCGATGGGCGCTGGATACACCGATGGAGTCAATACAATGAACAACAAGGCCTTGAGTGCAGCAGCGATCGGAAGTCTGGTGATGGGGCTGGTGGCGCCTGCCCTGGCGGCTGACGTCGAGTGGAAGGTGCCGACCTCGGTACCGGCGGGCTCCCCTTTTTACGAGAACTTTCTGGAGCGGTTTGCCGACAACGCCGACACCCTCAGCCAGGGTCGGGTGGAGATCAAACCCTTCGGCGCAGGGGTGATCGTACCTGCGTTGCAGGTATACGAGGCCGTGCTGGAAGGCACCGTGGAGGCGGGGCACTCCACGCCCAGCTACCTGGTAAACCAGAAGCCCATCAACGCCATCTTTGCCGGCTTCCCCGGTGGCATGGGGCCGGAGACCTATATCAACTGGATCTACGAAGGGGGCGGTCAAGAGGCCTTGCAGGAGCTGCGCGCCAGCGAGGGGTTGCATTCCTTGATCGTCGGTATCGGCTCCACCGAAGTCTTCGCTCACGCCAACGTCAGGATCGATGGTGCCGACGATCTCGAAGGTTTGAAGTATCGTACGTCGGGCCCCTGGGCGGAGGTGATGCGTGAATACTACGGCGCAGTGCCGACCGTGGTGCCGCCGGGGGACACCTACACCCTGCTTCAGCGCAAGGGTGTCGACGCGGTGGAGTGGGCAACCCCATCGAGCAACCAGCCAGAAGGGTTCCATGAAGCCGCCAAGTACATCGTGGTTCCCGGCGTGCATCAGCCCACCTTCCTTTGGGAGGTTGTCGTGACCGAGGACACCTGGGCGGCCGTCCCAGACGACCTCAAGCCGCTGATCGAAGCCGCCGCCAAGCTCACGACCTATGAAGGCCTGAGCCAGTTCTATCACCAGGACATGCTGGCCATGGAGGCTTACCGTTCGGGCCGCAATGAAGTGGTGAGCCTGGACCCCGAGTTTGTCGAGGATCTGGCCCAGAGCGGTCGGGCCTGGATGGAGGCCACGGTTGAAGCGTCAGACGATCCTGCAATGCAGGCGCTGCTGGAAGACTACCGCACCTACCAGCAGCGCTGGAGCGAGCAGAACGACTACCTGATCCGCGACTGACCCCTCAACCGATCCTGGAGGAACGTCACCTCGGCCTGCGGGGTGACGCCTATTCATGAATACACTGATGAACCTCATCGACAGGGCGTCGACGCTGCTGGCGTGGGGCAGTCGCCTGGCGCTTGTCGCCCTGACCGGCGCCATGCTCTACGAAGTCATTGCACGCTATGTCTTCAATGCCTCGACCATCTGGGCCTTCGATCTGTCCTACATGGCCACGGGAACTGCCTTTGTTCTCGGCATCGCCTGGACCGCCAAGGTGGATGGCCACGTCAGGGTCGATGCCTTTAGTCGCCTGCTTCCGCCGCGTCTGGCCCAGCGCCTGCACGGTGCCGTCTATCTACTGCTGATGATGCCGGTGGTGGCGCTGATGGCGCATCACGGATGGCTGCGCACCCTGCGGGCCTGGCACACCAATGAGGTGGAAATGGTCAGCGTATGGGCACCCAGGATGTGGCCGCTCTACGCCCTTATCGCCATCGGGCTTTCCCTCTTCGCCTGCCAGCTTGCGGTGGACGGAGTGCGGCAGCTTTGTACAGTACGTACCACCGAGGAGAGTCGCTGATGGATGCCCTCGTTGCCGGTCTGATGTTTCCCGGCTTATTTCTGCTTATCTTCCTGGGCATCCCCATCGCCTATTCGTTGACGTTGGTCTCGGTTGCCGCTGGCTGGTACGCCTTCGGACCGATGATCTTTCAGCAGCTGTACGGTAGCGTCTACAGCGCCGCCACCCACTATGTGCTGTCTTCCATCCCGCTGTTTGTGCTGATGGGAGGAATCCTCGAGAAGTCGGGAATCGCGCGTCAACTGTTCGATGCCATCCAGCTCTGGATCGGCCGACTGCCTGGGGGGCTGGCGCTGACGACGATCGCCATGGCGGCCATCTTTGCCGCCGCCTCTGGAGTGGTCGGTGCTGTCGAGATCATGATCGGTCTGATGGCGATACCCGCGATGCGCGCCTATGGCTATCGCAATAGCCTGATGAGCGGGACCATCTGCGCCGGGGGCTCTCTGGGCACGATCATTCCGCCGACCGTGATCGTGGTGGTGTATGCGGCCCTTGCCCAGCTTTCCATCGGCGAACTCTTTGCCGCCATCATTCTGCCAGGCGGATTGATGGTCTCGCTGTTTGCTCTCTACATTCTGGTGCGCTGCGCCCTGCGCCCCCAGGACGGCCCTCCGGCCGTGGAGGCGACACCCTTGCCGCTGGGCCAGAAGCTCGCGATCACCGCCAAGGCCCTGGTACCCCCGCTGTTGTTGATGTTTGCGGTGCTGGGCTCGCTGCTGATGGGCATTGCCTCACCGACAGAGGCGGCGGCGGTCGGCGTGGGCGGCGCCTTGCTGCTGGCTGTGATGAATGGCGGTATCAGCGTCCAGGCGCTAGGGGAGTCGCTGTCCCTGACGGTGCGCATCACCGCCATGATTCTGCTGATCGTGGCGGGGGGCACCATGTTTACTGGGATCTTTGCGGTCAACGGCGGCGGCGAGATGGTGGCCGAGATCGCTGAGCAGCTCGGCGGCCCCACCGGTGTCATACTGTTCTTCCTCGGCGTGACCTTCCTGCTCGGCTTCGTGCTCGACTGGACCTCCATCGTGCTGATCTGCGTTCCGATCTTCACGCCGGTGGTCAAGCAACTGGGCATCGATCCGGTCTGGTTCGCCACCCTGGTGCTGGTGACCATCCAGACCAGCTATCTCACCCCACCGATGGCATCATCGATCTTCTATCTGAAGTCCATCGCCCCGGATGACATCACCTACGGTCAGATGTGCCGAGGCGTGCTGCCCTTCATCGCGATCCAGCTGGTGACGCTACTGGCGGTGGCACTGGTGCCGAGTCTGGCGACATGGTTGCCAGAGCAGATCGTGGGGTTCTGAAGACCGGCCCGGCTCGAGGATGCCGGGCCGGCAGGGCGCTCAGCCCTGGGCGATACGCTCGCTGATCGCGGCGCCCAGACGCTCGGTGGTGCCGTTGCCGCCCAGGTCCGGGGTCAGCACTTCGCTGTCGCCGTCTTCCAGCACCGCCTCGATGGCGGCCAGGATGGCGTCACCGGCGTCCTTGTGACCCAGGTGTTCGAGCATCATGGCGCCGGACCAGATCTGGCCGATGGGGTTGGCGATGCCCTTGCCGGCGATATCCGGGGCGCTGCCGTGAACCGGCTCGAACAGGCTCGGGAAGGTGCCTTCGGGATTGATGTTGGCCGAGGGCGCCACGCCGATGGTGCCGGTGCAGGCGGGCCCAAGGTCGGAAAGAATATCGCCGAACAGGTTGGAGGCCACCACCACGTCGAACCAGTCCGGATGCATGACGAAGTTGGCGGTCAGGATATCGATGTGGAACTTGTCCACCTCGACGTCGCCGTACTGCTTGGCCATCTCGGCCACACGGCTGTCCCACCAGGGCATGGTGATGGCGATGCCGTTGGACTTGGTGGCCGAGGTCAGCTTCTTGCGCGGGCGGCTCTGGGCCAGGTCGAAGGCGTACTTGAGCACCCGGTCGACGCCGTGGCGGGTCATCACCGTTTCCTGGATCACCACCTCCCGGTCGGTGCCCTCGAACATGGTGCCACCGACGCTCGAGTATTCGCCTTCGGTGTTCTCGCGGACCACGTAGAAGTCGATGTCGCCGGGCTCGCGACCGGCCAGCGGGCTCTTGATACCCGGCAGCAGGCGGCAGGGGCGCAGGTTGACGTACTGGTCGAACTCGCGGCGGAACTTGAGCAGCGAGCCCCACAGCGAGATGTGATCCGGTACCTTTTCGGGCCAGCCGATGGCGCCGTAGAAGATCGCATCGAAGTCGATCAGCGTCTCGCGCCAGTCGTCCGGCAGCATCTTGCCGTGCTCGAGGTAGTAGTCGCAGCAGGCGAAGTCGAAGGTCTGGGTATCCAGGTCGATAGCGAAGCGCTTGGCGGCAGCCTCGAGGGCGCGCACGCCCTCGGGCATGACTTCGGTGCCGATACCGTCACCGGCGATGATGGCGATGCGATGGGCCATGAAAGCTCCTTGATCCTGTCTGCTGGCGTGTAGAGGGTGCCTCGCGCAGCGGCCACGATTGTGCTTGGTGTGAAGGGTGGCGGCGGCAAGGTGTAAGGTCAGTCTAGCTCTTTACAGCGAGGCGATAATGGGGCTCGATGGCAATTCATTGTTGACCTCAAGTGGAGAAAAGGGTGGCATCGCTCGATGATCTGGCGTTCTTTCGTCAACTGGCCCAGGCCGGCAATCTGACCGCCACCGCACGCGAGCTGGGACTGTCGCTGTCGGCGGTCAGCAAGCGTCTGAAGCAGCTGGAGGCGCGGCTCGGGGTGGAACTCGCCACGCGCACCACCCGGCGGCTTACCCTGACCGCCGAAGGTGAGCGTTACCTGGCAAGGGGAGTCGCGCTACTGGATGAGCTGGCCGAACTGGAAGAGAGCCTGGGCGAGGATCGCGAGGCGCTGGCGGGACCGCTGCGGCTCAACGCGACCTTCGGTTTCGGCCGTCGCCATGTGGCGCCCTTGCTGTCCGAGTTCTGTGCCTTGCATCCGGGCATCGAGGCGTCACTGGAACTCTCGAACTTTCCCGCGCCCTTGGTGGAGGGCGTGGATCTGGGCATCCGTATCGGCGAGCCCCCTGACTCGCGCCTGGTGGCCCGCCGTCTGGTGGCCAGCCGACGTGTTGCCTGCGCCTCTCCCGACTATATCGAGCGCTGTGGTCGGGCCGAGACTCCCCAGGCGCTGCAGCGCCACGCCTGTCTGGTACTGCGGGAGAATGACAGCGATTTTGCGCTGTGGCGATTCGTCGACGCCGACGGTGTCGAGACGTCGGTCAAGGTCGGCGGGCGCCTTACCAGCAATGACGGTGAGGTCATCAAGCGACTGGCGCTCGATGGTCACGGGGTGATGCTGCGCTCCTGGTGGGACGTTCACGATGAACTGAAGGAGGGGCGCCTTGTCAGCCTGCTGCCGGGCTGGCAGGGGGTGCGTGCCGATTTCTTCGCGGTCTACGCCCAGCGCCGGCACGTCCCCGCGCGCTTGCGTGCGCTGGTCGACTTCCTCGCTCGGCGCCTGGCGGCCAGGATCCCGTCACTCGGTTGAACGACTGCCGGCCCCGTCAGCCCTTGCGTGCCAGCACTCGCAGCCGGGATTCCAGCATGTCGCGGTCCAGGTAGGTGCCCTGGAGGTGACGCTCCCCGGTGGTGGGATCGAAGGCCTCACGTCCATGCAGTACCCGGCGGTTGTCGAAGGCCACCATCTGCCCGGGACGCAGGTCGAGGGCAATCTGATGCTGTGGTGCATGCAGCAGGGTCCAGAAGTGGTGGTAGGCCTCGTACCAGGGGGTGATCAGGTCGGCAGGCAGGTGCAAGGTGTCACGAATCCAGTTGTTGAAGCGAATCTCGCGGATGCGCCCATCCGTGCCGACGTCGATGACAGGCTCGCGGACGCCGATATCGTGTTCCTCGTCCTGGAAGCGAAAGTCGATGGCGGTCTCGGCCAGAAGCTGGAAGTGATCTGGGTTGGCCGCGCGCAGCGCCTCGGCGACCTGGATGCCGTCGGCGAAGATCGAGCCGCCGCCTTCGGCATCGTTCTTCAGGCAATACAGCAACTGCATGTCCGGCGGTTGGCGCCAGTTGGGCAGGTCGGTGTGCAGCGCCAGGGCAATCGAGGTGTAGGCCGCGTTGTTGGGGTTGGGCTTTGAAATGACGTCGAAGCGAGCCCCGAAGTTGGTGGCCTTGAGCGGGCCAATGCGCCGTGCCAGGCGACTGACCTCCTCGAGTTCCAGCGGCCCCTCGTCGAGCAGCACCAGGCCGTCGCGCAGCAACGCCGTGATCCAGGCTTTTTCGCCGTTGCCCCCGGCTACCAGATCGGCATGCCGCACATGCTGGGGGGAAAACGGCGTCTGCCAGGCGACAGGCCGCGGCAGGCTGTCGATGGCGGCCTCGCCGGGGCGACGCTGGTGCAGCCAGCCGGCGGCGAAGCGGCTGTGGTGTCCGTCCTGCCAGTCAAGGTGGAGCTGACCGTGCTCGATGCGGGCCTCGTCGAGCCCTGGAACGGCGGCCATCGGTGTGACCAGGCGTTCCCGGGTCAGGGGGTGGCGGCACTGATCACAGGCGCAGTGATCGCGCAGCCACAACAGAGGAAATTGTCCTCGGTCGCCGTTGTTCCAGACCAGCGAGAGACGCAAGCCTTCAGCGACCACGTCGGTCAGCGTCAGGTGCTGGGGCCAGGGGGCCAGTTCGTGCATATCGATGTGGCCGGCGTCGGCGGTCGAGGTCAACGAGGTGGTTCTCATGGATGGCTCCCAGGTGACGAGTGTTGACGAAATAGGTGACGAGTGTTGACGCCGATGGTGGGGGCTCGAGGCGATGGCGACAAACGACTAATATGACGCCTTAGGCCAAGCCTGGCTTATGACCGTCTTTTTCATCGTCGCTAAACCACAGGGCCAGAAACTACATGCACCGACTTCCTCCTCTGCATTGGCTGCAGGCCTTCGAGGCCTCGGCAAGAACCCTGAGCTTTACCGCGGCGGGCCAGGAACTGTCGGTGACCCAGGCCGCCATCAGTCAACGTATTCGGCTGCTGGAGGACCGCCTGGGGCAGCCACTGTTCGTGCGCCACCCGCGCAGCCTGACGCTGACGCCGGCGGGCCAGGCCTGGTTGCCGAGCGTCCAGGAAGCCTTTGCGCGGCTCGATGAGGGCACCCTGGAGGTGTTCGGCGTGACCCCGGATCGTTCGGTGACGCTGCGCACTACGCCGGCGCTTCAGAGCCAATGGCTGGCGCCTCGTCTGGCACGATTTCACCTTGCCCACCCCGAGGTGACCGTGCGTGTGGTCAGCGCCGTCTGGAGTTCGGATTTCGGTGCCGAAGGGGCCGATATCGAACTGCGCTACGGCCAGGGAGAGTGGCGCGGCATGGAGTCGATCTCTCTGGGGGCGTCGTCGTTGTTGCCGGTCTGTACGCCGCCGCTGGCAGAGCAGCTCGTCTCGCTGGATGCCCTGGCCGGGCAGACCTTGCTCCACGCGGCGGGCTTCGCGGCCGGCTGGCCGGCCTGGCTGGAGCACGCCGGGCGCAAGGATCTGTCGAGCCACTGTCACAGTCTGATCTGCGACAACCTGTCCATGGTGATGGCCCTGGCCCGGCAAGGGGCGGGGGTGGCGCTGGTGCACCGCTGCCTGCTGGAAGATCCCCAGGGGCTGGTTGCCCCGTTCGACATCGAGGTGCCCACCCGCGAAGGATTCTGGTTGTGTCGCCCGCGCAGTGCGCAGGGCAGTATCGAAAGCGAACGGCTATGGCGCTGGCTGGCGGGCGAAGTGGCGCCTGGGCCATCGTGACAACTTTGTCGGCAAGAGGTCAGGCCTCGGCACTTTGCTCCAGGAGGGCTGGGGCTGAGCCGCTCGAGTCGGTATGATCGTGCCCGCTTATCGAGCGCTATCGCTGGCGGGCGCTGGCGCTCGTAAGAGCATAGAATTGAGAGTGAGGGTGCCGTCCGGCCCCCGCCTGCACCGCGCCCTGGGATTGTTGTCGCCGGGGTGCGGTCCATCATCTGTTTCGGGAGACTGCTGCCGCCGTGAATGTGTTGATGTTCACCAACACCTATGCGCCGATCGTCGGTGGTGTCAGCGAGTCCGTGCAGCGCCTGAAGCACCAGTTGCAGCGGGCGGGGCATCGTGTCCTGGTGGTGGCGCCTCGGCTGGAGGGACAGCCGGAACACGAGCCGGACGTGGTGCGTGTCGTCGCGGTGCAGCACTTCAACGGCAGCGACTTCTCGCTGCCGGTGCCGATCCCCGGACAACTGTTCGACGCCATCGAGGCCTTCGAGCCGGACATCGTTCATTCCCACCATCCCTTCCTGCTGGGCGACACCGCAGCGCGCGCGGCGGAAACCTACGGCCTGCCACTGGTGTTCACCCACCACACGCTGTACGAGCACTACACCCACTACGTGCCGGGGGATTCCTCGCGGATGCAGCGCTTTGCGGTGGCGCTGGCGACCCAGTACACCTGGCTGTGCGACGAGGTGATTGCTCCCAGCGAGAGCGTCAAGCAACTGCTGGTCCAGCGCGCCGGCAACCCGGACATGACGGTGGTGCCCAGCGGAGTGGACACTTCACGCTTTGCGACGGGCAAGCGTGATCACTGGCGGGATCACTTCGCGATCCCCGCTGATGCCCGGGTGATCGGGCATCTTGGTCGGCTGGCCAAGGAGAAGAATCTGGCATTTCTGGCGGGCGCGGTGTGCCAGGCGCTGGTCGAGGATGCCGAGGCCTGGTGGCTGGTGGTAGGAGACGGTGATGCCCGAGAAGCGGTGGAAGCGGCCGCCGATCGTCATGGCGTGAGCGAGCGTGTCTGTTTTACCGGCTGCCTGCACGGGCAGGCGCTGATCGACGCCTACCACGCCATGGACGTCTTTGCCTTTGCATCACACAGCGAGACGCAGGGCATGGTGGTGGCCGAGGCGATGGCGGCGGGGCTGCCGGTGGTGGCCCTCGATGCCCCTGGCGTTCGCGAAGTCGTGCGAAATGGCGAGAATGGACGGCTGCTGGCGCATGAGGATGAGCAGGCCTTCGCCCTGGCCCTGGCCGAATGTACCGACGCACGATACTGGCCGGCCCTGCACGAGGCCGCCCTGAGCACGGCCCAGGCCTACGACGAGGCTCGCTGCGCCGAACGCTGCCTGCGGGTCTACCGCCTGGCGATCGCCCGCGGCGGCCCCTTCACCCACGCCGATGACGGCGGCTGGGAGCGTGTACGCAGCCGGCTGGGCGCGGAGTGGCAGATGCTACGCTACCGTGGGAGGGTACTACGCCACCTGGTCCAGGAGGAGTGGCGTGAAGAGTGGCGTGAGGAGCGGCCATCCTGGTGGCCCGGCCAACACGAAGACGAACCCGAACTGCCGTCGAGGTGACGCCGCTTGGTGATTCAAGACACCTAGGTTTAAACGCACAAGATTTTCCGAATAGTGCGTTCATTCATTTTATGCTCATGTGACTCGTGCTTCACCAGGAGAGCACGATAGAATCTCCAAAGGCTTCGTTTCTTCGGTTGGATAGAGCGACCAGCGCTCGGTGAGGGTATGACGTTGGAACAGACACGGCAGGACAGCAAGCGATCATCGTCGGCGCAGCGTGATGACGACGCCGTGTCCCAGCGCGCGGATCTGACCATCGAGTTACCGATACGCTTCGTGCATGAGCTGTCCGCGGCCGAATCGCTCCAGGACGTGCTGGATACGGTGGCACGCTGGTCAAGTACGGTGTTTGGCGCCAACCGCGCTTCCATCACTCTGGCGCAGTCCGAGACCGAGCTGACCCTGATCGCCATGGAAGGTAACAACGCCATCCCGATGGATCAGCCTGTGCCGATCTACGGCACAATGGTCGGACGTGTCTATCGCACTCGCCAGGCGGAGTACGCCGAGCGTTTTGACGGGAGTCCCGATCTCGACTGCCAGATGCTCAGTGCCAAGGGGCTAGGGTGCTGTCTCGATGTCCCGATGATCAGCGGCAGTCGCTGCGTGGGCACCATGAACATCGCCCACGAAAGCCCGAATGCCTTCACCGATGAAGATCGTGAGCGCCTGCAGGCCATGGCCCACTGGGTCGCCGCCAGCATACGCATCCATCATCAGATCGAAGAGATGGAAGTGCTGTCCGAGACCGACCCCCTGACCGGGGTGTGCAATCGTCGCGCCTTTGCTACCCGTTTCGCCACCCTGGCCAAGCGCTGGCAGCGCGGCAAGGGAGCGCTGGGTGTCGCGCTGGTCGATCTCGATCACTTCAAGTCGATCAACGATACCTACGGCCATGAATCCGGAGACCGGGTGCTGGTCGCCGTGGCCAAGGCGCTCGACGCAAGCTTTCGCAAGTCGGACCTTATCGCCCGCATGGGGGGAGAGGAGTTCTGCGTGGTCATGGCGGGCGTCGATAAGCCCGCCTTGATGTCTGCCCTCGAGCGTTTCAACTTTGCCCTGTCCGAGCTGGAGATACCCGTCGCCGACAGCGTGATACGCGTCACTGCCAGCATCGGTGCGTTGCTGATCGACAGCGATGGGAGCGACCTCGACAGCCTGGTCAATCAGGCCGATCAGGCGATGTACAAGGCCAAGACCAATGGTCGAAACCGAGTCGAGTTCGTGCACGTGACGCAGTAGGTCAGCCGTGGCGGTGCTACTTGCTTTCCACTTGTCTGGATGATCCCCGATCGGCCTTTCTCCCGTCTGCCCAGCGCTTGAGTCCGACCAGCAGGCCGACACCCAGCGCCAGGCCACCCAGCGCATAGAAGATCTCGCTGCGACTGTCGGCGGTGATCAACTCGCCCAACTGGCTGCCGAGCAGGGTGACCCCGGCCAGGCCCGGGGCGATGCCCAGGGTGGAACCGATCAGGTAGTCGCGAAAGCGCAGATGGAAGGCCCCGGCCATCATGTTGGTCAGGGTGAAGGGGGCAAGCGGCAGCAGGTTGACCAGCGTCATGGTGCGGATGCCGCGTCCCGACAGGTAGCGTGACAGGCCGTTCAAGCGCTTTCCCCCGTAGCGCAACAGCGCATCGCGGCCAAGCTTGCGACCGACCCACCAGGTCAGGCAGGAGGCCGACAGGGTACCGATCAGGGCGTAGCCGAAGCCCCACCAGGGGCCAAATACCAGCCCGGTCGCTGCCACCAGCAGACTCAGCGGAAACATCACAAGCGATAGCCCCGCATAGACCGCAGCCACCACGACGATGGCCCAGGGGCTGTCGCGCCACGCCGTGCCATCCTGGGAAAGCTTCATCAGGGTGTCGACGGTAAGCAGGTCATGCATGGCCAGCCACTGCCAGGTCAGTCCCAGCGCTGCCAGCACGGTGATGGCCAGGGTCGGCAGTAGCCAGCGCCGCGTCATCAAGGGGATTCCTGAGTGGCGGGTGAGGGTGCGGGCGGGACGTTATCGGCAGTCAGCGGCCATTTGAGGGGCTGCTGCTGAAAGTAGCGACAGAGCAGACCGTAGAGCCCCGGGTAGGCCTCCATCAGACGGTCGGGGGCGCTGAAGAAGGTCTCGCAGCAGACGGCGAAGCACTCGCCGGGATGGCTCGCGGCGTAGTCATCGATGGGCGTGGGGTCGCCTGCTTCGAGGCGCTTTTGCAGATCCTGCCAGACCGCCGTGAACTCGCGATGCCACTCCCTGGAGGCGATGGCGACCGGCAGTGGTGGAAATCCGTCGACGTCCTGGGAATTGCCCATGTCGAGCTTGTGGGCGAATTCATGGATGACCACGTTGAAGCCATCCAGGCCACCGCTCTCGACCAGATCGGGAAAGGCGATCACCACCGGCCCCTGGTAGAAGGTCTCGCCGGCGCGCTCGTCCTCGTAGACGTGCATCACCCCGGCCTCGTCCATCTCTTCGACCTGGCGACGAAAGGCGTCGGGCAACACCAGTACTTCGTGCACGTTGGCAAAGGCTTCCTGGTGCTCGTGCTCGCTCCAGCCGAGCGTCAACAGGCAGGCCTGGGCCGCCAGGGCCAGGCGTTCCTCGCTATCCAGTGCCGCAGGGTCCAGGTCCGGGTGCAGGCTCAGACGCTTGTCGTGAAGAAACCGCCAGGCGCGCTGACCCAGGCGCTGGGCCGAAGCCTCGGGCACGCGGGCCAGCAAGGGCAGGCGCGCTCGGGCGCCTGCCCAGGTGGCGGCGGGGAAGGGGTGGCGGGCATCGAAGCGGGCCGCCCGCCAGCGCTTGAGTCGTGACAACACAGCCTAGCTGTCGTCCTGGTCCCTGGCGCCGGACTTCCACGACCAGTCGCGCAGGCGCAGGTCGAACAGGTCCTTGCGGCGGTCCTTGAGGTTGGTCACCGAGCCCTCGGCGCGCACCACGGTCAACCGCGACAGATCCAGGTCGGAGAACATGATCATCTCGGTGTTGGGGGTGGTCTCTGCCATCACTGCGTCGTGGGGGAAGGCGAAGTCGGAAGGCGAGAACACCGAGGACTGGGCGTACTGGATGTCCAGGTTCTCGATGGATGGCACATTGCCGACGCTACCGCACAGCACCACGTAGCATTCGTTCTCGATGGCACGGGCCTGGGCGCAGTGACGTACCCGCAGATAGCCGTTCTTGGTATCGGTCCAGAAGGGCACGAACAGCAGGTCCATGTCCTGATCGGCGAGCAGTCGGCCCAGCTCCGGGAACTCCACGTCGTAGCAGATCAGGATGCCGATGCGTCCGGCATCCGTCTGGAATACGCACAGATCCTCGCCGCCCTCGATCACCCAGTCGCGGCGCTCCTGGGGGGTGATATGCAGCTTGGCCTGGCGCTCGATGGAGCCGTCGCGGTGGCACAGGTAGGCCACGTTGTAGAGGCGTCCGTCGTCACCTTCCTCGATCATCGATCCGGCGATGATGTTGATGTTATAGGCCACCGCCATGCGCGACATTTCGGTCTTGAAGCGCTCGGTGAAGCCGGCCAGAAAGCGGATGGCCGCCATCTGGTCCTGCTGGGCGGCGCGGTCCTGAAGGCCCATCAGCGGTGCATTGAACAGCTCCGGGAAGACCGCAAAGTCGCTCTGGTAGTCGGACAAGGCATCGACGAAGTACTCGACCTGCTGCAGCACCGCCTCCACCGAGGCGAACTCGCGCATCTGCCACTGCACGGCGCCGACTCGAACCTGGGTCGGACGACTTTCCAGCATGCGTTCGGCCGGCTCGAACAGGATGTTGTTCCACTCGAGCAGGGTCGCGTAGCCCTGGGACTTCTCGTCTTCCGGCAGATACTTGCGCAGCAGGCGCTTGACCTGGAAGTCGCTGGACAACTGGAACGACAGGATCGGGTCATGCAGCTCCTTGCGCGAGACCTTGTCGATGTACTCGCTCGCCGACATGCTGTCGGCCACCCGGTGATACTCGGGGATGCGTCCGCCGGCCAGGATGGCCTTGAGGTTGAGCTGGCGACAGACCTCCTTGCGCGCCTCGTAGAGGCGACGGCCAAGGCGATAGCCGCGGTAGTCGGGGTCGATCAGCACGTCGATGCCGTACATGGCATCGCCGTCCTTGGCGTTCTGGATCGTCTCGCGCTTGCCGATCAGGTCGTCGTACTTGTGCGGGTTGGAGAACTCCTCGTAGTCGACCAGGGCGGTAAGCGCCACGCCGATGACCCGGCCGTCGTCCTCGATGACGATCTGGCCGTCAGGAAACTCCGCCACCAGCCTGTCGATGGTGATCCTGGGCCAGGCTCCGCCGATGTCGTGGTAGACCTTGTCCATCAGCCCCTTGAGCTGAGGGTAGTCGTCACAGGTGAGGTTACGGAGATTGAGCTGAAGATCATCGAGGGACATGAAGCGTTCCTCCGGAAATGGACCGCATAGTCTAACATGCCGCCCAGAGCAAGGCGGAACGAGGTGTGCAGCATAGCGCAAAAGCATAAGCGTTATGCATCTAAAGCTCGGGGGGCAGTAGTGCACATCAAGGGAAGCATGAAGCGCTGGAGAGAGCGCTGGAAAGAACGCGTCCAACAAACAGCGGGCCTTGCCACGACAAAGGCCCCGCCGTAGCGGAGCCTTGGGATGCTGCGTGCAAGCTCTGCAGCGCAGGTGTCCTGCAATCTGGAGGCTTAGACGTCGTTTTCCGGCTCGTTGGCCGAATCGACACCGCTGTCTTCCACCAGGTCGCCCTCGTCCAGCGCCGACTGGCTGTCGCTGGCGGAAGCGTCGTCGCTGGGCGCGTGGTTGGAGTCGACACCGCCATCCTTGACGATCTCGCCTCCGGGAATGGCGCCATCTTCGCCCTCGGCCTTCGCTGAATCGTTGGAGGAGTCGACGCCGCTATCTTCAGGCATGACTTGCTCCTGCTTCATCTCTTCGTCTCCCTCGGCGTGGTGATCGGCCAGGGCGGCGCTGGAGAACAGGCCGATCAAGCCGGCCAGGGCGAGGCGCTTCAGCAGTGTGGTCTGGTAGGTGTTCATCGTAGTACCTCCGGGTTGTAGCTGTTGATGATGCTCTGATGACGGCACAACGGCATTCCCGTCGTCGACCTTTCATTGTCCGTCGCTTCATGCGGGGACTGAAGGGTGGGGGGCGGGATGTGGGGCGGGTCGTGAGCAGGCCTGCTCCCGACATATTGCGTCACCTTCCTGGTGACGCCATCGAGTGGGTGGCCTGAGCCCTTCCGTGGGCCCTGTGTTCTTCCCTGTCGGTGTCGGGCACTGAGCCTGTCCGCTGGCTCTGTTGGGGTTCCTGCCCAGCGGTTCCTTCCTGGAACCTCTTGCGGCCATCCTGGCCGCTATCACGCGGCGATGACTGCCACGCGGCTGTTCGGGTCAAGGCCTGGGCCCTTCCGTGGGCCCCGAGATCGTCCATGGGGATATCGGGCGCGAGCCTGTCCATCGCTCAGTCGTGGGCGTCCTGCCCTGCGGTTCCTTCCTGGAACCACCAGCGGCCATCCTGGCCGCCATGCCGTGGCGAGTCCCTGCCACTGTGACCATCCGTGGCCTGGCGATTATTCGGTGTCGTTGGCGGAGTCGACGCCGCTATCCTCTGCCAGCTCACCCTTCGGCTGGGTCTCGGACATGCTGTCGTCGGCTTGCTCGGCGCTGTTGGAAGAGTCGACGCCACCGTCTTCGACGAGGGGCTTGTCGGCATTCATGGCGCTGTCATCGGCCATGCTGGAAGAGTCTTGCTGTTCGGTCACATTGTTTGAGGTATCGACGCCGCTTTCCTGGGCTTCGTTTTCCTCATGGTGAGCGGCCATGGCCATGCTGGAGAACAGTGCCATCGTGCTCATGAGTGCTGCGGCCTTGACGATGTGTTTCATGCGGAACCTCTCGTCGCTGGATTTGCAGAGGCCGTTGGCGTCCTGTGCTCAACGGTTGTACTAAACCTATACAACGCATGGTGGTTTTGCAAATACGGACGTTATTCTTGTCTAATTATGGTTAGCCGTTTCAGCGACATCTTGACGTCCTCGGCCCTTGTGACGGGGCCGCGGGACGAAAGTCAGCGGGCCTCGCCGTGACGGCGGATCGGCTGCCGGAAGGTCTGGGCCGTCAGCACGCCGGCAAGCACCAGAGCGCCGCCGCTGAGGTGGTACCAGCCAAGCCGTTCGCCGAGCCAGAGCATGGCGATCAGGGCGCTGAACAGCGGCATCAGGTTGATGAAGATGCTGGCGCGGCTGGCGCCGATGTGGCGAATCGCGAACATCCACAGATAGGTGGTGATGATAGAGGCGGGGATGCCGGCGTACAGGATCAGGCCGGCGTTGCTTGTGTCGATCGGTGTCATTGGGCCCAGCAGGTAGGCCGGCAGCAACAGCAGGACGGCGAACACCGCTTGAACGTAGAGCATGACCCAGGGCGATATGGCAAGCGGCCAACGCTTGAGCATGACCCCGTAAAGGGCGTAGCAGGTCGCGGCCACCACCATCAGCGCATCGCCAGGAGCCACTTCCAGGTTGGCCAGGACGGCGATGTCACCTCTGCCGAGTAGCCACAGCACGCCCGCGAGAGCCATCACGCCGCCCAGGCAGCCGCCCCAGCTAGGTGGCTCACGCAGCACCAGGGCGCTGAGCAGAATCGTCAACAGCGGCACCATGGCCGCCAGAATGCCCATGTTGGTGGCGCTGGTAGAGGCCGCCGCGACGTAGGCCAATCCTTGCCACAGAGCCATGCCCAGCAGTCCCAGAAGCGCAAGCTTGGGCCAATGCGTGGCGATGGCGTGTCGCTCGCGCCAGCTCTGGCGCCAGACGAAGGGCGTCAACACGGCCACCGCCAGTACCCAGCGCAGGAAGGCGATGCTGCTGGGGGCGATGGTGCCGACGGTCAGCTGGTTGATGGTCATGTTGCCGGACCAGATCAAGACGGCGCCCAGGGGCGCCAGAAAGGGCAGGAGGGGCATCGGGACGGGTCCATGTCATCGAGAAGGTCTGGCGGAAAAGGCACCGCCGCCAGTCAAGGCGGCGGTCGATAACGCAATACCAGTTGTACAGCAGGCTTGTACAGGATTCGAGTGACGTATCACTGTGTCCTGCCCAGGCGTTTAGCCGATAGCGGCGGCCCCGGCCTTGGCGACCTGGATGTCCTGGTCCGGCTTGACGCCGGAGATGCCCACGGCACCGGCCACCTGGCCGTCGATGATCACCGGTACGCCACCGGACATCAGGCCCTCCATGGGCGCCGACAGGAAGGCGTTGCGGCCGCCGTTGATCATGTCTTCGAAGACCTGGGTCTCCTTGCGACCGATAGCGGCGGAGCGGGCCTTGGCCATCGCGACGTCGGCACTGAACGGTGCAGCGCCGTCGAGACGGCGCAGGCCCAGCGGGTAGCCGCCATCATCGCTGACGACGATGGTCACGGCGAAGCCATTGGCCTCGGCTTCCTTCTGGGCAGCGTCGAGGATGGCGTTGACCTGGGACTGGTCGAGGTAAGGCTTGGTCGGCATGGGGAGTCCTTGTGATTGAGGGTTGTGGTTAATATGGAAAATATTTTCGTTTTTAGTCTAGGCGCTCTGGGCCTGTCTGACCAGAGCCTCGTCGACGATCTCGATCCAGTGGCGCACCGGGGTGCGGTTGGTCGCAGCGAGATGGGTCTGGCAGCTGAAGATGTCAGCGCGGTCACCATCCGTCCTTAGCCCAGCGCTTCATCGACGATCTCGATCCAGTGGCGCACCGGGGTGCGGTTAGTCGCAGCGAGATGGGTCTGGCACCTGAAGATGTCAGCGCGGTGACCATACGTCCTTAGCCAAGGGCCTCATCGACGATCTCGATCCAGTGGCGCACCGGGGTGCGGTTGGTCGCCGCGAGATGGGTCTGGCACCTGAACATTTCAGCGCGGTGACCATCCGTCCTTAGCCAAGGGCCTCATCGACGATCTCGATCCAGTGGCGCACCGGGGTGCGGTTGGTGGCGGCGAGATGGGTCTGGCACCCAATGTTCGCGGTGACAACCACCTCCGGCTTGCCTTCCTCCAGCGCGTCCATCTTGTTGTCACGCAACTGGCGTGACAGTTCGGGCTGGGTGATCGAGTAGGTGCCGGCGGAGCCACAGCAAAGGTGACCATCTCGCACCGGCGTCAGGGTGAAGCCCATCCTGGTCAGTACCGTTTCCACCGCGCCGTTGAGCTTCTGGGCGTGCTGCAGGGTGCAGGGGCAATGGAAGGCCAGGCGCTGGTCGGCGCGCACGTCGAGGGTTGTCAGGTCTTCCTGCCCCAGCACCTCGACCAGGTCCTTGGCGGCCTCGCTGACCCGGCGTGCCTTCTCGGCATAGTCGGGGTCGTCGGCCAGCACTTCGACATACTCCTTGACGAAGGCGCCGCAGCCGCTGGCGGTCTGGATGATGGCCTCGCAACCGGCGTCCAAGTGAGGCAGCCAGGCGTCGATGTTGCGTCTGGCTCGCTCGCGTCCGGCTTCCTGGGCGTTCAGGTGAAAGTCGATGGCGCCGCAGCAGCCGACCTCGGGGGCGGGCGTCAGGCCGACCCCCAGGCGGTCCAGCACGCGAGCAGTGGCGGCATTGGTGTTGGGCGACAGGCCGGGCTGCACGCAGCCTTCGAGAATCAGCATCTGGCGCGGATGACGCTTGCCGTCGGGGCGCTTGCCAGCGTCGACCGGGGCCGGGGGCATCTTGCTCTTGAGCGCCCCGGGGACCAGCGGCTTGAAGGTCTGGCCTAGCGCCAGCAGGGCCTTGAACCGGCCGGGCTCGACCAGTGCCTTGCGCAGGCCGAAGCGAAGCGCCTTGTCGGAGGTGCTGCGCGGCACACGCCGTTCGATCTCGGCGCGGCCGATATCCAGAAGCTTGTGGTACTCGACGCCTGAGGGACAGGTCGTCTCGCAGTTGCGACAGGTGAGGCAGCGGTCGAGGTGAAGACGGGTTTCCTCGGTGATCTGGTCGTCGTCTTCAGGACTTTCGAGCATCTCCTTCATCAGGTAGATGCGGCCGCGCGGACCGTCGCGCTCATCGCCAAGCAACTGGTACGTCGGGCAGGTGGCATTGCAGAAGCCGCAGTGAACGCAGCTTCTCAGGACTCTGTCGGCCTCGCGAATGTGCGGCTTCTCGAGGTCTTTTTCGCTGAAATGGGTCTGCATGTTGTTATCCGCTAGTCATGGTCGAGGCCCGGACCTTCGCCGGGGCCAAACGGGGGATCAGGTCGTCTGTCGATGGCTGTCCGATCATGCCGCCTTCGCCGGGCGGCTGTGATCGTTCAGTGCCCGGTCTACCAGTCCGGATACAGTCGGCGCGGATTGAAGATGCCGTCGGGATCGAGCTTGCGTTTCACCCGCTCGTGGTACTTGGCGACCACCGGCTGCAGTGGCGTGAAGGGCTCGGCGGCGCCCGGTGTGAAGCAGGTGGCGTGGCCACCTGCCTGGGCGACGGCGTCGCGCAGCGACTCGGCGTCGACCTGCCCCTTGAGCCAGCGCTGATTGCCGGCCCAGTCGAGCAGCAGTTGATGTGGCTCGACGCCGGCGATGTCCAGGCTCGGGGTGTTGGTCGGCAGGCTGATCCGCCACAGCGGCGTGCTGGCATCCCTGAAGAAGGGCAGCGACAGCTCTCGGAGCTCGCGCCAGAAGTCGGCCTCGAGGGTGTCCCCGCCGATCGCCTCGCGGGTGGCGGCCACCGAGCTTGTACCGCCTTCGAGACGCAGATGCAGGGCGCCACTGTGCCAGGCTGCTGCACTCAAGGGGAGCGGCTTGCGTCCCCATTCGGCCAGACGACTCAGAGCCTCTGACTGGGACATTTCCAGACGCAGGCTGGCGCTGGCGGTGGGTAGCGGCAGCACCTTGAGGGTGACTTCGGTGATCAGTCCCAGGGTGCCCTGGGCGCCGACCATCAAGCGTGACAGGTCGTAACCTGCCACGTTCTTCATGACTTCGCCGCCGAAGCGCTGTTCACGCCCCTGGTGATCGAGTACCCGCAGGCCCAGCACGAAGTCCCGCACCGAGCCGGCCCAGGGGCGGCGGGGCCCGGACAGTCCGGCGGCGATGGTGCCGCCGACGGTGGCCTCGGCACCAAAGTGCGGGGGTTCGAAGGGCAGCATCTGGCCCTGGTCGGCCAGCGCCTCCTCGAGTTCGGAGAGAAGGGTGCCGGCACGCACCGAGACGATCAGCTCGACTGGATCGTAGCTGGTGATACCGCGGTGTTCGCGGGTGGATACCGGCGTACCTTCCACCGGGCGGCCATAGAAGGCCTTGGTGTTGCCGCCGACGATGCGAAGCGGACGTTCGGCGCTTGCCGACTGGATCGCTTCGGACAGAGCCGCCAGGCCGTCGAAGGCGGAAGGGGAAACGTCATTGTTGGACATGGTGGTACCTGAATTCCGACAAAGAGGGACAAACGTCGACAAGGCGCGACACACGGAGCACGGAAGCGCTGCAAGGACGTCACGGTCGATGGCGGGAGACGAGGCTTGCCGCCTTCCTGTCTGAACCGTGACCCTTTCCTGCGGCGCCTGGAAGCGTGGCGGCTCCGGCTAGAACCTTGGCAGTTCCGGGTGCGGCAGCTCGTTGTTGTGCACCATGCATGGCACTGAACCTTGATCGCGCGCAGCGCGCCAGCGTCGGGACGCTCTCGTGGCTGTCATGGCTAGAACCTTGGCAGTTCCGGGTGCGGCAGCTCGTTGTTGTGCACGTGCATCGCGCCGAACTCGGCGCACCGGGCCAACGTCGGGATGTTCTTGCCCGGGTTGAGCAGTCCTTCTGGGTCGAAGGCGGCCTTGACCGCGTGGAAGGCGGTGATCTCCAGGCTGTCGAACTGGGCACACATCTGGTTGATCTTCTCGCGGCCGACGCCGTGTTCACCGGTGATCGAACCGCCGGCTTCCACGCATAGCTCGAGAATCTTGCCGCCCAGTGCCTCGGCGGTTTCGAGTTCCCCTTCGCGGTTGGCATCGAACAGGATCAAGGGGTGCATGTTGCCGTCGCCGGCGTGGAAGACGTTGGCCACCTTGAGCCCGTACTGCTCTGACAGATCGCTGATGCCCTTGAGCACCCTCGGCAGCTCGCGGCGAGGAATGGTGCCGTCCATGCAGTAGTAGTCCGGCGACATGCGGCCGACCGCAGGGAAGGCGTTCTTGCGACCGGCCCAGAACTTGGCGCGTTCGGCCTCGTCGCGGGCGAGCTGAACGTCGCTGGCGCCAGCCTTGGCCAGCACCTCACGCACGGTCTCGATATCGTCGTCCACATCGGCCTCGACGCCGTCGAGCTCACACAGCAGGATCGCCTCGGCGTCCACCGGGTAGCCGGCTCGGATGAAGTCTTCGGCGGCGCGGATGGCCAGGTTGTCCATCATCTCGAGGCCACCGGGGATGATACCGGCGGCGATGATGTCACCGACCGCGGCGCCGGCCTTTTCCACGTCATCGAAACTGGCCATCAGCACCTTGGCGGTCTCGGGCTTTGGCAGCAGCTTGACGGTGATCTCGGTGACCACGCCGAGCATGCCCTCGGAGCCCATCATCAGCGCCAGCAGGTCGAAACCGGGGCTGTCGAGCGCCTCGGAACCGATGGTCATGCGCTCGCCCTCGATGGTCATCACCTCGAGCCTCAGCACGTTGTGTACGGTGAGGCCGTACTTGAGGCAGTGCACGCCGCCGGCGTTCTCGGCCACGTTGCCGCCGATCGAGCAGGCGATCTGGGAGGAGGGGTCCGGCGCATAGTAGAGCCCGTAGGGCGACGCCGCCTCGGAAATGGCCAGGTTGCGCACCCCGGGCTGGACCCGGGCGATGCGGGCGTCGGCGTCGATGTCGAGAATCCGATTGAAGCGCGACATGACCAGCAGCACGCCTTGTTCCAGCGGCAGGGCCCCACCGGAAAGTCCGGTGCCAGCGCCGCGGGTGACCACCGGCACGCCGAGTTCACGACACTGCTTGAGCAGCGCCTCGACCTGGTCCAGGCGCTCTGGCAGGGCCACCAGCATGGGCAGTACGCGGTAGGCCGACAGGCCGTCGCATTCGAAGGGGCGCAGGTCTTCCTCGCGGTGCAGCAGGGTGAGGTCGGGGACCACGCGGGTGAGTTCGGCGAGCACCTCGTTCTTGTCGCGCCGTGGCAAGGCGCCGTCCAGGCGTTCGTCATAGAGGATGTTCATGACGCTTCCTCGGTTGAGCTAGCACGGTCGTGCGGCTAATGATGGTTATTGTCTGCACTACAATCTGCGTTGTCTTGACCTCGGTGTCCAGATTTTGGTTTGCTGGTCTGACCAGTTATTGGCAGATGTGCTCGGTTCAGGGCATCAATACGGACGACGAACCGCGCACGCTGCGGGAGGCAGGACATGTGGGACAACGAAGAACGACTGGCACCGAGCAGCACCTCCCAGGCCATCGCCTCGAAGCTCGAGACGCTGATCCTTGACGGTGTCTTTCGCCCGGGCCAGCTGTTGCCCTCGGAACGGCGGCTGTGCGAGCGGCTGGGGGTGGGGCGTTCGTCGCTGCGCGAGGCGCTTGGCAGCCTGCGAAGCAAAGGCGTGATCGTGACTCGCCAGGGGCGTGGCTCCGAGGTGGCGCCACTGGTGGAGGCGCCCCATGCCACGCCCTTGATGCACCTGTTTCGCGAGCACCCGCGCACCCTGTACGACCTGCTCGAGGTGCGTGCGCTGCTGGAAGGGGAGTCGGCGAGCCTGGCCGCGAGCCGAGGCACCGCCTCGGACAGGGTGTTGATCACCCGGCGCTACCGCGAGATGGCGGACTACGTGGACAAGGCGGACCCCCTCGAGGTGGAGCGTCTGGCGCGACTCGATCACGCCTTCCACCTGGCGATCTGCCAGGCGTCGCATAACCCGGTGCTGGCGCATACGCTGCAGAGCCTGACCGATCTGCTGCTGAGCTCGGTGTTCGCCTCGGTCAAGCACCTCTATCATCGCCCTGACGCCAGGGACATGATCAACCGCCAGCACGCCCGCCTGCACCGAGCCGTGGTAGAGGGCAAGCCACAACTGGCGCGGCGGGTGGCGCTGGAGCACCTGTCCACCATCGGTGACATGCTGCGCGAGATCGAGGCCGAGGATCAGCGTCTGGAGCGCTCGGCCATGCGCCTGGAGGAGTGGTAAGTGCCGGGACGACGGCAGAGACTTCTGCGCGCCGTCCCGGGACCTGCTATTCCTCGTCGATGATGCCGCTGACGGCGGCTACCTCGAGCTTGTGGCCGAGGTGCGCGCGCAGGATGTCGCCCAGGCGCTTGCCATCGCGGGCCTCGATCGCCTCCAGCATGGCCTCGTGATCGTCGACGGCCTTGGCCCAGTTGGCCGAGCCCATCTCGACGCTGTAGCGAATGCGCTTCACCCGTTGGCTCAGGTTGTTGTACATCTCGATCAGCACGTCGTTGTTCGACGCGGCCAAGATGCACTCGTGGATCTGCTGGTTGACCTCGAAGTAGGGGGCCAGCTCCTGGCGCTGGTAGTGACCCAGCATCAGCTGATGCAGACGACGGATCTCCTCGATGTCGGCGTCTGTCAGGTGCTGACAGGCCAGTTCACCGGACAGGCCTTCCAGGGCGCCCATGACGTCATAGGTATTCTTGACCCCACGCCGGGTCAATCGCACCACGCGGGAGCCTCGGTTGGGCAGGTTCTCGACCAGCCCTTCCGAGGTCAGCACCTTGAGGGCTTCTCTGAGCGGGGTGCGTGACACACCAAAGGTTTCACACAGGGCCTTTTCGGCGATCTTCTCGCCGGGCAGCAGGCTGCCTTGCTCGATCAGGTCGCGGATCCTGTCGGCCACTTCCAGGTACAGGCTACGCGGCTGAATCTTTTCCATAGCGGATTTCCCGGGCTCATCATCGTTTGACAGTCGAACGCTTGACGGTTCAACTTTTCCGTATTATGAATTCATTATTCAAATTATGCGAGTGTTGGCGAGCGTATTTGGCCAGGCACTCGGGTAACCCTGTGAGGCAGCGGAGGGTGGGGCCGAATGGCATCGATCGGATTCCGGCCGCTGTCTTGCTGCCTGTTCTTTTCTGTCTTCTCTCATATCTTGCGCTGGAGTTGCTATGGCCGGAAACGTATTTCTTGCACAGGTACAATTGTCGCGTCAGTCGGCGCGGCAATTGCTCGACGCCGCCTTCGCCTTTGCCCGCAAGGTCGAACTGCCTCCTCTGACCGCGGTGGTGCTGGACGCCGGCGGCAATCCGGTGGCGGCCGAGCGTGAAGACGGCTGCAGCCCGCTGCGCTGGCCGGTGGCCAACGGCAAGGCCTACGCCGCGCTGGGTATCGGGGTATCCAGTGGTACCACCGGCGAGCGCAACCGCGAGCGTCCCGCCTTCCTGGCGGCGGTGGCCGAGGCCTCCGGGGGCCGCTTCGTGCCGGTGGCGGGGGGCGTGCTGATCCTCGATGACGACCAGCGCATTCTGGGCGCGGTCGGTATCAGTGGCGCTTCCTCGGCCGACGATCAGGCCGCCGCCATCGCTGGCATCGAGGCGGCAGGCTGGCAAGCCGGGCTGGAGCCCGAGACGGTCTCAGATCCCTGATTCCGGTCTGGCAACTGTCTGGCGACAGGGACGGATGCCAGACCCGTCAGCAAGCGACAGAGCGAGCCTTCGAGCTCGCTTTTTTTGTGTATGTCTCCAGGGATGCAGCAAGGGAGCGAGTGGCTTGGATAGTTCGTTGTTTCTACATAAGACATTGAAATTTAAGCGATAAATATTCTCTAAGGCGAGTTTGCGAAAGACAAAAGTCTAATACCTAATTTTGAATTATGTATCCATATTGACCCTGACCCAGCGGGAAGCGACTCCTGTCCCCAGGCCCTTAACGCCCTGGAAACGGAAAGCTCAAGTGACGGAATCCGCGACTGACGGAACCGTTACGTGAAGAGCACGCCAGCTCCCGTTGAGGCTTCCTCCAGGGTGCCAGTCGGCGCCCACCGCCAGACCACGATGGACAACAACAATCGGAGTGAGGGTTATGAAACTGCTGAAGACCGTACTGGCCGCATCCGTACTGGCGCTTGGCGTCGGTGCCGCTCAGGCCGACGAGGTGCAGATCAAGTTCGGCCACGTCGGTGGCCCGGGATCGCTGTTCGAGAAGACCGCCAACGAGTTCGCCCGTCTGGCCAACGAGCGCCTGGAAGGCGAGGCCGAGGTGGTGACCTATGGCTCCAGCCAGCTGGGTTCCGACGAGCAGATGCTCAACAAGCTCAAGCTCGGCACCATCGATCTGTCGCTGCCGTCCTCGATCATGAGCAGCGTGGCGCCGGAATTCTCGCTGTTCGAGATGCCCTACCTGATCGAGGACCGGGAGCACCTCGCCCGAGTCCGCGACGAGGTACTGCGCGATGTCCTGTATCCGGTCGCCGAAGACAAGCGCTACCGCATCATCGGCATCTGGGAGAACGGCTTCCGCCAGATCACCAACAACGTCCGCCCGATCGTGGTCCCTGAGGATCTGGACGGCATCAAGCTGCGTACCCCCAACGGTGTTTGGCGGGTCGAGATGTTCAAGAGCTACGGCGCATCACCGGCGCCCATGGCGCTGTCCGAGGCCTTCGTCGCGCTGCAGACCGGCGCCATGGACGGTCAGGAAAACCCGCTGGTACAGATCTATTCCCAGCGCTTCCAGGAGGTCCAGGACTACCTGTCGCTGTCCAATCACGTCTATTCCCCGGCCTATGTGCTGGCCGGTGCCAGCTGGACCCGCTTGCCCGAGCACGTCCGCGAGGTGCTGATCGAGACCGCCGAAGAGGTCGAGGCCTTCGCACTGGAGCAGGGCGCCGCGCTTGACGAAAGCCTGGTCAGCACCATGGAAGAGGAAGGCATGGAGGTGAACGAGGTCGACACCGACGCCTTCGTCGAGGGTTCCCGCGGGATCTACGAGAAGTTCGCCGCCGAGGTGGAAGGTGGTGAGGAACTGTTGTCGCGGGTGGAAGCACTGCGCGAATAACGCCTGTCCACTGCGGCCTCTCCACTTTCGGTGAGGCCGCATCCACCTTCGGAGGATGCTCTGTGCTTACCACCATTTCCGCGGCCTACCAGAAGATTCTGGAGGTCATCGTCTTTCTCAATGTGCTGGCGCTGACCCTGGTGGTGACCATCGGGTTCGCGTCACGCCTGTTGGGCTCTCCTTTCAGCTGGTACGACGAGGTCGCCTCGATCGGACTGGCTTGGCTGACCTACTACGGCGCCGCCCTGGCCGCCCTCAAGGGCGCCCATATCGCCTGTCCCAGCGTGATCAACATGGTTTCGCCGTCCATTCGCCTGCCCATTGCGCTGCTCGCCGAGGCGATCACCATCGGCTTCTTCGTGCTGCTCGGCGTCACCGGTTTTCAGGTGGTGCAGATTCTTGAAGGCTCCACCCTGGTGAGCCTGCCCAGCATCTCGGTGCAGTTCACCCAGTCGGTGATTCCGATCGGTGCCGCGATGTTCATTCTCGCCCAGCTGCTCAGGCTCCCCGAGGTCATCCGGGCGGCCAAGGGAGCCGGCTTCGTCGATCACGAGCTCGAAGAGGCCGGTGTGCTGGCCGACGACGTGCGTACCGACGATTCACCCACCGGTCCGCAGCGCGCCAGCTGACGAGGAGAACCCCATGATCATTGCTTCCATGTTCTTCGGCCTGATCGGGCTGATACTGATCAACGTGCCGGTGGCCATCGCCCTCGGCCTCGTCGGCGCCCTGGCCACCGTGGCCAGCTACGGCACCCTGGCCCTGCCCAATGTCGGCATGGTGATGTTCGACGGTGCTACCAAGTTCCCGCTGATCGCGATACCGCTGTTCATCCTGGCCGGCGCCATCATGAACGCCTCGAGCATCTCGCGCCGTCTGATCGATCTGGCCTCGGCCATGGTCGGCTTCATCAAGGGCGGTCTCGCCATGGTGACCATCGGCGCCTCGATCTTCTTTGCCGAGATCTCTGGCTCCGCCGTCGCAGGTGTCTCGGCGATCGGCTCGATCCTGATTCCGGCCATGCGCAAGAAGGGCTACTCTAAGGAGTTCGCCGCAGCCATCTCGTCCTCGGCGGCGAGCCTGGCGATCATCCTGCCGCCGTCGATCCCGATGATCCTCTACGCGGTCATGTCCGGCGAATCGGTGGTCAAGATGTTCGTCGCCGGCATCTTCCCTGGGCTGCTCGGCGCCCTGGGGCTGGCGGCCATGTGCTACTTCCTGGCGCGTCGTCACAACCTGCCGGCGGAGCAGAGCTTCCAGGCCTCGCGTCTGTGGGAGGCCTTCAAGGGCGCCATCTGGGCGCTGCTGATTCCGGTGATCATCCTCGGCGGCATCTTCGGCGGCATCGTCACCGCCACCGAGGGCGCGGCGCTGGCGGTGGTCGTGGCGATCTTCATCAGCGCGGTGATCTATCGCGAGTTCAGCCTCAAGATCTTCTACAAGGCCTGTCTCGATGCTGGCGTGCAGACGGCGGTGGTGATGCTGCTGGTGGCTTCCTCTGCGGTGGTCGGTCTGTATCTGACCGAGACCCAGATTCCCCAGCAGCTGGCCAACTCGATCGCCGAGATGACCGACAACAAGTACGTGGTACTGGCGCTTCTGAACGTCATCTTCCTGGTGCTGGGCATCTTCCTGCACTCGGCGGCGGCGATCATCCTGGTGGTGCCCATCGTGCTGCCGCTGGTGACCGCGGTGGGCATCGATCCGCTGCACTTCGGTCTGATCGTGACGCTGAACCTGGCCATCGGCCAGCAGACCCCGCCGGTAGCCAGCGTACTGATCGCTTCCTGCTCCATCGCCAAGGCCGACATCTGGGCCACCACGCGCACCAATCTGTGGTTCCTGGCGGTGCTGTTCGTGATCCTGCTGATCAACACCTACGTGCCCGCCGTGGCCCTGGCGCTGGTCAACCTGATCTACGGCGTGTGATCGCGACCACCACAAGGAGAACAACGACATGAGCGACAACGATCAAGGCCAGGTGCACTACCACAGCGAAGACGGCGTCGCCTGGCTGACCTTCGATCGCACCGCCAGTCGCAACGCCATGACCTGGCAGATGTACGACCAGCTCGAGGCCCACTGCGAGACCATCGAGAACGACCCGGAGCTGGTGGCGGTAGTCATGCGTGGCGCCGGCGGCGAAGCCTTCGTCGCCGGCACCGACATCAAGCAGTTCGCCGCCTTCGACAAGGGCGAAGACGCCATCGCCTACGAGCGTCGCATCGACCGGGTGGTCGGGCGGGTGGAGAACCTGCCGCTGCCGACGCTGGCGCTGCTGGAAGGCTTCTGTGTCGGCGGTGGCGCCGCCATCGCTCTGGCCTGTGACTTCCGCCTGGCGACACCGAGTCTCAAGTTCGGCATCCCCATCGCCAGGACGCTGGGCAACTGCCTGTCGATCACCAACGTCTCGCGGCTGGTCGAGCACGCCGGTATCGCCCGGGCCAAGCAGGTACTGATGGCGGGCGAACTGGTACGTGCCGAGGAGGCCCTGGCCCTGGGCCTGGTCGGCGAGATCGTCGACGCCGAGGCCATCGAGGCGACGGTGGCCGAGCGCGCGCAGGCGTTCAAGGAGCGTGCCCCCTTGACCGTGCGGGCGGCCAAGGAGGTGATCCAGCGGGTCATCGAACAGCGCCGCCCGGCCTTCGACGCCAGCGACGACTGGATCGCCACCTGCTACACCAGCCGCGACTTCAAGGCCGCGGTGGACAAGTTCGTCAACAAGACACCGTTCCGCTGGCAGGGTCAGTAAAGGCCCTGAGGCAAGGAGAACCACAATGCTGCCACTCGATGGGATCAAGGTACTCGACGTTTCGCAGATCATGGCCGGCCCCTACTGCACCATGGTGCTGGGAGACATGGGCGCCGAGGTGATCAAGGTCGAGAAGGCCAACGGCGGCGACGACAGCCGCCAGATGGGCCCCTACGTCGAGGATGAATCGACCTGTTTCGCCCAGATCAACCGCAACAAGAAGAGCATTTCGCTCAACCTGAAAGAAGAGAAGGGCCGCGAGGTGTTCTATCGCCTCGCCAAGGAAGCCGACGTGGTGGTCGAGAACTATCGACCCGGCGTCACCCAGTCGCTGAAGATCGACTACGACAGCCTCAAGGCGATCAACCCGGGGCTGATCTACTGCTCGATCTCGGGCTACGGCCAGACCGGTCCGTCGCGTCACAAGGGCGGCTTCGACCTGGTGGCCCAGGGCATGAGCGGGCTGATGTCGATGACCGGCGAACCGGGCCGGCGTCCGCTCAAGACCGGGGTCGCCGTCTACGATATCGGCGCCGGGCTGACCGCCATCTACTCGATCCTGGCGGCCTATATCCACCGTCAGCGTAGTGGCGAAGGCCAGCACCTGGACATCGCCATCGCCGAGTGTGGCCTGCCCTGGTTCACCTGGGAGGCGGGTGCCTACTTCTCCGAAGGCCGAGTGCCCGAGGCCACCGGCTGGCGCCATCGGGTGTCCGCGCCCTACCAGGCGATGCGGGTACGCGACGGTTACATGATGCTCGGCTGCGCCAACCAGCGTACCTGGGAGCGCTTCTGCGAGGACGTCATCGAGCGCCCCGAGCTGATGGTCGACGAGCGCTTCAAGACCAACCTCGACCGCGGGGCCAACGTCGAGGCGCTGGAGGCGATCCTCGAGGACATCCTCGGGCAACAGGATCGCGCCTACTGGCTCGATCGCTGTGACGCCGCCGGGGTGCCGGCAGGGCCGATCAACGACTTCGACCAGGCCATGCACGATGAACACTACCTGGCCCGCGAGATGGTGCTGGAGGTCGATCATCCGACCATGGGGCGGATGAAGACCCTGGGCTTTCCCAGCAAGTTCTCGGCGACCCCGTTGGCGATTCGCCAGCCGGCGCCGCTGTTCGCCCAGCACACCGACGAGGTGCTTGGGGAGATCGGGCTGGCAGCGGACGAGATCGAAGCGCTGCGTCAGCAGGGTGCCGTGCGCTGACACCGGCACCACCGCGATCGGCAGCTAGCGTCTGGCATGTCGCCGAATCGGTGGGGCGGTGTCACCATAAAAATTGCATTCATTATTACAAATTATTACAAGAAGGGCGCGGCAGCGCTTGTCGCCCGAACAGCTATCCAGGCGTCGCCCAGTGCGACGTCTGGCCAGGAGGCCTTACATGCTGAATCTCGACTTTCATCCCACCGGACGTCACTTCCTCCAGATCCCCGGCCCCTCGCCGGTACCGGATCGTATCCTGCGGGCCATGAGCCTGCCGACCATCGATCACCGTGGCCCGGAGTTCGGCGCCCTCGGACGTGAATTGCTCGGCAAGGTCGGCAAGATCTTCAAGACCGACAAGCCGGTGATCATCTATCCGGCTTCCGGTACCGGGGCCTGGGAGGCCGCCCTGGCCAATACCCTGTCGCCGGGGGATCAGGTGTTGATGTTCGAGACCGGCCACTTCGCCTCGCTGTGGCATCGTCTGGCCCTGCGTCTTGGACTCGAGCCCGAGTTTCTGGGCCTGCCGGGGGCCGAGGGCTGGCGCCACGGTGTCCAGGCCGACATGATCGAGGCACGCCTCAAGCAAGACACCGAGCAGCGGATCAAGGCGGTGTGCGTGGTCCACAACGAGACCTCCACCGGTGTTACCAGCGACATCGCCGCGGTGCGCCGGGCGATCGACGCCGCCGGTCATCCGGCGCTGTTGCTGGTCGATACTATCTCGGGGCTTGCCAGCGCCGACTATCGCCACGACGAGTGGGGTGTCGACGTCACTATTTCCGGCTCCCAGAAGGGACTGATGCTGCCGCCGGGGATCAGCTTTAACGCGATCTCCGACAAGGCCCTGGCCGCCAGTCGCGAGTCGCGGTTGCCCAAGAGCTTCTGGGCCTGGGACGAGATCCTCGAGGCCAACCAGGGGGGCTACTGGCCCTATACCCCCAATACCAATCTGCTCTACGGCCTCAACGAGGCCATCGACATGCTGCTGGACGAGGGGCTGGATAACGTCCTGGCCCGCCATCAGCGCTGGGCGGCGGGTGTGCGCGCGGCGGTGAACGCCTGGGGACTCGAGATCCAGTGCCAGGACCCCGAGGTCTACTCGCCGGTGCTGACCGGCGTGGTGATGCCGGAGGGCGTCGACGCCGATGCCGTGCGCAAGCTGATCTACGAGCGCTTCGACCTGTCGCTCGGCACCGGGCTTGGCAAGGCCAAGGGGCGCATGTTCCGTATCGGCCACCTGGGCGACTGCAACGACCTGACGCTGATGGCGACCCTGGCCGGCTGCGAGATGGGGCTGAAGCTTTCCGGGGTGAGCCTTGCCGGCAGCGGCGTCGAGGCTGCCATGGCGTACTTCTCCGAGAACCCGGCGCCCCACGTGGCCCGCCTTGCTCGCGATTGAACCACCGCCCGCCCGTCGGCGGCGCTGTCGCCGACGGTCTACCCAGGGTTATCAAGGAGAGGGTGATGAACTCGTTGACGTCTGCCGCCAAGGGGCGGGATGCACGGATCCAGCCGCTGCCGGACTTTGCCGCGCGCCTGGCCAGGGAAATCCAGGGCGAGGTGCTGTTCGACGCCGCCAGTCGCGGCCGTTATTCCACCGACGCCTCGATCTATCAGATCACCCCGGTGGGCGTGGTGATCCCGCGCCATCAGGATGATCTGGCCACGGCCCTGGAGATCGCTCGTGGGGAAGGCATTCCGGTGCTGCCTCGGGGTGGCGGCACCAGTCAGTGCGGCCAGACGGTGGGAGAGGCGCTGGTGATCGACGCCAGCCGCCATCTGAACGGTGTGGTGTCCTTCGACAAGGAAGCGCGTACGGTGGTGGTCGAGCCCGGCATCGTGCTCGATCACCTCAACGCCTGGCTCAAGCCCCATGGCCTGTGGTTCCCGGTGGATGTATCCACCAGCGCCCAGTGCACCCTGGGCGGCATGGCCGGCAACAACTCCTGCGGCTCGCGCTCGATCCACTACGGCAACATGGTGCATAACGTCCAGGCACTGGACGTCCTGCTGGCCGACGGCGAGAAGGTGCACCTCGGTCTGGTCGACGAGCTGGCCGCCGGTTCCCGGGCGGCGCGGCTGGCCGAGCAGGTCGAGGCCATCGCCCGGCGCGAAGGCGAGCGCATCCGCGAGCACTATCCCAAGGTGCTCAGGCGGGTGGCGGGCTACAACCTCGATCTGTTCGACTGTCAGAACCCGCTGCCCTATGAGGCCGACGGTCGCGCCAACCTGGCCCATCTGCTGGTGGGGTCCGAGGGAACCCTGGCGCTGACCCGCCAGTTGACCTTGAAGCTGTCACCGTTGCCGCAGCACAAGGTGCTGGGGGTGGTGAACTTCCCCACCTTCTATCAGGCCATGGACCTGACCCAGCACATCGTGACCCTGTCACCGACGGCGGTGGAGCTGGTCGATCAGACCATGATCGCGCTGTCGCTGGAGAATCCGTCCTTCCGTCCGGTGATCGAGAAGGCCCTGATCGGCAAGCCCGAGGCGGTGCTGCTGGTGGAATTCGCCGGCGAGAATCGCGACGAGCTGCTGGCGAGCCTGGCCCGGTTGAACGAGCTGATGGCAGACCTGGGACTTCCGGACTGTGTCGTCGACATGCCCGAACCCAAGGCCCAGAAGGCGCTGTGGGACGTGCGCAAGGCGGGACTCAACATCATGATGAGCATGAAGGGCGACGGCAAGCCGGTGTCCTTCATCGAGGACTGTGCGGTGCCGCTCGAGCATCTGGCCGAGTACACCGACAAGCTCACCGAGGTGTTCCGTCGTCACGGCACCGAGGGCACCTGGTACGCCCACGCCAGCGTCGGCACCCTGCACGTGCGCCCGATTCTCGACATGCGCCGGGACGGCGCCGAGAAGATGCGCGCCATCGCCGAGGAGGCCTCGGCACTGGTCAAGGCCTACAAGGGGGCCTACTCCGGCGAGCACGGCGATGGCATCTGTCGCGGCGAGTGGGTGGCCTGGCAGTTTGGCGAGACACTCAACGACGCCTTCCGCGAGGTCAAGGGGCTGTTCGACCCGGACAACCTGCTCAACCCCGGCAAGATCGTCGACACCCCGAAGATGGACGACTCGCGGCTTTTCCGCTTTCCCGGGGAGTACCAGCGCATCGAACTGACGCCGGTGCTGGACTGGTCGCCCTGGAACGTCGAGCGAGATCCCTTGAACGGCGAGCAGACCCCACCGGGTAGCGGCCGCGATGTCACCGGCGGCCTCGCCAGCGCAGTGGAGATGTGCAACAACAACGGCCACTGCCGCAAGTTCGATGCCGGCACCATGTGTCCTAGCTACCGCATCACCCGCGACGAGAAGCACCTGACCCGCGGCCGCGCCAATACCCTGCGCCTGGTGTTGTCCGGCCAGCTCGGTCGCGACGGCTTGGCCAGCGACGAGGTCAAGGAGGCGCTCGATCTGTGCGTTTCCTGCAAGGGCTGCAAGCGTGACTGTCCCACCGGCGTCGATATGGCGCGGATCAAGATCGAGGCCCGGGCGGCACGGGTCGCCAAGGAAGGGGTGTCGCTGCGCGAGCGACTGATCGGTGACCTGCCCAGGCGCGCACCGGTGCTGCGACGCCTGTCACCCTTGGTGAAGGCCATCGACGGCATGCCCTGGCTGGCCTCACCGCTGAAGCGGGCGCTGGGGCTGGCCGAGGAGCGCGCGCTGCCACGCGTCACCGACGACTACCTGGGGCGGGCCCGACAGGGCGAGCGACCGGCCGTTGGCGACCAGGCGGTGAAGGAGGTGGTGCTGTTCGTCGACACCTTCAACAACTATATGGAAGCCGACAACGCCGAGGCCGCCATGCGCGTGCTGCAAGCCGCGGGTTACCGGGTGATCCTGGCGAGCGCTGCGGATCGTCGTCCGCTGTGCTGCGGGCGTACCTACCTGGCCAGCGGTCAGGTCGATCGGGCCCGGGCGGAGGCCGAGCGGACCCTGGCGGCGCTGACCCCCCACGTGGAAAAAGGGCTTGCCGTGGTCGGGCTCGAGCCATCCTGCCTGCTGACCCTGCGCGACGAGTTCCTGGGCTTCGGCCTGGGCGAACCCGCCAAGCGACTGGCCGAGGCGAGCCTGCTGTTCGAGGAATTTCTGGTGCGCGAGAAGGACGCCGGCAGGCTGGAGCTGTCGCTCGAGGCGCTGCCGGTGTCGCGGGCGCTGCTCCATGGCCACTGTCACCAGAAGGCGTTCGATGCCCTGACGCCGGTGCAGCAGGTGCTGTCCTGGATTCCCGAGCTCGAGGTGGAGACCATTCAGTCGTCGTGCTGCGGCATGGCCGGCAGCTTTGGCTACGAGCGTGAGCACTATGAGGCCTCCATGCAGATGGCGGAACTCTCGTTGCTGCCGGCGGTGCGCGACGCCGAGGATGCGCTGATCGTGGCCGACGGCACCAGCTGTCGTCACCAGATTCGTGACGGTGCCGCACGTGAGGCGCGTCATGTCGCCAGGGTGCTGGCCGAGGCGCTGGCCTGAGTCGTCGGGAGGGCAGGGGGGCAATGCTCGGGTGACGGTCCTCTTGTGACAGTTCAGGAATGACAGTTTAGGGCGACAGTCCTCAGACGAAATCCGAACTGGCATACTCGGGGAAAGGGCAGCGCGAACAAGGAGAGCGCCATGATCGACCTACGCAGCGATACCGTGACCCAACCGACCGAGGCCATGCGTGATGCCATGGCCATCGCACCGGTGGGCGATGACGTCTGGGGTGATGACCCCAGCGTCGCCGCCTTCGAGGCTGAGGTGGCCGATCGCGCGGGCTTCGCCGCGGCGGCCTTCTTTCCCTCCGGCACCCAGAGCAATCTGACCGCCATGCTGGTCCACTGCGCGCGTGGCGACGAAGTGATCGCCGGGCAACGCTCGCACATCTATCGCGATGAAGGCGGCGGTGCCGCTGTCCTTGGCGGTATCCAGCCCCAGCCCCTGGCCCAGCAGGCAGACGGACGCATGGCGCTTGAGGATATCGCCGAGGCCATCAAGGGAGACGATATCCATCATGCGCGAACCCGACTGATCGCACTGGAAAATACCTTTCAGGGTCGGGTATTGCCCCAGGACTATGTGCAGGAGGTGACCGGCCTTGCCGCCGAGCGAGGCCTGGCCTGTCACCTCGATGGCGCCCGCCTGTTCAACGCCAGTGTCGCCACCGGCAAGTCGCTGGCGGAGCTGTGCGCCGGTTTCGATTCTGTATCTCTGTGCTTTTCCAAGGGGCTGGGCGCGCCGGTGGGCTCGTTGCTGGTCGGCGGCGAGCGCTTTATCGCCGCGGCCCGTCGCTGGCGCAAGACTCTGGGAGGCGGCATGCGCCAGTCGGGGCTGCTGGCGGCGGCCTGTCGGCATGCCTTGCATCACCATGTGGAGCGACTGGCCGACGACCACCGTCATGCCCGCCAGCTCGCCGAGTGGCTGGGTGGTATTGAAGGCATCGGGGTGGCAGGTCAGGCCACCAACATGGTCTTTCTCGACGTACCGGCTCCTCACTGCGCCGCACTGGAGGGCTTTCTTGCCGAGCGTGGCATCTTGATCGCGGTGAGGCCGCGCACCCGCCTGGTGACCCATCTGGGGGTCAGCGAGTCGGATGTTCGCCGAGTGGCGACGGAGATCGCAGCGTACTTTGCCTCTCTCGCACAGGAACCGATAACGGAGTAGGCAGAGTTTGGAAACAGCGTCCACTATATAGGCAGGGTGGGCGCCCAGCGCCCCCCATCCACAAGGATAACCTCGTCAGGAGCGGGCCATGGCCATCTATCGTCTGGGTAACCATTCCCCCCATATTCATCGCACCGTCTTCGTCGCCGAGAGCGCCGAGGTCATCGGCCAGGTGAAAATCCATGAAGACGCCAGCATCTGGTACCAGGCGGTACTCAGGGGCGACACCGAATCACTTGAAGTGCGCGAAGGCAGCAATATCCAGGATGGCGCCGTGCTGCACGCCGATCCCGGCTACCCGCTGTCGGTGGGACCGGGCGTCACGGTGGGGCACCAGGCGATGTTGCATGGCTGCACCGTGGGCGAGGGCTCGTTGATCGGCATCCAGGCGGTGGTGCTCAACGGCGCCGTGATCGGCAAGAACTGCCTGATCGGGGCAGGGGCGCTGGTCAAGGAAGGCGCCGAGATCCCCGACAACAGCCTTGTCGTCGGCTCGCCGGGCAAGGTGATCCGGCAACTGGACGACAAGGCCATCGCCGCACTCAAGACCAATGCCGAGGGCTACGTGACCAAGGCGCGGCTACATCGTACCCGGCTGGCTCGCATCGGCTAGGTCATCAGAGCCTGCGCTCGTCGACGTATCGGACAGCGCCTGGCGCCCCTTCGCAAGAGGCCACGGACACTTCGCCGCGCTGTCTGTGGTCTGCGGGCAACTCGTCAACACCCTGGAGGGAGCCTCCCCGGCCTAGAGATGCCGTCGGGTCGGCCTTCTGTGCCGCTTGACCCTGTGTGGACCGGGAGCCTTGTGCCTCAGCAACAGCATGGATTCCGAGGATCTCGCGCCGTTGGTAATCACCACGACGGCGATCACGGTGATCATGGCAAGCAGCAGATAGGACATCTGAATTTCCCCTGGTCGAGAGTCGTGGCCCTTGTCGAGGCCATGCGTCCGTGGGCGCTCACGAAGAGCCATCCCCTGGTCAGTACGAAGGCAACGCGCCTTGCCGGTGAACCTGAAAGCAAGAATGCTGCACGTGCGTACTACACTGAATTAACTCTAGGCGCAGGGTATAAGGGTCGCCATATCGGCACAGAGGTAGTCAAACTGTGCTTAGAGTGGCGCAGTTCTCGAGCAAAGGTGGCGCCTGTCGCCAACAAGAAGGGGGTGTCATCGTCGATGACACCCCCTTGTCGGTCAGCCAGGTGGCGCCTGGCTTGGCGTAGTGCCTACTGCAACAGCCCCATCAGCGGGTCGGAGATACCGACCACCTGCATCGCCACCAGCCCGATCAGCCCCGCCGCGAGCACATAGTAGATGGTCGGCAGGATGGTCTTGCGAATGGTGATGCCCTCGCGTCCCAGCAGGCCCACGGTGGCCGAGGCGGCTACCACGTTGTGGATGGCGATCATGTTGCCGGCGGCGGCGCCGACGGCCTGAAGCGCCACCATCAGCGCGGTGGACACACCGAGTTGCTGGGCCACGTTGAACTGGAAGTCTGCCAGCATCAGGTTGGACACGGTGTTGGAGCCGGCGATGAAGGCACCCAGCGCGCCGACGGCAGGAGCGAACAGCGGATAGATGTCGCCGACACCGTTGGCCACCGCGGTGGCCATGGCCACCGGCATGGAGGCCAGATCCGCGCCGTTGACGCCGGAGTTGATCAGAATGCGCACCATGGGGATGGTGAACACCAGCACGAAGCCGGCGCCCAGCAGGGTACGGCTGGATTCACTGAAGGCCGCCTTGAGCTGATTGCCGTTCATGCGATGCATCAGAGCGGTGATCAGCACCACCATCAGCAGGATTCCGCCGGGCAGGTAGAGTGGCTGTAGGCTGCCGGAGATACCGGCCTCACCCAGGATGTCGCTGAAGCCCAGGCTTACCGAGGTCAGTGCCTGCTTGAACGGCTCGATGGTACGTGACGCCACCAGCAGTACCGCCAGCAGCACGTAGGGCAGCCAGCCCATGAAGGTGCTCATCGGTGCGCGGCCCACGACCTCGTCGGCCTTGATGCTGAGCTTGCCGATCCAGTGGGCAGGCCAGCTGTCACTTTCCGGGAAGTCCCAGCTCTTTTCGGGAATCAGGAAACCGCGACGGGCGGCCGGGACCACGATGGCAAGGCCTACCATGGCGCCGATCATCGACGGGAATTCGGGGCCCAGGAAGACTCCGGCCAGGGCGTAGGGCACCACGAAGGCGACGCCTGCGAAGATCGCGAAGGGAGCAATCGCCAGGCCTTCCTTCCAGGAGCGGTTGGCACCGAAGAAGCGCACCATGACGCTGACCATGATCAGCGGCATAAGCACACCGACCACGGCATGCACCAGCGCGACTTCTCCGGCAATCAGGCGGAAGTACTCCATCCAGGTGGAGCCGCCGGCTTCCAGCGTCTCGGTGATGCCGACCTTGTCCAGGCCACCGGCGACACCGACCACGATGGGGGTGCCGACAGCGCCGAAGGACACCGGGGTGGACTGGATCATCATGCCCACCACCACAGCGGCAAGTGCCGGGAAGCCCAGCGCGACCATCAGCGGGGCGGCCACCGCCGCCGGCGTGCCGAAGCCCGAGGCGCCCTCGATGAAGCAGCCGAACAGCCAGGCCACGATGATCGCCTGGACGCGGCGGTCCGGGCTGATGCCGGAGAAGCCATTGCGAATGGCGGCGATACCGCCGGAGTGCTTCAGGGTGTTGAGCAGCAGGATGGCGCCGAAGATGATCCACAGGATCGCCACGGTCAGGATCAACCCTTGCAGGGTCGAGGCCAGGACCCGTGTGAAGGTCATGTCCCAGGCCACCAGGGCAATCAGCGCGGTGACCAGAAAGACGATGGGCATGGCGACCTTGGCGGCCATGCGCATGCCGATCAGCAGGATGCCGGCCAGTATGAGCGGCACAAAGGCTATCAAGGCTAGAGTGGTGTCGGTCATGGTGTTGGGGTCTCTTGTCGTGTCCTTGTTTGTAATATCCGTTGTGTCGAAGTTGGCGGTCTCACGCCGGGGTAAGGCTCGGACAAGGCGGCACGATAAGCCGACTAGCGAAATCGTTCTAGACTGGGATATTGGTCAGACCAATGCAGCGCTGATGACTCCTCGTCCGATCATTCTTCAAATTTATTGTTTAACAGTAGGTTAGAGTTGACAAAGACGCTGGAGGCGGGTGCGAACGAGGCTAGTTTCTTAGACTAATGGACAGGTTTGTCTCCATCCCTCAGGAAATCATGGCGTTGGCGAGGTGGGCGGTTGATGGCACTATCGGCAGACATTCCCCTTCTAGAGGTATCTGGCATGGCCCTGGTGATGTACGACCTGTGTGGCATCGATGAGTCACTGCGTTTTTCTCCCTTCTGCTGGCGAGCCAAGCTGGCCATCGCCCACAAGGGGCTCGAGGTGGAGGCGCGGCCCTGGTGCTTTACCGAAAAGGAAAAGCTCGAATTCACGGACCATGACAAGGTCCCGGTGCTGATCGATGGCGACGAAGTGATCACCGACAGTTTCGAGATCCTGCGTTACCTGGATCGTGCCTACCCTGAGGCCCCGACGCTGCTTGGCGGTCCCTTGGCCGAATCCCGCGCCCGCTTTTTCAAGCACTACAGCGAGCGCGCCCTGCAGCTGCCGATCCTGCGTACCATCGTGATGGACCTGATGAACGCCATCCATCCCAAGGACCGCGACTACTTCCGCACCACTCGTGAAAAACGCCTGGGCATGACCCTGGAGCAGTTCCATTCTCCGGCCAAGGGGCTCAGCCAGCTCGATAGCGCCCTGGAGCCCCTGCGTGGCCAGCTGTCGGGAAGCGACTTCATTGATGGCGACACACCCGGTGCGGCGGACTACCTGGTGTTTGCCAACTTCATGTGGGCGCGTTCGGTGTCCACCGCGGATCTGGTGTCCAATGCCGATCCGGTTTACGCCTGGATCGAGCGGATGCTTGATGCCAATGGCGGTGTCGGCCGCAACGCGGTGCGCATCTGTGATATCGAAGGCGCCTATCGCGCCTGACCCTTGCTGCCGAGCGAGGCGACGCCCTGATATCGTCGTCTCGCTCTTTGCTCTTTGCTCTTTGCTCTCTGCTCTCTGCTCTCTGCTTTCTGCTCTCTGCTCTCTGCTCTCTGCTCTCGACTCTTGGCTCCTCGTTGCGCTTCCCTCCTCAGTTTCCTTCGGTAAGCTTTCGCCTTTAGTCTGCGGCGATCATGACCCCTCGGTTATTACCGCATGTCGATCATGGCTTTAGAGGATCGCCAGCAAGGGCCCTCGTCTTGGCTAATCTTGCAGATATCTTTTGGAAGGCCATCGGACAACGCTGCGGTAGCTGTACCGAGCTGGTGAATCTGCGTGCAAGTTGCTCCGGTGGCCCGTCGGAAATGGCGAAGCAGCGGTCTTGTGTTTGATGACGAAGCTGTCGATTGTCGCTACTGCCGATTGTCGCTGCTGTCGATTGTCTCTATCGGCGACCGTCGTTATTGGCGATTGTATTGGTCGTTATGTCTCACAAAAGCGTGTTTATTGTGCTTCTGGAGCTGGTGCCGCTGCTGTCATCAGAGCGTCAATCATCTACTGCTATGGTGCGAATGGTGCGCCGCTGGGCAGATGCTGAGAATGCTGGGTGACTTTACCCGCGTTAGTGCAATTAGTGGCTCGTATATGCCTTATATGATGTTGCGGTGCAACAAGGTGCGTTCTAGTCTTCACATGCGAGACGATTCTGTGCTCGTTTGAAGACGATATGTAACCGGTGCAGCACAAGATACTGCCAGGCTGCCTCGTCTCGTCGTTGTTACGGCGGTCAGGCTGCCCGTGGGCCGAGCGTGCTGGCATACCTATAGGGAGTACCAACATGAGCGAGAACAAGGCAATGCCGACAATGGAAAACATGATCCCCTCCATGGACAAATTGTTGAGTCCGTGGCGTGAGGGGAGCCTGCTGACGCTGGAGTATTCCCAGAAGATGCTGGATGTGCGTTTCAAGACCATGGACTCCGCCATGAAGGCAGGTATCGCACAGGCCCGGTCCTGGTGCGAAGTGCGCGATGCCGAAAGTCTGAAGAACGCCAGCCAGTCCCAGCAGGAAACCCTGTCGGTGATCGGAGAGAGCCTGCGCGAGGAGAGCGAGACGTTGCTCAAGTTGAGCAAGGAGTACCAGGAAAAGTGTCAGGGAGTGGCCAAGGAAGCGCTGGATTCGGCCAAGGAGTAGCGGCGAAGCTGGTACGTTCTGGACGCCAGGGGCGTCGGTCGGAGACATCGGCTAGCGTCATCGTCGAGGAATATTGCCCGCAGACACGGCCCTGAGACACGGCCCGGATACATGGCTCGGTGATATGGCTCGGCGATATGGTCCGGAGATATCGACGTCGACATGTCGATGATGACACCGGCAGGCTCAAGCAGAGATATCAAAAAAGAAGAATGGAGCCAGCAGGAACGTCACCAGCAAGCGTTTAGCTAGCAGGAAATTAGCTAGAAAGAGATTAGCTAGAAAGAGATTAGTCAGAAGTAAATAAAGCAGTAAAAAGGTGCCTGGCCCCGAGCGACAGGCGCTGCGCAAGTCGCGGAAAGGTGGGCACGAGCGTAATGGTCCCGCCTTGGGTGCAGTTTCAGCATGGTCGTGAGATGAGGTAGTGCAACTCAAGCGAGAGCGACGAGCCCCAGAAGTGAGGTAGCGCAACTCTACTGTCGTGCAGCTGGCAGGGCCCAGAGCATGACCCGGTGGTTCGCTGAACGTGGCCGATGGGCACCACGTGAAAGGGTCTGGTAGGCCGCCATCCACATGGGGCCGTTCGTCTACAACCAGCCCGGACGCGAAAAGCGTGACGATTTCAGGATGACGAGAGCGCCAAGGCCTCTGGTCATCGACGTAGGGTTTGGCGGCCGGTCACCAGGTGACCGGCCGTTTTTGTGTGCTTGCTACTTCAGCTAGCGCGATCTTCCAGTCGGAACCGAGCGATCCGATTGATCTGCACCACGGCTTCCTGCCTTTCCTGCTCGGCTGAGTTGTTCAGGCGCTGTTCGAAGGCGGCGAGGATGGTGTGCCGATTGCCGCCCTTGACCGCCATGATGAAGGGAATACCAAAACGCGCCTTGTAGCTTTCGTTGAGGCGGGTGAAGCGCTCCAGCTCCTCCGGGGTGCACTGGTCCAGCCCGGCCCCGGCCTGCTCGCGGGTGGAGTCGTTGGTCAACTCGCCTGCGGCGGCAGCCTTGCCGGCAAGATCAGGGTGCGCCCGGATGACCTGCAGCTGTTCCTCCGGGGAGGCGTCGCTGAGGACCTGGCCCATGTGCTCGGCAAGACGTACCGGGTCGTCATGCTGCTCGTTCAGGCCACGATCGAAGGCACGCTCCGCCACCCAGGGTGAGTGCTCGAAGACGTCTCCGTAGGTGGTCACGAATTGGGTCTTGTCCATCTGGCTGGGGCGTTGGGTGAGGCTAGGCATGGGGAGTGGCTCCTGTCATGACGGCAAGGTAGATGGGGACGAGCATAGCTCTGATGACTCGTTGGTGTCGGTCACACCTTGTTGGCAGCGGGCGTAGGCGCAGACGGCAAGAGGTCGGTCGAGCCTTTGTTGCTGTCGGCAAACACCAGGCAGCTATGCATGCTCAAACTGTATACAAAAAATAGTTTGAAATGTACTCTTAATTTGGTCAATGATGTATGTTGTCATGGTTCCACACCACCATGCACTGGTTCCGCCATGCCGGCATCGCTGAAGTCATCTTCGTGTTGCTGCAAGCCACGACCGGCGAAAGCCTCTGGCCAGGTGTGACGAGAGACGATGATGCTCCATATCAGTGATTCACTTTAGCCAGTCCAGGACTGGATACATTGACCCGCTGATCGACCCGCTGATGACCCGCGAGAGGGGAGGACACTTATGGGACGCCTGACCACCCATGTACTGGATACCGCGCTTGGCCGCCCAGGCCAGGGGATTCGTATTGAGCTCTTCCGCATCCTTGGCGACGAACGTCAGCGCCTCGGGGAGACGATGACCAACGATGACGGGCGCTGCGATAGCCCGATCCTCGAAGGCGACGACTTCGTCGAAGGAGAGTACGAACTGCTGTTTCACGCCGGTGACTATCTGCGCGCCCTGGGTGTCGAGGCCTCGGAGCCGCGTTTCCTCGATCGGATTCCCCTGAGATTCGGCGTGGCGGATGCCAGTGAGCACTACCATGTGCCGCTCTTGCTGTCGCCTTATAGCTACTCCACCTACCGCGGCAGCTGAGCGTCATTGAGCACGATCAACCAGGCAGCCATCGATATTGACTGCCTTCCAACAACAACTGAAGTCGAGATAGGGCCATGTCATCGTACCTGTTGGACGTGAGCAATTTTCTGCTGCGCTGGCTGCATGTCATCGCGGCCATCGCCTGGATAGGCGAGTCGATCTACTTTGTCATGCTGGACAACTCGTTGAAGACCCCCAAGGACGAAGAAGACCGCGGCAAGGGTGTGTTCGGCGAAATGTGGGCGGTCCACGGGGGTGGCTTTTACCACAATCAGAAATACGCCACGGCGCCGGCCAAGCTGCCGGACGATCTGCACTGGTCCTTCTGGAAGGCCTATACCACCTGGCTGTCCGGTTTTGCGCTGTTCGTGATTCTGTACATGGCCAACCCCAGTTTCTACCTGGTCAACCCCCAGAGTCCCTGGGAGTGGGCCGCCAATCTGTCCGGCTGGCAGGCCAATGTGGTGGCTCTGCTGTTCCTGCTCGGTGGCTGGGTCGTCTACAACGAGATGTGCAAGCGTGTCAGCCCCAACATGGAGCGCGATGGCCTCTTGAGCCTGGGTGTCGCCGTCATGATGGTGGTGGTGGCCTATCTCAGCGTGCATATCTTCGCCGGACGTGCCGCCTTCCTGCTGACCGGTGCCGTCATGGCCACCGCCATGTCCGCCAACGTCTTCTTCTGGATCATTCCGGGTCAGCGCCGCATGGTGAAGGCAATGAAGGCGGGCGAGACGCCCAACCCCCTGGACGGCAAGCGCGGCAAGCAGCGCTCGGTGCACAACACCTACTTCACCCTGCCGGTGGTGCTGCTGATGATCAGCAACCACTATTCCTTCGCCTATACCAGCGACTGGGCCTGGGTGATCATGGCGCTCTTGATCTTTGCCGGCGCCCTGATTCGCCAGTACTTCGTGCTGATGCACAGCGGTCAGCACAAGCCGAGCTACCCGGCCGCCGGGGTGGCGCTGATTCTGGTGGCCTTCGCGGTGGGGGCTCCGAGCCTGACGACCAGTCCGGCCGCCGACAACGCCAACAGCGGCAGCAGTGCACCGGTTGCATCCGACGCTTCGCCGTTGGCCCAGGTGCATGCCGTCATGCAGGAGCGCTGTGTCAGCTGCCACGCCGCCCAGCCCGCCCACGCCGGATTCACCGCTCCGCCCGCCGGTGTGGCGCTTGAAACCGAGGCCCAGGTCGAGCAGCAGAAGGCCGCGATCCAGCAGGTGGTCGCCAGCGGCTATATGCCGCTTGGCAACCTGACCCAGATGACCGACGAGGAGCGTGCTCTGGTCGCCAACTGGGGCGAATAGAGGACCAGGATGAGCCGCAGTTGCCCCGGCGGGATGCGGGGAACTGCGGTTCTTTCCTGTCGGTATATCTCGTATACAATGGGGATATATTGCATCCGAGGACAGTGTCGATGAATCAGCGCGTGAAGCCTTCGCCCCCCGCCTCACCGGCCCCCAGACAGGGCAAGAACGGTGACGGCGCCGAGCGTCACGAGGCCATTCATCGCTCGATCAGCGACGCCATCATCGAGCACCGGCTCAAGCCGGGCGCACGTTTGCGCGAGGATGCCCTGTCCGAGGTGTTCGGGGTCAGTCGTACCGGCATTCGCAAGATCCTGCAGCGCCTGGCGCTGGAGCAGCTCGTCACCCTGACGCCACGCCGTGGCGCCAGCGTGACGCGTCCTACCGCTGACGAAGCCAAGGACGTGTTCGACGCCCGCCAGATGGTCGAGTGCGGGCTGATGTCGGATATCGCCAGGCGCATCACCCAGGACGACATCGTCACCCTCAAGGACATGGCCCAGCGCGAGCGGGAAGCGCTGCGCAGCGGCGAGCAGAGCGTTGCGATTCGCCTGTCCGCCGACTTCCACACCTATCTGGCCCGGGTCTCCGGCAACCGCACCCTGGCGGATTTCGTCGAGCGCCTGTGTTCGCGCAGTTCGCTGATTCTGGCGGTCTATGGCAACGCCGGGCACCTGGGCTGCGAGTCACACGACCATCAGGATCTGATCCAGTACCTGGAAGACGGCAAGGGCGAGCGTGCCGCCGCCTTCATGGGCCGCCACCTCAAGGCCATCGAGGCCTCGTTGTCGATCGTCGAGGAAGAGGACGAGGCGCCCAACCTGTTCGATATCTTTGCGCCCTGACGGCGACAAGTGATCTAGCGGCGGAGCAGCGGCCACTCGACCGCTGGTAAACGCCCGGATTTGACAGGTTTCGGCCCCGCTGACGCCATGGTGTCAGCGGGGCCGTCTTGCGTATGGCCGTGGCCTGAAACAGCTCGCTTCCTGTAACCGCAACAGCCTGACCCAAGGCTAGCCTAGCCCTAGCCAAAGATCGAGCGCAACGTCACGAACGACACCGCACTGATGGCCCCTGCTGCCGGTAGTGTAATGATCCAGGCAAGACCGATCGGCTTCATCAGGGTCCAGTTGGTCTGGTGGTTGACCAGACCAATCCCCAGCACCGCACCGATCAGAATATGCGTGCTGGAGACCGGAAGACCCATGATCGTGGCCAGCATGACGACTCCGGCAGCCGCCAGTTCGGCGGCGAATCCCGAGGCCGGATGCATGGCCGTCAGGTTGTGGCCCACCGTCTGGATCACCTCCTTGCCGATAAACCAGAGCCCGACGATCAGCGCTACCCCGAAGGTGATCATGGCTACCGGAGGAATCGCCGCCTCGCTGCCGATGGCACCATTACGCAGTACGTCGAGGATGGCCGCGAAGGGACCGATGGCGTTGGCGATGTCGTTGGAACCATGACTGAAGGCGAAGCCGGCGGCGGTGAAAACCTGCATCCAGCTGAACATCAGGAAGGTGGAACGTGACAGCGAGTTGCCCTTGAGGGTCTTGGCAAAGATGAAGGTTGCCATCCACACGACGGCCCCGATCATGCCCATGATCATGTAGTTGTTGAGGGTGGTCAGACCCAGTTCCAGGTGCTTGAAGCCCTTGAACAGAAGCATGGCGGAAATGATCATGGCACCACCGGCGGCCACCATCGGTACCCAGTTCTGCAGGGCTCGGTGGGCGTCGACATCTTCGCGCTGCTTCTCGATGCGCGAAAGCTCCTTGAAGTAGTCCGACTCGAACTCGGCGCTTTCGTAGTCCTGGTCGTGGTAAGCCTGGACATCACGTGTCATGGCGTGGGTATAGGAGATCTTCTGGATTTCCGAGAGTCGCTCGAAGGCCTCCTTGTGGCGGCGGTCGTTCTCGTACTTCTGGCGCTTTATCTCCTTGAGGCGATTCTCGGCTTCGTCGTTGTAGCTGAGGATGTGCTTCTTGATCAGCCCGAACAGGGCGTAGGAGACCAGACCGCCCAGTACTGGCGACAGCACCCAGGACACCGCGATCTGCCAGATCTGGTCCCACTGCACCAGTTCCATGCTGTGGACGCCCGGAGTCAAGGCGCCGAGTACCAGCGAGGAGCCGACGATGGCGCCGATGATCGAGTGGGTGGTGGAGACCGGATAGCCTTTCTTGCTGGCGAACAGCAGCCACAGGGCGGCGGCGATCAAGGCCGACATCATGATGTAGACGAAGTCCATCGGCGCGACAGTAAAGCCGGACAGGTCGACGATACCCTTGCGAATGGTGTCGGTGACCTGGCCGCCGGCGATCACCGCACCGCTGACCTCGAACACTGCTGCCACCAGCAGTGCCTGCTTGATGGTAAGGGTGCCGGCGCCGACGCTGGTGCCGAAGGAGTTGGCGACATCATTGCCACCAATATTGAAGGCCATGAACACCCCGAACAGGGTGGCCAGTCCAAAGACCAGGGGAAAATGGCCCTGAGTGTAGCCAGACCCCCAGAACAGAAAGTAGCCGACGGTGGCAAACAGCAGCACGGCGAAGGCCAGGCTGAGGCCGGAAGGCCTGAATCCCGACGATGTCGATACGGAATGACTGGGTGTTGTCATTGGATGTCTTCATGTTGGGCCGGCCTGAAGAAGATGGACGGCGGGAAGAGGACGACGATGGAGGGGGCGCTTTACGGATTTGTTGCAATGTGATGGAGCACTATACTCTATCGCGTTTTTTGCGCTGTTTTGCGCGCAAATAGGGTGAAGGTGTAGGTGATGGCGCGAGACTTGAAAGACTTTTCGTACCCACCTTTCGCAGCTAGCCTACCGCCTGACGACGGTAGGCTAGCTGCGGCCCTGTAGTGCGGCCCTGTAGTGCGGCCCTGTAGTGCGGCCCTGTAGTGCGGCCCTGTAGTGCTGTGGCTTAGTCGTACGGACTGGCAGTACGACGGCGGCTCAGCAGGGCCAGTGATGGTCTGCCGTCTTGGCTCCCATCAGGCCGTCACCACCTGCTTGTGCTGGCGCATCAGCGCGTAGTAGATGGCGCCACCGAGTGCTGCCCCCATCATCCAGCCGAAGCCGGCCAGTCCTTGCAGGGCCGGCACCACTACCGTCGCCAGCGAAAAGATCGCGGCCAGCGCAAAGGCCACCACGGCGCGCAGGTTCCAGCCGTTGGTGTAGGTGTAGGCGTCGCCTTCACGGGACGAGAACAGCGCCTGGACGTCGAGTCGGCGGCCCTTGATCAGGTAGAAGTCGACCACGATGATGCCGTAGAACGGAGCGACGATGGCACCCACGGCGTTGACGAAGCCGGGCACGCCGATCTGGCTGATCACCGAGACCCACAGCGCGCCGACGAAAAAGGCCACGCAGGCGGTGATCAGGCCGCCGACCTTGAAGCTGATCACCCGGGGAAAGAGGTTGGCCAGGTCGTAGGCCGGGGGAATGAAGTTGGCCACCAGGTTGATGCCGACGGTGGCGGCGAAGAAGGTGACCGCCGCCAGCAGCGTCAACGGCAAGGCGTCGACCCGTTCGACGATATCGGTGGGGTTGGTCAGGGCCTCGCCGAACAGCACCAGGGTACCGGCGGTGATGATCAGCGCGATAAAGGAGAAGAAGGCGACGTTGAGGGGAAGCCCCAGCAGGTTGCCAAGCTTCATCTGACGTTCGGTTCTGACGAAGCGGGTGAAGTCGCCGAAGTTGATCACCACGGCGGCGAAGTAGGCCACCATGGTACCGACCACGGCAGCGAAGGCGCCGATGCCACCACCGCCTTCCCCGCTGGCCGAGAAGATGGTGCCCACCGCCGGCAGCAGCTCGCTGCCGGCCTGCCACCAGACCACCACCATCAGCGCTACCATGACCACGTAGACCAGCGGCCCCGCCCAGTTGAGGAAGTGCTTGATACGCTCGATCCCCGACCAGAAGATCGCGATCTGAAACAGCCACACCAGCACGAAGGACAGCCAGGCGACCGGTGACAGACCGAGCATGCCGGCCCCGCCGTCGGTACCGATCAGGGCGGTGATCATCAGGGTGACGGCGGTGGAGGCGAAGTAGGTCTGCACGCCGTACCAGAAGATCCCGACCAGGGCGCGCAACAGCGCCGGCAGGTTGGAGCCGCGCACGCCCAGGCTCGCCCGCACCATGACCGGGAAGGGGATGCCGTAGCGCACGCTGGGGGCACCGGTCAGATTGACCAGAAACATCACGATCACCCCGGCCAGGATGATCGCCGCCATCACCGCCCAGCCGCTCAGGTTGTAGGACAGAAACAGCGACGCGGCCAGGGTGTAGCCGAACAGGCTCTGGATGTCGTTGGACCAGACGTTGAAGATCTCGAAGGCGCCCCAGTTGCGCCGAGCGTGGGGCAGCGGGGCCAGGTCCTCGTTGTACAGGCCCGGATCGACCCGGGAGGTATCGAGGCTTAGATCGTCATGGGACATAAAGGTGTCTCTTGTTGTTGGAGAGATGGAATGACATGGAGACGACGAGGCCAGAGGCCCCGTCGATAGCTGTACTGATAGGTAGTGTTACTGAGTAAAGCGCTGGCAGCCCTTCCAGTAGCGCATCAGCAGCAGGTAGGTGAGGCCCGCCGGGATCAGGCTTGCGTACCAGGACACCGTGGGCATGCTGAAGGCGGCGACGACACCCACCGCGGTGGCGATGAAGGCGGCCAGATTGACGCCACGGTAAGGGCCGTTCTCGTCGTACAGCTTGTCCAGATCCAGGGTACGGCGGCGAATCAGGTAGTAGTCCACCACCAGCACCGCGAAGATCGGGCCGAGGAAGGAGGAGTAGGTCTGCACGAACACCTGCAGGCCGGCGGCAGACTCGTCCTTGACCAGCTCCCAGGGAAAGGTCGCGAAGGCCAGCAGGCCGACGACCACCGTCGCCTTGCGGAAGCTCATCTTGAAGGTGTCCATCAGCACGTAGGTGGGCGGCACCACGTTGTTGAGCACGTTGGTGGTGACCTGGGCGAAGGCGATGAACAGCAGGGTCGTCATCAGCAGCGGAGTGTTGTCCACGGCGTTGGCGAAGACCTTGATCGGGTCAGCCACGCCGGTGGCCTCGGACACCATGTAGCCGATCAACCCCATGAACAGCGTGCACGGCAGGATCGACATGGCGTAGATGGTGGTCAACAGACCCGGCCCGGTGCCCTTGACGTGCTCGCGGGAGTAGTCGCTGACATTGAGCATCATGGTCGAGTAGATGCCCAGAAACAGCATGGTGGCACCCCAGAAAGGCAGCCCCCAGGAGCCTTCCATGGTCAACAGGTTGGCCGAGAGGGCATCGCCGTAGCGGACCACGGTGCTATAGAACATGTAGACCAGCGAGGCCAGGATGAAGGCGCTACCCACGTTCTCCAGCCACTTGATGCCCTGGAAGCCGAGCACCGACAGGCCGATCTGCAGAAACTGAAAGCCGATGAAGAACACGATCAGGTTGTCGTAGCCGAACAGGGTGGCCGACACCAGGTTCAGGGCGCCCGCTCCGATCCAGCTCTGAAAGCCGTACCAGACGATGGCCGGCACCGCCCTGACCAGTCCTGGCAGACGAGTGCCCTGGAAACCGAAGGCGCTGCGCGCCTGGACCATGAAGGGAATGCCGTACTTGTAGCCCGCGGCGCCATTGATGGCCAGGGCGATGCCGATGACGAAACAGCCGATGGCGATGGCCACCGTGGCCTGGATCAGGTTGAGGGTGCCGACCACGCTGGAGCCCATGGTGAAGGTGCCGATCGAGACGCAGCCGCCGAACCAGGCCAGCAGGTAGGAGGTGCGCCCCATGATACGGGTCTTCTGGGGGGCCAGCGATTCGTCGCCGACGCTCTTGGTGGTGGCCTCGGCGACGCCCTGGGGCTCGCCTGGCCGGGAAGTGGAAGTGGTCATCTTGGACCTCGCTCGTTGTGGATTGTTATGGGTCAAGCCTTGTCATGCGGTCAGGGGGCAGAGGGAAGGGGTCAGCGGCCGGTGGTCTCCAGATCCAGATGGGACAGATGCTGGAAGGTGCCACTGAAGGCCTTGGGTCGGGGAAAGGCCAGGTCACCGGTCTTGCAGGTGCCAAGGCCCAGCCCTACCAGTGCCTCGCTCAGCTTCACCGCCGCCGTCACCCCTTCCACCACCGGCAGGCCCACCTCGCGGCTGATGGTCTCGGTCAGGTCGGCCATGCCGCCGCAGCCCAGCACGATGGCGCCGATGCCGTCCTCGTCCCTGGCACGACGGCTCTCCTCGATGATCTTGTCGAGTGCGCAGTCGCTATCGTCTTCAAGGTCCAGCACCGGGATCTCGGCGGCACGCACTCGGCGACATTGGTGGCGGAAACCGTACTGGTCGAGCAGGTGCTCGGCGATGATCACGGTGCGTCCCAGGGTGGTCACCACCGAGAAGCGCGTGCTGATCAGGCTGGCCATATGGAAGGCCGCCTCGGCGATCCCGATCACCGGTGCACGGGTGGCTTCTCGCGCCGCCAACAGGCCCGGGTCTCCGAAGCAGGCCACCACGTAGGCATCGACCTGGGCTTCCCTGTCCATGCGCAGGACTTCCTCGACCACGCCCACGGCGCTGATCGCCTCGTCGAAATGGCCCTCGATGGAAACCGGGCCACTGACCGGCTGGGAGGCGGTGATGCGCGTGCCTGGCGCGGCGATGGCACTGCCGGCGAGGCGAATCGTCTCGGTCATGCCGGCGGTGGTGTTGGGGTTGATCAGGTGGAGATGCATGCCTGTCTTCCTTCATGGACGAGGAATTAATATCTTTGTACACAAAATAGATCGATATCGGATACGCATCAAGGGCTGAATTGATCGAGCGCGGTTGGCGGGGAAACGCCTTAAAAAACAGTGCATTGAGTGCTTTTATGGTGCGAGGGTCACGATCATGAGGAGTGTGAACTGTAAGTGAATACTGGGTTATCGATATAGTCAGTACAATATAATGGTAATTGTTGTATACAGTTTCTCGTGTATGGACTTCATGCGGCCTGTCGTCATGAACGGTATGGGCAGTGAGGGGAGGGCGTGGGCGTTGCTTCGCGGCGAGTTCTGCGGCGAGTTCTGCGGTGAAGTACGATGTGCCTTTTTCCCCTGATAGGGGATCGATGAAGGTGTTGCCAAGAAAGTGAGTACAGTCTATTTTTAGTTTGTATACATAATGGCGTGCGGTGACGTCACGCACGGCGCGCGAAGGCAGGCGCAAGGGAGGAGCGAAGGCAGGCGCAAACGCTGCGCCCGGAGGGTAGCGTTCAGCTGAAGTGCCTCGTTGAAACGATCGGCTGAAGCGCGCTGTTCAGGGAGCTCCAGGCGTCGTTGCTCATGTGTCTGGTTAAAAGTGCCTGATCCCGTGTGCCTGCCACCACGACCCGGGCCCCAGGTTCCAGAAACTGTGTTTCAGGTGCCCATTCAACCGCAGGCGTCCGGGGGCCGCAGGCACGCCACCTTGCTCTGTCGCCTATGTACTTGCACGCTCGCACGGCAGTGGTGGCCCCGGCCATGGCCCGACTTTCAGGAGAAGCTACCCATGACAACAACATCCTATCCGCGTGATCTGATCGGCTATGGTCGCACGCCTCCCCATGCCAACTGGCCGGGCAAGGCCAGGATCGCCGTGCAGTTCGTGCTCAACTACGAAGAGGGCGGCGAGAACTGTGTGCTCCATGGTGACGCGGGCTCCGAGCAGTTTCTGTCCGAGATCATCGGTGCCGACAGCTATCCCGATCGCCATCTGAGCATGGAGTCGATCTACGAGTACGGCTCCCGTGCCGGGGTCTGGCGAGTGCTGCGGGAATTCGAGCGACGGGGGCTGCCGTTGACGGTGTTCGGGGTCGCCATGGCGCTGGAACGCCACCCTGAACTGGCCCACGCCTTCAAGGAGCTGGGGCACGAGATCGCCTGTCATGGCTATCGCTGGATCCACTACCAGCAGGTCTCGGAGAAGGTCGAGCGGGAGCACATGCGCAAGGCCATCGAGATCTTCGAGCGGCTCTACGGCGAGCGTCCTCAGGGTTGGTACACCGGCCGCGACAGCCCCAACACGCGGCGGCTGATACTCGATGAAGGCGGTTTCCTCTACGACAGCGACTACTACGGCGACGACCTGCCGTTCTGGACCTGCGAGGCCGACAGCCAGGGCCAGCACCATCCGCATCTGGTGGTGCCCTATACCCTGGACAGCAATGACATGCGCTTCGCCGCGCCCCAGGGCTTCAACACCGCCGATCACTTCTTCACCTATCTGCGTGATGCCTTCGATGTGCTCTACGCCGAGGGTGAGGACTCTCCCAAGATGCTGTCGGTAGGCCTGCACTGCCGCTTGATTGGCCGTCCGGGACGTTTTCGCGCCTTGCAGCGCTTTCTCGACCATATCGAGGCCCACGATCGGGTCTGGATCACCCGGCGGATCGATATTGCCCGTCACTGGGCGGAGCAATTTCCCGCGCCGACGCCGGCGCCGATCGGCTGACGCAAGCCATCGCCCTGATCTCCCCGAGTGTCGACCGCCTCGGGGAGCCCTTTCTCGCCCGTACTTCAGGAAATACCATGCTCGAATTGACCGCACATCCCCTGACGGCGGAGGCCTTCGCCCCCTTTGGCGAGGTCATCGACGCGCGCAACTCCGCCTCCTTTCCGATCAATGCTGGTCGCACCCAGCGCCACCATGATCTGGTGCCGATCGAGACCCTGGGCGACAACGCGCGGCCGATGATCAGCCTGTTCGTCAGCCAGCCCATCGAGTTGCCGCTGACGCTGTCCTTTCTGGAGCGCCATCCTCTCGGCAGCCAGGCCTTCATGCCGCTGCATGAGGAACGCTTCATCATCGTGGTGGCTCCGGCCGGCGATAGCATCGACCCTGCCGAGGTGCGTGCCTTCGTCACCGACGGCCGTCAGGGCGTCAACTACCGCGCCGGTACCTGGCACGCCATCCAGTCCGTGCTGGAGCGTGAAGGCGAGTTTCTCGTCGTCGATCGCGGTGGTGACGGCAACAATTGCGACGAATACCCCCTCGAGATTCGCGTCACCCTGGGTGAGTGACGAGCCCCGTCGACCGGGCGAAAGACACTGCTGCACGGCATACGGGCCAACAACAAGGATTTTTCAATGAGCGCTTCCCAACCGACACGACACTACTATGCGCCCCGCGGTGGGCATCCGGACCAGAAGGTGATGACCACCGACAGGGCGATGTTCACCGAAGCCTTCGCGGTGATCCCCAAGGGCGTCTATCGGGACATCGTCACCAGCAAGCTGCCCCATTGGCACAACACCCGGCTGTGGGTGCTGTCACGGCCGCTGTCGGGGTTCGCCGAAACCTTCTCCCAGTACATCATGGAAGTCGGCCCGGAGGGCGGCAGTGAACGTCCGGAGCCCAACCCTCAGGCGGAAGGCGTGCTGTTTGTCGTCGAGGGGGAGCTGGAGCTGACCCTGGCGGGCCAGGTGCACGTGATGGTGCCCGGCGGCTACGCCTTTATCCCCCCTGGCAGCGACTGGCAGGTGCACAATCGCAGCAAGGAAGCCGTGCGTTTCCACTGGATACGCAAGGCCTACGAACGCGTCGACGGTATCGATCTGCCCGAGCCCATCGTCACCAACGAGAACGATATCGCGCCGACGGTGATGCCGGATTGCAACGAGGTGTGGGCGACCACCCGCTTTGTCGATCCCGACGACATGCGTCACGACATGCATGTGACGGTGGTGACCTTCCAGCCCGGCGGAGTGATTCCCTTCGACGAGACCCATGTCATGGAGCACGGCCTCTACGTGCTCGAGGGCAAGGCGGTGTATCACCTCAACCAGCAATGGGTCGAGGTCGAAGCGGGTGACTACATGTGGCTGCGCGCCTTCTGCCCGCAGGCATGCTACGCCGGTGGTCCCGGTCCGTTCCGCTATCTGCTGTACAAGGACGTCAATCGGCATATGAAGCTGCCGACGCTGGACTGACCGACCAGGGCCTCGGCCCGGAAAGCGAGCTCGATTGAGGCCCCCGACCCCTCACGCCCTTTACGCGGAACCTGCTGCGTGCTGCTCCTGACGCAGCAGGGTTTCCAGCGCGGGGGCCTCCATCGGGCGGTAGAGCAGGAAGCCCTGCATCAGGGTGACGCCGATTCGCTCGAGGCGAGCCTCCTTGGCGTCCTTGTCCACGCCCTCACAGATGACCTGCAGGCTCAAGTGCCGGCACAACTGGTACACCGATTCGACGACACTGGCCTGGCGGGGCAGGTGGATATCGTCGATCAGCGTCTTGTCCAGCTTGATGAAGTCCACGCCAAGCTGGCTCAGGTAGTTGAAGGAGGAGTATCCGCTGCCGAAGTCATCCAGTGCGAACTGGACGTCCATGGATTGAAACAGCTTGATATCGGAAAGCGTTCGGGGAAGGTCCTCGAGTAGGGCCTGTTCGGTGATCTCGATGCCCAGCGAGTTGATCGGGCAATCGTTGAGCGCATTGAAGAAGCATCGCCGGACGTTGCCGCTGGAAAAGAACAGCGGCGTCACGTTGATGAACAGACGCTTGGACAACCCCGCCTCATTCCACTGCCGCACATGGTGAGCGGCAGTACTTATCACCCAGCATTCGATGCCTTCCATGACGCCGGGGTGGTGGCGCAGCACGTCCAGAAACTGCGGGGGATGCAGCAGGCCCTGGGCATCGCGATAGCGCAGCAGGGCCTCGATGTGCTTGATGCGGTGAGTGCTGACGTCGACGATGGGCTGGAAAACCAGTTCGAGCTGGCCTTCGTTCAGCCATTTCAGGGTTCGGTCTGCCTGCTTGATACGACTCCAGCGGCTGACGTTCTCTTCCATCAGCACGATATCCAGGGCGTCATCGCCAAACGCCGAGTCGCTTGCATTGCGCGAGGGAAAGACCGGGTATTCGTCCTTGCTGGAGCGCTCGCGGTGAACATAGCGGCGCCACGCCACGCTGTATATCAGCACCCCGCAGCCGATACAGGTCAGTTGCAGCAGCATCGATGGCAGGTAGACGCCGTCGAAGGCCAGGTAGCTCGAGATCAGATAAGGCACCGCCCAGTGGACGCTGTTGGGTGGCGGCGCCACCCAGCCCATGGACATGGCGGCGTAGGCCAGGCTGGCATTGATCGTCGGCACCGAGATAAAGGCCCAGGCCATGCGCAGGTTGAACACCAGCGGTATGCCAAAGACCAGGGTCTCGCTGATGTTGAACAAGGTCAGCGGGGCAGAGATGCGCGCCAGCGACTTGTACTCCCGGCGTGAACTCACCACCAGCATCACCAGCATCAGGCACAACACCGAGCCCGCCCCGCCCGGGGTGGCGTAGAGGGTGAAGAACTCCGGCGAAGGCAGCCCCAGCACGTCGCTCTTGTTCTGCAGGTATTCGAACACCCCCAGCATGGTGGCGTAGCCGTGGATGGCGAACAGCGACAGCACCTGCAGAAACATCACGAACAGGATGACCTCCAGGTGATAGGGAATACGGTCGACCAGCAGCGCATAGATGTCCTGGGCGTAGCGATCGGCGAGGGCGACGAAGACAAAGCGCAGCACGATGGCCAGCATTACCGCGATCACGCCAGGCAGCACGTAGCGCAGGTTGAAGGTGATCATCTGGCTCATGACCACTCGCTGGGGATGGCTCCGGGTGTTCTCCCGGGCGAACAGCTTGAAGGTGGTGTGGGTCAGCAGGATCGCGGGGTAGATGGCGATGGTCGACCCCAGGCTGCGGGTCTGCTGGCCGACTTCGGCGTAGAGCTGGTCCCAGCCACACAGGATCCAGAACACCGGCAGCGACACCAGCATGACGGCCGGCGCTCGGATACGGTTGTGGCTGTTCAGTGACCAGCTCAACGACAGCAGGATCACTTCGGGAAACAGCTCTCCGAGATAGCGTGCCAGGTGGCTGACATAGACGGCGATGCCGGTGTCGATGCCAGCGAAGTGAAACAGATTGGCGGCCACGGTCACCGCTGCCATCACGATGACGTAGGGCAGGATCGACAGATAGGCGTTGCGAATGGCCAGCAGGGTGCGATGCGCCGACAGGCTGGACAAGCGCTCATCGATATCGCGAAAGTTGGCCATCGTGTCGATCACCGTGGCAGTCGATCTCGAGCGCCCGGTGACGCTTGCGCGCAGGAGAGCGGGGCAGGGGCAAGAGCAAGAGCAAGAGCAAGAGCAAGAGCAAGAGCAAGAGCAAGAGCAAGAGCAAGAGCAAGAGCGTCATTGGCTGGCGCACCGTGAACCGCTGGGCAAGGTTGCCTTCCCTTCTGGTCATCAGAGGCGAATAGGGCGGGTGCCCGCCAATCCGGCGGCCTGTCCCTTATGTGCTTTGAACCGCACAGTTTATCGAGTATAGCCCGTTGCTGTTCGGGTGAGTGTTCCTGTTCCACTCACTCTTCTTGACGTTTTCTCTGGTTCGACAGCACGGCGCCGTGCTTTCGAACCTTTCCTTGTCCGCGCGACCGCCAGTTGTCGCGCGATTCTCCCCGATGGGCGACGCCCGTTAGGGCACATCTCACCGATCACTCGTTGTATCAGGGACTTGCCTACGCAAGTTGGCTGACGTCAACGAGCTAATGGAAAAAATTTCCAAAATTGTTTGCGGGGCGCTTGTCTGGCTGCTAGAAATAATGGAAAGAGATTCCAAAAAAACAGTTTCGTATGATGTTGCGCTGCAAAAAATGTATACAATAATAGACGATTCAGGAGATGCATCATGACTCGCATGACTGCTGCCGACGCCGCTGTTCACGTACTCATCAAGGAAGGTATCGAGGTGGCCTTCGGCGTGCCCGGGGCCGCGATCAACCCCTTCTATTCGTCGATGCGACGCGTCGGCGGGATCGACCATGTGCTGGCGCGCCATGTCGAGGGCGCCTCCCACATGGCTGAAGGCTATACCCGCACGAAGGCCGGCAATATTGGGGTCTGCATCGGCACCTCCGGGCCTGCCGGAACCGACATGATCACCGGGCTCTACTCCGCCAGCGCCGACTCCATACCGATCCTCTGCATCACCGGCCAGGCTCCGGTCGGCAAGCTGCACAAGGAAGACTTCCAGGCGGTGGATATCCAGGCCATCGCCGGGCCCGTGACCAAGTGGGCGATCACCGTGCGGGAGGCGGCCCAGGTGCCGCACGCCTTCCAGCAGGCCTTCCAGATCATGCGTTCCTCGCGTCCGGGGCCGGTGCTGATCGATCTGCCCATCGACGTCCAGTTGACCGAGATCGAGTTCGATGTAGACGCCTATGAGCCCCTGGCGGCCTACAAGCCGCGGGCCAGCCGTGCCCAGTGCGAAAAGGCCCTGGGTATGCTCAACGAGGCCGAGCGCCCCTTGCTGGTGGCGGGAGGAGGCATCATCAACGCCGACGCCGCCGGCGAGCTGCAGACCCTGGCCGAGCTGCTCGGAGTGCCGGTGATTCCGACCCTGATGGGCTGGGGCGCGGTGCCGGACGATCACCCGCTGATGGCGGGCATGGTGGGGCTTCAGACCTCCCACCGCTACGGCAACGCGACACTGCTCGAGTCGGACTTCGTGATGGGGATCGGCAACCGCTGGGCCAACCGTCACACCGGCAATCTCGAGACCTACACCGAAGGCCGCACCTTCGTGCATATCGATATCGAGCCGACCCAGATCGGGCGTATCTTCGGCCCCGACTACGGTATCGTTTCCGACGCCAAGGCGGCGCTCGAGACGATGGTCGAGGTGGCCCGCGAGTGGCGTGAACAGGGGCGGCTCAAGGATCGCAGCGGCTGGGCCGAGTCCTGTCAGGAGCGCAAGCGCACCATGCTGCGCAAGACCCACTTCGACGATGTGCCGGTGAAGCCCCAGCGGGTCTACGAGGAGATGAACAAGGTCTTCGGCCGCAACGCCCGCTACATCAGCACCATTGGCCTGTCACAGATCGCCGGTGCCCAGTTCCTGCACGTCTATCGGCCACGCCACTGGATCAACTGCGGTCAGGCTGGCCCCCTGGGCTGGACCATTCCTGCCGCCCTCGGTGTCTGCCGGGCGGATCCCGAGGCCGAGGTGGTGGCGCTGTCGGGAGACTATGACTTCCAGTTCATGATCGAGGAGCTGGCGGTGGGCGCCCAGTTCAAACTGCCCTACGTCCACGTGCTGGTGAACAACGCCTATCTCGGCCTGATTCGCCAGGCCCAGCGCGGCTTCGACATGGACTACTGCGTGCAGCTCGCCTTCGAGAACATCAACTGCGAGGAGATCGACGGCTACGGCGTCGACCATGTGTCGGTGGTGGAGGGACTGGGCTGCAAGGCGCTCAGGGTCAGCCGGCCCGATGACATTGCGCCGGCGCTGGAGCAGGCCCGCGAGATGGCCCGCCAGCACCGGGTACCGGTAGTGGTCGAGGTCATCCTCGAGCGGGTCACCAATATCGCCATGGGCACCGACCTGACCGGTATCAACGAGTTCGAGGCGCTGGCCGAGAACCTCGAGGATGCACCGAGTTCCATCGCTGCTCTGACCTGATTCAGCTCTAACTGAGAGCGACGGCCGCCGTGGTCTGGCGGTCGTCGATCGACGAAGTGTCTTACGCGCAACAGGAGATTTTCATGGCCAAGTTTGCCGCCAACCTGAGCATGCTGTTCACCGAAGTGGACTTTCTCGATCGCTTCGAGGCCGCCGCCAAGGCCGGCTTCCAGGGTGTCGAGTACCTCTTTCCCTATGACCATCCCGCCGAGGAGATCAAGGCGCGGCTCGACGCCCATGGCCTGACCCAGGTGCTGCACAACCTGCCGGCCGGCGACTGGGCCGCCGGAGAGCGCGGTATCGCCTGCCACCCGGATCGCGTCGAAGAGTTTCGTGCCGGCGTCGACACCGCGATTGAGTACGCCACCGCCCTGGGCTGCGGTCAGGTCAACTGTCTGGCCGGCATCGTGCCCCAGGGCGTCAGTCAGGACGAGGCTCACCGTACGCTGGTCGACAACCTGCGCTACGCCGCCGAACGCCTGGCCGACGCCGGTATCGTGCTGCTGGCCGAGCCGATCAATACCCGTGACATCCCGGGCTTCTTTCTCCATCGCACCGAACAGGCGCTGGCGCTGTTCGATGAGGTGGGCAGCGACAATCTGAAGCTGCAGTACGACATCTATCACATGCAGATCATGGAAGGGGATCTGGCGCCGACGATGGAGCGTCATCTCGCACGCATCGCCCACGTGCAGCTGGCGGACAACCCCGGACGTCACGAGCCGGGCAGTGGCGAGATCCACTATCCCTTCCTGTTCGCCCACCTCGACCGGATCGGCTATCAGGGCTGGATCGGCTGCGAGTACAAGCCGGCCACGACCACCCAGGAAGGCCTGGGCTGGTTCGACCAGGCCAGGGCGTGATCCCGATATTCGTAACCCCCTGAAATATCAGGCAAGGAGAATCACAATGAGCAAGATCGGTTTTATCGGATTGGGCATCATGGGGCGTCCCATGGCGGGACATCTGCTGGATGCCGGGCATGAGCTGGTCAGCGTCAAGCGCGGCAAGCTCGACGCGACCCTGGCGGAAAAGGGGCTCAGTGAGGTCGCAAGCCCCAGGGCCGTGGCCGAGGCCAGCGAGGTGATCATCACCATGGTCCCCGACACCCCGGATGTCGAAGACGTGCTGTTCGGCGAAGACGGCGTGATCGAAGGGCTCAAGCCCGGCACTCTGGTGATCGACATGAGCTCGATCGCGCCCCTGGCGACCCAGGAATTTGCCCGTCGTATTCACGAGGCCGGAGGCGAGTACGTCGACGCGCCGGTATCCGGCGGCGAGGGGGGCGCCATCAATGCCGCCCTGACGATCATGGTGGGCGCCACCGAGGAAGGCTTCAAGCGTGCCTTGCCGCTGTTGGAGGTGATGGGCAAGACCATCACGCATATCGGCGGTCACGGGGCCGGGCAGACCTGCAAGGTGGCCAACCAGATCGTGGTGGCGTTGACCATCGAGGCGGTGTCCGAGGGATTGCTGTTCGCCTCCAAGGCAGGTGCCGACGTGGCCAAGGTGCGTGAGTCGCTGCTGGGTGGTCTGGCCCAGTCGAAGATCCTCGACGTGCACGGCGAGCGGATGATCCAGCGGACCTTCGATCCTGGCTTCCGTATTCGCCTGCATCAGAAGGATCTCAATCTGGCACTGGAAGGAGCACGAGGGCTCAATCTGGCGCTGCCGGGTACCGCCAACGCTCAGCAACTGTTTCAGTCCTGTGCCGCCCTGGGTGGCAGCGACTGGGATCACGCCGGTATCGTGCGTGCCCTCGAGGCCCTGGCCGATCACGAAATCGGGCAGTAGACGGGTTCGAGCCCTCGGGCCGGCAAGGTCCGGGGGCCGGGCAGGGAGATGACTGCTCCCTGAACGGCGGGTGTGAGGTCGTCACTCGTCGGGATCGCGCAGGCGATCCTTGCTCGCCGATGGGCCCCCCCCATTTTTCCCATCGGTGAGCTCTTTTTGCTGACAGGCGACGCTTGATGCCAGGCGATGCTGACCTGAGCCCTCTCTGCCTTTCGTCCTGGGCATCTCTGTCGTATCGACGGAAAGAGGGATTGCGATAGCCTCTTGAGCAAGGCAGCCTTGAACAGGTATCACTGCTGGCGAGCCCCGCTATCACGAAAGTTTTGTAGTTTAATTACAGGCCGCGATCAAATTTTCCTGCGCTGGAATTGGCGTGCTCGCATTCCGTGATGATCCTTGTCTATCATCAGGTTGCGCCTAACCTTGGCGCATTGTATAGGTGGCGGCACCAGCATCTTGGCCTTTAGTGGTGGTCGCTACAGCGATCATTTTGTAGTAAAATTACAGGATTCGGATCTGGATGCCATCGAAGTGGCTTCCACCTATCCTGCTTGCGTCATTTTCGAACCAGTCGAGGACAGCATGAGCCAACTCCCGCATACCCCCGTACGTCGTACCAAGATCGTTGCCACCCTCGGGCCCGCCAGTGATCGTGAAGGGGTCCTGGAGGAGATGCTGCGTGCCGGCGTCGACGTGGTTCGCCTCAATTTTTCCCATGGCAGCGCCGACGACCATCGCCGCCGCCTGAACGAGGTCCGGACCATCGCCGATCGACTCGGTCGCAGTGTGGCCGCGCTGGGGGATCTTCAGGGACCCAAGATCCGCATCGCCCGCTTCGCCGAGGGGGCGGTCAATCTGGAAGAAGGCGCTGACTTCGTCATCGATGTGTCGATGGATTCCCAGGCCGGCGACGCCACTCGGGTCGGCTGCGACTACAAGGAACTGGCCGACGACGTGGCCGGTGGCGACCGTCTGTTGCTGGACGACGGCCGCGTGGTGCTGGACGTGGACCGCGTCGACGGCAGCCAGATCCATACCCGTGTGGTGGTCGGCGGCAAGCTGTCCAACAACAAGGGCATCAACAAGCAGGGCGGTGGCCTGTCGGCGCCGGCACTGACCGACAAGGACAAGGAAGACCTCAAGACCGCCATCGATATCGGCGTCGACTATCTGGCCGTGTCCTTTCCGCGTACCGCCGAGGACATGCTGGAGGCGCGTCGCCTGCTGGGCGAGGCCGGCGCCGAGATCGGCCTGGTCGCCAAGCTCGAGCGCGCCGAGGCGGTGGCCTCCGATGAGACCCTGGATGGCATCATCGAGGCCAGTGAGGCGGTGATGGTGGCGCGTGGTGACCTGGGCGTCGAGATCGGTGACGAGAAGCTGATCGGTACCCAGAAGCGCATCATCAAGCATGCCCGCAGCCACAACCGCGCGGTGATCACCGCCACCCAGATGATGGAGTCTATGATCGAGTCGCCGCTGCCCACCCGGGCCGAGGTGTTCGATGTGGCCAACGCGGTGCTGGACGCCACCGACGCGGTGATGCTGTCGGCCGAGACCGCCGCCGGCGACTACCCGGTGGAAACCATCGAAGCCATGGATCGCGTCTGTCTGGGCGCCGAGCGCGAGCGCATCGCCCAGGAGTCCGGGCACCGCATCCACGAAGGCTTCGAGCGCATCGACGAGACCATCGCGCTGTCGGCGATGTACGCCGCCAACCACCTGGAGGGAGTGGCCGCCATCGCCTGCATGACCTCTACCGGTTACACCCCGCTGATCGCCTCGCGCATCCGCTCGGGCCTGCCGATCGTAGGGCTGGCCCACAACCCCATCGCCCAGCGTCGCATGGCGCTGTATCGCGGGGTCATCTCGCTGCCCTTCGACACCAGCGAAATGTCCGCCTCCGAGCTCAACGACCGCGCCCTGGAGCGTCTGGTCAACCACGGCGTGGCCGTGCCGGGGGACCACGTCATCCTGACCCGCGGCGACCACATGAACGCCCACGGCGGCACCAATACCCTGAAGATCCTGGACGTCAACGACGGTCACGTCGCTGGCTGAACCTTCACTCAGCCCGATGCACAGGTTCCGCGCCCGATCCAATGGATCGGGCGCGGTCGTTGTGGGGTGCCACCACTGGTGTATACATATGATGCGCCGAATGTGGTGCAATGGCAGAAAACGTGAGAAGGTCAAGCTTTCCAAGATGATGGGTAGGCAGCAATGAGCAACGCCTGGCAGCAAGAGGTGCTGGCCGAGATCAAGGCCGGGGGACGCATCAGCGATGGGGATATCGTACGCCAGGTTCGCCGAGCCGTGTTGGCCCAGCGGCTGCCGCCGGGCACCCGACTGCCCGAGGTGACGCTGGGCGAGGTGTTCGGCGTGAGTCGTTCGGTGGTGCGCAAGGCGCTGACCCGTCTGGCCTCCGAGTACGTGGTCGACCAGCGCCCCAATCAGGTGGCGCGGGTGCGCTCACCGGACGTCGACGAAACCCGCCAGACCTTTGCCGCCCGGCGTCTGGTGGAAGGTGAGCTGGCGGCGCTGACTACCGGCACGCTGCCATCGACGGTACTGCTGCAGATCGAGGATCGTGCCGACCGTGAGCGTCAGGCCTTTCTCGCCAATGATGAGCCTTCGCGCATCGAACATTCCCTGGCGATCCACCACCTGCTGGCGGAGCATTCTCCCAACCGGGTGCTGGGCACCATGCTCACTGACCTGATCCTGCGCACCTCGATCGTCATCGCGCTGTACAAGCGCCAGGGGCTCGGTAGCTGCTATCTCGAGGGCGATCACCACCGTCTGCTCGAGCACCTGCGCAGTGGCGACGCCGCAGCCAGTCGCAACGACATCGAGCATCACCTCGACAGCCTGATGGGCCTTCTCGACCTGGGACCACGGGACAGCCGTATCGACCTCAAGTCGATCCTGGGCGGCGAGGGTTGAGGCGAGACTCCTTTCTTCCTGATTGCCGCCGCGAGCCGTGTTGATCATGCGTTTTCCCTTGTCGATCCTTCTCCTTGGCCTGTCTCTCGGACTTGCACCGATGTCCGCCGTGGCCGACCGGGTTCACGTCGCGGCGGCGTCTTCGCTGCAGTTCGCGATGCCCTCCCTGATCGAGCGCTTCAAGACGAGCGACAGCGGCGCCAGCAAGGATGGCGACATCGACCTCAGCGTCACCTTCGGCGCCTCGGGCAATCTGCAGCGCCAGATCGAACAGGGGGCGCCCTTCGCGTTGTTTCTGTCGGCGGATGAGCGCCGCGCCCGGGACCTCGAGCAGGCCGGGCTGACCCAGGGCGAGGGCGTCGACTATGCCCAGGGCCGGCTGGTCTGGCTGCAGCGTGACGACCGACCGCTGCCGCCGCAGGACGCACCGCTTGAGGCTGTGCGTGAGGCGGTCGCAGGGCTTGAGCAGGGCGGCCCTGCGCGGCGTATCGCCCTGGCCAACCCGCGCCACGCCCCTTATGGCATGGCCGCCCGCGAGGTACTCGAACGTCAAGGGCTGTGGCAGGCAAGTGAACCCCTGCAACTGTTAGGTGAAAACGTCGCCCAGGCCGCCCAGTTCGCGCTGTCCGCCGAGGCCTCCGGCGGCCTGGTCGCCTATTCCCTGGTCAAGGCGCCACGCCTGGCCGAGCGCGCTGCCTGGCGGTTGATCCCGGCTGACTGGCATCGACCGCTGATACAGCGCATGGTGCTGCTCGAAGGGGCGGGCGCCGGCGCCGAGGCCTTCTTTGACTTCTTGCAGACGCCCGAGGCGCAGGAGATTCTGCGGGATTATGGCTTCACTGCGCCCGTGACCGGCGAGTAGCCGCGTTATGGACGCTCTGGCGCTGGTCGTCTCGCTCAAGCTGGCCTTGCTGACCAGTCTCTTGTTGCTGGCACCGGGTATCTGGCTGGGGCGGCGCCTGGCCCACAGCCGGTCACGCTGGCGGCCGCTGGCAGAATCCCTGGTGGCACTGCCGCTGGAGATGCCGCCCACCGTCATGGGCTTCTACCTGATGCTCGCCTTCAGTGCCGACGCCCCGCTGGGCGGCGCCTGGCAGGCGCTGACCGGCACCAGCCTGAACTTCTCCTTCAGCGGCATCCTGCTGGCCTCGCTGGTGGTCAACATTCCCTTCGCGGTACAGCCGATCCAGCGTGCCTTCGAGGCCTTGCCGGACCACCTGCGTGAGGCCGCCTGGTGCAGTGGGCTATCGACCTGGCGCACTTTTATGACCATCGAATTGCCGCTGGTGATGCCTGGCGTCATCTCGGCGCTGGCGTTGACCTTTGCCCACACCCTGGGGGAGTTCGGCGTCATCCTGATGGTGGGAGGGGCCATCGATGGCGAGACCCGCACCCTGGCGATTTCCATCTACGACCACGTCCAGGCCTTCGACGAGGGGGCCGCCGGGGTGATGTCGGCGCTGCTGCTGGTGGTCTCCTTCGTGACCATTGCTGTGGTCTACGGGCTGGCGGCACGCCGCCGCTGGCGGGGGCGTTGAGCATGCACCATCAGCAGGATGTCCATACGGGACTCGACGTCGACCTGGCCCAGCCCGGGCCGATCCCGCTCGAGGCACGGTTCGCCTGCCGCCCGGGGGAGTTGCTGGCGCTGGTCGGTCCTTCGGGCAGCGGCAAGTCGACCCTGCTGCGCGCCATCGCGGGGCTCTATGCTCCTGCCTCGGGGACGGTGCGCTGTGGCGGCGAGCGGTGGTTTGACGCCGAACAGGGGGTGGTGTGGTCGCCGCAGCGGCGCAGGGTGGGGCTGGTGTTTCAGGACTATGCGCTGTTTCCTCATCTCGACGCCGCCGACAATATCGCCACCGCCCTGGGACACCTGCCGCGGCGTGAACGTCGCCTGCGAGCCGCGCACTGGCTAGAGCGAGTCAACCTCGAAGGGCTGGAGCGGCGCCTGCCGCGAGAGCTGTCCGGTGGCCAGCGTCAGCGGGTGGCCTTGGCCAGGGCGCTGGCCAGGGAGCCACAGGTGCTGCTGCTCGACGAACCCTTCTCGGCGGTGGACCAGGTGACGCGCCGGCGGCTTCAGCGTGAGCTGGTGCAGTTGCGCGAACGCCTCAATATCCCCATCGTGCTGGTCACCCACGACCTCAACGAGGCCAGCGCCCTGGCCGATCGCCTGTGCGTGCTGCATGGCGGCCGGACCCTGCAGCAGGGCACCCCGAGCGAACTGTTCCGGCGCCCCGACAGTCCTGAGGTGGCGCGCCTGCTGGACCGGCCGAACATCTTCAGCGGGCGAGTGGTCGATACCGCCCAGGGACTGCGCCTTGGCTGGGGCGAGTGGTGTCTTGAGGTGGCCGCAGGCCTCGAGGGGCTTGGCGAGGGAGCCAGGGTGACCTGGTACCTGCCGGAATCCGATATCGTGCTGCAGCGCCGCGACCGGCCCTCCCGCGGGGTGCGGGAAAACCTGGTCACCGCGCGGGTGGATGAGCTGCTGGTGCTGGGCGGACAGAGTTCCGTGACCCTGAGGGTGCCCCACGAAAGCCAGCCCCTGCGCTTTGATATCTCGACCCACGCCGCCAGGCGCAATGGGCTTGCGCAGGGTGCCTGGGTCAATGTCTCGTTGCTGGCCGCTGGCATCCACCTGATGCAAGCGGATAAGCTGCCTGCCTTGTCTGCCGATGACCATCCTGACTGAGAGGCCTCCATGACCCTGACTCGCCGTCGATTCCTCAGCTCCCTGGCGCTCGCGCCGGTGGCGTTTTCTACTCCCTTTCTGGTGACGTCGGCCTTTGCCGCCGCCGACAGGGAAGAGGTGACCCTGGTGGTCCACGGATCCCAGGGGCCGAGTCGTCTGACGGTCGAGGTGGCCGACGAGGCGGCGGAGCGCAACCGTGGGTTGATGGGGCGCGAGCGACTGGCCGATGATGCCGGCATGCTGTTTCTCTACGCCAGTCCCCAGGGGGTGCATAACGGCTTCTGGATGTATCAGACCCTGCTGGCGCTGGATATCGCCTTTATCGGTGCCGACGGACGCATCCAGGAGATTCGTCGCATGGAGCCCTGCCAGGGCGAGGCCCAGGGATGTCCGACCACCCGTCCGGCGTCGCGCTACCACGCTGCCCTGGAGGTCAAGGCCGGGACGTTCGAGGCGCTGGGCGTCGGTCCCGGCGACTGTGTCAGCTGGCCGGGCAGCAGCGAGAGCTGCAGCGGCTAGGGGTCCTTGCTGGCGGCGGTGGGTACCGGCGGGGTGGCGGGAGCACGACGAGGCCCGAAGCGGATGACGATCAGCGCCACCCCTGCGACCACCATGCCACCACCGCCCAGCTTGTAGGCGTTGACGCTGTCACCCAGCAGCACGATGCCGAGGATCACCGCCAGCACCGGCACCAGCAGCGTCAGCGGTACCACCCGGTTGACGTCGTGGCGCCGGATCAAGCCAAACCAGATGCCGTAGGCCAGGATCGAGGACATCAGGGCGGTGTAGAGCACCGCCCCCCATCCCGCAAGGCCAGCATCCTGCAGCGCCTGCCAGTGGTTGTCCTCGAACCACCAGGAGGCCAGCGCCAGCTGTGGGGTGGCGAACAGCGCGATCCAGCCGGCCATCGCCATCGGCGAGACCTTGGGCCCGAGCTTGATCAATAGCTGGGATACCGCCCAGCCCAGGGCGCTGGCCAGCAGCAGTGCGGTAGGCAGCGGCGCCGGCAGGGTCGGCCCTCCGGCCAGCACGCCGATGCCACCGAACGACAGCAACAGTCCCACCAGGCGTTTTGCGCCGAGCCGCTCCCTGAGAAAGATCACCGCCAGCAGGGTGGCGAAGGGCGTACCCATCTGCACCAGCAAGGCACCGGTACCCGCCTCGGCCTGGCCGAGCCCGATGATCAGCAGGGCGAAGTTCATCACCCCGAAGGTCACCGACAGCAGTGCCAGGAAGGGCAGCTGATGGCGCGCCACCGGATGAAAGGGCACCAGCAGCGCGGCCACCAGTGCCAGGCGCAGGGTAGTCAGGAGCAAGGGCGGCATGTCTGACACGCCAAGCTTGATGACGATGATATTCAACGCCCAGATGGCGATGACCAGGAGGCCGAGGAGGAGGTCGCGTAGGGGCACCGGTCGTCCTTGATGGGTAAAACGAGCAGCATAGCAGAGCCCCTGGGCCGGTCCGAGGGGCGCCTTCGTTCGACTGCCTTGTTCACCGCGTCATGCTAGCACCCCCTTCGCAGACGTTTGGTGTCCACGCTCTCACAAGCTCCAGCCGTGCAGCCCTCGCACGAACGACATGGCGAGGACATCTGAGCGTGCGTGTCCGAAGGCCAACGGGCCTTTCGCGCATCGCGCGGCACTTGTCGCGGATTACCGTTTGCAGGCATATTGAAAAGTCGACAAGATCAATACGTTTCTCCCTTAATCACCACACTCGACCCCCAGCCTTCGCCAGGCTAGATCCGGCTTCTGATGCAGCGCTTGTGTCAGGTACCGCTCAGCGTTGGCCTGGCCAAGGGGGCATCAATGCAAGGACACGTCATGACATCTCTGTTCGGCTCGCGCTCGCCGTCTCGTTTCTCTCTCACCCTGGTCGGTGCGGCCATCGCCCTTGGCTCGCTGGCCGCCTCGGCGGACGTCGAAGCGCGGGAACTCAAGGTCTCCACGGTGCTTTCCGATGCCTTCCCCTGGGGCCAGGCCGCTCAGAAGTGGGCTGACCTGGTCGAGGAGCGTTCCGACGGCGAGCTGACGCTCAGGGTCTTTCCCAATTCCCAGCTGGTCAGCGGTGACCAGACCCGGGAGTTCTCGGCGATGCGCTCGGGGCTGATCGACCTGGCGGTGGGCTCGACCATCAACTGGTCGCCCCAGGTGCCGGAACTCAATCTGTTCTCCTTGCCCTTCCTGATGCCGGACGAGAGCGCGGTGGACGCGATCACCGAAGGTGAGGCCGGCGAGCTGGTGTTCCAGGCGATCGAGTCGCGGGGCGTGGTGCCGCTGGCCTGGGGCGAGAACGGCTTCCGCCAGCTGTCCAATTCCCAGGGCGTGATCGACGAGCCGGCGGACCTGGAAGGCCTGAAGATCCGGGTGGTGGGGTCGCCGCTGTTCCAGGACACCTTCAGCGCACTGGGCGCCAACCCGACCCAGATGAGCTGGGCCGACGCCAAGCCGGCGCTGACCACCGGCGCGGTGGATGGCCAGGAGAACCCGCTGTCGGTGTTCGACGTGGCGCGTATCGACCAGGTCGGCCAGGAGCACGTAACGCTGTGGAACTACATGAACGATCCGCTGATCTTCGCCGCCAACCAGCAGGTCTGGAGCACCCTGTCCGATGACGAGAAGGCGTTGCTGCGTGAGACCGCGGTCGAAGCCGGCGCCTGGGAGATCGCCATGACCCGCGAGCAGGAGAGCGAGCGCCTGGCGGCCATTCAGGAGCGTGGTGTGACCGTCACCGACTTGAACGAGGAGCAGCACGAGGCGTTCGTCGCGGCGACCGAAGGGGTTTACGAGAAGTGGGTACCGCGCATCGGCGAGGACCTGGTCGAGGCCGCCCGAAGCGCCATCGACGCGCGCTGAGCAACCGCTCTGACGCGGCGGTAAACCTTGTGCCGATCCTCATGATCGAGGGTCGGCGTTGATTGACTCCCTACCGACGCCCTTTCTCGATGAAACGTCCTGATGCACGAATCGAGCGCACCCTGGCCACCCTGGCGATCCTGATCATCGGTGCGATCAGCCTGGTCAATGTGGTGGTGCGCTACATCACCGGTGGTTCCTTTGCGTTCACCGAAGAGTTTTCTGTCTTTCTGCTGGTCATGTTGACCTTCGCCGGTGCCTCGGTGGCTCTGCGAAGCCATCGCCATATCCGTATCGGCCTGCTGGAGCGGGCGCTGCCGCCGCTTGGCTATCGCCTGCTGGTGATCTTCCAGGGCTTGTGCGGGCTGCTGGTGCTGGGCCTGATCACCTGGTTCGGTGCGCTCATGACCTGGCAGGAGTACCAGTGGCAGTCGTTGTCGCCCGGACTTGGGCTGCCCCAGTGGTGGTACCTGATCTGGCTGCCGCTATTGTCGGGGCTGATGTTCCTCCGCCAGTGCCAGGCGAGCCTGGAGCGACTGCGCGGAGGTGCTCACGATGACGCCTGATGTATGGATGCTGATCGCCTTTCTGGTGCTGCTGATCGCCGGCGTGCCGGTGGCCTTTTCGCTGGGCCTGTCCGGCGCCGTGGGCATCGTCACCGGGCTGTCGCCGGCGATGCTGGCGACCCTTGGCACCAATACCTACAACAGCGTGGCCAAGTATCCGCTGATCGCCATTCCGCTATTTATCCTGACCGGGCTGATCTTCGAGCGGGCGGGGGTCGCGGCACGCCTGGTGCGCTTCGCCCAGGCGCTGATCGGGCCTCGCCATGGTGGCCTCGCGGTGGTCGCGGTGGTGGTGTGCATGATCATGGGGGGCATGAGCGGCTCCGGCCCCGCCGACGCCGCCGCGGTGGCGATGGTGATGCTGCCGAGCATGACCCGCGCGGGCTATCCGCGGCCCTTCTCGGCGACCCTGATCGCTTCCTCGGCGTCTACCGCCATCCTGATCCCGCCTTCGGTGGCCTTGATCCTGTACTCCATCGTGGTGCCGGGAGTGGATCTGCGGGCGCTGTTCGCCGCCGGACTCTTTCCCGGGGTGCTGGCCGGCGCTTCGCTGCTGATTCCGGCGTTGTGGCTGTCCCGGCGCTATGGTTGGGAAGACCCTGCCGAGATGGAGCGCCCACCCATCGGCAAGAGCTTCCGCGAGGCGCTGCCGGCGCTGTTCGCGCCGGTGATCATACTCGGCGGTCTGCGCAGTGGCCTGTTCACGCCCACCGAGGCGGCGGTGGTCGCCGTGGCCTACGGCATCCTGGTCGGCCTGGTGCTGACCCGTGAGCTGTCGCTCAAGGACCTGTGGGGGCTGATGGGCGAGGCGGCGGTGGTGTCCGGGGTGGTCATGCTGATCATCGCCCTGGCGGGCATCTTCGCCTGGTCCGGGACCATGCTCGGCACCTTCCGTCACCTGGCAGAGTGGGTCATCGGGCTATCCGACAACGGCACCTTGCTGCTGCTGTTGATCATGCTGGCGGTGCTGGCCGCGGGCATGCTGCTGGACGCCATCTCGATCTACCTGATCATGATGCCGATCCTGATCCCGGTGATGCAGCACTTCGGCTGGAATCCGGTGTGGTTCGGCATCCTGCTGGCCATGAACATCGCCATCGGCCAGTTTACTCCGCCGGTGGCGGTCAACCTGATGGTGACCACCGAGGTCGCCAAGGTCAGGCTGGAGCAGACCCTGGGCTGGGCCATGGTGTTCGTGGCGGCGATGGCCTCGGCGCTGGCATTGGTGGTGATCTTCCCGGAGATCGCGCTGTGGCTGCCTCGGGTGCTGGGTTACAACGTCTAGGCCGCCTGGGGCAGTACCCTGGGCAGTGGGGGCACAAGGCGCGAGCATGGCTCGCGCCTTGTTGTGTTCATGGTCTTCAGTCGTTGTCGGTCAGCGTCTCGAGCCAGCGTTGATGGACGTCTCGGCTGGCCTCGTCGAACAGCACGAAGCGTACCAGTTCGATATCGGGGCAGGCGGGCAGGGTGGTCAGGACCGTGGACACGGCAATTTCCGCCGCCTCGTTCAGCGGGTAGCCGAATACGCCGGTGGACAGTGCCGGGAACGCCACTCGACGGATGCCTTGCTGCTGGGCCAGGCCCAGCGCCTCTCGGTAGCAGCCGGCGAGCAGTTCGGCGCTCGGTTCGTCGACGCCGTAGACCGGGCCGAGGCAGTGGATCACCCAGGCGTTGGGCAGCGCAAAGCCTTCGGTGATGACCGCCTGGCCGGGGCGAATCGGTGCCAGCGGCCGCCCGGCCTGGGCCAGCTCCGGGCCGGCGGCACGGTGAAGGGCGCCGGCCACACCGCCGCCGCTTTCCAGCTGGGCGTTGGCTGCGTTGACCACCGCCTCGACGTCGGCCTGGCGGGCGATGTCACCGGTAATGCATTCGATCAAGGGATAGTCCATGGAGACTCCTGTCATTGGCTTGCGGTGGTAACCGTCGGTGACGGTAGCGGCCCTGTGGCCAGCCGGTCGATGTCCTGACGGCGGTCGCCCGCCAGTGGAAGCCGCTTCCTGGCACGCTCCAGGGTGTCGCGCTCGAGCTGCCAGCTGACCAACGCTTCCTCTTCGCCCAGAACCTCTGGCGACGCCTCGGGGGTGACCAGTGGCGGACACAACAGCGAGTGCCCCCAGCCGTTACCGGCCCGGTTGAGGCTTAGCCAGTAGCATTGGTTTTCCATCGCCCGGGTGATGACGAAGCTGTGCCAGCTGGTGAAGGAGAAGTCCCGAGTGAAGGCCACCGGGTGGATCATGAGGTCGACGCCCAACCGGCGGTAGCGGGCGGCCAGCTCACCGAACCTGAGGTCGTAGCAGATCATGAAGCCGACGCGCCAGCCGGCGATATCCAGCGTCACCAGGCGCTCGCCCGGGCTGAAGTGGGCCGCCTCGGCGCTGGCGCCGAACTGGGCGCAGTGCAGCTTGTCGTAGGCTCCCGCCAGTTGCCCCTCGGCGTCGACGACCACCTGGCTGATATGGCGCCGGAGGGAGCCGTCGGCCCGGCGTGATCTGCGCGCCACGCCGAAGGCGATCGGGCACCTGAGTTCCCGGGCCAGCGCGCAATAGTGTGCTGTCACAGGCCCTTGCAGGTCGTCATCGAGTTCATCCATCGCCTCGAAGGCCTGCTCGCCGTACTCCTGGGACGACAGCTCCGGCAGCACGATCAGCTGTGGGCGTTGCTGCGACGCGGCAGTGCGCAGGCGCCCGGCCAGGGCGTCCAGGTGGTCGCGCTGGTCGAGCCGATTGCGGGTCGCCGGGATTGTGGTCTGGCAAGCCAGCAGGCGCATGGATTCCTCGCAGTTGGCGAAAGAGGCAGGGTAACCCGAATCGACAGCGCGACGACATGGGCGGCAGTCGATTGCGTCAGCGGTGCCAAGGGCTATGCTCACGGTAGACCGTCGACGCTCGATTTCCGCTCCGCGAGTGTCAGTGGTCGAGCGCCTTAAGTCCTCGTTGTGTACCTGGCCATCGTTGCAGGCCGACGGGGAGGGAAGGGATATTTCTCCACGCCCTGAGGGGCGTGCAGAAAAAATTAACGCCCACTAAACGTTAGCGGTAGCTAAACTCTCGTTTTACAATGATTCGGCCTGGTCTCTCCAGGTGAATTTATCGCAAAAGGAATGACTGGTGGATCTTTTGCCGGCCCAGGAGGGGCAAGGCACGAGTCCATGCCGTCAACGTCGACAATACCAAAAGAGGTGTGACCATGAAGCGCCATGCTTTCTCCGCCGCTGCACTGTCCAGCGCCATTCTCGGAGCCGCCATGTTCACGTCCCCGGCCATGGCCCAGGACGAAGAACAGTTCATCACCATCGGCACCGGGGGTCAGACCGGCGTGTATTACGTCGTTGGCCAGTCTGTCTGCCGCTTTGTGAATCGCAACAGCGAAGAGACCGGCATCCGCTGTAACGCGCCGTCCACCGGTGGCTCCGTGGCCAACGTCAATGGTATTCGCAGTGGCGAGCTGACCATGGGTGTCGCCCAGTCTGATGTGCAGTATCAGGCCTATAACGGTACCGGCAACTTCGAGGGCGAAGCCTACGAAGACCTGCGTGCCGTGTTCAAGGTGCATGGCGAGCCGCTGACCATCCTGGCCCGTGCCGACGCCGACATCGAGAGCCTCGATGACCTGGCCGGCAAGCGCGTCAACATCGGTAACCCGGGTTCCGGCCAGCGCAACACCATGGAAGTGGTGATGGACGCCAAGGGCTGGACCGAAGACACCTTCTCGCTGGCCTCGCAGCTCGACGCAGCCGAGATGGCATCTGCCCTGTCGGACAACAACATCGACGCCATGGCCTACGTCGTCGGCCACCCCAATGGTTCCATCCAGGAAGCCACCACCACCGTCGACGCCAAGCTGGTGCCGCTCAACGACGACGCCATCAAGGGCCTGGTCGAGGAGTATCCGTACTACTCCATGTCCACCATTCCAGGCGGTCTGTACAAGGGCAACCCGGATGACGTCGAGACCTTCGGTGTCGCCGCGACCTTCGTGACCAGCGCCGAGGCCGACGACGAGCTGGTCTACCAGACCGTCAAGGCAGTGTTCGACAACTTCGATCGCTTCAAGCGTCTGCACCCGGCCTTCGAAAACCTGGATCCGCAGGACATGGTATCCAACGGTCTGTCCGCACCGCTGCATGAAGGTGCCGCTCGTTACTATCGCGAGCAGGGCTGGATCGAGTAAGGGTTCTTCCCCTCTCGGGGGAATAGCCAGCTAATCTCTGCGCGGTCGGCCGTTGGGCGGCCGCGCAGTGCGTTGTGGCCCGTCGATGGATCGACACCGGACGTTCGGTAGAGACCAGACAGCGCCAGCACGACTGGCCCGCGAAAGCGGGCATTCGGGGATGGAGGCGAAGCCCTCCATCATGACGATTCCTCTTCCAGGCAGGGCACGCTTATGACTGAGGACAACAAGAGATCCACGCAGTCCGAAGTGGATCTCGAGGACATGGTCGCCTCCAGCGACTCCGGTTCGCGCAACCCCTTGGGTGCGCCCGGCAAGCTGCTGGTAGGCGTTGCGGCGGCATGGTCGCTGTTCCAGCTATGGATTGCTTCGCCGTTGCCGTTCATGGCCGGCGTCGGCGTCTTCAACGCCACCGAAGCGCGCTCTATTCACCTGGCCTTTGCATTGTTTCTGGCCTTCATGGCCTACCCCGCGACCAAGCGCTCGCCGCGGGACCGCATTCCTCTTCAGGATTGGGTGCTGGCGATTCTGGCCGCTTCCGCCGGGGCTTACATGTTCGTGTTCTACGAACAGCTGGCTGACCGTCCTGGCGCACCCATCCTGCAGGACGTCATCGTCGGTGTGACCGGCCTGATTCTGCTGCTCGAGGCAACACGGCGGGCGCTCGGGCCGCCGCTGATGATCATCGCCTCGATCTTTATCTTCTATTCGCTGGCGGGGCCCTGGATGCCGGGTATCCTCGCTCACCGTGGCGTCAGCCTTTACGGCCTGGTCAATCACCAGTGGCTGACCACCCAGGGTGTGTTTGGTATCGCCTTGGGCGTTTCGACCAGTTTCGTCTTCCTGTTTGTGCTGTTCGGCGCGCTGCTCGACAAGGCAGGTGCCGGCAACTACTTCATCAAGGTCGCCTTCTCGTTGCTGGGCCACTACAAGGGCGGGCCCGCCAAGGCCGCCGTGGTGGCCTCCGGCATGACCGGCCTGATCTCCGGCTCGTCCATCGCCAATACCGTGACTACCGGTACCTTCACCATTCCGATGATGAAGCGTGTCGGCTTCTCCTCGGAGAAGGCCGGTGCGGTGGAGGTGTCCTCCTCGGTCAATGGCCAGATCATGCCGCCGGTGATGGGCGCCGCCGCCTTCCTGATGGTGGAGTACGTCGGCATTTCCTACGTGGAGGTGATCAAGCACGCCTTCCTGCCGGCGCTGATTTCCTATATCGCGTTGATCTACATCGTTCACCTCGAGGCGCTCAAGGCCAACATGGAGGGGCTGGAAAGCTCCAACCCGCCCAAGCCGCTGGTACGCAAGGTGATCGGCTTCCTCGGTGGTCTGCTGCTGATGATGGTGGTGGCGCTGGGTGTCTACTACGGCCTGGGCTGGCTCAAGCCGGTACTGGGTGATGCGACTCCCTGGGTGGTGGCCGTGGCGCTCTCGGTGGTCTACGTGGCGCTGTTGAAGCTGGGTGCAAACTATCCCGAGCTCGAGCTCGATGATCCCAACGAGCCTATCTACAAGCTGCCCCAGACCCGACCCACGGTGCTGGTAGGCCTGCAGTACATCCTGCCGGTGATCGTGCTGATCTGGTGTCTGATGGTGGAGCGCCTGTCACCGGGACTGTCCGCCTTCTGGGCGACGGTGTTCATGATCTTCATCATGCTGACCCAGCGCCCGATCATGCACGCCTTCCGTGGGCGGGGTGATCTTGGCAAGGATCTGCGCGAAGGCTGTCTGGACCTGTGGACGGGGCTGGTGACCGGCGCGCGCAACATGATCGGTATCGGTATCGCCACCGCCACCGCCGGCATCATCGTGGGTGCGGTCTCCCAGACCGGTGTCGGCCTGGTGCTCGCGGACGTGGTCGAGATCCTGTCCATGGGCAACCTGATGCTGATTCTGTTCTTCACCGCCATTCTCAGCCTGATCCTGGGCATGGGGCTGCCGACCACCGCCAACTACATCGTGGTGTCGGCGCTGCTGGCTCCGGTGATCGTGCAACTGGGTGAGCAGAATGGTCTGCTGGTACCGCTGATCGCGGTGCACCTGTTCGTGTTCTACTTTGGCATCATGGCCGACGTCACGCCGCCGGTGGGCCTTGCCTCCTTTGCCGCCGCGGCGGTTTCTGGAGGGGATCCGATCCGCACCGGCTTCCAGGCGTTCTACTACAGCCTGCGTACCGCCGCGTTGCCGTTCCTGTTCATCTTCAACACCGACCTGCTGCTGATCGATGTGGCGCCCTTGCAGGGCGTATTGATCTTCGTGGTGGCGACCATCGCCATGCTGATCTTCGCCGCGGCGACCCAGGGCTACATGATCACCCGCAATCGCTGGTACGAGAGCATCCTGCTGCTGCTGGTGGCCTTCACCCTGTTCCGCCCGGGCTTCTGGATGGACATCATCCATGATCCTTATCGCAGTGTGCCGCCGTCCGAGTTCGTCGAGGCCTACGGCAACGTGGACGAGGACAGCACCCTGCGTCTGCAGGTCAAGGGCGAGGACGCCTTCGGCGATCCGCTGACGACCTACATGACGCTGCCGGTGGCAGACGGCGAGACCGGTGAGGATCGCCTGCTCAATCTCGGTCTGGAATTGATCGTCGAGGACGGTCGCGCCATCGTCGACATGGTGACCTATGGCAGTCAGGCTGCGGATCTCGGCTTCGACTTCGATCAGGAGATCGTCGAGATTCAGGCACCGGTGGACCGCTGGCCGAAAGAGCTGATGTGGATTCCGGCGCTGCTGCTGTTCGCCCTGATCGTGTTGGCACAACGCCGTCGCCGGCCCCCTGAAACCACTGAGGCCACGGCCTGAGGAGGTCCGTCATGTACCAGAAGATCCTGTTACCGGTCGATCTCAATGAGCCATCGTCGTGGGAGAGGGCACTGCCGGTGGCGCTCTCGCTGTGCCGCAACTTTGGTGCCAGCCTGCACCTGGTGACGGTGTTGCCGGACTACCGCATGCCGCTGGTGGGGTCCTACTTCCCCAAGGACTTCGCCAAGAAGGCCCATGAAGCGGTACAGAAGGCGCAGCATGACTTCATCGTCGAGCACGTGCCGGAGGACCTGACGGCTCAGGCGATCATCGCCGATGGCTCCCCCTGGGAAGCCATCATCAAGGTCGGCAAGAAGATCGATGCCGACCTGATCGTCATGGCCTCGCATACCAAGCGCAAGTTCGCCGACTACGTGATCGGCCCCAACGCCGAGCACGTCGTCCATCACAGCAAGTGTTCGGTGATGATCGTGCGTTGACCCAGACGACAAGCGCTAGCGCCATCGACGCCCCCTCACATGAGGGGGCGTTTTCGTAAGCTTGCGTAGGTTGAAGGCGAATCCAGGGCCCATCAACTACAGTCAAATTAGAGTCGATGGGCGCCGGCGATGGCGTGAAGGAACCTCGCATCTTGCCCCTTGACTCCCGTGACAGGTGGGCGGTGGCAACCGTCATCCGTGGGTACAAGGGGGAGTAGATGATGAGTGCAGCAGCATCACGACACGACAAGGAGTCGAGCGGGGCCAGGGTAAAGATCTCCATCAAGAACGTCGGTATGGGGCGGCCCAGGGTGTGGTTATCTTCGGGATTCGAGGACTTTCGGGCCGCCACTGCGGTCAGCCTTTCCTATGGCATGTTCTGGGTCGGGCTCAGCATCGCCGTCACGGCAGGGGCGCTGACGCTGGGACTGTGGCATTGGCTGTTGCCGCTGGTGGCCGGCTTCATGTTCATCGGGCCGTTGGTGGCGGTGGGCTCCTACGGGATCAGCAGGGCGCTGGAAGAAGGCCGCTCCCCGACCCTGGGGGATGCCTTTGGCGCCTGGCGCGGCCACACCGGGCAACTGGCCATGATGGGCGTGATGATGATGATCTTCTTTCTCGCCTGGATTCGCCTGGCCACCTTGCTGTTTGCCCTGTTCTTCGGTCTCCAGTCGCCGGATCCGTCCACGGTCTATGCGTCACTTCTGACCACGCCGGAAGGCCTCGGCATGCTGGTGGTGGGGCTGGCCTTTGGCTGTGTGCTGGCGTTTGGCGCCTTTTCCATTAGCGTGGTCGCGATTCCAACCCTGATGGATCAGGACCTGACGTTCATGGAGGGCATCGAGGCCAGTATTCGTTCGGTGGCACGCAATTTCCGACCGATGCTGCTGTGGGCAGCGATTCTCACCGGCTGCGTACTGGTGGGGATGGCCACCTTCTATATCGGGCTTGCCTTGATTCTGCCGGTACTGGGGCACGCGAGCTGGCACGCCTACGAAGACCTGGTGGTGTGCGAACGGCTGGACGACCCCGGCGCCTGAGGGCGGCAACCTGGTCCGCGAAGACGCCCCGACAGGGGGCGTTTTCCTGAACCAGCAAAGCTCGAGGGGCCCGCAGACTGACCTTTGGCGCTCGATCACGTAATCTACTCCTGCAGAAAGAGTCAGGAGACGTCATGCGGGTGCCAGCTTTCCTTTGCCAGGTGGGTGTCCTCCTGGGGCTGTTGGTAGCAGGGGGAATCGGCCAGGCCCATTCCCAGCCTTTGCCAGCTCCGGTGGGGCCTGTGCTGCTTAAAGTATCGGGCAATATCCAGAACACCAATGTGGATGCACAGCTTCTGCTGGATCGTGCCATGCTCGACGATCTGGAGAGTCGTGCGCTGGTGACCGATACCCCGTGGCATAGCCAGGCCAGCCGTTTCGAGGGGCCGCTGCTCCGCAGCGTGCTGGAATCCGCCGGTGTCACCGCCGACAGCATTCGCGTGCACGCCTTGAACGGCTTCGTGGCCGATATCCCGGTCTCCGATGCCTATCGCTATGACGTCATCCTGGCCATGAAGCAGGACGGCGAAGCGATGTCGGTGCGAAACTTCGGCCCGCTGTTCGTGTTGTACCCTTTCGATGATCATCCAGAACTGCGAAACGAGTCGGTCCAGTTTCGCTCGGTGTGGCAGGTAGATGCCATCGAGGTCCCGTGATCAATGTCACCGGGAGATCGGTCGAAGGCCATCAGGAGGCAAGGCAGGGAGTGCAGCGCCCCAATACCATAGTGAGTGATCCCGGTGTATCGGCTGGTGTCGACCCGAACATTCTGCCAGCAGATTCCCGACCCAAGGAGGAGGGTGCTCGGCGCATCCGTTCCGTATGCGACGCTATCCTCTGAGACTGGTATTCAGCGCCGTGGCGGCACTGACCTTCTTTGCTGCTGCCATGGTGGTGATCGGTCTGGTCGCCTGGCGCCATGACAATCTTTCCCACCAGGTGGTGGAGGACATCACCTGGCATTCCTACAAGCTGGACCGAGACGTGGTGTTGCTGCGCAATCACCTGTTGTTCGGGGAGCATGGACCCGAACAACTGGCCGGCTTCAGGCTCGAGTTCGACCTGTTGTTCAGTCGACTGAACCTGTTTCGCCACAGCGACATTCACGATCTGGTCGAGGAGGCTCCGGCCGCGCGTCGCCAACTGTCGATCATCATCAGCCTGATGCAGGACCTGGATGCCGAGGTCAGTGCCCTGGCGTCCCTCGATAGCGAGGCAGAGGCCGTTCTTGACCAGCATCTTGCCGCGCTATCCACCGAGACCGAAAGGTTGATCATGGCCGTCAACGGCCATCTGGCCGAGATCAATACCGCAGAGCGTGTTCGTCTGCAGCGACTGTACCTGTTGCTGCTGGTGATGATCCTCGGTATGAGCCTGGCCGGAGGGGTCATGCTTGCCGTACTTTTCAAGGAAGCCCGTGACAACGAGGCCTCGCGCAAGGCACTGGAGACGCTGAGCGGCGAACTGGAAATCAGTGCCCGGCGCGCCCAGTCCGCCAGTCAGGCCAAGTCCGACTTTCTGGCCACGGTGAGCCACGAGATCCGCACGCCGCTCAACGGCGTCATCGGCATGAGCGAACTGTTGCGTGATCTCGAACTGTCGGAGCCCGCCAGCCGCTACTCGCACACCATTCATGACAGCGCCCGCCAACTGATGGGCATGATCGATGACATCCTCGACTTCTCCAAGATCGAGGCAGGACGCATGGAGCTGGATGTTCAGCCGGTGGCACTCGATGCCTTGATCGAAGATGCGCTGGAGCTGTTTCGTCCGCGCGCACTCGACAAGCGGTTGCGCTTGCTTGGCCACGTGGACGAGACGCTGCCGGCACGACTCCAGGGGGACCCAGGCCGGCTTCGGCAGGTGCTGCTCAACCTGCTGGCCAACGCCATCAAGTTTACCGACCGCGGCATGGTGAGGCTGTCGGTAGCGCCTGTGGACGAGGGCTGGGTGCAGTTCGACGTGGTGGATACCGGTCAGGGTGTCGAGGCGTCCCTGCTGCCTCAGTTGTTCGAGCCCTTCCGCCAGGGCGATGCCTCCGTCGCCCGGCGCTATGGCGGCACCGGTCTGGGCCTCGCGATTTCCAAGCGCCTGGTAGTGGCCATGGGGGGCGAGATAGGGGTCGACAGCCGTCGAGGCAAGGGCAGTCGCTTCTGGTTCCGATTGCCGCTGGTGCCCTGTGACGAACCCCGCCGTCAACCGCTGACGGTGGCCAGGGCGCGCGCGCATCCCAAACAGCTCGCCGAGGCGGATCTGCTGGTGGTGGAAGACAATCTGGTCAACCAGGAAGTGGCGATCGCGATGCTGGAACGCCTCGGCTGTTCGGCTACCCTGGCTTCCTGCGGCAAGGAAGCGCTGGCTCTCTGCTCACAGCGCCGTTTTGACCTGATATTGATGGATGTCCAGATGCCTGACCTCGATGGTCGCGAGGTCACCCGACGCCTTCGCAGCTTTTCCGACTGGCGTAGTGAGGTTCCCGTGGTGGCGATGACCGCTGGTGGCGCCAGTCACGATGAGTCGGACTGCATGGCCGCCGGCATGAACGACTATCTGACCAAGCCGCTGTTGATGGGCACGCTGCTGATGGTGCTCAAGCGCCACCTGCTGGGAGAGTCCGAGACCTCGACGACTCCGAGGGGTATCACCTCACTGATCAATGCCGATACGCTCGATGCCCTGGACGAAGGGCTTGGGGGCGAGCGCCGGGATGCTCTGGTGGACCTGTTCGGGCGACAGGCGCGCGAACGCTTGCCGGAGATCCAGAGCGCCTACCGGCGAGGCGAGGAGGAGCCGCTGGCCCAACTGGCCCATCAGCTCAGGGGCGAGGCCGCCGGCGTCGGCGCCATGGCTCTGGCCGAGGCGGCGCGAGCGCTGGAGCGTTGTGCCCTGGATGGCTGCATCGAGGATGCCAGAGGCGTCATCGATGCGCTGCCTGAGCTGCTTGAACGCACCCTGGCGGCCTTTGCCCGCAGCGAGAGGCGCGCCTCCCAGACCTGAGGTCGGCTTCGGCGTCCCGCTGTGTTGCTGAGCTCTACTGTTCAGTGGTCGTGGGAAAGTGCCGTTTCAGTTGCCTTGGGGACGGGGACGCCGCCAGCGCGGATGTCGTGGCACCACCACCCGTTGGGCCCGGTACTCACCCCGCACCGCATCCATCGCCAGCGCCAGGGCCTGCTCGGCGATGCCCCGATGATCCTGGACGGCGGAGTTGACCGCCAGCGGCAGGAAGTCCAGCAGGCGGTTGTCGCCGAAACTCGCCATGGCCAGACGCGGGGGCAGGCCGCCGCGTGCAATCAATTCGTCCAGGGCGCCTTCCAGCAGAATGTAGGACGCGGTTACCAGGGCGTCGGGCAGTCCCTTCTTGTCGATGTAGTCAGCCAGCAGCCTGGCGCCTTCCTCGCGGGCATAGTGGTCGCCGCTTTCCAGGGTGCACTCGAGCTCGCGTCCCCTTACGCCTGCGCGGAAGCCGGCGCGGCGCTCTTCGGTGATCGAAAGGTGCGGCACCGCATCGAGCCATAGCACGCTCTTGACTGCCGGCGTCATCAGCGAGCGTGTGAGCTGTTCGGCGGCCTCGCGGTCGTTGCTGACGACGCTGGCGAAGCTCGCTTCGGGCAGGCCCCGGTCGATGGCGATGATCGGCAGACCCTCATTCATCAATTCGGTATAGAAGGACGCCGGCTGCGCCAGACAGCTTGCCACGATCAGCGCCTCGCAGCGTTGGGCGCGCAGTGACAGGGCCAGGTCCCGCTCGCTGTCGGGCTGGTCGTCGGAGCCGACGATCAGCAGCTGGTAGCCCTGGGCCCGCGCTCCGCGTTCCAGGTGCTTGGCCAGGCGGGCGTAGCTGGAGTTTTCCAGGTCCGGCACGATCAGCCCCAGGATGCGGCTGCTGCCGCGCCGCAGGGCCGCCGCCTGGGCATCGACACGGTAGCCATGCTCCGCCACCACCGCCATCACTCGGTCCACGGTGTCCTGACGAATACGGCGCTCCCTGGCCTTGCCATTGACGATGTAGCTGGCGGTGGTGCGGGAAACGCCGGCCAGGCGGGCAATTTCGGCCAAGGTCATGCGGGTGTCTCCATTGAAGGCGTCGGGCGTGGTCACGGCGACAAGGTGTCAATTCCCTCTAGTCTACCTGGCATGGCAGCAGTGTCCCCCTGCCAAAGTCGTAGCTTTTGCGACTTGCCATGTGCGCTGAATCGTACCAGCATTGTGGCATGGTGAGGTGACACGATTCAGCTTTCGAGCAATTTGCATTTGCCGAAGCCAGGTGATCCCAGCATCCGGCGTGCGCTGTATCTGTTGCATCCCGGCAGTGCCGGGGCGCTGGACCTCCTCGCCGACACCGTTCAACCGATACCGGTGAGGAAACGCTGCACCTCACCCAGGAGAGCCCTTCATGCTGACGCTGAACGCCGACGACATCCTGCTGGATTGTCGTGCCGAGAGCTGGCGCCACGCCCTCGACGCCGCCTTTGACGCCCTGAAGGCGGCCAGCCTGGTCGATGACGGCTACCGCCAGGGCCTGGTCGATCGGGAGTCCCAGTCTTCCACCTGGCTTGGCAATGGCATCGCCATCCCCCACGGCACCCCCGAGAGTCGAGGCGCGGTGCGTCGCACCGGGGTGCGGGTGCTGCAGTTCCCCGAGGGCGTGCGCTGGCACGACGGCAACCTCGTTCATGTATTGGTGACCATCGCCGCCCAGAGTGATGAGCACCTGGATATCCTCAGAAGCCTGACCCACGTGCTCGACCGGGACGGTGTCTCCGAACGCCTGGCCCAGGCGAGCAGCGCCGAGGAGATCACCGAGCTGCTGGCTCGGCCGGTGGTTCGCCCGCGACTGGACCAGGACACCCTGGTGCTGGGCCATCGCGCCGACGACCTGCTCGATCTGGCGCTGGCCGGGGCTCAGCGGCTGCGCCAGCTGGCATTGGTCGATACCGCCTATCTTGCCGAGATGGTCACCTCCATGCCGACGCACCTGGGACGGGGGCTGTGGCTTGCGTCCAGCGAAGCCGGCGTGTCCACGCCGGCACTCGCTGCGGTGACGCCGGCCAAGCCCGTCCAGCATCAGGGCAGCGACGTCGAGGCGGTGTTGTGCCTGGCCTCCCATGGCGAGGCTGGACGCCCGCTGGCCGACGCCATCGTGTCGCTGGTGGCGTCACTGGATGAGTCCGACGCCGCCCATCTGCGCGAGCGGGACGCCGACGACTGGCTGGCGCTGCTGGCTGGCGAAGGTGGCTCGGCCCAGAGTCGTCGCGTACGCCTGCTCAACGCCCATGGGCTTCACGCGCGTCCGGCCAAGGTGCTGGTCCAGAAGGCACGCGAAAGCGGGGTCGCCGTGCAGGTGCGCCTGGCCGAGGGCAGCGGACGCCCGGTGTCGGCGGCGTCGCTGACCAAGGTGATCGGTCTTGGTGCCAGACGAGGACAGGAGCTGATCCTGTCGGCGCGAGGCGAGGGTGCCGAACAGGCGCTGACATCGCTGGTCGAGGCGATCAACGATGGTCTGGGGGAGCAGGTGACGCCACTGGCGTCTTCGGCTGTGTCGCAAGGCGAAGCCGAGCAGGCGGTCGAGGAGCCGGTGGCGGCAAGCATGCCGCCCGCCGACCAGCCGCTGGAAGCGGTGGCCGCATCGCCGGGACTCGCGGTGGCGCCGCTTTTCGTGATCAAGACCCCGGACTTCGACTATCCCCGCGAGGCGGCGGACTCCGCGTTAGAGCGACAGCGCCTCGAGCGGGCCATCGCCCAGGGCGGCGAGCAGCTCAAGGCCCTGATCGCCCGGACCGCCGGAGGCGAGGTCGCCGCCATTCTGTCGATGCATGAGGAAATGCTCGAAGACCCGGAACTGGCCCAGGCCGCGCGCGAGGGCATCGACGAGGGGCTTTCCGCCGAGGCCGCCTGGTGGCAGGCCATCGACGTCGCCGCCCGCGCCCAGGAACAGCTGGCCGATCGCCTGCTGGCCGAACGAGCCGCGGATCTGCGTGACGTCGGCCGTCGTGTGCTGGGTATCCTGTGCGACGTCGAGCTGCCCGAGCCGCCGGCCGTGCCTTACCTGCTGGTGACCGACGATATCGGTCCGTCCGATGTCGCCCGCCTGGACACCGAGCGGGTTCGCGGCATCCTCACCGCCCGGGGCGGCGCCACCGCCCACAGCGCGATACTCGCCCGGGCACTAGGGATACCGGCGGTAGTCGGTGCCGGTGCCGGCGTGCTGGCGCTCGACAATGGCACTGAGATGCTGCTCGACGGCGATGAAGGCTGGGTCGTGCCGGCACCCTCGCAAGCGCGTCGCGAGCGCTTCGAGGCGCGCATGGAAGCGCTGGAGGCGCTCAAGGCACGTGCCTGGGACGCTCGCTTCGAGGACGCCCGGACCGAGGATGGTACCCGCGTGGAGGTGGTCGCCAACCTGGGCAATACCGCCCACGCCCGCGACGCCGTATCGCGCGGCGCCGAGGGGGTGGGGCTGCTGCGTACCGAGTTTTTGTTCATGGCCCACGCCTCGCTGCCGGACGTGGAGACCCAGGAGCGCGAATATCGCGAAGCCCTGGATGCTCTGGACGGCCGCCCGCTGGTGGCGCGGACCCTGGACGTGGGTGGCGACAAGCCGCTGGCTTACTGGCCACTGCCCCAGGAGGACAACCCCTTCCTCGGCCTGCGTGGCATTCGTCTGGCCCTCAGGCGTCCCCAGGTGCTGCGCGATCAGTTCAGCGCCCTGGTGAAGGCCGCCGACGGCCGGCCGCTGCGCATCATGCTGCCCATGGTCAAGGACCTGGATGAGTTCCGCGCCGCCCGTGCGATCTTCGATGAGGTGCTGCGCGAACTCGGCGTCAGCCGAGACGGCGACCGCCTGCAGCTGGGCGTGATGATCGAGGTGCCGTCCTGCGCGCTGCTGGCGCCGAGCCTGGCGCCCGAGGTCGACTTCTTCTCCATCGGCACCAACGACCTGACCCAGTACACCCTGGCCATCGACCGTGGTCATCCTGAGCTTTCCGGGGAGTCCGACGGCCTGCACCCGGCCGTGCTGCGGCTGATCCAGATGACCGTCCAGGCGGCCCATGCCCATGGCAAGTGGGTCGGCGTGTGCGGTGAGCTGGCCAGCGACCGCCAGGCGATTCCGGTGCTGGTTGGCCTCGGCATCGACGAGCTGTCGGTGAGCGCCCGCCAGGTACCCATGGTCAAGGCACGCCTGGCGTCGGTCTCCACCACCCGGGCCCGGGAACTCGCCGCCCTGGCATTGGCCGCTCCCACCGCCCGGGACGTGCGCAGAGAGCTGGAGGCGAACCAATGAGCGAGATATCCGGCAATGCCGTCAAGCCACCGGTGCTGACCATTTCGGCCAACCCGGCGCTGGACCTGTCTGTCGCTGTGGACCGGCTGACGCCAGGTGCGCTGCACCGCGCCGAGTCAGTCGAGCTGACCGCCGCCGGCAAGGGCGTCAACATGGCGCGGGTGCTCGCCGCCCTGGGCCACCCGGTCTGTGTCACCGGATTTCTGGGCAGTGACAACGACTCGCCCTTCATCGATGCCTTCGCCGAGATGGGGGTCGAGGACGCCTTTGTGCGATTGCCCGGCGCCACCCGCATCAACACCAAGCTGAGCGAGGCCGACGGTCGCGTCAGCGATATCAATGCGCCGGGACTCAGCGTCGATGCCGACGCCTGGCAGCGCCTGATCGCCACCATCGAGGCGCGCCTGACGACGCCTGCGCTGCGCCCCGCCGCGGTAATGATCGGCGGCAGCCAGCCACCGGGAGTCGGCGCTTCGGCGCTGGCCGAACTGATCACTCGGATCAAGGCCACCGGCGTACCCGTGTGGGTGGACACCAGCGGCGAGGCGCTCAAGGCAGCGGTCAAGGCGGGGGCCGACGCGGTGAAGCCCAACCTGGAGGAGCTGGCCGACTGGGCGGATCGTGACATTGCAACAGACGTCGACGTTCAGCGTGCAGCCCTTGAGCTTTACGCCGCCGGCGTCGGCGACGTGCTGATTTCCGCCGGTGCCGACGGTGTGACCTGGCTGGGTCCGCATGGCCTGTGGCAGTCGCTGCCTCCTGCGGTCAGGGTGGCCAATACCGTATGTGCCGGCGATACCCTGTTTGCCGCCATGCTGCACGGCGTGCTGTGCGAGGCGCCTGTGGAACAGGCGCTGAGGTTTGCCACGGCGCTGTCCGCCGAGGCGGTGCGCCACACCGGCGTGGGCCGGGCCGACGCCTCCGATTTCACCGACCTTCTTTCCGACACCAGGGTGCGGCGCCTCAATGACGTCGAAGCCCGGGGAGTACTTGCATGAACGTGATCCTGTTGACGACCTGCCCCGGCGGCAGCGTCACGAGCTACCTGGCCGCCCAGCGCCTGACCCCTGCCGCCGAGGCCAAGGACTGGCAGCTCTCCACCGAGGTGCACTCGAGCCTGGCGCCGGTCGAGACCCTGTCCCACCAGACCCTGGCCGCGGCCGAGCTGGTGATCGCGGTGGGCGAACCCATCGCCGGGGCCCACCGCTTCAGCGGCAAGCGCCTGTATCGTGGCAGCCTGGAAGATGCCCTGAGCGACCCGTCGGACTTTCTCGAGCGGGCGGCCCGTGACGCCCAGGTGTTTACCCCCCTCAACGATGAGGCGGCCAGCGCTTCAGGGAATGGCCCCGTGGCTGCAGACGTCAGCGACGAGGCGCGCATCGTCGCGGTGACCGCCTGTCCCACCGGGGTCGCCCACACCTTCATGGCCGCCGAGGCACTGGCCGAGGCCGGGCGTGGGCTCGGCCATCAGGTACGCGTCGAGACCCAGGGCTCGGTGGGCGCTCAGGACCAGTTGACCGACGACGAGATCGCCCAGGCGGATCTGGTCATCCTGGCCTGCGATATCGAGGTCGATCCCACCCGCTTTGCCGGCAAGCGGATCTACCGTACGTCCACCGGCAACGCCTTGAAGAAGTCGCGCCAGACCATCGAGGCAGCGCTGGTCGAGGCCCAGGTGGAAAGCGCGGATGGCGGTGCCAGGGCCGAGTCCGCCAAGAGCTTCAAGGAGAAGGGCGTCTACAAGCACCTGCTGACCGGGGTGTCCTTCATGCTGCCCATGGTGGTGGCCGGGGGCCTTTTGATCGCGCTGTCCTTCGTCTTCGGCATCGAGGCCTTCAAGGAGGAGGGCACCCTGCCTGCCGCCTTGATGGAGATCGGTGGGGGCACCGCCTTCGCCCTGATGGTGCCGGTGCTGGCTGGCTACATCGCCTATTCCATCGCCGATCGCCCCGGCATCGCCCCGGGCATGATCGGCGGCATGCTGGCGTCGAACATCGGTGCCGGCTTTATCGGCGGTATCCTGGCGGGCTTTCTGGCCGGCTACGTGGCCAAGGCGGTGACCCGCTACGTCAAGCTGCCTTCCAGCGTCGAGTCACTCAAGCCGATCCTGATCATCCCGCTGGTCGCGAGTCTGGTCACCGGTCTGGTGATGATCTATGTGGTCGGTGAGCCGGTGGCCGGGGTGCTCGAGGCACTGACCGCCTTCCTCGAGAGCATGGGCTCCACCAACGCGGTGCTGCTGGGGATTCTGCTTGGGGCGATGATGTGCTTCGACCTGGGGGGACCGGTCAACAAGGCGGCCTACACCTTCGGGGTGGGCCTGCTCGCCTCCGAGACCTACGCCCCCATGGCGGCGATCATGGCCGCCGGCATGGTGCCGGCGATCGGCATGGGCATCGCCACCTTCGTCGCCGGGCGCAAGTTTGCCGACCCCGAGCGCGAGGCCGGCAAGGCCTCCTTCGTGCTGGGGCTGTGCTTCATCAGCGAGGGCGCGATTCCCTTCGCCGCCAAGGACCCGCTGCGGGTGATTCCCATCAGCATGCTGGGCGGCGCCATCACCGGAGCCATCTCGATGCTGGTGGGCGCCAAGCTGATGGCCCCCCACGGCGGCGTATTCGTGCTGTTGATTCCAAATGCGATTACTCCAGTGTTGTGGTACCTGCTGGCGATCGTCGCGGGCTCGCTGGTGACCGGGCTCGGCTACGCCGCCATCAAGCGCGGCGAGGCAGCTTCCATGCCGGTGGGCGAGGGGGCCTGATATGGGGGGCTCGGCACTCACCGGCGGTTGACGGCCAGCAAGGTGCAGGTGGCGCCCTGGGTGCCTCTCACTGGTGCACGATGAAGGGTATTGCTCAATGGCTCGGCCTGACAGGTCGGGCCATTTTTTTTGTTCTTGACCCTTTAACGAAATGATCGACTGGTATTTTGCTGGATTCTCAGTAAAAAGACGGAAAAATTCCGAGCGCATGGCATAATGGCGCGCTTCTTGCCTCATGCTAGGCAGGACCCGGAGCAGGTGGCGACCCCACCTCAGCCGGGACAGGGCCTTACCGGGCCCAGGCGGCCCCCACCCGGGGCCTGACAAGGACGACCGTTTTCTTGTGAAGGCCGGCGAAAGTCGGCGCGAGCTGGCACGAGGCGGTACGTCCGATTGATGAGGAGATCCCATGTCAAGCGAACCCGTGACTCTCATGGTGGCCCGCCGCGTGGCGCGTGGACGCTACCGCGACTTCACCCTGTGGCTCGATGAAGGCCGCGAGCTGGCGGCGGACTTTCCCGGCTATCTCGGCTCCGGCATCCTGGCGCCGCCCCCCGGCGACGACGAGTATCAGATCATCTTTCGCTTTCAGGACACCGATACCCTCGCACGCTGGGAGCATTCCGCCTCGCGCCGTGCCTGGCTCGAGCGTGGTGCCGGCCTGTTCGAGGCCCCCCAGGAGCGGCGTGCCCTGGGACTCGACAGCTGGTTCACCAGCCCCGGCCCCAGGGTGCCGCCGCGCTGGAAGCAGGCGATCGCCATCTGGCTGGCGTTCTTCCCGGTGTCGCTGATGTTCCAGTGGCTGCTGGGCGATACCCTGGCGACCTTGCCGCTGGTTCCTCGGGTACTCGCCAGCACCCTGATGCTGACCCCGGTGATGGTGTTCCTTTTCATCCCCCTGTCTACCCGCCTGCTGGCGCCCTGGCTTCAGGCGCCGCCTGGACGTGGCGCTCGCCTGAGCCTGCGTCTGCGCCGCAGCTGAGGCTGACAGGCGGCCCTCCCGGCTCGCATTGAGTCTGGCCACTGCTCGCGCCTACACTCAGGTCATGCGGCGTTGCCGCGGATCTTGAGGACAGCCCATGGGCAGTGCGAGCACGGCGCCCCGCGTGGAAGGCGACATCACCGCGCGGGAGCGCCCTACACCAGAACAACAAGAGCTTGCGTCGCTGGGACTCAAGGTGGCGGCCAGCCGCCACCCCAAGGCTGAACAGGCGGCGTGTGAGCTGCATCACGAGCTCTATCATCCCGACCTGGGTTTCGTGCTGTTCTTCGTCAGCGCCGAATACGCGCTGGACCCCCTGGCCCAGGCCCTGGAGTCGACCTTCGGTGGGCTGCCGCTGGCGGGTTGCACCACGGCGGGTGAGATCACCCCGCTGGGGTACGAGCGCGGGTCCATCGTCGCCATCGGGTTCGATCGCCGTCATTTTGGCGTGGCCACCACCCTGCTCGAGGACCTCGAGAGCGTCTCCCTGATCGACGCCCAGCGTCGGGTGGAGTCGCTTCTTGCCACCGCCAGGGGGCATCTGGATGGCGAGGCCTTCGCGCTGACCCTGCTCGATGGGCTGTCGGCCAGCGAAGAGCAGGTGCTGACCACGCTGGACGCCGCCCTGGGAGGTATCCCGAGCTTCGGTGGCTCGGCCGGGGACGACAACCGATTGGCGCATACCCACGTGTTTGCCGGTGGGCGCTTTCACAGCGCGGCGGCGGTGGTGGTGCTGATCACCACCCACCATCCCTTCGAGGTGTTCTCGACCCATCACCTGGCGGCACGCCGTGACAAGCTGGTGGTCACCCGCGCCGACCCTGCGGGCCGGCGTGTGCTGGAGCTCAATGCCCTGCCCGCGGTGGACGAGTACGCCCGGCTGGTCGGGGTCTTGCCAAGCGAGCTCGATGAGGGCGTGTTTGCCCGCCACCCGTTGGCGGTCAAGCTGGGCGACGCCTATTACGTCCGCTCGATCCAGCGTGCCAACGCCGACGGTAGCCTCAGCTTCTACTGCGCGGTGGAGACCGGCATCGTGCTGACCGCCATGGCCGGCACGCCGATTCTCGAGGCCCTCGACGATACCCTGGGGGGCCTTCAGCGCCGGCTGGGGAAACCGCAGTTGATCATCGGCTGTGACTGCTTTCTCAGACGGCTGGAGTTCGAGGCGCTCGCGCAGATCGGCGACGCCTCCGAGCGACTTTCCAGGGCCTCGGTGGTGGGCTTCAACACCTACGGCGAGCAGCACCACGGCATGCATATCAACCAGACCTTCACGGGGGTGGCGATTGGATCTGGTCGGTGAGCCAAGGCAGGATCGCGCCAGCAGTGCACTGGAACAGGAACTGCTGGAGGAAAACCATCGGTTACGCCGGATCTGCCAGGCGCTGATCGAGCGGGTCGAGTCCGCCGGGGCGGGCGGGGCACCCTATGGTGCCTTCGAGCACGCGGTGCTGCTCGCCGAGCAGGTGCGCGAGCGTACCGAGACCCTGCACCGAACCCTGGATGAACTGGCCGAAACCAATGCCCGTCTGGAGGAGGCTCGGCGCGACGCCGAGGCCGCCAATGCCTCCAAGACCCGCTTCCTGGCGGCGGTCAGCCATGACCTGCTGCAGCCGCTCAACGCCGCGCGGCTGTTTGCCAGCGCCCTGGAAGAGCGAAAGCTGCCGGAAGAATCCGGCCGCCTGGTGCAGCGTATCGATCGCTCGCTCAGCGACGTGGAATTGCTGCTGGGGACCCTGGTCGACATCTCGCGACTGGATGCCGGAGTGCTGACCCCGGATGTGGCCCCCTTCGCCGTCTCGCAGTTGCTGGATGCGCTCGCCGAGGAATTTCGTCAGATGGCCGGCGCCCGCGGGCTGGCGTTTCGCTATGTGCCGAGTTCTGCCTGGGTCGAGTCCGACCTGGCGCTGCTTGCCCGGGTGATTCGCAACCTGATGTCCAACGCCGTACGCTACACCGAGTCGGGGCGGGTGCTGCTCGGCTGTCGCAGACGTCGGTTAGGCCAGCAGTACTGGCTCGAGATCCTGGTGGGGGATACCGGCCCGGGCATCGACGAGGCTCGGCGCGACGAGATATTTCTGGAGTTTCGCCGCGGCAACGCCGCAGCCCCGGGGCAGGAGCGCGGGCTGGGGCTGGGGCTTGCCATCGTCGATCGCATCGCCCGCCTGCTCGATCATCCCATTACCCTCAATAGCCGACCCGGCCAGGGCGCCCAGTTCTCGGTAAGCGTGCCCTGCGCTCGCCCGGCGCGTGCGGTGGCCCCGTCGGCCTCGACCCTGCAGCAGGCCGGCACGCGGCAGCTGCAGAGTACCGAGGTGTGGGTGCTGGACAACGATCCCGCCATCCTCGAGGGCATGAGCGCGCTGCTGGGTGGCTGGGGATGTCGGGCGCGCCTGGCGTCGCGAGTGGTTGAACTGGAACAGAGCCTGGCCGAGCGTCACGAGACACAGGGCATGGATAGGCAGTCGCCAACGGTGGTGATGATCGACTACCACCTGTCCAGCGACGAAGAAGATGGTCTGGCCCTGGCCCAGCGCCTGGCCTGCTCTCATATAGACCTGGCCCCGATACTGATCACCGCCAATCACGACGCCGAGATCAAGCGGCGTTGTCGTGAGCTTGGCTTCCCCTGTCTACTGAAGCCGCTGAAGCCCCTGCGCCTGCGTCAGGCACTGATACACCTGCTCGACGCCGGTTGAGTCGTCTTGCCTTGGTCAGCGAGATGTTCGTTATCTGCTAGCGCGCCCGTCGCCTGGCCAGGCAGGGTGGGCAGGACCTGTCTCTGGCTCTCGCGCTCTGGTACCTGGCCTGTGGCGTCGCGGGTGTCGGTGGTGACCAGCTCGCATTCGCGGCGCGCGATGGGCTGGCCCTTGCCGCCTGTCGTTAGATGTCAGGTCCCGGATGATTAATTACACGCTTGGTGAATAGCTCAGGACGCCTGTTCTGCCAGTCTTTCATCGCTGAAATGGGGGCTTGGTGCTTCAATGCCTTCTGCGGGATGTGATGATTGTACAGCCAGCAGTATCGTTTTAGCGTTTGCTCCAGGTCTTCTCCGGAGACATAGCGACGCGTCGCCAAGACGTCACTGATACGGCCATTGAAGCGTTCGACCATTCCGTTGGTTTGAGGGTGGCCCGGTCGAATCAGGCGGTGCTCCACGTGGTGCTCTGCACATGCCTGGTCAAACGGATGCTGTCCGGTGGGCTTGCGCTCTCCACCAGAGGTGAAGCGATCCGTGAAGCTCTTGCCATTGTCCGTCAGCACCTTTTGGACCTTGAACGGGGCCTTCTCAACGACCCGATGGAAAAACGCTTCAGCATCGCTTGCCGCCTGGCTGGAGCGCAGCTCCAGATAGACCCAGCGCGTAGCTCGGTCGATGGCAACGTACAGATAGCGGCGCTGCGTCTCATCAGGCATCTGCGGCAGATATTTGATATCGATATGGAGGTAGCCCGGTTCGTAGTCTCGAAAGGGCTTGGGCGTTTCCTTCTTGCCCTCCTGATCCCTCTTAGCCAATTGGGCCAAGGTGGGCACCTGGCGGCGTTTCAACATCCGGTGGAGCGCCGCTCTGGATAGCGTGGGATGCAAGAACTCCCGGGCGACGACGAGCAGGTCGTCGAGCCCGAGACGAAGGAATTCGCGTGCCGCAATCAGCACCTCTTCCTGCTCGTGGTTGAGCGTTGCCTTGAGGTTGTGACGGGTGTGGGGGCGATCATAGACGTCATCGCGGTGCCGCCACCGACGTATCGTCATGTCACTGACACCAAAACGCTCCGCCAGCGCCGTATCGGTAATGTGAGCAGGAGCCGCCTGGATCTCAGCGCGAATCTTCGGGGTTGTAGTGGCTTGCTTATGAAGCTTGATCTCCATGGCAATGCTCCTGGATGAACTGACGGAGAAGCCCTCGGGCGGCTATCAAAGGATAGCTCCTTTTGGTCAATTGAACATCCGAGACACCACAGTTAGAGTGAGCCAATAGCGGGTGCGTTAGTCGGTGGAGGCGTTATGAGCTCTCGATATTTTCCCGGTTGCATTCCACATCCAACGACGAAGAGCCCTATTTAGTTGCAGAAGGTGGGGGTTGTTGGCCGCTTGGCAATATAATAGATATTGCAATTAATAGTTGCTGTCATGCATGGTTAAATGATGTGTTCTCATTGTCACGAACGGTTTGTGTGGATTTTTTTCTAAATCTGTTTCCACAAATATTAGACTTCCCCCAATGGATACAATTAATAGTCCATCTTCTTCAATTGCCACCACCTCCCCAGTTAGCTCAATACTATCTTTTCCTTCCTTTATTTTTGGTTGTTTTGAGTTTGCTCCAAGTATTGTCGATCCCCACCAGAGTTTCTCGTCAATATCTATCTCAACATCATAATGTTCGTTTTTTCTTGGCATATTTCCCAGCCAAATAGCCTTCCCTCTTCCTAAGGGGCTGGCAAAGTTAACAAAAGTATTTTTATTGAGTACTTTGATCTCTTCGATTTTTACATTCATCGCGATGTCTTTCTCTGTGGAACCCTAATAACAGTGTTATCTACATTCATAACATTGTTTTCTGTACCCAGCGTCCAGATTTCTTCGTGATAATGATGTTTGGTGGAGGAGCTATTCATTTCATGGGAACCGTAACGGATACTGCGAGCACCATCTGAAGATACGATTCTATCGCGGTCGGGAGCACCCGTTCGTGGATGAATATCAGTGTGAGGTCCCGGACCCAAAAATTCATCCCATCGGTCTGTTGCGTCCTCTGGTTTGACAGGTTTATTACTGTAGGTCTCATTGTGGTAACCCCTCCGAGGAACCCCCGAATCAGGACAGTTACACCCATTGTCCCTACTCAACCCCAGCGGATCCACCCATCCTGTCGGATTGGGGGCGTACATGTACAGATTTTCGCCGCAGGCCAGGCCGATGGGATCCTGGGTGGTGAAGCGTCCCGTCTCTGGATCATAGTACCGATGGCGGTTGTAGTGCAGCCCGGTTTCTTCATCCAGGTACTGGCCTTAACTGCCTCTACCTCGTGGTCCAAAGTGCTGCAGTTATTTTATGAATCCAGCTTTGGAAGTGTGATCGTTTCAGCTTCAAATTCAATAATGTCACCGGATTGTATCTCCATTGAGAAATAGACGTTCCCGTTTCCGGTATTTTTAGGTCCACTGATTTTGTTAACTGATACACTTTCTCCCCACTCACTTCTTCTTGGGATTTTCAAGTTTTTAAACTTGTGTGCTCTTAATATTTCGATCTCTCCACAAGGAGAAATTAATTCTATCTCAATTTCGCCGGTGCGCCATTCCGCAATTACTTTTACAATAGTCCAGTCATGCATTTAATCACCGGTTTGAAAGATTGATTGGTAAGTGGGCTTCAGGAGACTCTGGAGGTACTACGGAACCATTAATGTCTAGGCGTTGCCCTTGAACGTTGTTGACATGAGCGTGTGGTGATTCACAGTTCGTGTGGCACAGGACACGTTGTACTCCCGTTTCAGGATCAACATATGCTCCCTTACCTTCCATAGGTTGAGGGGCGGTCTCAATGAGCAAGTGCAACACCTGATCGATCAGGTACGCTATTGATCTTACCCAGCACTGGTGGACACCGGTCTAAGCGATCATTCGAGCCTCGAAGGCCTCTGGGCTGATCATCCCGATCGCGCTGTGCCTGCGTTGCCGGTTGTAGTCCAACTCAATGTACTCGAACACCTGCCGTCGCATGGTTTCTCGGGTCGTGAGTCGCTCGCCGTGAATGGCCTCGACCTTGAGACTGTGAAAGAAGCTCTCGGCGCAGGCATTGTCGTAACAGTTGCCCTTGGCACTCATGCTGCACCGGAGGTCGTGCCGGGTCAGCAACGACTGGTACAGGGACGAACAATACTGGCTACCACGGTCGCTATGCACGATGACGCCCTTGGGCATCTTGCGGCTCCACAGCGCCATCTGAAGCGCGTCGCCGACCAGGTCAGCGGTCATCCGCTCGCTCATCGCCCAGCCGATCACCTTGCGTGAATACAGGTCAATCAGTACCGCCAGGTAGAGCTAGCCCTCACCAGTCGCCAGGTAAGTGATGTCGCCGACCCATTTCTGGTTCGGCGCCGTAGCACTGAAGTCCTGCTCCAGCAGATTCGGTGCGACGGGCAGGCCATGCCGTGAGTTCGTCGTGGCCTTGAACTTACGCGCGGCTTTCGCCCGCAAGTTTTGCCGACGGAGGCTGGCAGCCACGGTATTGAGGCAGATGGCTACGCCAGCATCGTTCAGGTCATGGGTCAGCCTGGGGGCGCCTGAGCGCCCCTTGCCCTGCTCGAAGGCCTGAGCCACGCGCTGATCGGTGAGCGCTTGCCGGCGGCGGCGAGGAGAGGGTACACCTCCCCGCAGTCGCCAGGCGTAGTAGCCGCTGCGGGCGACACCGAGAAACGCACACATCCGTTGAATGCTGAAGGCCTGACGATGCTGCTCGATGAAGGCGTACTTCACTTCAGGCTTTTCGCGAAGTACACCGCGGTACGCTCAACTGGTCATCGCAACACAGCCACTCGACAGGGAACGATATGGCAAGACGAGGACGGCCAGGAGGACTCTCCGCAAACCAGAAGCAGTTACTCTGGGAGCAGTGGCAAGCAGGTCAATCGTTAAGTGAGGTCAGTCGGCTACTTTGTCAGCATCCAGGGTCGGTACATCGTGTTCTGTCCACCAGCGGTGGTATCGCACCGCACCCTCGTTCACGATCCAGTCGGCACTTGACCCTAGCTGAGCGGGAGACGATCTCCCGTGGTATCGCCACTGGTCAGTCCTTTAGGCGAATCGCCCAGCAGCTGGGGCGCTCTGTTTCCACGGTGAGCCGGGAAGTCGCTCGCCATGGAGGACGCGACCGGTATCGGGCCAGTACTGCTGATGAGGCTGCATGGGAGCATGCCAAACGCCCTAAGGTGTGCCATCTGGCAACTGTCCCCGAACTGCGGCAGCTCGTGGCGGAAAAGCTTGCACTACAGTGGTCTCCTGAGCAGATCTCGGGCTGGCTGAAACTCCGTTTCCCGAGAGACCGGCGCATGCAGGTGTCACATGAGACGATTTACCGCAGCCTTTACATCCAAGCGCGCGGTGTACTGAAGAAGGAACTGATGCAGCATCTGCGTTATAAGCGCATGATGCGCCGCTCCAAGCTTGCTACGAGTCAGCCGCGCGGACAGATCCGGGATGCGGTGCCCATCCGAGAACGTCCTCCAGAGGCGGAGGACCGGGCGATTCCGGGGCACTGGGAAGGAGATTTGATCACCGGTGCCAGAAATTCCCACATTGCTACGTTGGTCGAGCGTCACTCTCGCTTCACCATGCTAGTTCAGGTGGATGGCAAGGATACGACCAGTGTGATCGCTGGCTTGATAAGAGAGGCCCAGCGGCTGCCGGCTGGTCTGAGAGGATCTCTAACATGGGATCGGGGCACAGAGCTGGCGGCACATAAGGACTTCACGGTTGCGACCGATATTCAAGTCTACTTCTGCGACCCTCAGAGCCCATGGCAGCGGGGAACCAACGAGAATACCAACCGCCTGCTAAGACAGTACTACCCAAAAGGGACAGATCTATCCACGTTCACCCAGCAAGACCTTGATCAGGTGGCCATGCGGCTTAACGAGCGCCCCAGGAAAACGCTGGGATACAAGACACCTGCCGAAGTCTTATCCACCACCGTTGCATTGACCGGTTGAGCGCAAGGCGGCTTTTTTTGCGATTTCAAGCTCTTCCGACTTCTCAGCCAGCTGACGCTTGAGCCTCGCGTTCTCTTCCGCCAAGGCCTGCTCGCGAGCCGAGGCACTCTGCTGCTGCTGAGCCTTGGCTCGCCATTGGTAGAGCTGGCTGGGTTGAAGACCCAGCTCGCGGGCGGCGGCACTGGTACCAACACGGTCAGCGAGTGCCAAGGCCTCGTCCTTGTAGACCTGGGAGTAACGGGTGCGAGTCTTCTTCATCGACGTTGCTTGCCTTGCCATGGGGTCACCTCGTTCAGTGTACTGCCTTAACGGGGTGTCCACTGTTGGTGGGCAAGATCAGGCCTCGATCAGCCGATGTTCGGGGTCGTACTGGTAGTGCCAGGTCTCACCGCTGGGGGCGATACGCCGGGTCAGGTTGCCGCTGGCGTCGTAGTGGTAGTGGGTGCCGGCGTAGCGCTTGAGCAGGTTGCCCATGGCCGGCGACAGGCTGGCCGGTGCGCCAGGGTAATCGAGGCGAATGCGTTCCTCGGATCCGTGGTCGAGGTGATCGCGGGGGCGCTCGCGTCGCCAGCGGGTGGCCTCGGAGGGCGGGGTGTTGCTGCCGTTTTCGCTGGTTCGTTCTGGCGGCGCGGGATCGACCAGATTGCCGGCCGGGTCGAAGGCGAACACTTCCTCGAGGCCGGGGGCGCTTGCCTGGCGCAGCCGGCCCAATGGGTCGTAGCCGTAGCGGGTGGTGCCGCGCAGGTTGTCGTCCACCTGGCTGAGCAGGCCGTTGGCGCTGTAGTGCCACTGGCGTCTGACGGTGGGGTGTCGGGGCCTGTCTTCGACAGCGTCCTCGAGGGTGCGGATGTGCTGCTCGATCAGGCGTCCCAGCGGGTCGAAGCGTGATTCGACCTCGCGGCTGCCCTGGTGGCGGCGCACCTCGCGATGCAGGTCGTCGCGCTCGAAGGCCATCAGCTCGCGCTGGTCCAGGGTCATGGCGTGGACATGGCCGGAGCCATAGCGCAGCCAGGCCAGGGTCTGGCCGTCGGGCAGGGTGGTGGTCTCGCGGTTGCCCAGGGCGTCGTGGGTGTGGCGGGTGACGCTGGAGTAGTCACCGCCGTTGGGCAGCTGATGACGCTGCACCTCGGCGATCAGGTTGTCGGCGGTGTCGAAGTGAAAGCGCGTCTCGCTGTGGCGGCTGGCCGCGCGGGTCAGGCGTCCCAGCGGGTCGTAGCCGTAGCGGGTGGTCAGCGCGGGCTGGCCCGGTCGCTGGCTCTCGCGCTCCAGCACCCGGCCCATGGCGTCGCGGGTGAAGGTGGTGACCAGCTCGCCTTCGCGGCGCTCGATCAGGGCGCCGCCATCGTCGTAGCGGTAGTGGCGGGTGCGCCCGTCGAAGCCGGTGTCCTCGATCAATCGTCCACCGCCGTCATAGCGGAACTGCCAGCGGTCGCCGTTCTGGTTGGTCAGCGCCGAGAGCCGAAGCAGGCGGTCGTAGTGGTAGGCGAAACGCTGGCCCATGGGGTCGCGGCGCTCGATCGGCTGGCCCTTGCCATTGTAGCGATAGCGGGTGCGCTGCCCGGTGGGATCGAGATACTGAGTCAGCCGGCCTTCGCTGTCGTGGGAGAAGTGCTCGATGGCGCCGTCGGGGTGCTCGACGCTCAACAGCAGGCCGGTGGCGTCACGGGTGTAATAGGTGCGATGCCCGGCGGCGTCACGGCGCTCGATCAGCCAGCCGCGGTGGTCGTAGCGAAACTGGGTGGTCTTGCGTGAACAGTCGCTGGCACTGGTCAGCTGACCCTGGTCGTTCCAGCGGTACTGATAGGTGTTGCCGGCGGCGTCGGTCATCGCCGTGAGCAGGCCGCGCGCGTTGTGACGGAAGGTGGTGACACGCCCGCTCGGGGCGATTTCCTGCAGCGGCAGGCCGCGTTCATCGAAGCGTAGCGAGCGTTCGCGTCCGTCAGGTTCGGTGACGTTTATCGGCAGGCCCTGGTCGTCGTAGTCGATGCGGGTGCTCAGGCCCTGGGGGTCGACCGTCTCGATCAGCCGGCCCTGGTCGTCATAGCGATAGTGGGTGGTGCGTCCTTCGCCGTCGATATGGCGGATCAGCCGGCCGTGCTCGTCCCAGCGCCAGTGCTCGCTGCCCAGCGCCGGGTGGAAGGGGTGAGTGATCGACTCGATCTGGTTGTGATAGTTGTAGCGGTAGAAGGTCACCACGCCGTCGGCGTCGGTGACGCGGGTGTACCACAGGCCGCGATGGTACTCGAAGCGGGTGTCTTCGCTGCCGTCTTCCAGGCGGTTGCGTACGCAGCGCGCGTCGTGAGCGGCGGGCAGGGCGCCCTCGGCCTTGCCCGGCCAGTCCCACTCTAGCTCCACCGCCAGGCCACTGCGGTGGGTGTAGCGGGTGACCAGATGGTGCTGGTACTGGTACTCGCGGGTGTAGCCGCGCATATCACGACTTTCGATCAGATCACCGTCGGCGCTGTGCTGGTAGCGGACCAGCACCTCGGGCTCGTGCGCCTCGGCGGCTTCGTCGTTGGGTTTGGTGACGCCCGCCCCGGGATAGTGGCGCACCACCTTGGCCAGCAGCCCCGCGCTGCTGTAGTGAAAGCGCAGCAGCAGGGCGGCGCCGTCGGTCAGGCGGTCCAGTCGGCCCTGGCGATAGCTCAGGTGCAGGGCGCGGCCGTCGCGCTCGCGCTGCTCGACCAGGCGGAAGTGGACGCGCTCGCCCCACCCGGACTCGCCGATGCGGCGGTAGAGCTCCTGACTGCCGTCGAGGTAGTGAAGCCGGTAGTGCTCGCTGTCGGGGTGTTCCAGGGTCACGCTTTCACGCGGCAGGAAGCGGCTGCCGCCCACCTCGAGGGGGGCGATGGGCAGGGCGCGGTTCAGGCTGTCGATAAAGGTCAACTGCTCGCCCTGGGCCTCGAAGCGGGTATGGAACGGGCTGCTCCAGCGGGCGCCCAGCTCGCTGTCATCGAGTTCGTCGATGCTGGAGCGGTAGTAGCGGGTCCATTCGACGTCGATCAGCCCCGGTACGCTGAAGTCGGTGTGCCACAGGTTCTCGTCACCCATCACATAGTCCACAGGGTTGGGACTGGTGGGGGTGGGGCGATGCAGCGAGCACACGCAGCCGGCCGGAGTGGCGCTTGGCTCGGCTTCGTGGCGGGTGGTCTGGCGATTGTCTGCCGACAGGTAGTGGACCGTACGTTGGCCGGTGACGGCGGTGCCCTGGTGATTGACGTCCCCACGTTGCGACGACCGGCGGCGAGTCGCCTGGGCCAGGTCGCGTATCATCGGCAACAGGCGCTCGAACCCGGCGTTGACCATGGACCTGGCCATCCCGCCGAGCTGGCCGAGGAAGGCGATGAGGCGCTGACGGTCGTCACCAAAGGCCTCGAGCAGGCGGTCAAAGGCAATGAATACGACACGCTTGCCTTTCTCGAGAAGGTTCCACCACTCGGGGTTCTCGTCGATCAGTTTGAGCTGTTTGGCGGCATCGACCGGGTTGTTGATGAACTCGGCGAGTTTGCCGACGATGGTGTCAATTTCGCGCAACAGCTTCGGTTTCTGTTCCTCGAGCTTGGAGTCGAGTTCTGCCAGAAAATCCATCGCCGCACCGCCGGCCATGTTGAGCAGGATATCTGCGGCGATGTCGACGCCTTCACCGCGGGCAAACGCCTGTATGCCTTCGCGGGTACCCACGCGGATAGGGCGGGAGGCGTTGCCAAAGGCGGGCACCAGACCGATGGCGTCGATCACCAGCACCGCCCAGAGCCAGACGTTCTGGTAGTTCGGCGTGCCGTCTGCGTCGTTGCCATCGAGGTCAACCACGTCGCGGGCGACGTCGCCGATGGCCATGACGTTACCGACCACCGGCAGCATGTAGGCGGCCTGGACGACCACGTCGAGTACCGTGACGGAACCTTCCTCCACGTCCATCATGATCACGGCTTCCGGGGTCTCGCCTTCGCTGTAGGGCTCGGCGGTGATCACCCGGCGATGGTTGAGCTGTTCCCTCAGGGGGATAAGGCCGCCCCCGTGCTCATCGGCGGTGAATTCGGTCGGCACGGCCGGGCGCTGGCCGGTGTCCGCGATGGCCTCGGTGGGGAAGGGCCGATGCCCGGGGATCATGCCGTCATCCATCCTCAGTGCCCTCCGGTCACGTTTGGCTGGTCGCCAGATACCGATGGCAGCTCATGAGATGGGGATGAAGGAACGAGGGTAGATGGCACGGTGGATCCTCCCTGAACGACGCCGTGGTCCGACTCTGGAGGATCCTACTGGCGAGGCGAGGCCGGGACAGCAGGCGGAAGGTGCTTTCAGAGGGGGCTTACGCCAGAAACATCCATGTCGTCCAAGATGTGCCCGAATAGCGTGAGATCGCGGGGGCATCCGGTGCGGTCGGCTACCGGCGTTGCGGAATTGCGCGTCGTAGGGCAGGGCAGGCGGGGAGTGGATTCAGGTCAAGCGATCTGTGGGCTCCCCCTGGTCACTCAGCGCGCCCGCCGCCTGGCCAGGCAGGCCAGCAGGGTGGACTCGTCGGCTGCCAGGATCGCCTGAACACGGCTGCCGACGCCAAGCTTCTTGAGGATCGCCGAGACGTGGGTCTTGACCGTGGTCTCGGCGATATCGAGCTCGCGGGCGATGACCTTGTTGGAGGCGCCGCGAATCAGCAGGGACAGCACCTCGAGCTGCTTGACCGTCAACTGCTCGAGCGCGCCTACATCGGCTGGACCCGTCACCCCCTGTGTCGCCCCCTGCGTCGCAGGCGGGGCACTCGAGGCCTCGGCCGGGCGGCGCATGATCTCGGCGGGCAGATAGATCTGGCCGTCCAGGATCTGCTTGATCGCCGCCAGCAGGTCCGGGCGTGGCGTGGACTTCGGCAGGTAGCCGATGGCACCTAGATCCAGGGCGCCGAGTACCGTGGCGCGCTCGCTTTCGGCCGACAGCACCGCCACCGGCACCGCCGGAAAGGCCCGGCGCAGTTCACGCAGTCCGTCCAGGGCCGAGGCGTCAGGCAGATTCAAGTCCAGCAGCACCAGGTCGACGTCGTCGTCGGCGTCGAGGGCGCTTGCCAGCGCGGCGAAACAGTCCGCCTCGCGCAGCTCGGTGCCGGGCAGGCCCGATTGAATGACCGCGGCAATGGCGTCGCGAAAGAGCGGGTGATCGTCAGCCACCATCAGGCTGTGCATGTCTGGCGTCCCGGTTGTCTGTGTCCTTGGTCGGTCTCCTACCGAAGGAGGAGGCGCTCTCCTGCCAGGGCAGTATGTCGCAAGCCAGGTTCCTGACCAAGACTGGAGTGGCAGACAACTACAACATCCTTTCCAAGGAGACACGCCATGATCTACGCCAACCCCGGACAGCCCGACGCGGTGGTCAGCTTCGACGAGCGCTACGGTAACTATATCGGCGGCGAGTTCGTCGCTCCGGTCAAGGGTCAGTACTTCGACAACGTAAGCCCGGTCAACGGCCAGGTGTTCTGCCAGATTCCCCGCTCCGGTGCCGAGGATATCGACAAGGCGCTGGACGCCGCCCATGGGGCAGCGCCGGCCTGGGGACGCACCTCCGCTGGCGAGCGCAGCAATATCCTGTTGAAGATCGCCGAGCGCATCGAGGCCAACCTGGAGGCGCTGGCGGTGGCCGAGTGCTGGGACAACGGCAAGGCGGTGCGCGAGACCCTGAACGCCGATATTCCGCTGGCGGTGGACCACTTCCGCTACTTCGCCGGCTGCATTCGTGCCCAGGAAGGCACCGCCGCCGATATCGACGCCAACACTGTGGCCTATCACTTCCACGAGCCACTGGGCGTGGTCGGCCAGATCATCCCCTGGAACTTTCCGCTGCTGATGGCCACCTGGAAGCTCGCGCCTGCGCTGGCCGCCGGCAACTGCGTGGTGCTCAAGCCCGCCGAGCAGACCCCGGCTTCGATCCTCAAGCTGATGGAGGTGATCGGTGACCTGCTGCCTCCCGGCGTGGTCAACGTGGTCAACGGCTTCGGTGCCGAGGCGGGGGAGGCCCTGGCCACCAGCAAGCGCATCGCCAAGATCGCCTTCACCGGTTCCACCCCGGTGGGCTCGCACATCCTCAAGTGCGCTGCCGACAACATCATTCCTTCTACCGTGGAGCTTGGCGGCAAGTCGCCCAACATCTACTTCGCCGACATCATGAACGCCGAGCCGGAGTTCATCGACAAGGCCGCCGAGGGGCTGGTGCTGGCCTTCTTCAACCAGGGTGAGGTGTGCACCTGCCCGTCGCGGGCGCTGATCCAGGAGAGCATCTACGAGCCGTTCATGGCCAAGGTGATGGAGCGGGTCACCACCATCAAGCGTGGCAACCCGCTGGACACCGAGGTTCAGGTCGGCGCCCAGGCCTCCAAGGAGCAGTTCGACAAGATCATGTCCTACATGGACGTGGCCCGGGAGGAAGGCGCCGAGTTCCTGACCGGTGGCAACCAGGCCAAGCTCAATGCCGATCTGGACACCGGCTACTACATCGAGCCGACGCTGCTCAAGGGCAACAACAAGATGCGCGTCTTCCAGGAAGAGATCTTCGGCCCGGTGGTGGCGGTGACCACCTTCAAGGATGAAGAAGAAGCCCTGGCGATTGCCAACGACACCGAATTCGGCCTTGGCGCCGGCGTCTGGAGTCGTGACATCAACGTGGCCTTCCGCATGGGGCGTGGCATCCAGGCCGGTCGCGTATGGACCAATTGCTACCACCAGTATCCCGCCCACGCCGCCTTCGGCGGCTACAAGAAGTCCGGCGTCGGTCGCGAGACCCACAAGATGGCACTCGAGCATTACCAGCAGACCAAGAACCTGCTGGTGAGCTACGACACCAACCCCCTCGGTTTTTTCTAAAGGGAGTCGATCCGGGCCCGGTACCACCGGGCCCGGGAAGCTTCACCCCAGTGGCCTGACGCCGTTTGCTGCTCAGCGCCACGCCCGTTCACCGGGTGTCCCCGGACACCTTTCTCCTCTGTACCGTCCTTCCTTGATAGCGGGCGGACCGAGACCCTTTTTGCCCGGATCAGGGCAAGGAGCACAACAATGCAAAGCACCATGGAAGCCGCCGTCGTTCGTCAGTTCGGTCAGCCCTTGACCCTCGAGGAGGTCGAGGTGCCGCGCCCCGCCAGGGGCGAGGTTCTGGTCAAGATCGCCGCCTCCGGGGTCTGCCACACCGACCTGCACGCCGCCCACGGCGACTGGCCGGTCAAGCCCAATCCGCCATTTATTCCCGGCCATGAAGGCGTCGGCGAAGTCGCCGCGGTGGGTGAGGGCGTCAACCACGTCAAGGAAGGCGATCGGGTGGGGATTCCCTGGCTGTACAGCGCCTGTGGCCACTGCGAGCACTGCCTGGGCGGTTGGGAGACCCTGTGCGAGTCCCAGCAGAACACCGGCTACTCGGTCAACGGTGGCTTCGCCGAGTACGCCATCGCCGACGCCGGCTTCGTCGGCCATCTGCCGAGCAACGTCGGCTTCGTCGAGATTGCCCCGGTACTTTGCGCCGGTGTCACCGTCTACAAGGGCCTGAAGATGACCGATACCCGCCCGGGGCAGTGGGTGGTGATCTCTGGCATCGGTGGTCTTGGCCATATGGCGGTGCAGTACGCCGTGGCCATGGGCCTGAACGTGGCGGCGGTGGACGTGGCCGACGACAAGCTGGAGCTGGCACGACGGCTCGGCGCCACGGTCACCGTCAACGCCTTGAAGGAGGACCCGGTGGCGGCGATCAAGCGGGACATCGGCGGCGCCCACGGGGCCCTGGTCACGGCGGTCTCGCCGAAGGCCTTCGAACAGGCCCAGGGCATGGTCCGGCGTGGTGGCACCATCGCCTTGAACGGCCTGCCGCCGGGAGACTTCCCGTTGCCGATCTTCGATACCGTGCTCAACGGCATCACCGTGCGAGGCTCCATCGTCGGTACCCGCCAGGACCTTCAGGAGGCGCTGGACTTTGCCGGTGAAGGCAAGGTCAAGGCCACCGTGTCCACCGACCGTCTGGCCAATATCAACGACATCTTCGGCCGCATGATCGATGGCAAGATCGAGGGCCGGGTGGTGCTCGATATGCAGGGCTAAGTTGACTGAGCAGCAGCGGTCGATACAGCAGGGCGGCGACACCGGGTGTCGCCGCCCTGTCATCTTGATGTGATGTCCTTGTCATCCTTGCCTACGCTGGTGTCGCGGCACCATCCATGGCATCTCGAACCCGCAAGGAGCCGACCGCATGAGTACCGAACGTCACGCCCCCCTGGCCCTGGAGGCCGTCATCTTCGACTGGGCCGGGACCCTGGTCGACTTTGGCTCCTTCGCCCCGACCCAGGTGTTTGTCGAGGTGTTCGCCGAGATCGGTGTGGCCGTAAGCCTCGACGAAGCCCGTGGCCCCATGGGCATGAGCAAGTGGGATCATATCCGCGCCCTGTGCGATCTGCCCGACATCGCCGAGCGTTTTCGCCAGGCCTGTGGCCACTCGCCGAGCGACGAGGACGTCGACGTGCTCTATCGGCGGTTCATGCCGTTGCAGGTGGCCAAGGTGGCCGAGCATTCCGCGCCGATTCCTGGCGCCCGGGAATGTCTCGCGGGGCTGCGGGGCAGAGGACTCAAGATCGGTTCCTGCTCCGGCTATCCCGCCGAGGTGCTGGCGCCGGTGCGCCGTGCGGCGCGCCAGGCGGGGCTCGAGGTGGACCACGCCGTCGCCGGTGACGAGGTGGTGCGCGGGCGACCCGGGCCGGCTCAGGCGCTGGCCAATGTGGTGGCGCTCGGTATCGGCGATGTGGCGGCTTGCGTCAAGGTCGATGATACCGCTCCCGGCATCGAGGAGGGGCGCGCCGCCGGCATGTGGACGGTGGCGGTGACCGATACCGGCAACGCCATGGGGCTGGGTCTCGAGGGTTACCAAGCGACCCCGCCGGACGCGCTCGAGCGGCGCCGGCGCCACGTAGCCGAGCGACTGAGCGCCTGTCGCCCCCACTACCTGATCGCAAGCGTCGCCGAGCTTGACGGTGTGCTGGATCAGATCGCGGCTCGGCTCGCCCGGGGCGAGCGACCCCAGGCCTCGTGAAGGTCAGCTCGGGGAAAAAACGGACAGGTCGAGTGCGTGGCTGCGTCCCAGCCAGATGACGCCCTGGGTATGGTCGAAGAGGTCGTCGTCGGTGCCCAGATGCACGAAGATGTCCAGCTCGCCCCGATGGATGGCGAGCCAGGGCACGATTTCGCCGAAGGCCTCGGCCGCGAAGGATAGCTGGCAGCTCCAGCGCGGATGCGGCCCCACCGGTTGTTGATGAAAACGCCCCACCTGAACGGCAAAGCGCGACTGGCATTGCTCGGCCAGGGTCCTGGCCTGGGCAAGCCCTTCGGCATCGTCGTAGTAGAGGTGGGCGTGGTAGTAGCGAATCTGCTCGACGTCGGGCATGGGACTCTCCTGGGCGCTCTGCTGATGACGTCGACAAGGATCGCGTCCCTGGCGATGCATGGCAATCGCGGTGTCACGCCCGCCTGCCCACCAGCGTTACATACCAAAGCGGCGGCCCTGGGGCCGCCGCTGTCACTTGCTCCGGCGTCGTCGGTGACGACCTTGCCGGTTCACGCTCAGGGTTCCTGGGTCGTGCCCTGGGGTGGCTCGCCGATAAAGCCCGGCATGGCCGGCGTCGGCGTGCCCTGGCGGGCGATCGCCAGGAACTGCAGGTGGCGTTCGTACTCGCCGAGCACGTCATCGATGACCTGACCCCGGGTGTAGCCATTGAGGTTCTGACCCACGCCGCCTTCGGCCAGATGCACGTCCAGGCGCAGGTAGTAGTCATCGTCCGCCGGCAGGAAGCTCGGCGTGCGCATGCGATGGGGGCGGACCTGGTAGACGAAGCTCTGCATCTCCTCGAAGTCTACCTGCAGGGTCAGCCGCGGCAGCGGTTCGCCCTCGATCTGCTCTTCGCTCAGGGTGGCCGACTGGCCGCGACGCTCGAGCTCCTCGACGAACTGTTTCAGGCCCGGACGCAGGGCGTGCTCCATGGTCGACTCGGCACCGGCGCGGTTGGAGGTGTCCAGCGCCCGATCCAGGCGTTCCTTCCAGTTGCCGCCTTCGCCGCTGGCCGCGACCAGCTTGCGCGCGTCGGCCTTTTCCTTCTCGGTGCGCAGGGCCCGGGCCAGTCCCACCATGATGGCGAACATCACCAGCGAGAACGGCAGGGCGGTGATCACCACCGCGCTTTGCAGGGCGTCGAGGCCGCCGGCCATCAGCAGGGCGATGGTAATCAGGCCGATCACCGCCGCCCAGAAGATGCGCAGGCGGATCGGCGCGTCGTGGTTGACGTCACGCAGAATCGAGGTGAAGTTGGCCAGCACCAGGGCGCCGGAGTCCGCCGAGGTGACGAAGAATACCACTCCGAGCAGGGTGACCACCGAGGCGGTGACGCCGATGTAGGGGTACTGCTCGAGGAAGGTGTAGATGGTGGTCTGGGGAGTGGCCAGCGCCTGCTCGCCGAGCACCGCCAGGCCGTCATTGGCGACCATGTCGATACCGGCGTTACCGAAGATCGACATCCACGCCATCATGAAGCCCAGCGGAATCAGCAGGGCGCCAAGGGCGAACTGACGAATGGTGCGCCCGCGCGAGATGCGCGCCAGAAACAGCCCGACGAAGGGTGTCCAGGCGATCCACCAGCCCCAGAAGAAGATGGTCCACCAGCCTTTCCACTGCTGGGCGTCGCTGCCGGCGAAGGCGTAGGTGTCGAAGCTCTTGCCGACGAAGCCACTGAAGTAGTCGCCGACGTTGAGCACCAGGGCGTTGAGCAGCGCCAGGGTGTCACCCTGGAACAGCACGAACAGCAGCAGGGCGGCGGCCAGCAGCATATTGAACTCGGACAGCCGGCGAATGCCCTTCTCGACGCCGGTGACCACCGAGATGGTCGCCAGGATCACCACCAGCACGATCAACACCACCTGGGTCGACAGGCTTTCGGGTACGCCGAACATGAAGCTCAGGCCGTAGTTGAGCTGGATGACGCCGATACCGAGGCTGGTGGCGATGCCGAACACGGTGGAGATCACCGCGGTGATATCGACGGCATTGCCGATGGGGCCGTAGATGCGCTTGCCCAACAGCGGATAGAGGGCGCTGCGGATGGCCAGCGGCAGGCGATGGCGATAGCTGAAGTAGGCCAGGGCCATGCCCATCAGCACGTACATGCCCCAGCCGGTCAGGCCCCAGTGGAGGAAGGTCTGGGGCACCGCCTGCCTAAGGGCGGCGGCGCTTTCCGGGGCCATGTCCGGGGGCGTCAGATAGTGCGACAGCGGCTCGGCCACGCAGAAGAACAGAAGGTCGATGCCGATGCCTGCGGCGAACAGCATCGAGGCCCATGACAGCAGCGAGAACTCCGGGCGCGAGTGGTCCGGGCCGAGGCGAATGTTGCCGACCCGGGACAGGCTGATGACCAGCACGAACACCAGATAGGCCACGGCGGCCAGCATGTAGTACCAGCCGAAGGTGTCGTTGACCCAGGCAAGACCGCTGTCGAACAGGGCACCGGCCCGTTCGGTGAAGGTCATGGTGAAGAACAGAAAGACCACGATGCCGGCTACCGCGCCGTGAAAGACGACGGGGTTGAGGCGATCGCGGGAGGCGCTCTCGTGATGTGACATGCACGTGCTCCCTCGAGGATGAAGTGAGACAGAGCCTGCCCGGCGAGGCTATCGCCGTTCTCCACGATGCCATCCTGGCATCCTGATGCTGCTTCCGTGAGCGTTACGCCATTTTGTTAATTGACCGACCAATTAACAAAATGATGATGGCGGAGTGGCCGAGTCGTGGCTCGGTACCTGTTGGCGGCTCTTGCGAAGGGTCTGGGCGACCCACCGCGGCCAGGGGCGCGCGGTTATTTTATTGATTGAACGTTCAATAAAATACAGAGATGGGGAGCATCTTTCAACCCGAGGGGGAGAAACGGCGGGCAGGGGGCGCACGAAAACGCCATGCCCGAGGCTCGGACATGGCGCGTTGGTACGGGGCTTTCTGGTCTCCCGGGTCGGCGCCTATGGCCGAACCGAGGGCGTCAATATCAGGCCTCGGGGGCGTGATGCTTGTCGGGACCATGAGCGCGGTGCTCACCCGGACCACCGCGCGGGTGGTCGCCGTGGCCCGGCATCATGGTGTGCTTCAGTTCACGCAGCTGGCGCTCGTCGAGGATCTCGGCCAGCTGGTCACGGGTGGAGGACATCAGTTCGCGCCAGGCGTCATGACGGGCTTCGGGGTTCTCGAACTCCTGGGCCTTCAGCGCTTCGGCGCCTTCCTTGAAAGATTCGCGAGCGGCGTTGAACGCTTCGCGCTCGTCGTCGGACAGCTCCCACTTGTCGACCAGGGCGTTGATGCGCTCCTCGCGCAGCTCGTGGCGGGCACGTTCGAGGGCGGCGACACCGTCTTCACCGAGGATTTCCATGCGCTGCTCGCGGAAATCGTCGTTGAGTTCCTTGATCTCCTGACGGTGCTCCATGGCGGCCTGCTTCAGGGCTTCGCGGGTCTCGGCGTCGATGCCGGCGCGGTCAAACAGCTCGGCGCGCATCTCGCCCCCTTCGTGGCGCGGGCCTTCGGGGCGGTCGGGCGAGGCCGTCGCGGTCATGGCGACCGGCAGCAGGGCGGCAGAGACAGCGGCGGACAGCAGGGCCTTGCGGGCAAATGTCATTTTCATGGGTCGACTTCCTTCAGCGTTGATGCCTCGTCACAGGACGTGGCGTTATGGCGGGCGATGCCCTTGTTGACGTGATCCATCTTGACCCTGGCTCGTGCAAGGCTGATGCAGCCAATGTGCAGAGAAGCGGCAAGCGCAGACGAGTTTGTGCAACGCAGGGTTCGAATTTTCGGCGGGGCAGTGGAGCCGAGGCCGAGGAGTCGGCGCCGGTGAAATTTTCTTCAATACCGAAGGGCGTCATCGCGTCAGCCTGGAACGCCATCCTGTGAGGCATGTGTGATGACGTTTTCTCTGGAAGAACTGCTGGCGATCTTTGCCTTCTCGCTGGTGGCCTCGATATCGCCGGGCCCGGTCAACCTGCTGATCCTGTCCACCGGCGTGGGTCACGGCTGGCGCCGAGCGATGCCCCTGGTGGTGGGTGCCAGCGGCGGTTTTACCCTGCTGCTGGGCCTGCTCGCCGCGGGGCTCGGGAGTGTCTGGCTGGCGCTGCCCGGGCTTCAGTGGCTGGTGCGGCTGGCGGGCCTGAGCTTTGTGGCCTGCCTGGCCTGGCGCCTGTTGACGGACGCAGGCGACTGGGGCACGGACCAGCGGCGCGAACCGCCGGGGCCCGCCACCGGCGCGCTGATGCAGTGGCTCAACCCCAAGGCCTGGATCGCCTCGTTGGCAGGGCTGGGACTGTTCACGGCGGGACGGGAAAGCGTCGATATCGCGCTTTTCACCCTGGTCTGGGGCAGCGTCTGTCTGGCGAGCGCCATCGGCTGGGCGTGGCTTGGTGGACACGCCCGGGGCTGGCTGTCGTGCGAGGCAAGACGGCGGGTCCTCCAGCGCCTGCTGGCGGCCTTGCTGATTTTTAGTGGCGCGCTGATGCTGCTGTGAGGCAGCTTGCGGGCACCGGTCCGACGGTCAGGCGCGCTGCTTAAGGTGCTGAATCTGACCCTTCAACGGGCCTGGCATCTGACCCTGCATCTGATCCTGCATATGACTCTGGATATAGTGCCCCGGAGTGGTGGCCAGCAGCTTCTTGAAGGTGCGTTGCAGGTGCGCCTGGTCGGCGAAGCCGCAGTCGTTGGCGACCGCAGCGATGGGATCGCCCCGTCGCAGTCGTTGCCTGGCGTGACGCACGCGCAGGTCGATCAGCGCCGCATGGGGCGTGGTGGCATAGTGACGTCGAAAGCCCGAAATCAGGCTGGTGGCGCGGCACTCGGCGGCGGCGCAGAGGTCGTCCAGGCGCAGCTCTTGCTGCCAGTCGTCGTGAAGACGCTCCCAGGCGCGCACCAGTCGCTCGGGAGGCGCGCCGTGTTCTGCCTCGCCTTGCGCCGGCAGGTCGAGCAGGCCTGTCAGGCGCTCGGCGAGCCGCTCAAGCACGGTCTCGCGCTCAAGCAGGCTGGCATCCCCATCGGCAAGGGCGTCGGTGGCGACGCGAATGACTTGGTGAAGGGCGGCGTCTTGCGTCGTCAGTGCCGAGAACACCGCACCGTCATCGCCGTCGAGGCCGCAGCGCTCGGTCAGCCAGGCGCTGTCCAGGTAGAGCATGTCGTAGCCCCAGTCTCGCTCGCTCAAGGCGTTGCAGGCGTGGACGTCGCCGGGGTTGATCAGCACCACGTCTCCCTGGCGCACCTCTAGGGTACGGTGGCGGTTGAGGAAGCTCGAGTGGCCCTGGGCGATCGCGCCCAGCGAGTGGGTGTCGTGGCTGTGGGGCGCGTGGCTTAGCCGGTGCCCGCCCCTGACTCGGCGCGCCTCGACCTGGGGCATCCGCGGGTCGCGCAGATAGCGGGAAAAGCTGGCAGCGATCCTGGGGGGCATGACGGTCTTCCTGGCAAGACGCCGTGGCTGCGTCGAGGTCTTCACTCTCGTCCATCCTGGGATGCCAGGCAAGAGACGCCTGCGCTGGATCAAGGGAGAGGGGAGTTTGTCAGGCATTTTTGGCGTCACAACCCTTGGCGAGGCCAAAGCCTGATAGCCGTCAACGAGGCCCGCGGGGGGCATTGTTAAGGTCTGTCATCTTTTTTCAAGGCGCGCTGTCAATTCGACGAACGGTCAAGGGGACTTGGCTCGGCGTCGGACAGCAGCGTCACCTCAGACATCGAGATCCTCATGACAGACACCGTGACGTCCACCCGGGAGGCCGGCGAGGCCCCCAGCTATCGCGAGATGCACCGCGATGCCAGCGAATTTGCCAGCCGTTCCGACTACCTCGAGCATGAACTCAAGATCATGCGTCCCCGGCGCTATGGTCTTAATCTGATCGGCCGGGACTTCCACTTCGAACTCGAGGACCTGGTACCGGCCATCGCTGGCACCATCGGCATCATCGCCATGTACTCGGCGGTGATGATGTCCTGGGCCAATGGCCTGTCCGCCGCCTGGCCCGATGTCACCCTGGGGCGCGAGTTCGCCATCGCCGTCTCGCGCCTGGAGATGCTGCTGCCGGTCCTGCTGTTCTGCGTGCTGGGCTCAGGTATCTTCAATCCGCGTGCCAACCTGGCCGGCAATCACGGCCCGATGATTCCGCTGATCGCCAGCATGGCCCTTGCCGGTGCCCACCCGCTGGCCCTGGCGCTGTGGATCGGCGCCTTCGGCCTCGGCCTTTCCTGGGTCAAGGGCGGCTCGCGCCTGGTCAACCTGACCTCCCAGGGCACCGCCGGTGGTCTGCTGATCTTTCTCGGCTTTTCCGGCGCCATGAGCCAGATCGGTAGCCTCAAGGCGTGGGGCATGGGGCTCGAGGGCGAGATGGGTTACGTCGCCCTGGTGGTGTTGGCGGTCAATATCCTGCTGTACGCCGTGCTGGCGCGGCTGGGCAAGCGCTGGCTGGCGATTCCCGCCTGCGCGGTCACCGGCCTGGTGGTGGCGCTGGCGCTGGGTGCGGGCTTCGATCTCGAGTTCACCACCGAGACCGGCCTGCCGCCGCTCAGCCCCAGCTACTGGTGGGGCAGCACCGACCACGGCTGGATGCTGGGGCTGCCGAACATGCAGCACTTCATCGCCTCGCTGCCGTTCGCGATCCTGGCGGTTGCCATGTGGTCACCGGACTTTCTCGGTCATCGCATCTTCCAGGAGATGAACTATCCCAAGGGTACCGATCGGGTACTGATGGACGTCGACGACACCATGACGATGTGCTCGCTGCGTCAGGTGATCGGTACCGCCCTCGGCGGTGGCAATATCACCTCGTCCTGGGGCACCTATATGATCCCGGCGGCCATCGCCAAGCGGCCGATTCCCGCCGGCGCCATTTTGCTGGGGCTGTTGACCATCGCCATCGCCATCCTCGGCTTCCCCATGGACGTGGCGGTGTGGCCGCCGGTGATGTGCGTGGCGCTTTTGGTCGGAGTCTTCCTGCCGATGCTCGAGGCCGGCGTGCAGATGATCAAGGAAAGCCGCGACGCCCAGGCCGCCGGCGTTTGCCTGTTCGCCGCGGCGGTCACCAACCCGGTGCTGGCCTGGGCGGTGACCATGCTGCTCGACAACAACGGCTGGATCGGTGATCGCGAACGCGCCACTCGGCTGTCGCTGGCCGACCGCCTGATCATCCCCGCATCGGTGCTGGGGGTGTGTCTGTTCGCCATGCTGGCGGTGGGCATGTTCGAGGGACAGTACGGGATTCCCGCGCTGTTCTAGATAGACAGAAAGCGCAATACGCAAGAGGCCGCCCAAGGGCGGCCTCTTGCGTTATCGGTGAGTCGGTCGAGACACTTCGCCGACCGGCTTGCTTGGTGCTGGCAACTGAATCTTCGGGCCTGCCGTCAGTCGAGGCGAAACAGTTAGAAGGGGCTCTCGATTACGGCCATGGCAGCGTGACAGAGGGCACAACGTGATATATGGCGGCCCCCTGAGTACGGAGCTCGATTCGCCTCTCCACGCAAGTGGCCCTTCCACCGGCAGGAATGGAGAGGCGCGCTCAGCAAGCGATGGCCTGAATGCCTTTTTTCTGGATGACTGCCAGTAGCCTCAGCGCGGGCCCTCCAGGACGCTTCACGCCGCGCTCCCAGTCTGAGACCAGGTTCTTGCTGACGTTGAGGTAGCGAGCGAAGACAGACTGAGAAAGATTTTCGCGCTCGCGCAGCGCTCTGATGGCGTCGGGGGAAATCATTTCTACAGTGGTGAGGCAGCTCTCATCGAAGTCGCGCATCGTTTGCTTGTCGACGGCGCCTACCTCGTGCAGAGCTTCCATGGTTTCATGGATCGCCGCCATCGCTTCGCTACGGTATTTCTTCGCCATCGTCTTCCACCTCCAAAAAATGCCCCTTATGAATCAACTCGACCAGGTGCTCTTCTGACAGCTCGAGGATGTGTTGGGCGGCCCGTTTGAACGCAACCTTTTCCTCGTCGCTGATATTGCTCTGTTGGTCTTGGCGAAGCCGTAAACGAAGAAGGCTCGGTGTGCCTGGCGGTAGAGGATGATCGTGCGGTAGCCGCCTGACTTGCCTTGCCCGGGACGAGCTACCCGCTGCTTGATCACGCCTCCGCCCAGGTCAGCATCGATCAAGCCCCGTTCCGCTCGCTGGATAGCGTCGCGCAGCGCGGCGGCGTCAAGTTTCTGTTTTCTGGTGAAGCGTTCAAACCAGGCGTTCTTGAAGATCCTCACCGGCCGTGTCCTTGCCATTCGTAGTGTACTACATAGTGTGACATCATGCGGCCCGCAGCAACTGTCCTGCCTGCAGCAGGGCGTTGCAGGGCAGTGTCTCCTTTTCGATGCATAAGACGCGGGGCATCAAGCAGAAAAAGAGAAAGGCAGAGCGGCCGGACGATGTCCAGCTGCCGGGGGACGGCTGCCATGACAGGCAGCCCCGAGGATCACTCTTCCGGCTGGTACTTGTAACCGACGCCGTAGACGGAGCGGATGATCTCCCGCTCGGGCCAGATATCGGCGATCTTCTTGCGCAGCTTCTTGATATGGCTGTCCACGGTGCGCTCGGAGACGATGCGGTGGTCGCGGTACATGTGATCCATCAACTGCTCGCGGGCGAAGATTCGACCCGGCGAGTGCATCATCACCTTGAGCAGCTGGAATTCCACCGCGGTGAGGCCAAGGTCCTGACCGTCGGCCAGGGCGCGCCAGCCGCTTTCGTCCAGCACCAGGTCGTGGTTGGCTTCGCTGTCCTGCTGGTGTGCCTGGCTGCGGCGCAGCACAGCCTTGACCCGGGCGACCACCTCGCGCGGGCTGAACGGCTTGCAGATGTAGTCGTCGGCACCCAGTTCGAGGCCCAGCAGGCGGTCGACCTCCTCGACTCGGGCGGTCAGCATCACCACCGCGATATCGGGCCAGCGCTGACGGATCTCGCGGCACAGGGTCAGGCCGTCGGTGCCAGGCAGCATCAGGTCCAGCAGCACCAGGCTGGGGCGTGACTCGGCCTCGCTGAGGTAGCCGACCACCTGGTCGCCGTGGTCGATATGGTGGGTGGCGTAGCCGCTACCCTCCAGGTAGTCCGCCACCAGACGGGCGATCTTGGGTTCGTCTTCGACGATCAGGATGTCGTCGAGACTGGCGTCGGTGTCGTTCATTCATCGTCCTCGTGCTGCTGATGGTCCGGCAGGGCCGGAAAACGCAGGGTCCAGCATAACCCGCCAAGCTCGGAAGGGGAGGGGCGCATGTCGGTGTCGTGGGCGCGGGCCAGGGCGGTGGCGATGGACAGCCCCAGGCCGCTGCCGCCGCTTGAGCGGTTGCGCGAGCCTTCCACCCGGTAGAGGCGTTCGGTCAGCCGCGGCAGTTCGTTGACCGGTACCCCGGGGGCGCTGTCTTCCCAGCGCAGCACCCAGTCGTCGGCCTCACGCCGCAGCGATACCTTGAGTCGCCCCGGCGCCTGGGTGTAGGCGCAGGTATTGTCAATCAGGTTGTTCCATAGCTGGCGCAGGCGCTGCAGGTCGCCGCGAATCCACGCCGGGCCCTGAATATCGTGCTCGAGGGTCAGGCCATGATCGGCAAGCCAGCCCTCGGCTTCGTCCAGCCGGGTGGCCAGTTGCTCGCCCAGGTCCAGCGGTGCGAGCTGGACTTCCAGTGCGCCGGCGTCGCTCTGGGACAGCAGGCGCAGGTCGGCGACCAGGCGCTCTAGCTGGCCGACCTCCTGGGACAGCGAGCGCAGGTTGTCCTGGTCGAGGGCGCGAATGCCGTCCTGCATCGCTTCGATCTCGCCGCGCAGCACCGCCAGTGGGGTACGCAGCTCATGGGCGATGTCGGAAACCCAGCGGGTACGTGCCTCGCGGCTGGCTTCCAGGGTTTCCGCCAGCACATTGAAGTCGTGGGACAGGCTGGACAGCTCGTCGCGACCGCGCTCCGGCAGGCGGATGCTGTAGTCGCCCTCGGTCAGCCGGCGGGTGGCCATTGCCATGCCGCGGGCGCGTCGGCCCATCCACCAGGACAGGGCGGCGGCCAGCAGCAGCGAGGTCAGCGCCAGGGCGATGACGATGATGGTCAGGTTGCGTTGCTGCTGGGCCAGAAACAGCCGGTCCATGCGTGCCATTAACTGCTCCGGCGGGCGATAGCCCAGGGTGCCGACCTGGCGGCCCGCGCTCATCACCGGCAGCCAGCGCAGCTCGGCGGCCATGTCGTCCTTGTCCGGGGGCAGGCCGATCACCGGCAGGCCGCTTTCGTCATGGAGCACGAAGTCCCTGGGGTCGCCCAGGTCGCCTTCGATGCTCATCGGCGGCAGGTTGTCGCCGGGCCAAAGCTGGCGGCGTACCAGGTGGTGCCAGGCGCGCGGCGACTGGCGCAGCCACTGCCAGTTCTGGCGTCGCGCCCAGGCCTCGCCGAGGCCTTCCGCCAGGGTCTCGGCGCGCTGGGTCTGGGAGCGGTCGAGGTACTCGATGAAGCCCTGGTCGAGGCTGCGCGAAATCGCCACGAACACCAGCCCGGCGATGGCCACATTGACCACCAGGATGATGACGAAGAGCTTCAGACCCAGACGTGAGAAGGCCGGGCGAAACAGGCGTTTCGCGGACATGCGACGATTCCTTGACCGAAATGGCGAAAAAGATGAACACAGCATGCCATCGTCGGCGCCAAAAAGGCGCCAATAACGGTGAAACCTTTGTGCAGCCTTCGCCGACGGATGAGTCGAGCGTTCACCTCAGTCCGTAGCGGTCATACCGTCAGGGACAGCTTTCCCCGATCAGCAGTCGCGTTCCCAATAGGCGGTTCTCGGCGGGTTCCAGACCCAGCACCATGCGCGCGGCGACGCGCCCCTTCTCGATGCTGTCCTGGCGCACGGTGGTCAGTCGTGGGGCTCGGTACTGGCCTTCTTCGATACCGTCGAAGCCGGTCAGGCGCAGGTCCTCGGGGACGCGGATGCCACGCTGTTCGGCCAGGGTCAGGACGGTCAGGGCGATGCGGTCGGACATGCACAAAAGCAGATCCGGGCGCTGTTCTGCAGGCAGGTCGAGGATCTCCTCGATCACCGTGGCGCAGACCGCGTGGGTGTTCTCGTCGATGTTCCACACCGGGACGCTGGTGGGGTCGATGTCGTGTTCGTCCAGGGCGCGGTGGAAACCGTCCAGGCGCGAGCGGGTGATGGTGCGATGGGCATCGAGACAGCGATGCTCGGCACTCACCGGGCCATTATAGGATTCATCGATCAAGCGCAGGCTGAGGATGCCGACCCGCCGTGGACGTTTTTTCAGTGCGTGGCAGGCGATGGCGTGGCAGGCCGGTTCGTTGTCGATATGGACGGTGGGGCGGGCATCGATATGGAAATCCACCCCGACCAGTGGACGCTGGGCCGGCAGCTCGTTGATCAGCCGATCCCCGGGCATCAGACCATAGACGACAAAGCCGTCGGCCATGCTGGCGGAGCCCGGGTGACAGAGTGCGTCGGCGTGACGGGGAGATTCGGGCTGACGTCCCGACAGCAGCAGCAGGGTGTGCCCGTGGGCGTCGAGCACCTCGGTGATGCCGGTCAGAAGCTCGCTTGAAACCGCGTCGTTGAGGCTGTAGGTCAGGGTCTCTGCCAGCACCACCGCGACGATGCGGGACTGCCCGGTACGCAGGCTGCGGGCCCTGGCGTCGGGGCCGCGGTAGCCCAGGCGTCGGGCCTCCTCGAGGATGTGCTCGCGCAGGGCGCGAGACAACTGATCGGGGCGATTGAAGGCGTTGGAGACGGTGGCCGTAGAGACCCCAAGTCGCTGGGCCAGATTCTTCAGGGTGATGGGGCGGTCCTCAGGATTCACCACGGGCTTGTCTTCCTTGCTGCGTGCACTCGACAGCATAAAGCGCTGGGCCACCGGGCGTCACGGCTTGGCAGCACCACCGGGCATCTTATTCCAGCATCACAGCGCTACCATAAAGCGCTGAATGAGTGGTTGTTGCGACCCGGCATCATAGTGCTTCCATAAAGCGCTGAATGAGTGGTTGTCGTGATCCGGCATCATAGGGCGACCAGAAACAAAATGAGTGGTGGTGACAGCAGCGACAGGATAAAGCCGCTGACCACGGCGATGGGCACGCAGCGCACGCCACCGTGCTGCTGGATCACCGGCAGGGTGAAGTCCATCGAGGTGGCACCGCCATAACCGATCGCCAGGGGTGCGTAGCGTCGCATGACCAGCGGAATCAGCACGAAGGCCAGCAGTTCCCGGGTCAGGTCGTTGAAGAAGGCGACGCCGCCCAGGGCCGGCCCCAGGTGTTCGCCGATCAGAATGCCGGACAGCGAATACCAGCCGAAGCCCGAGGCCATGGCCAGGCCCTCGTTCCAGGCGAGCCCGAGCATCGGCGCCGCGGCCAGCCCCCCGGCCAGCGAGCTTGCCGCCAGGGTCACGGCGATGAACAGGCCATGACGATTGAGCAGGATCTGTTTGAGCGGCATGCCGGAGTTGCGCAGCTGGCAGCCGATCAGCGCCAGCAGTACGTAGAGCACCCATTCTGCCAGGTGTTCCGCCAGCTCGAAGGGCGTCGTTCCCCAGCGTCCCACCAGCATCAGCCCGATGACCAGTCCGGCGATCACCACCCCGACCAGTGACAACGAACCCGCCATGGCCGCCAGCTTGCTGGTCGGGGCGCCGTCGATCACGCGTTTTTCGCCAAGGTCCAGGCGCAGTCGACGCGACAGCCACCACAGGGCGGCCAGGTTGAAGGCCGAGATGACCACGAACAGCAACAGCGCCTGACCGCCCATGCGCGACAGCTGCGTGCCCAGGTCGGGCAGGCCCGCCAGGCTCACCCCCATCAACAGCAGGATCAGGTAGATCGATGCGCTGACGCCGCGATTGATCCAGGCCATGACGCTTGCGCGGCGTACCGGTACCAGATAGCCCAGCACCAGCGGCAGCAGCACGATCAACAGACCGGTGAACATGAACGAACTTCCTTGCTCGATGGAGGCGGTGCGTGTCGGTCAGGCACCGCATCGATGAATTGCTGCGCTCGTGAGCCCGTCCGTCGAGGATGAGCAGGACAAATCGGTGGTCAACGGCGCGACCAAAAGCGAAATACTCTATGCAAGTTTCACAAGGGAGAAAAGACGACCAAAGCGTCAGTGGTCGGCAAGATCGGCGCCTTACCCCGGACGCCGACAAGGCATCCTGGCAACGAGCCGCCGGCCTCGGCGGGGCGGAAGGCCGGATGGTGGTGAGGCAGGGCGGCTGAACGAGCGCCTGACCAAGCGCGCAAAAAGGCGCCCGAGGAAGGGAGAGACGGAGCAGCTTCAGTTGTTGGAAGTGGCCAAGGAGGTCAGGCTCAGCCGACTGACCCGCTCGCCGCGTTTGATGTAGTCCACTCCCAGCAGCAGGCCGGGCAGGTCCGGGTGGAAGGCCACGACCATGTGGCGGTCGTCCTTGCCGGGCTCGACCAGGCGGACCCGCAGGGCGTCCACCATGCGCCCGTTCACGTCGATGGCGGCGGTGGGCAGAGGGCTTGCGACCAGGGTCTCGATGTCGCCCTTGTGATCGAGATAGTGAATCTCGCAGCCGCTGGCGCAGCGCTCTCGCTGGACGCTACGTGACAGATCCACCAGTGCGGTCTGACGGTCGGGGTGACGCTGAAGCTGACGGTTGTCCAGTCGGTAGCTCTTGCCGATGCCCAGCAGACGATAGCCACTGGAATAGCCCAGCGCACGCAAGCCGTCGCCGTTCTCGGCGAAGCGCGCGGTTTCCTGACCTTCGGCGATGGCCACCTGGGCGCGCATGTCGCTGCGCCAGTGATCGCCTTCGCGGTACACCCGATGATGCACGGTGGCATCGGGCCAGCCATCCACCGACAGGTGGTAGCGGGCATCGAAGCTGGCCATCGATGCGGCTTGTGCCGCAAACGGCAGCAAGAACAGTAGCCATAGCAGCCCCGCCGCGAGGCGCGGGCGAAGAGACGGCGAGCGGTAGGCGATGGAGTTGCTGGGCATAGTAGCGTCCGCTGCTTGAGTGGCATATGGAAACGAGCTGTCACCTTGGGAGGCCGGTGCGCCCTGAAGGTTCCCCGGCGGGCTGGCAGAAGCACGGTCCAGTGGTTACGCTGCATTACAGCATGGTCGCCATCATGACCCTGCGCCGCCCCTCAATGACCAAGGAGTTTGCCACATGGCACGTTTGCTGCTGCTCGCGGGAGATTTTGTCGAGGACTACGAAATCATGGTGCCCTTCCAGGCGCTGCAGGCCATGGGGCATCGTGTCGATGCGGTGTGCCCCGACAAGAAGGAAGGCGACAAGGTCAAGACCGCCATCCATGACTTCGAGGGCGACCAGACCTACACCGAAAAGGCCGGGCATCTGTTCGCGCTCAACGAGACCTTCGCCGACATCACCCTGGCCGACTACGACGCCCTGGTCATCCCCGGTGGGCGAGCGCCGGAGTACCTGCGCCTGGACGAGCGCGTGCTGGAAGTGGTGCGCCACTTCGTCGACAGCGAGAAGCCGGTGGCCGCTGTCTGCCACGGCGCCCAGCTTCTGGCGGCGGCGGTGTCACTGTCTGGACATCGTATCTCGGCCTATCCCGCCTGCGCCCCCGAGGTACGCCTGGCGGGTGGCGAATTCGTCGACATCGAAGTGACCGACGCCATCACCTGCGGCAAGTTCGTGACCGCGCCGGCCTGGCCCGCGCACCCGGAGTGGCTGCGCCAGCTCAACGAATTGCTGTAGGCCCGCCAGTCCGGCCCCTTCTGGCCTGGGTACAGGCCCAGGCCAGGAGTGAGTCCAGTCCCCCTGGAAACCTGGCCGCTGGGCTCTTGGCAGAAAGCCACTTGACGACGACTAGACGACTGGTCTAGTGTCTGGGGCATGACAACCAAGGCTCCTACACGTGACCTGTTGATACAGGTCGGCATGAACACCTTTGCCGAGCACGGCTATACGGCGACGGGCATCAATACGGTGCTCAAGGCTGCTGGCGTGCCCAAGGGTTCCTTCTACCACTACTTCTCCAGCAAGGAGGCCTTCGGCCTTGCCGTGGTCGAGGTGTTCGCCGAAGACTACGACGAGCGCTTCCAGGCGCTGCTGGTGAATTCCCACGACGCCCCCGTTGCGCGCCTGCGCCACTATTTTGAAGACGTGCGCCAGGCGATGGCCGAGTGCGGCCACACCCGGGGTTGCCTGATCGGTACCCTCGGCCAGGAAATGTCATCCCAGAGCGATTGCCTGCGCGATGCCCTGGACGCCATCTTCAAGCGCTGGGAAGGCTACTTCACCAGCTGCCTCAAGGAAGGCCAGGCCGACGGCAGCGTGCGTGACGACATCACGCCCCAGGCCATGGCGGCCTTTATTCTGGCGGGCTGGCAGGGGGCTCTGCTGCGCTCCAAGATGGCCAGAACCTGTGAGCCACTGACCGAATTCGAGAATACGTTACTGGCCTGTATCAAACGCTAACGCATCGAGGTGAAGGCGTGGCAGGGTGGGTCCTCTATTCCCCTGCCGTTTTCTTGGCCCTAAGTAATAATAGACTGGTCTATAAAACCCGCTATTTTTGTACAAAACTGCTTGATATGTGATGCATGGGTTGTACGGTGAGGGCTGAACATTCGCTAAAACGTTAGTCGAACACCTTGGGCAGCCGTTGGCGACGAGCCAACGAAGCGCCAGCCACCGTTTAGCCGTGCATCCTCGCTGAGGCCGCAGCGCCTCGTGGTATCAGCTTCACGACAGGAGATTTCCATGAGCGAGCAAGATCCCCTCTTTACCCCGCAGATCCTCGGTGACATCACCCTGCCTAACCGGGTGCTGATGTCGCCGCTGACCCGCTCCCGCGCGGCCCAACCGGGGGACGTGCCCCAGGCGATGAATGTCGAGTACTACCGTCAGCGGGCCGGCGCGGGCCTGATCCTGAGCGAGGCCACCCAGATCTCGCCCCAGGGCAAGGGTTACGCCTTTACCCCGGGCATCCATAGCCAGGAGCAGATCGCTGGCTGGCGCCGTGTCACCGACGCCGTGCATGACGCCGGCGGCCGTATGCACGCCCAGCTATGGCATGTGGGAAGAATCTCGCATCCGGAGCTGCAGCCCGGTGGCGTCGACCCGGTGGCGCCCTCGGCGATCAAGCCTGAAGGCGCCAAGACCTTCATCAGCGCCGAGTCCGGCATGGTCGAGGTGCCGACCCCGCGTGCGCTCGACACCGACGAGCTTCCAGGCATCGTCGAGCAGTACCGCCAGGCGGCGATAAACGCTCGCGAAGCCGGCTTCGACGGCGTCGAGGTGCACGCCGCCAACGGCTACCTGCTCGATCAGTTCATTAAGTCCGACAGCAACGCGCGCACCGATGCCTACGGTGGCAGCCTGGAAAACCGCCTGCGACTGCCTCTCGAAGTGGTGCGTGCGGTGGTCGATGTCTGGGGCAAGGGCCGTGTCGGGGTACGCATCAGTCCGACCGGCAGCTTCAACGATGTCCACGACCAGAAGCCTGAGGAGACCTTCCCGGCCTTCGCCGCCGCGCTCGACGAGATCGGCATCGCCTACCTCGAGGTCGTGGAAGATTCCTTCCAGGGCAACCACGAGAACGGTCGCCCCGAGTCGATCATCAGCGCCATCCGCGAGCGCTTCAGCGGTGTCTATATCGCCAATGGCGCTTACACCGCGGAGGAAGCGCGTGAGCGCATCGCCGCCGGCAAGACCGATCTGGTGACCTTCGGGCGCCCCTTCATCGCCAATCCGGACCTGCCGGAGCGCTTCCGTCGCGGAGCAGAGCTCAATGAGCCGGACTACGACACCTTCTACGGCGGCGATGAAAAGGGCTATACCGACTACCCGTTTCTCGAAGATCGCTAGCGCGTGAAGATCGCTGGCGCGATGACAGCCTTTCTCGATGACGGCCAAGCGGTTCGCCGTCTTGCCACAGTCATCGATCTGGAACATTTCAAGGGGCCTTGGAGGCCCGACAGGAGGACAGCATGGACGTGAACAACCTGAATACCGACGGTATCAAGGACAAGGTCGTGATCATCACCGGTGCCAGCAGTGGACTGGGTGAGGCCACCGCCAAGCGCCTGGCCAAGGGTGGCGCCCGCCTGGTGCTGGGCGCACGTCGCGAGGACCGCCTCAAGGCACTGTGCGACGACATCAAGGCTGACGGTGGCCAGGCCGTCTACCGTGTCACCGACGTGACCAGCCGTGAGCAGGTCGAGGCCCTGGCCAAGCTCGCCCGCGACGAATTCGGGCGTATCGACGTGCTGGTCAACAACGCCGGGCTGATGCCGCTTTCGCCGTTGGACAAGCTCAAGGTCGACGAGTGGGAGCAGATGGTCGACGTCAACATCAAGGGCGTGCTCTACGGTATCGCCGCGGTGCTGCCGACCATGCGCGAACAGCACGAAGGCCACGTGATCAACCTGTCTTCGGTCGCCGGGCATGTGGTGTTCCCCGCCGCGTCGGTCTATTGCGCGACCAAGTTCGCGGTCAAGGCGCTGACCGAGGGCCTGCGTCAGGAATCCAATGGCGAGATTCGCGCGACCAATATCTCTCCTGGCGCGATCGACACCGAATTGACCCGGACGATCAGCGATGATGAGACCGCCGAGGGGGTCAACGAGCTCTACACCCTGGCCATCGATGCCGATGCAGTGGCGCGGGCGATCGCCTTTGCGGTAGAGCAGCCGGGGGACGTCGACGTCAACGAACTGATCCTGCGCCCCACTCGCCAGGAGCTGTAAGGACTGGCGTTCGACTGGCGTCGCCATCCCGGGAGACGCCAGTCCGGCCGCGGCGCAATACGCCAGGTCGCTCCAAGGTGCTTCGTCTGACGCTATTTTTCGCTAGGCTTGTGTATCTTTACTGCATCAATGAGCCCGGCGGTGCCGGGTGGTGCCCCACTCAACGAGAAGGAACATCATGAGCAACGATGCCGAGTATCAGCCGCCGAAGGTCTGGAAGTGGGAAGGTGAGAGTGGCGGCCATTTCGCCAGCATCAACCGTCCCATCGCCGGTGCGACCCACGACAAGGCGCTGCCGGTGGGCAAGCATCCGCTACAGCTCTACTCCCTGGCCACGCCCAACGGGGTCAAGGTCAATATCCTGCTCGAGGAACTGCTGGCGCAGGGCCACGATCAGGCCGAGTATGACGCCTGGCTGATCCGTATCGGCGAGGGCGACCAGTTCTCCAGCGGCTTCGTCGAGATCAACCCCAACTCCAAGATTCCGGCCCTGGTGGACCACACCACCACGCCGCCGACCCGGGTCTTCGAGTCGGGTTCGATCCTGCTCTACCTGGCCGAGAAGTTCGGCGCCTTCCTGCCGACCGAGCACAAGGCGCGTACCGAAGCGATGAGCTGGCTGTTCTGGCAAATGGGCTCGGCTCCCTACCTGGGTGGTGGTTTTGGCCACTTCTACGCCTACGCGCCGGAAAAGTACGAGTACCCGATCAACCGCTTCACCATGGAGACCAAGCGCCAGCTCGACGTGCTCGACCGTCATCTGGCCGAGCACGAGTACCTGGCCGGTGACGAGTACAGCATCGCCGACATGGCGACCTTCGCCTGGTACGGCCAGCTCGCCCTGGGGCGTCTGTACGACGCGGCGGAGTTCCTGTCCGTGCACGAGTACGAGCACGTCCAGCGCTGGGCCAAGGCCATCGATGCGCGCCCGGCGGTACAGCGTGGACGCATGGTCAACCGCACCTTCGGTGAGCCCGAAGAGCAGCTCCACGAGCGTCACGACGCCAGCGATTTCGAACTGCGTACCCAGGACAAGATCGGCGACGGCGCTTGATCCTTTGAACGACAATCTGTCGTTTCAGCACCGACAAGGGCGCCTCCGAGGAGGCGCCCTTTTTTTGTGAATCAATCTGGGGCTTGATCCGGGGTCGGGCCTGGAACGCGAGACGATCGCCGCCTCGTTCCTTACCGGCCCTCGCTGGCACTTGCCGGCTCCTGGGTCAGTAGCCCGCGTCGGGGTCGACGGTCTCGATATCCTCGCCCTTGTCCAGGGCGTCGAGGCTTGCGGCGACCTGATCGAGCGCTTCGCTCAACGGTGTCGGTCCCGCCATGTGAGGGGTGACGATGACCCGCGGGTGGCGCCACAGCGGGCTGGATTCCGGCAGCGGCTCTGTCGGGAAGGCATCGAGCAGCGCGCCCCGGAGGCGATCTTCCTGGCGCTGGTCCTTGTCGCCCAGCGCTGCGAGCAGGGCATCCTCGTCGATCAGGGTGCCGCGCCCGGGGTTGATCAGGCTGGCTCCCTCGCGCATCTTGCCGAGTGTCTCGGCGTTGATGATGTGGCGGGTCGAGGAGGTATCGGGCAGCAGCAGCACCAGGGTCTTCACCCGCGACAGGAGCCGGTTGAGCCCTTCGTCACCGCTCAGACATTCGATGCCGTCGATGTCCTTGTGCGAGCGACTCCAGCCGAGCACCGGGAAGCCATCGGCGGCGATGGCCCGGGCCACCTTGGCGCCGATGGCGCCGAGGCCGAGCACGCCCACCGGCCAGTCCGGCTTGTCGATCACCTCGTGCTCACGCCACTCGCACTGCTGCTGCTGGCGAGCGTAGCGGTCGAAGTCGCGCTGGAAGTGGAAAAGACCGTAACGCACATAATCGGCGATCAGCTCGGCCATGCCGGCGTCACGCAACTTGACGATGGGAACGTCGCGAGGCAGGGCCGGGTTGCCGAGCAGGGCGTCGACGCCGGCCCCCAGGTTGACGATGCCCTTGAGTCCGGTGCACTCCCGCAGCAGCGTCTCGTCTGGCTTCCAGGCCGCCAGAAAGTCCGCCTGGGCGCGCTGTTCGCGGTCGGCCTCCTGACTCTTCCAGATGGTGGCCTGGGGCAGCCGCTCGCTTAGCGCCTGCTGCCACTGGTCGGCCTGGTCGGTGTGTACGATCACCTTCATGACAATTCCGCTCCGGTCGAATGAATGGGGTTCAGTAGACAATCTGCATCATGGGCGGCGGAGCGTCATCCAGCAGGCTGGCAAGGCGCTTGAGGCCGTCCTCGAGACGTTCGATCTCGGGCTCCGCGCCGAGGCTCAGGCGCACTCGGCGTGGCGCCGGACTCTGTTCGACCATGAAGGGGGTTGCGGTGGTGATGGCCACCCCTTCCTGTTCGGCCAGCTGCTGGAGTTCCTCGGCCCGCCAGCTACCCGGCAGCGACAGCCAGACGTGCAGGCTGGTGGGGCGGGAGGCCCTGCCATGGCTGTGCAGGATGCGTGCGGCGAGCTGCTGGCGCTCTGCCAGCAGTTCGCGTTGCTGCTGTGCCATGCGCTCGATAGTGCCGTCCTCCAGCCAAAGATTGGCGACCTCGAAGCACAGCGGTGTGGCCATCCAGGAGGTCGCCCGCAGGCGGGGCAGGGTGTGGTGCAGCTGACTGCGAGGCACCGTCAGATAGCCGGCGCGAAGCCCAGGCAGGGTGGCCTTGGTCAGACTGGTGACGTGGAACGCATGGGAAGGGATGCGCGCGCTGATCGGCATCAGCGGCTCGGGCTCGAGCAGGGTGTGGACGTCATCCTCGATCAGCCACACCCCGTGGCGCTCCAGAATGGCGGCGATCTCGTCGCGGCGCCTCTCGTCCAGGGTGGCCCCGGTGGGATTGAGCTGGCACGAGGTCAGGCACACGGCGCGCGGTTTGAAGCGATGACAGGCGGCGTCGAGGGCGTCGGGTACGATGCCCTGGCTATCGATGGTGACGCCACGCAGCTGGAAGCCCAGGGTGCGCGACAAAGCGATCAGGCCATGGTCGGTCAGTGCCTCGGTCAGGACCAGGTCGCCGTGCTGTACCACGCTGGAAATCGCCAGCATGATGCCGTGGGCGCCACCGTTGGTCAGGATGCGGTCGTCCGCTTCACCGGGCATGCCCAGGCGCTCGTTCAGCCACCAGCTGGCGCGTTCGCGCTGATGGGGCAGGCCGGCGATCGGCCGGCAGGCCGTGAAGACGTCGGGATGTGCGCTGTCGGCCAGCGTTCTCAGGGCATCGCGAAAGTGCTGGTCATGGCTTGGGGGACAGACCGGATGGGCGATCGACAGGTCGATCACCGCCTGTTCGGTTCGCGGCTCGCCGGCCCTCAGGTAGGCGGATTCGCGGTTGTCATCGAGAGCGTTGATCCAGGTGCCGCTGCCGACCCTGGCCTGCACCAGGCCCATCTTCTCTGCCTGTGAATAGGCCCGTGACACCGTCTGGACGCTGACGCCTATGTGCTCCGCCAACTGTCGATGGGGCGGCAGCCGGGTGCCTGGCGTAAGCTCACCGGAACGGATCGCGCGAGAAAGTGCCCGCGCAATCGCAAGATACTTGGGTTGGCTATCATCCAGATATGGCAGCAGGTCAATTGTCATGATCCAATAAAGCCTTTGACCGGTAGCTTATTCGTAGTGCTAGTATCAGCAAGACGGCATTGATCAGTCATTGTCATGACGTTGTTAAGAGCTTCTCATGACAATTGTGACCTGTCAGCACGCTACAGGGGATGCAATGTCGCTTCAAGGGCGCGCCGGACTCCAATGAGTCCGGTTTTTCGGTGATGACACTGTGTGGCGAGTGGTTTCATGATTCAGGTATCCCTGCCGTTCACTCGTGAGGAATACGCTCAGCGCCTGCAAAAGGTGCGTGCCGAGATGGCCATGCGAGGCATCGATGTGCTGATTGTCAGCGATCCCTCCAATATGGCCTGGCTGACCGGCTATGACGGCTGGTCGTTCTATGTCCATCAGTGCGTACTGGTGGGGCTCGAAGGCGAGCCCGTGTGGTACGGACGACGTCAGGACAGCAATGGTGCCCTGCGTACCTGCTGGATGGACCCTGACAATATCACCTACTACCCCGACTACTATGTCCAGAATCCCGAGATGCATCCGATGGAGTATCTGGCACAGTCGATCATGCCGGATCGCGGCTGGTGCGAAGGGGTCGTGGGCATGGAGATGGACAACTACTACTTCTCCGCCAAGGCCTACCAGAGCCTGATCAAGGAGATGCCCCACGCGCGCTTCCAGGATGCCAACGCGCTGGTCAACTGGTGTCGGGCGATCAAGTCACCGCGTGAAATCGAGTACATGCGCATCGCTGCGCGTATCGTCGAGGGCATGCACTCGCGCATCCTCGAGATGATCGAGCCGGGCCTTGCCAAGTCCAAGCTGGTCTCCGAGATCTATCGGGTCGGCATCGAGGGCTGGACCGACAGCGAAGGGCGCGTCTACGGTGGCGACTATCCCGCCATCGTGCCGCTGCTGCCCACCGGCAGCGACGCGGCTGCCCCCCACCTGACCTGGGACGACACGCCTTTTCGCGAAGGCGAGGGCACCTTCTTCGAGATCGCCGGCTGCTACAAGCGCTACCACTGCCCGTTGTCGCGCACGGTGTTTCTCGGCAAGCCGCCACGGGACTTCGTGCGTGGCGAGTCGGCGCTGCTCGAAGGCATCGAGAAAGGCCTGGCCGTGGCAAAGCCCGGCAACCGGACCGCGGACATCGCCCTGGCGCTCGGCGCGGCCATGGACAAGTACGGCTTCGACCGAGGCGGTGCGCGCTGTGGTTATCCCATCGGCATCAGCTACCCGCCTGACTGGGGCGAGCGCACCATGAGTCTGCGTCCGTCTGACGAGACCATCCTGCAACCGGGCATGACCTTCCACTTCATGCCCGGGATGTGGATGGACGACTGGGGGCTCGAGATCACCGAGAGCATCCTGATCACCGAAAATGGCGCCGAGCCGCTGGCGGAGTTTCCGCGACAGCTGTTCGTCAAGTAGACCGGGGTCGGCTGAGCAGGGCTTGTCGACCAGGCGCTGTTGATTAGCCCCATGTGATCGGCCCTCGGTGACCGACGTTGCCCATCAACACTACAATCCAATCTGACCGTTGTCCCTGTTTCTGGAGTCACCATGAGCAAGCGCAAGAGCCCCATCTCCGCCACCGTCGACTTCGACGCCCAGGGTGTGCAGCACGGCTTTCTGAAACTGCCCATTTCCAACGACGAGTCCGCCTGGGGCGCGGTGATGATCCCGGTGACCGTGATCGCCAACGGCGAAGGCCCCACCGCCCTGCTGACCGGTGGCAATCACGGCGACGAGTACGAGGGGATCACCGCGCTGCAGAAGCTCTCGACCTCGCTCAAGGCCGAAGACGTCAAGGGACGGGTGATCATCGTACCGATGATGAACACCCCGGCGGCCCAGGTCGGCCGTCGCACCTCGCCGATGGACGGTGGCAACCTGAACCGCAGCTTCCCCGGTGACCCGGACGGCAGCGTGACCGAGAAGATCGCCGACTACTTCACCCGGGAGATGGTGCCCATGGCCGACGTGGTGCTGGACCTGCACTCCGGCGGCCGCACCCTGGACATCATTCCCTTCGGCGCCTCCCACGTGCTCGACAACCCCGAACAGCAGCGTCAGGCGCTGGAAGGGGCCAAGGCCTTCGGCGCGCCCTATGCGATGATGATGTTCGAGCTGGACGCCGCGGCGCTGTTCGATACCGTGGTGGAGAACCAGGGCAAGATCTTCATTGCCACCGAACTCGGGGGCGGCGGCACCTCCACGCCGGAGAGCCTGGCCATCACCGAGCGCGGCATCGACAATGTACTGATCCATTTCGGGCTCAAGGACGGCGAGGTGGCCATGCCCGAGACCCAGGTCTATCTCGATATGCCGGATGCCAGCTGCTATGTGCAAAGCGAGCACACCGGGCTTCTGGAGTTGACCTACGCCCTCGGCGACAGCATTGCCAAGGGCGACGTGATCGCCCGGGTCTACGACATGACCCGCAGCGGCGCCGAGCCGATCGAGTACCGTGCCGAGCGTGATGGTATCCTGGCGGCTCGACGCTTCCCCGCCCAGGTGAACATGGGCGACACCATCGCCGTCATCGCCGAGGTGGTCGAGACCCTGGGCGACTGAACGGGCCAGGGCTCGGGATACCGTCTTGCCCGAGCCCGCCCGCCGTTTCTCGTTATCAGCGCCCCGCCGAGCGCCTCTCGCGGGGCGGTCCCGTTCAACCACACAAACCCGGCCATGAAACTCGACCGCTACGACCTCAAGATCCTCTCCATCCTGTCCCGCGACGGCCGCATCACCAAGTCCCGCCTGGCCGAGGCCATCAACCTGTCGGTGAGCCCCTGCTGGGAGCGCGTCCGCCGCCTCGAGAAGGCCGGCATCATCGAAGGCTACTGCGCACGGATCAACGCAAGCGCCCTGGTCCGGCGTACCCCGGTGTGGGTTCAGATCGAACTCAAGGCCCACAATGCCGAGAGCTTCCAGCGTTTCGAGTCGCTGGTGCATGCCACCGACGCGGTCACCGAGTGTGTGGCGGTCGGCGGGGGAGTCGACTACCTGATCAAGGTCGAGTCCGAGACCATCGACGCCTACCAGCGCTTGATCGACGACTGGCTGACCTCGGATGTCGGCATCGAGCGTTACTTCACCTATATCGTCACCAAGACGGTCAAGGCTCCTCGCGAGGGAGTCGATATCGACGAGCTGGCCAACGGGGCGCTCTGAGTGTCACCGGCACAGGCCCGGAAGTTCCTGTCGGCTTGCAGGTTTTTGCTAAAACAGGCGTTGCAGAAAAAACCGCGTTTTCGCGGGCCTGGACAAAAAAAACGCCATCGACAGACGGGCGCTTCAAAAAGTCCGACCCTGGCTTCTCCCTTACCATGACGGCAGTACATGGCGCTGGCCATGACGTCGTTTTCGTGTTCCGCACCCCTGACCTTGCGGCGGGACACACATGGGGAGGTAGTGTCATGAAACTCAGCGATCCGCGCCTGTTTCGTCAGTACGCCTACATCGGCGGCAAGTGGACCCACGGTGACGAAGGCCGCGAGGAAGCGGTGGTCAACCCCGCCAATGGCGAGGTGATCGGCCATATCCCGCTGCTCGAGCCCGAGCAGATCCGCGCTAGTGTCGACGTCGCCGACGAGGCCTTTGCCCAGTGGCGGGCCCTGCGCGCCGACGAGCGTTGCGAGCGGCTGCTGGCCTGGTACGACCTGCTGCAGGCTCATCGCGAGGATCTGGCCACCATCATGACGCTGGAGCAGGGCAAGCCGATGCCCGACGCCCGTGGCGAGGTCGAGTACGGCGCCAGCTTCGTGCGCTGGTTCGCCGAGGAAGGCAAGCGTACCTACGGCGAGACCATCCCCAGCCACATCCCCAATGCGGCGCTGGGCACCATCAAGGAGCCGGTGGGTATTGCGCTTCTGATCACGCCGTGGAACTTCCCGCTGGCGATGATCACCCGCAAGGCTGCCGCCGCCATGGCCGCCGGCTGTCCGGTGATCGTCAAGCCGGCCAACGAGACCCCGTTCTCGGCGCTGGCGCTGGCGGAGCTGGCTGAGCGTGCCGGTATTCCGGCGGGCATCTTCAATGTGGTGCTGGGCGACGCCGCCCAGGTGTCCTCGCTTTTGTGCGCCGAGGATCGCGTCAAGGCGGTATCCTTCACCGGCTCGACCCGGGTCGGCCGCCTGCTGCTCGAACAGTCGGCGCCCACGGTCAAGCGTGTGTCCATGGAGCTTGGCGGCAATGCGCCCTTTATCATCGGCCCCGACATGGACCCCAAGGATGCGGCCCTGGCCGCGGTGGCGGCCAAGTTCCAGACCGCCGGTCAGGACTGCCTGGCGGCCAACCGTATCCTGGTCCACGAGTCGATCCACGACGCCTTTATCGAGCATTTTACCGAGCGCATGGCCGCGCTGACCGTGGGCAACGGCATGGAAAGTGAAGTCGATCTCGGCCCGCTGATTCACCGCCGGGCGGTGGAAAATGCCCGCGCCACGGTGGATGACGCCCTGTCGAAGGGTGCCACCCTGGTGGCCGGGGACCAGTCCCAGGCGCCGGGCGAGAACTTCTTCATGCCGGTGCTGCTGACCGGGGTGACCCAGGACATGCAGGTGTGGCGTCAGGAGTGCTTCGCGCCGGTGGCCGGTGTCACCGCCTATCGCGATGACGACGAGGTGATCGCCCTGGCCAACGATACCGAGTATGGTCTTGCCGCCTACGTCTACACCCACGATATCCGCCGCATCTGGAAGCTGTTGCGGGCGCTGGAGTTCGGCATGGTATCGGTCAACTCGGTGAAGATGACCGGCCCGCCGGTGCCCTTCGGCGGCGTCAAGCAGTCCGGCCTTGGCCGCGAAGGCGGCGCGACCGGCATCGACGAGTATCTGGAAACCAAGTACTACTGCCTCGGCGCCCTGGGCTCCGTCTCCGGCAGCTGATGCCCTGAGCGGCAGTGATCGCCGGCCCGACAGCGGGCCGGCCACCTTTCGATGAACAGATGACGCCGCCCTCCCGGTGAGGGCGGTCCAAGGAAAAAAAGGAAACGAGATGAGCACCCATCAGGACCTGATCGACCGCGACCGCAAGGTAACCTTCCACGCCTCCACCCACCTGCGTGACTTCGCCCATGGCGACGCACCGGGCCGCGTGATCACCGGCGGCAAGGGCATCAACATCGTCGACAAGGACGGTCGCGAGTTCATCGACGGTTTTGCCGGGCTGTACTGCGTCAACATCGGCTACGGCCGTACCGAGGTGGCCGAGGCCATCTACCAGCAGGCGCTGGAGATGTCCTACTACCACACCTACGTGGGCCACTCCAACGAGCCGCAGATCGCCCTGTCCGAGCAGATCCTCAAGCTCGCCGGCCCCGGCATGTCCAAGGTCTACTACGGCCTCGGCGGCAGCGATGCCAACGAGACCCAGCTCAAGCTGGTGCGCTACTACAACAACGTGCTTGGCCGTCCGCAGAAGAAGAAGGTCATCTCGCGTCAGCGCGGCTATCACGGTTCCGGTCTCGCCACCGGCTCGCTGACCGGGCTCAAGGCCTTCCACGACCAGTTCGACCTGCCCATGGCCGGCATCCTGCACACCGAAGCGCCGCACTACTACCAGCGTAGCGCCGAGCAGGAAAACATGAGCGAGCGCGAGTTCTCCGCCCACTGCGCGGCCAAGCTCGAAGAGATGATCCTGGCCGAGGGCCCGGACACCGTGGCGGCGTTCATCGGCGAGCCGGTGCTCGGCACCGGTGGTATCGTGCCGCCGCCGGAAGGCTACTGGGAGGCGATCCAGGCGGTACTGAACAAGTACGACATCCTGCTGATCGCCGACGAGGTGGTGTGTGGTTTCGGCCGTATCGGTGCCGACTTCGGTAGCCATGCCTACGGCATCAAGCCCGACCTGATCACCATCGCCAAGGGCCTGACCAGCGCCTACCAGCCGCTGTCCGGGGTGATCGTCGGCGATCGCGTGTGGCAGGTGCTGGAGCAGGGCACCAGCGAGCTTGGCCCGATCGGCCACGGCTGGACCTACTCCGGTCACGCCCTGGGCTGCGCCGCTGCCCTTGCCAACCTGGCGATCATCGAGCGCGAGGACCTGACCGGCAACGCCCGTGATACCGGCGCCTATCTGCAGAGCCGCATGCAGGCCGCCTTCGGCGACCACCCGATTGTCGGCGAGACCCGCGGCGTCGGCATGCTGGCGGCGCTGGAATTCGCCGTGGACCCGGAGACTCGCCGTCCCTTCGATCCCAGCCACAAGGTCGGTGCACGCATCGCCGCCGCTGCGCTGGAGCAGAACCTGATCGCCCGGGCGATGCCCCAGGGGGACATCCTCGGCTTCGCGCCGCCGCTGGTCACCACCCGTGACGAGGTCGACGAGATCGTTGCCCGCGCCGAGCGTGCGGTGAACAAGGTCACCGACGAGCTGGTCAAGGAAGGCGTACTGCAGACGGCCTGATGCCTGGTCCGATGCCTGGTCTGATACCTGGCCCGATGCCTGGTCCGATGGTTGGTCCAAGTCCAGGCCGGTGTCTGGCCTGACGCCCGCACCTTGGCAGGTGCAAAAGGGGCCGCTTCCTTGAAGGAGGCGGCCCCTGTCGGTTTTCATTCAGGTAGGCGAGCGCGGAACAGATAGGCGAGCGCGGAACAGGTAGGCGAGCGCCGAACCGCCGACAGGGCCTGCCCTCCCGGCCTTGGCAACCGGTCTTCACGATATGAGTTCAAGGAGAAGGTCATGAAGGTGGATTCACCCCCTTGCCCGAGTCACGGCGTGACCCTGGACGAGATATTCAAGGCCCGGGGACGCATCGCCGGTCAGGTAACGCGCACGCCACTGGTGTTGTCGCGGGCCCTGTCCGAACGCTTCGACGCCGAGGTCTATCTCAAGCTCGAGACGCTGCAGCCCACCGGCGCCTTCAAGCTGCGCGGTGCCACCAACATGATCGCCGCACTGATCGAGCGCCATGGACGCGAGGCCCTGGCACAGGGCGTCACCACCGCGTCCACCGGCAATCATGGCCGCGCCGTGGCCTACGCCGCCTCCAGCCTGGGGGTGCCGGCGGTGATCTGCCTGTCGCGGCTGGTGCCGGCCAACAAGGTCGCTGCCATCGAGGCGCTCGGTGCCGAGGTGCGTCGCGTCGGCGCCAGCCAGGACGAGGCCTTCGAGGAGGTGGCGAGGCTGGTGCAGGAAGAGGGCATGACGCTGATTCCCCCCTTCGATGATCCGCTGATCGCGGCGGGGCAGGGCACCATCGGCATCGAGATCCTCGAGGACCTGCCGCGGGTCGATCGGGTCATCGTCGGGCTGTCCGGCGGTGGTCTGCTCGGCGGCATCGGCGCCGCGCTGAAGGGCGTTCGACCCCAGGCCAGAATCAGCGGGGTCAGTCTGTCGGCGGGGGCGGCCATGTGCGAGAGCCTCAAGGCCGGCAAGCCGGTGGCGGTGGAAGAGGTCGAGAGCCTGGGCGACTCGCTGGGCGGCGGCATCGGCCTCGACAACCGCTGCACCCTGGCGCTGGTCGAAGCGGTGATGGACGACCACTGTCAGGTGTCGGAAGGCGCCATCGCCCAGGCCATGGTGGACATGCTCGAAAGCGAGAAATTGCTGGTCGAAGGCGCCGCCGCCGTGGGACTGGCGGCACTGGCCGAGGGCCACCTCGAGGTCAAGGGGGAGCGGGTCGTGCTGGTGCTTTCCGGCAACGGGGTGTCACTGGATACCCTCGATCAGGCGCGCCGCCTGGCGGCGGATTGCGCCAGTCAAGGCCAGCGATAGACCGTCAAGGCCACCAACCGACAGACAAGCCCAGCAACAACCCGATCAGGAGCCAAGGATGCAACTCTACAAGCGTGAGCAGATCAGCCAGGCGGTCGCCATCGACCAGGACGCGCTGGCGGCGGTGGAAGCCGGTTTCGCCGCCCTGGGCCGTGGCGAGGTGGTGCAACCGCCGATCCTGTCCATGGCCATCGAGGAGGCCAACGGCGAGGTCGACGTCAAGACCGCCCATATTCGTGGCAACGAGCGCTTCGCCATCAAGGTCAGCCCCGGCTTCTTCGACAACCCCAAGCTGGGGCTGCCAAGCCTCAACGGGCTGATGATGGTGTTCTCCGCGCGCACCGGGCTGGTCGATGCGGTGCTGTTCGACGAGGGCTACCTGACCATGGTACGTACCGCCCTGGCCGGCGCCATCGCCGCCAAGCACCTGTCGCGGGAGAACAGCCGCCGGGTCGCGGTGCTGGGGGCCGGCGAGCAGGCGGTCAAGCAGGTCGAGGCGCTGCGGCTGGTGCGCGACATCACCGCCATCGACGTCTGGGCGCGAAGGTCCCAGGCCGCCGAGGAATACGCTACCCGCATGCGCGCTGCGGGTCTCGAGGTCACCGTCCACGACAGCGTGCGCGAGGCCTGCCGAGCGGCCGACATCATCGTCACCACGACGCCGTCGCAGACGCCGATCCTCGAGGCGGCGGACCTGCCGGAGGGCGTCCACGTCACCGCCATGGGCTCCGACAGTCCCGACAAGCGCGAACTGGCCGAGAGCGTGCTGACCCGCGCGGACGCCTTCGTCTGCGATACCCGGCCCCAGAGCGAGTCCAACGGCGAGCTCAAGGCCCTTGTCGGTCGCGAGGTGCCCTTCAAGGTCCACGAACTGGGCGCGGTCATCGCCCGCGGCGAGCGTCTGCGGCTGTCGGACGCCACCATCACGGTATGCGACCTGACCGGTACCGGTGTCCAGGACACGGCCATCGCCGGGTTCGCCCTGACGCGTCTGTCGGCTGAGGATTCGGCACGATAGGCTTTGCCGAATCAGGCATTTTTGGGGAGGATGGGGGACCCTAATCCCGACAGGAGCCCCCATGCCCTCGTTGCAGTGCCTGCTGCGCCACCGGCGCCGACTGATCGTCATCATCGCCCGCCTGGGCTATACCGCCAAGGGGCTGGTGTACCTGCTGATCGGCGTGCTGGCGGCACTCGGCGCTGCGGGCCTTGGCGGCGACAACGTTGGCACCAAGGAGGCGCTGGCGCACCTGGCTCGCCAGCCCTTCGGCACCCTGATGCTGGGGGCCCTGGTGCTGGGGCTCTACGCCTACGCCGCCTGGCGGGGCTTGCAGGGGCTGTTCGATGTCGAGCATCGGGGGCGTAGCTGGAAGGCCCTGGGTACCCGCCTGGCGCTGGTCATCAGCGGTGGTATCTACGCAAGTCTCGGCTGGTATGGTGTCGAGCTGCTGGACGATCCCCAGGAGACCACCGGCGGCGCAGAGGAGCGCACCGCCATGCTGATGTCGCACCCCGGTGGCGTCTGGCTGGTGGCGATCCTGGGGGCGATCTTTATCGGCGTGGGGCTGCGCCAGTCGTGGCGCGCCCTGGCGCGCAGCTATCTCAATCGCTGGCGTCAGCAGGACATGAGCCAACGCCAGCGTGATCTGGCCTCGGGCCTCAGCCGCTGGGGGCTGGCCGCCAGGGGGCTGGTGTTCGCGCTGATCGGCAGTTTCCTGCTGGTGGCCGCCTGGCAGGTCGATCCCGCCAAGGCCGAAGGGCTCGGCGGCACCCTGGATACCCTGGCCGCCCAGCCCTTCGGCCCCTGGCTGCTCGCCGCCGTGGCCGGTGGACTGATGAACTACGGTACCTACTGCGTCATCAATGCCCGCTTTCGCAAGGTGAAAGTGTAGCGCTTTAAGCGGCCGTTCAGGACGCCCGGGGCTTCTTGGCCCGCACGGTCAGGGCGACGCCGGCAATGGCCAGCGCCATGCCGATCAGGGATACCGGCGGCAGCCCTTCATCGAACAGCCACCAGGCCTCCACCGCGGTGACCGGCGGCACCAGGTAGAACAGGCTGGCGACGCGGGACGCCTCGCCACGCTTGATCAGCATCATCAGCAGCATGATGGCGGCGATGGACAGTACCAGCACCAGCCAGCCCAGCGTCAGCACAAAGGTCAGCGACCACTCCACCTCGCGGGTTTCCAGCAGCAGGCTGCCGGCGCCAAGCAAGGCCAGCGCCCCGAGGTACTGCACCACGGTGCCGCCGAGCAGCGGCATGCCGCTGCAATAGCGCTTCTGGTACAGCGTCCCCAGCGAAATCCCCACCAGCGCCACCAGGGTGCAGGCCAGCGCCGGCCAGCCAAACCCTTCGAAGGACAGCGCCGACAGGTCCATCTTGCCTCCCAGCACCAGGCTGACCCCGGCCAGCCCCAGGGCCAGTCCCATCCACTGCAGCGCAGACAGCCGCTCGCCCAGCAGGGGGCCCGCCAGCGCAGCGGTCAGCAAGGGTTGCAACCCCACCAGCAGGGACGCCAGTCCCGCCGGCATGCCCAGGCTGATGGCGTAGAACACGCCGCCCAGGTAGCCGCCGTGAACCAGACAGCCGGACACCGCCACATGCCCCCACAGACGGGGACTCGACGGCCAGGCCGAGCGGGTCAGCCAGACGATGGGGACCAGCAGCGCCAGGGTGGCGGCGAAGCGAATGCTCAGGAAGGTGAAGGGCTCGGCGTAGGGCAGGCCGAACTTGGCACCGATGAAGCCGGTGCTCCACAGCACCACGAACACCAGCGGCATGGCAGGCAACAGCCAGGACGGCAGGGCGGGGCGGCTCACGGGCACCTCGCACAAGGTGCGGTAAGCGGGCACCCGACAAAAGCTGCGGTAAGCGGCCACCCGACACACGATGCGGCAAGCGGGGGCTGGGCGGTGATCACTAAGGGTGGCATCGCGGGGACTTCCTTGTGGTTCATGTCATCGGCAGGGCGATCGCTCAATCATGATGCCCTATCCCGCCTCCCTCAAGGAGGGGATTGCCAAGCGTTGCTCTCGTGCTTTGGTCGTAGGTCGTGGAGGGAAAGTGAGATTGGTCTGACCACGCCGATGCTTGTTTTTGCGCAGTTTATAGGCGAAATGGCCGCTGGTCAGACCAATAATGCAGACAGGTTGCGTTGAATGGGGCCGTTGGCCGCCGGGGGCCTTTTCGCTAGCTTTCTTTTCGATGACGCCCCGGGAGGGGGACGCCTCGCTTGCATCGAAGCGATGTCCCGTTCATGCCCCGAGGAGGTCCTCGCAAGGACGCGCACGGGCAACGCCCGGCTCAAGAGCGCAGCGGCGCAAATCGCTTGCAACAGGTGGGCCTAGCTTGCTGCGAAAGTGCCTCGAGCGCTCATGACGATGCCATGGATCGACAACAACAACACACCGGGTGCGGCAGATCGAGACCGCACCGATCCACCAGGAGTTATGCCATGTCCCGGCTAGACAAGCCCCAGCAAGACCTTGATACGGCCTCGCCAACGGCCTCCCTGTCTGAACGCATCGCGACCCCGGACCGCCGCCGCTTTCTGAAGGCTGCTGCGGTTGGTTCCGCCGCCGCGGTGGCGGCACCCTGGGTCGGCAACGTTCAGGCTCAGCAGGGCATCCGCATCCGCATGCAGTCATCCTGGCAGCCCGGCACCACCGGCTACCGCATCTTCGAGGAGTGGGCCGCCGGCGTCGCCGAGGCCACCAGCGGCGAGGTCACCATCGAGCCGTTCCCGGCCGGAGCCGTGGCCGGTGCCTTCGAGGTAGCCGACGCGGTGCGCAACGGCGTGCTCGACGGCCAGAACTGGTTCACCGTCTACTGGCCGGGCAAGATGCCCGCCGGGGTCTTTCTCACCGCCTATCCCATGGGCCTGTCGGTACCCCACCAGTGGGACATGATGTTCGGTGCTTACGGCGGTTTCGGCATCGCCAAGGACCTCTACCGCAAGCAGGGTCAGGAGCTTCTGGGCTACGTCCACCACGACCTCAACCTGATCCACTCCAAGGTACCGCTGAGAAGCTTCGATGACTTCGAAGGGGTGAAGATCCGCATGCCCGGCGGTATCGTCGCCGAGACCTTCGCCAAGATCGGTGCGCGTACCACGCTGCTGCCGGGCTCCGAGGTCTATCCGGCGCTGGAGAAGGGCACCATCGACGCCGCCGACTACACCGGTGCGGCGGTCAACTTCGAGCTGGGCTTCTGGCAGGTGACCGACTACATCATCATGGGCCCGCCCTCGACTCCCTGTCTGCACCAGGCGGTCGACCTGATGGATATCGCGGTCAATCGCCGGGTCTACGAGCGCATGTCCGACCAGACCAAGGACCTGATGCACGACCTGGTCGCGGCCTACTCCCGCGAGCACTACGCCGCCATCCAGAAGGCCAACGCCGAGGCCTGGCCCAAGTACCGCGAGAAGGGCGTCGAGATCATCCACCTGTCCGAGGACGACGCCGACCGCTTCCGCGACGCCGCGATCCCGCTGTGGTTCGAATGGGCCAACAAGGATCCGGACGCGGCCAAGCTGTTCCGTGCCCACCTCAACACCATGCTCGATCCGTCGGTGGCACTGATCACCGAAGAGGACATCAAGGACTTCGAGCTCAACGCCTAGGCCTGCACGTGTCGACCGGGGCGACCCGGTCGACGTCGATGAATATTCCGTGGTCGCCTGGCGAAAAGCCAGGCGACCAGCGGAGGAGCGTCAATGAATCTACAGATTGATTTCGTTCTGCCGCACTGGCTCTACTGGGCGGTGCTGGCAGGACTGCCGCTGATCGTGATGCTGCTGGTGGATCGAAGCTTCCGCCGGGGTGGCGAGGTGAGCGGTGGCGATACCGCCGAGACCCCCGTCGCGACGAGCGAACAGGCCTACGCAGCGCCTGGCAATGTGGTGACCCGCGGCATCGACCGCATTTCCGGCTTTGCCGGGCGCTACGTGGCCTACTGGTCGCTGATCGCGCCCTTCGTGTTCACCTACGAGGTGGTGCTGCGCTACGCCTTCAACTCGCCGACCAACTGGGCTCACGAGTCGATGACCCTGATGTTCGGCATGCAGTACCTGCTGGCGGGTGCCTTCGCGCTGCGCGAGGGCGGGCATGTGCGCGTCGATATCCTCTACCAGCGGGCGGCGCCGCTCAACAAGGCCGCGCTGGACCTGGTCACCTCGATCTTCTTCTTCATCTTCACCCTGGCGCTGTTGACCACCGGCTGGCGTTTCTTCTCGCAGTCGGTCAGCGACGTCTGGTGGTTCGGTGACAGCTACGCCAACGAGGTGTCCTTCACCGAATGGGCGGTGCAGTACTTCCCGGTCAAGTTCATGCTGTTCTTCGGTGCCTTGCTGCTGCTGTTGCAGGGGATCGCGCAGTTGATCAAGGACCTCCAGGCCTATCGTCACCACCGCGAGCACCACGAAGGATCGACGGTGTTTGCCAGCAGTCTGGTGGTGCTGGCGGTGATCCTCGGCGCCTACACCATCCACGAAATCGTCAATATCGCCCTGACCGACTACGAGAGCCTGGCGCTCAGCCTTGAGAACTCGCTGTCCACGGTGGGTATCGGCGCGCTGACCCTGTTGATGTTCGGCACCCTGATGGTGGTGCTGGTAGCGGGGCTACCGCTGGCCTTCGTTACCGGCGGTCTGGGGGTGGTGTTCCTCTACCTGGTGGGCGATCAGCACATGCTGAACCTGATGCCTTCGCGCATCTTCCCGATGATGACCAACTACCAGCTCTCGGCCATTCCGCTGTTCATCTTCATGGCCTCGGTACTGGAGAAGGCCGGCATCATCGAAGAGCTGTTCGATGTGGTCTACAAGTGGATGGGCGGTCTCAAGGCGGGCCTGGCGATCGCCACCATCATCGCCTCGACGCTGCTGGCCGCCATGGTCGGGGTGATCGGCGCGGCGGTGGTGACCATGGGCCTGATCGCGCTGCCGGCCATGCTCAAGCGCAACTACCAGCCCGAGATCGCGCTGGGATCGATCATGGCCGGGGGGACCCTGGGTATCCTCATCCCGCCGTCCATCCTGGCCATCATCTACGGCGTCATCGCCCAGCAGTCGGTGGGCGAGCTCTACCTGGGCTCGCTGATTCCCGGCCTGTTGCTGGCCGGCATGTACGCCTTCTACTGCTGGCTAAGGGGCACCCTGAACGTCAAGGTGGCGCCGCCGATGCCGGAGGAAGACCGGGTCTCCACCGCCGAGAAGCTGCGCCTGCTGCGCAATATGCTGGCGCCTATCGCCCTGGTGTTGCTGGTGCTCGGCATCATCTTCACCGGGGTGGCGACCCCGGTGGAGGCGGCGGGTATCGGCACCTTCGGTGCGCTGGTGGTGGCGGCGATGCACAAGCGGCTGACCTGGCCCAACCTGCACGCCGCCTGCATGACCACCCTGGTGGCGACCGCCATGGTCATGTGGATCATCTTCGGTGCCAGCATCTTCGTCGGCTTCTACATCCTGCAGGGCGGCCAGACCTTCGTGCAGGAGCTGATCGCCGGGGCAGGGCTTGGCCCCTACGCGGTGCTGGCGCTGATGATGGTGCTGCTGGTGGCGCTGGGGATGTTCCTGGACTGGGTCGGTATCCTGCTCCTGGCGGTGCCGATCTTCGTACCGCTGATCAAGGGGCTGGACTTCACCGGGGTATTTGGCCTGCCCGGGGTGGACCCCGCCGACGTCTCGCTGTGGTTCGGGGTGATCTACCTGGTCAATATGCAGATGTCCTTCCTCAGCCCGCCGTTCGGCTATGCGCTGTTCTACATCAAGGGGGTGTGTCCGCCGCATATCACCATGGGCCAGATCTTCCGCTCGTCCTTTCCCTTCCTTGCGCTGCAAGCGGTGGGCCTGCTGCTGGTGATCATGTTCCCGGCGCTGGTCACCTGGCTGCCCAACCTGGCCTACGGCTAGTCGGGCGGTGTCATGACAACGCCTCCGGCCGACTTGGCCGGAGGCGTTTTTGCAAGATGTTCAGCAGTGGCAGGCAACACGCCTTTTTCGGTGCTTCGCCGAAGAATTGCGTGGCGTATCATGACGCTTATCCCCATGGCCTGCCGTGGCCTCTGGCGGTTGTCGCCGACCGGCGACGCGGAGGCGAAAATGGCTTGCATTTCGTAACACGATTGTGGGGAACCCTCATGCAACTGCGTCGTCACACTGTGCGAGCGATTGACGAATTCTCAACCACCTCCTGGAGGACTTCATGCAACGATTCACCGCCCTGATCACCGCCGCCCTGCTTTCTGCTGGTCTGATGAGCGCCACCGCCCATGCCCAGGAAGCAAACGCGCAGGCGTCAGGCAACGCTGACGTCGAGGCTGCCGCTCAGGCGCAGAATTTCTCTGATGCCCAGCTCGAGAAATTCGCCGACGCTTCCAAGGAGATCGCCGCGATTTCTCAGGACTACACCCAGCAGCTGCAGGAAGCCGAAGGCCAGCAGGCCCAGCAGGATGTGCGTACCGAGGCCAACCAGAAGATGGTCGAAGCCGTCCAGCAGAGCGGGCTCGAGGTCGAGACCTTCAACGCTATCGGTCAGGCTATCCAGCAGAACCCGGACATGATGAAGCGCGTACAGGAGATGGCGCAGTCGTGAGCTGACCGCCACTCTCGCCAGTCAAAGAGACTG